>NZ_CP080437.1:0-2400000 GCF_021216655.1 Clavibacter michiganensis
CGCGCTCGGCCACCTCGTCGACCAGGCGGTCGAGGGCCTCGTGGTCGTGGCGCCGCAGGTGCGCGTGCGCGAGGTCATCGCGAGCATGTCCCTCGACGTCCCCTACGTGACCATGCAGAGCGACGGGCGCGGCGACGCCCACGACCTCTCCGTCGACCAGATCGCGGGCGCGCGCCTCGCGACGAGGCACCTGCTCGAGCTCGGCCACCGCGACATCTACCACCTCGCGGGGCCGCAGGACTGGATCGAGGCGGAGGCGCGGATGCGCGGCTTCCTCGACGCGATGTCGGCCGCCGACGTGCCCACGACCGCGCCCATCCTCGGCGACTGGACCGCGGAGTTCGGGTTCTACGCGGGCCGCGAGATGCTGCGCCTCCGCGACTTCACGGCGATCTTCTCCAGCAACGACCAGATGGCCCTCGGGCTCATCCACGCCGTGCGCGACGCGGGCCTCGACGTGCCGGGCGACGTCAGCATCGTCGGCTTCGACGACATCCCGGAGGCCGCGCACTTCTGGCCGCCGCTCACGACCGTCCGCCAGGACTTCGCCGAGGTCGGGCGCCGCTGCGTCGCGCTGCTGCTCGACGGCATGGGCGGCACGGGGGACAGGTACCGCGGCACGATCACGCCGGAGCTGGTCGTCCGCGCGTCCACCGGCCCGCCCTCATCCTGATCCGGTGGCCGCCCGGCGCCCTCCTCCCCAGCCGCCGACACCCCACTTCGAGGGGGCGTGGCGTCTCGGGTTGACAGGTCGATCCCGGGCGTGTGTAGAGTGACATCCGCTGATGTGACCGTTCACATCGGCAGGCGGTCTTCCCGGATCGCCACGCATCAGACGAAGGAGTCGATCCCGTGCCCAGCGCCCCCGTGAGCACCGCAGCCGAGGCCCAGCCCGGCGTGGACACCGAGAGCTACGTCGTCGGGGTCGACTACGGAACCCTCTCCGGCCGTGCCGTCGTTGTGCGCGTCTCGGACGGCGTCGAGCTCGGCTCCGGCGTCCTCGACTACCCGCACGCGGTGATGGACGACACGCTCGCCGCGACCGGCGCGCAGCTGCCGCCCGAGTGGGCCCTGCAGGTCCCGAGCGACTACGTGGACGTGCTCAAGCAGGCCGTCCCCGCCGCCATCCGCGAGGCCGGCATCGACCCCGCCCGCGTCATCGGCATCGGCACCGACTTCACCGCGTGCACGATGGTCCCCACGCTCGCCGACGGCACCCCGCTCAACGAGGTCGACGGATACGCCGACCGCCCGCACGCCTACGTCAAGCTCTGGAAGCACCACGCGGCGCAGTCGCACGCCGACCGCATCAACGCGCTCGCCGAGGAGCGCGGCGAGAAGTGGCTGGCCCGCTACGGCGGCCTCATCTCCAGCGAGTGGGAGTTCGCCAAGGGCCTCCAGCTGCTCGAGGAGGACCCGGAGCTGTACGGCCTCATGGAGCACTGGGTCGAGGCGGCCGACTGGATCGTGTGGCAGCTCACCGGCAGCTACGTGCGCAACGCCTGCACCGCCGGCTACAAGGGCATCCTCCAGGACGGCGAGTACCCGACCGCTGAGTTCCTCGGCGCGCTCAACCCCGACTTCGCCGAGTTCGCCGAGGAGAAGGTCGCGCACGAGATCGGCCAGCTCGGATCCGCCGCGGGCACGCTCTCCGCCGAGGCCGCCGCCTGGACGGGCCTGCCCGAGGGCATCGCGGTCGCGGTCGGCAACGTCGACGCGCACGTCACCGCGCCGGTCGCCCGCGCCGTCGAGCCCGGCCAGATGGTCGCGATCATGGGCACCAGCACCTGCCACGTGATGAACAGCGACGTGCTCACCGAGGTCCCCGGCATGTGCGGCGTCGTCGACGGCGGGATCGTCTCGGGGCTCTACGGCTACGAGGCCGGCCAGTCCGGTGTCGGCGACATCTTCGCCTGGTACGTCAAGAACCAGGTGCCCGCGCGCTACGCCGAGGAGGCCGCGGCCGCAGGCAAGAGCGTGCACCAGCACCTCACCGACCTCGCGGCCGACCAGCCCGTCGGCGGCCACGGCCTCGTCGCGCTCGACTGGCACTCCGGCAACCGCTCGGTGCTCGTCGACCACGAGCTCTCCGGCCTCGTCATCGGCACGACGCTCACCACCCGCACCGAGGAGGTCTACCGGGCGCTGCTCGAGGCCACCGCGTTCGGCACCCGCAAGATCGTGGAGACCTTCGCGGCCTCCGGCGTCCCCGTCACCGAGTTCATCGTCGCGGGCGGCCTGCTGAAGAACGCGTTCCTCATGCAGGCGTACAGCGACATCCTCCGCCTCCCCATCTCGGTCATCACGAGCGAGCAGGGGCCGGCGCTCGGATCCGCGATCCACGCCGCCGTCGCCGCGGGCGCCTACCCCGACGTGCGCGTCGCGGGCGACGCCATGGGCAAGGTCGAGCGCGGCAAGTACCAGCCCAGCGAGGAGCGCGCGCTCGCCTACGACCGCCTCTACGAGGAGTACTCCACGCTGCACGACCACTTCGGCCGCGGCGCCAACGACGTCATGAAGCGCCTCAAGTCGCTGAAGAGGGAGGCCCGCGCGTGAGCACCTACGCACCCGAGATCGAGGTCGCGGTCGCCCGCGTCCGCTCCGAGGTCTCCCGCCTGCACGGCGAGCTCGTGCGCTACGGCCTCGTGGTCTGGACCGGCGGCAACGTCTCCGGCCGCGTGCCCGGCGCCGACCTCTTCGTCATCAAGCCCTCGGGCGTCAGCTACGACGACCTCAGCCCCGAGAACATGATCCTCTGCGACCTCGACGGCAACGTGATCCCGGACACCCCCGGCTCCCGCAACGCCCCCTCGAGCGACACCGCGGCGCACGCGTACGTCTACCGCAACATGCCGGAGGTGGGCGGCGTGGTCCACACGCACTCCACCTACGCGGTGGCGTGGGCTGCGCGGCGCGAGCCGATCCCGTGCGTCATCACGGCGATGGCGGATGAGTTCGGCGGCGAGATCCCCGTCGGCCCGTTCGCGATCATCGGCGACGACTCGATCGGCCGCGGCATCGTCGAGACGCTCACCGGGCACCGCTCGCGCGCCGTGCTGATGGCCGGTCACGGGCCCTTCACCATCGGCAAGGACGCGAAGGACGCCGTCAAGGCGGCCGTGATGGTCGAGGACGTGGCGCGCACCGTGCACATCTCCCGCCAGCTCGGCGAGCCCGCCCCCCTCCCCGCCGAGGCCGTCGACTCCCTGTTCGACCGCTACCAGAACGTCTACGGACAAGCACCCCAAGGAGCCCTGAAGTGAGCCGCATCACCACCTCCCTCGACCACTACGAGGTCTGGTTCCTCACGGGCAGCCAGAACCTCTACGGCGAGGAGACGCTCCAGCAGGTCGCCGAGCAGTCGCAGGAGATCGCCCGGCAGCTCGAGGAGGCGTCGGACATCCCCGTGCGCGTCGTGTGGAAGCCCGTCCTCAAGGACTCCGACAGCATCCGCCGGATGGCCCTCGAGGCCAACGCGAGCGACCGCACCATCGGCCTCATCGCCTGGATGCACACGTTCAGCCCCGCGAAGATGTGGATCCAGGGCCTGGACGCCCTGCAGAAGCCGTTCCTGCACCTGCACACGCAGGCCAACGTCGCGCTGCCCTGGAGCAGCATCGACATGGACTTCATGAACCTCAACCAGGCCGCGCACGGCGACCGCGAGTTCGGCTACATCCAGTCGCGCCTCGGCGTCGTCCGCAAGACGGTCGTCGGCCACGTGAGCACCGAGTCCGTGCGCGCCAGCATCGGCACGTGGATGCGAGCCGCCGCCGGCTGGGCCGCGGTCCACGAGCTCAAGGTCGCCCGCTTCGGCGACAACATGCGCAACGTGGCGGTCACCGAGGGCGACAAGACGGAGGCCGAGCTCAAGTTCGGCGTCTCGGTCAACACCTGGGGCGTCAACGACCTCGTCGAGCGCGTGGACGCGGCGACCGACGCGGAGATCGACGCGCTCGTCGACGAGTACGAGACCCTCTACGACATCCAGCCCGAGCTGCGGCGCGGCGGGGAGCGCCACGGGTCGCTCCGCTACGGCGCGGCCATCGAGCTCGGCCTTCGCTCCTTCCTCGAGGAGGGCGGCTTCGGCGCCTTCACGACGAGCTTCGAGGACCTCGGCGGCCTCCGCCAGCTCCCCGGCCTCGCCGTGCAGCGGCTCATGGCCGAGGGCTACGGCTTCGGCGCCGAGGGGGACTGGAAGACGGCCGTGCTGATCCGCGCGGCGAAGGTCATGGGCTCCGGGCTCCCGGGTGGCGCGAGCCTCATGGAGGACTACACGTACCACCTCGTCCCCGGCGAGGAGAAGATCCTGGGCGCGCACATGCTCGAGATCTGCCCCACGCTCACGACCGGCCGACCGAGCCTCGAGATCCACCCGCTCGGCATCGGCGGACGCGAGGACCCCGTGCGCCTCGTCTTCGACACCGACCCCGGCCCCGCGGTCGTCGTCGCGATGTCGGACATGCGCGACCGCTTCCGCATCGTCGCGAACGTCGTGGAGGTCGTGCCGCTCGACGAGCCGCTCCCGAACCTGCCCGTCGCCCGCGCCGTGTGGAAGCCCGCGCCGGATCTCGCGACGAGCGCAGCGGCCTGGCTCACCGCCGGGGCCGCCCACCACACGGTCATGAGCACGCAGGTCGGCGTCGAGGTCTTCGAGGACTTCGCCGAGATCGCGCGCACCGAGCTCCTCGTCATCGACGAGGACACGACCCTCAAGGGTTTCACCAAGGAAGTCCGCTGGAACCAGGCGTACCACCGCCTGGCCCAGGGCCTGTAACACCCACACCAGGGGAGCGGATCCGGCGCAGATGCCGGGTGCGCGCCTCACAGCAGCAGTACGAAAGGACACGACCGTGAAGATGAAGAAGGTCCTCGTCGGCATCGCCGCCACGAGCATCGCCCTCTCCCTCGCCGCCTGCTCCGGCGGCGGCGGCGGAGGCCGCGGCGGCAGCGCCGGTGGCACCGAGGACAACAAGGGCGCCCTCGTGGGCGTCGCCATGCCCACCAAGACGAGCGAGCGCTGGGTCGACGACGGCAACAACGTCAACGACCAGCTCACCAAGCTCGGCTACAAGGTCGACCTGCAGTACGCGAACGACAAGGTGCAGGACCAGATCTCGCAGATCGAGACGATGCTCAACAAGGGCGCCAAGGCGCTCATCGTCGCGTCGATCGACGGCACCGCGCTGACCCAGGTCCTCAAGACCGCGGCCGACGACGGCGTCAAGGTCATCGCGTACGACCGCCTGATCAACGGCACCGAGGACGTCGACTACTACACGACGTTCGACAACCAGCAGGTCGGCGTGCTCCAGGGCAACTCCCTCCTGCAGGGCCTCGGTCTCGTGGACGCCGACGGCAAGGCCACCGGCAGCACCGAGAAGAAGACCATCGAGGTCTTCGCCGGCAGCCCGGACGACAACAACGCGCAGTTCTTCTACGACGGCGCGATGAGCGTCCTGAAGCCGTTCCTCGACTCCGGCCAGGTCACCATCGGCTCCGGCCAGTCGGACTTCAGCCAGGTCGCGATCCAGCAGTGGAAGCAGGAGGGCGCACAGGCCCGCATGGAGAACCTGCTCTCCGGCTCGTACCCCGGCGGCGCCAAGCCGGACGGCGTCCTCTCGCCGTACGACGGCCTGTCGCGCGGCATCATCCAGGCCCTGACCTCGGCGGGCGTCGCCAGCGACGCCATGCCGATCATCACGGGCCAGGACGGCGAGAAGGCGTCCGACAAGCTCATCCTCGACGGCGTCCAGTACTCGACGATCTTCAAGGACACGCGCCTGCTCGGCAAGGAGGCCGTCACGATGGTCGACGACCTGCTCACCGGCGGCACGCCCGACGCTCCTGACACCTACAACAACAAGGTCAAGGACGTCCCGACCAAGCAGTTCGCCCCCGTGACCGTGACGAAGGACAACCTCGTCGAGGTCATCGTGGACAGCGGCTACTACACGCAGGACGAGATCGACAAGGGCGAGTAGCCCCCACCCGCGCCGCCCCGGCGGCGCACCGGCCGGTCGACGCACGCGTCGACCGGCCCCCACCGGGTCGGGCCGGCCGCGCACCGCGGCCGGCCCGACTCCGGGCGGCGGTCACCCGCCGTACGCAGCACCACCGCCGGGTACCCGGCACCACCATCCACACAAGTGAGGCAGGCCATGGCCAACCACATTCTCGAGATGCGCGGCATCACCAAGACGTTCCCCGGCGTCAAGGCGCTGCAGGACGTCACTCTCGAGGTCACGCGCGGCACGTGCCACGCGATCTGCGGCGAGAACGGCGCGGGCAAGTCGACCCTGATGAAGGTCCTCTCGGGCGTCTACCCGGCCGGTTCGTACGACGGCGACATCGTGCTCGAGAACGAGGTCGTCAAGTTCTCCAGCATCCGCGACAGCGAGAAGTCGGGCGTGGTGATCATCCACCAGGAGCTCGCGCTGAGCCCCTTCCTCTCCATCGCGGAGAACATCTTCCTCGGCAACGAGATATCCAAGGGCGGCTTCATCGACTGGAACGCCACCAACGTGGAGGCCGCGAAGCTCCTCGCCCGCGTCGGGCTGAGCGACAACCCGGCCACCAAGATCGCCGACATCGGCGTGGGCAAGCAGCAGCTCGTGGAGATCGCGAAGGCCCTCTCCAAGGAGGTGAAGCTCCTCATCCTCGACGAGCCCACCGCCGCGTTGAACGACGAGGACTCCGCCCACCTGCTCGACCTGATCAAGCACCTCAAGGGCCAGGGCATCACGAGCATCATCATCAGCCACAAGCTGAACGAGATCAAGGCGATCGCCGACGCGGTGACGATCATCCGCGACGGCAAGACCATCGAGACCCTCGACCTCGAGCGCGACTCCATCAGCGAGGAGCGCATCATCAAGGGCATGGTCGGCCGCGACCTGCAGAGCCGCTACCCCGACCGCACGCCGGACATCGGCGAGGAGATCCTCCGCATCGAGGACTGGACGGTCCACCACCCGCAGGAGCACTCCCGCGTCATCGTCGACCACGCCAACCTCAACGTCCGCGCGGGCGAGGTCGTCGGCATCGCCGGCCTCATGGGCGCGGGCCGCACCGAGCTCGCGATGAGCGTCTTCGGCCGCTCCTACGGCGCGAACATCTCCGGCAAGCTCTACAAGCGCGGCACGGAGATCCAGGCCAAGACGGTCGGCGACGCCATCAAGCACGGCATCGCCTACGCCACCGAGGACCGCAAGCACTACGGCCTCAACCTCATCGACGACATCAAGCGCAACGTCTCCGGCGCCGCGCTGGACAAGCTGGCCAAGGCCGGCTGGGTCGACGCGAACCAGGAGTACGTGGTGGCCGACGGCTACCGGAAGTCGATGAACATCAAGGCCCCGAGCGTGGGCGCCATCACCGGGAAGCTCTCCGGCGGCAACCAGCAGAAGGTCGTCCTCTCCAAGTGGATGTTCTCCGACCCGGACGTGCTCATCCTCGACGAGCCCACCCGCGGCATCGACGTCGGCGCCAAGTACGAGATCTACACGATCATCAACGCGCTCGCCGCGCAGGGGAAGGCTGTCATCGTCATCTCCAGCGAGCTGCCCGAGCTGCTCGGCATCTGCGACCGGATCTACGCCCTCTCCGCCGGGCGGATCACGGGACAGCTGCCGATCGCCGAGGCGACCCCCGAGAGCCTCATGTCCTACATGACCAAGGAAAAGGAATAGCACGCATGTCCAGTCTCAGCAGTGTGGCGGGTTTCCTCGTCAGTCGCCTCAGGCAGATCGGCATCTTCATCGCGCTGATCGCGATCGTGGTGCTGTTCCAGATCCTCACCGACGGGACGCTCCTCGAGCCCCGCAACGTCACGAGCATCGTCGTCCAGAACGCCTACATCCTGATCCTCGCGATCGGCATGGTGATGATCATCATCGCCGGCCACATCGACCTGTCGGTCGGTTCCGTGGTGGCCCTCATCGGCGCCGTCTCCGGCGTGTTCGCGGTGAGCTGGGGATGGCCCTGGTACATCTCCATCATCGCGAGCCTCGTGATCGGCGGCCTCATCGGCGCCTGGCAGGGCTTCTGGGTGGCGTACGTCGGCATCCCCGCGTTCATCGTGACCCTCGCCGGCATGCTCACGTTCCGCGGCCTCGCGCAGATCGTCCTGCAGAACCGCCCCATCACGCCGTTCCCGGACGAGTACGTCTCCGTCGGCGCGGGCTTCCTGCCCGACCCCTCGGGCGGCACCTCCTACCTCGAGTGGGTCACCGTCACGCTGGGCGTGCTGGCCGCGGTCTTCCTCGTCGCGCAGCAGCTCCGCGAGCGTCGCGCCCGCGTGAAGCTCAACCTCGAGGACGAGCCCTTCGCCTGGTTCATCACCAAGCTCGCCACCATCGCGATCCTCGTGCTCGGCATCACGTACCTGCTCGCCAGCTACCAGGGCACGCCGATCGTGCTGCTGATCCTCGCGGTCCTCGTCCTCGTCTACACGGCGGTGATGAACCGCAGCATCTTCGGTCGTCACATCTACGCCCGAGGCGGCAACCTCAACGCGGCGCAGCTGTCCGGCATCAACACCAAGCGCGTCGACTTCCTGCTCTTCGTGAACATGGGCTTCCTGGCCGCGCTCGCGGGCATCGCCTTCACGGCCCGCAGCAACTCGGCGCTCCCCTCGGCCGGCAACGGATTCGAGCTCGACGCCATCGCCGCGGTGTTCATCGGCGGCGCGGCCGTCACCGGCGGCATCGGCACCGTGACCGGCGCCATGATCGGTGGTCTGATCATGGGCGTGCTCAACAACGGCATGTCGCTGCTCGGCCTCGGCACGGAGTACCAGCAGCTCATCAAGGGCCTCGTGCTCCTGCTGGCCGTCGCGTTCGACGTGTTCAACAAGAGCCGCGGATCCAAGTCCGCGACCTGATCCCCCCGCAGCGCCCGCGCTGACGCTCACCCGGAGGGCCCGGCATCCACACGGATGCCGGGCCCTCCGTCGTCCGTCCGCTGGGGGATGCGCGAGTCCCGATCGTCGGGAGCTCCTAGGCTCCGTCCGTGTCGACAGCCCGCTTCGCGCTCGTGTGGGTCATCGCCTACGCGATCGTCGTGGCGTCCGCCATGGGGATGGCGCTGAGCGCGCATCGCGATCCCGTGAGCACCCTCGCGGTACCGCTGGTCATCGTGACCTGCGGTCTCGGCGTGAGCGTCGCGAAGCGGAGACGACGAGAGCCGCCCCCGTGATCCGGGAGCGGCCCTCGTGTCGTGCGGGTGCGATCTACGAACGCGCGCCCATGAGGTGCTCGAGCGCCAGCTGGTTGAGGCGGACGAAGCCGAAGCCCTTGGCGTCGAAGTACGACGGGGCGTCGAAGTCCTCGTAGGAGGAGCGGTCGGCGAGGATGTCGTCGTAGCTCTCGCCCTCGTTCAGCGTCGGCGTGTAGATCTCCTGGACCTTGGCGGCGGCGAGCGCCTCCTGGACCTCGGGGTCGGCGCGGAACGCCTGCGCGCGCTCCTTGAGGAGCAGGTACATGCGCATGTTCGCGGCCGCCGAGTCCCACACGCCCGTGATGTCCTCGGTGCGGCTGGGCTTGTAGTCGAAGTGACGCGGGCCGTCGTACGAGCGGCCGCCGCCCACGCCGCCGTTCTCCAGTAGGTCGACGAGCGAGAACGCGTTCTGCAGGTCGCCGTGGCCGAAGACGAGGTCCTGGTCGTACTTGATGCCGCGCTGGCCGTTGAGGTCGATGTGGAAGAGCTTGCCCTGGTACAGCGCCTGCATGATGCCGGCGGTGAAGTTGAGGCCCGCCATCTGCTCGTGGCCGACCTCGGGGTTGACGCCGACGAGCTCGGGGCGCTCGAGGGTCTCGATGAAGGCGAGCGCGTGGCCGAGGGTGGGCAGCAGGATGTCGCCGCGGGGCTCGTTGGGCTTCGGCTCGATCGCGAAGCGGATGTCGTAGCCCTTGTCGGTGACGTAGTCGCCGAGCAGGTTGACGGCCTCGCGGTAGCGCTCGAGCGCGCCCCGGACGTCCTTGGCGGAGTCGTACTCGGCGCCCTCGCGGCCGCCCCACATCACGAACGTCTGCGCGCCGAGCTCGGCGGCGAGGTCGATGTTGCGGAGGACCTTGCGGATCGCGAACCGGCGGACGGCGCGGTCGTTGCTGGTGAAGCCGCCGTCCTTGAACACCGGCGCGGAGAAGAGGTTCGTGGTGACCATAGGGACGACGATGCCGGTGTCGCTGAGCGCGCCCTTGAGGCGGTCGATCTGCGTCTGGCGCTCGGCGTCGGTGGATCCGAACGCGAAGAGGTCGTCGTCGTGGAAGGTGAGGCCGTAGGCGCCCAGCTCCGAGATGCGCTCGACGCCCTCGACCACGTCGAGGTCGGAGCGGGTCGGGCCGCCGAAGGGATCGGCCCCCGTGTAGCCGATGGTCCAGAGTCCGAACGAGAACTTGTCCTCGCGGGTGGGGGTGAGCGCCATGATGTCTCCTGTCAGCGTCGTCGGTGATTTGTTGCTAGCTACAACCTAACCGGAGCGAGGTCGCGGCACAACGCCGACACGGCGCCGGGGGGTCGGCTGGACGCGCAGTGGGCACCCCGGCAGGATGGCAGGAGGTCGTCGTCGACCGCGCGCACGCGCATCCGCCGGCCCGCCATCGCCCCGACGGAGAGGTCCACCCGACATGACCGACGCATCGCCCGCCGCATCCGGACCTGACGTGGATCCCGCCGACGATCGGGGCGAGGGCCTCGAGTTCCCGCCCGGGTTCCTGTTCGGATCCGCCACCGCCGCGTATCAGATCGAGGGCGCGGTCGACGAGGGCGGGCGCGGCCCCTCCATCTGGGACACGTTCAGCCGCACGCCCGGGAAGGTCCTCGGCGGGGACACGGGCGACGTCGCCGACGACCACCACCACCGGCTCGACTCCGACCTCGACCTGATGCAGGCCCTCGGCCTGGAGGCGTACCGCTTCTCGATCGCGTGGCCGCGCATCCAGCCGACCGGGCGCGGGCCGGCGAACGCGGAGGGCCTGGCGTTCTACGGGCGGCTGGTCGACGGGCTCGTGGCGCGGGGGATCACGCCCATCGCGACGCTCTACCACTGGGACCTCCCGCAGGCGCTCGAGGACGAGGGCGGCTGGGCGAGCCGCGACACCGCGTACGCGTTCGCCGACTACGCGCGGATCATGGGCGAGGCGCTCGGCGACCGCGTCGGCACCTGGACCACGCTCAACGAGCCGTGGTGCTCGGCGTACCTCGGCTACGCGGCCGGGGTGCACGCGCCCGGCCGCACGGACGCCGAGGACTCGTTCCGGGCGGTGCACCACCTCAACCTCGCGCACGGCCTCGCGGTCGCCGCGCTCCGGGAGGTCGTGCCGGCCGACGCGCGCTTCTCCATCACGCTGAACCTGCACGTGATCCGAGGCGAGGGCGACACGGGACCCGAGGCCGTGCGCCGCGTCGGCGGCGTCGGCAACCGCGTGTTCCTCGATCCGCTGCTGCACGGCCGCTACCCGGCCGACGTGCTCGAGGACACCGCCGGGATCACGGACTGGTCGTTCGTGCTGCCAGGGGACACCGAGCTCATCCGCCAGCCGTTGCACCTGCTGGGCGTCAACTACTACAACACCAGCCGGGTGCGGATGCGGGACGGCTCAGTCGCGGGCGGCGGCACCTCCATCCACGGCGACGTCGCCGCGAACCCGTTCCCCGGCACCGACGACGTGGAGTTCCTCGAGCAGCCGGGCCCGTACACGGCGATGGGCTGGAACATCGAGCCCCAGGGGCTGGAGGACCTGCTCGTGTCGCTGCACGACGAGTTCCCGGACCTGCCGCTCATGGTGACGGAGAACGGCGCCGCGTTCGACGACGAGGTGACCGTGGAGGACGGCGTGCGCGCGGTCCACGACCCCGAGCGCATCGACTACCTGTCGCGCCACTTCGCCGCGGCCCACCGCGCGATCGAGCGCGGCGTCGACCTCCGCGGCTACCAGGTGTGGTCGCTCCTCGACAACTTCGAGTGGGCCTACGGGTACTCGAAGCGCTTCGGCATCGTGCACGTCGACTACGCCACGCAGGAGCGGACGCCGAAGGACAGCGCGCTCTGGTACGCGCGGCTCATCGCCGACCGCGCCATCCCGCCGGTCGACGCGCGACCCGAGCGCCACGTGCGCCCCCGGGCGTGAGTGGACCCCCGCCCGGCACCGACGAGCGTGCGGTGCTCGCGGACGGCGTCGTGATGCGGCCCGCGCGGATCACCGACGCCGCCGCGCTCGCCGCGGCGTATCGCGAGAACCGGGAGCACCTCCGGCCGTTCGAGCCCGCGCGCACCGACGCCTTCTTCACGTCGGCGGGCCAGCGGGCGCAGCTCGCCGGGCGCATCGCGGAGCGAGCGGCCGGATCCGGCCTGCCGTACCTCATCGTCGAGGGCGACCGCATCATCGGCCGCTGCGACCTCTTCGCGGTGAAGCGCGGCGCGGCGCAGAGCGCGAGCCTCGGCTACTGGATCGACCGCGGGCGCCAGGGCGCCGGCCTCGCGACGGCGGCGGCCCGGGAGGCGGTCCGCATCGCGCGCGCCGCCGGGCTGCACCGGCTGGAGGCGTCGACGCTGGTGGGGAACGGCGGATCCGAGGAGGTGCTCATGCGCGCCGGGTTCGACGCCATCGGGATCGCGCCGGCGTACCTGCGGATCGACGGCGCCTGGAGCGACCACACGCTGTGGCAGCGCGTGGTCGACGGCGCGCGCTGACGGCCGCCGCGCGGCGCGGCCGGCGTGCGCTCAGGCGTCGAGGAGCAGCTCGGTCATGCTGCGCAGGCGCGCCTGCGCGGTCGAGTCGGCCCCGCTGCGGTGGACGACGTCGTCGTGCACCTGCTCGGCGACCCGCAGGAGGTCGGGCAGGATCCCGCGCCCGCGCTCGGTGAGGGCGATGAGGAGGCGGCGCTCGTCGGCCAGGTCGCGCTGGCGCGTGATGTAGCCGAGGAGCTCGAGGCGCTTGAACAGCGGGGACAGCGTGCCCGGCGTGAGCTGGACGGCATCGCTCAGATCGCCCGCGCGACGCGGGTCGTGCTCGTGCAGGGCGAGCATGACGAGGTACTGCGGGTGCGTGAGGTGGTAGGGCTTGAGCAACGGCCTGTAGAGCGAGATCACCGCTCGGGATGCGGCGGCGAGCAGCAGTCCCATGTCGCGGTCGAGCAGAGCTCCGTCGTGGTCCGTCATGTGTCCTCCTGGCCGTCCGCGGGACGCGTCCCCCGACGGCCTGATCCCTTCGGACGCTACTCCCGAGACCGAGCAGCGGCGCGACCCGGGTCCGCACGCACAGGGCGCGCGGAGGCGTGCGTCATCACTCGGTCGTGGGCGGCATCCACCCCTGCTCCATCTGGTGGCGGCGCACCTCGGCGACGGCGCGGTCGGCGTCGACCGGCACCGCGTCCCAGATGATGCCGGAGCCGTCGAGCCAGCCCAGCGCGAGCATGGCGTCGGCCAGGTCCTCCACGAACATCGCCACCGTCGTGCCGTGGGAGCGGATGAGGTCGCCGTGCAGGCTCCAGCCGAAGTAGGCGGACAGGTACCTGGCCTGCTCGGAGTGGCTGCGCTGCAGGTGCCGGTTCAGCCGCTCGGTGGATCCGCCCGAGGCCTGGACCTCGTCCTGCAACTCGTCGCCGTGCTCGTCCGACATGCGTCACCGTTCCTCCGCGTCAGGGTGCCCGCGGTGGACACCGGAGGCAGACCCGTCAGACATTACGGAGGACCTCCGACGTTCCGCCAGGGACGGCTCGCGCGCGGGGCCGTGGGCGGGGAGGACGCTCACGCCCGGCGGAGCTCCCAGTCGCCGACGCGCAGCCGGACGAGCGCCGCGACGGCGGCGTGCACGGCGGGGGAGGCGGATCCGCCCGGCGCCGTGACGACGTGGACCACGCGCTCGCCGACGCCGGAGATCCGCCGGCGGACGACGCCGCGGGGGAGGGGCGCTGTCGCGAGGGCGAGCGATGGCAGGAGCGCGACCCCGAGCCCCGCCTGGACCATCCCGACGGCGGCGGCCACGTTGTCCGTCTCGAAGGACGTCGCCGGCGCGAAGCCGCTGCGGGCGCACGCGCTCACGAGGTGGCGGCGGCAGCGCACGCAGCCGGCGATCCACCTGTCGGCGGCGAGGTCGTGGAGCGCGAGCGGGCCGCGGTGCCGCAGCGCCCGCGACTCCGGCAGCACGGCCCACAGCGTCTCTCGCCAGAGCGGCCGGGACTCGAGGCCGTCGAGGGAGCGCGCGCCCGGATCGTCGGGGTCGTCCGGGTAGGCGAAGGTGACGGCGACGTCGGCCTCGCGGGCGCGGACCGCCGCGACGGCCTCGGGTGGCTCGGCCTCGAGGTACCCGAATCCGAGGCCCGGATGCGCCGCCGCGAGGCCGCCGAGGAGCCGGGGCACGACCGTCGACGACGCGGACGGGAACGCGGCGACGCGCACGGTCCCGGCGCGGAGGCCGCGCAGGTCGTCGAGCTCGTCGGCGGCCTGGTCGATGGCGTGCACCACGGTCTCGGCGTGCCTCGCCAGGACGCGGCCGGCCTCCGTGAGGACGACGCCGCGACCTGCGCGCGCGGTGACGGGCACCCCGATGCGGGCCTCGAGGCGCCGGAGCGTCTGCGAGAGGGCCGGCTGGCTGACGCCGAGGGAGGCCGCCGCCGCGGTGATCGAGCCGCGCACCGCGAGGGCGTGCACGGCGGCGAGCGCCGCAGAGTCGAGGTCGCGCGCGGTCGGGGGAGCGTCGGTCATGCGCGGAGCATAACGCGCACTTATGGGATGCATGCTCGGAGAGGTCTTGCTCGATGGATCGGGCGACGTCACGCTAGACGCATGACGACCGCGCCCCTGCCCGCCGACCTGCGCGACCTCTTCGAGGCCGGGCCCGGCTACCTCTCCGCCTGCACCATGGGCCTGCCCACGCGCGCCACGGTCGAGCGCCTGCGGGCCGACCTCGCGACGTGGTCGGCCGGCGGATCCACCGCGCACGGCTACGGCGGCGTCGTCGAGGGCGTGCGCGCGTCGTACGCGTCGCTCGTGGGGGTGCCCGTGGGATCCGTCGCCGTGGGCTCGCAGACGGCCTCCTTCGTGAGCGTGCTCGCCGCCGCCGTGCCCGCGGGTGCCGAGGTGCTGTGCGTGACGGGCGACTTCAGCTCGCTCACGTACCCGTTCGTCGTGGCGGAGGCGCGCGGCGTCGTCGTGCGGCACGTGCCGCTCGAGGAGCTCGCGGCCGAGATCGGCCCGCAGACGCACCTCGTCGCGTTCTCCCTCGTGCAGTCCGCCGACGGCCGGGTCGCCGACGTCGCCGCGATCCGGGAGGCCGCGCGGATCCACGACGCCTTCACGCTCTGCGACACCACGCAGGCGGCGGGCGCCATGCCGATCGACGCGAGCCTGTTCGACGCGACCGCCTGCCACGCGTACAAGTGGCTCTGCGCCCCGCGCGGCGCGGCCTTCCTCACGCTGTCCGACCGCTACCGCCGGACCCTCGTCCCCGTGCAGGCGAACTGGTACGCGGGAGCCGACGTGTGGGCGTCCTGCTACGGGCCCGCGATGGCGCTCGCCGAGGACGCGCGCGCGTTCGACGTGTCGCCCGCGTTCGGAGCGTGGGTGGGCGCGGCTCCGGCGATCGCGCTCTTCGCCCGCCTCGACCTCGACGCCGTGCACCGCAGGAACGTCGAGCTCGGCGACCTCGTGAGCACGGGCCTCGGCATCGAGCCGCGCGGGCAGGCCATCGTCACCTGGCCGGACGCGGACGGCGCCGACCTCGCCTCCCTCGGAGCGGCGGGGATCGTCGCCTCGGGACGCGCCGGCCGCGCGCGCATCGCCTTCCACCTCTGGAACGACGAGGACGACGTGGAGCGGGTCGTCCGCGCGCTCCGGCGCTGAGGGGCGGCCGCGCGGCGATTCCCTGGGCTGGGAATAAGCCGGGCGCGCGCCAGTTGGACATCGAGGCGGTGCACGCGCACGCCCTCCGTCCTCCGGCGCCCCGCGCCCCCCTCATCCCGAAGGAACGCTCCGTGTCGTCTGCCGTCCTCCACCCCGGCGACGCGCTCTCCCGCCGGGAGCGCATCGTCTACATCATCGTGCTGGGCGCCCTCGTCGGCCTCGGGCCGTTCACGATCGATCTCTACCTGCCGGCCTTCCCGGTGATCAAGGACCAGTTCGGCGTCTCGGACGCGGCCGTCCAGCTGACCCTGACGGGCACGACCATCGGGTTCGCCCTCGGCCAGCTCGTGGTCGGCCCGTGGAGCGACCGGGTCGGACGCCGGCTGCCGCTCATCGTCGCCACGAGCCTGCACATCCTCGCGTCGCTCGGCGCCGCCCTCGCGCCCGACGTCACCGTGCTGCTCGTCTTCCGCATCCTCCAGGGCGCGGGTGCCGCGGGCGGCGCGGTCGTCGCCATGGCGATGGTGCGCGACCTGTTCGGCGGCCGCCCGCTCGTGCGGATGCTCTCGCGCCTCGCGCTCGTGACGGGGCTCGCGCCGATCCTCGCGCCCGTCATCGGCTCGCAGCTGCTGCGCTTCGTCGACTGGCGCGGCGTGTTCTACGCGCTCACCGCCTACGCGATCCTCGTCGTGATCGCCGTCACCTTCTTCATCGTCGAGACGCTGCCGAAGGACCGGGTGCGCGTCGAGGAGAAGGGGACGCTCCTCCGCCGCTACCGCTCGGTGCTCGGGGACCGCGTGTTCGTCGGCGTCGCCCTCATCGGCGGGATGCAGTTCGCGGGGCTGTTCTCCTACCTCTCCAGCTCGTCGTTCCTGTTCCAGGACGTGTACGGGTTCGACGCGCAGCAGTTCGGGATCCTGTTCGGGATCAACTCGCTCGGGGTCGTGATCGGCAACCAGATCGCCGCGAGGCTCACGAAGGTCATCGGGCCGCAGTGGATCCTCGCGGGCGTCGTCACCGTGCAGTTCCTGTCGTCGGCGACGATCGTGCTGCTCGGGACGTTCACTGACGCGGGGCTGCTGGGCACCCTGATCCCGCTGTTCTTCTTCATCCTCGCGTGCGGCTTCGGCTTCCCCTGCGTGCAGGTGCTCGGGCTCGTCAACCACGGGCACGAGGCCGGCACGGCGGCGTCGCTGCTCGGCGCCGTGAACTTCGGGCTGGCGGGCGCGATCTCGCCCATCGTCGGCCTGATCGGCATCACCTCGGGCGTGCCGATGGCGGCCGTCATGGGCGCGTGCGCGGTCGTGTCGATCCTCTCGATGTGGCTCATCGTCCAGCCGCGGACGGTGCCGGCCCTCACGAACTGACGGCCGTCGACGGCCCGCGGCCGCTGGGTAGGGTGAGGCCATGAGCCCCGCCCGCGACCCGGCCCGCCTGCGGGGGATCGACGCCGCACGCGGCCTCGCGGTCCTCGGGATGATGGCGGCGCACGTCGCCGTGCCGCGGACCCTCGAGCTCGACGAGCCGGCGACCTGGCTCGCCATCACGGACGGCCGCTCCTCCATCCTCTTCGCGACGCTCGCGGGCCTGTCCATCGCCCTCATGTCGGGGCGCGAGCGGCCGGTGGACGGGAGCGACCTCGCGCGGGCGCGACTCCGGATCCTCGTGCGCGCCGCGTGCCTGTTCCTCCTCGGCGGGCTGCTGGCGTCGCTGCAGACGTACGTCGCCGTGATCCTCGAGGTCTACGCCGTGCTGTTCGTCGCCGTGCTGCCGCTGCTGCGCTGGCGGGCGTCGCGGCTGCTGGCGCTCGCCGCGGTCGCCGCCGTCGCGCTGCCGGTCGCGACCACCGCGCTCGCCATCCACTTCGACGGCGCGCTGATGCGGCCGGATCCGTTCGTGGTGCTCGTCGTCACGGGCCACTACCCGGCGCTCACCTGGGTGGTGTTCGCGATCGCGGGCCTCGGGATCGGCCGCCTCGCGCTCGGCTCGGCGCGCGTGCAGCTGCTGCTCGTGACCGTCGGCGCCGGGCTCGCCGTGCTCGCGTACGGCGGCTCGGCGCTCGTCGAGGCCGCGCTGCCCGCGCCGCCGCCGGGGTGGGAGTTCATCCTCTCGACGATGCCGCACGAGGGCTCGCCGTTCGAGGTCGTGGGATCCGGCGGGTTCGCCATCGCCGTGATCGGCCTGTGCCTGCGCATCGCCGCGCTGCTCCCGGTCGTGCTCGTGCCGCTCGAGGCGGTGGGGCAGCTCGCCCTCACCGTGTACGCGGTGCACATCGTGGTCATCGACCTCGTCGCGCCCGAGGGCGACCTCATCGCGGACGACGGCGCGTACCTGGCGTTCGTCGTCGTGACCCTCGTGCTCTGCCTGCTCTGGACGCGGACCATCGGGCGCGGGCCGTTCGAGCGCGCACTGGGCGCGGTCGCGGGGCGCGCGTCCGGCCCCGCGCCGCGCCGGACGGGGCAGCGCGGGACGGGGGAGCGCGAGCCGGAGGGCGTCCGCTAGAGCGGCTGGCCGGATCCCACGCGGGCGTCGCGCGCGGCGGCCCCGAGCCGGCCGAGCGCCTCCACCCGGGGCAGGCTCGCGGCGTCGTCCACGTCCCACGCCGCGGACAGCGCGCACCACGCCTCCGTCCACGCGAGCACGGCGTCGAGGTCGGTGCCCGTCTCCTCGGCGACCACGCGCGCGCGGCGGGCCAGGCGTCCGGGGCGCAGCGCGATCGCGGGGGTGGGGTTCGCGAGCACGTTCGCGGTGTCGAAGCCGGGGTCGCCGACGAGGGCCTTCGGGTCGATGGCGCGCCAGGCGTCGTCGTCGCCGTCGAGGCCGCCGCCGTCGTCGAAGCGCAGGACGTTGCCGTGGTGGACGTCGCCGTGCAGCACGACGCCCGGCGCGGATCCGGCGAGCAGCTCGCGGGCGACGCCGGCGCCGCGGTCCAGCGAGCGGGGGAGCGGGCGCGCGGGCTCGACCAGCTCGCGGAACCAGACGGCCAGCGGCACGGCCTCGGCGACCGTCGGCGCGTCCAGCGGGACCAGGTGCAGCCGGCCGGCGGCACGGGCGAGGATCCGCGTGGCCCGGTCGTCGCGCGCGTCCGCCTCCGGCCCGTCGGTCGAGGCCTCCCGCACGAGGATGCCCGGGTCGCCGGCGCGCGCCATGAGCACGGTGCCGTCCGCGTCCGACGCGAGCACGGGCGCGGCACCGCGGCCGGCCCAGGCGGCCATGAGCCGCCCGCCGCGCCGCTCCTCCTCCACGATCGGCACCTTGAGCATAAGCCGCGCCCCGTCGCGGCGCACCGGGGCGAGCACGCTGCTGGCGGTGCGCGTGGCCGCGCCGTCCGGATCCAGCCGCCAGCGCGCGAGCAGGGGCCCGAGCGCGGCGGCCGCGTCCGTCACAGCCGGATCGACACGGGCACGCCCGTGAGCGCCATGATGCCGACGACGGCGGCGATCACGCCCACGCCCAGGAGCACGAGCGCCCCCGCCAGCGCGACCCGCGACCGCTCGTACCAGGGCAGGATCCCGCGCCTGGCCCCGCGCAGCTCCGCCATCGTGAGCACCTTCGCCTGCTCCGTGAGCGGGAGGTCGAGGTCGGCCGCCATCGAGCGCATGGTCCACAGGTCGTACACGTGGCCGCTGAGGCGGAGGAGGAGCCGGCCGTCGACGTCCATGACGAACAAGCGCGGCTGCGTGTCGAGCGTGAGGCCCTGGTACACGTGCACCACCAGGAGGTCGTGCACCGTGCTGCCGCGGATGCGCGTGCGTCGCCCGAGGAAGCGGGACTCGACGTCGCCCGTGGTGTGCGAGATCCGCACGTAGGAGGTGAGGTACAGGCCGGCGAGCGCGCCGCCCAGCAGCACGATCACGACCACGCCGAGGATCACGGCCGCCGCGTTCCCCGTGGGGACGGCGAGCACGAGGAGCGCCGCGCCCAGCGGGATCACGAGCGCGAGAGCGGCGAGGCCGAGCTGCCGCAGGAGCGCGGCGCGAGGGCGGATGAGCGTGCTCGCGCCCGCAGGGGGAGCGTCGCGGTCGTGCTGCACGTCGCCTCCGGTCGTCCGACGCCGTCGTCGCGTCTGCCGTCGTCCGGTGCGCCGCGCGCATCTCGGGACGGGCGGCGCCCGCGGGTGCGGGCGGGACGACCGGTCCAGCCTAGGCGGGTGCCGACCCGGCGGGCAGGGGCGCTATGGGGGACACGGGGAGCGCACCGGGGTACAGCCGGGAGGTCGCGTCCGGGAGGGCGGGCGACGGGTCCGGGGCGCGGGCGTCCGCACCCGGATGCGACGAGAGCCCCGCCGGACCGGGGTCCGTGGGGCTCTCGTGCGACTGGCGGAGGATAGGGGATTCGAACCCCTGAGGGCTTTCACCCAACACGCTTTCCAAGCGTGCGCCATAGGCCACTAGGCGAATCCTCCATGACGCGTGCCGCGGCGTCAGGAACGCGGCGGCACCCGTCGATACTACCTGCCCGCGACGAGGCTCGATGCACCAGGGGTGTCGAGCAGTCCCGCGAGGGCCCGCCGCGAGGGCGCGCCGAGCTTCGCGCGCGCCTGGTACAGGTGCGACTCGACCGTGCGCACGGACAGGAACAGGCGCCCGGCGATCTCCCGGTTGCTCAGCCCCTGCGCCGCGAGCACGCCGATCTCGAGCTCCCGGCGGGTGAGCATGCTCACGTCGAGGACGGGCGTGACCGTCGCCGCGGCGGTCGCGGGCGCACCGCGGTCGATGCGGGCCTGGATCCGCGCCAGCGTCGCCCGCGCCTCGGAGAGGGCGGTACCGGGATCTCCGCCCGCCAGCATCCGGAGGAGGTCCTCGCAGGCGGTCAGGGCCTGCTGGTGCAGTCCGGACTCCTCGAGCGTGCGGACGCCCTGCGCGACGAGCGCCGCGTCCGACGTGCGGGAACCCTCCACCACCTCGGCCATGCCATGCAGGGCCGGCACGTCGGTGCGCTCGCGCACCAGGCGGGCGCCCGCGACGAGGCGGGGGTCCGTGGATCCGAGCGTCCAGGCCCGGAACAGCATGCCCGCCCGGAGCGCGTGGGCGTCTCCGCTCAGGTCGCCCACGTCGAGGAGGAGCGTCGCCGCCTCCTCCGGTCGGCCGCGGGACGCGAGGATCTCCACGCGCACGCCCTCGGCGAGCATGCGCTGGTACGGGTAGCGCGGGTCGGCCCGGTGCGCGATCTCCGTCGCGATGCGCTCGGCCTCCTCGGTGCGGCCGCGGAGCGCGAGCACGCGGGCCCGCTGCATGCCGATCCAGAGCCGCCATGTGCCGATGTCCGGGCCGATCAGGCGGTCGTCCGCGAGGGTCAGCTCGGCCTCCGCGCGGTCGAGCCGACCGAGGTCGAGGGCGACGCCGCCCGTGATGGCGCCGAGGACGGGGATGAACCACTGCGCGTCCTGCGCGATCGCCGACTCCACCCACGCGTCGAGCTCGCGCTCGAGGTCGGGGAGGTCGAGGCGGCAGAGGCGGCGGCTGAATGCACTCGCCGAGAGGAGCTCCAGGCGCGCCTCCTCGAGGAGGATGTCGTCGTATGTCCCGCGGCGGTCGGAGCGGCGGGCGACGAGGCCGAGTCCCTCGTCGATGGCGTCGCCGAGCTCGGCGCCGCGACCGAGGTGGCCGAGCGCGAGGACGACGGCGCGCTGGGCGCGGAGGCGCACGAGCGGGCTGGCCGTGCGGGCGGAGGCGTCCTGGGCGGCGCGGAGGGCGGACTCCCACTCCATCAGCCCGAGCGACATGGCGGCGCCGATGACGGCCGCCTGCGCGCGCTCGTCGGGATCCGCGTCCGCGCCGTTCGCGATCCCGTCGAGCAGGCGGTGGACGCGGTCGGTCCCCGGCATCGCGGCATGCGTCGAGAGGACGCGCCAGTGCAGCGACTCGACGCGCTCGGCCGGCGTGAGGGCCGTGGTGTCCAGCGCCTCCAGCACCTCCATCGCGCGCGCCGGGTTGCCGAGGACGGTCAGGGCGCGTCCCCGCTCGCAGGCCGCGTACGCGTCGGAGCCGCCGCGACCGGCGATCTCCGCGAAGGCGAGCGCGTCGTGCGTCATGCCGACGTCGTTGGCCAGCCGCGCGGCGACGAGGTGCACGGCCGCGAGGGTGTCCTCGCCGAAGCGCTCGACGGCATCGCGGCGGCCGTCGTCGGTGAGCGTGCGCGCGATCAGCAGGCTCTCCTTCGGGTTGAGCGGGACCCCGTGCGCCGCCTCCTGCAGGAGCGACCCGACGACGCGACGCGTGAGGGCGTCGACGGCCTCCGGGTCGGTGCGGGCGAGCGCGGCCTCGGCCTCCAGCAGGTCGGCGCGGAGGATCCGGTCGCCCTGGCCCTGGCCCTGCACGCGCGCGAGGCCGCGGGCGCCGAGCACCCGCAGGATCGTCTCGCCGAACAGGCGGGCGGCGCGCTGGTAGGGCACGCCGTCGAGGCGGGCGAGCAGCACGAGCGTGCTCCGCTCGTCGTCGTCGAGCATCGAGACGCGGGAGGAGACCAGCTCCAGGATCCGGGCGCGCGGCGCGTGCGGGCTCGGGAAGGCGTAGCCCGTGATGGTGCGCTCTGTGCCGTCCGACTCGAGCGCCTCGAAGGTCAGCTCGCGGACGAGGAACGGCCGTCCGCCGCTGCGCCGCTGGATCTGCACCCGCGTCGCCTGGTCGAGCGCCACCTGGCCCGCGATCGAGTCGATCATCGCGTCGACCTCGGCCGCATCCAGCGGGGAGAGGTCGAGCCGCTCGGCGTAGCCGTTCCGCCAGAGGCCGAGGATCTCGTGGGCCGCCTGCGCCGTGCGCACGGCCTGGTCCCCACCGGCCTCGAGGTCCCTGGCGCGGAGGTGGCGGGGATCGCCGCCCGTGTCGTCGACGGTCACGAGCAGCGTGCAGCGCTCGCTCGCGCGCGCGTCGACGAGGGCGGCGCGCAGGTCGGGTGGCATGAGGTGCCCGTCGTCGATGACCACGACGGGTCGCGCCGCGGGGAGCGGTCGCGCGGTGCGGATCCCGGGGACCTGGTCGACGACGCGGCGGAGGACGTCCGCGAGGTCGGGGGTGGAGGCGTGGGCGCGGATCACGGTGAGGCCGTTGCGCGTGAGCACGTCGGCCACGCGACCCGCCACGTGGCTGCGACCCGAGCCGACGCTGCCGGTCACCACGGCGCTCGTGCCCGCCGCGAGCCAGCGCTCGAGCGTCTCGAGATCGCGGGCTCGGCTGCCGCGGGCGGGCGCCGCGCTCTCGACGCGGCCGCTCGACCGGATGTAGGTGTGCGTCATCTGCTTCATGTGACCCCCGTCGCCGAAAGCGGTGGTCCGCGTCGCATCCCCCGAGGCTGCGCGGTCCTTGTGCATCCATCTTGCGCGGAATGCGGGGATCCGAGAAGGCGCACCGACGTTTACTGATCGGATGCGCCACGGAAATAAGTAGTCGGCACTGTGGGGGACAGGTTCCGACGCTCCTAACGTCTCCTACATGTCCGGGCATGGGGATGCTCCGGACGATGCGCTCCGGCGCACCATGCGTGCGACGCACGGGAGCACGACGGCTTCGGGTGCCGTCGACCCGACGCGTCGCCCGCGGCACGACCCGGGTGCCTCAGCAGCCCGGAAGCGGATGACGGCCCCCTCCGGGGAGGAGGGGGCCGCCATCCAGGTCCGCGCGCGTCGCGCGCCGTGCGGGTGCCGCTAGTAGCGCAGCCCCGCGATGGCCTCCGCGACGGGCTCCTCGCCCGAGATCGCCTCGAACTGGACGCGGACGCCCGTGCCGTCGATGAGCGCGGTCGCCACGATCTCGGCGACGTCGGCGCGCGGGATGGTGCCGCGGCCCGTGGACGTGCCCACCTGGATCCGGCCGGTGCCCGCGTCGTCGGTGAGGCCGCCGGGACGCACGATGGTCCAGTCGATGTCGCGGGCGCGGAGGTCGGCGTCCGCCTCGGACTTCGCGCGCTGGTAGATCTCGTAGGTGTCGTCGCTGTCGGGGTCGAAGCCGTCCACGGCCATGGCCGAGATCATGACGTAGCGCGTGACGCCCGCCCTCTCGGCGGCGTCGGCCAGCAGGATCGCGCCGTCGCGGTCGATCGTGAGCTTGCGCTCGGGACCGGAGTCGGGCCCGCCGCCGGCCGCGAAGACCACGGCGTCGGCGCCCCGGAGCGCCTCGGCGACCTGATCCACGCCGCTCTTCTCCAGGTCGAGCACGAGCGCCTCGGCGCCCGCGTCGGCGAGGTCGGACGCGTGGTCCGGGTTGCGGACGATGCCGACGGGCTGGTGGCCCTGGTCGGCGAGGCGTCGTTCGAGCAGTCGGGCGATCTGGCCGTGTCCTCCGGCGATGATGATGCGCATGCCGCCCACGCTACGCCCGGCGCGGTGACCGGCTCCTGGGCGCCGCCGCCCGCCCGACCGGGCTCCCGCGTCGGGTACACTCGGTGTCGGCTCCTCGCGTGGTGCCATCCAGGTGAACTCCCCCAGGGCGGAGACGCAGCAAGGGCAGCCGGGCTCTGGCAGGTGCGCGAGGGGTCTTCTCCTTTTAACAGGCGCAGGCTGCCGCGCAGGCGACGCCCATAGGCTTGCGGGCATGGCTCGGAGCATCTACATCACGTCCGCCGAAGGGCACTCGGGCAAGTCGACGGTCGCGCTGGGCGTGCTCGACACCCTCACCCACCAGATCCAGCGCGTGGGGGTGTTCCGTCCCATCGCGCGCTCCATCGAGGAGCCCGACTACGTGCTCCAGGCGCTGCTCGCGCACGACGGCGTCGACCTCGACTACGACGAGTGCGTCGGAGTCACCTACGACGACGTGCACGCGGATCCCGAGGCCGCCCTCTCGCGCATCGTCGAGCGCTACAAGGCCGTCGAGGCGAAGTGCGACGCGGTCGTCATCGTCGGCAGCGACTACACCGACGTCGGCAGCCCCACCGAGCTGTCCTTCAACGCGCGCATCGCCGCGAACCTGGGCGCCCCCGTGCTCCTGGTGCTCACGGGGCGCCGCGCGGACGAGACCGGCGGCCGCAGCCCCGACGAGATGCGCCAGATCGCCGACCTCGCCGTCCCCGAGCTGGTCACCGCGCACGCGGCCCTGCTCGGCGTCGTCGTGAACCGCGCCGATCCCGAGCAGCTCGACGCCATCACGGCCGCGATCCCCGCCGCCGTCCCCGCGTCGCTCCAGGCCCGGGCGCCGCACGTGCCGGTGTGGGCCATCCCGGAGGACGCGTTCCTCGTCGCCCCCACGGTCGCCGAGCTGCTCGACGCGGTCGACGGCACGCTCGTCAAGGGCGACCAGGCGCTCCTCAGCCGCGAGGCGCTCGGCGTGGTGGTCTCCGCCATGTCGATGGAGAACGTGCTCGCGCGCCTGACCGAGGGCGCCATCGTCGTGATCCCCGGCGACCGCAGCGAGGTCCTCCTCGGCGTGCTCACGGCGCATGCCTCCGAGACCTTCCCCACGGTCGCGGGCATCGTGCTGAACGGCGGCTTCGCGCTGTCGCCCACCATCGAGACGCTCATCGCCGGGCTCGACCAGACCCTGCCGATCATCTCCACCGAGCTCGGCACCTACGAGACCGCGAAGCGCATCACGCAGACCCGCGGCCGGCTCTCGCCCGAGTCCACCCGGAAGATGGACACGGCGCTCGCCGCGTTCGAGCAGCACGTCGACACGTCGCGGCTGCTCGAGCTCCTGGACGTCAGCCGCTCCGACGTGGTCACGCCGCTCATGTTCGAGTACGGCCTCATCGAGCGGGCCAGGACTGCAGGCAAGCGCATCGTGCTGCCCGAGGGCACCGACGACCGCGTCCTGCGCGCCGCCGGCACGATCCTCAGCCGCGGCATCGCCGACGTCACGATCCTCGGCGAGGAGATCGAGGTGCGCTCGCGCGCCATCGGCCTCGGCATCGACATCGGCCGCGCGACCGTGCTCAGCCCCTTCGACGCCGTGCTCCGAGAGCGCTTCGCGGAGGAGTACGTGAGGCTCCGCGCGCACAAGGGCATGGTGCTCGACATCGCGCGCGAGACCGTCACCGACGTCTCCTACTTCGGCACGCTGATGGTGCAGCTCGGTCTCGCCGACGGCATGGTCTCCGGCGCCGCGCACACGACGGCGCACACCATCCGGCCGGGCTTCGAGATCATCAAGACCACCGAGGGCGTCTCCGTCGTCTCGTCGGTCTTCCTCATGGCGCTCGCCGACCGCGTGCTCGTGTACGGCGACTGCGCCGTGAACCCGGATCCCACGGCCGACCAGCTCGCCGACATCGCCATCTCGTCGGCGGAGACCGCGGCGCAGTTCGGCATCGAGCCGCGCATCGCGATGCTGTCGTACTCGACGGGGGAGTCGGGCGCCGGCGCCGACGTGGAGAAGGTGCGCCAGGCGACGGCGCGCGTCAGGGAGCTCCGGCCGGACCTCGCGGTCGAGGGCCCCATCCAGTACGACGCGGCGGCGGACGCGGCGGTCGCGGCCACGAAGATGCCCGGCTCCGCGGTCGCCGGCCGCGCGACGGTGTTCATCTTCCCGGACCTCAACACGGGCAACAACACCTACAAGGCCGTGCAGCGCTCGGCCGGCGCGGTCGCCATCGGGCCCGTGCTGCAGGGGCTCCGCAAGCCCATCAACGACCTCTCGCGCGGCGCGCTGGTGCAGGACATCGTCAACACCGTCGCCATCACCGCCATCCAGGCCGAGGGGATCGAGGCATCGTGAGCCGCATCTCCGTGCGGACTCCTCCGCTCGCCGTCCCGTCCGCCGTCACCCCTCAGGAGCCAGAAGTGCCCGTCGTCCTCGTCGTCAACTCCGGATCGTCGTCGTTCAAGTACCAGCTCATCGAGATGGACACGGAGTCCGTGCTCGCGTCCGGGCTCGTGGAGCGCATCGGCGAGCCCACCGGATCCACGCGGCACAAGGCCGGCGGCGACTCGTGGGAGCGCGAGCTGCCCATCGCCGACCACACCGCGGGCTTCCAGGCGATGCTCGACGCGTTCGCCGAGCACGGGCCGTCGCTCGAGGAGGAGCCCCCGGTCGCGGTCGGCCACCGCGTGGTGCACGGCGGCGACGTGTTCGTCGAGCCGACCGTCGTCACGGATCAGGTCAAGGCCGACATCGACGACCTCTCCGCGCTGGCGCCGCTGCACAACCCGGGCGCCCTACAGGGGATCGCGGCGGCGCAGACCGCGTTCCCCGACGTGCCGCACGTGGCCGTGTTCGACACCGCGTTCCACCAGACGCTGCCGGCCGAGGCGTACACGTACGCCATCGACCGGGAGCTCGCGGCCGCGCACCGCATCCGCCGCTACGGCTTCCACGGCACGAGCCACAAGTTCGTCTCCGAGGCCGCCGCGCGCCTGCTCGGGAAGCCGCTGGAGGAGACGCGGATCATCGTGCTGCACCTCGGCAACGGGGCATCGGCCGCGGCCGTGCAGGGCGGCCGCTCCATCGACACGTCCATGGGCCTCACGCCGCTCGAGGGCCTCGTGATGGGGACGCGCTCCGGCGACATCGACCCCGCGATCCTGTTCCACCTCGCCCGGCACACCGACCTCGGCCTCGACGACCTCGAGACGCTGCTCAACCGGAGGAGCGGCCTGCTCGGGCTGACCGGCCTCGGCGACATGCGCGACGTGCAGCGCGCGGCGGCCGACGGCGACGAGGCCGCGCAGACCGCGCTCGGGGTCTACCGGCACCGGATCCGCCACTACGTCGGCGCGTACGCGGCCCAGCTCGGCGGCGTCGACGCGGTCGTCTTCACGGCGGGCGTCGGCGAGAACAACCCGCTCGTGCGGCGACGCTCCCTCGCGGGTCTCGAGTTCATGGGCATCGGGATCGACGACGACCGCAACGAGCTAATCAGCTCCGAGGCGCGCTTCGTGAGCCCCGAGGGGTCGCCCGTCGCGGTGCTCGTGATCCCCACCGACGAGGAGCTCGAGATCGCCCGGCAGTCGCTGGCGGCCACCGCGGGCTGACCGCCCACCCCTCCGCGCGACCTCCGCGCGCGCGCCCCGAGGCCCGTGATCCCACCGGATCGCGGGCCTCGCGTCGTGGAGCCCGGCAGCGCGGATCAGTAGCGGCACTGGGATGCCTACTGGTCCGACCGCGTGGTCCGCGACCGCGCACACCAGTGCCCCGCAGTGTTGTCCGCCCCGCGAGCGGATGCGAGCCTCGGATGACCGTGGGTGTGGTGGGGGCCGCCCCGCGGGACGCACGGCCGCGCCCACGAACGCGGCCGGCCATGCAATCGAGGGGAACGCAGATGGCACTACACATGCCCAGCCGCAGAAGCAGGCTGGCGACCGCGACGGCCTTCGGGCTCGCCGCGGCGATCGTCGCGTTCGGGGGCACCGCGCCCGCGAACGCCGCACCGGGGGACACGGCGGAGGCCGAGGGCCAGCTGCTCACGTTCGCCGGCACCCCGGACCTGTCCGGGCTGGTGGCCCTCTCGGGCGCCTACGCCGGATACGCGCCCGGCGACACCCCGGACCCGCAGGTGGACGCGAGCGACATCGACGCCGACGTCCTCAGCGGCGTGCTCTCCGCGCAGATCGCCGCGGGCGTCCAGCTCGGCGACGTGCTCACGCTCGACCAGGCCGTCGCGGGCGGCGCCGCCGACCAGTTCGCCTCGGCGGGCTCGGCCGGCGCGACGGGATCCGCGGGCGTCCTCACCGATTCGGGGGCCATCGCCGTCAACACGGGCGCCGGCGACGCCGTGACGCTCGACCTCGCGCCCCTCCTCGCGTCGCGGGGCCTCGCCGGCGTCGCGTCGGACGCGGACATCTCCCTCGGCGCGGTCTCCGCGACCGCTACGGATCCCGGTGACGGCGCGGTCGTCCGGGACTACCGCATCGCCTCCGCGGACGCCACCATCGCCAGCCCGCTCGTCGGCGCGCTCGCCGACGACGTCAACGGGGCCGTGCAGCAGCTCGCGCCGGGAGCGACGGCCCAGATCGCGCTCTCCGCGGACGTCGACGGCATCCTCACCGGCGTCGTCGGGCCCCTCCTCACCGGCGTCGTGGACATCGCGACCCCCACCGGGAACATCGTCACCACGGTGGACACGGCCGCGGCCGTCCGAGCCGTGCTGGCCGAGCCCCTGACGAGCGACGGCGTCACCGTCGACCTCGACGCGGGCACGGTCACGCTCGACATCGCCCAGTACATCCAGGCCACCGAGGGCGCGACCCTCAACGACCTCGACCCGAACACGGAGCTGCTCTCCGCGCCCGTGCTCGCCGGCGTCGTCAGCGGCCTGCTCAGCGACGCCCTCCCGGCGGCCGTGCTCGAGGCGACCCTCGACGCGACGCGCGTGGTCGTCAACGTGGATGCGGGCGTCCGCCTGCTCAACGGGATCGGCATCCCCATCCCCGTCGGCACCGTGAGCATCGACATCGACACGACGCTGGCGAACCTCCTCAACCCCACGGGGCCGGGGAACGAGGCGCCGGACATCGACGTCGCGACCACCGTGCTCCTGCTCGACGCCGGGGCGCTCGTGCAGCCGCTCGTGGACCAGCTCCTCCCGTCCATCCGGACGTCGACGGGCAACCTGCTCGAGCTGAGCGACGTCACGGCCGTGACGACCCCGCTCATCGGATCCCTCGCGCCCGTCGTCGACGCTCTCGCGGACGTCGTGCAGCTGACGGCGAACGTGCAGGGTGCGAGCGAGTTCGAGGACCCGGACGCAGCCGACGCGACCGGGGACGCCGTCACGGCGCTCCGCATCGCGCTGCTCCCCGTGGTGGGCGGCCCGGTCCTCGACCTGGCCACCGCCCGGGTGCGCGCCGTCGTCCCCGCGGCCGACGACGTGGTGATCCAGGCGCCTGCCGGCGGGCAGCTCATCCCGCTCCCCGCAGGCGCGACCAC
The DNA here is from genome assembly GCF_021216655.1 of Clavibacter michiganensis. Taxonomy (NCBI): domain Bacteria; kingdom Bacillati; phylum Actinomycetota; class Actinomycetes; order Micrococcales; family Microbacteriaceae; genus Clavibacter; species Clavibacter michiganensis. The sequence goes on from NZ_CP080437.1 coordinate 29,641, forward strand.
CGTGGCGGTCCCCGTCACCGGCCTGGCGGACGCCGACGCGACCGTGACGCTCAGCATCGACGGCGGCGCCGAGTCGCAGCCGGTCGACGTCGCCGCCGACGGCTCGTTCACCCTCACGACCGCGGCCCTGCCCGCCGGGACCTACACGGCGACGGTGACCCAGAGCATCGACGGCGTGCCCGCGGGTTCCGACACCGTGACCTTCGTGGTCGGCGCACCGCTCGCGACGCTCACGATCACGACGCCGACGCCCGGTCAGATCCTCCTGACGACGACCGCCGACCCGACGATCGACGTGCCCGTGGAGGGCGCGGCGGACCCGCGCGCGGACGTCACGGTGACGATCCCCGGCCAGACCCCGCAGACCGAGACGGTCGGGACCGACGGCATCTACGACGTGGTCTTCCCCGATCTCGGCACCGGCACCTACACGGCGACGGTGACGCAGCAGTTCGGCGGCGTCCAGACGACGGAGACGGTGACCTTCACGGTCGGTGCCCCCGCCGCCGAGATCACCATCACCTCGCCGGACGACGACGACCTGATCCTCAGCGCCGGCACCGTGCCGACGGCCGACGTCCCCGTGACCGGTGCCGCCGACCCGCGCGCCAGCGTGACGGTGACGATCCCCGGCCAGGACCCGCAGACCGAGCTCGTGGGTGACGACGGGATCTACGACGTGCTGTTCGCCGACCTCCCGGTCGGCACGTACACGGCGACCGCGACCCAGTCCATCGGCGGCGTCGCCTCCGGGACGGCGACGGTGACCTTCTCGGTCGTCGCACCCGCGGTGGCCGTGGTCATCGACGCCCCCACCGACGGGCAGGACTTCCAGGTCCCGGCCGGCGGGAACGCGGTGGACGTGACGGTCAGCGGCAGCGCGGACCCGCGCGGATCCGTGCTCATCGCGGTGACGGGCCAGACGCCGATCACGCAGGTGGTCGGAGACGACGGGCGCTTCGAGGCGACGTTCCCCGGTCTCACGGCGGCGGGCTACACCGTCACCGTGACGCAGACCGTGGCCGGCACCCCCGCGGGCAGCGACACGGCTGACTTCACCGTCTCCGTCGCCGGCGTCGACCAGGTCGTCATCGAGACCCCCGGGGACGGCGACTTCATCCCGCTGCCCGACGGGGACACCACCGTCGCCGTCCCGGTGACGGGCACGGCCGACCCCGACGCCACCGTCACCCTGACGGTCGGCGACGTGACGACCGGTCCGGCCGAGGTGGACGACGACGGCGACTTCACGCTGACGACGCCCGCCCTCCCCTCGGGCACCTACACGGGCACCGTCACGCAGACGATCGGCGGCGTCGCCGTCGGCACCGACACCGTGACGTTCACGATCGGCGTGCCGGTGGTCATCGAGTCGCCGTTCGACTTCCAGACCTTCCCGCTCACCGGCGGGGCCACCACCCGGGACGTGCCCATCTCGGGCACGGCCGACCCGCTGGGGACGGTGACGGTCTCCATCGTGGGGCTCGACCCGATCATCACGCCGGTGGACGAGGACGGGAACTACTCGGTGACGTTCTTCGGCCTGGAGCGCGGATCCTATGAGGCGATCGCGACGCAGACCATCGGCGGCGCTCCTGCCGGCGACGCGACGGTCGAGTTCGACGTCGGCGTGGACGGCGAGGAGGGGGTCGACTCCGACCAGACGGCGGCCATCGACGTGGACGGCGACGGCACCGACGGCACCGATGGTGCTGCTGACGCCGCTGGCACGGATGCGACGGACGCTGCTGGTACGGACGCGACGGACGCTGCTGGTACGGATGCGACGGATGCCGCTGGCACTGACGCGAACGACGCTGCTGGCACGGATGCGACGGACGCTGCTGGTACGGATGCGACGGACGCTGCTGGTACGGATGCGACGGACGCTGCTGGCACTGACGCGACGGATGCCGCTGGCACCGATGCGACGGACGCTGCTGGTACGGATGCGACGGACGCTGCTGGCACTGACGCGACGGATGCCGCTGGCACCGATGCGACAGACGCTGCTGGCACTGACGCGGCTGACGCTGCTGGCGCTGACGCGACGGATGCCGCTGGCACCGATGCGACGGATGCCGCTGGCACCGATGCGACGGATGCTGCTGGCACCGACGCTGCTGACGCGGCTGGTACCGATGCGACGGACGCTGCTGGCACTGACGCGACGGACGCTGCTGGCACTGACGCGACGGACGCTGCTGGCACTGACGCGACGGATGCCGCTGGCACCGATGCGACGGACGCTGCTGGCACTGACGCGGCTGACGCTGCTGGCACTGACGCGACGGATGCCGCTGGCACCGATGCGACCGATGCCGCTGGCACCGACGCTGCTGACGCGGCTGGTACCGACGCGGCTGACGCTGCTGGCACTGACGCGACGGACGCTGCTGGCACCGATGCGACGGATGCCGCTGGCACCGATGCGACGGATGCTGCTGGCACCGATGCGACGGATGCTGCTGGTACCGACGCGACGGATGCCGCTGGTACCGACGCGGCTGACGCCGCTGGCACCGACGCGACGGACGCGGCTGACGCCACGGACGCTGCTGGCACTGACGCGACGGACGCGGCTGACGCCACGGACGCTGCTGGCACTGACGCGACGGACGCTGCTGGCACTGACGCGACGGATGCCGCTGGCACCGACGCTGCTGACGCGGCTGGTACCGACGCGGCTGACGCTGCTGGCACTGACGCGACGGATGCCGCTGGCACCGATGCGACGGATGCCGCTGGTACCGACGCGGCTGACGCTGCTGGCACTGACGCGACGGACGCTGCTGGCACCGATGCGACGGATGCCGCTGGTACCGACGCGACGGATGCCGCTGGTACCGACGCGGCTGACGCCGCTGGCACCGACGCGACGGACGCGGCTGACGCCACGGACGCTGCTGGCACCGACGCGACGGACGCGGCTGACGCCACGGACGCCGCCGACGCGACCGACGGATCCACCGACGGCGGCGACGCCCCCACCCGGGCCGTCGTCCGCTTCACGGAGATCGTCCGCGGGAGCGGCTCGGTGCAGATGGTGGACGCCTTCGGGTTCATCCCCGGTGAGACGCTCAACGCGACGGTGTTCTCCACGCCGAAGCCGCTGACGCCGATGGTCGCGGATGCCGATGGACGCGCGACGTTCGTGTTCGAGATCGGCCCGGACTTCGAGCTCGGGGACCACCGGGTCGAGGTGATCGGCGTCGACTCGGGCATGGCCGACGAGATGATCACGCGGTTCCGCGTGGTGGGATCCACCGTCCCGGCTGGCCAGCCCGGCACGCCGATCAACGGCGGCGGCTACGGCGGCGGCTACGGCGGCGGGATCCTCCCGGTCACCGGCGGCGACGGCGACGGGATGCTGCTGCTCGGAGGCATCGCGCTCCTGATGATGCTGACCGGCGCCGGTGCACTGCACCGAGGCCGCAGCCGACGGGCGTGATCCGCTCGAGCTGAGTGCGAGGAGGGCGGGCGGTCCGGCGAGAGCCGGGCCGCCCGCCGGATTCGCTCCCGGGACACTCGCACGACCAGCACGACCAGCACGACCAGCACGACCCGCACGACCCGCACCACGAAGACCCACCCGACGCACGAGGGGGACGGCTCACGATGACCGACACGACCCACCACGACCCCGACGCGGACGTCGTCCCCGACGCGCACGACGACGCCACGCCGTCCACCCCGCCGCCCGCGGATCCCGCGCCGCCCGGCCTCACGCGCCCCGCCCGCATCGGCACGGCCGTCGCCGCGTTCGTCGTGGTGGTCTACGTGGCCACCTCGATCCTCATGGTCGTCCCGCAGAGCGACGCCACCCGCGCGCTCACCTCCGCCGCGCGCCCGTACTTCAGCCAGCAGTGGAACGTGTTCGCCCCCTCGATCCAGAAGACGAACCGCTACCTCGAGATGCAGGCCCAGTGGCGCGACGACTCGGGCGCCCTCGTGAAGAGCGAGTGGGTGGACATCACGCGCGCCGAGTACGAGGCGGGGGAGGGACGGATCCAGTCCTCGCGCACCGTGAAGCAGAGCGCGAACCTGCTCAAGACCTACACGGAGCGCTTCCGCGGGCTCACGCCCGAGCAGGAGGTGATCGTGCAGGACACCTTCATCCGCCGCGCGGACACCGACTCCGGGTTCGCGGCCAAGACGGCCGTCTCCCTCATCGACCAGCTCTCCGCGCTCGACGAGGGGAGCCGCGGCCGCGTGATCACGATGCTCCGCGCCGATTACGTGCTCAAGGAGTTCACGACCTACTGGTCCACGGCCTGGTTCGGCCGCGACATCGAGCGCGTCCGCTGGCGCGTCGTGACCGAGCGGCCCAACGACTTCGCCCACCGGTCGGACGACCAGCAGCAGTACGCCCCCTCCACGCGCACCTTCGGGTGGCGCGAGGCCGATGACGTGATCGACCCCCAGGCGCTCAGCGTCTACCAGGGGATCGTGGAGAGGTACGCACGATGAGCGCGAGGACGCACGAGCCCACGTCGACGCCGAAGGCCGCGGCCGCGGGATCCTGGGCGGGTCGCACCCGGACGGCGCGCGCCGTCCCCACGGCGCGAGCCGCCCGCGTCCGCCGGCTGCTGCAGGACCGCGAGCTCCTCACCGCGCTCCGGGATCCGCGCGGCTGGCCCCGCGGCATCGCGACCTGGATGACCGAACGCGAGCACGCCACCTACAGCTTCGCCGCGCTCCGCATCACCCTCGGCGCCGTGATCCTGATGGTGCTCGTCACCTGCTTCGCCGACCGCCACTACCTGTGGGGCGTCGGATCCCGCTTCATCGACCCCGAGGCGTCCCGCCGCGGGTGGCTCCCGCTCTTCACCGGGCTCTTCTCGAAGACCGACGCCACGCTCTTCGACCTCGCCTACCTCGTGCTCGTGGTGCTCGCCGCGCTGTTCACGCTCGGCTGGCGCACGCGCATCGTCACCCCGTTCCTCCTCCTCTTCTGGATCGGCCTGTCGACCAACAGCACGCTGCTCACGAACGGCGGCGACACGGTCCTGCGCCTGACCCTCTTCTTCGTGCTCTTCGCCGACCTGTCGCGGCACGTGTCGCTCGACGCGGTCCGGCGGCGCCGCGAGCTCGAGGCGGGCGCGCCCCGCCGGTCGCCGGGTCGTCACGTCGAGGCGGTGCGGTCGCTCGTCGACCGGATCCCGAGGCTCGTGCGCGTGCTCCTGCACAACACCGCGCTGGTGCTCTGCGCCTACCAGATCATGCTCGTGTACGTGAACTCCGCGATCCTCAAGCTGCAGGGGCCGGAGTGGCGCGACGGATCCGCGACCTACTACTCGCTGGTCATCGAGGGCTACCGGCCGTGGCCGTGGCTCAGCGACCTGCTCGCGCAGGCGAGCGTCGGCGTGGTGCTCGTGAGCTTCCTCGCGGTCGCGTTCCAGGGTCTGTTCCCGCTGCTCATCCTGTGGCGGCCGACCCGCGTCGTCGCGCTCGTGGTCATCACGGGCATGCACGTGATGATCGGGATCCTGCTCGGCCTCTGGCCGTTCTCCCTCGCGATGATCGCCCTCGACTTCCTCTTCATCCGCGACGCCACCTGGCGCGAGGGGATCGAGCTCGCCCGCCGCGCCCGCGAGGAGGCACCCGGCCGGCTCCGGGAGCTGCGCGAGCGCCGCTCCTCCCCAGCCGCGCCCGCCGAGGTCCCCGCGGAGAGCTGACCGACGGCGGCCGGACGGTCGGGGGTGCCCGGTATCCTCAGGGCTGTGGTCACCGCCCTGTATCGCCGTTACCGGCCAGAGAACTTCGCCGAGCTCATCGGCCAGACGCAGGTGACGGATCCGCTGCGCACCGCGCTCCGCACCAACCGCGTCAACCACGCGTACCTGTTCAGCGGCCCGCGCGGCTGCGGCAAGACCACGTCGGCCCGCATCCTCGCGCGCTGCCTCAACTGCGCAGAGGGCCCCACCGACACCCCGTGCGGCGTCTGCCCCAGCTGCGTCGAGCTCAGCCGCGACGGCAGCGGATCCCTCGACGTGGTCGAGATCGACGCCGCGAGCCACAACGGCGTCGACGACGCGCGCGACATCCGCGAGCGCGCGGTCTTCGCCCCGGCGCGCGATCGCTACAAGATCTTCATCCTCGACGAGGCGCACATGGTCACGCCGCAGGGCTTCAACGCGCTGCTGAAGATCGTGGAGGAGCCGCCGGAGCACGTGAAGTTCATCTTCGCCACCACCGAGCCCGACAAGGTCATCGGCACCATCCGCTCGCGCACGCACCACTACCCGTTCCGGCTCGTGCCGCCCGCCCAGATGCTCGACTACGTGGAGCACCTCTCCCGCGAGGAGAGCGTGCAGGTGGCGCCCGGCGTCCTGCCGCTCGTGGTCCGCGCCGGCGGCGGATCCGTGCGCGACACGCTCTCCCTGCTCGACCAGCTCATCGCCGGGTCGGAGGACGAGAGCGTGGAGTACGAGCGCGCGGTCGCCCTCCTCGGCTACACGCACGCGGCGCTGCTCGACGAGGTCATCGACGCGGTCGCCCGGCACGACGCGGCCGGCGCCTTCGCGGGCGTCGACCGGGTCATCCAGACCGGCCAGGATCCGCGCCGCTTCGTGGAGGACCTCCTCGAGCGCCTGCGCGACCTCATCATCGTCGGCGCCACCTCCGTCGAGGGCGCCGCCGCCGTGCTGCGCGGCACCCCGGAGGACGAGCTCGAGCGCATGCGCGCCCAGGCCGTGGCCTTCGGCGCCGTCGAGCTGTCGCGCGCCGCGGACGTGGTCAACGCCGCCCTCACCGAGATGACCGGCGCCACCTCCCCGCGCCTCCACCTCGAGCTGCTGGTCGCCCGCGTGCTCGTGCCCGCGAGCGACGACACGCACCGCGGCGCCCTCGCCCGGGTCGAGCGCCTCGAGCGCCGGGTCGGCGTGGCCGACGCGGGAGCGGATCCGGCGCCCGCCGCGGTCGCACCCGTCGCGACTCCCACTCCCGCACCCGCAGCGGCCCCGGCTCCCGTCGCCACGCCGGCTCCCGTCGCCACGCCGGCGCCGGTCGCGGCTGCCGATCCGGCCCCCGACGCGAAGCCCACGGAGACAGGCACGTCGGCACCGGCCGCATCCGCTCCCGACGAGCCCTCGTCGTCGTCCGACACGAGCGCACCGCCGGCGGAGGCACCGTCGGCGACCGCACCCGCCGCACCCGTCACCTTCGAGCAGCTGCGCGACTCCTGGCCGTCGGTCGTCGAGGCGGTCGAGAAGGCCAAGCGCAGCGCCTGGCTCGTCGCCGTCACGGCCACGCCGCGCGCCCTCGCGGACGACGTGCTCACGCTGTCCTTCGTCAGCGCGAACGACGCGGAGAGGTTCAAGGAGCGCGGGGCTCCCGGCCAGGGCGTCAGCGACATCCTGCGCACCGCCATCCTCGACGTGCTCGGCATCCGCGTGAAGTTCATCGCCCGCGTCGAGCCGCACGGGGGCGCCGGCGCTCCCGCCGGCACGCCCGCTCCCACCGGCGGCGGATCGGCGTCACCCGCGCCCGAGGCCTCCCGCCCGGCGGCGTCCCCCGCGACGTCGACCGGCACGCGTCCGAAGGGCGGGAGCGCCAGCACGACGTCCGCCGCCGTCAGCCCGACCGCGTCGACCGCGGTGACGACACCCGCGGCGTCGCCACCCGCGACGAAGGCGCCGCCCGCGAGGACGACCCCGGCCGGCGGCGGCTGGGCCACCGTGGCCATCCCCACATCCGATCCCGGCGCAGCCGAGGCCCCCGCCGTCCGGGCGCCCGCCTCCCGACCCGAGCGGTCGGCGCCCGCGGCGCCCGCGGCGCCCGCGGCCCCGCCGACCGCACCGGCCGCCGCCCCGCGCGCCACGGCCCCGAGCGTGCCCGCCCGCGCATCGTCGGTCGTGCCCGACGCGCACGTCCCCGACTTCGAGGAGCCCGAGCCCGACGAGTTCGGCCCCGCCGAGCCCGGCTGGGCCACCGGCGGCGCCTCTCCGGACTCGGCCCCACCCGTGGCCCGATCCGTCCCCGCGCAGCAGCAGCAGCCCGCCGCCGCCGCGTCCGGAACCGGGTCCGCTCCACGGCCGGACACGGCCGCGGCCGCCCCGGCCGCGTCTCCCGCCGCCGCGCCCCAGCGCTACGGCGAGTCCGTGGTCCGTGAGCTGCTCCAGGCGACCTTCATCGAGGAGAAGCCCGTCGAGCGCAAGGCCCGCCCCACCATCCGCCCCACAGGTCAGGACTAGCGCCGCATGTACGAGGGAATCGTCCAGGAGCTCATCGACGAGCTCGGCCGCCTGCCGGGCATCGGCCCGAAGTCCGCCCAGCGCATCGCGTTCCACATCCTGCAGACCGAGACGTTCGACGTCTCGCGCCTGGCCGAGGTGCTCACGGTGGTCCGCGACAAGGTGCGCTTCTGCGCCATCTGCGGCAACGTCAGCGAGAAGGAGACCTGCGGCATCTGCCGGGATCCCCGCCGCAGCCCCGCCACCATCTGCGTGGTCGAGGAGGCGAAGGACGTCGTCGCCATCGAGCGCACGCGCGAGTTCCGCGGGCTCTACCATGTGCTCGGCGGGGCCATCAGCCCCATCGACGGCATCGGGCCGGACGACCTCCGCATCCGACAGCTCATGCAGCGCCTGGCCGACGCCACGGTCACCGAGGTCATCATCGCCACCGATCCGAACCTGGAGGGCGAGGCGACCGCCACCTACCTCTCGCGGCTGCTCTCCACCTTCGACATCCGCGTCACGCGCCTCGCCTCCGGCCTCCCCGTCGGCGGCGACCTCGAGTACGCCGACGAGGTCACCCTCGGCCGGGCCTTCGAGGGCCGGCGCCTCGTGGGGGAGTGAGCCCCGCGGGCCGCCGCGTCCGCACCGTCACACGGCGGGCCCACCGGGACCTCCACCCTAGAATCGTCATCCGGGCCGCCCGCGCCCACCCGAACCCCAGGAGTCGCCCGTGAGCCTCATCGTGCAGAAGTTCGGCGGATCGTCGGTGGCCGATGCCGAGAGCATCAAGCGTGTCGCGAAGCGCATCGTCGCCACGCGCAAGGCCGGCAACGACGTGGTCGTCGCCGTCTCCGCCATGGGCGACTCCACGGACGAGCTCCTCGACCTGGCCCACGAGGTCACGCCCATCCCCGCGCCGCGCGAGCTCGACATGCTGCTCACCGCGGGCGAGCGCATCTCCATGGCGCTGCTCGCCATGGCCATCAAGAGCATGGGCTACGACGCGCGCTCCTTCACCGGCAGCCAGGCCGGCATGATCACCGACGCCCAGCACGGCGCCGCCCGCATCGTCGACGTCACGCCCGGCCGCGTCCGCGACGCGCTCGGCGAGGGAGCAATCGCCATCGTCGCGGGCTTCCAGGGCTTCAACCGCGGCACGGGCGACATCACCACGCTCGGCCGCGGCGGATCCGACACGACCGCGGTCGCGCTCGCGGCGGCCCTCGGCGCCGACGTCTGCGAGATCTACACCGACGTCGACGGCATCTTCACGGCCGACCCGCGCGTCGTGCCCCTCGCCCGCAAGATCGACCGGATCACGAGCGAGGAGATGCTGGAGCTCGCGGCGTCCGGCGCGAAGGTCCTCTACATCCGCGCCGTCGAGTACGCCCGCCGGCACGGCGTCCTGCTGCACGTCCGCTCCTCGTTCACGCACAACGAGGGCACCATCGTCTACAACCCCACGGATGGAGAGAATGTGGAAGAGCCCGTCATCGTCGGCGTCGCCGCCGACCTCAGCGAGGCCAAGGTCACGGTGGTCGGCGTCCCCGACGTCCCGGGCAAGGCCGCGCAGATCTTCACCATCGTCGCCAAGACCGGCGCTAACATCGACATGATCGTGCAGAACGTGTCGGCCGCCGCCACGAGCCTCACCGACATCTCGTTCACGCTGCCGAAGTCGGACGCGCAGCGCGTCCTCACGGTCCTCGCCGCCGAGAAGGACGAGGTCGGCTTCACCGGCCTGCAGCACGACGACCAGATCGGCAAGCTCGCGCTCGTCGGGGCCGGCATGCGCACGAACGCGGGCGTCTCGGCGCAGCTCTTCACGGCGCTGTCCGACGCGGGCATCAACATCGAGATGATCTCCACCAGCGAGATCCGCATCTCGGTCGTCACCCGCGCCGACACCATCGACGAGGCCGTCCGCGTCGTCCACCACGCGTTCGGGCTCGACGCGGACGACGTCGCCGTCGTCCACGCCGGCACCGGCCGCTGAGCCGCACCCGCCCGACCCGCACGCCCGCGCACCGCAGGAGGAGACACCCGTGACCGACACCGCATCCGCCGGATCCCCCGCCGCACCCGCCCCGGAGGCCCCCGGCCTCCGCATCGGCGTCGTCGGCGCCACCGGCCAGGTCGGCGCCGTCATGCGCCGCCTGCTCGAGGAGCGCGCGTTCCCGATCGCGGAGATCCGCTTCTTCGCCTCGGCACGCTCCGCCGGCACGACGCTGCCGTTCGCCGGACGCGACGTCGTCGTGGAGGACGCGGCCACCGCCGATGCCACGGGCCTCGACATCGCGCTCTTCTCCGCGGGCGCCACCACGTCGCGCGCCCAGGCCCCGCGCTTCGCCGCGGCGGGCGTGCTCGTCATCGACAACTCGAGCGCCTGGCGCATGGACCCCGAGGTCCCGCTGGTCGTCTCCGAGGTCAACCCGGAGGCCATCGCCGACGCCCGCCGCGGCATCATCGCGAACCCGAACTGCACCACCATGGCCGCGATGCCCGTGCTCAAGGTCCTGCACGAGGAGGCCGGCCTCACCCGCCTCGTCGTCAGCACCTACCAGGCGGTATCCGGATCCGGCCTCGTGGGCGCCGAGGAGCTCGCGGGCCAGGCCGAGGCCGCCGTCGCGGCGGGTCCCGAGGCGCTCCGCCGCCTCGTCCACGACGGCCGCGCGGTCGAGCTCCCCGCGCCCGCCGTGTACCAGCGCCCCATCGCCTTCGACGTGATCCCGCTCGCCGGCAGCATCGTCGACGACGGCCTCTTCGAGACCGACGAGGAGAAGAAGCTCCGCAACGAGAGCCGCAAGATCCTGGGCCTCCCCGAGCTCCTCGTCAGCGGCACGTGCGTGCGCGTCCCCGTCTTCACGGGCCACTCGCTCTCGGTCAACGCCGAGTTCGCCTCGCCGCTGAGCGTCGCCCGCGCCGTCGAGCTGCTCTCGACCGCGCCCGGCGTCGAGCTGTCGGACATCCCCACACCTCTCCAGGCCGCGGGCACCGACCCGAGCTACGTCGGCCGGATCCGCGCCGACGAGGGCGCGCCGGAGGGCCGCGGCCTCGCCCTCTTCATCAGCAACGACAACCTCCGCAAGGGGGCAGCGCTCAACGCCGTGCAGATCGCCGAGGTCGTCGCGGCCCGTCGCTGATCCCTCCACGTCCGGCGCGCGTGAGGGCTCCCGTACCACTCCTCGCGGCCCCGAGGGGGCCCCGAGGAGCGGGCGTACACTGATCCGGTGAGTGAATCAGCGGAACCGGTAGACGTCGTCCTCGTCGGCGGCGGGATCATGAGCGCGACGCTCGGCACCCTCATCAAGCAGCTCGAACCCGACTGGACCATCCAGATCTTCGAGCGCCTGGGCGAGGTCGCCATGGAGTCGAGCAACCCGTGGAACAACGCGGGAACGGGCCACGCCGCCCTCTGCGAGCTGAACTACACGCCGGAGAAGGACGGGAAGATCGAGATCGGGTCCGCGACCCGCATCAACGAGCAGTTCCAGCTCTCCCGCCAGTTCTGGGCGCACCTCGTCACGGCGGGCGCCGTGCCGGAGCCCAAGGAGTTCATCAACCCCACCCCGCACATGACGTTCGTGCGCGGCAAGGAGAACGCCGAGTTCCTCCGCCGCCGCTTCGACGCGATGCGCGCCCACCCCCTCTTCGAGGCGATGGAGTACTCGGAGGATCCCGCGGTCATCCACTCATGGGCCCCGCTCCTCGTGCTGCAGCGCGAGAAGGACGAGGTCATCGCGGCCACGCGCTTCGAGGGCGGCACCGACGTCGACTTCGGCGCCCTCACCAACAAGCTCATCGACTACCTCACGGAGCACGGCGCGGCCCTGCACCTCAACCACGAGGTCCGCGGCCTGTCGCAGAACCCCGACGGCAGCTGGCACCTCCGCATCCGCAACGACGTCGGCCGCTCGACCGTGCAGGTGGATGCGAAGTTCGTCTTCATCGGGGCGGGCGGCGGCGCGCTGCCCCTCCTGCAGAAGTCGGGCATCCCCGAGATCAAGGGCTTCGGCGGCTTCCCCATCAGCGGCGAGTGGTTCCGCACGGACGACCCCGAGATCGTCGCGAGGCACCGCGCGAAGGTCTACGGCAAGGCGGCCATCGGATCGCCGCCCATGTCCGTGCCGCACCTCGACACGCGCGTGGTGGGGGGCGAGACCTCGCTGCTCTTCGGTCCCTACGCCGGCTTCAGCCCGCGCTTCCTCAAGAAGGGCTCGCTGCTCGACCTGTTCGCGTCGATCCGGCCGCACAACATCATCCCGATGCTCGCCGTCGCGAAGGACAACCTGAGCCTCATCAAGTACCTCGTCAGCCAGCTCATCGCCTCGAAGGAGAAGAAGTTCGACGCTCTCCGCGAGTTCATGCCCACGGCCGATCCGAAGGACTGGTACCAGGTCACGGCCGGCCAGCGCGTCCAGGTCATGAAGAAGGACGCGAAGAAGGGGGGCGTGCTGCAGTTCGGCACCGAGGTCGTCGCGGCGGCGGACGGCAGCATCGCCGGCCTCCTCGGCGCATCGCCCGGAGCGTCCACGGCGGTGCCGATCATGCTCGACGTCCTCGAGCGCTGCTTCCCCGACCGCATCGCGGGATGGAAGAAGCCCCTCACGCGCATGATCCCGAACTACGGGACCCTCGTCGCGTCCGACCCGAAGAAGACGCCGAAGATCATCCAGGAGACCGCCGAGGTCCTCGAGCTCCAGCACTGACGGGACGGGCGACCTCGGGCACGAGGTCGCCCGCTCGCATCCCGTTCGAATGTGTGTTCGAATGGACGCATGAGATGGAGCGCGCAGAGGCTGTCCGAGGCGAGCGCGGACGCGCTCCCCGGGCTCGCCCGCCTGAGCAACCTCGTGCAGAGCGTCCGCACCCCGGAGTTCCAGGGCGTCACGTTCCACGAGGTGCTCGCCAAGTCGGCCCTCAACCGCGTGCCGGGGGAGTCGAAGGTCATGCCGTACGGCTGGACCATCAACCCCTACCGCGGGTGCACGCACGCCTGCGTCTACTGCTTCGCGCGCCCCACCCACGAGTACCTCGACCTCGACGGAGGCCGCGACTTCGACGACCAGATCGTCGTCAAGGTCAACGTCGCCGAGGTGCTGGCCCGCGAGCTCGCGAAGCCCACGTGGACGCACGACGCCGTGGCGCTCGGCACCAACACCGATCCGTACCAGCGGGCCGAGGGCCGCTACGCGCTCATGCCCGGCATCATCGCGGCGCTCGCGTCGTCGGGCACGCCGCTGTCCATCCTCACCAAGGGCACGCTCCTGCGCCGCGACCTCCCGCTGCTCGCCGAGGCGTCGACGAGCGTGCCCGTCGACCTCGCGATGAGCATCGCCGTGCTCGACGACGAGCTGCAGCAGTCGGTGGAGCCCGGCACCCCCACGACGACGGCGCGGCTCGCGACGGTCACGGCGATCCGCGATGCGGGCCTCGACTGCACCGTCTTCATGATGCCGATCCTGCCCATGCTCACGGACGGCGTGGAGCACCTCGACCACGCGCTCACGCGCATCCGCGAGGCCGGCGGCACGCGCGTCCTCTACTCCGCGCTGTACCTGAAGCCCGGCGTGAAGGAGTGGTACCTCCAGTGGCTCGAGCGCGAGCGCCCGGATCTCGTGGGCCGCTACCTCGACCTCTACGCGCGCGGCGCGTACGCCCCGCAGGCGTACCGGTCGTGGCTGAAGGCGCGCATGGATCCGCTGGTCCGCCGGCACGGGCTCGGCGGCGGGCGGGTGGATCCGCGCACCGGCGGCGTGCTGTCGCGCGCCGACCTCCCCGGCGTCGAGGCCGCACGCGCCCCGGTCGGCGGCCGGCAGCGTCCCGGCTGGAGCCAGGAGGGCGCGGACAGCCGCGCCAGCACGGCGCGCGGTCGCGGCAGCTGGACCCAGGCGCCCACGCCCGGCCCGCTGGTCGCCGCGGCGCTGCCCGCCGCCTCCACGACGCAGGCCACGCTGTTCTGACGCGCCGCGCGGGGTGTCCACCCACGCCCGCGGATGCCGTCCGGGTGCGCCCCCTGGCTACAGTTCTGACATGACCACCCTGCGCGACCCCGGGGCGGGCACGCGCGACGCCTCCGGGCGGTCGTCGCCGCAGCCCGTGCGCGTCGGCGTGCTCATGGGCCACGAGTCCGCGCTGGACGAGGTCTGCGCGATCCTCCGCCGCCGGGCTCCCGAGATCGACGTCGTGGTGAGCACGACGGGCTGGCTCCAGCTGGTGCGCTCGCCGCGCTTCCCGACGGACGTCGTGGTCGTCGACTACGACCTCGCCGACGCCGTCAGCCTCGAGGGCCGGATCCGCTCCTGCCGCGCGGCGGGGGCAGCGGTCGTGGTCCTGTCGCGTTCGGGCGCCGAGGAGGTGCGTCGTCGCGTGGTGGACGCGGGGGCCGCCGCTCTGCTGACCGGGCCCGTCCCCGCCGCGGACATCGTGGCCGCGGTGCGTGCGGTCGCCGCGGGATCCCGGTCCGGGCAGCGGCGCGAGGACGGGGCGACTGGCGAGGGCGGCGCACGCGCCTTCGCGAGCCCCCGCCTCAGCCAGGGCGAGGAGCAGGCGCTCCGCCTCTACGTCACGGGTCGGTCGACCCTGGCCGTCGCCACGGCGATGAACGTCCAGTACGAGACCGCGAAGACGTACCTCCGTCGCGTCCGCGCGAAGTACCGCCTCGTCGGGAGGATCGCGGGCCGTCGCTCCGACCTGATCGATCGCGCCACCGAGGACGGCTACCTTCGGTAGATGGCCAAGCTCTACTTCCGTTTCGGCGCGATGAACAGCGGCAAGAGCACCTCGATGCTCCAGGCCGCCTACAACTACGAGGAGCGCGGGCAGCACGTGCTGCTCACGAAGCCCGTGATCGACACCAAGGGCGACCGCGACATCGTGTCCCGCCTCGGCGTCCGTCGCCCGGTGGACTTCCTCCTCGAGCCCGACGCGGACGTCTGGCAGGAGTTCGGGATCCACCGCGAGCGCGTCCTGCTGGAGAACGGCGGCCCGACGGCGTGCCTCCTCGTCGACGAGGCGCAGTTCCTCCGCGAGTCGCAGGTGGACGACCTGCTGCGCATCGCGATCCTGCAGGACGTGCCCGTCATCGCGTACGGGATCCGCACCGACTTCCAGACGGTCGCGTTCCCGGGGAGCCGGCGGCTGCTGGAGATCGCGCACAGCCTGGAGGAGATGAAGACCATCTGCCGTTGCGGTCGCAAGGCCGTCTTCAACGCGCGCCAGGTCGGCGAGCGGTTCATCTTCGCCGGCGACCAGGTCGCGATCGACGGCGAGGACGTCACGTACATGTCGCTCTGCGGCGCCTGCTACCTCGCGGAGAGCGGGGGAGTGCTCACGAGCGGCCGGCCCGTCGAGGCGAGCGCGTCGGCCTTCGGCTACCCCGCGGGTCCCGACGCGGACTTCGCCTGATCCGCCCCGGTCGCCCGGCGGCGCGGTTCGTCAGTCGCGCAGGTAGCGGAGGCCGTACGCGGTGAGGACCCCCGTCGTCAGCAGGGTCACGAGCGGCAGGAGGGCGACGCAGGCGTCGAGCATGGGGGCGGACCTCGTCTTCGGGTGAGCGGGCGGCCATGCGCATGGGGCAGGTGGGTGGCCTGACCCGCATCCACGCTAGACCGACCGTCCCACCATGGGTCCGCCCCAGATGCTGGGGCGTCATCCGCGGGGCGTCATTCCCCGCTCCGGGGAACCGGAACGGGTCCGCGGCTGTGGGAGCATGGGGCTCGAGCGCCGCTGGGGGGCGCTCCATCGACGAGGGGGATCGCCTGTGGAACTGCGTGAATACATCCGGATCCTGCGACGGTCGTGGGTGCTCATCCTGCTGGTCCTGCTGCTCGGCGTGGGCGCCGCGGCCGGCTACTCGCTCGTGCAGACGCCCGAGTACCGGGCGTCGTCCAAGGTGTTCGTCTCGACGCAGTCGGCCGGCACCGTGCAGGACCTGAGCCAGGGCAGCACGTTCACACAGCAGGCGGTCAAGAGCTACGCGGACGTGGTGGCGACGCCCGCGGTGCTCGAGCCGGTCATCGCCCAGCTGGGCCTCGACGCGACCGCGGACTCGCTGGCCCCGAAGGTCACCGCGACCGCGGCGGCCGACACCGTCATCATCCAGATCTCCGTCGAGGACGAGCAGGCCGAGTCGGCCGCCACCATCGCGAACGCGGTGGCCCGGAGCTTCACCGACTTCGTCGCCGAGCTCACGCCGCTCGACGTCAACGGCCAGCCGCAGGTGAAGATCACCACCCTGCAGGAGGCGCGGATCCCGGCATCGCCCGTGTCCCCGCAGGTCCCGCTGAACCTCGCGCTGGGCGGTCTCATCGGCCTCGCGCTCGGAGTCGCGGCGGCCGTGCTGCGCGCCACGCTCGACACGCGGATCCGCGGCGAGCGCGACCTGCGCCTCGTCACGCACGCCCCCATCCTCGGCGGCATCGCCTACGACCCGAAGGCCAAGGAGCGCCCGCTCATCGTGCAGTCGGATCCGCGCAGCCCGCGCGCCGAGTCCTTCCGCAGCCTGCGCACGAATCTGCAGTTCCTCGACTTCGGCGGACGCGCGCGCAGCTTCGTCATCACGAGCGCGGTGGAGTCCGAGGGCAAGTCCACCACGAGCGCCAACCTCGCCATCGCCCTGAGCGACGCGGGCGCCCGGGTCGCGGTCATCGACGCCGACCTGCGCCGTCCCAAGCTCGCGTCCTACCTCGGGCTCGAGGGCGCGGTCGGGCTCACCGACGTGCTCATCGGCCGCGCGGAGCTGAAGGACGTCCTGCAGCCGTGGGGCAACCGCAACATGTTCGTGCTGCCGGCCGGGCAGATCCCGCCGAACCCGAGCGAGCTGCTCGGATCGCGCACCATGGTCACGCTCCTCAAGGAGCTCGAGGCGGAGTTCGACACCGTGCTCATCGACGCGCCGCCCCTCCTCCCCGTCACCGACAGCGCCGTGCTGTCGAAGAGCGCGGGCGGGGCGATCCTCATCGTGTCGTCCGGTCGCGCGCACCGGGGCCAGGTCCACGCCGCCATCGAGTCGCTGAACAGCGTCGGCGCCGAGGTGCTCGGCGTCGTGCTGACCATGCTCCCGACCAAGGGCCCCGACGCCTACGGGTACGGCCAGTACGGCTACTCGTACGTGCGCCCCGAGAGCGCCGAGACCACGAGCCCGGCCGCTCCCTGACCCGCCGCCGACCCGTGTCGTCCCGGCTGGTCCCGCGGGGGCCTGTACGATCCGGATGACACCACCGCTAGACCCCGCATCTCCCGTCGCGCGGATCGGCGGCCCGTGCTCCACCGGAGGAGCGGGTCGCGGCTCGTCGGCGGGGCGCGGACCGGATCCGGTCGCCCGCGAGGGTGGGCCGCCCGCGCGCCGCACGATGCCCGCCACACCGGGAGACACCATGTCGGCTCACGCCGAGGCGCCACCGCGCCGCCTGCGACGACGCCCGTCCGACCACCGCGCCCCTCGATCCGCGGGTGCCGCGCGTGGCTAGGTCGACGCCCGACGGCCGGAAGCCCATGGCCGTCACGGGGCGCACCCGGCGCCCTCGTCCGTCGCTCGGCCGCATGATCCCCGGGGTCGGCGTCACCGCGGTGGTCGCCTTCCTCGTCATCGACCTGATCCTCGTCTCGGCCGCGGTGACCCGCACCGGCGGGGGATCCGCCGACGAGGGCACCGCAGCGCCCGCGCCGTCCGCCACCAGCACCGACGCCGCCGCGAGCCCGACGCCCGCGCCGAGCGCCACCGCGAGCACGACCGTGGCCGCGCCCACCGTCTTCCTCGCGGCGGGGAACGCCGAGGTCGCCTGGCGCACCACGGGCGGCTCCTGCGCGGGCGAGCCCGCCCGCATCCAGACCACCATCGACGAGGGCCGCACCTGGGACACCCGCTCGACGGGCTCCTTCGACGCGCGCCGGATCCTCGCCCTGCAGGTGGAGAGCCCGGACGTCGGCAGCATCGTCGCCGACGTGACCGCCGCGTGCACCCGCACCACGCTCCAGAGCTTCACGGGCGGCGAGTTCTGGCGCGACGCGCCCGCGCTCACGGCGACGACCGCGTACGTCGACCCGGCACAGCCCGGCACGGTGCAGCTCGTCCAGGGCCCGCGGGACGCTCCGTGCGACGACGCGGTCCAGGTCGTCGACAGCGGCCAGGCCGCCGCCGTCCTCTGCGGATCCGGCGCGCTGCACATCCGCTCGGGCAGCGGCGACTTCCGCCTGATCGACGCCCCCGGCGTCCTCGCGCTCGCGCTCGGCACGGACGGCATCCTCACGGCGGGCACCGCCGGATCCTGCGCGGGCACGAGCGTCGGCCGCATCGTCCCGGCCTCGGGCGCCGTGAGCGTCCTCGGCTGCGCGGCAGCCGCGCCCACCAGCGGATCCGTCGCCCTCTCGGCCGCGGGTCGCGACGTCTGGCTGCTCACCGGCGACGACTCCGTCAGCATCTCCGCCGACGGCGGGGCCACCTGGTGACCTCGGCGACCGGCCTCGCGCGGTCGCCGCGTCGACGCCGTGCTCGGCGCCCCTGGACGCGTCGCCGTGTCGTGACGGTCGCCGGCGCCGCGATCGCCGTCATCCTCGTCCTCTGGATCGCGTGGGTCGCCGCCCGCGCCCTCCTCGCGCGCGGGGAGCTCGAGCAGGCGGTGCCGCTCGCGTCCTCCGTGCAGAGCGACCTCCTGGCGGGCGACTCCGCGGGAGCGTCGGCGGACGTCGCGCAGCTGCGCGATCATTCCGCGCGCGCGGTGTCGCTCACGGGGGATCCGATCTGGGCCGTCACCGAGCACGTGCCGTTCGTGGGTCCCAACCTCCGCGCCTTCCGCGAGATCTCCGGCATCGTCGACCGGATCGGCGGAGACGCGCTGCAGCCCGTCGTCGGCATCGCCGGCACGCTCGACGTCGCGAGCCTCACGCCGAAGGACGGGCGGCTCGACCTGGACCCGATCGTGGCCGCGCAGGAGCCCGTCCGCCAGGCCGACGACGCGCTCGACGCGGCGCTGACCGACGTGACGGCCATCGACACCGGCAGCACCATCCGCCCGGTCGCCGACGCGGTAGGGCGCCTGGAGGAGACGGTGGGCAAGGCCGCGGAGACCCTCGCCGTCGTGCGCCACGTCACCGACCTCGCGCCTGCAATGCTCGGCGCCGACGGCGACCGCAGCTACCTGCTCATGTTCCAGAACAACGCCGAGGTGCGCTCCACCGGCGGCATCCCCGGCGCCCTGGCGCTCGTCCGCACGGGCGGCGGTGCGTTCTCGCTCGCCGGCCAGGACTCGGCGCGCGCGTTCCCGCGCCTCGCGGAGCCCGCCCTGCCGCTGGATCCCCAGACCGCCGGCCTCTACGGCACCATCACCGGCCGCTACATGCAGGACGTCACGCTGACGCCCGAGTTCCCCCAGGCCGCGCCGCTCGCCGCCGAGATGTGGCGGCTCAAGCACGGCCAGGCTGTCGACGGCGTGATCAGCATCGACCCGGTCGCCCTCTCGTACCTGCTCGAGGCCACCGGACCCATCACGCTCGCGACCGGCGACGTGCTGCGATCCGACGACGCCGTCGACCTGCTCCTGCACGACGTCTACCTGCGCTACCCGGACCCGGACGTCCAGGACGCGGTCTTCGCGAGCGTCGCCGACTCGGTGTTCGCGAAGGTCTCCTCCGGTGACGTGGATCCGGCCGCGCTCGTGAAGGCGCTGGGGCACGCCGCCGAGGAGCGTCGCATCCTGATCTGGAACTCCCGCGCCGACGAGCAGGCGACCCTCGACGGCACCACGTTCCAGGGCTCGCTGCCCGCCGACAACGACGAGTCGACGGTCTTCGGCGTGTTCCTCAACGACTCGACCGGCGCGAAGATGGACTACTTCCTCTCGCTGCGGACCACGCTCGCGATGGCCATGTGCCGGGACGACGGCAGGCCGGACTACCGCACCGAGGTGATCCTCGGGTCCACGGCGCCGGCCGACGCGGCCTCGCTGCCCTTCGTGGTCACGGGCGGAGGCGTGTACGGCGTCGCGCCCGGTGACGTCAAGACGCGCGTGGCGGTGTACGGTCCCCCTGGCACGGTTCCGCTGCGGGTGCACATCGACGGCCAGGAGACGCAGTTCCAGCCGGAGATCGTGGGCGGGCGGGCCGTCGCGCAGGTCGAGGTGACGCTGAAGCCCGGTCAGGAGGTCCGCATATCGGTGGACACGCTGGGGGACAAAAAGACCGACACGCCCCTCTCGATCGTGACCACCCCGGTAATTGACACGATCGCGACAGAGTTCCGCTCCCTGTCGTGCGACCCATCCCAGTAGTCTCCTCAGTGGGGGAATGATCGACGGCGGACCCGAGTCCGCTAGTGGCCCCTATGCACCACGCGCAACTCACACTGGGGGAACCACATGCTCAAGAAGATCCTCGCCGGGGCGGCCATCGCCCTCGCCGCGACGTTCACCGTCGCCACCGCCGCCAACGCGGACCCGTACACGCCCGAGGGCGGCGTCTCCGTCAGCGACCCGACCGTCGCGCCCGGCGAGAGCACCGTCCTGTCCTTCGGGCCCGGTTCGTTCGCTCCCGTCAGCGCCGTCACCATCACCATCACCGGCGAGGACGCGGCCAACGCCACGCTCGCCTCCTTCCGCACGGCCCCCATGGCCGTGACGACCAACTCCATCACCAAGACCTCGGCCAACGACGGCAGCCTCCGCGTCACCGTCACGCTGCCCGCCGGTTCCGCCTCGGGCTCCTACGCCCTCACCGGCACGGACGCCCAGGGCAACACCGTCTCCACGACCATCTCGGTCGTCGCGGCCGCCGGCAACGGCACCGCGACCGGTGGCTCCAGCGCCGACGGCGCCGCGGGCCTCCCCGTCACGGGTGGCCAGCTGCCCGTCGTCCTCATCTGGACCGGCGGCGGCCTGCTGCTGCTCGGTGCGGCTCTCGTGGTCGTGCTCGCCACGGTCCGTCGCCAGCGCGCCACGGCCTGATCACCATCACGGACAGCGTCGCCTGACTCCCTCCCGGAGTCCGGTGACGGAAGGCCCCGAGGCATCCGCCTCGGGGCCTTCCGCCGTCTCCGGGCGCCGTGACCGGGCGGCGGTTGACCCCAGTCCGGGGCCGATCCCGCCCGCGCGCCTCGGCAGGGGCCGCCGACGCGGCTAGCATCTCGAACGTGGGTTTACCCGACCCGCTGTCTGCCTGAAGGCGTCGACCCGAAATCGCGCGCCGCGGACACCACCGCCCCGAGGCGATACCCGTCGTGCCCCCGCACGTCCGTCCCGGGCGCATCAGAGAAGGCACACCCGAGATGCTCGCCAAGACCCTGGCGGGCGCGTTCGTCGCGCTCGCGATCACCGTTTCCGTCCCCGTCGCCGCCCAGGCGGAGAACTACGTCCCCAAGGACTCCACCGTCGCCTGCAGCGGCATGTCCGTCACCCCGGCCGCCGTCGCCCCCGGCGAGTCGGTCCGGATCGCCGGCGTCGCCGGATCCTTCACCGCAGGCGAGACCGTCGCCGTGCGCCTCTCCGCCGCGGCCGGCGCACCCGCCGCCGCGGGCGATCCCGCCGCAACCGTCACCGCGGCGGCCGACGGCTCCGTCTCCGGCACGCTCGTCGTCCCGACGACGGCGACCGGCACCTGGCGCGCCAACCAGACCGCCGCGTCGGGCGACCACTGGTGCGGCATCGTCTCCGTCGTCCCGGCGAGCACCCGCACGGCTGCGGATGCGGGCTCGCTCCCCGTCACCGGCGGCACGCTGCCCATCGGCCTCGCGATCACCGGCGGCGGGCTGCTCCTCGCCGGCGCCGCGGCAGCGGGCATCGCGACGGCCCGCCGTCGCCGCGCGTCCTGACGCCCGACGCCGCTCCCGACCCGACGCGGGCGGATCCGATCACGACCGGATCCGCCCGCGTCGTCGCGTCCGCGCCGCGATGACCGCCGCCGCCGTCGCACCGAGGAGAGCGCCGGCGCCGTTGGCCGCCACGTCGGTGCCGGATGCCACGCGCGCCGGCAGGAACGCGCCCTGCGCGAGCTCGACCGAGGCCGACATGGCGGTCCCGGCGAGCACGACGATCCACCAGCGCGGAGCCCCGAAGGCGAGCACGCCGAGCATGCCGAGCGGCGTGAACAGGGCGACGTTCGCGACCTCCTCGATCATCGAGTAGCGGAACCCGGGGATCCCGTGGTGCTGCACGAACACCACGCCGCGCATCAGGTAGGGGTACACGCCGCGGTCGACGCTGTCCGGGGTGAGCGTGACCAGCCCGATCAGGGCGACGTACGCCAGGAGCAGCGCGGTCGCCTGCCGCCGGCGGATGCGTCTGCGCTCGCGGTCCCGCCGCGCGCCCCAGGTCGAACGGCCGGTCGCGGTGCCCTCGGCCGTCGCGCCCGGTGGGGGAGCGGGGGCGGCGGGATCCATCAGGGCCGCAGCCTAGCAACGCGCCCCCGGTGGGGAATGCGTCGCGGATCGCGCCCGTTCTCCCCGGGGTGACCCACCTCGAACGCGTGCCCCTGGACGTCCTCGACCTCGCTCCCCGTCCCTTCGGCGGCACGAACGCCGACGCGGTCGGGGGCAGCATCCGCCTCGCGCAGGCAGCCGAGGCCGCGGGGTACTCGAGGTTCTGGGTGGCCGAGCACCACGGCATGCCGGGGATCGCGAGCTCCGCCCCGGCCGTCCTCCTGGCGGGCATCGCCGCCCGCACCTCCACCATCCGCGTCGGCAGCGGCGGCGTCATGCTGCCGAACCACACGCCGCTCGTCGTCGCCGAGCAGTTCGGGACGCTCCGCGCGCTCTACGGCGACCGCATCGACCTCGGCATCGGCCGGGCCCCCGGCACCGACGGCGCGACCGCGATGGCGCTCCGCCGCAGCGAGGCGGGCCTCGGCGTCGACGACTTCCCGCAGCAGCTGGTCGACCTGGTCGGCTTCTTCACGGGCGGCATGGCGGACGACAACCCGCTGCGCGGGATCACGGCCGTCCCGGGGCTCGGTGACCGCCCGCAGATGTGGCTGCTGGGATCCAGCGGCTACTCCGCGCAGGTCGCCGCCGCCCTCGGGATCCGCTTCGCCTTCGCGCACCACTTCGCCGGCGACCGCACGGAGCAGGCGCTCGCGCTGTACCGCGAGCGCTTCGAGCCGAGCGACGACCTCGCCGCGCCGCTCAGCGCCATCGCGGTGAGCGTCATCGCCGACGAGGACCCGGACGTCGTCGAGCGCGAGGCGCGCGCGGGTCGCATCACGTGGCTCCGCATGCGCCAGGGCGGGAAGCCCCAGCCCGTGGATCCGGCCGAGGCCGCCGCGTACGAGTTCAGCGACCTCGAGCGCGAGATCATCGGGGCGCGCGACCGCCGGCAGGCCATCGGCTCGCCGGAGGCCGTGCGGATCGGCCTCGAGCGCCTGCTCGCGAGCACGGGTGCCGACGAGCTCATCGTCGCCCCGTCGTCCACGACGCTCGAGCACCGCATCCGGACGCTCCGCATCGTGCGCGATCTGGCCATCGGCGAGGTCAGCGCCGCCTGATCGTACGTGCACTCATCACATTTCGGCCACGGGGAGCTGAGACCCTCCCTGAGGCGGATGTGGCGCCTCCGGGCGCGGGTTAGATTCGTACCATGAGGAAAACTGACCTGACCATCTCGACCCGGTTGGGCGCGTTCCTCGGACTCGTCGGCATGAGCACCATCGCCGGCGTGCTCGTCGCCGCCATGGTGACCCCGGCCATCGCCGTCTCCGGCATCGCGGCCAACAGCACCATCGGCGTCTTCGAGGACATCCCCGACAACCTGCAGATCGACAACCTGGCGCAGAAGACCGTGCTGTTCGCCAAGCAGGGCGACAGCCAAGTGCCCTTCGCCGAGTTCTTCTCGCAGGACCGCGAGGAGGTCCCGTGGGAGGCCGTCTCGTCGTACGCCAAGGACGCCGCGATCGCGACGGAGGACCCCCGCTACTACGAGCACGGCGGCGTCGACGTCCTCTCGGCCGCACGCGCGCTCGCGCAGAACGTCCTGAACAAGGAGGTCCAGTCGGGGGCCTCCACCATCACGATGCAGTACGTCCGCAACGTCCTGGTCCAGAAGGCCCAGAACATGGTCGACTCCTCCGACGAGGCCACGCAGGCCGAGGGCCGCAAGGCATTCAAGGAGGCCACCCAGCCCGACATGCCCCGCAAGCTCAAGGAGATGCGGATGGCGATCGGGGTGGAGAAGAAGTACTCCAAGAACGAGATCCTCCTCGCGTACCTCAACATCGCGAACTTCGGCAGCCGCGTCTACGGCATCGAATCCGCGGCGCGCTACTACTTCAACGTCTCCGCCGCCGACCTCACGCTGGAGCAGGCCGCGAGCCTGATCGCCACGGTCAACGCGCCCGAGGTCTTCAAGATCGACAACCCGGACAACCTCGAGCGCAACAAGGAGCGCCGCGACCTCCTGCTGCGGAACATGCTCAAGGAGCAGAAGATCACGCAGGAGCAGTACGACACGGCGTCGGCCGCCGCGATCACGCCGACGATCACGCCCTCCACGAGCGGCTGCATCCAGGCCAACCCGATCTCCGCCGCCTACTTCTGCGACTACGTGAAGAACGAGATCCTCACGAACCCGGAGTTCGGCGCGACCCCGGCCGAGCGCGACGCCGTCCTCAAGCGCGGCGGCATGCAGGTGTACACGACGCTCGACCTCGACATCCAGGGCAACGCGGCGGAGCAGATGCGCAAGCAGGTGCCGACGACCGCGCGCTTCACGAAGATCGGCGGATCCGTGGTCTCCCGCGAGGTGAAGACCGGCCGCATCATCGCGATGGCGCAGAACACGGACTACGGCGTCGCCCAGGACCAGCCCGGCGTCACCGAGATCAACTACGCGGCGGACAAGGCGCACGGCGGCTCCGCCGGCTTCCAGGTGGGATCGACGTACAAGATCTTCACGCTCGTCGACTGGCTGAAGAGCGGGAAGTCGATCTACCAGACGGTCAACGCCTCGAAGACCACGTGGTCGGCCAGCGAGTTCACCCGCTGCGGCGACAACCTCGCCGGATCCCCGGACTACAAGGTCACCAACGACACCAACACCGGCGCCACGTCGAACCAGAACGTGCTCGCCGCCACCGTCGCCTCCGTCAACTCGGCCTTCGTCGCGATGGCGAGCCAGCTCGACCTGTGCGACATCAGCAAGACGGCGACCGACATGGGCGCGTACAACGCGGACAAGCGCGACCTGTCGAGCTTCCCGTCCGACGTCGTCGGCTCGGGCGGCAACACGGTCGCCCCGCTCCAGATGGCCACCGCCTTCGCCTCCGTGGCGAACCAGGGCACGATGTGCAAGCCCATCGCGATCGACAAGGTCGTCCTCCCGGACGAGTCGGAGCTCGTGACCCCGAAGAGCGAGTGCGCGCAGGCCATGAGCCCCGAGGTCGCCAACACGGCCGCCTTCACGCTCAAGGCCGTCATGGGCGGCACGGGCTCGGCGTCGAACCCTCGGGACGGCACCGAGATCATGGGCAAGACGGGCACGACCGACCGGTCGAAGGACACCTGGTTCGTGGGATCCTCGACCGAGGTCACCACGGCCGTCTGGGTCGGCAACGTCGAGGGCTTCGCGTCCATGCGCCGCAACGTCCTCAACGGCTCGGCAGCGGACAGCGCGCGTCACCGGATCTTCAAGCCGCTGCAGACGTTCATCGACGACCGCTACCCGGCCGCGGGCTTCCCCGCGCCGAGCAGCACGCTGACGAAGCGGCCCTACGTGCCGCCGGCACCGAAGCCCACGCAGTCGGCGGTGCCCACGGCACCCGAGGCGCCCGCCGCCCCGGCGGCGCCCGCCCAGCCCGCCCCTCCCGCGGAGGGGTGAGCCCGCGCTCGACGGGGAGCGCGCGCCGACGGCCGTCGCCTCCGGGCGGCGGCCGTCGTGCTGCGCGTGGCCAGGTCCCGGATCCCGCGCATCGAGCCCCTCGTAGACTGGACGACCGCTTGACCACCGACCCGGGAAGGCCATCATGACCGGGACCCCGACGTCCGCACCTGCACGAGTGCGCACGGTCCTGCCCGGCATCGAGGGGCTCCGCGGGGTCGCCGCCGTCGCCGTGCTGCTGTACCACGTGCAGCGCCAGCTGGCCCGGCCGACCACCGACGTCCCGCTCGTCGGCGAGGTCGCGTTCTTCAGCCACGGCGTCACGCTGTTCTTCGTGCTGAGCGGCTTCCTGCTGTTCCTGCCGTTCGCGCGGGGACTCGTCGACGGCGACGCCATGCCGCGCCTGTCGCGGTACGCCGCGAACCGCATGCTACGTGTGTTCCCGGGCTACATCGTGGTGCTGCTGCTCGTGAGCCTCGTGCTGCGCGTCGCGATCCTGCCGCGCGAGACCCGCGACGCCGGCATCTCGGTCGGCACACTCGGACCGGTCGACACGATCGTGAACGCGCTGCTGCTGCAGGGCTACGCACCGCGCACGCTGCGCAGCGGCATCGAGGTCGCGTGGACGCTCGCCGTCGAGGTCTCCTTCTACGTGCTGCTGCCCGTCGTCGCGCTCCTTGCTGCACGGCTCCTTCGCGGGCGCCCGACGTGGATCCGCGCCCTCGCCCCCGCGGCCGTCCTCCTGCTGATCGGGGTGGGGGGCAAGGTGTGGTCGATGATCGCGCAGGCGCCGCTCGGTCACCGCGGGCGCCTCGCGAGCGAGTGGGGCGTCACGTGGGAGGCCGTGGCCAACCGCAGCATCCTCGTGCACGCGGACCTCTTCGCCTACGGCATGGCGGCCGCCGTCGTCCTGCTCGCGCTGTCCGCGGACGAGGGCCTGCGCGACCGCGTCGCGGCCTGGCGCGTGCCCGCCGGGATCCTCGCCGCCGCGCTCATCGTCGTCGCCTCCGAGGCGCCCGTGGGCGCGTTCGAGGAGAGCATCGTGGCCGCCTCGTGCGCGACGCTGTTGCTCCTCGTGGCGCTGCCGCGGCGCGGGGGATCCCTCGGCCCGGTGACGCGGTTCCTCGAGCTCCGGTGGATCGCCTGGCTCGGCACGATCTCGTTCAGCGTGTACCTCTGGCACCTGCCGGTGATCCGCTTCCTCCGCCGCGCGGGCCTCGTGCTGCCGGACACGCTCGCCGGCTTCGCCCTCAACACGCTCGTGGTGGGGGCGGTGACGCTCTCGCTGTCGGCGGCGACGTACTACGCGATCGAGCGGCCGGCGCTGCGGCTGAAGGACGCCGACCGTCGATCGGTGCGACGTCGCCGTGGGCACGTCACGCCCTCCGAGAGCGCGCGGTCGGCCTCGCGGGAGGAGCGGCGATGACCGACGTCTCGACGGGCCCGCGGAAGAGGCGGACGGGGCTCGGGCTGTCCTCGGCGGGAGCATGGTGGTGCGTCGGCGTCGCGCTCCTGTTCTACGAGGTCATCTTCATCTCCCAGGCGTTGTCGCCGACCGAGGACGAGAGGGACGCTGCCGTCGTCGTCGCCGTCGCCGTGGGCATCGCGGTGATCGCGGCGTTCTCGTGCTGCGTGCTGTGCCTCCGCCATTTCGGCGTCGTGAGGTCCGCGTGGGCGTTCCCCGTGCTGGTCGTCGCGGGCGCCATCGTCGCCGCAGCCCAGTTCCCGCTCTCGGCAGGCCCGTACGGCTACTGGGTGTCCGAGCAGCCGCGACCGCTGGTCCTCTTCGTGTTGTCGGGGCCCGCTCTGCCGGCCGCCGCGATCCTGCTCCTCATCCACGTCGTCCTGGGCGTGCGTGGGCGGCACGTGGGGTGACGCCGTCCGTGGATCGCACGGCGTACGCACGACGAAGGGCCGCTCCCGGAGGAGCGGCCCTTCGTCGTGCTGCCGGTCGTGCTGTGCCTCCCGGAGGAGGCGGTGTGTCGGGGTAACAGGATTTGAACCTGCGACCTCTTCGTCCCGAACGAAGCGCGCTACCAAACTGCGCCACACCCCGATGGCCCGAGGGCCGGGATCTACGATACCCGATGTTCACGGGTCCGGAGTACGCCGCGGGCGGTCAGACCGCGGTGAGCGTGAGCAGCGTCGCCTCGGGGAAGCAGGCGAAGCGCACGGGTGCGTAGATCGACGTGCCGAGGCCCGCGCTCACGTTGAGGAACGACGCCCGGTCGGCGTGCGGCCAGACGCTGAGGCCCTTCACCTGGCGGCGCGGGATGTCGCAGTTGGTGACGAGCGCGCCGTAGCCGGGCACGCAGACCTGGCCGCCGTGCGTGTGCCCGGCGAAGATCATGCGGGCGCCGTTGGTGACGAACGAGTCGAGCACCCGGCGATAGGGCGCGTGCGCGACGCCGATCGAGACGACCGGCGCATCCGAGGCGCCCTGGTAGGCCTCCCCGTCCTCGCGCAGCGCGTCGAGAGCTCCGGGGAGCGCCTCGAGGTGGTCGAAGTCGCGGTGCGGGTCGTCCACGCCGAAGAACTCGAGCAGCGTGCCGTTGACCTCGATCGCGCCGGCCGCGTTGTTGAGGTCGACCCAGCCGAGCGACGCGTAGAGCCGCTCGAGGCGGGGGAGGTCGAGGTCGGCGGGCCGCTGCGTGGCGTGCGTGTTGGCGGTGAAGTACTTGAACGGGTTCTTCATCATCGGCCCGTAGTAGTCGTTCGAGCCGTGCACGAAGACACCGGGGATCCCGCGGAAGGCCTCGAGCGTCTCCTCGACCGCGACGATGCCCTGCTCGTGGCCCGTGTTGTCGCCTGTGTCGACGACGAGGTCGGGCTTCAGCTCCGCGAGCTCGCGCACCCACCGCTGCTTCTTGTGCTGCCACGGCGCCATGTGCATGTCCGACAGGTGGAGCACCCGGATGGGGTCCGCGCCGACGGGCAGCACCGGAACCGTGACCTCGCGCAGGGTGAACCGGCGTCGCTCGTAGAAGGACGCGTACGCGAAGACCGCGGCGCCCGCAGCGGCGACCCCGCCGACGGTGCGCGTGATCGTGCCGACGACGCTCATCAGCTGCGTCCGATGTACAGCGTCACGGGACCGCTGCTCTGTTGACCGGCGGCGGGATCCGTGCGGGTCGCCTTCCCGATCTGCGAGTTGTCCTGCACCTGCTCCTGCGCCATGGTGACGTCGAAGCCGGCCGAGCGGAGCGTCTGGCGGGCGCCCGTCATGTCCTGGCCCTGCACGTTGGGCACGGTGCCCGGGGTGCCCTGCTGCTGGCTCTGGTCGGGCCCGCTGCTGATGAACACCGTGACAGTGGATCCGCGGGCGGCGTTGGCGCCGGCGCCCGGGTCGGATCCGGCGACCTGCCCGGCGGGAACGTTCGCGGAGGACCGCGCGCCGCCCTGGGCGAAGGTCAGGCCCGCGCCCTCGATGGCCGACTGGGCGTCGGCGGGCGACATGCCCGACACGTCCGGCACCTGGACCGTCGGCGTGCGCGTGAGGTCCGCTGCCGGGCCGGGGAACGCCGACCCCTTGTAGACCGCGTTGACCGCCTGCATGAACGGCTTCCAGACGGCGAAGCGCGCGGTGGACATCAGCTGCCCGCTCGGGAGCTTGGTGATGCGCTGCTGGATCTGCTGGCCCGAGGCGCTGCCGACCCAGATGGCCGTCGTGACCTCGGTGCTGGATCCCAAGAACCAGGTGTCCTTCGCCTTGTCCGTGGTACCTGTCTTGCCGATGAGGGGCGTGCCGTCGTTCGTGTTGGCTGCGGCACCAGTGGCGCCCATGACGCCCGCGAGCGCGTAGGCGGCGGTGTGCGCGACGTCCTGGCTGACGGTCTCGCGGCAGTTCGCCGACGGGGGCGCGATCTCGGTGTCGTCCGGGAGGACCACCTTGTCGATCATGATCGAGTCGCACGTCGTGCCGTTGTTGGCGACGGTCGCGTAGGCCTGGGCCATCGTGAGAGGGGCGATGTTGTTGCCGCCCGAGCCGATGATGTCGGACACGTAGTTGGAGAGCGGCTTGCCAGGCACAGCCTGGTGGATGCCGATGTCCTTGGCGGTCTGGCCGATGCCGCACATGTCGAGCTCGCTCGCCATGGCCATGAAGGCCGTGTTCGTGGAGTTCGCCGTGCCGGACATGACCGTGCGGTTCGGGCCCGGGGCCGCCCCGTCGTTGGTGACCTTGAGGACGTCGGAGCCGAGGTTGCCTCCGGTGCAGGAGTCCTGGAAGTCGCGTCCGCTCCAGGTGCCCTTCGAGGAGTTGACGACCTCGTTCACCGAGTGCCCTTCCTTCAGCCATTCGAGCAGGGTGACGAGCTTGTACGTCGACCCCACCTGGAAGCCGCCGGAGCCGCCGTAGTTCTGGTCGGTGTTGTAGTTCACGCTCGTGACGCCGCGCTGGTCGCCGTTGCCGTAGTCGGTGTTCTGCACCATCGCGATCACGCGGCCGGTCTTCGCCTCGACGCTGGTCATCGCGGATCCGACGTTGATGCTGTTCATCGTGGTGGGGATCTGCTTGCGCATGTCGTCCGTGGCCTTGGCCTGCAGGTCGAGGTTGAGCGTCGTGTAGATCTTGTAGCCGTTGCGGTTGAGGTTCCGGCGGGCCTCGTCGGGGTTCGCGCCGAACTCCTTCGAGTTCTCGACCGTGTACTTCACCGCGTCGCAGAAGTAGGCGGCGCTCGCGGGCTGTGCCGCGTTGCAGCCGCTCACCGAGGGCGTGATCGCCGGCGTGACGGCGGTGGCGATCGCCTCGTCGTGCTGCTCCTGCGTGATGCTGTGGTGCTTGAGCATGTTGTCGATGAGGACGTCGCGGCGCTCCTGGTTGGCCTTGATGTTGCCGGGCTCGTCGATCCGCAGGGCGGTGGGGTAGTTGACCGTGGCGACGAGGCTCGCGGCCTGGGCGATGCTGAGGTCCTTCGCGTCCACGCCGTAGTAGTACTTCGCGGCCGACTGGATGCCGTAGACGCTGCCGCCGTAGTTCGCGATGTTGAGGTAGCCGAGCAGGATGTCGTTCTTCGAGAACTTCTTCTCCAGGCCGATCGCGAGCCGCATCTCCTTGAGCTTGCGGGCGGTCGACTCCTGCGTCGCCTCCGCGTACGCCTTCTTGCCGGCGTCCGGATCCGTCTCGGCGAGCGTCTCCGCCTTCTGCACGAGCACGTTCTTCACGTACTGCATGGTGATGGTGCTCGCGCCCGACTCGACGCCGCCGCCGATGACGTTCTGGGCGAGCGCGCGGAACGTGGACTGCACGTCGACGCCGCCGTGCTCGTAGAAGCGGGGATCCTCCGTGTCGACGGCCGCGGCCTTCGCGTTGTCGGAGACCTCGTCCCAGCTCACCTCCTGGCGGTTCTGCGCGTAGAACTCGGCGAACTTGACCGGCTGGCCGCCCTGCGTGGCGTACAGCTCGGTCTTCTGGGCGAGGTTGTCGATCTGCAGGTAGTCCGGCAGGTCCTCGAAGAGGCCGATCGTGTTGTTGGCCGCGAGGCTCGTGACGGCGATGGCCGGGGTGACCATCGCCGCGACCAGCACGCCGGCCACGGCGCTCATGCCGAGGACGCCCGTGAGCGCGGCGGCGACGCGGCCGGGCGTGTTCTTGGAAGCAGACATAGACTCCAGAGTACGGGAAGGGTGTATGGGAACCCGTGAGACCTGTGCGCCGGCCGCCCGCGCCCGTCCCGTCATGCACCCCGACCCGACCGGCAAGGAGCCGAGATGACCGCAACGCCCGCGCAGTGGGAGTACCTCACCACGCCGCTGATGATCCACAACACCGCCGCCATCCTCAACACCTGGGGATCCCAGGGCTGGGAGCTCGTGCAGGTCGTCACCGGCCCCGAAGGTGGGCTCGTCGCGTACATGAAGCGCCCGGTCGCCGGCGCGGAGCACGGCGCCTGATGGGCGCGATCTCCGATCGGCTGGCCGAGCTCGGCATCGAGCTGCCCGCGGTCGCGGCGCCCGTCGCCGCCTACGTCCCCGCCGTCGTGCACGGCGGCCTCGTCTACACGAGCGGCCAGCTGCCCTTCGTCGACGGTGCGCTCGCCGCGACCGGCAAGGTCGGCGCCGAGGTGTCGGCCGAGGACGCCAAGGCGCACGCCCGCACCTGCGCTCTGAACGGGCTCGCGGCCGCGGCGGATGCGGCCGGCGGCGTGGACCGCATCGCGCGCGTGATCAAGGTCACGGGCTTCGTCGCCTCGGCCGAGGGCTTCACCGGGCAGCCCGGCGTCATCAACGGCGCGAGCGAGGTGCTGGGGGAGATCCTCGGCGACGCGGGGATCCACGCGCGCTCCGCCGTGGGCGTCGCGGAGCTGCCGCTCGGCTCGCCCGTCGAGGTCGAGCTCGTGGTGGCGCTCGTCGAGTAGTCGTCGTCCGCCGCGGCGGACATGGGGAGGGCCGGGTGCGCATCGCACCCGGCCCTCCTCTCGTCCCGGCGTGACGTCGGATCAGCCCGCGCTCATGCGGTCCGAGATGACCTGCATCACCTGTGTGTCCGCCAGCGTGGTGGTGTCGCCGATCGCCCGGCCCTCCGCCACGTCGCGCAGCAGCCGGCGCATGATCTTGCCCGAGCGCGTCTTCGGCAGCTCATGCACCACGAACACGCGACGCGGCTTCGCGATGGCGCCGATCTGGTCGGAGACGTGCTTCCGGAGGACCTCGTTCGGGTCCTCGTCGCCGAGCGCGATCGCCTCGGCCGAGCGGAGGATCACGAAGGCCACGACCGCCTGGCCGGTCGCCTCGTCGGACGCGCCGACGACCGCAGCCTCGGCGACGTACGGGTGCGCGACGAGGGAGGACTCGATCTCCGCGGTCGACAGGCGGTGGCCGGAGACGTTCATCACGTCGTCCACCCGGCCGAGCAGCCAGATGTCGCCGTCCTCGTCGAGCCTGGCGCCGTCGCCCGCGAAGTAGCGGTCGCCGAAGCGGTCCCAGTAGGTCTCGCGGTAGCGCTCCGGGTCGCCCCAGATGCCGCGGAGCATGCCGGGCCAGGGCTCGGTCACGACCAGGAGGCCGCTCTCGCCGCGGGACACGGGCTCGCCCTGGTCGTCGACCACGGCGACCTCGATGCCGGGGATGGGCGACTGCGCGGATCCCGGCTTCGTCGCGGTGATGCCGGGGAGCGCGGAGATCATGATGCCGCCGGTCTCCGTCTGCCACCACGTGTCGACCACGGGGACGTCGCCGCCGCCGATGACGTCGCGGTACCAGCGCCACGCCTCCGGGTTGATGGGCTCGCCGACCGAGCCGAGCAGACGGATGGAGGAGAGGTCGCGCGCGTCCGGGATCTCGCGGCCGGTCTTCATGAAGGAGCGGATCGCGGTGGGCGCCGCGTACAGGATCGTGACGCCGTGCTTCTCGACGATGTCCCACCAGCGGCCGGGCTCCGGGGTGTCCGGCGTGCCCTCGTAGACGACCTGCGTGGCGCCGTTCGCGAGCGGGCCGTAGACGACGTAGCTGTGGCCGGTGATCCAGCCGACGTCCGCCGTGCACCAGTAGACGTCGGTCTCGGGGTGCAGGTCGAAGACGTTGCGGTGCGTGTACGCGGCTTGCGTGAGGTAGCCGCCCGAGGTGTGCAGGATGCCCTTCGGCTTCCCGGTCGTGCCGCTCGTGTAGAGGATGAAGAGGGGGTGCTCGGCCTCGAACGCCTCCGCCTCGTGCTCCGGGTCCGCCGCCGCGACGCGCTCGTGCCACCAGAGGTCGCGGCTCTCGTCCCAGTCGACCTCGTTCTCGCCGCGCCTGACGACGAGGACGTGCTCGACGGATCCGGCCGATCCGACCAGCGCGGCATCCACGGCGGGCTTGAGCGGGAAGACCTTGCCCTTGCGCCAGCCGCCGTCCGCGGTGATGACGACGCGGGCTGCCGCGTCGTCGATGCGCGCGCGCAGGCTCTCGGCGCTGAAGCCGCCGAACACGACGGAGTGGACGGCGCCGATGCGCGCGACGGCCAGCATCGCGATCACCGCCTCCGGGATCATCGGCAGGTAGATCGCGACGCGGTCACCCGCGACGACGCCCAGGTCGCCGAGGGCGTTCGCGGCGCGCTTGACCTCCGCGGTGAGCTCGGCGTACGTGAGGTCGCGGGTGTCGCCCGGCTCGCCCTCCCAGTGCAGCGCGACGCGGTCTCCGTGGCCGGCGAGCACGTGCCGGTCGAGGCAGTTGTAGGCCACGTTGAGCCGGCCCTCCGGGAACCAGCGGGCGACGGGGGCGTCCGACCAGTCGAGGACCGTCTCGAACGGCGTCTCCCAGGTCAGGAGCTCGCGGGCCCGGTCGGCCCAGAAGCCGAGACGGTCGGCGGCGGCGGACGCGGCGAGGGACTCGTCGGCCACGCGGGTGGCGCGGAACGCCTCCGACGGCGGGTGGACGGGCCCCGGCTCCGCCGTCGTCGCCGGGCGCGAGGGGATGGTCGTCCCCTCCTCGTCCTGGTCGGGCGCGGCGGGGCTCGAGGCTCCGGGCTGGGTCGATCGGGGGTTCGTGGACATCGTCATCGTCATCCTCTCCGCGACCCACGTTAGCGGGTGGGCCGTTCGCCACCGCGGCCGACAGGGGTGGATGCGGCGACCCGCTGCCCGGGAGTCCGGTGGGGGAACGGCCAGAACACGCATGACCCTCCCATGGGGGGAGGCTCGCGGCGTATGCTCATGCCGTCGGGCCAAGCCCGGCGTGTGGCGGATCCAGGATTCCCCCGATCCT
Source organism: Clavibacter michiganensis (assembly GCF_021216655.1). Classification (NCBI taxonomy): domain Bacteria; kingdom Bacillati; phylum Actinomycetota; class Actinomycetes; order Micrococcales; family Microbacteriaceae; genus Clavibacter; species Clavibacter michiganensis. Next base: position 64,298 of record NZ_CP080437.1, read on the forward strand.
TCGTCACGTGGCGGCGCCCGTTCCCCCGATGGGCGCCGCCCCTCTTCCTCCCCAACGTGTCGCGATGACGACTCCTCACCGGCTCGTGCCGGCCCGTCATGACGGCGAGCGGCCGCGCCTACGTTTCCGCGCATGGTCGAGTGGCAGGCATCCGTCGTGGGTCGAGGCGTCCTCCCGGGGGAGGACTCGCGGCACCGGTCCGCGGGCGGCGCGGGGCCGGGCGATCGTCCGCTCGTCGTCGCCCCCGCGGCCTTCGTCCCACGGGCCCGGACGCCCGACGTCGCTGGTCGGGGCGTCGCGTCGTCCGACGCCCGGGGGCCGGGGGTCGGCGGGGTCCTCCGTCTCCCGGCGGACGGCGTCGTCGAGCCCGCGTCGCACCCGCCCCTGCGTCGGGTCCCGTCCGCGCTCGGTCCCCTCGCGCATCTGGCGCAGGATCCCCGGGCGACGGACGTGTTCGTCAACGGCGACGGCGAGGTCTGGGTCGACCGCGGATCCGGCCCCGAGCGCCGACCCGACGTCGACCTCGGTGGTGAGCCGTCCGTGCGGGCGCTGGCCGTGCGGCTGGCCGCGGAGGGTGGGCGGCATCTGGACGAGGCGGCGCCGTGCGTTGACGTGAGGCTGGGTGACGGGATGCGCATCCACGCGGTGCTGCCACCCGTGTCGACGCGCGGCACGCTGCTCTCCATCCGGCTCCCCTCGCGGGCGAGGCCGACGCTCGACGCGCTCGACGCGGCGGGGGCGTTCCCGCCCGGATGCCGCGCTCTGCTCGAGGAGGCGGTGCGACGGCGCACGAACCTCCTGATCACCGGGGCCGGCGGCAGCGGGAAGACGACCCTGCTCGGCGCGCTGCTCGCCCGGGCGGATCCGCGGGAGCGCATCGTGCTCGTCGAGGACGTCGCCGAGCTGCGGGTGCGTCATGCGCACGTCGTGTCGCTCGAGGCCAGGCAGGCGAACATCGAGGGGGCCGGGGAGCTGTCCCTGCCGCGCCTGGTGCGGGAGGCGCTGAGGATGCGGCCGGACCGGCTGGTGGTGGGGGAGTGCCGGGGCAGCGAGATCAGGGACCTGCTCGGAGCGCTCAACACCGGGCACGACGGAGGCGCGGGCACCCTGCACGCCAACGGCGTCGCGGACGTGCCGGCCCGGCTCGAGGCTCTGGGCGCGCTCGCCGGCATGGACGCGGTCACGACCGCGCGCCAGGCGGTGAGCGCGATCGGCCTGGTCGTCCACCTCGCCCGGACGCCGCGGGGGCGTCGGGTGACCGCTGCCGGACGCCTGGCGACGGGCGACGACGGCCGCCTCCGGGTCGTGCCGGTGCGCTGGGATCCCGGCGCGGGTCCGGTGGCGCGGCCCGCCGTGGCGGCGTCGGCGTCGGCATCGGATGCGCGCGGGGGTCGCGCATGATCCGGCGCGCGCACCCCGTCCGCCCGGGGCTGCGTCGGCGGCTGCATCCGCGTCTGCGGGGCTCGCGCGACGAGGCGGTCGTCGAGGAGGCCGAGGAGGTCGCCGCGTTCGTGAGACGCCTCGCGGTGCTGCTCGGCGCGGGGCTGCACCTGGAGCGCGCGTGGTCGCAGCTGGCGCCGCCAGGCGGGCGCGCCCGGCGCGGCGAGCGCGCGGTGCCCGCCCTGGTCCGTCGCGTGGCCGCGGGTGCCGGATCGGCTCCGCTCGCCGACCGCGTCGTGGCGGCGGCCACGGCGGTCGAGGCGGCTGGCGGAGGCACCGCGCGATCGTGGTGCGCGCTCGCCGCGGGGCTCGAGGTCGCGGATCGCACGGGAGCGCCGCTCGCGCGGTCCCTCGACCGGCTCGCCGACTCCCTCGTCGACATCGTCCGGGTGCGCCGCGACGCGGGTACGGCGCTCGCCGGACCGGTGGCGACCAGCCGCACCGTGCTCCTCATGCCGGGCGCCGGCCTGCTCCTGGCGGCAGGGCTCGGGTTCGATCCGCTCCGCGTCCTCGTCACCACAGTGCCCGGGCTCGTGTGCCTCGTGGTGGGCTCCTCGCTCGTGGCGATCGGGTGGCGGTGGAACCGCCGCCTGGTGAGCCGGGCCCTTCCGCGGGAGCCGGCACCTGGCCTCGTCCTCGACCTGGTGGCGATGGCCATGTCCGGTGGGGCGTCCGTGCCTCGTGCGGTCGCGGTCGTCCGACGTGCGTGCGAGCGCGCCGGACTGCGCGCTGGCGACGACCTCGACGCCGTCGGGTCGGTCGTCGACGCGGCCGCCCGCACCGGTGCTCCCGTGGCCGTGCTCCTCGGGAGCGAGGCGGAGCGGATCCGCAGGGACGCCGCCACCTGGGCGGAGCGGGCGGCGGCGCGTCTGGCGGCGCGGCTCATGCTGCCGCTGGGCGTGTGCATCCTCCCGGCGTTCCTGGCGGTAGGCGTGGTGCCGATGCTGCTGGCCGTCGTGTCCTCAACACTCGGCCGCGGATGAGGGCATCCACCATCGCGGATCCCGCCATGGGCGGAGCAGGTCGTTCAGGGCATGGTGGCGTCCCGGCCGATGGTCGGCAGGGACAGGGCGGCGGGCATCGCCCGCCAGAAGGAGAGGGCGAGGACATGGGACGAGTCGAGGAGCGGGCGCACCCGATCGGCGTGCGCGGCGTGGAGGTGGGGCATGGAGCCGGGATGACGGGAGCCGCGGTGGCGCCGGAGGGCCGCGCCGTCTGGCCGCTGGCCGCGGCGCCCGTCGCTCCGTCGCGTCCACCGGGGCGGGTCATGAGCTGTGCGGGGGCCTGCGGTGGGGAGGTGGTCACGGCGGCTCCGAGGCTCGCGCCGTCGCGTTCCGCCCGAGTCGCTCGTGCGGCGCGGCGTGCGCTCCTCTGCGGCGCAGCGGGCGATGGGGGCGCGGCCACCGCCGAGTACGCCATCGCGACCATGGCGGCGGTGGCGTTCGCCGGCCTGCTCGTGGTCATCCTTCAGAGCGACGAGGTCCGCGGCATGCTCCTCGACCTCGTGCGGCGCGCCCTGACCTACGACCGGTGATCCGGTCCACCTCGGCGGGGGGCTGTCCGCACGGCGATCCGCGCGCCTGGCCGGTCCCGGATCGCGGGGCGGCGGCCGCGGAGCTGGCGGTCGTGCTGCCCGCGGTCGTGCTGGTCCTCGGGCTGTGCCTGGGCGCGGTGCAGACGGTCGGCCAGCAGGTCGTGCTGACATCCGCGGCGGAGGAAGCGGCACGGAGCGTCGGGCGCGGGGAGGACGCGGGCACGGCTGCGGCGCGCGTCGAGGGCGCTGCAGGGGGAGCGTCGATGGCGGTGGATCGGTCGGGTCACGCCGTCTGCGTCCGGCTCACGGCGCCCAGCCGCTTCTCGCCCGCTGGTGCTGCGGGGCTCCGCGTGTCGGCGCGGGGCTGTGCATGGCAGGAGGATCCGGGTGCCCCGTGACGGCGACATCGGCTCGGGCACCGTGGTCGCGGTCGGCGTGCTCGGCGCGGTCACCGCGCTCGCGCTGGCCACGGTCGCCGTCTCGTCCGTGCTGGTGGAGAGGGCGGCCGCGGCGGGCGCCGCGGACTCCGGGGCGCTCGCCGCGGCGGACGTCGCCGCGGGGTTCGCGGTCGGCTCGCCCTGCTCGGCGGCCGAGGAGGTCGTGGTCGCCGCCGGGGCGACGCTCACGGGCTGCGAGATCACGGGCACGACGGCGGTCGTGGTGGCAGAGCGTCGCGACGGCCCGACGGGCCTCCGGGTCACGGCGCGCGCGCGAGCCGGTCAACCGCCGTCCCGGGCGTCGGGATGACCAGCGTCAGCCCGGTCGTCCGGGGCGTCCTCGCCCTCCCGCCGGAGCCAGGGCGCGCTGGTCGAGAGCGGCTCGCGGGCGGCCCGCGAGAGCGGTCGGGCCTCCATCGGGCGTCCGCGTCCACGTCCGCGTGGGGCGCTCCGGCCCGGCCGCTGCGCCGCCTGGACGCGTCTGATCCGGGAGGCACCGCGATTAGGTGCCCGGTCGGTGCGCGTGTGTATGGTGTGCCTTGTCGGGGACCCCGCCGCACGTCGCCCCGGATCGGATCCGATCCGAGCGGGCACGCATCCCGGACACCGGGCCGGCCACCGGCCCCCATGAACGCATATATAAGGAGTCACGTGCCCGGCACGAAGAAGTTGGTCATCGTCGAGTCGCCGGCCAAGGCCAAGACGATCGCCCAGTACCTGGGCAGCGGCTACGAGGTGCAGGCCTCCGTCGGCCACATCCGCGACCTCATCGAGCCCAAGAACCTGCCGCCCGAGCTGAAGAAGGGCACGCTCGGCAAGTTCTCCGTCGACGTGGAGAACGGCTTCGAGCCGTACTACGTCGTCAGCGACCAGAAGAAGAAGACGGTCGCCGACCTCAAGCGGGCGCTCAAGGACGCCGACGAGCTCTTCCTCGCGACGGATGAGGACCGCGAGGGCGAGGCCATCGCTTGGCACCTGCTCCAGGTGCTGAAGCCGAAGGTCCCGGTCAAGCGCATGGTGTTCCACGAAATCACCAAGGAGGCCATCGAGCGGGCCCGTGACAGCACGCGCGACATCGACACGGCCCTCGTGGACGCGCAGGAGACGCGGCGCATCCTCGACCGCCTCTATGGCTACGAAGTGTCGCCCGTGCTCTGGCGCAAGGTGGGTCCCGGCCTGTCCGCGGGCCGCGTGCAGTCCGCCGCCACCCGGCTGGTCGTGGACCGCGAGCGCGAGCGGCTGGCCTTCGTCACCGCCTCGTACTGGGATCTGACGGCATCGCTCTCGCCGGTCGACCAGCAGCTGCCGTTCGACGCCCGCCTCGTCCGCATCGACGGTGCACGCATCGCCACCGGCCGCGACTTCGACGACAAGGGCGCCCTCAAGAACGACTCGCGTCCGCTCGACGCGAGCAGCGCGGAAGCGCTCGCCGAGGCGCTCCGCGACCCGTCCGTGCCGCTGAAGGTGCAGAGCGTCGAATCGAAGCCCTACACGCGTCGCCCCGCCGCGCCCTTCACCACGTCGACGCTGCAGCAGGAGGCGGCGCGCAAGCTCCGCTTCTCCGCGCGGCAGACCATGAGCGTCGCGCAGTCGCTCTACGAGAACGGCTACATCACCTACATGCGCACCGACTCGCCCTCGCTCTCGCAGCAGGCGATCAACGCGGCGCGCAAGCAGGCAGCGGAGCTCTACGGGCCCGAGACCGTGCCGGACAAGCCGCGCCTCTACGCGGGCAAGAGCAAGAACGCGCAGGAGGCCCACGAGGCCGTCCGCCCCGCCGGGGAGACCTTCCGCACGCCGCAGCAGCTCGCATCCACGCTGCGGGGCAACGACCACAAGCTCTACGACCTCATCTGGAAGCGCACCATCGCGTCGCAGATGGCCGACGCGAAGGGATCCACCGCGTCGGTCGTCATCGCCGCGGGCCCCACGTCCGCCGGCGAGGTGGCCGAGTTCGCCGCCTCAGGCACGGTCATCACGTTCCGCGGGTTCCTGGCCGCGTACGAGGAGAGCCGCGACGAGGAGCGCCACGGCGCGGCCGAGCCGCGCGAGGCCAAGCTGCCCGACCTCAAGAAGGGCCAGGACCTGCGCCTCGTCGACGTCGACGCGAAGGGCCACGAGACCAGCCCGCCGCCGCGCTACACGGAGGCGAGCCTCGTCAAGACGCTCGAGGAGCTGGGGATCGGTCGTCCGTCGACCTATGCCGCCATCATCTCGACGATCGTCGACCGCGGCTACGTCACGCCGCGCGGCACGGCGCTCGTCCCGAACTGGATCGCCTTCTCCGTGGTGCGGCTGCTCGAGGAGTTCTTCACCGAGCTCGTGCAGTACGACTTCACCGCGGGCATGGAGGACGACCTCGACCGCATCGCGGAGGGCTCGGCCGAGCGCGTCGACTGGCTGAAGGGCTTCTACTACGGCAACGACGCGCACAAGGGGCTCCGCCCCACCATCGACAACCTCGGCGAGATCGACGCCAAGGAGATCAACTCGCTGCGCATCGCGGACGACATCACGCTGCGCATCGGCAAGTACGGGCCCTACCTGGAAGTGCACGAGGAGGGTGCCGCCGCGGACGCGACGCCCCGCCGCGTCAACCTGCCCGAGGACCTCGCGCCGGACGAGCTGACGGCGGCCAAGGCCCGCGAGCTCATCGACGCGCCTGTCGTCACCGACCGGGTCATCGGCATCAACCCCGAGAACGGCAAGCAGGTCGTCGCGAAGGACGGTCGCTACGGGCCGTACGTCACCGAGCTCGATCCCGAGCCCGAGGAGGCGCCCGCCGCCCCGGGTGGCGGCGTCGACCCGGCGACCGGCGAGGTGCTCGAGAGCGCGTCGGCGGCGAGCACGGCTGCACCGGCGAAGAAGGCGCCCGCCAAGAAGCCGGCGGCGAAGAAGGCGCCGGCCGTCAAGCCGCGCACCGCCTCCATCTTCAAGTCGATGGACCTCGCCACGGTCGACCTCGAGACGGCGCTGCGCCTGCTCGACCTCCCCCGCGTCGTCGGCGAGGACCCGGAGACGGCCACGCCCATCACCGCGCAGAACGGCAAGTACGGCCCGTACCTGAAGAAGGGCACGGACTCGCGCTCGCTCACGAGCGAGGAGCAGATCTTCGAGATCGACCTTCCCGGCGCGCTCGAGGTGTTCGCGCAGCCCAAGTACGGCGCCCGGCGCCCGTCGAGCGCGCTGAAGGAGTTCGACGCGGATCCCGTGAGCGGCAAGGGCATCAAGGTGAAGGACGGGCGCTTCGGCCCGTACGTCACGGACGGCGAGACCAACGCGACGATCCCGAAGAGCGAGTCCGTCGAGGACATCGACTTCGACCGTGCTGTCGAGCTGCTCGCCGACAAGCGCGCCAAGGGGCCGGCGAAGCCGAAGACCAAGGCCAAGGCGCCGGCCAAGGCGAAGGCCAAGGCACCCGCGAAGGCGAAGACGACGGCAGCGAAGTCGACCGCGGCGAAGACCGGCACCGCCAAGACGACCACCACCAAGACGACCACCGCGAAGACGACCGCCGCGCGGTCGGCCGCCGCCACGAAGGCGGCGGCGACGAGGGCCGCCAACAAGGCGGCCGCTGCCGCGGCGACGGCGTCCGACGCGACGTGACCGGCGTCTTCATCACCCTGGAGGGCGGCGACGGCGTGGGGAAGTCCACGCAGTCGGCGCTCCTCCGGGGGTGGCTGGAGGACGAGGGCCACGAGGTCGTCGTCACCCGCGAGCCGGGGGGCAGCGAGCTCGGGGTGGAGATCCGCGAGATCGTGCTGCACCGTCGCGGCCACATCGCGCCGCGCGCCGAGGCGCTCCTGTACGCGGCCGACCGCGCGCACCATGTCGAGACGGTCGTCCGGCCGGCCCTCGAGCGGGGCGCCGTCGTCCTGCAGGACCGCTACCTCGACTCGTCCGTCGCGTACCAGGGGGCGGGTCGTGTGCTGGATGCCGGCGAGATCCGCGAGCTCTCGCTCTGGGCGGCGCAGGGGCTCCTGCCGGACCTGACCGTGCTGCTCGACCTCGACCAGGCCGCCGCCCGGGTCCGCCTCGATGCCGCGCGCACGCGCTTCGACCGCCTCGAGTCCGAGCGCGCCGACTTCCACGAGCGCGTGCGCCAGGCGTTCCTCGGGCTCGCGGGCGCGGAGCCGGAGCGCTTCCTGGTCGTCGACGCCGCGCGCCCGCGCGAGGAGATCGCCGCGGCAATCCGGACCAGGGCGCAGGCGCTGATCGCGGCGGGAGCCTCGGCGTGAGCGACGCGACGACGGACCGGGTGGTTGCCGCGCCGGCGGACGGGTCATCCCCGAGCCCCGACGGGCGGGCGATCTGGGACGAGCTCGCCGGCCAGTCCGAGGCGGTCGCGCTCCTCGCCGCGGCGAGCAGCCCGCGGGCCACGGCACGTGACGCCGCCGGCACCGCGCTCGCGCACTCGTGGCTCATCACGGGTCCCCCCGGATCCGGGCGCTCCAACCTCGCCTACGCCTTCGCGACCGCGCTGCTCAGCGACGGCACGCCGGAGGGCGACGCGGCGACCGCGCGCCAGGTCGCCGCCCGCAGCCACCCCGACCTCGGCGTGCTCGCGACCGAGCGGGTCATCATCGCCATCGACGAGGTGCGCGCGCTCGTCACGTCGTCGCAGTACTCGCCGTCGGTCGGCCGCTACCGCGTCATGGTCGTCGAGGACGCCGACCGGATGACCGAGCGCACGTCGAACCTCCTGCTGAAGGCGCTCGAGGAGCCGCCGGAGCGCACCATCTGGATCCTGTGCGCGCCCAGCGAGGCCGACCTGATCCCGACCATCCGCTCCCGTGTGCGCAGCGTCCGGCTGCGCATCCCGTCCGTCGAGGACGTGGCCGCGCTGATCCAGCGACGCGACGGGGTCGACGCGGCCACGGCCACGCGCGCGGCCCGCGAGGCGCAGAGCCACATCGGCATGGCGCACCGGCTCGCCACCGACGCCGAGGCGCGCGAGCGCCGCAGCCGCACCCTGGAGCTCGCGCTCGGCATCCGCTCGGTCGGCGACGCCGTGCGCGCGGCCGCCGCGATGCTCGAGCTCGCCGGCCAGGACGCCAAGGCCTTCACGGTGCAGCGCGACGCGGACGAGCGCGAGCGCGCGCTCCGGTCGCTCGGCGTGCAGGAGGGCGGGTCCATCCCGCCGCAGCTGCGATCGCAGATCCGGCAGCTCGAGGAGGACCAGAAGCGGCGGGCCACGCGGAGCCTCCGTGACGGCATCGACCGGATCCTCGTCGACCTCATGTCCCTGCACCGCGACGTGCTCCTGCATCAGCTGGGGGCGGACCTACCCCAGGTCAATGCGGCGATCGCCCCGCGGATCGCGGAGGCCGCGGAGGCCGGATCCGCGGCGGCGTCGCTCGCGGTCCTCGACGCGGTCGGCGTCGCGCGCCGCCGGATCGACGGCAACGTGTCGCCGGCGCTCGCCCTGGAGGCGATGCTCGTCTCCATCACCCGCACGCGCGCGGCGGGTCGCGCATGACGCGCCGGAGGGTGCGCGCCACCGCCGTCCGCCGCCCTGGAGCGCTGGGCGCGGTCCTCCTCGCCGCGGCCGTCGCCCTGAGCGGCTGCGGCCTCATCCCCGTGCCCGAGCCGCGCAGCTCGACCTCGAGCCCCACGACGGAGGAGGTCGCGCCCGACCTGGCCCGCTACTACGAGCAGGCCCTCACGTGGTCCCCGTGCGAGGACGGCGCCCAGTGCGCGACCGCGACGGCTCCGCTCGACTGGTCGGCCCCGGATCCGGCCACCGACATCCAGCTCGCCCTCGTGCGGCACACCGCCCGCGGTGCCGACGGCCCGCGCGGCTCGCTATTCGTCAACCCGGGTGGCCCGGGTGCGTCCGGCGTCGACTTCGTGAAGGCCAGCGTCGACTACGCGGTCTCGCGCGATCTGCAGGACGCGTACGACATCGTCGGCTGGGACCCCCGCGGCGTCGGGGCGTCCACCGCCGTCGACTGCGTCGACGACACCCAGCTCGACTCCTTCCTCTACGGCGAGACCGAGGCGCCGCCCGGCACCCCCGCGCACGACGAGGAGCTGGTGCAGGCGTCGAAGTCGTTCGCGGAGTCCTGCGCCGCCCGGTCCGGCCCGCTGCTGCAGTTCATCGACACCCAGAGCACCGTGCACGACCTGGACATGCTCCGGGCCCTGGTGGGCGACCGGCAGCTGAACTACCTCGGCTACTCGTACGGCACGAGCATCGGCGCGCAGTACGCGCAGGACTTCCCCGGGCACGTCGGCCGGATGGTGCTCGACGGCGCGACGGACCCCTCCGCGAGCTCGTTCGACGTGGTGCTCGCGCAGACGACGGGATTCCGCACCTCGTTCGAGTCGTACATGCCCGCGTGCCTGGCGGGGCAGGGGTGCCCGTTCCGCGGATCCGTCGACGAGGGCGAGCAGATGGTCGCGACCCTGCTCGACCGGCTCGAGCAGAGCCCGCTGCGCGCTCGCGACGGGCGGGAGCTCGACAGGCAGGTCATGCGCAGCGCCATCGACTCCGCGCTCTACAGCGAGCAGCAGTGGCCGGCGCTCACGACCGCGTTCACCGAGGCGCTCCGCGGCGAGTCCACCACCGCCTTCGCGCTCGCCGACTCCTACTTCGGCCGGAAGCCGGACGGCACCTACTCCGGCAACTTCTACGAGGCCTTCCTCGCGATCCAGTGCATCGACTACCCGGTGGAGCGGGATCCCGCGGTGCTCGCGACGGAGGCGGCGGAGCTCCGCGCCGCCGCCGGCGAGCTGGCGGATGACGACACCTCCCGCGACGGGGAGCCCGACCCGCTGTGCGGCAACTGGCCCTATCCCGCCCGGGACACCCCGGCGCCCGTGTCGGCGGAGGGCGCGGCGCCCATCGTCGTCGTCGGCACCACGGGCGATCCCGCGACGCCGTACACGTGGGCAGAGGCGCTCGCGGGCCAGCTCTCGTCCGGCGTGCTCCTCACCTACGAGGGGGAGGGGCACATCGCCTACGACGAACGGGATCCGTGCATCGTGTCCGCGGTGGACGGCTACCTGCTCGGCGGGGATCCGCCCGCTGTAGGCACGACCTGCGGCTGACGCTGCGCCGGCGGACCTCGGACGGGGCTGGGCGAGGCCCGCGCTGCCGGTGTGCGGGAGCGGCTTCCGGGATCCGGTATGCTCTCTACTCGTGCCTGGTACTCGCTGAGTCCGGGCCGGGCCGCCTTAGCTCAGTCGGTAGAGCATCTCACTCGTAATGAGAAGGTCGTCAGTTCGATTCTGACAGGCGGCTCCACCATCCCTCCCGCTCGTCGCGCTCTCTCCCGAGGGCAGCGGAGCCGGGTCGCTCGTCCCCCACAGGGCGCTCTCCTCGCGTGCGTCCCCGGAGCCCCGGCGGCCGGACGGCTCCTCGGGTGCGCCGTCTAACATGGCCCCATGCGATCCCCTGCCGACGGCCCCGACCGCGCGCGCGCCGACCGCACCGACCGGGACGCGCCCACGTCCCGAGCCCGCACGCGCGACCGCCGTCGCACCCGCTCCCTGACGGCCGCGGTCGCGGTGGTCGCCCTGCTCGCCGCCGGCGCCGTGGGCGCAGGCGCTCTGACCGGTCGCGCGGGCAGCGCCTCCGCGAGCGTCGCCACCACCGCCGAGCCGACGCCCACGCCGAGCCCCACCCCCACCCAGGCGCCGCCGCGTCCCGCGCCCGCCGACCAGGCCGCGCGCGACCTCCGCATGTGCTCCATCTCGTCCCTCGCGCAGGATCCGCGCCTCGCCACGTTCGAGGGCCAGGTCCGCGACGCCGCGACCGGCCGCGTGCTGTTCGACCGGAACGGCAGCACCCCCGAGCGCACGGCGAGCGTCATGAAGGTCATCACCTCCGCCGCGGCCCTCGCGGCGCTCGGCCCCGACCGGCGCATCGCCACCACGGTGGTCCGCGGGTCCGAGCCCGGCACCGTCGTGCTCGTGGGCGGCGGGGACCCGACGCTGTCGCGTCTCACCTCCGGCAGCTCCGTCTACCCGGGGGCGCCGCGCCTCAGCGACCTCGCGCAGCAGGTGCGCGCGGCGTGGGCCGCGGATCCCGCGACGGCAGGCACGCCCATCACCCGCATCGTGCTCGACACCTCGCTCTTCTCCGGCGACCCATGGATCCCGTCGTGGGCCGCCTCCGAGCGGAAGGCGGGGTACTCCAGCTTCATGACGCCGCTGCAGCTCGACGCCGACCGCGCGGATCCCGTCGCCGTGGTCTCCGCCCGCAGCGAGGATCCGCTGGCGCGCGTCGGCAGCACGTTCCGCTCCATGCTGGGCGGATCCGCCGACGTCACGCAGGGCACGGCACCGGCCGGCGCCGCCGTGCTCGGCGAGGTCGAGTCGCAGCCGGTCTCCTCGCTCATCCAGACCGCGCTCATCAACTCCGACAACGTGCTCGCGGAGTCGCTCGCGCGGCTCGTGAGCATCCAGGTCGGCGCGGGCAACACGCAGCAGTCGCTGGCGACGGGGATCCCGAAGGCGCTTCAGGCGTACGGGCTCGACACCTCCACGCTCACGATCGTCGACGGCCAGGGCCTCAGCCCCGAGAACCGCGTCCCGCCGTCGCTTCTCGCGCAGCTGATGATCCAGGTGGACCAGCGCCAGCAGGCCCTCGGCTACCTGCACGACGGGCTCCCTGTCGCGGGCCGTACCGGCACCCTGGCGGGCCGCTTCACCGGCGACAGCGCCGTGGCCCGGGGACACATCGTGGCCAAGACCGGCTGGATCGACACCGGATACACGCTCGCCGGCATCGTCGACGCGGCCGACGGCACGAAGCTGACCTTCGCCTTCTACGCCATCGGGAACGTGACGGGCGACGCGAAGATCGCCTTGGACGCGCTGGCCGCGGGCACGTACCGCTGCGGGGCGGACCTGGGGGACGAGTGACGCGCGGCCCGGTCCCGGGCGGCGGATCCACGGCACCGGGCCCGGCCCGGGGAAGGAGCGGCGCATGAGCCGTGCTCTGTTCATCATCGACGTGCAGAACGACTTCACGGAGGGCGGCGCGCTCGGCGTCGACGGCGGCGGCGACGTCGCACGGGGTATCACCCGGCTCCTCGCCGCGGAGCCGTACCGGTACGACCACGTCCTCGCGTCGCGCGACTGGCACGAGGCGACGGGCGACAACGGCGGGCACTTCGCCGCGGCCGGCGTCGTCCCCGACTTCTCGACCACGTGGCCCTCGCACTGCGTGCAGGGCACCCACGGCGCCGAGTACCACCCCGACCTCGACGTCACCGCCGTCGACTTCCACCTCCGCAAGGGCCAGGGCGCGCCCGCCTACTCGATCTTCGAGGGCACGACGGAGGACGGCGTGCCGCTGGCGGACCTGCTGGCGCTGCACGACATCACGGACATCGACGTCGTCGGCCTCGCGACCGACTACTGCGTGCTCGCCTCGGCGCTCGACGCGGTGCACCAGGGCAAGCGGGTGCGGATCCTCGCCGACCTCGTCGCGGGCGTGGCGCCGGCCACCAGCGCGGCCGCCCTCGACCGCCTCCGCGACGCCGGGGCCGAGATCGTCGCGGGCACGGCCGACTAGACGGCCGGCGGCACCACGGGCCGCGGCACCACGGGCACGAGCATCAGCACCACACCGCACGGAAGAAGCGAGGACAGCATGACCGCATCCACCGAGACCGACCTCCTGTCGGGCACGCCCACCACCCTGCTCATCGGGGGCGAGCGGGTCGAGGCCGAGGGCGGCGCGACGTTCGAGGTCCGGGATCCCGCGACCGACGCCGTCCTCGCGCGGGTGGCCGACGCGAGCCCCGCGGACGGCGCGCGTGCCCTCGACGCGGCGGTGGACGCGCAGGCGGCGTGGGCGGCGACCGTGCCGCGCGCCCGGGGCGAGATCCTCCGCCGCGCGTTCGACCTCCTCCAGGAGCGCAAGGACGAGTTCGCGCTCCTCATGACGCTCGAGATGGGCAAGCCGCTGGCCGAGTCTCTCGGCGAGGTGACCTACGGCGGCGAGTTCCTCCGTTGGTTCTCCGAGGAGGCCGTGCGCATCACGGGCCGCTACGGCACCAACCCCGAGGGCACCGGCCGCATGATCGTGTCGCAGCACCCGGTCGGACCGGTGCTCCTCATCACGCCCTGGAACTTCCCGCTCGCGATGGCGACCCGCAAGATCGCGCCGGCGCTCGCGGCGGGCTGCACCGTCGTGATCAAGCCGGCCGACCTCACGCCGCTCACCACGCTCCGATTCGCCGAGCTGCTGGCGGAGGCGGGGCTGCCCGCGGGCGTCCTCAACGTGATCCCCACCACCCGGGCCGCCGACGTCACCGGCCCGCTCATCTCCGACCCGCGGCTGCGTAAGCTGAGCTTCACCGGATCCACGCCCGTCGGACGCCAGCTCGGCGCGCAGGCGGCGCAGAACGTGCTGCGCGTCTCGCTCGAGCTAGGCGGCAACGCGCCGTTCGTGGTCTTCGCCGACGCCGACATCGACAAGGCCGTGGAGGGCGCCATGGCGGCGAAGTTCCGCAACGTCGGGCAGGCGTGCACGGCGGCGAACCGCTTCATCGTCGAGGCGTCGATCGCGGACGCGTTCGCCGACCGGCTGCAGGAGCGCATCGACGCCATGCGGATCGGCCGCGGCACCGAGGAGGGCGTCACGGTCGGCCCGCTCATCGACGGCCGCGCGGTCGACAAGGCCGACCGCCTGGTGCGCGACGCCGTCGAGCGCGGCGCTACCGTGCGCGCGGGCGGCGAGCCGCGGGACGGCGCCGGCCACTTCTACCCGCCGACCCTCATCACGGGCGTCGCCGAGGGCAGCGACATCCTGCGCGAGGAGATCTTCGGGCCGGTGGTCGCGATCGTGCCCTTCGACGACGAGGACGACGCGGTGCGCCTCGCCAACGACACCGAGTTCGGCCTCGTGTCCTACGTCTTCACGCGCGACCTCGCGCGCGGCCAGCGTATGATCGAGCGGCTCGAGACGGGCATGACGGGCCTCAACATGGGCGTCATCTCCAATGCGGCCGCGCCGTTCGGCGGCGTGAAGCAGTCGGGGCTCGGCCGCGAGGGCGGGCTCGAGGGGATCCACGAGTACCTGAACACGAAGTACACGCTCACGCCCCACCCCTTCGCGTCGTAGTGGCGCACGTCGTCCCGATCGAGGACCTCGCGGATCCGCGGCTCGCCGACTACAGCCACCGCACCGACGTCGCGCTCCGCAAGGCCGCGGGCGCGGGCCACGGGATCTACCTGGCGGAATCCGCGCTGGTGCTCGAGCGGGCGCTCCGGGCCGGGCACGCGCCGCGGTCCGTGCTCGCGCTCGGCGGCACGGTCGACGAGGCGCTCGCGCTGGTGGGCGACCGGGACGTGCCGGTCTTCACCGGGCCGGGCGAGCTGCTCGCGGAGCTCACCGGCTACGTGCTGCACCGCGGCGTCGTCGCGTCGCTGGACCGGCCCGCGTTGCCCACGGTCGCGTCGCTGCTCGCGGACGCGCGGCGGGTGGTCGTGCTCGAGGACGTCGTGGACCCCACGAACGTCGGCGCGATCTTCCGCTCGGTCGGGGCCATCGGGGCAGATGCGGTGCTCGTCACGCCGCGCTGCACGGATCCGTTCTACCGCCGCGCCATCCGCGTCAGCATGGGCACCGTGCTGCAGGTTCCGTGGACGCGCACGGGGGAGTGGCCGGAGACGCGGGCCGCCCTCGCCGACGCCGGCTTCCACGTCGCGGCGCTCGCGCTGACGCCTGACGCCGTCTCGATCCGGGACTTCCGTGCCGAGGAGCACGCGCGGCTCGCCATCGTGCTCGGGTCGGAGGGGCCCGGGCTCTCGGCGGAGGCGATCAGCTCGGCGGACACCGTCGTGCGGATCCCCATGGCCCACGGCATCGACTCGCTCAACGTCGCGGCCGCCAGCGCGGTCGCGCTCTACGCGCTGACCTGACGCCGCCAGCGGCCACACGACACTGCCGCTATCCTCATGATGTCGCACCGACCTGAGGAGACCGACATGACCTACCGCTGGCGCCGACCCACCCCGCTCGCCGTCGTGCACCTCGTGCTGGCGCTGGCCGGCGTCGTGGTGACGTGGACCTACAACATCACCGCCATCACGTCCGGGCGCGACTACCTGGGCGACTGGTTCGGCAGCGGCCCGTCGGTGTCCTCGCTCACGGCCGACGTGCTCATCGCCGCCATCGCGGCCGTCGTGTTCATCCTCGTGGAGGGGCGCCGCCTCGGCATCCGGTTCGCGTGGATCTTCGTGGTGCTCATCCCGCTCGTCGCGCTCGCGTTCGCCCTCCCGCTGTTCCTCGGCGTGCGGGAGATGCGGGTGCGCACGGAGGGTTCGCCCGGCTGATCGCCGCGGGCAGCGCGGGCCGCTCCCTCCTCGAGCACGCAGCGCGATGTGCCGCCCCGTGACCGATTCCGCGCGGCTCGCGCGGACCGGCGGGCCACCGCCTAGCCTGGCCTCACCGATGAGATGGGGTCCCATGAGCACGCGTCCCGCACGCCGGCGCCCCACGCGCCTCGCCGTCGTCTACCTGGTGCTCGCGGCAGCCGGCCTCGTGCTCACGTGGTCGGCGAACATCCGCGTGGTCACGGAGGGCCGCGACTTCCTCGCCGACCTGTCCGCCGGCGGTCCGTCGGTCTCGTCGCTCTCGTGGGACCTGCTGATCGCGGCGGTCGCGAGCGTCGTCTTCATCGTCGTCGAGGGGCGACGGCTCCGGATGCGCCGGGTCTGGATCTACGTGCTGCTCGCCCCGCTCGTGGCGTTCGCGGTCGCCCTGCCGGTCTTCCTCGCGGCGCGCGAGATGCACCTGAGCGCGCCGGAGCGGGCGGAGCCGACGCCGCCGGTCTGAGCGCCGCCACGCGCGCGGAGCGGCACCGCGCATCCGCCGCGCCGTCGCCCGCCGTCGCCCGCCGCGCCCGCCGTGGGCGTCCGCTAGACGAGCAGCTGGTGCTTCGCGAGGTCGCGGTAGAGCGGCGTCGAGACGACGAGCTCCGCGTGCGTGCCGGTGCCGACGACTCGGCCCTTCTCGACGACGACGATGAGGTCGCTGTCGACGACGGTCGACAGGCGGTGCGCGATCACGATGAGGGTGCGGTGCTCGGCGACCGCGTCGATCGCCTTGCGGAGCAGCTGCTCGTTGAGGCCGTCCAGGCTGGAGGTCGACTCGTCGAGCAGCAGGATCGGCGGGGCGGAGAGCAGCGTGCGCGCGATCGCGAGGCGCTGCCGCTCGCCGCCGGAGAGCATGATGCCGTCCTCGCCCACGGGCGCGTCGAGGCCGAGCTCGTTGCGCGCGAGCACCTCGGTGAGGTTCACGGCGTGCAGCACCTGGATGCAGTCCTCGTCGGTCGCGTCGAAGGCGGTCAGGGTGAGGTTCTCGCGGAGCGTGCCGGCGAGCACGGGGGCGTCCTGCTCGACGTAGCCGATCTGGCGGCGGAGGTCCTCGCGGTCGAGCGTGCGGATGTCGCGGCCGCCGACGCGCACGACCCCGGAGGTGGGGTCGTAGAAGCGCTCGATGAGGGCGAGGATCGTGCTCTTGCCGGCGCCGGACGGGCCGACCAGCGCGATCCGCGTGCCCCGCTCGGCGCGGAAGCTGATGCCCTGGAGGACGCCGCCGCCCGTGCGGTCGGCGCCGGGTGCGGCGTCCGCGGCGTCCGCCGGGGAGGAGGCGTCCGTGGGATCCGCGGCCCCGTCAGCTTCCGCCGCCACCGGGTACGCGAACCGCACGTCCACGAGCTCGACGGCGGGCGCGTCCGTGCGGTCGTCCGCCGCGGGCAGGCCGTCGCGGAGGCGTCCGGCGAGGTCGGCGTCGCCGTCGGTCTCGACGGGCAGCTTCACGATCTCCTGGATCCGGCCGAGCGCGCCGAGCGCCTGGTTGACCGCGGTCACGGCGCCGAAGGCCTGGCCGAGCGGCATGATCATGAGGAAGAGGAACAGGATGAAGGCCACGAGGTCGCCGACCGTGATGGCCCCGGCCGCGACGCGGTAGCCGCCCACACCCACCACCACGAGGAACGACGCCTGCAGCGCGATGCCGGCGATCGGCACGACCACGGCCGACGCCTTGGCGACCTTGATGCCCATCTCCCACGCGCCCTCGGCGTCGGTCTCGATGGCGCGGATCTCGCGGTCGGTGGCGTTGCTGGCGCGGACCGTGCGGATCGCGCCGATGGCCCGCTCGACGCTCGCGGCCAGGTCGCCGACCTTGCGCTGCGCGCGCTGGCTGGCGACGCGGATCCGCCCGGACAGCCCCACGACCGCGACGACCGAGACGGCGACCACGAGCACGGTGAGGCTGAGGAGCACGGGATCGATGATGAGCATCGCGATGATGGCGCCGAGGAACGTGACCGCGCCGCCGATCGCCTCGACGAGGCCCTGCGTGAGCACTGCGCGCAGGAGCGTGGTGTCGCTTCCGACGCGCGAGACGAGGTCGCCCGTGCGGCGCGTGTCGAACTCGGAGATGGGGAGGCGGAGGATCCGGCGCACGAGCGTGCGGCGCGACGAGAGCACGACGCCCTCGCCCATCCGCTGCAGCAGGTAGTGCTGGTAGCCGGAGAGCACGCCGGACACGACGACCAGGCCGACGAGCGCCCAGACGAGGACGCCCAGCTGGCCGCCCTCCTGCACGACGCCGACGACCCGCTGCACGAGGAGCGGCTGGCCGAGGCTCGCGGCCGCACCGAGCACGCTGAGCACCACTACGAACGCCATGAGCCCGCGCTGCTCGAGGATGTACGGCAGCAGCTCCGAGAAGCGGGCGCGGGGGCCGTCGTCGGCGGAGTCGCGGCGGGCGAACGGGTTGCGGGAGCGGGCGCGCGGTGCGGCGGCGGTCTCGGGACGGGCGGTGCTCATGCGTGTTCTCCCGGGTGGTGGGTGCGATCGTCATGCGGCGCGCGGCCAGCCGAGTGGACGGCCGGCGAGTGATCGGGCGTCCGACGAGCGGAGCATCGCGAGTGTCGCATCGCCGTGGCGACTCTACGCGTCAGCCGCCGCGCATCCGCCCGGAGAGATTCAGCTCATGGAGAAAACCCCCGGCCATCCCTAGGCTGTGGACTCGTGCCCACCCCCGTCATCACCGCCGACCGCCTCGTGAAGAAGTACGGCGACCACGTCGCCGTCGACGGCCTCTCCTTCGAGGTCGCGCCCGGCGAGTCCTTCGGGCTCCTCGGCCCGAACGGCGCCGGCAAGTCCACGACCATGCGCATGATCGGCGCGGTCTCCTCGCGCACGGGCGGCTCCCTCGACATCCTCGGGCTCGACCCCGACACGCACGGCCCCGAGATCCGCTCGCAGCTGGGCGTCGTGCCGCAGGCCGACAACCTCGACCTCGAGCTCAAGGCGCGCGACAACCTCATCGTCTACGGCCGCTACTTCGGGCTGCCGCGCAAGCAGGTCGCGGCCCGCGCCGACGAGCTGCTCGAGTTCGCGCAGCTGAGCGACCGCGCGAACGCGAAGGTCGACGACCTGTCCGGCGGCATGAAGCGGCGCCTCACGATCGCGCGCGCCCTCATCAGCGACCCGCGGATCCTGCTGCTCGACGAGCCGACCACCGGCCTCGACCCGCAGGCCCGCCACATCCTCTGGGACCGCCTGTTCCGCCTCAAGGAGCAGGGCACGACGCTCGTGCTCACGACGCACTACATGGACGAGGCCGAGCAGCTGTGCGACCGCATCGTCGTGGTCGACGAGGGCCGCATCATGGCGGAGGGCTCGCCCGCGTCCCTGATCCGCGACCACTCGAGCCGTGAGGTGCTCGAGGTGCGCTTCGGGTCCGACCGCAACGAGTCCGCATCCCGCGAGATCGCCGGCTACGGCGACCGTGTGGAGGTGCTGGCCGACCGCGTGCTCGTCTACGCGTCGGACGGCGAGGCCGTGCTCAGCCGGATCCTCGAGCAGGGCCTGAAGCCCATCACCACGCTCGTGCGGCGCTCCAGCCTCGAGGACGTCTTCCTCCGCCTCACCGGACGGAGCCTGGTCGAGTGAGCGCCCTCGACACCCGGCAGGCCGCGGTCGCCGCCGGCGTACGCCCCCGCCGCTTCGGTGCCTGGTACGCGGCCGAGCACCGGCTGCTCGGGATCCGCGCCTACCTCGGCACGGCGCTCGCGACCGGAATCGCGAGCCCCTACGTCTACCTCTACGCGCTCGGCGTGGGTCTCGCGACGGTGGTCGACCGCGGCACGGACGCGAACCAGGCCCTCGGCGTCAGCTTCCTCGTGTTCGTGGCGCCCGCGCTCCTCGCGACGAGCGCCATGACGGTCGCGAGCGAGGAGTTCAGCTTCCCGATCTTCGGCGGGTTCAAGTGGAACCCCGTCTTCCAGGCGATGAACGCGTCGCCGCTCACGCCGGCCCAGATCATCGACGGCCAGGTCATCGGCGTCGCGATCCGCATGGCTCCCACATGCATCGCCTACTTCGCGTTCATGCTCCTGTTCGGCGCGGTGCCGCTCGGCACGGGCTTCCTCGCGATCGGCGCCGCCGTCCTCACGGGCATGGCGATCGGCGTGATGCTCATGGCCTACGTCGCGACCCTCACGCAGGACAGCGGGCAGATCGCGATGGTCATGCGCTTCGTCATCACGCCGCTCTCCCTGTTCTCGGGCACGTTCTTCCCGCTCACGCAGTTCCCCGTCTGGCTGCAGTGGATCGGCTGGATCTCGCCGCTCTGGCACGGCACCGAGCTCGGCCGGGTCGCGACCTACGGCATGCAGGAGCCGCTCTGGCTCACGGTCGTCCACGTCGCCTACCTGCTGCTCTGGCTCGCGGTCGGCTGGACGCTGTCGCGCCGCGTCGCGACGAGGAGGCTGCGCGCATGACCGGATCCACCGCACCCGCCACCGCGCCCGCGCCCGCCGCGCGTCGCAGCCGCGGCGGCCCGCGCTCGCTCTACGCCGGCAACGCCCGCTCGGTGCTCTCCCGCGGCCTGCTCGCCACCCGCAGCACCAACTGGACCGTCGTCCTGTCCGGCTTCTTCGAGCCCGTCTTCTACCTGCTCGCCATGGGGATCGGCCTCGGCTCGCTCGTGGGCGACGTGACCACGAGCACCGGCCAGCCCGTACCGTACGCCGCCTACATCGCGCCCGCGCTCCTCGCGGTCTCCGCGATGAACGGCGCCGTGTACGACTCCACCTGGAACGTCTTCTTCAAGATGAACCACTCGAAGCTGTACCAGGGCATGCTCGCGACCTCGCTCGGGCCGCTCGACGTCGCCTTCGGCGAGATCTCGCTGGCGCTGCTCCGCGGCGTCGTCTACTCATCGGGCTTCCTCATCGTGATGCAGGTGCTCGGCCTCAACCTGTCGTGGTGGGCGATCCTCGCGCTGCCGTCCGTGGTGCTCATCGCGCTGGCGTTCGCGAGCTTCGGCATGGCCGTGACGAGCTACATGAAGACGTTCCAGCAGATGGACTGGATCAACTTCGTCCTGCTGCCGATGTTCCTGTTCTCCGCGACCTTCTACCCGCTGTCGGTGTACCCGGCGTGGGTCCAGACGGTGATCCAGGCGCTGCCGCTCTGGCACGCGGTGGAGCTCGTGCGCGGGTTCACGACGGGCGCGCTCTCGTTCGCGGTCGTCGGCCACGTGCTCTACTTCGCCGTGATGACGGCGATCGGCCTGGTCTTCACGACGCGGCGGCTGCGGGTCCTCTTCCTCGACTGAGGCCGCCCGCGACGAGCGCGAGGCCGGCGGAGCCCATGACGACGGCGGCCGTGGCGACCGCGACCGGGTAGGCGGACGGCTGCGCGGACGGCGGCAGGAGGGCGAGCACCTGCGCCGTCACGACGGTCGCCAGGAGCGACGACGCGGCCAGCACCGTCGACGTGAGCGACGAGACCCGGCCCATGGTCCCGACGGGTGCCTCCGCCTGCAGGATCGGGCCCTGCGAGACGAGGAAGACCGCGAAGACGAGGCCCGCGATCCCCATGAGGATCGCCGCCGGCAGGAACGCGCGCACGGTCGAGTACGCGGCGTAGGTCGCGCCGAGCGCGACGAGGGCGGCCGGGACCGCGCGCTCGGGGCGGATGGCGGTGACGAGCGCGGGCGCAGTCAGGGCGCCGACGAGGCCGCCGACCGCGAACATCGCCGTGACCACGCCGTACTCCGCCGCCGTCAGGCCCATCGTGGTGAGGGCGAGGAGGGCGAGGGTCGCGTTGTTGACGCCGAGGGTCAGGCCGTAGGCGGCGAGGCCGGCCACGAGGACCCGGAGGCGCGGCGACGCCCGCACGATGCGGATCCCGGCGGCGAGCTCGACGCGCAATCGGGCACCCGCTGAGGCGACCGTGCCGTGCGCGTGCGCGTGCGCGTCGCCTTCCGCGGCCCGCGACCCGGCGTCAGCGGCCGTGGCCCCGCGCTCGCGCACCGCGAGCACCAGCGCCGCCGACGCGAGGAACGACACGGCGTCCATCACGAGCGCAGGTTCCGGCCCGAGCAGCGCGTAGACGGCCGGGCCCGTCAGGCCGGAGAGGATCCCGACGCCCGTGCTCGCGAGCAGCGAGCGTCCCGCGGCGGCGGCTCGGCGATCGGCCGGGACGACGACCTGCACGAGCGCGGCGCGCGCCGGGTCGAAGAGCTGCGACACACAGCCGATGACCAGCTGCGTCGCGATCACGGCGGCGATCACCAGGGGCGTCGGACCGGTGACGGCGATCACCATGAGCGGCACGAGCAGCGCGACGCGCGCGAGGTCGGCCGCGACCATCACGCGGCGGGCGGGCCAGCGGTCGACGAGCACGCCCGCGATCGGCGCGAGCACGAGGCGCGGAAGGCTCGTCGCGCCGATGACCGCGCCGATGTAGAGCGGCAGGGCCGGGTCGCCCGGGGCGAGGCCCGTGGCGAGCCACACGGTCACGGTCGCCGCGAGCACGTACTCGCCGAAGGCGGAGAGCGCCTGCGCGAGCCAGATGAGCGTGAACGAGCGGGAGATGAGGAGGGGGCGACGGGGGCCGCGCTCGTGGGGGCCGGGCTCGGGCACAGGCGGCCTCCGATCGGTCGTCTCCTCCCCACGGTAGCGGCAGGCGCCGCGGTGCCCGGGCCGTGCCGGGCGGGCGGATCCGCTCGGTACCCTGGCCGAGAGCGCCACCCGGGCGCGGCCGGCCACGGGCCGGGGGAAGCAGGTGCCCATGGGCCGCGTCATGGTGCTCGGATCGCTCAACGTCGACCAGGTGGTGCGCGTCCCGCGGCACCCGCAGCCGGGGGAGACGCTCATCGGATCCGACCCCGAGCGGCTCTGGGGCGGCAAGGGCGCGAACCAGGCGGTCGCGGCGGCGGACGCCGGCGGCGAGGTCGCGATGGTGGGGGCCGTGGGCGACGACGCCGACGGATCCGCCTACCGCGCGCGCCTCGCCGACCGCGGCATCGACGTGTCCGGCCTCGTCACCGTGGATGACGCCACGACGGGCCTCGCGATCATCGCGGTGGACGACGACGGCGAGAACACGATCATCGTCGCGCCCGGCGCCAACGCCCGCGTCACCGACGCCCACCTGGATCCGCTCGACGCGCTCGCCACGGGCGACGTCCTCCTCGCCTCGCTCGAGCTGCCCCTCGACACCGTGGCCGCGGGCGTCCGCCGCGCGCACGCCGCCGGCGCCCGCGTCGTGCTGAACCTCGCGCCCTTCGCGGCGCTGCCCGCCGACGTGCTCGCGCTCGCGGATCCCGTCGTCGTCAACGAGCACGAGGCCGGGCTCCTCCGAGAGTCGGGCACGCCCGCACCGGCGTCGCTGCTCGTCACGCTGGGCGCCGAGGGCGCCGTGTGGGGCGACGTCGAGGTCCCCGCGTCCCACGTCTCCCGCGTCGTCGACACCACCGGTGCGGGCGACGCGTTCTGCGGGGCGCTGGCCTCGGCGCTCGCCGCGGGCGCCGACCGAGAGGGCGCCCTGGTCGTCGCCGCCGACGCGGCCGCGGTCGTCGTGCAGCGGCAGGGCGCGCAGCCGGCGGACGACTGACCCCCGTGGGTGACGCTGCGCCGGATCCGGATCCGGATCCGGACGAGGCGACCGCTGCCGTCCTCGCATTTGTCCGCTCCCTCGCCACGCCGCCCTGGTCGGCCGATGTGGCGGTCGCGGAGCGGATGCTCGCCGCCCTCGACATGCATCCGACGGGCGAGGTCGACGCGCACGCCCCCGGCTCGGACCTCCGCGCCCTGACCGGCGGGCCTGAAGCCGTCCACCACCTCTCGTTCGGCATCCACGCGGGCGAGGTGGCGAGCGTCGGCTTCCACCTGGCGCGGCACGGCGGCCCGCGGGATCCGCTCGTCCGGCGCGACCACGACGCCCTCGTCGCGGCCCTCGCCGCCGTGTTCGGTCCCTCCTGCCCGGTATTCGACGATCAGCCCAGTCCCGTGCGGTGGCACGTCGGCGAGCTGGAGGTGAGCGTCCAGATCTTCGACCGCGTCGACAGCAGCGTGATGGTGTGGGTGGATCATCGCGAGCGCTCGGCGCGCGCAGAGGCCGCGGCCGGTGACGGGCCGCACATCGGCGCTCCGCAGGCATGTCCGGGTGTCGGCGCGATCCCCGCCTGACCGCTCGCTCGCCGGCCGCCGCATCCCGCGCTTGCCCCCTGCACGGGGTCCATGAGATGCTCGACGCGCTGCGCTACTTATGCGCATAAGTAACTCACCGGCTCGCGACGCGGGCGATTCGTTCAAGGAGGAACACGTGAAGACATCCATGCGTCTCGGCGCGGTCGCGACCGTGCTGGCGGCCACGGTCGCGCTGACCGGCTGCGGCCGATCCGCCGACGAGGGATCCGGTCCGGCGGCCGCGACAACGCTCGGCTCCGAGCCCGCGAAGGGCAAGGTGACCATGTGGGCGATGGGCGCGGAGGGCGAGGCCCTCCCCGCGTTCCTGAAGACCTTCGAGGACGCCAACCCGGACGTCGAGGTCGACGTCACGGCGATCCCGTGGGACGCCGCGCACAACAAGTTCCAGACCGCCATCGCCGGCGGCACCACCCCCGACATCGCGATGATGGGCACCACCTGGATGGCCGACTTCGCCGACGCGCTCACCACCGTGCCGACCGACGTCGACGCGAGCGACTCCTTCCCCGGCTCCCTCGCCACGAACTCCGTCAAGGACCGCGCCGCGGGCATCCCCTGGTACGTCGACACCCGCGTGCTCTACTACCGCACCGACCTCGCGGCGAAGGCCGGCTGGACCAAGGCCCCCACCACCTGGGACGAGCTCAAGCAGATGGCGTCCGACATGCAGTCGAAGGCCGGCTCCGCGCACGGCATCCGCCTCCCCGCCGGCAACGACGCGTTCCAGGGCACGCTCTGGATGCCGTGGTCGAACGGCGCCGAGATCGCCGACGGCGCGAAGTGGACCCTCGACACCCCCGAGATGCGGGAGGCGTACGAGTACTACGGCAGCTTCTTCGCCGACGGCATCGCCGACCCCGACGTCGACGTCTCGTCCGGCGCGCAGGAGGCCTCGTTCGTCGACGGATCCACGCCCATGCTCATCGAGGGCCCCTTCGAGATCGGCCAGCTGAAGGCCGTCGGCGGCGCGGACTTCGCCTCGAAGTTCACCACCGCGGTGCTGCCGGCGAAGGAGACCTCGGCATCGTTCAGCGGCGGCGCGAACCTCGTCGTCTTCGACCAGGCGAAGAACCAGGACGCCGCGTGGAAGCTCGCCCGCTGGCTCGGCCAGCCGGACACGCAGGCTGCCTGGTACGCCGCCACGGGCGACCTGCCCGCGTCGCAGTCCGCCTGGCAGGACCCGGCGCTCCAGTCCGACCCCACCCTCGCCGCGTTCGGCGAGCAGCTGAAGACCGCGAAGTCGGTGCCCGTGAGCACGAACTGGGTGAAGGTCGGATCCGCCGCGGACTCGGCGCTCGAGCAGATCCGCCGCGGCACCTCATCGGTGCCCGACGCGCTCGCCAAGCTGCAGTCGGACGCCGACTCCATCGGCTCGGCGGAGTAGCCGTTGGCCATCACCGCCACGCGTGCGGCCGGGACCCGTCCCGGCCGCACGCGGTCCCCGCTCGTCGCCCGGCAGCGCCGCCGTCAGGCGATCGTCGCCTGGGGCTTCTGCCTCCCGTTCGTCGCCGTCTTCGCGGTCTTCATGCTCGTGCCGCTGGTGAGCTCGTTCGCCATGTCGTTCACGGACTTCCGCGCGACCGACATCCGCTCCCCGTTCGCAGTGGACTTCACGGGCCTCGACCAGTACGCGAAGCTCTTCACCGACGCCACGTTCCTCCGCTCCATCGGCGTCACGGCCTTCTTCGTGGTCGTCGGGATCCCGGTCACGATGGTGATCGCGCTCGCGCTGGCCCTCGCGCTCAACTCGGGCCGGGGTCGCATCGTGTCGTTCTTCCGCGTCGGCTTCTACGCGCCGGTCGTGACGAGCATCGTCGCGGTCTCGGTCGTGTGGCGCTACATCCTGCTGCCGGACGGGCTGCTCAACTCGGCGCTCGCGGTGGTGGGGATCACCGGCCCCAACTGGCTGAGCGACACGACGTGGGCGCTGCCCTCGCTCGTCGTGATGGCGGTGTGGCGCAACGTCGGCACGCTCATGATCATCTTCCTGGCGGGCCTCCAGGCCGTGCCCGAGGAGGTGCAGGAGGCGGCCGTCATGGACGGCGCGAGCCCCTGGCGCCGGCTGATCTCGGTCACGCTGCCGCTCTTGCGCCCGACCCTGCTGCTCGGATCCGTGCTCATCTCGGTCGGGTTCCTGCAGTTCTTCGAGGAGGCGTTCGTGATGACGCGCGGCGGCCCCCTCGACTCCACGCTGTCCGTCGCGTACTACACGTACCGGCAGTTCGGCTTCGGCGAGTACGGCCTCGCCTCCGCGGCGAGCTACGTCCTCTTCCTCGCCATCGCCCTGCTCAGCCTGCTGCAGTTCCGGCTGCTGCGGTCTAAGGACTGAAAGGCACGCGCATGACCACCACCGCATCCGCCCCCGCAGCCCCCGTCGTCGCCGAGGCCGCGACCGGCACCCCGCCCCGCCGTCGGCGTCGGCGTCGCACCGACCGTGGCCGCCGCACCCGCGCGATCGTCTACGTCGTGCTCGCGGCCGTCCTCTGCGTCTGGCTCCTCCCGTTCATCTGGATGGCGCTCGGCTCCGTGAAGACGCAGGGCGAGATCCTGCAGCGACCGCCGACGTGGTGGCCGCAGGATCCCGTCGCCGACAACTTCGCGCAGTGGTTCGGGCCGCTCGACTTCGGCACGTTCTTCTCCAACAGCCTCGTCGTCGCGCTCGTCACCGTGCTCGGCAACCTCGTGTTCTGCTCGATGGTGGGTTACGCGCTGGCGAAGATGGAGTTCCCGGGCAAGCGCATCCTGTTCCTCACCGTGATGGTGACGCTCATGGTCCCAGGCGTCGTCACGTTCGTGCCGCTGTTCGTCATGGTCTCGGGGCTCGGCCTCGTGAACACGTACGCGGCGCTGATCCTCCCGTTCATCACGGCGCCCATCGGGGTCTTCCTCATGCGGCAGTTCATGCTCGGGATCCCCGAGGCGCTCATCGAGGCCGCACGGCTCGACGGCGCGGGGGAGTTCCGCATCTTCTCCCGCATCGTGATGCCGTTGTGCGGGCCGCCGCTCGCCACCCTCGGGATCCTCACGTTCCTCGCCTCGTGGAACAACTTCCTCTGGCCGCTCGTCGCGGCGCAGACCGAGGGCATGTACACGCTGCCGATCGCGCTGTCGCTGTACTCGACCGGGCAGAACGCGACCGACTACGGCCTGCTGCTCGCGGGATCCGTGCTGGTCATCGCGCCGATCCTCGCCCTGTTCGTGTTCCTGCAGCGCTACTTCATCCAGGGCGTCGCGACCGCCGGCCTCAAGTGACCACCTCCCGCCTCCGACCGATGGAG
This sequence comes from Clavibacter michiganensis, assembly GCF_021216655.1. NCBI lineage: Bacteria > Bacillati > Actinomycetota > Actinomycetes > Micrococcales > Microbacteriaceae > Clavibacter > Clavibacter michiganensis. Next base: position 91,467 of record NZ_CP080437.1, read on the forward strand.
ACCCCCATGCCCCGCGCCCCGCGCACGCTCCTCACCGCCCCCGACGGCACCCGGTTCCGCGACCTCGACGGCGACGGGGTGATGGCGCCCTACGAGGATCCGCGGCTGGCCCCCGAGGAGCGCACGGCCGACCTCGTCGGGCGCCTGAGCCTCGCCGAGAAGGCCGGCCTCATGTTCCAGACCGTGATCGAGGTCGGCGCCGACGGCGAGCTGAAGGAGGAGCCGGGCGCGATCTCGAAGTCCGGCACGACCGAGGTCGTGGTCGGCAAGGCCATGAACCACTTCAACGTGCACGAGATCCGCACGGCCCGGCAGGCCGCGCGCTGGAACAACCGGCTGCAGGAGCTCGCGGAGTCGACGCCGCACGGGATCCCCGTGACCGTCAGCACGGATCCGCGCCACGCCTTCGTGGAGAACGCGGGCGTCGCCTTCTCGGCCGGCCCGTTCTCGCAGTGGCCGGAGGCGCTCGGCCTCGCGGCGCTCGACGACGTGGACGCGATCCGCGCGTTCGCCGACGCCGCGCGGCAGGAGTACGTGGCCGTCGGGATCCGCGCCGCGCTGCACCCGCAGATCGACCTCGCCACCGAGCCGCGCTGGGGCCGTCAGGCGCAGACGCTCGGGCACGACGCCGACCGCGTCGCCGAGTTCACGGCCGCGTACCTCGAGGGCTTCCAGGGCGACGAGCTCGGATCCACGAGCGTCGCCTGCACCACCAAGCACTTCCCGGGCGGCGGCCCGCAGAAGGACGGCGAGGACGCGCACTTCCCGTACGGCCGCGAGCAGGTCTACCCGGGCGGCATGTTCGAGTACCACCTCGCGCCCTTCCGCGAGGCGATCGCGCGCGGGACCGCCGCGATGATGCCGTACTACGGGATGCCCGAGGGCCTCGTGCGCGACGGCGAGGAGATCGAGCCCGTGGGCTTCGGCTTCAACCGGCAGGTCATCACCGGGCTGCTGCGCGAGGAGCTCGGCTACGACGGCGTCGTGGTCACCGACTGGGAGCTCGTGAACGACAACCACGTCGGCGACCAGGTGCTGCCCGCGCGCGCGTGGGGCGTGGAGGAGCTGACGCCGCACGAGCGGATGGAGCGGATCATCCAGGCCGGCTGCGACCAGTTCGGCGGCGAGGAGTGCGTCGACGTGCTGCTCGACCTCGTGGCCGACGGCCGCGTCACCGAGGCGCGCATCGACGAGTCGGTGCGGCGCCTCCTGCTCGTGAAGTTCCGGCTCGGCCTCTTCGACGACCCCTACGTCGACGAGGACGAGGCCGAGCGCGTCGTCGGCCGCGCGGACCTCCGCGAGCTCGGCTTCCGCGCGCAGGCCGCGTCGGTCACCGTGCTCGAGAACCGGGAGCGCGACGGCCGGCCCACGCTGCCGCTGCCGCTGCCCGTCGACGGTCCCCGGATGCGCGTGCACGTCGAGGGCATGCGGCCCGAGGCGCTGGACGGCTGGGCGGATCCCGCGGACGGGCCCGACGACGCCGACCTCGCGATCGTGCGGCTCGGCGCGCCCTTCGAGCCGCGCTCGGACCTCTTCCTCGAGGCGTGGTTCCACCAGGGCTCGCTGGAGTTCCCGCCCGGGCTCGTGCACCGGCTCCGGCGGATCGCCGACCGCTGCCCGCTCGTGGTGGTCGTGAACCTCGACCGGCCGGCGATCATGACGCCGCTCGTGCCGTTCGCCGCGGCGCTCGCGGTCGACTACGGCAGCTCGGACACGGCCGTGCTCGCCGCGCTCACGGGACGGATCGCGCCCGAGGGGCGGCTGCCGGTGGAGATCCCGCGCTCGATGGACGCCGTGCGCGCCTCGCGGACGGACGTGCCGTCGGACACGGCCGACCCGGTGTACCCGCTGCACCACGGCCTGCGGATCCGCTGACCGCGCCGGCGCTCGCGACCGCGCCCGTGCCCGCCCCGGGTGGCGCCGGGTCGCGGTCGTGCGCACCTGCCTCGCTACGCTTCCAGGAGAGAGGACGGTCGCATGAGCCCCCGGCGCCCCACGGTCTACGACGTCGCAGAACGCGCGAAGGTCTCCATCGCGACGGTGTCGTTCGCGTTCAGCCGACCCGACCAGATCAGCGCCGCCACGCGCGAGCGGGTGCTCGAGACGGCGCGCGAGCTCGGCTACATGCCGAGCGCGTCCGCACGCGGCCTCGCCCGAGGCCGCACGGGCGCGCTCGGGCTGCACTCGTTCGACCTCCTCATCGACCGGCCGCTCCAGCGCGAGCCCGCGGATCCCGACGCATCCGTCGAGACCGCGGCCGTCGCGACGCCGTACGCGCCCGGCCGCACCTTCATCCCCTGGGACGACGCCGGCGAGATCGCGGCGGACCCGCGCGCGTTCCCGCTCTACGTCGACGAGGTGCGCCGCGGCTTCGAGCTCGAGTGCCGCGCCCACGACCGCCCGGTGATGCTCAGCCGCGGCAGCGACACCACCACCGCCGTCGCGGAGTCGGCGGGCCGGGTCGACGGGCTCGCGATCTTCCCGGGCCCGTCGGCGGCCGCCTCGCTGAAGCGGGTCTCGCTCGCCATGCCGATCGTGCTCTTCAGCTACCCGCCGGCGGACGACGGGCACCACCGCGTCACGTCCGACAACGCCGGCGGAGCGCGCGAGCTCGTGCGGCACCTCGTGGTCGAGCACGGGATCACCGACCTCGGGTTCGTGGGCGCCACGAGCGTCGGCGACTACCGGGAGCGCTTCCAGAGCTACCGCGACGCGCTCGCGGAGCTCGGGGTCACGGCCGACGACGAGGTGCTCGACGACACGGTGCTCGGCGAGGGATCCGGCTTCGGCGGGGTGATCGAGGCGCTCCGGGCGGGGCGGCTGCCGCGCGCGCTCGTGTGCGCGAGCGACCAGCTGGCGCTCGCTCTCGTCGACCTGCTGCGCACGGAGGGCGTCGACGTGCCGGGGGACGTCGTGGTCACGGGCTTCGACGGGATCCTCGCGGGGCTCCTCGCGACGCCGCGGCTCACGACCGTGCGGCAGCCCATGGAGGCGATGGGGCGCGCGGCGGCCCGCATCCTCATCGACACCACGACCGGCCAGCCGCCCCCCGAGCCCGTGACGCTGCGGCTCGGCACGAAGCTCGTGGTGCGCGAGAGCTGCGGCTGCCGGGGCTGAGGCCGCGCTCCTAGCGGCGCAGCGCCCGGCGGCGCATGACCTCGACGACGAGCGCCACCAGCAGGATCGCGGCACCGGCCGCGGCGAACGCCCACGAGATCGCGATGCCCGCCGGCTCCTCGCCCGCGATGCCGCCCATCACGGCGCCCAGCGCCACCGCGACGACGAGCGCGCCGAACCCCGCCAGGGTCGCCGCGAGGATCCGCATGTCCGCGACCATCAGACGGGCTGCAGCGCGCGCTGCTCGCCCGCGGGCAGTTCCACGCGCACGGCGTCGTCGGGCCGGACCTCGCCGCCGGTGATCACGACGCCCATGACGCCGGACTTCCGCACGACGTTCCCGTCGGCGTCGCGGTCGAGCACCGCCTTCATGGCGCCCGTGCCGAGCTTGTCGATCTGGATGCAGGGGTTCCGCAGGCCGGTCAGCTCGACCACGGCGTCCTCGCCGAGGTGGAGGCGCGTGCCGGTGGGGAGGTCGAGGAGCGGGACGCCCGCGGTCGTGACGTTCTCGCCGAGGTCGCCCGGTCCGACCCGGTAGCCCTTCTCCACCAGCTCGTCGTGCAGTTCGGCGTGGACGAGGTGCACCTGGCGGAGGTTCGGCGCGTCCGGGTCGCGGCGCTTGCGCGAGAGGTGCTGGACGGTGGTGCCGAGGTGTGCGTCGCCCTCGACGCCGAGGCCGGCGAGGAGCGTGATCGACGTGCGGACGGGCTTGGAGAAGCGGTGGGCGTCGTCGCGCGCGACGGCGACGACCCGGGCGGCGGGAGACGGCTGCATGGGTGCGACGATATCGGCGCGTCGCGGATCCGGCGAGCCCTCCGGAGGGATCCGCGCGAGGCCCCCACGGAGACACGCGGCCCGCTAGGTTCTGAGCATCGACGCCGATGGGGGAGACCATGCACGCGACGGCCATGAGCGGATCCCGGCGCACGACCCTGGTCGCGGGCCTCGCCTCTGCGGGCGCGCTGCTGCTGCAGCCCGGGCTGCTGGGCCGCTTCCGGATCCAGCCGACGCCCGACATGGAGTCCACGATCGTGCTGAGGGGCCCCGTCGTCGACGTACTCGGCCTCGTGCTCACGATGGTCGCCGCCGTGGTGCTCGCCCGCGGCGTGCGCGGGGAGCCGGGGCTCCTCCGGCCATCGCGCGTCGCCGGGGTCGCGGTGCTCGTGCATGCGGCCGTCGTCGTGGGGATCGCGGCGGCGCAGGCGGCGATGCGGCCCTTCGCCGAGGCGGCCTCCCTCGACGAGCTCCGGTCGACCGGCCTCATCACGCTGACGACGGCGCTCGACCTCGTCCGGGCCGCGGCCCTCGTGGTGCTCGCGGTGGTCGTGCTGCGCGGACGGCTGCTCGAGCCGCTCGCCCGCGTCGCGCTCGCGGTCATGGCGGCGGCCACGGGGGCGTACGCGGTGCTCGGCCCGATCGCCGGGCTGCTGCTGGGCGCGGGCGGAGCCGCGTACCTGCTGATCCCGGTGGCCCCGCTGCTCATCGCGCTGCCGACCGTGGCGCTCGTGGCGTCGGCCGCATTCGCGCTCGGGCTCGTGATCCACGGCCGGTCCGCCGCGATGCGCGAACGGGCGGAGGCGATCCGCCGGGCATGGTGAGCCTGCCGGTCCGCCGCCGCCCCGCGCGGGGTGAGGCCGCCCGGGATCAGGCCGCGTCGGCTCCGACCGCAGCGCGCGCCGCGCCGTGCTCGCGCAGCACGAGGAGCGCCACGAGCGAGATCGCGGAGGCGACGCTGAGGTAGACGCCGACGAGCATCACGCCGCCGCCGCCGATGTCCCAGAGCCACGTCGCGATGAACGGCGCGACGGCGCCGCCGATGATGCCCGCGAGGCTGAACGCGAGGGACGCGCCCGTGTAGCGGACGTCGGGGGCGAACATGCCGGGCAGCAGGGATCCGACGGCGCCGTACCCGATGCCGATGAGGGCGAAGCCGAGAATCACGAACATGAGCGTGCCGGGCAGGCCCGCGGCGAGCAGGGGATCCATCAGCAGGCCGAAGACGACCATGCCGGCGGCGCTCACGGCCACGATCGGACGCGCGCCGCGCCGCTGGGCGAGCGCGCCCGAGACCACGATGGTGACCGCGAAGAACGCGACGCCGACGAGGAGCATGAGCAGGAAGTCGGTGCGGGCGTAGCCGAGGCCGGCGTGGAACGAGGCCGCGTCGAAGGGCTTGCCCACTGCGCTGGCGGCGGCCTGCGCGGCCTCCGCGGTGCGGGGCGACGTGCCGTAGGTGACCGTGAACGTGGTCATGAGGTAGAAGAGCGTGAAGATGGCGAGGAGCGCGAGGGCGCCGAGGAGCAGCCCGCGCCAGCCGGTGCGGATGGTGCGGCCGAGCGGCAGCCGGGACGTCTCGCCGCGGTCGAGCACCGCCTGGAACTCCGGCGCCTCCACGAGCTTCACGCGCACGTAGAGGCCCACGAGCACCAGCACGGCGCTGGCGAGGAACGGCACGCGCCAGCCCCATGACTGCAGGTCGGCGGGGGAGAGCGTGAGCGAGAGCACCAGGAACAGGCCGGTCGACAGGAAGAAGCCGATGGGCGCGCCGAGCTGCGGGAACGTGCCGTAGATGGCCCGCTTGCCCGCGGGCGCGTTCTCGGTCGCGAGCAGCGCCGCGCCGCCCCACTCGCCGCCGAGGCCGAGGCCCTGGATGAAGCGGAGCACGGCGAGGGCCGCGGGGGCCGCGATCTCCCAGCCCGGCGTGAGGCCGCTCGGCAGGGATCCGATGAGCACGGTGGCGATGCCCATCGTGAGCAGCGATGCGACGAGGGTGCGCGTGCGGCCGAACCGGTCGCCGAAGTGGCCGAAGAGCACCGACCCGACGGGCCGGGCGAAGAACGCGACGCCGAACACGGCGAGCGACTGGAGCTGCGCGACCGCGGGATCCGAGTTCGCGAAGAACAGCGCGGGGAACACCAGCACGGCGGCCGTGGCGTAGACGTAGAAGTCGAAGAACTCGATGGACGTGCCGATGAGGCTCGCGACCAGCACGCGCGAACGCGGGTTGGCCGGGGCGACGCCGGGCGGGGAGACGGTGGAGGCAGCGGTCATGGCGGTGGCTTCCGACTTCAGGCACGGGGAGACGCCACGGATCGTGGCGCGCCGACGGTACCGGCGCTCCCCGCCCCTCCGGGCCGGCCGTTCACATGACGCGTGTCAACTGACGTTCCCCGCGTAGTCCGCGTCGCGCGTCTCGCGGCTGATGACGAGCGCCACCAGCGTGATCGCCGCCATCGCGCTCAGGTACACGCCGACCAGCAGCACGTTCCCGTCGAGCAGCTGCCAGAGCGCCACCGCGATGAAGGGAGCCACCGCGGCGCCGAGGATGCTCGCGACGTTGTAGCTGATCGCGGATCCCGTGTAGCGCACGTTGGTCGGGAACAGCTCCGGCAGCACCGCGCCCATCGGGCCGAAGGTGAGGCCCATGAGCGTGAAGCCGATGATGAGGAGCGCCATGGTGCCGACGAAGCCGCCCGAGAACAGCGGGACGAAGAGCAGGCCGAAGACGAGGATCCCGAGGGTCGTCGCGATGAGCATCTTGCGGCGGCCGTACTTCTCCGCGAGCGGTCCCGAGACCATCGTGAATATGCCGAAGAACACGACGCCCACGATGAGCATGAGCAGGAAGTCGTTGCGCGCGTAGCCGAGGCCCGCCGCGAACGTGTCCGGGTTGAAGGGCTTGCCTGCTGCGGTCGCGGCGGCCTCGGCGGTGGCCGCGTCGCGCGCGGTGGTGCCGTAGGTGAGCGTGAACGTCGTCATCAGGTAGAAGAGCGTGTAGGTCGCCAGCATGATGAAGGTGCCGAGGATCAGCGGGCGCCAGCTCGTGACGAACACGCGCGCGACGGGCAGCTTCGCGACCTCGCCGGAGTCGACGACCTTCTGGAACGCCGGCGTCTCGATGAGCTTGAGGCGCACGTAGAGCCCCACGATCACGAGCACGGCGCTCGCGAGGAACGGCACGCGCCAGCCCCACGCCTGGAACTGCTCGGGGGTGAGGCCGAGGCTCAGCGCGAGGAAGACGCCGTTGGCGACGATGAAGCCGATGGGCGCGCCGAGCTGCGGGAACGTGCCGTAGATGGCGCGCTTGCCCGCGGGCGCGTTCTCGGTCGCGAGGAGGGCGGCGCCGCTCCACTCGCCGCCGAGGCCGAGGCCCTGGCCGAAGCGCATGATCACGAGGAGCGCGGGGGCCGCGACCTCCCAGCCGGGCGTCAGCGCGGTGGGGAGGCAGCCGATCAGCACGGTCGCGATGCCCATGGTGAGCAGCGAGGCGACGAGCGTGCCCTTGCGGCCGACGCGGTCGCCGAAGTGCCCGAAGAGGATGGATCCGATGGGCCGGGCGATGAACGCGACGCCGAACACCGCGAACGACGCGAGCTGCGCGACGGTCGGGTCGTCGTTCGCGAAGAAGAGCGCGGGGAAGACGAGCACCGCCGCGGTCGCGTAGACGTAGAAGTCGTAGAACTCGATCGACGTGCCGATGAGGCTCGCGATGATGACGCGCGAGCGCGAGTTGCCCGCGGGCGGGGTGGCGGTGGACGGGGCGGCGGTGCGGGCCGCGGGGGTCGTGGACATGCGTGGAGACGGCTTTCGGCTGGTGCGGCGTGAGCGGCAGGGGCGCGCGGATGGGGCGGGCGCGCCGGTCGGGCGCGGGCGCCGGGTGCGGCGGAGTCGAGGGGGCCACTCGTGATGGCCGAGCTGAGTTTACGCCCCTGAGGAGAAGCTGTGCGCGGTCGGTAGGTCGGGGACGGACCGGCGGAACCCGGGACGCCGCCGACCGCGAGGAGCCCCATGGAGCACGAGACCGGCCGCGCTGTCCTGCCGGGGCTCGCCCAGCTCTGCGGGGCGGGGGCGCTCGTCGCGTTCGCGACCGGCTTCTGGTACCTCGCGATCCCCTGCGTCGCGGTGGTCGTGCTCGTCGTGCTGCAGCTGCGTCGGTGGACGCACCAGGAGCTCGAGGAGCGCGCCCGCCTCGCCGAGGAGCCCACCGAGGAGGATCAGGCGGCGGCGCCTGCGTGGGACGAGGACGGCGGCGTCGCCGTCGAGCCGCGGCCGTCGGAGGAGCCGGAGCCGGACGCCCGGCGCTAGCCCGCCTTCGCGATCGCCGGAGCGTCGGCCGGGCGCGCGTCCGCGGTGGATCCACGCCGCCGCCGCAGGAGGCCCGTCAGGTCGTGCGCCGAGAGCGACACCGCGAGCACCGCGGCGAGCACGAGCGCGAGGGCGGGCGCGCCCACGGCCCACGGCGCGCGCTCCGCGTAGGCGCTGCCCTCGCTGAGGATCAGGCCCCACTCGGGCGTCGGCGGGGCGCTGCCGAGCCCGAGGAAGCCGAGCGCGGCGAGCGTCAGGGCGATGCCGGGCAGGCGCAGCAGCGCGTTCCGCACCACCGGGCCGACGACCGCGGGCAGGAGGTGCATGACGAGGATCCGCGCGCGTCCGACGCCGAGCACCGGCAGGATCCGCACGTGCGGCTGCGCGCGCGCCTCCTGCATCAGCGCCCCGGCGTGCGCGGCGAGAGGCGCCCAGCCGACGGCCGCCACCGCGATGGCGGCGCCCGCGCTCGACGGGCCCTGGATCGCCGCCACCACGATCCCGGCGAGGATCGGCGGCGCCGCGTTCGCCACCTCGATCGGCCCGATCGCGGCGCGCGGCAGGAGCCCGAGCGCGAGCCCGATGGCGCAGCAGGCGATCACGACGACGAGCGCGGTGCCGAGCGTCGTGACGGCGCCGTGGCCGACCCGGCCGAGGAGGTCGCGGCCGCTCGCATCGGCGCCGAAGGGGAGCGCCCACGAGGGCGGGGCGAGGCGGCCCGCGGTGGTGGCGAGGGGATCCCGCGCGAGGCCCGCCACGACGATGAGCGCGAGGAGACCGGCCGCGACGGCGGGGACGACGGCGTCGCGGGGCCGGGCGGGGACGCGCGCGTCGGGCACGGGCAGGGATCCGAGGCGGAGGGCGGGCCCGAGGAGCGCGCGACGGGCGAGGTCGGCGAGCGCGCCCGCGGCGACGGCGACCGCGAGCAGGGCGAGCACGCCCGCCTGCAGCGCCGGCACGTCCTGGCTGCTGGCCGCGCCCAGGGTCGCGCGGCCGATGCCGGGGATCGCGAACACCTGCTCGACCGCGACCGCGCCGCCCGTGAGGCCGACGAGCACGAGCCCGATCTGCCCGAGCACCGACGGCAGCGCGCGGCGCAGCACCGCGAGGGTCGTGCGCGCGGGCGGCAGGCCCGCCATCGCCCACGTGGCGACCCAGCGCTCGGCCGACGCGGACCGGATCGCGTCGGCGAGGAGGCGTCCGATGAGCCCGCCCGCGGGGATCCCGAGGGCGAGAGCCGGGAGCACGGCGTTCGCCGGCCCGTCCCATCCGGACGGCGGCGCCCAGCGCAGCCAGACGGCGACCACCACGAGGAGCGAGGTCGCGAGCAGGAACTCGGGGAGCGCGGTGAGCATGGCGGCCAGGGCGCCGGATCCGCGTGCCAGGCGCCCGCGCGTCGCGTCTCGGAGGGCGGGCGCGCAGAGGAGCGCCGCGACCACTACGGCGACCGCGATCGCGAACGCCATCAGCGTGAGGGAGACGCCGAGCGCGTCGAGGGTGCCGGGAAGGACCGGGCGGCCGGAGATCCACGACGTGCCGAGGTCGCCGCGGAGGACGCCCGCGAGCCAGTCGAGCGAGACGGCGAGCGGCCCGCGGTCGAGGCCGAGCTGCGCGCGCACCGCCGCGAGCGCCTCCGGGGTGGCCTCGAGGTCGGCGTAGCGCGCGCGGAGGATCGTGTACTCGGGCGAGCGGCCGGAGAGCCACGGCAGCGCGCCGACGAGCGCCACGACGCCGCCGATCGCGACGACGCGGGACGCCCCGACGACGAGCCCGTCGCGCGCGCGGCCCATCAGCGCTCGACGCGCGTGTCGACCGTGATGAGCGCGCGCTCGCGGGGATCGCGCACGGCGCCCGTGACCCCGGCGGCCTCGCCCTGGATCACGCGCTCGTGCAGGAGCGGCACCGCGGCGTCGTCGGCCAGCACGAGCGCCTCGACCCGCATGATCGCGGCGCGGCGCTCGGGCCCGGCCGGCAGCGCGGACGCCTCGGCGAGGGCCTGGTCGACCGCGGGGTCGCACTCCTGCGAGATGTTGAACGAGCCCTGGCAGGCGAAGTCGCTGTAGAGGTACGCGGCGGGGTCGCCCGAGTCGAGCACGGTGGCGCGCGACAGGATGAAGGCGTCGAATCTCCCCGCCAGCGCGTCGGCCTCGATGTACTGGTACTCGCGCACGTCCTGTGTCACGTCGAAGCCGGCGGCCTCGAGCTGCTGCTCGAGCTGCACGGCGACCTCCGGGAGCTCGGCCCGGTCGGTGAAGGTGCCGAGCGTGATCGGCACGCCGTCGACCTGCGCGGGCGTCGCCCGGCCCGCCAGCGCGTCGCGGTAGGAGGCGCCGTCGCGGAGGTCGGCGGCCCAGGGCAGCGCGGGTCCGAGGAGCCCGGTCGCCGCGTCGGCCCGTCCCTCGTACACGCCGGAGACGAGGGCGGCGCGGTCGACCGCGGCCTCGGCGGCGGCGCGCACGGCCGGATCCGCGAAGGGCCCCGTCCGCGTGTTGAGGTAGAGCGTGTTCGTGCGCGGCATCGCGACCTCGTGCAGGAGCTGCGGATCCACCTGCGCGGCCTGGCCGACGGGGATCGCCTCGACCACGTCGGCCGTCCCGGTGCGGAGCGCGGCGGCGCGCGCGGTGCCGTCGGGCACGAAGCGCACGTCGATGCCGGCGGACGCGGCGCGGCCGCCCCAGTAGCCGTCGAACCGGTCGAGCGTGGCGGACGAGGTGCCGTCGACCGCGGTGAGGCGGAACGGGCCCGTGCCGGTGCCTACGGGAGAGACCGTGCCGTCGGCGCCGTACGCGGAGGCCGCGAGGATCGCGAGCTGCGGGCTCGACATGCGCTGCGGCACGAGCGGGTCGGGCGTCGCGGTGCGCACGAGGACGCGGTCGCCGTCCGAGGTGGCCGTGAGGTCGACCCCGTCGAGGATCCGCGGCTTCGGGCTCGCCGTCGCCGCGGCGGTGAGCGAGGCGGCGGCCTGCGCGGCCGTGAGGGTCGTCCCGTCGTGGAAGGGCACGTCGGGGCGGATGTCGAAGGCCCACGTGAGGTCGTCGACGCGGGTCCAGCCGGTGGCGAGCAGCGGCTGCGCGGCGCCGAGGTCGTCGAGGGTCACGAGCGTCTCGGCCGTGCTCCAGCGCGCGAGCTTGAAGGCGTCGTCGCTGAGCGGCGTGAGGCCGGAGCGCGGCGGCTGCAGCATGGCGAGCCGGATGCGGGCGTCGCCATCCTGCCCGCCTCCTGTGGCGGATCCCGGGCCCGCGGCGAAGCAGCCGCTGAGGGCGAGCGCAGATGCGGCGGCGAGGGCGATGAGGGCGGCGGAGCGGGCGGGGCGGGGGCGTCTAGCGGGCATGGGGTCCTGTCTCGGGGATGCGCGGGGCATCGACGGCGATGCGCGGGGCATCGGGGGTGGTGGTCGGGGGAGCGGGCGTGGCGCGCGGGGACGCGGCGCGGCCGGCTGCGTGCGCGTCGTGCGCGTCGTGCGAGGGGATAGGTCCGGGCAGCAGCCGGGGTAGCCCGACGGCGGCCGCGACGGGCAGCACCGCGAGGATCCCCCAGGCGACCGCGGGCCAGGCGTCGAGGAGGGATCCGACCACGCCGCCGGCGACGAGCACGGCCACGCCGCCGCAGCTGGCGAGCAGGCCGTAGAACGACGCGGTCGGGCGGCCGGCGGCGAACGACGGCACGAGCTCCATGGTCACGGGGCCCGCGGTCATGTGGCCGAGCGTGAGGCAGACGACGAGGACGGCGGCGGGCACGAGCGCGGCACCGGCGGCCGGCGGCGCCACGGACGCGAGCGCGAGCGCCGCGAACCCCGTCGCGGTGGTGCCGAATCCGAGGGCGAGCGCGCGACCGGGGCCGAGCCGCTTCGCGAGGAGGGCGGCGGGCCACTGCAGCGCGATCGTGAGCAGCGAGACGGCGAGGAACGCGGATCCGACCGCCGCATTCCCCGCACCTGCGCGCGCGAGCTCGAGCGGCAGCCCCAGGTAGAGCTGGTTGTAGGCCACGAGGTCAACGGCGAAGAGGGCGGAGAACGCGAGGAAGCGGCGGTCGCGGACGGCGGCCCAGCGGTCGGCGGAGGCGGCGGGCACGGCGGCAGCACCGCCGACGGGCTCGGATCCCGCGCGCGGCTCCCCGCGGGATGCCGCGATGGCCCGCCCCGCGTCCGCCGGGATCACGCACCACAGCGCCGCCCCGACGGCCGCGAACAGCGCCGCGCCCACGAGCACGGTCGCCGAGAATCCCAGCCCGAGCAGGGCGGCGCCCGCGAGCGGACCCACGGCCGCGCCGATCTCGCCCACCAGCACGAGCGCCGCGAACAGCGACGGGCGCCCGGGCCGCCGGGTGGGACGGGACCGCGCGTCGGCGGCCGCCACGAGGCTCTGCAGCGCCGGGCTGAACAGCGCGCCGCCGAGCCCCGTGAGGATCGCGCCGACCAGGAAGCCGGGCAGGCCGGCGGCCAGAGCGAGCCCCAGGTAGCCGGACACGCGCACGACGCAGCCCGCGGCGATGAGGGTGCGCGGGCCGAAGCGGTCGGCGAGCATCCCGCCGAGGAGGAACAGGCCCTGCTGGCTGAAGGTGCGGGCTCCGAGCACCAGGCCGATCGCGAGGGCGCCGAGCCCGAGGTCGTCGCGCATCACGACCGCGAGGAACGGCACGACCGCGTAGAAGCCGAGGTTGAACACGAGCTGGCTGGAGAGGAGGACGGCGGCGGGAGGCGCGGTGGTGCCCGGGCCCGCGGGTCCGGACGGGTGGGACGCGGTCATGCGGTGAGCGCTCCCGGCAGCCGCGGCACGGCGTCGGCGAGCTCGCGCGTGGCCGGATGCGCGGGGTCGGCGAGCAGGCGCCCGGTCGGCCCCTCCTCCACGATCCGCCCGCCCGCGAGCACCACGCTGCGCCCGCAGAGCCGTGCGACGGCGTCGAGGTCGTGCGACACGAGCACGAGCCCCAGGCCACGCTCGCGCACGAGGTCGCCGAGCAGCTCGATGATCCGGTCCCGCAGCGGCAGGTCGACCCCGCTCACGGGCTCGTCGGCCAGGAGGATCCCCGGCGAGGTCGCGATGGCCCGGGCCAACGCGACGCGCTGCGCCTGGCCGCCCGACAGCTCCCGGGGCCGGCGATCGGCGAGCGACGCGGCGAGCCCGACGTCGTCGAGGGCGCGGGCGACGATCGCGGCGTGGTCGCCCGGCACGTCGAGGCGGCGGAGCGGCTCGCGGATCAGCTGCCGCACGGTCATGCGCGGCTCGAGGCTCGCGCCCGGATCCTGCGGCACCGCCTGCACGCGCCGCCGGTACCAGCGCAGGGCGGACGTGCGGCCGGGCGTGACCCCACGGTCGCCCAGCGCGACGGCGCCCGAGGTCGGCGCCTCGAGGGCGAGCAGCACGCGCAGGAGCGTCGACTTGCCGGATCCGGAGCGGCCCACGATCCCGACCGTCTCGCCCGGCGCGATGCGGAACGACACGTCGTCGAGCGCGGGCGCGGGGCCGGGGGCGCCGGATGCGCGCGCGGCCCGGGCGGCGCGCCGCGCGGCGGTGTCGCGGCGCGGCGGGTACCGGTGCGTGATCCCGGTGGCGGCGAGCGCGTCGGTCATCGGGCCGCCACCGCGCCGAGCGGGGCCGACACGGAGGCCGCCGCCGCGACGCGATCCGCGGATCCGCCGCCCGCCCGCCGCGACGCCGCCGCCACGAGCGCCCGGCTGTACGCGTGCCGCGGTCGCCGCACGAGCTCGCGCATCGACCCGGCCTCGACCACGCGGCCGGCCTCGAGCACGACGACCCGGTCGCACAGCGCCGCGGCCACCGCGAGGTCGTGTGTGATGAAGAGGAGCGCCTGGCCGGTCGCGTCCAGGCGGCGGCGGATCACGTCGACCACGCGCGCCTGCGTCACGACGTCGAGCGCGGTCGTCGGCTCGTCGGCCAGCAGGAGGTCGGCGCGGCAGAGGAGCGCGAGCGCGAGGCAGACGCGCTGGCGCTGACCGCCCGAGAGCTCGGCGGCGAAGGCGGGGAGCGTGCCGTCGGGATCCTCGATGCCCACCTCGGCGAGGAGCGCGACCACCTCGCGCCGGGCGTCGCCGCGGGTGAGGAGCCGGCCGTCCGCGGCGGATCCGCGGGCCCGGCTCGCGCGCAGCGCCGCGACGAGCTGCGCGCCCACCGTGACGAGCGGGTTCAGCGCGGCGAGCGAGTCCTGCTGCACGGCGGCGACGCGGCCGAGGCGCTGACGTGGCGTGGCCGGCCCGACCGCACGGCCGCCGAGCTCGACGCCGCCGCGCACACGGGATCCGGGCGGGACCGTCCCGAGCACGGCCCGCGCCGTGAGCGACTTGCCCGATCCGGACGCGCCCACGAGCGCGACCCGCTCGCCGGCCCCGACCCGCAGGTCGACGTCGTGCACGAGCGGCACGCGGTCGATCGCGATCGAGAGGGAGCGGACGTCGAGGGCGGGATGCACCTGGCCCCCGTCCGTCCGCGCACGGTGCCGGGCGGTCCGGCGGCGCTCCCGACGACCTTACTGATACCCGTTCTCGATATCAAAACCGAGCGGAGTAGAGGTCAGGCCCCGCGGATCCCCTTCAGCAGCAGCGCCGTGGTCACCGCGGCCTCGGCCGCCTCGGCGCCCTTGTCCTCCTTCGACCCCGGGAGCCCGGCGCGGTCGATGCCCTGCTGCTCGTCGTCGAGCGTGAGCAGCCCGAAGCCGATCGGCTTGCCCGCGAGCAGCGACGCCTGCGTGAGGCCCGAGGTCGCCGCGTCGGACACGTACTCGAAGTGCGGGGTGCCGCCGCGGATGATCACGCCGAGCGCGACGACCGCATCGGCCCCCGCGTCGAGCGCCGCGCGCGCGACCACGGGCAGCTCGAAGCTGCCGGGCACGCGGATCACCGTGGTGGTCACGCCCGCCGCGTCGAGCACGCGCCGCGCGCCCGCGAGCAGGCCCGCGCTGATCTCGTCGTGCCAGCGTCCGGCGACGACCGTGACCCGGAGGCCGCTCCCGTCGAGCGCGGTCGGGTCGATGTCGGGTGCTCCGTGTCCGCTCATGCGGTCTCCTCCTGGGGTGATGCGGTCGTGGTGGTCAGGCCGTCGGGCGCCTCGGCGTCCGGGTAGGCGTCGGATCCGATGTGCATGTCGGTGTCGAGCACCATGCGGTGCCCCATGCGGTCGCGCTTCGTCTCGAGGTAGCCGGCGTTCACGTCGTTGACGCCGACGACGAGCGGCACGCGCTCGGTGACCTCCACGCCGTGCGCCTCGAGCTGCCGCACCTTCTCGGGGTTGTTCGTGAGCAGGCGCACGTCCTCGATCCCCATCTCCTGCAGGATCGCCGAGGCCGCGCCGTAGTCGCGCGCGTCCGCCGGCAGGCCGAGGGCGACGTTGGCGTCGAGCGTGTCGAAGCCGTCCTCCTGCAGCCGGTACGCGCGCAGCTTGTTGATGAGGCCGATGCCGCGCCCCTCGTGCCCGCGCAGGTACACGACCACGCCGCCGTCGCGCTGGATCTCGTCGAGCGCGGCGTCGAGCTGCGGCCCGCACTCGCACTTGAGGGATCCGAGCGCCTCGCCCGTCAGGCACTCCGAGTGCACGCGCACGAGCGTCCCGTGCGCGCGGGGCTCGCCCGCCACGATCGCCACGTGGTCGGCGCCCGTCGTGCGGTCCCGGTAGGCACGGAGCTTCACGGAGCCGTGCGTGGTGGGGACGGTGGTCTCGACCTCGAAGATCACGCGCGACGCCTCGGGGATCGCGACGGCCGGCTCGAGCGGCCGGTCGCAGTGGAACTCCTCGAGGTGCGCCTTGAGCGCCTCGATCGTGACGACCAGCACGCCCTCGCGCTCGCCGAGGGCGAGGAGGCCGGGGAGGCGCATCATCTCGCCGTCGTCCTGCACGATCTCGCTGATCGCGCCGACGGGCGTGAGGCCCGCGAGCGTGAGCAGGTCGACCGCGGCCTCGGTGTGGCCGTCGCGCTCGCGCACGCCGCCGTCCACCGCGCGCAGCGGCAGGATGTGGCCGGGCCGGTGCAGGCTCGTCGGCACGCTGCCGAGGTCGGCGAGCACGCGCAGGGTGTGCGCGCGGTCGGACGCGCTGATGCCGGTCGATAGCCGGTCGGCCGCGTCGACCGAGACCGTGTACGCGGTGCCGCGCGGATCCCGGTTGTCGGCGACCATGAGCGGCAGCTCCAGCCGGTCGGCGATCTCGTTGGTCATGGGCGCGCAGATGAAGCCCGACGAGTGCCGCACCAGCCAGGCGATCCACTCGGGCGATGCGGACTCGGCGGCGAGCAGCACGTCGCCCTCGTTCTCGCGGCCCTCGTCGTCGACGACGATCACGGGCCGGCCGGCGCGCAGCTCCTGCAGCGCGGCGGGGATGTCGGCGAGGCTCACGCGCGGGCCTCCTCGGTGCCGGCGCCGGCGTCCCGCGCGTCGAGCGCGAGCATCCGCTGCACGTGCCGCGCGAGCACGTCCGTCTCCAGGTTGACCTCGTCGCCGAGCTCGAGCGCGCCGAGCGTCGTCGCCGTGAGCGTCTCCGGGATGAGCGACACCTCGAACCACGCGTCCGAATCCGCCGTGTCGGTGGGGCTGACGGCGCTCACCGTGAGGCTCACGCCCTGCACCGTGATGGATCCGCGGTCCACCACGAGCGGCGACAGCTCGGCGGGCAGCGAGAAGCGGAGGATCCGCCACGCCTCGCCCGGCGTGGTCGCGAGCAGGCGCCCGGTGCCGTCGACGTGGCCCTGCACGATGTGCCCGCCGAGCCGGTCGCCCACGCGTGCGGCGCGCTCCAGGTTCACGCGGTCGCCCACGCCGAGGCGTCCCAGCGAGCTCATCACGAGCGTCTGCCGCATGACGTCGGCGGTGAAGCCGTCGGGCGTCTGCGCGACGACCGTGAGGCACACGCCGTCGACGCTGATGGAGTCGCCGTGCCGGGCGTCGGACACCGCGAGCGGCGCCTCCACCGTGATCCGGGCGGAGTCGCCCTCGGCGTCGAGCGCGAGGACGCGTCCGCGCTCCTCGATGATCCCTGTGAACATCACTGGCCTTCCGTGGTGGGTCGCGCGGTCACGAGGATGTCGTCCCCGAGCCGCGTCGTGCTGATGAGGGTGAGTCGGTGGGCGGCGGGCATGCTCTCGACGCCGAGGTCGCCGGTCGCGGTGCGGGGGCCGCCGAGGAGCACGGGCGCGAGGTAGGCGACCACCTCGTCCACGAGCCCGGCGGCGACCAGCGCGGAGACGATCGTGGGGCCGCCCTCCACGAACACGTGCCGGATCCCCCGGCGTCCGAGCTCCGCGATCGCGGCGGCGGGGTCGTGGCCCGTGATCCGGATGAGCCGGCGCGGGTGGCGGTGCACGGCCGCGTCGTCGGGGATCGCGCGGTCGCCGAGCACGACGGGCGCGGGCTGGTGCGGGTACGGGATCCCGTCGGGCCGGCGCGCGGTGAGCGCGGGGTCGTCGGCGAGCACGGTGCCGGTGCCCACGAGGATCGCGTCGGCCTCGGCGCGGCGGCGGTGCACGTCCTCCCGGGCGGCGGGCCCCGTGATCCAGCGGCTCGTGCCGTCGGCGGCGGCGATGCGGCCGTCGAGGCTGGAGGCCCACTTCGCGGTGACGAAGGGGCGGCCGAGCCGGGCGGATCCGAGCCACACGCGCAGGAACGCGGCGGCCTCGTCGGCGAGCACGCCGTCGATGACCTCGATGCCCGCGGCGCGCAGCCGGGCCGCGCCGCCGGAGGACTCGACGCCCGGGTCGGCGACCGCGTAGGCGACGCGCGCGACGCCCGCCTCGATCAGGGCGGCCGCGCACGGCCCGGTGCGCCCGGTGTGGTTGCAGGGCTCGAGCGTGACGACGGCGGTGGATCCGCGTGCCCCGCCCGCGGGCAGCTGCCGCAGCGCGTCGACCTCGGCGTGCGCGGATCCGGCGCCGCGATGGCGGCCCTCGGCGATGACGCGGCCGCGGTCGTCGAGGATCACGCAGCCGACGCGCGGGTTCGGGCCCCACGCGGGACCCTCGTCGGCGAGCTCGAGGCCGCGGCGCATGGCGCGCTCGAGCGCGGGTGCGTCGGCCGCGGGCTGGCTGGCCGCGTGCGGTGCCGTCGGGTCGTCGTGCATGGTGTCCTCGTCCGTGGACGGACTCCGGGCGCGGTCGACGAGACCTCGACGCCGGCAGGCTCGCCGACGCCGCGTGCGCCTCCCATCCGGACTCTAACCGTCGGTCCCGGAATCCCACCGGATCGGCGGACGAGGCTCCCGGGGACCCGGTCGCGCATCGTCCGTTCGCGGACTGTCACCGCCGGCTCGGATTTCCACCGACCCCGGAGCACGTGTATGGGTCGAGATTAGCCCACGCGGCTGCGGGGCCGGGGCCCGTGACGCTCCGCGACCTACGCCGTCAGCGGACGCCGACGAGGTCCACGGCGTCGGCGAGGTCCGCGAGCGCCGTGATCCGCACGACGCCGGCGGGCAGGGGAGCGTCCCCGTCCCCGAGGGCGTCGAACCAGACGCCGCCGGCGAGCCCCGCGTCGACCCCGCCGAGCGCGTCCGTGCGGAGCCGGTCGCCCACCATCACGGCGTCGGCCGGATCCACGCCCGCCTCCGCGCACGCGAGCAGGAAGATGCGCGGGTCGGGCTTCGTGAAGCCGAGGTCGCCGGAGCAGATCACGGGGGAGAGGCGCGCGGTGAGCCCGGCGGCGGCGATCTTGGGCTCCTGCTGGCTGCGCTCGCCGTTCGTCACGACGCCGAACCGCACGCCCGGGTGCCGACGCGCGATCTCGTCGAGCGCCTCCACGGCACCGGGCAGCGCGCGCCACGACGCCTCGTACCCGGCGAGGTAGCCGCCGAACCAGGCGTCCGTCGCGGCGTCGTCCTCCGCGAGGGAGTCGGCGAGGTCGGCGGCCTCGGCGGATCCCCACGCGGCCAGGAACCCTCGGACGCGCGCCCGCCGCTGGCCCTGGTAGTCGAGCTCGCCCGAGAGGTACCGGTGGTAGTGCTCCTCCTCGAGGGCGACCCACAGCGCGACGGCGCGGTCGCGCTCGCCGGCGTCGGAGCCGTCGAGGTGCCCGCGCGCGGCGAGGTGTGCGGTGATCCCGTCGGCCACGGCCCCGCGGTGGTCCACCAGCGTGTCGTCGAGGTCGAGCAGGACCAGCCGGAGGGTCATCGGCCGGCGCGTCGCACGAGTCCGACGGCGTCGTAGACGCGCGCCAGCATGGCGTCGGCCCGCTCCTCGGCGCGCGCGGCGTTGCCGGCGAGCACGCGGTCGAGCTCCGCCGGGTCGTCCAGCAGCTCGAGCGTCCGCGCGCGGATCGGCTCGAACACGCTCGTGACGGTCTCGGCCACGTCCTTCTTCAGGTCGCCGTAGCCGCGGCCCGCGTAGCGCTCCTCGAGCGCCGGCACGGCCGTGCCCTCGAACGCCGAGAGGATCGTCAGCAGGTTGGAGACGCCGGGCTTCTCCCCGCGGTCGAAGCGGATCTCGCGCTCCGTGTCGGTGACGGCCGAGCGGATCTTCTTGGCCGTCTTCGCGGGCTCGTCCAGCAGCCACACCACGCCCGCGTCGGAGGCGGAGGACTTGCTCATCTTCGAGGTCGGGTCCTGCAGGTCGTAGATGCGCGCCGTGTCCTTCTGGATCATCGGCTCCGGGATCGTGAAGACGTCGCCGAAGCGCCCGTTGAAGCGCTTCGCGAGGTCGCGCGTGAGCTCCACGTGCTGCTTCTGGTCGTCGCCCACCGGCACGACCTCGGAGCCGTACAGCAGGATGTCGGCCGCCATGAGCGTCGGGTACGCGAAGAGGCCGAGCGTCGTGCCGTCGGCGCCCTGCTTCTGCGACTTGTCCTTGAACTGGGTCATGCGGCTGGCCTCGCCGAACCCGGTGAGGGTGTTGAGGATCCACGCGAGCTCGGTGTGCGCCGACACGTGCGACTGCACGAACAGCGTCGAGACGGCCGGGTCGATGCCCGCCGCGATGTACTGCGCGGCGGTGCGCCGGGTGCTCGCCCGCAGCGCCGCGGGCTCCTGCGGCACCGTGATGGCGTGCAGGTCGACGACGCAGAACACGGCGTCGTGCGTGGTCTGCATCTCCTTCCACTGCAGGAGCGCGCCGATGTAGTTGCCGATCTGCAGCGAGTCGGCGGACGGCTGCATGCCGGAGAAGAGGACGGGACGTGCGGTCATGGCGATGCCTTCGTGAGGGGAGCGCGGGGCGCTCGCGGGGCGCCGGTGCGGCGCGGAGGGGAGGGGGAGGGGGACGCGGGGCGGGGCGAGGGTCAGATCGCGTAGTCGACGACCACGGGCGTGTGGTCCGACCATCGCTGGTCGTACGCCTCGGCCCGGTCGACCGCGTAGCCCACGACCTTCTCGGCGAGGGCCGGCGTCGCGAGCTGGTAGTCGATGCGCCAGCCGGTGTCGTTGTCGAACGCCTTGCCGCGCCAGCTCCACCACGTGTAGGGGCCGTCGACCTCGCCGGCCTGCCGGCGTCCCACGTCGACCCAGCCGAGGCCGGGGCCGGTGGATCCGTCGACGCCCGTGATCTCCTCGCCCTGCGCGCCGAGGATCCGGTCGAGGTAGGCCCGCTCGCGCGGCAGGAAGCCGGCGCGCTTCACGTTGCCCTTCCAGTTGCGGATGTCGAGCTCGCGGTGGCCGACGTTGAGGTCGCCGACGACGACGGCGAGCTCCGAGTGCGCGGCGATCTCGGGCAGGCGGCGCTCCATGCCGTCGAGGAACCGCCACTTCTCGTCCTGCTTGGCGGTGCCGACCTCGCCGGAGTGCACGTAGGCGCTCACGACCGTGACGATGGTGCCGTCCACGTCGTAGTCGGCCTCGAGCCAGCGGCCCGCGCTGTCGAAGTCCTCCTCGCCGATGGCGACCCGGTGGATCTCCGCGCGGCGGCGGCTCGCGATGGCGACGCCCGCGCGGCCCTTGGCGGTCGCGGCGTCGTGCAGCACGTTCCACTCGGGTCCGAGGAGGCCCTCGATGTCGCTCGTCTCGGCGCGGACCTCCTGGATGGCGAGGATGTCGACGTCGCGCGTGGCGAGCCAGTCGCCCATGCCCTTGCGGAACGCGGCCCGGATGCCGTTCGTGTTGATGGACGCGACGCGGAGGTTCGAGGGCATGGAGACGATCCTAACGGCGGTGCTCTCCCCGCAGCCGGAGCAGGACCCGGGTCAGCCCGCGCGACCCCTCGTACCTCTCGCGGGCTCGGGCGCGCTCCTCCTCCTCGAGGATCCGGCGGGCCTCGTCGAGCTTCGCGAGCCGCTCCTTCTCGAGCTGCTCGGGGGTGAGGTCGCGGGCGTCGATGCCCTTGTCCGCCATGCTCACGGCGATCCACGACGCGCAGATGAGGATGACCTGGCAGATGAGGTTGAACCAGATCAGGAGGCCGATGATCACCGCGAACGACGCGAGCAGCGGATTCCGGCTGGCCCCGCCGAGGAGCGCCGTGCCGAGCACCTTGAGCACGCCCATGGCGACGCCGCCGAGCAGCGCGCCCTGCAGGAGCTGCGGCCGCGGGATCCGGACGCCCGAGAGGATCCGGTAGGCGCCCGCGAGCACGGCCGTGTCGAGCGCGAGCACGAGCGCGAGGCCGACGGTGCGGCCGACGACGATCGCGAGGAGGGAGTCCTCGCCGACCTGCATCAGCCCGAACACGAAGCCGAGGAGCCCGGTGCTGACCACCGAGAGCGCCGCGGACAGCAGCATCGCGAGCGCGAAGACCAGCGCGAGCCCGAGGTCCTTGACCTTGAGGAGCAGGAAGAACGTGGTGGGCGGCGGCAGCTCGAAGATCCGGCGCACGGAGTCGCGCGTCGAGGCGAGCCAGCCGAGCGCGGTGACGAGCAGGCCGATGGATCCGATGATCCCGGTCGCGCGCACGGCGTCCGAGGCGAGCAGCGCCTGCGGGTCCTTGATGGCACCGCCCTCGCCGAACAGCCCGGGCACCGCGCCCTGGATCAGCGTGATCAGCGAGTCGAGGAGCGCGGGGTTGTCCGCGAGCACGGATCCCGCCACGGAGAACCCGACGGCCAGCGCCGCGAACACCGCGAACACCGCCTGGTACGACATGCCGGCCGCGAGGATCGGTCCTCCCGCCGCCCCGTAGGCGAGGAGCACGCGCACGGGCTTGAGCTCCATCACGCGCGCGAACAGGGCGGGGATGCCGGTGGGCGCGGGCGGTCCCGCGGAGTCCGGGGCGGGAGCGGGGGATGCGGGGCGTCCGCGGCCGTCGGGGGCGGTCATCCCCCGAGGATACGGGCCGTCGGCCCCCTGATAGCGTGGACGGGCCGTTCCGGCACCCCGACCGGACGGCCACCCGCGCTGGGCCGTCCGTCCGCGCGTCACGCACCCGAGCGAGGGAGTCCCTGTGCGCATCACCGGCATCGGAGTAGGACACGGAGTGGCCACCGGGCCCGTGATGCGGATGCCCGACCCGCTGCCCGAGCCCGGCACCGAGGCCTTCACGGGCGACGCCGACGCCGAGGTCGCCCGCGTCGCCGACGCGCTCTCCGCCACCGCCGACGACCTGGCGGCGCGCGGCGCCCGCGCCGGGGGCGACGCCAAGGACGTGCTCGACGCCCAGTCGCTCATGGCGCGCGACCCCGCGCTCCTCGACTCGGTCGGCCGCCTCGTCGGCCAGGGCCGCTCGGGCGAGCGCGCCGTCTTCGAGGCGTTCGCGACCTTCCAGGAGCTCCTCACGGGCATGGGCGGGTACATGGCCGAGCGCGCGGCGGACCTCGCCGACGTCGCCCAGCGCGTCATCGCCCGGCTCCGCGGCGTGCCCGCGCCCGGGATCCCCACCGCGGACGCGCCCTTCGTCCTCGTCGCGCGCGACCTCGCGCCCGCCGACACCGCGCTCCTCGAGCTCGACCGCGTGCTCGCCCTCGTCACCACCGACGGCGGGCCCACCAGCCACACCGCGATCCTCGCCCGCAGCCGCTCCATCCCCGCCATCGTCGGCGCGACGGGTGCCGCCGACCTCGCGGAGGGCGACGAGGTCGTCGTCGACGCGGCCGCGGGGCTCGTGATCGCGCACCCGTCCGACGCCGAGCGCGAGGACGCCGTCCGCCGGATCCGCGCCCGCGAGGAGGCCCTCGCCGCCCCGATCACCGACGGCGCCCTGGCCGACGGCACGCCCGTCCCGCTCCTCGCCAACCTCGGGTCGCCCGCGGAGGCCGCGCGCGCGGTCGAGCTCGGCGCCGAGGGCGTCGGCCTCTTCCGCACCGAGTTCCTCTTCCTCGACGCCGCCGAGGCGCCGTCCGTCGCCGCGCAGACCGTGCAGTACACCGCGCTCCTCGAGGTGTTCCCGGGCCGCAAGGTCGTCGTCCGGGCGCTCGACGCCGGCGCCGACAAGCCCCTCGCCTTCCTCACCGACGCCGACGAGGAGAACCCCGCGCTGGGCCTCCGGGGCCTCCGCGCGCTGCGGGCGAACGAGTCGATCCTCCGCGACCAGCTCACCGCCCTCGCGGCCGCGGACGCGGCCACCGACGCCGACCTCTGGGTCATGGCGCCCATGGTCGCCGACGCGGAGGAGGCCGCGTACTTCGTGGAGCTCGGCCGCGAGCTCGGCCTCCGCACGGTCGGCGTCATGGCCGAGGTGCCATCGCTCGCGCTCCTCGCCGACCAGGTCGTCGAGGTCGCCGACTTCGTGAGCGTCGGCACGAACGACCTCACGCAGTACACGATGGCCGCCGACCGTCTGCTCGGCTCGGTCGCGAGCTACCAGGACCCGTGGCACCCGGCTGTCCTCCGCCTCGTCCGCACGCTCGGCGACGCGGGCCGCGCGTCCGGCACGCCCGTCGGCATCTGCGGCGAGGCGGCGGCGGATCCGCTGCTCGCGGTGGTGCTCGTCGGCCTCGGTGCCACGAGCCTGTCCATGACGCCTGCCGCGCTCGCCGACGTCCGCCTCGAGCTCGGCCGCCGCACCCTCGACGAGGCGCGCGCGGCCGCCGATGCGGTCCTCACGGCGCGCACCGCCGCCGAGGCGCGCGCGGCCGCCGAGCGGATCCTCGTCGCCCGGTAGACCCGCGCGCTGACCCCGCCCGCGCATACGGAAGGCCCCGCAGCTCATGGGAGCTGCGGGGCCTTGGTGGTCCGGGGGAGCGGAGGCGCTACGCCTTGCCGCGCATGATCGCCTGCTTGACCTCGGCGATCGCCTGCGTCACCTGGATGCCGCGCGGGCACGCCTCGGAGCAGTTGAAGGTCGTGCGGCAGCGCCACACGCCCTCCTTGTCGTTGAGGATGTCGAGGCGCACGTTCGACTCGTCGCGCGAGTCGAAGATGAAGCGGTGCGCGTTGACGATGGCGGCGGGGCCGAAGTACTGGCCGTCCGTCCAGAAGACGGGGCACGACGACGTGCACGCGGCGCAGAGGATGCACTTCGTGGTGTCGTCGAAGCGGGCGCGCTCGGCCGCCGACTGGATCCGCTCCTTGCCCTTCTCCGGCTTCGTGTTGGAGATGAGGAAGGGCTGCACGTCGCGGAACGACTCGAAGAACGGCTCCATGTCGACGACGAGGTCCTTCTCCAGCGGCAGGCCCTTGATGGCCTCCACGTAGATGGGCTGCGAGATGTCGAGGTCCTTGATGAGCGTCTTGCAGGCCAGGCGGTTGCGGCCGTTGATGCGCATCGCGTCGGATCCGCACACGCCGTGCGCGCAGGAGCGGCGGAAGGTCAGCGACCCGTCCTGCTCCCACTTGATCTTGTGCAGCGCGTCGAGGATGCGGTCGGTCGGGTAGACCTCGACGTCGAAGTCCTCCCACCGGGGCTCGGCGTCCTGGCCCGGCAGGTACCGGCGGATGATGAGGGTCACCGTGAAGGTGGGGATGGCCGAGGCCTCTCCCGCGGGAGGTGCGTCCAGGGTTGCGGTGCTCACGTGTGAGGTCCTATTCCGTAGGTGGTGCGGTGATGTGCGGCGGCCCTGACCCGAGGGTCAGTACTTCCGCTCCATCGGCTGGTAGTTCGTGATGACCACGGGCTTGGTGCTCAGCTTGATGTGGTCGCCAGCGTCCGTGCTGTGGGCGTCGCCGGTGAGGTACGCCATGGTGTGGACCATGTAGTTCTCGTCGTCGCGCGTGGGGTAGTCCTCGCGGAAGTGGCCGCCGCGGCTCTCCTTGCGGTACATCGCCGAGTACACGACGACCTCCGCGAGGTCGAGCAGGAAGCCGAGCTCGATGGCCTCGAGCAGGTCCGTGTTGAAGCGTTGGCCCTTGTCCTGCACCTGGATGTTCGTGTACCGCTCGCGCAGGTCGGCGATCACCTTGGTGACCTCGATCAGCGTGTCCTCGGTGCGGAACACCTGGGCGTTGCGGTCCATGGACTCCTGCAGCTCGCGACGCAGCGTCGAGATCCGCTCGGTGCCGTTGGAGTTGCGCGCGCCCTCGACGAGGCCCTTCACGAAGTCGGCCGCGTCGGCGGGCAGCGGCGTGAAGTCGACCGTCTTGACGTACTCGGCGGCGTAGTTGCCCGCGCGCTTGCCGAAGACGTTGATGTCGAGGAGCGAGTTGGTGCCGAGGCGGTTGGAACCGTGCACCGAGACGCACGCGCACTCGCCGGCCGCGTAGAGGCCCGGCACGACGGTCGTGTTGTCGGAGAGGACCTCGGCCTTGATGTTCGTGGGGATGCCGCCCATCGCGTAGTGCGCGGTCGGCAGCACGGGCACGGGCTCCGTGTAGGGCTCGACGCCGAGGTACGTGCGCGCGAACTCCGTGATGTCAGGGAGCTTCGCGTCGATGACGGCGGGCTCGAGGTGCGTGATGTCGAGGTAGACGTAGTCCTTGTTCGGTCCCGCGCCGCGGCCCTCGCGGATCTCCGTGGCCATGCACCGCGCCACGATGTCGCGGGGAGCCAGGTCCTTGATGGTGGGGGCGTACCGCTCCATGAAGCGCTCGCCCTCGCTGTTGCGGAGGATCGCGCCCTCACCGCGGGCCGCCTCCGACAGGAGGATGCCGAGGCCGGCGAGGCCGGTCGGGTGGAACTGGAAGAACTCCATGTCCTCGAGCGGCAGGCCCTTGCGCCAGATGATCCCGACGCCGTCGCCCGTGAGCGTGTGCGCGTTCGAGGTCGTCTTGTAGATCTTGCCGAAGCCGCCGGTCGCGAAGATCACGGCCTTCGACTGGAAGACGTGGATCTCGCCGGTCGACAGCTCGAGGGCCACGACGCCCGCGGGCTGCTGCTTCCCGTCGACCTCCGCCATGACGAGGTCCAGCACGTAGAACTCGTTGTAGAAGTTGATGCCGAACTTGACGCAGTTCTGGTACAGCGTCTGCAGGATCATGTGGCCCGTGCGGTCGGCCGCGTAGCAGGAGCGGCGGACGGGGCTCTTGCCGTGGTCGGCCGTGTGGCCGCCGAACCGGCGCTGGTCGATCTTGCCGTCCGGCGTGCGGTTGAAGGGGAGGCCCATGTTCTCGAGGTCGATGACCGCGTCGATGGCCTCCTTGGCGAGGATCTCCGCCGCGTCCTGGTCGACGAGGTAGTCGCCGCCCTTGACGGTGTCGAAGGTGTGCCACTCCCAGCTGTCCTCCTCGACGTTGGCGAGGGCTGCGGCCATGCCGCCCTGCGCCGCGCCCGTGTGGGAGCGCGTCGGGTAGAGCTTGGAGATGACGGCCGTGTTCGCCTGCGGTCCCGCCTCGATCGCCGCGCGCATGCCGGCGCCGCCCGCGCCCACGATGACGATGTCGAACTGGTGGTAGTGGACGCCGTCCACGATGGTGCTCGCGGAGGGCTCGGAACCGGGGGTCGCGGTGTCAGTGGTCACGGGCTTCTTTCTCGAGGCGGGAGGGGGAGCGGCTAGAGGTCGCCGCAGAAGGAGGGCAGCAGGTCGGCGGGCTGACCGGCGGGGCACGGGTCGAACGTGAAGACCACGAGCGTGCCGAGCACGAGCAGGACCACCGTGGACGTGACGAGCGCGCCCTTGAGGATCGTGCGGGTGCGCGGTGACGCGGCGTAGTCGTTCACGAGGGTGCGCATGCCGTTGGCGCCGTGGATGACCGCGAGCCAGAGCAGCGCGATGTCCCACACCTTCCAGAACGGGTCGGACAGCTTGCCGCCGACGAACGCGAAGTCGATGGCCTTGATGCCCTCGCCCTGGATGAGGTTGACGTAGAGGTGGCCGAAGATGAGCACGACGAGCACGACGCCCGAGGCGCGCATGTACATCCAGCCCCACTTCTCCCAGTTCACGCCGCCCTGCTTGCGGGGCTGGCGCGGCTGGCGGGGGCGCTCGACGCTGACCTGCTGTGCGATGTCGCTCATGATCAGATCCATCCCGCTTCGCTGAACACGTTGATGAGGTGGCGCGGCACGAAGCCGGCCATGAGCACGACCCACAGGCCGATCACCACGTAGAACATGAGGCGCTGGTGCTTGGCGCCGAAGCGCCAGAAGTCGATGAGGATGATCCGCAGCCCGTTGAGCGCGTGGAACCCGATGGCGCCGACGAGGGCGACCTCGCCGATGCCCATGATCGGGTTCTTGTAGGTGCCGATCACCGCGTTGTACGCCTCGGGGCTCACGCGGATGAGGCTCGTGTCGAGCACGTGCACGAGGAGGAAGAAGAAGATGGACACGCCGGTGATGCGGTGCAGCACCCATGACCACATGCCCTCGCGGCCCCGGTACAGCGTCCCCGCGGGGACCTTCGGTGCGCGCGAGATGTGCGGTTCGCGGGTTCCTGCCGTCTTGATGGACACGGAACGACCCTCCCTGATGCTGGTGCCCCGTGGGCGGAGCGCCTTCGCGCCGACATTGCGCGTCGCCGACGAGTCTACGGGCGGGTCAGGGCGGTCACCCGTTAGGGCACCCTAAGCGTCAGGGGGTGCCGGCGACCGCGTCAGGCGAGGAGCGGGACGGGGCCGGCGCCGGCGACGTCCGCCGCCTGGAGCGCCGAGCGGCGGGCCGACACGGCGCGGCCGTAGTGCCCGATGAGCTCGTCGCCGATGGTGGCCCACGACCGGCCGAGGACGGCGCGGCGGCCCGCCTCGCCCATCCGCAGGCGCATCGGCTCGCTGGCCACGAGCTCGTCCACGAGTCGTCGCAGGTGCGCGTCCCGGGGGGACGCGGGATCGAAGAGGAAGCCGTCCGTCCCGTGGTCGACGAGGTCGATCGGGCCACCCGCGTGCGGGGCGACCACCGGCAGGCCGGACGCGTGCGCCTCCTGCACCGTCTGGCCGAACGTCTCCTCGGTGCCGGTGTGCACGAACACGTCCATGGCGGCGTACGCGGCGGCGAGCTCGCGGCCGCCCACGCGGCCGAGCCACGTGACGGGCATGCCCGCGAGCGCGCGGCGGGCGGACGCCTGGCTCGGGCCGTCGCCCGCGATGAGGAAGCGCACGCCGCGGATCCCGCGGAGGGCCTGGAGCCGCTCGAGCTGCTTCTCGGGGGCGATGCGCCCCACGTAGCCGACGATCGTCTCGCCGCCCGGCGCGACGCGGTGCCGGAGCGCGACCGCGTCCTCCATGGCGCGGTTGCGGGGGTGGTAGCGGTCGAGGTCGACGCCGCGCCCCCAGCGGGCGACGCGCTCGACGCCCGCCGCCGCGAGGTCGGAGGCCGCGGCGCTCGAGGGCGCGAGGGTCAGGTCGGCGCCCTGGTGGATCCACCGCACGAGCCGCCACACGTACGGCGCGGTGGCCGCCAGCCGGTTCCGGCGCGCGTAGCCCGCGACGTCGGTCTGGAAGATGGCGACGGATGGGGTGTCGATGCGCGTCGCGGCCGCGATGGCCTGCGCGCCGAGGAAGAGGGGCGACGCGGCGTGCAGCACGTCCGGCGCGAAGTCGGTCAGGAGGCGCAGCACCTGGGGGCTGGGGATCCCGACCGGGAACTGCCGGTAGGCGATGGCGGGCACGCCGTGGACGGGGAAGCCCGCGAACTCGGACGGGGCGCCGGCGTCCGGGGCGATCACGATGGCCTGGTGCCCGCGGTCCCTGAGGTGCTCGAGCACCCGGCAGACGCTCGTGGTGACGCCGTTGACGGTGGGGAGGAAGCTCTCGCTGACGACGGCTACGCGCATGCCCCCGACGCTAGGCACCGGTGCCGACCGCGCCGCCGTCCTGTCGTGAACGCCCCGTTGCCGTCGCGTGAACTCGGCGCATCCGGCTGTTTCCCAGGGTGCCGATAGTGTGGGCGCATGACCGAGCAGACGAGCGCGATCTCCCGTTTCCACAGCGTGATCCCCGCGGGTGGCGTGGGCTCCCGCCTCTGGCCGCTGTCCCGCGCGGACGCCCCGAAGTTCCTCCACGACCTCACCGGTTCCGGCCGCACGCTCCTCCGCGACACGTGGGAGCGGCTCGCGCCGCTTTCCGGCGAGGACCGGATCATGGTGGTCACCGGCCGCGCCCACCGCGCCGCCGTCGAGGCCCAGCTCCCCGAGCTCACCGACCCGAACGTGGTCCTCGAGAGCGAGGGGCGCGACAGCACCGCCGCGATCGCGCTCGCGGCGGCGATCCTCCAGCGCCGCGAGCCGGGAGTCATCATCGGCTCGTTCGCGGCCGACCACGTCATCGCCGACCCGGACCGCTTCCGCGACACCGTGCGCGAGGCCGTCATCGCCGCCGACGCGGGCTACATCACGACCATCGGCATCACGCCGACGGAGCCGGCGACCGGCTTCGGCTACATCCACACGGGCAAGGCGCTCAGCATCCCCGACGCCCCGCACGCCCTCGAGGTCGCGTCGTTCGTGGAGAAGCCGAGCATCGGCGTCGCCCGCGGCTACGTGAAGGGCGGCACGCACCTCTGGAATGCGGGCATGTTCATCGCGCGCGCCGACCGCCTGCTCGAGGAGCTCGGCCGCACCGAGCCCGAGCTGCTGAAGGGCGTGCTCGAGCTCGCCGAGGCGTGGGACACCGCCGACCGCGGCCTCGTCGTCGACCGCGTGTGGCCGAACCTGAAGAAGATCGCGATCGACTACGCGGTCGCCGAGCCCGCCGCGGCCCGGGGCGCGCTCGCCGTGATCCCCGGCCGCTTCACCTGGGACGACGTGGGCGACTTCGCCTCCGTCGCCAAGATGCACTCGAGCGGTCGCAAGTCGGACCTCGTGATCCTCGGCGAGGACGCGCGCGTCCTGTCCGACGCGTCGAGCGGCATCGTGGTGGCCAACAGCAAGCGCGTGATCAGCCTCATCGGCGTGCGCGACATCGTCGTGGTGGACACCCCGGACGCCCTGCTCGTGACCACCAAGGAGAACGCGCAGCGCGTGAAGAGCGTGGTGGACGCGCTCAAGCTCAGCGGTGGGACGGACGTCCTGTAACGAAGGGGTAACGAACCCCTCGGGCGCTCTCCGCGGCCGGAAGGGGCCGGGAGCGGCGCCGTTAGATTCCGGGGATGCCCCGCACCCGCCGCGCCGTCCGCGCCGCCATCCTGCCCATCGCCCTCCTCGCCGCCGCCGCCCTCGCCGGGTGCGGTGCGGCCCCTGAGCCCGGCGCCACCGGATCCGCATCCGCGAGCGACTACTGCGCCCGCATGGTGACCAACTCCGGCGGCCTGCAGGACCGCTCCTTCAACCAGTCGAGCTGGGAGGGGCTCCAGCGGGCGGAGAAGGAGCTGGGGATCCAGGCCGACGTGCTCGTCTCGACGTCGGAGACCGACCTCGCCCCGAACGTCGAGCAGGCGGTGGGCACGGGCTGCGGCTTCATCCTCACCGTCGGGTACGAGCTGGCGGAGGCCACGTCGGCCGCCGCGGCGGAGAACCCGGACGTGCACTTCTCGATCGTCGACGAGGTCGTCGACGCCCCGAACGTGAAGCCGCTCGTCTTCGACACGGCGCAGGCCTCGTACCTCGCGGGCTACCTCTCGGCGGGCGTGAGCGAGACGGGCAAGGTCGGCACCTTCGGCGGCGGCAACCAGCCGCCCGTCACCCTCTTCATGGACGGCTTCGTCGACGGCGTGGCCGCGTACAACCAGGCGCACGGCACGAGCGTCCAGGCGCTCGGCTGGGACGCCGCCGCGCAGGACGGCACCTTCACCGGCGACTTCGAGGACGTATCGAAGGGCCAGACCACCACGCAGAACCTGCTCGACCAGGGCGCCGACGTCATCATGCCTGTGGCCGGCCAGGTGGGGGAGGGCGCGGCGTCCGCGATCCTCGCCCACGGCAGCGGCAAGCTGATCTGGGTCGACAACGACGGCTACGACACGCTCCCCGCCGAGTACCGCCCGCTCCTGCTGACGAGCGTGCTCAAGGACACGGGCCAGGCCGTCGTCGACATCGTGGCCGACGATCAGAAGGGCGCCTTCACCTCGGAGCCGTACGTGGGCACGCTCGCGAACGGCGGCGTGGGCCTCGCCGGGTACCACGACCTCGCCGCCTCGGTGTCGCCCGAGCTGCAGTCCGAGCTCGACGCGCTGAAGGCCCGCATCGTCTCCGGCGACGTGCAGGTGAAGTCGGTCTCGACGCCCTAGCAGGGCCCGTGTTGCCGCGGTGTTTCGGGGCCGTCCCGGATCGGTAACGCTTGCGCCCCGGGGCCCGATCGGGGCACGGGATGCATTCCCGTGCATGGGTAACATGAACGCACATCGCCCGGCTGACCCGGGCTGCACCTGGAGGCCACAGTGACCATCACCACCCGAAAGGCCGCCCTCGGCGGTCTCGCCGCCGTCGGCATCACCGCGATCCTCGCGGGCTGCGGCGCCGCTCCCGAGTCGACCGCGGGAGGCACCGGCGACGCCGCGAAGAGCGACCTGCTCACCTGCATGGTCTCCGACTCCGGCGGGTTCGACGACAAGTCGTTCAACCAGCTCGGCTACGAGGGCATGAACAAGGCCGTCGCCGACCTCGGCCTCCCGGCCGCCAAGCCGGTCGAGTCCGCGGCGGAGACCGACTTCGCGCCGAACCTCACCAACCTCGCCGACCAGGGCTGCGGCCTGATCCTCACGGTCGGCTTCCTGCTGGCAGACGCCACCAAGGAGGCTGCGGCCGCCAACCCGGACATCGAGTACTCGATCATCGACGACGCCTCGATCGACGCCCCGAACGTCAAGCCCATCACCTTCAACACCAGCGAGGCCGCGTTCCTCGCGGGCTACGCGGCAGCGGCCTACTCGAAGACCGGCACGGTCGGCACCTTCGGCGGCCTGCAGATCCCGACCGTCACGATCTTCATGGACGGCTTCGTCGACGGCGTGAAGTACTTCAACGAGCAGAAGGGCAAGGACGTCAAGGCCATCGGTTGGGATGTCGCCAGCCAGACCGGCTCCTTCACGGGCGGCTTCGAGGCGAACCCCGCCGCGAAGACCAGCGCGCAGACCCTCATCGACCAGGGCGCGGACGTCATCATGCCCGTCGGCGGCCCGATCTTCCTCAGCGCCGGCGAGGCCATCCGCGACTCCAGCGACAAGAAGGTCGTCATGGTGGGCGTCGACTCCGACGCGTACGAGACGGCGCCCGACCTCAAGGACCTCTTCCTCACCTCGGTGCTCAAGGGCATCGACGCGGGTGTCGAGGACGTCGTGAAGACGGCAGCCGACGACAAGTTCGACGCGACGCCCTACGTGGGCACCCTCGAGAACGGCGGCGTGGACATCGCCCCGTTCCACGACTACGAGTCGGAGGTCCCGTCGGACCTGTCGGGCGAGCTCGACACCATCAAGGCCGGCATCATCGACGGCTCGATCACCGTCGAGTCGCCGTCGTCGCTGACGAAGTAGCATCGAACGCACCGCGGGGGGATCGGCAGTCGCCGGTCCCCCCGCCGCGTGCTCACCACACCCACCGAACAGATTGATCCGATGAAGCTCGAACTGCGGGGCATCACCAAGCGCTTCGGCGCGCTGGTGGCCAACGACCACATCGACCTCGTCGTCCACCCGGGCGAGATCCACTGCCTCCTGGGCGAGAACGGCGCCGGCAAGTCCACGCTGATGAACGTCCTCTACGGCCTGTACCAGGCGGAGGAGGGCGAGATCCTCCTCGACGACCGGGTGGCGCGCTTCGCCGGACCCGGCGACGCCATGGCGGCCGGCATCGGCATGGTGCACCAGCACTTCATGCTCATCCCCGTCTTCACGGTCGCGGAGAACGTCATGCTCGGGCACGAGGAGACGAAGCTCGGCGGCCGGCTCGACCTGGCCGGCGCCCGCGCGAAGGTGCGCGAGATCTCCGCCCGCTTCGGCTTCGACGTCGATCCGGACGCGCTCGTCGCCGACCTGCCCGTCGGCGTCCAGCAGCGCGTCGAGATCATCAAGGCCCTGTCGCGCGACGCGGAGGTGCTCGTGTTCGACGAGCCGACCGCCGTGCTCACGCCGCAGGAGACCGACGAGCTCATGGTCATCATGAAGCAGCTCCGGGACGCCGGCACGGGCATCGTCTTCATCACCCACAAGCTGCGGGAGGTGCGCGAGGTCGCGGACCGCATCACGGTGATCCGGCTCGGCAAGGTGGTCGGCGAGGCCGAGCCCACCGCCAGCAACGCGGAGCTCGCGTCCCTCATGGTCGGCCGGAGCGTGTCGCTCACCGTGCAGAAGGAGCCCGCGACGCCCGGCGACGCCGCGCTCGTGGTGCGCGACCTCACCGTGATCGACGCGTCCGGCCAGGTCGTCGTCGACGGCGTGAGCTTCGAGGTGCACGCGGGGGAGATCCTCGCCATCGCGGGCGTGCAGGGCAACGGCCAGACCGAGCTGACCGAGGCGATCCTCGGGCTCCAGCCCCGCGTGTCCGGCACCATCGAGCTCGACGGCACGCGCCTCACCGGCCGCTCCGTCCGCCGCGTGCTCGACGCCGGCGTCGGCTTCGTGCCCGAGGACCGCAACGAGGACGGGCTCGTCGGCGAGTTCACCATCGCCGAGAACCTCATGCTCGACCGCTCCGACAGCCCGCCGTTCGTCGTCGCGGGATCCCTGAAGCTCGGCTACCTCGACGAGTTCGCGCGCGACCGCGTCCGCGAGTTCGACATCCGCACGCAGGGCATCGACACGCACGTCGGCCGGCTCTCCGGCGGCAACGCGCAGAAGGTCGTGCTCGCGCGCGAGCTCAGCCGCGACCTCCGCCTCTTCGTCGCGGCGCAGCCCACGCGCGGCCTCGACGTCGGCTCCATCGAGTTCGTGCACACGCGCGTCGTCGAGACCCGCGACCGCGGCCTGCCCGTCATCGTCGTCTCCACGGAGCTCGACGAGGTGGCGGCGCTCGCCGACCGCATCGCCGTGATGTACCGCGGCGGCATCGTCGGGATCGTCCCGGGCGACACCCCGCGCGACGTGCTCGGCCTGATGATGGCCGGCGAGGTCCCCGAGTCCGTCACCACCACCACGACCGCCGGAGGGCGCAGCGCATGACCGACGACACCACCCGTCCCGAGGGCCAGGCGCCCGAGGACCCGTCCGCGGGGCAGCTGCCCGCATCCGGTCGCGAGGCCGGATCGGTGGGCGACCCCACGCGCTCGGAGGCGCCCGCGGGCGTGCAGGCCGTGGCGACGGCCGCTCCCGCCGACGGCGACGGACCCGAGGGATCCCGCGCCGGCCAGGTCCTCCGCGAGATCGCGTCGGGCAGCGCGCTGCTGTCCGTCCTCGCGGTCGTCCTCTCGCTCATCGTGGGCGCGCTGCTCATCGCCGTCACGGACGAGGAGACGCAGAAGGCGGCAGGCTACTTCTTCAGCCGACCGCTCGACACGCTCCGCGCGGGCTGGGACGCCGCCTCCGGCGCCTACTCCGCGCTCTTCCAGGGGTCGATCTACAACTTCCGCCGGCCGGGCTTCGCGAACGGCATCAAGCCGCTCACCGAGACGCTGACCTTCGCGACCCCGCTCATCGCGGCCGGCCTCGGCGTCGCCCTCGCGTTCCGCGTGGGCCTGTTCAACATCGGCGCCCGCGGCCAGATGCTCATCGCGGCGGCGTGCGCCGGCTGGGTCGGCTTCGGCTTCGACCTGCCGCCCGTGATCCACCTGGTGCTCGCCGTCGCCGCGGGCATCGTGGGCGGCGCGGTCTGGGGCGGGATCGTCGGCCTCCTCAAGGCGCGCACGGGCGCGCACGAGGTGATCGTCACGATCATGCTCAACTACGTCGCGTTCTACCTGCTCTCGTACCTGCTCCGGACGCCCGGCCTGCTGCAGGCGCCCGGCTCGAACAACCCGAAGACCCCGGCGATGGCCGAGAACGCGATCTTCCCGGCCCTCCTCGGCGACGGCTACTCGCTGCATGCGGGCTTCCTCGTGGTCGTCGTCGCGACGGTGATCGTCTGGTACCTCCTCAACCGCTCGGGCCTCGGCTTCCGCTTCCGCGCGGTGGGCGAGAACCCGAGCGCCGCGCGGGTGGCCGGCATCGACGTCAAGAACTCGTACCTCTACGCCATGCTCATCTCCGGCGGCCTCGCGGGCCTCGCGGGGGCCAGCCAGGTGCTCGGCACGGTCACGACGGGCTTCAGCTCGGGGATCGACGCGGGCATCGGCTTCGACGCCATCACGGTGGCGCTGCTCGGCCGCAGCCGGCCGTGGGGCGTCTTCGTCGCGGGGATCCTGTTCGGCGCGTTCAAGGCCGGCGGCTTCTCGATGCAGGCGGCCGAGGGCGTGCCCATCGACATCGTCGTGGTCGTCCAGTCGCTCATCGTCCTGTTCATCGCGGCGCCCCCGCTCGTGCGGGCGGTCTTCCGCCTGCCCGCGCCGGGCCAGGCGCGTCGCACCACCCGGACCCGGAAGGCGGCGATCGCCTCATGACCGCGACGACCCCCACGCAGTCGGCGTCACCCGCGCCGCACGACCCCGCGGCCGCAGCGCTCGAGCGCGCCGTCGCCACCAGCTGGAAGGCGCCCGTCGCCTTCGGCGTCTTCACCGTGATCGCCCTCGTCCTGTTCGTGCTGCTCGGACGCGAGGGGTCGAGCACGTTCGGCCTCTCCACGGGGACGGACCTCATCCAGCTCGCGCCGCTCGTGCTGCCGACCGCCGCCACCGGGGTCGCCGTCACCGTGGTCCTCGCCGCGCTCACGGTGGTGTCCGCCGTGCTGGTGCGCCGGTCGGCGAAGGTGCCGCTCTGGTTCACCGTCGTGTTCGCGATCCTGTTCCTCGTCGCGTTCCTGACCTGGGCGTCCGCGGGCCAGACGATCCCGGTGCCCGGCCTCCTGGTGGGCACGGTCGCCCTGTCGGTGCCGCTCATCTTCGGCGCGCTCGGCGGCGTGCTCTCGGAGCGCGTCGGCGTCGTCAACGTCGCGATCGAGGGCCAGCTGCTGGCGGGCGCGTTCGTGTCCGCGGTGGTGGCCTCCCTCACGGGGCAGCCGCTCATCGGCCTGGCGTCCGCGATGGTCGCCGGCATGTTGGTCTCGTTCGTGCTCGCGGCCTTCGCGATCAAGTACCTGGTCGACCAGGTCATCGTCGGCGTCGTGCTCAACGTGCTGGTCACGGGCCTCACGAGCTTCCTCTTCTCGCAGGTGCTGTCCGCCGACCCGGGGCGCCTCAACTCGCCGCCGCGCTTCGACCGCATCGACATCCCGATCCTCGGCCAGATCCCGATCATCGGTCCCGTGCTGTTCCGGCAGACGATCATCGTCTACGTCATGTACGTGGCCGTGTTCCTCGTCTGGTACTGCCTCTTCCACACGCGCTGGGGTCTCCGCCTCCGCGCGGTGGGCGAGCACCCGCAGGCCGCCGACACCGTGGGCATCAAGGTCTCCGCGACCCGGTTCTGGAACGTCTCCCTCGCGGGTGCCATCGCGGGCCTGGGCGGCGCGTTCTTCACGCTCGGGTCCGTCGGCGCGTTCAACAAGGAGATGACGGCGGGCGCCGGGTTCATCGCGCTGGCCGCGGTCATCTTCGGCCGGTGGGATCCGCTGCGCGCCACGCTCGCGGCCCTCCTGTTCGGCTTCGCCAGCAACCTGCAGAACGTCCTCGGCGTCATCGGGTCGCCGGTGCCGAGCGAGTTCATGCTGATGCTGCCGTACGTCGTGACCATCGCCGCCGTCGCGGGCCTCGTGGGGCAGGTGCGCGGACCCGCCGCCGCCGGCAAGCCCTACGTGAAGTCGTGAGCGCCGTGGAGCCCGGCGGGTCGGGCGGCATCGACTGGGGATCCCTGCGCGAGGCGGCGCACGAGGCCATGGGCCGCGCGTACGTGCCGTACTCCCGCTTCCCCGTGGGCGTCGCGGCCATCGCCACGGACGGCCGCGTCATCACCGGCTGCAACGTGGAGAACGCGTCCTACGGCCTGACCCTCTGCGCCGAGTGCGCGCTCGTCTCGGTCCTGCACCTCACGGGCGGCGGTCAGCTCGTCGCCTTCACGTGCGTGGACGGCGACGGGAACATCCTCATGCCGTGCGGGCGCTGCCGGCAGCTGCTGTTCGAGCACGCGGTGCCGGGCATGCTCCTGGAGACCGTGTCCGGGATCCGCACGATCGACGAGGTCCTGCCGGACGCGTTCGGCCCGAGCACGCTGAACGCGTACGGGGACCGCTCGTGAGCGGCGCGTTCGACGTCGTCGACCTGATCCGCACCAAGCGCGACGGCGGACGCCTCTCGACCGCCGAGATCGACTGGCTCGTGGCGGCGTACACCGACCGCTACGTCGCGGACGAGCAGATGGCCGCGCTCGCGATGGCGATCCTCCTGCGCGGCATGGACCGCACCGAGATCCGCGACCTCACGCTCGCGATGATCGCGAGCGGCGAGACGCTCGACTTCTCGCAGCTCGGCAAGCCCACGGTCGACAAGCACTCCACGGGCGGCGTGGGCGACAAGATCACCCTCCCGCTCATGCCGCTGGTCGCCTCCTACGGCGTCGCGGTGCCGCAGCTCTCGGGCCGCGGCCTCGGCCACACGGGCGGCACGCTCGACAAGCTCGAGTCGATCCCCGGCTGGCGCGCCGACCTCTCGACGGAGGAGATGGTGCGCCAGATGCAGGACCACGGCGGCGTGATCTGCGCGGCCGGCAGCGGCCTCGCCCCCGCCGACAAGCGCCTCTACGCGCTGCGCGACACCACGGGCACGGTCGAGGCGATCCCGCTCATCGCCTCCAGCATCATGAGCAAGAAGATCGCCGAGGGCACGGGCGCGCTCGTGCTCGACGTGAAGTTCGGTTCCGGCGCCTTCATGACCGACATCGACCGGTCGCGCGAGCTCGCGCGCACCATGGTCGAGCTCGGCACCGACGCCGGGGTGCGGACCACCGCGCTCCTCACCGACATGGACGTGCCCCTCGGGCTCGCCATCGGCAACGCCAACGAGGTGCGCGAGTCCGTCGAGGTGCTCGCGGGCGGCGGCCCCGCCGACGTCGTGGAGCTCACGCTGGCGCTCGCGCGGGAGATGCTCGCCGCGGTCGGGATCCCCGACGCCGACGTCGACGTCGCCCTCCGCGACGGCCGGGCCATGGACTCGTGGCGCGCCACCGTGCGCGCGCAGGGCGGGGATCCGGATGCCGCGATGCCCATGGCGCGCGAGACCCATGTGGTCACCGCCGAGCGCGACGGCGTGCTCGTGCAGCAGGACGCCCTCCCGTTCGGCATCGCCGCCTGGCGCCTCGGCGCCGGACGCGCGCGCCAGGGCGACGCCGTGCAGCACGCCGCGGGCGTCGACCTGCACGCCAAGCCGGGGGACCGCGTCCGCCGCGGCGACCCGCTGTTCACGCTCTCCACCGACGAGCCCGAGCGGTTCGCCCGCGCGCTGGAGTCGCTCGAGGGCGCGTACCGCGTCGGCGATCCGGAGGAGCACGTCGCGCGCGGCCCGCTCGTGCGGGAGCGCATCACCGCCGAGGGCTGATCCGCCGCCCGGCCGCCGTCGAGGGACGACGGCCGGGCGCGGGCCGCATCGGGCCTCAGCCGATGCGCTGGAGCGCGTCGACGACCACGTCCCAGAACCCGGCGTGGTCGAGCTCGACGGCGACC
Source organism: Clavibacter michiganensis (assembly GCF_021216655.1). Classification (NCBI taxonomy): domain Bacteria; kingdom Bacillati; phylum Actinomycetota; class Actinomycetes; order Micrococcales; family Microbacteriaceae; genus Clavibacter; species Clavibacter michiganensis. The sequence goes on from NZ_CP080437.1 coordinate 130,381, forward strand.
TGCGTCGTGCAGTCGGCGGGAGCCGGCCGGCGCAGGTCCGCGACGGTCATCCCGGTCGTGTGCGTGCCCGTCAGCTCCACGGAGATCGGCGCGCGCCGGACGCTCACGAGGCGCGGGTCGATCACGCGCGCGACGGCGCACGGGTCGTGCACGGGCGGGCTCGGGAAGTCCTGGCGGTCGTGGTACGCCCGGCCGTACGACTCCATCGAGTCGACGACGAACCGCGCGGCCGGCGTGCCGAGGGCGGCGATGCGCGCCATGACCTCGGGGGTCGCCGTCGCCTGGTAGGTGAGGTCGAGGCCGACCATCGTCACGGGCCACGCCTCTCCGAACACGATGTGCGCGGCCTCGGGGTCCACCGCGACGTTGAACTCCGCGACGGCCGTGCGGTTGCCGTGGTGGTAGCCGCCGCCCATGAGCACGACCTCCTTCACGCGCTCGACGATGCGCGGCTCCCGGCGCACGGCCAGCGCGATGTTCGTCAGCGCGCCGAGCGGCACCAGCGTGATCTCGCCGGGCGCGTGCGCCATGACCGTCTCGATGATGAGGTCCACCGCGTGCCGCGGATCCAGCGCCACGGTCGGCTCCGGCAGCTCGGGCCCGTCGAGCCCGGACTCGCCGTGGATCTCGGGCGCCGTCATCACGGGCCGCACGAGCGGACGCGCGCAGCCCGCGGCGACCGGCACGCCGTGGATCCCCGCGACGGTCGCGACCGCGAGCGCGTTCCGCGTCACCTTCTCGAGCGTCTGGTTCCCCGCCACGGTGGTGATGCCGACGAGCTCCACCTCGGGGCTCCCGTGCGCGAGCATCAGGGCGAGGGCGTCGTCGTGCCCCGGGTCGCAGTCGATCAGGATCTTGGTGGGCATGGGTCCTCCGGCTCGGGTCTCGGCCGCCGACGTCTCGCGCACCGATCGTTCGTGTGCCTACTACCTCGGCGTGGGCCGCGTCGAGGCTAGTAGATTCGTCCCATGACGATCGCTCCCGAGGACTCCACGCTGCCCGGCGGAGGGTCGTTCCGCGACCTCCCCAAGGTCTCCCTGCACGACCACCTCGACGGCGGCCTCCGCCCCGGGACGATCGTCGAGATCGCCGACGAGATCGGCCTCGAGCTGCCCGCCGCGGGTGCCGAGGCGCTCGGCGAGTGGTTCCGCACCAGCGCCGACTCGGGATCGCTCGTGGAGTACCTGAAGACCTTCGACGTCACCATCGCCGCCATGCAGACGGAGGAGCACCTCGCGCGCGTCGCCCGCGAGTTCGTCGAGGACCTGGCGGACGACGGCGTCGTCTACGGCGAGATCCGCTGGGCGCCGGAGCAGCACCTCACCCGCGGGCTGTCGCTCGACCAGGCGGTCGAGGCCGTGCAGTCCGGCATCGAGGAGGCCGTGCGCGGCGTCGAGGAGGCGGGCGGATCCATCCGCGTCGGCCAGCTCGTCAGCGCCATGCGCCACCTCGACCGCGGCACCGAGATCGCGGAGCTCGCCGTCCGCCACCGCGACCGCGGCGTCGTGGGCTTCGACATCGCCGGGCCCGAGGCGGGCTTCCCGCCGTCCCGCATGCAGGGGGCGTTCGACCTGCTGGCGCGCGAGTGGATGCCCCGCACCGTGCACGCGGGCGAGGCCGACGGCCTCGAGTCCATCCGCGGCGCGCTCCTCGACGGCCGGGCCCTGCGCCTCGGCCACGGCGTGCGCATCGCCGAGGACATCGAGGTCGACAGCGAGGAGGGCGAGGACGTCTTCGTCACCCTCGGCACGCTCGCGCAGTGGATCAAGGACCGCGGCATCCCGCTCGAGCTCAGCCCGTCGTCGAACCTGCAGACCGGCGCCATCGCAGCGTGGGGCGACGCGATGGTCGACCACCCCTTCGACCTGCTCTACCAGCTCGGCTTCGCCGTCACGGTCAACACGGACAACCGCCTGATGAGCGGCACCAGCATCAGCCGCGAGCTGGCGCTCCTCACGGACGCGTTCGCCTACGACCTCGACGACCACGAGGTCTTCCAGCTCAACGCGGCCGCGGCGGCCTTCCTGCCGCTGGAGGAGCGCGAGGCGCTCGCCGACATCATCTCCGACGGGTTCGCGCGCCTGTAGCGCCGGCCCGGCACGGCCTCGCGTCCCGCACCACCCGCCCGCCCGCTTCGACAGAGAGGTCGCACCCCGTGCTCCCACCGCTCCCGGACGACGCCGTCACCCTCGGCGCCGACGCCGCCGACTGGCGCGCCGCCGTGCGCCTGGTCGGCGACGCGCTCGTGCGATCGGGGGCGGCCACCGCGGAGTACGGGGAGGCCATGATCCGCGTGGTCGAGGAGTTCGGCGCCTACGTCGTCATCGCCCCGGGGCTCGCGCTCGCGCACGCACGGCCCGGTCCGGAGACGCTCGCGGACGGCCTGGCGGTCGTCACGCTCACCGAGCCGGTGGCGTTCGGGCACGCGCACAACGACCCCGTCGACGTCATCGTCGGCCTCGCGGTCACGACGGTCGACCGGCACGTGTCTTCGGTCGCCGACATGGCCAACATCTTCAACGACGCCACCGCCATCCCGCGGCTGCGCGCCGCCACCACCGTCGACGAGGTCCGGCGCATCATGGCCGGCGAGGAGAGCGCATGAAGGTCGTCGCGATCTGCGGCGTGGGGATCGGCACGTCCGGCATCCTCAAGGTCAACGCGGAGCGGGCGCTCGCACGCCTCGGCATCGAGGCGGACGTGACCGCGGCCGACCTCGCGAGCGTCGCCTCCCTCGGCGAGGACGCGCAGGTGATCCTCACGTCCCCGGAGCTCGTGGACCGCATCGGGCAGACGTACGCCGACGTGGTGGTGATCGAGAACTACTTCGACCTCGAGGAGATCTCCGCCAAGCTCGACGCCGCGCTGGGCTGATCCGCCCCGGCGGGAGCCGATGCCGCGTCCGCCGCCGAGGTGGGGACCGGGCCACCGCGGGCGATGACGATCCCGGCCGCGAGGAGCGATGCCCCGGCGATCGCCGCTCCGGCCGCGATCACCGCGGGCGACGGGCCGGTGATCGGCTGCCCCGCGAGCGCCTGCGCGGTGACGAGCGCGACCGCCGCGAGGTACGCGACGGCGGCGATCGCCGTCAGCCGGACGCGCACCCGGTCCGGCGCCAGGGCCGGGATCCGCCGCGCCGCCAGCCCGAGGAGCAGCGCCGCGACGGGCAGCAGCTGCAGCGCGTGCATCCCGACGAAGTGCGGGATCCGCAGGTCGCCCGAGGTGGTGCTCCAGCCGAGCACGGGGAGCCCGGGGCCGCCGTCCGCCGCGCCCACGGTGTGCGCGCCGGCCACGCCGTGGAAGTCGGCGAGCTGGGCCGCGGTGGGAGAGGTCATGAGGTACGCGAGGCCGATGCCGACCAGCGCGATGAGGGCGCCTGCCCGGATCCCGAGCGTCAGCGCCGGGTCGGGCAGCCGCAGGCGCAGCACGGCCAGGCTCGTGAGGAAGGCGCACAGGTACAGCACGGTGACGGAGGCCGCCATGACGCCCCAGAGGGCGGTCGCCAGCGGGGTCGTGACGTTGAAGTGGCTCGTCGTCCCGGCCGCCGCCGCGCCCACGATGACCGCCTGCTCGATGACCAGCGCCACCGCGACCACGGTCCCCACGACGTGCGCCTGCCGTCGGAAGCGCGGGAGCCGTGCGATGAGCCACGCCCACGAGACGGCGTAGACGAGGATCGACAGCGAGAACTTGGCGGGCTTGTCCCAGACGGGCGCGCCCGTGACCACGCGGTCGTCGACCAGGCCGCCCACGAGGCACGCCGCCGCGACGACGGCCATGAGCGCGGCGACCGCCATGAGGGGCCGGTGCCACCCGAACGCGCGGCGGATCACGACGCGGCCTCCGTCGGCATCGCGATGGTGGCCTGCGCGATCCGCCGGAGCCCGGCGGCCAGCTCGTCGCCGAGCACGGTGCCGACGACCATGAGCTCGGCCATCGCCGTGCGGTCGGGCCGGGCGCTCACCCCGGCGAGGTCGGCCTGGGCCTGCACGCCCGCGGCCTCGGCATAGCGCGCGAGGTAGGCGTCCTCGACCGGGTGCCCGGAGCGGGCGAAGGCGTCGACCGCCCGCGCTGCCTGCGCACGGCCGGCGTGCCCGTCCAGGACACACCAGCCGGCCTCCTCGGTGACCGCGTCGATCCGGGCGAGCGCGTCGGACGCGGGCGGCTCCGTCGCCGGCGGGCCGGGCGTGAGGGCGTCCTGCGCGACCGCGAAGACGTCCTGCACGCGGCGGTCGTCGTCGTCGAGCACGGCCAGGACCTCGCGGGCCCGGGCGACGGGCAGCCGCCCGACGTCGATGAGCGCGCGGATCAGCCGGATCCGCCGCGCGTGCTCGTCGTCGTAGTCGGTGCGGTTGTCGCGGACACGGGTGCCCGCGGGCAGCAGGCCCTCGCGGACGTAGTACTTGACGGTGGCCGGCGGGACGCCCGTGGTCTCGGCCAGCTCGGTGATGCGCATGCCGCGAGGCTAGCGCACTGATAGCTCCACTACCAGTGAACGTCACACGGAGATCACGGGCCGCCGGACGGCCCGCGGATCCCCGCCTCAGACCTCGAGGAGGAGCGGCACGGCCTGCGCCAGGTCGGCCACGACGGCGCGCGCGGCGTCTCGGCGCTCGGCCACGGTGCCCTCGGTGCTCTGCGCGTCGAGGTAGACCTTGATCTTCGGCTCCGTGCCGCTCGGACGCACGATGAGCCGCGCGCCGTCGCCCAGGTGGAAGCGGAGCACGTCGCTCGGCGGCAGGTCGGCCGTGCCCTCGGCGAGGTCGTCCATGCGCTCGACGCGACGGGATCCGATCGAGGTCGGCGGCGACTGCCGGAGCTTCGCCATGATGCGCGGGATGACGGCGAGGTCGGTGACGCGCACGGAGATCTGGTCGCTCGCGAAGGAGCCGAACCGCTCGGCGAACTCGCGGTCGTAGTCGTCGATGGTCTGCCCGCGCGACTTGAGCAGCATCACGCCGTGGAGCACGGCGACGGCGGCGGAGATGCCGTCCTTGTCGCTCGTGATCCAGGGCGCGACCAGGTAGCCGAGCGCCTCCTCGTAGCCGTAGACGAGATCCGGCACGCGGCTGATCCACTTGAAGCCCGTGAGCGTCTCGCGGTAGCCGAAGCCCAGCTCCCGGGCGACGACCTCGAGCGCGGGGGAGGAGACGAGGGACGAGGCGAACGTGCCCGTGTTGCCGTCCGCCGCGTAGCGCTCGGCGATGCCGAGGCCGAGCAGCATGCCGACCTCGTTGCCGGAGAGGCGGCGCCAGGCGCCGTGCTCATCCGCGATGGCGACCGCGAGCCGGTCGGCGTCGGGGTCGTTGGCGATGATGAGCTCGGCGTCGGACCGCACGGCCGCCTCGAACGCGAGGTCGAGCGCGCCCGGCTCCTCGGGGTTCGGGAAGTCGACCGTGGGGAAGTCGGGATCGGGATCCGCCTGCGCGGCGACGACGACGGGCGCGTCGACGCCGACCGCGTCGAATACGCGCGCCGCGGTCTCCCATCCGACTCCGTGCAGCGGCGTGTAGACCCACTTCAGGGGGGCGAGCGGGGCGGCGAACAGGTCGGCGGTCTCCTCGACGTAGGAGTCGATCAACGTCTCGGGCGCGATCTCGTAGTCGTCCGCCACCGGCAGCTGCTGCACGGTGCGCTCGCCCGCGGCCTTGTGGATGAAGGCCGCGATGTCGCGGTCGGCCGGGCTGACGATCTGCGCGCCGTGGTCCTCGTCGCCGAGGTAGACCTTGTAGCCGTTGTCGCGCGCCGGGTTGTGCGACGCCGTGACCATGACGCCCGCGCTCACGGCGAGGTGCTTCACCGCGTAGGCGAGGACGGGCGTGGGCAGGGCCCGGGGGAGCAGCACCGTGCGGACGCCTGCACCGGCCATGATCCGCGCGGTGTCCTCGGCGAAGACCCGCGAGTTGTGGCGCCCGTCGTAGCCGATGACGATGCTGGGCCGCGGGCTGCGGCTGCGGAGGTAGTCGGCGAAGCCGGCGGCGGCCTGCGACACGAGCACGCGGTTCATCCGGTTCGGGCCCGCGCCCAGCTCGCCGCGGAGCCCGGCGGTGCCGAACTGGAGGCGCGTCTGGAAGCGGTCGCGGATCCCTGCTGCCGCCTGCTCCCGGTCGGCCGCGGAGGCCCCGGCAGCGGTGCCGTCGACGAGGGCGAGCAGCTCGTCGACCTCGGCGCGGGTGACGGGATCCGGGTCCTGCGCCTGCCAGGCGCGCGCGGCCGCGACCAGCGCCGCGGTCTCCTCGCGGCTCACAGGGCGCCCACGATGCGCGCCAGCATGCCGCCGATGCGGCCCTCGGCGGCGCGGCCGGCCTCGATGACCTCCTCGTGGCTGAGCGGGGTCTTCTGGATCCCGGCCGCGAGGTTCGTGATGAGCGACATGCCGAGCACCTCCATGCCGGCCTCGCGCGCGGCGATGGCCTCGAGGGCGGTGGACATGCCGACGATGTGGCCGCCGATCGCCTTCGCCATCTGCACCTCTGCCGGCGTCTCGTAGTGCGGGCCGCGGAACTGGCAGTAGACGCCCTCGTCGAGGTCGGGCTCGACCTCGTGGGCGATCGCCCGGAGCCTGGCCGAGTAGAGGTCTGTGAGGTCGATGAAGGTCGCGCCCTCGAGCGGCGAGTCGGCGGTGAGGTTGATGTGGTCGCTGATGAGGACGGGCGTGCCCGGGGTCCAGTGCTCCTTGATGCCGCCCGCGCCGTTGGTGAGGATCATGGTCCTCGCGCCGGTCGCGGCCGCGGTGCGCACGCTGTGCACGACCCGGCGGACGCCGTGGCCCTCGTAGTAGTGGGTGCGCGCGCCGATCACGAGGGCACGGCGGCCGGACGGCAGCAGGACGCTGCGGAGCGAGCCGACGTGGCCCTCGAGCGCGGGCTTCGAGAAGCCGACGACCTCCGTCGCGGGGATCGTCGCGGTGGTCTCGCCGATGAGGTCCGCCGCCTTCCCCCATCCGCTGCCGAGCGTGAGGGCGATGTCGTGGCGCTCGACGCCCGTGAGCTCGGCGATCTGCCCGGCCGCCTGCCGCGCGATCTCCTGGGGGTCGGCGTCGGGCGACTCGAGGGGGTTGCTGTACGTCATGCCCCGATCCTAAATGCGCGGGCGCGGGCGGCCCCGGCCGCCACGACGGCCGGGTTCGCGCGGGCCGCGGGCCTGCGGGATGATGTGCGCATGGGATACGAGTTCGAGGCCAACCAGCGGATCGCCGTCCTCGGAGGGGGTCCCGGCGGCTACGAGGCCGCCATCGCCGGAGCGCAGCTCGGCGCGGAGGTGACGCTGGTGGAGCGCGTGGGCGTCGGCGGCTCGGCCGTGATGACCGACGTCGTCCCCTCGAAGACCCTCATCGCCACCGCGGAGGCCACCAACGCGCTCGGCGAGGCCGCGGACCTCGGCGTCCAGTTCTTCTCCCGCGGCGAGGCGACCCGTCGGCCCGTGCGCCCCGAGGTCGCGGTCAACCTCCAGGCCGTCAACGACCGCCTGCTCCGGCTCGCGCGCCAGCAGTCCGAGGACATGAAGTCGAGCCTCATCCGCGCCGGCGTCCGCATCGTGCAGGGCGAGGGCCGGCTCGACGGGCCGAACCGCATCATCGTCTCCACCGGGCGCGGGGGCGGCCGAGGCACCGACTTCGACGAGATCGACGCGGACACCACGGTCATCTCCACGGGCGCGAGCCCCCGCATCCTCGACACCGCGAAGCCGGACGGCGAGCGGATCCTCACCTGGACGCAGCTCTACACGATGGACTGCGTTCCCGAGCACCTCATCGTCGTGGGATCCGGCGTCACGGGCGCCGAGTTCGCCTCGGCCTACACCGCGCTCGGCGCCAAGGTCACGCTCATCTCCTCCCGCGACCAGGTGCTGCCGGGCGAGGACGCCGACGCCGCCCGCGTGATCGAGGACGTCTTCACCCGCAACGGCATGACCGTGCTGTCGAAGTCGCGCGCCGAGTCGGTCGTCCGCAAGGGCGACGGCGTGGTCGCGACGCTCAGCGACGGCCGCGTCGTCGAGGGCAGCCACTGCCTCATGGCGGTCGGATCCGTGCCCAACACCGCGGGGATCGGCCTCGAGGAGGCGGGCGTGCAGATGAGCGACTCCGGCCACATCCGCGTCAACCGCGTCGCGCGCACCTCGGTGCCGAGCGTCTACGCGGCGGGCGACTGCACCACGTTCCTGCCGCTCGCCTCGGTCGCGTCGATGCAGGGCCGCACGGCCGTCTACCACGCGATGGGCGACGCGGTCAGCCCCACCGAGCTCCGCAACGTGACCTCGAACATCTTCACGCAGCCGGAGATCGCGACGGTCGGCTGGTCGCAGAAGCAGATCGAGGAGGGGCTCGCGCAGGGCGACATCTACAAGCTGCCGCTCGCGTCCAACCCCCGCGCGAAGATGCAGAACGTGAAGGACGGCTTCGTCAAGCTGTTCGCGCGCACCGGCTCCGGCACGGTCATCGGCGGCGTCATCGTCGCCCCCAAGGCGAGCGAGCTGATCTTCCCGCTCGCCCTCGCCGTGGAGCACCGGCTCACGGTCGACGACGTCGCCCGCGCGTTCACGGTCTACCCGTCGCTCTCGGGCAGCATCTCCGACGCGGCGCGCGCGATGCACATCGTCCTCTGACCCGCCGGCCGCATCGCTCGGCCCCACGCGACGACGGCCGGCCCCCGAGGGGACCGGCCGTCGTCGCGTGGGGCCGGATCAGACGATGTCGAGCAGGCGGTGCCCCGACGGGACGGTCTGGCCCACCTCGGCGGCGATCCCGGAGACGGTGCCCGCGGTGTGCGCCGTGAGCGGCTGCTCCATCTTCATCGCCTCGAGGACGACGAGGAGGTCGCCCTTGACGACCTGCTGGCCCTCCTCGACCGCGAGCTTGACGACGGTCGCCTGCATGGGCGAGGTGACGGATCCGCCGCCCGAGGTGTCGACGGAGCCGGCCTGCTTGCGCCGGGCCGGGGCGGCGGCCGCGCGGCGGGACGAGGACGCGCCTGCTGCGGGCGCGAGGTCCTCGGGGAGGCTCACCTCGATGCGCTTGCCGCCGACCTCGACCACGACCGTGTGCCGGGCGGGCGCCTCGGCGGCGTCCTCGAGGGCGCCGGACCACGGCTCGATGGTGTTGTCGAACTCGGTCTCGATCCAGCGCGTGTAGACGGAGAAGGGCGCGCCGTCCGCCGGGGCGAAGGCCGCGTCGTGCACGATCGCGCGGTGGAAGGGGAGCACGGTGGGCAGCCCCTGCACCTCGAACTCGTCGAGGGCGCGGCGCGAGCGCTCGAGGGCGTCCTCGCGGCTGGATCCCGTGACGATGAGTTTCGCGAGCAGCGAGTCGAACGCGCCCGAGACCACGTCGCCGGCCCGCACGCCGGAGTCGACGCGGACGCCGGGGCCGCCGGGCGCCTGGAACACGTGCACGGGGCCGGGCGCGGGGAAGAAGCCGCGGCCCGGATCCTCGCCGTTGATGCGGAACTCGAACGAGTGGCCGCGCGGCGCCGGGTCGTCGTAGTCGATGAGGCCGCCCGCGGCGATGCGGAATTGCTCGCGCACGAGGTCGATGCCCGTGACCTCCTCGGAGACCGGGTGCTCGACCTGGAGGCGGGTGTTGACCTCGAGGAAGGAGATGGTGCCGTCCTGCGCCACGAGGAACTCGCACGTGCCGGCGCCGACGTAGCCGACCTCGCGGAGGATCGCCTTGGACGCGGCGTAGAGCTGGGCGTTCTGCTCGTCGGTGAGGAACGGCGCGGGCGCCTCCTCCACGAGCTTCTGGTGGCGGCGCTGCAGCGAGCAGTCGCGGGTGGAGATCACGACGACGGTGCCGGCGGAGTCGGCCAGGCACTGCGTCTCGACGTGGCGCGGGCGGTCGAGGTACTTCTCGACGAAGCACTCGCCGCGGCCGAACGCCGCGACGGCCTCGCGGGTGGCGGACTCGAAGAGCTCCGGCACCTCCTCGCGGGTGCGGGCCACCTTGAGGCCGCGGCCGCCGCCGCCGAACGCCGCCTTGATCGCGACGGGCAGGCCGTGCACGTCGACGAAGTCGAGCACCTCGTCGGCGCCGGACACGGGGTTGAGCGTGCCGGGGGCGAGCGGCGCGCCCACGCGCTCGGCCACGTGCCGGGCCGTGGTCTTGTCGCCGAGCTGCTGGATGGCGCTCGGCGAGGGGCCGATCCACGTGAGCCCGGCGTCGATGACCTGCTGGGCGAAGTCGGCGTTCTCGGCGAGGAAGCCATAGCCCGGGTGCACGGCGTCGGCGCCGGAGCGGCGGGCGATGGAGAGGAGCTTGGCGATGACGAGGTAGGTGTCGGCGCTCGTCTGACCGTCGAGGGCGTAGGCCTCGTCGGCGAGCGTGACGTGCAGGGCGTCGCGGTCCTGGTCGGCGTAGACGGCGACCGAGCCGATCCCCGCATCCCTCGCCGCCCGGATGATGCGGACGGCGATCTCGCCCCGGTTGGCGATGAGGACCTTGTTCACACGCGTCATGAGACCCCAGCCTAGGGTCTGGGATGCGCGCGGCTTCGGAGGGTCCGCACAAACATGAGGGGCCGCCGGGTACGCGTGCCCACAACCGGCCGGTCGCGTCGCGCCCCTGGCATGATCGACGCATGACCGCACCCGGCACCGGCGACGACGACGCGCGAGCGGCCGCGGCCGACCTCGTGGAGCTGCTGAGGGCCACGGTCGCCGAGCTGCGGGCCCGTCGCGCGCCCGACGAGGCGCTCGCCGAGGTGCGCGCCAAGCGCTCGTTCGGGCCCATCAAGCGGCAGCCGGCCATGGTGCCGGTGGGTCGCGCCTGGCGGCTCGGCGTCCTGCTGCTCTCGGCCGACGGATCCCTGCGTCGCACCGGCAGCATCACGCGTGCCGTGGAGCCGACGCGATCCCAGGGCCTCGACTCGGGCGTCGAGGCGCGCAAGGAGGCGAGGCGCCAGGCCGTCCGCGCCTTCGAGGAGGGCGACGCGGTGGACTACGACTGGGAGCCGATCGCGCTCGACGCGGCGTCGCTCGCGCGCGGATCCGGGCCCCTCAGCCTGCGCGGCCGCGAGATCCGCGTGCAGTGGGGGCCGGCCGCGCACGAGACGCGGTCGCTCGACGCGTACCTCGCCGACCGCATCGAGGTCCTCGGGATCGGCTGACGCCCGCCGGCACCGAGCGCGTCAGAGGAGGCGGGCCGCCACGGCGCCCTGACGGTTCCAGAGGTCCGTCCACTCCGTACCGAGCTCGCGGACGAGCCCGCGGAGGGTGGGCAGCGACAGGCCGACGACCGTGCTCGGGTCGCCCTGGATCCGCTCGATGAAGGCGGCGCCCAGGCTGTCGATGGTGAACGACCCGGCGACGAGCAGCGGCTCGCCCGTGGCGACGTAGGCGTCGATCTCCGCGTCCGTGATGTCGGCGCGGAATCGCACGTCCGCGACGGCCGCGCGCCCGATGCCGCGCACGATGCGGCCGTCGGCCACCTCGATCAGCCAGTGCCCGGAGTGCAGCCGCCCCTCCCTGCCGCGCTGCGCCCGCCAGCGCTCGGTGGCGCGCTCCACGGTGTGCGGCTTGCCGTGCACGACGTCGTCGATCTCGAAGGCCGAGTCACCGCCGAGCACGAGGCCCGTGAGCGGCGCACCCGCGACGAGCTGCCCGACGACCGCCTCGGCCTTGGCGCGCGCGAGCAGCTGCACCATGGCCTCGGCGCCGAGCGGACCCTGGCCCGCCTCGGCGGCCGCGACCGCGGCGGGCTCGTCGACGTCGGAGGGCAGCACGACGGGCTCGATGCCGGCGGAGCGCAGGAGGGCCAGGCGGGCGGGGGAGGTGGAGGCGAGGTGGAGGCGCGTGGTCACGCCGACATGGTGGCATGCCCGTGCGGCGTCCGCGCGTCCCGGGGACACCCCCGCGTGTGTCAGGGGCGCGGTCCGCTGTCGTGTGTGTGTCCGTGCCGCTCCCGCGTGTGTCAGGGGCGCGGTCCGCTGTCGTGTGTGTGTCCGTGCCGCTCCCGCGTGTGTCAGGGGCGCGGTCCGCTGTCGTGTGTGTCCGTGCCGCTCCCGCGTGTGTCAGGGTTGCGGGATGGGTGAGCAGGTGGGCCGCGAGGTCGAGGTGGACGTGACGAACATGGCGCACGGAGGGGTCTCCGTGGCCAGGCACGACGGCCGGGTGATCTTCGTCTCGGACGCGATCCCCGGCGAGCGGGTGCGGGCGCGCATCACCGAGGACTCCAAGAAGTCGTTCTGGCGCGCCGACACGGTCGAGGTGCTCGACGCGTCGCCGCACCGCCGCCCGCACGTCTGGGCCGAGGCCTCCGTCGACCGCGCCCCCGAGGACCGCGTCGGCGGCGCCGAGCTCGGCCACATCCGCCTCGCCCACCAGCGCGAGCTCAAGCGGCAGGTCGTGGTCGACTCGCTCTCCCGCATGGCGCACGTCGACATGGACGTCAAGGTGCAGGCGCTCCCCGGCGACGATGAGTCCGACGGGCTCGGCTGGCGCACGCGCGTCAGCCTGCACGTGGCCGACGACGGCCTGGTCGGCCCGTACGCCTCGCGCTCGCACCGGGTGATCCCCGTGGAGACGCTGCCGCTCGCCACCGCCGGCGTCAACGGCGCGGCGCCCTTCGGGCAGCGCTTCCCCGGCGTCGAGGGGATCGACCTCGTCGCCCCCTCCGACGGCCACGTGCGCATGCTCCTCATCGACGGCAAGGCGCAGCGCCGCGACACCATCACCGAGCGCGTCCACGACCGCGAGTTCAAGCTCGAGGCGGGCGGCTTCTGGCAGGTGCACCGCCGCGCGGCCGAGACGCTCTACGACGCCGTGCAGTCCTCCGTCGACGAGGCCCTCTTCGACCCGCGCGCCGCGAACCTCGACCTCTACGGCGGTGTCGGCCTGCTGGCCGCCGCTGTGGGCGACCGCTTCGGCGACACCGTGCGGATCACGAGCGTGGAGAGCGACGAGGTCGCGACCGAGTTCGCCGGCGACAACCTGGCGGAGTGGGTGGGCGCCGCGTCGCTCACGGCGCGCGTCGACCGCTACCTGCAGAACCTCGTCCGCGAGGCGAGCCCCGCCGAGCGCCGTCGCCTGCAGGCGGCGACCGTCGTGCTCGACCCGCCGCGCGCCGGCGCCAAGAAGCCCGTCGTCGACGCGCTCGCCGAGCTGCGCCCGGCTCAGGTCGTCTACGTGGCGTGCGATCCCGTCGCGTTGGCCCGCGACGTGGCGCTGTTCGCCGAGCGCGGCTACGAGCTCCGCTCGGTGCGTTCGTTCGACCTCTTCCCGCACACCCACCACGTCGAGAGCGTGGCCGTGCTGGTGCCCGCCGCCTCCTGACATCGGGCATCCGCCGCCGAGGGGGCGCGGCAGCCGGGCGATACAGTGGGCGAGGCGATCGTCGGAGCTCGACGGCACCACGCGACGAGGGGGATCCGGATGACCGAGACCACGCAGGGATCCGATCAGGTGACCGAAGGCCGTCCGCCCGTCCGCGTCGCCGTCGTCGACGACCACGAGTCGGTGCGGCTCGGCCTCAAGGCCGCGTGCCTCGACGCCGGGTTCGAGTTCATCCTCGCGGCCGCGAACGCCCGCGAGCTCGTCGAGGGCCTGGTCGGCCGGGAGTGCGACGTGGTCGTCCTCGACCTCTCGCTGGGGGACGGATCCTCCGTCACCGACAACGTCAAGGCCGCGCAGGGCACGGGTGCCGCGGTGCTCGTCCACAGCATCGCCGACCGCGTCGCGAGCGTCCGCGAGGCGCTGGCCGCCGGTGCCGCCGGGGTGATCCCCAAGTCGTCGGCCACGCAGACCGTCATGGCGGCCGTCGCCACCGTCGCACGCGGCGACGTGCTCAACAACCTGGAGTGGGCGACCGCCATCGACGCGGACCGCGACTTCGCGAAGGCCCAGCTCGGCCGGCGCGAGCGCGACGTGCTCCACCTCTACGCCTCCGGCCTGCCGCTCAAGCTCGTCGCGCAGCAGCTGGGCATCGCGAACAGCACGGCGCGCGAGTACCTCGACCGGATCCGCGTGAAGTACGTCGAGGTCGGCCGCCCCGCCCCCACGAAGGTCGACCTGCTCCGCCGCGCCGTGGAAGACGGCATCCTCCCGGGACTGGACCAGGACGGCGGCGATGGCCGCTAGGCCTCCGGCCAGCGCGCCGCGCTCCGCGGCCCCCGTGACGCGCGCCCTCGCCGGCGCCCCGCCGCGGACCCCCGACAACCCCATCAGCCTCGCCCGCATCGAGACGATCCTCGCCCGCGGCGCCAGCGCGTTCGGTCTGCTCTTCGCCCTGCAGTCGCTGCAGGTCGTCAACGGGCAGCTGGACGCCATGCGCCCGGCCTGGAGCATCGCCTTCCTCGTGGTGTTCTTCGGCGGCCTCGTCTGGACGTGCGTCGCCGGCGTGATCCGCCGCGGGGTCGTGCCCGCGCACGCGACCGTCGCCCTGGTCTTCGTCCTCGCGCTCGCGACGTGGCCGTTCGCGATCGTCCCCGAGACCCTCTCGACCATCCCGCAGCCGTTCCTGTACCAGGAGCTCACGGTCGCGACCACGTGCGCCGCGATGGCCTTCCGCCTCTGGATCGCGGTGATCTACACGGTCGCCGTGCCGCTCGGGCTCGGCTTCCTCGAGGTGGCGGTGCGCCACGGCGTGATCACGCCGCTCGACTCGTTCCTGCAGGTCCTCTACTCGATCATCCTCGGCGGCTCGGTCCTGATGATCGTCACGGTGCTCCGACAGGCGGCCCTCGGGGTCGACTGGGCCCAGGGCACCGCGCTGACGCGCTACTCGCACGCGGTGCGCCAGCATGCCACGGAGGTGGAGCGCGTGCAGGTCGACGCGATCGTGCACGACAGCGTGCTCACCACGCTGCTCTCGGCGGCCCGCACCGCGGATCCGGCGGCCAGGAAGCTCGCCGCCACGATGGCCGCCAACGCGATGGGGCACCTGGCCGCGGCGGAGCAGGGCACGGACGACGACGCCTCGGTGCCCCTGCGCGCCGTCGCGAAGCGCATCGTCGACGCCGCCTCCGCGCTCTCCGCGCCGTTCGTCCTCGAGACGCGCGACCTCGGCGCGCGCACGGTCCCGGTGGCCACCGCCGAGGCGATCTACTCCGCGGCGGTGCAGGCGATGATGAACAGCCTCCAGCACGCCGGCACCTCGGCCGAGACCATCACCCGGACGCTCGTCATCTCCGGCCACGGTGACGAGGGCGTGGCGATCGACGTCGTCGACGACGGCGTCGGGTTCGACCAGCGCCGCATCCCCACTGAGCGCCTGGGGCTCCGCGTGTCCATCAAGGAGCGCGTGGCGCAGGCCGGCGGGCTCGTCACCATCGACTCGGCGCCGGGGGAGGGCACGGCCGTGCGGATCCGCTGGCCCGCCCCGTCCGACGCCGCCGCGCCCGAGGCACCCATCCTCCCCGGGGACCTCGACGCGGCTCCGACCGAGCGCCCGGATCGCGAGAGGGGCGACCGGTGATCGTCGTCCCGCGCTCGATCGTGCTGGGCCTCGCCGCCCTCTTCTCGGCGTACCACGTGGTGCTCGCGCTCGTCGCGATCGCCGCCCCCGCGGATCCGGCCGTCACGCTCGTCGCCGTGGCGCTCTACCTCGTCGCCACGCTCATGAGCCTGTGGCCCACGAGCCCCACGGTCATGCCCGTCTGGCTCGCGTCGTTCAACCTCGCCGTCGCGACGGTCGTGCCGGTCCTGGTGACCAGCCAGCTCTCGCCCGGGCCGCTCGCGCCCTTCACGACCTGGCACGTCGCCGCCGTCGGCACCCTGATGACCATCACGTCCGCCCGCCGCCGGCAGGGCTTCGCCTGGGCGGGCATCGTCATCCTGGCGGTGCAGACCGTGCTCTGGGGCGGGCCGGCCGGGCTCGTCGCATACGGCGTCACGGGCAGCGCGCTGTGGGTGGCCGTCTCGCACGTCCTCGCGCACGCCCTCGCCAAGGCCGCGCGCGACGCCCGGCAGTTCCACCGCGCCGAGCGCGAGGCGGCGGACTGGCAGGCCGCGCAGGAGGCGCACCTCTACGAGCGGCAGTTCCGGCTCCGCCAGACGAGCCGGATGGCCGTCCCCATGCTCCGCCGCATCGTGGAGACGGGCGGCGACCTGTCCCCGGAGGAGCGGCAGGAGTGCCTCTACCTGGAGGGCGCGATCCGCGATGAGATCCGCGGGCGCACTCTCCTCAACGACGCCGTCCGCGAGCAGGTCATGCTCGCCCGGCGCCGCGGCACCGTCGTCACGCTCCTCGACGAGGGCGGCATCGACGACCTCGACGACGCCACGCGCGACGTGGTGCTCGACCGGCTCGCCGAGGCCGTGCGGGACACGCGGGCGGACAAGATCATCGCCCGGACGGTGCCCGAGGGATCCGACACGGCGATCACCGTCGTCGGCCTCAGCGTGGCGGGCGACGGCAGCGCGAGCCTCCTGGGCAGCGACGACCTGGACGACGAGGTCGACCTGTGGCTGGAGATCCCGCGCCCGCGCATCTGAACCGATCCGAGGCCGGTCGGCGTGACCGGTCGGTGATGCTGAGAGGCGCGGGGGCCGGTGCCTGCACCGTCCGCCCCCGCGCCTCTCCGGTCACCCCGATGACCCGAGCATCGGGATGATCCGCCCCCCGGCGTCGTCTGCTCACCACAGATGGACGACGCCGTGTTGACTGACCCGCGATGCGGGCCCCCCAGCACGACGAGTCTCACGCAGCGGGAGGGACCGGCCAAGTCGTCATTTGGGAGGACACGGCGTGCGGCGCACGCACCCCGCGGGCGGGCGACCGGTCAGCCCGAGAAGCCGCGCCAGCGACCGGGACCCGGCACCAGCGTGCCGCGGACGCTGCGCTGCGATCGCTGCCACGCGTCCGGCGCGCGGCGCACGGGCTGCTCGGCGGCGGGCTGCGCCGCCAGCGCCGCGATGACCGCCGTGGCGGCGGCGAGCTCCTCCTCGGTGGGGGAACCGCCGAGGACGCGGAAGCCGCCGAGCGCGGCGTCCGCCGACCCGTGCGCGTCGCTCACAGCGGGATGTTCCCGTGCTTCTTGGGCGGCAGGCTCGCGCGCTTGGTGCGCAGCGCCCGCAGGGCCTTGACGACCGACGCACGCGTGGCCGCCGGCTGGATGACGTTGTCGAGCTCGCCGCGCTCCGCCGCGAGGAACGGGCTCGCGACGTTGTACGTGTACTCGTTCGCCAGCCGGGTGCGGACTGCCGCGACGTCCTCGCCGGCCTGCTCGGCGCCCTTGATCTCGCCGCGGTAGAGGATGTTGACGGCGCCCTGGCCGCCCATCACCGCGATCTCGGCCGTCGGCCACGCGAGGTTGATGTCGGCGCCCAGCTGCTTGGATCCCATGACGATGTACGCGCCGCCGTACGCCTTGCGCGTGATGACGGTGACGAGCGGCACGGTCGCCTCGGCGTACGCGTACAGCAGCTTCGCCCCGCGGCGGATGACGCCCGTCCACTCCTGCTCGGTGCCGGGGAGGTACCCGGGCACGTCGACGAGCGTGAGGATCGGGATGGAGAACGCGTCGCAGAACCGCACGAAGCGGCTGGCCTTCTCGCCCGCCTCGATGTTGAGCGTGCCCGCCATCGCGTTCGGCTGGTTGGCGACGATGCCCACGGAGCGGCCCTCGACTCGCGCGAACCCGACGATGATGTTCGGCGCGAACAGCGGCTGCGTCTCCAGGAACTCGCCGTCGTCGACGATGCGCTCGATGATCGTCTTCATGTCGTAGGGCTGGTTCGGGCTGTCCGGGATGATCGTGTCGAGCTCGTGGTCGCGCGCCGTCATCTCGAGGTCGACCGTGCGGGGGAACTCCGGCAGCTCGGCGAGGTTGTTGTCCGGCAGGAACCCGAGGAGCGTGCGCGCGTAGTCGAGCGCGTCGTCCTCGTCGCTCGCGAGGTAGTGCGCGACGCCCGAGACCTTGTTGTGGGTGAGGGCGCCGCCGAGCTCCTCGAAGCCGACCTCCTCGCCCGTGACGGTCTTGATGACGTCCGGGCCGGTGACGAACATGTGGCTGGTCTTGTCGACCATGATCACGAAGTCGGTGAGCGCGGGGGAGTACACGGCGCCGCCCGCGGCCGGGCCCATGATCAGCGAGATCTGCGGGATCACGCCCGACGCGCGCGTGTTGAGGCGGAAGATCTCGCCGTACTTGCCGAGCGCGACCACGCCCTCCTGGATGCGGGCGCCGCCGGAGTCGAGGATGCCGATGATGGGCACGCCCGTCTTGATGGCGAGCTCCATGACCTTGATGATCTTCTCGCCCGCGACCTCGCCGAGGGATCCGCCGAAGATCGTGAAGTCCTGCGAGTAGACGGCGACCTGGCGGCCGTTGATCGTGCCCGTGCCCGTGACGACCGAGTCGCCGTATGGCCGCTTCGCGTCCATGCCGAACGCGTGGGTGCGGTGGCGGACGAACTCGTCGAGCTCGACGAACGACCCGTGGTCGAGCAGCTGGTCGATGCGCTCGCGGGCGGTCATCTTGCCGCGCGCGTGCTGCTTCTCGATGGCGGCCTCGCCGCTCGCGGTGACGGCCTCGTGGTAGCGCCTCTTCAGGTCGGCGAGCTTGCCTGCGGTCGTGTACATGTCCGGGGCGCCGGCGTCCTCGTCTGGCTCGTGTGCAGTCACCCGCCTCACTGTACCGGCGGGTGCGCGCCCCGCTCTTGTGGACCACGCACAGAAGACGGCGGGTCCGGGGTGCGATCACCTCCTGATCCGCTCGGTACGGTGACGGCATGGACCTCCCGCTCAGCCGCCTCGCCGCCCCGCGCCTCCTCGCCCTGGACTCGGTCGGCTCGACCAACGACGAGCTCTCCCGGCGGGCGTCCGCGGATCCGGCCGCGTGGCCGGACGGATCCGTCGTGCTCACGCTCGACCAGACGGCGGGGCGCGGCCGCCGCGGCCGCGTCTGGGTGGCGCCGCCCGGGCGCACCCTCGCGGTGAGCGTGCTCTGCGTCCCCGGGCGAGCGGACCTCGACCCCGGCTGGCTGCCGCTCGTGGCCGGGCTCGCGCTCGTCGCGACCCTGCGCGACGTCGTGCCGTCGCCCGCCGAGGTGACGCTCAAGTGGCCGAACGACGTGCACGTGGACGGGCGCAAGGTGTCCGGGATCCTCGGCGAGCTGGTCGCCCCCGGCCGCATGCTGGTGGGCACCGGCCTCAACCTGACGCTCGAGGAGGCGGAGCTGCCGACGCCCACCTCCACGTCGCTCCGGCTGGCGGGCGTGCCCGACCCGGACGTGGACGCGATCCTGGCCGCCTACCTCCGGGCGTTCCGCACCCGGTACCTGGCCTGGGCGGCCGCCGACGGCGATGCGCGCGCAGCGGGCCTCGTCGACGAGTTGACCCGCACCTGCGCCACCATCGGCCGCGACGTCCGCGTCGAGCTGCCGGGCGGCGGCGAGCTCCTCGGGCGCGCGACCGGGGTCGACGACGACGGGCGGCTCACCGTCGAGTCCGCCGGGGATCGGGCCGTCACGTCTGTCGCCGCCGGCGACGTGACGCATCTGCGGTATCAATGAGGCATGGCGCACACGGGTGACACGCAGCGGTACGCACCCGGAGAGGGCGGGCGGGCGCTCCCCGTCCGCGGCGGACGCCGGGCCCGCCGCAAGGCCGAGAAGGAGGAGCGCCGTCGCGTCGCCGAGGACGAGGCGGGTCGCCTGACCTCGTCGCACGACGTGGATCCGCGCCTCGGCCGCCCCGCCGCCCCGCCTGCCTCGCCGCAGCAGCAGGTGGTCGCCGCCGACCCCGAGCGCGTGCTCGTCCGCCTCCGCCCGCACGGCCGTGCCCTCACGCTCCCCGTGCTGCTGCTGCTCGCGATCTGCCTCACGGGCGGGTACTTCGGCGGCTGGTTCCCGGAGCCGTGGGAGAACGCGCTGCTGCTCGTGTCCCTCGCCGGCGTCGCGGTGTTCGTCACGCTGCTGCCCGTGCTGGTCTGGCTGAACCGCCGGTACACGGTCACGACCAGGCGCCTCATCGTGTCGCACGGCTTCTTCGTCCGCACCCGGCAGGAGCTGCTCCACTCCCGCGGGTACGACGTGACCCTCCGGCGCGGCCCGCTGCAGCACCTGCACCGCAGCGGCCACGTCTCCATCAACGCCGGCCTCGAGTCGCCCGTCGTGCTCCGGGACGTGCCGTCTGCGGTGCTCGTCGTCCAGGCGCTCCAGGACCTCATGGAGGAGAACGCCAACATGGTGGCCGAGCGCCGCCGGCAGGAAGAGTCGCGTCGCGGGCGGCCCGGCGACCCGGCGTGGCGGCAGCAGGACGAGCCCCGTTCGGTGTGGCCGGACGACACGCAGCCGTGGCAGCGCGGCTGACCCGTCGCAGGTCGGGCGCCTAGGAGACCGCGACCCGGTCCGCGTCCTCCGTGCGCGCGGTCCCGGACGCGACGGGGACCTGCGGTGCCGCATGGCGCCGAGCGGGGGAGTAGACCCACTGGCGGTAGAGCACGAAGCGCACGGCGGATCCGAGCCCGAGGCCGATGACGTTGGCCGAGACGTTGTCCGCGAGCGGCGACGTGAGCCCCAGCACGTAGTGCGAGACGTACAGGCACGCGAGCCCGATGACCATGCCGAGGAGGCTCACCGCCAGGAACTCGAGCGCCTCCCGGCCGCGGCGCGTGGTGCGCTGCTTGCCGAAGGTCCAGTAGCGGTTGCCCACCCAGTTGACGGCGATGGCGACGACGGTGGAGGCGACCTTGGCGAGCAGCGGCCCGGCCTCGACGGCGTCGGGGTGGAAGACGGTGGCGCGGAGCAGGTTGAAGACCGCGAGGTCGACCAGGAAGCCCGCGCCGCCGACGAGCCCGAACTGCGCGATCTGCACGCCGAGCGAGGCGAGGGAGCGACGGGGGGACATGGGCGGGGTCCGTCCTGGATGGGGGAGGATGTCGGGTGGCGTGACGGACGATGTTACCGGCTGGTCCCGCCCACCGACCGTCCCGAGGCCGCCCGCTGGCGCCCGCGGGCCCACGCACCTGCACCAGGAGGACACCATGACGCCCACCGTAGGAGTCGTCGGAGGCGGCCAGCTCGCCCGGATGATGATCGCTCCCGCCGTGGAGCTCGGCATCGGGATCCGCGTGCTCGCCGAGGCCGACGGCATGTCCGCCGGTCTCGCCGCCACGGCGGTCGGCGACTACCGCGACCTCGACGTCGTCCGTGCCTTCGCCCGGGACGTCGACGTGATCACGTTCGACCACGAGCACGTGCCGCAGCACGTCCTCCGCGCGCTCGTCGCCGAGGGCGTGGCGGTGCACCCGGGCCCGGACGCCCTGCTCGTCGCGCAGGACAAGCTGCTCATGCGGGAGCGGCTCGAGCAGCTGGGCGTCCCGGTGCCCGTGTGGGCGCGCGTCGCCGACCGGGAGGCGCTCGCAGAGTTCCTCGCCGACAACGGCGGCGTCGCGGTCGTGAAGACGCCGCGCGGCGGATACGACGGCAAGGGCGTGCGGGTGGTGCGCTCCGCCGACGAGGCGGGCGACTGGTTCGACGCGCTCGGCACGGGCGACGCGCTGCTCGCGGAGGAGCTCGTCGACTACGCGCGCGAGCTCGCGCAGTCCGTCGCCCGGCGGCCCTCGGGCGACATCGCCGCGTGGCCCGTCGTCGAGTCGATCCAGCGCGACGGCGTGTGCGCCGAGGTCATCGCGCCCGCGCACGGCGCGAGCGCCCGGCTGCGCGAGGCGGCGGAGGAGATGGCGCGCGGGATCGCGGAGGGGCTCGGCGTCACGGGCGTGCTCGCGGTCGAGCTGTTCGAGACCGTCGACGGGCGCCTGCTCGTCAACGAGCTGGCCATGCGCCCGCACAACACCGGCCACTGGTCGATGGACGGCGCGGTCACCGGCCAGTTCGAGCAGCACCTGCGCGCGGTGCTCGACCTGCCGCTCGGATCCACCCGGCCGCTCGCGCCGTGGTCCGTCATGATCAACGTCCTGGGCGGGCCGGAGAGCGGCACCGTCGCCGACCGCTACCCGCGGGCGCTCGCCGACCAGCCCGACGCGCGCTTCCACTTCTACGGCAAGGACCCGCGACCCGGCCGCAAGGTGGGGCACGTCACGGTGGTGGGCGACGACCTCGACGAGACCGCGTACCGGGCGCGCGCGGCCGCGGCGTTCTTCCGGGGCTGACCGCGCCGCTGGCGGGCTGCGTGGCGCGGCGGGCGCGCAGGACCGGGCACCTAGCATGGAGCCCGTGAATCCCGACACCCCTGCACTCGTCGGCCTCGTCATGGGCTCCGACTCCGACTGGAACGTGATGGAGAAGGCGTCCCGCGCGCTCGACGCCCTGGGCATCGCCCACGAGGTCGAGGTGCTCTCGGCGCATCGCACGCCCGAGCGCATGATCGCCTACGGGCAGACCGCGCGCGAGCGGGGCATCCGCGTGATCATCGCGGGTGCGGGCGGCGCCGCCCACCTCCCCGGGATGATCGCCTCCGTCACGACCCTGCCCGTCATCGGCGTGCCCGTGCCCCTGTCGACCCTCGACGGCATGGACTCGCTGCTGTCGATCGTGCAGATGCCCGCGGGCGTCCCCGTCGCCACCGTCTCCATCGGCGGCGCCGAGAACGCGGGGCTCCTCGCCGCGCGCATCCTCTCCACGTCCGACGACCGCATCGCGGATGCCCTCGCGCGCCACCGGGCCGAGCTCGCCGAGCTCGTGGAGCGCAAGAACGCCGCGCTGCAGCAGAAGGTGTCGTCGCGCACGTGAGCCTGACGCAGCCCATCCGGCACCCGGACAGCCGGTCGCCGCGCATCATGACCACCCGGGCCTGGTGGCTCGTGGTGCTGAACGTCCTCATCCCCGGATCCGCCCAGGTCCTCGCGGGGAACCGCCGCCTCGGCCGCGTCGGCCTCGCCTCCACGCTCGCCGTGTGGGCGCTCGCCGTCGTGGGCGGCGGCCTCGCGCTGTTCGCGCGCGGCGCGCTCATCCAGGTCGTGTCCCAGGAGTGGCTGCTCGTGGTGCTGCAGGCGCTGCTGGCGGCGTACGCCGTGCTGTGGGTCGTGCTCTCGCTCGACACCCTGCGGCTCGCGCGCATCGTCCGCGTCGCGCCCCGGGCCCGCCCGGTCATCGCGGCGCTGTCGGTGCTGCTCCTGGTCGGCACGGCCGGATCCGCGGGCTACGCCGCCTACATCGTGGGCGTCGGCCGCGGCGCCCTGGGCGGTATCTTCGGCGACTACGCCACCGAGGCCCCGGTCGACGGCCGGTACAACATCATGCTGCTCGGCGGCGACGCGGGCAGCGACCGCGCGGGCCTGCGCCCCGACAGCATCACCGTCGTCAGCATCGACGCCGACACCGGGCGCGCCACCATGGTCGGCCTGCCACGCGACATGGAGAAGGTGCCGTTCTCCGACGGCTCGCCGCTCCAGAAGCGCTACCCGAACGGCTACCAGCGCTGCGACGTGGACGCCTGCATGCTCAACTCCATCTACACCGAGGTCGAGGTCTACAAGCAGGACCTCTACCCCGACGCGAAGGAGAAGGGCAGCCTCCCCGGCATCGAGGCGATGCGCGAGGCCGTGCAGGGCGTCACGGGGCTCACGATCCAGTACTACGCGCTCATCGACATGCAGGGCTTCTCCGAGATGGTGGACGCGCTCGGCGGCATCGACATCGACGTGAAGCGCCGCATCGGCATGGGCTCGGGGCACGACGACAAGTTCCGGCCGGTGCCCATCCCCGAGTGGATCGAGCCGGGCCAGCAGAAGCTCGACGGCTACCACGCGCTCTGGTACGCGCGATCCCGCTACCAGACCACCGACTACGACCGGATGTCGCGCCAGCGCGAGGTGCAGCAGGCGGTGCTCAAGCAGTTCGACCCGGCCAACGTGCTCACCAAGTTCGACGCGATCGCGCAGGCCGGCCAGCAGGTGGTCAGGACCGACATCCCGCGCGGCATGCTCGGCTACTTCACGCAGCTCGCGCTGAAGACGAAGGACCAGCCCATCGACGACCTGGAGATCGTGCCGCCGAGGTTCGACTCGCAGAAGCCCGACTTCCCGGCCATCCGCCAGGCGATCCAGCAGCAGTTCGCGAACGGCTCAGCGGGCTGATCCCGGGACGCGCGCCTACAGGTCGGCGTGCAGCTGCCAGACCTTCTCAGCGGAGTCACGCCAGCTGAAGGCACGTGCGCGGTCCTGCCCGACGACGGCCAGGCGCTCGCGCGCCGCCGTGTCGGAGAGCAGGCCGCCGATGGCCTCGGCGAGGCGCAGCGGGTAGCCGTCGGGATCCTCGCGCGGCACCACGACGCCCGCGTCGGCCGCGACCTCGAGGAGCGCCGGCGCGTCCGAGTGCACGACGGGCGTGCCGAAGGACAGCGCCTCCACGACCGGCAGGCCGAAGCCCTCCGACAGGCTCGGGTGCACGAACACCGTGGCGCGGTCGAGCGCGACGGCCAGGTCGGCGTCCGTGAGGGATCCGAGGCTGCGCACGCGCGACGGGTCGACGCCCGCCTCGTCCGCCACCTGCGCGAGCTCGACGTCGCCCCACGTCGCGGGGCCGACGATGAGGAGCGGCAGGTCGCCGGTCTCCGGGCGCACGAGCGCCTGCACGAGCGCCTGGACGCCCTTGCGCGGCTCGAGGCTGCCGACGGTGAGCAGGTACTCGGCGGGCAGGTCGAGCTCGGCGGCGCGGGCGTCGGGATCCTCCGGCAGGACGATGCGCGGGCTCACGGCCCCGCCGATCACCCGCACCCGGTCGCCCAGGTCGACGTAGCGCGCGAGCTCCTCGGCCAGCGCGTGCGACGGGACCACGACGGCGTCGGCGTGCTTCCGCGCGCGCTTGGCCATGGCCTTCGTCCAGGCGACGGATGCGCTCGTCATGCTCTCCGGGTGCGTCCACGCGTTGACGTCGTGGATGGTGGCGACGATCTGGTCGTTCGTGTTGACGCGGTCGTGGCGGCGCAGCGGAGCGAGGAGGCCGGGCGCGTGGACCATGCCGGTAGTGCCGGGCGTCGGGAGGCCCAGCTGCCAGGCGCGGGACAGCTCGCGGCGGGGGAGCGGGACGCGCGTGATGCGGGCGAGGCCGGGCAGGCGCCGCTCGAGGTCGGCCGTCTGCTCGGGCGTGACAGCGGAGACGACGCCCTCGACCTCGCAGCCGCTCGGCGTCGACGCGACGATCGCGCTCGTCAGGTCCTCGGCGTAGCGGCCGATGCCGCCGGGCGTGGGGCCGGTCAGCTGGTCGATGATCACGCGCAGCGTGGTGGTCACGGTCCTCCATCGCGCGGGTGTCGGGTCGGCCCGCGGGAGGACCATCGTACCGGCGGGCGCCTCGGGGATCCGGGAGGAGCGCCCGGCGGGGTCAGCTCCGGCGCATCCGCTCGACGGCGTCCTTGGACGGGCCGTCGAACGCGACCTTCCCGGACTGGATGAGGATCCCGCGCTCGCACAGGTCCGACACCATGTCGAGGTCGTGGCTCACGACCACGAGGGTCTTGCCCTGGTCGTGCAGCTCGCGGATCTTCGCGAGGCACTTGCGCTGGAACGGCTCGTCGCCGACGGAGAGGATCTCGTCGACCAGGAGGATGTCGACCTCGGTGTGGATCGCGACCGAGAACGCGAGCCGCAGGAACATGCCCGAGGAGTAGTGCTTGACCTCGGTGTCGATGAACTTCTCGATCTCGCTGAACTCGACGATCTGGTCGAAGCGCGCATCGATCTCGTGCTGCTCCATGCCGAGGATCGCCGCGTTCAGGTAGATGTTCTCGCGCCCGGACAGGTCGGGGTGGAAGCCCGCGCCCACCTCGATGAGGCCCGCGATGCGCCCGCGGGCGAGCACCTCGCCGCTGTCCGGCTGGTAGACGCCCGAGATGAGCTTCAGGAGCGTGGACTTGCCGGAGCCGTTGAACCCGAGCAGCGCGACGGACTCGCCGGGACGCACGGAGAAGCTGACGTCCTCCAGCGCGTCGAAGGTGCTGGCGAGCGGCTTGCGGCGGACGGCGGCGATCACCGTCTCCTTGATGGAGTGCGTGTGGCGCAGCAGGAACGACTTCCGCACGTTCTCCACGATGATGCGCGGGAGCGCGTCCGACTCAGAGGTCCTGGGCAAAGCGCCCCTCCAGCTTCTTGAAGACGAGCTGCCCGAGCAGGAGGCTCAGGAGCGAGACGCCGAGGGCGATGAAGCCGTACATCCACAGGTTCTCGGGCAGGTCGCCCGTGCCGCCGGTGGTCGGGTACCAGAAGCCCGCGTGGAAGAGCTCGACCGCGGCCGTGACCGGGTTCAGCTGGTAGACCACGAGCAGCCAGTCCGGCAGCACGTCGCGGACCTGGGCGAAGGGGTAGAGCACCGGGGAGGCCCACACGACCACCATGACGATGAGCTCGACGAAGTTCTGGGAGTCGCGGAACGAGACGTTGGCGGCGCCGAACAGCATGCCGAGGCCGATGGCCAGGGTGCCGATGATGGCGACGCCCAGCAGGATCCCCAGGACCTGCACCGGCGTCGGCGCCCACCCCACGAAGAGGCAGACCACCAGCAGGATCACCAGCTGCGGCAGGAAGTTCACGAGCGCCACGAAGGTGCTCGACACCGGGAACAGCTCCCGCGGCAGGTAGATCTTCTTGATCAGCGCCCCGTTGTCGACGAGGGACTTCGTCGAGTTGGAGAACGCCTCCGTGTAGAAGTTGATGAGGATGATGCCCGAGAACAGGTAGATCGGGTAGTTGACCTGGTTCTGGTTGAGCCGCAGGAACACGCCCATCGCGATGAAGAACACCGCGAACTGCGCCGCCGGCTTCACGTACGACCACAGCCATCCGAGCACCGAGCCGCGGTACCTGACCTGCACCTCCTTGCGCACGAGCAGGGAGAGGAGGTAGCGGCGACGGTAGACGTCGAGGAGGCCCGCGCCCGTGCCGGGCCTCGAGAACTCCCGCGCCTCGGAACTCGTCATGCTCGACACGTCGGTGGTGCCCTTCGGACTGCGTGGGGTCCGCGCGGGGCGCGGAGCGGGGACGGGGACGGCGTCCGGGATCGGACCGGACACGAGTGTAGCCGTCAGGGTGCCCGGAGGACGCCGTGGGCGGCGGCGTCGGACAGCGCCTCCCGCCAGTCCCGCAGCGGGGCGAGCCCCACGCGCGCCCAGCCGTCGTGGCCGAGCACGGAGTACGCGGGGCGGGGCGCCGGCCGCACGAAGGACGCGCTGTCGGTGGGCCGCACGCGCTCGGGATCGAGTCCCGCCTCGGCGAAGACGGCCCGCGCCAGGTCGTACCAGGTGGCGACGCCCGACGACGTCCCGTGGAACACGCCCGCGGGAGCGCCGGCCTCGACGAGCTCGACGAGGCGCGCCGCCAGGTCGACCGTCCACGTCGGCTGCCCGCGCTGGTCGTCGACGACGGACACCGTCTCGTGCGTCCCCGCGAGCCGCAGCATGGTCGACGGGAAGCTCGGGCCCCCCGCGCCGTACAGCCAGGCGGTGCGCACGACGCTCGCGCCCGCCGGGTGGCCCGCGAGCACGAGCCGCTCGCCCTCGGCCTTGGTGCGGCCGTAGGCGGAGACGGGAGCGTGCGGGGCGTCCTCCGGGTACGGCGCGTCGGCGGAGCCGTCGAACACGTAGTCGGTGGACACGTGCACGATGCGGGCGCCCTCCCGGGCGGCGGCCCGCGCGAGGACGCCGGCGCCCGTCGCGTTGACGGCGCGGGCCTCCTCCTCGTGCTCCTCGGCCGCGTCGACCGCGGTGTACGCCGCGAGGTTCACGACCACGTCGTGCCCGGCGACGGCCGCGCGGACCGCGGCCTCGTCGGCGATGTCGAGCTCGGAGCGCGCGGGCGCGGTCACGTCGTGGCGGGCGAGGGCCGGGAGGAGGTCCTGCCCGAGCATCCCGCGGGCGCCGGTGACGAGGATCCGGCTCACGCGGGCAGCTCGGCGCGCTGCTTCAGCGGCTCCCACCACGAGCGGTTGTCGCGGTACCACTGCACGACGTCGGCGAGGCCCTGCTCGAACGGGACCTGCGGGGAGTAGCCGAGCTCGCGCTGGATCTTGGAGATGTCGACGGAGTAGCGCAGGTCGTGGCCCTTGCGGTCCTCGACGCGGTCGACGTACGACCAGTCGCGGCCGGTCGCGTCGAGCAGCAGCTGCGTGAGCTCGCGGTTGGTGAGCTCGGTGCCGCCGCCGATGTTGTAGATCTCGCCGGGCGCGCCCTGGACGAGCACCAGCGCGATGCCGCGGCAGTGGTCGTCGACGTGCAGCCAGTCGCGGATGTTGAGGCCCTCGCCGTAGAGCGGGACGTGCCGGTCGTCGATGAGGTTCGTGACGAACAGCGGGATGACCTTCTCGGGGAAGTGGTACGGCCCGTAGTTGTTCGAGCAGCGCGTGATGGACACGTTCAGCCCGTGCGTGCGGTGGTACGAGCGGGCGAGCAGGTCGCTGCCGGCCTTCGACGCGGAGTAGGGCGAGTTGGGCTCGAGCGGCCGCTCCTCGTCCCACGAGCCCTCGGCGATGGATCCGTAGACCTCGTCTGTGGAGACGTGCACGAAGCGCTTCAGGTCGTGGCGGAGCGCGGCGTCGAGGAGCTTCTGCGTGCCGAGCACGTTGGTCTCCACGAAGATGCTCGCGTCGCGGACGGAGCGGTCGACGTGGCTCTCGGCCGCGAAGTGCACGACCGCGTCGACCTGCGGGATCCACTCGTCGAGGACCGCGTCGTCGCGGATGTCGCCGTGGACGAACGTGTAGCGCGGGGAGTCGCTGACGGGCGCGAGGTTCTCGGGGTTGCCCGAGTAGGTGAGCGCGTCGAGCACGACGACGTCGGCGCCCTCGAGCCCGGCGTAGTGGTCCTGGAGCGCGTGGCGCACGAAGTTGGAGCCGATGAAGCCGGCGCCGCCGGTCACGAGGATCCTCATGGGGATACGTCCTGTCGTCGAGACGCCGGGCGGGTGGGCCGGCGTCGAGGGAGAGTCCGCTGCTGTTCGGGGGCGGACCGCATGCGAGTGTACCGGCGACGGCCCGCGCGGCCACGTCCCCGTGCGGGGGAGGCGCGGGCCGCACGGCGGATCCCGGGGGCTAGCGGGCAGGATGCGGGGATGGCCGCCTCCCGCATCCGCGCGCTCCTCCGCGACGAGCGCGTGGCGTTCCTCCTCGTCGGCGGCTTCAACACCGCCTTCGCGTTCCTCCTCTTCGCGGGACTCGCCGCCACCGCGGGCCGGTCGCTCGATGCGGCGGGGCTGCCGCTGCTCGGATCCCTCGTGCCGCTCGCCGGGAGCTACGCCGTGGCCGTGCTCGTGGCGTTCGCCCTCTACCGGCGGCTCGTGTTCCGCGTCCGCGGCCACGTGCTGCGCGACCTCGCGCGCTTCGTGTCCGTGTACGCCGTGTCCATCACGCTCAACGCCGTCTCGCTGCCGGTGCTCGTCGCGCTCGGCGTCCCGCGCCTGATCGCGCAGGCGCTCATCGTGGTCGTGATCACGCTCATCAGCTACGTCGGGCACCGCTGGTTCTCCTTCCGCCGGCCGCCCGGCGAGGGCGGCTCCGGCCGCTGAACGGCCCGTTGCTAGACTCCGACCCGTGCAGATCCGAGAGCTCGCCGTGCCCGACGGCTACGAGATCACCCCCGTCCAGCGCGCCGACGACCGGGGCGTGTTCCTCGAGTGGTACCGGTTCGACGAGCTCGAGCGGGTCGTCGGACACCGGCTGGACCTGCGCCAGGCCAACATGAGCGTCTCCAAGCGCGGCGTCGTCCGCGGCGTGCACTTCGCCGACGTGCCGCGCGGCCAGGCCAAGTACGTGAAGGCCGTCTCCGGCGCCGTGCTCGACTTCGTCATCGACATCCGCGTCGGATCCCCGACCTTCGGGCAGTGGGACAGCGTGCGGCTCGACACCGAGACGCACAAGGCCGTCTACATCTCCGAGGGCCTCGGCCACTGCTTCGTCGCGCTCACCGACGACGCGGCCGTCACCTACCTCGTGAGCGACGTCTACAACCCCGGCGCCGAGCACGGGATCACGCCGCTCGACCCCGAGCTCGGGCTCGTGTTCCCCGAGGAGGCCGGCGAGGCGCTCCTCTCCCCGAAGGACCTCGAGGCCCCGACGCTCGCCGAGGCGGCGGCCGCCGGACTCCTCCCCACCTGGTCGGACATGCGCGCCTTCCACGACTCGCAGAAGGTGAGCTGACCCATGAAGGGCATCATCCTGGCCGGCGGCTCCGGCACCCGGCTCTGGCCGATCACGAAGGGCATCAGCAAGCAGCTGATGCCGATCTACGACAAGCCGATGATCTACTACCCCCTGTCGACGCTGATGATGGCGGACATCCGCGAGGTGCTCATCATCACGACGCCCGAGTACAACGACCAGTTCCGGGCGCTGCTCGGCGACGGCTCGCACCTCGGCATGCGCATCGAGTACGCCGTGCAGCCCTCGCCCGACGGCCTCGCGCAGGCCTTCGTCATCGGCGAGGAGTTCATCGGCGACGACTCGGTCGCGCTCGTCCTCGGCGACAACATCTTCCACGGCGCCGGCCTCGGCACGAGCCTGCGGAAGAACACCGAGATCGACGGCGCGCTGATCTTCGCGTACCACGTGGCGGATCCGACGGCCTACGGCGTCGTGGAGTTCGACGGCGACTTCACGGCCGTCTCCATCGAGGAGAAGCCCGCGCAGCCGAAGAGCGCGTACGCGGTGCCCGGCCTCTACTTCTTCGACAACGACGTGGTCGAGATCGCCAAGGGCATCCAGCCCAGCGAGCGCGGCGAGCTCGAGATCACGGCCGTCAACGACCACTACCTCCAGGCGGGCCGCCTCCACGTGCAGGTGCTCGACCGGGGCACCGCGTGGCTCGACACCGGCACGTTCGAGAGCATGATGCAGGCCTCCGAGTACGTGAAGGTCATCGAGGACCGCCAGGGCTTCAAGATCGGCTGCATCGAGGAGATCGCGTACCGCGCCGGCTGGATCGACCGCGACGCCCTCGAGGAGCTCGCGCGACCCCTCATCAAGAGCGGGTACGGCCGCTACCTCGTCACGCTGCTCGACGCGTAGCGGCCGGCACGACGCGCGTCCGCGCGTCGCGGGTCAGCGCCTCTCGCGTCAACGCGTGGTGAGGGCGCCGGACTGCATGCCGGAGATGAGGGCCTGCGCCGTGATGTGGATCCCGGCGGGCAGCGGCATCGTGTCGCGCTCGTCGAGGTCGGGCCACACGACGCTCGCGAGGCGCAGGTCCACCGCCTGGTAGCCCGCGAGGGGCGACAGGCCGAGCATCACGTGGGGCCGCGCCTTGCCGAGGGCCGTGAAGTGCCCGAGCAGCGCGCTGATGGTGACCGGCTGCCCCGACGCGAGGATCTTCACCACGTGGGTGTCCGCCGGCAGGCCGAGCAGGCGGGCGGCCGCGTCCCGAACGAGGCCGGCGCAGTCGTCGGCGTACAGGTAGTCGCGCACCGTCTCGAGCGGCACGTAGATCGAGGCCGGGGTGGGGGAGAGGTTCGCCCTCGCCAGCTGCGTGATGAGGCCCTGCGGCTTGCCGACCGCCTGGCGCGGCCCGTAGAGGTTCGCGATGCGCCCGATGAGGGTGCGCACGCCGGCGCGCTCGCCGAACGCGCGCACGAGGCCCTCCGCGCGGAGCTTCGCCTCCCCGTAGGGCGCGAGCGGCCGGGGCTCCGTCGCCTCCGTGAACGGCGGGCTCGCCGCGCCCGCGTAGACGCCGCCCGCGGACGACGAGTAGAACAGCGCGCCGCCGGGCGCCGGGTCGGCCGCGGCGG
The DNA here is from genome assembly GCF_021216655.1 of Clavibacter michiganensis. Lineage (NCBI taxonomy): Bacteria > Bacillati > Actinomycetota > Actinomycetes > Micrococcales > Microbacteriaceae > Clavibacter > Clavibacter michiganensis. The sequence continues at coordinate 161,982 of NZ_CP080437.1, forward strand.
CCAGGGCGATCTCGTCCAGCACCGCCTCGAGCTGCCCGAGCTCGTGATCCAGCTGCGCGCGCGTGCTGCCGGTGACCGCGGCGCCCGCGCACCACATGACGGCCCAGCGACCGGCCGCGCGGCCCGCCGCGAGGAGCCGCTCCGCCTCGGTGCGCGCCGCCCGGCGCATGACGCCCTCGTCCGAGGTCGACCAGGGCAGGGGCTCGGCGGTGACGGGCGCCCAGCGGGGATCCGCCGTCAGGGCGTCGAGCAGCGACGCACCGAGGAGGCCCCGGGCGCCGATGACCCAGACGGGGACGGCGGCCGTCATACGTGCCCGCGCGGCGGACGGCCATGCGGGCCGTCGAGGGGGTCGCGCACGATCAGGTACGCGGGTCGGCCCTGCGCCATGCCGACCGCGACGCCGACGTACTCCGCGATGATCCCCAGGGAGAACAGGATGATGCCGCTCGACGCCAGGATCGTGACGATGGTCGAGGCCCAGCCCGCCGGCACCGAGTTGTCGGTGAGGCGGCTGACGACGATGACGATCACGAAGATCAGCGCGACGACGAGGAAGAGCGCCCCGAGGACGCTCACGGCGCGCAGGCCCCGGGTGCCGCTGGAGAGCACCATCCGCCAGAAGTGCGAGAAGAGGCGGCGGGGCGAGTAGCCCGACTGCCGCTCGCCCTCGTCGCGCAGCGTGATGTCGCACGTCGAGACCCGGTTCGCGACCCAGCCGAGCGCGATGTCGAGGTAGACGCCCGACCCCGCGTACGCGGCGACGCTCCGGCCGACGGAGCCGAGCATCAGCCGGTAGCTCTGGAACTGCTCGGCGTCCTGGTCCGACGACATGGCGTTGAGGACGACCTTCGCGCCGCGGGAGGCGACGTTGCGGAGGAGCCCGTGCGAGGGCGTGTTGGTGGGCTTCGCGTAGACGACCGACGCGAGGTCGCGCATGGCGACGTCGAGCATGTCGGGGATGAAGCCCGGGTCGTGCTGGCCGTCCTCGTCGAGCGTGACGATCCAGTCCCCGCCCGACGAGGCCATGCCCGCGAGGGTCGCGGCGTGCTGCCCGAAGTTGCGGCTCAGCCAGATCGGGCGGACGAAGGGGTGCAGTCGCCGCAGCTCGCGGATGACGCGGGGGGACCCGTCGCGCCCGTTGTCGAAGACGAGGAGGACCTCGGTGACGGCGTAGCTGTGGCCGTCGCGGCTGATCTGCGGCGCGGTGAACGGCTCGATCTCGGCGAGCAGCGCCTCGAGCGTGAGCTCGCCCTGGTACACGGGGATGACGACGGAGACGGAGTGGTCCGGGGGGAGCACGGTCTCGCCCGCGTCCCGCGGCTCGACGGCGGTCACGCGGCGCTCCCGGCCGAGCGCGACATGCGCCGCCCGAGGTAGAGGTACACGAGCCGGCGGGAGAGCGCCTTGGCCCGGGCCATCAGGTCGCCGAGCAGGACGTCGGCCCTGCTGACGACGCCGGGGTGGGCCTCGAGCACCCAGCGGTGGAACCCGGCCGCGGCGCTGGCCTGCTCGCCCGCGAGGCGCACGCTCCACTGCGAGTCGGAGATCCGGAACCCCGCGAGCGCCTTCGGCCCCACGGATGCGAAGTCGCCGCGGAGCAGCACCTTCGCGTACGTGGTCTCGTCGATGAGGTACGGCCAGCGCGAGTCCCACCAGCCCACGGCCTCGAGGTCGGCCCGGCGCATGAGCACGCAGCCCGGCTCGCCGAAGATGTTGGTGCCCGAGCGGATGGTGCGGCGGACGGCCGCGGCGCCCGAGATGGCGATGCGGGATCCGGAGACGCCGTGGTCGCGCACGATGGGGCGGCTGTCCGCGTCGACGATGTCCCGCGGGGAGGCGACGAGCACGACGGACGGCGAGGCGTCGAGCTCGGCCACCTGGCGCTCGAGGATCGTGGGGTAGAGGAGGTCGTCGCCGCAGACCAGCTTGATGAGCTCGCCGCCGGCCTCCTGGCTCACGCGGTTCCAGTTGCGGAGGGCCCCGCCGCCCGCCTCGGTGCGGAGCAGGCGGACGCGCGGCTCGTCGGCGTAGCGCTGCATGACGTCCCACGTCCCGTCGGTGGAGGAGTGGTCCGCGATCACGACCTCGAAGTCGGTGAACGTCTGCGCCAGCACGGAGTCGACCGTCTCGGCGAGGTAGTCGGCGTTGTTGTATGCGGGGATGACGATCGAGACGCGTGGGGGCACGTGGCTCTCCTTCGGCGAGGCAGGAGGGGACGCGCCCGGGTCGAGGCCCACCCGGTGCACGTCATCGTGCGACGTGCGACGGAGACCGTGGGCGACCGCGGTGCGCGTGCGGACGGGGGCCATCCTCTCACGGCGCCCGCCCGCGACCCGGGAGGCCGCGGTGCGCACCGGGCGGTGCTCACGGGGCCGGGAGGAGCCAGGCGTTAGGGTGAGTCCCGCCCGCGCCGACCCAGCCGGCCCGGGCGGCACACGACGAACGGACTCCTCTCCCCATGCGCAGCAAGCTCCTGTGGCCGATCGCCGCCGTCGCCGCCACGGTGGTCGGCGCGATCATCCCGATGCTTTTCTTCACGGGCTACTACTTCGTGAACGACACGGAGGCAGGGGCCTACGGCCAGTGGTTCGAGATCGGCCGCCGGATCCTCGACGGCAACTGGTCCCTGCTGAACCCGACGGTGTGGCAGTCCGGCAACTACCAGGCCGAGGGTGCGTGGGGCATCTACAGCCCGTTCCTCTGGGCGGTCGGCCTCGGCTCGCAGCTCATGTCGAACGCGGCCCTGTACTCGACCATCGTCAAGCTCGTGTGCCTCGCCATCGCGTCCGCGGGCCTCTACGTCCTGGCGCGCGCCTACGGCGTGACCCGCCCCTGGGCCGCGGTCGTGGCCACGGCGGTGCCGCTGGCCGGCTTCACCCTCTACTTCGACGCCCCCTCCTGGGTCAACGGCCTCATGGCCTGGGCGTTCTGGCCCCTCGCCGTCGGCCTGTCGCGGCGCGTCGTGCGCGCCCGCGCCAACCCCGTGGGCGCCGTCCTCGCCGCCGTCACCGTGGTGGGCATCGGCTACGCGGCCGCCACGCTCATGCTGGCGGCGGCGCTCGGGGCGCTGCTCGTCGAGGCGCTCATCCGCCGCCGTCGTCCTGAGGTGCTGCGGGCCCTCGGGCTCTCGGTGATCGCCGGGCTCTTCGCGATCCTGGTGCACCTGCCCGGGGTGCTCACCTCCTCCGTGTCAGGGCGCTCCAACTCGATCGGCAACGACGGCTTCCTCACGGTCGACCTCAGCGACCTGGCCATCTCGGGGATGCCCATGGGCAGTCCGTTCATGGACTACTACAACGGCACCATCCCGGGCGCCCCCATCACCTACATCTCCTGGCTCGTCCCGCTGCTCGTGCTCATCGACTGGCGCCGGCTCTGGGCGCTGCTGCGGGGGAGGCCGTCGATCCTCATCATCGGCGTCGCGGCGATCGCGGGCGTCCTCGCGCCCTCGGAGATCGGGCCGCTCCGCTACCCGGTGCGCATCGTCCCGTACCTCACGACCGTCATCGTCCTCGTCCTCGCGCTCGGCTTCTCGCGCAGCATGCGCCGCGTGCTCACGCGGCGCCACCTCTACGCCGCGTGGGCCATCGTCGCCGTCAACGGGGCGCTGCTCCTGACGCAGGATCCGCGCGCGCTCAAGCCCGCGATCGTGGCCGTGGCGCTCGTCGGCGCGCTCGTCCTCCTCGTCTACGGGCTGGCCGTCGGCTGGCGACCGCGTCGCGGGCCCGCCGTGCTCGGCCGCGTCGCCGACCGGGCCCGCGCCACGGGCAGGTCCCGGTCCGCCGCCATGGCCGTCGTCGCGATCGTCGGCACCGTCGCGCTCCTCGTGCCGCAGCACTACCGCTCGCCCAAGTCGCCGCTGGAGACGTACGACCTCCCCGCGGACGTCAGCGCCTACAGCACGCAGCTCCCGCGCGCGGAGGGCGACATCCTCGTGGTCGGGTTCCCGCAGACCACCGACTACGCGGAGACCCTCCTCGGCAACTCCTGGTACGTCACGGGCAAGCCGGTCCAGAACGCCTACTCCTCCGTCTACTACCCGGGCTACGGCAACAAGGTCTGCATGCAGTTCAACGGGCTCACCTGCGGCGCGCTGTACGAGCGCCTGTTCCAGCCGGTGAGGGGATCCGACACCGGCGTCGACCTGGTCGACCTCATCGGCGCGAGCACCGTCCAGGTGATCAAGGCCCAGCGGGGGAGCGACCCGGCGAAGACCGTCGCGCGCAGCGACTGGGAGGACGTCCCGTCCGGCTGGAGCGTCGTCGAGGACACGCCCACCACGCGCACGATCGTCCGCGACACCCCGCTCAAGGGCGCGGGCGGCATCGCGTGGGAGTCGGACGGCACGCGGGTGACGCTGCTGCACGACGACCCGATGGGATCCACCTTCCGCGTCGACGCCGCCCCCGCGGACGGCGGCACGGTCGCCCTCGCCCTCATCCCGTGGCCGGGCTACCAGGTGTCGGGCGCCGAGCTGCGCGCGAAGCCGGTCGACGGCTTCCTGCTCGGCGTGGACGTCTCCGCGGCGGACGTCGGCAAGACCGTCACGGTGTCGTTCTGGAGCCCGGGCTGGCAGGTGCAGGTCGGGTCCGCCGCCCTCGTGATCCTCCTCACCGCGGCGTGGGCGATCGGCCGCCTCGTCGTGCGCCGCCGCCGGGTGACCGCACGATGACCGGGCTGCCGCCGCGCGTCGTCGCGGTCGTCGTCGCCTGGAACCGGCGGGAGCTCGTCGTCGAGACGCTGGCCGCGCTTGCCGCGCAGACGGTTCCGCTGCACGACGTGGTCGTCATCGACAACGCGTCGACGGACGGATCGGCGGACGTCATCCGCGCGCGGTTCCCGGAGGTCGCGCTCACGACGCTGCCGACGAACACCGGGGGCGCCGGCGGGTTCACCGCGGGCATCGAGCGCGCGCTGTCGGCCCACGACGCCGAGCTGGTGTGGCTGATGGACGACGACACCGTCCCGGATCCCCCCGCGCTCGAGGAGCTGCTGCGGGCGCGCGCCGCCGCCCCGCGCGGCACGGTCGTCCTCGCGTCCGCCGTGCGCTGGACGGACGGCCGCCCGCACCCCATGAACACCCCGCGCACCCGTCCCTCGGCGACCCGCGCCAGCGTCGAGCGCGCCGCACGGCACGGCTGCACGCCCGTCCGCACGGCGTCCTTCGTGTCGATGATGATCGAGGTCGACGCCATCCGCGCCCACGGGCTGCCCATGGCCGACTACTTCCTCTGGAACGACGACTTCGAGTACTCGGCGCGCCTCCTGCGCCGGGGCCGCGGGTACCTCGTGCACGGCAGCACGGTCGAGCACCGCACCCGCACGTTCGGGTCGACCGACGTGGATCCCGGCGCGCGCTTCGTCTTCGAGGTGCGCAACAAGATCTGGATGCTGCGGCTCTCCCGCGCCCTCGCGCCAGCGGAGCGCGTGCTCTACGCGGGCGCGGCGCTCGTCGGCTGGGCGCGGACGATCGCGCGATCCGCGGATCGGCCGCTGCTGATCCGCGGCCTGGTCGACGGGATCCGCCAGGGCCTGGGACGCCGTCCCCGCCCGGCCGCGGAGGTCCTCGCCGGCCTCGGCGGCATCACCGAGGGCGTGCGCCGCATCGAGGCGGGTGCCGGTCGCTCCTGAGCGCTCCCGCACCGCATCGCCCGGCATCGGCGGCCCGCCGTCCGACGCCCGTCCGCCGGGCCGCACAGCCGCCGGGATCCCCGCCGGGCTCCCGGTAGACTCTGGTGCTCGACGCGCCGCGGCCCGCCCGGCCGCCCGCCAGGCACCGACGGCCCCGCTGCGCACGCAGCACGGAACATGATGGAGGACCCGTGCCCACCGAGGCCTTCTCGCTCCTCCTCCCCGTGTACCGCGGCGACCGTCCCGACTTCCTCCGCCGGGCGTTCCGGAGCAGCGTCGACGACCAGACGCTCCGGCCGGACGAGGTCGTCGTCGTCCGCGACGGGCCGGTGTCCGCGGAGCTCGCCCGCACCATGGCGGAGCTCGCGGAGGCGTCGCCCGTCCCCGTCGTCACGGTCGAGCTGGCGCGCAACATGGGCCTCGCCTACGCGCTCGAGCGCGGGCTCGAGGCCTGCGCGCACGACGTCGTGGCCCGGATGGACGCCGACGACATCAGCCTCCCCGAGCGCTTCGCCCGCCAGCTCGCGCTCATCTCGGACGGCCTCGACCTGGTCGGCACCGGCATGTACGAGTTCGCGGACGAGGTCGGCACGATCGCCGGCCGCCGCACCCCGCCGGTCGGCGCCGACGCCATCTCCCGCTACGCGCGCTTCCACGACCCGTTCAACCACCCCACCGTCGTGTACCGGCGACAGGCGGTGAAGCGCGCGGGCGGCTACCTCCCGCTCGGCCTGATGGAGGACTATTACCTCTTCGCGCGCATGATCCAGTCGGGCGCGCGCGTCGAGAACCTCCCGGACCCGCTCGTGATGTACCGCGTGAGCGCGGGCGCCTACGCCCGCCGCGGCGGCGTCGCACAGCTCGTCGCCGAGCTCCGGCTGCAGCGCGAGTTCCGCCGTCGCCGCTTCACGTCCCTTTCGCAGGCCCTGCGCAACGTCCTCGTCCGCGGCAGCTACCGCCTCATCCCCGAGGCCGTGCGCCGCGGGCTGTACCGTCGCCTGATCACGCGCGACCGGACGGTCCCGCAGGGCCGCGCCTGATCCCCCGTTACCCTTGACCAGTCCCGTCGAGCGCCCGTCGGGCGCCACCCCAGCAAAGGAATGTGCCATGAGCCCTGATCTCGTAGTGGTCGGGTCCGGTTTCTTCGGACTCACGATCGCGGAGCGCGTCGCCGAGGAGCTGGGCCTCAAGGTCCTCGTCATCGACCGCCGCGACCACATCGGCGGCAACGCGTACAGCGAGAAGGACCCCGAGACCGGCATCGAGGTGCACCGCTACGGCGCGCACCTGTTCCACACCTCGAACGAGACCGTGTGGGAGTACGTCAACCGCTTCACGGACTTCACGCCCTACGTGCACCGCGTCTACACGGAGCACAAGGGAGAGGTCTTCCCGCTGCCGATCAACCTCGGCACCATCAACCAGTTCTTCCGCTCCGCGCACGGGCCGCAGGCCGCCCGCGACCTCATCGCCGAGCAGGCGTCCGAGCTCGACGCGGGGGAGGCGAAGAACCTCGAGGAGAAGGGCGTCTCCCTCATCGGGCGCCCGCTCTACGAGGCCTTCATCCGCGACTACACGGCGAAGCAGTGGCAGACGGATCCCACGGACCTGCCGGCCGAGGTCATCAGCCGCCTGCCCGTGCGCTACACCTACGACAACCGCTACTTCAACGACACGCACGAGGGTCTGCCCGTCGAGGGCTACACCGCGTGGCTCGAGCGCATGGCCGACCACCCGAACATCGAGGTCCGCCTCGAGACCGACTTCTTCGACGAGACCCAGGAGGTCAACCGGGCATCGGTCGTCGGGAAGGTCCCCGTCGTCTACACGGGCGCCATCGACCGCTACTTCGACTACTCGGAGGGCGCGCTGTCGTGGCGCACGCTCGACTTCGAGCGCGAGGTGCTCCCGGTCGGCGACTTCCAGGGCACCCCCGTCATGAACTACGCCGACTCCGACGTGCCGTTCACGCGCATCCACGAGTTCCGCCACTTCCACCCGGAGCGCGACGCCCCGGCGGACAAGACGGTCATCATGCGCGAGTACTCGCGCTTCGCCGAGGGCGAGGACGAGCCGTACTACCCGGTCAACACCGCGGCCGACCGCGAGGGCCTGCTGAAGTACCGCGAGCTCGCCAAGCAGGAGGAGGGCGTGTTCTTCGGGGGCCGCCTCGGGACCTACCAGTACCTCGACATGCACATGGCGATCGGCGCGGCGCTCTCGATGTACGAGAACAAGCTCAAGCCCGTGCTCGCGAAGGACGCCTCCTGATGGCCGCCGACCTCGCGGGCGCACCCGCCGGGCTCGACCTCATCCAGCGCGTCATCCTGCCGTCCGAGCACGACCCGGACATCGTCCCGCTGTACGTGGACGCCGACTACTGGACGAGCATCCCGGTCGCACCCGAGAAGCGCCGGCGCTCGCCGCTGCGCGTGGTCGACTCGGACACGCACAACGCCGTCGTCCGCCTCAGCGACATGGGCATCATCAGCGCCATCCGCGGCGACCGCGGCTTCCAGGTGCCCCACCGCAGGAAGGTGTCGTTCGGCACCTACTTCAACGCGTTCCCCGCCTCCTACTGGCGCGCGAGCACCACGCTCGACGGCGTCGTGCTCGAGGTCGAGACGAGCGGCGAGGGCCAGGTCATCGTCTACCGCTCGAACGCCCGCGGCGTGATCCAGAAGGTCGACGGCGCGGCCGTCACCGGATCCACCACCTCCCGCTTCGAGCTCCCGTTCACGTACTTCGCGGACGGCGGCTGGTACTGGTTCGACCTGATGGGCGAGGAGGCGGACTTCGCTCTCGTCGAGGCCGGCTGGTACGCCCCGGCCGGATCCGCTCCCACCGCGGGCGCCGCCGGCTCGGTGAGCATCGCCATCACCACGCTCAACCGCGCCGAGTACTGCGTCAAGCTCCTCACCGACATCGGCGAGAAGCCGGATGTGGCAGCGCTCCTCGACCACGTGTACGTCACCGACCAGGGCACCCAGAAGGTGGCCGACCAGCCGGCGTTCCCGCGGGCGCAGGAGCTGCTCGGCGAGAAGCTCCGCGTCATCGACCAGGCCAACCTCGGCGGATCCGGCGGCTTCTCCCGCGGCATGTACGAGACGCTGAAGGAGGGCGCGAGCGACTACGTCCTCGTCATGGACGACGACATCACGCTCGAGCCGGAGAGCATCCGCCGCGCCGTGAAGTTCGCGGACTACGCCAGGACGCCCACGATCGTAGGCGGCCACATGTTCGACATGTACGACAAGAGCAAGCTCCACGCGTACGCCGAGGGCTTCGACATGTGGAACTTCATGTGGGGTCCCGTCACGCCCACGCGCCACGACTTCAGCGCGTCGAACCTCCGCCAGACCAGGTGGATGCACCGCCGCGTCGACGCCGAGTACAACGGCTGGTGGATGTGCCTCATCCCCGTCTCCACGATCAAGCAGGTCGGCCTGTCGCTGCCCGTCTTCATCAAGTGGGACGACGCCGAGTACGCGCTGCGCGCCAAGGAGGTCGGCGTGCCGACCGTCACGCTCCCGGGAGCGGCCGTCTGGCACGTGTCCTGGGTCGACAAGGACGACTCGCAGGACTGGCAGGCCTTCTTCCACGCGCGCAACCGCCTCATCGCGGCGCTGCTGCACTCGCCGTATGAGCGCGGGGGCCGGTTCCTCACGGCCAACCTGGCCACGGACGTCCGCCACCTGGTGTCGATGCAGTACTTCGCGCTCGCCGCCCGCCACGAGGCGTACCGGAACATCCTCCGCGGGCCGCGCGGCCTGCACGAGGACATGGTCACGCGCCTCGCCCGCACCCGCGAGCTGGCGCAGGGGTTCACCGACGGCGTCCCGATCAAGGACCGTGCCGCCCTGCCCGAGATCGTCGCGCCGGACAAGCCGCAGCGTCGACGCGGGGGAGGAGCCCCCGCGGGCATCGCCCGCATGGTGTGGCTGGCCCGGACCGTGGCCCGCCACGCGTTCTCCCCGCTCAGCCAGGCCGCGACCCGCGGGCCGGAGGCGCACCTGGCGTTCGAGGACGCCCGCTGGTGGGTCGTCCCCTCGTTCGACAGCGTGCTCGTCTCCAACGCGGAGGGGTCGGCGGCGCTCCTGCACCGCCGGGATCCCGTGCTCTTCCGCCGCATGCTGTGGACGAGCATCGTGCTCCGCTGGCGCATCCTCGCCCGCTGGCCGCAGCTCAAGGCCGCGTACCGCGCGGCCCTGCCCACGGTCACGAGCCCGGAGACCTGGGCCCGCACGTTCGGCGTCGACCAGCCGCCGGCCGGCCGCCGGAAGAAGTAGCCAGCCGCGGATCCGGCGTCCGCTGAGCGCCGAGGGCGTCCGATCCGCACCACGGTGCGGCGGACGCCCCTTCGTGTGTGAGAATCGCATCTCACGGCACGGGGACGCAGGGGGACGCATTTGTTCGACAACGGGGTGGACACGATGCGGCGCGCGCGCCGACGCTCACGGCTGATCGCCTGCCTGGCCGTCTGGGCCGTCGCCCTCGGCGTGGGGCTCGTCGGCACGGGCACCATCGGAGGATCCGCCGATCCCGCGCAGGCGGCGTCCGGCGCGGACTTCGACCCCGGCATGATCATCAGCGACGCCAAGTTCTACGACGGCGACGCGATGTCGCAGGGCGACATCCAGTCCTTCCTGCAGGCGCGCGTCCCGAGCTGCGCCTCCGGCTACGTGTGCCTCAGGAACTACGTGGAGAGCACGCCCGCGCGCGCCGCGGACAGCCGCTGCTCGAGCCTCCAGGCGTCGCGCCTCAGCGGCGCCGACATCGTGTACTGGGTCGGCCGCGCGTGCGGGGTCAGCCAGGCCGCGCTCCTCGTGCTCCTGGAGAAGGAGCAGGGCCTCGTCACCGACAGCACGCCGACCGACCGCCAGTTCCGCAGCGCCACGGGCTACGGCTGCCCGGACACCGCCGCGTGCGACTCCCTCTACTACGGCTTCTTCAACCAGGTCTACAACGCGGCGCACCAGTTCAAGGTGTACCAGTCCACGCCGACGCGCTGGAACTACCAGGCCGGGCGCAGCAACCGCATCCTCTGGCACCCGAACGCGGACTGCGGATCCTCGCAGGTCACGATCCGCAACCAGGCCACGGCCGGGCTCTACATCTACACGCCGTACCAGCCCAACGCCGCCGCGCTGCGGAACCTCTACGGCAGCGGCGACTCGTGCTCCTCCTACGGCAACCGCAACTTCTGGCGCCTCTACACCGACTGGTTCGGCAGCACGAGCGACGGACCCGTGTCCTCCTTCGTCAAGGTGGCGACCGACGACAGCGTCTACCTCGTCAGCGGCGGTCAGAAGCACCCGGTCACCGACTTCGCCGTCTACCAGGCGCTCTCCGCGCTCGGGGGGATCAGCACGGTCGGCCGCTCGTACCTCGACGCGCTCGCCACGGGCATCCCCGCATCCGAGCTCGTGCGCGACCCGTCCGACGGCACCATCAGCCTGGTGCAGGGCGACAGGCAGCACGCGTTCTCCTCCTGCGACCTGGTCGCGTCGTACGGCTACAGCTGCTCGGCCGCCGTCCCGCTCGACCCGGGCCAGCTCCGCGCGGTCCCGCAGGCCGGCGCCATGAGCGCGTTCTTCACGCTGCCGGGCGACGGCACGGCGTACCTCCTCGACAGCGGCGTCAAGTACCCGGTGTCCAGCTGGTCGGCGCTCGTGGCGCTCAACGGCGGCGCGTCCGCCTTCGTCGCGCAGATGCGCTCCCAGGTCGGCGCGCGGTACTCCACGGGCCACGTGGCGCTGGAGCCCGGCACGCTCGTGAAGTCGGCGAGCAGCGCGGACGTCTACGTCGTCGACGGCCTGAACCGCAAGGTGGGCGTGCCGGACTTCGCCGTCACGCGCGAGCTCGGCCTCGGCCAGGCCTACAGCACCGTGACCCAGGGCACCCTCGACGGCTACGCCCGATCCGCGGCGAACCTGTCGCTGCTGGTGCGCTGCGGCGGCACGTCCTACCTCGCCACCCAGGGCAGCATCGTCGCCCTGGCGAACCCCGGGTCGACGGGCCTCCCCGTGACGGACCTCGTGCCCACCACCTGCCGCACCCTCGACGCGACGGGGGCCACCGTGACGGGGTCCGTGCTCGTGAAGAGCGCGGCCGACCCCAGCGTGTACGTCCTGCAGGGCGGCCAGGCCCGGCCGGTCTCGAGCTGGGCGCGGCTCGTCGCCCTCGCGGGCACGTCGTCGCCGACCATCACCACGATGGGCGCCGCGGCGCTGGCCCGCATCCCGGTGGGCGCCGCGTACTGACCCGCGACCGGCCGAGCCCGCCGCCGTCCGCCCGCCCGCCGGGCCACCGGCGGAGCGGCGGGTACGGAGGGCCCACCGGATACAGTGGGGCCGCACCGGACGACCACGGCGCGGCCCGCCGGCTGCCCGCTCGAGCGCCCGGCGTGGCGAGGAGAGCCCATGGAACAGCACGCGCACGACGTCGACGCCCCCCGCGAGGAGACCCCGCCCCCGGGGATCCTGCTCCGGCTGATCAAGGACGAGCGCGTCGCGTTCCTGCTGGTCGGCGGCTTCAACACCGTGCTCGGCACGGCGTGGTTCGCGCTCTTCTACCTGCTGTGGGGCCACACGATCCCGTACCCGCTCGTGCTCGTCATCGCGTGGGCGGTGCAGCTCCCCATCGCGTTCACCCTGCACCGCAAGCTCGTCTTCCGGGTGAGCGGCAACTTGCTCCCGGACTTCTCCCGCTACACGCTGGTGAACCTCATGCCCCTGTTCGCGAACATGCTCCTGCTGCCGCTGGTCGTGGAGACGACGCCGCTCCAGCCGATCGTCGCGCAGGTGCTCGTGACCATCGTCATCACCGTGGCGAGCTACACCGGCCACAAGTTCTTCTCGTTCCGCCGGCCGCGCGACGAGGCGGTGCGCTGATCCCGACGCCCGGCCGCGGCCCGGGCCTCAGCCGGGTCGGTGCTGCTCCGGGAGCCCGTGCCGCCAGCTGCGGCCCTGCGCGGCCTTGACGGCGCAGATCACGAGCAGGACCCAGCCCCACTCCACGATCGTGACGCTCTCGGCGAGCGACGCGACCACGAGGACGACGAGCACGAGTGCCGTCCAGACGTAGCCGACGCCGCGCTTGGTGGTCGCGAGAACCCAGGACCGGCCGAGCGCGAGGGCGCAGAACGCCGCGAACAGCGCGAGCCCGACGAGCCCGGCTTGCAGGTAGAGGTCGAGGTAGGCGTTCCGGCCGGTCTCCTGCGCGCCCCGGCTGACGAGGTCGAGGGCCGTGTACGGGTACGCGTCCCGGCGCCAGAAGCCCACGAAGCCCCAGCCCTCGATGGTGTTGAGGTCGATGAGGCGCAGCATCTCGCGCCAGAGCGCGACGCGCTGCAGGTAGTCGGGCCGCGCCTGCAGCACCTGCAGCACGGGGGAGCGGAACGCCACGACCAGCACCGCGACACCGGCGGCGAGCACGAGGACTGCGCTGTTGGCCAGGGGCCGTGCCTGCCGCGCGAGGTGGCGGAGGCCGAGGATCGCGAGGGCGGCGACGGCGAGCACGAGGAACGTGCCGAGGATCACCGACGACCGCGTCAGCGACGCCACGAGGAGCGCGACGACCAGCGAGAAGACGCCGCGACCGCGCGAGACGGACCGGGTCATGAGCTCCACCGCGAAGGTCACGGCCGCGACCAGGGCGACGATGCCCAGGGCGTTGCGCTCGCCGAGCAGCCCCTGGATGGGGCCGAGGCGCTCGAGGGCGCCGCGGATCCCGAGGAACGGGATGGGGCCGTCGATGAGCAGCCCCGCGAGCACCTCGAGGGCGAGGGACGACACCAGTACCAGCCGTAGCACGTCCCCGGCCGCCCGCACGATCTGGATGAGGTCGCGGACGACGCCGACGTACACCGCGAGGAACGCGGACGCCGCGAGGTAGAGCACGCCGCCGACCGCGTCCGGCTGGTACGCCGTCCAGAGGAGCGTCGCCGCGCACCAGCCCACCAGGACGAGCAGCGAGATGGGCAGGAGGCCCCGCCACTCCCAGTCGCCGCGCTTCGCCGCGAGGGATCCCGCGGCCATGGCCACGAGCGTGGTGACGATCGCGATGAGCCCGGCCCAGCCCACGGTGGACCTGAGCGCGTGCGACAGGACGGCCGTGCCGAGGATGCAGTGCGTGAGCGCGGCGGAGAAGCGCGCCGAGCCGAGCAGGTCGGGCAGGCGCTCCGGGAGCGGCAGGCGGGCGGGACGGGTCATGCGTCGGCCATCACGGGCGGTAGGCGGGGCACCGGGCGGCCGCGCGGATCAGGCGACGCGGGGGTCGGCGGCGGCGGACGGGGCCGAGGCGGAGGGCACGGCCGCGGCGGCCGGGGCGTCGACCGGGGCGGGCGAGGGGACCACGGTGGCCGACGGCGCCGCGGGCCGGACCGGACGGCGGCGCGCGTCGTCGGGACCCGGGACGTCCTCGCGCGCGACCATGCCGGACTTCGTGGCGATCGCGATGACGACGAGCAGCAGCCAGTTGCCCTCGTACAGCAGCCGGCTCTCCGCGAGGCTCTGCACGACCAGCGCGGTCATCAGCAGGAGCGGCGCGAGCGCGAGGGTGGAGTACGGCTCGACGCGGTCGCGGCGGTGCTGCGGGCGGTCGATGGCGGCCCACCAGGAGCGCACGTAGGTGGTGACGACGAACGCGGCGAAGGCCAGGAGCCCGATCGCGCCCACCTGCAGCAGCACGTCGAGGTACGCGTCGTGGGCCTGCAGGTAGGTGACGCCGCTGCGGACGGCGAGGCCCTGGAAGGGGTGGACCCACGGCGCCCAGTACCCGATCCAGCCCCAGCCGACGACGGGGTGCTGCTGCGCGAGACCCAGCACCGACTCCCAGATCTGGAACCGGCCGGTGAGGTCGGGGGAGCGGCCGAGGAGCTCGAACACCTCGGCCGTGCGCGTGGCGACGACGCCCGCGCCGACCACGGCGGCCACGGCGACGCCGCCCGCCAGCACGAGGCGCCCGCGGATGCCGACGCGTCGGGCGACGAGGGCGAGGGCGGCGACGATGGCGGTCATGATGAGCGCGACCAGGACCGTGGAGCTGCCGGTGAGGGTCAGGGTGAGGAGGGCGACGAGGATCCAGATCCCGGCGTCGCGGCGGCGGACCGTGCGCGCCGCGTACTGCAGCGAGAACACGATGAGGCCGAGCAGCGCGACCATGGCGAGCAGGTTCGCGTTGCCGACGACGCCCTGGATCCGGCCGCCGCTGAGGAGCTCCCCGCGGGTCCAGGCGAACGCGGCGGGCGCGCGGGGCCCGTAGTCGGTGAAGAACGGCATGACCGGCCCGCGCACCACGACGGCCACGAACAGCTCGAAGGCGAGCGACAGCCCGAGGATGATGCGGAGCGCGCGTCCGAGGCCCTGCACGATCTCGGACCACGACAGCAGCACGACGAGCGTCAGCGCCGCGATGGACGTCGACAGCTGGATGAGCACGCCGAGCGCCGACTCCGGCCGGTACTGCGACCACGCGATGGAGAGCACCGCGACGCCCGTGAACGCGAGCAGCGGGATCGGCAGCACGCGCACGCGCGGGAGGGGGCGCGAGCGCGCGAGCAGCGTGATGCACGTGATCAGCACGCCGAGCGCGATCGCCCCGAAGCCCCACCAGCTGAGGCTGTCGCGCCACATGTCACCGGCGAACGTGGTGACGAGGACGAAGGTCGCGAAGCTCCGGAGGGCTCGGCGGCTGGCGGTGGGCATGCCCATCAGGGTATCCGGCCCGAGGCCCGGGTCCCGCCGCTTGAGGGGAGCGGCGGAGCCTGGGCCCCGGACGCCGGGGCTCCATGCGCCCCCGCTGTCCATCAGACGAAGGCCGCGTGCCCCGTGATCGCGCGGCCGACGATGAGCGTGTTCATCTCGCGGGTGCCCTCGTAGGAGTAGATGGCCTCGGCGTCGGCGAAGAAGCGGGCGACGTCGTAGTCGAGCACGATGCCGTTGCCGCCGAAGGCCTCGCGGCACCAGGCGACGGTCTCGCGCATCCGGCTGGTGGCGTACGCCTTGGCCAGCGCCGAGTGCTCGTCCGACTGCGTGCCCTCGTCGACCATCTCGGACGCGCGCGTCACCAGCCCGATCGACGCCGTGATGTTGCCGAGGCTGCGGACGAGGAGGTCCTGGATGAGCTGGTGCGCGCCGAGCGGCTTGCCGAACTGCTCGCGCTCGCCCGTGTAGGCGACCGCCGCCTCGTACGCGCCGATGGAGATGCCGATGGCGGCCCACGCGACCTCGGCGCGCGTGAGGCGCAGCACCGCGGCCGTGTCCGCGAACGACGTGCCGTTCTGGAGGCGGTTCCGCTCGGGCACGATGACGCCGTCGAGCTCGATGTCCGCGTTCTGCACGATGCGCAGCGCCTGCTTGTCCTCGATCCGGGTGGCGCGGAAGCCGGGGGAGTCGTTCGGGACGAGGAAGCCCTTCACCTGGCCGTCGTCGGCGTCCTTGGCCCAGATGACGGTGAAGTCGCTGATGGTGCCGTTGCCGATCCAGCGCTTGGATCCCGTGATGCTCCACTCGTCGCCGCGGCGCGTGGCGACCGTGCGGAGGCCGCGGGCGGAGTCGGATCCGGACAGCGGCTCGGTGAGGCCGAAGGAGCCGAGGATCTCGCCGGACGCGAAGCGGGGCAGCCACTCGGCGCGCTGCTCGGGGGATCCGGCGACGGCGACGCTGCCCATCACGAGCCCGCTCTGCATGCCGACGAGGGTCGCGATGCTCGCGTCGACGCGGCCGAGCTCCAGCGCGGCCCAGCCGCGGTAGACGGCCGAGTTCTCGAACGGGCGCGTCTCGGGGAACGGCATGCCGAAGAGGCCGCGCTCGGCGAGGCCGGCGACGACGTGGCGGGGGAACTCGGCGCGGGCCCATAGCCCGTTGACGTGGGGCTTGACCTCGGCCTCGAGGTAGGCGCGGAGGTCGGCGAGGGACTCCTTCTCCCGGTCGCCGAGCCGGGTCTCGTAGCCGTAGAAGTCGCCGATGAGGGGGGTGAGGGACACGATGCTCCATTGCGGTTCGTCGGCGCCCTCGGGGACGGGCGCCTGCGGCCGAGCCTAGGTCGGCGTCCGGGCGGCGGCCCCATCGGTTGGTACTTTGGTCGCGTCCGGACAGGACGCGCGCCCTCGGGCGTTGTAGGTAGCCGCCAAGCCCGACAGGATCCCGACGTGTTCACTGCCCTCGCCAACACCCCACGCGACTACGCCTGGGGTTCCCGCACCGCCATCGCCGAGCTGCTCGGCCGCGAGGCGTCCGGCGGCCCGGAGGCGGAGCTCTGGCTCGGGGCGCACGACGGCTCGCCCACCCGCGTGGTCGACCCGTCGACGGTCGGCGGCGCGCGGACGCTGTCCGAGTGGATCCACGCGGACCCCGCGACCACGCTCGGTCCGCTCGCCCAGGGCCTCCGCCCGGGCGACGGCCCCGGCCTCCCGTTCCTCCTCAAGGTGCTCGCGGCCGACGGCCCGCTCTCGCTGCAGGCGCACCCGGACCTCCACCGCGCGCGCCGCGGCTTCCGCGACGAGGAGGACCGCGGCATCCCGATCGACGCGCCGCACCGGAACTACAAGGACCCGCTGCACAAGCCCGAACTGATCTTCGCGCTCAGCGACGAGTTCCACGCGCTCTGCGGCTTCCGCCCGCTCGCCGAGGTGCGGGAGGCATTCACGCTGCTGCTCACGCTCGACGCGTCGGGGCCCGACTCCGACCCGGCCGTGATCCGCACGGTGCTGTCGCGCCTCACGGGCTCCGAGGCGGACGTGCTGCGCGACACGTTCGCCTTCCTCATGGGCGGCGGATCCGAGGTGCGCCGCCTCGTCGACCGCGTCACGCTGCTCGCGAGCCTCTCCTCCGACCGGCAGTGCCGCGAGTTCTCGACCGAGATGCGCACCGTGCGGGAGCTGGCCGCGGCCTACCCGGGAGACCCCGGCATCGTCACGTCGCTCCTCCTCAACCGCGTGACGCTCCGCCGCGGCGAGGCCCTCTACCTGCCCGCGGGCAACATCCACGCGTACCTGCACGGCCTCGGGATCGAGCTCATGGCGGCGTCCGACAACGTCCTGCGCGGCGGCCTCACGCCGAAGCACGTGGACGTGCCCGAGCTCCTCGACGTGCTCGAGTTCCAGGCGCTGCCCGTGCCGTACCTCGAGCCCGAGCACGCGGCACCCGGCGTCGAGCTGTACCGGCCCGACGTGCCCGACTTCCTGCTGGCGCACGTCTCCCCGGCGACGCGCGACACGGTCGACGGCGACGCGGGCGCGAGCGTCGTCGACGTCGACGGGCCGGCCATCGTCCTCTGCACCGCGGGCGAGGTGACGCTCCGCGGCGAGGCCTCGACCGTCGTGATGCGCCGCGGCGACGCCGTCTTCGTCACGCCCGACGAGGGCAGGCTCGTCGTCACGGGGGAGGGCGAGGCGTTCCTCGCGACGACCCCGGCGCCCGCCTCCGCGGACGACGACGCGTGACCGAGGCCAGGAGCGCCGTCGATAGGGTTGCCGCATGACATGGTTGGTCACCGGCGGCGCCGGCTACATCGGTTCGCACATCGTCTCCGCGTTCGCGCGGGCGGGCATCGACACGGTCGTCCTGGACGACCTCTCGAGCGGTCACGCGTCGTTCGTGCCCGACGGCGTGCCCTTCCACCGGGGGTCCGTGCTCGACCGCGAGCTGCTGGCCCGCGTCCTCGGATCCGGTGACATCGAGGGCGTCGTGCACGTGGCCGGCTACAAGTACGCGGGCGTCTCCGTCCAGCGCCCGCTGCACACGTACGAGCAGAACGTGACCGCGACGGCCGTCCTGCTCGAGGAGATGGAGCGCGCCGGCGTCGACAGCATCGTCTTCTCGTCGTCCGCGGCCGTGTACGGGACGCCCGACGTCGACCTGGTCGACGAGCGCACGCCCAAGGCCCCCGAGTCGCCGTACGGCGAGTCGAAGCTCATCGGCGAGTGGCTCCTGCGCGACCAGGGGATCGCGAAGGGCCTCCGGCACGCGTCGCTCCGCTACTTCAACGTCGTGGGATCCGGCGACGAGGGCTACTTCGACACCAGCCCGCACAACCTCTTCCCGCTCGTGTTCGACGCTCTGCTCGACGGCCGCACGCCGCGGATCAACGGCGGTGACTACCCGACGCCGGACGGCACGTGCGTGCGCGACTACATCCACGTCGTCGACCTCGCTGCCTCCCACGTCGCGGCGGCCCGCCGCCTCGAGGCCGGCGAGCCGGTCGAGCCCGTGTACTGCCTCGGCAGCGGCGCGGGCGTGAGCGTCCGCGAGATCATGACTGCCATCGCGCGGGCCACGGGCATCGACTTCGAGCCGGAGGTGCGCGACCGCCGCCCCGGCGACCCGGCGCGCATCGTGGCCTCGGGCGAGCTCGCCGCGCGCGACATCGACTGGTCCATGCGCCACTCCCTGGACGACATGGTCACGAGCGCCTGGGACGCCCGCCAGGCTGGCGCCACGGCCTAGCGCCGGCAGCGAGCCGCGGCGCGTCGCAACCCTCGAGGAGCGGCTGAGGGTTTACCCTCCGCAGCTTGACGCGAGCGAGTTACACCGGTGTAATTATGACGATGAGCTGGGGCCGGCCGGGCGCCCCGGCCGCGTGGGGAGATCGTGACATGGCACTACCTGAGCACCACGCCGGAGTCCCCGACGACTGGTTCGTCGACCCCGTCCGACTCGGGGTCCCCGGTGTCCGCGCCGTCGATGACGGCAACCCGCTCGCATGGCAGGCCGACTCGCTCTGCGCGCAGACCGACCCCGAGGCGTTCTTCCCCGAGAAGGGCGGATCCACCCGCGACGCCAAGAAGATCTGCGGATCGTGCGAGGTGCGCAGCGAGTGCCTCGAGTACGCGCTCGAGAACGACGAGCGCTTCGGCATCTGGGGCGGCCTCTCGGAGCGCGAGCGCCGCAAGCTCCGCAAGCGCGCGGTCTGACCCGGCCGTCCGCGCCATCGCGGCCCCCGGCTTCCGGCGCGCCGTCCCGCTGCGGCGGATCCCCACCACGCACCACGTAGGGTCTCCCCTGTCATGCAGCCACGAGTAACCGCGATCCTCGTCGCCCACGAGGGCGCGCAGTTCCTCGACCGGACCCTCCAGGCCCTCGCGGCGCAGACGCGCCGCCCCGACCAGGTGGTCGCGGTCGACCTCGGGTCCCGCGACGGATCCGCCGCCCTGCTCGCGGCGGCCGACCCCACGCGCATGGTGCAGGCCCCGGCGCGGATGACCTTCGGGCAGGCCGTAGACCAGGCCGTCCGGGTGATCCCCGCACCCGAGGGCGACCACGAGCTGCTCTGGCTGCTCTCGGCCGACAACGCGCCAGCGCCCGATGCGCTCGAGCGCCTGCTCGCCGCCATCGAGGCGTCGCCGAGCGTCGCGGTCGCTGGCCCGAAGCTCATGGAGTGGGACCACCCCGGCTACATCCACGAGCTCGGGACGACGCTCACGACGCTCGGCGCGGCCGTGCCCGTCGTCGACGTCGAGCTCGACCAGGCGCAGTACGACGACATGAGCGACGTCCTCGGCGTCGCCGCGGGCGGCATGCTCGTGCGGCACCGCCTCTGGGACGAGCTCGGCGGGTTCGACGAGGCGCTGCCCGTCATCGACGACGCGCTCGACCTCTGCGTCCGCGCGCGACTCGCCGGCCACCGCGTCGTGGTCGTCCCGGCCGCGCGCGTCGCCTCCGCGGGCGACGCCGCCCCCGGCACCGCCTTCCTGGGCAAGCGCACGCCGCGTCGTCGGCGCCGTCGCCTGCGCAGGCAGGCGCAGCTGCACCGTCGCCTCGTCTACGCGCCGCCGGCCGCCGTCCCGTTCCACTGGCTCTCGCTGGTTCCGCTCGCCATCCTGCGCGCGCTGCTCCAGATGCTCCGCAAGCGGCCCACCGCGGCGCCCGGCGAGATCGGCGCGGCCGTGCGGGTCGCCGTCGCGCCCGGACGGATCCGTGCCAGCCGCCGCCGGCTCGCATCCCGCCGGACGGCGCCGTGGTCGAGCATCGCATCCCTGCGCCAGCCGCTCGCGGTCGGCCGTCGCCGCCGGTCGCTGGCCCGGGAGCAGTACCGCGTCGAGCACATGGGCGTCTCCGACGGCGTCGAGTTCCTCGCCACCGGCGGCGGCTGGACCGTGCTCGCCGCGCTCCTCCTCTCCGCCGTCATGTGGCTGCCGCGGCTCACCGGCACCGCCCTCGTCGGCGGCCAGCTCCTGCCGCTCGGCCCGAGCGCCGGCGCGCTGTGGGCGCAGGTCGGCATCGGGGTCCGCGGATCCGGCGCGGGCCCCGTCGCCCCCTCCGATCCCTTCGCCTACGTGCTCGCCGTGCTCGGCAGCGTCACCGCGTGGGAGCCGTCGCTCGCCGTCCTCGGCCTGTTCGTGGCCGCCCTGCCGCTCGCCGCGCTCGCCGCCTGGCTGTGCGCCGCGCAGCTGACGCGCAACGCCTGGCTGCGCGCGCTCGCCGCCCTCGTCTGGACCCTCGCGCCCACCCTTCTCATCGCGCTGGGCGAGGGCCGCCTGCCGGCCGTGCTCGCGCACCTGCTCCTCCCGTGGCTCGCGCTCGCGGTGCTGCGGGCGCCGCGCTCGTGGTCCGCGTCCGCCGTGGCGGGGATCCTGATGGCCGCCGTCGGCGCATCCGCCCCGTCGCTCGTGCCCGCCGTGCTCGTGCTCTGGCTCGTCGCAACGGTGAGGGCCGGACGCCGCGCCGGGCGGCTCGTCACGATCCCGGTGCCGCTGCTCGCCCTCGTCGCGCCCCTCGTCGTCCACCGCGTGATGCAGGGGCAGCCGCTCGCCCTCGCCGCCGACCCCGCCGTGCCCGCCGGCTTCACGCCCGCAGACGTCCCCGGCCTCGCGCTGGGCTTCCCGACCGCCGGCCTCGGCGGCTGGTCCGCGTTCGTCGACGGTCTGGGCGCCGGACTCCCCGCCGCCGTCCCGCTCCTCGTGGTCGCGGTGCTGGTCGCGCCGCTCGTGCTGGGCGCCATCGCCGCGCTCTTCCTCCGCGGATCGCACCGCGCGGCCCTCGCGCTCGGCGTGACGGTGCTCGGCTTCGCGACCGCGGTGCTCGCCGCGCGGACGGTGGTGCAGTCGACCGGATCCGACGTCGTCGCGGTCTGGCCCGGATCCGGCCTCAGCCTCCTGTGGCTCGGCCTCACCGGAGCCCTCGTGCTGGGCTTCGCGACGCTCGGCCGCCGGTCGCTCGCGCCGGGGCTCGTGGCCGCCGTGACCCTCGTCGTGCTCGCCCTGCCGCTCGTCTCGGCCGCGGTCGCCGGATCCACCGCCGTGCGCGCCACCACCGACACCTCGCTCCCCGGCCTCGTGGTCGCGGAGGCCGCCACGGATCCCGCCGTCGGCACGCTCGTGCTCCGCGCCGCGGACGACGGCTCGCTCTCCGCCGACGTCGAACGCGGCGCCGGCCGGACGCTCGAGCAGGTCTCCACGGTCGACTCGACCATCGGCCCGCTGACCGACACGCAGACGCGCGTCGCCGAGCTGGCGGGCAACGTGTCCTCCCGCTCCGGCCTCGACGCCACCGACGAGCTCCGCGCGCTCGGGGTCAGCTACGTGCTCCTCGAGGCGCCAGCGGGCGACGCGGAGGCCGCCGTGCACGACCGCGCGCGCTCCGCCCTCGACGACGACCCGGTCTTCACGGCCGTCGGGCAGACCGAGGCGGGGCTCCTCTGGCGCTTCGTGGGCAGCGACGACCTCGTGGCCCAGGTCGCGGGGCCCGGCAACCTCGACGACCCGGGGCGCGCGGGCGTGCTCGCGGCGCAGGCGCTCGTGTTCGCGCTCACCCTGCTCCTGGCGATCCCCACGGGCGGCCTCGCGGCGCGCAGTCGTCCGCTGCCGGCCTACCGCGAGCCCGTCGCCGCCTCCGACGCGCGCCCGGCCGACGCCGAGGAGCCGCGGCCCGCGCACGACGACCGCGGCACCCCCGCGTACATCGACGAGCCGACCGGCGAGGCCGTGGAGACCGCGTCCTTCGGCGACATCCGCCAGGCGGGGGAGCGTCGCGCCGGCGACGACGGGGAGCGCGACGACGTCGTGCCCGCGCCGGACGCCGACCGGGACGACGACCGCCCCCGCGGCACCGACGACGACCGCAGGAGGACAGATGGCCAGGCGTGACGCCGTGCGCATCGCGACGCGCGTGACCACCGGGATCGTCGGCGTCGCCGTGCTCGGTGTCGTGGTGACCGGCGCGCTGCTGCTCCCGCCCGCCGCGGGTGACGCGAGCGCCCCCTCGGTGCTCGTGACCCCCGTCGTGACCGACCAGCAGCGCGTCTGCCCCGGCTCGCTCCTCCGTCCCCCCGCAGCGGATGCGACGTCCTCGACCACCGCGGTCGCCGTGGGGACCGCCGCCGTGACGAGCGGATCCGCCGCGACCGGGGCGACGGACGCCGCGCCGGCCGTCCGCACCTCGCGCATCCAGGCCCCCGAGGTGCAGGGCGGGGCGTCGAGCGCGCCGTCCGTGCTCGCCGTGGCGGGCGCCGTAGACGACGCCCCGACCGACCTCGCGGGCGCGGCGTCCGAGATCGCGACGGCGTCCGACCTCGCGGGGCTCGCCGCCACGTCGTGCTCCGAGGCCACCGCAGACGCGTGGCTCGTGGGCGGCGCGACGACCACCGGCCGCACCACATTCGTCGTGCTGGACAACCCGTCCGGCGTCTCCTCCACCGTCGACCTCGCCATCACGGGCGAGGAGGGCGCCGTCAGCGCACCCGGGGCCAGCGGCATCTCCGTGCCGGCAGGAGGCCGCCGCGTGCTCAGCCTCGCCGGCCTCGCCCCCGACCTCTCCTCCCCGGCCGTGCACGTCCAGAGCCGCGGTGGCCAGGTCGTCGCCCGGCTCGAGCAGAGCACGGTCCGCGGGCTCCTCGCGGGCGGCGTCGACTGGATCGGCCCGGCCGCCGCCCCGTCCACCGCGCTCACCATGACCGGCCTCCGCATCGACTCGCAGGCGGCGCCCGTCGCGCCCGTCGAGGGCGAGGAGGCGCCTCCCGCCGACGAGGGAGGGGCCGCCGCCGGGGCCGGCTCGGACGGCGGCGCCGACCCCGACCTCGTGACGGCCGTGCGCATCGTGGTCCCCGGATCCCAGGACGCCGACGTCAGCGTCAGCGTCGCCCCCGAGGAGGGCACGGACGGCACGGGGACCACGTTCACCCTGCAGGCCGACGCGGGCCGCACGATCGACGTGCCCGTCTCCGCCCTCCCCGACGGCCGCTACTCGGTCACCGTGCAGAGCTCCGCGCCGGTCACGGCGGCCGTGCGCAGCGTGTCCGGCGCGGCGGAGAGCGGCGCGACCGACTTCGCCTGGCTCCCGTCCGCGGGGGCGCTCTCGCGCGACGCGCTCGTGTCGGTTCCCGCGGGCCCGGCGCCGCTCCTCCACCTGCGGAACGCCGGCGACCAGGCGGCGTCCGTCACGGCGCGCCCGACCGACGGCTCGGCGGCCGTCTCGCTCGACGTCCCGGCCGGATCCGAGGTGTCGGCCGCCGTGGAGGCCGGGCGCACCTACCTGCTCGAGGGCTCCGCCGGCCTCACCGCGACGGTGACCCTCGCCGAGCCCGGGCGATCCGCGGCGCTGCCCGTCGTGCCGGTGCTCCCGGCCGCGGACCCGCTGCGCGTCCACCCCTGACGCCGGGAGGCCCTGACACCGGGAGGCGCTGACACCGGGAGGCGCTGACACCGGGCGGACGCCTGACGCCCGTTCGGGATCCGCGGTCAGTGCGGGTCGTACCTGTCGGGGGCGAGGTCCCACGGGTCCTTGCCGAGCAGCTCGGCGACCGCGCGGTAGACGCAGCCCTCGACGAGCGCCCGCTGGTGGTACTCGTCCTCCTCGTGCAGGTGCGCCAGGCGCTCGATGGGGAGCCGGTAGAAGATGACGCGGCGCTCGTCGGGGAGCACGCTCCAGCGGTCGATGCCGTCCCGCTCGCTGTTGCGGGCGGGCAGCGCGGCGACCTCGAACGAGACGCGGTCGAGCTCGTCGGGCCAGAGGCCGCGGAGGTACTCGGCGGCGGACGCGATGGTCTGGTCGAAGAGGTCGGCGCGCGTGCGCAGCACGGGCAGCTCCGGGCCGGTGACGGGGGAGCGGAGGCCGCGGCCGTGCCGATCCCGCCAGGAGCCCCGGATGGAGACGTGGCCTCCCCGGCGGCGCGATCGTGGCATGGCCCCCATCGTACCGCCCGGGGTCGGCGGTAGTGTGGGCCCGACATGACGAACAGGCCCTGCTCCCGCGTCGGCTGCACCGGCGGCGCCACGACCACCCTCACCTACGTCTACGCGGACTCCATGGCCGTCCTCGGTCCCCTCAGCCACGACTCCGAGCCGCACAGCTACGACCTCTGCGACCGCCACGCCGCCCGTCTCTCGGCCCCGCAGGGCTGGCAGATCGTCCGGCACGGGGTGCTCGGTGAGGTAGGTTCCTGAGCATGACGACGACTCCCGCCGAGACGCTGACCGCCATCGTGAAGACCTACGACGTGCGAGGTCTCGTCGGGAGCCAGCTCACCGAGGAGCTGGTGACGGCCCTCGGTGCGGGCTTCGTCGACGAGCTCGGCGCGGCAGGGGGCGAGATCGTCGTGGGGCACGACATGCGCGACTCCTCGCCGTCCTTCGCGCAGGCGTTCGCCCGGGGCGCGACGGCCCGCGGCGGGAACGTCCTCCTCATCGGGCTGTGCTCCACGGACGAGACCTACTTCGCGTCGGGATCCCTCGACGCCCCCGCGGTCATGTTCACCGCGAGCCACAACCCCGCCACCTACAACGGCCTCAAGTTCTCCCGCGCGGGCGCCCAGGGCATCAGCCTCGACACGGGCCTCGGCGCCATCCGCGACCGCGCCATCGGATTCCTGGCCGACGGCATCGCCGCGGTGGAGCCCGCGGGCCAGGTGCGCGAGCGCGACGTGCTCGCCGACTACGCGGGCTACCTGCGCCAGCTCGTCGACCTGTCCGGCATCCGCCCGCTGCGCGTCGTGGTCGACGCGGGCAACGGCATGGGGGGCATGACCGTCCCGGCCGTGCTCGGCACCGCGGCCGGCCTGCCCGAGCTGCCCATCGAGATCATCCCGCTGTACTTCGAGCTCGACGGCACCTTCCCCAACCACGAGGCGAACCCGCTCGAGCCGGCGAACCTCGTCGACCTGCAGAAGGCGGTCGTCGAGCACGGCGCCGACCTCGGCCTCGCATTCGACGGCGACGCGGACCGCTGCTTCGTCGTGGACGAGAAGGGCCAGGCGGTCACGCCCAGCGCCGTCGCCGCCATCGTGGCGCTCCGCGAGATCTCGCGCGTGAAGGCGCAGTCGCCGGACGAGGACGTCACGGTGCTGCACAACCTCATCACCTCGCGCATCGTCCCCGAGACCATCGAGGCGGCGGGCGCCACGGCGGTCCGCACGCGCGTCGGCCACTCGCTCATCAAGGACCAGATGGCCGCCACCGGCGCCGTCTTCGGCGGCGAGCACTCCGCGCACTACTACTTCCGCGACTTCTGGGGCGCCGACAACGGCATGCTCGCCGCGATGCACCTGCTCGCGGAGTTCGGCCAGACCGACGGCCTCATGTCCGACCTCTCCGCGCGCTACACGCCGTACGCGCTGTCGGGCGAGATCAACAGCACGGTCGACGACGTGCCCGCCGCCTACGAGCGCATCGTCGAGGCCTTCCGCGGCCGCGGCGAGTTCGACGAGCTCGACGGCCTCACGGTCGACGGCCCGGTCGGCGACGACGGATCCTTCTGGTGGTTCAGCGTCCGCCCGTCGAACACCGAGCCGCTCCTGCGCCTGAACGTCGAGGCGTCGACCGAGGCGAAGATGGCCGCCCTCCGCGACGAGCTCCTGGGGCTGATCCGCGGGGCCTGATCCCCGTCCGCACCACCACGACGCCGCGTCCCTCCCGAGGGGCGCGGCGTCGTCGTGTCCGCCCCGCCCGATCCACACCCCCAGGGGGTATGCAGCCATACCCCTCGGGGGTACCATGGACGGAACGGGAGGTGGCCGCCATGGTCGGGTACAGCGAGGGCAAGGACGACATCCTCAAGCGGCTGCGGCGCGCGGAGGGGCAGGTGCGCGGGATCGAGCGCATGGTCGAGTCCGACACGTACTGCATCGACGTGCTCACGCAGGTCTCGGCCGTCACCCGCGCCATGGAGACCGTCGCGCTGAAGCTGCTCGACGACCACCTCGCCCACTGCCTCGCGGAGGCGGCGCGCGAGGGCGGCCAGGTCGCGGACGACAAGGTCCGCGAGGCCTCCGCGGCCATCGCGCGGCTCGTCCGGTCCTGATCCGCCGGCGCCCATCCACATCGCACGACACGAAGGAGACCCCATGACCACCACGACCTTCCCCGTCACCGGCATGACCTGCGAGCACTGCGTCGCGAGCGTCACCGAGGAGGTCGGCGAGCTGCCGGGTGTCGCGTCCGTGGCCGTCGACCTCGTCGTGGGCGGCGAATCCACCGTCACCGTGGAGAGCGACCAGCCGCTCGACCCCGAGGCCGTGCGCGCCGCGGTCGACGAGGCCGGGTACGTCGCGGGGCTCTGACGTGACCGACCCCGCATCCGGATCCGCGCCCGCTCCGGCCGCCGATGCCGCCCCCGCATCGGCGTCCGACGGCGGCCCGGTGCTCACGCGCGTCGACCTCGACGTGCAGGGCATGACGTGCGCGTCGTGCGCGATGCGCATCGAGCGGAAGCTCGGCCGGATGCCCGGGGTCGAGGCCGCCGTCAACTACGCCACCCATCGGGCTCGCGTGCAGCTGCCCACGGGCACGAGCGTCGAGGACGCCATCCGCACCATCGAGCGCACGGGGTACCGCGCGTCCGAGCGGGCCGGGTGGGGGAGCGCGCCGGCGGACGGCGTGTCCGGATCCGCTGCTGCTGCTGCTGCCGCCGCATCCGCATCCGCGGAGCGCGCGCCCGTCGCGGTCGCGGCTCCCCCCGTCCGCCCGGACGCGCCCGCCGCCGCCCCGGATCCCGCACCCGCGCCCGCCCCGGAGGATCCGCCCGCCCGCGACGCCGTCGCCGCCCGCCGCCCCGACGCCGATGAGCTCGCGCTCCGGCAGCGGCTCGTGGTCTCCGCGGCGCTCACCGTCCCCGTGTTCCTCATGGCGATGGTCCCCGCGCTCCAGTTCCCGAACTGGCAGTGGCTGTCGCTCGCGCTCGCCGCGCCCGTCGCGGTCTGGGGCGCGTGGCCGTTCCACCGGTCCGCGGCCGTCAGCGCGCGCCACGGCGGCGTCGGCATGGACACGCTCGTGAGCATCGGCGTCGCCGCCGCGTTCCTCTGGTCGCTCTACGCGCTCTTCCTCGGCGACGCGGGCCGACCGGGCATGCGCATGACCTTGAGCCTCGTCACGGAGCCCGGCGGCGGATCCGGCGACGTCTACCTCGAGGTCGCCGCGGCCGTCACGGTCTTCCTGCTCGGCGGCCGCTACCTGGAGGCGCGTGCCGCCCGCGCGTCCGGCGCCGCCCTCGCCGCGCTCCTCGACCTCGCCGCGAAGGACGTTGCGGTCGTGCGCGACGGCGTCGAGGCTCGCATCCCCATCCGCGACCTGCGCGCCGGCGAGGAGTTCGTCGTGCGGCCGGGCGAGCGGATCGCGACCGACGGCGTGGTCGTCGACGGATCCAGCGCGGTCGACCGCTCGCTCCTCACGGGCGAGTCGCTGCCCGTCGAGGTCGGCCCCGGCGACGACGTCACGGGCGCGACCCTCAACGCCGGAGGCCGCCTGCTCGTGCGCGCCACGCGCGTGGGCGAGGAGACCCGTCTCGCCCGCATGGCCGCGCTCGTGGAGGAGGCGCAGACGGGGAAGGCGCGGATCCAGCGCCTCGCCGACCGGGTCTCGGCCGTCTTCGTGCCCGTCGTGCTCGTGCTCGCCGTCGGCACGCTCGTCGGCTGGCTGCTGCTCGGCTTCCCGCCCGAGGCCGCGTTCACCGCGGCCGTGGCGACCCTGATCATCGCATGCCCGTGCGCCCTCGGACTCGCGACGCCGACCGCGCTCCTCGTGGGCACGGGCCGCGGCGCCCAGCTCGGGATCCTCATCACCGGCCCCGAGGTCCTGGAGTCGACCCGGCGCATCGACACCGTGCTGCTCGACAAGACCGGCACCGTCACCACCGGCGTCATGTCGCTCGTGCGGGCCGTGGCCGCGGCGGGCGTCGACGCCGATGAGCTCGTTCGCGTGGCCGCCGCCCTCGAGGCGCGGTCGGAGCACCCGGTGGCGCGGGCCGTCGTCGAGGCGGCGGGTGCCGGATCCGTCCCCGCCGTCAAGGGCTTCGTCGCGACCGCGGGACTCGGCGTCCACGGCGTGGTGGACGGCCGCGCGGTCGCGGTCGGCCGGCCGTCGTGGCTCGCGGAGCAGTGGGCCGCCGAGCCGGACGCGTCGCTCGCCGAGGCGTTGCGCGGGGCCGAGGCGGAAGGATCCACCGTGATCGCGGTCGCGTGGGACGGTGCCGTCCGCGGGATCCTCGCGGTCGCGGACACCGTCAAGCCCACGAGCGCCGAGGCCATCCGCCGCATCCGCGCCCTCGGCCTCCGTCCCGTGCTCCTGACCGGCGACACCGCGGGCGCCGCGCACCGCGTCGCCGCCGAGGTCGGCATCGACGAGGTGATCGCGGGCGTCCTCCCCGAGGGCAAGCTCGACGCGGTGCGCCGCCTGCAGGCCGAGGGGCGCGTCGTCGCGATGGTCGGCGACGGAGTGAACGACGCCGCCGCCCTCGCGCAGGCCGACCTCGGGATCGCGATGGGCACGGGCACGGACGCGGCCATCGAGGCGGGCGACATCACGATCGTCCGCGGCGACCTCGTGCTCGTCGCCGACGCCGTCCGGCTCGCGCGGCGCACGCTCGGCACGATCCGCGGCAACCTGTTCTGGGCCTTCGCGTACAACGCGGCCGCGATCCCGGTCGCGATGGCCGGCCTCCTCAACCCGCTCGTGGCCGGGCTCGCGATGGCGCTGTCGTCGGTGTTCGTCGTCACGAACAGCCTGCGCCTGCGGTCCTTCCGGTAGCGGGCGGGCGCCCGGTCGTCATCCACGGCCGGGCGTCACGCGTCGGATGCGAGACTGGAGGCATGACCCTGCTCCCGGAAGCCACGTCCACCGCTCTGCCCTTCCGCGTCGCCGACCTCTCCCTCGCGGAGTCCGGACGCCACCAGATCCGCCTCGCCGAGAACGAGATGCCCGGCCTCATGGCCCTCCGCGAGGAGTTCGGCGCGTCGCAGCCGCTCGCGGGCGCGCGCATCGCCGGATCCATCCACATGACCGTGCAGACGGCAGTGCTCATCGAGACCCTCACCGCCCTCGGCGCGCAGGTGCGCTGGGCGAGCTGCAACATCTTCTCCACGCAGGACGAGGCCGCGGCCGCCGTCGCGGTCGGCGCAGGCACCCCGGAGGCGCCCGCGGGCGTGCCCGTCTTCGCCTGGAAGGGCGAGACGCTCGAGGAGTACTGGTGGTGCACCGAGCAGATCTTCGACTGGTCCGGCGAGGCCGAGGCCGCTGACGCCGACTGGACGGGCCCGAACATGATCCTCGACGACGGCGGCGACGCCTCCCTCCTGGTGCACAAGGGCCGCGAGTACGAGCTCGCCGGGGTCGTGCCCGAGACGCCCGAGGACGCCAGCCACGAGTACCGCGTGATCCTCGACACGCTGCGCCGCAGCCTCGCCGCGTCCTCGGACCGCTGGACCCGCCGCGCCGCCGACATCCAGGGCGTCACCGAGGAGACCACCACGGGCGTCCACCGCCTGTACGAGCTGGCGCGCGACGGCGAGCTGCTGTTCCCGGCGATCAACGTCAACGACTCGGTCACCAAGAGCAAGTTCGACAACAAGTACGGCATCCGGCACTCCCTGCCCGACGGCCTGAACCGCGCCACCGACGTGCTCATCGGCGGCAAGGTCGCGTTCGTCGTCGGCTACGGCGACGTGGGCAAGGGCGCGGCCGAGGCGCTGCGCGGACAGGGCGCGCGCGTCATCGTCTCCGAGGTCGACCCGATCTGCGCGCTCCAGGCCGCGATGGACGGCTACCAGGTCGCGAAGCTCTCGTCCGTCATCGAGACGGTCGACATCCTCGTCACCGGCACGGGCAACGTCGACGTCGTGCGCGTGGACGACATCCAGCGCATGAAGCACTTGAGCGTCATCGCCAACGTCGGCCACTTCGACAACGAGATCGACATGGCCGGCCTCGAGCGTCTCCCGGGCGTGGAGAAGGTCGAGATCAAGCCGCAGGTGCACGAGTGGCGCCTGCCGTCGGGCCGCAGCGTGCTCGTGCTCTCCGAGGGCCGCCTGATGAACCTGGGCAACGCCACCGGCCACCCGTCGTTCGTGATGAGCAACTCGTTCACGAACCAGGTGCTCGCGCAGATCGAGCTGTGGGTGCGGAACGAGCAGTACCCGATCGGCGTGTACGTGCTGCCGAAGCACCTCGACGAGAAGGTGGCGCGCCTGCACCTCGACGCGCTCGGCGTGGAGCTCACGGAGCTCCGTCCCGAGCAGGCCGCCTACATCGGCGTGCCGGTCGAGGGGCCCTACAAGGTGGACCACTACCGGTACTGATCCGCGCAGCTCACGCCGGCGCCGTCCGTCCCCTCAGCAGGGGCGGGCGGCGTCGTCGCGTGCGGGCGCCGGGCGGCGGCGTCGCGCGCGCCGGGTCAGTCGGGCGTGGATCCGCCGCGGGCCGGGAACCCGTGCGGCAGCCCCGCGAGGATCGGCTCGAGCGACGCCATGCGGTCGCGCTCCAGCATCAGAGCCCGGTGCTCGCGCTCGCGGCGGACGGCGCCTACGGCAGTGACGAACGATTCGGGATCCGCGGCGGGCAGCGGCGACACGTGCACCGCGGCCTCGTTCGCGAGCTCCGCGGCGAGCCGCGCGCGGGAGGCCGGCGTCATGGCCTCGCGCTGCGTGAGGAAGCGCGCCAGGGGACGGCCGAGCGCGTCCGGCAGGCGGCCGACGTCCGCCTCGGACGCCCACGCGACGAGGTGCGGCGGCACGGGCGGCAGGGGAGCGGGATACGCGGGCACGCGCTCGTGCTGCGAGCGGGTGCCGGCCACGAGGTCGCCGAGCCGCTGGGCGCGTGGGCTCAGGAGGCCCACCAGCGCGGCGAGGCCGCCGAGCGTGAGGTAGATCTCGAGGATCCCGACGAGCGCCCGGGCCACCGCGTGCCGGAGCCCGATGCCGCCGCCGTCCGCCCGCACGATGCGCGCGCCGACGGCCCAGCGCCCGAGCGACCGGCCGCGCGACGCGACCTCGACGACCACGGGCAGGACGACGATGGCGAGCACGACGGCGGCGATGGCGCACGCGGCGCTGGAGGCGTCGTCGAGGAGGCCAGCGCCCGAGAGCCGGCCGATGAGGAGCACGAGCAGGAGGCCGACGACCAGGGACGCGATCACGTCGATGGCGGCCCCGGCGGCCCGCAGCACGAAGCCCGCGGGACGGACGTCGAGGGCGACGGCCTCGCCGACCACGAGCGCGTCGGGACCGTCCGAGAGCATCGGGTCGTGCGCGTCGGCTGCCGCCATGCATATAGTCAAGCAGATGGACCTCGACGCCTACACCGCCGCCCACCGGGACGACTGGGACCGGCTCGCCCGCCTCGCCGGCCGGCGCCGGCTCACCGGACCCGACGCCGACGAGCTCGTCGACCGGTACCAGGCGGGCGCGGCCGAGCTGTCCGCGATCCAGGCGGCGGCCGGATCCACCGCGCAGGGCGACCGGCTCTCGGTGGGGCTCTCGCGGGCGCGCATGCGCTTCACCGGGCAGAGCACGAACGTCGCGTCGCGCATCCCCGCGTTCTTCGCCGTGGACCTGCCGGCGGCCCTGTACCGGATCCGCTGGCTGACGCTCGCGGTCGCCCTCGTCACGGTGGCGATCGTCGCGCTCTACGCCACGTGGATCCTCCGCGACCCCTCGATGATCGCGAGCCTCGGCAGCGACGCCGACCTCCGCAAGTACGTCGAGGACGACTTCATCGACTACTACAGCGAGAACCCGGCCGCGTCGTTCACGGGCCAGGTCTGGACGAACAACGCGTGGATCGCCGCGCAGTGCGTTGCCTTCGGGATCACGGGGCTGTGGGTGCCGTACGTGATCCTGCAGAACGCGCAGGGCCTCGGGACGACGACCGCGGTGATGTTCTCCTACGGCGAGGGCGGCACGTTCTTCTCCTACATCCTCCCGCACGGTCTGCTCGAGCTGACGGCGATCTTCGTCGCGGCCGCCGCGGGCCTGCGCATCTCGTGGGCGTGGATCGCGCCCGGCGCCCGCACGCGCGGCCAGGCGCTCGCCGAGGACGGGCGCGCGCTCATCACGGTGGCGATGGGGCTCGTGCTCGTGCTGCTCGTCTCCGGGATCATCGAGGGCTTCGTCACGCCGCAGCCCTGGCCCGTGCCGCTGAAGATCGCGATCGGGGCGGCCGCGCTCGCGGCGTTCCTCTTCTACATGGTGGTCGTCGGCGGCCGGGCCGTGCGCGCGGGCGCGACGGGCGACCTCGACGAGTTCGAGGCGGGCGGCCGGCGGATCGTCGCGGGCTGAGCCCGTCCGGATCCGTCGACCGCCCGCCTCGCGGGTCGTGCGGGTGGTGCCGGTCAGGCCGCCGGGTCGACCTCGGCCTCCAGCGGCGTCGCCGTCACGGAGGTGCCGACGTGCAGGCGGAACGCGCCGGGCTCGCGCTGCCAGCCGCCGTCCCAGTGCGCGAAGGTCCGCGCGCCGATCGCGACGTCGACCTCGGCGGACGCGCCGGCCGCGAGCTCCACGGACGCGAAGCCCGCGAGCCAGCGCACCGGCCGGTCGACGGCGGATCCCGCGCGCGACAGATAGGCCTGCACGACCTGCTTGCCGGCGCGGTCGCCCGTGTTGGTCACGGTGACGGTCGCGGTGATCCCGCCCGCGCCGCCATCGGCGACTCGGAGGTCGTCGATCGCGTGCGTCGTGTAGCCGAGGCCGTGCCCGAACGCGTAGGCCGGGGTCGCGCCCGAACGGAGCCACGCGCGGTAGCCGACGTGGATCCCCTCGTCGTAGATCACCTTGCCGTCGACCGGCGTGACGGAGCGGACGGGGACGTCCTCCTCGGTCGCTGGCCAGGTCGTGGGGAGCCGGCCGCCCGGCTCGACGGCGCCGAACAGCACGTCGGCGAGGGCGCCGCCGAACTCCTGGCCGCCGAACCAGGCGAGGAGCAGCGCCTGCACGTCCTCGCGCCAGGGGAGGAGCACGGGGGATCCGGAGTTGACGACCACGATCGTGCGGGGGTTCGCGGCGGCGACGCGGCGCACCAGCTCGTCCTGGTGGCCGGGGAGCGCGAGCGAGTCGCGGTCGAAGCCCTCCGACTCGACCTGGGCGTTGGTGCCGACGACGACGATCGCGACGTCCGCGCCGGTCGCGGCCTCGACGGCCTCGTCCAGCAGTCGCTCGGGCTCGGACTCGTCTGCCTCGATGCCCACCGTGATCCCGAGGATCCCGGCGAGGCCGCCGGGCGCGCTGGTCAGCTCGAACTCGACCGTGAGGTCCATCGGCTGCCCGGCGGTCGCGGCGACGGGCGCCGAGATCGAGGGCGGCGAGAGGAGGCTCGCGCCGAGGTCCATGCCCACGGGCGCGGCGCCGTCCTCGCGCAGGAGCGCGCCGTCGGCGTAGACGCGGCCGCGGCCGGTGGCGCTGAAGCCGACGAGCACCTCGCCCGTCTCCGTCGGCGTCCAGCGCGTCGTGATCTCGATGACGGCCGCCGTGCCCGTGGGCGCGTCGCCGCCGAAGTACATGAGCGTCGTCGCCCGGCGGTCCTCCGTGAACATCTCGCCGCCGTCGGCGTCGAGGAAGCGCACGAGGGCGCCAGGGGAGCCCGTGCGGGGGTTGACGATCTCCGCGAGCGGCAGCTCCTGGATCCCCTTCTGCACGACCGCGCCGCGCGCGTACCGCACGTCTACCCCGTCGCCGAGGGCAGCGCGGATCCCGTCCAGCGGCGTGACCACGTGCTCCGGGATGACGGTCGCGCTGCCGCCGCCCTGCGTCCGCGCCTCCACGGCGTTGTGCCCGATGACGGCGACGCTGCGGAGCGCGGACGCGTCGAGCGGCAGGGCCGCGTCCTCGTTGCGGACGAGCACGGTGCCGGCCGCGGCGGCCGCGCGCGCGAACGCGACGCCGTCCTCGACCTGGACGGGCTCGGGCGCGACGGCGTCGAAGCCCTCGAGCGCGCCGACGCGGGCGGCGAGGCGCAGCAGGCGGATCACCTTGCGGTCGATGTCGGACTCGAGCACGCGGCCGTCGCGCACGGCGTCGAGGAGCGGGTCGCCCCACGCGCCGACGGGGCCCGGCATCTCGAGGTCCTGCGAGGCGCGCGCGGCGTCGACGCTGCGGACGCCCGTCCAGTCGCTGACGACCACGCCGTCGAATCCCCACTCCGAGTTGAGCGGCGTCTCGAGCAGGTCGTTCTCGGTCGACGTGACCCCGTTGATCGAGTTGTAGGAGCTCATCACGAGCCACGCGCGCGACTCGACGACGGCCTTCTCGAACGCGGCGAGGTACAGCTCGCGCAGCGCCCGCTCGGACACGACGCTGTCGGCCGTGAAGCGGTCGGTCTCGTACTCGTTGGCGACGTAGTGCTTGGGGGTCGCGCCGACGCCGTTCTCCTGGACGCCCCGCACGTAGGCGGCGGCGAGGTCGGCGGTGAGGAGCGGATCCTCGCTGAACGCCTCGAAGTGCCGCCCGCCGTAGGGGGAGCGGTGCAGGTTGATGGTCGGGCCGAGCACGACGTCGACGCCCTTGCGGCGCGCCTCGACCGCGGAGGCGCGGCCGTAGCGGGCGGCGATCCCGGTGTCCCAGCTGGAGGACAGCGCGGACGCCGACGGCAGGTTGAGCGACGGGGAGCGCTCGTCCCAGACCTCGCCGCGCACGCCGCTGGGGCCGTCGGAGACGAGCATGCGGCGGAGGCCGATGCCCTCCACGGGCCAGGTGGTCCAGAAGTCGCGGCCGGTGATCAGCTGCACCTTCTGCTCGAGGGTGAGGCGCGCGGCCAGCTCCTCGAGGCGGGCGGTGGCGGGGTCGAGCGGGGTGGTGTCGTTCGGGGTCTTCTCGTGCGGGTCCATGGCTGCTCCTCGGGTGACGTCGGCGTCTGGTCGATCCTGCTCGTGCTGCGCGGTCATCGGACGCCCTTCACGCGGAACGCGGCGACCGCGCCGAGGAGGCCGGCGGCGGCGCCCGCGAGGAAGAGGCCGGGGTAGCCGGCGATCCCCACCACGCCGCTCGCGGCCGTCGGCACGAGGGACTGCGGCAGCGCCTGCGCGATGTTGACGACGCCGAGGTCCTTGCCGTTGTCGGCGTCGCTCGGCAGCACGTCGGTGATGAGCGCGAGGTCGACCGCGTAGAAGGAGCCGATGCCCGCGCCGATGACGAGCTGCGCGACGTAGACGACGGCGAGGCTGGGCGCGAGGGCGAGGATCACGAGGCCGATCACCGCGACGAGCGCGGCGGCGGCCACGAAGACCTTGCGGCGGCCCAGCCGGTCGCTCAGCCAGCCGGCCACGAACGTGGTGGAGACGACGCCGATCACGTTGAAGAGCGTCGCGACGAAGACGGCGTTCGCGACGTCGGCCTGCGCGACCCCGAGGTCGTCGATGAGGTAGAAGGCGAGGTAGTTCGTGGCGGTCACGGCGCTGGCCGTGAGCAGGAAGCGCATGAGCCAGGCCCAGCCGAAGTCGGGGTTGCGGCGCGGGTCGAACACGAAGGATCCGAGCAGCTCCTTCAGGCTGAGGCGGGAGGTCGGGCGCTCGGTGAGCACGCGGTCGCGGAAGGCCAGCGCGAAGACGAGGACCACGGCGACGCCGATCGCGCCGGGCACGAGCACCTGCTGCGTCGTGGTCGTGAACAGCTGCACGATGAAGGTGCCGACCACGAGCGAGCCGTTCTGCGCGACGCCGATGGCCGCCGCGACCCGGCCGCGGTTGCGCGGGCGGGCGGAGTCGGCCATGACGGCGATGAGCGCGGCGATGGCGGCGTTGAACGCGCCCTGCACGAGCATCCAGGCGCCCACGAGCGCGAGCACGGTCGTGGCCTGCGTGAGGAGGATGAGCGCGCCGTAGCCGAGGACGACGCCGCCGATGATCCACGGGCGGCGCATGCCGAAGCGGCCGGGCGTGCGATCGGAGAGGCGACCGGCGAGCGGGTTCACGACGAGGGCGACGAGCGCGCCGAGGCCGAGGACCAGGCTGAGGGTGCCGGCCGTGTCGTCCGGTGCGACCTCGGCGACCTTGAGCGCGAGCGACACGATGATCGGCGGCAGCAGCGCCACGAATAGGCCGAGGAGCGCGATGGGCATCCCGATCTCGGCGCGGCGGGACCCGGGTGGGCGTGCACCGTCCGCCCGTCCGCTGGGGGCGCTCGACGCGCCCTCGGTGTGCTGATCTCGGACTGCCTCGGCCACGGTGCCTCCAGGTTCCTGCCCGCCCTCGTCGGCGGGATCGGCATGACGGTAGCACGAGAAACCGACCTGCGGTAGGTATTTAGGGCCCTCGCGGATCGCTAGGGTCGAGCCATGGCAGTCGACGAGGGGCCGCGCCGGTACGCCAAGGGAGCGGCCCGGCGCCGCGAGATACTCGAGGCGGCTCTCGCCCTCATCGCCGAGCGCGGCTACTCCGCGTCGTCGCTGCAGGAGATCGCCGACGCCGTCGGGATCAGCAAGGCCGGCGTCCTGCACTACTTCGACTCGCGCGAGGCGCTCATCGCCGCCGTGCTCGAGGAGCGCGACGCCCACTCCGCTGCCGACTACCGCGAGGCGGTGCCCGACGGGGATCCCGCGGACATGGTCGGCATGCTCCTGCGCGCGAGCTCGCACAACGCCGACACGCCAGGACTCGTCGCGCTGTACTCGCGCCTCGTCGTCGACGCCGCAGGCGCCGAGCACCCGGCGCACTCCTACATCGCCGACCGGTACGACCGCGTGGTCGGATCCGTCGCCGCGCAGGTGCGCGCCCTCGGCGTCGAGCTGCCCGCGGGCCTCGACCCCGACTCCTTCGCGCGCGTCGCCGTCGCCGTCAGCGACGGCCTCCAGCTGCAGTGGAGCTACCGGCCGGAGATCGACATGCGCGACGCGCTCGAGCGGGTGATCCGCGCGCTCAGCGGCGGGGTGCTCCCGCTGCCGTCAGCGGATCCGGCCGCGGCGACCGCTACCGCGTGAGCGCAGGGGCCGGCAGCCCGCCTCAGAGCCGCCCGGTCGCCTTCAACCGGATGTAGCGGTCGGCCAACGCGGGCGGCAGGTCGGCGGGCGCGCCCGTGACCACGTCCGCCCCGAGCCGCCGCACCGCCGCCTCCACGCGCGCCACGTCGAGCAGCGCGCGCTCGGCGGCGGCCGCGCGGTAGACGGCGGCGCGGCCCGAGCGGTCGGCGGCGCGCTCGGCGAGCCCGGGATCCACCACCGCGGCCACCAGCACGTGCTGCGTCCGCGTCAGCTGCGGCAGCACCTGCAGCAGCGCCCGCGAGCTGCCGGGGGAGTCGATGGCCGTGAGCAGCACCACGAGCGAGCGCTGCGACACGATGCGGCGCACGAGCGCGGGCACGGCGGTCCAGTCCGTCTCGAGCAGCTCGGGATCCACGGGCGCGAGCGCGTCGACCATGCGCGAGACCACGTCGCCGCCTGCGCCCGCCCGCACGCGCGCGCGGACGCGGCGGTCGTGCGCGACCATGTCCACCCGGTCGCCCGAGCGCGTGGCGAGCGCCGCGAGCAGCAGCGACGCCTCGAACGCGGTGTCGAGCCGGGTCTCGTCGCTGATCCGGCCTGCGGCCGTGCGCCCCGTGTCGAGCACCAGCACCACGCGGCGGTCGCGCTCGGGCCGCCAGGTGCGCACGACCACGTCCTGCCGGCGGGCTGTCGCGCGCCAGTCGATCGACCGCACGTCGTCGCCGCGCACGTAGTCGCGCAGGCTGTCGAACTCGGTGCCCTGGCCGCGCACCATGAGGGCCGTGCGGCCGTCGAGCTCGCGCATGCGGGCGAGGCGCGAGGGCAGGTGGCGGCGCGAGCGGAACGGCGGCAGCACGCGGACGGCACCGGGGGAGAGGAGCGTCGCCTGGCGCGCGGCGAGGCCGAGCGGGCCGGCCGAGCGGATCGTCACGCGCTCGGTGCGGCGCTCGCCGCGTCGCGTGGGCGTGAGGGAGAGGCGGATCGCGCGGCGCTCGCCGGCGGGGATCCGCACCCGGTCACGCGTGGAGGACGCGCCCGCGGACGGCTGCCAGGCGTCGCGGACCACGCCGCGCAGCGTCCGGGATCCGCGGTTGGTCACGAGCAGCACGCTCTCGCCGGTCTCGTCGAGGCGGATCCTGGCGGGCAGGCTCCGCTCGAGCGCGACCGCCCGGGGGCTCGCGGCCAGGGCGAGGTCGGTCGCCACGAGCAGGGCGACCAGGAGGATCCAGCCCGCGAGGAGCGCGTAGGCCGCGTCCGACCCGTCGCCGAGCGCGACGAGCGGCGCGATCCCCAGGAGGAGGAGCGCGACCGTGCGGCCGGTGAGGGCCATCTAGCGGCGCGCCACTAGATCGGCACCTGCACCTGCGCCATGACGCCGCGGAGCACGGCGTCGACGGAGACGCCCTCGAGCTCCGCCTCGGGCCGCAGCGCGATGCGGTGGCGGAGGACGGGCAGCACCATCTCCTGCACGTGGTCGGGCGTCACGGCGTCGAAGCCGCTCAGCCACGCCCACGCGCGGCTCGCGGCCAGGAGGCTCGTGGATCCGCGCGGCGACACGCCGAGCTGCACCGACGGCGAGCGGCGGGTGGCGCGCGCGAGGTCGACCATGTAGGCGAGCACGTCGGCGCCCACGCGCACCTCCCGCACGGCCGCCTGCGCCCGGCGGAGGCCGTCGGCGTCGAGCACCGGCTGCACGCCCGCGGCCCGGAGGTCGCGCGGGTCGAAGCCCGTCGAGTGCCGGCGCAGCACCTCGACCTCGGCCTCGCGCTCCGGCAGGTCGAGCACGAGCTTCAGCAGGAAGCGGTCGAGCTGGGCCTCGGGCAGCGTGTAGGTGCCCTCGTACTCGACGGGGTTCTGGGTGGCCGCGACGAGGAAGGGATCCGGCAGCGCATGGCTCTCGCCGTCGACGGTGACCTGCCGCTCCTCCATCGCCTCCAGCAGCGCGGACTGCGTCTTGGGCGGCGTGCGGTTGATCTCGTCGGCCAGCAGGATGCTCGTGAACACCGGCCCGCGCCGGAACGAGAACGCGCCCTCGCGGGAGTCGTAGACGAGGGATCCGGTGATGTCGCCCGGCATGAGGTCGGGCGTGAACTGCACGCGCGCGGTGTCGAGGCGGAGGGCCTCGCTGAGCGCGCGGACGAGGAGGGTCTTCGCGACGCCGGGCACGCCCTCGAGGAGCACGTGGCCGCGGGCGAGGAGGGCGATGATCATGCCGGTCACGGCGCCGTCCTGCCCGACGACGGCCTTCCCGACCTCGGTCCGGACGGCGAGCAGGCTGGTGCGGAGGTCGTCGGTCATGGATCCATTCTCCTGGTCGGGTCGGTGGGGTCTGCGGCGCGGGCGACCCGGCGCTCGAGGTCGGCGAGGCGCCCGGCGAGGGCGACGAGCTCGCGGTCGGTGCGGGGGTCGTCGTCGAGGAGCAGGGCGCGGATCCCGGCCGGGTCCTCGCGGAGCGCGGCGGCGGACGCGGCGACGACGTCGTCGACGGAGGCGAGGCGGCCGAGCGCGAGCGTCGAGGCGATCCGGTCGACGGTGCCGACGCGCAGCGCGTCGAGGGCGTGGCCGCGCGCATCCGCCCGCTGGTAGAGCCGGGCGCGGCCCTCCGCGGTCTCGTCGGCGCGCACCACGACGGGCAGCCGCTCGACCACGAGCGGGCCGAAGCGGCGGCCGCGCCACACGGCGGCGGCGATCGCGGCGGCGCCCAGCAGCAGGATCGCCGGGGTCACCCACCCGGGCGTCAGCTCGCCGAGGGTGGGCGGCGCGTCGGTCGCGGCGTCGTCGGGCGACGGCGTGTACCAGATGAGCCGTGGCCGCTCGCCGAGCACGCCTAGCGCGAGCGCGGCGGATCCCTGCTCGGCGATGCGGTCGTTCGTGAGGATCGGATCCGCCCCGAGCGCGGTCACCGTGCCGCCGGCCGCGAGCGTCGCGGGCACCTGGAGGAGCGCGAACGCATCCCCGGTGTCGTCGGGGAAGCACGCGACCGCATCCGACGCGTCGTCGCCGAGGTACCGGAACACGGGCGCGTCGTCGGGCACGGATCCCGCGGCCCGCGCGGCCGGCAGCGCGCACGCGGAGTCGAGGTCCCGGTCGCCGGACTCGGCCGCGCCGCCGGCCGCGATGTCGGGCGCGATGGCCTGCAGCGTGCGGAAGTCGGGCGCCAGCAGGACAGTCCGCGTGGAGAGGCGTCCGACCTCGGCGAGCCGTCCGTCGTCGAGGCGGTCGGAGGTCGCGCCGAGCACGAGCGTCGCGTCGTCGCCGTCCCCGACGGCGGCCCGGGCCTCGGCGAGCGTCGAGGCGAGCGTGACCTCCACGCCCTGGCCCTCGAGCGCGCGGGCGAGCGCCTGCGTCCCGCCGGGCGCCGGGTTGTCGGGCGCGAGCGCGTCGCCCTGACGCGCTCCGCCGGAGACCGCGAGCGAGGCCAGCGCGACGACGAGGGCGAGGGCGGCCAGCGCGATCCACGTCCCGCCCCGGCGGAGCGCCTGGCGGGGCGTCTGGGTCTCGGTCGTCGCGACGGCGGCGGCGGCCGGCGCGCGCGCGGGCGCGCTCATCGGGGACCCGCGCCCACGGGCTCGTGCAGCACGGGCACGGCCGTGCGCAGGTCGCGGTCGAGCGCGGAGAGCCGGTCGAGCATCTCCTCGGTCCCCGGTCGGCCGAGGTACCGGACGGCGTCGAAGTCGTCGGCGGCCACGACGAGGCGGGCCGCGTGATCCGGGTGCGCGGACCCCGCGCGGCGGGCGAACCCGCGGGCCGTGGTGCCCGGATCCACGGCCACGATCGTGCGCTCGGCCTGCTCGCGCGCGATCGCCCGGAACAGGTCTGACGCGGCCGCCGCGAGGTCGCCCGCCCGCTTCGACGCCTCGGCCGCGCGCCGCAGCTCCTCGGCCGAGCGCCGGTCGTCGGATCCGAACAGCCCGTCGCCGCGCGCGGCCGCCCGCCTGCGGTCCCGGCGCGGAGCCCCGAAGACGAGGAACGCCACCACGACGACGGCGAGGACGAGCGCCCCGATCACCACGGGCGCGAGGTCGGCGAGACCGCCGCCCGCCCCGTCGAGGAGCCCGGCGATCCAGTCGCCCACGGCCTGCGCCGCGAGGTCGACGGCGTTCGGCCGGGCCGCCTCGTACTCGGGCTTCGCGAGCTCGTCGAGCAGCAGCCGGCGCGCGTCGTCTGCATCGGGATCCAGCGGCACCGAGGCCGCACGCGCGACCGCGGCGACGAGGGGGGAGCCGATCACGCGCGTCCCGGACCGGCGTCGGTCGCAGCGGCCCCGGGCGCCGCGAACGGGTCCCGCGCGCCCGCCCCGGTCGCCGACTCCGCGCCGGCCGCGCGCTCCTCGGCGAAGCGCGCGAGCTCGAGGTCGAGCCCCTCGCGCCGCATCCGCAGGTCGATGTAGAGGATGGCCGCGTTCGCCGACGTGACGACCGCGCCGATGCTCCCCACCACCACGCTCACCACGAGCGAGAGCAGCTGCGCGCCGATGTAGAAGACGACGGACGCGTCGAACGTCTGGAAGTCGAGCTCCCCGTTCGGGAAGAGCACCGTCTGCAGGATGGAGGTCAGCAGCGTCAGCGGCACCGTCACCACGTTCGTGGCCGCGGACACGATCACCGCGGTCAGCAGCAGGATCCCGAGCACGCGCCAGAACGAGCCGATCGTGAGCGACCACGACCGACGGGCCGCCGCCAGCGGCCGGAGCCGCTCGATCACGATGGCGCTCGGCACGAGGGCGAGGCGCGTGGAGACCCAGGCCGCGACGACCACGAGGCCCATCACGCCGAGGACACCCACCAGGATCCCGGCGGCGATGCCGGCGCCCCCGGCGAGCACCAGCAGCGCGACGATGCCCGCGAGCACCGCGAAGACGAGCGTCCACGCGGCCGTGAGGGACAGGCTCCACAGCACGAGGGGCACGATCCGCGGGCGGGCGAGCCGCCACAGCGCGCGCATCCGCAGCCGCTCGCCGAGCGTGCCGCGCGCCACCTCGCTCGCGACGACGCCCTGGAGGAACGCCGACGCGACGATCGACAGCACGATCGTGACGATGGCGGCGATCGCCACGGCCGCCACGCCGCCCGCGATGAGCGGCCCCTGGTCCGCCTCGCGGGCCGAGAGGACGCGCGTGACGACGAACGCGGTCACGCCGCCGACGATCACGAGGGTCACCACGCTGACGAGCCCCTGGATCAGCAGCGCGCTGCCGACCGTGGCGCCGGGGTTCCGGCGCAGCGTCTGGAACGAGCCCGCGAGGATCGCGCCGAGGCCCATCGGCCGCAGCGGTAGCAGGCCGGGCTTCGGCGGCGGGGTCCAGCCGGGCGCGGCGCCCCACCCGGGCGGCGGCGGGAACCCGGCACCGGGCGGGGGTGCGGACGGCGGCGCCGGGGGTGAGCCGGGGGTCTGAGGGGCCTGCCAGCTCTGGTCATCGGTCACGCCCGCCAGCCTCCCACAGGCCGCGCGCGAAGTCCCGCGCCGGAGGTGCCCGGCCGATCCGCTGGATCCACCGGCTACCCTGGGGGCCTACGAGGCAGGGAACACCTTCAGATGACAGCACGGATCCTGGTGGTCGACGACGACACCGCGCTCGCCGAGATGATCGGCATCGTCCTGCGCACCGAGGGCTTCGAGCCCTCCTTCTGCGGGGACGGCGGCCAGGCGCTCGCCGCGTTCCACGACGCGAAGCCCGACCTGGTGCTCCTCGACCTCATGCTCCCGGGCCTCGACGGCATCCAGGTGTGCGACCTCATCCGCGCCGAGTCCGGCGTCCCCATCATCATGCTCACGGCGAAGTCCGACACGGCCGACGTCGTCAAGGGCCTCGAGTCCGGCGCCGACGACTACATCGTCAAGCCCTTCAACCCCAAGGAGCTCGTCGCCCGCATCCGCACGCGCCTGCGCCCCGCGGCCGCCGCGTCGCCCGGGCTCCTCCAGGTCGGCGACCTCGTGGTCGACGTCGAGGGCCACGAGGTGCGCCGCGGCGAGGAGCGGATCAACCTCACGCCCCTCGAGTTCGACCTCCTGCACGCGCTCGCCAGCCGGCCGCAGCAGGTGTTCACGCGCGAGATGCTGCTCGAGCAGGTCTGGGGCTACCAGTACAAGGCGGACACGCGCCTCGTCAACGTCCACGTGCAGCGCCTGCGCGCGAAGGTCGAGGACGACCCGGACAACCCGCGCATCGTCATGACCGTGCGCGGCGTCGGCTATCGCGCGGGGGCCGCGGCCTAGCCCCATGCGCCCGCTGCCCGTGTGGCTCGTCGACTGGAGGTCGTGGCCGCGCCGCCTCACCCGGATCTGGTCGGTGTCCCTCCAGTTCCGCACCGTCCTCATCACGGTCGCGCTCTCGGGCGTCACGGTGCTCCTCATCGGCGTGCTCATGACGCAGAGCATCTCGAGCGACCTCTTCCGCCAGCGGCTCGACACCGTTCTCCAGCAGTCCAACAGCGCCACCAGCCGGATGCAGGAGCAGTTCACCTCCTCGGACGCCTCCGACCAGACCGAGCTCGAGCAGCTGCGCACGCAGGTGTTC
Source organism: Clavibacter michiganensis (assembly GCF_021216655.1). Taxonomy (NCBI): domain Bacteria; kingdom Bacillati; phylum Actinomycetota; class Actinomycetes; order Micrococcales; family Microbacteriaceae; genus Clavibacter; species Clavibacter michiganensis. The sequence goes on from NZ_CP080437.1 coordinate 206,237, forward strand.
GACGAGCTCCGCGGCAGCGCCATCAACCTCTCCGACTTCGCCTTCCGCCGCACGCCCGGCACGGAGGCGCGCAACGTGCTGCAGAACGCGTCCACCGCCGACTACGTCGACAGCCTCCTGAGCGCCGACCTCCGGCGCGCGGTCGGCGAGGGCACGGGCACGCAGCAGTGGCAGTCCGTGGCGATCCCGGTGGGCGACCAGGGCGCCACGAGCCCCGGCATCGTCGTCGGCTCGAGCATCGACATCCCCTCGGCCGGCCGCTACGAGCTGTACCTCGTCTACGACCTCGGCGACATCCAGCAGACCCTCGACTTCGTGGCGGGCACGATCCTCCTGGCGTTCCTCTTCCTCATCGTGCTCATCGGGGCGATCGCGTGGCTCGTGGTGCGGCTCGTCGTCGCGCCCATCCGCGTCGCCGCCGACACGAGCCAGAAGCTCGCCGCCGGGCAGCTCGAGGAGCGCCTGCCGGTGAAGGGCGAGGACGTGATCGCGACGCTCGCGCGCTCCTTCAACGGCATGGCGGACTCGCTGCAGTCGCAGATCACGCAGCTCGCCGACCTCTCGCAGCTGCAGCAGCGCTTCGTCTCCGACGTCTCGCACGAGCTGCGGACGCCGCTCACCACGATCCGGCTCGCGGGCGGCGTGCTCTACGACCTCCGCGAGGACTTCAGCCCGCCGGCCGCCCGGAGCGCCGAGCTGCTGCACACGCAGGTGGAGCGGTTCGAGACGCTGCTCGCCGACCTGCTGGAGATCAGCCGCTTCGACGCGGGCGCGGTGGACCTCGTGACCGAGCCGACCAACCTCGTCCGGCTCGTCGAGGACTCCATCGAGGAGTTCGAGGGCCTCGCCGCGCAGAAGGGCTCCGAGCTCCGGCTGGTCGCCCCCGGCGGCTACTTCGACGCGGAGATGGACGCACGCCGCGTTCGCCGCATCGTCACGAACCTCGTCGGCAACGCCGTCGACCACGGCGAGGGCCGGCCCATCGTCATCACGGTCGACAGCGACCGGGACGCCGTCGCGCTCGCCGTCCGCGACTACGGCGTCGGCATGACGCACGAGGAGATGGGCCACGTCTTCGACCGCTTCTGGCGCGCGGATCCGTCGCGCCAGCGCACCACGGGCGGCACCGGCCTCGGCCTCGCCATCTCCCTGGAGGACACGAACCTGCACCACGGCTGGCTGCAGCTGTGGTCGCGGCCCGGCGAGGGATCCTGCTTCCGCCTGACCCTGCCCCGGCGCCCCGACGTCCCCCTCGACAGCTCGCCCGTCGCGCTGCCGCCCGACGACCCCGCGGACGACCGCGCCGACGAGGAGGACGCCCGTGTCCCCAGCACCTGATCCCCGCCCGCGCCGCGCGCCCCGCCGCTCCGCCCGTGCGGCCGCCGTCGCGCTGGTCGCCGCGTGCGCCGTCCTCCTCTCCGGCTGCGTCTCCATCCCGTCGGGCGGACCCGTCTCCGAGGGCGACCCCGCGACCGTCACGGACGAGTCCGGCGTCAGCTACCAGCCGGACGGCCCGCAGGCGGGCGACGGCCCGGACGACGTGATCGCCGGGTTCGTCGACGCCGCCACGAGCTCCGCCGACCAGTACGGCGTCGCGCGCCAGTTCCTCTCCACGGACTTCGCGTCGCGCTGGGATCCCTTCGCGAGCGTCGTCGTCTGGGAGGGCCAGGCCAGCACCTCGGAGGAGGTCGACGGCACGTACAGCTACTCCGTCACGACCATCGCGACGGTCGACGGGCAGGGCCACTACCGCGAGGTCGGCAGCGACCAGGAGACGCGCCTGTCCTTCCAGCTCGTGCAGGAGCGCGGCGAGTGGCGCATCGCGAAGGCGCCCGACGGCATCGCCCTGCGCTCCACCTACTTCCGCGAGATCTTCAGCGCGCACGCCCTCTACTTCTTCGACCCCACGTTCTCGTTCCTCGTGCCCGACCTCCGGTTCTTCGTCACGCGCGCGTCCCAGAGCGTGAGCACGCGGATCGTCAAGTCGCTCCTCCAGGGCCCGTCGCCCTGGCTGTCCCAGCCCGCCGTCGTCACGGCGTTCCCCGAGGGCACGCAGCTGGCGTCCTCGGCCGTCACGACCGCGGGCGGCACCCCGCAGGTCGACCTCTCGACGGAGGCGCGCGCCGCCGACGGCATCACCCAGCAGCGGATGAAGCTGCAGCTGCGGCAGAGCCTGTCCAACATCCCGTCCGTGCTCGACGTGCAGATGCTGGTCGACGGCACGCCGCTCACCGTCGCGGACCTCGGCGGACGCGGTCCGGTCAAGGACCCGCAGGCGGAGTCGCGCCCGCTCGTCCTCGCCCAGGGCCAGTTCGGCTACCTCGGCGGGGGAGAGGTCGCCCCGCTCGGCACCCTGGGCACGCGCGTGACGGCCCTCGCCGCCGATGCGGCGACGCTGAGCGCGGACGGCCGGCAGGCGGCGGTGCGGAACGCGTCCGGCGTGTGGTCGGTGGGCGACGGCGACCGCGACGCGGTCCTCCTCGACACGCGCCCCGGCCTCGTCGCGCCCTCGCTCGACGCGCAGGGCTACGTCTGGTCCACGCCGGCATCGGATCCGCGCGGGCTCGTCGCTTGGGGCCCCGACGGCGTCGGCCACCCTGTCGCCGTGAGCTGGACCGCCACCGGCCGCGTCGTCTCCCTCGAGGTCGCGCGCGACGGCGCGCGCGTCCTCGTGCAGCTCGAGACGGGCGCCGGGCCGCAGCTGCTCGTGGCGTCGATCGTGCGCGACGGCGGCGTCCCGATCTCCCTGACGACGACTCCGCTCGAGCTGCTGGCGTCGCCCGGCACCCCGCTCGATGCCACGTGGGTCGACGAGCTCGACGTCGCGACCCTGACCCTCGCGCCCGACGGCGAGCGCCAGGTGGAGCTGCACCAGGTCGGCGGTCCGTCGAAGGACATGGGCTCCGCGGCCGACGGCGTCTCCATCACGGGCGCCAACGACGAGAGCGGGCTGCGGGTCCTCACGAGCGCGGGCGCCCTGCTCACGCCGCGGGGCAGCACGTGGCAGCAGACGGCCACCGGCGTCTCCTTCGTCGCGACGAAGCGCTGACCCCCTCCACCGATCCGTCCCGCCCGCCCACCCGGCACCCGCCGCGTGCGACCCTCCGCGCGTGATCCCCGTGCCCGCCCATCCCGCCCTCGCCCTGCCCTCCCGCGTCCCGCCCGCGGTCCGCGCCGCCCTGCTCGACGCCCTCGCGGTCGTCGCCCCGGTGACCTGCGCGGGGTGCGGCGCCCCCGATCGCGCCGTGTGCCCGGCCTGTCGGGCCGCGATCCCCTGCCCGCCCCTCGTGCGCCGGCTCGCGCTGCCCGCCGTCCCCGCCCCCTGCGGTCGCGTGCCCGCCCGCGTCGTGCCGGTGGGCTGCGGGAGCGCGTACGCGCCGCCCTGGCCGCGGCTCCTGTCCGCCCTCAAGGAGGAGGGCCGCACCGACGCCGCGCGGGCGCTGGCGCCCACCCTCATCCGGGCCGTCCGCGCGGCCGTCGTCGCCGCGGAGCACGGAGCCGCCGGCACCACCGCCGCGCGTCCCCTCGACGTGATCCCCGTCCCCACGCCGGCCGCCTCCCTGCGCCGGCGCGGCTACGCGCCCGTCGAGGTCCTGCTCGCCCGCGCCGGCATGCGCCCGCTGCGTGCGCACGGCGTCCCCGGGCTGCGGTGCCACCCGCTCCGCTTCACCCGACGCCCCGCCGACCAGGCGGGCCTCGGGGTCGCCGCCCGCGCGGCCAACGTCGACGGCTGCCTCGCGGCGCGGATCGACCTCGCCGGCCGCCGGATCCTCGTCGTCGACGACGTCCTCACCACCGGCGCCACCCTCCGCGAGACCTGCCGCGCCATCCGGGCGGCGGGCGGGGAGGTCGTCGCGTGCGCGGTCCTCACGGCCGTCCCCGCCCGCTCGCGCGGCGGGGTGCAGCCCGCCCTCGCCCGTTGACCGACCCGTCGCTCCCTGTGCATGTCCGATGCGCCCGCGGTCCACCCGCCGGATGCCTCGCGCTGCGAGGAGCCCGAGGTCTAGGCTCGCCCGAAAGGCGTGAAAGTGATCGCCCTCTTCCAGCGGGCGACGCGTCATGATCTGGAGGTACGTCATGGACATCAACATCACCGGCCGCAACGCGGAGATCACCGATCGATTCCGCGTGTACGCCACCGAGAAGGCCGACAAGATCGTCCAGCTCGCCGAGAAGTCCATCTCTCTCGACATCAAGGTCTCGCGGCACAGCGAGAAGTCCGGCGGGTCCGCAGGCGACGACCGCGTGGAGATCACGCTCGTGGGGCCCGGCCCCGTCATCCGCGCCGAGAGCAGCGCCGCCGACAAGTTCGCGGCCTTCGACCTCGCCCTCGGGCGCATGCTCGAACGGCTGCGCCGCGCCAAGGACAAGAAGAAGATCCATCGCGGCAACCACCGACCCGTCTCCCTGCAGGAGGCCGCGACCGACGGCTTCGCGCAGATCGACCTCGACCCCGCCGACGCCGAGCTCATCGAGCGGGTCAACGGGAAGAGCGTGGCGCCCGTCGACCAGCCCGTCGACGAGGACGACTACTGCCCCGTGGTCATCCGCACCAAGGTCTTCCCCTCGCAGTCCATGACGGTCGACCAGGCCCTCGAGCACATGGAGCTCGTCGGCCACGACTTCTTCCTCTTCATCGACGCGGAGACCGACCGCCCGAGCGTCGTCTACCGTCGCAAGGGCTGGGACTACGGCGTCATCGGCCTGGCCGACGGCGAGCAGGAGCTCGCGGGCGCGGGCGCGGGATCCCGGTCGCTCCGCCGCTGATCCGCACGCCCACGCACGAGGCCCCGCGCGCTCCGGCGCGCGGGGCCTCGTGCGTGCCGCAGGCGGCACAGGTCAGGGCGCTCCCGGGAACGGCAGCGGACGAGCCGGTACTATGGCGAAGCTCGTCGGCGGCGACATCCGCGCGCCGTCACGGCGGTCGTCGTCATCCGGCGCCCGCCCATCTACGCAGGGAGACACCGATGGCCTCAGTACTCGAGAAGGTCCTTCGCGTCGGCGAGGGGCGCACGCTCCGCAAGCTGCAGAACTACGCGAAGGCGGTGAACCAGCTCGAGGAGGACTTCACGCACCTCACCGACGAGGAGCTGAAGAACGAGACCGTCGAGCTGCGCGAGCGCCACGCCAACGGCGAGTCCCTCGACGACCTCCTCCCCGAGGCCTTCGCCGCGGTCCGCGAGGCGTCCCGCCGTACGCTCGGCCTCCGCCACTTCGACGTCCAGATCATGGGCGGCGCGGCCCTCCACCTCGGCAACATCGCCGAGATGAAGACGGGCGAGGGCAAGACCCTGGTCGCCACCCTGCCGGCCTACCTCAACGCCATCGCATCGCGCGGCGTGCACGTCATCACGGTCAACGACTACCTCGCCAGCTACCAGAGCGAGCTCATGGGCCGCGTGTTCCGCGCCCTCGGCATGACCACGGGCGTGATCCTCGCGGGCCAGACCCCGCAGCAGCGCCGCGAGCAGTACGCCGCCGACATCACGTACGGCACGAACAACGAGTTCGGCTTCGACTACCTGCGCGACAACATGGCGTGGCAGGCGTCCGACATGGTCCAGCGCGGCCACTTCTTCGCCGTGGTGGACGAGGTCGACTCCATCCTCATCGACGAGGCCCGCACGCCGCTCATCATCTCGGGCCCGTCCGCGGGCGACGCGAACCGCTGGTTCACGGAGTTCGCGACCGTGGCCAAGCGCCTCGTCCCCGAGGTCGACTACGAGGTCGACGAGAAGAAGCGCACGGTCGGCGTCCTCGAGGCGGGCATCGAGAAGGTCGAGGACCACCTCGGCATCGACAACCTCTACGAGTCCGCGAACACCCCGCTCATCTCGTTCCTCAACAACTCGATCAAGGCCAAGGCCCTGTTCAAGAAGGACAAGGACTACGTCGTCATGAACGGCGAGGTGCTCATCGTCGACGAGCACACGGGCCGCATCCTCATGGGCCGCCGCTACAACGAGGGCATCCACCAGGCCATCGAGGCGAAGGAGGGCGTCGCGGTCAAGGCCGAGAACCAGACCCTCGCCACCGTCACGCTGCAGAACTACTTCCGCCTCTACAAGAAGCTCTCCGGCATGACCGGCACGGCCGAGACCGAGGCCGCCGAGTTCATGAGCACCTACAAGCTCGGCGTCGTCCCGATCCCCACGAACCGGCCCATGCAGCGCAAGGACCAGTCCGACCTCATCTACAAGAACGAGAAGGCGAAGTTCGAGCAGGTCGTCGAGGACATCGCCGAGCGCCACGCGGCCGGCCAGCCCGTCCTCGTCGGCACCACGAGCGTCGAGAAGAGCGAGTACCTCTCCAAGCTCCTCGCCAAGAAGGGCGTCCGCCACGAGGTCCTGAACGCGAAGAACCACGCGCGTGAGGCCGCCATCGTCGCCCAGGCCGGGCGCCTCGGATCCGTCACCGTGGCCACCAACATGGCCGGCCGCGGCACCGACATCATGCTCGGCGGCAACGCGGAGTTCCTCGCCGTCGCCGCCATGAACGCGCGCGGGCTGAGCCCCGTCGAGACCCCCGAGCAGTACGAGACCGAGTGGGACGACGTGTTCGCGGACGTCAAGGCCGAGGTCGACGAGGAGGCCGCGAAGGTCATCGAGGCCGGCGGCCTCTACGTCCTCGGCACCGAGCGCCACGAGTCGCGCCGCATCGACAACCAGCTCCGCGGGCGCTCCGGCCGCCAGGGCGACCCCGGCGAGAGCCGCTTCTACCTGTCGCTCACCGACGACCTCATGCGCCTGTTCAACAACGGCGCCGCAGCCAGCCTCATGGGCCGCGACAGCGTCCCGGACGACGTGGCCATCGAGTCCAAGGTCGTGAGCCGCGCCATCCGGAGCGCCCAGGGCCAGGTCGAGGCGCGCAACGCCGAGATCCGCAAGAACGTCCTGAAGTACGACGATGTCCTCAATCGCCAGCGCGAGGCCATCTACGGCGACCGCCGCCACATCCTCGAGGGCGATGACCTCCAGGAGCGCTCGCAGCGCTTCCTCGAGGCCGTCATCGACGACGTGCTCGACTCCCACATCGGCGAGGGCAACGGCGACGACTGGGACTTCGACGCGCTCTGGACCGAGCTCAAGACGCTGTACCCGATCTCCATCACCATCGACGAGGTCATCACGGAGGCCGGGAGCAAGGGCCGCGTCAACCGCGACTTCGTCCGCCGCGAGATCCTCTCCGACGCCAAGCTCGCGTACTCGAAGCGCGAGGAGCAGCTCGGCGGGGCCGCCATGCGCGAGCTCGAGCGCCGCGTGGTGCTCTCGGTCATCGACCGTCGCTGGCGCGAGCACCTCTACGAGATGGACTACCTCAAGGACGGCATCGGCCTCCGCGCCATGGCCCAGCGCGACCCGCTTGTCGAGTACCAGCGCGAGGGCTTCGCGCTCTTCCAGCAGATGATGGGCGCCATCCGCGAGGAGACCGTCGGGTTCCTGTTCAACCTCGAGGTCGAGGTGCAGGCCCCGGCGGACGCCGAGTCCGTGGGCCCGCGCATCCAGGCCAAGGGACTCGCCGCGAACCAGGCGACGGCGGACAAGCTCCGGTACACCGCTCCCACGGACGACGGCGGCGTCGAGGTCCGCAACCAGCGCGGCCAGATCGAGAAGGCGGCCACCGCGAAGGCCCAGAAGGACCAGCAGGCGGAGGACGCCGTCCTGGTCGGCGAGGACGAGCCGGAGACCCCGCAGGGCCCGCCCGCCCGCGGCGCCTTCGGCCAGCCGACCGGCGCCTCGTCATCCGCCCCGCAGAACCGCGAGGAGCGCCGCAAGGCCGACCGGCGCAAGTAGGTCGTACCGGGCCGACAGGTCTCCTGTTGGCCCGGGGCGATGTCGGACCCACGCACGACGAAGGGCGCGCCTCCCGCGGGAGGCGCGCCCTTCGTCGTGCGTGGGTCGCCGGAGGACGACGAGGTCGCTAGAGGACGTTGATGGCCGTCGCCCGCCAGCGGCGGTCGAGGCCCTCGAGCCGGATCGCGACGGCGCGGGCTCGTGCCCGACCGTGGACCACGATGACCGCTTCGATGACGCCGTCTCGGGGGGAGAACGACGTGACCGTGCCGATGGTGAACACCGGCCGGGTCACCGACTGGCCCTTCGCGCGGCGGGCGCGAGCGCTGAGGACCACGCGCTTGAGGAGGTGGCGGTAGACGTCATCGCTGACCCATCGGGCGATCTGGTCCAGCTCCCGGGCTCCGGCGAGGATCTCGATCACGCACCGCGTGAGGTTCTCGAGCAACGGACCCGACGGGGGGAGGTCCTGGCTGCTGCAGGGCTGGCGCCCGAAGAAGTCGTCGACGTCGAAGCGCTTGCGGACCGTACCCCGCACGGTGGCGGTGGTCGCGGTCGAAGTCGCGGGCGTCGACCCGGCGACTGCGCTCGACGCCTGCGCGGGCGCTGATGAGGGCTTCCGAGCACCGGACCGACGGGTCGGGGTGCCCTTGGCGTTCCCGGCGACGGTGCTCCGGCGGTCAGGGAGATCCTCCCGTGGCACTGCTTCACTCATGCGTCACTCCCATCCCGGTGCTCCCCCCCCGATCGGGGGACCACGATGACTGGTCAACTGTGACAGTGCGAGAGGCTCGGCGCACGTTCAGCGCACAAGATGTGGAGAACTGAGAGCGGATCTCAAGGAAGGGACCCAAGGTGACCCGGATGTACGAGTCCTCCCCGTCACCCCGCTCCCTCCGCCTGCGGGGGTCCGGCGACCGATGAGGTGGGAGAACCTCTTCGACGATCTCGAGGGCCAGTGGGAGACGGCGCGGCTCGCCGAGGAGCGGGATCAGCGCGCCGAGGAGGAGCGCACCCGCGTCGCGCGCACCGTCATGCGCGACCGCCTGAGGGCTCTCACCTCGGCCGATCAGGCGCGGCCGCTGCGCCTGTCGCTGTCGGACGGCACGTGGATCGACCTCCGGGCCAAGGTGCTCGGACGCGACTGGATGTCGGGGGAGCTGACCATCCCGGGCGATGCCCCGTCGCGCGAGGAGCGGGCCTGCATCCTCCCGCTCGCCTCCATCCACGCGCTCGCCCTGGACCGCGAGCAGGTCCGATCGAGCCTCGCGCCCGTGTCGGAGCTCCCACCCGAGCGCGGCATCGTCGACCGGATCGGGCTGTCGTTCGTCCTCCGCGACCTCTGTCGGCGTCGTGCGCGTGTCGAGCTGCGGCTCCGTGACGCCGTGGTCGGCGGCACGCTGGACCGCGTCGCCCGCGACCACGTCGACGTCGCGGTCCATGAGGCGGGCACCGCGCGCCGGGAGTCGGCCGTCTCCGGGTACCGGCTGGTGCCTCTCGCGGGGATCGTCCTCGTCCGCGTCTGATCGTCCGCGTCGCGGCAGCATGTGGACAACGCGCGACGCGTCCGCGCGTCGTCCCCGACATTGACCGGCATGCCTCCCACCCCTCGTCCCGCGCGTCCGGCGCGCCGTCCCGTCTGGTCGGATCCCCGCTTCATCGTCGGGCTGGTGATGGTCCTCGTGTCGACCGGCGGAGTGGTGGCGCTCCTGCGCTCCGCGGACTCCTCGGTGGTCGTCATGGCCGCGGGCTCCGCCCTCGACGCGGGGACCACCGTCCATGCCTCGGACCTGGTGCCGGTGCGCGTCCGAATCGACGGCGCCGCCGACCTCTACGTCTCCCCGGACTCCGCCGACGGGCTCGTCGTCACCCGCTTCGTGGGCGCGGGCGAGCTGATCCCACGGTCGTCGCTCTCCTCCGCGGACGCGCGCACCACCGCATCGGTCGTCATCCCCACGTCCGCGGGCGCCGACCACCTCGTCGCACCGGGCACCGTGGTCGACATCTGGGCGGCCGCCGCGAAGGGCTCGGGCACGAACGCCTACGACGCGCCGCGCGTCATCGTCTCGGGGGCGACCGTGGCCCAGGTCATCCGACCCGAGGGCTTCGTGGCGGACCAGGACCACACCCAGGTGCAGCTGACGGTGCCGCGGGAGGACGTGGCAGCGGTCCTCTCCTCCACCGATGCACGCGACCAGATGACGCTCGTGCCCGTCGGCGATGCGGGGGCGTGAGCGTGGCCTCCCTCATCCTCGCCCTCCCGCCTCGCGTGGAGGACGCGCTCCTGCGCGACGTCGTCGAGTCCGGTCACACGGTCCTCGCTCGCGTCGCGGGCGCGGCGGACGTGATCGCAGCCGTCCGGGCGACGACGGCCGACCCCCTGCACCTGGTCATCGCCGCATCCACGAATACGCTCGACCGCGACGTGCTCACGGCGCTCGACGAACGGGGCGCGCGAGCGGTCGCGGTGGCGTCGAGCGAGGCCGACCGTCGCAATGCGCAGTCGCTCGGACACCACGAGGTCGTGGACGAAGGAGCCACCTGGCGCGAGATCGAGGAGCTGCTGCTCTCGGTGCGCCCGCTCGGGGCGTCCGGCGGGATGGCGTCCGGCGTCCGACGCGCGGACGCCGTCGCCGCGCACCTGGAGATCGACCCTCCCGAGCGCGTCGGCTCGGGCGATTCGTCCGATCGGGCGAGGCTGGCGGACGCGGGCAGTCGACGGTCGGCACGCGGTCCCGATGGCAGCCCTGATCGGCTCGGCGGCCGGCTCGGAGCCGACGGCTCCTCGCGCTCCGGGTGGAGCTCGCGCACGCACGCCGAGCGGGACCGTCGAGGGCGATCGCTGCGAGGCCGTCTCGGGCTCGTCCGCCGCCCGCGCGTGCCGGCTCCCGTGCTCCGCAAGGAGGATGCGGACGACCAGGCCGCGGGTGTGCGGGCACCGGTCGGCCGGGTGATCGCGGTCTGGGGTCCGCAGGGAGCGCCGGGGCGGACCACGACCGCGCTGGCCATCGCGGGCGAGGTCGCGGCGGCGGGTCGATCGGCCGTGCTGGTCGACGCCGACGTCCACGGCGGCACGGTCGCTGCCACCCTCGGACTCCTGGACGAGGCGCCGGGCTTCGCCGCCGCCTGCCGCCTCGCGGCGGCGGACAGCCTCAGCGTGGAGGAGCTGGAGCGGATCGCGCAGCACCACCCGTCCACCCGGGCGCCGGGGTTCTCCGTCCTCACGGGCATCTCGCGCCCGGACAGGTGGCCGGAGCTCGCGGAGGGGCGGGTCTCCGCCGTGCTGCAGGCGTGCCGTGGCTGGCGCGACTACACGGTGGTCGACGCCTCGTTCAACCTGGAGGACGACGAGGAGATCTCGAGCGACATGTTCGCTCCCCGCCGCAACGCCGCGACGCATGCCGTGCTGCGCGGCGCGGACCACGTCGTCGCCGTCGTCTCCGCGGACACGGTCGGCCTCTCGCGCTTCTTCCGCGCGTACGTGCAGCTCCTCGAGATCGTCGACCCGTCGCGGGTCTCGGTGCTCGTCAACCGCGTCCGTCCGAGCGCCGGTGGCTGGGATGCAGCGGGCCAGGTGCGGCGCACCCTCTTCCGGTTCGGGAGCGTGGAGGCCGCGGCGTACGTCCCCGAGGATCGGGAGTCGCTCGACGCCGCGGTGCTCGCCGGCGCCACGCTCCGCGACATCGCGCCGCGGTCGCCGGCGCTCGTCGAGTGGTCGCGGTTCACCCGCACGACGCTCCTGCCTCCCGAGGACGCGCCGCGGCGGGTGCGTCGAGAGGCCGGCTCGAGGCGTCGAGGCGTCGATCGTCCGGGGGAGGAGCGCGCCCGGCCCGCATAGGCTGTAGCCGTGTCCACGCTCAGCGATCTCGTGCATGCCCAGGGTCTGTCCTCCGACGCGGACGTCGAGTGGTTGCACCTCCTCGTCGGCGACTGGCAGCTCCTCGCCGACCTGGCGTTCGCGGACATCGTGCTGTGGGTACCGACCGTGAGCGGCAGCTTCGTCGCTGTCGCGCACGCCCGGCCGTCGAGCTCGGCCACGCTGTTCTACCGCGACTTCGTCGGCCAGCCCATCAAGGCGGAGTGGCGCAAGCAGGTCACCGACGCGCACGAGACCGCCCGCATCATCGACTCGTCCGCGCCGGACTGGTACGAGGAGACGCCGACCCGCGTGCGGGCGGTGCCGGTGCTGCGTCGCCTGGCACAGGGCAGCCCCGAGGTCACGGACACCCCCATCGCCGTGATCACGCGCCACACCAACCTCAGCGAGACGCGGACTCCGAGCCGCCAGGAGCTGACGTTCAACGAGTGCGCCAACGACCTCTTCGCGATGATCGCCGACGGCGACTTCCCCGACCTCGGCTCGCCGACCGGTCCCCGACGCGGAGCGCCTCGCGCGTCCGACGGCCTTCTGCGCCTCGACGTGGACGGCATCACGACCTTCGCGAGCCCCAACGCCCTGAGCGCGTTCAACCGCATGGGCTTCTCCGAGGAGCTGGAGGGGGAGTCCCTCGCGGACGCGACGTCCAGCCTCCTCACCGGCAAGCGGCTGACCGTCGACGAGTCGCTGCCGCTCATCGTGGCCGGCCGGGCTCCATGGCGGACGGACATCGAGTCGCGCGGCGTCACCGTGTCGCTCCGTGCGATCCCGATCCGCAGCCACGGCGAGCGGGTCGGCGCCGTCGTCCTCTGCCGCGACGTGACGGAGCTGCGCCACCAGGAGCGCGAGCTGATCACCAAGGACGCGACGATCCGCGAGATCCACCACCGGGTCAAGAACAACCTGCAGACGGTCGCGAGCCTGCTGCGGATCCAGGCCCGCCGGTCGCACACGGAGGAGGCGCGCGAGGCGCTCGGCCACGCGCAGCGCCGGGTGGGCGCCATCGCCGTGGTGCACGACACGCTCAGCGAGGGGCTCAACCAGAACGTCGACTTCGACGCGGTGTTCGACCGCGTCCTGCTGCTCATCGCCGAGGTCGCCTCCGCGCACAACACGCGGGTGCATCCGAAGATCGTGGGCAGCTTCGGCGTGCTGCCGAGCGCCTACGCGACGCCGCTCGCCCTCGCGCTCACCGAGCTCGTGACCAACGCGGTCGAGCACGGCCTGGCCGGGCGCTCGGGTGAGGTGGCCATCGAGGCGGCGCGCACCGAGGAGACGCTCACGGTCAGCGTCCGCGATGACGGCGTGGGGCTGCCCGAGGGCAAGGTCGGGACGGGGCTCGGGACGCAGATCGTGCGGACGCTCATCCAGGGCGAGCTCGGCGGCACGATCGACTGGCACACGCTCATGGGCAGCGGCACCGAGGTGACCATCGAGGTGCCGTTGCGCTGGCTCTCGCCTGTCACGGCGTCCTGACGCGGAACCCCGGCCGGTCGGCCGACCCGGGACGACGAGAGCCGGGCTGCCCGTGGGCGGCCCGGCTCTCGTCGGTGGTGCGTCGTGCGTGCGTCAGCTGGCGCGGCGGGCGCGTGCGGCGCGGCGCTTGAGGGCACGGCGCTCGTCCTCGCTGAGCCCGCCCCAGACGCCCGAGTCCTGCCCGGTCTCGAGGGCGTACTGCAGGCACATCTCGGTGACGGAGCAGCGGCCGCACACGGCCTTGGCCTTGTCGATCTGGTCGACGGCGGGTCCGGTGTTCCCCACGGGGAAGAACAGCTCGGGGTCCACAGTCAGGCAGGCTGCCTTGTCACGCCAGTCCATAGGGATGCTCCTCGGGTCGGTACTCGTTGCACGGCAGATCTGCCGCGGGATGGGGGTGGGGCGAGGCGTCCGGGAACCGCATCGGGACGGGGCACGTGGCCCCTCCTCGTGAGATGCTCAGCTTCGGGGATGCGCCCCTTGTAAGCTCGGTTCCGGATCTGCTCACCACCCTGTGAACGAACTCGACCTCGAATATCGTCGCATAGAGCCAACGATCAATCAATAGCTTTGTATGGGAACGTGCTGTGACCGGAACCGGTGATGCCCTGGATCCGCGCGAGGCCGCGGATGCGCCCCGTCGATCTCCCGCCGTGGTCCTCCTCACGGCGCTCATCGCGCTCGAGGCCCTGGGCATGGCGGGGGTCACGGCCCTCCTCGTCGTCGACCTGCTCACCTCGACGCCGTCGTCCGTGGCCAGCGCCGTCGCGCTCATCGCCCTCGCCGCGCTCGCCGCCGTGTTCCTGGCGTCCGTCGTGCGCGGGATCCTCCGGGGTCGGAGCTGGGTGCGGCCGGCGGCTGTCACGTGGCAGGTGCTGCAGATCGCCGTCGGCGCGGGCAGCCTGCAGGGTGCCGACGCGCGTCAGGATCTCGGGTGGGGCCTCATCGTGCCGTCCGTGCTCGTGCTCGTGCTGCTGTTCACGAGGTCGGTGCTCCTCGCCACGCGCCGTCGCGACTGAGCCGACCCGTACCGCCCCGGCGCCCGTGCGTCAGGCGTCGACGCCGAGCTTCTTCCGCAGCGACGCGACGTGCCCGGTCGCCTTGACGTTGTAGAGCGGGAGGGCGACGCGTCCCTCGCCGTCCACGACGACGGTGGAGCGGATCACGCCGGTGACCTTCTTGCCGTAGAGCGACTTCTCCCCGTACGCGGCGTAGGCGCGGTGGACCTCGAGGTCGGGGTCGGACAGGAGCGTGAAGCCGAGGCCCTGCTCCTCGCGGAATCGGGCGAGGTCCTCCTGGGGGTCCTTGGAGATGCCGAGCACGCGGTAGCCGGCGCCCTGGAGGGAGTCCATGCTGTCGCGGAAGTCGCACGCCTGCGTGGTGCACCCGGGGGTCCCTGCCGCGGGATAGAAGTACACGATGACGTCCTGGCCGCGGAGGTCCGAGAGGGTGACGGGCGTGCCGTCCTGGTCGGGGAGGGTGAAGTCGGGGGCAGGCTGCCCCTTCTCGAGGCGGGTGGTCTCGGTCATGGGGGGCCTCTCGTTCGCGGGTGTCCTCGTCAATGGTAGGGCCGCGCGCCCGGTGCTCGACCAGGCGCTCCACGGTGCCGATTCGCGTCCGCCGCGCACGTGGTGCTAGTGTCATCTCTCGGTCCGGTACCCCGCACGACAGGGTCCTCACCTGCACCTCTAGCTCAATTGGCAGAGCAACTGACTCTTAATCAGTGGGTTCTCGGTTCAAGTCCGAGGGGGTGCACCACACGCTCCGAGTCGGCGCAGCTCGACACCGCGGCAGATGCATCATGCGCGTCCGTGGACGCGGGAGAACCGTGAGAGAATACCGGTCGGACCATCACCGCGGACGCCCCTAGCGGAGCACCGCGGCGGCCGGTGATCTCGGTGCACCGGCCACGCACCACGGTCGCGCCCATGGCGTGCGCCGAGGCGCGGGACGTCGGCGCCCACGCGGCTGTGCATGCGCGTGCGCGACATCTCCGGCATACATCTCGAGGGATCGAAGGACAGCACTACATGATTTTCGAAGTAGGGGAGACCGTCGTGTACCCCCACCACGGCGCAGCCACGATCACCGCGGTCAAGACCCGCACCATCAAGGGGGTCGACAAGAAGTACATCACCCTCCAGATCCACCAGAGCGAGCTGGTCATCGACGTGCCCGTCGACAACGCCGAGCTCGTCGGTCTGCGCGACGTCATCGACAGCTCCGGCGTGGAGGCCGTGTTCGACGTGCTCCGCGGCGACGTCGAGGAGGAGGCGGGCAACTGGTCTCGTCGGTTCAAGGCCAACACCGAGAAGATGGGCTCGGGCGACGTGCGTCGCGTCAGCGAGGTCGTCCGCGACCTGTGGCGCCGCGACCAGGACTCCGGGGTCTCGGCCGGTGAGAAGCGCATGCTCGCGAAGGCCCGCCAGATCCTGGTCTCGGAGCTCGCGCTCGCGCAGAAGTCCACCGACGAGGAGGCGTCCGTCGTCCTCGACGGCGTCCTGGCGCAGAGCATCTCCGCCTGACCCCTCCTGCCGCGCTCCGCGAGGCGCAGCACCGCCGACGGGCGGTCCCTCGACGATGGGGGACCGCCCGTCGGCGCGTCCGGGCACCCGTCGATCGGCGTGCCGACCGGCGTAGGGTGCGACCATGCGCGATCACCCGGAACGACCCGACCACGACGGCCCCCTCGAGCAGAACCCCCTCCAGCCCGCGCGCGGCGGGCTCCGCATCTGGATCTACGTGATCGCCGCCGTCATCGTCATCGCCGTCATCGCGTTCGCGCTCGTGCGCCTGGCGACCGCCGGGCAGAACACGCCGGGACCCTCGTCCCTGGGCACCGTCCTCCACCTGGCCGAGGCGGCGCGCGCGCTGATCTGAGCCGGATCCGTCCGCTGTCGGCAGCGTACGGGGCCTACGGCACCTCCTCCTCCCCGCGCCGGCGTCGTGCCCATCGCCCACCGTCCGCTCGGCGGCGGGAGGGCAACCGCCCCGCTGGTGTATCCATGACCGCGGGACGGGGGCGCGATGGGTCATGGAGGACGGCGGAGCGGACGCAGAAGGCGAGCTTCCGGCCAGCCTGTGCTCGTGCGGCTCGTGCGCGGCAGGCGACAGGCGGTTCGCGCGCTCCTCGCGACCGCGGCTGTCATCATCGTGCTCGCCGCCGTGGTCGTGGGAGCGCGCGAGGCGGCCTTCGGACCCGACTCGGGAGTCGGGCATCTCAGCGCGGATGTCCCTGACGGCGCCGTGGTCCGCGCGCTCGCCGGCGCAGGGCTCGTGCGGGACGGCCGCATCGACGTGGAGTCCGCGCGCAGGATGGCCGACGCCGTCCAGGCGGACGGGCGCGGGCGGCACCCGCGGTACGACCGCGACGCCTTCGGGCCGGCCTGGGCGGACACCGACGGGAACGGCTGCGACCAGCGTGACGACGTGCTCGTCCGGGACCTCGCCCGCGTCGCCTTCGCGCCGTCCGACCCGGGCTGCACGGTGGTCGCGGGGCACCTCGACGACGTGTACACGGGGCACGGCATCGACTTCGCGCGCGGTCCGCGCACGAGCGCTGCCGTGCAGATCGACCACCTCGTGCCGCTGTCCTGGGCGTGGCAGCACGGGGCGTGGTCGTGGTCCGACGAGCGACGCGAGCGCCTCGCGACCGACTTCGACGAGCTGCAGGCGGTGGACGGCCCCACCAACCAGGACAAGTCGGACCAGGGGCCGGGGACGTGGCTGCCGCCCGACGCGGCCTACCGGTGCCTCTACGTCACCCGCTTCGCCTTCGTCGTGAGCAGGTACGGCATGTCGATCGACGACGCGGACCGGGACGCCATCGACCGCGTCCTCGGGGCCTGCTCGTGAGGAGCCCCGATCGGTCGGCGTCGGTGCGCGCGCGTACGCTCGGCTCGACGCGGCCGGGCGTCGGCGCGGGCGCGGGGCCCGGGCCGGGCGAACCCGAGAGGATCCGCATGTGGAGCAAGCAGAGCGGCGACGCCACCGGCGCGATCAGCCCGGTGCCGACGCATCCGCACGCCCACCCCGTGCGCGGCGCGTGGCTCGTCCGCGTGGGCGGCGGGCCGGCTCTCGGCTGGGTGCTGCGCCATCGGGACGACCTCGAGGCGCCGTTCTCCTACGAGGTCTACGCCTGCGGCCTGGGCGCCGACGGGTTGCGGGTGTGGGTCCAGCGGAGGGACAGCCTGAACGTCGCGGTCGCGTGGGTCATGCAGCACGACGCCGAGCTGCTGGCGTTCGGGCGGCGGCTGAGGCCGGATCCGGCGCAGCCCTCCACCCGGTCGGACGAGGACGCCGCCGCCCCCGAGGCGGGGGACGGCGGCGTCGGGTCGGACTGAGGGCCGCCGGTCAGCGCTTCCGCTGGTCGGCCGCGTCGCGCCCGGTCACGGGGAACGGGCCGGTGATGCCCTCGCGCACGCGCGCGATCTCGAGGATCCGGTCCCGCTGCAGGTACCAGCCCACGACCAGCAGCGGGATGATGATCACGAGCGACGCGACCGTGAGGGTGCCGATGGGCCAGTCGATCGCCATCAGCACGAGGACGCTCACGAGGAACGCGAGCGTGAGCCACGAGGTGACGGGCGCGCCCGGGAGCCGGAACGTGGGCTCCTTCGCCTTGCCCTGCTTCGCCCAGGTGCGCAGGCGCATCTGGCACAGGATGATGGTCGCCCATCCGGCCACGATGCCGAGCGCCGCGACGTTGAGGACGATCTCGAAGGCCTGGTCGGGGACGACCGCGTTGAGGCCGACGCCGAGGAGTGTGATGGAGCCGGTGAGGAGGATCCCGCCGAAGGGCACGCCGCCCTTCGACATGACGGTCGTGAACTTGGGCGCCGACCCGTTCATGCCCATCGAGTGGAGCACGCGGCCCGTGCTGTAGAGGCCCGCGTTGAGGCTGGACATCGCGGCCGTGAGCACGACGAAGTTCATGACGGAACCGGCGATGGCACCCACCTCGGGCGATCCGAGGCTGGAGAAGAAGGTGACGAACGGGCTCTGGTCGGCGCTGTACGCCGTGTAGGGGAGCAGGAGCGAGAGCAGCACGATGGAGCCGACGTAGAAGATCGCGATGCGGAAGACGACGGAGTTGATGGCGCGGGGGATGACCTTCTCGACGTCCTGCGTCTCGCCGCTCGCGGTGCCGACGAGCTCGATCGCGGCGTAGGCGAAGACGACGCCCTGCACGACCAGCACCACGGGGACGAGGCCCTGCGGGAAGACGCCGCCGTTCTGCTGGAGGACGGTCCACCCGGTCTGCACCTCGGCGCCGCCGACCGTGACGGGGAAGCTCCAGGCGAGCCACACGATGCCGACGATGAGGAAGACCACGAGCGCGGCGACCTTGACCAGCGCGAACCAGAACTCCATCTCGCCGAAGACCTTGACGGCGACGAGGTTGAGCGCCAGGACGATGGCGAGGGCGATGAGGGCGAGGAGCCACTGCGGAGCCGCGGTGAACGCCGACCAGTAGTGCATGTAGAGCGCCACGGCGGTCACGTCGACGATGGCGGTGGTCGCCCAGTTGAGGAAGTACATCCAGCCGGCGGCGTAGGCGAACTTCTCGCCGTAGAACTCGCGGGCGTAGGAGATGAAGGACCCGGAGCTCGGGCGGTGCAGGACCAGCTCGCCGAGGGCACGGAGGATGAAGAAGGCGAAGACGCCGCAGATGAGGAAGACGATCGCGAGGGCGGGGCCCGCCGAGGCCAGCCGGCCGCCGGCTCCGAGGAAGAGGCCGGTGCCGATCGCGCCGCCGATGGCGATCATCTGGAGCTGGCGGGGTTTCAACCCGTGCTGGTAGCCCTCCTGCTCGTGGCTGAAGTCCTGCGCCACGAAATCCGGATCGGGCGTGACGGTGCTGCGGTCGCTCTCGCTTCGTGTCATCCGAATACGGTAGTGCTCCGGGGCATTCGCCCTGACACCCGCGTCGATCGACTTCCGTGGGGCAGATCACCTGTGATAAGCGCCGAGGAGGCCCGCATGGCCCGAATGCACAGTCCCGCACGGCGGATCCGAGGGTGGGCGCCCGTCATCGCGGTGGCGGGGGCGCTCGCGCTCGCCGGGTGCACGACAGGACCCGGACAGCCCGCCCCCCAGACCACGGCGCCCGACGCCGGAGCGTCCGCGGACGCAGGAGCGGGGGCCGCGCCCGGCGGCACCGCGCCCCCCGAGCCGACCGTGATGCGCGCCCCCGGCCCGCCGACCGAGGACGAGCTCGCCACGTGCTCGACGCTCGCCCAGGTGCTGCCCGACTCCACCAAGCTCGTCCAGGCGCTCGGCGACGGGAAGGCGGTGGATCCGACCCTCCTCGACCGCGTCAAGCAGGGCGACGCCGCGCTCGCCGGCATGGCACCGGAGAACATGAAGCCGCTCGTCGCCTCCTTCTCGACGATCGTGGACGAGCTGGAGGCGCTGCGCTCGGGCACCGACACGGACGGGGCGTCGCTCGACACCGGTCAGTACCTCCGCGCGACCAGCGCGTTCCTCGACTACTGCCTCGACGACGTGGGCTACGTGCCGCAGGCCGCGACGCCCTCGCCCTCGCCCGCGCCCTGAGTCGTGCGCCGTCGACGCCTGTCGCGCGTGCGCTCGCGAGCGCCCGCGTCAGGTGCGGCGCGCGACCGCCTCGTCCGCCTCGATGTCCTCGCGCGCGTCCTCGCGGCGGTCGCGTCCGTCGCCGTCGTGCGTGATGACGAGGTGCGGCGTGCGGTGGATCCGGTACGAGACGCGCAGGTGCCGGTGCAGCACGAGCCAGGCGATCGCGATGAGGGCGGCGACGATGCCGCTCGCCGCGCCCACCATGACGGCGGCGCGCGGCCCCCACGTGTTCGCCACCCAGCCGACGATCGGCGCGCCGAGCGGGGTGCCGCCGACGAAGATCGCCATGTAGACGGCCATCACGCGGCCCCGCATGCGCGGCTCGACCGTCAGCTGCACGGTGCTGTTGGCGCTCGTCATGAGGGTCTGCGAGACGACGCCCACCAGCACCAGGGCCAGCGCGAAGAGCAGGTACGTCGGAGCTATCGCGGCCAGGCCGGTCGCGATGCCGAAGAGCGCGGCGCCCACGAACACCAGGCGGATGCGGGGCCGCTCGCGGCGGGCCGACAGCAGGGCTCCCGCGACGGATCCCACGGCGAGGCTCGAGGAGAGCAGCCCGAACTCGGTCGCGCCCTTGCCGAACTCGACGCTCGCCATGGTGGAGGTGAAGATCGGGAAGTTGTAGCCGAAGGCACCGACGAGGAAGACGATCACGAGGATCACCATGATGTCGGGACGGCCGCCGATGTAGCGGAAGCCCTCGCGCAGCTGCCCGCGGGACCGGGCGACGCGCTCGGGGCGGCGGAGCTCGCCGACGCGGAGGCGGGTGAGCGCGAACAGCACGGCGATGAAGCTCACGGCGTTGATGAGGAACACCCAGCCGGTCCCGACGCCCGCGATGAGCACGCCCGCGACGGCCGGGCCGATCATGCGCGCCGCGCTGAAGGACGCCGAGTTGAGCGCGACGGCGTTCGAGAGGTCGTCGTCGGAGACGAGCTCGGAGACGAAGGACTGGCGGGCGGGCGCGTCGAGCGCGGAGGCGATGCCGAGCAGGAGCGCGAAGAGGTAGACGTGCCAGAGCTCCGCGCGGCCGGAGAGCACGATGAGGCCGAGTCCGAGGCCGAGGACCGCCATGGTGCCCTGGGTGATCATCAGCACGCGGCGCTTGTCGTACCGGTCGGCGATGAGGCCGGCGTAGGGGGAGAGCAGGAGCATGGGGCCGAACTGCAGCGCCATGACGATGCCGACCGCGGTCGCGTCGTAGCGGGTGAGCTCGGTGAGGACGATCCAGTCCTGGGCGGTGCGCTGCATCCACGTGCCGACGTTGGAGACGAGCGCCCCGGCGAACCAGATGCGGTAGTTCGGCGCGCGGAGGCTGCGGAAGACGGCGCTCACGACGCGGCCATGCGGCCGAGGAGGGCGGCCGCCTCGCCGAGCGTGGCGCGTTCGGCGGCCGTCAGCTCGTCGAGGCGGAGGGAGAGCCAGGCGTTGCGCTGCCGGCGGGTCTCCTGCACGACCCGGCGGCCGGCGTCGGTGACGGTGACCGTGACGCGCCGGCCGTCGTCGGGCGCGGGCGAGCGCTCGGCGTATCCCGACTCCACGAGGCAGTTGACCGTGCGGTTCATGCTCGGGGCGGTGACGCGCTCGATCTCGGCGAGTCGGCCGGGGCTCGTCGGTCCGTCGCGGAGGAGCAGGGCGAGCACGACGAACTGGCTGTCGCTCAGCTCGTGGTCGGCCTTCTCGGCCCGCAGGCGGCGGGCGAGCCGCATGACGCCGGCGCGCAGGCTCTGGCTGAGGTCGGGGGCGTCGGGCATGTGCTTAGGCTAGCTCATTAGGCACGCTAACTACGTCTTCCCGCGTGACGGGATCCTGCGTGCGCGCCGCGGACGGACATGCTCCGGGGCGCCGGCGGCTCGTGCGGGCAGGATGGGAGGACACCGCCGGCCGCGACGCACCCACGATGACGCGGGCACGGGCCGCGCGACCAGAGGAGGCACGGACATGACCCACCACGACGGCACGGCCGACGCGCACGACGACGACGCGAAGCTCGGCGGCGACGGCACGATCCCCGCGGGCGCGACGGGCGTCGCGGCCGGCCACGACGGCGGGAACGACCACTTCGAGCCCGAGGAGGACACGCCGCACCACACGGACGAGGACGGCGAGGGCGCCTAGCCCGCTCGACCCGGCGCCCGCGGCCCGCGCGGGCCGCGGGTCGTCCGCTCCACGGGTGACGACCCGGCCGGGCGCGTCCCGGTATCCGCGTAGCCTGGATCCCCGTGGACACCGCGACCAACCCCCTCGACGGCACGCGCATCGCCTACCGGACCTTCGGCGCCCGGCCGGCCGACGCCCGGTCCGCGGACGGGGATCCCCGCGACCCGGCACGCGCACCGGTCGTCCTCGTGCACGGCACCGCCCTGTCGCAGGCGATCTGGCGCGGCTTCGGTTGGGTGCGGGCGCTGTCGCCGACGCGGCCCGTGATCACGCTGGACCTCCGCGGCCACGGTCGCAGCGACACCCCGCACGAGCCCGCGGCCTACATGATGGACCTCATGGTCGCCGACGTCGTGGCCGTGCTCGACGCGATCGGCGCCTCCGTCGTGCACCACGTGGGCTACAGCCTCGGCGCGCGGGTCGGCTTCTCGCTGGCCGCCGCGCACCCCGACCGCCTGGTCTCGACGTCGAGCCTCGGCGGATCCCCGCGCAGCGGCGTCGGCGTCTTCGACCGCGTCTTCTTCCCCGGCTGCATCGACGCGCTGGAGGCCGGCGGCATGCCGGGCTTCCTCGAGGCGTGGGAGCGGCACAGCGGGCATCCGGTCGACTCCGCGACGCGCGGGGCGTTCCTCGCGGACGACGCGCGGGCGCTCGCCGCCTACATGCGCGAGTCGGAGCGGGATGCGGGCGTGCCCGACGCAGTCGTCGCGGGATCCCCTGTGCCGCTGCTGCTCGTCGCGGGCACGCGGGATCCCGAGCGGCTCCGCGCCGCGCACCACGTGAAGGCGCTCCGACCGGACGCTCCGCTCGTGGAGCTCGCGGGGGCGACGCACGCGGACACCCCTCGGCACCCGGACGCGCTGCCGGCCGTGGCCGCCTTCATCGACGCGCTCTGACGGCCGGCCCGGGTAGCCCGTGCGGCCCGCCCGGCGTGCGCGCGCCGGATCAGGCCGTGGTCGCCGACCCGCCGCGCGCCGCCTCCGCATGCGCGAGCGCGGCGTTGCCGTCCTGGTGCGCGCGGTCGAGGTCGTCCGGATGTGCGGCGGCCGCCGCCTCCAGGGCGTCCGCCGCCCGCACGAGCGCGAGGTGCGACAGGGCCTGCGGCACGTTGCCCGCCTGGCGCTGCCCGACGGGGTCGTACTCCTCCGAGAGGAGCCCGACGTCGTTGCAGAGGGCCACGAGCCGCTCCATGAGCGCGCGGCCGTCGGCCTGGCGGCCGGAACGGGCGTACTGCTCGACGAGCCAGAACGAGCAGGCGAGGAACGGGTACTCGCCGGCGGGCAGGCCGTCGACCCCCGCGCTCGTGTCGTAGCGCAGCAGGAAGCCCTCGTACATCAGCGTCCGCTCCATCCGCTCCACGGTGGCGAGCATGCGCGGGTCGTCGTAGGCGCAGAAGCCGGCCTGGGCGAGGATCAGGAGCGAGGCGTCCACCGCCGTCGTGCCGTAGTGCTGGCGGAAGGCGCCGGTCTCGGGATCCACGCCCCTGTCGAGGATCTCGTCGCGCACCCGGTCGCGCAGGTCCTTCCACTGCTCCACCGGGCCGTCGAGCCTGTGCCGCTCGACGCCCTGCACGGCGCAGTCGAGGGCCGCCCAGATCATGGCCCGCGAGTGGGTGAAGTGCTGCTCGGCGCCGCGGATCTCCCAGATGCCGCTGTCCTGCCGCTCCCAGTTGTCCTCGACGAAGCCGATGAGCGCGCGCTGCAGCGGCCAGGAGAACTCCGTCTCGCCGACGCCCGCGTCGCGCGCGGCCTGGAGCGCGAGCATCACCTCGCCGATCACGTCGGCCTGGTACTGCTCGAAGGCGCCGTTGCCGACGCGCACCGGGCCGGAGCCGTGGTAGCCGGGCAGGCTCGCGAGGTCGCGCTCGGGGAGGTACCGCTCGCCGCTCAGCCCGTACATGATCTGCACGTCGCCCGGATCCCCGGCGATCGCCCGGAGGAGCCACGTGCGCCACTCGTCGGCCTCGCTCTCGAAGCCGTGCGCGAGGAGCACCTCCAGGGTGAGCGACGCGTCGCGGAGCCACACGTAGCGGTAGTCCCAGTTGCGGGACCCGCCGAACTGCTCGGGGAGGCTCGTGGTCGCCGCCGCGACGATGCCGCCGGTGTCCTCGTGCGTCAGCGCGCGGAGCACGAGCAGCGACCGGCGGACCGCGGCCTGGTGCGGGCCGGAGTGCTCGATGGAGCTGGCCCACGACTCCCACCACTCGGTCGTGTGCTCGAGGGCGGCGTCCACGTCGAACGCCGGCGGCTCGCTGCGGTGCGACGGGTACCAGGTGAGCGCGAGGTCGACGGTCTCGCCGGCCGCCACCTCGAACGCGACGCCGTGGTGGTGGTTCGTGGCCGTGAGCTCGGGGCCGCGCACGACGACGGCGTCGGGGCCGGCCACGGCGACGAGGCGCGGGTCGTCGCCGTCGAGCTTGCGGATCCAGGGGAGCGCGGTCGCGTAGCCGAAGCGCAGGCGCAGGTCGCCCTGCATGCGGACTGTGCCGCTGATCCCGCGGACGCGCCGCACGACGTCCGCCCGGCGGTCGCCCATCGACATGAAGTCGGTGACCTCGACGGCGCCCTCGGGCGTCTCCCACCTGGTCCAGAGCACGAAGGTGTTGCCGAGGTACGTGCGCATGGAGACGGTGGCATCGGGCGAGGCGGGCGCGAGCTTCCACGCGCCGTGCTCCTCGGTGCCGAGGAGCGCACCGAACATGGACGCGGAGTCGAAGCGGGGGAGGCACAGCCAGTCGATGGATCCGTCGCGGGCGACCAGCGCTCCCGTGTGGCAGTCCCCGATGAGTGCGTAGTCCTCGATGCGCATGGCCATGCGCCATCGTCCCACGGCGCGCTGCCGGCTCCCTGCCGCCGCGCGTAGCCTGGCCGCATGCCCGCGACCTCCACGCTCCTCGTCCTCGGCGCCAGCGGCGACCTCTCCGCGCGCCTCCTCCTCCCCGGCCTCGGCGAGCTCCTCGCCTACCGCCCCGACCTCGACCTCCAGCTGGTCGGCGCGGGCACGGAGGACTGGGACGACGATCGGTGGCGCGAGGTCGTCCGGACCTCGTTCGCCTCGCTCGGCGCGGAGGGCCCCGCGGTCGACCGCGTGCTCGCCGGCACCACCTACCAGGCTTCCGACGTCACCTCCCCTGCCGACCTCGAGCGCCTCTTCGCGGCCTGCGACGCGGCGCCCGCCGTCTACTTCGCGCTGCCGCCGGCCGTCACCGAGAGAGCGTGCGAGGCCATGACCGGCATGACGCTGCCCGAGGGCACGTCGCTGTCGCTCGAGAAGCCGTTCGGCACCGACCTCGCGAGCGCGCAGGCGCTCAACCGCCTGCTCGCCACGCTCGTCCCCGAGGAGCGCACGCACCGGGTGGACCACTTCCTCGGCCGCTCGACCGTGCGGAACCTCCTGGGCCTCCGCTTCGCCAACCGGCTGCTCGAGCCGGTGTGGAACGCGCAGCACATCGCGAGCGTCGAGATCGTGTACGACGAGCAGCTCGCCCTCGAGGGGCGCGCCCGCTACTACGACGGCGCGGGCGCCCTGGCCGACATGATCCAGAGCCACCTGCTGCAGGTGATGGCCGTCTTCGCGATGGAGGCGCCCGCCACCACCGACGCGCGCGACATCCGCGACCAGAAGGCGCTCGTGCTCCGCGCGACGCGGCCGTGGGGCGGCGACCCGGTGGCGTCGTCGCGGCGGGCGCGCTACTCGGCGGGCGACGTCGAGGGGCGCGAGCTGCCCGCCTACGCCGACGAGGCGGGCGTGGATCCCGCCCGCGGCACCGAGACGCTCGCCGAGATGACCGTCGAGATCGCCAACTGGCGCTGGGCGGGCGTGCCCTTCCGCCTGCGCTCCGGCAAGGCGCTCAAGGACCACCGTCGCGAGATCGTCGTGACCTTCCAGCCGGCGCCGCACGTGCCCACCGGGCTCCGGGGCGCGGACGAGCCCGACCGGATCCGCATCCTCATCGCCCCCGACGAGCTGCACCTGGAGCTCAACGTGAACGGCCCGGCCGACCCGGACGTCATCGACCGCGCCGAGCTGGTCACGGCCTTCGACCCGGGCGATCTGCCGCCGTACGGCCAGGTCATCGACGGGATCATCTCGGAGGACGAGGCGCTCTCGGTGCGCGGCGACACGGCCGAGGAGTGCTGGCGCATCGTCGAGCCGGTCATCGCCGCGTGGCGCGCGGGCGAGGTGCCGCTCGAGGAGTACCCGGCCGGATCCGCGGGACCGTGGGACGGCCCGCAGGTGGCGCCGAAGGGCTGACGCACCCGGTCCGTGCGGTCGTCGTGGGCGGCTAGGCGCGGAGCATGGAGCGGAGCGCCGCGGGCACCCGGCGCGGGTCGCCGGCGAGCTCGGCGAGGGAGCCGTCGAGCGGATCCTCGTCGAAGACCGCGAGCTCGCGCGCGACCGCGTCCTGCCGGGCGGCGGCCTCGCGCTCGGACGCGTCGCGCCCGTCGGATCTCGTCGCCCGCGCGTCCTCGAGGGGGAGCTCAGCCGCGGCGGGTGAGGCGCCCAGCGCGAGCGCCACGTCGCGCGCGATGTGCGCGGTCATGAGCTCGTCGAAGAAGCCGGCCGTCGTGTCGGGCGTGCGGCGGACGAGCGCCCATGCGCCGTCGGGCCCGAAGTGGTGCGCGAGCGCGGCCTGCACGATGAGGGCGAGCGGGCGGAGGTCCGGCTCGCTGTCGACGGCGGGCGCGTCGTCCGCGTCGCTCGTCGCCGCGGTGGCGGACGGCTCCTCGGGCAGGGCCTTGTGCGCGGGCACGTGCGTCGGCCGCACGGGGCCGCCGTGGAGCCGTGCGGCGATCGCGGCCAGCTCGCCGGTGGCGGTCGAGACCACGGGCGCGGGCGGCGCGGTGACGGATGCCTGTCCGCCCTGCCGCGGCTCGGACGCCGCGGGCGCGGCCTCGGTCGGGACGGACTTGCCTCTGCGCCACCGGAACATGATCCACGGCCTCCCCGATCGCACCGCCGCGATCACGATCATCATCGTGGGCGACACGCCCGGGCTGACCCGCGACACGCCGGTGTTCCCGCGGTGGGGGCGCCGGCGTCGCGCCCCCGTCCGCCCCTCGATGCGCGGCCGGTGGAGCGCGGAGCGCCTGCGAGACTGGACGCCCGGGACAGCGCGGTCCGCCCGACCCCCCTGGAGGATCCGTGGACCTGCCCGCCCTGCTCGCCGTGCCCGCCGTCGCCGTGACCGTCACGCTGCTCGCCGCCGTGGCCGCCGCCCTGCTCGTCACCGCCGTCGTCGCCCTCGTCGTCCGCGTCGTCGCCCGCCGGCGGGAGTGGGCGGCGCGGCTCGTCACCCGCGCCCGCCGCCCCTTCCGCGTGCTGCTCGTGGTGGTCGCCGTCTGGATCGCGCTCCGTGCCTCGGTCGCGCCGGGCGAGGTGCGCGACGGCCTCGACCACCTGCTGCACGTGATCACGATCGTCGCCACCGCCTGGCTGGTGTGCGCCCTCGCGATCTTCTTCGAGGACCTCGGGCTCAGCCGCTACCGCGTGGACGTGGCCGACAACCGGGTCGCGCGCCGGGTGCGCACGCAGGTGCTCATCATCCGGCGGCTCACGGTGGTGGCGATCGTGGTCGTCGCGATCGGCGCGATCCTGCTGACCTTCCCGGGTGCCCGGGCCGCGGGCGCGAGCGTCCTCGCCTCCGCGGGGCTCGTGTCGATCGTCGCCGGCCTCGCCGCGCAGTCGACGCTCGCCAACGTGTTCGCCGGGATGCAGCTCGCCTTCAGCGACGCGATCCGCGTGGACGACGTCGTGATCGTCGAGACGGAGTGGGGCCGCGTGGAGGAGATCACCCTGACGTACGTGGTCGTCCACATCTGGGACGACCGGCGGATGGTGCTGCCGTCCACCTACTTCACGACCACGCCGTTCCAGAACTGGACCCGCACCAAGTCGGAGCTGCTCGGCGCGGTGGAGCTCGACCTCGACTGGCGCGCCACGCCCGCCAGCATGCGCGAGGAGCTCGACCGGGTGCTCGCCACGACCGACCTCTGGGACGGCCGCGTCTCCGTGCTGCAGGTGACGGACGCGGTCGGAGGCTACGTGCGGATCCGCGTGCTCGTCTCGGCCGTCGACGCGCCCACCCTGTTCGACCTGCGCTGCCTCGTGCGCGAGCGCCTCGTCGCGTTCCTGCACGAGCACAGCCCGCAGTCGCTGCCGCGCACGCGCGTCCAGATGGTGGATCCGGACGAGCACGGCGACGCGCCCCGAGCGGGACGGCGCGCGGCCGAGGCCGAGCCGACGGGCCTGTTCTCGGGGACGGTGCAGGGCGACTCGCGCGCGAGCCAGTTCACCGGACCGATCTCCACCGTGCCGGACGCCGAGCGCATCGACCTCGAGGTCGACGGCGACAGGTGGCGTACGCACGACTGACGCGCGCGCACCCGCACGAGGACGCGCACGCCCTGAGGGCGTGCGCGTCGCGGGGTGGAGCGGCTAGTTGCCGATCTGCCCGTCGCGAGAGTCCTCGATGACGGTGCCGATGGCGATCGCCACGGTGATGCCCCAGCTGAGCCACATGAGGCCGAGCTTCCAGTCGCGCGGACCCCGACGGGTCGTCTGCATGGTGCTCCAGCCGCCGACGAGGGCGCTGAGGACGCTGCCGTTCAGGATGTACTTGCGCATGACACCTCCCAGTGTGCTTCCACGGTACCGGGATCCGACCGCCGCGTCCGCCGCCCGGCCTCCGGGGAGCGCTCGGTCCCGGCCGGCGTCCCCTTTCCGCAGGCGGTGCGGACTCCCGGCGGGCGATGAGTACAGTGATCGCGGATCAGACAGGAGGCGCCCGTGCGCACAGCCCTCATCGGGGTGGTGCTCCTCGTCGTCGGCGCCGTCGCCGTGGCCACCGGAGCACTCCCGCTCGACGACCTCGGCGTCCTCTACGAGCGGGTCTGGCCGATCCTCCTCTTCGTGGTCGCCATCACGGTGGTCACCGAGCTGGCCAGCGAGGCGGGGCTCTTCACCTGGATCGCCGAGCGCGCCGCGGGCCTCGGGCGCGGACGCACGTGGGCGCTCTGGCTCGCCACCGTCGTGCTCGCCTGCCTCTGCACGATCTTCTTGTCGCTCGACACGACCGCGGTGCTGCTCACTCCCGTGGTCGTCGTGCTCGCCCGGCACTGCGGGCTGCCGCCGCTCCCGTTCGCGCTCACGACGGTGTGGCTCGCGAACACCGCGTCGCTGCTGCTGCCCGTCTCCAACCTGACGAACCTGCTCGCGGAGCACGAGCTCGGCGGCCTCGGCCCGGCCGGGTTCGCGGCGCTCACGGTCGCGCCCGCGCTCGTGGCCATCGCGGTGCCCGTGCTCGCGATCCTCGTGATCCACCGCAAGGACCTCTTCACGCTCTACGAGGTCGGGCCGCCGACCGCGCCGACCGACCGCGTGCTGCTCGTGGGCAGCGCCGTGGTGGTGGGGCTGCTCGTGCCGGCGCTCGTCTCCGGCGTCGAGGTCTGGATCCCCGCGCTCGCCGCGGCCGTGGTGCTCGCGATCCTCACGGCCGTCCGCCGCCCGCGCGTGCTGCGGCTCGGGCTCCTGCCGTGGCAGCTCGTGGTGTTCGCCTCTGGCCTCTTCATCGTGATGGAGGCCGCGCAGTCGCTCGGGCTCACCGCCGTCATGGCCGCGATCTCGGGCCAAGGACAGGACGCGGCCGCGCTGTTCCGGCTGGCGGGCGTCGCGACGCTCAGCGCCAACGCCGTCGACAACCTGCCGGCGTACCTCGCGCTCGAGCCCGTCGCCGGATCCCCGGAGCGCCTCGTCGCGATCCTCGTGGGCGTCAACGCGGGCCCGCTGATCACGCCGTGGGCCTCGCTCGCGACCCTGCTCTGGCACGAGCGGCTCGTGAGCATGGGCGTTCACATCAAGTGGTCGCGCTACATGCTGCTGGGGCTCGTGGTCGCCCCCCTCACGGTCGGCCTCGCGATGCTCGCCTTCGTCCTCACGCGCTGATCAGGCCCCGGGACCTGTCAGGCCGCTGGCAGTCTGACCGATCGTGCAGGGACTGACCGATCGGTCGACATAGGCTCTCCGCGTGACCCGATCCCCCCGCGCCTCCGCCGGCGACGAGCTCCGCACCATCGCCGCGGCGCGCTTCGCCCGTGACGGGTTCCAGGCGACCTCGCTGCAGCAGATCGCGGACGAGGCGGGCTACTCGAAGTCGAGCGTGCTCTACCACTTCGCCTCCAAGGAGGCCTTGCTCGACGCCCTCCTCGAGTCGACGATCGACGCGCTCGCCGAGATCATCGTCCGCGCCGACTCCATCCGCGGGGACGAGGAGGCGCGGCGCCAGTTCGTCGAGCGCTTCATCGACTTCCTCCTGCTGCACCGGCACGAGGTAGCCCTCTTCATCACGCAGGGCCGCTCGCTCGGGCACCTCGCCGTCATCGAGCGGGCCAACGACCTCGTGCGCGCGCTCGGCGAGACCGCGGGCGCGCTCGACAGCACGCTCGACCAGCTGCGCTTCGGCGTGGCGCTCGGCGGCGCGGCGTACATCCTCGCCGCGAGCGACGACTGGTCCACCAACGAGCCGCTGCCCGACGACGAGATCAGGGCTGCTCTCGTCGTGGTCGTGGGGGAGCTCCTCGCCCCCCTCGGCACCCGCTCCGCCTGATCCCGCTCCGCCCCCGCACGTCCCACGCAAGGAGAGCCACCAGCCCATGGCCACGCTTCTGTACCGGCTCGGCCGGATCTCGTTCCTCCACCCGTGGCGCGTCGTCGCCGCGTGGATCCTCGTCCTCGGCATCCTGCTGGGCGGCGGCCTCGCGCTCGGCGGCAAGACCCAGGAGTCGTTCTCGATCCCGGGCACCGAGTCGCAGGAGGCCATCGACCGGCTCGCCGCCGTGTTCCCGCAGGCCGCGGGCGCGAGCGCGCAGATCGTGACCGAGGCACCGGCCGGCGAGAAGGTCACCGACGACGGCCCGAAGGCCGCCATCGAGGCCACCGCGACGGCGGCGGGCGAGGTGCAGGGCGTCGCGACGGCGCTGTCCCCGTTCTCCGAGTACGCGACCGACGCGGTCTCCGACGACGGCACCGTGGCGATCACGACCGTGCAGTTCTCCGGCCAGAGCGACCAGGTGACGACCGCGACGCTCGACGCGCTGAAGGAGTCGGCGCAGGCGGCGGAGGACGCGGGGCTGACGGTCTCGTTCGGCGGCCAGGTGTTCCAGGACGTGCACTACGGCGTCACCGTGACCGAGGCGTTCGGCGTGCTGTTCGCGGGACTCGTGCTCGTGCTCACGTTCGGGTCGATGCTCGCGGCCGGCCTGCCGCTCATCGGCGCGCTCGTCGGCGTCGCGGCCTCGGCGGGCGCGCTCATGGCCGCCTCGAGGTTCGTCACGGTGTCGAGCGCGTCGCCGCTGCTCGCCGTGATGATCGGCCTCGCGGTCGGCATCGACTACGCCCTCTTCATCCTGATGCGGCACCGCACGCAGCTCGCGAACGGCATGCCCGTCGAGCGCTCGGCGGCGACCGCGGTGGCCACCGCCGGCAGCGCCGTGATCTTCGCGGGTGTGACGGTGATCATCGCGCTGCTCGGGCTGCTCGTGGTGCAGATCCCGTTCCTCACGGTGATGGGCCTCGGCGCGGCGTTCGCGGTGCTGCTCGCGATGGGCGTCGCGACGACGCTGCTGCCCGCGATGCTCGGCTTCGCGGGGGAGCGGCTCCGGCCGAAGGAGGGCTCGCGGGCCGCCCGCCGCGCGAAGGCCCAGGCCGAGGGGACGCAGCGCACGCTCGGCGCTCGCTGGGTCAAGATCGTCACGAAGGTGCCGATCATCCCCGTCGTGATCGTCGTCGGCATCGCCGGTCTCCTCGCCGTGCCCGCGTCGCAGCTGCAGCTGGGGCTGCCGAGCGGGGCGACCGAGCCCGCCGGATCGACCAGCCGCGTCGCGTACGACACCGTCTCGGACGCGTTCGGCCCCGGCCACAACGGCCCGCTCGTCGTGCTGGTCGACATCACGCAGACCACCGACCCGATCGGGGTGCTCGGGAAGATCGGCGACGAGATCCGCGGGCTCGACGACGTGGCCTTCGTCGGCACCGGCACGCCGAACCCGTCGGTGGACACCGCGATCATCCAGGTCGTGCCGGACAGCCCGCCCGAGTCGGCGGAGACCACGGCCCTCATGCAGTCGATCCGCGACCTCGCGCCCGGCCTGCACGACCGCTACGACACGCGCGTCTCCGTCACGGGCACCACGGCCGTGCAGAACGACATCTCGCAGCGGCTCGACCAGGCGCTCGTGCCGTTCGGCATCGTGGTGGTGGGGCTGTCGATCCTCCTGCTGATGATCGTGTTCCGCTCGATCTTCGTGCCCGTGAAGGCCGCGATCGGCTTCCTGCTGAGCGTCGTCGTGTCGTTCGGCACCGTCGTGCTGATCTTCCAGCAGGGCCTCTTCGCGGACGCGCTCGGCGTGACGCCCGGCCCGATCCTCAGCTTCATGCCGATCCTGCTCATGGCGATCCTGTTCGGCCTCGCCATGGACTACGAGGTGTTCCTCGTCTCCGGCATGCGCGAGGACTTCGTGCACCACGGGGACGCCAAGCGCGCGATCGTCACGGGCTTCTCGGGCGCCGCGCGGGTCGTCACGGCAGCCGCGCTCATCATGTTCTTCGTCTTCGCGGCGTTCGTGCCGGAGGGCGCGGGCGTCATCAAGACCATCGCGCTCGGCCTCGCGGTCGGCATCTTCTTCGACGCGTTCCTCGTGCGCATGACCCTGGTGCCCGCCGCCATGGCGCTGCTCGGGAAGCGGGCGTGGTGGATCCCGCGCTGGCTCGACCGCATCCTCCCGGACGTCGACATCGAGGGCGAGGGCCTCCGCGAGCACCAGGACGACGTCGACTGGGCCCACGCGTCCGGTGCCGCCGTCGCGGCCGAGCGGCTCGTCGTGGGCGTGCCGGGGCGCAGGCTCCAGCCCGTCGACCTGAGCGCACCCGCCGGATCCCTCGTGCTCGTCGAGGGCGCGGTGGCCGACCGACGCCTCCTCGGCGCCACGCTGGGAGCCCGGCTCGCGCCCCTGTCCGGTCGCGCGCACGTCGCCGGCCACCCGCTGGCCTCCGAGGCGGGCCGCGTGCTCACGAGCGTCGCGATGGCCGACCTCGGCCGCGTCGACCGGGTCGACTCCGGCGTCACCGTGGGCGACCTGCTGGCCGAGCGCATCGATCTGTCCGAGCCGATGGGACGCCGCCCGGGCGCCCGGGCGCGCCAGGCCGAGTGGCTCGGCCGGATCGACCAGGCGGCCGACGCCGCGGGAGCCCGGCGCATCGGCGCCGACGACCCCGTGGGATCGCTCCTGCCGCTCGAGCGCGCCATCGCCCTGACCGCCGTCGCCGCCGCGGGTCGTGCGCCCGTGCTCGTGCTCGACGTGGTGGATCCGTTCCCGGACGCCGCCGCCGAGCGCGCGTTCCTCGCCGCCCTGCCCGCGCTCGTCCACGAGAGCACGACCGTCCTGCTGGGCGCGCCGTGGTTCCCGGACGAGCACGGGATCCCCGGCAGGCCCACCCTGCGCCTCCGCCTCTCCGCGGACGACGCGCCCGCTCCCGCTCCCGACGCCGTCGAGCGCCCCGACATCGACCAGCCCGTCACGACCGGCAAGGAGACCCGCCGATGACCACACGCTCCGCACGCAGACGGCTCGCCGTCGCCCTCGTCGCGATAGTGCCCCTCGCGGTCGCCGGCCTCTTCATCGGCTCGCTCTCGGACGTCGCGAAGGGCGTCGAGCGGGTGCCCGCCGCCATCGTCAACCAGGACGAGATCGTGCAGCAGAAGGCGGCGGACGGCACCGAGTCGCCCGTGCTCGCCGGCCGCCTGCTCGTCACGCAGCTGACCAGCGACGACAACCAGGCCTTCGACTGGACCATCACCAACGCCGACGAGGCCCAGAGGATGCTCGACGATGGCGAGGTCTACGCGGTGCTCACGGTGCCGAAGGACTTCTCGTCCTCGATCGTGTCGCTGTCGACGGACGCCCCGAAGCGCGCCGAGATCAGCGTGAAGACGGACGACGCGCACGGCTACCTGACGGGCGCGGCCACGCAGGCCGTCGGCGTCGGCATGACGAGCGTGTTCGGCAACGCGATCACCTCGCAGTTCGTCTCCGGCATCTACACGACGTTCGGCGGCCTCGAGGGCTCGCTCACCGATGCCGGTGCCGGCGCCGACAAGCTGGCCGACGGGGCCACGCAGCTCTCCGCGGGGGCGACGACGCTCGGCGACGGGATCACGCAGCTCGGCGACGGCGTCGGGCAGTCGCAGCAGGGTGCGTCGAAGCTCGCGGACGGCCTCGGCACGTACACGGGCGGCGTCTCGCAGCTCTCCTCCGGGCTCGACCGGCTGCAGACCGGGGCCGCCGGCCTCTCGCAGGTCTCCGACGGCGTCGGGCAGTACGCGGGCGGGGCCGGCCAGATCGCGGCGCAGGTGGCCGGGCTCCGGCAGCAGCTCGCCGCGAACCCGCAGAGCGCGCCCATCGCGGCGCAGCTCGAGCCGCTCGAGCAGGGGCTCGACCAGTACGCGGCGCAGGGGCAGGCCCTCGCGACGCAGGCGGCGGCAGGGATCCAGGGCGTGCAGCAGGGCATCGGCCAGAGCGCGTCCGGCGCCTCGCAGCTCGCGGCCAACGGCGGGGCCCTCGTCACCGGCGCCCGTCAGCTGAGCGACGGCCTCGGCCAGCTGCGCACCGGCACGACGGCGGCGGCGACGGGCGCGGGCGACCTCGCCACGGGCGCCGACGGGCTGGCGTCCGGCGCGACCGAGCTCGGCACCGGGCTCACGCAGGGCGCGGAGCAGATCCCGTCGCTCGACGCCGACCAGGCGTCCCAGGCGTCGGGCGTCGTAGCGGATCCGGTCGGCCTCACCGTCGAGCGCGAGAACGAGATCGGCAGCCCGGGCGACGCGATCGCCGCGATCTTCGTGCCGATCGGCCTCTGGCTCGGCGCGTTCGCGACCTTCCTCGTGCTGCGCCCGGCCGCTCGTCGCCTGCTCGCGTCCTCGGCCGCGACCGGCCGCGTGATGGGGCGCGTGCTCGCGCGCGCCGCCCTCATCGCGCTCGCCCAGGTGGTGCTGCTCGTCGCCCTCGTGCACGCCGCGCTCGGGCTGTCCCTCGCGCTGCTGCCGGCCACCCTCGGGTTCGCCGCCGTGACCGCGGCGGCCTTCACGGCGATCCACTACCTGCTCCGGCAGGCGTTCGGGCGCGCGGGGCTCGTGGCGTCGCTGATCCTGCTGGCCATCCAGGCCGCGGCGATGGGCGGCGTGATCCCGCTGCAGCTCGTCGCCGCGCCGTTCCAGGCGATCAGCCCGTTCCTGCCGCTCACCTACGCGGCGTCGGGCATGCAGGCGATCATCGCCGGCGGCGCCCCGGGCGTGGCATGGGGCTCGGCGGGCGTGCTCGCGGTGTTCCTGCTGCTCAGCCTCGCCGTGTCGTACCTCGTGACGCGGCGCTCGCGCCGGGCGAAGAGCCTCGGGCTCGTTCCCGGCACGGCGCCGTCCTCGGTCGCCGTCGCCGTCTGACGATGCGCCCCGGCGGCCGCGCCTCGACGGCCGGTCGCCGGGCGGGTCATGCACAGCGTGTCCCGAGCGCGCTGCTGTGCCCGTACTCTGCTGAGAACCATTCTCAGAAAGCGGGCACCATGCGCATCCCCTCCCTCCTCGCCGCCGGCGTCGCCGCCCTCGGCCTCCTCGCGGGCTCGCTCGCGGCGCCCGCCCCCGCAGCGGAGGCCGCCCCACGCGCCCGCTGGCTGCTCGTGGCCGACCCCACCGCGCGCGCCGTCTCGGTCGCCGACGCCTCGACCGGGCGCATCACGGGCGCGCTGCCCGGCGCCGTCCTCGGCACGCACGCGGGCGTGATCCAGATGGGCCACGGCCGCGTGGCCTTCGTCGGCGAGGCCGGGCCGCGGCTCGACGTGGTCGACATCGGATCGTCGGGCGTCCCGCGCATCGCCTCATCCACGCCGATCCCCGCGGTCGCCGGCGCGTGGACGCGGGCCGGATGGATCTCGGACGACCCCGGTCACCGCTTCGTCGCGGTCGGCTCGGACATCGACGGATCCACCACGCAGCAGGTCACGATCGTCGACACCCGCAGGCAGCTGGCGCGCACCGCGACCATCCGCACGAGCGAGGTGACCCTCGCCACGACGGGGGAGCGCGGCACCGAGGAGATGGAGACGTTCCTCGTCGGATCGCCGCTCCGGCTCGTCGTGACCGCGGGCGGGCGCCTCGACTCCTACGACGTGTCGGCGATCCTCGGCGGCGACACCGCGCCGGCGCCCGTGGCGACGACCCCGCTCGGCGCGTACCCGCACGGCCCGGTGGCGGACGCGCGCGGCACGGTGATCGGCTCGACGCTGCACGACGGGATCGAGACGGTGCCGCTCACCCGCGGCGGCTTCGGCACCTCCGTCTCCCGGGCCTACCCCGAGCCCGCCGTGCAGAGCTACCG
Source organism: Clavibacter michiganensis (assembly GCF_021216655.1). NCBI lineage: Bacteria > Bacillati > Actinomycetota > Actinomycetes > Micrococcales > Microbacteriaceae > Clavibacter > Clavibacter michiganensis. Next base: position 242,566 of record NZ_CP080437.1, read on the forward strand.
CCCGCGCATGGCGCCCGACGGCGAGACGGCCGTGGGCACGCAGACCGGCACGGGGCCGGGGGCGCCCACGCTGCTGACGTCGTCGTCGATGCACGGCGCGGGCGTCGCGAGCGTCGCGCTCGGCTCCGGCGCGTCGACGCGCGCGGTCGTCACGCCCGGCTACGCGGCCGCGGTCGTGACGGCCGGCGGCGTGGACACGCTGTCCCTCGTCGCCCGCGGCGGCGCCGGCCTGTACGACGGCGCGGTCACGTCGGTGCGGCTGCCGGCGCTCGGGCAGTCGCCGGGTGCGGGCTCCGCCGCACGGTTCCTCGCTGCGTCCGACGACGGTTCCGAGCTGTTCCTGTCCCGCGCGGGCACGGGATCCGTCCTCGAGATCGACGTCTCCGGCACGACGGCGACGGTGCGCGGCACCATCGCCGTGCCGTCCGCGCTCGCCGACGGCGGCTACCTCGCCACGGTGGATCCGCACCAGCGCCCCTACGACCTCAGCGGGCGCTGACCGCGGGATCCATCCCCCGGACGACGAGGGCCGCCCGGATGCCGGGCGGCCCTCGTCGTGCGTCGTGCGCGCCGCTACAGCGCGAGCGCGATGCGCCCGCTGAACACGCGGGTGACGGGCGGCGCGGCCAGCACCTCGCCGAGGCGCGCGGCGCCCTCCGGCGTGGCGCGCCAGGCGACGTACGCGTCGTGGTCGGCGGTGGACGCCCACTGCTCCACGACGACCATGCGGGCGGGGTCGGCGTCGTCGACGAGGACCTCCAGGCCCTCGTTGCCCGCGAAGGCGCGCGTGGCCTGCAGGGTCTCGGCGAGGACGTCGGCGACGTCGGCCAGTCGGCTCTCGTCGACCTGGATCTCGAGGTGCACGGTGGTGCTCATGGTGTCTCCGGTCCCGACGTCGGGCGGGCGGGGCCCGGCGCGACGTCGATCATGTGCGGGGACGTTCCCCTCCTCCATCCAACCGCGCGCGGCTGGACGGCAGTCCCGCCCTGCACGCGCGGGCGTGTCGGCACGGGCGGGGGACGCGGACGCCCGATCGGGACGTCCGGCGGATCACCGGTCGCGACGGAGCGCGGTGCGGAGCCGCTGGTACCCGGACACCGCGGGCGGCGCGTCGGGCGTCTTCTCGGGCGCGATGTCGAGCCGGAGCTGCCGCTGCGCGAACTCGCGCGTCTCGATGAGCATGGCCAGGCGCTGCTCCTCGGTCTTGGCCTTCCGGGTGTTGACCTCGGCGACGACGCCGCCCTGCCAGCCCTGCTCGGCGAGCCAGCGGAGCGTCTCGGCGACGGGCTGCGTCCCGCGGCCGGGGAGGAGATGCTCGTCGAGGATGCGGCCGTCGTCCTGCGAGCCGGATCCATCGCACAGGTGCACGTGGCGCAGGCGCGGGCCGAGGGCCTTGGCCATCTCGAGCGCGTCCTGGCCGGAGAGCGAGGCGTGGGAGAAGTCGAGCGTGGTGGCGTCGCAGTCCATGTCCCGCGGATCCCAGCCGGGTGCGTACGCCTTCATGCTGCGGCCGGCGACCTGCCAGGGGAACATGTTCTCGACCGCGATCTCGACGCCCGTCTCCGTCTGGATCGAGCGCACGATCTCGAGGAACGACTCGGCGTAGCCGGCCTGCCAGCGGAACGGCGGGTGCACCACCACGGCAGGGGCCCCTACCGCCCGGGCGAGCCCGGCCGAGCGCTCCAGCTTCACCTTCGGGTCGCGGCCCCACACGAAGTGCGTGAGCAGCAGCACGGGCGCGTGGATGGAGAGGATCGGCAGGCCGTGCTTCTCCGACATGGCGCGGAGGGCGTCGGCGTCCTGGGTGACCTCGTCGTTCGTCACCATGATCTCGACGCCGTCGAAGCCGGCGCGCTTGGCCATGACGAAGGCGTTCTCGACGGGCTGGGGGTACACGCAGGTGGTGCTCATGCCTACTCGGATCACGTCGGCGACCCTACCCGCCGCCCCTGTGCCCCGGGGATACGCGGACGGTCCGGCGCGTGTCGGGTGCGCGACGCGGACAGCGGCGGTCGGCATGCTGGATGCGACGGGAGGGCGGCCGGGGCGCCGCCCGCGAGGCGAGGGAGCGGGCATGGCGGCTGCGGGATCGGACGGGCACGGTGACGCGGAGGCGTTCCGGAAGGAGCGGCCGGATGCGCCGCGCGGCTTCTTCGAGGCCGAGGCGGCCGGGCTCGCGTGGCTCGCCGAGGCGGAGCCCGGCGGGGGAGCGCGCGTCGTGCGGGTGATCGACGTCGCGCCGGGCCGCATCGACCTCGAGCGCCTCGTGCCCGCCCGGCCGACGCGCCAGGCCGCCCGCGCGCTCGGCGCGGCGCTCGCCGTCACGCACGACGCCGGCGCGCCCGCGTTCGGGTCGCCGCCCGCCGGGCTCGACGGGCCGGCCTTCATCGGGCGGCAGCCGCTGTCGGTGGGCGACGCGCCCGCCGAGGAGGGCGACGCGGGGGAGGGCTGGGGTGCCTGGTACGCCCGCGAGCGCGTGCTGCCGTACCTCCGCCTGGCGGTCGACGCGGGGAACGTCGCCTCCGCCCGGGCCGCCGACGTGGAGCGCGCGTGCGACCTCGTCGCCGACGGCCGGTTCGACGACGATGCGCCGCCCGCCCGGATCCACGGCGACCTCTGGTCGGGCAACGTGCAGTGGACGGACGCCGGCGCGGTCCTCATCGACCCGGCCGCGCACGGCGGCCATCGCGAGACCGACCTCGCGATGCTCGCGCTCTTCGGCTGCCCCGGCCTCGACGACGTCATGGGCGCGTACGCGGGCACCGGATCCCTCGCCGCCGGGTGGCGCGCCCGCGTGCCGCTGCACCAGCTGCATCCGCTCGCCGTCCACGCCGCCTCCCACGGCCCGGCGTACGGCGACGCGCTGCACGACGCGGCCCGGGCGGTGCTCCGGATGTGACGCCGGCGGACGCGCGACCCCCGGTCAGGCCGGGGTGAGGCTGGTAGCCTCGATCCACCGAGCAGGTACCACAGAGCTCTGCGCAACCGAGACGGGAACCGTGACTCCGCCACCCTCATCCACGCCCTCCGCGACCGAGCCGACCACGGCCGCCGCGCACGACGGCGCCGACGTCGAGCCCGGCGCGTACGACCTCGTCGTCGTGTCCAACCGCCTCCCCGTCGACCGCGTCGTCGCCGCCGACGGCACCACGTCCTGGCGGCACTCGCCGGGCGGACTGGTCACGGCGCTCGAGCCCGTGATGCGCGCCAACGAGGGCGCGTGGGTCGGCTGGCCGGGCATCGCCGACCACGACGTGGAGCCCTTCGTCGACGACGGCATCTCGATCATCCCCGTCACCCTCACCGAGCAGGACCTCGCCGAGTACTACGAGGGCTTCTCGAACGACACGCTGTGGCCGCTGTACCACGACGTCATCGCGCAGCCGAGCTACCACCGCGAGTGGTGGGACACCTACGTGAAGGTGAACCAGCGCTTCGCCGACGCGGCCGCGAAGGCCGCCGCGCCCGGCGCCACGGTGTGGGTGCAGGACTACCAGCTGCAGCTCGTGCCGAAGATGCTGCGCGAGCAGCGCCCGGACCTCACCATCGGCTTCTTCAACCACATCCCGTTCCCGCCCTACGGCATCTACTCGCAGCTGCCGTGGCGCACGCAGATCATCGAGGGGCTGCTCGGCGCGGACGTCATCGGCTTCCAGCGCGTGGCCGACGCGGGCAACTTCACGCGCGCGGTCCGCCGGCTCTTCGGGTACACGACCCGCGGATCCACCGTCGACGTGCCCGTGCGCGGCGGCATCCCGCTCACCGTCCCCGGCACCAAGCCGTCGAAGCCCGTGCGCGAGCTCCGCACCCGCCAGGTCGTCGCGAAGCACTACCCGATCTCGATCGACGCGCGCAGCTACGAGGAGATGGCCAAGGACCCGGCCATCCAGGAGCGCGCCCGCCAGATCCGCGCCGACCTCGGCGACCCGAAGACGATCCTGCTGGGCGTCGACCGGCTGGACTACACGAAGGGCATCGGCCACCGCCTGAAGGCGTTCGGCGAGCTCCTCGCCGAGGGACGCGTCTCGGTCGAGGACGCCACGCTCGTGCAGGTCGCGAGCCCGAGCCGCGAGCGGGTGGAGACGTACAAGCAGCTGCGCGACGAGATCGAGCTCACGGTCGGGCGGATCAACGGCGACTACGGGTCCATCAGCCACACGGCCATCAGCTACCTGCACCACGGGTACCCGAAGGAGGAGATGGTGGCGCTCTGCCTCGCGGCCGACGTCATGCTCGTCACCGCGCTCCGCGACGGGATGAACCTGGTCGCCAAGGAGTACGTGGCCACCAAGCACTCCAACGAGGGCGTGCTCGTGCTCAGCGAGTTCGCGGGCGCCGCGGACGAGCTGAAGGCCGCGCTCCTCGTGAACCCGCACGACATCGAGGGCCTCAAGGAGGCGATCCTCCGCGCCATCGACATGCCGAAGGCGGAGCAGCGCAAGCGCATGCGGTCGCTCCGCAAGCGCGTGTTCGAGAACGACGTGGCGGCCTGGTCGAGCTCGTTCCTCGCCGACCTCGGGCGCACGCACGCCGCCTCGATCCACGAGGGCCCCGACGAAGAGGTCGTCGAGCCCCTCATGGACGAGGGCTGGTAGCGCGCGTGGCCGAGCTGATCACCGACATCCAGGCCAAGGGCGGCCGCGGCTTCCCCGGCCGCCTGTTCGAGGCCCTCACCGAGCTCGCGCGCACGCCGCGCCTGCTCGTCGCGCTCGACTTCGACGGCACGCTCGCGCCCGAGGTCGACGATCCCGAGAAGGCGCGCGCGGTCCCCGAGGCCCGCGCTGCGGTGCTCGCGCTGCTGGCACTGCCGGAGACGCGCGTCGCGCTCGTCTCGGGTCGCGCGCTGCGCAGCCTCGAGGCCGTGGCGGATCTCCCGGACGACGTGCTGCTCGTCGGGTCGCACGGGGTGGAGATCCGCCTCGACACCGACGACATCGAGCTCACGCTCGACGAGGGCGAGCTCGCGCAGCGCGGCGTGCTCTCCGACGTGCTCGGCCAGGTCGCCGACTCGCTCGACGAGGTGTGGATCGAGGAGAAGCCGGCGGGCTTCGCCCTCCACACGCGCCTCGCCACCGAGAGGCACAGCCGCATCGCACACCTCGTCGCCACGCAGGAGGCGCAGGCCGAGGTCGAGGGCCTCAAGGTGCGATCGGGCAAGGACGTGCTGGAGTTCAGCGTCCGCCACGCCACCAAGGGCGAGGCGGTCGAGCACCTGCGCCGCTACGCGGAGGCGACGGCCGTCTTCTACGCGGGCGACGACGTCACCGACGAGGACGCGTTCGCCGCGCTCCAGGCGGGCGACCTCGGGCTCAAAAGCGGCACGGGCGCGACGGCGGCGGACTTCCGCGTCGACGGCCCGCACGATGTCGCGCGCGTGCTGCAGGTGCTCGCGGACCTCCGCGCCGAGCCGGTCGTCCATCCCGACTGAGGCGCGCGCCCGGTCTCTCAGGTAGGGCTCAGGTAGACTGGGGAAATAGCCGACTCGTGAGAGGAGACCGCACGTGATCGTCCTCCTCGCGGTGTTCCTGGTCGCCTCCGTCGCCATCCCGCTCCTCGCCCGCGTCATGGGGGTGCGCGCCTTCGTCGTCGCCGCCCTCGTGCCGGCCGCCGCCTTCGTCTACACGGTCGCGCAGGCCCCCGCGGTCCTCCCCGACCACGAGGTCGTCGAGCGCGTGGAGTGGATCCCGTCGCTCGGCATCACGCTCGACATGCGGATGGACGCGCTGTCGTGGCTCCTGGCGCTCGTCGTCACGGGCGTCGGCGCCCTCGTGCTCCTCTACTGCGCCCGCTACTTCCGCTCCAGCGAGGAGGGGCTCGGCCGGTTCGCCGGGCTGCTCGTCGCGTTCGCGGGCGTCATGTTCGGCCTCGTCCTCGCCGACGACGTGTTCGTCCTCTTCACCTTCTGGGAGGCCACGAGCGTCCTCTCCTACCTCCTCATCGGGCACTACACGGGCAAGAAGGCGAGCCGCGGCGCCGCGCTGCAGGCGCTCCTCGTCACCACGGCGGGCGGGCTCGCCATGCTCGTCGGCCTCGTGATCCTGTCGGTCGCCGGCGGCACCACGAGCCTCGCCGCGCTCGTGGCGGATCCCCCCGGGGGCCAGCTCATCCCCGTCGCCGTCGTGCTGATCCTCCTCGGCGCGCTCTCCAAGTCGGCCCTCGTGCCCTTCCACTTCTGGCTGCCCGCCGCGATGGCCGCGCCGACCCCGGTGAGCGCGTACCTGCATGCCGCCGCCATGGTGAAGGCCGGCATCTACCTCGTCGCCCGCCTCGCGCCCGGCTACGCCGACGTGCCCGGTTGGCGCGTGCTTCTCGTCTCGCTCGGCGTCGCGACGATGCTCGTCGGCGGCTGGCGCGCCCTCAAGCAGATGGACCTCAAGCTCGTCCTCGCGTACGGCACGGTCAGCCAGCTCGGCTTCCTCACCGTCGTGGTCGGGTACGGCACGCGGGACGCGGCGCTCGCGGGCGTCGCGCTGCTGCTCGCGCACGCGCTGTTCAAGGCGACCCTCTTCCTCGTGGTCGGCGTCGTGGACCACCGCGCCGGCACGCGCGACCTGCGCAAGATCAGCGGGCTCGGCCGGAAGGCCCCGGTGCTCGCGGTCATCGCGGCCCTGGCGCTCGCGTCGATGGCCGGGCTCCCGCCCTTCCTCGGCTTCGTCGCCAAGGAGGCGGTGCTCACGGCGCTCCTCACCGACGCGGAGCTCGGCGGCGGGCTCGGCTGGGTCGCGCTCGTCGGCGTCTCGGTCGGCTCCTGCCTCACGGTCGCGTACAGCGCGCGCTTCATGTGGGGCGCGTTCGCCCCCAAGCGCGGGGTGGACGAGGTCCAGCCCGTGCACGAGCACCTCGACTTCCTCGTGCCGCCGGCCGTGCTGGCCGCGACCGGCCTCGTGCTCGGCTTCCTCGCCTCGTCCGTCGACGGGTGGATCGCCGGCTACGCCGACACACTGCCGGCCGTGAGCGCGGGCGCCGCGGGCGAGCTCGACCACACGTACCACCTGGCGCTCTGGCACGGGATCGAGCCCGCGCTCCTCATCTCCGCGGGCACGCTCGTCGTGGGCCTCACCATGTTCCGCCTGCGCGACGGGGTCTTCGCGCTGCAGTCGCGCGTGCCGTCCTGGATCGACGCGGCCCGCATCTACTGGGCGTCGATGCGCCTCATCGACCGGGTCGCCGCGCGCACCACGGCCACGACCCAGCGCGGATCCCTGCCGTTCTACCTCGGCGTGATCCTGCTCGTGCTCATCGGCTCGGTCGGGTCGGCGCTCGCGCTCAACCGGTCGTGGCCCACCACCGCGGTGCCGTTCGACCACCCCGCGCAGCCCGTGATCGGCATCGTGATGATCGTCGCCGCCATCGCCGCGGCCCGCGCCGGGAAGCGCTTCCAGGCCGTCGTCCTCGTCGGCGTCACGGGCTACGGCATGGCGGCGCTCTTCGCCCTGCACGGCGCGCCCGACCTCGCGCTCACGCAGGTGCTCATCGAGACGATCACGCTGGTCGCCTTCGTCCTCGTGCTCCGCCGCCTGCCCGTGCGGCTGGGGGAGCGGAACCGCTCGGTGCACCCGATCTGGCGCGCGTCCATCGGCATCGCGGTCGCGGTCCTCATGTCGACGGTCGCGGTCGTCGCGCTCGGCGCGCGGGTCGCGTCGCCCATCTCGCTCGAGTTCCCCCGCCTCGCCTACGAGCAGGGCCACGGCAGCAACGTCGTCAACGTCACGCTGGTGGACCTCCGCGGCTGGGACACCATGGGCGAGATCTCGGTGCTCATCGTCGCGGCCACCGGCGTCGCGAGCCTCATCTTCCTCAACCGGCGCACCGACTCGCTGCCGCGGCTGACGTCGCCGTCGCGTCGGAGCCTCATCGCGCGGCTGACGGGACGCCACGACTCCGCGCCCGCGACGGCGCCGCTCGAGGTCGAGCAGGGCGTCGGCGGTCCGCGCACGGAGGCGCGGACCGCGGTCAAGGACGAGCGGCGCACCGAGCGCAGCCCCTGGCTGCTCGCCGGCCGCACGCTCGCGCCGCAGAACCGGTCGATCCTCCTCGAGGTCGTCGTCCGGCTCCTCTTCCACAGCCTCATCGTCGTGTCCGTGTACCTGCTCTTCTCCGGCCACAACCTGCCGGGCGGCGGATTCGCGGGCGGGCTCCTCGCGGGCATGGCGCTCGTGGCGCGCTACCTCGCGGGCGGCCGCTACGAGCTCGGCGCCGCGGCCCCGGTCGACGCCGGACGCGTCCTCGGCACGGGCCTCGTCTTCGCGGTCGGCACGGCGATCGTCCCCCTCGTCTTCGGCGCCGACGCCCTCACCTCCACGTGGATCGACACCGAGGTGCCCTTCGTCGGCCACGTGGAGTTCGTCACGAGCACCTTCTTCGACGTCGGCGTCTACCTCGTCGTCGTCGGCCTCACGCTCGACGTGCTCCGCAGCCTCGGCGCGGAGGTCGACCGCCAGGAGGAGAGCGACCGGACGGTCGAGCAGGGAGCGGACGGCATGGAGACCGAGCAGGGGGTGAGCGTGTGAGCGTCTCCGTCACCCTCATCGTGATCATGGCCGCGCTGTACGCCACGGGCATCTACCTCATGCTCGAGCGCAGCATGACGCGCGTGCTCCTCGGATTCCTGCTGGTGGGCAACGCCACCAACATCCTCATCCTGATCATGTCCGGCCGCGTGGGCCTCGCGCCCATCTACGATCCCGAAGTGGATCCGTCGGAGTACGCCGACCCGCTGCCGCAGGCCCTCATCCTCACGGCCATCGTCATCACCTTCGGCGTCTCGGCCTTCCTCATGGCGCTCATCTACCGCTCCTGGCGGCTGGCGAACGCCGACGTGGTCACGGACGACGAGGACGACCTCGCGATGCGCGGCCCCCGCACGGGCCTCGGCGAGGAGCCCACCGTCCCCGACGACGACGACACCGAGTTCGGCACCAACGCCGAGGCCGCGATCGCCTCCGCCCGGAAGCTCCGCGACAACCGATCCGACCTGGAAGAAGCCATCGACGACTCCGCCGACGACGACGACGACCGCGACTTCCGCACGCAGCGCGCCGAGAGGGAGAGGGGGGACGACCGATGACGATCTTCCAGACCCTCATCCCGCTGGTCGTGCTCGTGCCCCTGCTGGGCGCGGCCGCCGCCCTCGTCGCCGCGCGCCAGCGCCGCCTCCAGGTGGCGGTGTCCGTGCTCGCGCTCCTGGCCGTCGTCGTGATCAGCGGCGTGCTGCTCGTGCTGGTGGACCAGCAGGGCGGCCAGTCCGTGGAGGTCGGCGGGTGGGCCGCGCCGTTCGGCATCGTGCTCGTGGTCGACCGGCTCTCGGCGCTCATGCTGCTGATCTCGTCGATCGTGCTGCTCGCGGTCCTCATGTTCTCGATCGGCCAGGGCCTCGAGGACGGCGACGGCGAGACGCCGGTCTCCATCTACAACCCGACCTACCTGATCCTCGCGGCCGGCGTCTTCAACGCGTTCGTGGCGGGCGACCTCTTCAACCTCTACGTCGGCTTCGAGATCCTGCTCGTGGCGAGCTACGTGCTGCTCACGCTCGGCGGCACCGAGGCGCGGATCCGCGCGGGCGTCACGTACATCGTCGTCAGCCTCGTCTCGTCGATGCTGTTCCTCGCGTCCATCGCGATGATCTACGGCGCCCTCGGCACGGTCAACATCGCGCAGATCTCGGTGCGGCTCGACGAGATCCCGCCGGACGTGCAGCTGATCCTGCACATCATGCTGCTGGTCGCGTTCGGCATCAAGGCGGCCGTCTTCCCGCTGTCGTTCTGGCTGCCGGACTCCTACCCGACGGCGCCCGCTCCCGTGACCGCGGTCTTCGCGGGGCTCCTCACCAAGGTCGGCGTCTACGCGATCCTCCGCACCGAGACGGTCATGTTCCCCACCGACCAGCTCTCCACGGCGCTCATGGTCGTGGCCGCGCTGACGATGGTGATCGGCATCCTCGGCGCGGTGGCGCAGGCGGACATCAAGAGGCTGCTCTCGTTCACGCTCGTGAGCCACATCGGCTACATGATCTTCGGCATCGCGCTCAACACCGTGGCCGGCATGACGGCGACCATCTACTACGTGATCCACCACATCGTCGTGCAGACGACGCTCTTCCTCGCCTCCGGGCTCATCGAACGCACGGGCGGCAGCACCTCCATCAACAAGCTCGGCGGGCTGCTGAAGGCCGCGCCCGTCATGGCGATCCTGTTCTTCATCCCCGCGCTCAACCTCGGCGGCATCCCGCCGTTCTCGGGCTTCATCGGCAAGGTCGCGCTGTTCGACTCGGGCGCCGAGGTCGGCGGCTGGCTCACCTACGCGGTCATCGCGGCGGGCGCGGCCACGAGCCTGCTCACCCTCTACGCCCTCGCGCGTGTCTGGAACATGGCGTTCTGGCGCGGCGCCGAGGAGGTCGAGGACTACGAGTCGCCCCTGCTCGACCAGCTCTCCGAGCGGCCGGGCGGCGAGGCGACGACCACCGTGCGGAAGACGCCCGTGCTCATGACGGGCGCGACGGCCGGCATGGTCGTCGTCAGCGTCGCGCTCACCGTCTTCGCGGGTCCCGTGTACGCCCTCGCCGAGCGCGCGGGCGAGAGCCTCACCGGCCCCGGATCCGGCAACGGCTCGGGTGAGCTCGGCTACGTCGAGACCGTGTTCCCGGGAGGCATCCGATGACCCCGCGTCGCGCCAGGGCCCGCGCGGAGCGGCTGTCGCTCCTCGTCCAGCTGCCGCTGCTCGTCTGGCTCGTGATCCTCTGGCTCCTGCTCTGGGGCCACGTCACCGTCATCTCGGTGGTCACCGGCATCGTGCTGGCGCTCCTCGTGACGCGCGTGTTCTACCTGCCGCCCGTGGAGCTGTCCGGCCGGTTCGACATCCGCTGGGCCGCGATCCTCCTCGGGCACTTCGCGGTCGACCTCGTGCGCGCGTCGTTCCAGGTCGCCGCCATGGCGTTCGACTGGCGCCGCGTGCCGGTCAACTCGGTCATCGCGGTGCACCTGCACACCCGCAGCGACTTCGTCATGACGCTCACGGCCGAGCTCGTGTCGCTCGTGCCGGGATCCATCGTGGTCGAGGCCGACCGGGAGCGCTCGATCCTGTACCTGCACGCCCTCGGCACCTCCACCCCGGAGGACGTCGAGCGCGTGCGGGAGACGACGCTGCAGGTCGAGAGCCGGATCGTCTTCACCCTCGGCACCGCCGACGACGTGTGGCGCGTCAACCGCGAGCGGCGCGAGTCCGGCCGCGAGCCGCTGCTGCAGACCCGCAGGCAGCGCGCGCACGAGCTGGTGCGCGACCGCGACCTCGACGCGGGGCTCATCTCGACCACGGGGGAGGAGCTCTCATGAGCATCGTGATGCAGGTCGGCTGGGTCGTCGTCGGCGCCCTCTTCTTCTCGACCGCCGCCATGGCGCTCGTGCGCATCGTGCGCGGCCCGAGCATCCTCGACCGGATCATCGCGTCCGACGTGCTGCTCACCACGCTCATCTGCGTGCTCGGCGCCGAGATGATCTTCAACGGCCACACCCGCACCGTGCCCGTGATGCTCGTGCTCGCCATGACCGCGTTCCTCGCCACGGTCGCCGTCGCCCGCTACGTCTCGAAGCAGGATCCCTCGTGAACGACATCCTCGCGTCCGGTCCGCTGGCCGACGCCCTCGACGTCGTGAGCCTCGTGCTCCTCATCCTGGGCGGCGTGCTCTCCGTCGCGGCGGGCGTCGGCCTCCTCCGCTTCCCGGATCCCCTCGCCCGCATGCACGCGGCCACGAAGCCGCAGATCCTCGGCGTGATCCTCGTGCTCCTCGCGCTGGCCCTGCAGTCGCAGAGCCTCAGCACGGCCGTGATGCTCGTCCCCGTGCTCCTCTTCCAGATGCTCACGGCGCCGATCTCCGCGCACATGGTCGGCCGCGCGGGCTACCGCCTCCGCCACTTCCTGCGCGAGGACCTCCTCGTCGACGAGCTCGAGGAGGCGATCGACCGGGCGCACGACGAGCTGCGCGCCGCCGACGAGGTGGACGCGTCCACGCTCCCCGTGGGATCCGCCGAGAACATCGCCGCCGAGGAGGCCGGCCACGTCGCGGGCGGCGCCGGGCCGCGCGACGCGGAGTCGCCCGTGGCCGCGCCGACGCCCGCCGACCCGGGCCACGACGGCGACGCGGGCGCGGGCCGCCTGCCCCCGGGCTTCGGCTGACGACACCCGGGTGCGCCCGCCCCCAGGCGCCGGGACTGCTCCACGGCAGGACATAAACTCATGCCATGCCTGAGATCGACATGAAGCCCCGGAGCCGCGACGTCACCGACGGGATCGAGGCCACCGCAGCACGCGGCATGCTCCGCGCCGTCGGGATGGGCGACGAGGACTGGGCGAAGCCCCAGATCGGCGTCGCGAGCTCCTGGAGCGAGATCACCCCCTGCAACCTCAGCCTCGACCGCCTCGCGCAGGGCGCCAAGGAGGGCGTGCACGCGGGCGGCGGCTACCCGCTCCAGTTCGGCACCATCTCCGTCAGCGACGGCATCTCGATGGGCCACGAGGGCATGCACTTCTCGCTCGTCTCGCGCGAGGTCATCGCCGACAGCGTCGAGACCGTCATGATGGCCGAGCGCCTCGACGGATCCGTGCTCCTGGCCGGCTGCGACAAGTCGCTCCCCGGCATGCTCATGGCCGCGGCCCGCCTCGACCTCTCCTCGGTGTTCCTCTACGCGGGATCCATCGCCCCCGGCTGGGTCAAGCTCTCGGACGGCACCGAGAAGGAGGTCACCATCATCGACGCCTTCGAGGCGGTCGGCGCCTGCAAGGCCGGCACGATGAGCCAGGAGGACCTGACCCGCATCGAGAAGGCCATCTGCCCGGGCGAGGGCGCATGCGGCGGCATGTACACAGCGAACACCATGGCGAGCGTGGCCGAGGCCCTCGGCATGAGCCTCCCCGGATCCGCCGCCCCGCCGAGCGCCGACCGCCGCCGCGACTACTTCGCGCACCGGTCGGGCGAGGCCGTCGTCAACCTCATCGCGGAGGGCATCACCGCGCGCGACATCATGACGAAGGAGGCGTTCGAGAACGCCATCTCCGTGGTCATGGCGTTCGGCGGATCCACCAACGCGGTCCTCCACCTCCTCGCCATCGCGCGCGAGGCCGAGGTCGACCTGCAGCTGTCCGACTTCAACCGCATCGCCGACCGCGTGCCGCACCTCGGTGACCTCAAGCCGTTCGGCCGCTTCGTCATGAACGACGTCGACCGCGTCGGCGGCGTCCCCGTCGTCATGAAGGCCCTGCTCGACGCGGGCCTCCTGCACGGCGACGTCATGACCGTCACCGGCCGCACCATGCGCGAGAACCTCGAGGCGATGGACCTCGCGGAGCTCGACGGCACGGTCATCCGGAAGATGGACGACCCGATCCACGCCACCGGCGGCATCAGCGTCCTGCACGGCTCCCTCGCCCCCGAGGGCGCGGTCGTGAAGACGGCCGGCTTCGACCTCGACGTGTTCGAGGGCCCCGCCCGCGTCTTCGAGCGCGAGCGCGCCGCGATGGACGCGCTCACCGAGGGACTCATCTCGAAGGGCGACGTCATCGTCATCCGCTACGAGGGCCCCAAGGGCGGCCCCGGCATGCGCGAGATGCTCGCCATCACGGGCGCCATCAAGGGAGCCGGCCTCGGCAAGGATGTACTACTCTTGACGGACGGTCGATTCTCAGGCGGCACAACCGGACTGTGCATCGGCCACATGGCTCCCGAAGCGGTGGACGCAGGTCCCGTCGCCTTCGTGCGCGATGGAGACCGGATCCGTGTCGACATCGCCGCTCGCACGCTCGACCTACTGGTCGACGAGGCCGAGCTCGCCGCCCGCCGTGAGGGGTGGGCACCTCTCCCGCCGCGCTACACGCGCGGGGTCCTCGCCAAGTACGCCAAGCTCGTGCACTCGGCCGCCGAGGGCGCGATCACGGGATGACCCCCTCCTCACCTTCCGCTCCCTCTGCCAGGAATCGCGCACACATGCCAGCTCTGCCCACCCCGCCCCCCACGCCGCAGGCGCCGACCGCCCACCAGGGCGACGAGATCCTCACGGGCGCCGAGGCCGTCGTCCGCACGCTCGAGCTCCTCGGGGTCGACGACATCTTCGGCCTCCCCGGCGGCGCCATCCTCCCCACCTACGACCCGCTCATGGACTCGACGAAGCTGCGCCACATCCTCGTCCGCCACGAGCAGGGCGCCGGCCACGCCGCCGAGGGCTACGCGTCCTCGAGCGGACGCACCGGCGTCTGCATCGCCACCTCCGGCCCCGGTGCCACGAACCTCGTCACCGCAATCGCGGACGCCTACATGGACTCGGTGCCGCTCCTCGCCATCACGGGCCAGGTCTTCTCGACCCTCATGGGCACCGACGCCTTCCAGGAGGCCGACATCGTGGGCATCACGATGCCCATCACGAAGCACAGCTTCCTGGTGACGCGGCCCGAGGACATCCCGTCGACCATCGCGTCGGCGTACCACATCGCCTCCACGGGTCGCCCGGGTCCGGTGCTCGTCGACATCACCAAGGACGCGCAGCAGCTCGAGGCGCCGTTCCACTGGCCGCCGAAGATCGACCTGCCCGGCTACCGCCCCGTCGTCAAGGCGCACGGCAAGCAGATCCAGGCCGCCGCGCAGCTGCTCGTCGAGGCGAAGAAGCCCGTCCTCTACGTCGGCGGCGGCGTGATCCGCGCGAAGGCGCACGAGGAGCTGCTCGCGCTGGCCGAGGCGGTCGGCGCCCCCGTCGTCACGACGCTCATGGCGCGCGGCGCGTTCCCCGACTCCCACCCGCAGCAGCTCGGCATGCCCGGGATGCACGGCACGGTCCCCGCGGTCCTCGCGCTGCAGGAGTCCGACCTGCTCGTCTCGCTCGGCGCGCGCTTCGACGACCGGGTCACCGGAAAGGCGTCGCTGTTCGCGCCGAACGCCAAGGTCGTGCACGTGGACGTCGACCCGGCCGAGATCTCCAAGATCCGCATCGCCGACGTCCCGATCGTGGGCGACGCGAAGGACGTCATCGCCGACCTCGTGGTCGCGTTCCGCGAGGCCACGGCCGCGTCCCAGGTCGAGCAGGACATCGCCGACTGGTGGACCTACCTCGACGGCCTCCGCGAGGAGTTCCCGCTCGGCTACACCGAGCCCGCCGACGGACAGCTCGCTCCGCAGTACGTCATCCAGCGCATCGGCGAGATCACCGGCCCGGAGGGCGTCTTCGCCTCCGGCGTCGGACAGCACCAGATGTGGGCCGCGCAGTTCATCAAGTACGAGCGCCCCAACTCGTGGCTCAACTCCGGCGGCGCCGGCACCATGGGCTACTCGGTGCCCGCCGCGATGGGCGCCAAGGTCGCACAGCCGGACCGGCACGTGTGGGCCATCGACGGCGACGGCTGCTTCCAGATGACCAACCAGGAGCTCGCCACCTGCACGATCAACGACATCCCGATCAAGGTCGCGATCATCAACAACTCGTCGCTCGGCATGGTGCGCCAGTGGCAGACCCTGTTCTACGAGGGCCGCTACTCGAACACCGACCTCAACACGGGCGGAGGCACCCGCATGGTGCCCGACTTCGTGAAGATGGCCGACGCGTACGGCGCCCTCGGGATCCGCGTGACGAAGCCGGAGGAGGTGGACGACGCGATCCGCCTGGCGCTCGCGACCAACGACCGCCCCGTCGTCATCGACTTCGTGGTCAGTCGCGACGCGATGGTGTGGCCTATGGTGCCGCAGGGCCTCAGCAACAGCGCCGTGCAGTACGCCAGGGACCACGCGCCGGACTGGGACGACGACCTCGCGGAGACAGGCAGGACCGAGAAGTGAGCCACATCCTGAGCCTCCTCGTGGAGGACAAGCCCGGACTCCTCACCCGCGTCGCGGGGCTGTTCGCCCGCCGCGGCTTCAACATCGAGTCCCTCGCGGTCGGCGCGAGCGAGATCGAGGGCCTCTCGCGCATCACGGTCGTCGTGGACGTCGAGGCCCTGCCACTCGAGCAGGTGACGAAGCAGCTGAACAAGCTGATCAACGTCATCAAGATCGTGGAGCTCGACCCCGGGCAGGCGGTCGAGCGCGAGCACCTGCTCGTGAAGGTGCGCGTCGACAACACGACCCGCTCGCAGGTGCTCGAGGCCGTGAACCTCTTCCGCGCCCGCGTGGTCGACGTGGCCACCGACGCGCTGATCATCGAGGTCACGGGCGACTCGGGCAAGGTGCAGGCGCTCCTCCGCGTGCTCGAGCCCTTCGGCATCAAGGAGCTCGCGCAGTCGGGTCTCCTCGCCATGGGGCGCGGATCCAAGTCCATCACCGACCGCGTCTTCCGCACCGCCTAGCGCCGACCCCGGCGGTCCGAGGGACGCAGCCGCTAGGCTCCCCGCGCATCGCGCCCGCCACCCACGCACGTACCCGCCCGCACGACCACGCCCCGCCCGAGCGCGGAGCAGCCAGGCACGACCGCCCATCGCCCCTCGCGGGGACGACAGAACAAGGAGATCCATCACGTGACTGACATCGTCTACGACAAGGACGCCGACCTCTCGCTCATCCAGGGTCGCAAGGTCGCCGTCATCGGCTACGGCTCGCAGGGCCACGCGCACGCGCTGAACCTCCGCGACTCCGGCGTCGAGGTCGTCATCGGCCTCAAGGAGGGCTCGACCAGCCGCGCGAAGGCGGAGGAGCAGGGCTTCACGGTGAAGACCCCGTCCGACGCGTCCGCGTGGGCCGACGTCATCGTCATCCTCGCGCCCGACCAGCACCAGCGCGGCCTCTACGCCGACAGCGTCCGCGACAACCTCACCGAGGGCAAGACGCTCGTCTTCGCGCACGGCTTCAACATCCGCTTCGGCTACATCGAGGCGCCCGAGGGCGTCGACGTCGTCCTCGTCGCCCCCAAGGGCCCCGGCCACACCGTGCGTCGCGAATTCGAGGCCGGCCGCGGCGTCCCCGTCATCGTCGCCGTCGAGGTCGACGCGTCGGGCAAGGCGTGGGACCTCGCGTGGTCGTACGCCAAGGGCATCGGCGGCCTCCGCGCCGGCGGCATCCGCACCACCTTCACCGAGGAGACCGAGACCGACCTCTTCGGCGAGCAGGCCGTGCTCTGCGGCGGCACCTCGCAGCTGGTCCAGTACGGCTTCGAGACGCTGATCGAGGCGGGCTACCAGCCGCAGATCGCGTATTTCGAGGTGCTGCACGAGCTCAAGCTCATCGTCGACCTCATGTGGGAGGGCGGCATCGCGAAGCAGCGCTGGAGCATCTCCGACACGGCGGAGTACGGCGACTACGTCTCTGGCCCGCGCGTCATCTCGCCGGACGTCAAGGAGAACATGAAGGCCGTCCTCGCGGACATCCAGTCCGGCGCGTTCGCCGACCGCTTCATCAAGGACCAGGACGCCGGCGCGCCCGAGTTCCTCGAGCTCCGCAAGAAGGGCGAGGAGCACCCGATCGAGTCCACCGGCCGCGAGCTGCGCAAGCTCTTCGCGTGGAACAAGGCCGACGACGACTACACGGACGGCTCGGTCGCCCGCTAGCCGTCGCCCCACCCGCACCACCGGACGCCCGGTCGCCTCGCGCGACCGGGCGTCCGTGCGTCCTCGGGCCGGGGCTGTCCCCGGACCGAGGAGCGTGCGGCGGGCGTCCGGATCGGAGCACGTACCATCGGGGGATGCCCCGCACCCCCGACGACGACGCCCTCAGCTGGGCCGGCGAGGAGGCGGATCCCACGCTCGCCCGCTCGCCCGAGCCGCAGCGCGCGGTGCCGCGCCGCCGCCCCGACGCCGACCCCTCGGCCGCCACGGGCCGCACGTCGGCCCTCGGGGCGACGGCCGCGCGCCGGGCCGCCGCGTCCGGATCCGCGACAGCCGGATCCGACGAGCCGCACGCCCTCGCGATGGACGACGACGCCGTCGCCGCGCCCGACGCCTCGCCCGAGGTGGTGGGGCTCGCCTTCTTCGGCGCCGTCGCGGTGCTCGAGGCCATCGCCTGGTTCTTCGTCGTCCGCGACAACCCGTCGAGCGCCGGATCCGCCTTCCAGGTCGGCGTCGCGCAGGCGACCGAGGCCCTCACGGTGCTCGCGCCGCCGCTGTGGGTGGCCGCCGTGGTCGCCGCCCTGCGCGGCATGCGCGTCGGCCGCCGCATGCTCGCGCTGGCCGCGGGCGCCGTCGTCCTCTTCCCCTGGCCCTGGCTGGTGACGCGATGAGCGCCGAGCAGGCGCCCGGCGGCGTGACCGCGACAGCCGCCGCGCGGACGCGCCGCGGCCGGCCCACGCGCGCCGGCTGGGTCGTGGGGATCCTCGGCGCGGTCGCCCACGGGATCCTCGTGTGGCAGGCCGTCGACCAGTACACGGCCTTCCGCGACATCGCGACGGCGTTCGGCGGCTCCCTCCGACCCGGCACCCTCGCGACGCTCGTCGGCGCGATCCTCGTGCCGGTCGTCGCGTTCGTCCTCGCGGCGCTCGCCACGCGCGGACGCCCCGTCGCCGCGCGCGTCCTCGTCATGCTCGCGGGCCTCGCCGCCGCGAGCGCGCTCACGGTCGGCCTCGCGGCCCTGCTGCCGCTCCTCTAGCGTCGGCGGCTAGAGCGGCCAGCCGGCGAACAGCACGAGGGCGATCAGCACCACCTGCGCCACGAGGCGCGGCACCAGCGGGATCGCGATGCGGCCGAAGCGCTCCGGGTGCCGGGCCGCGAACGCGTTCGCCGGGAAGACCGCGACCAGGAAGACCGCCAGCGCGACGCCGGCGGCGAGGCGCACGGGCTCGATCAGCAGGCCGATCCCGCCCGCGATCTCGCAGAGCCCCGTGAACCACACCAGCACCAGCGGGGAGGGCACGCCGGGCCGCCGGAACGAGGGCGGGATGATCGCCGCCATCGCCGTGGCGGCCCTCGGCACGAAGTGGTTGACGCCCATCCCGACGAAGACGAGGGCCAGCAGGATCCGCACGGCGAGCTGGATCGCAGCCCACGTCTCATCGCTCATCCGCCCATTCTGGGGCCACTAGCATGTGAGGGTCCCAGCCGCCCCCGCCCGAAGGACCGCCTGAATTGACCAAGCCCGTCGTGCTCATCGCCGAAGAACTCTCGCCCGCCACCGTCGACGCCCTGGGGCCCGACTTCGACGTCCGATCCGTCGACGGCACCGACCGCCCGGCCCTGCTCGCGGCCCTCGCGGAGGCGGACGCCGTGCTCGTCCGCTCCGCGACGAAGATCGACGCGGAGGCCATCGCCGCGGCCCCGCGCCTGCAGGTGGTCGCCCGCGCGGGCGTCGGCCTCGACAACGTCGACATCAAGGCCGCGACCACCGCGGGCATCATGGTCGTGAACGCGCCGACCTCGAACGTCATCTCGGCCGCCGAGCTCGCGATCGGCCACATCCTCTCGCTCGCCCGGTTCATCCCGGACGCGAGCGCGTCGCTCAAGCAGGGCCTCTGGAAGCGCTCGTCCTTCACGGGAGTGGAGCTCTACGAGAAGACCATCGGCATCGTCGGCCTCGGACGCATCGGCACGCTCGTCGCGCAGCGCCTCGCGGGCTTCGGCGCCACGCTCGTCGCGTACGACCCCTACGTCACGCCGGCTCGCGCGCAGCAGCTCGGCGTGCAGCTCCTCCCGCTCGACGAGCTGATGCGCGTCTCCGACTTCATCACCATCCACATCCCCAAGACGCCGGACACCACGGGCCTCATCGGCACCGAGCAGTTCGCGCTCGCGAAGCCGTCCCTGCGCATCGTCAACGCCAGCCGCGGCGGGATCATCGACGAGGACGCGCTCTACACGGCGCTCAAGTCGAAGCGCATCGCCGGCGCCGGCCTCGACGTGTTCGTCAGCGAGCCGCCCACCGGATCCCCGCTGCTGGATCTCGACAACATCATCGTCACGCCGCACCTCGGCGCCTCCACGGACGAGGCCCAGGAGAAGGCGGGCGTCTCGGTCGCAAGGAGCGTGCGCCTCGCGCTCGGCGGCGAGCTCGTGCCGGACGCCGTGAACGTCGCGGGCGGGGTCATCGACCCGTACGTGCGCCCCGGCATCCCGCTCATGGAGAAGCTCGGCCAGGTGTTCTCGGGGCTCGCCCACGAGGCGCTCACGAGCATCGACGTGGTCGTGCGCGGCGAGCTCGCCGGATACGACGTCAGCGTGCTGAAGCTCGCGGCGCTCAAGGGCGTCTTCACCAACGTCGTGAGCGAGAACGTCTCCTACGTCAACGCGCCGCTGCTCGCCGAGCAGCGCGGGCTCGAGGTGCGCCTCATCACGGACGCCGTCTCGGAGGAGTACCGCAACGTGCTGAGCATCCGCGGCGCGCTGTCCGACGGCACGCAGGTGTCGGTGTCGGGCACTCTCACGGGCACGAAGCAGATCGAGAAGCTCGTCGAGATCGACGGCTACGACGTCGAGGTGCCGTTCAGCCGCCACCTCATCGTCATGAAGTACGAGGACCGCCCCGGCATCGTCGCGGTCTACGGCAAGGAGTTCGGCGACGCCGAGGTCAACATCGCCGGCATGCAGATCGCCCGCCAGGAGGCCGGCGGCCGGGCGCTCAGCGTGCTCAGCGTCGACTCGCCCGTGCCGGACGGCGTGCTCGAGAACGTGCGGCAGGCCATCCAGGCCACGTCGCTGCGCGAGATCGACATCGCCGACTGATCCCCGTCGGATCGACCACCGCGAGGGCGGCTGCTGCGTCGGCCGCCCTCGCGGCGCGTCCGGGGCCGATCGGCCGCCTCAGCCGCGCGTCGAGCGGAGCCGCACGAGGTCATCGACCACGCGGATGAGCTCGTCGAGCGCGGAGTCGGCGGGCGCGGATCCGCCGAGCCACGGCTGGAGCGCGCTGTTGTAGTACAGGCCGTCGCCGATGAGGAGCACGGCGCGCGCGACGGCCGGGTCGCCCACGGCCTCGAGGATGACGGCGGCCCACTCGTCCTGCAGGTGCGTGAGCGTGTCGCGGGCGCGCGGGTGGTTGCCCTGCGCGAGGCGGGAGGTCGCGACGTAGGCGCGGTCGAACGGCGTGGCCGTGGACAGCGAGCTGCGGATCCACAGGTCCACCGGACCGCGCTCGGCCGCCCGGAGCCGCGCGACGTCCGCCTGCGCCAGCGCGGACATGCGCGCGAGCAGCCCGTCGACGAGCGCCTCCTTGCCGCCGAAGTGGTAGAGCAGCCCGCCCTTGGAGACGCCGGCCGCCGCGGCGACGGACTCGAGCGTCGTGCCGCGCTCGCCCTGCTGCACGAGCAGCTCCTCGAAGGCGTCGAGGATGCGGTCGCGCGCGGTGCCGGGGGAGGACGCCGCCGGGTCGGGTGCGCCGTCGGGCGCGGGCGCGGGGTCGTCGGGCGATGAGGCGGGCATGGATCCAGCGTAGCGGCGGGTTGCCCGCTGTACCGACCGGACGGTACAGTGATCCCGGTCGCGCTCGCGGCCCCGTCCGCGCCATTCGCGCCGTCGCCTCCCGACGTCAGGAAGCACCGTCATGTCCACGCCCCGCACCGCATCCGTCCCCGTGATCGCCGCCACCGGCCGCGCCGGGCGACGCCAGTGGGCCGCGCTCGTCGTGCTGATGCTCCCGGTGCTGCTCGTCTCCATCGACAACACGGTGCTGAGCTTCGCGATGCCGTCCATCGCGCGCGACCTCGAGCCGTCGGGCGCGGCGCAGCTCTGGATCATCGACGCCTACCCGCTCGTGCTCGCCGGGCTCCTCGTCGCGATGGGCAACATGGGCGACCGCTACGGCCGCCGGCGCCTGCTCATGATCGGCGCGGCCGGCTTCGGCGTCGTCTCGGCCCTCGCCGCCTTCGCCACCGACGCCTCGCAGCTCATCGCCGCACGCGCCGCCCTCGGCTTCTTCGGCGCGATGCTCATGCCGTCCACGCTGTCGCTCCTCCGCTCGATCTTCACCGACCGGAAGCAGCGCCGCCTCGCGATCGCCATCTGGGCGTCGGGCTTCTCCGGCGGATCCGCGCTCGGCCCGCTCGTCGGCGGCGTGCTGCTCGAGCACTTCTGGTGGGGATCCGTCTTCCTCGTCGCGGTGCCCGTGCTGCTGCCGCTGCTGATCCTCACACCCGTGCTCGTCCCCGAGTCGAAGGACCCGGCGCCGGGCCCGATCGACGGGGTCGCCATCCTGCTGTCGCTCGCGACCGTCGCGCCCATCGTCTACGCCATCAAGACGTTCGCCACCGAGGGCGTCACGCCTCTCGCGATCGCCGCCCCCGTCGTGGGCGTGGTCGCCGGCATCCTCTTCGTGCGTCGCATGTCGCGCGCCCGGAACCCGATGCTCGACGTCGCGCTGTTCCGCGAGCCGGTCTTCACGGGCGCGGTGCTCGTCAACCTGCTGAGCGTCGTCTCGCTCGTCGGCTTCCTCTTCTTCGTGACGCAGCACCTGCAGCTCGTCGCGGGCCTCGACCCGCTGGCGGCGGGCTTCGCGCTCATCCCCGGATCCGTGGTCGTCATCGTCTCGGGGCTCGTGATCGTGCCGATCGTGGCGCGGGCCCGCCCGTCGCGCGTGGTCGCGATCGCGCTGGCGTTCTCGGCCGTCGCCTACGTGGTCCTCGCGGTCACGGGCAAGGGCGCATCCGTCGGGCTGCTGGTCTTCGCGTTCTGCCTGCTGGGCGCGGGCATCGGCGCGTCGCAGACCATCTCCAACGACCTGATCATCGCGGCCGTCCCGCCGGCGAAGGCGGGGGCGGCGTCCGCGGTGTCGGAGACTGCGTACGAGGTGGGCGCGGTGCTCGGCACGGCCGTGCTCGGCAGCATCCTCACGGCCAGCTACCGCACCGGGCTCGTCCTCCCCGCCGGCCTCTCGGAGGGGGACGCCTCCGCGGCCCGGGAGACGCTCGGGGGAGCGGTGTCGGTCGCCGAGCGCGTGCCGGCCGACGTGGGATCGGCGCTGCTGGAGTCGGCGCACGCGGCCTTCGACGGCGGCGTGGTGACCACCTCGATCATCGGCGCCCTGCTCATGGTCGGCGCGATCGTCATCTCGCTCACGAGCCTCCGCCGCGCCAGCTCGCACGACTGAACCCGACCCGACCCGTCACATGCGTCGGGCCCGTCACCTCGCGAGGTGACGGGCCCGATGAGCGCGGGGGGAGCGGATCAGACGACGTTGTCGTCGGAGCGCTCGCTGCGCGTGATGCGCTGACCGGTCGCGGGGTCGATGCGCGTGCGCGTCTCGCTGACGGCCGTGCGGCGGCGGGCGAGGAGCGCGACGCCGATGATGATGACCAGCGCGCCGCCGCCCATGAGGATGTAGCCGACGAGCTGGAGGTCGACGCCCGGGACGGTGAGGTCGACGGCGAACGCGAGTATCGCGCCGACGACCACGAGGAAGATTCCGAGGCCGATGCTCATGCGGTGCTCCTTGGGTCGTGCCCGCCGGGTAGTCGGACGCCTTCAAAGTAGCGCCGGTGCCCCGCGACGGACAGGTAGCCTGTCCGGAAACCCACGAGTCCCGGGAGGATCCATGCCCCGCACCATCTCGCTCGCCGTCGTCCCAGGGGACGGCATCGGCCCGGAGGTCGTCCACGAGGCCCTCCGCGTGCTCCGGGAGGCGGTGCCCGCGGACGTGTCGCTCGACACCACGCAGTACCCGTTCGGCGCCGGCCACTTCCTCGAGACCGGGGAGATCCTCACGGACTCCGATCTGGCGGCCCTCGCGCAGCACGACGCGATCCTCCTCGGCGCGGTCGGCGGCGACCCCCGCGACGCGCGCCTCGCGGGCGGCATCATCGAGCGCGGCCTGCTGCTCAAGCTGCGCTTCGCGTTCGACCACTACATCAACCTGCGGCCGACGACCCTGCTGCCCGGTGTGACCTCCCCGCTCGCGTCGCCCGGCGAGGTCGACTTCGTCGTCGTCCGCGAGGGCACCGAGGGACCGTACGCGGGCAACGGCGGCGTCCTCCGCCGCGGCACCGAGCACGAGATCGCGACCGAGGTGTCCGTGAACACGGCGCACGGCGTCGAGCGCACCGTGCGGTTCGCGTTCGACCTGGCCTCGAAGCGCGAGCGCAAGCGCGTCACGCTCGTGCACAAGACCAACGTGCTGACCTTCGCCGGATCCCTCTGGCAGCGCACCGTCGACCGCGTCGCCGCCGAGCACCCGGACGTGACGGTCGACTACCTGCACGTCGACGCGACCATGATCTTCCTGGTCACCGACCCGTCCCGCTTCGACGTGATCGTCTCCGACAACCTGTTCGGCGACATCATCACCGACCTGGCGGCCGCGATCTCGGGCGGCATCGGCCTCGCCGCGTCGGGCAACGTCAACCCCACGGGCGCGTTCCCGAGCATGTTCGAGCCGGTGCACGGATCCGCCCCCGACATCGCCGGCCAGCAGAAGGCCGACCCGACCGCGGCGATCCTCTCGGTCGCGCTCCTGCTCGACCACCTGGGCCTCCCCGAGGCCGCCGCGCGCGTCACGGCCGCGGTCTCGGCCGACCTCGCCGCGCGCGCCGCGGGCGACCCCGTACCCCGATCCACCGCGGAGGTCGGCGACGCCGTCATCCGCGCCCTCTCCACGAACCACTGAAGGACCCCATGAGCTCCACCAGCAGCACAGCCTCCACGAGCAGCACCGCCTCCACCACCACCGGCACCGCCTTCCCCATGTCCTTCGAGCAGACCCCCTCGGAGACCGCCCGCGCCGACGCCGAGCGGGAGGCGATCCTCGCCGACCCGGGCTTCGGCAAGCACTTCACGGACCACATGGTCCAGATCGACTGGACGCTCGACGCCGGCTGGCACGACGCCCGCGTGGTCCCGTACGGGCCGCTCCAGCTGGATCCCGCCGCGAGCGTCCTCCACTACGGCCAGGAGATCTTCGAGGGCATGAAGGCGTACCGCCACGCCGACGGATCCGTGTGGACCTTCCGCCCCGACCGCAACGCCGCCCGCCTCCAGCGCTCGGCCCGCCGCCTCGCGCTACCCGAGCTGCCCACGGAGGACTTCGTCGAGTCGGTGCGCCAGCTGGTCCGCGCCGACCTCGACTGGGTGCCGTCGGCGCCCGAGCAGAGCCTGTACCTCCGGCCGTTCATGATCGCGAACGAGAGCTTCCTCGGCGTCCGCGCCGCCCAGCGCGTGGGCTACTACGTCATCGCCAGCCCCGCGGGCGCGTACTTCACGGGTGGCGTCGCGCCCGTGTCCATCTGGCTGTCCACGCAGTACTCCCGCGCCGGCAAGGGCGGCACGGGCGCCGCGAAGTGCGGCGGCAACTACGCCGCGTCGCTCCTCCCGCAGGCCGAGGCCGCGTCGCACGGCTGCGCGCAGGTGCTCTTCCTCGACTCCGAGGAGGGCCGCTACCTCGAGGAGCTCGGCGGCATGAACATCGTGCTGGTCTACAAGGACGGCCGCCTCGTCACGCCCGACTCGGAGAGCATCCTCGAGGGCATCACGCGCGACTCGATCCTGGAGCTCGCGCGCGACCGCGGCCTCACGGTCGAGAAGCGGCGCGTGGAGCTGTCGGAGTGGGTCGACGGCGTCGCATCCGGCGAGATCACCGAGGTGTTCGCGTGCGGCACAGCGGCGGTCATCACGCCCATCGGCCGCCTGATGGGCGAGGGCCTCGACGTCGGCGACATCGACGCTCCCGCGGGCGAGCTGACGATGTCGCTGCGCCAGGAGCTCACCGACATCCAGTACGGCCGCATCCCGGACCGCCACGGCTGGCTCACCCGCCTCGACGCGTAGCGCTCGGCGGCTCGTGCCGGCGGTCGCGCCCCGTCGGCACGGCTAGGGTCGTGTCTCGTGAAGATCGCGCGTTTCAGTACCGGTGACGACCCCCGCTTCGGCATCCTCGACGAGGAGGAGGGCCACCTGGTCGTCCTCACCGGCGACCCCATGTTCAGCGGCTACCAGACCACGGGGGAGCGCGTTCCGCTCGCCGACGCCCGGCTGCTGGCACCGGTGATCCCGCGATCCAAGGTCGTCGCGGTCGGCCGCAACTACGCGGCGCACGCGGCCGAGCACGGCAGCGAGGCGCCCAGCACGCCGCTCATCTTCCTGAAGCCCAACACCTCGGTCATCGGTCCGGACGACGCGATCCGCCTCCCCGCCGACAGCGAGCGGGTCGAGCACGAGGGCGAGCTCGCCGTCGTCATCGGCCGGATCACGCGCGACGTGTCCGTGGAGGACGCGGCGCGCTCGATCTTCGGCTACACGATCGGCAACGACGTCACCGCCCGCGACATCCAGCACTCCGAGAGCCAGTGGGCCCGCGCCAAGGGCTACGACACGTTCTGCCCGCTCGGTCCGGTCATCGAGACCGAGGGCTCGTTCGAGGACGCGCTCATCGAGACGCGCGTCGACGGGGAGCTGCGCCAGTCCGGCCGCACGAGCGAGATGGTGCACACCGTCCCCGAGCTCATCGCGTTCGCCTCGCGCGTCTGGACCCTGCTGCCCGGCGACGTGATCCTCACGGGCACGCCCGCGGGCGTCGGCCCCTTCACCGACGGCCAGGTCGTCGAGGTGTCGATCGAGGGGATCGGCACGCTCTCCAACCCCGCGCACGTCCGCGCCTGACCATGATCCGCCCCGGCCGTCCCGCGCGCCTCGCGCTGGCGGCCGCGGCGGTGGCGCTGCTCTCGGGCTGCGTCTACGACGTGTCCGACTACGGGCTGGAGACGCCGTCCCCCTCGCTGGCCCCGGCGCCGACCACGTCGCCCACCCCGGGCGCCGCGGAGCTCGGCCTGCCGTCCGGCTGCACGCCCGCCGACCTCTCGATCGACTGGGCGGAGCCGCAGGCGGGACCCGCCGACGAGCTGCTCGCCGTGCGCGTGATGCAGGTGCGGATCCCGAGCGCGGGGGAGCAGCCCGGCCTCGGATCCACGACCCAGCGCGTCACGCGGAACGACATCGCGCTGCGCCCGGCGCTCCGCCTGGAGCTCGACGAGAGGGACGGATCCGCGACCCCCGTGGCCGACAGCCTCGCCCCGCCGGACACCTGGGCCGCGTTCCTCGGTGCCGACCTCCGCGACCGCGACCTCGTGGGGCCTCGGTTCGGGCGGCCGCTGCAGATCACCTCGTTCGATCCCGTGCTCGACCGCGAGGCCCGCTACGTGATCGGGTACCTCGGCTCCGCGCAGTCCGCGCACGTGACGGTCACGGGCTGCGACGGGAGCTTCCGCGGATCCGGCACGCTCGAGGGGCTCGACCCGACGCGGTCGGCCGGCGCCGTCCTCCTCGAGTGCGGCGTGCCGCCCGGCGACCAGTACGACCGGTGGGACCTCCTCGAGCCGTACTGCGCCGACGGCGCCGCGGGGGCTGCGGGCACCGAGCCCTAGAATCGGATCCAGGATGACTGAGACAACCGCGCACCCCGTGACCACCGCCACCGGCACCGACGTCCGCGTCCGGTTCTGCCCGTCCCCGACCGGGACGCCGCACGTGGGGCTCATCCGCACGGCGCTCTTCAACTGGGCCTACGCGCGCCACACTGGCGGCAAGCTCGTCTTCCGCGTCGAGGACACCGACGCCGCGCGCGACAGCGAGGAGAGCTACGAGCAGCTCATCGAGGCGCTGCGCTGGCTCGAGATCGACTGGGACGAGGGCGAGGGCGTCGGCGGACCGCACGCGCCGTACCGCCAGTCGCAGCGCACCGACCTCTACCTCGACGTGATCCGGAAGCTCACCGAGTCCGGCCACCTCTACGAGAGCTACGCGACGGCCGAGGAGATCGAGGCGCGCAACCGCGCCGCCGGCCGCGACCCGAAGATGGGCTACGACAACTTCGAGCGCGACCTCACCGAGGCCGAGCGCCAGGCGTTCCGCGACGAGGGCCGCTCGCCCGCCCTCCGCCTCCGCGTGCCGGACACCGACCTCTCGTTCGACGACCTCGTGCGCGGCACGGTCACGTTCCCCGCGGGATCCTTCCCCGACTTCGTGCTCGTGCGCCCCAACGGCGCCCCGCTCTACACGCTCGTGAACCCGGTCGACGACGCCCTCATGGGGATCACGCACGTGCTCCGCGGCGAGGACCTCCTCTCGTCCACGCCCCGGCAGATCGCGCTGTACCACGCGCTCATCGACATCGGCGTGGCCGACGCCATCCCGCGCTTCGGCCACCTGCCCTACGTGATGGGGGAGGGCAACAAGAAGCTCTCCAAGCGCGACCCCGAGTCGAACCTGTTCCACCACCGCGACCGCGGCTTCATCCCCGAGGGCCTCATCAACTACCTGGCGCTGCTCGGCTGGTCGCTCACGCACGACCGCGACGTGTTCTCGCGGATGGAGATGGTCACGGCATTCGACGTCGCCGACGTCACGCCCGCGCCCGCTCGCTTCGACCTCAAGAAGGCGGAGTCGCTGAACGGCGACCACATCCGCCTGCTCGCGCTCGACGACTTCGCCCAGCGCCTCGTGCCGTACCTCCAGGCGGCGGACGTCGTCGGCGCCGAGCTCACGCACGACGAGCAGCGGATGCTCGAGGCGGCCGCTCCGCTCGTGCAGGAGCGCATGCAGCTCCTCGGCGAGGCCCCCGACCTCCTCTCCTTCCTCTTCACGACGGCGGATGCGCTGCCCTACGACGACGCTGCGGTCCAGGCGCTGAAGGACGACGCCCCCGAGGTGCTCGCCGCCTCGCGGGGCGCGCTCGCGGGCGTCCCGCACACGCAGTGGGACATCGACCTGGTGCAGGAGGTGCTGCAGAACACCCTCATCACCGGCATGGGCATGAAGCCGCGCCTCGCCTACGGGCCGCTGCGCGTCGCCGTCTCCGGGCGCCGCATCTCGCCGCCGCTGTTCGAGTCGATGGTGCTCCTCGGCAAGGACGAGACCATCGCGCGCCTCGACCGCCTCGCGGGGATGCTCGGTGCCTGACGACGCGGGCGCGGGATCCACCGCGACCGGCGACTCCTACGACGTCGTCGTCATCGGCGCCGGGCCCGCCGGCCTGTCCGCCGCGCTCAACCTGGTGCGCGCCCGCCGCCGCACCCTCGTGCTCGACAGCAGCCGCCCGCGCAACGCCGCGACGCTCATGTCGCACGGCTTCGTCACCCGCGACGGGATCTCCCCGCTCGAGCTCCGCAAGCTCGGCCAGGTCGAGGTCGAGGGGTACGACGAGGGCGAGTTCCAGCTCGCCGTCGTGCAGTCCGCGGAGCCCGCGGAGGGTGGGTTCACCATCCGCGCGAAGGGCGTGCGACGCGCGCCCGACCGCGAGGTGCACGCGCGCCGGATCCTCATCGCCACGGGCCTCGTGGAGACGCTGCCCGACCTCCCGAGCATCCGCGCGTACTACGGCACCGCCGTGCACAGCTGCATGGAGTGCGACGGCTACGAGAAGCGCGACGAGCCGCTCTTCCTCATCGGCGAGACCGACGACCTCGTGGAGCGCGCGCTGCTGCTCTCGCAGTGGTCGCGCGACATCATCGTCTTCACGAACGGCGTCGCCGAGATCGACGAGGCGGGGGAGCGCGGGCTCGCGTCCCTCGGGATCCGTGTCGACCGCCGCCCCGTCGCCGACATCGAGGGCGAGCGCGCGGTCGTCACCGGCATCCGGATGCAGGACGGCTCCGTCGTCCCGCGCTCCGGCGGCTTCGTGCGCCCGCGCTACTCGACCGCGCTCGACTTCCTCTCGGGGCTCGACCTCGACACGGACGACGACGGCCACATCGCCGTCGACGCCGAGGGCCGCACCTCCCACGCGGGCGTCTACGCGGCAGGCGACAGCTCGCAGCCGGGTCCGCAGCAGCTGATCATCGCGGCCGGCTTCGGCGCCCGCGCTGCGAGCGCGATCAACCGGGACCTGCTGCCGCGGATCTGACGCGTGGGGCCCGTCGGGCGGGCGCCGGTTTGGCGCGGATCCGGCCGATGGGCTACACTCGACGAGGCCCGATCGCGCATCGGGGCCTTGGGGTATGGTGTAATTGGCAACACGGAAGATTCTGATTCTTTTGTTCTTGGTTCGAGTCCAGGTACCCCAGCACTGAAATAGCAGGAAATGACAGGCCCGGTTATCCGGGCCTTTTCCTTTTCCCTCCTGCGCATCTCCGAGGAGACGACGACGGCCCCGCCCGAGCATCTGCTCGAGCGGGGCCGTCGTCTTCGTTCAGGTGGTCGCTGGTCAGGCGAGGCGCCCCTTCGGCGAGCTGTCGCTCGTCTTCGACGGGTCCTTCTCCACGACGTCGCCGAGGGCGTCGTCGACGCGGGTGAGGAGCTCGGCCGGGATCTTCACGCCCGACGCCTTGACGTTCTCGTGGACCTGCTCGGGGCGCGAGGCGCCGATGATCGCGGAGGCGACGTTCTCGTTCTGGAGCACCCACGCGACGGCGAGCTGGGCCAGCGACAGGTCCAGCTCGTCGGCGACGGGCTGCAGCTCCTGCACGCGGTTGAGGACGTCGTCGTTCATGTAGCGCTTGATCATGTCGGCGCCGCCCTTGTCGTCCGTGGCGCGCGAGCCCTGCGGCAGGTCCTGGCCCGGCTTGTACTTGCCGGTGAGGACGCCCTGGGCGATGGGGGACCACACGATCTGCGAGATGCCGAGCTCGGCGGACGTGGGGACGACCTCCTCCTCGATGACGCGCCAGAGGGCCGAGTACTGCGGCTGGTTCGAGATGAGCTGGAAGCCCAGCTCGCGGGAGAGGCCGTGCGCCTCGCGGAGCTGCTCGGGGGTCCACTCGCTGACGCCGATGTAGAGCGCCTTGCCCTGGCGGACGACGTCGGCGAAGGCCTGCATCGTCTCCTCGAGCGGGGTCTCGTAGTCGTAGCGGTGGGCCTGGTAGAGGTCCACGTGGTCGGTCTGGAGGCGCTCGAGCGAGCCGTCGATCGACGCCATGATGTGCTTGCGCGAGAGGCCGGTGTCGTTGTGGCCCTTGGCGCCGGTCGGGAAGTAGACCTTCGTGAAGATCTCGAGCCCGTCGCGGTTCTCGCCCTTGAGCGCGTCGCCGAGCACCTTCTCGGCGACGGTGTTCGCGTAGCCGTCGGCCGTGTCGAACGTGGTGATGCCGGCCTCGAGGGCCGCCTGCACGCACTGCGTGGCGGTGTCGTTCTCGACCTGCGACCCGTGGGTCAGCCAGTTGCCGTACGTGATCTCGGAGATCTTGAAGCCTGAGTTGCCTAGGTAGCGGAATTCCATCCTCCGAGCCTACGCCGCGGGCGCTGGGGGAGCCCCGGGCGGGTTCTGTCCGCGGGGTGACCGGGAGATGGACGCGCGGCCCCGCCCGATGGTCTCGCGCGGCCCCGCCCGATGGTCTCGGGCGGGGCCGCGCGGTGGTGCGGAGGGAGAGCCGATCAGGCCTCGCGGGTCTTCGGCGAGCTGTCCTCGGTCTTGCGCGGGTCCTTCTCGACGATGTCGCCGAGGGCGTCGTCGATGCGGGTGAGGAGCTCGGCGGGGATCTTCACACCGGACGCCTTGACGTTCTCGTGCACCTGCTCGGGACGGGAGGCGCCGATGATCGCGGACGCGACGTTCTCGTTCTGGAGCACCCACGCGACGGCGAGCTGCGCGAGCGAGAGGTCGAGCTCGTCGGCGACGGGCTGCAGCTCCTGCACGCGGGTCAGCGTGTCGTCGTTCATGAAGCGCTTGATCATGTTCGCGCCGCCCTTGTCGTCGGTCGCGCGGGATCCCGACGGCAGCTCCTGGCCGGGCTTGTACTTGCCCGTCAGCACGCCCTGCGCGATGGGGGACCACACGATCTGCGAGATGCCGAGGTCCTTCGAGGTGGGGACGACCTCCTCCTCGATGACGCGCCAGAGCGCCGAGTACTGCGGCTGGTTCGAGATCAGCTGGAAGCCCAGCTCGGTGGCGAGCGCGTGGCCGGCGCGCAGCTGCTCGCTCGTCCACTCGCTCACGCCGATGTAGAGGGCCTTGCCCTGGCGGACGACGTCGGCGAACGCCTGCATCGTCTCCTCGAGGGGGGTCTCGTAGTCGAACCGGTGGGCCTGGTAGAGGTCGATGTAGTCGGTCTGGAGGCGCGTGAGCGACGCGTCGACCGAGTCCATGATGTGCTTCCGCGAGAGCCCCACGTCGTTGTGGCCCTTGGGACCCGTGGGGCCGAAGACCTTCGTGAAGATCTCGATCGAGGCGCGTCGCTCGTCCTTGAGCGCCTCGCCGAGGACGGTCTCCGCCTTGGTGTTGGCGTAGACGTCGGCGGTGTCGAAGGTGGTGATCCCCGCCTCGAGCGCGGCCTTCACGCACGCGGTCGCGGTGTCGTTCTCCACCTGCGATCCGTGGGTGAGCCAGTTGCCGTAGGTGATCTCGGAGATCTTGAAGCCGGAGTTGCCGAGGTATCTGAATTCCATGCCCCGACCGTACGCCGGGCACCTCCGCCCCTCCGCACGAAAGTGTGCGACGCGGCCGGGGGCGCGGTCAGGCGGCGGGGGAGCGGATCACGTGCAGGGGCGCGAGCGCCGTGTCGAGCGCCGCCTCCAGCGGCCACGCCGAGCGCTCCGGCTGGCTGAGCACCAGGCCGCCCTGGATGGCCGCGAGGATCACGGTGGCGATGCGCTCGGGATCCGCGCTCGCGGCGACGAGACCCGCCTCCCGCATCCGCTCGACGCCGCGGGCGAGGAACGCGCGCCATGCCCGCATGGACGCGGCGATCGTGCGCTCGAGCTCCGCGTCGACGGCCGCGGCCTGCGTGGCGAGCGACCCGATGGGGCACGCCCACCGCCCGCGGCCGATGTAGTAGTCGACGAGACCCGTGCGCCACGCCTCCCACGATTCCCAGCTGCCCAGGTCGTGGATGTGCGGCTCCTGCGCCTCGAGGAGCTGGCGGCCCTCCCACTCGGCGACCTCCCGCACGAGCTCGATCTTGCCGCCGGGGAAGTAGTGGAACAGCTGGCTCTTGCTCGTGAGGGTCGCCGCGCGCACGTCGTCGAGGGTCGTGCCGCCGATGCCGGTGGCGAGGATCTGCTCGCCCGTCGCCTCGATGATCCGCTGGCGGGTGCGGCGGCCGCGCTCGGTGATCCTCGGCTCGGCCATGCCCCGATCCTACCGTTGTGGACTGATCGGTCCAACGCGTGCTATCAATTGGACCATGCAGTCCAACGAAGAAGTCCTCCAGTCCCTCGTCCCCGACACCCGGCTCGCCGGCCGCACGGCCGTCATCACCGGATCCACCAGCGGCATCGGCGAGGCCGTCGCCCGCGTACTCGCCGCATCCGGCGCCGAGGTCGTCGTCAGCGGCCGCGACGCCGACCGGGCGCGCGCCGTCGTCGCCGCCATCACCGCAGCGGGCGGCACCGCCCACGCGGTGCCCGCCGACCTCGGCGGCGGGTACGACGGCATCCGCGCCTTCGCCCGCGACGCCGCCGCGGCCCTCGGCGGCCGCGTCGACATCCTCGTGAACAACGCCGGCGTCTACCCGGTGGGCGCGACCGCCGGCCTCGCCGACGACGACCTCGACGGGATCCTCGCCGTCAACGTCCGCGCGCCGCACGTGCTCGTCGCCGAGCTCGCGCCCGCCATGGCCGAGCGCGGGACGGGCGCGATCGTGGACGTCGGCTCGTGGATGTCCCGAGTGGGCATCCCGTTCGGTGCCGCCTACACGGCGTCCAAGGCGGCGATCGAGCAGATGACGCGCACGTGGGCGGCGGAGTACGGGCCGCGGGGCGTGCGTGTGAACTCGGTGGCGCCCGGCGCGACCTCGACGCCGGGGAACGCGGCCGACGCGGACGTGCTCGCCGCGATGACCGCGGGCACCGTCGCCGGCGTGCCCGTGCGTCCGGTCGACATCGCGTTCGCGGTGCGCTTCCTCGTCTCGGACGAGGCGGCGTTCGTCCACGGCGCACGGCTCGACGTCGACGGCGGGATCGCGAGCACGCGCCTCGCCTGACCCGCTCCGCGCACGACGACGCCCGCCCCCGGATCCCGTAGCGGGCGTCGTGGTGGTGCGGGGGAGCGCTAGCGGCGCGGGGCGTCCGCATCCGCGTCGCGGGTCGCCTCGACGCTGCGGCCGGAGCCGCGGGCCGCGTCGTCGTCCGCGTCGGCCGGGGCGTTCTCGCCCGCGACGGAGGCCGCGGAATCCGTGCCCTCGACGGCGGACGCGTCGCGCTTCGTCTTCGCGAGGCTCGCGACGGTGGCCACCGTGATGGTGAGGAGGATGAACGACAGCGAGAACCAGATCGGGATCTCGGGCGCCCACAGCATCGGCTCGCCGCCGTTGATGAAGGGCACCTCGTTCACGTGCATCGCGTGCAGCACGAGCTTCACCGCGATGAAGCCGAGGATGACCGCGAGGCCCTGCGAGAGGTAGATCAGGCGCTCGAGGAGGCCCGAGATCAGGAAGTACAGCTGGCGGAGGCCGAGCAGCGCGAAGGCGTTGGCGGTGAAGACGATGTAGGCCTCCTGCGTCAGGCCGAAGATCGCGGGGATGGAGTCGAGCGCGAAGAGCACGTCGGTGAGGCCGATGGCGAGCATCACCAGGAACATCGGGGTGAAGAGCTTCTTGCCGTCGACGCGCGTCGTCAGCTTGTCGCCGTCGTAGTGGTCCGATGTGGGGATGAAGCGGCGGAGCACGCGGATGAGCTTCGAGTCGGACTCGTCCTCGTCGTGCGTCTCCTTCATCTGCTTGTAGGCCATGACGAGCAGCAGGGCGCCGAAGAGGTAGAAGACCCAGGAGAAGTTGTCGATGATCGCGGAGCCCATCGCGATGAAGATGCCGCGCATCACGAGCGCTATCGCGATGCCGACGAGCAGCACCTTCTGCTGGAAGGCCCGCGGCACGGCGAAGCTCGACATGATGATGAGGAAGACGAAGAGGTTGTCGACGCTCAGCGCCTTCTCCGTCACGTAGCCGGCGAAGTACTCGCCGCCGAAGGTCCAGTTCGAGAAGACGCCGACGCCGACGCCGAAGACGAGCGCGATGACGATGTAGACGACCGACCAGGTCGCGGACTCCTTGAGCGTCGGCTCGTGCGCCTTCCGCACGTGCGCGAAGAAGTCGAAGACGAGCAAGCCGAGGACGGCCGCGATGGTCGCGGCCCAGAGCCAGAAGGGGACATCCATTTCGGGGGTTCTCCAGTACTCGGACCGCTGACGGGTCCGGTGGGGTACTGAAGGTCTCCTCCACCCCGCGAGCTGCTGCTCGCGGAACCGGTCGTACGGGTCGGAGTGGTCCGACCGTATTGACGACACGACCGCCGGATGGGAGTACTCCCCTTCGAGGGAACACTCTATACGGCCGCATGGAGCGCCCTGGACCGCGCGGGCGGATCCCCAGGCGCGGCGACCGCGGGCAGGCGCGCTACTCGAGGAAGAGCAGCACGATCCCCGCGACGGCCGCCAGGGCGCCGATGCCGATGAGCACGAGCCCGGTCACGCGCAGCGCGCGGCCGTCGAGCTCCGGTGCGTGCGTGCGGACGCGCCACGGGGAGCGCGGCGAGAACCAGACGCGCACGTCGGATCCGGCGGCGAGGTCGTGGGTCTCCGGGGTGTCGGCGGGCGCCTCGTGCACGTCGCCGTCGCCGTCGAACCAGCGGAGGACGCGCCCGGGTGCTGCGCCGTCCTCGCGCGCGGACCCCTCCGCGACCAGGCCCTCGGTCGCCGTCCAGCGCCGGCCCAGCAGGCGGATCGACAGCCCGGCGACGTACAGGAGGACGCCGGGGACGAGCGCGATCCACGTGAGGAACTCGATGATGAGCGACGCCGCGGCGAGACCGTCCATGCCGATGACCCCGCGTCCGCTCGTCGAGAGCCCGAACAGGGCCTAGAGGTCGATGCTATCGCCGGGCTCGAGGGCGTGGAACTCGCCGCCGCCCTGCTCGGTCGCCCACTGCAGGCGCCCGTTCGACATGGCCTTGCCCGCGGTGGAGAGCACCATCTCGTGGGTGGGGAACGCGCGGCGGGGCCCGACCGCGAGCACGTAGTCGATGGACTCGCTGATCTTCATCCACGGCGCGCCCGCGGGAGCGGCGAGCAGGTCGACCTCGACGCCCTCCGGGATCGTGAACGAGTCGCCCGCGTAGTAGAGCGTGTCGTTGACGAGCACACCGAGGTTGTCGACCACGGGGATGGACTCGTGGATCACGGCGTGCGTGCCGCCGAAGAAGCGCAGCGTGAAGGGGCCGGCCTCGATGGTGTCGCCGGCCTCGACCACGGTCACGTCGAAGTCGCCGACCGCGGCCGCGACCCCGGACGGCGCGTAGATGGGCACGCCCTCGTTCTTGTCGAGGATCCGCTTGAGCTGCTCCGGGGTCCAGTGATCCGCGTGCTCGTGCGTGATGACGATGGCGTCGGCGTTCATCGCCTCCGTGATGGGGGTGGTGAAGGAGCCCGGGTCGATGAAGAGCTTGCGCCCCGAGAGTTCCAGGACCAGGGCGGCGTGCTCGAGCTTCGTCAATCGCATGAGAGGAGCCAACACCGTCCGGGCGGCAGGGGCAAACCGGCGCGCGGGGGCGTCGTCCGGGGGCGATCGAGGGCGCGCGATCGGCATGCCCGCGGGCGGATCCGGCCCGGTCGGGGCTCGATTTGGTCGGGCTGTGCGCGCTGTGGCATACTCGACGAGTTGCAAAAACGGCCCCATCGTTTAGCGGCCTAGGACACCGCCCTCTCACGGCGGTAACACCGGTTCGAATCCGGTTGGGGTCACCACCGCATCATCCGGCCCGGCTCCTCCTCACGGAGGTGCCGGGCTTTCTTCTTGCCCGCGTCGCCCGCGGGGCCCGGGCGCACGGCTCGGCCCTGTACCGTCGAGGGGTGAGTGTGCACCTGGTCGGAGGCGGCCTGTCGGATGACGACACCCCCCTCCTCGCGCGGTTCCTGTCCGAGGCGACGACGAGGGCGACGGATGCCGCCCGGTTGGAGCCGGCCCGCATCGCCGTGGTCCTCGTGCACGACGGGCTGGGCGCCGAGTGGTTCGACCAGTACGCCGCAGCTCTCCGTGCCGCGGGCGCGTGCGAGCCGGTCGCGGTGCTGGCGCCCGAGGGCGGATCCATCCAGGTCGCGCAGCTGCAGGACGTCGACGGCATCGTCGTCGGCGGCGGGCTGACCCCCGCGTACCGCCAGGCGCTCGAGCCGGTCTTCGGCGAGATCCGCCGCCAGGTCACCGCCGGGGTCCCGTACCTCGGCTTCTCCGCGGGCGCGGCGGTCGCCGCCGAGACCGCCATCGTCGGCGGCTGGCGCATCGGCGACGTCGAGGTCGTGCAGGAGTCCGCCAGCGAGGACCTCGACGAGGTCACCGTGGAGCAGGGCATCGGCCTCATCGACGTCTCGGTCGACGTGCACGCCGCCCAGTGGGGCACCCTCACCCGCCTCATCGCCGCGACCGAGGCCGGGCTCGTCGAGGGCGGCGTCGCCATCGACGAGGGCACCGTGCTCATCGTGGGCGAGGGCCAGCTGGTCGTCGAGGGCCGCGGCAGCGTCTGGTCGGTCATCGGCTCGGAGACGGGCGTCACCGTCAGCTCCGCCGGCGCGTCATGATCCTCCGCCCGTGGCGCTGACCCTGCCCGCCCTCGTCGAGCGCGGCCTCATGGACGCCGGCTGGGCCGAGGTCCTCGCTCCCGTCGCCGACGACATCGCGCGGATGGGGGAGTGGCTGCGCGCCGAGGTCGCCGCCGGCCGCCCCTACCTCCCCGCGGGCGACCGCGTGCTGCGCGCGTTCCAGCAGCCGCTCGCCGACGTGCGCGTGCTCATCGTCGGGCAGGATCCGTACCCCACGCCCGGCCACCCCGTCGGCCTGTCCTTCTCGGTCGAGCCCGACGTGCGGCCCGTGCCGCGGAGCCTCGTCAACATCCACCGTGAGCTGCGCGACGACCTCGGCATCCCGACCCCCGCGCACGGCGACCTCACCGCGTGGACCCGCAGCGGCGTGCTGCTGCTCAACCGCGTGCTCACCGTGCGGCCGGGCGCGCCCGCGTCGCACCGCGGCAAAGGCTGGGAGGCCGTGACCGAGTGCGCGATCCGCGGCCTGGCGACGCGCGGCGGCCCCCTCGTCGCGATCCTCTGGGGCAAGGACGCGGGATCGCTCGCGCCGCTGCTCGCCCCCGTGCCGTCGATCACCTCCGTGCACCCGAGCCCGCTGTCGGCGTCGCGCGGGTTCTTCGGCTCGAAGCCGTTCAGCCGGGCGGACGCGCTCCTCGCCGAGCAGGGCGCCGACCCCGTCGACTGGCGGCTCTGAGCCGGTCCCGCGGGAGTCGTCCGCGCGCGCGGCCGTCCCCGTAGGATCGCGGCATGCTCGAGGAGGAATACCAGCGGCGGCGCCGCCTGCCCGCCCACCTCCGGAAGCCCGCGCCGCCGCTGCCCGTGTTCTCCTACGAGATCCGGCGCGCGACGGCCGACGACCTCCCGGACATCCGCGAGGTCTACAACCACTACGTGATGAACAGCACCGTCACCTTCGACGAGACGCGGATGACGCTCGCCAGGTGGCGCGGCCGGTTCGGCCAGCTCGAGCGGATGGGGATGCCGTTCCTCGTCGCCGTCTCGCCGTCGGGGCAGGTGCTCGGCTACGCGCTCGTCGAGCCCGTCGGCAACCGGCGGTCGTCGCGGACGACGGTCGAGGACTCGATCTACCTGGGCGCGGCGTCCACGGGCAAGGGCCTCGGCCGCGCGCTGCTGGAGGCGCTCGTCGACGCGTGCCGCGAGGCCGGGATCCGCGAGGTCATCGCGGTCATCGCCGACCAGGGCGCGGACGCGTCGATCCGGCTGCACGCCTCGCTGGGCTTCACGGAGAGCGGCCGGATGGGCCGCGTAGGCTGGAAGTTCGGGCGCTGGCTCGGCACCGTCACGATGCAGCTGACGCTCAAGCCGACGGCGCAGCCGGGCCTGTGGGCGCGGACCATGCGGCGAGCGACGCCTGGCGCTGCCGCTCCTGCTCCCACCACGCCCGCTCCCGCTCCCGCCGCTCCTCCTTCGCGGTGAGCGGGCGGGGCGCGACCGTCTCCACGCGGTGACGGCGGGCCCACCAGCCGGTGAGCAGCGCGGATCCCAGCACGACGGCCATGGGCAGGAGCATGAACGGTCCGCCGGTGCCGGCGCTGCGGTCGAAGCTCTGGGACATCTGGCCGAGGATCACCGTGGGGATGAACAGGAGCGTGTTGTTGAGCGCGTGGATGAGGACGGGCGCCTCGAGGCCGCCCGTGTGCCGCGCCGAGAGGGGCGCCGACAGGCCGAAGACGAAGTAGTAGGCGATGAGCCACGGGTCCTCGGCGAGGTGGGCGAGGGCGAAGAGCGAGCTGGAGATCACCGCGCCGACGACGAGGGCGACGCGGGTGCTGCGGAACCAGGATCCGACGGAGCGCTGGACGAGGCCGCGGAACCCGTACTCCTCGCCCGCCGACTGCAGCGGGGTGGTGAGCAGGACGATGGCCAGGTAGAGCCAGACCTCGCCGTCGAACCGGACCTCGCCCGAGGGGTCGAGCGCGAACGTGACGCCGATGTAGACGAGGAAGACGGGCACCATCACGAGCGCGACCCGGCCGAGCCAACGCCAGCGGAACCAGCCGGCGATGGAGGACATCGCGCCCATCCGGACGCCGAACAGCCAGCGCTGCAGGAGCATCGAGACGGGGATCAGGGCGGCGAGCGACAGGTTCGTGGCGAGCAGGACGATCGGCGTCATGGTCGTGAGGGATGCCTCGTCGGACGGGTCCATCCGGCCCGTGAGGATCTCGATGAGGATCGCGGCGCCGCCGAAGACGAGGGAGAGCACGAGGAAGGCGACGCCGAACAGCACGAGCGCGAGGATCCCGCGCCAGGGGCCGCCCGTGTCGCGGAGGCCGTGGTGGTACGGGACGGGCGGGCGCTCGGGGAGCGGCGGGAGCTCGGGCGGGAACGCGCCGGGCGTCGCGCCGGGTGCTCCGGCCCCGCCGGCGGCGGGAGGAGCGCCGGGGACGACGGGCGGCGCGATCGGGATACCGGTTGCCGGGGGCAGGTCGGGGGTCGTGGGCTCCTGTGCGCTCATGCCGCCACGGTACGCGGGGGCGGGCGGCCGGGGATCCACCCGGCGGCGGAGGGCGCGCGGCGGAGGGCGGAGGGTGCGGCGGGGCGGTCGCCCGCCCGCGTACGGTGGTCGGGACGAGAGGCGCACCCATGCAGCAGGACCAGGAGCACGACGAGGACCGCGACCCGGACTTCGCGGAGAAGCGGCGCGAGCAGCTGACGACGGCCCCGAAGGCGGTGGATTCGGACGCGGCGCCGCGCGTCGACGTGACCGAGCAGGATGGCGGCGTGACGCGCATCGACGTGGCGGACACGGCGTCGGTGCGGCCCGGGAAGACGACGGAGGCGCGCGAGTCGTGAGCGGCACAGACGCCGAAAACGCATCGCGACACTTCGCGTCAAGGTGACGTGACTCTCGTGCGGCACCGGCGGATGGAATGCGGCGACGCGCGTCTCGATGAGCAATTGACAGCGCGGCTTGACGCGCCTTCGCATGGCGCAAATCACTTCGTCCTGCCGGGCGAATAGGGCCTGTCAGAGCGACACGCAGCCACTCTCGACTCTTTCGCTACAGTTAGTGCTCATTTGCAGACGGAGAAGTTAGGCGCATCAGGGAAATCCTGGTTTGTCGCGAAGGACGTGCATAGTGTTCGTGAATGATCAGTGCGAAGCCAAATCGGGGCCGCGAATGCTATTGCGCACTGTGCATGACTTGACGACGGAAAGTGTAAATAAATATGAACTTCTTGACTGCGCTCATGCCTGGTGTGCGACAACTGCGCACTCCTCTCGCTGCAGGGGCCCTGTGGCTGGGGGTCATTTATCTCGCGATCCGGCCGCAGCGGGATGATTTAGTCATCGCATTTCCACTTCTGCGGGCTCTTGCGAGCGACTTGAACTCCTTCGAAAGTATTTACACCCTGGGTGCCCTTGCATTTATTGCCTACCTGGTAGGGTCCATGACTCAGGGGGCCTCTTCCTGGCTAGCGGGCCGCGTTACACGGCTTCTTGCCCTGTTGGAGTATCGCATTCGCTACTCCGATGCGAAAGTGCTCAGGCGTTGGCGCCAACTAATTTATAAAAGGCAAGAAAAATACGGAGTACGCCCGGTGATTATGGATGCGGTCAGTCAAAAGTACTCGTCGGCTGGATTCTCGTCAAGTGCGTATCTGGCATTTCCTTTTGAGTTGATCGAAGCTCAGCTTGAGCCAATGTCGCTGCAAATTTGGCACAAGGCTGCCGACCAGTACCAGGAGAGCGACCGGTTACGTGGCGAGTCAGATTTTCGAGTTGGTGTGGCACTGCCAATAATTGTATTGGCGATTCAGCTCAGCATTCTATTCACGTGGTGGGTGGGTGTCTTGATGTGCGTAGGGGCGCTTGTCCTTATTGCTCAGTCCCGAAATTACCAACTCGAGCGACGTGCGCTACTTGCAAACGCCTTTTATCAGGGCCTCGCGGACAGTGCAACATTGGACGGGACGGTCAGGGCTCTCAAGGGTATGACTCTTCCGGCGCCCATGAGTCTTGTTCTCTGGTATGAAGCGACCGCCATAGCTCTCAGTAAAGCGGGGAGTATTGAGGGATTTGAAATCGCCCTGAATCAAGGCGCCGAAGAGGCTTGCGAAGAGGTGGTATTTGGGGCACCTGACTGGAAGCTTCAAATCGACGACTTTCTCGCTCGCGTGCGCCCTATTTTTGAGAATCACGACAACGCTGAGGACTGGCAGTTTTTTGAGCTAAAGGTTGGAGGACGACAGGCGGCCGCGGAGACTGCTCTCGAGAGCTATGCACGTGACGGCGGTTCGGACGCGGAACAAGCTGATCGCATAGGTCGCATGGCGTGGCGGCGCGCATGATGGACTGCATGCGGACGGCCGGCGGCGTAAGGAAATGCGGCGTACTGTAAAATCGCCGTTTATTTCTCTTGTTCCTTCCTCGTCCGTTGCTGTCCTCATCCGCATGAGGCGTGCACGCCATCAGACCGAGCATTGGCTCGTCCCTTAGCTCGCCTCGTAGTCGAGACGTTTCGCTCCTCCCTCGTATTGGGAAGGCGTTACTCGAAACGTTCCGCTGCACGCACGAGCGCCGCGCACCCGTCCGGAGACGGGGTGCGCGGCGCTCGTATGGAGCAGGGTGGATCAGCGGATCGCAGCCCGCAGCTCGGCGGCGGCCGCGGCCGGGTCGTCGGCCGAGTAGATCGCGCCGCCCGCGACGGCGACGACGGCGCCCGCGTCCTGCACGTCGCCGATGGTGCCGGGCTTCACGCCGCCCGCGACGGAGAACGCGACGCCGGATGCCTTGCCGGCCTCCAGCAGGTCGCCGAACGTGTAGCCGTCCTCCGCCTGCTCGTCGAGGCCCGCGTGCATCTCCACGAACTCGGCACCGAGCTCGGTGACCTCCTTCGCGCGCTTCGCCTTGTCCGGGACGCCGATGAGGTCGACGACGATGCCCTTGCCGTGCTTCTTCGCGGCCTTGACGGCGCCCGCGATGGTGCTGTCGCCCGCGACGCCGAGGACGGTGACGAGGTCGGCGCCCGCGGAGAACGCGATGTCGGCCTCGAGCTCGCCGGCGTCCATCGTCTTCAGGTCGGCGAAGACGATCTTGTCGGGGTGCGC
This sequence comes from Clavibacter michiganensis, assembly GCF_021216655.1. NCBI lineage: Bacteria > Bacillati > Actinomycetota > Actinomycetes > Micrococcales > Microbacteriaceae > Clavibacter > Clavibacter michiganensis. The sequence continues at coordinate 284,944 of NZ_CP080437.1, forward strand.
CTCCTTGATCGCGGTGATCGCGGAGAGGCCCTCGGCCTTGATGAGCGGCGTGCCCAGCTCGATGATGTCGACGTGCGGCGCGGCCTTGCCGGCCAGCTCGAGCGCGTCCTTGGTCGTGAGCACGTCCATGGCTACCTGGAGCTTCATGCGGTTCCTCTTCCTGTCGTGATGCGTGGGGTGGGGATCGAGCGACCGTCGGTCACTCGAGGTTGGCGTGACGCGGCCAAAGCTCGTCGGCCGTGAGGCCGGACGCCTGCCACAGCGCGTGGAACACGGCGTCGCCGACGAGCGCGACGCTGAGCTCGAAGAGCCCGCCCGCGTACTGCGCCGAGACCGTGCCGCCGTGGTCCTGCTTGGCGGCCGCGGGGATCAGCACGGTCACGTCCGCGAGGTCGGCGAGCGGCGAGTCGTCGGCCGTCGTGAGCGCGACGATCCGCGCGCCGACCTCGTGCGCCGTCTCCGCGGCGCTGACGATGCTGGCGGTGGTCCCCGATCCGCTCGCGACCAGGAGGACGTCGCCGTCCTCGATCGCGGGCGAGGTGGCCTCGCCGACGACGTGCGCGTCGAGCCCCAGGTGCATGAACCGCATGGCGGTCATGCGGAGCGCGAGGCCCGAGCGGCCGGCGCCGAGGGCGAAGACGCGGCGGCCGTCGCGGATCACACGGGCGGCCTCGTCGAGGCGCGCGGCGAGGTCCGGGTCGGTGAGCGCGCGGGCGACGCGGGCGTTCTCGTCGGAGATCAGGGTCATCGCGGCGGCGACGTCGACGGGGGAGTCGCCGGACGGCCGGGGGTGCGTCGTGTTCGTCACCCTTCGAGGGTGCTCCTCGCGGCCTGTCCGTGCCGCCCACCCGACGGGTGGATCCGCCTACCCGTCCGAGTAGGTCGTCGTCCCGCTGGCGGCGAATAGGGTGGGCGTACGGTGGCGGGATGCCATCCCGGACCCACCCCGTCGATCCCTCCGCCCGCCCTGCCGCCGCATCCGCCGACGCCGTCGCGCTCCTCGACGGGCTGCACGACGCGCTCGCCGCCCCGCTGCAGGAGGTCGCGGAGGCGCTGTCCGGGCTGCTGCAGCCGGTGGTCGCGCACCGCGCCCTCGTGATATTCACCGAGGACTGCACCGGCCGCCCCCGCAAGAAGGCCGGCGAGGCGGAGGTGGTGGAGAACGTGACCATCGCCGAGCTCGACCGGATCCTCGCGAGCCTCGCCGACGGATCCGGGGACCGCCGCGACGCCGACGCGGCCGGGGCCTGGGCCGTCGAGCACCCCGTCGGCGGCCGGCCGCGCACGGTCGCCGCCTGGCGTGCCGACAGCGGCGCGCTCCTCGTCCTCGTGGATCCCGTGGCCGCGCATGACGACGTGCCCGCCGCCCGCGAGCTGGTGCGGGCGCTGTGGCGGAGCGTCGCCCACGGGATCCGGCAGCAGGTCGCCGCCGCGCCGCCCGCGTACCTCGCCGAGGCGCGCGCCGTCTCCTCGGAGCGCGCCCGCGTCGTGTCCGAGCTGGGCGACGCGCACGCCACGACCCTCGAGTCGCTGCTCGCGGTGCTCCGCTCCTCCCGCACGGGCGACGCGGCCGCCCGGCAGACCGCGGCCGACCTCGCCACGAACGCCATGGTCGAGCTGCGGGCCGCGAGCGACCGCGACCGCTCCCTCGGGGAGGAGCCCGTCGCGCGCGCCTTCGCCCGCCTCCGCGACGACCTCCGCCCGCTCGTCCGCTTCCGCGACCTCGACGTGCAGTTCGTCGAGCCGCCCGTGGACGGGCGCGCGCTCCCGGGCGAGGTCGCGCACGCGGGACGGGCGATCGTCCGCGGCGCCGTGCTCGCGCTCGTCGAGCAGCCGGACGTGACGCGCGTGCGGATCCAGTGGGACTGCGACGGCAGCAACCTCCTCGTCGGGATCCGCGACGACGGCGCGGGGGCCACCACCGCCGACCTCGACGCGCTCCGCCGCCTCACCGACCGCGTCGCCGCGCTCGACGGCGCGCTCGACGTGACGGCGACGCCCGGCTGGGGATCCGAGATCGCCGTGCGCCTGCCGCTCGACGCGCCCGCCGCCGGCCTCGACGCCGCCGGGGAGGCCGGGCTCAGCGCGCGGGAGCGGGAGGTGCTCGCGCTCGTGGCCGGCGGATCCCGCAACCGCGCCATCGCGACGGCCCTCGGGATCAGCGAGAACACGGTGAAGTTCCACGTCGCGAACCTGCTGCGGAAGATGGGCGCGTCCACCCGCGCGGAGCTCGCGGGGCTCGTGCGGGGCTGAGGCGGCGCGCCGGCGGCACGACAGCGGGACGGCGCTCGCAGCGGATCCCGGAGTTAACCCCACGGAAACCTCAGCTCCGTAAGGTATTGACCACCGCCGCCCGCCCGAACGAGGATGTCCCCGCATGCGCTCAGCTCCCACCCGCCGCCCGTCCGGAGCCGCGCGCTCCGGCGCCCTCGCCCTCGTGGCGGGTCTCTCCGCCACGGCGCTCCTCGGCCTCGGCGCCACGCCCGCCTCCGCCGCGGAGGGCGACGTCGCCATCGACGTCTACTCCATCAACGACTTCCACGGCCGGCTCGAGACCACCTCGTCCACCGCCGGCGCCGCCGTGATCTCGGGCGCGTTCCAGCAGGCGAAGGCCGAGAACCCGAACAGCACGCTCATCAGCGCGGGCGACAACATCGGCGCATCGACCTTCACATCGCTGTCCCAGCAGGACGAGCCAACCATCGACGCGCTCAACGCCATGGGCGTCTCCGTCTCCACCCTCGGCAACCACGAGTTCGACCAGGGCCGCGACGACGTCGACGGCCGCGTCGTCCCCGCCTCCGACTTCCCCTACATCTCGGCGAACCTCTACGAGAAGGGCACGAAGGAGCACGCGTACGCGGCGTACGACGTGCAGGACATCGACGGCGTGCGCGTCGCGTTCGTCGGCGCGACCACCGAGGCGCTGCCCGAGCTCGTGAGCCCGGCCGGGATCGCGACGCTCGACGTCGGCAGCGTCGTCGACGCCTCCACCGCCACCGCCCGCGCGCTCCGCGACGGCGACGACGCGAACGGCGAGGCAGACGTCGTCGTGCTCGTCGTGCACGAGGGCGCGTCCACCTCCGACGAGTCCTCCCTCACCGACGACTCGGTCTTCGGCCGCATCGTGACGGGCGTGCAGGCCGACGTCGACGCCGTGATCTCCGGCCACACCCACCTCGGCTACGACTACGAGCTGCCGGTCGCGGGCAAGGCGCTGCCGCTCCCCGTGCTGCAGACCGGGAGCTACGGCACGAACCTCGGCCACCTGTCGCTCACGGTGGATCCCGCCACCAAGGCGCTCACCTCCATCTCCAGCGAGCTCGTGCCGCTGCTCACCGCGGACGGGAAGCCGGCGTTCCCGGCGGATCCCGCCGTGCAGCGCATCGTGGACGCCGCGGTCGCGAAGGCCGAGGTCATCGGCAGCCGCACGGTCGGCGAGATCACGGGCGACATCACGCGCGCCCGCCAGGCGGACGGCTCCGAGAACCGCGGCGGCGAGTCCACGATCGGCAACCTCGTCGCCGACGCGCAGCTGTGGGCGACGCAGGCGGACCTCGGCACCGAGATCGCCTTCATGAACCCCGGCGGCATCCGCCAGGACCTCACCGTCGCGTCCTCGGGAGCCGGCGACGCGGAGGGCGAGGTGACCTACAAGGAGGCCGCCATCGTGCAGCCGTTCGCCAACACGCTCACGACGGCGAAGATCACGGGCGCGGGCGTGAAGGCCGTGCTCGAGCAGCAGTGGCAGCCCGAGGGGTCCTCGCGGCCGTTCCTCAAGCTCGGCCTGTCGCGCGACCTCACCTACACATACGACCCGACGGCCGCGCGCGGCGAGCGGATCACGGGCGTGTTCTTCCAGGGCGAGCCGGTGGATCCCGCGCGCGTCTTCACGATGGTCGCGAACAGCTTCCTCGCGGAGGGCGGCGACAACTTCACGGAGCTCGCGAACTCGACCGAGCAGAGCGACTCCGGCCGCGTCGACCTCACCGCGTTCGTCGACTACATCACCGAGTTCTCTCCCGTCGAGCCCGACTCGGCGACGCGCTCCATCGGGATCGTCGACACCACGGGCGCGGCTCCCGCCGCCGGGCAGGAGCGCTCCTACGAGCTCTCCTCGCTGCTCGTCTCGAACGCGCCCGTGCAGGACACCGAGGTCGTGACGCTCATCGACGGCGAGGAGGTCGCGCGCACGCCGATCGACGCCGCGGTCGTCGACACGACCGACGAGCAGGGCCGCGCGAGCGTCCGGTTCACGGTGCCGGCCGGCCTCACGGCGGGAGCGCACCAGCTCGCGTTCCTGCTGCCGAGCACGGGTGCCTCGGTGCTCTACGCGCTCGACACGTCGGCGGGATCCGTCGTCCCGTCCGGCACGGGCACGGTGCCCGCGCCGAGCTCCGAGCCGACGCTCGCGGCGACCGGATCCGAGTCCGGACCCGTGCTCGGCACCTCCCTCGCCGCGCTCGCCCTGGGCCTCGCGCTCGTCGCGTTCCGCCGTCGGGCGGCGGCGGCCGCGCGCCGCTGACGGTCGCGCGACCATCCGCGGACGGGGCGGGTGTCGGACGACCGGCGCCCGCCCCGCCGGCAGCATCAGCCGCCGGTCGGCCTGACCCGGCCCCGGCCTACGCTGGAGCGGTGTTCGAACTCCACCACCTCAGCGCCCAGGACCTGTGGGACCAGCTCCAGCGCGGCGAGGTCACCCCGACCGAGCTCGTGACCCACTACCTCGAGCGCATCGAGCGGCTGGATCCGGGCCTCGGCGCCTTCACGACCGTCACCGCCGACCTGGCCCTCGAACGCGCGCGGTTCGTCGAGCGCAAGGTGCCGCGCACCGCACCGCTCTGGGGCCTGCCGTTCGGCGACAAGGACCTCTCCGAGCGCCAGGGCGTCCGCACCACCTTCGGCTCGCGCCTCTTCCGCGACCACGTGTCCGACCGCACCGACGCGATCCCGCAGGCGCTCGACGACGCGGGCGGCATCAGCCTCGGCAAGACGAGCGCGCCCGAGTTCGGCCTGCCGTCGTACACCGAGAGCCTCGTCGCGCCACCCGCCCGGACACCCTGGGACACCACGCGCGGCGCCGGCGGATCCAGCGGGGGAGCGGCCGTCGCGGTCGCGGCGGGCCTCCTGCCCTTCGCGCCGGGATCCGACGGCGGCGGCTCGGTCCGCATCCCCGCGGCCGCGACCGGCCTCGTCGGCCTCAAGCCGTCGCGGGGTCTCGTGCCCGCGGGATCCGGCCAGGAGTCGCTGGCCGGCCTCGTCGTCCCCGGCCCGCTCGCGCGCAGCGTCGCGGACGCCGCCATGCTGCTCGACGCGATGATCGGCCGGGTCAACGGCCGCATCCCGCACCCGTTCACGCTGCGCGCGCCCGAGGACCCGGACGGCGACCTGCTCGGCGCGGCCGTCCGCGGCGAGGGCCGCTTCCAGATCGGCGTGATGACCACGACGCCGTGGGACGACGCCTACGAGATCGTCCGCGACCCCTCCGCCGACGACGCCCTCGCGCTCGCCGTGCGCGAGCTGGCGACCATGGGCCACGGCCTCGAGGACCTCGCGCTCCGGCCGGATCCCACCTACGCGCCCGCCTTCCGCACCATCTGGCAGGCCGGCGCCGCGGGGATCCCGGCCGAGGGGGAGCAGCTCGACCTCCTCGAGCCGCTCACGCGCTGGCTCGTCGAGCGCGGCCGCGAGCTCAGCGCGCGTGACCTCGCCCGCGCGCTCGCGCAGCTCGCCGCCTACGAGCGCAGCGTCATCGCGCAGTTCGCCCACGTCGACGCCGTGCTCACCCCCGCGCTCGCGCAGGAGCCGCGCCCGGTCGGCTGGTACGACGCCGAGGACGGCGAGCGGAACTTCGCGCAGCAGGTCGCGTACACGCCGTACACGTCGTTCGCGAACGTGACGGGCCTGCCCGCGATCACGCTGCCCGTGCACCTCACCGACGACGGCCTGCCCATGGGCGTGCAGCTCATCGGGCGGCCGGGCGGCGAGGCCACGCTCCTCGCGATCGGCCGGCAGCTCGAGCGGCGGCTGCACTGGCAGCGGCGGCACCCGCCGCAGTGGTGAGGCGGCGGGTCAGGCCAGACCGCTGATCCCCTTGACGATCGCCGAGACCGCGCCGCCGAACGCCAGCACCACGACGGCCGCGCGGGCGGCGCGCGTCGGGATCCGGGGGCCGAGGAGCGTGCCCGCGCCGATCCCCGCGAGCATCGTCACGATGATGCCCACCCACGCCGCCGTCCCCAGGTCCGGCCAGCGCTCCGGCGCGATGAGCAGCTTCGTGAGCAGGGACGAGGCCCCGACGGTGACGAAGAACGGCTGCAGCGTCGCCGCGAACGCCCGCTGCTCCCAGCGGCTGACGACCGCGTAGACGCTCAGGCTCGGCCCGCCGATGCCGGCCGCCGCGTTCATGACGCCCGATGCGAAGCCGAAGCCCGCCATGACGCCCGGACCGTCGATCGCGCGCGCGGTGCGCCGGAGCACGAGGGAGGTGGTGAGGGCCGCGATGAGCAGCAGGCCGATCCCGATCTCCAGCGCCTCGTCCGGCAGCAGGTACGCGAGGAGGGCGCCGGGCACGATCCCCACGAGCGCGGGGATCGCGAGGAATAGGTAGCGCCGCCACTCCACGTCCCGCCGGACCCCCGCCAGGATGATCGCCGCCGACAGCGCGCCGCACAGGTTCACGATGAGCACGCCGTCGAAGGGACCGAGCAGGATCACGAGCACGGGCGAGACGACGAGCGCGAAGCCGAGGCCGGTGACGCGCTGGGCCACGGCGCCCACGAAGACGGCGGCGAGGACGAGGGCGGACACGATGACATCCTCCCGTGGATCCACCGCCCGATCGTCCGGTCGGCCTCGACCGCTGCGGTTAGGCATGCCATACTTAGGCTGTGCTTACCTCCACCGCGACCCTCGCCGCCGGCACCGCTCCCGTCGAGGACGCGGTCGAGGAGCAACCCGCGGTCGAGCGCCCCGCCTACCGGCCGTTCGCGGCGCGTGTGGCCCGCACCGAGCGCATCAGCCCGACGTTCCTCCGGATCACGTTCCAGAGCGACGACCTCCGCGACTTCGGCGACGAGTGCCTCGACCAGCGCATCAAGCTGCTGCTGCCGGTCGCCGAGCACGGGCTGCCCGACCTCACCGGGGTGGGCGGCGACGACTGGTTCGCCTGGTGGCGCGCCCTGCCCGACGCGGAGCGCAACCCGCTCCGCACCTACACGTCCCGCGCCGTCCGCCGCGACCTCGGCGAGGTCGACGTCGACTTCGCGCTGCACGGCGACATGGGCCCCGCCTCCCGCTGGGCGGGCTCCGCGCGGGTCGGCGACGAGATGGTCCTCATCGGCCCCGACGCCCTGAGCCCCGCGCGCGGCCTCGGCATCGAGTGGCATCCCGGAGCCGCGCGCTCGCTGCTCCTCGCGGGCGACGAGACGGCCGCGCCCGCCATCTGCAACATCCTCTCCTCCCTCCCCGACGACGCCGTGGGTTGCGCCTTCATCGAGGTGCCCGTCACGGGGGACCGCCTCGACGTGCGCGTGCCGAAGGGCGTGAACCTCACCTGGCTCCCGCGCGACGGCCGCCCGAACGGATCCCGCCTCGAGGAGGCCGTGCGCCACTGGGTCGACTGCCACGTGAAGGTCGGCGCCATCGCCGCCCCCGAGGTCGCGCTCGCCGACGACGCGCAGCCGCTCGCGGAGGACGACGCCGAGGGCATCGTGTGGGACGCGCCGGTCGTCCACGAGGGCTCCACGCTCTACGCGTGGCTCGCGGGCGAGTCCGGCTGCATCAAGGCGATGCGCCGCTTCCTGGTGCGCGACACCGGGATCGATCGCCGGCAGGTCGCCTTCATGGGCTACTGGCGCGCCGGCGCGGCCGAGGGATCCTGACCATGGCCGGAGCCACCCGCTCGCGCACGCGCAAGGACGTGAAGCGCCAGGTGCTGCTCGTCACCGACGAGACCGGCCTCGCCGCGACGCAGACCGCGCTCGCCGCGCTGCCCCTGTGCACGCGCGGCAGCGTGTTCGTCGAGGTGCCCGACGCGTCCGCCGAGGTCGCGCTCGCGCACCCGCCGCGCATGGTCGTCACCGTGATCGCGCGCGAGGGCCGCGGGATCGACGGCGCACCCGCGGCGCCCATGACCGCGGTCGCCCGGGCGGTCGGCGCGTGGGCCAGCGAGATGATGGTGTTCGCCGCGCCCATCTCCGACGAGCACCCGGTCACCGAGGTCAGCGTGCTGCTCGGCGGTCACGTCGGCGGCCACGACGACCTGCTGCACCTGCTCGCGACGCGCTGACCCGGATCCGTCGGGCGATGTCGGCTCAGCGCCGGACGGGCTCGTCGGTCCCCGCCGCCAGGTCCAGGGCGGCCCACAGGTCCCTCCCGAGCTGCCGGTCCGCGGCCTGCGCGGTCGTCTTCCCGTCGGGCGTGAGCTGGTCGAAGTACGTCCCGCTCGGCGCGCCCAGGTCGGGCACCGACGCGAGCTGCACGAGCGGCACGGCGCCCGCCTCCGCGGAGATGCCGTAGGCGCCCATCGACAGAGCGAGCAGCGCCTTCATCACGGTGCTGTCGGATCCGAACGACGTGCGCACGAGCCCCGGGTGGAACGAGCACGCCTCGAGTCCGCGGGCTCCGATGCGCTCCGCGAGCGTGCGCATCATCAGGATCATCATCGCCTTCGACGTGCCGTAGGCCTGCCAGCCGCCGAGCCAGGGACGCTTCCGCCAGTCGAGGTCGTCGAGCCGCACGCGGCCCCAGAGGTTCGCGCGGCTCGCGGTGCCGATGACGCGCACCGGGCTCTCGTCGGCGCGGAGCGCGTCCTGCGTCTCCTCGAGGCGCGGCAGCAGCAGGCGCGTCAGGAGGAACGGCGCGAGGACGTTGCGCTGGAACGTCGTCTCGTGGCCGTCGACCGTCATGGCGCGCCGCGGCACGAGGCTGCCGGCGTTGAGGGCGAGCACGTGGATCCGCGGGCACGTCTCCAGGAGGGTCGCCCCCAGCGCGCGCACCTCGTCGAGCCGGTCCATGTCGGCGAGGACGTGCCGCGCGCCCAGCTCGGCGGCGATGCCGCGCGTGCGCTCCGGATCGCGACCCACCACGACCACGTCGGCGCCGCGGTCGTGCAGCTCGCGGGCGGCGATGCGGCCGATGCCGGAGCTCGCGCCCGTGATGACGACCGTGCGGCCGTCGAGCGGGCCGGTCACCGGTAGCCGCCCTTCTCGAGGCCCGCCTCGATCTCGAAGCGGTTGCGCAGCGGATCCCGCCCCGCCCACCAGTAGAGCAGCGGCATCAGCAGCCCGTACCGGCGCCACTGCGTGACGTGCACGGCCTCGTGCTCGAGCACCGCGAGTCCGTCGTTGTCGCGCGTGAGGTAGACGCGGCCGACGCAGGTGCCGCCGCGCCCGAAGACCCAGGACGGCAGGCCGGTGAGGACGATGAGGTCGCCGTGACGCTGCACCTCGCCCGTGCTGAGCGGGAGGCCGATGACGAGCGCGATGCCCGTCGCGACGCCGCTGCCCGCGCGCGAGACGGGGGAGTCCAGCAGGACGCCGCGGACGGCGCCCGCCGCCGTGCCGAGCCCCGCGCGGATCACGCGGTCGGCCGCCCGTACGTCTCGAGCAGGCGCAGCCACACCTCGCTGATGGTGGGGTACGACGGCACCGCGTGCCAGAGGCGCGTGACCGGCACCTCGCCGACGACCGCGATCGTGGCGGAGTGCAGCAGCTCGGCGACGTCCTGGCCGACGAAGGTGACGCCGACGATCACGCCGCGGTCCTCGTCGACGACCATGCGCGCCTTCCCCGCGTAGCCGTCGGCGTGCAGGCTCGAACCCGCGACGGATCCGAGGTCGTAGTCGACGACGCGCGTGCGGATCCCGGCCTCCTCCGCCGCCTTCGCGGTGAGGCCGACGCTCGCGACCTCCGGGTCGGTGAACGTGACCTGCGGGACGGCGCGGTGGTCGGCCGTCGCGACGTGGACGCCCCAGGGCGCGTCGTCGACGGTGCCGCCGGTCGCGCGCGCGGCGATGACCTCGCCGGCCGCGCGCGCCTGGTACTTGCCCTGATGGGTGAGGAGCGCGCGGTGGTTGACGTCGCCGACGGCGTACAGCCACGGCGTCTCCGCGTTCACGTCGCCCGTGACGAGCATCGTGTCGTCCACGTCGAGGTACGCGCCGGCCTCGAGGCCGACGGCGTCGAGGCCCAGGTCCTCGGTGCGCGGGGTGCGGCCGGTGGCGACCAGCACCTCGGCGGCCGTGACGGCGGATCCGTCGGAGAGCTCGACGGTGACCTCGTCGCCGTCGCGGGTGACGCGGGAGGGCGATCCCCCGAGGCGCACGTCGACGCCCATGTCCCTGAGGCTGTCGCCGACGAGCTCGCCCGCGAAGGGCTCCTGCCCGCTGAGCAGGCCGCTGCGGGCGACGAGAGTGACGGCGCTGCCGAGCGACGCGAAGGCGGTGGCCATCTCGGCCGCGACCACGCCGCCGCCGATGACGACGATCGAGGTCGGCACGACCTCGACGCTGGTGGCCTCGCGGCTCGTCCACGGCTGCGACTCGGCGAGGCCCGGGATGTCGGGGAGGAGCGCCGCGGTGCCGGTGGAGACGACGACGGCGTGCGCGGCCTCGTGCTCGGTCACGGACCCGTCCGGTGCGGTGACCGTGACACGGCGCGGCCCGGAGATGCGCCCGTGGCCGCGCGCGAGGTCGATGCCGATGCCCTCGAGCCAGCTCACCTGCCCCTGGTCGTCCCAGGAGCTGGTGAAGGAGTCGCGGCGCTTCAGGACCGCGGCCACGTCGAGCTCGCCTGTGACGGCCTCCTTCGACCCGGCGACGGCGCGCGCCGCGCGGAGGGCGCTGCCCGAGCGGAGGAGCGCCTTGCTGGGCATGCAGGCCCAGTAGGAGCACTCGCCTCCCACGAGCTCGGACTCGACGACGAGCACGGAGAGCCCGCCCTGCTTGGCGCGGTCGGCCACGTTCTCGCCGACGGGGCCGGCACCGATGACGATGAGGTCGTAGGAGGTCATCACCCGACCCTACGCCGGGCGTCCCGGGCATCGGCCGGGCGGGTTCGGTCGACGGATCAGCGACCGACGAAGTCCGCGGGCCGGCGCTCCGCGGCGGCGCGCATCCCGCGCGCCGCGTCCTCGGATCCCGCGAGCCGCACGAGCTCCGCCGAGAGCGCGGCAGCCGCCGACCGGTGTCCGTCGCGGACGGCGGCGCGGGCGTTCCGGAGCGTCGCCTGCACGGCGAGCGGGGCCTGCGCGGCGATGCGCTCGGCGATCCCGACGGCCGCCGCGAGCTGCTCGCCGTCCGGCACCACGAGCTGCACGATGCGCATGCGCCTGGCCTCCTCCGCGTCGAAGGGGTCGCCCGTGAGGATCCAGCGCATGGCGTCGCCCCAGCCCGCGACGGCCGGGAAGCGGAGGGTCGCGCCGCCGAAGGGCAGGATCCCGCGCGCGACCTCGATCTGCCCGAACCGCGTGCCGGCGGCCGCCACCACGACGTCGCTCGCGAGGGCCAGCTCGATCCCGAGCGTGAGGCACGTGCCCTGCACCGCGAGGACCACGGGCTTGCCGACGCCGTCGCCGACCATCCGCCACGGGTCGACGCCGTTGTCCGGCACCGTGTCGAGGCCGCCGTCGGGGCCGCGGCCGATGTGCGGGGCCACGTCGGCGAGGTCGAGCCCGCCCGTGAAGTGGTCGCCGACCGCGTGCACCACGCCGACCCGCAGCTCCGGATCCCTGTCGAGCAGCCCGTACGCGCTCGCGAGCTCGCGGAGCATGCGCATGTCGGCGGCGTTGCGCTTGGCCGGCCGGTCGAGGCCGATGAGCAGCAGGTGCCCGCGCCGCTCGACGCGCACGCGGGGGGCGTCGTCGGCCTGGGGCTCTGCGGTGGATGCGGTGCGGGCGTCGTCGCTCACGGCGGTCTCCTTCGATCGTCCGGTCCAGCCTCGCAGGGCGCGGCGGGCGGCGCGACCTCCCGTCCGGGTCAGACCGGCCCGGTCAGCGCCCCGATGATCCGAAGGATGGTGCCCATGTCGTCCACGGCGGCCGCGGGGGAGGACGGCGCGAACTCGGTGATCCCGGCGCCCGCGAGCCCGAACGACCGGCGCAGCGCCTTGATCGACTCGGTGACGGCCTGCACGTCGAGCCCGAACGGCTCCGGGTGGCCGACGCCGGACATCCCGCCCGGGTCGAGCACGTCGAGGTCGACGTGGACGTACACGTCCGTCGCGCCGGTCGCCGTGACAGCCGCCACGAGCGCCTCGGGCGTCATCGCGTCGACGCCGAGGAGCGCGATCCCGCGCGAGTCCACGAGGTCGGACTCCGCGTCGTCGAGCGCGCGCACGCCGGCGAGCACGACGCGGTCGGCCGTGACCGCGCCAGCCGGGAGCTCCAGCCCGTCGACGCCCTCGCCGATGACGGCGCGCAGCACCATGCCGTGGAAGGCGCCGGTCGGCGAGGACGCGGGGGAGTTGAGGTCGGCGTGCGCGTCGAGCCATACGACCGCGAGCCCGGGGTAGGCGGCGGCCGCGTGCCCGATGGCCGCGATCTCCACGCCGCAGTCGCCGCCGACGGTGACGACGGGGCCGGACCCGGACGCGGACGCCGCCTGGAGCGCCGCCTCCTGGCGGGTGCGCACCGCGAGCAGCGACGCGTAGCGGAGGACGCCCGTGCCGAGCGACTCGCCGGCCTCGACGGGCACGTCCACGACGCGTGTGGCGGATGCGGGCAGGTCGCCGCGTATCGCCTCGGCCCCGTCCGCGAGCCTCATGGCGCGGGACGAGCCCGAGCCCTGCCATTGGGGGACGACGACGAAGGAGGCGGGCACGTCCTCAGTATCCCGTGCGGCGCGGGACATGGCGATGCCCGCCGCCCGCGGTCGTGGCCGCGGGCGACGGGCATCGTCGTGGGGAGGAGCTGTCGCTCCGCCCGGCTACTCCATGTCGCGGTAGCGCTTCGCGTCGGCCAGCGCCTGGCGGAGGCCGTCTGCGTCGAGCGCCGGTCCGTAGCCGGGGGTGTCGCGCTGGATGCGCCAGCCCTCCGCGAGCGGTCCCGCATCCACCGTGTCGTAGCCGAAGGAGTCGAGGATCGAGGTGACGGTCGCCTTGGCGTCGGCGTCGTCGCCCGCGATCACGAGCGCTCGGCGGTTCGGCGTGCCGGCGGGGGTGCCGTGCTCGGTGAGGTCGGCCGCGTAGATGTGGTTGAAGGCCTTGACGACCTTCGACTCGGGCAGGTGCCGCTGCAGCATCTCCGCGGTCGTCGTGGTCTCGTCGTCGAGCTCGGCGATGTGGCCGTCGCGCTCCGGGTAGTAGTTGTCGGTGTCGATCACGATCTTGCCCGCGAGGGGCGCGACGGGGACGCTGTCGATGTTCTTGAGCGGGATGGTGACGACGACGATCTCGCCGGCCTCCGCGACCTCCTCGACGGTTGCGGCGCGGGCGCGGTCGCCCAGCTCGTCGATGAGCTCGGTGAGGGTCTCCGGGCCGCGGGAGTTGGCGATCACCACGTCGTGGCCGGTGGAGGTGAACAGGCGGGCGAGCTGGCTGCCGATGAGTCCGGCGCCGATGATTCCGATGTTGGTCATGCTGAGGGGAACGGCGTCCGGCCGGGCGGAATTCCCCGGGCGGACGACGACGGGCGCCGCCCCGGAGGACGGCGCCCGTGGATCCGGTCGAGGGCTACTCGCCGGACGTGACCTGCTTCGGCGCGGATCCGCCGGACTTCAGCGCGGCGAGGCGCGCCTCGACCTCGGTCAGCTCGCCGAGGTCCTCGAGCTCCTCGAACTGCGCGTCGAGGCTGGACGCCTGCAGCTCCTCGGCGCCGCGGACGCGGGCCTCCTCGCGGCGGATCTTCTGCTCGAAGCGGCTGACCTCGCTGGTCGGGTCCATGATGTCGATGCTCTTCATCGCGTCCTGCACCTGCGACTGCGCCTGCACCGTCTTCTGGCGCGCGTTCAGCTCGTCGCGCTTCGACGACAGCTGCTGGAGCTTGCCGCGCATGGTGTCGAGGCCCTGCTTGAGCTTCTCGACGACCTCGGTCTGCGACGCGATGGTGGGCTCGGCGCCCTTCGCCTCGCTCTCCGACTGCATCTGGCGCTGGAGGGCGACGCGGGCGAGCGCGTCGAACTTGTCGGCGTTCGGGGTGTTGCCGGCGTTCCGGTACTCGTCCGCCTTCTGGCTCGCGGCGAGGGCCTTGCGACCCCAGTCCTGCGCGGCCTGGACGTCCTCGCGGTGGTCGTCCTCGATCATCCGCAGGTTGCCGATGGTCTGGGCGACGGCGCTCTCCGCCTCGCGGATGCTCTCCGTGTAGTCGCGGACCATCTGGTCCAGCATGAGCTGCGGGTCCTCGGCCTGGTCGATGAGGTTGTTGATGTTGGCCTTCGCGAGCTGGGCGATGCGGCCGAGGATGGACTGCTTGGACATGGGTGCTGCTCCTTCTCGTCTGGTGCTTCGTCGGAATGGGTTGATCATGGGTCGCTCTCGTTCTCGTCGTCGTGCTGGTCGTCGCTAGAAGTCGCCGCCGCTGAAGCCGCCGCCGCCTCCGCCGAAGCCGCCGCCGCTGAACCCGCCGCCTCCGCCGAAGCCCCCGCCGCTGAAGCCGCCGCCTCCTCCGCCGCCACCCCAGCCGCCGCCACCGCTCAGCAGGCCGCCGATGATGCCGCCCATGATCGCGCCGCCGAAGGCGTCCCCGCCGCCGCGGCCGCCCATCATGCCGCCGCCGTAGCCGCCGTATCCGCCGCCCTGGTCGAGGTCGCGCTGCGCGGCCTCGATGGCCTGCGCGGAGTAGGAGGTCGCGGCCTGCGCCGCGGCGACCGCGCGCACGGGATCCCGCGGGGCGGCCTCGTGCGCGTCGTCGAGCGCGCGCTGGGCGTGGGCGAGGCGCGTGCGCGCCTCCTCGCCGACGCCGCCGCGGCGCGTGGAGATGAAGTCGCGCGCCGTGGCCACCTGGCTCTCGGCGGTCGACAGCGCGCGCGGCAGGTAGCCGATCGCGCGCTGCACCTGCTCCTGCTGCTCCCGCACGGGCGCGAGCGCCTCGTCGAGACGGGCCTCCGCCTCCTGCAGCAGCGTGACGCTCGTGAGCGGGTCCGCGAGACGGCCTTGCAGCGGCTTCGCGTCGGCGATGGCCTGCTCGGCTGCCTCGACCAGGCGCGTCAGCTCCGGCATGCGCCCGCCGCGCTGCGCGGCGCGGGCGTCCTGGATGTCGCTGCGCACGTCGGCGATCTCCTCCTGCACGCGCGTGGACGCGTGCTCGAGGTCGGACGAGACGCGGTCGACGCCGTCGAGGAGCGTGCCGGCCTGGCCGACCGCCTGCTGCGCCGCGCGCACCTTGACCGCGATCTCGCCGGTCGACGCGCGATCACCCGCGCGGATCGCCTCGGCGGCCTCCTGCGCGGTGTCGGTCGCGAAGGAGAGGAGCGAGCGGGCCTGGTCGACGTTGCCGGTGACGGTCGTCATCGACGGGCCGGCGTAGCGGCGGCCGAGGAGGTCCACCGCCTCCTGCGTCCGCTCGATCCGGGTCTTCAGCGACTCCGCCTCGGTGACGATGGCGGAGAGGGTCTGCGGCGCGTTCTCCTCGAGCGCCCGGAGCTCCTCGAACGACTCGGCCTGCGCGTCGAGCTCGGCGCGCGCCTCCTCGCAGAGGTCGACGATGCGCGCCGCCCAGGTGCGGCGCTCCTCGTCGGTGTCCTCGATCGTGTCGTCGAGCTTCTGCTTCAGGGCGAACGCCTCGCGGACCTTGCCGCCCGCCGAGACGAGCACCTCGCGGTACGGGCCGACGGCGCCGGATCCGAACTCCGCCTCGGCGAAGCCCACCTCCTGCTCGCTGGTCTCGAGCGCGTCGTCGAGCTGCACGAGCATGCTGCCGGCGCGCTGCTCAGCTGTCCTCATCTCCGCGAGCGCGGCCTGGCGCTTCGCGGCGACCGCCTTCCGCTTCTTCCGCCGGCCGACGAGCGTCGTCGCGACGGCTGCCACGAGGATCGCGCCCAGCACGAGGAGGAGGACGAGG
This sequence comes from Clavibacter michiganensis, assembly GCF_021216655.1. Taxonomy (NCBI): domain Bacteria; kingdom Bacillati; phylum Actinomycetota; class Actinomycetes; order Micrococcales; family Microbacteriaceae; genus Clavibacter; species Clavibacter michiganensis. The sequence goes on from NZ_CP080437.1 coordinate 300,940, forward strand.
CCGAAGTCGATGCCGGAGGAGTTCCCGGACGACGGGGTGGCCCCGGTTCCCGACTCGGTGCCCGTGCCGGTGCGTGCCTGGGACTCGATGCCCTGCGCGGCGGCGACGGCGGCCCCTGACCAGTCGCTGTCCTGCAGCTCCGGCCGGATCCCGTTCTGCAGGAGCTGGTCGCGTGCGGACTCCGACAGCTGCGCGGGAGCCCCGAAGGAGACCTGCCGGCCGTCGACGGCGACCGCGAGGAGCGCGTCGGAGCCCCCGAAGCCGTTGGCGGAGTTCGTCGCGCGGCCCCAGGCCGCCTGATCCGCCTCCCCGGTGAAGGTGTCCACGTACGCGACATGGAGGGTGATCCCGGTGTCCGTCCGGAGCGTGTCGATCGCCTGCTGGATCTGCTGCTCCTGCGCGGGCGTCACCGCGTCGACCTGGTCGAGGATCGTCGCCCCGCCGAAGTCCACCGGCCCCGTCGCCTGCGCGGACATCGGCACCAGGGCCCCGGCCAGGCCGAGCGCGAGCGCGGCCCCGATCAATCTCGCGGACCGCGGCATGCGACTCCTCCGTCGTCTCAAGTACGTGCTCCATCCAGGCTAGTGGCGCGGGCGCGTGCGCTGGCCGTGAGGATCCGGGCCGCGCGGGTCACGCGAGCTCCGTCACGGTGCGGTCGCGGGGATCCCAGCGGCGGATGCCCGCGGCCGGCGCGTCGAGCGGGTCGATGCGACCGAGGGCCGCGACCGCCGCGCCGAGCTGCTCGGCCGTCAGCCGCAGGGCGATCGTGACGTGCGGCGTCCACGGACCCGGAGGCGTGTGCGGGACGACCTCGACGGGTGCGGCGTCGGGGTCCGGGTCGGCGGACGCCTGGTCGACGGCCGCGTGGATCCGCGCGTGCAGGTCGAGCAGCGGCCGGTCGACCACCACCTGCCGCGCGAGCACGAGGCCTCGCGGCGGGACTCCGAAGACGACGAGCCCGCCGAGCCGGAGCGTCGGCAGGGGAGAGGCAGCGGCGAGGGCGCGGACGGCGTCGTCCGCGGATCCACCGAGATCGGTGGCGGCCAGCAGCGTCACGTGCGGGCGGTTGGTCTCGCCCGCGTGGTCGGCCAGGCTCGGCAGGCCGGCGTCGGCGAGGGCGCGCCAGGATGCGCGGACCGCGGCGTCGGAGGCCGCGTCCAGCGTGAGCTCGAGGCTGCCGGCGCTCAGGGGCGGGGCGGAGTCGAGGGGGGCGTGTGGCCCTGGCCGCGGCCGCCGTCCGGGCCGAGCTTCCGCAGCTGGTCGTCGGCGGCCTGGCGCGCCTTCTGGATCTTGTCGGCGTGCTTGCTGCCGGTGGCCTTGTCGGCGATGCCGGACACCTTGTCGATGGCGGTGCGGCCGACGTCCTGGCCCTTGGACGTGCGCAGGAAGCCGGTGGCGGCGGCGGCGATGCGGGACAGCTTCACGGGTGGTCTCCTCTGAAGGGGGATCGGGTGGGCCGCCGTGCCCGGGCGGCGCGGCGGTCGTCCTGCGTCCATCCTGGCGTGCCGCGCCTGTGCCGGAGCGGGGAGTCTCCCCGGGAGAGGGAATGCGTCGGCGATCACCGGCCCGTGACGGCGGCGCGGCGGGCCTCGTCGCCGGTGCTACCCTGGATCCGCGCTCGCGCGCACCCTGGCCCCCATAGCTCAGGGGATAGAGCACTGCCCTCCGGAGGCAGGGGCGGAGGTTCGAATCCTCCTGGGGGCACACCTTCCCATATCCCGTGTTGGTGCGGTGAGAGGCCGGTCCCGTCTGCGGGGCCGGCCTCTCGTGCATCCGGGTGATCCGTGTCGCTCGTCGCCGCCGTCGCCGCCGTCGCGGCTCCGCGCGCACGGGGCTACCTCGTGCGCTGACGGCGAGGTGCGAACGCCGCCGCGCGAGATGACGCGCACCGGCACGACGGAGGAGATCGCATCGACTCGACGCGCGCATGTCGCTCGCAGCGCGGCAGGGGCGGAGGGCGCGTGAACACACGCGGCGGGGCCCGAGACGGGTCTCGGGTTCCCGCCGCGTGGTGCTGGGCCCAACTGGGGGAGCGGGCCTAGAGACGAAGGTAGTGGGCGACCGGCGGGACGACCACGCCGCCCGGTACTGGAAAAGTCCAGTGGTGCAGCGACCAATCCGATTCCCGCATCGCGACGAAGTGCCGCGTCCCGGACAGGCAGGATGCGCGGTCGCGCGTTCGAGACCCGGTCGGCCGGGCATCCTCGGCCGGCCGGCCTAGGCTCGGCGCATGGCAGACGACGACGACTCCACCTCGATCCGCGACCTCCTCACGGGCGCGAAGCCCGCGCCCCACGACTTCCCGCAGCTCGACCCCGCGGACCTGCCGGACGATCCGATCGACCTCGTCATCGCGTGGATCCGGGACGCCGTCGCCCACGACGCCGCCGAGCCGAACGCGGTCGTCCTCGCGACTGCCGACGCGGAGGGCCGCCCGAGCGCGCGCACGCTCCTGCTCAAGGACGTGACGCCCACGGTCGACGACGAGCCGGGCGCCCTGTGGTTCTCCTCGCTCGCCGACAGCCCCAAGGGGCGCGACCTCGAGGCCAACCCGCGCGCGGCGCTCGTCGCGTACTGGCGGGAGCGCGGGCGCCAGATCCGCGCGACCGGCCCCGTCTTCCACGGCGACCGCGAGGTGAGCGAGCGCGACTTCCTCGCCCGGCATCCCGCATCGCGCGCCGAGGTGATCGCGGGCGACCAGAGCGAGCCGATGCCCGACGCCGCCGAGCGCGACGCGCGGATCGCCCGGGCGCGGGAGGCGGTGGAGGCGGATCCGGAGCTCGTCGCCGACTCGTGGCGCGCCTACGTGCTCCAGCCGACGGTCGTCGAGTTCTGGCAGGCGACCGCCGACCACGGCCAGCTGCGGATCGTGTACCGGTCCGGGCCCGACGGGTCCTGGTCGCACACGCTCGTCTGGCCGTGAGGGCCGCCGCGGCCGGCGCGTATCGCGTGCGACGCGCGTCGCGGCCTGCGCGTGTTGCGGAACATGACGCGCGGCGTGCGATCCCGCGGGCGACGCCGCACACTGGATCCATGCCCGCCCCCCTCCGCCGCCTCGCCGTCGTGCAGGTGACCCGCTCCCGCCCCGAGGCCGCCGCGTACAACACGCTCGTGCAGGGCCTCAACGCGCGCGTCGCCGAGGTCGCCGACGAGGCCGGCTGGCTGGTCGAGAACATCGCCGCGGAGGACGAGGGCGTCGAGTCGCTGCTCGCCCGCACGCGCGAGGCCGACGCCGTCGTCATCATGGGCGGCGAGGACGTCGCCCCGCGCTTCTACGGCGGGCCCGCCGAGTACGAGGGCCGCTCGACGCACCGCGAGGTCGCCGACGCCGGGCAGATCGCGCTCGTCCGCCGCGCGGTCGCCGAGGGCACGCCGCTGCTCGGGATCTGCCGCGGCGCCCAGATCGTCAACGTCGCGCTCGGCGGCACCCTGCAGCAGCACATCGAGGGCGTGGGGGAGCACCGAAACGACGCCGAGGAGATCACGGCCGTGATGCGCGACCACGACGTGCGCGTCGTCGCGGGCAGCCGGCTCGCCCGCGTGCTGGGATCCACCGAGGTCGTCGTGCGGAGCGCCCACCACCAGGCGGTCGACCGGCCGGGCACGGGACTCCGCGTGGTCGCGGTCGCGCCCGACGGCGTGCCGGAGGCCGTCGAGCACGAGAGCGCGCCGGTGATCGGCGTGCAGTGGCACCCGGAGGACCCGGGCGCCGCGCGCGACCAGCTCCCCGCCCTGCTCGACGCGCTCGCCGACGCGTGCGCCCTGCGGGAGCCCGCCGACGCCGCGCGCACCGCGGCCGCCTGAGCCGACACCGGACAGGACGACCGCGGCGCGCATCACCGCGAGGCTCGGGTCAGGGCATCACGTCGCCGCTGTTGGGCCCGAGCGTCTGGCCGACGAAGAGGTTCCCGTCGGGATCCGCCGCCAGCAGCACGGCGGTCGGCGCGACCTCGTCCACGGTGCCGAAGCGGCCCAGGGGCAGCTCCCTGCGCTTGGCGTCCTTCCAGTCCTCCGAGATGGCGTCGACGAGCGGCGTGGAGATCGGACCCGGCGCGATGACGTTCGCGAGCACGTTCGAGCCGGACACCTCGAGCGCGAGCGACTTCGTGAACGCGATGACCCCGGCCTTCGCGGCCGCGTAGTGCGCGAGCCCCACGCCGCCCTTCTGGCCGAGCTGCGACGCGACCGTGATGATCCGGCCGTCGCGCCGCTCGAGCATCCCCGGCAGCACGGCGCGCGTCAGCAGGAACACGCTCGTGAGGTCGACGTCGATCGTGCGCTGCCACGTCGCCAGCGTCATCTCCGCGACGGGGGCCTCGGTGAGGATCCCGTGGGAGTTGACGAGCACGTCGATGCGGCCGAGCATGCGCCCGGCCTCCGCGACGGCGCCAGCGACCCTGGCCTCGTCGGACACGTCCGCCGTGACCGCGCCCACCGCCCCGATCCGGCGCGCCTCCTCGTGCACGGCGGGCGAGAGGTCGAGCAGCACGACCTCCGCGTCCGCGAGCACGAAGTGGCGCGCGATGGCCGCGCCGATGCCGCTGGCGGCGCCGGTCACGAGCGCGGTGCGCCCGCGGAGCCGGTCGCTGCGGGGCACGGGCGCGGTCACTCCTGCATCCGGATCGTCAGGCCGCCGTCGACGGTGAGCGTCTGGCCCGTCACGTAGCCGGCGTCCTCGGAGGCGAGGAACGCGATGACCGACGCGACCTCCTCGGGCCGGCCGACGCGCCCGGCGGGGATGCGGTCGCCCGCGCGCCGCAGCCCGTCGGGCCCGAGCGAGTTCACCGCGTCGAGCGACTGCGGCGTCTCGATGAGGCCCGGGATGACGGTGTTCGCCCGGATCCCGCGCGGCGCGAGCTCCACGGCCGCGCTGCGCACGAGGCCGACGACCCCCGCCTTCGCGGTCGCGTAGTGCGCGTGGTCGCCCCAGCCGTAGACGCCGCCCGCGATGGACGACACCGCGACGATCGAGGAGCCGCGGCCGAGGAGCGGCTCGGCGGCGCGGATCACGCGCATCACGCCGCCGAGGTCGACGCCCAGCACCTCGTCCCACCGCTCGTCCGTCATCGCGCCGAGTGGCGCGCGGCGGAGGATCCCGGCGGCCGCGATCACGTGGTCCACCTGGCCGTACTCCTCGAGCGCGGCCCGGACGAACGCGTCGACCGACGGGGTGGAGGCCACGTCGAGGTCCACCGCGATGCCCGTGCCGCCGACTGCGCGCACGGCCTCGAGGGTCGCGCCCGCGTCGTGCGGGTCGCCGGGGAAGCGGCCGACGACCACGCGGTCGCCGCGGGCGGCGAGGCGCACGGCGGTGTCACGGCCGATGCCGGAGGCCCCGCCCGTGACGAGCGCGACGGGAGCCGCCCCGGTCACGCGACCGCCTCGCGGGTCTCGCCCGTGGGCTTGGCGAGCAGCATCACGAGGGCCGAGGCGAGGATCCCGCCCGCGCCCACCCACAGCGCGGCCTGGCCGAACGACATCGCGCTCGCCGTGAGGCCGGTGAGCAGGAAGCCGCCGATGATGGCGCCCGGCTGGCTCATCGCGCCGATGAAGCTGGATCCGGTCGCCCGGCAGTCGCTGTCGAAGCAGCCGGCCTGGAAGAACAGGATCGCCGCGTACGGCCCGAGCAGGAAGAACAGCCCGACCATGTAGGCCCCCATCACGAACGTCGGGTCGTCCGGCCCGAGCAGCATGACCGCGAACGCGAGGCCCGCGACGAGCCAGCCTCCGACGATCACGTTGCGGCGGCCGAGCCGGTCGCCCAGCCAGCCGTGCACGAGGTACCCGACCACGCCGACGCAGTTCGAGGCGATGATCAGCAGCAGCGCGTTCGACGCGTCGATGTGCTTGCCCGACTCGAGCACGGTGGTGCCGAGCACGGAGAAGGTCTGGATCCCGAACCAGTTGAGCAGCCACGCCAGGCTCAGCACGATCGTGCTGCGCAGGTGCTTCCCCTGGAAGATGCGCGCGATGGGGGCCGACTTCTGCACGTCGAGCCCGGTGGCGCGGGCGAACGCGGCCGCCTCGTCGTGCAGGCCGGCGGCCCGCAGGCGCCGGATCCGCTGCTGCGCCACGAACTGCGGGCTCTCCCGGAGCGTGAGGCAGATCGCCGCGACCACGAGCGCGGGCACGGTCGCCAGGCCGAACGCGATGCGCCAGCTGCCCGGCCCGAACGCCGTCGTGATGAGGCCCACGAACGCGGCGGCGAGCAGGGCGCCGAGCGGCCATCCCGTCTGCACCATCGCGTAGACGAAGCCCTTGTTGCGGCGGATCCGCTCGTCCTCCGTCTGCTCGTAGATCTCGTTGAGGTACGTGGCGTTGATGGACTGCTCGGCGAGGCCCAAGCCGCTGATGCTGCGGATCCCGACGAGCGAGACCGCCCCGGCGCTGAGCGCGGTCGCGCCCGACGACAGCGCCGTGCCGGTGACGGACACGACCATGCCGATGCGGCGGCCGAGGCGGTCGACCATCGGGCCGACGAGCAGCACGACGACCGCCGTGCCGACGCTGACGAGGGTCGAGACGAGCAACGACTCGCTCGTGTCCCAGCCGAAGTCGCGCGAGATGTCGGGCAGCAGCGTGCCGAAGAGGATGAAGTCGTAGACCGCGATGGTCCACGCGAGGAAGGCGATGCCCGTGACCCGGCGGGTCTGTCGGACGCTGACCTTCTCGAGGCCGGCCGGCAGCGCGCCGGAGGATGCGGCGGCTGCGCCGGTGTCCGCGGATGCGGTCCCGGGTCGGGAGGTGTCGGTGCTCATGGTGGTGGTCTCCTGCGGTCGGTCGGTTCGCGGATCAGGGGACGCGCGGGGTGCGCGGGGAGCGTCGCTGGAAGTCCTGGGCGATCTCGTCGAAGGTCGCCCAGCGGACGCCCTCGTGCGAGTTGATGTGGGCGATGAGCCGCTCGAGCATGAGGAGCACCTGCGGGCGGCCCGAGACGTCGGGGTGGATCGTGAATGTGAAGACGCCGTAGTCGTGCTCGCGGTAGACCCAGTCGAACTGGTCGCGCCACATCTCCTCGAGGTGGCGGGGGTTCACGAAGCCGTGGCTGTTCGGGCTGCCCTTGACGAACATCATGGGAGGCAGGTCGTCGAGGTACCACGACGCGGGGATCTCGACGAGGTCGGTCTCCTCGCCGCGCACGAGCGGGTGCATCCAGCTGGCGGCGTCCTTCGTGTAGTCGACGCCCTGCCACGTGTCGCCGACGCGCACGTAGTACGGCTCGAAGTCGCGGTGCATGAGGGAGTGGTCGTAGCGGATCCCGCGCTCGATGAGGAGCTCGTTCGTCACGCGCGAGAACTCCCACCACGGCGCCACGTAGCCGGTGGGGCGACGGCCGGCGCGCGACTCGATGAGCTCGATGGAGCGGTCGAGCACGTCCGCCTCCTGCTGGCGCGACATCTCGATGGGGTTCTCGTGGCTGTAGCCGTGCGCGCCGATCTCGTGACCGGCGGCGACGACCTGGTCGAACTCGCGCGGGAAGGTCTCGATCGAGTGGCCCGGCCAGAACCAGGTGGAGGGGAGGTCGTGCTTGGCGAGCAGCGCGTTGAGGCGCGGCACGCCCACCTCGCCCGCGAACAGCCCGCGGGAGATGTCACCGGGCGAGTCCTGCCCGCCGTACGAGCCGAGCCAGCCGCTCACGGCATCGACGTCGATGCCGAACGCGATGATGATGTCCTTGGCCATGGGGGTCCTTCCGTCGGGTGATGGATCAGGCAGGCAGGGAGCCGGCCGGGGTGGGGATGCGGGTCTCGGGGTCGGCGGCGACGGCCAGCAGGCGGCGCGCCTCGTCGACGGGGTGGTGGTCGAGCAGGAGGGCCACGAGGATGCGGGCCTGCGCAGCGGAGAGGCTGCCGATCGGCACGGCGCCCGCCGCGACGGCGTCGACTGCGCCGCCGTCGCCGTAGATCGCGGCGACCGGGCCGTGGGCGACGCGCGTGCCGAGGGCGACGAGGACGCCCGCGTCGGCGGCCGCCCGGATCTCCGGCACGAGCGCGCGATTCGCGTTGCCGGCGCCCGTGCCGATCACGACGACGCCCGCGGCCCCCGCGGCGATCGCCGCCCGGAAGAGCACGGCGTCGGCCCCGGGGTGGACGCTCACGCAGTCCACGCGGATCCGGTCGAAGCGGGGAGTGGGCGCGGGCAGGATCGGCAGCGCGCGCGGCAGGCGGGCGATGCGCACCTCGTCGCCGGTCACGCGGCCGAGCGGTGCGCCGTCGCGGGCGGCGAAGGCGTCGGGATCCAGCGTGCGCGCCTTCACCAGGCCGTCGGCCGCGAGGATGCGCGAGGCGAACACGGCGAGCACGCCGGCTCCCCGCGCGTCCGGCGACGCGGCGACCACGATCGCGTCGCGCAGGTTCCCGGGCCCGTCGCCCGCGGGGTCGTCGGCCGAGCGCTGGGCGCCTGTGAGCACCACCGGCCGCGGGTCGTCCGTGACCAGGTCGAGCAGGAACGCCGTCTCCTCCAGGGTGTCCGTGCCGTGCGTGACGACCACGCCGTCCACGTCGTCGCGCGCGAGCGCCTCGGCGACCGCGTCCTGGATCGTGCGGAGGTCGGCGTGCGTGAGCGCGAACGAGTTGACCCGGAGGACGTCGCGCGTCTCGACGGTGACGCCGGCGGGCCGGGCGGGCACGGATCCGAGCAGGCGGTCGGCGGGATCCGCGGCGACCGCGGCTCCGTCGGGGCGCGTGCGCGAGGAGATGGTCCCGCCGGTGGCGAGCACGAGGACGTGGGGCATGCGGTCGATCCTCGGTCGCACAAACGATTGCGTCAATGGTTTGCGTCGAACGATCACGTTGCCGTCCTGTTGCGGGGATGTTTCCCCGTCGGAGGCTTGTCGGCTGCATCGCGGGCCGCCCGCTGCCGGCCCGCGACGCTGTGCCATGCTGGATCGGGTGAGGAGGCCCGAGTGACCCGGAAGCGCCAGCCGCCCACCACGCAGCGCATGATCGCGGAGCTCGCCGGCGTCAGCATCACCACGGTCTCCCGCGTGCTCAACTCCCGCGAGGAGCACCCCGGTCGCTGGGCCGGACCAGAGACCGTCGCCGCCATCCTCGACATCGCCGAGCGCAGCGGCTACCGGCCGAACCCGCACGCCGCGAGCCTGCGCACCTCCCGCTCCGACCTCGTCGGCGTGCTGGTCCCGCGCCTCCAGGACTACGTGCTCGCGACCGTGTACGAGGGCATCGACGAGGCGGCCACCGAGCGCCGCATCTCCACCTTCGTCACGAACAGCCTCGATCGTCCCGACCTCCAGCGCAGCCGCACCCGCAGCATGCTCGACCGCCGGGTCGACGGGATGATCTTCGGCGACGCCCACCTCGACGACCCGCTGCTCGACGAGCTCGCGGAGGAGGGCGTCCCCTTCGTGCTCGTCTCGCGCCGCCGCGGCGACCACGTGGCCGTCACGTGCGACGACGTGGCCGGCGGCCGCCTGGCGGCCGAGCACCTCATCGCGCAGGGGCGCACGCGGCCGGCCGTGCTCGCGGGGATGTCGTTCGCCTCCACCGCGGTCGACCGCACGCGCGGCTTCCTCGAGGCGTACGCGGAGGCGGGGATGCCCGTGCCGCCCGAGCGCGTGATCGAGCGGGGCTTCGACGCCGCGGCCGGCCGGGAGGCGACCGAGGAGGTGCTCCGCGCCGGGCACGCGCCGGACGCGCTCTTCGCGACCAACGACTTCGCGGCGATCGGGGCGATGGGGGCCCTCCGCGACGCGGGCCTGTCGGTGCCCGACGACGTGGCGCTGGTCGGCTACAACGACACCCCGCTCGCGGCGTCGGGATCCATCGGGCTCACGAGCGTGCGCTCGCCCGTCCACGAGATGGGACGGATCGCGCTGGAGACGCTCCTCGCGCTCGTCGACGGCCGGGAGGCCGCCTCGCGGCTGCTCGAGCCGACGCTCGTGGCGCGCGCGTCGACGGGACCGCACCCGGCCTGAGCGGCGGCCGCTCGTGCGGGCAGGCGCACGGGGCAGGCGCACCGAGCGGGGCGGATCGGATGCCACGATGGACGCATGCGCCGCGACGTCTCCTCCATGCTCGAGCTGCAGGTCTCCGGCGAGAGCGAGATGGCCTTCGCGGTCGCCGTCGCCCGGGGCGCCGACGTCGCGTCCGAGCACCTCTCCTTCGCCCTCGACGGCCGCCCGATCGAGGCGACCGAGGTGGTGGACCGGCACGACACCCGGCTGCACGTCCTGACGACAGGAGCGGGAGCGTTCACGATGGAGTACCGCGCGACGGTCACCGGCCGCCGCGACCCCGCGCCCGTCGACGACGTCGACCTCTGGATCTACCGCCGCCCCAGCCGCTACTGCGAGTCGGACACGCTGTTCCCCACGGCCCGCGGCGAGTTCCGCGGCCTCGACGGCCTGCCGCTCCTCGCCGCCGTGCGCGCGTTCGTGGCGGAGTCGCTGCGGTACGCGCCGGGATCCAGCCTCCCGACCGACGGCGCCGTCCGCACGCTGCTCGCCCGACGCGGCGTCTGCCGCGACTACGCGCACCTCGTGATCGCGATGCTGCGGGCGCTCGACGTGCCCGCGCGGCTGGCCGCCGTCTACGCGCCCGGGCTCAGCCCCATGGACTTCCACGCGGTGGCCGAGGCGTGGGTCGACGGCGCGTGGCACGTCGTGGACGCCACCGGGCTCGCGCCCCGGCAGAGCCTGCTGCGGATCTCCACGGGCCGCGACGCCTCCGACACCGCGTTCCTCACCAACACCCGGAGCCTCGTGACCATCTCGCGCATGGAGGTCATGGCCACGGTCGACGAGCTGCCGGTCGACGACGTCTCCGCGGCCGTACGCCTGGGCTGAGCCGTACGCCCCGGCGGACGGGGCGGATCAGCCGCCGACGGTCTTCAGCACCGCGTTGCCCAGGTCGGCGTGGTCGCCCGGCTCGTAGAACGCGGCGGACCGCATGACGATCATGTGCTTCGAGGAGTAGATGGTGGAGACGCCGATCGCGTCCTCGAGCTCGAAGTAGGCCTCGACGCCGGAGGGGTACCCCGCGATGGGGTCGGCCAGGAGGATGGCCGCGTCGCGCCGGGACTGCAGCTCCGCGGCGACGGGCTGGGCCACGTCGATCTCGACCGCGGTCCCGTCCGACGACCGGAACGCGCAGGCGATGCCCTGCATCGTGAGGACGTCGGCGCGCAGGCCGTCCGTCGAGGTGTCGGCCGGGAGCGCCTCGCTCGCGAAGCCCGTGCCGAACTGGGCGAGGTCGGGCAGGAGCTGGGCGCACGTGGTGCTGACCGGCGTGCCCTTGGGGGGCGCCGGCGTGGGCGATGAGGTGGGCCCGCTGCCGGATCCGCCGCCCTGGGCCTCGCCGCCGCCGCCCGCGCTCGCCGAGGGGTCCGGCGTCGTGGGCTGCAGGGGAGCGGGGTTGGAGCAGCCCGCGAGGAGCATGGCGACCGCGAGCCCGGCGGCCGCGGCCGTGGGGATGGTGCGCGCGATGCGGGGTCGGGTGGGCGCGGGGAGGCGGACGGGCATGGTGGTGCTCCTTCGGATCCGGGCGCGCCGCGGGGTGCGACGCTCGGCGCGCGGCGACGTGCCACGAGCGGGAGGCGGGATCGACACCCTACCGAGACCGGTCGGGGCCCCGCTGGGACGTGCGGCCGCGCTGGGGGCGGTTCGCGCGGGCGTGCGCGCCGGGAGGGGCGGGTCGCGCCCGCCGGTAGGATCGATCCCCATGACGACCCCTGACCTGACCGGCGCCCTGTTCGACATCGTGGCCCGGACGGCAGGACGACGACCGGGTGGCGACGCCCTCGCGCTCAGCCCCGACATGGTCGTGCTCGAGCGCCCGCGCAACCGCGACCACGGCGACTGGGCCACCAACATCGCCATGCGCATCGCGAAGCCGCTGGGCGAGGACCCGCGCGCGCTGGCGGCCGACATCGCCGCGGCGCTCGGCGAGCTGCCGCAGGTCGCGAAGGCCGACGTCGCGGGTCCCGGCTTCATCAACATCACGCTCGAGGCGGCGGCCGCGGGCGCCCTCGCGCGCACCATCGTCGACGCGGGCCCCGCGTACGGCCGCGGGCACACGCTCGACGGGATCCGCATCAACCTCGAGTTCGTCTCCGCGAACCCGACTGGCCCCATCCACCTGGGCGGCGTCCGCTGGGCCGCGGTCGGCGACAGCCTCGCGCGCATCCTCCAGGCCGAGGGCGCGGACGTCACGCGCGAGTACTACTTCAACGACCACGGATCCCAGATCGACCGCTTCGCCCGCAGCCTCCTCGCGAGCCACCTCGGCGAGGAGACGCCCGAGGACGGGTACGGCGGCGCCTACATCGGCGAGATCGCGGCGCGCGTGGTGGAGGGGTACGACGGCGACATCGACGCGCTGCCCCGCGAGGAGCAGCAGGAGGTGTTCCGGAGCGCCGGCACCGAGCTGATGTTCGGCGAGATCAAGCAGAAGCTGCACGACTTCGGCGTGGACTTCGACGTGTTCTTCCACGAGGATTCGCTGCACGAGTCCGGCGCCGTCGACCGCGCCGTCGCGCGGCTCAAGGAGCTCGGCCACGTCTTCGAGGAGGACGGCGCCGTCTGGCTCCGCACCACGACCTTCGGCGACGACCGCGACCGCGTGGTCATCCGCTCGACGGGCGAGCCCGCCTACATCTCGGGCGACCTCGGCTACTACCTCGACAAGCGCGAGCGCGGCTTCGAGCAGAACATCATCATGCTGGGCGCCGACCACCACGGCTACGTCGGCCGCATGATGGCCATGGCGGAGGCGTTCGGCGACACCCCGGGCGTCAACCTGCAGATCCTCATCGGCCAGATGGTCAACCTGCTGCGCGACGGCGAGCCAGTGAAGATGAGCAAGCGCGCCGGCACGATCGTCACGCTCGACGACCTGGTCGACGCGGTGGGCGTCGACGCCGGCCGCTACTCCCTGGTGCGCTCCTCCGCCGACCAGAACCTCGACATCGACCTCGCGGTGCTCGGCAAGCGCACCAACGACAACCCCGTCTTCTACGTGCAGTACGCGCACGCGCGCACCTGCGCGGTGGACCGCAACGCGGCCGCCTCGGGCGTCGACCGGAGCGCGTTCGCGCCGGAGCTCCTCACGCACCCGACTGAGTCGGCCCTGCTCGGGCTCCTGCAGGAGTTCCCGCGCATCGTGGCGCAGGCCGCCGAGCTGCGCGAGCCGCACCGGGTCGCGCGCTACATCGAGGAGCTCGCCGGCTCCTACCACCGCTGGTACGACAGCTGCCGGGTGGTCCCGCGCGGCGACGAGGAGGTCACCGACCTGCATCGCACGCGCCTGTGGCTGAACGACGCGGTCCGGCAGGTGGTCGCCAACGGGCTCGACCTCGTGGGCGTCTCGGCCCCCGAGCGCATGTAGGGGGAGCGGATCATGTCGGGGCGGTTCCAGGGCACGGAGGTCTTCGAGGCGCCCGAGCGGCGCGACCCGCGGGAGGCCCGGCGACGCCGACGCGGTCCGCGCGGCGGCACCGTGTTCATCTGGCTCCTCGTGCTCGCCGTGATCGGCGTGGGGCTCGCGTTCGGGCTGCGGATCATCGACCAGACCGTCCGTGGCGTCGCCCAGGACCAGGCCGAGAAGCAGATCGCCGACCAGCTGCCCGGGCAGATCACCGGGCGCGTCAACGTCTCGATCGAGGGCGACTGGGTCATCCCGCAGCTCATCCGCGGCACGCTCGACCGCGTGGTGCTCGACGGCCCGAACCTCCAGGCGGACGGCACGCCTTTCCAGGCGCACATCGTCGCGACCGACGTGCCGACCGACCAGGAGCGCACCGTGGGGGACGTGGTCGCGACCGTGTCGATGGACCAGGATCCCGCCAGCGCGCTCCTCGCGAAGACCGCGGGCACGCCGCCCGACCTGCGCTTCGGCGACGGGACGCTCGGCTACTCCGGCTCCACGCGGATCCTCGGCCTCACGCTCGGGTACACCGTGGCCGCGGAGCCCGTGCTGCGGGACGGATCCACGATCGTGATCACGCCCGCGGAGGTGGAGCTGCAGGCGGGATCGCTGAAGGTCGACCTGGCGCAGACCATCCAGGGGATCCGCGACATCACCTACCCCGTGTGCGTCGCGCAGTACCTGCCCGCGGGCGTCCAGGTGCAGGACGTGACCGTCGCCGACGGGCGCGCGTCGATGACCGTGCAGTCGTCCTCGGTGAAGCTCACCCGTGACTCGCTCGGGGTCACCGGCAGCTGCGGGTAGCGGCTCCGGCCGGGGCGGGCGGCCACCGTCACATGGGCGGGAGCCCCGTCCGGCCTCGGTAGGATCGGACGCACCGCCCCCCCTCACGGCTCCAGGGACCACACCGGGTCCGCTCGCCATCCCGCACGTCCGCCCCGCGCCCGAAGAGGTGACCCGAGTGACCGCGAACCCGCTGGCCCCGTCCTGGCTGCGGCCGCCCGACGACGCGAACGCGCTGGATCCGGCCGTCTGGTCGCGCGGCACCGCCCGCGACGAGGACGGCGCCATCCGCATCGCGGGGGTGCCCGCGACGGAGCTCGCCACGCGCTTCGGCACGCCGCTCTACGTGATGGACGAGGACGACGTGCGCGGCCGTGCCGCGGAGACCCTCGCGGCGTTCACCCGCGAGGCCGCCGCCGTCGGCACGAGCGCGCGCGTCTACTACGCGGGCAAGGCGTTCCTCAGCATCGAGGTCGCGCGCTGGATGGTCGACGAGGGCCTGCACATCGACGTCTGCTCCGGCGGGGAGCTGGCCGTCGCGCTCGCCGGGGGAGCGGATCCGGCCCGCCTCGGCTTCCACGGCAACAACAAGTCGGTCGCCGAGATCGACCGGGCCGTCGGTGCCGGGATCGGCCAGATCGTCGTCGACAGCGCGATCGAGGTGGAGCGCGTCGCCGCCGCGGCGGCAGGGCACGGCCGCGTCCAGCCCGTGCGCCTCCGCGTGAACAGCGGCGTGCACGCCCACACGCACGAGTACCTCGCCACGGCCCGCGAGGACCAGAAGTTCGGGATCACGCTGGCCGACGCGCCCGGCCTCGTGGCGCGCATCCGGTCGCACGCGTCCCTCTCCTTCACGGGCCTGCACGCCCACATCGGCAGCCAGATCTTCGAGACCGACGCCTTCGTCGAGTCCGCCCGCCGCCTCCTCGACCTGCACGAGCGCCTCCTCGCCGACGGCCCCGTGCCCGAGCTCAACCTCGGCGGCGGCTTCGGCATCGCCTACACGTCGGTCGACCGGCCCGTGCCCGTGCCCGAGATCGCCCGGCGGCTCGCGCGCATCGTCGGCGACGAGTGCGGCAGGCGGGGGATCGCGGTGCCGGTCATCGCGGTCGAGCCCGGCCGCAGCATCGTGGGCCCGTCCACCGTCACGCTCTACACGGTCGGCACGGTCAAGGACGTGCTCGTGACCGTCGGCGGCGTCGACGGCGAGGTGGCCGAGGCCTCCTCCGCGACGGGCGACGTCGAGGACCCGCGCGTCGCGGAGGAGGCCCAGACGGCCGTCCGCCGCTACGTGAGCGTCGACGGCGGCATGAGCGACAACGCGCGGCCCGCCCTCTACGGCGCGGACTACTCCGTGCGCATCGCCGGCCGCGCCTCCGCGGCGGATCCCGCGCTCGTGCGCATCGCCGGCAAGCACTGCGAGAGCGGAGACCTCGTCGTCCTCGCCGACTACCTGCCGGGCGACGTCCGCGCCGACGACCTCGTCGCCGTCCCCGCGACCGGGGCCTACTGCTGGGCGCTCGCGAGCAACTACAACTGGATCGGCCGCCCGCCCGTCGTCGCCGTGCGCGACGGCGAGGCGCGCGTCATCGTCCGCGGCGAGACCGAGGCCGACCTGCTGGCGCGCGACGCGGGCACGCCCGCGGCCGCATCCCCCGACGTGAACGGAGCACGATGATCGAGTACCGGAACCTGCGCGTCGCCCTGCTGGGCTGCGGCTCGGTCGGCACCCAGGTGGCGCGCCTCATGCGGGAGCACGGCGACGAGCTGGCCCAGCGCGTGGGCGCGCGGCTCGAGCTCGTGGGCATCGCGGTCCGCGACCAGGACGCGCCGCGCGACCCGTCGATGCCGCGCGAGCTGCTCACCACGGACGCCGAGTCGCTCATCCTCGGGGCCGACATCGTCATCGAGCTGATGGGCGGCATCGAGCCGGCCCGGGCCCACATCCTCGCGGCCATCTCCTCCGGCGCCGACGTCGTCACGGCCAACAAGGCGCTGCTCGCGACGCACGGCCCCGAGCTCTTCGAGGCGGCCGAGCAGGTCGGCGCGCAGCTCTACTACGAGGCCGCGGTGGCCGGCGCGATCCCCATCATCCGGCCCCTCCGCGACAGCCTCGCGGGCGACCGGGTCGAGCGGATCCTCGGCATCGTCAACGGCACGACCAACTACATCCTGGACGAGATGGACACGCACGGGCTCGGCTTCGACGAGGCCCTCGCGACCGCCACCGAGCTCGGCTACGCGGAGGCGGATCCCACGGCCGACATCGAGGGCTACGACGCCGCGCAGAAGGCCGCCATCCTCGCGAGCCTCGCCTTCCACACGCGCGTGCCGGTCGAGGCCGTGCACCGCGAGGGGATCACGGGCCTCACCGCCGCGCAGTTCGACTCCGCCCGCAAGGCCGGCTACGTGATCAAGCTGCTCGCCATCTGCGAGCGCCTCACGGATCCCGCCACCGGCCGCGACGCCGTCTCCGCCCGCGTCTACCCGGCGCTCGTGCCGCGCGACCACCCGCTGGCCGCGGTGCACGGCGCGAACAACGCCGTGTTCGTCGAGGCCGAGGCCGCGGGCGACCTGATGTTCTACGGCGCGGGCGCCGGGGGAGTGCAGACCGCGTCCGCCGTGCTCGGCGACGTCGTCTCCGCCGCGCGGCGCCACGTCGTCGGCGGCCCGGGCGTCGCCGAGTCGACGCACGCCGACCTCGAGACGCTGCCCGTCGGCGCGATCACGACCCAGTACCAGATCACGCTGCAGGTCGCGGACGAGCCGGGCGTGCTCGCCCGCATCGCGCAGCTGTTCAGCGAGCACGGCGTCTCCGTGGAGACGCTCGAGCAGACCACGCACCAGGCCCCCGTGGCGGGAGGGGCGGGCGCCCGGCCCACCGCTAGCCTGGTGATCGGCACGCACCGCGCCACCGACGCGGCCCTCCGGGCCACCGTCGACGCGGTCTCGAACCTCGACGCGGTGACGGCAGTCGCGAGCGTCCTCCGAGTAGAAGGAGCCTGATGGCCCACCAATGGCGCGGACTGCTCCGCGAATACGCCGACCGACTCGACGTCACGGACGCCACCCCGATCATCACGCTCGGCGAGGGCGGCACGCCGCTCATCCCCGCGCCGGCGCTGTCCGCTCGCACGGGCGCGAAGGTGTGGGTCAAGTACGAGGGCATGAACCCGACGGGATCCTTCAAGGACCGCGGCATGACCATGGCGATCTCCAAGGCCGTCGAGCACGGCGCGAAGGCCGTCATCTGCGCGTCGACCGGCAACACGTCGGCATCGGCCGCCGCGTACGCGACGCACGCGGGCATCACGGCCGCCGTGCTCGTGCCCGAGGGCAAGATCGCGATGGGCAAGCTCAGCCAGGCCGTCGCCCACGACGCGCAGCTCCTCCAGGTGCGCGGCAACTTCGACGACTGCCTCGACATCGCGCGCGAGCTCAGCGCGAACTACCCGGTGCACCTCGTGAACTCCGTCAACAACGACCGCATCGAGGGCCAGAAGACGGGCGCGTTCGAGGTCGTCGAGGTGCTCGGCGACGCGCCCGACTTCCACCTCATCCCCGTCGGCAACGCCGGCAACTACACCGCCTACACGCGCGGCTACCGCGAGGACCTCGAGGCGGGCAACGCCACGAAGCTGCCGCGCATGTTCGGCTTCCAGGCCGCGGGCAGCGCGCCCATCGTCGACGGCGCCATCGTCAAGGACCCCGACACGATCGCCAGCGCGATCCGCATCGGCAACCCCGCGTCGTGGAAGCTCGCGCTCGAGGCGCAGCTGCTCACCGACGGCTACTTCGGCGCGATCTCGGACGCGAAGATCCTCGAGGCGCACCGCATCCTCTCCGCGGAGGTCGGCATCTTCGTCGAGCCCGCGTCGGCCATCAGCGTCGCCGGGCTCCTCGAGCGCGCCGAGGCCGGGCAGATCCCGAAGGGCGCGACGGTCGTCCTCACGGTCACCGGTCACGGCCTGAAGGACCCGCAGTGGGCGCTCCGCACCGCGGACGGCTCGGACGTCGCCCCGACGAGCGTCGGCGTCGACATCGCGGAGATCGCGGGCGTGCTCGACCTGGTCGCGTCGTGACCGACGGTCCGATGCGCTCGGCGCTCGCGACGGGTCGCCGCGTCCAGGTTCGCGTGCCCGCGACGAGCGCCAACCTCGGCCCCGGCTTCGACACGCTCGGCCTCGCGCTCGCGCTGTACGACGACCTCACGGTCACGGTGCGCGACGCGCCCGGCGCCACGGTCGACGTGCGCGGCGTGGGCGCGGGCGAGGTGCCGACCGACGAGACGAACCTCGTGGTCACGGCCATCGCGCACACCTTCGCCGCGTTCGACCAGCCCATGCCGGGTCTCGACCTCGTCGCGGAGAACCGGATCCCGCACGGCCGCGGCCTCGGATCCTCGGGCGCCGCCATCGTGTCCGGCATCATGGCGGCCCAGGGCCTCCTCGCCGGCACGGTCGAGATCGACGCCGACGCGCTCCTCCGCCTCGCCACCGAGATGGAGGGCCACCCCGACAACGTCGCGCCCGCGCTCTTCGGCGGCCTCACCATCGCGTGGGTCGACGGCCAGGGCCCGCAGCACAAGAAGCTCGCCGTGCACCGCGGCGTCTCGCCGCTCGTGCTCGTGCCGGTCGCGACCATGTCCACGGCGCTCGCCCGGAGCCTGCAGCCGGAGTCGGTGCCGCACGAGGACGCGATCTTCAACGTGTCGCGCTCGGCCCTGCTCATCGCGGCGCTCATCCAGAGCCCCGAGCTGCTGCTCGCGGCGACCGAGGACCGGCTGCACCAGGACTACCGCGCCGCCGCGATGCCCGAGACCAACGAGCTCGTGCACCTGCTGCGCGAGCGCGGCTACGCGGCCGTCGTCTCGGGCGCGGGTCCCTCGCTCCTCGTCCTCGGCAGCGACCCGGGCCAGCGGCTCACCGCGGCCGAGCTCGTCGCCGAGCGCAGCACGAACCCGTGGACCGCGCTCATGCTCGCCGTCGACGTCAAGGGCTCGACCGTCCAGGTCGTCGACGAGGGATCCGCTCCCGCCGCCTAGCCGGATCACGCCTCTCCTGCGCACCCGGCGCGCCGTTCCCTCCGCGGGCGGGACGCCGGGTGCTAGGCTCTGCTCGACCCCGGAATCAACGGATCCACGCATGCGCGTCGGAGATCCGGTCCCGGTGGTCGTTCCTCACCACTCACCCGCTGTCGTCTCTGCAAGATCCCGTGCCATCGTGCCCGACAGCAGCTCCGGACGGAATCAGACCGTCCGCCGCTTTCGCAGAGACACACGCGATCGGCTCTCCTCCGCACGGGCTTCGTCCCGCCGGACAGGGGAAAGGACCCACGCACATGACCGATGTCGACACCCGCGCCACCACCGCGGACCTGAGCGCGCTCCGCGTCTCGCAGCTCCAGGCGATCGCCTCCGAGCTCGGGATCCCGGGCGGCTCCAAGCTCCGGAAGGGCGAGCTCGTGACCGCGATCTCCGAGATCCAGGCAGCCGGGGGGACCACCGCCCCCGCCGACGAGATGGCCCCCGAGGCCGCCGCGCCCGCCGAGACGAGCGAGGCGGCCCCCGCGGCCGCCGAGCCCGCCGCCGCCGTCGAGGAGGCCCCCGCCTCGGAGCCCGTCGTCGCCGACGCCGCCCCGATCGCGGACGCCGTCCCAGCCGCGGACGCGACCCCCGCCGAGGCGCCCGTCGCCGCGACCCCCGCCGTCGACGCCCCGGCCGAGCAGCCCGCGCGCTCCGGCCGCGGATCCCGCCGCGCCAGCACCGCCCGCATCGTGCCCGAGCGCATCGCCGAGACCGTCGAGGCGCCCGCCGCCGAGCCCGCGGGTACCGGCCTCGAGGCCCGCATCGCCGAGGCCACGGCAGGCCGCACGCAGGAGCCCCTCACCGAGGCACCCCGCACCGAGGCGCCCGCGCGCTCCGGCCGCGGATCCCGCCGGGCCACGAGCTCCGGCGTCGTGGACCCCGCGACCGAGGCCCCGCGCCAGGCCGCGCAGCACGTGAACAGCGGCCAGACCGCCGACCAGCTCGTCCCCGCCGACGCGCAGGCCGACGCGCAGGCGCCCGCCGTCGACGCGCCCACCGAGGAGCAGGCCCCCGCGCAGCGCTCCGGCCGCGGCCGTCGCCGCGGCGGACGCGACGCCCAGGACGGCGCCGACCGCGCCGCCGCGCAGGACGCGCCCGCCCCGGACACCGCAGACGAGTCCCCCGCCGCGGAGCAGGCCGACCGTCAGCGCGACGACCGCGACGGCGACGACCAGGGCGGACGCCGCGACGACCAGGGCCGCGAGGGTCGCGAGGGCGGCCGCAACCGCAGCCGCAACCGGCGCAACCGCGACCGTGGCCGCGACCAGGACGACCAGCAGCAGAACGGCCGCGACCAGGGCCAGCCGCAGCAGGCCCCCCGCGAGCCCGACGCCGACGACGAGGCGCAGGAGGAGGCCCGCACGGGTCGCCAGCGCCAGAACGGCCGCGGCCAGGGCGACCGCACGCAGGACGTGCGCGCCGACCAGGCCCGCGCCGACCTCGGCCGCGACGACGACCGCGGCGGCCGCAGCCGGTACCGCGACCGCAAGCGCGGCCGCGGACAGGGCGGCGACGACTTCGAGCCCGAGGTCACCGAGGACGACGTCCTGCTGCCCGTCGCGGGCATCCTCGACGTGCTCGACAACTACGCGTTCGTCCGCACGAGCGGCTACCTGCCCGGCACGAACGACGTCTACGTCTCGCTCGGCCAGGTCAAGAAGCACTCGCTGCGCAAGGGCGACGCGATCGTCGGCGCCATCCGCCAGCCGCGGGAGAACGACAGCCAGAGCCGCCAGAAGTACAACGCGATCGTGAAGATCGACTCGGTCAACGGCCTGCCTCCCGAGGAGGCCGCGAACCGCGTCGAGTTCGGCAAGCTCACGCCGCTGTACCCGCAGGACCGCCTCAGCCTCGAGACCGAGCCCAACAAGCTCACGACGCGGATCATCGACCTCGTGTCGCCGATCGGCAAGGGCCAGCGCGGCCTCATCGTCTCGCCGCCCAAGGCCGGCAAGACGCTCGTCCTCCAGGCCATCGCGAACGCCATCGCCACCAACAACCCCGAGGTCCACCTCATGGTCGTGCTGGTCGACGAGCGTCCCGAGGAGGTCACCGACATGCAGCGCACGGTGAAGGGCGAGGTCATCGCCTCGACCTTCGACCGTCCCGCCGAGGACCACACCACGGTCGCCGAGCTCGCCATCGAGCGCGCCAAGCGCCTCGTGGAGCTCGGCCACGACGTGGTCGTGCTGCTCGACTCCATCACCCGCCTCGGCCGCGCGTACAACCTCGCGGCGCCCGCGTCGGGCCGGATCCTCTCGGGCGGCGTCGACTCGTCGGCGCTCTACCCGCCGAAGCGCTTCTTCGGCGCGGCGCGCAACATCGAGCACGGCGGATCGCTCACGATCCTCGCCACGGCGCTCGTGGAGACCGGATCCAAGATGGACGAGGTCATCTTCGAGGAGTTCAAGGGCACCGGCAACATGGAGCTCCGCCTCTCGCGGGCCCTCGCCGACAAGCGGATCTTCCCCGCGGTCGACGTCAACGCCTCCGGCACGCGCCGCGAGGAGATACTCATGGGCGCCGACGAGGTCAAGGTCACCTGGAAGCTGCGCCGCGCCCTCGCCGGGCTCGAGCAGCAGCAGGCCCTCGAGATCGTCCTCAGCCGCCTGAAGGAGACGACGTCCAACGTCGAGTTCCTCATGAAGGTCCAGGCCTCCATGCCCAACACCGGCAACGGCGTGTCCCACCAGAGCCACGGGCACGGCGCGCACGAGAAGGGCTGACCCCCGTGTTCGAGTCCGTCGTCCAGCTGCTGGAGGAGCACGAGGAGCTCCAGCAGCAGCTCGGCGACCCCGAGCTGCACGCCGACGCGTCGCGCTCGCGCAAGGTCAACCGCCGCTACGCGGAGCTGAGCCGGATCGTCGCCGCGCACGCGGAGTGGACCCAGCTCGGCGACGACCTGGCCGCCGCGCGCGAGCTGGCCGAGGAGGACCCGGCGTTCGCCGACGAGATCCCCGGCCTCGAGCAGGCGCTGGATGCGGCGCAGGAGAAGCTCCGGCGGCTCCTGATCCCGCGCGACCCCGACGACGCGCGCGACGTCATCATGGAGATCAAGATGGGGGAGGGCGGCGCCGAGAGCGCCCTGTTCGCCGCCGACCTGCTCCGCATGTACCTGCACTACGCCGAGTCGCGCCGCTGGAAGACCGAGGTCCTCAGCCAGACGCAGAGCGACCTGGGCGGCTACAAGGACGTGCAGGTCGCCATCAAGGGCACGTCCGACGATCCCGCGCTCGGCGTGTGGGCGCACCTCAAGTACGAGGGCGGCGTGCACCGCGTGCAGCGCGTGCCGGCCACCGAGTCGCAGGGGCGCATCCACACCTCGGCCGCGGGCGTGCTCGTGATCCCCGAGGTCGAGGAGGTCGAGGAGGTCGCGATCGACCCCAATGACCTCAAGATCGACGTGTACCGCTCGTCCGGCCCCGGCGGCCAGTCGGTCAACACGACCGACTCCGCCGTCCGCATCACCCACCTGCCCACGGGCATCGTGGTCGCGATGCAGAACGAGAAGAGCCAGCTGCAGAACCGCGAAGCCGGGATGCGCGTCCTGCGCGCCCGCGTGCTCGCGAAGCAGCAGGAGGAGATCGACGCGGAGGCCTCGGCCGTGCGCCGCAGCCAGATCCGCACGATGGACAGGTCCGAGCGCATCCGCACGTACAACTTCCCGGAGAACCGCATCGCGGACCACCGCACGGGATACAAGGCGTACAACCTCGACGCCGTGATGGACGGCGCCCTCGACCCGGTCGTGGAGTCGTGCATCCTGGCCGACGAGGAGGCGCGCCTCGACGCGCTCGGGACGGACGCGTGACGCCCTCGCGTGTCCCGCTCGCCCGTGGCTGACGGGGAGGGCGTCCCGGTCACCGTGGACGCCCTCCGCATGCGGGTCGGCCAGGCGCTCGCGGCCGCCGGCATCGAGGATCCCGCGGTCGACGCGGAGCTCCTCGTCGGGCACGTCCTCGGGCTCTCGCGCGGGCAGGTGCAGTCGCGCGCGATCACGCGCGCGGCCGTCGACGCCGGGGACGCCGCGCGCGTCCTCGAGCTGACCGCCCGACGCGCCCGGCGCGAGCCCCTGCAGCACATCACGGGCGTCGCGCACTTCCGCTCGCTCGAGCTCCTGGTCGGACCCGGCGTCTTCGTGCCGCGCCCCGAGACGGAGCACGTGGCGCAGCTCGCGATCGACGCGCTGACGGCCGCGCCCGGGGAGGCGCCCGTCGCCGTCGACCTCGGCACGGGATCCGGCGCCCTCGCCCTGGCCCTCGCGACCGAGGTGCCGCACGCCCGCGTGCACGCGATCGAGGTGTCGCCCGAGGCGCACGCCTGGACGGCACGCAACGTGGAGCGCCTCGCGCCGCACGTGGACCTCGTGCTCGGCGACCTCGCCGACGCCTTCCCCGGGCTCGACGGCACGGTGTCCGTCGTCGTCTCGAACCCGCCCTACATCCCCGCCGACGCGATCCCGCGGGACCCCGAGGTGCGGCTGCACGATCCCGCGCTCGCGCTCTACGGCGGCGCGGACGGCCTCGACGTCGTGCGGCTCGTGTCGACGACCGCGCGGCGGCTGCTCCACCCGGGCGGCGCGCTCGTGATCGAGCACGGCGAGCTGCAGGGCGACGCGATCCGCGCCCTCCTCGACGCCGACGGCTGGCGCGCGACCGCGACGCACGAGGACCTCACCCGGCGCGACCGCGCGACGACCGCGCTGCGCTGACGGGGATCGCGAGCCCGGCTCCCGGGGTCAGCCCGCGTGCGCCTGGGCCCGGATGAAGGCCTCGACCGCCGGAAGCAGGTCCCCGTCGCCGCGCACGTGGTGCCCGGTGATGCCGAGCGCGCGGGCCGACGCGACGTTGTCCTCCCGGTCGTCCGCGAAGAACGTCCGCGCGGCCGGCTGCCCGTACGCGGCGAGCACCCCGCGGAACACGGCCGGATCCGGCTTCCGCGCGCCGTACCCGCTCGAGGTCCGCAGGTGCTCGACTCCGAACAGCGGCACCAGCTCGGGCGCGAGCTCCGGGAGGTGCCGGGCCGCGAGCGCGTTGTTGTTGGTGAGCAGCGTGATCCGCCCCGCCTCGCGCGCCCGGGCCACCGCCGCGAGCGCCTGCGGCCGCACCGTCATGGACGCCCGGCGACGCCGCACCCACTCGTCCTCGTCCATCTCCACGCCCACCGCGGCGCAGAACGCGTCGAGGTAGGAGTCGGCGTCGATGCGGCCCGCCTCCGCGGCCCACTCGCCGTCGTCGTTGTACCAGCGGCGGCGCAGCTCCGGCAGGTCGTGCCCGGTCGCCGCCGTGATGCGGTCGGCGGGCCCCCGCCAGTCGTGGTCGTACAGCACGTCGTCCATGTCGAACACGAACAGGAGCCCGTGGGGGCCGGGGGAGCGGGGCGCGGAGGTCATCACGCCCAGTATGCGGGCGTCGGCGTGGCGCGGATCCCTCGCTCAGGGCGCCGGCCACGCGCTCGGCTACGATGAGCGACGACATGGCGCGCATCTACGACTGCTCAGTCGACACCGACCTCCTCACCGGCATGAGACTCGCCCGACAGGCGGTGGGCCGCGGCGAGGTCGTCGTCATCCCCACGGACACCGTCTACGGCATCGCCGCCGACGCCTTCAACCCCGACGCGGTGCAGCGCCTGCTCGACGCGAAGGGCCGCGGGCGCGACGCCCCGCCGCCCGTGCTCATCCCCGGGCAGTCCACGCTCGACGCCCTCGCCGACTTCGTCCCCGACGTGGTCCGCCGCCTGGCGGACGAGTTCTGGCCGGGCGGCCTCACGGTGATCCTCGTGGCGCAGCCTTCCCTCGTCTGGGACCTCGGCGAGACCCGCGGCACCGTCGCGCTGCGCATGCCCGCGAACTCCTTCGCGCTCGAACTCCTCGCGGAGACCGGCCCGCTCGCGGTCTCGTCCGCCAACAGGACGGGGCAGCCCGCCGCCGCGACCGCCCAGGAGGCCGTGGACCAGCTCGGCGGGTCGGTCGACGTCTTCCTCGACGGGGGAGCCGCCGGAGGAGCGGCCTCGACCATCGTCGACGCCTCGCGCGTCAACCAGGCGGGCGGCCGGGTCCGCATCGTGCGCGAGGGCGCGATCACGCGTGCGCAGATCCAGCAGCTCATCGGCGACGAGCTCGAGCCCGTCGTCACCGCTCCCACGGAGCCGGAGGAGCCGGCCGTCCCCGACGCGCCCGAGGCCCCGCGCGGCACGGCGAGCGGCGCCGAGCGCATCGACGGATCCGCGGATCCCGACGCCGCGCCCGCTGCCGACGCCGCGCCCGTCGTCGACGCGTCGACCGACGCCGGCCCGACGTACCCCGAGTTCGTCGAGCCCGCCGACCCGACGCCAGCCGACCCGACGCCGGCCGACCCGACCGCGACCGAGCCCCCCGCGGATCCGCCCGCGCACCCCCGGTGACCTACTACGCCGCCATGGCGGTCGTCTCGGCGGTCATCACGCTCGTGCTCTCGATGGTCGTCATGAAGCTCGGCTACCGCTACCGGCTCTACCCGGCCATCCGCGCGCGCGACGTCCACACGCGCCCGACGCCCCGGCTCGGCGGCGTCGCCATGTTCGCCGGCATCCTCGTCGCGTTCGCCGTGGCCTCGCAGGTGTCCTGGTTCAGCCTCGTCTTCGACCGCCCCGGCCCGGTGTTCGCGATCCTCGGCGCCGCGCTCATGATCGTCGTCATCGGCGTGCTCGACGACATCTACGACCTCGACTGGATGATCAAGCTCGCCGGTCAGATCCTCGCCGCCGGCCTCCTCGCCTGGCAGGGCGTCGCGATCTCCTCGCTCCCCATCGGCGGCCTCACGGTCGGCTCGTCGCAGATGTCGATCATGCTGACGATCTTCGCCATCGTGCTCGTGATGAACGCCGTCAACTTCATCGACGGCCTCGACGGCCTGGTCGCCGGCGTCGCGATCATCGCGAACGGCGCCTTCTTCCTCTACAGCTTCCTGCTCTCGGACACGGCCACCGGCCAGACCGAGCGCTTCAACCTCGCGTCCCTCATCAGCGCGATCCTCATCGGCGCGTGCCTCGGCTTCCTCCCGTTCAACTGGCACCCCGCGAAGCTCTTCATGGGCGACGCGGGCGCGCTGCTCGTCGGCCTCCTCATGGCCACGAGCGCGATCGCCGTCACGGGCGAGATCGACCCGAACCCGGAGACGTTCGGCCGCTCGCAGCTGCTTCCCGCGTTCCTGCCGATCCTCCTGCCCTTCGCGATCCTCATCGTCCCGCTGCTCGACTTCGCCCTCGCGGTGTTCCGGCGCCTCAAGGCCGGCAAGTCGCCCTTCAGCGCCGACCGCAAGCACCTGCACCACCGCCTGCTCGACATGGGCCACTCGCGCCTGCACGCGACGCTGATCTTCTACGCCTGGACGGGCGTCGTGTCCGTGGGCTGCCTGCTCATGTTCGTCGTGCAGCCGTACGCGTGGGGCGTGGCCTTCATCGCGGTCGGCATGGTCGCCTGCGCGGTCGTCACCCTGGCCCCGCTCAGCCGCCGCAAGCGCCTCGAGGCCGCCGCGCAGCTCGTGCCCGCCGACGCCGAGTCCGAGGACGCCGCGGCGTTCGACCCGCTCGACGAGGCCGCGGCGGACCGGCCGCTCGCGCGCCTCACGGAGTCCGAGCTCGAGGAGGTCGAGCGCGAGCACGCCGAGCTCGCCACGGGAGCCATCGCGACCCGCCCCACCGACGCCCCGAACCCGGGGACAGCCAAGGAGACGACATGACCGACAGCCCGAGCGCCCCCGCCCCGGCGGAGACCCCCGCGAAGAAGGACGTCTTCACGCGCATCCTCATCGGGGGAGCGCTGCTCGCCCTCGCCATCGCGGTGGTGGGCGGCATCGTCGGCTTCGCGGTCGACGGCGGCCGCGGCCTCCTCAGCGCCGTCATCGGCAGCGCCATGGCCCTCGTGTTCCTCGGGCTCACGGCCGGCAGCATCCTCTTCGCGAACCGGTTCCAGTCCTCGCCGATCTACCCGACGCTGTTCTTCTCGGTCGTGCTCGGCGCGTGGCTCCTCAAGTTCGTGGTGTTCCTCGCGGTCGCGATGGTGCTCAAGGAGCAGCAGTGGATCAACCTGGTCGTGCTCTTCGTGACGGTGATCGTGGGCGTCGTGGGCACCCTCGTCATGGACATGATCGTGATCACCAAGGCCCGCGTCGGCTACGTCAGCGACGCGCAGCTCCCCGGGCGCTAGCCGCGCGCCCTCGGGCCGCGGGAAGAGGGGACGCGATTAGTCAGGGCACCCTCATTGTTGATAGTCTCTGTCAAGACGATTCCCGTCGGGCCGTGCCCAGATCCACCTCACGCCGGCGTCTTCTCACCCCATCCGTTCGTCGCCGCGAGAGCTCGTGCTCCACGCCCCGAAACAGGAGATAGCGCTGTTAGCCACCGCTGCACCCAGCATCATCACCCTCGCCGCTGAAGACTCGGGTGAGGGGTTCCACGCTCCCACGCTCGAGGAGTTCTTCCCGCCGATCGCCTTCTTCGAGGGCACGGGCTTCGACCTCAACCGCATCATGCTCATCAGGCTCCTGGTGATGGCGGTCCTCGTCGTCCTGTTCGTCGTCGGCACGCGCAAGCTCGCGCTGGTGCCCGGCCGCGGCCAGAACCTCGTCGAGATGGGCGTCGACTTCGTCCGCGTCAACATCGCGGAGGACATCCTCGGCAAGAAGGACGGTCGCCGCTTCCTGCCGATCATCATGACCATCTTCTTCCTGGTCCTCGGCATGAACCTCACGGGCGTCGTGCCCTTCCTCAACATCGCGGGCACGTCGGTCATCGGCCTCCCGCTGCTCCTGGCCCTCGTGGCGTACGTGACCTTCATCTACGCCGGCATCAAGGACCGGGGAGTGATGTTCTTCAAGAACACGCTGTTCCCCGCCGGTGCGCCGAAGCCGGTCTACCTGCTCCTCACGCCCATCGAGTTCCTCTCGACGTTCATCATCCGGCCGGTCGCGCTCACGCTCCGACTCCTGATGAACATGCTCGTGGGGCACCTCCTGCTGGTGCTCTGCTTCTCCGCGACGTGGTTCTTCCTCTTCGAGGCACAGGGCGCGCTCAAGATCCTGGGCGCAGGCACCCTCGTCCTCGGGTTCGCGTTCACGCTCTTCGAGCTGCTCGTCGCCGTCCTGCAGGCCTACATCTTCGCCCTCCTCACCGCCGTCTACATCCAGATGGCCGTGGCGGAGGAGCACTAAGCGATCTCGTCGACCAACGAGATCACCCAACCGGAAGGAAACCCCAGTGGACCCCATCATTCTCGCCGAGATCAACGGCAACATCGCGACCGTCGGCTACGGCCTCGCAGCGATCGGCCCCGGCATCGGTGTCGGGATCGTCGCGGGCAAGACCGTCGAGGCCATGGCCCGCCAGCCCGAGATGGCAGGCAGCCTCCGCACCACGATGTTCCTCGGCATCGCGTTCTCCGAGGCGCTCGCGCTCATCGGCCTCGCGACCTACTTCATCTTCACCAACTAGGGGACACGCACATGCTCACGCCCCACAACGTGATGGCGGCAGGTGAAGAAGCGCCGAGCATCCTCCTACCCGCGGTCTACGACATCGTGTGGTCGGCGGTCGTGTTCGTCGTCCTCCTGGTCGTCATCTGGAAGTATGCGCTCCCGCGCGTCTACGCCATGCTCGACGGCCGCACCGAGGCCATCGCCGGCGGCATCGAGAAGGCCGAGCGCGCGCAGGCGGAAGCCGACGCCGCGAAGGCCGAGCTCACGGCGCAGCTCGCCGAGGCACGCGCCGAGGCCGGCCGCATCCGCGAGCAGGCCCGCGTCGACGCCACGGCGATCGCCGCGGAGATCAAGGAGCAGGCCACGGCCGACGCAGCCCGGATCACCGCGAGCGCGCAGCAGCAGATCGAGGCCGAGCGCCAGCAGGCGGTCGTCTCCCTCCGCTCCGAGGTCGGATCGCTCGCGATCGACCTCGCGTCGGGCGTCATCGGCCAGAGCCTCACGGACGACCAGCGCTCCACCGCGCTCGTCGACCGGTTCCTCGCCGACCTGGAGGCCAGCGAGACCGCCGGCAGGACGGGATCCGCCAGCTGATGGGCAGTGCATCGCGCGCATCGCTCGATTCCGCACGCCGCGTCCTCGCGGAGCTCGGGGGCGTCGACCTGTCGACGGCCGGTCAGCTCCTCGGAGCCGGCCGCGCCATCGGCGGATCCACGCACCTGCTCTCCGCGCTGGCGGACACCGGCATCGCGCCGGAGGTCAAGCACAGCATCGTGGACCGGGTCTTCGGCGCCACCGTGCAGGAGCCGGCGCTGCGCGTCCTCCGCGCGGTCGTCGACGGGCGCTGGTCGTCGCACGACGAGCTGCTGGCGGGCATCGAGGAGCTCGGCATCCGCGCCGTCGCGATCTCGGCACCCGAGGGCACGCCCGTCGAGTCCGAGCTGTTCACGTTCGGACGCGCCGTGTCCACGGACGACGCCCTGGAGCTCGCCCTCGGCGACAAGCTGGGCGACCCCGTGGCGAAGTCGACGCTCGTGCACCGTCTCCTCGACGGCCGGGCGTCGGAGCAGGCGATCGTCATCGTCGAGCAGCTCGTGCAGCAGCCCCGCGGCCGCCGCATGGGAGAGCTCGTGCGCTTCGCCGCCACCGTCGTGGCCGACCAGGCGGGCTTCACCATCGCCACGGTCCGCGTCGCGTCGCCCCTGTCGCCCGAGCAGTCGGAGCGGCTCGCGCAGGCACTGAGCCGCCGGTACTCCCGGCGGGTCGAGCTGAACCAGGTCGTGGACCGCGACCTCGTCGGCGGGCTCCGCGTCCAGATCGGCGACGACGTCATCGACGGCAGCGTCGCCACCAGGATCAACGATTTGAGACTCCAGTTCGCCTGACCGGCGGGCGTCACCTCGGGGGCCGTCGGCCCTCGTGAATGCAAAGGGAAAGAAGATGGCAGAACTTTCGATCAGCCCCGACGAGATCCGGGACGCGCTCAAGGACTTCGTGCAGTCCTACGAGCCCGGCAAGGCCTCGACCACCGAGGTCGGCTACGTGCTCGACGCGGGCGACGGAATCGCCCACGTGCAGGGCCTGCCCGGCGTCATGGCCAACGAGCTCATCACGTTCGCCGACGGGACCCTGGGCCTCGCCCAGAACCTGGAGGAGAGCGAGATCGGCGTCATCGTGCTCGGCGAGTTCGCCGGCATCGAGGAGGGCATGGAGGTGCGCCGCACCGGCGAGGTGCTCTCCGTCCCCGTCGGCGACGGCTACCTCGGCCGCGTCGTGGACCCGCTGGGCAACCCCATCGACGGCCAGGGCGAGATCGCCTCCGAGGGCCGTCGCGCGCTCGAGCTCCAGGCGCCCGGCGTCATGCAGCGCAAGAGCGTGCACGAGCCCATGCAGACCGGCATCAAGGCCATCGACGCCATGATCCCGATCGGCCGCGGCCAGCGCCAGCTCATCATCGGCGACCGCCAGACCGGCAAGACGGCCATCGCGATCGACACGATCATCAACCAGAAGGCCAACTGGGAGTCCGGCGACACGAACAAGCAGGTGCGCTGCATCTACGTCGCCATCGGCCAGAAGGGCTCCACCATCGCCTCGGTGCGCGGTGCCCTCGAGGAGGCCGGCGCCATGGAGTACACGACCATCGTCGCGTCCCCCGCGTCCGACCCCGCCGGCTTCAAGTACCTGGCGCCCTACACCGGCTCGGCCATCGGCCAGCACTGGATGTACGGCGGCAAGCACGTCCTCATCATCTTCGACGACCTGTCCAAGCAGGCCGAGGCCTACCGCGCCGTCTCGCTCCTCCTGCGCCGCCCGCCGGGACGCGAGGCGTACCCCGGCGACGTCTTCTACCTGCACTCCCGCCTGCTCGAGCGCTGCGCCAAGCTCTCGGACGAGCTGGGCGCCGGCTCCATGACGGGCCTGCCCATCATCGAGACGAAGGCGAACGACGTCTCGGCGTACATCCCGACCAACGTGATCTCGATCACCGACGGCCAGATCTTCCTCCAGTCGGACCTGTTCAACGCGAACCAGCGTCCCGCGGTGGACGTCGGCATCTCGGTGTCCCGCGTCGGCGGCGACGCCCAGGTGAAGAGCATCAAGAAGGTCTCCGGCACGCTGAAGCTCGAGCTCGCGCAGTACCGCTCCCTCGAGGCGTTCGCGATCTTCGCGTCCGACCTCGACGCGGCCAGCCGTCGTCAGCTCGCCCGCGGCGCGCGCCTCACCGAGCTGCTCAAGCAGCCCCAGTACTCGCCGTTCCCCATCGAGGAGCAGGTCGTCTCGATCTGGGCGGGCACGAAGGGCAAGCTCGACGAGGTCCCCGTCGAGGACATCCTCCGCTTCGAGCGGGAGCTGCTCGACCACCTCCACCGCAACACGGAGGTGCTGTCGCAGCTCAAGGAGAAGAACGTCCTCACCGACGACATCGTCGACGCGATGGACAAGGCCGTGGACCAGTTCAAGCTGGAGTTCCAGACGGGCGAGGGCAAGCCGCTCGCCTCCGTGGGATCCGAGAAGTTCGAGCCCGCCAAGGCCGAGGACGTCAACCAGGAGCAGATCGTCAAGGGCAAGCGCTGACGCGCTCGCCTCACCGATCCGCCACCGACCGAGACCGATAGGGAGACTCATGGGAGCGCAACTCCGGGTCTACACGCAGAAGATCAAGTCCGCGCAGACGACGAAGAAGATCACCCGCGCGATGGAGCTGATCTCCGCGTCGCGCATCCAGAAGGCGCAGCAGCGGATGGCGGCGTCCGCGCCGTACTCCCGCGCCGTCACGCGCGCGGTCTCGGCGGTGGCGACGTTCTCCAACGTCGACCACATCCTCACGACCGAGCCCGAGAAGGTGGAGCGGGCGGCGATCGTCATCTTCGCCTCCGACCGCGGCCTCGCCGGCGCGTTCAGCTCCAGCGTCCTGAAGGAGTCGGAGCAGCTCGCCGAGCTCCTCCGCTCGCAGGGCAAGGACATCGTCTACTACCTGGTGGGCCGCAAGGCCGTCGGGTACTTCAAGTTCCGGAAGCGCTCCTCGGAGCGCATCTGGACCGGCAGCACCGAGAAGCCGGAGTTCGAGACCGCGAAGTCCATCGGCGACGCGCTCGTGGAGAAGTTCGTGACGCCGGCGTCCGAGGGCGGGGTGGACGAGATCCACATCGTCTTCAACCGCTTCGTGTCGATCGCGACGCAGAAGCCCGAGGTCGTCCGCCTGCTGCCGCTCGAGGTCGTCGAGGGGGTGGAGGCGCCCGGCGAGGGTGCCGTCCTGCCGCTCTACGAGTTCGAGCCCGAGGTGGGCGACGTGCTCGATGCGCTGCTGCCCGTCTACATCGAGAGCCGCATCTTCAACGCGATGCTCCAGTCGGCCGCCTCCGAGCACGCCGCGCGCCAGAAGGCCATGAAGTCGGCGAGCGACAACGCCGACAAGCTCGTGACCACCTACACGCGGCTGCGGAACAACGCGCGCCAGACCGAGATCACGCAGCAGATCTCCGAGATCGTCGGCGGCGCGGACGCGCTCGCCTCCAGCAAGTAACACTCCTGCTCCACGAATGAAGAAGAGAGACATCAATGACTGACACCGCCACTGCGCCGGTCGCCAGCGACAGCGTGGCCGGCGTCGGACGCATCGTCCGCGTCACCGGCCCGGTCGTGGACATCGAGTTCCCGCACGACTCGATCCCCCCGGTCTACAACGCCCTCAAGACCACGATCACCATCGGCGAGGAGTCGACGGAGATCACGCTCGAGATCGCGCTGCACCTCGGCGACGACGTCGTGCGCGCCATCGCCCTGAAGCCCACGGACGGCCTCGTCCGCGGCCAGGAGGTGCGCGACACGGGTGCCGCCATCTCGGTGCCCGTCGGCGACATCACCAAGGGCAAGGTCTTCAACGTCACCGGTGACATCCTCAACAACGAGGGTGGCGAGCCGATCGAGATCACCGAGCGCTGGCCCATCCACCGCAAGCCCCCGATGTTCGACCAGCTCGAGTCCAAGACGCAGCTGTTCGAGACCGGCATCAAGGTCATCGACCTCCTCACCCCGTACGTGCAGGGCGGCAAGATCGGCCTGTTCGGCGGAGCGGGCGTCGGCAAGACCGTCCTCATCCAGGAGATGATCCAGCGCGTCGCGCAGGACCACGGCGGCGTGTCCGTGTTCGCCGGCGTCGGCGAGCGCACACGTGAGGGCAACGACCTCATCATGGAGATGGAGGAGGCCGGCGTCTTCGACAAGACCGCGTTGGTCTTCGGCCAGATGGACGAGCCGCCGGGAACGCGTCTCCGCGTCGCCCTGTCGGCGCTCACGATGGCGGAGTACTTCCGCGACGTGAAGAACCAGGACGTGCTGCTCTTCATCGACAACATCTTCCGCTTCACGCAGGCCGGCTCCGAGGTCTCCACGCTGCTCGGACGCATGCCGTCCGCGGTGGGCTACCAGCCCAACCTCGCGGACGAGATGGGTGTGCTCCAGGAGCGCATCACGTCGACCCGAGGCCACAGCATCACGTCGCTGCAGGCCATCTACGTCCCTGCGGACGACTACACCGACCCGGCGCCGGCCACCACGTTCGCGCACCTCGACGCGACCACGGAGCTCAGCCGCGAGATCGCGTCGCGCGGCCTGTACCCGGCCGTCGACCCGCTGACGTCCACCAGCCGCATCCTCGACCCGCGGTACCTGGGCCAGGCGCACTACGACACGGCCACCCGCGTCAAGGCGATCCTGCAGAAGAACAAGGAGCTGCAGGAGATCATCGCGATCCTCGGCGTCGACGAGCTCTCCGAGGAGGACAAGGTCACGGTGTCGCGTGCGCGCCGCATCCAGCAGTTCCTCTCGCAGAACACCTACATGGCGAAGAAGTTCACGGGCGTCGAGGGCTCCACGGTGCCGCTGAAGAACACCATCGAGTCGTTCTCGAAGATCGCCGACGGCGACTACGACCACGTCGCCGAGCAGGCGTTCTTCAACGTCGGCGACC
Organism: Clavibacter michiganensis; assembly: GCF_021216655.1. NCBI lineage: Bacteria > Bacillati > Actinomycetota > Actinomycetes > Micrococcales > Microbacteriaceae > Clavibacter > Clavibacter michiganensis. The sequence continues at coordinate 335,119 of NZ_CP080437.1, forward strand.
TCGACGACGTCGAGCGCCGCTGGTCCGAGATCCAGAAGGAGAACGGCTGACATGGCCCGCGCTGATCTCACGGTGACCGTGGTCTCGGCCGACCAGCAGGTCTGGTCGGGACAGGCGTCCATGGTCGTCGCACGCACGAGCGAGGGCGAGATCGGCATCCTCGCCGGTCACGAGCCGCTCCTGGCGATCCTCGCGACCGGCAACGTCCGCATCACGCAGGACGGCGGCGCCGTGATCACGGCCGACGCCGACGAGGGCTTCCTCTCGGTGGAGAACGACAACGTGACCGTGGTCGCGCGCAAGGCCGCGCTGGTCGCGTAGCATCACCTCCGTCCGACGGCGGGCGGTCCCCTCGGGGGCCGTCCGCCTTCGTGCGTCCGGGCGGGCGATGCTCGTCCCTGCCGACCCACCATCCGCCCCATCCGCTCCCGGAGGTCCCGTGCTCGTCCTGCTGCCCCCGTCCGAGACGAAGCGCGACGGCGGGACGGAGGGATCGCACCTCGACCTCGACCTCCTCGCCTTCCCCGAGCTGACGGCCGAGCGGCGGACGGTCGTGCGGGCCGTCGCCGACCTCGCCCAGGATCCCGTGGCCGCCGCGCGCGCCCTCAAGCTCGGTCCGCGCCAGGCCGGCGAGGTCGAGCGGAACCGCGTGCTCGAGTCCTCGCCGACCATGTCGGCGATCCGTCGCTACACCGGCGTGCTCTACGACCCCATCGGCGCCGACTCCCTGGATGCCGCGCAGCTCGCCTTCGCCGGTCGCCACGTGGCCGTGCACTCCGCGCTCCTCGGGCCCGTCCGGGCGACCGACCCGATCCCCGCGTACCGCCTCTCGCACGACAGCCGGGTGCCGGGCATACGGATGAAGGCGCACTGGGTGGCCTCGGTCCGCCGGGTGCTGGAGGGGATCCCTGGCCTCGTGCTCGACCTCCGATCCGAGGGATACGCGGCCCTCGGACCGCGTCCGGGACATGAGGACTCCGCCGTGGTGCGCGTGGTCGCCCGCGGCGCGGACGGCACCGTGCGGGCGCTCAACCACTTCAACAAGAAGGCGAAGGGCGAGCTGGTGCGGGCGCTGATCCTCGCCGGCCGCGACCTCGGATCCGTGGCGGAGCTGCTGGACTGGGCGGAGGACGCCGGCGTCGAGCTGTCACGCGGCGGCTCCGGCGAGCTCGTCCTGGTCGCCGCGCCGCACTGACGGCGCCCGGGGTCAGGCGGCCAGGTGGCAGCCGACGACGTGGTCGTCGACGAGGCCCGATGACTGCATGAGCGCGTAGACGGTGGTGGGGCCCACGAAGCGGAGGCCGTGCGCCTTCAGCTCGCGGCTGAGGGCCGTGGACTCCGCCGTGACGGCGGGGAGCTCGTCTGCCGTCGTCGGTCGTGGGCGGACCAGGGGATCGGACGCGTGCGCCCAGATCATCCGGTCGAGGGCGCCGTCCCCGTGCGCGTCGACGAGGGCACGCACGGCGCGCGCGTTGCCGGCGGCCGCGAGGATCTTCGCGCGGTTGCGGATGATCCCCGCGTCTCCCATGAGCCGCTCGACGTCGCCATCGTCCATGGCGGCGACCGCGTCGACGTCGAATCCGTGGAAGACCTCGCGGAAGCGCGGGCGCTTGCGCAGGATGGTGATCCACGACAGGCCCGCCTGGAAGCCCTCGAGGCAGAGCTTCTCGAAGAGCGGGCGGTCGCCGTGCAGCGGACGGCCCCACTCCTCGTCGTGGTACCTGCGGTACTCCGGGTCGGCGGCGGACCAGGCGCAGCGCGCGACGCCGTCGTCGCCGACGACGACCGACGCCCGGGTCATGACAGCACCGAGCCCTCGAGCGCGAGCAGGCGGACCTTGGTGGCGACCCCGTCACCCGCGCTGAAGCCGGTCACGCGCCCGTCGGAGCCGAGGACGCGATGGCACGGGACGAGGATGCAGAGCCGGTTGGCGCCGACGGCGCCGCCCACCGCGCGCGCCCCGCCGGGACGCCCCGCCGCCTGCGCGAGGGCGCCGTACGTCGTGACGCCGCCGTGGGGGACGCGGGCCAGCGCCTCCCAGACGGCGACCTGGAACGGGGTCCCGGTCAGGCGCACCGGGACGTCGAACGAGGTGCGGAGGCCGGCGAAGTACTCGCCGAGCTGCCGGGACGTCTCCGCGAGCACCGCGCTCGGCCTGTCGTCCAGGTGGTCGAGCGGCAGGACGCCGTCGGTCGCGATGGACAGGGCGACGACCCGGTCGCCCTCGGCCACGAGCTCCAGGCGGCCGACGGGGGAGGGCACCCGGAGGAGAGCGGCGCCGACGGGCAGGAGGCCCGCTGCGGGTGGGAGCGGACGGCGGGGATCGCCGTCTCGAGCAGGGGATCCGGGACGGTGACCGCCAGGCGGGGGCACGATCGGGCGCGCGGGGGCGACGGCGGGTGCGGAGGAGGGAGTCATGCGGCGACCGTACGACGGGCCGCGCGGATGGCGCCGGGGACGCCGTGGTCGGGGGAGCGATGGCGAGAGCCGCCGCCGGGGGAGGAGGCGGAGGAGCGCGCCGCCGTCACCGGGAGCGCCCGTGCCCGTCCTGCGTGTGGACCTTGAGGTAGACGAACGTCTCCGTGCTCACGACGCCATCGAGCGCGCGGATCCGCCCGTTGAGCAGCTCGACCAGCTCCTCGTCGTCCTCGCACACCACCTCGGCGAGCAGGTCGAAGGTGCCCGCCGTCATGACCACGTAGTCGACGGCGGGGATGTCCGCGAGGGCGTCCGCGACCACCCGCACGTCGCCGCTCACGGTGACGCCGATCATGGCCTGGCGGGTGAGCCCGAGCTGCTGCGGATCGGTGAGCGCGACGATGCGGATCACGCCCGCGTCCGTGAGCTTCTGCACGCGCTGCCGGACGGCGGCCTCGCTGAGGCCGACGGCCTTGCCGATCTCGGCGTACGACCGTCGCCCGTCCTCCCGCAGCTGCTCGACGATGGATCGGGAGATCGCGTCGACGGGGAGCCCGCGGGCGGAGGGGCGCTGCGGCGTGCTCATCGTCCGAGCATGGCAGTCCCGCGGTGGCCGGGCAACCGGATCCGCGGCGAGCGTCCCTCCCCGAGGTCCGGATGCCCCTTCTCGGCGCCGCACATGGACGCTGTCCGGCGGCGGCGCAGCAGCCGGCCAGGATGCGGCCGCCCGGTAGGATCCCTGTCAGCGCGTCCGGCCGCCCGAGGCCCGGCGCCGACCGCCCGACCGGGCGCCGAGCCCCGATGGAGCCGATGACGTGAGCGAGGGCTCCCACCGTTCCTCTCCCGCCGCCCGGGGATCGGCCGGCCTCGCGGTCGTGACGCCCCACGCCGTGGTGCTCCTGCCCGGCGGCGCCCCGACGCGCGTCGTGGAGGACCTCTGGCGCATCCTCGCGGATCCGGCCACCACGGCGGAGGCGGTCGTCGCGGCGCTGCCTCTGCGGGGCGCGGACGAGGTCGTCTCCTTCGCCGTGATCGTCCACGAGGCTGTGGGGTCGGAGGGCGCGCGCCTCCAGGTGGTGCTGCGCGGGGACGCGGTCGTGGACGCCGACGTCGACGGTGACGCGGATGCCCGCCGTGTCGACGCGCGGCGGGCCCAGCCCTTCTATCTCGCCACCCTCGACCGCGTGCGCGCGTACCGGGCCGGCCGCGCGGACGCCGAGGCGGGCGCGACCGCGAGCGGGGGCCTCCCCCTGATCGCGGGCGCCGTGGCCGCCGACGCCGTGGACTGGCGGCTCGGCGACGCGCGGTCCGGCGACGCGCGGTCCGGCGACGCGCGGTCCGGCGACGCGCGGTCCGGCGACGCCGCGGGCGCTCACGCGGACCGCCGCGGCGGCTCGCCCTCCGCTCGCCACGCGGCGCCGCCCGTCGACCCCGGCTCCGTCGACCCCGGCCTCGTCGCCACCGTCCTCGACGGGCCGGCGGATCCGGGGGAGCACGCGGGGGGACCCGATGCCCGCGAGGCCGAGGCCGAGGCCCGCGCCGGATCCGCCGGCGTCCCCACCGTCGCGATGCCCGCCGCGCCCGCAGCGGCCGAGGACGCGGACGCGGACGCCGCGCGCGTCATCCACGCGTTCCGCATCCTGCGCGACGGCGTGCCGCACGTCGATGCCGTCGTCCCCGACCGGATCCCCCTCGACGCGCCCGCGATCGTCGGCCGCCGCCCCCGACCTCCGCGCGTCGTCCGTGGCGTCGCCCCGCGGCTCGTGGCCGTGCCATCGCCGCTCGGCGAGATCTCCGGAACGCACCTCGGGCTCCGGCAGGACGCCGGCGTCATCGTCGTGACCGACCTCGACTCCACGAACGGCACCGTCGTGCTCGCGCCCGGGGCCGAGCACCTCGCGCTGCGTCCGGGGGAGTCGCTCGTGGTCGTCCCGGGCACGCGCATCGACATCGGCGACGGCGTCGTCCTCGAGATCCTGTCCGCCCGATGACCGCCATCGGAGCGGATGTCCCTGAGGCGTCCCTCGCCCTGCCTGACGGACGCACGCTCGTGCTCGGCTGGGCGTCCATGACCGATCGCGGGCTCCGCCGCGACCACAACGAGGACAGCGTGCTCGCGGCCGTGCCGTACTTCGCGGTGGCGGACGGGATGGGCGGCCACGCGGCGGGCGACGTGGCGAGCGACGCCGTCATCCGCCGCCTCGCCGAGGAGCAGGAGCGCGCGGAGTCCGGGTTCGCGGATCCCGAGGGCGTGGAGCCGGCGCTCGACCTGGCCGTCGGCGACATCCGCGAGGAGACAGGGGAGCTGGAGCTGCATGCCGGGACGACCGTCACGGGCGCCTGCCTGACCCTGGTGTCCGACCGCCCGTACTGGGCCGTCTTCAACGTCGGCGACTCGCGCGTCTACCAGCTCCGCGGCGACGTGCTCGAGCAGGTCACCGTCGACCACTCCGTCGTGCAGGAGATGGTGGACGCCGGCCGCATCACGCGCGCGCAGGCCGACCGGCACCCGGACGGCAACATCATCACCCGGGCGGTGGGCGTCGGCGACGCCGCCGAGGCGGACTACTGGCTGCTGCCCGTGACCGCGCGGCTGCGGCTGCTGGTCTGCTCCGACGGGCTGACCAAGGAGCTGGCAGACGCGGAGATCCGCGGGCACCTGCTGCGCGCCGACGACGCGGCGACGGCGGTGCGCGACCTGGTCGTGCACGCGCTGGAGAACGGCGGGCGCGACAACGTGACGGCGGTCGTGGTCGACGTGCTGCGGATCGACCCGGCCGCCGACGCGTCCGAGGCCCCGCGTCGCCGAGGCCTGCGGCGCTGAGCCCGGGGCGGCCGGTCCGCGACGCCTGCGCTAGGCGTGCAGCGCGTCGTTGAGGATCGAGCCGCCGCCGCGCCGCGGGACCGCCTCGACGGCCCCGGTGAGCGAGTTGCGGCGGAACAGGATCCCGGGCCGCCCGGACAGCTCGACGGCCTTGACCTGCGGCACGGTGCCGTCCGGACCGGGCGCCTCGCCCGCGAGCCGGACCTTGGTGCCGGCCGTCACGTAGAGGCCCGCCTCCACGACGCTGTCGTCGCCGATGGAGATGCCGACGCCCGAGTTCGCGCCGAGGAGCGCCCGCTCGCCGATGACGACGCGCTGCGTGCCGCCGCCCGAGAGCGTGCCCATGATGGAGGCGCCGCCGCCGACGTCCGAGCCGTCGCCCACGACGACGCCCTGCGTGATGCGCCCCTCGACCATGGATGCGCCGAGCGTGCCGGCGTTGAAGTTGACGAAGCCCTCGTGCATCACGGTGGTGCCGGGCGCGAGGTGCGCCCCGAGCCGCACGCGCGAGGCGTCGGCGATGCGCACGCGGTCGGGCGTGACGTAGTCCAGCAGGCGCGGGAACTTGTCGATGCCGTGCGCGGCGATGCCCGCTCGCTGGAGCGACGGTCGCAGCCGGTCGAAGTCGTCGGGGTGCACGGGCCCGGCGTTGGTCCACACGACGATGGGGAGGTGGCCGAAGATCCCGTCGAGGGAGATCGTGTTCGGCGCCACGAGCAGATGGCTGAGCAGGTGCAGCCGGAGGTACGCGTCGGGCGTCGACGTGGGGGGCGTCCGCAGGTCGATCTCGACCGTGACGATGTCGATCGTCACGCCGCGTCGCGGGTCGGCCACGGCGAGCTCCTCGATCCAGGCCGGCGCGATCCAGCGGTCGCGGCCGGCGGGCAGCGACCCGAGCTCGGGCGCGGGGAACCAGGTGTCGAGCACGGTGCCGTCCGAGGCGACGGTCGCGAGGCCGTATCCCCACGCGGATCCGGAGGCGGGAGCGGAGGCGGGCGCGTCGGACGAGGGCGAATCGGGGGAGGCCATGCGGCCAGCGTACCGATCGCCGTGGCCCGTCCCGGGTCCTCCCCAGGACCGCGTGCCGCCCCCGACCTAGGATGATCCGCATGCCGACCGAGACGCCCCCCGTACCCGTGCTCGACCTCGCGGCGGGGAGCGTGGAGGTCACCCGCGCGATCTGCGACATCGAGTCCGTCTCCGGCGACGAGGCCACGCTCGCCGACGCCATCGAGCGGGCCCTCGCCGGCTGCGCGCACCTCCAGCTGGAGCGCGACGGCGACGCGGTCGTCGCCCGCACGCACCTCGGCCGCGACCGCCGCGTCGTCGTCGCCGGCCACATCGACACCGTCCCGCTCAACCGCAACCTGCCCACGCGCATCGAGCACGAGGACGGCGTCGAGTATCTCTGGGGGCGCGGCACGGTCGACATGAAGGCGGGCGTCGCCGTGCAGCTCGTGCTGGCTGCCGAGCTCGTGGATCCCGCCTACGACATCACCTGGATCTGGTACGACCACGAGGAGGTGTCCGACAGCCTCAACGGCCTCGGCCGCCTCGCCCGCACCCGCCCCGAGCTCCTCGAGGGCGACTTCGCGATCCTCGGCGAGCCGACGCGCTCGGAGATCGAGGGCGGCTGCAACGGCAACCTCCGCGTCGAGGTCCGCGCCTTCGGGAAGCGCTCGCACTCGGCCCGCTCCTGGGTCGGCGAGAACGCCATCCACCGCATCGCGCCCGTGCTCGACACGCTGGCCGCGTACGAGGCGCGCGAGGTCGAGGTCGACGGCCTCGTCTACCGCGAGGGCCTCAACGCCGTCGGCGTCTCCGGCGGCATCGCGGGCAACGTGATCCCCGACGAGGCCATGGTGCACGTCAACTACCGCTTCGCCCCCAGCCGGTCCGGCGCCGAGGCCGTGGACCACGTCACGAGCCTCTTCCCCGGCTTCGAGGTCACGGTCGTCGACCTCGCGGAGGGCGCGCGACCCGGCCTCGACGCCGAGATCGCGCAGCCGTTCCTCGCCGCGGTCGGCGGGGAGGCGCGCCCCAAGTACGGCTGGACCGACGTGGCCCGCTTCAGCGCGCTCGGCGTCCCGGCGGTGAACTACGGCCCCGGGGATCCGCTCCTCGCCCACCACGACGACGAGCGCGTCGACGTCGCCCAGATCACGTCGTGCGAGCGCGGGCTGCGGGCGTGGCTGACGGCGCGCTGACCCGGCCGGTCGGGCGCCCGGCGCCGCTCGACCTGCCGGACGCAGGACCCGCCGGACGCGTCCCCTGGTGGGCGGCGGTCCTCGGCGTCTACGCCGCGAGCCGCGTCCTCACGACCGTGCTGATGCTCGTCTCGGCCCGCAGCCAGATCCGCACCCGGTGGGCCCCCGCGTCACCGTCCTACCTGCAGTACGCCACCTTCTGGGACGCCGGCTGGTACCGCGACATCGCGACCTTCGGCTACCCGACCGTGCTGCCCGTCGACGCCGCGGGCCACGTGCAGTCGAACCCGTGGGCCTTCCTGCCCGTCTACCCGGCCATCGTGCGCGCCATCCAGGACGCCACGGGCGCGCCGTTCGACGTGACCGCGGTCGCCGTCTCGGTGCTCGCCGGCGGCGGCGCCGTGCTCGTGCTGCACCGCCTGCTGTCGCGCGTCCTCTCGCCCTCGTCCACCCTCACCGCGGTGGTCATCGTCTGCGTGGCCCCGGTCTCGCCGCTCTTCCAGATCGCGTACGCGGAGAGCCTGCAGACGCTCCTGCTCCTCACAGCCCTGCTGCTCCTGGTCGAGCGGCGCTACGTGCTGCTCGCGCCCGTCGTGGTGGTCATGGCGTTCACCCGCCCCCTCGGCCTCGCCTTCGCGCTCGCGCTGGTGCTGCACGGCGCCCACCGGATCGCGACGGCCCGCCGCGATCCGTTCCCGCCCGCGGAACGGGCCCGGCTCGTCCTGGCGACGACCTCCGCCGTCGCCGCGGGCGCCGCGTGGCCGGTGATCGCCTGGATCCGCACGGGCTCCTTCACGGCGTACACCGACACGGAGCTCTCCTGGCGCGCGGCGTACGTCGGCTACCGCCACCTCGTGCCCTTCGAGGCGTGGTTCGACGCGGGCGACTTCTGGATCGGCGGGATGGCGGGCGCGATCGCCGTGCTGCTCGCCGTGGCGGCGTTCGTCCTGATCCTCCTGCGCCCCTCCGTGCGCGCGCTCGGCCCCGACCTCCGCATCTGGATCGCGTCCTACGGCCTGTACCTCTTCGCGGTCTTCTTCCCGCAGTCGAGCGTCTTCCGTCTGCTCCTGCCCATGATCCCGCTGGCCGGGGCGCTCGCCGTGCCCCGGTCGCGCGCGTATCGCGTCGCGGTCGTCGTCGCCATGGTCGTCGGCCAGTGGATCTGGATCGACGTCTTCTGGCGTGCCACCGCGGGCGACTGGACGCCGCCGTGACCCGACGCCCGCGACTCCTCCCGGCCGCCTCGCCGCGCCCCCTCCACCGCCGGATGGGGGCGCGTCGGCCGTAGCACGGAGCCGCGCGTTCATCGGGGAGCGTGTCCATGCGGGATAATAGACGCACATCCACGAAAGGGGAGCCGAATGGCAGCCATGAAGCCCAGGACCGGCGACGGACCGATGGAGGCCGTGAAGGAGGGCAGGCTCATCATCGTGCGCGTGCCCTTGGAGGGAGGCGGACGACTCGTCGTCTCCGTCAACGACGCCGAAGCGAAGGAGCTTCACGACGCCCTCGCCGCGGTGACCAGCGCGAGCTAGTCGAGACCGCATCACGCGACACCGCCCGCCCCGTCGACGACGGGGCGGGCGGTGTCGTCTGCGCGGGGCTCCCGGCGACGGCGGTCGAGGGAGGGGCGGAACGCGACGGTCAGCGCCCGGTCTTGGCGATCTGCAGCAGGCCGTCGCCCGCGGGCGACAGCGACGCGACCACGGCGCCCGATCCCGCCGTCTCCTGCACGAGCGTGCGGAACGCCGCCGTCTGCGCGTCCCGCGCGGCCGGGTTCTGCACGCGTCCGCGCCAGAGCGCGTGCGGCACGAGGACGAGCCCGCCGATGCGCGCGAGGCGCAGGCCGTGCTCGACGTACTCGATGACCTGGGCGGGATCCGCGTCCACGAGCACGAGGTCGTAGCTCGCGTCGCTCATCCGCGGCAGCACGTCGAGGGCGCGGCCCGTGATGAGGCGCACGCGGTTGGCGGGCACCTCGGCGTCCGCGAGGATCTCGCGCGCGGCCTGCTGGTGGTCGAACTCGACGTCGATGCTGGTGAGCACCGCCCGCGGTGCGCCGCGGAAGATGCATAGGCCAGAGACGCCCGCGCCCGTGCCGATCTCGATGACGCTGGTCGCGCGCGTCGCCGCCGCGAGGAGCGAGAGCTGGGCGCCGACGGCGGGGGAGACGGCCTCGATGCCGAGCTCGCGGGAGTGCTGGCGCGCCAGGGCGATGTGCTCGTCCTCCACGACGACGTCCTCGGCGAACTTCCACCCGGTCTCCTGGTCGGACACGCGGCACCTCCCTCTTCCGGGTCCCCAGGGTATCGGCCCGGCGGCACCCGCCCGACCGGCGGGTGTCCGGTGCGGATCGGATGTGCGCCTCCCGCTGACCGGACCCTGCGGACGGGCTCGGTCCGGGCGTCGACCGGCTAGCCTGTGATCATGTTCGGCCTGACGTTCGAGAAGCTGATGCTCATCGGCATCATCGCCGTGTTCCTGCTCGGCCCCGAGCGGCTGCCGGTCTACACCCAGAAGCTCGCGGATCTGGTGAAGGCCGCGCGGCGCATGGCCACCGGCGCCCGGGAGCGCATGCGCGACGAGCTCGGCCCGGAGTTCGACGAGGTCGACTGGAAGAAGCTCGACCCGCGCCAGTACGACCCGCGCCGCATCATCAAGGAGGCGCTGTTCGAGGACGAGCCCGTCGTCACGAAGCCGCGCGTCCCCGTCGAGACCACCATCGCCCGCCGCCAGCGCCTGGAGCGCGAGGCGGCCGCCGCGTCGGCCCAGCCCGCTCCCTTCGACGCCGAGGCCACCTGACGCGCGTGATCCGTCCCACAGCGTCGTCGGGGCTCCCGTCGCACCTCAGCCGTTCCCGCTGAAGCGCGCGTCCACCGCCTTCGCCTCCTCGCGGAGGGCGTCCACGACGGCGCGCACCGACGGCCGCTCGGCGCGGTCCGGGCGCAGCAGCACGTGCAGGTGCCGCTTCGACGTCACGCCCGACAGCCGCTTGACCACCACGCCCTCGTGCGAGCCGGCGGTGTACCGGGGCAGCAGCGCGATCCCGTGCCCCGACGCCACGAGCGACTCCGTGATGCGGGTGTCGCTGAAGCGCTGCACCACGCGCGCGGGCGCGCCCACGGCCTGCTCGATGTCGAGGAGGATCCGGTCGAAGGGCAGGCCCTGCGGCACGCCGATCCACGACTCGCCGCTGAGGTCGGTCGGGCTCACCGACGCACGCCCGGCTAGGCGGTGGTCCGCGGGCATCGCCACGTCGAGCGGCTCCACCATGAGCGGCACGATCACGAGGCCGAGACCGCGCCACGTGCCGGCGCCCGCGAGCGAGTGGGCGATGACCACGTCGAAGTCGGCGGTGAGGTCGGCGAAGGCGCGGGACGCCGGATCCCGGTCGCTCGCCCGCAGCGTGAGGTCGGGGATCCCGGCGACCCGGTCGAGGAGGCCGGGCAGCAGCATCTGCGCCGCGGTGGGGAACGTGGCGAGGGTGACCTCGCCGGACGGCTGGTGCCGGAAGTCCTCCCACAGGGCCTCGGCGCGCGCCACGGCGACCGCGATGTCGGTCGCCGTGCGGGCGAGGGCTCGACCGGCGTCGGTCAGCACGATCCCTCGCCCCGAGCGCTCCGTGAGCGGCACGCCGGCCTCGCGCTCGAGCACCTTGAGCTGCTGCGAGACGGCGGACGGGGTCCGGCCGGCGGCGCGCGCGACGGCGCCGACGCTGCCGCGGTCGGCGAGCTCGCGGAGGAGCTCCAGGCGACGGATGTCCATGAAGGCAGGCTACACAACCAGGCAAGGACTATGAGCTTGTCCTGAACGGTGCGCGGTGGTCCCATGGAGGTGCGGCGGAATGCGCCGCCATCCGCCTTCTCGCAGGAGCACCACCATGACCGTCTTCCTCATCGCCATCGCCGCCCTCTCCGTCTCCGCCATCGCCGGCACCGTCGTCGTCACGGCGCGCGACGGCTACCGCGCGCTGCCCACGCGCACGCACCGCAGCCACGTGTAGGCAGCGCCCGCAGCACGCACGAGGAGGACGGCAGCCCGCGGGCTGCCGTCCTCCTCGTGCGTCATGGGGTCGTCGTCGGGTCCCTCGGGGCCTAGGAGACGGACAGGCCCAGCCGCCGTCCCGCGAGGCCGCGACCGCGGGAGGCGAGGTGGTCCGCGACGCGGAGGATCTGCACCGCGGCGGGGTCCTCGGGCGCGGCCAGCACGAGCGGCGCCCCGGCGTCGCCGCCCTCGCGGAGCGACATGCTGAGCGGCACGCTCGCGAGGAGCGGCACGGGCTCGTCCTGCCCCGCGGACAGCCGACGCGCGACCTCCTCGCCGCCGCCCGCGCCGAAGAGCTCCAGCACGGATCCGTCGGGCTGCGCGAACCCGGCCATGTTCTCGACGACGCCGGCGACGCGCTGGCCCGTCTGCCGCGCGACCAGGCCGCTGCGCTCGGCCACGTCGGCTGCGGCGGGCTGCGGCGTCGTGACGACGAGCACCTCCGCGTTCGGCAGGAGCTGGCCGACCGTGATCGCGACGTCGCCCGTGCCGGGCGGCAGGTCGAGCAGCAGCACGTCGAGGTCGCCGAAGAAGACGTCGGTGAGGAACTGCTGGATCGTGCGGTGCAGCATGGGCCCGCGCCACGACACGGCGGTGCCGCCGGTGGCGTCGGGATCGAGGAACATGCCGATCGAGATGACCTTCACGCCGTGCGCGACGGGCGGCAGGATCATGTCGCCGACGCGCGTGGGCTGCGCGGTGCGGCCGTCGGCGTCGACCAGGCCGAGGATCCCCGGGATCGAGAAGCCGTGCACGTCGGCGTCGACGAGGCCGACCGCGAGGCCCTTCGCCGCGAGCGCGACCGCGAGGTTCGCGGTGAGCGTGGACTTGCCGACGCCGCCCTTGCCGCTCGTGACCGCGTAGACGCGCGTGAGGCTGTCGGGGCCGAACGGGATGCCGCGCTGGGCGGCGGGACCGCGGAGCCGTTCGGTGAGCGCGCGACGCCGCTCGGGGCTCATCACGCCGACCGTGAGCTCGAGCCGCGCGACCCCGGGCACGGCCTCGACGGTCTCGCGCACGTCGCGCTCGATGGAGGTCGCGGCCGGGCAGCCGACGATCGTCAGCGCGATGTCCACGTGGGCCACGCCGTCCGCCTCGACGCGCACGTCGGAGACCATGTCGAGCTCGGTGATGGGGCTGCGGATCTCGGGATCCACCACGCGGGCGAGCGCGCGCCGCACGGCGTCCGCCGTCAGCGCCCCGGAGCCGCCGGCCTCAGCGGGCATGCGTCCTGCGGGTCGTGCCGTCGGCGTCGTCCGCCTCGGGATCGTCGCGGCGGTCGAGCTCCTCGAGCAGCTGGCGCAGCTCGGCGCGGATGAAGTCCTTCGAGGCCACGTCCTTCATCTGGAGGCGCAGCGACACGACCTCGCGGGCGAGGTACTCGACGTCGGCCACGTTGCGCTCGGCGCGCTGCCTGTCCTGCTCGATCTGCACGCGGTCGCGGTCGTCCTGGCGGTTCTGCGCCAGCAGGATGAGCGGGGCCGCGTACGAGGCCTGCAGCGACAGGATCAGCGTGAGCGCCGTGAAGCCGAGGGCCGCCGAGTCGAAGCGCGCCGATTCCGGACCGTAGGTGTTGTAGCCGATCCACGCGACGCAGAAGAGCGTGAGGCCCACCAGGAACCACGGCGTGCCCATGCCGCGGGCGATGGACTCGGTGAAGCGGCCGAACCGGTCGCGGCTCGCGCGGTTGCGCATGGGGAGGACGGTCGTGCGGAGGCCCTTGGGCGCGTCCAGGCGGACGTCGCGGTTACTCTGCCGTGCCACGGGGGATCCTCCGTCCTCGTACGGGTCCTGCGGTGGGGATGGCGGCCGTGGCCGTGCCGTGGAAGCGGGCCGTGGCGCGCTTGCGCGTCTCGCGTTCCGCGTCGGCGCTCCGCCAGTCGTCGGGCAGGAGATGGTCGAGGACGTCGTCGATGGTGACGACGCCGACCAGACGGTGGTTCTCGTCCACCACGGGCACCGACACCAGGTTGTAGCTCGCCATGATGCGCGACACCTCGGCTGCGCTCGTGTCCGCGCGCACCGGTTCCAGGCCCTGGTCGAGCAGGGTGCCGAGGCGCTCGTGGGGCGGGTAGCGCAGCATCCGCTGGAAGTGCACCATCCCCAGGAAGCGTCCCGTGGGCGGCTCGTACGGCGGCAACGTGACGCAGACCGCGGCGCCGAGCGTGGGCGCGAGCTCGTGGCGGCGGATGAGCGCCAGGCCCTCCGCGACGGTGGCGTCGCCCGACACGATGACGGGATCCGTCGTCATGAGGCCGCCAGCGGTGTCCGGCGCGTAGCTGAGGAGCATGCGGACGTCGTCCGCCTCCTCCGGCTGCATCAGCTCGAGGAGGGTCTCGCCGCGCTCGTCCGACAGCTGCGCGATGAGGTCGGCCGCGTCGTCGGGCTGCATCTGGTCGAGCACGTCGGCCGCGCGGTCGTCGTCGAGCGTGGCCATGATCTCGACCTGCTCGGCCTCGGGCATCTCCTCGAGCACGTCGGCCAGGCGCGCGTCCGGCAGCTCCTCCGCGACCTCGAGGCGGCGCGCCTGGGGGAGGTCGAGGAGGGTGTTGGCGAGGTCGGCGGGCAGCAGGTCGGAGTAGGCGGCGAGGAACTGGGAGGCTGACTGGGCGACCCCGTCGTCCTGGAGCTCCGCCACCTCCTCCCACGTGGCGAACATGGTCGCGCCCTTGGCGAAGGGGGACGGGCTCGTGCGCGGGCGGCGGCAGAAGAGCTGCGAGACCTCCCACTCGGCCTGGCCGGACTCCTCGATGGCGACGTCCTCGATGACGGCGTTCCCGGATCCGTCGCGCATGCTCACGCGACGCCCGAGGATCTCGGCGATGACGCGCACCTCGCCCCCGCGCTGCTCGAAGCGGCGCAGGTTGATGAGGCCGGTGGTGATGATCTGCCCGGAGCCGATGCTCGTGACGCGGCCGATGGAGAGGAACACGCGGCGCTTGCCGGGGATCTCGACGATGAGGCCCACGACGCGCGGCGGATCGTCCTTGCGGTAGACGACGAGCACGTCGCGGACGCGCCCGACGCGGTCTCCTGCGGGGTCGAACACGCTGCACCCGGCGAGCCGGGCGACGAAGACTCGGGAGGCGCTCACAGAGTCAATCTAGTCGCTCGCCCAGCGCCCGCCCGGCACCCCGTGGAAGACTGGACCGGTGACCAACCCGCTCCTCGGACGCCCGTCCCGTGCCCGCATGCCGAAGCTGCCGAAGGGGGAGCCCGTCGCCACCTACGAGACGTACGACGAGGCCCAGAAGGCCGTCGTCACGCTCGCCGAGGCCGACTTCCCGGTGACGCAGGTGAGCATCGTCGGCAACGAGCTGACGAGCGTCGAGCGCGTCACGGGGAAGCTCACCTCCGCCCGGGCCGCGGTCGCGGGAGCCGCGAGCGGCGCGTGGCTCGGACTCTTCCTCGGCCTGGTCACGTTCCTGTTCTCGCCCGTGCCGAACATCTCCTTCGTCGTCGGAGCGGTCATCATCGGCGTCGGCTTCGGCGCCATCTACGGGATCGTCAGCTACAGCATCACGCGCCGTCGCCGGGACTTCACCTCGGTGATGCAGGTCACGGCCACGAGCTACTCGGTGGTCGTCGAGCCCGACTCGATGCACCGCGCGCGCGACGTGCTCGGCATCGGGGGAGCGAGCACCTCCGTCTACGGGGAGCCCGTGGTCACCGCGCCGCCGACCGCGCCGCCCGTCTCGCGTCCCGTCGGCCCGTACGGGGAGCGCGTGCCCGAGCCCGGCGCGTCGGACGCCCCCGAGCCGACCGCGCCGCCCACGTCGACCGACCGTCCCGTGGGGGAGCAGGGCGCGCAGGGCGCCTGATCCCCGCGCGCCCCGCCCACCGCGGCGGCTAGGCGCGTCCGGCCATCCACGCCTCGACCTCGTCGGCCGTGCGCGGGATCCTCGCGGACAGGTTCTCCGCCCCGTCGCGCGTCACGAGGATGTCGTCCTCGATGCGCACGCCGATGCCCCGGAAGCGCTCGGGCACCGTGAGGTCGTCGGGCTGGAAGTACAGGCCGGGCTCGATCGTGAATACCATGCCGGCCTCCACGATCCCGTCGATGTACATGTCGCGGCGGGCCTGCGCGCAGTCGTGCACGTCGAGGCCGAGGTGGTGGCTCGTGCCGTGGACCATGTAGCGGCGGTGGTGCTGGTTGTCGGCCTCGAGCGCCTCCTCCGCGGTGACGGGGAGCATGCCCCAGTCGGCGGCCTTGCGGGCGATGACGTCCATCGCGGCGGCGTGCACCTCGCGGAAGCGGATCCCGGGCCGCACGATCGCGAGCGCCGCGTCGGCGGCCTCGCGCACGGCCTCGTAGACCTCGCGCTGCACGTCGGTGAAGGTGCCCGAGACGGGGAGCGTGCGGGTGATGTCGGCGGTGTAGAGGCTGTCGAGCTCGACGCCGGCGTCGATGAGGATCAGGTCGCCCTCGACCACGCGGCCGTCGTTGCGGGTCCAGTGCAGGATGCAGGCGTGCGGGCCGGACGCCGCGATCGTGTCGTAGCCGACCGCGTTGCCGTCGGCCCGGGCGCGGGCGTTGAAGACGCCCTCGACGACGCGCTCGCCGCGCGCGTGCGCGACGACGGCGGGCATGTCGGCGATCACGTCGGAGAAGCCGCGGCCGGTGGTGTCGACGGCCTCGCGCATCTGGCGGATCTCGTACTGGTCCTTGACGAGGCGGAGCTCGGAGGCGTCGCGCGCGAGGAGGGCGTCCCCGTCGGCGGGCTCCTGGTCGCTCGCGTCGTCGTCGTCGTCGGTGGCGGCGGCGGCGCGGGCGTCGTCCACGCGCGCGGCGAGTGCCGGGTCGGCCTCGCGGATCACGCGCACGGGACCCGTCGCGGCGATGGCGGCGTCCACGTCGGCGAGGGGCGCGGTGGCGATCCCGAGGTCGGCCGCGACCTGGCGGAGCGAGGGGCGCGGGCCGATCCAGAACTCGCCGATCTCGGCGTTGGCGTAGAACTCGTCGCTGTCGCGGCCGGCGCGCTCGCGGAAGTAGAGGGTGGCGTCGTGCGCTGATCCGTCGGCCGCGGATCCCTCGGCCACCGGCTCGAGGACAAGGACGGCGCCGGGCTCGCTGTCGGCGCCCCATCCGGTGAGGTGGGCGAAGGCCGAGTGCGCGCGGAACGGGAAGTCGGTGTCGTTGCTGCGCTGCTTGAGGCGGCCGGCGGGGATCACGAGGCGCGTGCCGACGTGGAGGGCGGAGAGGCGGCGGCGGCGGTCGGCGGCGTAGGGCGCCTGCTCGCGCGCCGCCGGGTCGACCTCCTCGCGGTCTGCCCAGTTCGTGGACACGAAGTCGCTGAAGGCCGTGCTCGCGGGCGTGGTGCTGCGGTTGCTGGTGGCGCGGGGGACGGGCGCGTCGCCGGATCCGGGCGCGGAGACCGCGGGGGCCGCGGTCTCGGTCGTCGCCAGGGGCGCGGCCGGATCGGCGGCGATCTCGGCGGGGGCGGTCTCGGACGCGGTGTCGGTGTTCTCGGCCATCCGTCGATCATCCCACCTGCGCGCGACGCCGAGGCGGGGCGGCGGCGCTCAGCGCAGCGGCGTGAGCTGCGCGATCACCGGGCGGTGGTCGCTGCCGGCGCCGTCGCGGTCCTCGACGACACGGAAGCCCGTGACCGCCCACCCGGGCGTGGCCATGATGTGGTCGATGGGCGTGCCGAGGAGCGCGGGGAGCCCCGTGGGCCAGGTGCCGACGGCGCCGTTGCCCGACGCGCGTCCGGCGTCCACGCACTTCCCGAGGTCGGTGACCTGGTCGCGCTCGGTGGGCGCGCCGCCGTACCGGCTCATGTGGTCGAGCGTCGCGTTGAAGTCGCCCGCGATGATCACGTTGCCCTCGTCGCAGCGCTGGCCGAGCCACGCGAGGTCGGCGCGCCAGTTGTCCATCTGCTCGGGGATGGGGGAGACGGGGTGCACGGCCATGATGACGGGGCCGTTCCCGTCGACCGGCTCCATGATGACCGTGGGCAGCACGCTCGTGGTGCCGCGCGACTCGTCCATGCGGTAGTCGCCGTAGGCCGCGCTGATGAGGATGGTGGTGGAGCGGGCCGCGGCCACGTCGTCGAACGCCGCGGTGCGCACCCACATGGGCCGTCCCGCGTCGCGCATGAGCACCGCGATCTCCGCGCCGGTCTCCTCGCGCGTCTCGGGGAGCGTGATGACGTCGGCCCCGGACTCGATGGCGAGGTCGGCGACCGCGCGGGCGCCGGTCGCGCCGCCGAGCGTGTTCCAGGTCAGCACGGTGACGTCGTCGTCCTGCGCCTCCTGGAAGGCCGTGTCGCCGAGCCCGCGGGTGGCGAGCACGGCCGAGTTGGCGCCGATGAACAGCACGAGCAGCACGGCGATGCTGCCGAGGAGACGGCGGCCGGGGCGGATCGCGAGGCAGAGGACGAGGGTCAGCACCAGCACGGCGGCCGCTGCGGCGACGAGGCCGCCGCGGATGGCCACGGCGTGGGCGACGAGGTACGTCTGCTCCAGCCCGAGGAGCTGCGGCCAGGTGACGATGAGGAGCCCTGCAGCCGTGACGAGGATGACTGCTGCTCCGACGATCCGACCCATGACGTCCACCACACTATGGCGGCTCTCTGGGAGAGCGCCGCCGCGGGCCCCGGCCAGGCGGGCGGCATCGGGCCGCCGCCTAGGATGGAGGGATGCCGGAGCAGCAGCCAGGTCCCATCGACCTGCACACGCACAGCTCCGTCTCGGACGGCACCGAGACCCCCGTCGAGCTCGTCGCGCAGGCAGCCGCGCAGGGCCTGTCCGCCGTGGCGCTCACCGACCACGACTCCACCGCGGGCTGGGGCGATGCCTCGGCCGCCGCGCTCGTGCAGGGCATCACGCTCGTCCCCGGCATGGAGATGAGCACGCAGCTCGAGTACGCGAGCGTCCACGTGCTCGCGTACCTCTTCGATCCGGAGGACGCGGACCTCGCGGCGATGACCGCCCGCGTCCGCTCGGAGCGCATGACCCGCGCCGAGGCGATGGTGGGCCGCATCTCGCGCGACTACGACCTCACCTGGGCCGACGTGCTCGCGCAGACGACGCCCGGCAGCACCATCGGCCGGCCCCACATCGCCGACGCGCTCGTCGCCCGCGGGCACGTGCCGACGCGCACGGCCGCGTTCGAGAGCATCCTGCACTGGCAGGGGGGCTACTACCGCCCGCACTACGCGCCGGATCCGATCCTCGGCGTCGAGCTGATCACGGCGGCGGGCGGCCTGGCCGTCCTCGCGCACCCAGGCGCCCGCGGGCCCGAGCGCGTGCTGTCGGACTCGCGCATGACCGCGCTCGTCTCCGCCGGGCTCTTCGGCGTCGAGGTGCGGCACCGCGACAACCCGCCCGCCTCGCGCGTGCGCCTCACGGAGCTGGCGGAGCGGTTCGGGCTCGAGATCACGGGATCCAGCGACTACCACGGCGCGGGCAAGCCGAATCGGCTCGCCGAGAACACCACAGAGCCCGCGGTGCTCGCCCGCATCGTCGAGCGCGCGACGGGCTGGGCGCCCGTCGTGCCCGTGCCCGCGGCCTGACCGCGACCGGCGACGCACGGGCCGGGCACGACGGAGGGGCCGCATCCGGTGGATGCGGCCCCTCTCCGTGCGATCCGCGCGGCGGGGCGCTAGGACGTCGCGGTGGGGCGGTCGCCGCCCGAGCGGCGACGGCGGTTGCGCGAGCGCGGGCGGGTCTGTCCGTCGGAGTGGGGCGCGTCGTGGCCGCCCGCCGTGTTCGGCTGCTCGCTGCCGATCGTCGCGGTGGCGTCCGCGGGCGCGGTGGCCGACGCGGTCGACGTGCTGCGGCTGCGCGAGCGGTCGCGGTCCCCGCCACCGGTGGAGGACGCGGTCGAGGAGGAGCGGCTGCCCGAGCGGTCGCCGCCCCGGTCGCCGCCGCGTCCGCCGTCCCGGCTCCCGCCGCGTCCGCCGTCGCGACCCGAGTCGGAGCCGCGGCTGCCCGGGCGCTCGCGCGGGGTTCCGTCGGGGTTGACCGTCGGGGTCGCGCGGAGGCGGCCCTTGGATCCGGCCGGGATGTCGAGATCGGTGTAGAGGTGCGGCGAGGACGAGTACGTCTCGGTGGGCTCCGGCTGGCCGAACTCGAGGGCGCGGTTGATGAGCGCCCACTTGTGCAGGTCGTCCCAGTCGACGAACGTGACCGCGATGCCGGTCTTGCCCGCGCGGCCCGTGCGGCCGACGCGGTGCAGGTACGCCTTGTCGTCCTCGGGGATGGTGTGGTTGATCACGTGGGTGACGTCGAGCACGTCGATGCCGCGCGCCGCCACGTCGGTGGCGATGAGGATGTCCTTCTTGCCGGCCTTGAACGCGGCCATCGCGCGCTCGCGCTGCTCCTGGTTCAGGTCGCCGTGCACGGCGGCGGCGTTGAAGCCGCGGTCGTTGAGCTCCTCGACGAGGCGGGCGGCGGCGCGCTTGGTGCGCGTGAAGATGACGGTCTTGCCGCGGCCCTCGGCCTGGAGGATGCGGCCGATGACCTCGTCCTTGTCCATGTTGTGCGCGCGGTAGACGAGGTGGCGGATGTTCGCCTGCATGAGGCCCTCGTCGGGGTCCGTCGCGCGGATGTGGATCGGCTTCGTCATGAAGCGGCGGGCGAGCGCCACGATCGGGCCCGGCATGGTGGCCGAGAACAGCATGGTGTGGCGCACGGCCGGGGTCTGCGCGAAGAGCTTCTCGATGTCGGAGAGGAACCCGAGGTCGAGCATCTTGTCGGCCTCGTCGAGCACCATCTCGCGCACGTTCTGGAGCGAGAGCAGGCGCTGGCCCACGAGGTCGAGGAGACGGCCCGGCGTGCCGACGACGATCTGCGCGCCGGCCTTGAGCTGCTCGATCTGCCCCTCGTACGCCTTGCCGCCGTAGATGGAGACGACCGTGGTGGCGCGGTGCTTGGTGGCGATCTGGAGGTCCTCGGTGACCTGGACGGCGAGCTCGCGCGTCGGCACGACCACGAGCGCCTGCACGCCGGGCTCCGGGGTGAGGCCGAGCCGCTGGATGAGCGGGAGGCCGAAGCCGAAGGTCTTGCCGGTGCCCGTCTTGGCCTGGCCGATGATGTCCTGGCCGGAGAGCGCCAGGGGGATGGTCTGCTCCTGGATGGGGAAGGGTTCGAGGATCCCGTGGTCGGCCAGCGCCTGCACCATGTCCTCGTCGATGTTCAGTTCGGTGAAAGTCACGTTGTGCCCTGTCTAGCGGTGCGGTCCACGCCCGGACTGCTTCTCTGCGGGCGCGATGGGGCCCTTCCGTTGAGGGACCACGGGCGAGTTTAGCGGGCGGGCGCCCGATGGCCGCCTCCGCCGCCCTATACGCTGGCCACGTGCTCAAGATGTTCGGACGCCGGTCGACGACGATCGAGGCGCCCCGGGTCAGGTCCCGCGGCGAGTCGAAGCGTCGATCCCCGGCGACGACCGTGAGCGTGGACGACTTCTCGCCCGACACCCTCCGCTTCCTCGGGGCCGTCGCCTACCTGCAGCTGACGGTCTTCGAGACCCTCTCGCGCGCGGTCGCCGAGGCGCCGGACCTCGCGGGCAAGGAGGCCGTCTCGACCGCCGCCGGCATCGCGCTCGGCAAGCACCAGGCGCTCGCCGCGGAGATCAAGCGGCAGGACGGCGACCCGAGCGTCGTCATGGAGCCGCACCGCGCTGCGTTCGACCGGTTCACCGCCACCGTCGCGGGCGCCGACTGGTACGAGTGCCTGCTCTCCGCCTACATCACCACGGGGCTGCTCGACGACTTCTTCGTGCGCCTCGCCTCGGGGCTCCCGTCGGACCAGCGCCAGCGCGTCGTCGTGCTGCTGTCGTCGGGCGTGGGGCAGCAGGGCATCGTCGACGCGGTGCGCGCCGGGATCCGCCGCGACCCGCGCCTCGCGTCGCGTCTCGCCATGTGGGGCCGCCGTCTCGTCGGCGACACGCTGCTCGTCGCGGGGACGGCCATGCGCGCCTCCCTCGCCGACCCGGACGACGCTCGCGTGCATCTCGAGCCCGTGTTCGCGGGGATCATCACGGCCCACACCCGGCGGATGGACGCCCTCGGGCTCACGGCCTGACGCGGCCCGCCGGCTCCGGCCCGGCACGCGACGACGCCCGGTCCCCTCGACGGGACCGGGCGTCGTCGCGTGCGGGTGATGTCAGCCGCCGATGGCTGCCAGGTCGCGGGCGTCCGCGGAGGAGCGTCGACGGCCGAGGAGCAGGTCGGTGCCGGCCGCGACGAGCGCCGAGAGCGCGAGCGTCGCGATCCAGATGACCCCCTGGTCCCAGCGGAGGCCGGCCCACGTGAGCGCGACCCACGCGACCATGGCCGTGACGGTGCCCACGGCGGGGACCAGCAGAGCGCCGTGCGTGGCGCGGTGGGGGAGCGCGTAGCGCGCGACGATGCCGATGAGGGCGCCGAAGATCGCGACGAAGAGGAGCTCCACGGGTGTGGGCTAGCGGACGAAGCCGATGCGCGGGGCGTCGGCGCTGCCGAGCTCCACGTAGGCGAGGTGGGCGGTGACGGCGAGGTGCGTGGCGCCCTTGTCGTCGGTGAACGAGATGAAGGGCGAGGAGTCGCGGACGGCGTCCGTGACGGTCCGCTGGACCTCCTCGGGCGTCTGCTTGGTGGTGAAGGAGAGCTCGCGGGCGGTGTTGACGAGGCCGATACGGATTTCCACGGGAGGTGCCTTTCGATGCGTCGGATGCGACGGTGCCCCCTCAGGCTAGGGCACCCGGATGCGCGGCCCGGCGGCGTTCACTGAGGGCGGACGGGCGGGCGCGGGGCCGGCCCGGGGTGCGCCCTCGGCGGCCGCGTGGCGGGCGGCGATGCGGGGATCGGCCGCCGTCGGGGGCCGCCGGTAGCGTGGGCGCGTGACCATCAGGGGATTCCGCCAGCCGCCAGCCTCCGTCGCCGGCGGACAGATCCCCGAGATGGAGCTGGACCCGTCGCAGCGCGCCGTCGTGGAGCTGCCCGTCGGGGTGAGCGCAGCAGTCATCGGGGCGCCGGGCTCGGGTCGCACCACGACGCTGCGGGAGCTCGTCGCCGAGCGGATCCTCGTCCAGGGCCTCGACCCCGCCGAGGTGCTGGTGCTCGCGCCGTCGCGCGCGGCCGCCACGCGCCTGCGCGACGAGCTCGCGCTCCGCGTGGGGGTGCCCACGCTCGGGCCGCTCGCCCGCACCGCCACGTCCGTCGCCTTCGAGGTGCTCGCGCGCCGCGCCGCCGAGACCGGCACCGAGCCGCCCCGGCTGCTCACGGGCGCCGAGCAGGACCAGATCATCGCCGACCTCCTCGCCGGGCACGAGGAGCTGGGCACCGGGCCCGCGTGGCCGGATCCGCTCGGCGTCGAGGTGCGCCGTCTCCGCGCCTTCCGCACGGAGCTCCGCGAGCTGCTCATGCGCGCGACCGAGGAGGGCGTGCGGCCGGACGCCCTCGCCGAGCTCGGCCGTGCGCACGACGTGCCCGAGTGGATCGCCGCGGCCGCGTTCGCCCGCGAGTACGAGGACGTCGTCGACTCCTTCCGCGGCGACCACCTCGACAGCGCGGAGCTCCTCGCCGAGGCCGTGCTGCTCGTGTCGCGGGGGGAAGCGCTGACGGGGATCCGCCTGGTCGTCGCCGACGACCTGCACGAGGCGACCGTCGCGACCCTGTCCCTCCTCCGGGCGCTCGCCGCGCGCGGTGCCGACGTGGTCGCGTTCGGCGACCCGGACGTCGCGGCGGCCACCTTCCGCGGGGCGGAGGCATCGGCGCTCGGACGCCTCTCCACCGTGCTCGGGCTGCCCGGCCTCCGCACGCTCGTGCTCGACCGGGTGCACCGGCAGCCGCCCGCGCTCCGGGCGCTCACCTCGGCCGTCATGGCGCGCATCGGCGCGGCGGGCGCGGGGCGGCAGCGGCAGGCGGGATCCGCCCCGGGCCTCGACGACGACGCCGACCCGATCCAGATCATCGAGGCGCCGACGCGCGCCCTCGAGCTCGCCCGCCTCGCGCGGCGGCTCCGGGAGGAGCACCTGCTGGGCGGCGTGCCGTGGGCGCGCATGGTCGTGCTGGTGCGCTCCGGATCCCTCGTGCCCCAGGTCGCCCGCAGCCTCGCGACCGCCGAGGTGCCCACGCGCACGGCCGTCGCCGGGCGCGCCCTCCGCGACGATCTCGCCGCGCTCGCCCTCATCCGGGCCGTCGACGTCGTGCTCGGCCGAGTGCCGCTCACGCCGGACATCGCGGCGGAGCTCGCCACGGGTCCACTCGGCGGGCTCGACGGCGTCGCGCTCCGTCGGCTCCGGCTCGCGATGCGGCAGGAGGAGCTCGCGGGCGACGGGCACCGCTCGAGCGACGAGCTGCTCGTCGAGGCGCTCGCCGCGCCCGGCCGGCTCGAGACGCTCGACCTCGCGCCGGCGCGTCGCCTCGGCCGGCTCGCGCGCACGCTGCAGGGGGCCCGCGAGCTCGCATCCGCCGACGGCACCATCGAGGAGCTGCTCTGGCATCTGTGGGAGGGCTCGAAGCTGGCGAAGCCGTGGTTCGAGCAGGCGCTGCAGACGGGCATCGTCGCCGACCAGGCGAACCGCGACCTCGACGGCGTGGTCGCGCTCTTCACGGCCGCGCGGCGGTTCGTCGAACGGAGCCCGGGCCGTCCCGCGTCGGACTTCGTGGAGGAGCTGCTCGGCGCCGAGGTGCCGGAGGACACGCTCTCGCCGCAGCCGCTCGCCGACACCGTGCTGGTCGCCACGCCGTCCGCGGTCGTGGGCGCGGGATACGAGGTGGTCGCGGTCGCGGCCCTGCAGGAGGGCGTGTGGCCGAACCTGCGGCTGCGCGGATCCCTGCTGCACCCCCAGCGCCTCTCCGCCGTCGCACGCGGCCTCGACCGGGCCGACGTCGACGAGCGCGCCGAGGTCCTCGGCGACGAGCTGCGGATGCTCGCGCTCGCCGTCTCCCGTGCGTCCCGCGTCGTGGTGCTCAGCGCGACCGCCAACGACGAGGAGGCGCCGTCGCCGTTCCTCCGCCTCGTGCCGCCCGCGCCCGGCATCGCCGAGGCGGAGGCCGGCGTCGAGTCGGGGCGGGTGGCGAAGGACGCGCCCGCCGCGCTGCGGATCCGCCCGGATCACCCGCTCTCGCTCCGCGGCCTCGTCGGCGCGCTCCGTCGCGAGCTCGCGGTCGTGCACCGCGACGCCGTGCTCCTCGACGACGGCCGGGTCGTCTCGGGCGACCGCACGGCGCGGCGAGCCGCCGACGCCACCCGCGAGCGCGGCCGTGCCGCGGCATCCGCCCTCGCGCGCCTCGCGGCGGAGGGCGTGACGGGCGCGGATCCGGCCGAGTGGTACGGGCTGCGCGAGCCGTCGACCACGGAGCCCGTCGTCGACCTGACCGACCCCGAGGCCCGCGTCCCCGTCTCGCCCTCGCGGCTGGAGGCCTTCGAGCGCTCGCCGCTCAACTGGTTCATCGACCAGGCGTCCGGCGGATCCACGAGCACGGCCATGGGCATCGGCACCATCGTGCACGCCGTCATGGAGGAGGCCAGCCTCGACCCCGAGGCGGATCTCCGCCCGGCCGCCCTCGAGGAGCGCCTCGACGAGCGGTGGGGCGAGCTGCCCTTCGAGTCGCCCTGGGTGGGCGAGCGCGAGCGGCGCCAGGCCGGCGAGCTCATCGCGGGCGTCAGCGGGTACCTCCGCGACTTCGAGGCCCGCGGCGGGCGGATGCTCGCGGCCGAGGGCGGCTTCGAGCTCGAGGTGGGCGTCGCGCGCCTCCGCGGGAAGATCGACCGCATCGAGCTGACGGAGGAGGGCCAGGTGGTCATCGTCGACCTCAAGACCGGGCGGCACTTCCCGACCCGCGCCGAGATCCCGGCGCACGCGCAGCTCGGCTCCTATCAGCTGGCGTACGTCGAGGGCTCGCTCGAGCAGGTGCCCGCCGGCACGCCGTCCGGCGGCGCGAAGCTGCTGTACGTCTCCGGCGGCACGCGCGGCCTGCCGTACCGCGAGCTGCCGCAGGAGCCGCTCACCCGCGAGGAGCTCGACGGGTTCCGGGCGCGCATCGCCGAGGCGGCCACGGGCATGGCGGGTGCGACCTTCGACGGCACGCCGGATCTGGGGGAGCGGGATCCGGGGTCGGCCAGGCGGTACCGCATCCACCTCGTGCGGGCGGTGTCGGCGTGAGCGGCGACGGCGCTGCCGGCGTCGGGACCACCGGCGCGGGCGGCGGCGGCGTGATCAGCGCCCGCCGCATCGCCGAGGCGCTCGACCTGCCGAGCCCCACCGAGCAGCAGCGGCGCGTCATCGAGTCGCCGCTCGAGCCCGGCCTCGTGGTCGCGGGCGCCGGCAGCGGCAAGACCGAGACGATGGCGAGCCGCGTGGTGTGGCTGCTCGCCAACGGGCACGTCGGGGTCGAGGAGATCCTCGGCCTCACCTTCACGCGCAAGGCCGCGGGGGAGCTCGGGGTGCGGATCCGCGCCCGCATCGAGCAGCTGCAGCAGGCCGGGCTCGCGGCCGTGCCCGCGGACGCGTTCGCCACGCCCACCGTGCAGACCTACAACGCGTTCGCGAACGGCATCTTCCGCGACAGCGCCACCCTCATCGGCCGCGAGGCGGAGTCGGTCGTGCTCACGGAGGCGTCCGCCTGGCAGCTCGCGCGCCGCCTCGTCGTCGAGAGCACCGACCCGCGGCTGCTGGAGCTCGGACGCGGGGTGGATCCCATCACGCAGGCCGTCATCTCCCTGAGCCGGGCCATGAGCGAGAACGTCGCGGACCCGGCCGAGGTCGTGCGGCTCGCCGGGTCGTTCACGGGCCTCGCGGAGCTGCCGTTCGGATCCGCCCGGATCAGGAAGGCCCCGGCGGCCGAGGCGGTCGCCGCGGTCGGCGCGCTGCCGCCGCTCGTCGACCTCGCCGTGCGGTTCCAGGAGGAGAAGACCCGGCGCGGGCTCGTGGAGTACAGCGACCAGGTCGCGTTCGCGCTCGCCATCTGCGAGCGGGTGCCGCAGGTCGTCGCGGAGCACAGGAAGCGGTTCCGCGTCGTGCTCCTCGACGAGTACCAGGACACCTCGGTCGTGCAGACCCGGCTCCTCTCCACGCTCTTCGGCGGCACGCCGGTCATGGCCGTGGGGGATCCGCACCAGTCCATCTACGGCTGGCGCGGCGCGAGCGCGGCGAATCTCGCGCGCTTCGGCGCCGACTTCGCGCCGACCGGCGCCGCCTCCGCCGACGTGCCCGTCTACGCGCTCTCCACCAGCTGGCGGAACCCGGCCTCCGTGCTCGGCGCGGCGAACCGCATCGTCGAGCCGCTGACCGCGGCCTCCCGGATCCCCGTCGCGCGCCTCGAGCCCCGGCCCGACGCGGGCGACGGCCGGCTCGACGTCGCGTACGAGGAGACGGTCGCCGACGAGGCCGCGAGCGTCGCCGCGTGGTTCGCCGACCGGCTGCGGCAGACCGGATCCGACGGCCGCCCCCGCTCGGCCGCCATGCTGTGCCGCTCGCTCAAGACCATCGAGCCGTTCACCACGGCGCTCGCCGACCGGGGCGTGCCGTTCCGTGTGCTCGGCCTCGGCGGCCTGCTCGACCAGCCCGCCGTCGTCGACCTCGTGTGCGTCCTCCGCGTGCTCCACGACCCCACCGCGGGCAGCGAGCTCGTGCGCCTCCTCACAGGCGCGCGCTGGCGCATCGGGACCAAGGACGTGCACGCGCTCAGCCGCGTCGCCTCCTGGCTCATGTCCCGGGATCACGCGCAGAAGCCGCTCGCCGAGGAGGTGCGCGACGGCCTCCGGGCCTCCGTGGTGCCGGACGAGGTCGGGTCCGTCGTCGACGCGCTCGACTTCGTCGTCGACGCCCGCGACGGCCACACCGCGCTCGCCGGGTTCAGCGCCGAGGGCCTCGCGCGCCTCCGTGCCGCGGGCCGCCAGCTGCAGGTGCTGCGCTCCCGCGTCGGGCTCGACCTGGTGGACCTCGTCACGGTCGTCCAGCAGGAGCTGCTCCTCGACATCGAGGTCGCCGCCAACGAGACGGATCCGCTCGGCCGCGCGAGCCTCGAGGCCTTCACCGAGCAGGTGGCCGGCTACCTCCAGGGCGACTCCGCCGGCACGCTCGGCCCGTTCCTCGCGTGGCTCGCCGAGGCCGAGCGGCGTGACAACCTCGCGCCGCGCACCGAGGAGCCGGAGCCCGGCACGGTGCAGATCCTCACGATCCACGGCTCGAAGGGCCTCGAGTGGGACGTCGTGGCCGTGCCGCGCATGGTCGAGGGCGAGCTGCCCGGCACGCTCCGGGAGAAGCGCGGCTGGGTCGCGTTCGGCGCCCTGCCCTTCGAATTCCGCGGCGACTCCGCCGAGCTGCCGTCGCTGGCGTGGCGCGGCGCGGAGACGCAGAAGGAGTTCGCCGAGGCGATGGAGGCGTTCGGCGAGGAGCTCGAGGAGCGCAACGCCGCCGAGCAGCGGCGGCTCGCGTACGTCGCGATCACGCGCACGCGGTCCGACCTGCTGCTGAGCGGCTCGTTCTGGTCGACGCAGCAGAAGCCGCGGGGTCCCGGGGCGTTCCTGCGCGAGATCCAGCAGGTGGGCCTCATCGCGCCTGACGCGCTGCCCGAGGCGCCCGAGCTGGAGGAGAACCCGCTCGAGCCCGGATCCGCGCGCGTCGCCTGGCCGCTGCCGCCGCTCGGCCCCCGCGAGGCCCGCGTGCGCGCCGCCTCCGATGCCGTCGCCGACGCGGACCCGGGCGCGGAGACCGTGTGGACCCGCGACATCGACCTGCTCCTCGCCGAGCGCGACGCCCGCGCACGTGACGCCGAGCTCGTCGACCTGCCCACGCGCATCCCGGCGTCGCGCTTCAAGGACTTCGTGAGCGACCCCGCGGGCGTCGCCGCGCGCCTGCGCCGCCCCATGCCCGAGCGCCCGTATCGGCAGACCCGGCTCGGCACGCTCTTCCACGGCTGGGTCGAGGCCCGCTACGGGCCCGCGGGCACGGCCGACGTCATCGACGCGTCCGGCGTCGAGCTGGATGCGGATCCGACCGAGCCGCCCGTGGAGCAGGAGGACCTCGACCGGCTGCGCGCGACCTTCGAGGCGAGCGAGTGGGCGAGCAGGAAGCCCGAGGAGGTCGAGGTCGAGATCCACATGGAGCTCGCCGGGCAGGTCGTCATCTGCAAGATCGACGCGGTGTTCCTCATCGACGGCCGCTACCGCGTCGTCGACTGGAAGACCGGCCGCACCCCGAAGGACGCCGCCGACCTCGAGCTCAAGCAGCTCCAGCTCGCCCTCTACCGCCTCGCCTTCGCGAAGTGGCGGGGCATCGACCCCGACCTCATCGACGCCGAGTTCTACTTCGTCGCGGAGGGCCGGTCCCTGAAGCCGGAGCGGCTCTACTCCGAGGAGGACCTGGTGGGGCTCTGGTCGGGTGCGCGCACGCCCGACGCGTCGCGTGCGCCGTCGGGGGAGACGGTGGGCTGAGGCCGGGAGTCGAGCATCTCCTCGACCTGGTCGACGTCCATCACCGGCAGCGTCTCGTGCGCGATGCGCTGGCCCTCGTCGGCGCGCACCGTGTCGACGAGCGCGCTGAGCATGTTGACGGCGTCGTCGATGATGCCCTGGTTGCGCGTGTCCGTCCCGTGCAGCAGCCAGCGGGCGATCTCGAGCTCGGCGTAGAGGAGCGCCCGCTGCTTGAGCTGGCGGTCGACCGTCACGTGGTGCGCCTGGTTGTAGGCGCGGAAGACGCTCTCGGCGACGTGCTCGGCGCGCGCGCCCAGCACCCAGTGCAGGTCGTGAGCGGGGTCCGCGACCCGCAGCTCCGACCAGCCGATCATGCCCGTCACGTCGTCGCCGTCGACGAGGAACGAGGAGGCCTGCACGGCGCCGTTCACGACGGCCGGCTGGAACTGCCAGAGCGACGCGTCGTCGAGCGCCTCCTCCCAGCGCGAGAGCAGCAGGCTCGGCACGAGCGCGGTGGCGGCGGCCCGGTCGATGAGGGCCGCGGTCTGGCTGTGGATCTCCGCGGCCGAGAGCACGGGCAGCCCCGCGTCGGCGACGAACCCGGTCGGCAGGCTGTGCACGGCGGAGACGGCGGCGCCGATGGAGCGCGCGAGGCCGTCGCCCGCGGGGATCTCGTCGAGCGAGATGACCCGTCCCGGCACGTGCCCGTAGACGAAGCCGCGGGTGGGCTTGATGGGCGCCTGCCCCAGGAACTCGGGCACCTGAAACGGCAGCCGCGAGCGGATCCCGGTGCTCAGCGCCCGCAGCGCGACGAGGTCCGCGGACTGCTCGGACTCGGCGGCCTGCGTGGTCGGCACGCGCACGAGGAGCTCGCGGCCGTCCCGAGTGGTGAGGAGCGCGGAGTCGAAGTCGCCGGCGCCGCCTGCCGTGAACGGGGTGCTGCGGACCACGTCGAGCCCCGAGACGGCCGAGGTCGCCAACGCGGCTAGAGTGAGGTGGGATCTGGCCATGCCTTACAGGTTAGGTCGCTGGGAGCCCTCCGTCTCACCGCGCCACGCGCTTCCGGCCCCGCGCACCGTGGGCGGATCACGACGCATGACGTCCCGCCCCTCGGCCCGTCCGCCCTCGAAGTCGATTGGTCCCCCGTGCTCGACAGCTTCCTCTCCCGCCTGCCCCTGTCCCGCGAGGGCGTCGACCGCGACGGCCTCAACCGCGACTCGCCCGCCCTCTTCGACGAGCTGTGGGCGGATCCGGCCACGCGCGTCCTCGCGCTCCACGGTCACCGCGCGCTGGGATCCGCAGCCGACGGCAGCGCCGCGCTCGACCTGCTGCCGGTCGACCGGGTCACCGCCGCGACCGTCCGCATCTACCTCGGCCGTACGACCATCGCGCACGAGGGGGAGCCGGTCGGCACGCCCGTCGTCGCCGCGGTCCTCACCGACGCCGCGGCCGCCGAGCTCGAGCCCGCCGATGCGCGCTGGCTGGAGCTGCGGACGACCGCTACGCAGCTCGACGACCGTGACGCCGCGCTGTTCACGGGCGCGCTCGCCACCGCGAACTGGCACGCCTCCCACCCGTTCTCGCCGAAGACGGGCGAGCCGACCGTCGTCGAGCAGGGCGGCTGGGTGCGCCGCGCGCCCTCCGACGGCTCGCAGGTCTTCCCGCGCACCGACGCCGCCGTGATCATGGGCGTCGTCGACCAGGACGACCGCCTCCTCCTCGGCGCCAACGCCATGTGGGGCGGCGACCGCTACTCGCTGCTCGCGGGCTTCGTCGAGCCGGGGGAGTCGTTCGAGGCCGCCGTGAAGCGCGAGGTGCTCGAGGAGTCCGGCATCACGGTCGAGGATCCCCGCTACCTCGGCAGCCAGCCGTGGCCGTTCCCCGCGTCCGTCATGGTGGGCTTCCTCGCGCGGGTCGCCGCGTCGAGCGGACCCGCGACCCCGGACGGCGTCGAGATCGTCGACCTGCGCTGGTTCAGCCGCGAGGAGCTGCGCGCGTCGCTCGGCGAGATCGCGCTGCCCGGCCCGTCGTCCATCGCGCGCGCCATCATCGAGGAGTGGTACGGCGGACCCCTCGAGGACGGCGAGCGGGAGTGGTGATCCGCCGATCGTGACCGACCAGCTCGTCCCCGGCACGCCCGGGCGCGACCCCTACGGGTCGGCCGCGCCGGGCGCCCTCCCCGCGCCCGTCTCCCTCGGCCCCGCGACCGCGGACGAGCCCGTGGAGGAGGCGCCATCCGCGGAGTCCCTGCTCGAGGCGCTCGACGACCAGCAGAGGCTCGCCGCCGAGGCGCTCCTCGGGCCCGTCGTCGTGCTCGCGGGTGCCGGCACGGGCAAGACGCGGGCCATCACGCACCGCATCGCCTACGGGATCCAGGCCGGCGTCTACCCGCCCAACCGCGTCATGGCGCTGACCTTCACCTCGCGCGCCGCGGCGGAGCTGCGCGGTCGCCTGCGCGAGCTCGGCGCCGGACCCGTGGCGGCGCGCACCTTCCACGCCGCGGCCCTCAAGCAGCTCAACTTCTTCTGGCCGCAGGTGGTCGGCGGCACGATGCCGCGTCTCATCGAGAGCAAGGGGCGGATGCTCGGCCACGCCGCCGAGTCGCTCCGCCTCCGCCTCGACACGGCCGCGCTCCGCGACATGGCCGCCGAGGTCGAGTGGCGGAAGGTCTCGATGATCTCCGTCGAGGAGTACGGCCTCGCGGCGCGCACCACGCGCACGCTGCCGCCGCAGCTCGACGCCGACCAGGCCGTCGCGCTCCTCCAGGCCTACGAGGACATCAAGGACCAGCGCCGCCAGCTCGACTTCGAGGACGTGCTGCTCGCGACCGCGGGCATGATCGAGGCGGAGCCATGGGTCGCGCAGCAGGTGCGCGAGCAGTACCGCTTCTTCGTGGTCGACGAGTACCAGGACGTCTCGCCGCTGCAGCAGACGATCCTCGACCTCTGGATGGGCGACCGCCGCGACCTCTGCGTCGTCGGCGACGCGAGCCAGACCATCTACTCGTTCGCGGGCGCGAAGAGCGCGTACCTCCTCGACTTCGCGTCGCGGTTCCCCGAGGCGACCGTCGTGCGGCTGGAGCGGAACTACCGGTCGACCTCGGGCATCACGGAGGCGGCGAACCGGCTGATGCGCGGCCGACCCGGCGCGCTGACGCTGGCCTCGGCCGACGCGGATCCGGACGGCGACGGCACGGGCACGGCCTCCTCGCGTGCGAAGGGCCGCGGATCCGCCGCCGTCCCCGGCCGCGGCGAGGGCTTCCGCGCGCCGCAGGTGAGCGCGTTCCCGTCCGACGGCGCCGAGGCGCGGGCGATCGCGGGCGCGATCGCCCAGCAGATCGCCTCGGGCATCGCGCCCGAGGACATCGCCGTGCTCTACCGCATGAACGGCCAGTCCGCGGTGCTCGAGCAGGCGCTGGGCGACGCGGGCGTCAGCTACCAGGTGCGCGGATCCCAGCGGTTCTTCGACCGCCCCGAGATCAAGCAGGCGCTCCTCGCGCTGCGTGGCGCGTCCGTGTCCATCTCGGGCGAGCCGCTCTTCAAGTCGGTGAGCGACGTGCTCCGCGGCCTCGGATGGAGTCAGGCGCCGCCGGAGCAGCCGGGCGCCGTGCGCGACCGCTGGGAGTCGCTCGACGCGATCATGGGCCTCGCCGAGCGGATGCCCGCGGGCAGCACCTTCCGCGCCTTCACCGACGAGCTGCTCGAACGGCAGGCGGGCCAGCACGAGCCGACCGTCTCGGCCGTCACGCTCGCGACGCTGCACTCCGCCAAGGGCCTCGAGTGGGAGCACGTCTACCTGATGGGGCTGAGCGAGGGGCTCGTGCCCATCAGCTACGCGCAGACGCTCGAGGCGGTGGACGAGGAGCGGCGCCTCCTCTACGTGGGGATCACGCGCGCGCGCTCCGGGCTGCGGCTGTCCTGGAGCCGCAGCGGACCGCATCGGTCGGGGCAGCGGGAGCCGTCGCGGTTCCTGGCAGAGCTCGACACCCGCATCGCGGGTGGGGGCGCGAAGCGCGGCGCGTGACCCGTCCCGTCCGGACATCGAGGACCGCCTGGTGCGCCTGGAGCGCGTTCTCGCCGGTCGTGAGCAGCCGGTCGGCGGGCCGCGCGGCGAGGGCCGCGAGCTCGGCGGGCACGAGCCCCCGCTCGGATCCGCTGTCGCGCCCGAGCAGCTGGGTCGCGATGGCGGGCCATGCCGGATCCGCGTCCCGGCGCGCGAGGTCGAGGCAGTAGCAGCAGACCGTCCGCCCGGGCTCGACGAGCGGGCCGACGACGGCGTGCCGGTCGCCGATGACCACCGGCAGGTGCGGCACGTCCTCCCGGGACCAGCGTCCGTAGACGGCAGGGGCGATGGCGAAGTGCGCGACGATCACGGCGAGGGCGGTGCGCGGATCCGCGTCGCCGGCCATCTGCCGCGGGGCCACGTCGTGCCCGGCACGGGCGAGGGCGTCGGCGATGCGGTCGGCTGTCGGTCCGCCGCCCACGATCGCGACCGGGCCGGTGCGCGTGCGGCGGGGGAGGTCCTCGTCGCGCGGCGGCAGGAGCGCGGGCCGCACCAGGTCGAGCAGCTGCGTGACGTGCGCCGGCGTCGCGCCCTCCGTCGCCGCGATCATGTCGAGCCCGCCGCGGCTGATGCCGCGACCGAGCGCGTCGAGCAGCCGCTCGTCGAGCCGGGACACGGCGCTGAGCACCACGGGCGGACGGTCGACGCCGAGCTGGAGGGAGTCCGGCGTGCGCCAGACGAGCGGGAGGCGGGGATCGAGTCGGATGGCCATGGGCGCGCAGAGTGCCCGACGGGCGCGGCTCGCGGGGAGCGCGTCCACAGGTCCGACGCGGTCGAAGCGCGGCCGGGCGGACGTGCGCGAGGCCGGCACCGCGGTGGCGGTGCCGGCCTCGCCGGGTGGTGCGGGTCGGGTCTCAGACCGGGCGCGGATCCGTCCCGGGCGCGTCGTCCGGACCGTCGCCCGGCTCGGTCGCGCGACCCTGGCCGTCCTCGACGGGGCGGCCGGCGTCGGATCCGCTCAGCAGGTCCTCGAGCGCCTGGTCGACCTCGTCGGGCTCGGGCTCGCCCTGCGTGAGCCGCGCCACGAGCGCGTGCGGCGCGTCGATGTCCTCGGAGGTGGGCAGCACGTCCGGGTGCGACCAGAGCGCGTCGCGCTGCTCCGCCCCGACGCCGTCGGTGACGGCCTGCCACATGGCCGCGGCCTCGCGCAGGCGGCGCGGCCGGAGCTCGAGGCCCACGAGCGTCGCGAACGCGGACTCGGCGGGACCGCCCGTCGCGCGGCGGCGGCGCACCGTCTCGGCGATGGCGGACGCCCGGGGGAGCCGCACCGTCGCGGCGGCGGTCACCACGTCCACCCAGCCCTCGATGAGCGCCAGCATCGTCTCGAGGCGCGCGAGGGCGGCGAGCTGCGCGTCCGTCTTCGGCGGGATGAGGGATCCGTCGACCATGGCCTGGCGGAGCTCCTCGGGGTTCGACGGGTCGAAGCCCTCGGCGAGCGACTCGAGCCGGTCGGTGTCGATGTGCACGCCCTTGGCGAACTCCGTGATGGAGGAGATGAGCTGCAGCCGCAGCCAGCGCGCGTGCCGGAAGAGGCGCGCGTGGGCGAGCTCGCGGACGGCCAGGTAGATCTGCACCTGGTCGTCGGAGACGTCGATCCCCTCGCCGAACGCCGCCACGTTCTGCGGGAGGAGCGCGGCCTGCTGGTCGTCGAGGAGCGGGATGCCGACGTCGCCGCCGGAGACGACCTCCGTGGAGAGCTGCCCGACCACCTGGCCGAGCTGCATCGCGAACAGCGTGCCGCCGAGGTTCCGCATCATGCGGCCGGCGCCCGCGACCATCCCCTGCATCTCCTCGGGCGCGTTCTGCTGGAGCACCTCGGTGAGCGAGTCGGCGATGCTGAGCGCGACGGGCTCGGCGAGCTGGGTCCACACCGGCATCGTGAGCTCGGTCCACTGCGCGCGGGTGATGAGGCGCGGGGCCACCGTGAGCTGGCTGACGTAGGTGACCTCGTCGAGCCACAGCGCCGCGACCTGGAACGCCTGGTCGAGCGGGGCGGACGCGGCGGCGGTGACCTGCGTCTGCTCGGCGGCGGCGAGCTGCCTGGCGCCTTCGCGGGCGACCTTCCAGTCGACGCCGTCGCCGGTGTTGGCGAGCGCGCCCTGGAGCTGCGCGAGGAGCTGGCGGACCATCTCGGGGTCCTGCGGCAGACCCGCGGCACCCGCGAGCTTGTCCGGGTCGATCTGCCCGTCGGCGCCGAGGAACCGCTCCAGCATGCGCCGGAACTCGTCCTCGGGGTTCGGGGTGGGCTCGTCGGCCATGGAGGGTCTCCCGGGGGTCGAGGGGGTCCGGATCGCGGTGCCGCGGCCGGTGGATCCACGCTAGCCCGCGCCCACGGGAAACCCATCCGCATTCGCCTAGGCTGAGCCCTCGCGGCTTCCGCCCGCCGCGAACAGCGGCCGTGAGGGCCGCCCCGACGCCCGTCGTCCGGCCGCCTCCCGGCCCGGCGCGCCCCGACACCGAGGACATCCGGATGAGCCTGTTCGCCCAGCACGCCCCCCGCGCACCCCGGCCCCCGCGCCGCCGCCGTGTCGGCCGCGTGCTCGCCGGCACCGGCGCCGTGCTCGCCCTCGCGCTCGGCCTCATGCCGTCGCCGTACGTCATCGAGCAGCCCGGTCCCGTGTTCGACACCCTGGGCACGAGCGACCACGAGGGCACCGAGCGCCCCCTCATCTCCATCCCCGACCGCACCACGTACCCCACCGACGGCAGCCTCGACATGCTCACCGTCAGCGTCGTCGGCAACCCCGCGCAGCGCCCCGACTGGTTCGCGGTCGTCTCCGCCTGGCTCGACCCGAGCCGCAGCGTCGTCCCCATGGAGGCCGTCTTCCCCGCGGGCCAGACGGCCGAGGATCGCGACGCGCAGAACCAGGTCCAGATGACCGACTCGCAGCAGGACGCCGTCGCCGCCGCCCTCACCGAGCTCGGCATCCAGGTGCCGCGCACCCTGCAGGTGCAGAGCGTCGTCGACGGGTCCCCGGCCGACGGGCCCCTCCGCACGGGCGACGCGATCCGCACGGTCGACGGCGCCGACGTGGTCGACCTCGCCGACCTGCAGGCGCGCGTCGCGGCCGCCGGCACGACCACGCCGCTGTCCTTCGGGATCACGCGCGACGGCCAGGACAGCACGGTCGAGGTCACGCCCGCCGAGCGCGAAGGCCGCCCCGTCATCGGCATCGTCACCTCCACCTCGTACGAGTTCCCGTTCGAGGTCGACATCCAGCTCGACGACGTCGGCGGTCCGAGCGCGGGGATGATGTTCGCGCTCGGGATCATGGACAAGCTCGAGGAGGGCTCGCTCACCGGCGGCAAGGCCATCGCCGGCACGGGCACGATCGACGCGGGCGGCACGGTCGGCCCCATCGGCGGGATCCGGCAGAAGCTCTTCGGCGCCGAGCGCGCCGGCGCCGAGTACTTCCTGGCGCCCGCCGACAACTGCGACGAGGTGCGCGGGCACGTGCCCGACGGCCTGCGCGTCTTCTCCGTCTCGACGCTCGACGACTCGCTCGCGGCGCTCGCCGCCATCTCCACCGGCGGGGACCTGGACGCGCTGCCCACCTGCTGAGACAGCAGGAGGCCGACGGCGTCCACCGGTGCTCGCGAGGTCCCCCTTACCAGACGGGAACCCCTGATCGCTCGCAGGTACCTGGCAACCGCCCCGCCTAGGATGAGGACTCCGCTGTCCTACGACTCTGAGGCACATCTGTGACTAGCACATCCGCCCGGCCCGCCAGACGGAGCCGAGCCCCCCTCGCCATCACCGCGGCCATCATCGCAGCGCTGGTGATCGCGTTCTTCATCTTCGCCGGCTTCTACGCCGACGTCCTCTGGTACGACCAGCTGGGCTACCTCGGGGTGCTGCTCACGCAGTGGGGCGCGGGCATCGCGCTGTTCCTCGTCGGGTTCCTCGCCATGGCGATCCCGGTGTTCGTCAGCATCCAGGTCGCGTACCGCTCACGGCCCGTCTACGCGAAGC
Source organism: Clavibacter michiganensis (assembly GCF_021216655.1). Classification (NCBI taxonomy): domain Bacteria; kingdom Bacillati; phylum Actinomycetota; class Actinomycetes; order Micrococcales; family Microbacteriaceae; genus Clavibacter; species Clavibacter michiganensis. The sequence goes on from NZ_CP080437.1 coordinate 371,993, forward strand.
TCAACTCGCAGCTCGACCGCTACCAGCAGGTCGTCGAGCCGCTGCGCCGCCTCGCCATGTTCGCGATCCCCGCGGTCTTCGGCCTCTTCGCGGGCGTCTCGGCCTCGAGCGGCTGGCAGCGCACGCTGCTGTGGCTCAACCGCACGCCCTCCGGCACGGTGGATCCGCAGTTCCAGCTCGACACTTCCTTCTACATGTTCGAGCTGCCCTTCTACCACGCGGTCGTCGGCTTCGCGTCGGCGGTCGTCATCATCTCGATGCTCGGCGTCCTCGCCACGAGCTACCTCTACGGCGCCGTGCGGTTCACGGGCCGCGAGGTGCGCATCTCCAAGAGCTCGCGCATCCAGATCGCGATCACCGCGGGCGTCTACTTCCTGCTGCAGGGCGTGAGCATCTGGCTCGACCAGTACTCGTCGGTGGTCAACAACGCGAACGGCGGGCTGTTCACGGGTGCCGCGTACTCGGACGTGAACGCGGTCATCCCCGGTCGCGCGATCCTCGCCGGCATCGCCGGCGTCGTGGCGCTGTTCTTCATCGTCACGGCCGTCATCGGCCGCTGGCGCCTGCCGATCATCGGCACCGCCGGCCTGATCGTCGCCAGCATCCTCGTCGGCACGGCCTACCCGGCCATCGTGCAGCGCTTCCAGGTGGAGCCCAACGAGCGCGCGCTCGAGTCGCAGTACTACGAGCGCAACATCGAGGCGACGCGGCAGGCCTACGGCCTCGCGGACATCGAGGAGATCCCCTACGACGCGACCACGGACACCACCCCGGGCGCGCTCCGCGAGGACGCCGCGACGACGGCGAACATCCGCATCCTCGACCCCGCTGTCGTGGGCGACGCGTTCAGCCAGCTGCAGCAGTTCCGGCAGTACTACCAGTTCGGCGACAACCTCGACGTCGACCGGTACCAGATCGACGGCCGCGTGCAGGACACGGTGGTCGCGGTCCGTGAGCTGAGCCCCACCAACACGGGCACGTCGTGGGTCAACCAGCACCTCGTCTACACGCACGGCTACTCGCTCGTCGCGGCGTACGGAACGCAGCGCACCTCCGACGGCCAGCCCGTGTTCCTCGAGTCGGGCATCCCCGCCTCGGGTGACCTGGGGGACTTCGAGCCGCGCGTGTACTTCGGCGAGAACTCGCCCGACTACTCCATCGTCGGCGGACCCGAGTCGGGCGACAAGGTGGAGCTGGACTACCCGTCCGGCGTCGACGGCGCGGACGAGACGTACACGACGTTCCAGGGCGACGGCGGGCCGAAGGTCGACAACGTCTTCAAGCGCCTCATCTACGCGCTGAAGTTCCAGTCGGAGCAGATCTTCCTGGCCAACCAGATCAACGACCAGTCGCAGATCATCTACGACCGCGACCCGGCGGAGCGCGTCGGCAAGGTCGCGCCGTACCTCACCATCGACAAGGACCCGTACCCCAGCGTCGTCGACGGCCGCGTGGTGTGGATCGTCGACGGATACACGACGAGCGACCAGTACCCGTACTCGCAGCGCCAGGACATGAGCCGCCTCATCGCGGACTCGCAGCAGACGCAGCCGCTCGTGCCGACGGATCAGATCAACTACATCCGCAACTCGGTCAAGGCCACGGTCGACGCCTACGACGGCAAGGTCACGCTCTACGCGTGGGACACCGACGACCCGATCCTCAAGACGTGGCAGAAGGTGTTCCCCTCGACCCTCAAGCCGATCTCGGACATCTCCGGCGAGCTCATGAGCCACCTGCGCTTCCCCGCGGACATGTTCAAGGTGCAGCGCGCGGTCCTCGGCAAGTACCACGTGACGGATCCCGGCTCGATCTACTCGAACCAGGACCTCTGGACCACGCCGAACGACCCGACCGCCACCACCGAGGCGGGCACCCCGGCGAGCCTCCAGCCGCCGTACTACCTGACCATGCAGATGCCGGGTCAGGACGCACCGCGGTTCTCGCTGTACTCGACCTTCATCCCGCCGGCCACGCAGGACACCTCCCGGAGCGTGCTCACGGGCTACCTCGGGGTCGACTCGGATGCGGGCAGCACGGCGGGGGAGAAGGCGGCCGACTACGGGAAGCTGCGTCTGCTGACGCTGCCGAACGACGACACCATCCCGGCGCCGACGCAGATCCAGAACAACTTCAACTCCGACACGAACGTGGCGAACCAGCTCAACCTGCTGGAACGCGGCGGGCGCACGAGCGTGGTGCGCGGCAACCTGCTGACCCTCCCGGTCGGCGGCGGCCTGCTCTACGTGCAGCCCGTGTACGTCCGCTCGACGGGCGACACGAGCTACCCGCTGCTCCGCAAGGTGCTGGTGGCGTTCGGCGACAAGATCGCGTTCGAGGACACGCTGGACGCGGCCCTCGACAGCATCTTCGAGGGCGACTCGGGAGCCACGGCCGGTGACGAGGACGTCGTGCCCACGACGCCCGTCGACGGCGGCACGGGAGACGGGGCCACCGACGGCGCGACGGACGGGGGCACGGGATCCACGCCCACGCCCGCGCCGACGACCTCGCCCTCGGCTCCCGCGCAGGACGTGCAGGCAGCGCTCGACGCGGCCAACACGGCCCTGCAGGAGCGGCAGGCCGCGTACGCGTCCGGCGACCTCGTGGCCGCCGCGCAGGCGGACCAGCGGTTCACCGAGGCCGTGCAGCGCGCGTACGAGCTGAGCCAGCAGCAGTAGCGAACAGCTGCTGACCAGGACGGCCCCGGCGGCCCCGCGATGCGGGTGCCGCCGGGGCCGTCCTGGTAGGGGGAAGGGCATCCGGCGGGTCGGATGTGCGCGGTGCCGCGCACGTGGTCATGAGCACCTCGGAGGTCTGGTAATGTATTCCTCGTAGCGCGGGGTGGAGCAGTTCGGTAGCTCGCTGGGCTCATAACCCAGAGGTCGTAGGTTCAAATCCTGCCCCCGCAACAAGATGAAGGCCCGGTCTCCTCGAGACCGGGCCTTCTGCTTTTCCTGGACGCGAGTCAGCGCGTCCGGAGGCGCCCGCTAGCGGGCGAGGAGAGCGTACACGGCCGCGAGGATCTCCGGCACCTCGGTGCGGGTCGTGTAGTCCACGTGCACGTCGGCGAAGGACACGCGTCGGTCGGCGTCCACCACGATCACGGTGGGGAACGGGATGTCGCCGGTGCCGTCCGCATTGCTGTCCGCGACGTCGAACCCGAGCTGCGCGTGAGCCTCGCGGGCCTCGGGGGTCGGCTCGGTGAGGAGGCCGAGCGCGCGGACGAACGCGTTGGACGGATCCGACAGCACGGCGAAGTCGAGCCCGCCGCCGGCGACGGCCTGTGCGCTGCCCTCCGGTGTCTGCGGACTGACGGCGACGAGGGTCGCGCCACGCTCGCGCAGGGCGGGCAGCAGCTCGGCCTGGTACTGCCGGAGGGTGAGGTTGCAGTACGGGCACCAGGCGCCGTGGTAGAGCACGATCACCGCGGGGCCGGAGCCGAGGGCGGCATGCAGGTCGACCTCCGCGCCGTCGGGATCCACCAGGGTCGCGGCGGGGAGCGCGTCGCCGGGGGAGACCGCGCCGGACGGGACGCCGCCCTCCCGGAGAGCCCGCTGCTCCGCGGCGAAGACGGCGGAGAGGTCCGGGCCGATCTGCTCGGCGAAGCCGCGGTCGAAGTCGGCGATCTGCGCCTGGATGGTCGTGTCGGTCATGGTGTCTCCTCGGTCCGTCGGGTCGGTGCGGCCACGGTAGGCGGGCCCGCCGGGAGGTCGGCCTGAGGCGCGTCACACGGCGTCACGACCGACATCGAGCGGATGGGTGCAGGACATGCGAGGCGCTAGTGTCCGGGCGGATTCGGCCGCGCACCTGCCGAATCGAAGTCGTAGCCCGTAGCCCGTAGTGGGCACTGAGCTGGAATTCAGACATCATGTCTCACCGTGTTTCCTTCGCGTGGCAGGCCTCTGAAGGTTGTGGCGTTGAGTCGGCGTCAATCGTCTAAAGTAGGCACATGAGCACCTTATCGAAGACTATAGCTAGAGCTGGTTTGGCTTATAGTGAATCAGCTTACGGTCTTAATTTATTTGTGCGTGAGTCACTTAGGGCGGTCGTGGCAGCATCTGAGCAAGCGGCCGAGATTCAGAGAAAAATTCAAATTACTCCTCCGGAGGACGGGAACGTCGAGTTTCCTGTCTTTGACCCCAAAGTAGGTGCTCAAATTGATACACTCTCATTCACAAGGGAAGAGTACAACAATCTGCTTGTAACTATGGAGATGGCCCACTCGGCCCGATCAACCCACCCGGAAGTGCTGCTCCAAATGAGCCTCACGCATGCTTGTGCGCTTTGGGACGCTTTGTTTGCCGATGTTGTCCGTGCAACTATCTTGAGCATGCCGCAGCATCTGAAGTCAAAAGAAACTATGACATGGGACGAGATCATCGAACATCAGCTACAAGGTTCTCTTATCGACGTGCTGGCCGAGCGTCGTGTCAGGAAGATCGCCTATTCAGGAGTGCGAGAGCAACTGACGTACATCAAGGAACGCCTTGGCGTAGACCTGCTCTCTAACACAAACGTCAACATCGAGGCTTTGGAGCTTATTCGGTTGAAGCGAAATGCCGTTACGCACAATGGGGCGCGTGTTACCGCTGAGTACGCAGTAAGGGTAGATCTACCCGTTGGACAACCGATCGACTTCACAGAAGGGTCGGCTGCGGCAGATCGAGATCAGCTTCATGGGTCCGGGATGGCGCTCGTCGAGGGTCTGCTGGCGAAATACTGTCCCGAGGAATGGAATGACTAAATAATCTGCGTATTAGTGGGTAGCTTATGGTGCCCTATGTCACACCGCATCGGTGGTGCTTCATCCTGTGATGATGAGTGAAGTGCACGTTCATGCCGCGGTGTGGCCGATATCCATGTGCCCGAGATGCCCATTTTTCATGGTCGCGCTGATCAAGCCGTAGAGACGTAGGCTTCAGCGACCGCGGCGGCCCGGGAGGAGGGCCTGCGCGAGCGGGATCACCGAGACGACCAGCAGCACGGTGCCGAGCACCTCGTCGTCGGGGCGGAGGAGCACGCCGCCCGCGAGGAGCCCGCCGAACACGAGAGCGGAGACCGCGCGGCGGAGGGTGCGCTCCAGGGCACCGACGCGGCGCTCGAGCGTGGGATCGCTGATGGGGAGGGCGCCGTCGTCGATGCGGGTGAGCAGCGCGTCGAGCCGGCCGGGGAGGCGGGCGAGCGTGCCCGCGGTGTCCGAGACGCGCGTGCCGAGGTCGCGCACGACGTTGCCGCGCTCCTCGCGGATGAGGCGCTGCGCGTACGGCTCGACGGAGTCCCAGAGGTTGAACGCGGGATCCAGCGCGCTGCACACGCCCGAGGTGAGCGACATGGCGCGGATGATGAGCAGGAAGTCGTCCGGCAGCTGGAACGGCAGCGTGCGGACCACCTCCTGGAACTCGTTCGCGAAGGCGCGGAACTCCCGCGGATCCACCTCGCGCAGCTCCGCGAAGCCCAGGCCGCCGAAGCGCGCGAAGAGGCGCGTCATGGCGAGCTCGAGCTGCGTGGTGTCCGCGGACGGCAGCAGCACGCCGATGTCGCGGGCCGCGTCGACGAGGCCCTTGCCGTCGCGGGAGGCGGCCGCGATGAGCATCTTGCGCAGGCCTCGGCGGGTGCTCGGCGGCACCTCGCCCATCATCCCGAAGTCGATGAAGGTGAGGGTCCAGCCCTGCGCCACGGAGCCGTCCGTGACGGGCGTGACGAAGACGTTGCCGGGGTGCGGATCCGCGTGGAAGAAGCCGTCGGCGAAGAGCTGGTCGAACATCACGGCGGCGAACACGGGCGCGACCTCGACGGGGTCGATCCCGGCGGCGAGGAGCCCCGCGTGGTCGGTGATCTTGATCGCGGTGACGTCCTCGAGCGTGAGCACGCGGCGGGTGCTGCGCTCCCAGACGATCTCGGGGACGGCCACGCGCTCGTCGGCGGCGAACATCTCCTGGAAGCGCGCGGAGCTGCGCGCCTCATGCAGGTAGTCGATCTCCTCGAGGCTCGTCTCGGCGAACTCCTCCACGAGCGCGGGCGCGTCCACCCGGTCGGACACGAGCCGCACGTGCGTGAGCCAGCCGCCGATGCGGCGGAGCGCGGCGAGGTCGATCCGGACGACGTCGTCGATGCCGGGCCGCTGCACCTTGATGACGGCGCCCGTGAGGCCCGTGTCGGCGGAGTCGAGCGGGCCGAGGATCGCGCGGTGCGCCTGGCCGAGGGACGCGGCGGCGACGGGCGTCTCGTCTACCCACGCGAAGGCGTCGGCGAGGGGCATGCCCAGCTCGCGCTCCGCGAGCGCGCGGATCTCGGGGAAGGGGACCGCAGGCACCTCGTCCTGCAGGTCCTCGAGCTCCGCGGTGATCTCGGGCGGAAGCACGTCGAGCCGCGACGACATGAACTGGCCGACCTTGATCATGAGGCCGCCCAGCTCGACCGCCAGCACGCGGAAGCGGCGGGCGAAGAGCTTCATGCGTCGGGTGCGCGTGCGGTCGGCGATGCGGCGGAGGCCGACGCGGGGGAGGAACAGCTCGTACCACCACGTGACGGCGAGGTTCCAGGCGGCGAAGCGGAGGATCCGGCGGTAGCGGGCGCGCGTCTCCGGGGCGTCGGCCTCGGGATCCGCCCCGGGGACGGCGCCGGCCGTGGCCGCGGTCACTCCCGGGCGAGGATCGCGTAGAGGCGGCGGCGGGCCGCGTCGAGCTCGGTCACGGCCTCGGCGACCTGCGCTGGGGTGCCCGTGCGCTGCACCTGGGCCGCGGCCTGCGCGAGCAAGAGGCCGGCCTTGGGGAGCGCGGAACGGTCGTGGCGGTCGTGCGCGTCATGGCCGTGCTCGGATGCGTCGGCCCACGGGGCGGTGATGCCGTCGCGCGCGACCGCGGACCGGCCGGCCTCCGTGAGCGCCCAGACCTTGCGGCCGTCGGTGGTCTCGGCGGCGATGAGGCCCTCGTCGGCGAGGAGCTGGAGCGTCGGGTAGACGGCGCCGGCGTTCGGGGTCCAGGCGCCTGCGGTGCGCTCCTGGATCTCGTGGATGATGCGGTAGCCGTGCATGGGCTCCTCGGCGAGCAGCGCGAGGACCGCGTGGCGCACGTCGTGCGGGCCGGTGCCGTGCCCGGTCGGGGTGCCGTCGCGCTTCTCGAAGCGGGCGCGGAGCGACTCCATCGCCTGCCACACGCCGTCGGCGGCGTCGCCGAACGCGGATCCTGAGGTGGGGGACGATGCGGCCATGTCGAGCTCCTTGCTGTGGGACGTGCGCGGTGCCTCCGACGATAGGCCGCGCACCTGGTCGCGGACCCGGGAGCGGCCCGTTCGTCAGCGAGCCGACAGGTCCGCGAGGCGGGGAGGGGCAGGCGGGGTCAGCCGACGGCCTGCGCGAAGCCGTTCGCGGGATCCGCGAGGTGCGCGAGACCCTCCGGCAGCTCCCGGCCCTTCGCCCGCATCGACTGCGCGTACAGGCGACCCGCGCGGTACGACGAGCGCACGAGCGGGCCGGCGAGCACGCCCAGGAACCCGATCGCCTCCGCCTCCGCCTTGATCTCCACGAACTCCTCCGGCCGCACCCAGCGCGCGACGGGCAGGTGCCGCGGCGAGGGGCGGAGGTACTGCGTGACCGTGATGATGTCGCAGCCCGCGTCGTGCAGGTCGACGAGCGCCTCCGAGACCTCCTCGCGCGTCTCGCCCATGCCGAGGATGAGGTTCGACTTCGTGATGAGGCCCGCGTCCCGCGCCTGCGTGATCACGTCGAGCGAGCGCTCGTACCGGAACGCCGGGCGGATCCGCTTGAAGATGCGCGGGACCGTCTCCACGTTGTGCGCGAAGACCTCGGGACGGGAGGAGAAGACCTCGGCCAGCAGGTCGGGGTTCCCGGAGAAGTCGGTCGCGAGGATCTCGACGCCCGTGCCCGGGTTGTCGGCGTGGATCCGCCGCACGGTCTCGGCGTGCAGCCACGCGCCCTCGTCGGGCAGGTCGTCGCGCGCCACTCCCGTCACCGTCGCGTAGCGGAGGCCCATGCGGCGCACCGAGTCGGCCACGCGGCGGGGCTCGTCGGTGTCGTAGTCGGCCGGCTTGCCGGTGTCGATCTGGCAGAAGTCGCACCGGCGCGTGCACTGGGATCCGCCGATGAGGAACGTGGCCTCCCTGTCCTCCCAGCACTCGTAGATGTTCGGGCAGGCCGCCTCCTGGCAGACGGTGTGCAGGTCCTCCGTCTTCACGAGCTGCTGGAGCGCCTGGTACTCGGGCCCCATGCGGGCCGTCGTCTTGATCCAGCCGGGCTTCCGCTCGATGGGGGTCTCGGCGTTGCGGACCTCGAGGCGGAGCATGCGGCGGCCGTCCGGTGCGGTGGCGGCGGTCATGCGCGGGCTCCGGCGACGGAGGAGAGGGGAGCGGTGGCGGGCATGGCGGATCCGTTCGAGGAGAGGGCGCGCACGAGGTGCGGGCGGAGGAGGGGGACGACGTCGGCGGGCGTGACCGTGCGGCCGATGGCGCGGCTGATCGAGGTGACGCCGGCGTCGCGGATGCCGCACGGGACGATGCAGTCGTAGGCGTCGAACGCGTTGCTGCAGTTGAGGGCGAAGCCGTGCATCGTGACCCGCTCGGCGACGCGGACCCCGATGGCGGCGACCTTCTCGTCGCGGGGGCTCCCGTCGGGGGCTGCGCCGCGGATCCAGACGCCGGAGCGGCCGTCGACGCGGTACGACGCGACGTCGAGGTCGGCGAGGAGGGCGATGAGCGCCCCCTCGAGGCGGCGCACGTGGGCCACGACGTCGAGGGGCTCGGGCAGCCGCACGATCGGGTAGCCGACGAGCTGCCCCGGCCCGTGCCAGGTGATGCGTCCGCCGCGGTCGACGTCGATGACGGGCGTGCCGTCGCGCGGCCTGTCCTCCGGCTCGGTGCGTCTCCCCGCGGTGTACACGCTGGGGTGCTCGAGGAGGATGACGGTGTCCTGCGCCCGGCCCGCGACGACGTCGGCATGCAGGGCACGCTGACGCTCGAGGGCCTCGATGTACGGCACGGAGTTGGCGCTTAGCCCCGTGACGACGATGTCGACCACGCGGCCAGTGTAGGCGCACTGCCAGCGGGCACCGACGCCCGGGCGGCGCGCGACGCGACGGGACGTTGCCCGGGGACGCGGGGGAGCGGAGGATGGATCCTCGATGACCGACTCCGCCGCACCCGCCGCCCCGCCCGCCCCTCCCGCCGCCGACCGTCCCGTCCGCGCTCCGCGCGCGCAGCACGTCCTCGAGGTGCTCCGCACGGAGCGCCTCAGCCCGCACCTCGTCCGCGTGCACCTCGGCGGGGAGGGGACGCGGGCGCTGCTCGAGCAGGCCGTCCCCGAGCGGCTCGCCGCGACCGACGCCTACGTGAAGCTCATGCTGCCGCAGCCGGGATCCGGCGTCGTGCCGCCGTTCGACCTCCCCGCCCTGCGCGAGACGCTGCCGCCCGAGGCGCTGCCCGCCGTGCGGACCTACACGCTGCGCCACGCGGATCCGGCCGCGGGCACCTGCGCGATCGACTTCGTGGTGCACGGCGACGAGGGACTCGCAGGTCCGTGGGCGGCGACCGCGCAGCCCGGGGACCTGATCGCGGCGAGCGGTCCCGGCGGCCTGTTCCGGCCGACCGACGATCCCGCGGTCGCGCGGCTGCTGATCGGGGACGACTCGGCCGTGCCCGCGATCGCCGCGGCGCTCGCCGCGATGCCGGCTGACGCGCGCGGGGTGGCGGTCGTCGAGGTGGACGGGCCCGCCGACGAGCTCCCGCTCGCGCACCCGGCGGGCGTGGAGCTGCGCTGGATCCACCGCTCGCGCACGCCGGGCGCCGTGCCGGGCGCGCCGCTCGTCGACGCGGTGCGCGTCATCGAGCGGCCGGACGGCGAGGTCGAGGTCTTCGCGCACGGCGAGCGCGGCGCGATCAAGGAGATCCGCGCGCTCCTGCAGGACGGCTGGGGCCTCGATCGCCGTGCCCTCTCGCTCTCCGCCTACTGGGCGCTCGGCCGCGCGGAGGACCGCTTCCAGGCGGAGAAGCGCGAGTCGGTGGGGGCGATCTTCGCGGAGTGAGGGCGCCCCGGAGGAGGAGCCGCCTGTGGACGCGTCCCCCACCGTGCGCCGCGGGCTCCCTATGCTCACCGGGGTCGTGCCTCCCGAGGCGTCCTCCGCCCGAGGCCGGCCCGCTCGCCGACAGCGCATGTCGCTGACCCGGAAGAGCGCATCATGTGGATCGACGACGACGGAACCGTGTCGTCCATGTGGGTGAGCGGGTCGTTCCGCCTCCTGCCGTGGCGGGCCCGCTGGGCCCTCTGGACCGCTGAGCTCGACGAGCTGGCGGACGACGTGACCGCGCTCGAGACCGCCGTCGGGAACGCCGCCTCCTGCCGCCGGGAGTGGCCGGACCAGTCGGCGTACCGCATGCGCGAGATCCCGCGTGAGCTGCGCGGAGGCTTCCGCGGCCTGCGCGACTTCGCCGACGTGCGCGAGCACCTGCTCTCCTTCCCGCTGGCGCTGTCCATGCAGTGGCAGACGGACGTGGTGCAGGTGGCCGTCGACGTCGTCGACACCGTCCGCCGCAGCACCCGCCGCCGCCTGCTCGCCCGCGGTGCGCGCATCGCGGCGTCGCGGCTCAGGATCCCGGTGATCGGTCGCTCGGAGACCGGCCCGCCTCTGGCCCGCCGCATCGCCCCGCTCGACGCCTGCGCGGCGCCCGGGCAGCTCGTGGACGACGACGGCGAGCCCCTGCGCGATCCCTCGCGCTCCGAGCGGCTCGCCGCTGCACGGGCGCGGGCGGAGGGGTGATGGCCGAGGCGGCAGGCCGCCGCCGGTGCGCCCGCGCGCACGATGCGGGGCGGTCGTCGTGATCCTCCCCTGGCGACGGCGCCCCCGCATCCCCGTCGAGTTCGCGCCGTACGCCCCCCGCTCCTTCCTGCGCAGCACCGCGGTCCCGCCGTACGAGGACTGGCTGCCGGCCGGGATCGCCGGGCGCATCCGGCTGCCCGGCTACCCGCACCCGTGGGTTATGGCCCGGACCATGTACGGGGACGACGAGCTCGGTCCCGACGCCTACCGCCTGGTGCTCCCCGAGGAGCTGCGGTACGGCGGCGAGGACGACTGGATGGTGACCATGCCCGACTCGGGGTTCCTGCCGGGCCCAGAGGGCGGTCTCATCGACGTCGTCACCACCGCGCTCGACGTCCGGTGGGACGCGTCCCCCGAGGCATGGGAGGAGGCGAGGGCGTGGTTCGTCCGGCACTCCGACCGCTCCTGGGAGCGCCTGACGCGATGGCAGCGCCTGTCGTTCGGCTCGATCTCCGGTCGCCGGAGGAAGGGGCCCGTCGCGTTCTTCGACGTGGGGCCCTTCGAGGAGCCGTTCGGCTGAGACCGCAGCGTCCGGGCGGCGGAGCCGGGAGCGCGCGCCCGCGCCGCGTCCTCCGGCACCCCACGGATCCGCCATGCTGTTCCCTGCGCGTGATGCGGCACGACCGCCCGCGCGGATCCCGTCCCCCCACCCCGGAGACCGCCATGACCGCTTCCGCGTCCGAGCCCCTGCCCACGCCGATCGCCCCCTCGCCCGACGAGCCGTCGACCGCGGGGATCCCGCACTCCGTGATCGAGGACGTGCTGGGGATCCTCACCGGCACCTTCGTCGCCTCGTTCGGCCTGTTCCTGCTGCGGGACGCCGGCGCCGTCACGGGCGGCACCGCCGGTCTCGCGCTGCTGCTGAGCTACACGGGCGTGCTGCCGTTCGGGGTGCTGTTCTTCGTGGTCAACGCGCCGTTCTTCGCGCTCGCGGTGTGGAAGAAGGGGTGGCGGTTCACGATCCGCACGGCCATCTCGGTCGCGCTCGTGTCGCTGTTCTCGACGCTGCACCCCGCCATGGTCACCGGGCTCGAGCTGCAGCCGGTCTACGGCGTGCTGGCGGGGAACCTGCTCGTGGGGATCGGGCTGCTGGTGGTCTTCCGGCACGGATCCAGCCTCGGCGGGTTCAACATCGTCGCGCTCATCGTGCAGGAGCGGTTCGGGTTCCGGGCCGGGTACGCGCAGATGATCCTCGACGTGGTCGTCATCCTGCTGGGCCTCACGGTCGTGTCCGTGGGCGGCGTCGTGATGTCGGCGCTCGGCGCGGTGCTGCTCAACCTGGTGCTCGCGCTCAACCACCGGCCGGGGCGCTACACCGGGATCTGATCCGCGGCGGTCAGCCGCGTGAGGTGGCGCCGCCCGGCGCGGCTCCCGCGGGCGCCGATCCGTCGACCGCGTCGGCCGGCTGGCGCAGGTACCCGCGGCGACGCAGCCCGACCTCGAGCGGCAGCGTCGCGAGCGGCGGGATCGCCGCGACGCCCGCGAGGAGCGCCGGCTTCCACCCCCACCGGAGGCGGATCGCGGCGACGGCCGTGACGATCACGTAGAGCACGAACGCGACCCCGTGCAGGCGGCCGAAGACGTAGACGCCGAGCTCGGTCGTCTCCGTCACGTACTTGAGGAACATGCCGACGAGGAGGCCGGTCCACGTGATCGCCTCGACGATCGCGACCACGGCGAAGAGGCGTCCGAGGCGCGACGGTCGGTCGGAGCGATCGCGCGTGCCGCGCACGAGCGCCGCGAATCCGGTGGCCGGCGCGGAGCCGGCAGCGGCGGGGGAGACGGCCGACCCCCCAGGGCGGGCCCCGGGCTCGGCGGGCGGGGCGGCGTCGGGGTGCGGGGCGTTCGTCATGGGGCCTTCCGGGGCAGGGGGATCCACGGGGATCCGACGGGCGGGGCAGGTCGAGGCCAGGGTACGGGGCGGCGTCGGGCGGGAGCTGGGACGCGATCCGGCACGGGCGAGCGGGGGGGGGGGCGGGACCGCTGCGGCCGTGCGTGGGGCATGTGCATCGCCTGTGAGCGGGGCGTGCGCGAGGTCCTCACCGGACACGTGTCACGCATCACCGTGGCGCTGTGCGACCATTTCCACATGAGGCGGAATTCGCCTCGACGATCTGGGGGGATCAATTGGGGGAGCACCACTCTGCCGTCCGCCGTGCCTCGACACGGGGGACGCGCACCGCATCCGCACGCGCACGACTCATCGCCGCCGTCACGGGGCTCAGCCTCGGGGTGACGCTGCTCGTCGCCGTGGAGCCGACCGCGGCTCCGGCCGAGGCCGCCACGGCGGGCACCGCTGCGTCGACCGCGCGCGTCATCGCGCCCGGCACGAGCGTCGTGCAGCCGGCCGCGACCGACGGTGCGCCGACCACCGCGTCGATGATGCGCCTGCTGCAGGCGACCGCCGCAGCGGCGCCGTTCACCGCGACGCCCGCGCCCGTCATCACCGGCAAGGCCGTCATCGGCCAGCGTCTCCTCGCCACCACCGCGCGCTGGACCCCCGCCGCGACGACGAGCACGTACGCGTGGCTCGTCGACGGCGTGCCCGTGAGCGGGCAGACGAGCACCGCGTACACGGTGCGCGCCGCCGACGCGGGATCCGTCATCACGGTCGCCGTCACCGGCAGCCGCTCCGGCTACGACACGAGCACGCAGACGAGCGCGCCGACCGCGACCGTCCCGACGCCCGTCGTCGCGCCGTTCACCGCCGCCCCGGCGCCCACCATCGCCGGATCCCCGCAGGTGGGCTTCACGCTCACCGCGCGGTCCGGCACCTGGACTCCGTGGCCGACCTTCTCCTACGCCTGGACCCGCGACGGCGTGCTGATCGCCGGCCAGACCGGCGTCACCTACCGGGTCGCCGAGGCGGACCGCGGTGCGGACCTCGCCGTGACCGTCGCCGGCACGAAGACGGGGTACTCGACGACGACCCGGACGAGCGACGCGATGAGCGTGCCCGCCCCGACGCCGACGGCCACGCCGCCGACGGCTCCGACGCCGACCCCGACGGTCGCGCCGACGCAGGCGCCCACGCCGACCCCGACCCCGACTGTCGCGCCGACGCAGGCGCCCACGCCGACCCCGACCCCGACTGTCGCGCCGACGCAGGCCCCGACGCCCACCCCGACGCCCACCCCGACCCCGACGGTCGCCCCCACGACCGCGCCGACCCCGGCGCCCACGACGCCCGCCGCCGCGCCCTTCACAGCCGCCGCGACGCCCACCATCGCTGGCACCGCGCGCGTCGGATTCACGGTGTCCGCGCGCGCCGGGGTGTGGACCCCGTGGCCGACGTTCTCCTACGCATGGCTGCGCGACGGGGTCGTGATCGCCGGCCAGACCGGCGTGACCTACCGCGTGCAGGCCGGGGACGCGGGATCCCGCATCAGCGTCACCGTGACGGGCACGAAGACCGGCTACGCGACGAAGTCGCTGACGAGCGCGGAGCTCCAGGTCCCGGCCGCGAGCACGCCGACGCCCACCCCGGCCCCGACGACGCCCGCGCCGACACCCACCGCGACGCCGGGCACGCCGACGCCGACGCCCACCGCGACGACGCCCGTCCCGACCCCGGAGCCCACCGCCCCGGCCGAGGACGCGCCGTTCTCGGCGGCCGCCACCCCGACCATCGCCGGCACCGCCCGCGTCGGATTCACGCTGTCCGCGCGCGCCGGGGTCTGGACGCCCTGGCCGACCTTCTCCTACCAGTGGACCCGCGACGGGGTCGCCATCGACGGCCAGACCGCCGTCACCTACCGCGTGCAGGAGGGCGACCAGGGCACCACCATCGCCGTGATCGTCACCGGCACGAAGACCGGGTACGTGACGCAGGCGCTCCCGAGCGACGGCCTCCTCGTGCCCCTGCCCGAGTCGACGCCGGAGCCCACCGTGCCCACGCCGGACCCGACGCCCGCCCCCGACGTCGCGTTCGAGACCGTCGGCACCCCGTCCATCACCGGCCTCGGCCGCGTGGACTACACGCTCAATGCGAAGTCCGGCACGTGGTCGCCGTGGCCGTCCTTCTCCTACGCGTGGCTGCGCGACGGCGTCGCGATCCCCGACCAGACCGGCGCGAGCTACCGGGTCGTCGCGAGCGACGTGGGCACGAGCATCTCGGTCGCCGTCACCGGCACGAAGACCGGGTATGTCACGCAGACCGTGACGAGCCCCGGCGTCGCCGTCGTCGCGACGCCCGTCACGCCGCCGCCGCCCGCGCCGTCCGTCCCGTTCGAGGCGACGACGACGCCCGTGATCCAGGGATCGCCCGTCGCCGGCAGCCCCCTGCGGGTCGAGACGCCCGCATGGACTCCGGAGGCCACCGCGTACGCCTACGCGTGGGCCCGCGACGGCGTGACCGTGCTCGGCGCGACCGACGCGACGTACACGGTGCGCCGCGCGGACGCCGGGTCGCGGATCACCGTGACGGTCACCGGCACGCGCTCCGGCTACAAGGCCACGAGCGTGACGAGCGAGCCGACCGCCGTCGTGGTCGACGCCCTCGACGTGCCGCCCGCCGAGCCCGCGCCGTCGCCCGACGACCAGCCGTTCACGGACACGCCGAGCCCGACCATCACGGGTGACGCGAGCGTGGGATCCACCCTCACGGCCGAGACGCCCGCGTGGACCCCCGAGGCCACCGCGCTCTCCTACGTGTGGAAGCGCAACGGCGTCGTCGTCCCCGGCCGCACCGCGTCGACCTACGTGCCCGCTCCGCGTGATGCCGGATCGCAGGTCACCGTGACCGTCACCGGGCGGGCCGACGGCGTCGCGCCGACGTCCCGCACGTCCGTGCCGCGCCAGATCGCGTCGACAGGCGAGGGCTACGACGTCGTCGTGATCCTCGGCCAGTCGAACGCGCAGGGCGTCGGCACCGGCTGGGATCCGTCCATCGACGTCAGCGTGCCCGGCCTCGACCAGCTCGCCGGCAGCGGCGCCAAGGCCGGGCAGATCGTGCCCGCCAAGGACTCGCTGAGCCACGTGACCACCTGGACCACCTCCGGCGGCGTGCAGGCCGTCGGCCCCGGGATGGAGCTCGGTCGGCACATGCTCGCCGACGCCCGCCCGGGCCGGAAGGTGCTGCTCGTCCCCGCGGCGATGGCGTCCACCTCGATGACGGGCGACGGCACCTACGCGTGGAACCCCGCCGACACCCGGTCGCGCATCAACCTGTTCACCCGCGCGCTCGGGCAGATCGACGCCGCGCTCGCGCAGGATCCCGACAACCGCCTCGTCGCGGTCGTCTGGGCCCAGGGCGAGTCCGACGCGACCCGCACGAACGCCGCCGGCTACCAGTCGATGCTGCTCGACCTCGTCGACCGGCTGAACACGCGGTACGGCGCGGTGCCGTTCCTCATCGGCGGCATGGTGCCCGAGTGGCTGAACGTGTCGACGCTGCGCCAGGCCATCGACACCGCGCAGCAGGGCATGCCCGCGCTGCGTGCGAACGTGTCGTACATCCCGGGAGCCGCGGGCTACAGCAGGGCCGAGGACTCGATCCACTACACGGCGGCCGGTGCCCGGGCCATGGGCGACAAGTACTTCGCCGCCTACCAGCGGGCCACGGGCGCGGTGCAGCTGTCGAAGTAGGGGAGGCGGGCGGCCGCACGCGATGACCGGCCGCCTGCCGTCCGGAGGGCTCGGGCGTCAGCAGCAGGCGTCGCGGTGGGCGTCGGCGTCGGCGTCCGCGTCGGCCTGCCGCTCGCCCGTGAGCGCGCCGACGGGCACGGTGCACGCGTCGCCGCGCCACGCCTCGAGGCCCTCGCGGACGGCGAACGCGGCGATCGCGAGCCCTGCGACGGGATCCGCCCACCACCAGCCCAGCCCGGCGTCGAGCAGCAGCCCGACGAGGAGCGCGGCCGACAGCCACGCGCACACGAGGGTCTGCCGGGAGTCGGCGACCGCGCTCGCGGAGCCGAGCTCGGTGCCCGTGCGGCGCTCGAGCAGGCTCAGGGCCGGCATCACGGCGAGGCTCAGTGCCGCGAGGACGATGCCCGTGGTGCTCGGGCGCGCCTCGGATCCGCCCGCCAGCGCGAGCACGGCGTCCACGCTCACGTAGGCCGCGAGCCCGAGGAACGACACCGCGATCAGCCGGAGGGCCGTGCGCTCGCGCGCCTCCGGATCCGGAGCGGAGAACTGCCACGCGACGGCGGACGCGGCGAGCACCTCCACGATCGAGTCGAGCCCGAACGCGACGAGCGCGGTGGACGACGCGACGGCGCCGGCCGTCAGCGCGACCACGGCCTCGACCGTGTTCCACGCGATGGTGCCCGCGACGATCCAGCGGATGCGGCGGCGCAGCACGTCGCGGCGCGCGATCGTGAGTCCCGGCGCCGGGGCGATGCCGCTCATGCGCCCGCCGCGCAGCAGCCGGGGTCGCAGAGCGCCGGGTCCACGCACGCCCGGTCGTCGTCCACCGCGAGCACGACCTCCACGAGCGCGCCGAGCCCGCGGGCGATGCGCGGATCCTGGATCTCGTAGCGCGTGCTGCGCCCCTCGGGCACCGTGCGCACGATGCCGCAGCCGCGCAGGCACGCCAGGTGGTTGGAGACGTTCTGGCGCGTGAGGCCGAGCGTCTCGGCGAGGAGCGCGGGGTAGGCGGGGCCGTCGAGCAGCTCCATGAGGATCCGCGCCCGGGTCGGATCCGCGAGCGCACGGCCGAGCCGGGTCATGACGTCGAGGCGCGGAGCGAGGGTGGGCATGCGACGACGGTACAGCGATGGCTGTACCGATGTCGAGTGGCGGGGCTGTGACGGTCTGCCAGGATCAGGAGGACGCCCCACCCGCGGGCGACGTCCCGACCGGAGGATCCATGGCCGAGCGCATCCCGCACGTCGTCTTCGTCTGCGCCCGCAACGGCGGCAAGTCCCAGCTCGCGGCCGCCCTCATGCGGCAGGCGGCGGGCGACGCGGTCGCCGTCACGTCGGCGGGCACGGATCCCGGCACCTCGCTGAACGCGCTCGCGGTCGAGTCGCTCGCCGAGCTCGGCATCGACGTGGCGGGCGAGCGCCCGAAGCCGCTCACCGACGACATGGTGCGCGAGGCCGACCTCGTGGTCGTGCTCGGCGCGGAGGCGCACGTGGACGGCGACCAGGACGTCGCGATCGAGACGTGGATCACGGACGAGCCGTCCGAGCGCGGCATCGACGGCATGGAGCGGATGCGGCTCGTGCGCGACGACATCCGCGCGCGCGTCGAGGAGCTGCGCGCCCGGCTCGGCGGCGTCGAGGGCGACCCGGCGGCGCGCTAGGCCCCGACGCGCGGCGGCTGGTCGACGCGGGCTACGCGTCGACGTGCGCCGGCCGGTCGACCCGGCGGGCGACGAGCGCGTCCACGTGCCGCTCGAGCACGCCGAGCGCGCGGGCGCTGCGGGCCGGATCCGGCTCCTCCACGAGCAGCTGCAGCGCCAGGCCCGCGAGCAGCGCCTGCAGGTGGTCGGCCTCGGCCTCGGGATCCGCGTCGGGCCGGAGCAGGCCAGCTGCGCGCAGCTGCGCGAGCTGCTCGAGGCAGGTCTCGCGTGCGGCCGCGTGCGCGGCGGCTCGCACCTCGCGCAGCCGCGGGTGCGACGCCGCGTCGGCGAGGAGCGCGGCCGTGACCTCGGCCTCTCCCCGTCGTCCGTCGTCCAGCGGCAGGTGCTCCGCGAGGATCCGCACGGCCCGCCGCCGCGCGTCCGGATCGGTGCGGCGGCTCCGGATGCGGCCGTCGATGCGCCGGGCGACGAGTCCGGTGGCGTGGGCGACGAGGTCGATGCGGCTGGGGAAGCTGTGGCGCAGGGATCCGGTGGAGAGGCCCGCCTCGGCGGCGACCGTGCGGACCGAGACGCCGCTCGCGCCGTCGCGCCGGATGACCCGCCAGACCGCCTCGGCGAGCTCGTCCTCGCGGCGGGCGTGGTCGATCAGGCGCGGCATGGCGTCACGGTAGCACCGGGATCCGACGTGCCCGTGGGCCTCCCGGCGAACGCCTCCCGAACGGTAGCGTCGAGCGGATGAGCGCCTTCTCGCCGCCCTGCGGCCCCGTCGTCGGCTGGACGGACGGCGACGTCGTCCGCGCGACCGGGATCCCGTACGCCACGGCCGCCCGCTTCGCGCCGCCGGTCCCGCACCCCGACTGGACGGAGCCCCGCGCCGCGACCTCGTGGGCGCCCGCGTGCCCGCAGCCGCCCATGGAGGAGCTCGACGCCGTGCTCGGCAGCTTCGCGGGCCTCGCCGTCGACGAGGACTGCCTGCGCGTCTCCGTCACGATGCCGCGCGACGTGCGGCCGGACGACGCGCTGCCGGTGATGGTGTGGATCCACGGCGGTTCGTACGTGTCCGGTGCGGGCGACGTGCCGATCATGGATCCCGCGCCGCTCGTCGCCGAGCAGCGCGTGGTGGTCGTCACGGTCACCTACCGGCTCGGGCTCCTCGGATACCTCGGCGACGGCCGCGACCGGCCGGCGAACCTCGGCCTCCTCGACCAGCTGGAGGCGTTCCGCTGGGTGGCGCGCAACATCCGCGCGTTCGGCGGGGACCCAGACCGCGTCACAGCGTTCGGGCAGTCGGCGGGCGGTGACGCTGTCGCGCATCTGATGGCCGTGCCCGAGGCGGCCGGGCTCTTCCGTCGGGCGATCGTGCAGAGCGCGCCGCTCGGCATCTCGCGGGGCCGACGCCGCATGGCGGCCGCGATGGCGCGCGCCTCCCGCGGGCTCACGGCCGAGATGCCCGTGGCGGAGGTGCTCGCGCGGCAGGCCGAGGTCGAGCGCGCCGCCGTGCCGTTCGGGCTGCTCGGGGCGATGCCGTTCGGCACGCAGTACGGGCACGCGCCGCTGCCACCCGAGTCCGGGATCGACGCGGCCTGGGACGCCGCCGCGCCCGGCGTGGACGTGCTCATCGGCAACACGGCCGAGGAGGCGCGGCTCTTCCTGCCGGGGATCCCGTGGCTCGCGCGCCTCACGCGGCTCCCGGTGGCCGGCCCGCTCGTGCGTCGCGCGGCCGTCGCCGCGGTCACGGGGATCGTCTACGGCGTCCCCGGTCGCCGCTTCGCCCGACGCCACGCGCGCGCCGGCGGCACGGCGCACCGCTACGTGATCCGCTGGTCGGCGCCCGGCAGCCCGTTCGGCGCCGCGCACACCGTGGACCTGCCGCTGCTCTTCGGCGACGAGGAGGCGTGGCGCGGCGCCGGCCTCCTCGGCGGCGGCGACTGGGACGGCATCCAGCGCGACGCCCGCCGGGTGCGGCAGGTGTGGGGCGACTTCGCGCGCGGGCGCATCCCGACGCGGCAGCTGATCCCGGGCGTGCTCGAGCTGCGGCGCGTGCGCGGCTGAGCTCCCGACCTCAGAGCAGGTGGTGGATGGCCGTGGCGACCACGTCCGGATCCGTCACGGGCACCATGTGCTCGGAGTGCGGTGCCGGGATCCACGCGCCCTGCTCGAAGGCCGCCGCGGACGACCGGTGCGCGCGCACGAGGTCGCGCCGCTGGCCGCGGGTGAGCGGGCTCGAGGCCGTGCCCGAGATCACGCGCACGGGGATGCCGGGGAGCGGGGAGGTGGATCCGACGAGCCCCGCGAGGCCCGGAAGCAGGTGCTGCTGCTCGGCGGCGGTCGCGCGCGCCGCCCGCACCCAGCCGGCGGCGTCGGCGGCCGCCGCGAGGAGCGGCTCCGGCAGGCCGGCCAGCGCCATCCGGTGCAGCCGTCGCAGGAGCCCGAGCCGCGCGAGCGGGACGACCAAGGCCGCCTGCGTAGCGAAGCCGATGCGCGCGGCGGCGGAGCCGTAGCCGCGGGCGCGCTCGTCGCTGGGATCCACCAGCACGACGCCGGCGGTTGGCAGCCCGCGCGCGATCCGCCGCGCCGCCACCACGCGCACGACCGGCCCGCCCCAGCTGTGCCCGGCGAGCACCAGTCGGCGATGCGGGAACGCGGCGATCACCGCCTCCAGGTCGTCGGCGAGCCGGTCGAGGTCGCGCGGCGCGGGATCCGTGTCGCTGTCACCGAGCCCGGCGCGGTCGTACGCGACGACGCGGTGGGTGCGCGCGAGGATCCCGTGCACGAGCCCCCATGTCAGCCCGCTGCCGCCGAGGCCCGCCTCCAGGACCACGAGGTCGTCGCCGGTCCCGGCGACCATCGCGCGGAGGCGGCGGCCGTCCGGCGTCGTGACCGTGACGTCGCCCCCGAGGAGGCCGTCCCTCACGCGAGTACCGTCCACGGCTGCGGCGTCCAGTCGTCGGTCGCGAGGAGGCCGGCCAGCCAGTCGTCCTCGCGACCGTCGCGACCCATCGCACCGAGGCGGGCGACGCCCTCGAAGCGGAAGCCGAGCGCGCGGGCGACGCCGGCGGATCCGGTGTTCCCGGCATATGCGCGCCACCCGATCCGCGCGAGGCCCAGCCCCGCGGACGCATCGAACCCGTGGTCGACGACCGCCGCCGCGGCCTCGCGCATGATCCCGCGGCCGCGCGCCCCGGGTGCCAGCCAGTACCCGATCTCGGCGGCAGCGTCCGCGATGGCGTGCAGCCCCACGGTGCCCACGAGCTGGCCACCCTCGAGCACGGCCCAGGTCAGGCGGTCGCCCGACGCCCAGCCGAGGGCGCAGAACTCGGTGACGTAGGAGACCGCGTCCTCGCGCGCGTACGGCACGGGGACGGGCACGTAGCGCTGGATCGCCGGGTCCTGGCACGCGGCCGTGATCGCGTCGACGTCGTCGACCGCGGGCGGGTGGAGCGTCAGTCGCGGGGTGCGGAGGGTGACGGGATCCATCGCGCCACGCTACCGGAGCGCCAGATCACCGCTCCGTCGCGGCCGCGTCGCTGCACGACGCCGGGGCAGCGCGCGCGATGGGCGGCATGCTCTGGCGCTGCGACGCGGGTCCGCGTCATCATCTCCTCCTACGGCGCTGTGCCGACGGACGATGACGGGAGCGGGACGCGATGACGACTCGGCACCGCATCATCTTCGCCACGACCCTCGTGATCACGGTGGGGCTGCTGATCGCCGGGGTGATCCTGCTCGCGACCTCGGACTTCGAGGACATCCGCGGGCGGGCCCTCTGCGTCGCGGCCACGGGGATCGGGGTGGCCTACGTCCCCATGCGACGCGTCCAGCGCCGGAGGCCCCGCCGCTGAGAGCGACGCGCAGCGAGGTGCGCACGCCACATGCGAGACGAAGACGGCCCGCCCCCTGCGGAAGGGGACGGGCCGTCAGTGCGGTCAGCGGATCAGTCGCGCGGCTTCCGCCCGCGACGCTCCGGGGCCGCACCGCGCTCGGCGGCACGGGGGCCGCCGCGGTCGGGGCGGATGTCGATCGGACGGCCGTTGATGACCGTGCTCGCGAGCCTGTCGATCCGGTCCTGCGGCAGCCCCGCCGGCAGCTCGACGAGCGAGAAGTCGGGGCGGATGTCGATGTGGCCGAAGTCCTCGCGGCTGAAGCCGCCCTCGTTGGCGAGCGCGCCGACGATCTGGCGCGGCTCCACGCGGTGACGGCGGCCGACGTCGATGCGGTACGTCGCCATGTTGCCGCTGCCGCGCGCGGGACGGGCGCGACGCTCGCCGCGCTCGTCGCCGTCGCGGCCCGGGCGGTCGTCGCGGCGCTCGCGCTCGACGCGCGGCGGGCGGAGGTCGTCGGCCGAGAGCAGGAGCGGCGTGTCGCCCTGCGCCACGATGGCGAGCGCGGCGGCCACGTCGGACTCGACGACGTCGTGATGGTTCACGTAGTGGCCCACGATGTCGCGGAACGCATCGAGGCGCTCGCGGTCGGCGAGGGCCGCGGTGATCGCGTCGTCGAAGCGGGAGAGGCGCGTCACGTTCACGTCCTCGGCGCTCGGCATGCGCATCTCGGTGAGCGGCTGGCGCGTGGCCTTCTCGATGGCGGTGAGGAGGCGGCGCTCGCGCGGCGTGACGAAGCTGATCGCCGCACCGCTGCGTCCGGCGCGGCCCGTGCGGCCGATGCGGTGGACGTACGACTCGGTGTCGATGGGGATGTCGTAGTTGACGACGTGGCTGATCCGGTCGACGTCGAGCCCGCGGGCCGCGACGTCGGTGGCCACGAGGATGTCGAGCTTGCCGTTCTTGAGCTGCTCGACCGTGCGCTCGCGCTGCGCCTGCGCGACGTCGCCCGAGATGGCGGCTGCCGCGTAGCCGCGGGCCCGCAGCTTCTCCGCGAGCGTCTCCGTCTCGTTCTTGGTGCGGACGAACACGATCATGCCCTCGAAGTTCTCGGTCTCGAGGATGCGCGTGAGGGCGTCGACCTTCTGCGGGTACGACACCATCAGGTACCGCTGAGTCGTGTTCGCGGAGGTCGTGGTCTTGTTCTTGACCGTGATCTCCTCGGGGTCCTGCAGGTACTTGCCCGAGATGCGGCGGATCTGCGCGGGCATCGTCGCCGAGAACAGCGCGATCTGCTTCGACTTCGGGGTGTCGGCGAGGATCGTCTCCACGTCCTCCGCGAAGCCCATCTTGAGCATCTCGTCGGCCTCGTCGAGCACGAGGAACTTCAGCTGCGACAGGTCGAGGGTGCCCTTGTCGAGGTGGTCCATGATCCGGCCGGGGGTGCCGACGACCACGTGCACGCCGCGGCGGAGCGCCGACAGCTGCACGCCGTAGCCCTGGCCGCCGTAGACGGGGAGCACGTGCACGCCGCGCATGCCGGACGCGTAGCGCTCGAACGCCTCGCACACCTGGAGGGCGAGCTCGCGGGTGGGCGCGAGCACGAGGGCCTGCGGGGTCTTCTGGGACACGTCGAGGTTGGAGAGGATCGGCAGCGCGAACGCGGCCGTCTTGCCGGTGCCGGTCTGCGCGACGCCGAGGACGTCGCGGCCGGAGAGGAGGGAGGGGATCGTGGCCGCCTGGATCGCGGAGGGCGTCTCGTAGCCCACGTCCTTGAGTGCCTTGAGCACCTGGTCGGAGAGACCGAGGTCGCTGAAGGTCGTGCGGGGGGCGGCGTCCGCGTCGGGGGTGGATGCGGTGTCGTCAGTGCTCATGCCTCAACGGTAGGGGGTCGGGGGCACCCCGGGCCCCACGGCATGCGGATCGGCTGGCGATCCCGGCGTCGCCCGCTCCTCCGCCGACCGCGTCAGGCGGCCGGGACGAGGTCGGGTGCGGGGACGTGTCCGCGGTGGCGCGCGAGCACCGCGGCGATCAGCATGGCGACGGCGGCGCAGGCCGTGCTGGTGGCGACGACGCTCTCCGTGTGGATCGGCGTGTCGGAGTAGCTCCCGCCCCAGATCGCCGGGGCGATGGCGAGGAGGGCCAGGAGCTGTCCGATGAGGCCGTTGCCGAGGATCAGCACCGTCCCGAGCGCGTCCCACGCCGTCCCGCCCGGCGCGCGTCCCCGTCGCACCGCCACCGCGACGACCGCCGCCCCGGCGAGGCCCAGGAGATGCAGGGGGAGGTAGGCGTCGCCCAGGGGCGTCGCGGTCCCCGTCAGCCCGGCGACGAGAGCGTTCGTCCCGATCGCCGTGAAGGATCCCGCGACGAGCGCGACGCCCAGCGCGCCGGTCGCGCCCGTGATCCGCACGGCCCGCGCGACCGCGAGCACCGCGAGGGCGAGCAGGAGCATCCCGACGCCGTGGGTCTCGGCGGCGTCGCCCAGGGGGACCCAGTCGCGGGAGGGGAACGAGTGGTCGAACCGCCCGTCCTGCACCCCCGCCTCCGGGTCGTCCCACGATGCGGCGGCGGTGATCCAACGCGCGGTGGAGGCGTGGAGCTGGAGGGCCGCGGAGGCCGCGAGCAGGGCGGCCGCGATGACGCGCCACGCGGCGGATGCGCGGCGGTGCGCGGGGATGGGGAGCGGGCGCTCGATCAGGCTCATGGCCCAGCAGTACCGCATCCGCCGCCTCCGCGGGTGACGGGAGGGCGTCGAGTCTCCCCACCTGGTGAATTCCAGGAGGCGCCCACGCGGCGGACGGTCAGCGCGGCCGGCGCCCGACGTAGGCCGTGCGGGTGCCGCGGAGGGCGACGCCCGGGATCCGCGCCAGGGCGTGCGGGCCGTCGTCGTCGAGGAGGGCGTGGAGGGCCGCGCGGTCGCCGGCGTCGAGGCGGTCGGCGGCGCGGTCGCGGAGGCGGGCCAGCCACGCTCGTGCGTAGGGGAGGGTCGCGGCGGCGGCGATCGTATCCGCCGGGTCGGGGTCGACGCGGAAGACGCGCGTCGCGACGTCGACGAGGCCGGCGTCGCGCAGCCACGGCGCCCAGTCCGGGTGCGACGGGCCGCCGGTGCCTCCGTGCGTGACGGCGCCGTCGAGGCGGTCGGCGAGGCCCGGGCGGCCGAGCGCGGGATCGAGACGGTCGGGCAGGAAGCGCGGCGGGCCGTCCATCTCGACGACGGCGAGCAGGCCGCCCGGCGCGAGGCCGTCGTGGACGCGCGCGAGGAGCCCGGCCGGGTCGGCGACCTCGTGCAGCACGAGCGACGCCCACACCAGATCTGCGGGCGGCAGCGCGGGCCAGTCCGCGTCGAGGTCGGCGTGCACGGTGCGGATCCTGTCGGCCAGGCCGTCGACGACCGCGCGCTCGGTGACCCGGTCGAGCATCGCGGCGCTCGCGTCGACGGCGTGCACCTCGGCCCGGTCGAAGCGCCACGCGAGCGCGACCGTGCCGGTGCCGGTCCCCGCGCCCAGGTCGACGACGACGCGGCCGGCGGTGTCGCGCGCGAGGCGGCGCACCCAGGCGGTGAGCTCGCGCTGGTGGCCGTGCAGGATCCGGGCGTCGAGGTCGAGCATGCGGGCGAGCGACGGGTCGGCGGGGCCGTGGGCGTGGTGCGGGTGGGTCATGCATCCAGGGTGGTGCACTGCTGCCGCAGGCGCATACGATCTTGCCCATGACGCAAGAGCCCGATGTCGACGCCCTCGTCCGCCAGCGCATCCGGAGCCTCCGCGAGGCCCGCGGCTGGTCGCTCGACGCGCTCGCGGCCCGGTGCTTCCTCAGCCCGTCGACGCTCAGCCGCATCGAGACCGGTCACCGGCGCATCGCCCTCGACCAGCTCGTGCCCATCGCGCAGGCCCTCGAGACGTCGCTCGACGCGCTCATCGAGTCGGGCGACGACGCCGACGTCGTGATCCGCCCCCAGGCGGACTCGGAGGCGGGGCGCACGATGTGGATCCTGTCGCGCGGCGGAGCCAGCGGCTCCGGCCCGTTCGT
The DNA here is from genome assembly GCF_021216655.1 of Clavibacter michiganensis. Taxonomy (NCBI): domain Bacteria; kingdom Bacillati; phylum Actinomycetota; class Actinomycetes; order Micrococcales; family Microbacteriaceae; genus Clavibacter; species Clavibacter michiganensis. Next base: position 397,915 of record NZ_CP080437.1, read on the forward strand.
CGCGAAGATGCGCATGACGCCGACGCGGCCCGTGCCGGTGGACCAGCTCGGCGTGCACCCCGGCCGCGACTGGTTCACGGTGCTCTCGGGCACCGCGCGGCTCCAACTGGGCGAGCGGACGATCCTCGTGGAGGCGGGCGACGCCGCCGAGTTCTCGACCATGGTGCCGCACGCCATCGGCGCGCACCGCGGCGTGGTCGAGATCCTGACGATCCTCGACCGCGACGGGCAGCGCGCGCACCTGCGGACGACGGGGGTCGCTCCCGCCGCGCACGAGGCGCACCCGGGAGACGACCCGACGGAGGGCTAGCCCTCGGCGGGCGGCGTCTCGGGCACGGGCTCGACCGGCGTCTCCGGCTCCGGCGGGGCGGGCGGCGTCGTCGGCTCCGGGCTCTCGACCGGGGGCTCGGGCGACGGCTCGGGATCCACGGGCGCGGGCGTGGTCGGGTCGGGCGTCGGCACCGTGGGCGGGTCCGTCGTCGGCTCGGGCTGGGGATCGGGGTCCGCCGGCGTCGTCGGGTCCGGGTTCGAGGGCGAGCCGCCACCGGTGCCGGGGTTCGACGGCGTTCCGGGATTCGTGCCGCCGCCACCGCTGTTGCCGCCGCCGGTGCCCGGGGTGAACGTCCCCGTGCCCGGCCGCGTGCCGGGACGCGACGGGATGTTCGGCGCCTTCGGCACGACCGGGAGCGCGATGCGCTCGGGAGCCGCGGTGGCGAGCGTGAGGGTCACGACCGTGCCGGGCGCGACGCGCGTGCCGGCCGCCGGGTCCTGGCTCGCCACGATGCCGACGTCCTGGCGCACGAACGCGCCGCCGCCCGCGCCCGCGAACGCGATGCCGAAGCCGGACGCGGCGAGCGTGTCGCCGGCGTCGGCGCCGGTCATGCGGGTCACGTCGACCATCTCGACCAGGCCGTCCGCGGAGATCGGGAGCGGGTTGGCGGGATCCGTCGCGTCCGGCACGGGACGCGAGTCGGAGATCTCGATGGTGTCGGGGTCCGCGACCTCGTCGGTCGGCGTTCGGAGGGTGGAGGCGACCGCGCCGCCCGCGATGAGGACGAGGGCGAGGCCGGCCGCGACGCCGCCGGTGGCGCGCGTGCGGACGCCGGGGATCCATGCGGCGCCGCTGCGGATCAGGGGGATGAGCCCCGCGACCAGGGCGACGACGCCGAGCGCGATGAGGAGGCCGGGGATCCCGGCGATGACCGCGGCGGCGACCACGAGCACCGCGGCGACCGCGAGCGCGGCCCACGGCCAGGTGCTGCGGCCGCGGAGGGCCGGCGCGGTCGCGGCGGCGCGGGGCGTGGGGGCGGACGCGGCGCTCGTGGCCGGACGCGGCGGCGCGAAGCTGCCGGCCACGGAGGAGGTGCGCGGCGCGGGAGCGCCGAGCGGCGCACCGGTCGGCGGGGCCATCGGGAGACCGGCGGGAGGGTCGACGGGCGCACCGGTCGGCGGGGCCATCGGGTATCCCGCGGGCGGCGCGACGGGCGCACCCGTGGGCGGCGCGAGCGGAGCCCCGGCTGGTCCGGCGTCCACCGAGGCGTCGACGGCGGATCCGGCGGGCGGGGCGAGCGGGGCGGCCCCGGGCGCGTAGTCCTCGGGCAGCGGCGACTCGGAGATCAGCTTGGGCTCGGGCGTCGACGACGCGCGGCCCGGGAAGACGCGGCGGCTGGAGACGAGCGACGTCCAGCGGGCGCCGTCCCAGAAGCGCTGGTTGCCCTCGCCGTCGCCGAACCAGCCGGGCTCGTCGGACGACGGGGTGACCGACGTCGGGGAGACGGGCGGCGGGGTCGACGACATGGTGCTCCTCAGGAGAGCGTTCCTCAGGTGAGGGAACTGCCCTTCCGCCCAGATTAGGCGGCGCTCGGCCGGCCGGGTAGCCCGGGCGCGTCGCCGTGCGGCCTCCGGCACCCCCAATCAGGGGCGCGGCACGAGGAGTCAGGCGGCGAGCGGTGCGTCGGCCACCGGTGCAGTGGCGCTCGCCGCGGCCAGGAGCGGCGCGAGGTCGACCGCGAGGCTGCGTGTGCCGGCGTGGCGGAAGCCGTCGGCGCTGCCCGCGAAGGCCACGCACACGGGATCGCCCGGGAGCGGGGCGGCCGCGGCCGGGGTCGGAGTCGGGGCGCTGGCGCGGGCGACGGTGGGGGAGACGGACACGGGCACGGGATCCTCCTGATCTCACCGCCCGGGCGGGCGGTGCACCCAGGCTCGCGGACCCGCCGTGCGCGCGCGTCCTCCTCGGGGCCCCCGCGCCTCGTCCCGAGGGGGGAGACGCGGGGCCGGCCCCGCGGGACGGTCGGGAGGGGCGCTCCGGTGGTCAGTGGGTGCGGATCCGCGCGCGGGCCGCGTCGAGGTCGCGCGCGTCGAGCCCGTGCCCGCCCGGTCGCACGTGCGAGGAGACGTCGGCGCCGCGGGCATCGGCCTCGCGCGCCGTCCGCTCCACGTCGACGAGCGGGGCCATCGCGTCCGCGTCGCCGTTGAGCAGCGTGATCCGCGCCCCCGACAGGTCGGCGGCCGGCTCCCGGTCGCCGAGCGGCCAGCGCGCGGAGAAGGCGATCGTCGAGGTCAGCGCCGACGGGTGCAGCAGCGTGGTCGCCAGCGCCATGTTGGCCCCGTTCGAGAACCCGACGGCGAGGATCTCCCGGTCTCCCAGGGCGTAGGCAGCGCGGGCCTCGGCGACCAGGCCGGCGAGATCCGCCGCGCGCGCGACCACGTCGTCGACGTCGAAGACGCCCTCCGCGTGGCGGCGGAACCACCGGGCGGCGGATCCCTCGCGGACGCTCCCGCGCGGTGCCAGCACGGGCTGGCCGGGCGCCAGGAGCCGCGCGAGCTCGAGTCCCTGCCGCTCGTCGGCGCCCGGGCCGTGGAGGCCGAGGATCACGGGGCCGGTGCCCGCGCCCGGCTGGAACTCGTGGGGCGTCGCGTCGAGGAGCGCGCTCACGCGGCGGATCCTCCGGCCGGCACGGGCTCCTCGTCGGGCAGGCGCAGCGGCGGCACCGCGGCCTCGATGTCGGCGCGGCTGGGCTCCAGCCACGGCGGGAGCCGGAGGCTGCGGCCGAGCTCGAGCAGCGGCTCGTCGATGTCGAAGCCGGGCGTGTCCGTCGCGATCTCGAACAGCACGCCGCCGGGCTCGCGGAAGTAGATGGAGGTGAAGTACTGCCGGTCGAGGATCTGCGTCACCTGGTGCCCGCGATCCACCAGCTCGTCGCGCCACGCCTGCTGCTCGACGCGGCCGGGCACGCGGAACGCGACGTGGTGCACGGTTCCGCCGGCGGTGAGGCCCTGCTGCGCGCCCGGGTCGGCGACGAGGTCGACGATCGCGCCCGGTCCGCCGTCGCCCGCGGCGAAGCGGAAGCGTCCGTCGCGCTCGTCCACGAGCCGGAGCCCGAGGTCGTCGGTGAGGACGGACGCCGTGCCCGCGGGATCCCGCACCGTGAGCACCGAGGAGTGCTGGCCGCGGATCGCGTGCTCGGCGGGCACGTCGGCCGAATCCCACGGCGCGCGCGGGTCGGCGACGGATGAGGCGACGAGGTCGATCTGCAGGCCGTCGGGGTCGCGGAGCGAGAGGCGCTCCTCCTCGGATCCGGTCGACGAGATCGACGAGGCGACGCCGACCTCGCGCAGGTGCGCGGTCCACCAGCCGAGGCTCCCGGCGGGGACGGAGAACGCGGTCGTCGTGGACTGGCCCGCGCCGACGCGGCCCGCGGGCACGCCCTTCCACGGGACGAAGGTGAGGAGGGATCCGGGTCGGCCCTCGGTGTCGCCGTAGTAGAGGTGGTAGCTGCCGGGGCTGTCGAAGTTGACGGTGCGCTTGACGAGCCGGAGGCCCATCGCGCGCACGTAGAAGTCGACGTTCCGCTGCGGGTCGCCGCCGATGGCGGTCACGTGATGCAGTCCCTGGGTGCTGGCGGTCATGAGGCGCTCCTTCCGCGCGGCCCGGTCGGGCCATGTCCATGCAAACGCATGAGGCGGCGGATCATTCCCGCGGTGCCTCTGGTGCGGCGGAGCCGGCCCCGGGATCGGTGCTCCGGGCGATCTCGCGGCGCACGGCGGCCTCGTACTGCACGCGGTCGAAGACCAGGTCCTCGTGGACGGGGTCGGTCTCAGCAGCCCACGGTTCGAGGTCCTCGGGTCGTTCGCGGCCGAGGAGGCGTCGCATCCACCTCGTGATGCCCGACGGCGCGGACTCCCACATGCCCGGCGGCCATTCGAAGCGCACACCGGTCCACAGGACGCGGTCCTGTGTGATCACCAGGTCCGCGGCGACGAAGCCGCAGTAGGGGTCGCCGCACGCGGTGCACATGAGCAGGGCGATTCGCCCGGGCGGCAGATCCTCGACCACCGAGGGTCCGGTGCCGAGGAGGGAGGCGAGGTAGGCGGGCGCGTCCCACATGGGCGCGCTGTGGACGTCCCACGCCACGGACGCATCGGTGAGCGCCTCCTCCGCGCCGACGTCATCGAGGGTCAGATCGCGCTTCGAGGCGCCCGGTTCGTCCGGGTCGTCGACGGAGGCGAAGCCGAGGCGGGCGAGGTCGGTCATGGGGAGATGGTCCCATCCCGAGGGCGGCGAGGGCATCGGGGCGCGACCGTCCCTCTAGCCTGGATCCACGAGGGGGACGCCCATGGACCTGCGCTGGCTGAGCGCGCCAGACGACGAGGTCGCGGAGGCGATGCGCACCGTGCGGCAGAGCGCGCGGCCGTCATGGGTGCCGTCGCGTCGGAAGGTCCTGGCGCACGTGAACGACTCGCTGATCCTCTGGTACGTCTGCATCGTCCTCCTGTACTGGGGCGTCGTCACCGACGGCGCGGGCGACGGCGCCGTCACGCCCGCGACGATCGCCGGGCTCGCGGGAGCCGCCGTGGTCCTCGCCGTCTGGCTCCTCGGGTCCCGCCTCCTGCACCGCTGGGCGGCGAGGCCGCCGTCGCCGCGAGCCCGCGGGCGGGAGTGGCGGCAGCACCTGACAGCCCTCGCCAACGGGTTCGCGCCGCAGCCGAGCGGCGGCCGCACCTTCCGGGCGCTCATCACGGAGGACGCGGGCGGGGTCCTCGTCGTCCCCCGCTTCCAGGCCGCGGGCGTCGAGTTCGGCAACGTCGTGCGGAAGCGCGCGCGGCGCAGCGGGTGGACCTACGTCGCGGTCACCCTGCCCGTGCCGCTCCCGCACCTGCTGCTCGATGCGACGGTGAACGACGCGCGCGGCGGCGACCTCCCGGCGAGCGTGCGGCGGGGCCAGCGCCTCTCGCTCGAAGGCGACTTCGACCGGCACTTCCGCCTATACGCGCCCGCGGAGTACGAGCGCGACGCCCTCTACCTGCTGACGCCCGACGTCATGGCGGCGCTCGTCGACGACGCGGCGGACTTCGACGTGGAGATGGTCGACAGCACGCTCGTGTTCTTCCGCCGGGAGCTCGCCGACTTCGCCGAGGCGGGGCCGTGGGAGGCGACCGGCCGGATCCTCGATGGCGTCGCCGCGCGCATCCGGCGTCGCGCGGTCCGGTACCGCGACGAGCGCGTCCTGCTCGACGACGGCGGGCCGGCCGCCCTGCTGCGGGCCGACCTCGACGAGCAGCCTCCCGATCCCCGCGCCCCGCGCATCGCCGCCGACGGCCGCCGCCTCGACGTCCGCGACCGCCGCACGGGCTGCCTCGGCGCCGTCGGCTGGTTCGCGTGGATCGCGTTCCGCGCCGCGCTGATCTTCGTGCCCGCGGTCTTCGCCTTCGCGGGCTTCATGTCGATCATCGACGGGCGCTGAGCGGCTCAGCCGCCGACGGCCCGCCGCACCAGCTCCGCGACGCGCTCCTCGTTCGCGGGATCCACCGCGGTCAGCGCGTAGGACGTCGGCCACATGGTGCCCTCGTCGAGCTGCGCCGGATCCTGGAAGCCGAGCGTCGAGTACCGCGTGCCGAACTTCGAGCCCGGCTGGAAGAACACGACGGGCTTGCCGTCGGCGTCCGCGTAGGCCGGGAAGCCGTACCAGGTCTTGGGCGCGAGGTCGGGCGCGTGCTCGAGCACGATGCCGTGCAGCCACTCGGCGATCGCGCGCTCCTCGGGCGGCATCGCGGCGAACGCGTCGAGCACGCCCTGCAGCGCGGCGGCCTGCTTGTCGGCGGCCTTCTGGAGCTTCGCCTCCTCGCGCAGCTCGCGGGCGCGCTGCTTCATCGCGTCGCGCTCGTCCTTGGAGAATCCGCTGTCCGTCATGTCCGCTCCCTCGCGTGGTGGTGTGCCTGGAGCGTGACAGGCGGCGGGGGAGCCGACAAGCGCCGCGCGGATCCGCACCCCGGTCGGACGGCGTACCGTCGGACCATGAGCACCCACGAGCAGGACCAGCCGATCATGGACGGCGCCGGCGAGGCCACCGCGGACGAGAAGCGCGCCGGGCTCGCCGAGCAGGTCGCCTACGACCACCGGAACAGCGGATCCGAGGCCATGGCCGCCGACCTCGACCGCCGCACCCGGGACGCCGGCCTCGCCGAGGAGCCCGCCGACCCGGCGGCGACGCAGTCCGCATCCACCGGCAGCGACGGCATCGACGGCGAGGCCGACGCCGAGGTCGACGGGCCGCACCCCGCCTGATCCGCCGACACGCCCGCGAGGAGCCGCCCGGAATGCCCGGGCGGCTCCTCGCCGTTGGGGCAGGGGATGACCGAGAACCGAGTGACCCCCGCCCGCACGCCCGCCCCCGCCGCGTCCCCCCGCTCCGACCGATCCGGCCGCACGGCCCTGGTGGTCGGCGCGACCGGCATCAGCGGATCCGCGCTGGTCGACCAGCTCACCGCCGAGGGCTGGGACGTGCTCGCCCTCAGCCGCCGCGCCGGCGCCGACCGCCCGGGCGTCCGCTGGATCAGCGCCGACCTCCGCTCCGCCGACGACCTCCGCCGCGCGCTCGCCGGCGAGCAGCCCACGCACGTGTTCTTCACGGCGTGGTCGCGCCAGGCCACCGAGCAGGAGAACATCGACGTCAACGGCGGCATGGTGCGCGACCTCCTCGCGGCCCTCGACGGCGCGCCCGTCGAGCACGCCGCGCTCGTCACCGGCCTCAAGCACTACCTCGGCCCGTTCGAGGCGTACGGGCAGGGCAACATGCCCGACACCCCCTTCCACGAGGAGGAGGAGCGCCTCGAGGCCCCGAACTTCTACTACGCGCAGGAGGACGAGCTCTTCGCGGCGGCGGAGCGCCAGGGCTTCGCGTGGTCGGTGCACCGCTCCCACACCGTCATCGGGCACGCGGTCGGCAACCAGATGAACATGGGGCTGACGCTCGCGGTCTACGGATCCATCTGCCGCGACCTCGGCCTGCCGTTCGTCTTCCCGGGCAGCGCGACCCAGTGGGACGGCCTCACCGACGTGACCGACGCGACCGTGCTCGCCGACCAGATGATCTGGGCGTCCACGACCGAGGCCGGCCGCGACGAGGCGTTCAACGTGGTCAACGGCGACGTCTTCCGCTGGCGCTGGATGTGGCCGCGGCTCGCCGCGTACTTCGGCGTCGAGCCCGTCGGCTTCCAGGACGCGCCGCGTCCGCTCGAGCAGCAGATGGCCGGCCACGAGGACGAGTGGGCCCGCATCGCGCGCGAGGCCGGTCTCGCGGAGTCGGATGTGAACCGCATCGCGTCGTGGTGGCACACCGACGCCGACCTCGGCCGCGACATCGAGGTCGTCACCGACATCAGCAAGAGCCGGCTCGCCGGGTTCCACACGCACCACCGCACGCTCGACAGCTTCCTCGGGCTGTTCGAGCGCTACCGCGCGGAGGGGCTCATCCCGCGCTGACCGGCTGCGCGGGTCCCGCGGGGCCCGCGGCCGGGCGCCCGTACGCCAGGCGGCGGATCGCCCATTCCGCGGGACCCGCCCGGCCGACGCGCTCCAGCGCCACGGCCACCGCGACCGTGACGAGCCACACGCCGATCGCGATCAGCGCGATGCGGGCGGTCCCCGCGCCGACGCCGAGTCCGAGCGACCACGGCTCCAGCAGGATCGCGAACAGCACCGACTGCAGCAGGTAGCAGGTCATCGAGCGGCGGCCCACGGCGACGAGCGCACGGAGCACCGGGCCGGGAGCGGCATCCCCGCGCCTGGCACGCGCCGCGACCGCCCAACCCACGAGGCCGAGCAACCCGAGCGCGCCGCCCACCCCGGTCGCGCCGTGCAGCACGCCGAGCAGGTAGAGCGCCACGGGATCCGCGTCGATCGCGCCCACCGCCGCGAGCACGAGCGGTAGCGCCCCGAGCACGCTGAGCGGCAGGCCGACGAGCGCCAGCCGGCGCAGCAGCGGGACGTGCGCGGCCGGGTCCTCGAGCACGCGGCGGCGGCCGAGCAGGATCCCGATCGCGGCGAGCGGCACGAGCGCCCCGACCGTCACGGGTGTCGCGACGAGCAGCGCCGCGAGCGCGACCGCGCGGCTCGTCAGGTCGCCGACGAAGGTGCCGTCGCCGCCGAGGAGGGAGCCGGATCCGTCGTCGCCCGCGAGGCCGTCCGCCCCCGCGACGACGAGGAACACGATCGCGGGCGCCCACACGAGCACGCGGAAGGCGCGGTCGCTCGCGCGGTACAGGGCGGCGAGGCCGAGCCCGAGGATCCCGTACGACAGCAGGATGTCGCCCTCGAACAGCAGCACCACGTGCAGCGCCCCGAACGCCATGAGCCACAGGCTGCGGCGGAGGAGCAGCCCGCGGGCGCGCGGCCCGTCGACGCCCGCTGCCGCCTGGCGCCTGAGGATCACCGCGAAGCCGTAGGCGAAGAGCATCGTGAACAGCGGGAACGCGCGGTTGTCGACGAGCGTGCCCACGAGCACGTCGGCGACGTGGTCGAGCGCGGTGCCGTCCGTCGGGCGGCCGAGCGGACCGGTCGGGCGGCCGGCGATGAAGTAGACGGAGTTGGCCAGCGCGATGCCGAGAAGGGCGATCCCGCGGAGCAGGTCGGGCGCGAGGCTGCGCTCCGCCGCGGGCGTCGGGCCGGCGTGGGCGACGGGCGCGGGGGATCCGGGGAGCGGGGTCACCCGTCCAGCCTGCCCGTGCGGTGATCGGCACGCCACTGCGCGCCGCGCCGCGCATCCACCGATCGGCCGATGCCGCGGATCGACCGCTCGGCCGTTCCGCTCCCGCCCGGCGCGCGCGAGGCTGGACCCATGACCACAGCAGCCGTCGAGGAGCACGTGAGCGTGCGCGACCTCGAGAAGACCTACGGCACGACCACCGCCCTCCGAGGCGTCTCCTTCGACATCCACCGCGGCGAGACGTTCGCGCTCCTCGGGCCGAACGGCGCGGGCAAGTCCACGACCATCGAGATCCTCGAGGGGTACCGGCTCCGCACCGGCGGATCCGCGACCGTGCTCGGCGTGGACCCCGCGACGGGCGGCCGCGCCTGGCGCGCCCGCATCGGCATGGTGCTCCAGTCGAGCTCCGAGAGCGGCGCGATGACCGTCCGCGAGCAGGTCGCGCACTTCGCCGCGATGTACCCGCGGCCCCGCGACGTCGACGCCACCATCGAGGCCGTGGGCCTCACCGAGAAGGCGGGCACGCTGCTGCGCGCGCTCTCCGGCGGTCAGCGCCGGCGGGTGGACGTGGCCCTCGGGATCATCGGACGCCCCGAGCTGCTCTTCCTCGACGAGCCGACCACGGGATTCGACCCGGAGGCCCGGCACCGGTTCTGGGACCTCATCCGCGAGCTCAAGGCGGAGGGCACGACCATCCTCCTCACCACGCACTACCTCGACGAGGCGGCGCAGCTGGGCGACCGGGCCGCGGTGATCGCGGGCGGCAGCCTCGTGGCGATCGGCCGGCTCGACGAGATCGGGGGAGAGGAGGCGCGGATCCCGCGGGTGCTCTGGCGCGACGACGACGGATCCCACGACGAGCGCACCCGGACGCCCGGCGCGTTCGTGGCGAGCCTGTCGGCGGCGACGCCCGGCGGCGAGCCGCGCGACCTGCGCATCGTCCGGCCGAGCCTCGAGGACGTGTACCTCGGGCTGCTCGCGGAGGCGGGCGCGACCGACGCGCCTGACGCGCCGACGCCCTCCGCTGCCCCGGCGACCACCGAGGGGGTGGCGGCATGACCGCCCTCAGCCCCGCGCGCCCCGTCGCCGACCGCGCCCTCGCCCTCCCCGGCGTCCTGCCCCTCGGGATCCACCGCGTCCGCTACGAGGTGCGCCGCTACTTCCGCCAGACCGACACGATCATCTTCACGTTCCTCTTCCCGGTCATCATGCTGTCGATCTTCTCGGTCGCGTTCGGCTCGTCCGGCAACCTCGGCACGGCGCCCGACGGGTCAGGCGGCGTCAGCGCGGCGGCCTACTACCTGCCGGGCATGATCGCGGCGGGCATCCTCCTCTCGGGCGTGCAGAACCTCGCGGTCGACATCGCGATGGAGCGCAGCGACGGCACGCTCAAGCGGCTCGCCGGATCCCCGCTGCCCGTGCTCTCGTACTTCATCGGCAAGGGCGGGCAGGTGATCGTCACCTCCCTGCTCCAGGTGGTCGTGCTGCTCCTCGTCGCCCGGTTCGCGTTCGGCGTGGAGCTGCCGACCGACGCCGGACGCTGGGCCACGTTCGCGTGGGTGTACGGGCTCGGGATCACGTCGTCGGCCGTGCTCGGCATCGCGCTCAGCCGCATCCCGCGCTCCGGCGCCTCGGCCACGGCGGTCATCACGCCGATCGTGCTCGTGCTGCAGTTCATCAGCGGCGTGTACCTGACGTTCACGATGCTGCCGACCTGGCTGCAGGACGTCGCGGCCTTCCTCCCGCTGAAGTGGATGGCGCAGGGGATGCGCGCCGTGTTCCTGCCGGACGCGCTCGCGGCCGTCGAGCGCGGCGGCACGTGGGATCTCGCGGGCGTCGCGGTCGTCCTCGCGATCTGGCTGGTCGGCGGCACGATCGCCGCGGTCGCCACCTTCCGCTGGATCCGTCGGGACTCCTGAGCGGTGCGCGACCACGGGGCGGGATGGCAGGCTCAGGGGATGATCCCGACCCGCACCGTCCACGCCGGCTACGCCGTGACGATGGCGCTGCTGGTCCTCCTCGCCCTCGGCTCGGGCGGTGACGTCGGCTGGGGCGCGTGGGGCGCGATCGCCGCGATGAGCGCCCTGTACCTCCTGCTGGGCCGCCGCGCCCTCGAGGCCTCCGCCGCGGCGGCCGCCACGGAGGCCCGGCTGCCCCCGGAGCCGACGGCGCTGGTCTTCCTCGCGCTCGTCATCCCGGCCGCCACCTGGGGCGTCGCGAGCCTGTCGTCCTTCGCCGTCGTCCAGTGCGTGCTGTGCCCGCTCGTCTGGCTGCTCCTCGACCGGGTGCGCGACGCCGTCATCGGGACCCTCGTGCTCACCGGATCCATCGCCGTGGGCTTCGTGGTCGGCTTCGGCGACCTGCCGGGCGCCCTCCCGACGATGGCCCTGTCGCAGGGGCTGAGCCTCGTCGGCACCATCGCCCTCGGGCTCTGGATCACCCGCATCGCCGACCTCAGCCGCGAGCGCCTCGAGCTCCTCGAGGGGCTGAGGGCGGCGCAGGCGCAGGTCGAGGAGCTCGGACGCGAGGCGGGGACCGCCCGCGAGCGGGAGCGCCTATCGGCCGACATCCACGACACGGTCGCGCAGGACCTCACCGGGCTCGTCATGCTCGCCCAGCGCGGCAGGCGCGAGCTCCGCGGCGGCGACGCCGACGCGACGGGGGCGACCCTCGCCGAGCTCGAGGAGGGCGCGCGGGACGCGCTGACGCAGACCCGCGCGATCGTCGCGGCCACGGCGCCCATGGAGCTCACGGACGGCCTCGGCCAGGCGCTCGCCCGGCTCGGCGAGCGCCTGTCCCGCGAGGCAGGCATCCCGGTCGAGGTGCGGGCCGACCCCGGCGTCGGATCCGTCGACCGCGACGCCGAGGTCGTCCTCCTCCGCTGCGCCCAGGAGGGCCTCGCCAATGTGCGCCGCCACGCAGACGCCTCCGCCGTGGAGCTCGTCCTCGACCGCGACGGCGGGGACGTCGTGCTCGTGATCCGCGACGACGGCCGCGGGTTCGACCCGGCGCGCGCGTCCGGCGGCTACGGCCTCGACGGCATGCGGCGTCGGCTCGCCGCGGCCGGCGGGCGCCTCGACGTCGCGAGCGGCCCCGACGGCACGCGGCTCACGGCGCGCATCCCCGCGCACGCCCCACCCGCGCGGGCCCGTGTCGAGCCGCACGACGCCGCCACGACGCCCGACTCGGCACCTGCCCCTACCCCCGCGCGGGCCCGCGCATGACGCCCGCGCCCATCCGCGTCGCCGTCGTCGACGACCACCCCGTCGTCCGCGGCGGGCTCGCCGCGCTCCTCGCCTCCGCCGACGACATCGACGTGGTCGGCCAGGCGGCCGACGGCGAGGCGGCGGTCGAGCTGGCCATCGCCGAGCGCCCCGACGTCGTCCTCATGGACCTCCGCATGCCCGTGCTCGACGGCGTCGGCGCGACCGCGCGGATCCGCGAGGAGGCGCCCGACGTGCGCGTCCTCGTGCTCACGACCTACGAGACCGACGCGAGCATCCTCACCGCCATCGAGGCGGGTGCGAGCGGCTACCTGCTGAAGGCGGCGCCCGAGGAGGAGATCCTCGCGGGCGTCCGCGCGGTGGCCCGCGGCGAGGTGGCCCTCGCGCCCGCGATCGCCGCCGCGCTGGTCCGCCAGGTGGGGCGCCCCGCCGCGGGACCCGCGACCCCGACGCCGACCCTGAGCCCGCGCGAGACCGAGGTGCTCGCGCTCGTGGCCGCCGGCCGCACCAACGCGCGCATCGCCCGGGAGCTGCACGTCACTCCGGCGACCGTCAAGACGCACCTGCTGCACGTCTTCGAGAAGCTCGGCGTCGGCGACCGGACCCGCGCGGTCACCCTCGCGATGGAGCTCGGCCTGCTGCCCGCCGCCGCCCGCCCCACGCGCGGCTGAACCGCCCGCCGTGCCGCCGCCCCCGTCCGAGGGCGACCCGCGGTAACGCTTGGATAACGTCTCCCGGAAGCCGTATCGGCGGCTGCGGAAATGGATAAGTTCTGACCGACGACAAACGCACGGACCGCCGCGACCCGGCCGCTCCGCCGAGGGTCGCCCCGCACGGAACCCGCACCACCACCAGCACTCACCGCACCAGCACCCGACCCGAGGACGCGTCGGAGCACTCGGGCCCTCGCGACGACGCGACCGCCCGGTGCCCGCACGACCCGGACGGGCCACCCGAGAGGACCCGCCGCCATGGCATCCGGACGTAACGCACGAAAGATCAGCTCCCTCCTCCTCCTCGCCGGCGTCGCCGTCGGCATGACCGCGTGCGCGCCGCAGGGCGCCACCAACACCGGCTCCGGTGACGGCGGCGATGCCGCGGCCGGCACCGAGTGCAACGTCGGCATCTCGATGCCCACGCGCAGCCTCGAGCGCTGGATCAACGACGGCGAGGGCCTGAAGACCAAGCTCGAGGGCGACGACTGCACCGTCGACCTCCAGTACGCCGACAACAAGACCGACGCGCAGATCAGCCAGATCCAGAACCAGGTCGCCGGCGGCGCCAAGATCCTCGTGGTCGCGGCCGTCGACGGCAAGACGCTCGGCCCGGCCCTCGAGGACGCGAAGAGCCAGGGCGTCACGGTCATCGCCTACGACCGCCTCATCAACGGCACCGAGGCCGTCGACTACTACGCCACCTTCGACAACTACAAGGTCGGCCAGCTCCAGGGCGAGTTCATCAAGGACCAGCTGGAGCTGGACACCGCGACCGGCCCCATCACGATGGAGCCCTTCGCCGGCAGCCCCGACGACAACAACGCGGGCTTCTTCTTCGGCGGCGCGTGGGACGTCCTCCAGCCCTACGTCGAGAGCGGCAAGCTGACCGTGCCCTCGGGCAAGTCGCCGGCCACGAGCGCCGACTGGCAGGCCATCGGCATCCTCGGCTGGGGATCCGACGACGCGCAGGCCGAGATGGACAACCGCCTGCAGTCGTTCTACACGGGTGGCCAGAAGGTCCAGGTCGTCCTCTCGCCCAACGACAGCCTCGCGCTCGGCATCGAGGCGTCGCTCGCGAGCGCCGGCTACGCGCCCGGCGCCGACTGGCCCGTCATCACCGGCCAGGACGCCGACAAGGCGAACGTGCAGGCGATCCTCGACGACAAGCAGTCCATGACCGTCTGGAAGGACACCCGGGCGCTCGGCGACCAGGTCCAGAAGATGATCGGCGAGATCGTCGCGGGCGACGAGGTCACCGTCAACGACACCAAGTCGTACGACAACGGCAAGAAGGTCGTCCCGTCGTTCCTCCTCGACCCGCAGGTGGTCGTCAAGGACGACGTGCAGTCCGTGCTCATCGACTCCGGCTTCCTCAAGGCGTCCGACGTCGGCCTGTAGCCCGACCTGCGGCCGACGGGCGCCCGGCACCACGCCGGGCGCCCGTCGGCCGCGCATCCGTCTCCACCCGGCGCGCGCCGATCCGGTACGCGCCACCGACCCGAACGGGAACCAGGAGCAGCAATGGACGACGTCATCCTGCAGATGACCGGCATCGTCAAGGAGTTCACGGGCGTGCGCGCCCTCGACGGCGTGGACGTCACCGTCCGCCGCGGCGAGGTGCACGCCATCTGCGGCGAGAACGGCGCGGGCAAGTCGACGCTGATGAAGGTGCTCAGCGGCGTGTACCCGCACGGCTCCTACGAGGGCACGATCACCATCGACGGCCGCGAGGTCCGCTACGGATCCATCAACGACAGCGAGCGCGACGGCGTGGTCATCATCCACCAGGAGCTCGCGCTCAGCCCCTACCTCTCCATCGCGGAGAACATCTTCCTCGGCAACGAGATGTCGCGAGGCGGCGTCATCGACTGGAACAGGACGAACCTCGAGGCCGTCAAGCTGCTGAGGCGCGTGGGCCTCGACGAGAACCCGGCGACGCGCGTGCTCGAGCTCGGCGTCGGCAAGCAGCAGCTCGTGGAGATCGCGAAGGCGCTCTCCAAGGAGGTGAAGCTGCTGATCCTCGACGAGCCGACCGCCGCGCTCAACGACGACGACTCCGCGCACCTGCTCGGCCTCATCCGCCTGCTGCGCGACGACGGCATCACGAGCATCATCATCAGCCACAAGCTCAACGAGATCCGGGCCATCGCGGACGACGTCACCGTCATCCGCGACGGCAAGACGATCGAGACGTTCCCCGTCACCGACTCCGACGAGATCGAGACCCGCATCATCCGCGCGATGGTCGGCCGGCCGCTTGACGCGCAGTTCCCGCCGCGGGACCCGCACATCGGCGAGGAGAAGCTCCGAGTCGAGGGCTGGACCGTGCACCACCCCGTCGACGTCGACCGGATCGTCGTCGACGACGCGTCCTTCACCGTCCGCGCGGGCGAGGTCGTCGGGTTCGCCGGCCTCATGGGCGCAGGTCGAACCGAGCTCGCGATGAGCATCTTCGGGCGCTCGTACGGCACCGGCATCACCGGCCGGATCTTCAAGGACGGCAAGGAGATCCGCACCCGCACCGTGATCGAGGCCATCAAGAACGGCATCGCCTACGCGACGGAGGACCGCAAGCGCTACGGGCTCAACCTCATCGGCAGCATCACGGTGAACGTCTCGGCCGCCGCCCTCTCGAAGCTCGTCCGGCTCGGCGTGATCGACCGGCACCGCGAGTACGCGGTCGCCGACGACTACCGCAAGAGGATGAACATCAAGACGCCCGACGTCTCGGGGGTCGTCGGCAAGCTGTCCGGCGGCAACCAGCAGAAGGTCGTGCTCAGCAAGTGGATCTACTCGGGTCCCGACGTCCTCATCCTCGACGAGCCCACGCGCGGCATCGACGTGGGGGCGAAGTACGAGATCTACAGCATCATCAACCAGCTCGCGGCCGAGGGGAAGGCGGTCATCGTCATCTCCTCCGAGCTGCCCGAGCTCATCGGCCTCTCGGACCGGATCTACACGATCGCCGAGGGGCGGCTCACCGCGGAGGTCTCCCGGGCCGACGCGACACAGGAGGAGCTGATGCGGCACATGACCGCCAGCCGGAAGTCAGGAGTCGACCAGTGACCGTCATGCCCGAGCAGGCCACCGCGCCGAACGTCCCCACGCCGGACGCCGTCAAGAAGCGCCCGCGCCGGCGCATCGACCTCCGCCAGTACGGGATCCTCGCGGCGCTGGCCGTCATCATCCTGCTGTTCCAGATCCTCACCGAGGGGCGCCTGCTCTACCCGGGCAACGTCGCGAACCTCATCCAGCAGAACGCCTACGTGCTGATCCTCGCGATGGGCATGGTCATCGTGATCATCGCGGGCCACATCGACCTGTCGGTGGGCTCGGTCGTCGCGACGGTCGGCGCCGTGGCCGCGCTCAGCATGAACGAGTGGGGGCTGCCGTGGGGGACCGCGGTCGTGCTGTCGCTCGTGGTGGGCGCGCTCATCGGCGCGTGGCAGGGCTTCTGGGTGGCGTTCGTCGGCATACCGGCGTTCATCGTCACGCTCGCGGGCATGCTCGTGTTCCGCGGCGTCGCGCTCGTGCTCCTCACGGGCGGCACGATCTCCGGGCTCCCGGCCGAGTTCAACTCCATCGGATCCGGCAACCTGCCGACCACCGGCGCGCCCGACCTCCTCACGCTCGGGATCGGCGCGCTCGTGTCGGTCGCGCTCGTCGTGCAGCAGCTGCGCACCCGCGCGACGCTCCGCAAGCTCGAGCTGCCGCGCGAGAGGGGCGTCTCGTTCTGGATCCGCACCGCCATCGCCGTCTTCGCGATCATGTACCTCTGCTACCTGCTGGCGTACAACCGCGGGACGCCGATCATCCTGATCATCCTGGCGACGCTCGTGCTGCTCTACTCGTTCCTCCTCACGCGCACGGTCTTCGGCCGGCACGTGTACGCGATGGGCGGCAATCTGTTCGCCGCGATGATGTCGGGCGTCAAGACCCGCTGGGTCAACTTCTTCATCTTCGTGAACATGGGACTGCTCGCCGGGCTCGCGGGCGTCGTCAGCACGGCGCGCGCCGGATCCGCGGTGGCCTCGGCCGGACAGAGCTTCGAGCTCGACGCCATCGCCGCGGTGTTCATCGGCGGCGCTGCCGTGCAGGGCGGCGTCGGCACGGTGGTCGGCGCGGTCATCGGCGGCCTCGTGATGGGCGTGCTCAACCAGGGCCTGTCGATCCTGTCGGTCGACGCGGCGTGGCAGCAGGTCATCAAGGGCCTGGTGCTGCTCCTCGCGGTCGCCTTCGACGTCTACAGCAAGCGGCGCTCCGGGCGCTGACCCGCGACGCGCACGGCTCTCGGCCCGGCCGCTCCCTCACGCGGGGAGCGGCCGGGCCGTCCGTCGTCCGGGTGGGGGCGGATCGCGCGCCGGATCAGGCGCGGCTGACACCCTCGGGGCATGGGACACGGACCGCACGATGCGCTGTCGCGCGACGAGGTCGCCGCACGGCTCGACGAGGGGTGCGCGTGGCGCATCTCCTGGTGCTCCGGCGCGCGGATCCCGGAGTCGCGCGGGGCCGGACGGACGCTCCCGGACGGCGTGCTCGAGCGGGTGCCGTCGCCGGCGAAGCTCCGCCGAGGCATCCTGCCCTCGGGACGCAACTGGATGCTGGTCGTCGAGCGCGAGGAGGCCGGCCGCCCGGTGCTCCTCTTCGACGAGGGCCCCGAGCACCGGCACGTCTGACCCGTCTGATCAGCCGCGGTGGCGCCCCCGGGTGCGGACGGCCGCCGGGGCAGGCTCGGTCGCGTCGACGCCCGGGTGCGACGGATCCACGCGGGCGGCCTCGGCGACGCCCGCCGCCATCGCGTCGGAGTGCACGTGGTCGCCCTCCGCCACGACGTCCGCCGCGGCCGACGCGGTGCGCCTCTTCCGGGTCTGCACGGCGCCCGTGATGATCGTGACCGCCGCGTAGGCGAGGAGCGCGACCGCCGCGGCGGGGATGATCCAGCTGCGCGCCTGCCCGTTGACGGCCTGGTTCGCCCAGCCGACGAGCGGCACCGAGTACCAGACCTCGCCCTGGATCTGTCCGGGCGTCACGGGCAGCGAGTCGGGGGAGGCGTTGTTGTCGCCCTTGAAGGTGAAGGATCGCGTGCCGTCGGAGGCGGACGCGATGGCGGTGATCCGGTGGGTGATGACGGCAGGGTCGCCCGAGCGGATCTGGTATGTCGCGACGTCGCCGATCTCCAGCGCGTCGGGGTCCACGGGCCGCACCACGATGAGCGTGCCCGGCGGGAGCGTCGGCTCCATCGACTGCGTCAGGATCGTCAGCGGGACGGATCCCGAGACCTTCGGCACCACGAGCAGCACGGCCGCGAGCGCGATGACGAGCAGCAGGATCCCGACGCTGAGCCCCACGGCCGCCGAGCGGGCGAGCTGCGTGACGCCGCCGCGGGGCCGGGTGCCGGCCTCGAGCTCGACGGGGGCGAGGTCGTCCGCGGGGCGCGCGAGAGCGTCGGCGTGCCGTGCGCGGAGGCGGGGGAGGAGGCGGGGCATGGTCTGTCGTCCGGGTCGGTTCGGGATCAGGAGCAGCGGAAGCCGCGCGCGCCGCTCTGCTGGAAGGCGACGACCGTGCCGTTGGCGACCTGGCGGACCTTCGCGCCGTTGCCGTCGAGGAGGTCGACGGAGACGGGCACCGTGCCGTCGGCCGCGAGCGTCGACGGAACCTGGTCGCGCGTGATGGCGGCCTTGCCGTAGGAGCCCTGCGACGTGGCGATGCGCGTGCCGTTGACCATGACGCCGTAGTTCGAGTCGGAGGACGCGACCGAGGTGTCCCAGGCGACGAAGACGTACCAGTTCCCGTCGGTCGGCTCGCATCGGAAGCCGCCGGTGACGGCGGGTGCCGGGGTGGTCTGCTTCGCGGTCGCGGTGTCGCGACCCGTCCAGCTGCCGGATCCCAGCACGGTCGTGAGCGTGGCCGTGACGGATGCCGCGT
Organism: Clavibacter michiganensis; assembly: GCF_021216655.1. Classification (NCBI taxonomy): domain Bacteria; kingdom Bacillati; phylum Actinomycetota; class Actinomycetes; order Micrococcales; family Microbacteriaceae; genus Clavibacter; species Clavibacter michiganensis. The sequence goes on from NZ_CP080437.1 coordinate 416,764, forward strand.
CCTGGGGGAACGCGGTCGCGGTGGTGCGCACGCACCAGGTCGCCGAGGCGCCCGGGGACAGCGTCCCGGACAGCGTGGGCGGGACCACCCAGTTGGCGGTGGAGGCACCAGAGCCGACGGGTGTGCTGGCCGTGCAGCTCGAGCCGCTCGCGGCCCAGGCGACGACGCGCACGTTGCGCGCGAAGTACTGGTCGTTCGTCGAGGAGGTGGGCGCCGCCATGGTGCCGGTCCACGAGTCGCGGGTGGATCCCGTGTTCGTGACGAGGACCGTCGCGGTGCGGCTCGGGCTCTGCGAGGTGAGCTCGCCCGCGAGGCGGTCGAAGCCGCTCTCCGTCACGGCGACGCTGGCGCTCGCGACGTTCGCGCTGGTGGAGGTCGACGACGCCCAGAGCGCGTGGCCGGCGGTGGCGCCGAGCCCGACGAGGAGGACGGTGAGTCCCACCAGGAGCGCGGCGTGCGCGCGCCCCCAGGGACGGCGGGTGCGGCTCACGGCTGCACCTGCGTGCCGACGATGGCGAAGGTGAGCTGCGCGGTGGATCCCTGGACGCTCTGCGGCGCGTCCGTGTCGAGCAGGACCTCGGTGCAGACGACCGAGGAGGCGCCGGGCTGGATGCGGACGAACCCGCTGGGCGTGTGCAGCTGGCCGGGGCGGCCGGAGAACGTCGTGGCGCCGTGGACGCAGTCGGCCGTGGTGGCGACCGGTCCGAGGCGCAGCGAGAGCTCGCCGGGGAAGGCGCTGTTGGAGGAGGTGCCTCGGGTGGAGATGGCCACGTCCAAGGCTATCGTCCCGGTGTTCTTCGCGGTGAAGGTGCCGAGGGTGCTCTGCCCCGGGAGGAGCTTCGAGGAGTCGAGGGCGGACTGCTGGGTGACGACGAGCCCGCTCGTCCCGCTGGTGACGCTCGCGGGCTTCGTGCTGGCGGCGCCGTTCCAGAGGGCGTAGCTGCCGCCCGTCGCGGCGAGGGAGGCGACGACCACGGCGGCGAGGAGGCCGGTGGTGAGCCAGGCGGCGCGGAGGGGGCTGCGCCGCGCCGGTCGCGCGGAGCGACGGCCGTGCGCGGGACGCGGGGCGGGGGCCTCGTTCCTGCGCATGTCGTCCTCGTTCCGGGTGGTGGTGGCTGGTGCGGTGGTGCGGGTGGAGCCCCCTCCCCGCGGGCGACGTCACCGCGGGGAGGGGAGACAGGGCGACTAGATCGCGCGCTGGGTGAGCGTGAAGGCGAGCTTGTCGAAGGAGAGCGTGCCGTTCTGGCCGGTCGTCGCGGCGGAGGGGAAGGTCACCGTGAGGACGACGTTCACCTTGGAGGCGGACGTGGAGGGCTTGACCGTGAAGGTGTTCGCGGCGCTGGCGGGGGCGATGCTGGCGTCGGTCGAGGTGACGTCGAGCTTCGTGGTGATGGCCGCCTTGAGCGCCGCGTCGCCCGTGATGGAGACGGGGTTGTAGGTGAGGTCCGCGGCGAGCGAGTCGCCGGTCGCCGTGACGGTCAGGGCACTCGTGTACTGGAGGACGTTGCCCGGCACGATGCGGTAGGTCGCGGGGTCGATGACCTTGCTGCCGCCGTTGGTGATGTCGGTCCAGACGCCCGCGGTGTCGGCGGCGAGGGCGAGGTTGCCGGAGGAGACGCTGGAGGCGGCGACCGTGGCGTTGGCGTTCCACAGCGCGAAGCTGCCGGCGCCGCCGAGGAGGAGGACGATTCCGGCGGCACCTGCGACGGCACCGGAGACGATCTTGTTCATGGGGTTTCCTGTTCTTCGCGCGGTGTGCCGCGCATGCTCATGGGGAGGCGGCGGGTGGGTGTCCCGCCGGTCGTCTCCGGTCCTGCGTCGGCGCCTGGGCGGCGCTCCTGCGGTGTCGTACCGGTGTTCCTTCGACATGCATCACTCTGACGGAGCGGTCTCAAGCCACCCGCTGGCAATCCGCAAGTCCCCCCGAGCTTTCCCGCAAGCCCGCCCCGGCTTCGGCTCAAGGCCGGGCGGGCTGTCCGCGGACGGTCCGGCCGGATCCGCACGGCGTCGCGGTCGGGGGCTGCGCGGGTCCCTCGGTCTAGGCTCGGGCCACGGCGTCCTCCGACGGCGGAACGAGGAGGAACGCGCATGACCTCTCCCGTCCTCGCGGCCCGGTCGTCCGCGGACGCGCGGCGGCGGCGCGGGTCCACCCGCGCGCAGGTCCCGTTCCTCCTCAGCTGCGCGGTCGTCGCGGTAATCGTGGCCGTGGTCGAGCCGGTCATCGAGCTCGACGCCTGGTTCGCCGTCGCCGTCGCCATGGTGCTGGCCGGCTCCGTGCTCGCCGTCGTGGTCGCGACCACCCGGATCCCGTCCGCCGCCCTCATCGCGGTGCCCGCGCTCGACCTGCTCGCGGTGGCGTTCATCCGCGATGCGACGGTCGCCACCCTCCCCGCCGCGGCGCTGCTCGTGATCTTCCCGCTCCTCTGGCTCGTGTTCGGCTTCCCGTCGGGCGGCGTCCCCGTCGCCGTCGCGGGCGCGCTCGCCATCACCGTGTTCCCCGTGCTCCGCGAGGGCGGGTTCCCCGAGACGAGCGCCGGGTGGGCCGACCTCGTCGGCGGCCTCCTCCTCATCGCCCTGCTGGTCGGCGCGGCGGCGCAGGCCGCGGCCACGCAGCGCCGGGATCAGCGCGAGCTCGCCGAGGCGACGGCGGCCCAAGCCCGGCTCCTCGCGGAGTCGCGCGAGCAGACCGCCACCATCCGCGACGTCGCGGACGCCGTCGACGTGGGCATCGTCTTCTTCGACGCCGACGACCGGCCCGTGATCCGCAACGCGGCCGTCCGCACGCTCCTCGACATCGCGGGCTACGACCACGAGACCGGCATGGCGACGTCCGTCTACGGGTCCGACCGCGTCACGCCCGTCGCGCGCGAGGGCAGGGTCCTGATGGAGGCGGTGTACGCCGACAAGGTGCACGGGCCCGTCTACTGGGTGGGGGAGCCCGGCAACCAGCGCGCCCTGGTGCTCTCCGTCCGACCGATCGGCCGCCGGACCGGCCAGCTGGCGGGCACCGTGCTCGGGGCGTACGACGTGACCGACCTCGCCCAGGCCGTCCAGGTGCGCGACGAGTTCCTGGCGACCGTGTCGCATGAGCTGCGGACGCCGCTCACCAGCATCGTCGGCTACCTCGACCTGCTCGACGAGCTGCACGACCCCGCCGAGCTGGGCATCCAGGAGGAGCTCGCCGTCATCCAGCGGAACGTGGCGCAGCTGTCGAGCATCATCGGCTCGCTGCTCGAGGGCGCCGACCACGCGCCCGCCCTCCGGCGTGGAGCGGTCGACCTGACGGCGCTCGTCGACGCCGTCGCGCGGCCGGCCGCCGCGCGGGCCGCCGAGCGCGGCCTGGTGCTCGACGCCAGGCTCGAGCCCGGGATCACGCTGGACGGCGACGCGGATCGGCTGACGCAGGTCGTCGAGGCGCTCGTCTCGAACGCGCTCCTCTTCACCCCATCCGGCCGCATCGACGTGGCCGTCGTCACCGAGGGGGACGACGCCGTGATCTCGGTGGTCGACACGGGCGTCGGCCTCAGCGAGGAGGACCAGCAGCACGTGTTCGACCGCTTCTTCCGCGCGCAGTCGGCCCGCGACGGCGCCGTCCCCGGGATCGGCCTGGGCCTCTCCATCGCCGAGCGCACCGTCACGGCGCACGGCGGACGCGTGCGCATCGCGAGCCGCCTCGGCCACGGCACGCGAGTGGTCGTGACCCTCCCGCGGCGGGACGACGCGACGGGCGCCTAGCCCTCGTCATAGCCGATGGCAAGGCCCACGGGCGAATCGGCAGAAACCGCGCCCGCCGCCTAGACTCGGCCGGTCGCTCGCGGGACCCCTGCGTGCGATGCCCAGGAATCCGAGCCCACAGGAGCCCATCCCCTCCATGACCTCCACGCGCACGTCCGCAGAACGCCTGCTCGACCGTCTCGTCCCGAAGCGCAGATCGGGCCCCGACGGGACCCGGCCACCCCGCCGCGACCACTCCGACCACCGCCTCCTCGAGGCCAGGTTCACCGGGTCCGTCGACCTCTACGAGCCCGAGCACCCGAAGATCGACCGCCTCGTCTTCGGCGTCACGGCCGTCCTCGCGGTCGGCTTCGTCGTCTGGGGCATCGTGAGCACCGACGGCCTCGCGACGATCTCCGGCACCGCGCAGAGCTGGGTCATCAACCAGACCGGCTGGCTGTTCGTGCTGGCCGCGAGCTTCTTCGTGATCTTCGTGATCTGGCTGGCCGCGAGCCGCTACGGCCGCATCAAGCTGGGTGCCGACGACGAGAAGCCGCAGTTCAAGACGGTCTCGTGGATCGCGATGATGTTCAGCGCGGGCATGGGCATCGGCCTGATGTTCTTCGGCGCGGCCGAGCCGCTCAGCTTCTTCGTCACCCCGCCGCCCGGCACCACGCAGCCGGAGTCGGAGGCGGCGATCCGCACCGCGATGGCCACCGCGATGTTCCACTGGGGCCTGCACCCGTGGGCGATCTACGCGGTCGCCGGCATCGCGATCGGCTACGGCACGTTCCGCAAGGGGCGCAAGCAGCTCTTCTCCTCCATCTTCCAGCCGCTGCTCGGCACCAAGCGCACCGAGGGCTGGGCGGGTCGCGTCATCGACATGCTAGCGATCTTCGCCACGCTCTTCGGCTCGGCGGCCTCGCTCGGCATCGGCGCGACGCAGATCGGCGCGGGCCTCGAATTCAACGGCTGGGTGGACGAGGCCACGGCCCCGCTCCTCATCGGCATCATCGTCGTCCTCACGATCGCGTTCATCTTCTCGGCCGTCTCGGGCATCGCCCGGGGCATCCAGTGGCTGTCGAACATCAACATGGTGCTGGCCGTCGTGCTGGCCGTGTTCGTGTTCGTCGTCGGCCCGACGCTCCTCATCCTGAACCTCATCCCCGCCACGCTCGGCGCCTACCTCGGCGACATGACCGAGATGGCGTCGCGCACCGCGGCGACCGGCGGCGACGAGATGAGCGCCTGGCTGTCCAGCTGGACCGTCTTCTACTGGGCCTGGTGGATCTCGTGGACGCCGTTCGTCGGCATGTTCATCGCGCGCATCAGCCGCGGTCGCACCATCCGCGAGTTCGTGGTCGGCGTGCTCCTCGCGCCCAGCATCGTGGCCCTCATCTGGTTCTCGATCTTCGGCGGATCCGCCATCCACGCGCAGCAGACCGACGGCGACATGACCGTCGACGGTGCCGTGGTCAGCGACAACACGCTGTTCCAGCTGCTCAACCACTACCCGTTGGCGAGCATCAGCACCGTCCTCGTGATGCTGCTCGTCGCGATCTTCTTCGTCTCGGGCGCCGACTCGGCGTCCATCGTGATGGGGACGCTCTCGCAGCGCGGCGCGCTCCACCCGAGCCGCAAGGTCGTCGTGTTCTGGGGCGTCGTCATGGGCGCGGTCGCCGCGATCATGCTCGCCATCGGCGGGGGAGGCACGGAGGCCCTCACCGGCCTGCAGAACCTCACGGTCGTTGCCTCGCTGCCGTTCGTGATCGTGATGCTCGTGGCCTGCTACGCGCTCTGGAAGGAGCTGCGCACGGATCCGCTCATCGTGCGCCGTCAGGTCGCGGTCGAGATGATGCGCGACGCCGTGGTCAACGGCGTCGAGCAGCACGGCGACCACTTCCAGCTCTCGGTCGACCCCGTCGAGCCGGACGAGGCGGAGGTCCGCGAGCCCCTCGGCGACGAGGACGAGGCCCGGCGCTCCTGACGCCGGCCACGCACGACGAAGCCGACCCGCGCCCTGTGCGCGCGGGTCGGCTTCGTCGTCCGGTCCGCCCGGCGCACGCGGGGGCGCCCGCACCCCTCGCGGGCCGCGCGCGTCGGTAGGGTGACCATGATGACGACCTCCACCCCCGCCTCCGCACCCTCGCCCGCGTCCACCGACGGCTCGCGCCGTCGTGCCGCCGTCGTCTACAACCCCATCAAGGTCGACCTCGCGTCCCTCAAGACGAAGGTCGCGCAGGCGGCGGGCACCGCCGGATGGCAGGAGACCCTCTGGTTCGAGACCAGCGAGGACGACCCGGGCAAGGGCGCCGCGCAGGAGGCCCTGTCGCACGACGTCGACATGGTCATCGCGGCGGGCGGCGACGGCACGGTCCGCGCGGTCGCCGAGGGCATGTCGGGATCGGGCGTCTCGCTCGGCCTCCTGCCCTCCGGCACGGGCAACCTGCTGGCCCGCAACCTCAAGCTCACGCTCAACGACGTCGACCACTCGCTCGAGGCGGCGTTCTCCGGGCGGGACCGCACGGTGGACCTCGCGGCCATCGAGATCCTGCGCGAGGACGAGTCACGCGACAAGCACGTGTTCGTCGTCATGGCGGGCGTCGGCATCGACGCGAAGATGCTCGCCAACACCGACTCGGAGCTGAAGAAGAGGGTCGGCTGGCTCGCCTACGTCGACGCGATCTTCAAGGCGCTCCGCGACAGGGACCAGCTCCGCCTGCGCTACCGCCTCGACGGCCGCAGCGTCCACCGCCGCCGCGCGCACACGCTCATCGTCGGCAACTGCGGGTCGCTGCCCGCCAACATCCTGCTGCTGCCCGACGCGGCGGTCGACGACGGGATCCTCGACGTCGTGCTCATGCGCCCCGAGGGCATCCTCGGCTGGATCCAGATCTGGCTCAAGGTCGCGTGGGAGAACGGCGTCGTCCGCCGCACCGCAGCCGGCCGACGCCTCATGGGCCCCGAGAAGGAGGTGCGCGCGCTCGAGTACCGCACCGCCGAGGAGGTCGTGGTCCGCCTCGAGAAGGAGGAGGACATCGAGCTCGACGGCGATCCCTTCGGCCGCGCCATCGGCTTCAAGATCCAGGTCCTCCCCGGCGGCCTGACCGTGCGGGTGCCGCAGGACTCCTGATCCGCGTCGCCGGGCCGCGGACGCATCTGTCGGCGGCCCATGGGAGGGTCGCGGCATGATCCGCACCCTCGCCGTCTCCGGCTACCGCTCCGTCCGCGACCTGGCGCTGCCCCTCACCGGCCTCGACATCGTCACGGGCGCCAACGGCAGCGGCAAGTCCAACGTCTATCGTGCGCTCCGCCTGATCGCGGACATGGCGCAGGGTGGCGCGGTCGGGGCGCTCGCCCGCGAGGGCGGCCTCGAGGCCGTGCTGTGGGCGGGCCCCGAGGGCCTCAGCCGCGCGATGCGCGACGGCGACCACGAGGTGCAGGGCACCATGCGGAAGGGCCCCATCGCCCTCCGGCTCGGCTTCGCGGGCGACGAGCTCGGCTACCTCGTCGACCTCGGCATCCCGCAGCGGGATCCGCGGGCCCTGCCCCCGACCATGTTCGGCCGGGACCCGGAGATCAAGCGCGAGCTGGTCTTCAGCGGACCGGTGGCGCGTCCCCGCTCGCTGGTGCTGGAGCGCCGCTGGCAGGACGTGCGCGTCCGCGACGAGGCCGACGGCTGGCAGCACGTGCCCGCGATGGTGCCGCCGCACCTCAGCGTCCTCAGCGAGGTGGCGGACGCGGTCACCAGCCCGGAGGCGATGATCCTCCGGCGGCGCATGGGCGGCTGGCGCTTCTACGACCACCTCCGCACCGACGCCGACGCTCCCGCCCGCCGGCCGCGCGTGGGCACGCGCACCCCCGTCCTCGCGAGCGACGGCTCGGACCTCGCGGCCGCCGTGCAGACCATCCGGGAGTGGGGCGACGGCGACGCGCTCGACGCCCTGGTCGACCGCGCGTTCCCCGGCTCGACCATCGTGGTCCGCTCCCAGGACGGCGTCCTGTCGCTCGGGCTCCGGCAGCCCGGCATCCTCCGCGTGCTCGACGCGGCCGAGCTCTCGGACGGCACTCTGCGGATGCTCATGCTCACGGCCGCCCTGCTCACGACGGAGCCGCCGGAGCTCATGGTGCTGAATGAGCCGGAGACGAGCCTGCACCAGGATCTGCTGCCCGCGCTCGGCGAGCTCGTCGCGGAGGCGTCGCGGAAGGTGCAGATCCTCGTCGTCACGCACGCACCCGGCCTGGCCGCGGCGGTGTCGGGGCACGCGGAGGCGGGCGAGCTCCTGCTGGAGAAGCCCCACGGCGAGACGGTCCTGCGCGGTCAGGGGCTGCTCAGCGCCCCGTCGTGGGACTGGGGCACGCGCTAGCGGTCGGCGCGGGGCCGGCACGACGGGCGCCGGGTGCACGACGACGCCTCCCGGTCGCGGCCCGGAGGGGCGGAGCGAGCGGGAGGCGTCGGGTGGTGCGGGGTGCCGTGATCAGCGGCCGTGATCAGCGTCCGAAGGCCGCCGATGCGGGGCAGTCGAAGGGGTCGCCGCCGGCGGAGAGGCCGACGCGGTTGAGGTAGGCGATGACGATGCCGTACGAGGCCAGGAGCGTGGTCTCGGTGTACGGGATGTTGTGCGTCGCGCAGTACTCCTTCGCGATGACCTGGGCCTTCTTCAGCGCGGGCCGGGGCATGTTCGGGAAGAGGTGGTGCTCGATCTGGTAGTTGAGGCCGCCCATGTAGATGTCGGTGAGCCAGGTGCTCTTGATGTTGCGGCTGGTGAGGACCTGGCGGCGGAGGAAGTCGACCTTCGAGTCCTTCGGCAGCACGGGCATGCCCTTGTGGTTCGGGGCGAACGAGGCGCCCATGTAGACGCCGAAGACGGCGAGCTGCACGCCGACGAACGCGAACGCCATGCCGAGCGGGAGGAAGAAGAAGACGACGGCGAGGTAGGCGATGATGCGCGTGGAGAGCATCGAGATCTCGAGCCAGCGCTTGTCGACCTTGCCGCGACCGAAGACCGTGCGGAAGCCGTGCACGTGCAGGTTCAGGCCCTCGAACATCAGGATGGGGAAGAACGCGTAGCCCTGGTGGCGCGTGAACCAGCCGTAGAGGCCCTTCGCGCGGGCGGCGTCCTCCTGCGTGAAGGAGATGACGTCGCGCTCGATGTCCGGGTCCTTGCCCATGACGTTCGGGTTGGCGTGGTGGCGCGAGTGCTTCGTCATCCACCAGGAGTAGCTGATGCCGACGAAGAGGTTGGCGAGCGTGCGGCCCGCGATGTCGTTGGCCTTGCCGGACTCGAACACCTGGCGGTGCGAGGCCTCGTGGGCGAGGAAGGCGAACTGGGTGAAGATGATGCCGAGCCCGGCGGCGATGAGCAGCTGGAACCAGCTGTCGCCCAGCGCGACGAACCCGATGCCGAGGCCGACGAGCGCCGCGGTGATGCCGGCGAACATGAGCACGTAGAATCCGACGCGGCGCTCCAGCAGCCCGGCTTCGCGGACGGTGTTGAGCAGACCCGAGTAGGCGGTGGTGGGATTCGATCCACCGCCGCGCTTGGGCTTGGTCAGCACGATGCGGGGAGGGGCGGAGGTGTCGGTGTCTGTCATGTGCCTGCTCACTCGAAGGTCGGGGCCTCGCGGCCAGGGGGAGCGGCCCGTCTCACGGGACCAAGGGGATGCAGCGCCGTGATCCGCGTGACGCTCCGGCTGCCGGGGATCAGGGGCGACCGAGTCCTTACCCTGCCATGCCGCGAGGCGCCGTGGGCTGAGAAACCGTCGGTGCGTCGCGGCTCGTCGGTCGCGTGTAATGTTCGTGGCCGCCCGCCCCGCGGTTCGGTCCCCGACCGCTGGAGGAGCTCCACGGACGCATTCCCGCCGCGGCATGGACGCCGGCGACGGCCAGGATCCGGCGATGCGTCGGCTGGCTACGGCACGATCACCGCGCGTCCGCAGACGGTGCCCGCGGCGAGCGCGGCGTACGCCTCGGGGCCGTCCTCCAGCGCGTACCGCTGCGTCTCGACGGTGACCTGCCCGGAGCGCGCGAGGTCGAGCACCTCGATCAGCTCGGAGCGGCTGCCCCAGTAGGGGATCCGCACGGCGGCGTCGAACGCGATGGTCCCGAAGCCGACCTCGACGGTGCCGCCGCCGATGCCGACGATCGTCACGTCGCCCGCGGGCTCGACCACCTGGAGGGCCGTCGCCATGGTGGGGGTCGCGCCGACGAAGTCGAATACGGCCTGCACGCCGCGGCCGCCGGTGATGGCGCGGATGCCGTCGGCGGCGTGCTGGTCGCTGATCACCGTGTGGTGCGCGCCGACGTGACGGGCGAGCTCGAGCTTCTCGTCGGTGACGTCGAGGGCGATGACGGTGGCGCCGCTGAGGGCGCGGAGGATCTGGATCCCGACGTGGCCGAGGCCGCCCGTGCCGATGACGACGGCGTAGGTGCCCGCGCCGAGCTTCGGCAGCGACGTCTTGATCGCGTGGTACGGGGTGAGGCCGGCGTCGGTGAGCGAGACGTTCGCGACGGGATCGAGGTCGCCGAGGGGCACGAGGTGGCGCGGGTCGTCGACGATCATGTACTCGGCCATGGCGCCGGGCGCGCCGAGCCCGGGAGGCTGGATCCCCTCGGCCGCGGCGTTCTCGCAGTAGTTCTCGCGGCCCTCGGCGCACGCGTGGCAGCGGCCGCAGCCCCAGGGGCCGTAGACCGCGACGGCGTCGCCGACGGCGAGGTGCTCGACGCCCGCGCCCAGCTCCTCGACGACCCCCGCGCCCTCGTGGCCGAGCGTCAGGGGGAGCGGGTAGCCGGCGGAGCGGTACTCCTCCTCCGAGAGGCCCATCACGTACTCGTCCGAGTGGCAGACGCCGGCGGCGGTGACGCGGAGGAGGACCTGACCGGGCCCGGGGACGGGCCTGTCGATCTCGACGACCTCGGGGTGGGATCCGATGCGGGTGTACTGGAGGGCCTTCATGCCCCCACCGTATTCCCCGAGCGGGGGAACCCCCTGGGCGTGGAGTTCGTCAGGGCAGGCGGGTGCCGTGCGGCGGCACGACGGGCGGCGCGACGGTGCGCTCGGACTCGGGGAGGGCGAGCTCCGCGTCGGCGGCGTCGCGGAGGAGCGCCATGCGACCGGCGGCGAGGGACTGCGTCCAGAGCGTCGACGCGGACATCAGCAGGTAGATCGGCGCGAACCACAGCAGGGTGCCTGGGTCTCCCGCGAGGGCGTAGGCGGGGAGCCCGACGAGCGCCATGACGCTGAGGACGAGCGCCCCGGGGACGGGCGCGGCCGACTGCGCGATCGCCCGGCGGGACTCCGTGGCCACGCGTCCGGCGGTCCCGGGGGCGAGGGCTACCCGGCCGCGCGGGTCCACGGCGGCGTCGAGGAGGCCCGCGTCCCGCCAGGCCGGGTGCGTCCCGGCGACCGTCGGGTGGCGGCGGATCGCGCGCGCGAGCCAGATCGTCACCGGGATCACGGCCGCGGCGGTGCCCACCACCGCACCGAGCACGATCGCTCCCGGGAGCGCGGTCTCGGGGCCGTCCGCGCGCGCGAGCACGGGCTCGATCAGCAGCGCCATGGCGACGCCCGCGACCAGCGCGACGCCGAGCGCCACGAGACGGCGGAGCGGGGTGACGACCTCGGCGATCCAGGCGGCCACGGCGCGGGAGCCGATGCGGGCGAGCGCGCGCCTGCCGTGGCCCGGGTCGGCGGACCCGTCGGCCTCGATGGCGGCAGCGCCGTCCGCGGTCGTGTCATCGGCGGTCATGCGGGCCTCCCGGTCCGGGGCCGGTCGACCCGCCCCCGTCCATCCTCCCGGGCGGACGGGCCGGGGACGGACCGTCGTGCGCCCCCTGTCCGGGGCGCGCCAGCGACGCGGGGCTCGCCCGCCGGGGCTGGACGGATGTCGGCGGTGGCTGGGATGCTCGCGGCATGACCGCAGCGCAGCCCTCCTCCGCATCCGACCCCGCCCGCGTGCCGGACGACGACGCCGTGCGCGACGACCTCATCCGCCACCTCCGGCTCGCGCGGGAGGCGCTCGTCTGGAAGCTCGAGGGCCTCGGCGAGCACGACATCCGCCGTCCGCTCGTGCCGACGGGCTCCAACCTGCACGGGCTCGTGAAGCACGCGGCGGGCGTCGAGGCCGGCTACCTCGGGTTCGTCTTCGGCCGGCCGTTCCCCGAGAAGCTGCCGTGGATGGAGGAGGACGCGCCGCCGAACGCCGACATGCGCGCCACAGCGGAGGAGTCGCGGGCCGACATCGTGGGCCTGTCCGAGCGGGTCGGCGCGCACTCCGAGGCCACTCTCCGGGCGCTGCCGCTCGACGCCGTCGGCCGCGTGCCGTGGTGGCCGGGGGAGGCCGGGCGGGTGACCGTGCGGCGGATCGCCGTGCACCTGGTCGCCGAGCTCAACCGGCACGCCGGGCACGCCGACGTCCTCCGCGAGCTCGTGGACGGAGCCGTGGGACTCCGCCAGGACAGCGGCAACCTGCCCGAGGGCGACTCCGCGTTCTGGCGGGCCGAGCACGCCGAGACCGCACGGGTCGCGCGCGTCGCGGCGGGGCTGCCCCCGGTCGATTGACCGGGCGCCCCGCCGCGTGACGCGCGTCTAGCGGTGCGCGAACCGCAGGGTCGCGATCTCGAACGGCCTCAGGGTCAGCTCGACCCCGTCGGCGGACGGCTCCGAGACGGCACCCTCGAGGGGCCGCTCCAGCAGGTCGGTGCGGACGGCGTCGCCGAGGCCGGCCGCCGGGTCCACCCGCACGACCGCGCGCTCGCGGCCGCCGCGCGCCTCGTAGAGCCGCACGACGAGGTCGCCCGAGCGGTCCTCGGCCAGCTTGACGGCCTCGATCACGACGGCCGCGTTCGACGAGGCGACGAGCGGGTCGACGCCGTGGTCGCCCCGGACCTCTCGCACCGGCAGGTTGAGCCGGTAGCCCGCGTCGGCGGCGTCGAGCACATCCGGCGCGACCCGGACCGCGGAGCGCAGCACGTGGCGGCCCTGGTCGGCGTGCGGGTCGGGGAACACGGGCGCCCGGAGCAGCGACTGGCGCACGAGGGTCGCGCTGCCGCCGTCGGGGCGGGGGATCCGCGTCACGTCGTGCCCGTACGTCGCGTCGTTCGCCACGGCGACGCCGAAGCCCGGCTCGCCCACGTGCACCCAGCGGTGCGCCACCGTCTCGAAGCGCGCGGTCTCCCACGACGTGTTCGCGTGCGTGACGCGCTGCACGTGCCCGAACTGGACCTCGGACGCGGCGCGGTCGGCGTGCACGTCGAGCGGGAAGGCGAGCTTGAGGAGCTTCTGCCGCTCGTGCCAGTCGACGTCGGTGACCACCTGCAGCTCGGGTTCGCCCGCCGCGAGCGTCCAGGTCTGCGTGACCCGCGACGCGCCGAACGCGCGCTCGACCACGAGCGCGTCGCCGTCGATCCGCACCGCCGTCACCTCGGTGAGGTCGGTGCGGTTGCGGCGGTAGGCGTCGTCGATGTCCCACGCGTCCCACTGGTTCGGGGTGTCGCGGAACAGCTGCAGGAGGCCGAGGCGCTGACCGGGGGCGACGAGGTCGCGGCCGGACGCGGCGTCGACCAGCGACGAGACGGTGCCGTCCGCGTCGACGCGCGCCCGGATGAGCCCGTTGTCGAGGATCCAGCCGTCGCCGTCCGCGACGGGCGCGGGGGAGGCGGGGGCGGGGTCCACGACCGCGGCCGACAGCGCGCCGACGCCGTCCGCGTCCACGGGCGCCGCGTTGAACGAGATGCGTCGGTCGCCTGGTCCCGCGAGCGCGGACTGCGCCCGGGCGACGAGCTCGCGCAGGCGGCCCTGCACTCGGGCGTGCTCGCGCTCCGCCTCCTGGTGCACCCACGCGATCGACGTGCCCGGCAGGATGTCGTGGAACTGCAGCAGCAGCACCGTGCGCCACAGGGCGTCGAGCTCGTCGTGCGGGTACACGCCGAGGTCACGGACCGCGGCGGTCGCGAGCCACAGCTCCGCCTCCCGCAGCAGGTGCTCGCTGCGCCGGTTGCCCTGCTTCGTGCGCGCCTGCGAGGTGTACGTGCCGCGGTGGAACTCGAGGTACATCTCGCCCGACCACACGTGCGGATCCCGGATCTCGGCCTTCGCGGCGTCGAAGAACGCGAGCGGCGTGCCGAGGGTCACGCGCGGCGACCCCTCGAGGTCGCGCGTGCGGTGCGCCGCCGCCGTCATCTCGCGGGTCGGCCCGCCGCCGCCGTCGCCCCATCCGAACGGGACGATGGACGCGTTGCTCACGGCCTTCTCGGCGTGCTGCCGCTCGGCGCGCGCGAGGTCCTCCCCGGAGAGGTCGGAGTTGTAGGAGTCCACCGGCGGGAAGTGCGTGAAGACCCGGCTCCCGTCGATGCCCTCCCAGAGGAACGTGTGGTGCGGCATCGTGTTGGTCTCGTTCCACGACTGCTTCTGCGTGAAGAAGTACTCGGCGCCCGCGCCCCGCACGATCTGCGGCAGCGCTCCCGTGTAGCCGAACGAGTCGGGCAGCCACACCTCGCGGGCGTCGATCCCGAACTCGTCGAGGAAGAACCGCTTGCCCTGCACGAGCTGGCGGACGAGCGCCTCGCCGCCCGGCATGTTCGTGTCCGACTCGACCCACATGCCGCCGACTGGCACGAACCGGCCCTCGGCGACGCGCTGGCGGAGGCGCTCGAAGAGCTCCGGGTGGTCCTCCTTCAGCCAGGCGTACTGCTGCGCGCTGGAGGCGGCGAACACGAAGTCGGGATCCTCGTCCATGAGCGCGAGCACGTTCGAGAAGGTCCGGGCGACCTTGCGGCGCGTCTCGCGCACGGGCCAGAGCCAGGCGGAGTCGATGTGCGCGTGGCCGACCGCGGTGACCCGGTGCGCGCTCGCGTGGGCGGGCGCGGCGAGCACGGCCGCGAGCTCCCTCCGGCCGGCGGCGGCGGTGCCGGCGACGTCGTCGGGATCCACCGCGTCGCACATGCGCTCGAGCGCCGCGAGGATCTCCGCGCGCCGCGATGACGCCGGATCCAGCTGGCCCATGAGCCCGCGCAGCGTCCACACGTCGCGGTCGAGCTCCCAGACGGCCTCGTCGCGCCACGCGAGGTCCATCGTGCGCAGCCGGTAGATGGGCTCGTCGCCCGCGGTGGCGAGGTCGCCGAGCGGCGTCTCGCCGTGGAAGGAGTCGCCGCCGATGTCGGGGTTCGATGCCGCCTCGATCCAGAGGTCGATGCGCGTCCCCGGCGCGGTGCCGGCACCGATCGCGGCGAGCGGCACGTAGCCGTTGTACGGCTCGATGGCCTTGACGACGCTGCCGTCCGGCCGGTGGACGAGGCCCTCGGCCTGGAAGCCCGGCTGCCGGTCGCTGAAGCCGAGGTCGACGAGCACCTCGAGCGCGGTGCCGTCCGCGGCCCCGTCGTCCGGCACGGTGCCGGTGATGTGGAACCACGTCGTGCCCCACGCCCAGCTCCACGGCGTGCCGACGGCGAACGGCCGGTAGTCCTGCCGCACCGCCTCGGCGAACGGCACGGGCTCGCCCGGCGCGTCCCACGCCTCGATCGCGAGCGGCATCCGTCGGCGGTGGACGTTCGGCACGAGGCGGTCGCGGACGAACCGCTCGACACGGGCCTCGGCGAGCGCGGTGGTGGGGGGCATGGTCGTCTCCAGTCGATGGCGCGGCGGACCGCGGGCGGGTGTCTCCAGCGTGCGCCGCGCGGGCGTCGGCGTCCGGCGGCGGATGGTGCGGTGGTGGTGCGGATGGATGCGCGGGCCGGTCAGCCCTTCACGGCGCCGGCGAGCGCGTTGGATCCGCCGAGCGTGCGCGAGACGAGCACGTACAGCGCGATGACGGGCACCGAGTAGACGAGCGAGAACGCCGCGAGCTGGCCGTACGCGACGGATCCGTACTGCCCGAAGAAGTTGAAGATGCTCACGGCGGCCGGCTGCTTGTCCGGGCTCAGCAGCAGGATGAAGGGCACGAAGAAGTTCCCCCAGGCCTGGATGAACACGAAGATGAACACCACCGCGATCCCCGGCCGCATGAGCGGCACGACGATGTGGGTGAGCGTGCGCATCATCGACGCGCCGTCGGTCCACGCGGCCTCCTCGAGGGAGATCGGCACGGAGTCCATGAAGTTCTTCGCCATCCAGATCGCCATCGGCAGGCTCGTGGCGGCGAGGAAGAAGACCGTGCCGCCGATCGAGTCGATGAGGTCGAGCGTGACGAAGAGGCTGTAGACGGGCACCATCATCGCGGTGATGGGCAGGCACGTGCCGAACAGGATCCCGTAGAGGAACGGCTTGTTGATCCGCATCCGGTACCGCGACAGCGGGTACGCCGCGAGGATCGCGACCACCACCGTCACGACGGCGCAGCCGCCCGAGAGCACGAGGCTGTTCATCAGCGGGATGAACGAGATCTCCGGCGTGAGCACGGCCTGGAAGTTGTCGAGCGTGAACTCGCTCGGCACCTTCGCCGACAGCGTCGCGGACGGATCGAAGGCCGCGAGCAGGAGCCACACGAGCGGCACGGCGAAGCACAGCGCGACGAGCACCAGCACGCCGTTCGCGACCTGGCGCATCACGCGTCCGCTCGGCGAGGTCATGCGGGAGCCGGGCGGTCGGGCCGCCCGCCTCGCTCGCGCCGGCCGGGTGGCGGGCGGGGTCATCGTGGTCACGGCCATGGTCAGTCCACCTCCGGGCGCAGGGCCCTGATGTAGATCACGCTGAACACCGCTCCGACGAGCAGCATGATCGTGGCGATCGCGGTGCCGAAGCCCAGCTGCGAGAACTGGAACGCCTCCTGGTAGGCGAGGATCGGCAGTGTCGAGCTGGAGGTGCCGGGGCCGCCGCCCGTCATCACGAAGATGAGGGTGAAGACCGACAGCGTCTGCAGCGTGGTGAGCATCAGGTTCGTCGAGATGCTGCGGCGGATCACCGGCAGCGTGATGAAGACGAGCCGCTGCCAGCCGGTCGCACCGTCCACCTCCGCGGACTCGGTGATCTCCGGCGGCACCTCCTGCACGGCCGCCGCGTAGACGAGCATGGAGAAGGCGGATCCGCGCCACACGTTCGCGAGGATCACCGAGAGCAGCGGCAGGCCGTACAGCCAGTTCGCGCCCTGGATCCCGAAGAAGCCGAGGATCGTGTTGAGCGTGCCCGAGTCGTTGAAGAACGCGTACGCGGCGAACGCGGCCACGATCTCCGGCAGGACCCACGCCGCGATGACGAAGGTGCCGACGATCGCGCGGACGACCCGGTTGCCCTGCCGCATGAGGAGCGCGAGCCCGAGACCGACGACGTTCTGCCCGACGACCGCCGAGAAGAAGACGAACGCGAGCGTGAGGAGCACCGACTTCGGGAAGTCGGGGTCCGCGAACAGCGCCGTGTAGTTGTCGAAGCCGATGAACTGCGCGCCTCCGGCCGCGTACCCGGTGAGGGACGCGTCGGTGAAGGAGCCGTAGAGGCTCGAGATCACGGGGCCGAGGAGGAACAGGGCGAGCAGGACCATGGAGGGGATCAGCGGGATGGTGCGCGCGCCGGTGCGGAGCGCGCGGGCGCGGGCCCGGCCGGGGCGGACGGGAGGAGGCCCTCCCGCGCCCGGAGCGCCGCCGGGTCCCGCCGCGCCCCGCCGGTCGGCGCTCCGCGCATCGGCGTCGCGGCCGACCGGGACGGGGGCGATGGTGGCCACCGTCAGCCCTTCGCCTTCTGCGTCCCGTCCTCGCCGACGATGCCGACGAGGGCCTGGTCGTAGGCGGCCGCGGCCTCCTGTGGGGTCTGCTGGCCGGTCATCACCGACTCCATCGCGACCGTGATCGCGTTGGAGATGCGGCTGTAGTCGGTGGTCGCGGGGCGGAAGTGCGTCTTGTCGACGATCGAGGAGAAGAACTCGAACGTCGGGTTGGACGCCACGTACTCCGGGTCCTCGGCCACGTCGCTGCGGACCGCGATCTGGCTCGCCGCGATGTCGTACGACTGCGACCCGTCCTTGTCGAGCGCGTCGGCGATGAACTCGAACGCCTTGTCGGGGACCTTCGTCTTGGCGCCGACCGCGAGGGTCCACCCGCCGGACATGCTGACCGCGCCGGGGGCCTGGCCGTCCTGCGTGGGCATGGGCGCCTGGCCCATGACGTCGCTCCACTCGGGCCACGGGTTCGTGCCCGTGTCGAGCCAGGTGCCGCTCAGCCACGAGCCGTCGAGGTCGATGGCGAGCTTGCCCTGGGGGATCCACTGGCCGGCGACGATGGTGCCGATGTTGGTGTCGAGCGCCTCCTCGGGCTTCGGGCCGATGCCGCCCTGGTAGACGTCGCGGATGAAGCCGAGCGAGTCCTCGAAGCCCTGCGAGCCCGTGATCCACTTGCTCGTCGAGTCGTCGTACAGGGTGCCGGTGGGGGTGCCGTAGTGCAGCATCTCGAAGCCCTGCATGGTCGCGCCCTCGCCCTGCGGCTTGCCCGAGTAGACGTTGAGCGGGATCACGTCCGGCATCTCCTGCTTGATGGTCTTCGCCGCGTCGAGGACGTCGTCCCAGGTCTTGGGCTCCCACGGCACCGGGAGGCCGGCCTTCTGGAAGAGGTCCTTGTTGTACCAGAGGGCGCGCGTGTCGGTGCCCATCGGGATCCCGTACACCTTGCCGTCCTCGCCGACGCCCGCCTGCTTGGCGGAGTCGAAGAACTTCGACCAGTCGTCCCACTTCGCGACCTGGTCGTCGAGGGGGAGGAGGTAGCCGGCGGCCGCGTCGGACTTCACCTTGAAGGTGTCCTCGTACATCACGTCCGGGGCGGTGGAGGCCGAGCGGTTCATCAGCGCGAGCTTCGTGAAGTAGTCGTCGTTCTGCGCGGCGATGGGCACGAACTCGACCTTCATGCCGGGGTTCGCGGCCTCGAAGGTCTTCGCGGTCTCCTTCATGTGGGCGTCCATCTGGGTGAACGTGCCGAACTTCTGGTACGCGACCTTGATGGTCGTGCCGTCGTCCCCGCCGCCCGCGCCGCCCGAGCAGCCGGTCGCGAGGAGGAGGGCGGCGACGGACGCCGCCGTGATCTGGAGGACGCGGGCCCGCGTTCTGCGGCGAGGCGTTCGATTCGTCATGGTGCTCCCTTGCTCCACTGGCTCGGACGGTCGGCGTCGTCGCGGACCGTCGAGGGTTAGCCAAACGTATGGACTAATCCATGTCAAGACATCATGGTGACGATCCGGTCTCGGGGCGCGGCGGGAGGACGGGCGGGCGCGGGACGGTCCGGCGGCGGCGGCGTGGAGCGCGGGCGGCTAGCCCCGGATGAGCATCGCCGACGGACGCGGCGAGAACGCGTTGTCCAGCACGAGGCACGCGGCGCCCACGGCGGCGACGTCCTCGCCGACCGCCGACTCGACCACCCGCACGGGGTGCTTGGCGATGAGCGCGGGGGACCGCCGCACCTCCTCGGGCAGCGTCTCGAGCACGAGTCGCGCGATGGGGTGCCAGAAGGGCCCGCCGCAGACGACCTCGTCGACGTCGAGCAGGTTGACCTGGATCACGATGGCGCGCGCGAGGTGGCGGGCCGCGGCCTCCACGATCCGGCGGGCGGGCCCGTCCTCCGCGTCCGCGCGGGCCGCGAGCGCGTGGAAGGCCTCGCCGATCAGCCGCATGTCGACCGCGTCGCCGCTCGCCGCGGACTCCGCGAGCGCCGCGTCGGACACGTCGCCCGCCCCGAGCACGCCGCCCTCGACCGCCAGGCGCACGAGCGCGTGCGGGGTGATCAGCTCGCCCACGCAGCCGACGCGCCCGCACGTGCAGCGCCTGCCGCGCGAGGCGACCATGATGTGCCCGGCGTCCCCGGCGTTGGAGCTGGCTCCCCGCACGGGCTCGCCGCCGAGCACGAGCCCGGTGCCGAAGCCCGTGCCGTAGTACACGAACGCGAGGTGGCGGCGATCCCCGGGGCCGAACCACAGCTCGGCGACGGCCGCCGCGGTCACGTCCTTCTCGAGCAGCACCGGCAGGCCGGTCGCGGTGCTGAGGGCCGAGCGCAGCGGCACGTGACGCCAGCGGGGGAGCATCGGGGGATCCAGCACGAGGCCCGCGCCGACGTCGATGGGGCCAGGCGCCGCGAGTCCGACGCCGAGCACGGCCTGGCGGTCGACCCCCGCGTCGGCGATGAGCCCGTCGACGAGCCGGGCCACGAGCGCCACCACCTCGTCGGGGCGGGACGCGGACGGCGTGGGGCTGCTGACGTGCCGGAGCACCGTGCCCTCGAGGTCGAGCAGCACGGAGGTGATGACCGCGGGATCCACGTGCACGCCCACCGCGAAGCGGCCGTCGGCCACGAGGTGCAGGAGCGTGCGCGGCTTGCCGGGCCCGCGGATCACGGTGCCGCCCTCGCGCACGAGCCCCTCGTCGATGAGTCGGCGGGTCACGTTGGTCACGGTCTGCGCGCTGAGGCCCGTGCGCTCGGCGACCTCGGAGCGGCTGGCGCCCTCGGCCGCGCGGCGCACCGCGTCGAGCACGACGGTGCGGTTGTAGCCGCCGATGGCGGGCAGGTTGGTGCCGCGTCGCATGGGCACCTCCTCGCGTGGGCCTCGCCCGCCGGGCGCGGGCCTCCCCGCAGTATCCCGGATGCGCGGACGGCGGCCGCATCGTGCTCGGCGCGGGCGACATGCCTCACCGCTGTCCGGGGGAGACCGCGACACGCCCGGCCGCGCCGGCCGGGGGCGGAGGAGGGTGGATGCATGACCGATCTGCTCGCGACCGCCCACGAAGCGGCCAGCACCCTCCCCTCGCCCCTCCCCGCCGCGCGCGGGCCGCTCAGCGCGGCGCTCCTCGCCGACCTCGTCGCGGGATCCTCCTCCCCGGCCGGGACGGGATCCGCCGCCGCCGGCACCTCCCGCGACGCCCGGGCGATCGCCTCCGCCCCCGACCTCGCGGCGCTCGCCGCGGAGGCGCTCGCCGCCACGGACGACGTGGTCCGCGACGACGACGTCCAGCTCTCCCTGTTCTGCCTCTACGAGCTGCACCACGCCGGCCTCGAGGGGGTGGACGACGACCGCGAGTGGGACCCGCGGCTGATCGCCGTCCGCGGGATCCTCGAGCGCGCGTTCGAGGCCGCCCTGCGCGAGCGCATCGCCGTTCCCGAGCGCCCGGAGCCGACGTCCGCGGGCGTCGCCGCCGCGCTCTTCGCGCTCACCTCGGCCGACTCCGGTCCGTCCCTCTCGCGGTTCGTGGCGCGGAAGGCGAGCGTCGAGCAGCTCCGCGAGTTCCTGGTGCAGCGCTCGATCTACACGCTCGGCGAGGCCGACCCGCACTCCTGGGCGATCCCGCGACTCCGCGGTCGCGC
Source organism: Clavibacter michiganensis (assembly GCF_021216655.1). Taxonomy (NCBI): domain Bacteria; kingdom Bacillati; phylum Actinomycetota; class Actinomycetes; order Micrococcales; family Microbacteriaceae; genus Clavibacter; species Clavibacter michiganensis. The sequence goes on from NZ_CP080437.1 coordinate 437,741, forward strand.
CAAGGCCGCGCTCGTGGAGATCCAGGCCGACGAGTACGGCGGCGGCCGACCCGAGCGCGTCCACGCGACGATCTTCGGCGCGACCCTCCGCGGCGTCGGCCTCGACGAGCGCTACGGCGCGTACCTCGACGACGTGCCCGCGATCACGCTCGCGTCCTCCAACGCCATGTCGCTGTTCGGCCTGCACCGGCGCCTCCGCGGCGCCATCGTCGGCCACCTCGCGGCGTTCGAGATGACGTCGAGCGTGCCCAGCCGCCTCTACGCGAGCGGGATCCGCCGCCTCGGCTTCGGCGACGACGTCGCCTGGTACTACGACGAGCACGTCGAGGCCGACGCCGTGCACGAGCAGATCGCGGCGCACGACCTCGCGGGCGGGCTCGTCGAGTCCGAGCCGGAGCTGCTCGACGACGTGCTGTTCGGCGCGGCCGCGTGCCTCGAGGTCGAGGGCTGGGTCGGTGCGCACGTGCTGGCGAGCTGGCAGGCCGGGCGGTCGTCGCTGCGCGAGGGATCGACGGCCGCCGTGGTCGCCGCGTGAGCGCGCCGTCCGCGGGTGACGCGGCCGCGCCCGTCCCCGGCGCGCCCAGCGCCGCCGCCGTCCCCGCGCCTGCCCGGTCGTCCGCCTCCGAGCCGGCGCGGATCATCGCGTACCCCGACGGGCCGCTGCTCGTCCGCGGCGACTTCGAGATCGTGGATCCCGAGGGCCGCCCGGTCCCGCGGACGCGCAGCACGGTCGCGCTCTGCCGCTGCGGCGTCTCCTCGATCAAGCCCTACTGCGACGGCACGCACCGGCTGGTCGGCTTCCGCACGGATCCGCCCGCGCCCGGCGCGGAGTGACGGCGGCGCGCGCGGCCTAGAGCGCGCTGCCCGGCACCGAGAACGTGTCGCACGCCGTGGGGCCGCCCGCGCGACCGGCCTCGAACCAGCGCTGGCGCTGCTCGGCAGATCCGTGCGTCCAGGTGTCCGGATCCACCCCGCCGCCCGACTGGGCCTGGATGCGGTCGTCGCCCACGGCGGCCGCGGCGTCGAGCGCGTCCGCCACCTCGGCCGCGGACACGGGCTCGAGGAACGCGGTCCCCGTGTCGTCCCGCACCTCGGAGGCCGCGCCGACCCATGCGCCCGCGTAGCAGTCGGCCTGCACCTCGAGCCGCACGGAGTCGGAGTCCGGTCCCGTCCCGCTCCGGTCGGCGCGGTCGAAGGCGCCCGACAGCTGCTGGATGTGGTGGCCCCACTCGTGCCCGACGACGTACATCTGCGCGAGCGGCCCGCCCGAGGCGCCGAAGCGCGTGCGCAGCTCGTCGAAGAACGTGACGTCGACGAAGAGGCGCCGGTCCGGCGGGCAGTAGAAGGGGCCGGTGGCGCTCGTCGCCTCGCCGCATCCGGTGCTCGTCGCCGCGGAGAACAGCGAGAAGTCCGGTCGCGTGTAGTCGGCGATGCCGACCTCGGCCGCCGCGGTGCTCCAGTACGTGTCGAGCGAGTCGGCCGCGCCCGCCATGCGGCACTCGACGCTCGCGTTCGCCTCCGCGCCGGTCGTGCAGCCCTCGATCGCCTCGTCCTGCTCCTGTGACGACCCGGCCGTCCCCGAGCCGCCCGCCCCGCCCACGAGCTGCGACAGGTCGACGCCCGTGAACTGCTGCACGAGGATCACCGCGACCACCACCAGGAGCCCGCCGCCGCCGGCCGCGATGCCGGTCGTGCGTCCCCTGCCGCCGCGACGCCGTGTGACCTTGCTGCTGTCGATGCGGGCGTCGTCGTCGAAGGTCATGTCCCGAACGTACCCGCGGGGAGCGGGGGCGTCAGGCGAGATCAGGCCGCGTCTCGCGCACGACCTCCCGCACCCCCCTCGACCGCCTCGCGCACCACGTCGTGCCCGCCGCGAGGAGCCGCCTGCGCGGTGCGGGCGCGACGGAGGAACCCGTCCCAGTCGCCGCCGCCGGCCCGGAGCGGTCGCGTCGGCGCCAGCAGGGCGGCCCGGCGGAGCCACACGTCCCCCTCGCCCGCCCAGCGGTCGAGCGCCTGGTCGGCCCGGGTGCGCGCGGCACCGGCCAGCCGCTCGACGAGCGGACCGACGACGTCGAGGGCGAGCGGATCCACGAGCGCGCGCAGCCGCGCGTCCCGCACGAAGCCCTCGATGCGCGTCAGGTCGCCGTTGTCGAGGCGGTCGACGTGCTCCTGCAGCAGCACGACGGCCGCGAGGCGCTCCTCGTACACCCGCGATCGCCACAGCTCGGACGCGAGGGCGACGGCCTCGTCCCGGGTCATGCCCGGCCGCCGCCGGCCGAGGTCGCGGACCGTCCCGCGCACGGCACCGACGGACGCACCTACGAACTCCAGGTCGGAGCGCAGCCGCTCGCGCTCCGCCTCGGCGCGGTACCACGCGCCCTCCCGCTCGAGGGCCGCCGCGACGAACTCGGCGTCCCTGGTCATCCGGCGAGCGGTGCCGAGCCCTCGCGCCCGCTGCGGTGCACGAAGGCGCGGCCGAACTCGACCAGCACCTCCTCCGCCGTGTGCGTCGGCACCCAGCCCAGCACCTCGCGGGCGCGATCGGTCGACATCACGGGCACGTTCGCGGCGATGTCGATCCAGCCCGGATCCGTCCGCTGCACGCGCAGCCGCCAGCTCGCCGACACGAGCGCGCGGAGCGCCGGGAGCGGCACCGTCACGACGCGCGCGTCGAGCAGGCGGCCGACGAGCGCGGGATCCACGACGGGATCCGCAGCGACGTTGAACGCGCCGGGCGCCCGCCGCTCCACCGCGCGCCAGAACGCGTCCGCGACGTCCTCGTTGTGCACCACCTGCGACACCAGCTCGCGGGGGAGCGGCAGCACCGGGGTGCGGGTGGCCAGTCCCAGCCAGCGCGTGGGGATCCAGCGCCCGAGGAAGAGCCCGGCGATCTCCGCGGCGGCCTCGTCGTGCATCACGAGCCCGGGTCGCATGCGCGTCACCACGACCTCCGGGTGCGCCTGCTCGAACGCGTCCATCGCGCGCTCGTTCTCGGCCTTGTGCCGGGAGTAGTGGGAGGTGTGGATCCCGCCGGTGGGCCAGGTCTCGTCCCGCGGCCGGTCCTTGGGCGCCGCGCTGTACGCGCCGACCGACGAGGCGACGACCACCTGCGCGACGCCCGCCTGCGCGACGGCCTCGAGCACGTGCGCCGTGCCGATGACGTTGGTGCGGTGCATCACGCGCTCGCGGTGGTTCGGCTGCAGCGCCCATCCGAGGTGGATCACCGCGTCGGCGCCCCGCATGGTGGCAGCGAGCCCGGAGACCGCGCCCGCCGCGCCGATGTCGGCCAGGCGCCAGGTGACCTCGGAGTAGGGCTCGAGGGACGCGTCGGGCATTCGCCGGGCGACGCCCACGATCTCCGCGCCCGCGGCGTGGAGGCGGCGCAGCACCCCGGTCCCGAGGTTCCCGGTCGCTCCGATGACGACGACGCGCATGCTGCTCCTCTCCTGCGGACGGGACCCGTCGGGCCGGCTGATCCGCGGGTCCCCTCCATCATGCTCGCCGTCGGTCGCCGCCGAGCCGGCCGGCGGGCGGCGCGGGCCGATGCTCAGCGGTCGACGGCCTCGATGAGCGACCCTTGGGCGAACGTCAGCCAGTCGTACAGGCTCGCGCTCTCCTGCGGTGCGCCGTCGCGCCAGCCGTCCGCCTCGTCGATGCGCAGCGGCACCGAGATCGCGAGCCGCAGGTCGTTCAGCGTGCGGAGCCAGGCCTGCGCGCCCATCGGATCGAGCACCACGAGGAGTCCGCGTCGGCCGGCTCCGCGCGCGTCGGCCTCCGCCAGCGTCGCCTCGACCGCGGTCGCGTTCGCGGCCTTCGCCTCGCTGAGGTCCGCCGCCGTGAACCGCCGGAACTCGGCGGAGGCCTCGATGTCGTCCGGGTACGCGTCGGGCAGCAGGCGCTCGACGACGGGGGAGGGTGCGGCGCCGTCCGTGGCGCCGCCGGGCGCGGATCCCTCGTCCAGGATCCCGCGGAGCTCGCCGAGCAGGCCGCGCAGCATGGCGACCTCGTGCGGCTCGAGGTGCGCGGCCACCGTGCCGTCGGGGCGCGCGCGGAAGGCCCTCACGCGTCCACCCGCTCGAGCGTGGCCCACAGGCCGTAGACGTGCATCGCCAGGACGTGGCGCTCGATCTCCTCGCGGATCCCCGTCGCGACGACCGCCCGGCCGTCCTCGTGCACGCGGAGCATGAGCTCGTCGGCGCGCTCGCGGGGGAAGCCGAAGTAGCTGCGGAACACGTACGAGACGTAGGTCATGAGGTTGACGGGATCGTTCCAGACCACGCAGCTCCACACCGGCGGGGTCGACGCGCGCTCGAGCAGGCTGGTGTCGGATACCGTGCGCGTGCCCGACCCGGGGTCGCCCGCGGGCGGGTCGGCGGCGCGGCGAGCGGCGGGGAGGAGGCGGGAGGCCCGCGCGTCCGCGGCGGTGGTGGTCATCGCGCTCCTGTGGGGTCGTCCCGGCGAGCGGCCGGAGCGTCCATCCTCTCCCGCCGGGCGGTTCGCCGGCGACCTCGTTCGCGCCGCGTCATGCACCGGGCCGCACGAGTCCGCAGTCGTACGCGAGGATCACGGCCTGGACGCGGTCCCGCACCTCGAGCTTCGCGAGCACCCGGCCCACGTGCGTCTTCACCGTCGACTCCGACAGGTACAGGCGGCCCGCGATCTCCTGGTTCGTGAGCCCCTCGGCCAGCGCCGTCAGCACCTCCAGCTCGCGCGCGGTCAGCGGGCGCAGGCGCGGGTCGGCGGCGCCCTCGCCCGTGCCGGCCGCGCCGCCCGTCGCGGGCATCGTCGGGCCGAGCAGCTCGATCATGCGCCGGGTGACCCGGGGCGAGATGGCGGCGTCGCCGTCGGCGACCGCGCGGATCGCCTCCATCAGGTGCTCGGGCCGCGTGTCCTTCACCAGGAACCCGCTCGCGCCGGCGCGCAGCCCGGCGAACGCGTACTCGTCGAGGTCGAACGTGGTCAGCACGATGACGCGCGTCGCCGGGTGCCGGGCGACGATCTCGGCGGTGGCGTCGATGCCGTCCATCCCGGGCATCCGCACGTCCATGAGCACGATGTCGGGGGCGAGGGCGCCCGTGCGCTCCACGGCCGCGCGGCCGTCGGCGGCCTCGCCCACCACCTCGATCCCGGGCTCGGCGTCGAGCACCATGCGGAAGCCCATGCGCACGAGCGCCTGGTCGTCCACGATGAGCACGCGGACGGGGGTGCTGCTGTCGGTCATCGGTCCTCCTGGGCGCGGGTGGTGCGGTCGATGGGGTCGGCGGTCCGGCGCGCGTCACCGGGACGCACGTCGTGGAGCCCGCTGGGCATGGTGGCCAGCACACGCCAGCCGCCGGCCTCGCGTCGTCCGGCGGTCGCGGTGCCGCCGTACACCGCCATGCGCTCCGCGACGCCCACGAGGCCGCGGCCGCTGCCGGGGACGGGCGGCACGACGGGGCCCGTGAGGTCGTCATCCGTGACCTCGACGATGATCTCCTCCGGCCGGTGGTCGAGCTTCACCTCGACCCGGTCGGCGTTCGGCGCGTACCGGAGCACGTTGGTCAGCGACTCCTGCACGACGCGGAAGACGGCGAGCTGCCGTCCCGGGTCGTCGGGAGGCGTGCCCGTGCTGGTGAAGCGGACAGGGAGGCCGGTGGAGCGGAACGAGTCGACCAGCGCGGCGAGGTCGGCGTGCCCGGGCTGGGGCGCGCGGAGCGACGGCGGGACGGCGTCGCCCGCGCCGGGCTCCTCGGCGAGGACGCCCAGCATGCGGCGCATCTCGGACAGGGAGGTGCGACCGGTCTCGGCGACCTCGCGCATCGCGTCGCGGGCGAGCTCCGGTCGGGCGACGGCGCTCGCGGCCGCCCCGTCGGCGAGCGTCACCATGACGGTGATCCCGTGGGCGACGATGTCGTGGATCTCCCGCGCGATCCGCGTCCGCTCCGCCGCGGTGGCGAGCCGCGCCTGCTGGTCGCGCTCGCGGGCGAGCTGCACGGCGAGGTCCCGGAGCGCCTCGACGTAGCGCTTGCGCCCTCCCACGTTGATGCCGATGAGCGTCGCGATGAGCGGGAGGATCAGGTTGATGAGCAGCATGGTGGCGATCGACAGGGCCATGGGCCCCTCGCCCGCCGTCGACGGCGCGACGACCGCGATGAGGACGGCGACGCCGCCGAACCCGATCCACGCGTGCCGGGCGGACCCGTAGACGGCCAGCGCGTAGAGCGCGAGCGGGACGGCGCCGCCGTCGAAGGCGCCGGACACGAGGGCACCCGCGGCGGCCGCCGCCCCCGAGACGGCGAGGACCGTCACGGGCCGGCTTCGGCGGAGCATGAGGGCGACGCCCGTCAGGACGCTGAGCGCTGCCAGCACCACGCCTCCGGCGAGACCGGGGGATCTGCTCCCGACGACGGGGGCCGCGCTCACCGACAGCAGCGTGAACGCGATGGCGATGACCGCGTCGACCGTTCGCGGGTGCCGGGCCATCCAGCCGCGGAAGGCGCCCGGCGGGGTGGGCAGGCGGACGCCGTCGGGCGCGGCGGTGTCCGCCGCGCCCAACGGCGCCCTCCGTCCCGCGTCGATCAGGCGTCCCGCTTCCGGGCGAGGATCATCGCGGGCACGAGGATCACGGCGACCCACCCGACCATGACGAGCAGCGCCTGCCAGAACTCGAGCTCACCGGGCGCTCCCGTGGCCATGCTGTAGAGCCGGTTGCCGGCGCTGAGCGGGAAGTACGGCGCGAGATCGGCGACCCAGTCGAGCACGCCGCCGAGCAGCTGGCCGACGATCGGCACGACGAGCACGAGGCCGACGAGGGCGCCGATCCCCGCCGCGCCGTTGCGCAGCAGCAGTCCGAAGCCGAAGCCCATCAGGCCGATGAGCACGACGAAGAGCACGCCGCCGAGGGCCGCGAGCAGGAAGTCGCCGTCCAGCACGTCGACCTCGGCGCCGGCGGACGCGAAGTACCCGCGGGCGATGAGGAGCGCGGCGGCCACCGCGATCGCGGTGATGACGAACGTCACCACCGTGTAGACGATCGCCTTGGCGGCGATGACGCCCAGGCGGCGCGGCGCGGCGCTGAAGGACGAGCGGATCATGCCGGTCGAGTACTCGCCGCTGATCACCAGCACGCCGAGCACGCCGGCGACGAGCATCGACAGGGTGACGCCGCTGAGCCCCACCTGGAGGAGCAGGTCCGTCGCGGGGACGCCGGGGAGGGACAGCTGCGTCCGGAGCTGGTCCACGACGAAGGGCGTGAAGAGCGCCGAGAAGCCGGCGAGCAGGAGGAAGACGAGGGCGAAGCACCAGACGGTGGAGCGCAGCGTCCGCAGCTTGATCCACTCGGAGCGCATCAGGCGGGGGAGCGTGGGCCGGCCCGTGGTCACCGGTGCGGGCGCGTAGGTCGTGCTGGTGGCGGTCATCGTGCGATCTCCTGCTCGGTCGTGCCGACTGCGGCGCTGTGGTACTCGACGTCGCCCTGCGTGAGCGACAGGTAGGCGTCCTCGAGGGACGCGGTCACGGGCGTGAGCTCGTGCAGCACGACCCCGGCGGACATCGCGGCGTCGCCGACCTGAGCGGCCGTGAGGCCGGTGATCTCGATCACGTCGCGCTCGACGCTGGTGACCACGACCTCCGGTCGCGCCACCGCCTGGCCGAGCTGGTCGGCGTGCGGGGAGCGGACGCGGACGATGGCGCTCGTGGCCCCGGCGACGACCGCCGCGACGGGAGCGTCGGCGAGCACGCGACCGCGCCCGAGGACGATGAGGTGGTCGGCGGTCTGCGCCATCTCGCTCATGAGGTGCGAGGAGAGGAGGACGGTGCGTCCCTGGCCGGCGAGGTAGCGGGTGATGTTGCGCACCCACATGACGCCCTCGGGGTCGAGGCCGTTGACGGGCTCGTCGAGGATCAGCGTGCGCGGGTCCCCGAGGAGAGCGACGGCGATGCCGAGGCGCTGTCCCATGCCGAGGGAGAAGCCGCCGACGCGCTTCTTGGCGACCGGCTGGAGGCCGGTCATCTCGATGACCTCGTCCACCCGCGAGCGCGGGATCCCGTGCGTGGCCGCCATCGCGAGCAGGTGGTTGTAGGCGGAGCGGCCCGTGTGGACGGCCTTGGCGTCGAGGAGCGCGCCGACCTCGTGGAGCGGGGCCTGGAGGTCGCGGTAGCGGCGGCCGTTGACGGTCACCGTGCCGGACGTGGGGCGGTCGAGACCCACGATCATGCGCATCGTGGTGGACTTGCCGGCGCCGTTCGGACCGAGGAATCCGGTCACCATGCCCGGCTGGACGGTGAAGCTCACGCCGTCCACGGCGGTCTTCGCGCCGTAGCGCTTGGTCAGGTTCTCAGCGACGATCATGCGCGCTGCCTCCTCAGGGTGGTTGCGCGGGCCCAGCGCCCGCGGAAGCAACGTTAGGGGCGGGGTTGTCGGGGGGCGTCCCCCCTCCGGCCCCCGTCTCGCGCGGGAGGCTGGTACCAGGGTGCCGGCTCAGGCGGTCCCTGTCGCCAGCGCGCCGAGCCGCCTCGCCGCCTCCTCGAGCACGTCGATCCGCTTGCAGAAGGCGAACCGCACGAGGGACGCGTGCTCCGCGGCGAGCGGCGCATGGCAGAAGGCGGACAGCGGCACGCCGACGACGCCGGCCAGCTCCGGGAGGCGCAGGCACAGCTCCCGGGCGTCGGGGAAGCCGAGCGGGGCCGCGTCCGCGACGATGAAGTACCCGGCGGCGGGCAGGTGGATGCGGAAGCCCGCCGCGGTCAGCCCCGCCGCGAGGACGTCGCGCTTCCGTCGGAGGTCGTCCGAGATCTCCGCGTACACCGCGTCGGGCAACGCCAGGCCGGTCGCGATGGCGGGCTGGAGCGGGGCCCCGTTCACGAACGTCAGGAACTGCTTCACCGCGAGGATCGCCGACACGAGCGGCGCGGGCGCGGTCAGCCAGCCGACCTTCCACCCCGTGGTGCGGAACGTCTTGCCGCCCGAGGAGATCGTCACCGTGCGCTCGCGTGCCCCGGGCAGCGTCGCGATGGGCACGTGGGGCGCGTCGAAGACGAGGTGCTCGTAGACCTCGTCCGTGACGATCACCGCGTCGTGCGCGACGGCCAGCTCGACCACGAGCTCCCGCACCTCGCGGCTGAGCACCGTGCCGGTGGGGTTGTGCGGGTCGTTGAGGAGGATCACGCGGGTGCGGTCGGTGATCACACGACGGAGGTCGTCGAGCCGGGGCTGGAAGTCGGGGGCGCGAAGCGGCACGGTCCGGTGGATCCCGCGGGCCAGCGAGATGAGCGCCCCGTACGCGTCGTAGAACGGCTCGAGCGTCACGACCTCGTCGCCCTCCTCGACCAGCGCGAGCAGCGTGGCGGAGAGGGCCTCGGTCGCGCCGGCGGTGACGAGGACCTCCGTGTCCGGATCCACGGCGAGGCCGTAGAAGCGCGCCTGGTGCGCGGCGATCGCCTCCCGCAGCTCGGGCGTACCGCGCCCGGGCGGGTACTGGTTCATGCCGGCCGAGATGGCGGCACGGGCGGCTTCGAGCACCTCGCGGGGCCCGTCCTCGTCGGGGAAGCCCTGACCGAGGTTGATCGCGCCGGTCGAGGCGGCCAGCGCGCTCATCTCCGCGAACACGGTGGTGCCCGGCATCCCGTCGGGCGTCAGCAGCATCGCCCCACGGGCCGCGCGCACCCACGCGCCGGGAATCCTCATGATCCCATCATCCCGCGCCTGCTCGTCCTCCACAGGCGGCGGCGCAGAACGCGCCCGGGATGGTGTGGAGCGATGAGGTCCGCGCTCCGCGACCCCGGCTACCTTTCCTGGACCCGCGATGCCCGGCGCTCTCGTGCCTGCCTGTTCGCGCGGGATCCGTACGGCCCGGGGGAGACGACCTTGAACGACCGACCGCGCATCCCCCTGCGACGACGAGTGGGAGCGGTCGCCGCATCGGCGGCCGTCATCGCCTCCTGCCACCTGCTCGCCGGATGCGCCGCCTCAACGTCCCCGGCGCCCACACCCGCCCCGACCCCGTCGCTCACGCAGGAGCAGCAGGACGAGGCGGAATTCCGGGATGTATTCATGCGCTACGTGAGCCTGGATCAGAGTCAGGAGACGGACGAGGTGCTCGCTGGCCTCCTCACCGGCGATGCCCTCGAAGGCGAGATCTCGTCTGTGCGTGACACCCAGGGGAAGGGCCAACACGGCGTCGGCAAGGCGACGGAGTCGGCCTTCGCGGTCACCAGCCACGGTTCGGACGCGCAGGGTGACTTCATGGTCGCTCAGGCCTGCCTGGACGTGAGCGGCATCCGAATACTCGACCAGAGCGGCAACGACGTCACTCCGAGCCGCGATGTCCGCCTATCGCTGCAGATGAAGGCCAAGAGGTCCACGGACGGCTTGTGGCGCATCAGCGATTCCCTCCGCAATGAATCGGTTCGAGCATGCGGGTGACGGTTGTCCTCGTCGCCGCTGCTGTCGCTTCATCCGTGGTGCTCGGGCTTCCCTCCTCCGCCCGAGCGTTCGCGGCTTCATGCGGGCAGTCGTCGGGAAGCGTGGGCAGCTGCGCGTCCGGTGAGATCGAGGGGAACGGCGTCTCGGTGAGGGCCCAAGATGGGCGCCCGCCCGAGTCGCAGCACTCGACCCTCGGAGGGGAATCGGAACCGCCCGCGATCACTGTCGTGACGCCGCTGGTGCCGCCTCTGGTGCCGCGGGGGCGGATGGCGGCGGATGTGGATGTGCCGTGCGCTCCGAGCGCGCGTCTGTCGGGTGGGGGTCAGTGTTCGGATGGGCAGCATGCGTTCTTGCCGCCGGCGAAGGGACCGTCGAAGCCGGCGGATCCGGTGCCGGTCGTGGCGGCGGTTCCGGCGGTGTCACTTGCGGATGTGGCGCAGTTCGTGCCGCGGGATGCGTCGATCCGGTCGCAGCCGAACGGGTGGGCGATCGTGGGGGCGCCGGTGAACCTGTTCACGGACGCGACGCCGCAGGTGGTGGACGGGGTGTTGCTGGGGCGTCCGGCGCAGGTGCGGTTCGTGCCGGTGTCGTTCGCGTGGGATCACGGCGATGGCACGTCGACGACGGTGGTGGGTCCGGGCGCGTCGTGGCGTGAGTTGGGACAGCAGGACTTCACCGCGACGGACACGAGCCACGTGTATCCGAGCGTCGGTGACCGGCAGGTGACCTTGACGATCGCGTACTCGCCCAGCTACCGGTTCGACGGGGGTGGGTGGCAGCAGATCGCGGGCACGTTGCCGGTGCAGGTCGGCCCGGTGACGATCCGCGTGCTGCAGGGGTCGACGGTGTTGGTCGGGGGTGCGTGCGGGGAGCGGGACGCCGGCCCCGGATGCCCGTGAGATTCCTCCGACAGCGCGCGGGGTCGCGGGCGGCGAGTCTCACGGCGTGACCGGCGGCAGGAACATCGTCGCCGCGTACGCTCGAGCCAGCTCGTGAGCTGAGCGTGTCCGGTCCCGAACCGCCCGTGCCTCCCGAGGTCCGGCGGCGGTGCCCTGTCAGGGCGGCCATAGGGAACGCCCAGACTCGCCCTGAATGCTGGCATGACCTGAGAGGAGCACCACCGATGACCGACACAAGCCACGGCGACGACGAGCACGAGGGCGGCCGCGAGGCAGCCGGCCGAGCCGAGGGCTCCTCGACGGGTGCGACGTCGTCCGATGCCCCTCAGTCGCGCGACGAAGGACCGGCCTGGCCGGCGCCCGCCGGCCCCGCGGCCGCGTCCCACCCCGCGCCGACCACGCCGGATCAGCGGGACACCCTCGCCTACGGAACGGCAGCACCGACCGACCACGCGGCGACCGCGCCTCTCGGTGGTGCTGCGGCGGCGGAATCCGAGCCGGTCGGCGACACCGCGACCGCTCCTCCCAAGAAGAAGCCGAACAAGGCACTGCCCCTCGTCGCCATGCTGGCCGTCGGGGCCCTCATCGGCGGTGCCGCCGGCGGTCTCACCACCTGGGCCATCGCGCACGACGACGCCTCGACCGAGTCGGTCAGCCAGTCCCCGGCGAACATCACGGTCAACGACCCGGACAACGCGACGCCCATCACGGCCGTCGCCGCCAAGGTGTCCGGCTCGGTCGTCACCATCGAGGTGGCCGGTGCGCAGGCCGGCGGCACGGGCTCGGGCGTCGTGCTCTCCAGCGACGGCTACATCCTCACCAACACGCACGTGGTGACGCTCGACGGCCAGACCGGCGACGCCACCATCCAGGTGAAGACCGCGGACGGGGCCCTCTACACGGCGAAGCTCGTCGGCACGGATCCCGTCGTCGACCTCGCCGTCATCAAGCTCGACAACGCGGGCGGTCTCACGCCCATCGAGTTCGCCGACTCGTCGAAGCTCAACGTCGGCGACACCGCCATCGCCATCGGCGCCCCTCTCGGCTTGTCCGGCACCGTCACCGACGGCATCGTCAGCGCGCTCGACCGGAGCATCCAGGTCGCGTCCTCGGCAGCCCCGGCGACACCGGGCGACGGCAGCCAGAGCGACGAGACCCCGTTCAACTTCTGGCCCTTCGGGAACGAGGGCCAGGGCGGCCAGGGCGGTTCCGGCGGCCAGGGCGGTTCGGGTGCGCAGGGCCAGGCTTCGGCGAACATCAACCTCGCGGTGATCCAGACCGACGCGGCCATCAACCCTGGCAATTCGGGTGGTGCGCTACTCGACGGCGACGGAAAGCTCATCGGCGTGAACGTCGCCATCGCGAACGCGGGCGGCACCAGCTCCACCGCCGGCAGCATCGGCGTAGGCTTCGCCATCCCGTCGAACCTCGCGAAGCGCGTGGGCCAGGAGATCATCCAGAACGGCACGGCGTCCCACGGGCTCCTCGGGGCGAGCGTCCGCGACGTCGCCAGCGGCGACTCGACGACCCCGGTCGGCGGCGCGTTCATCGCCGAGGTCCAGAGCGGTGGCGCGGCTGCTGCGGCGGGGCTGAAGCAGGGCGACATCGTGACCGCGATCGGCAGCATCCCCATCAGCAAGGCGAGCGACCTCACCGCTCAGGTGCGGGCCCTCGCCGGCGGCAGCGCTGCTGAGCTCACCGTCATCCGCGGTGGGCAGAAGCAGAAGGTGGACGTCACGCTCGGCACGCTGCAGCAGTAGTCCGGAGCGTCACGAGGGGCGGATCGGCTGGTGCCGGTCCGCCCCTCGTCGTCACCGACCGGCGGGCGACCGACGGGGAGGCTGGTAAACTCCTGCGAGGCTCGGCCCCCGACAGGCCCCGGCCGCACCTCCCTCAAGAGATCGGCTCAGATGGCGCATCACCCGCGACGAGACCCCGTCGCCGGCAGCCCCGGCGATCTCCCCGCCGTCTCGTACGTCATGCCGATCCTCAACGAGGCGGCCCACATCCGCGCCGCCGTCGACAGCATGATGGAGCAGGACTACGCCGGCGACTTCGAGGTCGTGCTCGCCCTCGGTCCGAGCACCGACGGCACGACCGAGGTCGTCCGGGAGATGGCACGGGCCGATCCGCGCATCACGAGCGTCGACAACCCCACGGGATCGACGCCCGGCGGCCTCAACGCGGCCATCCGCGCCACGCGCCATCCCATCGTGATCCGCGTCGACGCGCACTCGCTCCTGCCGCGCGACTACACGCGCATCGCCGTCGAGACCCTGCAGGCCACGGGCGCCGACAACGTCGGCGGTCTCATGTCGGCCGAGGGGCGCACGGCGTTCGAGAAGGCCGTCGCCCGCGCGTACGGCGCCCGCGTCGGGCTCGGCGGCACCGCGCATCACGTGGGCGGCAAGGAGGGGCCGGCGGAGACCGCCTACCTCGGCGCCTTCCGTCGCGAGCGTCTCGTGGAGGTCGGCCTCTTCGACGAGGGCGTGCGACGCGGCCAGGACTGGGAGCTCAACCGCCGCCTCCGGCAGAGCGGCGGCCTCGTGTGGTTCACGCCGCGGATGAAGGTCACCTACCGCCCGCGCTCCACGTTCCGCTCGCTCATCCGCCAGTTCTTCGCGACCGGACTGTGGCGCGGCGAGCTCGCGCGACGCTACACGCGGCAGAACTCCGTGCGGTACTTCGTGCCGCCGGTCGCCGTCGCCGGGGTGGCCGCGGGGCTCCTCCTCGGCACCGCGGGTCTCGTGGGCGCCGCGCTGGGGATGCCGGGACTGCGTCGCCTCGTCGGCGCGTTCGTGGTCCCCGGCGTGTACGCCGGCTTCGTGCTGGTGAGCACCGTCTCGGTGGCCTCCCGGGACGGCGCGGCGACGATGCTGCGGTTCGCCGCCGTCCTGCCGTCCATCCACTTCAGCTGGGGCACCGGCTTCGTCCTCGGCTTCCTCGAGCTCACCGACGACCTCGACGGGCACACGGGCCGATGAGCGCCGCTCCCGGCACCGGCGACCGCGGCCTGCCCTCGTCCATCGCGGAGCTGAGGCGGGTGACGCAGCCGCCCGAGGTGCGCCTGCGGGCCAACGCCGAGCACTGGACGGCGCACCTCTACCTCCGAGACCTCTCTCCGTACCTGACCTGGCTGCTGCTGCGGACGAGGATCAGCGCGAACGGGGTCACCGTCGTCATGATCCTCACGGGCTGGGCGGCCGCCGCCGTGCTCCTCATACCCGGCATCGCGGGGGCCGCCCTCGCGCTGGTCCTCGGCCAGCTGCAGATGCTGGTGGACTGCTGCGACGGCGAGGTGGCGCGCTGGCGCCGCACGTCGTCGCCGGTGGGCCACTTCCTCGACGCCGTCGGGCACTACTCCACCGAGACGCTGATCGCGCTCGCCCTCGGCATCCGCGCCGCCGCGTACCCCTTCGAGGCGCCGGGCGACCTGCCGTGGACCACCCTCGCGTTCGCCCTGGCGCTCGTGATCGTGCTGAACAAGGCGCTGAACGACATGGTCCGCGTTGCGCGGGCGTCGGCCGACCTGCCCAAGGCTCCCGTCGGCGCGGGCACGGTCGCGTCGCAGCACTCCCTGATCGCCACGGCGCGCCGCGTCGTGCGGTTCCTGCCCTTCCACCGCATGTTCCACTCGGTGGAGCTCACCATCGTGACCTTCGTCGTCGCGCTCGTCGGCCTCGTCGCGGGTCAGCCGGAGACCGACCGGGTGTATCTCGTCGTCCTGCTGCCGCTCGCGGTGCTGGCGCTCGTCGGGCACTTCGTGATGATCGTCACCTCGCGTCGGCTGACGTCCGCGTGACGGGCGCCGCCCCGCGCGTCGGCGTCGTCGTCCTCACCCAGGGGCGCCGGCCGGAGGGGCTGGCGGCGTCGCTCGCCTCGGTGCTGCGTCAGCAGGGCGTCGTCCTCGACGTCGTCGTGGTCGGCAACGGCTGGGATCCGGTGAGCCTGCCCGACGGCGTGCGGGGCCTGCACCTGCCCGAGAACCTGGGCATCCCCGCCGGGCGCAACGCCGGGGTCCCGCTCGTCACCGGCGAGACGCTGTTCTTCCTCGACGACGACGAGACCGTGCCGAGCGCATCGTTCCTCGCCGATTGCCTCGAGCTGATGCGTCGGAGCGACGACATCGCGCTCATCCAGCCGCGGATCGTCGATCCGACGGGTGCCGCTACGCCGCGCCGCTGGATCCCGCGCATCCGCAAGGGAGATCCGGCGAGCTCGAGCGCGGTCATGTCCGTGCTGGAGGGCGCCGTCGTCGTCCGCCGCGACGCGTTCGAGGCCGCTGGCGGCTGGGCAGGGGAGTTCTTCTACGCCCACGAGGGGATCGAGCTGGCTTGGCGCATCTGGGACCAGGGGCTCCGCGCCTGGTACGCGGGCGACCTCGTCGCCCACCACCCCGCCGTCGCCCCCACCCGGCACGCGGAGTACCACCGCCTCACCGCGCGCAACCGGGTCTGGCTCGCCCGGCGCAACCTGCCGCTGCCGCTCGTGCCCGTGTACGTGGGGTCGTGGACCGCGGTGCAGTTGCTGCGCTCCGCGCGGAACCGCGACGGGATCGGCTCCTGGCTGCGCGGCTGGCGCGAGGGGTGGACGACGTCGCCCGGGCCGCGTCGTCCGATGTCGTGGAGCACCGTCGTCCGCATGACGCGCGCGGGCAGGCCGCCCGTCATCTGATCGTGATCCGACCCCGCTCGGTCACGATCGCACACCGTTCCGCGCCCCCGGCCGGGGCGCGTCCGGAGGCACCCTGAGCGCTGGCTACGGTGGAGGCATGGGTCTCCTGAACGACGCTCGCCTCGGCGTGCGCGCTGTCCGCTCGCTGGTCCAGCAGCGCCGTGCGCGCGGGACCCTCCAGCGCAAGCTCGCGCTCCGCGCCCGCTCGCCGCGGGGCGAGTACCGCGTCGCCGTGTACTTCGCCGACTCGGCCGTGAACATGTACCAGATCCGGCAGTGGTACCGGCCGCTCGTCGAGCTGGCGCGCACGCATCCGGTCGTCATCCTGAGCCGCCACCCGAGCGGGGCGAACGCGCTCCTCGACGAGAGCCCCCTCCCGGTGGAGTACGTGCGCCGCGTCGCGGACCTCGAGCGGGTCATCGCGGAGCAGGACATCCGCGTCGTCCTCTACGTCAACCAGAACACCCGGAACTTCCAGATGATGCGGTACGGGCGCCGCTGGCACGTCTTCGTCAACCACGGCGAGTCCGACAAGATGTACATGACCACCAACCAGTTCAAGGCGTACGACTACAGCCTCATCGCGGGCGACGCGGCGCGCGCCCGTCTCGGCAAGGTGCTCTGGGACTACGACCTCGACCGTCGCGCGATCCCCATCGGCCGCCCGCAGGCCGACCACTACTCCGGTGAGCTGCCGTACGCGCCCGACGACCGTACCGTCGTCCTCTACGCACCCACATGGGAGGGCGACCGCGCGGCCGCCGCGTACGGGTCCATCGCGTCGCACGGCGTGCCGCTGGTGCGCGACCTCATCGCGACCGGGCGGCATCGGGTGGTCTACCGGCCGCACCCGCGGTCGGGCGTCGTCGATCCCGGGTACGCGCGCGCGAACCGGGAGATCGCCGCCATGCTCGAGCGGGCGAACGCGCAGGATCCATCGGCCCAGCACGTCGTCGACCGCTCGCGCGAGCTCGCCTGGCAGCTGTCCGCCGCCGACCTCGCCATCGTCGACATCTCCGCGATGGTCTACGACCGACTCGCCGCGGGGCGTCCGTTGATGGTGACGCGGCCGGTCCGGCCGGAGGCCCAGATCGACACCGACGGCTACCTCTCCGACTGCGAGTGGCTGACGGCGGAAGATGCGCGCGACATCGTCACCCGGCTGGACGCGCTGCAGCACGACGCGGCTGCGGATCGGCGGCTCGCCGCATGGGTCCGCCACTACTTCGGCGACACCTCGCCCGGCGCGGCGACCGCGCGCTTCCACGGGGCGATCGACCACCTCATGGGGGAGTGGGAGCGCCACGCGGCGCTGCACGCCCGGGACGGCGGCGACGGTCCGCCGTCCGACGACCAGGTCGACGACGAGGACGAGGACGCCTGAGGCTCGGCGGGGTGGGGCGACGACGCCCATGTCCCCGCGGGTCGCGTCAGCCCTTCGCGGCCTTCTTCTCGGCGACGCGGATCACGCGCGGCTTCTTCTCCGGCACCGCAAGCTCGTCCGGGAATCCTGCGGGAGCGGGTCCGAAGGCCTGACGGGAGCTCGCGACGATCTTCCTGCCCAGCATCCGGTTGCCGGCGCCGCCGATGACGGCCCCGATGCCGAACGGGACGGCGCGGCCTATGGCGCTCGCGCTCTGGTTCACCACGAAGCGCTTGATGAAGGCGCGCTTGATGCGGTCGGCGATGGGCCCGATCGCGAACGAGGGCAGGCCCGAGGTGATGGCGCGGCCCCAGTTGGCGTTCCGGTCGACGGGCTGGCCGGAGAACTGCCCCGTGAACTGCTGGATGACCTGCGCGCCCGGAGCGCCGAGCATCATCGTCATGACGAGGGCGCGGGCGCGGGCCGGATCCTCGACGGTGATGCCGTGCACCTCGGTGATGGACTGCGCGAACAGGGCGCTCGCCTCGAGGAAGCCGGCCGTCTCCACCCCCGTGAGCGCGAGGGACACGCCGGTGCCGACGCCGGGGATCACGGCGCTCGCTCCCACGGCCGCGCCACCGGCGGTGACGGCGGCGAGGAAGCGCTTCTCCAGGATCGCGATGATGCGGTCGGGTGAGGCGTCGGGGTGGCGGGCGCGGATCGAGCGGATGTGGGCGAGCACGACGGGGCGCTGCACGGACAGGAGACGATCGATGCCGGTGGCCACGGCCGGGTCGAGCTCGGAGGCGTCCTTCATCCTCCGAGCCTACGCGCGGCACCTGTGCCGTTCGTCCCCTCGTCGTCCAGCGGATGGAGGCGAGCGCGATCGACCTATCCGCGGAGGTGCGGGCACAAGCGCATGGGGCGTTGGCGCTCTGGTCATTCCTCCATGTGACGGATAAGCATGTGCCATGGTCACCACCGTCTCCGACGCCGCCGCCGAGTTCGGCTCCCGCGTGCGCGAGCAGCGCCAGCGCATCGGCATCAGCCAGGAGACGCTCGCGGAGCTCTCGGGCATCCACTGGACCGCCCTCGGCAAGATCGAGCGCGGCCAGCGGAACCCCAGCCTGCGCAACATCATCAAGATAGCGAGCGGGCTCGACGTGGACGCGGGGCTCCTGGTGACGGGCCTCACGGCGGACATGCTCCCGCAGGACGACGGGGACTCGCCCGCCGAGCTCATCCGTCTGGAGCGCGAGCGGGACCGACGCGGCACCACGCCCATCAGAAGCTGACCCGCCACAGGTACTCGCCCCCGTCCGGCCGGAACCAGCGCACCACGAGGATCGTGTCGAGCGCCAGGTCGTCGCCCCGGATCGTGGTGGACAGGCGCTCTGCCGGCCGCACCGTGACGGGCGCGCGCGACAGCATGGTGCCGGACCCGAGCAGGTGCAACGAGATGGCGTGCAGCACCTCGTCGCCGACGTTGACCAGCGCGAAGCGCGGCCGCTCGAGCGTGCGGTCGAAGTGCCAGGGCACGCGGTACGCGGGCTCGGGATCGGGGCGGATGGGCAGGGGCGGGACCGGTCGCAGCATGCGTGCACGGTAGGGGCGGCGTGCGACGTGCGGGGTCGCGGGCCTGTGGAAGGGAAGGGCTGGGGAGGAGGGGAGCGCCTCCGCCTACGCGCCGGTCGGAGCCGGCGGGCTGTGGTCGGCGTTGTAGGCGTCCATGACCTGGTCGATGGGGCCGTCGAGCACGAGCGCGCCCTTGTCGAGGTACAGCCCGCGCGTGCAGAAGCGGCGGAGGTCGCGCTCGTTGTGCGACACGAAGAACAGCGTGCGCCCCTCCGCTAGCATCTCCTCGATCCGGTGGTAGCACTTCTCCCGGAAGGCCCGGTCGCCCACGGCGAGCACCTCGTCCACGAGGAGCACCGGCTCGTCGAGCCGCGAGATCACGGCGAAGGCGATGCGCACCTTCATCCCGCTCGAGAGGTGCTTGTAGGGGGTGTCGACGAAGTCCGGGATCTCGGCGAAGGCGATGATCTCGTCGAACCGCGCGTCGATCTCGGCCTTGGACATGCCGTGGAGACCCGCCGTGAGGTAGATGTTGTCGCGGACCGTGAGGTCGTTGACGAAGCCGCCCGTGATCTCGATGAGTGGAGCGACGCCGGCATGGACGCCGATCGACCCCTCATCGGCGATGAGCACCTCGGCGACGAGCTTGAGGAGCGTCGACTTGCCCTGGCCGTTGCGGCCGACCACGCCGATCGCCTCACCCTGCCGCACCTCGAAGGAGACGTGGCGCAGGGCCCAGAACTCGCCCGGTCGCGCGCGCCGCGCCGATCCCGCGAAGAGGTCCTTGAAGCTGCGTCGGGCCTTCCGGTTGCGCCGGAAGCGGATGCCGGCGTCGTCGACCGAGAGGACGGTGCGCGCGTCCGGCGACGGGAGCGATGCCTCCATCAGATCTCCTTCAGGACGGCGGGCAGGGAGCGGCGGAAGACCAGCGCGCCGACCACGACCAGGCCGGCGGAGATCGCCGCGCTGACCCCGACCGCGTACCAGTCGAGCTCGGAGGGGAAGAACGCGGCGCGGTAGAGGCCGAAGACGCCGGTGAGGGGATTGAGCGCAGCCCAGGGATGCAGCTCGGCGGGCAGGTCGCTCGACGAGTAGACGATGGGGGAGGCGTAGAACAGGAAGCGCAGGACGAGCTTCACGGCGCGCTCGAGGTCGCGGAAGAAGACGACGAGGGGCGAGACGATCAGCCCGATGCCGAGGAGCAGCGCCGCCTGGATGAGCACGGCGAGCGGGAACAGCAGCAAGTGGACGTCGAGGCGCGCGCCCGCGACGATGGCGAAGACGGCCAGGACCGGGAGGCTCGCGACGAACTCGAAGCCCTTCGCGAGGACGAGCCGGAGCACCCAGATGCTGCGCGGGATGCGGGTCGAGCGCACGAGCTTCGCCTGGGAGCTGAATGCCCTCGTGAAGTCGCTCGTCGCGCCCGTGAACCACATCCACGGCAGGAGCGCCGCGAGGAGGAACACGATGTACGGCTCCTCGCCGACGTCGCGAGAGAACACGACCGTGAAGACGAACCAGTAGATGCCCGACATCACGAGCGGGTCGAGGATCGACCAGAACCAGCCGAGCGCGCTCGTCGAGTAGCGCACCTTGAGGTCACGCGTCGTCAGCAGCCAGAGCGACCTGCGGTAGCGGGCGGCGGGGGTGCGGGATGCGCGACCGGTACTGGCGGCATCGGGCACGGCGGGGATCCTCTGCGTCAGCATCCCCGTGGCGGTCTAGACGAAGAGGTTGGCCCTCTCGAGGTCCTCCGCGAAGTCGACCTCGACCGCGTACAGGTCGGAGATGTCTACCGGTTCGACGAGCAGGGAGTCCTGCTCGATCGCCAACTCTATTCCACGCTCGAAGTAGTCCTGGTCGGCGACCCGGGCCAGCTGGCGGATGAGGACGGGCTTGTCGGCCTTGGAGACGTAGTTGATGCCGACCGCCTCGCCGAGGCCGCCCTTCACGGTCTTCGACAGCTCGCGGATGAAGCCCTCGGGGCTGGTCGTGTACTTGACCTCCTCGTCGGACACGCGCGAGGTGTTGACGGTGACGAAGGACTGGTCCCGGGCGATCATCGCGGCGGCGCGGCGCAGGATCATCGGGTCGAAGACGACGTCGCCGTTCATCCAGAGGACGCCGCCGGGGCCCGAGGCGCGGAGCGCGCGGAGAAGGCTCTTGGACGTGTTCGTCTGGTCGTACTGCTCGTTGTAGATGTAGTCGGCGTCCGGGAAGGCGTCGATGATGTGGTCGAGCTTGTAGCCCACGACGATGCTGACCTTGGCGTCGTCGCCGAGGCCGAAGCGGATGTTGTCGAACTGCTGGCCCATGATGGTGCGGCCGTCGCTCAGCTCGGTGAGGGGCTTGGGGAGGCTGCGTCCGAGACGGCTGCCCATGCCTGCCGCCAGGATGACTACCTGCGTGGTCATGTCTTCTCCGTTCGATGCGGGGTGCCGAGTCCGCTCGGCAGCCCTCGGACGTCGAGGGTTCGCCGGGACTTCACCCGCGGGTTTCCTGTTCGACACGCCGTCATGCCTCCTCCATCGTAGGCCGCGGGCGGGGAAATAGGCGGGATCGGGGGCGGGGTCGTGTCCCTTTCGTGATGTGGATGCTCTCCAGCAGGAGGCGCGTCCGGTGCGATCCGAGGCCGGGGCGACGTCGTGCGCGGACCGCCGAGGACGACGCACCGGGCGCGGAGGACCACCTTGCTAACGTGGGGCCGTGACCGACGCCCCCGACGAGACGACCTCCCCTGACGCCACGTCCGACTCCTCCGCGGAGCCCCGGGATCACGCCGACAGCGCCGCAGCCGTGCCGGCGGAGGATCCGCCCGTCACCGCGGTCCCGGCCGAGGGTCCGGCCGCCGTGCCGCGCCCGCCGCGCCCCGGTCAGCGCGTCCCGCGTCGTGCCACCGCGCCCTCCCCGCGCACCGCGCCCGCCGTCGTCGTGGCGCCAACGCCGCCCCGGGTGAAGTCGAGCCCCGTCGTCGCGCCCGCGTCGCGGCTGCCCGTCTCCGCGGACGATGCGGGGGAGAGCACGTCCGCGGCATCGCGCCCTCCGCGCGTCCGACGACGCACCCGCGTGCAGCGAGCGGCCGGGAGCGCGGAGGCCGTCGTGGCCTCCGAGGACAGCGCGGCTTCGGACGTGGCCGAGGAGCGGACGGCGACCGGCATGTCCGTGGACTCGCCTACGACGCCCGCCGAGGTGCCGGATGCAGCGGACCCGCACGATGCCGGACCCACGGCGCCAGACCAGGACGGCCTGACGCAGCTCAGCAGCATGTTCTCGGATGCTGACCGCCAGCCCACGGGCGATCCCGTCCGCCCCGTCCTGGAGGACGACGGCACGGCGCCGACCGACGTCGTCTCGGCGGCGGCAGCCGCGGATGGACCCGATCCGGCGTCTGCGGACGCAGATCCGGTCGACCCCGTGGGCGTGGAGGCGACGGATCCGGGCGACGCGGTCCCCGACGCCCTCGACACCCCGGACGCGGCCGCCGAGCCTGATGCGAGCGTCGAGCCCGAGCCCGAGCCCGAGCCCGAGCCGCTCACGGATCACGAGACCGCGCTCGAGCCGACCGCTGAGGCTGAGGCCCAGGCCGCCGAGACGTCCGAGCAGGTCGTCGACGACGAGTCCGCGAACCCGGATTCGGACGCCGACGCCGTGCCGGGACCCGGTCCGGATCCCGAGCCCGGGACGGCCCGCGCCGTGACCGTGCGCACCGACAGCCTCACCGCGCCCCGCTCCACCCGCCCCGGCCTCGCCGGAGTCGCCGAGACCGCCCTCACGCCGTCCGTGCGCGGCGACCGCGCAGCCGCTCCGGAGCTGGGGGATGACGTCCTCGTGATCGAGGGGCTCACCAAGCGCTTCGACGAGAAGGTCGCCGTCGACGACATCGCGCTCACCGTCCGCGCCGGCTCCTTCTACGGCATCGTCGGCCCCAACGGGGCGGGCAAGACCACGACCATGTCCATGGTCACGGGGCTCCTCCGGCCCGATGCGGGCACCGTCACCGTCAACGGGATCGACGTCTGGCGTGAGCCGCTGACCGCGAAGCGGAGCATCGGCGTGCTGCCGGACCGTCTCCGCCTCTTCGACCGCCTCACCGGCGCGCAGCTCCTGCACTACTCGGGCGCCCTGCGGGGGCTCCCCGACTCGGAGATCCGCAGCCGCTCGGCCGACCTCGTGGCCGCCTTCGGGCTCGAGGACGCCGTCGGGCGGCTCGTCACCGACTACTCGGCGGGCATGACCAAGAAGGTCGCGCTCGCCTGCGCCATGATCCACTCGCCGCGCATGCTGGTCCTCGACGAGCCGTTCGAGTCGGTCGACCCGGTGTCGGCGGCCAACGTCGTCGAGATCCTGCAGGACTACGTGGCCCACGGCGGCACGGTCGTGCTGTCGAGCCACGGCATGGACTTCATCCAGCGCATCTGCGACCACGTCGCGATCATCGTCAACGGCCGGGTGCTCGCCGCGGGCACCATGGACGAGGTCCGCGCGGGCCGCTCGCTGGAGGAGCGCTTCGTCGCCCTGGCCGGCGGTCGACGCACGGCGGAGGGGTTCTCGTGGTTGCACTCGTTCTCCGACTGAGGCTCGCCCTCCTCGCCAACGCCTTCCGCCGCAGCCCCTGGCAGGTCCTCGGGCTCGTGGCGGCCGCGGTGTACGGGATCCTCGTGACGGTGCTCGCCGTCGGCGCGCTGGCCGGCCTCCGCGACGCCGACGTCGCCGCCGCGCGGGACGTGGTCGTGGCCGGTGGCGCGCTCGTCGTCCTCGGGTCGCTCGTCGTGCCGCTCGTGCTGGGGACCCAGGACGCCATGGACCCGCGCCGCTTCGCGCTCTACGGCATCGAGCCCCGACGACTCGCCCTGGCGCTCGGCGTGGCCGCCGTCGTCAGCGTCCCGGGTGCGGTGCTCGTGGTCGTGGCGCTCACCACCGTGGTCACGTGGGCCCGCGATCCGCTCACCGCCCTCGTCGCCGTGATCGCCGCCTGTGCCGCGGTCGTCACCTGCGTGCTCGTCGCCCGGATCAGCACCGTCCTCTCCTCCGTGCTGCTCAGCACGCGCCGGGCACGCGAGGCGACCGGGCTCACGGCGGGTCTCGTGGCCGTGCTCCTCGTCCCCGCTGTGGTCGCGCTGGCGCAGGCCGACCTCCTGGACGACGGGCTCCGCCCCGCGCGCGGCGTGCTCGGCGTCGTCGCCTGGACCCCGCTCGGCGCGGCCTGGTCCGCTCCCGCCGCGGCCGTCGAGGGCGACGCCGGCGCTGCGTCGGGGATGCTGCTGGTGGCCGTCGCCTCGGCGGCGCTGCTCGCGCTCGCCTGGGTCCGCCTCGTGCCGTGGGCCCTCACGGCTCCCGACCGCGCGGGCGGCGGCCGCGCCCAGACCGGCCTCGGCTGGTTCGGCCGCTTCGGCGCGTCGCCCACGGGCGCCGTGGCCGCCCGGAGCGTCACCTACTGGATCCGCGACCCGCGCTACTGCGCCACGCTCGTGCTGATCCCCGTGCTCCCGCTCGTGCTCCTCATCCCGCTCGTCATCGTCGACGTCGACGCGCACGTGCTCGCCCTGGTGCCGCTGCCGGTGATGGCGCTCTTCCTCGGCTGGAGCGTGCACAACGACACCGCGCACGACCACACCGCGGTGTGGCTGCACGTCGTGTCCGGCATCCGCGGCGTCGCGGACCGCGTCGGCCGCATCGTGCCCGTCCTCGCCATCGGCATCCCGCTCGTCGCGCTCGGCGCGCCCCTCAGCGCGCTCGGCTTCGGCGACCCGTCCGTCCTGCCCTCCGTCATCGGGGTCAGCGGAGGCGTCCTCCTCGCCGGAGTCGGGCTGGCGTCGCTCTTCTCCGCGCGCTTCCCGTATCCGGCGTCCCGTCCCGGGGACAGCCCCTTCCACGCGCCGCAGAGCGTGAGCGCCGGCGGATCCACCGTGCCCACGCTCACCTTCCTCGCCACCGTGGTCCTCGCGCTGCCGTCCGTCTGGCTCGGCTGGATGGGGCTCGTCCACGGCGGCGCGTACCCCATGTGGTCGCTCCTCGTGGGGCTGGGCATCGGCGTCGTGACGCTCGTCGTCGGCGTGGCCGGCGGAGGTCGCGTCTTCGAGCGACGCGGCCCCGAGCTCCTGGCCTTCGCGCTGCGGCACTGATCCCCGGGGCTCGCGCCGCCGGTACCCCCGCGGCGGAAAAGTAGGATGGCCGCATGGTCATCCTCAGCATCGAACAGGCCCCTGGAAGCCCCGCGCAGGGCGGCGGCACCGACACGCTCGACCGCGAGCTCGAGGAGCTCCTCGAGCAGGAGACGATCGAGCCCGGCGATCACGAGCGCTTCTCGCACTACGTGAAGAAGGACAAGATCCTCGAGTCCGCCATCAGCGGAAAGCCCGTGAAGGCGCTCTGCGGCAAGAAGTGGCTGCCGGGTCGCGACCCCGAGAAGTTCCCGGTCTGCCCGGACTGCAAGCGCATCTACGAGAACATGAAGCCCGAGTAGGGCGCATCCGACCGGCCGCCCGCGTCAGGCGGTCGCGCCCTCCTCGGTGGGGATCGCCGGGTCGCCGGCGCGCAGCCGGAAGGCCTGCGCGGGCAGGTCGCGCACGACCCGGGCGTGGTGCGCGCGGGCCGCGGCGGTCCCCTCGGGTCCGAGCCAGCGCGGATCCGGCTCGCCCCCCTCCGCCAGCGTGACGACGAGGTCGCGGTCACTGGGGAGCGGTGCGGGGTGCGGCCCGACCGTGACGAGCTCGCTCGTGGCGATGCCCTGCGCGTCGTGCCGGCGCAGCGCCGCCTTGAGGCCGCCGCGGCTCTGCTTGCCCGTCGACCGCTTCGCGACGGACACCCAGTCGCCGGCGCCGCCCGCGTCGCGGTGGGCGACGAGCTTGAAGACCATGCCCGCGGCCGGGGCCCCTGATCCGGTCACGAGCGAGGTCCCGACGCCGTAGGAGTCCACGGGCGACGCGGCGAGGCCGGCGATGCCGTGCTCGTCGAGGTCGTTCGTGACCGTGATGCGCGTCCCCGTCGCCCCGAGCGCGTCGAGCTGCGCGCGCACCTCGCCGACGAGCACCGGGAGGTCGCCCGAGTCGAGTCGGACGGCGCCGAGGCCGGGGCCGGCGACGCGGACCGCGGTCTCCACGCCCTGCCGCACGTCGTACGTGTCGACGAGCAGCGTGGTGCCCGCTCCGAGGGCGTCGACCTGGGCCCGGAAGGCCTGCTCCTCGGTGTCGTGCAGCAGCGTGAAGGAGTGGGCCGCCGTGCCCATGGTCGGGACGCCCCACGCGCGGCCCGCCTCGAGGTTCGACGTGGCGCTGAAGCCCGCGATGAAGGCCGCGCGCGCGGCGGCGACGGCCGAGCGCTCGCCCGTGCGGCGGGATCCCATCTCGGCCAGCGGGCGGTCGCCGGCGACCTGCACCATGCGCGCGGCGGCGCTCGCGACCGCGGAGTCGTAGTTGAGGACGCTGAGCACGAGCGTCTCGAGGATCACGCCGTCGGCGAAGGGCGCCTCGACCGTGAGGAGCGGCGATCCGGGGAAGTAGACCTCGCCCTCGCGGTAGCCGGTGATGCGGCCGCGGAAGCGGTAGTCGGCGAGCCAGGCCAACGCCTCCTCGCCCACGACCCGCTCGGCACGCAGGTACTCGAGCTCGGCGTCGCCGAAGCGGAAGTCGCGGATGAGCTCGAGCAGCCGGCCGGTGCCCGCGACCACGCCGAACCGGCGGCCGCTCGGGAGGCGCCGGGCGAAGCACTCGAAGACGCACTCGCGGTCGTGGGTGCCCGCCTTCAGCGCTGCGTCGAGCATCGTGAGCTCGTACCGGTCGGTGAGGAGGGAGGTCGCCTGGGTCACCCGCTCAGCCTAGGGCGGCGTCCGGCGGCGGTCCGATCCGCCTGGCGCGCGCCGCGGGACGATGACGGGGGTCCGGCCTAGGTTCGTGCCATGGAGCGCACGCGATGGATCCTCGCCGACCAGCTGGGCGACCACTTCGACGACGGCGGGCCCATGCTGCTCATCGAGTCGCGTGGCCTGCTCGCCCGGAGGCCGTACCACCGTGCGAAGGCGCACCTCATCCTCTCGGGCATCCGACACCGCGCACGGGCCCTGGGCGACCGCGTCGAGTTCCACCAGGTGGACCACTACCGCGAGGTCGTCGAGGGGCGGGACGACCTCGAGGTCATCGACCCCACCTCCCGCGGGCTGCGGCGCCTCGTCGCGGAGATCGGGGCGGAGGTGCTGCCGAGCCGCGGCTTCGTCACGAGCGAGCAGGAGTTCGCGGAGTGGATGGCGGGCCGCACCTCGAACCGGCTCGTCATGGAGGACTTCTACCGGTGGTCGCGCGCTCGCACGGGCATCCTCATGGACGGCGACGACCCGGTCGGCGGCCGTTGGAACTACGACCACGACAACCGCGAGCGCCCGCCGAAGGGCGCGACGAGCCTCGGCCTGCCCGAGCCGTGGTGGCCCGAGGAGGACGACATCGACGCCGAGGTCCGCGCCGACCTCGACGAGTGGGAGCGCAAGGGCATCGTGCGCTTCGTGGGGGAGGACGGCCCGCGGCGCTTCGCCGTCACGCCCGAGGAGGGGCGCCTCGCGCTCGACGACTTCGTGGCCAGCCGCCTCAACGACTTCGGCCCCTTCGAGGACGCGTCGCTCCAGGGGGACTGGACCATGGCGCACTCGCTCCTGAGCGCCAACATGAACATGGGCGTGCTGGATCCGGCGGACGTCATCGAGCGCATCACGGCCGAGCACGCGGCCGGGCGCGCGCCCATCCAGAGCGTCGAGGGCATCGTGCGGCAGATCATGGGCTGGCGGGACTACGTGTGGCACCTCTACTGGGCCTTCGAGGACGACTACACCTCGCAGAACCGGCTCGACGCGCACCGGGGAGTGCCGACCGCGTTGCAGGAGCTCGACGCATCCGGCATCGAGGCCGCCTGCCTCTCCCACGTCGTCGACAAGGTGCGCACGCACGGCTGGGCGCACCACATCGAGCGGCTCATGATCCTGGGCAACCTCGCGCTCCAGCGCGGCTACGACCCCGCGGCCATGAACGACTGGTTCATCGACTCCTTCGTCGACGGCACGCCGTGGGTCATGCCGGCGAACGTCGTCGGGATGGCGCTGCACGCGGATGGCGGGCGCATGGCGACGAAGCCCTACGCGGGAGGCGGCGCGTACATCGACCGGATGTCGGACCACTGCGGGGGCTGCCCGTTCGACCCGAAGGTGCGCGTCGGCCCCACGGCCTGCCCGTACACGGCGGGCTACTGGTGGTTCCTCGACCGCAACCGGGAGCGGCTCCGCGGCAACGCGCGCATGGCCCAGCCGCTCGCGGGGCTGGGGCGGCTGAAGGACCTGCCGGAGCTGGTGGCGCAGGAGGACGCGCGGCGGTCGCTGTGACGCGCGCCAGCCGGACGCCGGCTCCGGTCGCGCCCGGACCCGCCGGTAGGCTGGCCCGATGAGCGACGCGCCGATCGGGATCTTCGACTCCGGCGTCGGCGGCCTCACGGTGGCCCGCGCGGTCGCGACCCTGCTGCCGCGGGAGTCGATCATCTACATCGGCGACACCGCGCACACGCCCTACGGCGACAAGCCCATCGCGGATGTCCGGCGCTACGCGCTGGCGGTCCTCGACGACCTCGTGGAGCGCGGCGTGAAGATGCTCGTCATCGCGTGCAACACGGCGTCGGCGGCCATGCTCCGCGACGCCCGCGAGCGCTACGACATCCCCGTGGTCGAGGTGATCCAACCGGCCGTGCGCACGGCCGTCAGCGTCACCCGCAACCACCGCGTGGGCGTCATCGCCACGCACGCCACCGTCACCAGCCGCGCCTACGACGACGCCTTCGCCGCCGCGCCGCACCTGGAGCTCACCTCCGCGGAGGCTCCCGACTTCGTCGCCTTCGTCGAGCGAGGCGTGACATCGGGTCCCGAGCTGATGGCGGCCGCCGAGGGTTACCTCGCGCCGCTGCGTGCGGCCGGCATCGACACGCTCGTCCTCGGCTGCACCCACTACCCGTTCCTCGAGGGCGCGATCTCGCTGCTCATGGGCCCCGACGTCACCCTCGTCTCCAGCGACACCGAGACCGCCAAGGACGTGTACCGGGAGCTGGTGTCCGCGGGCCTCGAGCGCCGCTCCGACGCGCCGCCCGTGATCCGGTACGAGGCCACCGGCGGCAGCGCATCGGACTTCGAGACGCTCGCGCACCGCATGCTCGGCTCGGGCGTCACCCACGTCGAGCTCGTCGAGACGGGCGCGATCTCCCTGCCCCACCGGCCGCGGGACGGAGCGTCCGACGCGTCGCCCGCCGACGGAACCCCATCCACCCCCGACCCGAGCTGAGGCCGCACATGACCGACGACACCCCCCGCCACGACGGCCGCACCGCCGACCAGCTGCGCGAGATCACCATCGAGCGGAACTGGAGCGAGCAGGCCGAGGGATCCGCCCTCATCTCCTTCGGGCGCACCCGCGTCCTCTGCACCGCGTCCTTCACGAACCGCGTCCCGCGCTGGAAGGCCGGCAGCGGCCAGGGCTGGGTCACGGCCGAGTACGCGATGCTCCCGCGCGCCACGAACGAGCGCATGGACCGCGAGGCCGTCAAGGGCAAGGTCGGCGGCCGGACGCACGAGATCTCGCGCCTCATCGGCCGCAGCCTCCGCGCCGTCGTCGACATGAAGGCGCTCGGCGAGAACACGATCGTCATCGACTGCGACGTGCTGCAGGCCGACGGCGGCACGCGCACCGCGGCGATCACGGGCGCATACGTCGCCCTCGCCGACGCGCTCGAGTGGGGCCGCGAGAAGAAGTTCATCGCGCAGCGCGCCACCCCGTTGAAGGACAGCGTCGCGGCGGTGTCGGTCGGCATCGTCGACGGGAAGCCGCTGCTCGACCTCGCCTACGTCGAGGACGTGCGCGCGGAGACCGACATGAACGTCGTCATGACGGGCAGCGGATCCTTCGTCGAGGTCCAGGGAACGGCGGAGGGCGCGCCCTTCGACCGCGCTGAGCTCGACGCCCTCCTCGACCTCGCTCTCGGCGGTGGCACGACGCTCACCGCGCTGCAGGCCCAGGCGCTCGGCCGCTGAGAGGACCGGCCGTGATACCGCTCGTCCTCGCCACGCACAACGCCCACAAGGTCGAGGAGCTGCGCCGGATCCTCGGCACCCGTCTCGACGGGATCGACCTCGTCGCCTACGACGGGCCGGAGCCCGTGGAGGACGGCACGACGTTCGAGGAGAACGCGCTCATCAAGGCGCGTGCGGCCGCGCTGCACACGGGGCACGCGGCGCTCGCGGACGACTCCGGCATCTCCGTCGACATCCTGGGCGGATCGCCCGGGATCTTCTCGGCGCGCTGGGCGGGCCCCGCGCGCGACAGCCGCGAGAACCTCGAGCTCCTGCTCTGGCAGCTGGCGGACGTGCCGGACGTGCACCGCGGCGCCCGCTTCACGTGCGCCGCGGCGCTCGTCGTCCCCACCGCGGACGGCCTCGTCGAGCGCACGGCCCTCGGAGCGTGGGAGGGATCCGTGCTCCGCGAGGTCGCGGGGGAGGGCGGCTTCGGCTACGACCCGATCTTCCGCCCCGCCACCGGCGGAGCGAGCGCCGCGGCCCTCAGCGCCGACGAGAAGAACCGGGTCAGCCACCGCGCGCTGGCGTTCGACGCGATCATGCCCGTGGTCCGTCACGAGCTCCTCGGCGAGGCCTGACGCCTTCCCCCGACGCTGCTGAGAGCGGGAGTCGTTCCCGACTGCGCCGTCGGCTGGATCCGCGCGCCTGCGGGCCCGTACGGTGGACGCATGGGCTCCGGATCGCACGACCACGGCGCGTCCACGACCGACCGCAGGCGCCTCGTCGTCGCCATCGCGATCACCGCGACGGTCCTCGTGGTCGAGGTCGTCGGCGCGCTCGTCTCCGGGTCGCTGGCGCTGCTCGCCGACGCGGGTCACATGACCAGCGACCTGCTCGGCCTCGGCATCGCCCTCGTCGCCACGATCGTCGCCGCGCGCCCCGCGACCGACCGGCACACCTTCGGCTTCCAGCGCGGCGAGGTGCTCGGCGCCCTCGTGAACGGCCTGATCCTCGCGGGCGTCGCCGTCTACGTCGCGGTGCAGGGCGTCGAGCGCCTGCTCGCGCCGGCGGGCCCTGTGGTGGATCCCGGGATCATGCTGCTCGCCGCCGGCATCGGCCTGGTCGCCAACGTCGCGTCGCTCCTGGTGCTCCGCGGCGGGGCGGGGCGCTCGATCAACATGCGCGGCGCCTACCTCGAGGTGCTCGGCGACGCCTTCGGATCGGTCGCCACCATCGCCGCGGGCGTCGTCATCGCGGTCACCGGCTTCGGCCGCGCGGACGCCATCGCGTCGCTCGTCATCGCCGCGCTCATCGTGCCGCGGGCAGCCGTGCTGCTGCGTGACGTGGTGCGCGTGCTGAACGAGTCGACGCCCGTGGGGACCGAGCCCGAGCGGATCCGCGCCCACCTGCTGGAGACCCCCGGCGTCACCGCGGTGCACGACGTGCACGTGTGGGCCATCACGTCGGGCTCGCCCGTGTTCACCGCGCACGTCGTGGTGGAGCAGGAGGTCTTCCGCGAGGGCCGCACGGGCGAGCTGCTCGACCTGCTGTCGGGCTGCCTCGACGACCACTTCGACGTCGAGCACAGCACGTTCCAGCTGGAGCCCGAGGAGCACGCCGGGCACGAGCACCGCCACCACGTCTGATCCGGCGGGATCCCGGGGGACCGCGTCCCGGATCCCGCGCCCGCGGCTGCCGGCTCAGCGGCGCGGGTCGTTCGAGGGGTCCTGGTCGAACTCCTCCGGGGTGAGCGCGAGGTCGTCGCCGTCCGTCGCGACTCCCGCCGACTCCCCGTCGTGCGCGTGCTTGCGGGCGCGGAGGAAGTGGATCGCCGCGGGGACGACGGTGATGAACACCGCGCCGAGCAGCACGTAGTCGATGTAGTGCGTGACGAAGTCGCGGATGGGCGGGAAGCCGTTGAGCAGGTGGCCCAGGAAGGTGAGCCCCGCGCCCCAGATGAGGGCGCCGATCGCGTTGTAGAAGGAGTACTTGCGGTAGTCCATGTGGCCGACGCCGGCCGCGATGGGCGCGAAGGTGCGGACGATGGGCACGAAGCGCGCCGCGATGACGGCGAGCCCGCCGAAGCGCGCGAAGAACGCGTTCGTCCGCACGACGTTCTGCCGGCTGAAGATGCCGGAGTCCTTGCGCTCGAACACCTTGGGTCCTGCCTTGTGGCCGATGAGGTAGCCGACCTCGCCGCCCGCGAACGCGGAGAACGCGATCGCGAGGCAGACCCACCAGATGTCGATGCCGGTGATCCCGGGGAGGGTCAGGCCCGCGATGACGAGGAGCGTGTCGCCGGGGAAGAGGAACCCGAAGAGCAGGCCGGTCTCGGCGAAGATGATGAGGCAGATCCCGATGAGGGCGAATCCCCCGAACGACTCGATGAGGGTCGTCGAGTCGAGGAAGTCGAAGAGCTGGGGGTGCACGTGGGGCTCCAGTCGTGGTGGGTCGCGACGTGAGCGGAGCGACCTGCGGCAGAGCACAGGATATCGGGAGCGGCCGTCAGCGCGCCGAGTCCCGGACACCCCCGGTCGAGGGTCGTGGCGCGGGTCAGGCGCCGAGGTCGCTGGTGCGGGAGAAGGGACTTGAACCCTCACGCTCGAAAGCACAGGAACCTAAATCCTGCGTGTCTACCGATTCCACCACTCCCGCGGGTGCCCGACCAGCTTAGGACGCCCCCTAATATGTTGATCGTGACAACGAAGACACTGGTAGCAGGCATCGACTCCTCCACGCAGAGCTGCAAGGTGGTCGTCCGCGACCTCGACACGGGCGCCCTCGTGCGCTCCGGCCGTGCGTCCCACCCCGACGGCACGGAGGTGGATCCTGCCGCCTGGTGGGACGCCCTGCTCGCGGCCATCGCCGACGCGGGCGGCCTCGACGACGTCGCCGCCATCTCGGTCGGCGGCCAGCAGCACGGCATGGTCTGCCTCGACGAGCAGGGCGCGGTGATCCGCGACGCGCTCCTCTGGAACGACACGCGATCCGCGAAGGCCGCCGCCGACCTCCGCGACGAGCTCGGCGACGAGGCCTGGGCGAGCGCCACGGGCGTCGTCCCCGTCGCGTCCTTCACTGCCACCAAGCTCCGCTGGCTCCGCGACGCCGAGCCCGACAACGCCGCTCGCGTCGCCGCCGTCGCCCTCCCGCACGACTGGCTGACCTGGCGCCTCCTCGGCCACTGCGTCGGATCCCCGGACCTCGCGGCCCTCGCCACCGACCGCTCCGACGCGAGCGGCACCGCCTACTGGTCGAGCGTCACGGGCGAGTACCGGCTCGACCTGCTGGAGCGCGCGCTCGGCCGCGTCGTCGGCCTGCCGCGCGTGCTCGGGCCCGGCGAGTCCGCCGGCGTCACGGGCGACGGGATCCCCGGCGTCCCGGCAGGCATCCCCGTCGGCCCCGGCGCGGGCGACAACGCGGCCGCCGCGCTCGGCCTCGGTGCGGTGCCGGGCGACGTGGTCGTCTCGATCGGCACGTCCGGCACGGTGTTCGCCGTCACGGCGGATCCGATCACCGACGCCACCGGGACGGTCGCCGGCTTCGCGGACGCCACGGGCAACTTCCTCCCGCTCATCGCGACCCTCAACGCCGCCCGCGTGCTCGACGGCGGCGCGCGCCTCCTCGGCGTCGACCACGCGCGGCTGTCCGAGCTCGCGCTCGAGGCGCCCGCGGGATCCGACGGCCTCGTGCTCCTGCCCTACTTCGAGGGCGAGCGCACCCCGAACCTGCCCGACGCGACCGCGTCCCTGCACGGCATGACCCTCCGCAACAGCACGCCGGCGACCATGGCCCGCGCGCACGTCGAGGGCATGCTGTGCGGCCTGGCCGACGGCCTCGACGCGATCACGCGCCAGGGCGTCCAGGTGGAGCGCGTGCTCCTCATCGGCGGCGGGGCGAAGAGCCGTGCCGTGCGCGAGATCGCGCCCACGATCTTCGGCGTCCCCATCCACGTGCCGGACGCGGGCGAGTTCGTCGCCGACGGTGCCGCGAAGCAGGCCGCGTGGATCCTCACCGGCTCGGTACCCGAGTGGCCACTCGCGGGCGACGAGGTCTTCGACGCGCCGGGCGTGCCCGCGGTTCGTGCGGCGTACGCGTCGGCGAAGGCAGAGCTCGGGTACTGACCCGGTCGAGCCGTCCCTGACGCCTCGACCTGTGGACGACCCCGACGGGATCGGCCCCTGATCAGCATCCTGTGCGGGTGCAGACGCGGACCCCACTCGACACCATCGCCGGACGGGTGCGCGAGCGCCTGCGGGACGACGGGGCGGCGGCCGATCCCTCGGGCACGGCGGCCGTCGTCCGCGAGGAGGTCAGGCGGTTCGCGGAGCAGGCGCTCGGATCCGACTCCCGGCTACTCGACGACGAGGCGGCCACCGAGCGCCAGGTGCTCGCGCGCATCACGGGCTTCGGCGCCCTGCAGCCCCTCCTCGACGACGACTCGATCGAGGAGATCTGGATCAACGCGCCCACGCGCGTCTTCGTGGCGCGAGCCGGCGTCCCCGAGCTGACGCCGCTCGTCCTCACCGACGCGGAGGTGCGCGACCTCGTCGAGCGGATGCTGCAGTCCTCCGGGCGCCGCGTCGACCTCTCCACGCCCTTCGTGGACGCGTCGCTGCCGGACGGGTCGCGGCTCCACGTGGTGATCCCGGACGTCACGCGCCGCCACTGGGCCGTCAACATCCGGAAGTTCTCCCGGCGGATCCGCGAGCTCGACCACCTCGTCGCCCTCGGCAGCCTGCCGCTGCAGGCCGCCGAGTTCCTGCGCATGAGCGTGCGCGCGGGCCTCTCCATCGTCGTCAGCGGGGCCACCCACACGGGCAAGACCACGATGATCGACGCCCTCCTGTCCTCGGCGCGTGCATCGGACCGCATCGTCACGGTCGAGGAGACCTTCGAGCTGGATCCGGCCGGCCGTGACGTCGTGGCCATGCAGTGCCGCCAGCCCAGCCTCGAGGGGTCGGGCGAGATCACGCTGCGGCGCCTCATCAAGGAGGCGCTGCGCATGCGGCCCGACCGGCTCGTGGTCGGCGAGGTACGGGAGGCGGAGTGCCTCGACCTCCTCATCGCGCTCAACTCGGGCGTGCCGGGCATGTGCTCGATCCACGCGAACAGCGCGCGCGAGGCGCTCGTCAAGCTGTGCACCCTGCCGCTGCTGGCCGGCCGCAACATCGACTCCGCCTTCGTCGTGCCGACCGTCGCGACCTCGGTCGACCTCGTCGTGCACCTCGAGGTGCTGCCGTCCGGTGCCCGGCGGGTGGTCGAGGTCCTCGCGCCCGGTGGCCGTCACTCGGGCATGGTCATCGAGGCGAGCTCGGTGTTCGCCCTGGAGGACGGGATCCTGACCGCCACCGGAGGCCAGCCCGCGCACCTGGCCAAGTTCCGCGCGGCCGGGCTGGACCCGCTCCGGGTCCTGGTGGGCGCTCCGTGAGCGTCGCCCTCGGGCTGGCGCTCGGCGCCGGCCTGGTGCTCCTCATCTCGCCGCGCCTGTGGCCCGCCTCGTCCGACGGGTCGGCGCGCGACCGTGGGCTGACCGCGTCCGTGCACGACCGCCTCACCCACGCGGGGCTGGCCCGGGTCTCGGTGAGCTCCTTCCTCGCCGTCTCCGGGCTGGTCGGCCTCGCTGCGGGCGTGCTGGTGGAGGCGCTCCTCCGCGTCGACGGCGCCGCCCTCGCCGCAGCGGCCACCGGCCTGCTGCTCCCGTGGGCCGTCGTCGGCGCGCGATCCGCGGCACGTCGTCGAGCCCATCGCGAGGTGTGGCCCGACGTCGTCGACCACCTCGTCAGCGCGGTCCGTGCGGGCATGGGGCTGCCGGATGCGGTGGCGTCGCTCGCCGTCGCGGGTCCCGCGGTCCTCCGGCCCGCCTTCCGGGACTTCGCGTCCGTGCACCGCACGACCGGGAGCTTCGCCGTGGCGCTCGACGAGCTCAAGGATCAGCTGGCGGATCCGACGGCCGATCGCATCCTGGAGACGCTGCGGATGGCGCGCGAGGTGGGTGGCACGCAGCTGCCCGACGTGCTCCGCGGGCTGGCCCGGTTCCTCCGGGAGGAGGCCGCCATCCGGAGCGAGGCCGAGGCCCGGCAGTCGTGGGTCGTGAACGCGGCCAAGCTGGGCGTCGCGGCCCCCTGGATCATCCTCGCCCTGCTGTCCACCCGACACGAGGCCGTCGCCGCGTACGACACCGCCGCGGGCACAGTGGTGATCGTCGTCGGGCTGGTCGTGTCCGCCATCGCGTACCGGCTGATGCTCGCCCTCGGGCGGCTGCCGGAGGACCGGAGGTGGTTCGCGTGACGGGGGTCGAGTCCTGGGGCGCCGTCCTCGGCCTCGTCGCTGGCGTGGGGCTCTGGACGATGATGGGAGCGGTTCCCCGGTTCCGTCGCGCTCGATTGCTCGACCGAGTGGCCCCGCACGTCCTCGACGTCTCGGAGGGCGCGCGTCGGCACCTCGCCCTCACCACCGTCCACCCGCTGCCCGTGCTCGGGACGCTCGGAGCCCCGGCCGTGATCCCGCTGCGACGCGGCCTCGCGCGCGTGCTCGGCGGCACGGAGCGCATCGAGCGGCTGCTCGGACAGTCCGGCTCGCCCGAGGACGTCGAGCGGCACCGATCGCGCCAGCTCGTCGGCCTCGTCCTCGGGGCCGCTGCCGGCATCGTGATCGCCGCTCTGCTCGGCGGCGCCGCGGTCGTGGCCGGAGGGCTGCCTCAGGCGCAGCTGGTCGCTGTGCCGTTCGTCGCGGCCGTCGCCGGCCTGGTCGCCTGCGACACCGCGCTCGAGCGGTGCGCGAAGCGGCGGATCGCGCGCATCCAGGCGGAGCTGCCCACCGTGCTGGAGTTCCTGGCGCTCAGCCTCGCGGCCGGGGAGGGCCTGCTCGACGCGCTCCGCCGCGTGGCCCGCGTCGGCTCGGGGGAGCTCGCGATGGAGCTGGGGCGCGTCGTCGCCGACGTCGGCACCGGCATCCCCGTCACCCGGGCCTTCGACGACCTCGCCCGACGCCTCGCCATGCCCGCGGTGTCGCGTCTCGTCGACCAGCTCGCCGGATCCCTCGAGCGCGGCACACCGCTCGCGGAGGTGCTCCGCGCGCAGGCCCAGGACGCGCGCGAGGTCGCCAAGCGCGAGCTCCTCGAGAGCGCCGGCCGCAAGGAGGTGGGGATGCTGGTGCCGCTTGTGTTCCTGATCCTCCCGCTCACCATCGTCTTCGCCCTGTTCCCTGGCATCTTCGTCCTGCAGCTCGGGCTGTAGGCGGGCACCGACGACCCATCCCGACACCGAGACCGACCGAGAGGCACGACATGACCGACGAACGAGACGCACTGGGCACGGATGCGACGCCCGGAGCGCCGTGGGACGACGACCGCGGCGACGTGCCCGGCTGGGTGCTCATCACGCTGATGACGGCCGGGCTCGTCATCATCCTCTGGGGAGTGGCGGGCCCCCTCCTGCAGAACGTGTTCACCCAGGCCATCGACCGGGTCACGTCGTTCTGATGCGCGACGACCGCGGCTCGGCACCAGCCGAGTTCGTCATGGTCGGCGCCCTCCTCGTCGTCCTCGCCCTGTCGGTGGTCCAGCTCGCGCTGGCGCTGCACGTGCGGACGACCGTGCTCGACGCCGCCGCGGAGGGCGCGCGCACTGCGGCGCTCGCGGGCGCCACCCGCGCCGACGGCATCGAGCGCACGCGCGAGCTGATCACGACGGCGGTGGGAGCTCGGTACGCGGAGGACGTCACCGCGGGTACGGGCACCGTGCTCGGGCACGCGGTCGTCAGCGTCACCGTGCGGACGACGCTGCCCCTCATCGGCCTCCTGGGCGTCGACCGCGGGTTGGAGGTGACGGGCCATGCGGCCGTGGAGCGCCTGGGCTGACGACCGGGGCTCGGCGGCGCTCGAGTTCATCACGGCGGGTGTGCTCCTCCTCGTCCCGCTCGTCTACCTCGTCCTCGCCCTGTCCGCGATCCAGGGTGCGGCGCTGGGCACGGAGGGCGCAGCCCGGCAGGCTGCGCGCGTCTACGTGCGGGCGGACGACGACGCCGCAGGACGCCGCGAGGCGCGGTCGGCCGTCGAGGTCACGCTCGCCGACCAGGGGATCGCCCCCGGCGGGATCGCCCTCGACATCACGTGCACGCCGGATCCGCAGAGCTGCCACGCCCCGCGGTCGCTCGTGCACGTGTCGGTGCGCGTCGCGGCCGAGCTGCCTCTCGCGCCGCCCGTCGCCGGGCCGGACGCGCCCGGATCGGTCGCGGTCCACGGCGATGCGGACGAGCGCGTCTCGGTCTTCGCACGAGGGGGACGATGACCGCCGGCAGGACGCGGCCTCGTCGCGGCCGCGCGGCGATCCCGGCGGTCGCCCCGGCCGAGGACGAGGGTTCGATCCTTCCGCTCGTGATCGCGTCCTGCGCGCTCGGCCTCGCCGTGATCCTCATGGTGTCCGCGGCGTCCTCGCTCTACCTCGAACGCGTCCGGCTCTTCTCCCTCGCGGACGCGGCCGCGCTGGCGGGCGCCGAGTCCTTCGACGTGGACGGGGGCGGACCGGCGGCTGTCGCGGTCGGCGACGACGGCGTCGCGCTCCCGCCCCTCACGGACGCGGGCGTCGCCTCCACGGTCACGGCGTTCCTCGCCGACGAGCCGACGGCCGGCATCCACGACCTCCGCGTCGACGGCGCCACGACGCCGGACGGCCGCAGCGCGCGCGTCACCCTCTCCGCCACGTGGATCCCGCCGGTCGCCTCGCTGTTCGCCCCCGACGGCGTGCGCATCGACGTCACGAGCACCGCCCGCAGCGTGCTGGTGGGGCCGGGCGCCGCGCCGGTCGGGCCGGCGGGAGGTGGGTGAGTGGCCCTCAGGCGGTCGGCCGCGGCTTCCGCGGCACATACCGCGGGACGTACCGCACGAGGATCCCCGCGCCGATGAGCCCGAGCACCCCCATCACGCCGCTGGCGACGGCGAGCGACGCGGCGGAGGTGAGGGCGGCGATGAGGAGCGGGGACGCGGCGCTGCCGGCGTCGCCCGTGAAGCGCCAGGCGCCGAGGAAGGGGGCCGGGTCTTCACGCGGCGCGAGGTCGGCGCCGAGGGTCATGAGGATCCCCGAGCCCACGCCGTTGGCGACCGACATGAACATGGCCACGCCGATGAACCACTGCACGCTCGTCGGCAGGTCGGGCGTGAACGCGAGCACGAGGTAGCCGAGGCCGAGCCCCACCATCGACGGCACGGCGCTCCACAGGCGGCCGAAGCGGTCCATGATCTGGCCGCTCGCGTAGAAGAGGGCGAAGTCCACGCCGCCCGCGATGCCGATCAGCAGGGCCGTGTTCGCGTCCGAGATGCCGATGCTCACGGCCCACAGGGGGAGGAGCACGCCGCGGCCCGCGCGCATCGCGCCGATGAGGGCCGCGCCCGAGCCGAGCTTCACGAGCACGCCCTTGAACCGCCACAGCGTGCGCGCGAGCCCGGCCGACTCGCGCGCTGGGGGAGCGGCGCCCGCGGTCGCCGCCACGGACTCGTCGTCCTGCGGCTCGCCGGCCGTCGCGGGTGCCGCGCTCCGCAGGTCGGCGGTGCGGTTGCGGCGCACGACGTCCATCGGGTCGGGCAGCACGAGGAGCGTCACGGCGGCCGCGAGGCACGCCACGATGTGGATCACGAACGCGGACTGCGAGGCGCCCGTCAGGTGGATCACGCCGGCGGCCAGGAACGGCCCCAC
Source organism: Clavibacter michiganensis (assembly GCF_021216655.1). Taxonomy (NCBI): domain Bacteria; kingdom Bacillati; phylum Actinomycetota; class Actinomycetes; order Micrococcales; family Microbacteriaceae; genus Clavibacter; species Clavibacter michiganensis. Next base: position 477,371 of record NZ_CP080437.1, read on the forward strand.
GAAGTAGCCGGCGCGGAACGTGCCGCCGAGCGTCGAGAGCGCGCGGGCGCGGTACGCCTGCGGCACGAAGCTCGTCATGAACGCGTGCCGGGCGAGCGCGAACACGGCCGTCGAGACGCCGATGAGGAAGACGCCGATGCCGAGCACGAGCGGGTTCGGCGCGAGGAGGCAGAGCACCAGGCCGCCGATGGAGACGAAGGCCGCGCCGATCATGGCGGTCCGCTCGCCGATGCGGCTCACCACGGATCCGCTCGGGATGTCGCCCACGAGCTCGCCGAGCATGATCATGCCGCCGATGAACGCGGCGATCGCGAGCGAGGCACCGAGGCTGCCCGCGACGATCGGGATGATGGGGATGATCGCCCCCTCGCCGATGGAGAAGAGGAGCGCGGGCAGCAGCGCCGGGAGCGCCACCGCGCGGAGGGAGAAGGGGGCATCGGGGGTCGACATCGCCCCCGAGCCTACGCGCGGGCGGCCCCCGCCCCGGACGCCGCCGACGGCCCTGACGGTAGGCTGGGCGGCACCATGATCGACCAGGACTTCTCTTCGCGGATCACAGAATTGCGCGACACCTACTCCAACATCCGCTCGGTGATCGGCGTCGAGCGCCTGCAGCAGGAGGTCGAGGAGCTGAGCGCCCAGGCGGGCGAGCCGGACCTCTGGGACGACACCGAGAAGGCGCAGAAGGTCACGAGCGACCTGAGCCACCGGCAGTCGGAGCTGAAGCGCATCGACGAGCTGCAGCGCCGCCTGGACGACCTCGACGTGCTCGTCGAGATGGCCAAGGACGACGAGGAGTCCGCCGAGGAGGCGGTCGTCGAGCTCGCCGGCATCACCAAGATCATGGACGAGCTCGAGGTGCAGACGCTCCTCAACGGCGAGTTCGACCCGCGCCCCGCGGTCGTCACCATCCGCGCGGGCGCCGGCGGCGTAGACGCCGCGGACTTCGCCGAGATGCTGATGCGCATGTACCTGCGCTGGGCCGAGCAGCACGACTACTCCGCCACCGTGCTCGACACCTCCTACGCGGAGGAGGCGGGCATCAAGTCCGCCACCTTCGAGATCGACGCGCCGTACGCATTCGGCACGCTCTCGGTCGAGGCGGGCACGCACCGCCTCGTGCGCATGAGCCCCTTCAACTCCGCGGGGAAGCGCCAGACGTCGTTCGCGGCGGTCGAGGTCGTGCCGCTCATCGAGCAGACGGAGTCGATCGAGATCCCCGAGAACGAGATGCGCGTCGACGTCTTCCGCTCGTCCGGCCCCGGCGGCCAGTCCGTCAACACGACCGACTCCGCCGTGCGCATCACCCACCTGCCGACCGGTATCGTCGTCACCTGCCAGAACGAGAAGAGCCAGATCCAGAACCGCGCCGCCGCCCTCCGGGTGCTGCAGTCGCGCCTGCTCCTCGTGCAGCGCGAGCAGGAGGCGGCCACCAAGAAGGAGCTCGCCGGCAACATCACCGCGAGCTGGGGCGACCAGATGCGCAGCTACGTGCTCGCGCCGTACCAGATGGTCAAGGACCTCCGCACGGAGCACGAGGTGAACAACCCGTCCAACGTGTTCGACGGCGACCTCGACGGCTTCATCTCCGCGGGGATCCGCTGGCGGAAGTCGCCCGACCGCGCCTGAGAGAGTCCGGAGGACCGCTCGCCGCGGTGAGTCGATGCGGCGAAAGGCACCTCCCGTGCCTAGGGTCGTACCGACATGATCAGGTTCGACCACGTATCCAAGGTGTATCCCGGCAACCCCCGACCGGCGCTGAGCTCCGTCGACCTCGAGATCCTGCGGGGGGAGTTCGTCTTCCTCGTCGGCGCATCCGGGTCAGGCAAGTCCAGCTTCCTGCGTCTCGTGCTCAAGGAGGACCGGCCGACCAACGGCACGATCCACGTCCTGGGCCAGCAGCTGAACCAGCTGTCGAGCCGCAAGGTCCCGTACTACCGGCGCAGCCTGGGGGTTGTGTTCCAGGACTTCCGGCTGCTCCCGAACAAGTCGGTCTTCGACAACGTCGCCTTCACCCTCCAGGTGATCGGCAAGTCGCGCGGCTTCATCCAGGAGGCCGTCCCGGACGTGCTCGCCATGGTGGGCCTCCAGGGCAAGGAGCAGCGCCTCCCGCACGAGCTCTCCGGCGGCGAGCAGCAGCGCGTGGCCATCGCCCGCGCCGTGGTCAACAAGCCGGCCGTGCTCCTCGCCGACGAGCCCACGGGCAACCTCGACCCGCTGACGAGCGCGGGGATCATGCAGGTGCTCGAGCGGATCAACGCCAACGGCACCACGGTGATCATGGCCACCCACGACTCCGGCATCGTCGACCAGATGCAGAAGCGCGTGATCGAGCTGATCGGCGGGGAGGTCGTCCGCGACGAGGTCGGCGGCCAGTACCAGACCTCCGCGATCGACCTGCCGCGCACGGCCGAGAACCCGGTCGGCGTGAACCCGGAGCACCCGCCCGTCGCCGCGCCGACGCCCGTGTTCGTGCCCGCCGCGCCGCTCCCGGCACCCGTGCGCCCGACCGCTCCGGCGGAGCCCGCGAACGCCGCGGAACGCCGCGAGCAGGCCAGGCGCGACAAGCAGCGACGCGCCGACGAGAAGGCCCGCGCCAAGGAGGAGGCGACCCGCGAGGCCGCCGCCGCCAAGGCATCGAGGAAGCCCGCGAAGGGCGCCGACGCTCCGGCCGCCGTCGCTGCGCCGGCATCCGCCACGCCCTCCGCCGCACCATCCGCCGCGCCCGCCGAGGATGGCGTGCCGATCGTGCCGGCCACCTCGCCCGACCGCGACACCGAGCCCGCACGAGCGGCGCAAGCGGGACGCGACGGCGGGTCCGACCACGGATCCCGGCCGGTGGCTCCCGCCTACGCGCCCTCCGCGTTCGCCGAGGCCGCGCGCGTGGATCCCGTCCCCGAGCGCGAGATCGAGCGCGACGCCGAGCGCGACCGCCCGACCCCGCCCCCGGCCGCGGAGGAGCGCCGCGAGGCCGCCCCCTCCCGCCCGGAGCCGCGCGCAGCCGAGCAGGTCCCCGCGCGACCCGTCGAGCCGGCGCCGTCGCGTGCCGCCCCGGTCACCCGGGATGCCGCCGCGCCCGTGGACGACGGACCGCCCACCGCGCCCACCCCGCCGAGCAGGCGGAACGGCGGGGGAGCGGCCCCCGCTGCCCCGAGCACCGGATCCATCCGGCGGCTCCCCGAGGGCACCGGCGTCATCCGCCTCCCCGACCTGTCCGACGGCGAGGGCGGATCCGCGCCCGCCCACGGACGCGACGACGCCGAGCTCGCCGAGCTCGGCCTGGCCGAGAAGCTGGGCCTCCGCGCCCGAGGAGAGTCGCCGGACGACACCGGCGTACAGGATGTGGGGCCCACGCGATGAGACTCGGACTCGTCCTCTCCGAGGTCGGCCACGGCCTCCGTCGGAACGTCAGCATGGTCGTCTCGGTCGTGCTCGTCACCTTCATCTCGCTCACGTTCGTGGGCGCCGCCGTGCTGCTGCAGATGCAGATCGGCCAGATGAAGAACTACTGGTACGACCGCGCCCAGGTCGCGATCGACTTCTGCACCGACACCTCGGTGCCGAGCGAGACCTGCGTCAACGGCAAGGCCACGCAGGAGCAGATCGACGCCGTCAAGCAGCAGCTCGACAGCGACACGCTCGCCCCGTTCATCGACAAGTACTACTTCGAGGACCAGGACACGGCGTACAAGAACTTCCAGGAGCAGTTCAAGGGCGATCCCGTCACCGAGCTGGTGCAGCCGGAGTTCCTCAACGAGGCGTTCTGGGTGAACCTCAAGGACCCGTCGAAGTCCGACATCCTGAGCGACAGCCTCTCCGGGCTAGCCGGTGTCGAGAACGTCACCGACCAACGGCAGTACCTCGACCAGATCTTCTCCATCCTCAACGCCGCCAGCCTCACCGCCGTCGGCATCGCCGGCCTGATGCTCGTCGCCGCCGCCCTGCTGATCGCCACCACGATCCGCCTGTCCGCGTTCTCGCGGAGACGGGAGCTGGGCATCATGAGGCTGGTCGGGGCGTCGAACCGCTTCATCCAGACCCCGTTCATCCTCGAGGGCGTGTTCGCGGCGCTCATCGGGTCGGTGCTCGCCAGCGCGGCGACGGTGGCGCTCGTGAAGTTCTTCGTCCAGGGGTTCCTGAGCACGCGGCTCACGTCGATATCCCTCGTGAACATGGATGACGCGCTGCTCGTGGTGCCGATCCTGCTGGGGGTGGGCGTCGTGCTCGCGGCGGTCTCCGCGAACTTCGCCATCAGCCGCTATCTGCGCATCTGATCCTCCGGTAGGCTGATGGGCTGCCCGGATCCGGGCAGATCCACCCGAACCATCGAGGAGTCCACCGTGCCCAGGGAACGTGGCGAGAAGGTGGTGGCGACCAACCGCAAGGCGCGCCACGACTACACCATCGAGTCGACCTACGAGGCTGGCCTCGTGCTCACCGGCACCGAGGTCAAGTCGCTCCGGCAGGGGCGGGCCTCGCTCGTCGACGGCTACGCGTTCGTCGACGCGGGCGAGGCGTGGCTCGACGCGGTGCACATCCCCGAGTACAACCAGGGCACGTGGAACAACCACCCGGTGCGCCGCAAGCGCAAGCTGCTCCTGCACAAGGAGCAGATCCTCAAGATCCACTCCAAGGTGAAGGAGGGCGGCTACACGGTCGTCCCGCTGCAGCTCTACTTCGTCGACGGCCGCGCCAAGGTCGAGCTCGCCATCGCGAAGGGCAAGAAGGAGTACGACAAGCGCCAGACGCTGCGCGAGCGGCAGGACAAGCGCGAGGCGGACCGGGCGATGTCGTCCCACCGTCGCCTCGGCGAATAGCCCCTCCTCCCGGTGGTGCGACCGTCAGCGGTCGGGTACCATGGAGGGCTGGTCGCGGATGTCGCGACCGGCGATTGACAACTCGACAGCGTGGAACATGCGACCCGGCTCGGGCGCCTCTCGAGGCGCTGGGCCGTTCATGGGGATGATCGGTTTCGACATTGCCTGAATGACTGCGAGAAGCGGGTCGAGGATGCAGGGCTATCTCGTAAACGCTCTCTGCAAAATACAACTGCCAATAACAAGCAGTCGTCCTTCGCTCTCGTTGCCTAAGCGAGCGCACTAACAGGACCGTCGACCCGGTGATGCTCTCTAACCGGTAAGTCGGCGTCAGAAAAGGGAGCTCGCTGCGCGGTCGTGCCTCAGGGCCGCGCGGGACTCGAACTGAGGCTGGGCCCGTCGGATCAGATGCCAGGAGCAAGTTCCGGGGCCGAGCAGGACGCCTTTCCTGGATACACCCGTAGAAGGCGCAGGATTACAGCAGTGGACCGGGGTTCGATTCCCCGCATCTCCACCATCGCGTCGCATGCTCCACGCTCGTCGAGGGTCCGGAACCCTCCGGCACGACGAAGGCCCCGTCCACCCGGACGGGGCCTTCGTCGTGTTCGCCGTATGGATCAGCCCACCGGCGTGCGCGGCGCCGTCGGGGCGGGCGCTCCGGGGTCGCTCGTCGCGAGGGCCGGCGCTGTCGGCTCCAGCTCGGGCGAGCTCGTCCGCCCGCGTCGCCGCTTCCGCCCGCCCGAGCGCCCGTACACGAGGTACATCGTGAGCCCCATGATGATCATGAGCAGGACCGTGTAGACGAACGTGATGCTCATCGAGTCGAGGTTGGCCTCGCCCTCGGTGCTCGCCTTGATCGCGATGCCGAGCGGCTCGTACAGCGGCTGGTAGAGGAACACCGCCGCGTCGTAGTCGTCGAGCAGGCTGTTGAAGTTGAGCGCCGTGATGGCGGCGACGGTGGGGATCACGAGCGGCACCAGCACGCGGCGGAAGGTCGTGAGCGACTTCGCGCCGAGGATCCGCGCCGCGTCCTCGAGCGACTGCGGCACGCTCGCGAACGCCGCCTTCAGCAGGCGCAGCGTGAACGGCACCTTGACGATGATGTATGCCACGAGCAGCAGCCAGGTCGTGCCGGTGAGCACCTGCCCGCCGATGAGCGGCTGCGGCCGGTCGAACGTCTGCAGCAGCGCGAGCGCGATGAGGATGGTCGGCAGGATCCACGGGATGTGCAGCAGGTACTCGAGCGTCGCGGTGACCCAGTTGCGGTTCCGCTGGATCATGCGCGCGACGAACAGGAGCCCTGCCACGACGATGACGGCGGCCAGCGCGCTGTAGACGAGGCTCACGATGAAGGGCCGGAGCACGTCGGGGGAGCCGAGGACGGTCGCGTAGTTCCGCAGAGTGAACGAGTCCAGCGTGATCGTGCCCGTCTGCACGCTCTTCGAGTCGAGGAACGAGAACAGCACGATGAGGATCACCGGCAGCGCGTAGACCACGAACAGCGCGTACGCGACGACGTGCACGACGCCGTTCACGACCGGGTTCCGGATGCGCTGCTTCTGCAGCGGCGTCGCGACCTTGGCCACCGAGAAGTACACGCCCGACTTCTCGACGCGGTTCATGATGGCCAGCAGCACGATGGTCGCGACGCCCAGCACGATCGCGAGGAGCGCCGCGAGGTCGCGGGAGCTCGTGCTCTTGGAGAACGTGACGATCATCGGCGCCACCGTCTGGAAGCCCGTGCCGCCGAGCACCAGGGGAGCGGTGAGCGCCCCGAGGCCGGTGAGGAACGTGAGGACGGTGACCGCGAAGATCATCGGGCGCAGGGCCGGCAGCACGATGCGGAAGAGGATGCGACCCGTGCCCGCGCCCATGCTGCGCGCGGCCTCGATGGTCTGGTGGTCGATCGCCGCGAGCGACGAGCGGAGGAACAGCATGTGGTTCGTCGTGGTGGCGAACGTCATCACGATGACGACCGCGAAGTAGCCCGAGAACCAGTCGGGGTCGAGGTCGGGGAACGCCCGCTGCGCGATGGCCGTGACGAACCCGTAGCGGCCGTAGATGAAGTTGTAGCCGGCCGCGAGCACGATGCCGCCGTAGATGAGCGTCGTGGCGTAGCCGAGCCAGAGGACGCGGGATCCGCGCACCACGAAGTACTCGGTCACCAGCACGATGAAGATGCCGACCACGTTGACCGTGATCGCGAGGGTGACCGCGAGCAGGAGGCTGTTGCCGACGCTGCGCATCGCCCGGTCGGAGCTCAGGAGCTTCTCGAGCGCGCGTCCGCTGAACGCGCCGTCGGGGAAGAAGGTCGTGACGAGCAGGTTCGCGTTCGGGAAGACCAGGAACGTGACGACGAACCACAGCGCGGCGATCAGCACCACGACGCCGAGCGGGGAGCGCAGCAGGGCGCGGATGGGGGTGCGCACGGCTACGACCGGTACTGCAGGATCGCGGCCGGGTCGATGCCCACGACGACCTCGGTGCCGGGCGCGAGCGGCGGGGCGCCCGTCTCGGCGACGAGCGCCTGGACGGCGTCGTCCCCGAGGTCGACCCGGTAGGTGCTGTAGGACCCGTGGTACGACCGCTCGGCGACCACGCCGTCGATGCGCACGCGGCGGGCATCCGCGGGGGCTGCCCCGCGCGGGTCCACCGACACGCGCTCCAGCCGCACGTAGGCGCGGCCCGAGGCGTCGAGGTCGGCCGCCCCGGCGTCGCGGAGGCGCCCGACCGTCGAGGGCCCGAGCGCGTTGATGGCGCCGACGAACGTGGCGACGAACTCGGTGGCCGAGCGGTCGTAGATGTCCTCCGGGGTGCCGACCTGCTCGATCCGCCCCGCGTCGAAGACGGCGATGCGGTCGCTCATGGTGAGCGCCTCCTCCTGGTCGTGCGTGACGTACACGGTCGTGATGCCCAGACGCGACTGCAGGCCCTTCAGCTGGTCGCGCAGCTGCACGCGGAGCTTCGCGTCGAGGTTGGACAGCGGCTCGTCGAGCAGGAGGATCCGCGGCTCGAGCACGAGCGCCCGCGCGATGGCGACGCGCTGCTGCTGGCCGCCGGAGAGCTCGGCCACGTTCTTGTCGAGCTGCGCCTCACTCAGCTCGACCTGGTCGGCCATCGCACGCACGAGCCGGTCGGTCTCGGCCTTGCCGGCCTTCCGGACCGTGAGGCCGAACGCGATGTTCTGCCGCACCGACATGCTGGGGAAGAGCGCGTAGTTCTGGAAGACCATGCCCACGCGGCGCTTCTCGCTCGGCAGCCGCGTGGCGACCTGGCCGTCGATGACGATGTCGCCGCGGCTCGGGTCGACGAAGCCGGCGAGCGTCCGCAGCGCCGTCGTCTTGCCGCAGCCGGACGGCCCGAGGAGCGTGAAGAACTCGCCCTCGTGGATCTCGAGGTCGAGCCCCGGGATCGCCACCTGGTCGCCGAAGCGCACCTCGACGTCGTCGAAGCGGATCATCAGGGCAGGTACTCCAGCTCGGTCTTCTCGACCCAGTCGGCGATGTGCTCGCGCACGAAGCCGTAGTCGACGTCCTGCTTGTCGAGCGACTCGATGAGCTCCTTCACGGCCGGCAGCGCCTTCTCGCGCGCCGTCGTGTTGACGGGGTAGCTCGAGAACTTCTCCGCGAACGCGCCCTGGACGTCGGCGCTGCCGAACCAGTCGATGAACGCGCGGGCGCGCTCCTCCTTCTTCGTGCCGGCGATCTCGGCGATCTGCTCGGTGACGAACGGGACGCCGGCCTTCGCGGGCACGATCTCGGTGGTCGTGCCGTACTGCGCGTCGCGCGCCGCGATGCCGCTCGAGGCGAGCGTGCCGAACGCGACCTCGCCACGGGAGAGGCGGGCGTAGAGGTCCGTGCCCTCGACCGCGGGGGATCCGTTCGCGAAGTAGTCCTTCACGACCTGCCAGCCCTCGTCGCTGATGCCGAGGTCGCCGTCCGGGTCCTCGTACGGGGCGAGGAGGCCCGCGAGGATGAGCTGCGGGGTCGCCTCGCCTAGGCGCGTGTTCACCTCGTACTTCCCCTCGTACTTCGACGAGTACAGGTCGGTGACGTCCTTCGGCACGTCGCCGCCCGAGGTCTGCTTCGCGTCGTGGACGGTGACGATGGCCTGCTCCACGAGCGGCCAGTACGCGCCGTCGGCGGGGTCGCCCGCGGCCTGGTCGACCTCGCCCGACCACGCGGGCGTGTATGCGGTGATGGCGTCCTCCGCCTTGAGGTTCTCGAAGTACATGTTGTTGAGGCCGAACACCACGTCCCCGACGGGGTTGTTCTTCTCCGCCACGATGCGGTTCGCGAGGTCCGCTCCGCCGAGGCCCACGATCTGGATGTCGAAGCCCGCCTTCGCCGCCTCGGCCGTGACCCAGTCACCGCGGCCGTCGCCGTTGGAGTTCGTGTAGACGATGAGGGTGTCCCCGCTGGCGGGGGAGACGGCGGGGTCCGCGGTGCCGCTGTCTTGGGACGACCCGCATCCGCTGAGGGCGAGCCCGGCCGCGACGACGGCAGCGAGGGAGGCGGTGAGACGGCGGGCGCGGTTCTTCATGGTGTCCTCTCGGAGTGAGCACGTCGGTGTGCTCGCGGGCGGTCGCGCCTGGCCGGCACGAAGTCCCCAGGCTAGGAGCGGGATCCTCGGCGGCCCGACCCGGCGGACGCTGTTGGCTCGCTGTTCAGCATAGGGACACCCCGGACGATTCCCTCGGATGAGGAGCAGGCTGGTCGAGGCAGGTCGCCACCGCTCGCGGGAGCGGGAATACATAGCCCGTGTATGGGATTCGATACCTCATGACCGGACGCACCACCGCGGGCACGACCCCGACCTCGACCCCGACCGACGACCAGGAGCGCACCCGCTGGCAGGCCTTCTGGGTCTGCGTCGGCGTCGCGGCGCTCACCATCCTCGACCTGTCGAAGGTCAACGTCGGCCTCCCGTCGATCGAGGAGTCCCTCGGCGCCGGATCCACCGACCTGCAGCTCATCGTCGCCGGCTACGCCCTCGCGTTCGGCCTCGCGCTCGTGCCGGCCGGCCGTCTCGGCGACATCAGGAGCCGCCGGCTGATGTTCGTGGTCGGCCTCAGCTCCTTCACCGTCGCGAGCCTGCTCTGCGCCATCGCGCCGGACGTGAAGACCCTCGTGGTCGCGCGGATCCTGCAGGGCGTCGCCGCCGGCATCCAGATGCCCCAGGTGCTCGGCCTCATCCAGCAGCTCTTCCAGGGGGAGGAGCGGGCGCGCGCCTTCGGCCTGTTCGGCGCCGTCGTCGGCATCGCGACCGCGTTCGGGCCGACGCTCGGCGGCCTGCTGATCCAGCTCGGCGGCCCCGAGGACGGCTGGCGCCTGCTGTTCTGGATGAACATCCCGCTCGGCATCGTCGCCATCGCGTTCGCGCTCAAGCTGCTGCCGCGGAAGCAGGCGAGGCCCCAGCAGAAGACGGGCCTCGACCCCGTTGGCGTCGTACTCCTGGCGATCGCCACCTTCTCGCTCATGCTGCCGTTCGTGCTCACCACGGGCGGGCCCGACGACGACCCGCTCCGGTGGATCTGGCTCGCCGCGGCCGTCGTCGCGGCAGCGCTCTTCGTCGCGTGGGAGCGGCGCTACGAGCGGTCGGGGAAGTCGCCCGTCGTGCACTTCGCGCTCTTCACGCTCTCCTCGTACCGCAACGGGATCCTCATCGCCACCGCGTACTTCGCCGCCATCCCCGCGGTCTTCCTGCTCACGACGCTGTACCTCCAGCAGGGGCTGGGCCTCGCGCCCGTGTTCGCGGGCATGGTCAGCATCCCGTTCGCGCTGTCGTCGGCCGTCACCGCCTGGATCGGCGGGCGCCTCGTCTCGCGCCTCGGCCGGCAGCTGGTCGTGATCGGCCTCGCGATCGTCGCGGTCGGCATCACGCTGCTGCTCCTCGCCGCGGTCCTCACGCCGCAAGAGGTCACGCCGTGGGCGATGGCCGCGGCCATGCTCGTCGCGGGCGTGGGGGCGGGCTTCGTGATCTCGCCGAACCAGACGCTCACGCTCGCCGAGATCCCCGTGACCGAGGGCGGCGTCGCCGGATCCATGGCCCAGGTCGGCCAGCGCGTCGGGACGGCCGTGGGCGTCGCGGCCGCGTCGGCCACCTTCTTCAGCACGCTCTACGCGGAGGCCGCGGGCGGCGGCGACGCCAGCCTCTCGGTGTACCACGACGGGTTCCGCAACGGCTTCCTCGTGACGATCGCGCTGGTCGCCGTGGCCCTCACGCTCGGCCTGGTCGACCTCGGCCAGCGCCGCCGACGCCGGGAGCGCGCCGCGACCGCCTGAGCGGGAGGCGTGGCGCCAGGCGGACGCCGGCTCAGCGCGCGACGACCGCCAGCACGGCGTCGTGGAGGCGCCCGTTCGTGGCGAGCGCGGATCCGTGCCACGGCCCCGCCTCGCCGTCGATCGACGTGAAGCGTCCGCCCGCCTCCTCGATGACGGGGATGAGCGCGGCCATGTCGTACGGCTTCAGGTCGTGCTCGCCCGCGATGTCGATGAGGCCCTCGGCGAGCAGCATGTACGCCCACATGTCGCCGAAGTCGCGGGAGCGCTTCACGCGGGCGGAGAGGTCGAGCAGCTCGTCGAGCCGGTCGGCGTCGCGCCACCGCTGGACGCCGGCGACGCTCATCGAGGCGTCCTCGAGCCGGTCGACGTCCGAGACCCGGATCCGGCGCTCCTCCGACGTCGTCGCCTGTCCGAGGGTGTCGTCGACGTAGGCGCCGAGGCCCGTCGCGCCCCACCAGCGGCGGCCCAGCGCGGGCGCGCTGACGACGCCCACCACGGGCACGCCGTCCACGGCGAGCGCGATGAGGGTGCCCCACACGGGCACGCCGCGCGCGTAGTTCGAGGTGCCGTCGATGGGATCCACGATCCACTGCCGGGACGAAGACCCGGACGTGCCGTACTCCTCGCCGAGCACGCTGTCGTGCGGGCGGCTCTCGGCGATGCCGGCGCGGATCGCCCGCTCGACCGACGTGTCGGCGTCGGTGACCCAGCTGGAGTCGGCCTTCGTCTCGATGGCGAGGTCGGCCGAGCGGAAGCGATCGAGCGAGATCGCGTCGGCCATGTCGGCCAGCTCCCGGGCGAGCCGCAGGTCGGACGACAGGGAGTGCAGGGGTTCGGAGGCCACGGGGTCGAGCCTAGCGATCGGCCTGGTCGCCCTTCGACGCGTCGGACCGGTTGGCGACGAGGTGCTGGAGCGAGTGCAGGCGCTCGCGACCGGCGTCCCCGAGCTCGCCCGCCTCGACCCGGTCGACGATCTCCCAGTCGTGCGCCTCCGTGAGCGGGATGCCGCCCGGCGGCTCCCCCTCGGGCAGGTGCGCGTAGCTGGCGAAGGAGCGCAGGATGTTCGCCGGATCCACGTGCCCGAGCCCGAACGAGCGGACGCCCGGGGTGTCGATGATCCAGCCGTGGCCGCCGTCGCCCGTCTCGACGCGCATCGACACGGTCGAGCTCGACGTGTGGCGTCCGCGCCCGGTGACCTGGTTGACGACGCCCGTCGCGCGCTTCGCGTCCGGCACCAGGGCGTTGACCAGCGTCGACTTGCCGACGCCCGAGTGGCCGACGGCGACGGTCGTGCGGTCGACCAGCAGCGCGCGCAGCTCGTCGAGCGGCACGTCGTCCGAGCGGCTCAGCACGATGGGCACGTCGAGCACGCGGAAGTGGGCGGCGAACGGGGCGGGGTCGGCGACGTCCGACTTGGTGATGCAGAGGATCGGCTGGATCCCCGCGTCGAACGCGGCCACGAGGTAGCGGTCGACGAGGCGCGCGCGCGGCTCGGGCTCGGCGGCCGCGACGACGATGAGCATCTGGTCGGCGTTCGCGACGATCACGCGCTCGACGGCGTCGGAGTCGTCGGCGCTCCGGCGCAGGAGGGTCCGGCGCGGGGCGATGCGGACGATGCGGGAGAGGCTGCCCTCGTCGCCCGACGTGTCGCCCACGATGTCGACGCGATCGTTCGTGACCACGGCCTTCTTGCCGAGCTCCCGGGCGCGCGTGGCGATCAGCGTGTGCTCGTCAGGGGTGTCCTCGCCCACGAGGACGCCGAAGCGGCCGCGGTCGACCGTGAGCACGCGGCCCTCGACGGAGTCCGTGTGGCCGGGCCGCTGCTTGCTGCGCGGCTTGTTCCCCTTGGGGTTCGGCCGGACGCGCACCGAGGACTCGTCGTAGGCGTCCCAGACGCCGTCGTCCTGCTCGGGATCCGCGAGCCAGCTCACAGGAGGCCGCCGAGCCCGCCCGCGGCGCCCGGCCCGGTGATGCCGCCGAGGGCGAGGGGCTCGACGGCCGCGCGCGGCGCACGGCCGAGGAGCGGTCCGAGCCAGAGCTCCGGGAACTCGGGCAGGGTCTTCGCGGTCGTGCCGATGTCGTCGATCTCCACGCCCGGCACGGCCAGGCCGACGATCGCGCCGGCGGTCGCCATGCGGTGGTCCTCGTACGCGCGCCACGGGCCGCCGTGCAGCGGGGCGGGCTCGATCGCGAGGCCGTCATCGAGCTCGGTGACGGATCCGCCGAGCCCGGTGATCTCCGCCGCCAGCGCCGCGAGCCGGTCCGTCTCGTGTCCCCGCAGGTGCCCGATGCCCGTGATGCGGCTGGGTCCGTCGGCGAGGGCCGCGAGCGCGACCAGCGCGGGCGCCAGCTCGCCGCCCGTGCTGAGGTCGAGGTCGACGCCCGGGATGCGGCCGCCCGCCGCGAGCCCGGGGCCGCCGTCCACGACGAGCGCGTCGCCCTCGCGCGTGACGGTGGCGCCGAAGCGCGGCAGCAGGTGCGCGAGGTCCGCGCCGACCTGCGTCGTCTCCTCGGGCCAGCCGGGGATCGCGACCCGTCCGCCCGCGACGAGCGCGGCGGCGAAGAAGGGCGCGGCGTTGGAGAGGTCGGGCTCGATGCGCACCTCGCGGCCGGCGATGGGGGAGGAGGGCACGACCCAGAGGCCGGGCTCCGGGCTCTGGACCACGACGCCGCGCTCGGCGAGCGTGCGGATCGTCATCTCGATGTGCGGCATGCTCGGCAGCGTCGCTCCCGTGTGCCGGAGCCGGAGCCCCTGGGCGAACCGGGGCGCGGCGAGCAGCAGGCCGGAGACGAACTGGCTGGAGGCGGACGCGTCGATGGCGATCTCGCCGCCCGGCACCTCGCCCGTGCCGTAGAGGCTGAACGGCAGCGCGCGACGGCCGTCGTCGTTGACGTCGACCCCGAGCGCCCGGAGCGCCTCGATGGTGCCGGACATGGGACGCCGGCGGGCGCTCGGGTCGCCGTCGAACGAGACCGGGCCGAGGGCCAGCGCGGCGACGGGCGGGAGGAAGCGCATGACGGTGCCGGCGAGGCCGCACTCGATGGTGACGCCGCCCGCGAGCTCCGCCGGGGTGATCCGCAGGTCGGGCCCGAAGGCACCCCCGCCGTCGACCTCCTCGATGACCGTGCCGAGGGATCGCAGGGCCTCGATCATCAGCCGCGTGTCGCGGGAGCGGAGCGGAGCGCGCAGTGTCGACGGGGAGTCCGCGAGGGCGGACAGGACCAGCTCGCGGTTCGTCAGGCTCTTGGACCCCGGCAGCGGCACGGTCGCGTCCAGCGGGCCGTCCGCCACGGGGGCGGCCCACGGGCCGTCGTCCGTCGGCACGGGCGCGTGGGTCGGGTCGTCGTCGTACGGGCTGAAGGTGGGACCGGAATACCTGAAGATCTCCATGGGTTCACCAGAGTACCGGGCAGTCGTCCGGCAGGCCCGGATCCCGGGCCGGGAAGGATCACCCGTGATCACGAGGACAGCACCGGCGGCCCCGTCCGCCGAGCTCGTGCGCGCCGTAGAATCTGCCCTGATGGCCACTTCAGGGAACACCAGTCACGACGCGCCGGCCGACACCACCGGGGGCGCCGCGCCCACCGCATCCGCCGCGCCCGCGGAGCTCGTGGAGGCCGTCGTGCACTCCACCGAGGAGGCCGCCGACCAGCAGGAGGCGGAGCGGGCGGAGGTCGAGGAGCCCCGCAAGGCCCAGCCCGGCGACAACCGCGAGCTCTTCGAGGAGCAGGCGCTCCCGTTCATCGACCAGCTGTACGCCGCGGGCCTGCGCATGACGCGCAATCCCGCCGACGCGCAGGACCTGGTACAGGAGACGTTCGTGAAGGCCTACACGGCCTTCCACCAGTTCAAGCAGGGCACGAACCTCAAGGCCTGGCTGTACCGGATCCTCACGAACACCTTCATCAACAACTACCGCAAGAAGCAGCGAGACCCCTACAACGGCACCATCGACGAGCTCGAGGACTGGCAGCTGGGCGGCGCGACGAGCGCCACGGCGACCACCACGCGCTCCGCCGAGGCCGAGGCCATCGACCACCTCCCGGACAGCACCGTCAAGGACGCGCTGCAGTCCATCCCGGAGGACTTCCGCATGGCCGTCTACTTCGCGGACGTCGAGGGCTTCTCCTACCAGGAGATCGCCGACATCATGAAGACCCCCGTCGGCACCGTCATGAGCCGCCTGCACCGCGGCCGCCGGATGCTGCGGAGCCTGCTTTCCGACTACGCGCGCGAGCGGGGCATCTCCACCGCGCACCTCACTGGAGCGACGAAATGAGCGACTGCGGCTGCGACAAGGCCAAGAAGGATCTCGAGGAGTACCTGCACCACGAGCTCGACAAGGCGGATGCCGCCGACATCCGCGAGCACATGGCGAACTGCCCGGACTGCGCGCGCGAGCACCGCGTCGGCGTGGTCCTGCGGGACACCGTGCGCCGCGCGTGCAAGGAGGCGGCTCCCGAGGACCTGCGTACGCAGGTGATGGACAAGCTGCGCGCCATCCAGGCCACCCACTGACCCGGCGGCTCGCGCGCGGCCGGTAATCTCGGCATGTGACCAACGCGATCCAGTCCCTCGGGACGCCCTCCCCGGAAGACCTCACCGTCATCGTCGAGCTGCTCCGGCTGCTCGACTACGAGGTGGACGAGGACCGCGTCGCCGCGCGGCTCTCGCGCATGACCGCCGCGGCCGGCCACGAGACGTGGGTCGTGCGCGACGACGCAGGGGCCATCGCGGGTCTCGCGGGCGGCCACCTCATGTGGGGCCTCGCCGACGACGAGCCCATCGCGCAGCTGATCATCCTGGTCGTTCGCGAGGGACGCCAGGCGGGCGGAATCGGCTCCGACCTCATCCGCCACTACGAGGCGTGGGCGCGCGAGCACGGCGCGACGCGGTTCCTCGCGACCTCCGCGGCGGCCCGCGACAACGTCACGCGCTTCTACGCCCGACGCGGATACCACGCGTCCGGCATCCGCTACTCGAAGCTCGGCTGACCGGCCGTCGGCGCTCCCGGCGCCGCACCGCCTGCACGACGAGAGGCCCGATCCCCTGGGGGATCGGGCCTCTCGTCTTGCCGGGCGCGAGCCCGGGCGGATCACTCCGCGGTGGCCCGCGCGATCAGGTCCGTCTGCTCCGTGGCGTGCCGCTTGCTCGAGCCTGCGGCGGGCGACGCGGCGGCCGGGCGGGAGACGACGCGCACCTGCCGGTCGGGGATGACCCGGCCGAGCTCCACGTGGACGAACGGCCAGGCGCCCTGGTTCTCGGGCTCGTCCTGCACCCAGACGACCTCGGCGTCCGGGTACGACTCGACGACCCGGCGCACCTGCTCCTCGGGGAACGGGTAGAACTGCTCGAGGCGCACGAGGGCGATCGAGGTGTCCTGGCGCTTCTCCAGCTCGCCCAGCAGGTCGTAGTGCACCTTGCCCGAGTGAAGGAGCACGCGGCGGACCGCACCGCGGTCCTGGATCCGGACGTCGTCGATCACCGGCTCGAAGCGGCCCGATGTGAATGCCTCGACGTCGCTCGTCGCGCCGCGGAGCCGCAGCATGGCCTTCGGGGTGAAGACCACGAGCGGGCGGCGGGGCCGCGAGTACGCCTGGCGGCGCAGCAGGTGGAAGTACGACGCGGGCGTCGAGGGACGCGCGACGGTCATGTTCTGCTCGGCGCACAGCTGCAGGAAGCGCTCGATGCGCGCGGACGAGTGGTCGGGGCCCTGGCCCTCGTAGCCGTGCGGAAGCAGCAGCACGACGCTCGAGCGCTGGCCCCACTTCTGCTCGGCGGAGGAGATGAACTCGTCGATGATGGTCTGCGCGCCGTTGGCGAAGTCGCCGAACTGCGCCTCCCACAGCACGAGGGCGTCGGGCCGCTCGACCGAGTAGCCGTACTCGAAGCCCATGGCCGCGTACTCGCTGAGCAGCGTGTCGTAGATCCAGAAACGCGCCTGGCGGTCGCTGAGGTTCGCGAGAGGCAGCCACTCCTGGCCGTTGTCCCGGTCGTGCAGCACCGCATGGCGCTGGACGAACGTGCCGCGGCGCGAGTCCTGGCCGGCGAGGCGGACGGGCGTGTTCTCCAGCAGCAGGGAGCCGATGGCGAGGAGCTCGCCGAACGCCCAGTCGATGGATCCGCTGCGGCTCATCTCGAGCCGCTTGCGCATCAGCGCCTGCAGCTTCGGGTGGACGGAGAAGCCCTGCGGCGGGTTGTCGTGGGCGTCGCCGATCGTCTGGATCACCGACTCCGAGACGCCCGTGGTCTCGGGCTCCCCGTGGCCGTCGTCCTGCTGCGAGTCGGGGCGCTCCAGGTCCGCGACGGCGCCGGCGTCCTGGGTCTGGATCGGGATGGACGAGGTCTGCGCCGCGTGCGTCTCCGCGAAGGCGCGCTCCAGGCGGTCCTGGAAGTCCTTCTGCGCCGCGTCGTACTCCTCCTGCGTGATGTCGCCGCGACCGACGAGCGCCTCCGTGTACAGCTTGCGTACCGAGCGCTTCGCCTCGATGAGGTTGTACATGAGCGGCTGGGTCATCGACGGGTCGTCGCCCTCGTTGTGACCGCGGCGGCGGTAGCAGACGAGGTCGATGACGACGTCCTTCTTGAACTCCTGGCGGAACTCGAAGGCGAGGTGCGCGACGCGCGCGACGGCCTCGGGGTCGTCGCCGTTCACGTGGAAGATCGGCGCCTGGATGCTCTTGGCCACGTCGGTCGAGTACACCGACGAGCGGGACTCCGACGGCGGCGTCGTGAAGCCGACCTGGTTGTTGATGACGATGTGGACCGTGCCGCCCGTGCGGTACGCGCGCAGCTGCGAGAGCTGGAGGGTCTCGAAGACCACGCCCTGGCCGGCCATCGACGCGTCGCCGTGCACGAGGATCGGCAGGACGGAGAACGAGCCGATGGGCTTCCGGTCCTGCTTGGCGCGGACGATGCCCTCGAGCACGCCGTTGACGGCCTCGAGGTGCGACGGGTTCGCCGCGAGGTACACCGGCATCTCCTCGCCGTGGACTCCCCGGAAGGTGCCCTCGGTGCCGAGGTGGTACTTCACGTCGCCGGAACCCTGGACGGTGCGCGGGTCCTGCGTGCCCTCGAACTCGCGGAAGATCTGGCCGTAGCTCTTGCCCGCGATGTTGGTGAGGACGTTCAGACGACCGCGGTGTGCCATGCCGATCGCGACCTCGTCGAGCCCGTGGTCGGCCGCGCCCTGGAGGAGCGTGTCGAGGAGCGAGATCGTGGACTCGCCGCCCTCGAGGCTGAAGCGCTTCTGCCCGACGTACTTCGTCTGGAGGAACGTCTCGAACGCCTCGGACTCGTTGAGCTTGGACAGGATCCGCATCTGCTCGTCGTGCGTGGGCTTCGCGTAGGGCTGCTCGACCTTGCCCTGGATCCAGCGGCGCTCGTCGGGCTGCTGGATGTGCATGTACTCGATGCCGATGGTGCGGCAGTAGGAGTCGCGCAGGATGCCGAGGACGTCGCGGAGGAGCGCCTGGCGCCGGCCGCCGAATCCGTCGGTCACGAACTCGCGGTCGAGGTCCCAGAAGGTGAGCCCGTGGTTCGTGATCTCGAGGTCCGGGTGCGTGCGCTGCTGGTACTCGAGCGGGTCGATGTCCGCCATGAGGTGCCCGCGGACGCGGTAGGCGTTGATGAGCTCCTGCACGCGGCTGGTCTTGGAGACGCGCTCGGACAGGTCGACGTTGATGTCGGTGGCCCACTGGATCGGGTCGTACGGGATGCGGAGCGCCGCGAAGATGTCCTCGTAGAAGCCGTGCTGGCCGATGAGGCGCTCGTGCACGATCTTGAGGAACTCGCCGGAGCCCGCGCCCTGGATCACGCGGTGGTCGTACGTGCTCGTCAGGGTGATGGTCTTGCCGATGCCCAGCTCGACGAGCGTCTTGGGGGAGGAGCCCTGGAACTCGGCCGGGTACTCGAGGGCGCCGGCGCCGATGATGGCGCCCTGGCCCTTCATCAGGCGCGGCACGGAGTGGACCGTGCCGATGCCGCCCGGGTTGGTGAGCGAGATGGTGGTGCCGGCGAAGTCGCCCGCGGCCAGCTTGTTGCTCCGGGCCTTCTTCACCAGGTCCTCATAGGCCGAGAGGAACTCGCCGAAGGTCATGGCCTCGGCGCCCTTGATGCTCGGGACGAGGAGCGCCCGGGTGCCGTCGGGCTTCGGCATGTCGATCGCGATGCCGAGGTTGATGTGCGCGGGGGAGACGACGCTGGGCTTGCCGTCGACCTCGTCGTAGTGCACGTTCTGGCTCGGGAACTCCTTGAGCGCCTGGATGAGCGCCCAGCCGATGAGGTGGGTGAAGGAGACCTTGCCGCCGCGGGCGCGCTTGAGGTGGTTGTTGATGACGATGCGGTTGTCGATCATCAGCTTCGCCGGGATGGTGCGGACGCTCGTCGCGGTCGGGATGGTGAGCGACGCGTCCATGTTGGTCGCCAGGCTCTTCGCCATGCCGCGGAGCGGGGAGACCTCGTCTTCACCGGGCGGCGTGGGCTCGGCGCCCTTCTTGGCGGGCGCCTTCGCGGGCGCCTGCGCCGGGATCGGCTGCTGCTTGGGGGCGATGCTCGTGGTGCGCGCGGCGGGCTGGGACCCGGTCGCGGGCTGCTGCGCCTGCGCGTCGGGCTGGCCGGCGGACGCGGGGGCCGGCGTCGGCGCCGGGCTGCCCGTGTTGGTCGACGCGGGGGCTGATGTGCCCGACGGGTCGGGGATCTGCGCCTCGGCGGTCTGCTCGCCGGTGGCCGGCGTCGCCTCGCGGCCCTCGATCACGGTGGTGTGGTAGTTCTCCAGGATCGGCCACCAGCTCCGGTCGACGGAGTCCTTGTCGACCACGAACCTCTCGTACATCTCGTCGACGAGCCATTCGTTGGCTCCGAAGTCGCCCGTGGAACCGTCATCGGTCCCCGTACCAGTCACCTGGCTCGACACAGTTGATCGCCCGCTCTCTTGCTGTTGGTCGTCTGCCTCGCGCGGCCCGTTCGCGTGCCGCGCGTCCACGATCACCCAGCCTAAACCTTCCCCCGGTCGGGCCGCCGGGAGCGGCGCGTCGGAAGCCGCGCACGGTCGACGGCCTGGTGCGGGCCCGGACGGCGGGGCTACCGTCGGGGGATGAGGTTCACCGGAGAGGCTCCCGCCCACGACCTGACGTACTCGGACGTGTTCCTGAGCCCGGGCAGGTCCGACGTCGCGAGCCGGATGGACGTCGACCTCGCCCCGGGCGACGGCACGCCGTGCACCATCCCGATCGTCGCGAGCAACATGGGCTCGGTCACCGGGCCGCGCCTCGCCGCCGTGCTCGCCCGGCGCGGGGGCATCGGGGTCCTGCCGCAGGACCTCCGGCCCCAGGAGCTGGACGCCGCGATCCACCGGGTCAAGGACCAGCCGGTCGCCTACGACTCGCCGCTCGAGCTGCCGCCGGACGCGACCGCCGGCCAGGCGCGCGAGCTGCTGCCGCCCATCGCCGGGCACGGCATCGTGCTGCGCGACGCGGACGGGGAGATGATCGGCTGCCTCGAGGGGACGCAGCTCGCCGGCGTCCCCGACGGCACCCGGCTCGGGGACCTGCCGCACGGCGCGCTCGCCTCCCTCGACGCCGACGACGTGCCCACGGGCCGAGCGGCGTTCGACCTGATGCACGCCGCCGGGATCGACTTCGCGCCCGTGCTCGCCCACGGCCGCCTGGTCGGCACGCTCAGCCGACGGAGCGCCCTGCGGTCCACCGTCTACGCGCCCGCGATCGACGGGAACGGGCGCCTCGCGGTGGGCGCCGCCGTCGGCGTCAACGGCGACCCGGTCGGCCGTGCCCGCGCGCTGCTGGCCGCGGGGGTCGACGTGCTCGTCCTCGACACGGCGCACGGGCACCAGGAGGCGATGCTGCGCGCGATCCGCGACGTACGGGCCCTCGACCCGCGCGTCCCGATCGTCGCCGGCAACGTCGTCACCGCCGAGGGCGCGCGCGACCTCGTCGAGGCGGGCGCCGACATCGTCAAGGTCGGCGTTGGCCCGGGCGCGATGTGCACGACGCGCATGATGACCGCGGTCGGCCGGCCCCAGTTCTCCGCCGTGCTGGACACGGCCGAGGCGGCCCGCGCCGCCGGCGCGCTCGTGTGGGCGGACGGGGGAGTGCGGTACCCGCGGGACGTCGCGCTCGCCCTCGCCGCGGGCGCCGCCAGCGTGATGATCGGATCGTGGTTCGCCGGCACCGTCGAGTCGCCCGGCCGCCTGCTCGTCGACGAGGACGGCGGGCTCGCCAAGGAGAGCTGGGGGATGGCGTCCACCCGCGCCGTGCAGGAGCGGTTCGGGCGGCGCGAGGCGTTCGAGCTGGCGCGGCGCACGCTGTTCGCGGAGGGCATCTCGACCAGCCGGATCCGCATCGACCCGCTCCGCCCCGGCCTCGAGGACCTGCTCGACACGATCACGTCCGGCGTCCGCAGCGCGTTCACCTACACCGGGGCGCGCACGCGCGCCGAGTTCGCCGAGCGGGCCGCCGTCGGGATCCAGTCCGCGGCGGGCTACGAGGAGGGCAAGCCCCTGCCGGTCGGCTGGTGAGCCCCGGTATGCTCGACGGACGATGGACGACCCCCCTCCTGCTCATAGACCCCCGCTGCGCGCGCCCCTCCCACTGAAGCCGGCCGCGCGCCCGGTGCCCGGGAGCCATCCCCTTGCATGAATGGCTCCTCCTCGCCGTGGGTCTCCTCCTGACCCTCGGCACCGGCCTCTTCGTCGCCAGCGAGTTCGCGCTCGTCAACCTCGACCGCTCCGACCTCGAGAAGCGCCAGGAGCGCGGCGAGAAGCGGCTCGGCCCGTCCATCCGGGCGCTCCGCATCACCTCGACCCACCTCTCCAGCGCCCAGCTCGGCATCACGCTGACGACGCTGCTCACCGGGTACACGATGGAACCGGCGCTCAGCCTGCTGCTCGCCGGCCCGCTGACGTCCGCGGGGCTCGCCGACGGCCTCGTCTCCCCGGTGTCGACCGTCGTGGCGCTCGTCGTCGCGACGCTGCTGTCGATGATCATCGGCGAGCTCGTGCCGAAGAACTTCGCGCTGGCCCTGCCGCGCGAGACGGCCAAGCTCGTGATCCCGTTCCAGACCCTCTTCACCACGGTGTTCAAGCCCGCCGTGCTGCTGCTCAACAACAGCGCGAACGGGATCCTGCGGCTCGTCGGCATCGAGCCCAAGGAGGAGCTGTCCGGAGCCAGGAGCGCCGAGGAGCTGTCCTCGCTCGTCCGCCGCTCCGCGCTCGCCGGCCTCCTCGAGGACGACACGGCGATGCTCCTCAGCCGCACGCTGCGGTTCGCCGACCTCACGGCGTCCGACGTCATGACGCCGCGCCTCCGCGTCAAGTCGGTGGAGCGCACCGACAGCGCGCAGACCGTCATCGAGCTGGCGATGACCACCGGCTACTCCCGCTTCCCCGTGACGGACGACGGCGTGGACGACGTCATCGGGCTCGTGCACGTGAAGCAGGCCGTCGCCGTGCCGCGGGAGAAGCGCGCGCTCGTGCCCGTCACCGCCCTGCAGTCCGAGGCGATCCGCGTGCCCGAGACCATGAAGCTCGACGACCTCCTCGGCGAGCTGCGCGGCCGCGGGTTCCAGATGGCCGTCGTCGTCGACGAGTACGGAGGCACGGCCGGGGTCGCGACCCTCGAGGACCTGGTCGAGGAGCTGGTCGGGGAGCTCGCCGACGAGCACGACCGCGCGCGCGCGGGCGTCGTCCGATCGCGGGACTCGCTGACCTTCCCCGGCATGCTCCGGCCCGACGAGCTCCTCGAGCGCACGGGTCTGCGCATCCCCGACGACGGTCCGTACGAGACCGCGGCCGGCTTCGTGATGAGCGAGCTCGGCCGCCTGCCCGTGGTGGGAGACGAGCTCGAGCTCGAGACCGGCACGCTGCGGGTCGAGCGGCTCGACGGCCGGCGCATCGACCGGATCCGCTTCACGCCCGTCCCCGAACCCGTCGCCACCGCGGTGGGCACCACGCGCGCCGAGCGCCAGGCGGACCGCCATGCGGAGCGGGAGGCCGGTCGCGAGGCCGGACGACAGGCGGACGCGGAACGCGCCGCCATGAGGAAGGAGCCGTCCCGTGGGTGAGTACGCCGGGGGGATCATCGCGCTCGTCGTGCTGCTCGCCGTCAACGCCTTCTTCGTCGGCGCCGAGTTCGCGGTCATCTCCGCGAAGCGGTCGCAGATCGAGCCGCGGGCGGAGGAGGGCAGCCGGGCCGCGCGCATCACGCTGTTCGCGATGGAGCACGCGACGCTCATGCTCGCCACGACGCAGCTCGGCATCACCGTGTGCTCGCTGCTGATCCTCAACGTGTCCGAGCCGGCGATCCACCACCTGCTGGAGATCCCGCTGGGCGCCACGGGGCTGCCGGAGGAGGCGATCTCCACGATCGCGTTCGTCATCGCGCTGCTCATCGTCTCGTTCCTGCACGTGGTGCTGGGCGAGATGGTGCCGAAGAACATCTCGTTCTCCGTGCCGGATCGGGCGGCCCTGCTGCTCGCGCCGCCGCTCGTCGGCATCGCCCGCGTCGTGAAGCCGCTCATCGTGGCCCTCAACGCGATCTCCAACGCGGTGCTCCGCCTGGCCAAGGTCGAGCCGAAGGACGAGGCCGCGAGCGCGTTCACGCTCGACGAGGTGCAGGGCATCGTCGACCAGTCGACCCGCGAGGGGCTGCTGGAAGACCGGACGGGCGCGCTCACCGCGGCGTTCGAGTTCACGGGCAAGAAGGTGCAGGACATCGCGATCCCGCTGGACGCGCTGGTGAGCCTGCCGGATACCGCGTCGCCATCCGAGGTCGAGCGCGCCGTCGCCCGGCACGGCTTCTCGCGGTACGTGATCGTGGACGAGGCGGGGGAGCCGACCGGCTACCTGCACCTCAAGGACGTCATCGACCTCGACGAGGCCGACGAGTTCCTGCGGCCCGTGCCGGCCAAGCGGATCCGTCAGCTGGTGTCGGTCTTCGCGGGCACCGAGCTGGAGGATGCGCTGGCGATGATGCGCCGCTCCGGCGCCCACCTCGCCCGCGCCTTCACCGAGGCGGGCGAGACGACGGGTGTGCTGTTCCTCGAGGACATCATCGAGGAGCTCGTCGGCGAGGTGCAGGACGCGACCCGACGGGTCTGACCCGCCCGCACACGACGACGGCCCGGCACCCCAGGGGGATGCCGGGCCGTCGTCGTCGGGATCGGAGGGTCAGGCGGCCCAGCGCGCGCGGTCGTACTGCTTGGGCCAGTAGTCGATCTCGACGCCCAGCTCGTGCGCGGCCCGCAGCGCGAAGTGCGGGTCGCGGAGCATCTCGCGGCCGAGCATCACGGCGTCCGCGCGGCCCTCGGCGACGACGGCCTCGGCCTGCGCCGGCTCGGTGATGAGGCCCACGGCGTTGAGCGCGACCTTCGCGTGCTCCTTCACGTACTCGGCGAAGGGCACCTGGTAGCCGGGCGCGACGGGGATCGTGACCCCGGTCGTGTTGCCGCCCGTGGAGATGTCGAAGAAGTCGGCGCCGTGCTCGGCGGCCCAGCCGGCGACCGTCGCGGTCTGCTGCTCGTCCCAGCCGGCGTCGCCCGCCCAGTCGGTCGCGGAGAAGCGCACCAGCAGCGGCACGTCGGGGACCTCGGCGCGCACGGCGTCGATCACCTGGAGCAGCAGGCGCGCCCGGTTCTCCAGGCTGCCGCCGAACTCGTCGTCGCGGTGGTTGCTCAGCGGCGAGAGGAACTGGTGCATGAGGTAGCCGTGCGCGGCGTGGATCTCGAGCACGTCGAATCCGGCGTCGACCGAGCGGCGGGCGGCCGCGGCGAAGTCGTCGACGACCTTCCGGAGGCCCGCGGCGTCGAGCGCGACGGGCGTGCCGTAACCGGGGAACGGCTCGGCCGACGGGGCGACCGTCTCCCAGCCGCCCTCCTCGGCGGGCATGGTGCCGCGGCCGGAGAACGAGTAGGTGGATGCCTTGCGGCCGGCGTGCGCGAGCTGGATGGCCGCGACCGCGCCCATCTCGTGGATGAAGTCGACGATCGGCTTCCACGCGTCGCGCTGCGCGTCATCCCAGATGCCCGTGTCCTCGGGCGTGATGCGCGCCTCGGGGCTGACCCCGGTGGCCTCCGCCATCACGAGTCCCGCGCCGCCGCGGGCGAACGAGCCGAGGTGCGCGAGGTGCCAGGCGCCCGGCACGCCGTCGCGGGCGTCGATGCTGTACTGGCACATCGGCGCGACCCAGATGCGGTTGCGGGCGGTGACGCCGCGGACGGTGATCGGCTCGAAGAGCGGGGACGTGGTCATGGGGATCCTTCCAGGCGGGCGGCGGCGCGGATCCTCGAGGGAGGCGCGGCGCGCGGGGACGGGCGGAGGGCGTCGGCGGCCTCATGGTCCCAAGGCCCGGCGCGCCCGCCGCATTCCCGCGCGCCTATCGTGTGGGCATGAGCGACGCGCACGACGACCACGCACCCGACGGCTGGATCCGGCAGGACGCCGACAGGACGCGCCTCGCCATCCGCCTCCCGCGGGACGACGACGACAAGTACACGCGCGGCGTCCTCGGCGTCCGCACCGGCTCCGACCGCTACCCGGGCGCCGCGGTCCTCGGCGTCGAGGCGGCCGCGCGCACGGGCGTCGGCATGATCCGCTACCTCGGGCCCGCGGGCGCGTCCGCCTCGGTGCTCGCCCGCCGCCCCGAGGTCGTCACGGCCGACGGGCGCGTGCAGGCGTGGCTCGTCGGATCCGGCATGGACCGGGCGCACCGGGACGCCGCCGCGACCGACGCGATCGTCGCCGCGCTCGGGCAGGGCCTCCCGGCGGTCGTGGACGCGGGCGCGCTCGACCTCGTCGGGCGCGCGACGGGACCCGTGGTCGTCACGCCGCACTTCCGCGAGCTGTCCCGGCTGCTCGACGGCGCCGGCATCCGGGCGTCCG
The DNA here is from genome assembly GCF_021216655.1 of Clavibacter michiganensis. Lineage (NCBI taxonomy): Bacteria > Bacillati > Actinomycetota > Actinomycetes > Micrococcales > Microbacteriaceae > Clavibacter > Clavibacter michiganensis. The sequence continues at coordinate 503,366 of NZ_CP080437.1, forward strand.
CGGAGGACATCGCGGCGGACGCCTCCGGCTGGGCCGAGCGCGCGGCGCGGGAGCTCGGCGTCTGCGTGCTGCTCAAGGGCGCGACCACGTTCGTGGTCGGCGGGTCCGCGCGCATCGCGGTGCGGGCCGGCACGCCCTGGCTCGCGACCGCGGGCTCGGGCGACGTCCTCGGCGGTGTGCTCGGCGCCCTCACGGCGGGGGCGTCCGCGCGGATCGCCGACGCGGCGGATCCCCTCGCGGAGCTCGCCGCCGTCGCCGCGGCCGCCGCGTGGCTGCACGGTCGTGCGGGCGGCCTCGCGTCCGGCGGCGGACCGACCACGGCCCTCGACGTCGCCGAGGCGATGCCGAGGGCCGTGCGGGAGACGCTGGCGGGATCCGGCGGCTAGGCCTTCGCCACGTCGAGCGAGAACTCGACCGAGCCGTGGTCCTCGACCGTCACGAAGCCGAGGCTCGGGGCCTGCACGCCGAAGTCCTGGAACGTGATCGGGATGGAGCCAACGATCTGCCCGCCATCGGACGTGAAGCTCGCCTGCATCTGCGCGGTCACGCTCTTGGTCACCCCGTGCAGCGTGAGGTCGCCCGTCACGTCGTACGTCGCGGGGACTCCCGCCTCGACGCCGTCGGCCGCGATCGGCTGCGTCAGCGTGAAGGTCGCGGTCGGGAAGTCGCCCGTCTTCATCGCCTCGTTCTGGAAGTACGCGTCGCGCGGGGGCTGGTCGGTGTGGATCTTCGTCACGTCGACCGTCATGGTGCCCTTCGTGACCTGGGATCCGGCGACCGTGATGTCGCCCGTGACGGCGTCCGTCCGGCCGTTCACCGTGACGGGCGTGCCGTTCAGCACCTCGTCGACGCGGTAGCCGGCGTACGAGGACCCGCCCACCTTCCAGTCGCCGGAGAGGTCGCCGACCGCGCCGCCCGGCGCGGGCGTCGACGCGAGGGTGGGGGCGGCGTCCGGAGTGCCCGCCAGCTGCTTGTAGATGGGGCCGCCGAACGCCGCGAAGCCTCCGACGAGGACGACCACGCCGCCCGCCACCCCGATGATGATCTTGGTCTTCCTGTCCATGGCGCTGCTCCTCCGTGCGATGCGGGCGGGCGCTGCGTCCCACCCGTTCTATGAACTTTCAAGTACCTGAGGAGTCTCGCGGGGCGGCCGAGCGCGCGTCGGCCGCCGTCCACAGGTCGGGCCGCCGTCGGTAGCCTGGTGCGCACAGCCGGACGCCGGCCGGGCGACCGCCCGGAGCACCGCCGCCGTCGAACCCCGGGGGTCCCCATGCTCGTCGCCTTCTCCGTCGCCCCCAGCGGGGGCGACGCGCCCGACGCCTCCGTGCACGATGCCGTGGCCGCCGCGGTGGCCGTCGTCCGCGCGTCCGGTCTGCCGAACCGCACCGACGCCATGTTCACCACCATCGAGGGCGACTGGGACGAGGTCTTCGACGTCGTGCGACGCGCCACCGAGGCGGTCGCGCCCTTCGGGACGCGCGTGTCGCTCGTGCTGAAGGCGGACATCCGACCCGGCTACGAGGGCGAGCTGACGGGCAAGCTCGAGCGCCTCGAGCAGGCCATCGAGGCCCGCGGCGCCGACGCCTGACGCCTGACGCCCGCGCCGGTGCCGGTGCCGGTGCCGAGGCCGGGACCGGATCCCGACCGCCGGTAGGCTCGTCGGGTGAATCCCCCCTCCACCGGGCGGGCGACCCTGTCGCCGGCCCGCGTCCGCGTCGCCCTGCTCGCCCTCGCGATGGGCGGGTTCGCCATCGGCACCACCGAGTTCGTCGCCATGGGGCTCCTGCCGCAGCTCGCGGCCGACCTGCTGCCCGAGGTGGCCGCGCGCTCGACGGAGGCCGCCAACGCGCAGGCCGGCACGCTGATCAGCGCCTACGCCCTCGGCGTGGTGGTGGGCGCGCCGACCATCGCGGCCGCGTCGGCCCGGGCCCCCCGGCGGAAGCTGCTGCTCTGGCTGCTGCTGGCCTTCACGCTCGGGACCGTCCTCAGCGCGATCCTCCCGAGCTTCGGCCTCGTGGTCCTCGCCCGCTTCGTCGCGGGCCTGCCGCACGGCGCCTACTTCGGCATCGCGTCGCTCGTCGCCGCGCAGCTGATGGGGGAGGGCAAGCGCGCCCGGGGCGTCGCCTTCGTGCTCGCGGGGCTCACCATCGCCAACGTCATCGGCGTGCCCATCGTGACGTGGATCGGGCAGAACGCGGGCTGGCGCGTCGCGTATCTCGTCGTGGCCGCGATCTTCGCCGCCACCTTCGTCGCCGTCTTCCTCGCGGTGCCCGCGCAGGCGGGGAACCCGGAGGCGACGCTCCGGCGCGAGCTCAGGGCGTTCACCCGGCTGCAGGTGTGGCTGGCGCTCCTCATCGGCGCGATCGGCTTCGGCGGGTTCTTCGCCGTCTACACGTTCGTGTCTCCCATGGTCACCGAGGTGACCGGGCTGCCGGAGTGGTCGGTGCCGCTGGCGCTCGTCGTCGTGGGCCTCGGCATGACGGCCGGCAACCTCGCGGGCGGCTGGTGGGCGGACCGCGACGTGAAGGCCGCGCTCCTCTCCCTCTTCGGGCTGCTCATCGTCTCGCTCGTGGGGCTGGTGCTCACCGCGTCGAACCCGGTGGGGCTGTTCGGGTTCCTGTTCCTCATCGGCGGGTCGGCTGCGGCGCTGTCGCCCGGGATCCAGATCCGGCTGATGGACGTGGCGCACGACTCGCAGTCCATCGCGGCGGCGCTCAACCACTCGGCGCTGAACACGGGCAACGCGGTCGGCGCGGCGCTCGGCGGCGTGACCGTCGCGGCGGGGCTCGGCTACACGTCGCCGGCGATCGTCGGCGTGGGGCTGAGCATCGCCGGGCTGCTCATCGCGCTCGCGAGCTTCGGGCTCGACCGGCGCCGTCGCGGATCTCGCCGGCCGACGGACGGTCAGCGGCCCACGACCCAGCCGATCGGGATCGGCGGCTGAGCGGGGCGCGCGACCGCCGCCGGCTGGACCGCGCCCGGGCTACTCGCCCTGGAGCAGGATGCCGTCCTGGATCGCGCGCTTCCGCAGCGCCACCTTGGTGCCGACGTCGAAGCCCGCGACGCGGTACTTCTCGCGGATCCGCTTGAGGTACGACTTCGCCGTCTCCTCGGAGATGCCGAGGCTGTAGGCCACCGACTTGACGGGCTCGCCGCCGCCGTACAGCGCCATGACGCGGCGCTCCTGCGCGCTGAGCTTCGGCACGCCGCCGACGTCGGTGCTGTTGATCGCCAGGTCGAGCTCCGCGGAGATGTACGACTGCCCGTCGGCCGCGAGGCGGATGGCGTCGACGATCATGCTGGCGTCCTCGCTCTTCACGAGGTAGCCGAGGGCGCCGGACGCGAGGGCCTCGCGCACCACGTTCGGCTCCGAGTACGTGCTCATGAGCACGGTCTTCACGCCCGTGGTCTTGAGGGTCGCGATCTTCAGCGAGATCGGCAGGTTGTCCTTGAGGTCGAGGTCGAGGAGGACCACGTCCACGGGGAAGCGCGGATGGGTCAGCAGGTCGGGCCAGGTGGACACGGCGGCGACCATCTCGATGTCGGACGCGGCGTTGCGGATCCACTCGGTCAAGGCCCCGAGCAGCATCCTGTGGTCGTCCACGATGGCGAGGGTGATCGGTCGGTTCTCAGCTGACACGTGCTCTCCGGTCCTTGTGCGGGGCCCTCACCGGTCGGCGGGGTTGTCCACTACGCAGTCGATGGTGATCAGGAGGCTCGACCCGCGGGTGCTCTCGGTGTGCGTGCCGACCTTGTCGATAGCATCCCACGTCGAGGGATCCAGTCGGGTGCGGGGGAGCCCGGTCGTCGTCACGACGATGGGCACGACTGCACGGCGCAGGGGCACGGGCTGCGCGCCGGGCGGCCGTCCGCGGAGCGGTCCGAGCGCGAGCTGCACCGACACCTCGGGCACGCCGTTGCGCCGTTCGGTCGAGGTGAGGAGGAGCCAGACCGCCGAGAGCAGGCCGTCGCGCTGGCGGCGGTCGAGGAGGCCGGCGAGGGCGTTCGGGTCGCTGAGCGTCACATCCGGTCCGAGGAACTCCGACTCCGTGATGGCGTGGTGCAGCCAGGTCTCACGCCGGCCCTCGATGAGGTGCAGCCGCAGCTCGGTCGCGAGCGACGCGGCCGTCGAGGCGGCCAGCGGCGACAGCGGGAGCGGCTCGCGCGCGTTCGCGACGTCGTCGAGGAGCTGCTCCGCCGCGAGGTCGAGACGCGCCAGCTCCTCCGACGCCATCATGCCGACGGCGTATCGCGGCGCGGAGACGGTGCTCTGCACGAGCACGCGGTCCAGCTCCATCTCCGTCAGCCGGCGGAAGCCGCGGACCACCGCCACGCCGAACGCCGCGGGAACCACCGCGCGGGCGATGGCGGAGATCTCGGGCGCGAGGTCGGCGGGGCGCACGGGGTCCGAGAAGAGGAACACCGCGAGGAGCACCGCGCCGAGGGCGGCATCGACCGCCAGGACCTCGCGCGCCGCCCGGTAGGTGACCGTCGTCAGGAGCGCGGCGCCCGCGGCGATGCCCGCGGTGGCGTGCTGCATGACATCGCCGAGGGGCCAGACGGCCACCAGGTCCAGCGCGACGACGATGCCCAGGCCGCCGACGAAGACCGCCATGAGCGGTCCGGGCATCCGGTCGCGGAGGGCGCGTATGGCCACGACGACCGCGGCGATGAGCGCGACCAGGAGGATCCACGCGGTCGCCGTGAGCCCCGGCGACGGCATGATCCGGTAGTCGAGCGCGAAGCGGACGAGGCCGTACCCCATGGCGATGGCGCAGACGACCGCGGATCCGGCGCCCATGTACCCGAGGCCGATGGACGTGGGCTGCGCCGGCGTGCCCGCGGGGAGGCGGACCCGACGGCTGGTGCGCGGCGACTCGGCGTCCGTGCGGCCGCTCACTTCGGCACCTCGAGGACGACCGTCGTCCCGGACCCGGGGGAGGAGAACAGGCGGGCGTTGCCGCCCACGTCGGTGAGGCGCGCCACGACCGACTCCTTGAAGCCGAGCTTCGCCTGGTCCACGTGCGCGAGGTCGAAGCCGACTCCCGCGTCGGTGACCATGGCGCGGACCGTGGTGTCGTCGTCGGTGATGGTGACGTGCGCCTCCGTGACGCCCGCGTGCCGCCGCACGTTCTCCAGGCACTCGGCGAGGGACAGGAGGAAGGCGTCGAGGATGTCGCTCGGCAGGAGCACCTGACCGGTCCCGTGCCAGCTCACCTCGAGGCCCATCCGGCCGAAGCGCTGCTTGACCGACTCCAGCGTGTTGCCGAGCACCGACTGCTCCACGGGCTCGAGGGTGTAGCCGCCCGATGCCTGGGGGGTGGGGTTCGCGCCCAGGCGGAGCTGGCGGAGGAGGCGGGCGTCGTCGGCCGCCTGCTGGCGCATTGCCTGCGGCGTTACGCCGACCCCGGAGTGCGCGAGGAGGGTGAGCGTCGCCAGCACGGTGTCGTGCAGGAGCCTCGCGCCCTGGCGGCGCTGGGCCTCGAGCTCGCTCGCCATGCGCTCGGCGCGGTGGGCGCGCCCGATGTCGGTGATGCGGCGACCGACCCGGTGCACGGCCACGCTCAGCCAGTAGCCGAGGATGCCCGCGAGCATCCAGCCGAACACGTGCACGAGCACGACGTAGGGGAAGCCCGCGGTGTCCCAGGAGGCTCCGACGGCGACGACGCTGGTGAGCACGAAGGCGGCCGCCACGACGCGGAGCCGACCCGGTCGGATGGTCTCGAGGAGCGCGAGCGACCCGACGGAGCCGACCGAGAGGTGGGTGAGGGCGGTGAGCGACGACGCCGAGCGCCCGCCGAGCTGGGCGACGACCATGGCGGCGATGCCCGTCACGAGCACGACGACCATCCACCTGACGCGCGCGTCGGTCCCGATCCGCCACTGGGCGACGGCCAGCACGGCGAGGAGCGCGACGGTGCCGGCCGCCGCGGGCACCGGGACCTCGCCCGGCAGCAGGATGCACGCGGCGGCGACCGCGGTGAAGCTGAGGCCGTACACGCGTGCGGTCCGCTGCAGCAGGCGCTCGCGTTCGCGCTTCATGCGATCCATCGGGTCCCCGCTCGGAGTGCGCCGACGCCGGTGGCGTGCGCTCGGTGTGCTCCGATCCTAGGCGCGTCCGTCACACGCCTGGCACGCCCGCGTGACGGCGCGGGGCGATTGTCCACATGCCGTAGGATCGCGCGCCACCCGGGCCGGTCGGCGGCGGATGGATCCGTCTCCTACTCCGGCGCGATCCAGCCGTGGCGGATCGCGTGGCGCCGCAGCAGCAGCTTGGTGCCGAGGTCCGTCCCCGCGTGCAGGTACTTGCGGCGCCCCCGCTTGATGTACGACTTGACGGTCTCCTCCGTCGTGCTCATCGCCTCCGCGACGTCGCGGATCGACCGCCCGCCGGCGTAGAGCACGAGCGCGCGCTGCTCCTGCTGGCCGAGCCGCGGATCCTCCTCGGCGTGGAAGTCCTGCATCGCCTGCTGGACGAGCGCGCTCTGCCGGGGGGTGCCGTCGGCGGCGGCGTGGATGCTGGCGATCAGCTCCTCCGACGACTCGGCCTTGGGCACGACGGCGGACGCGCCCGCGCGCATGGCGCCGTGGATGGTGGAGGGGTCGGCGTGCGTGCTCAGGAGCACGGACGTGAGGCCGGCGCCCGTGAGCGTGCGGATCTTCTGCGCGACCGGCACCTCGTCGCGGAGGGCGAGGTCGAGGACGACGACGTCGAAGGCCTCCGGGAAGCGGTCGTCGCGCACGAGCCCGTTCCATGTCGGGGAGGTCGCGACCACCTCGACGCCCGTGCGGGGACGGGAGAGCCGGGCGCTCAGGCCGTCGAGCAGGAGGACGTGGTCGTCGACCAGCGCCACGCGGACCCGTTGGCCGTGGCCCGTCGCGTGCAGCGGACGTCGGCTCATCGGTGCTCCCCTCGTACGCCGGTGCCCGGAGGGGGCGGCGTGCTCCCAGGGGAAGCATAGGAACGCATGATGTCGCGGGCGATGCCGCGCGCGGAACTCACCCCCGGACTGGGGCGCTCCTACGCGGGGGCGTCGAGGAGGCGCGCGAGCGCGCGGCCCACGGCCTCGTTCTCGATGAGGAACCCGTCGTGGCCGTAGTCGGAGGAGATCACCACGACCTCGCCGCCGTCGACGGACCCGGGCACGTGCCGGGCGACGAGCCGCTGGTCCGGGACGGGGAACAGCCGGTCGCTGTCGATGCCCACCACGAGGGTCGCCGCCCGCACCCGGGCGAGCGCCGCCTCGACGCCGCCGCGGTCGCGGCCCACGTCGTGCGAGCTCATCGCGTCGATGAGGCGGATGTAGCTGGTCGCGTCGAAGCGCCGGGTGAACTTGTTGCCGTGGAAGTCGAGGTACGACTCCACGGCGTACCTCCCCTCGTCGCCCATGGGGCTGATGCCGCTCTGCCACGAGCGGGAGAACCTCTGGTTGAGCTCATCCGGGCTGCGGTAGTTCAGCAGCGCCATGCGGCGGGCGAGGGCGAGGCCGCGGTGCGGGCCGTCGCCGTCGGCCGCGTCGAAGTAGTCGCCGTCGCGGTAGGCGGGATCCATCCGGATCGCCTCGGCCTGCACGGAGTTGAGCGCGATCTGGTCGGCGCTGGCGATGGCGGGGGCCGCGAGGATCGCGAGCCGGCGCATCCGGCCGGGGAGCCCCACGCCCCACTCGAGCGCCTGCATGCCTCCCATGGACCCGCCGACGACCGCCGCCCACACGTCGATGCCGAGCGCGTCGGCGAGGGCGGCCTGCACGGCGACCTGGTCGCGGATGGTGATGAAGGGGAAGCGCGCGCCCCACTCGGCGCCGTCGGGCGCCAGGGAGGCGGGGCCGGTCGTGCCCTGGCAGCCGCCCAGCATGTTGGGGGCGACCACGAACCAGCGGTCCGTGTCGATGGCGAGGCCCGGACCCACGATGCCCGACCACCATCCGCCCGTCGGCTGCCCGGGACCCGCCGGTCCGCGGAGGTGGCTGTCGCCCGTGAGCGCGTGAAGCACCAGCACGGCGTTGCCCCCGTCGGGGTCGCGCTCGCCGAAGGTCTCGTAGGCGACCCGCACCGACGGGATCCGCCCGCCCGCCTCCAGGTCGACGCCCCCCACCGACGCGAACAGCCGGTCGGCGACGGGGTCGCCCTCGCGCCACGCGCCCGACGCGGGCGGTCGTCCGATCAGGGAGCGGATCTGCGCGTCCGTCACCAGGCTCGACGGGACGGTGTCCTCGGGTGTCTGCCAGTCCATCCCGGTCAGTGAAGCACCCGCGGCGGACGCGCGCCCGAGTGTTACGCCCCGCTCGACCGGGTGCCCGCGAGCGCAGGCGCGGCGGCGTCGTCCTTGACGGCCCGCGCGGCCCGGAGCCCGGCCGCGAGGTCCTCGATGATGTCGTCGATGCTCTCGAGGCCGACCGACAGGCGCACGAGCCCGGGGGTGACGCCCGCCGTCAGCTGCTGCTCGGGCGTGAGCTGCGCGTGGGTGGTCGACGCCGGGTGGATGACGAGGCTCCGCACGTCGCCGATGTTCGCCAGGTGGCTGAACAGCTGCAGCGAGTCGACGAGCGCGCGCCCGGCGTCCACCCCGCCCTTCAGCTCGAAGGAGAGGACGGCGCCGACGCCGCGCGGCGCGTAGCGGTTCGCCGCCGCGTACCAGGGGCTCGACGGGAGGCCCGCGTAGTAGACGTTCGCGATGTCCTCGTGCGCGTCGAGCCACTCGGCCACCGCCTGGGCGTTCTGCACGTGCCGCTCGATCCGGAGGCTCAGCGTCTCGATGCCCTGGATGAGCTGCCAGGCGCTCGCCGGGGCGATGGACGCCCCGAGGTCGCGCAGCAGCTGCACGCGCGCCTTGGTGATGTCGGCGAGCCCGTCACCCGCGGCCTCGGCGTAGGTTACGCCGTGGTAGGACGGGTCGGGGGTCGTGAGCCCCGGGAAGCGCTCCGCGTGCTCGGACCACGGGAACCGGCCGCCGTCCACCACCAGGCCGCCGATGACCGTGCCGTGCCCGCCGAGGAACTTGGTGGCCGAGTGGACGACGATGTCCGCGCCGTGCTCGAACGGCCGGATGAGGTACGGGGTGGCGATGGTGCTGTCCACGATCAGCGGCACGCCCGCCTCGTGCGCCACGTCGGCGACGGCGCGGATGTCGAGGATGTTGATGCGCGGGTTGCCGATGGTCTCTGCGAAGAGAAGCTTGGTGTTCGGCCGCACGGCGCGGGCCCACGCCTCGGGGTCGTCCTGGTCCTCGACGAACGTCGTCTGGATCCCGAGCTTCGCGAGCGTGTACTTGAAGAGGTTGTACGTGCCGCCGTAGATCGACGAGCTCGAGACGATGTGGTCGCCCGCCTGCGCGATGTTGAGCACCGCGAAGGTGGAGGCCGACTGCCCGGAGGCGACCAGCAGCGCCCCGGTCCCGCCCTCGAGGGCCGCGATGCGCTCTTCGACGACGGCCTGCGTCGGGTTCATGATGCGCGTGTAGATGTTGCCGGGCTGCGCCAGCGCGAAGAGGTCCTGCGCGTGCTGGGCGTCGTCGAACACGTAGGACGTGGTCTGGTAGATGGGCGTCGCGCGCGCGTGGGTGACCGGATCCGGTGCCGCCCCCGCGTGGATCTGCTGCGTCTCGAAGCGCCAGCCCGCTGCCCGGTCCTCGTCGTGGTCGCTCATCGTCGTGCCTTCCCTCGTGCGTCGGTGCCGCCCGTGCGGGCGCTCCCCGACTGTAGGAATCGCCGGGATGACCGGTCAACGCGGCCCCGTCTCGCGGCGTAACCCGGGGCCGCCCGCGTTCCCTACGCTGGGGTCATGTCCAGCAGCAAGAGGGTCGTCGTCACGGGTGCGAGCTCGGGGATCGGCGCCGCCACCGTCCGCCTGTTCCGGAGCCGGGGGTGGGACGTCGTCGGCGTCGCCCGCCGCGAGGACCGCCTGCGGGCGCTCGCCGAGGAGACCGGAGCGACCTACGCCGTCGCCGACCTCACGGTGCAGGCCGACGTCGACGCGCTCCGCGACCACCTGCGCGAGACCGGCCACGTGCACGCCCTCGTGAACAACGCCGGGGGAGCCGTGGGCACCGACTCCGTCGAGGGCGGTTCGTCCGAGGACTGGGCCTGGATGTACGAGATCAACGTGCTCGCCGTGCGGCGCGTGACGAGCGCGCTCCTGCCGCTGCTCCGCGCCGGCGTCCCCGAGGGAGGCAGCGCCGACATCGTGACCGTGAGCTCCATCGCCGCGCACGTGCCCTACGAGGGCGGCGGCGGCTACAACGCCGCGAAGGCCGCCGCGCACGCGATGCTCGGCGTGCTCCGCCTCGAGCTCGCGGGGGAGCCGATCCGCGTGATCGAGATCGCGCCCGGCCAGGTGCGCACGGAGGAGTTCTCGCTGGTGCGCTTCGGCGGCGACCGGGCGAAGGCCGACGCGGTGTACGACGGCGTCCCCGGACCGCTGACCGCCGAGGACGTGGCCGAGGCCATCGTGCACGCGGTGGAGCTGCCGCCGCACGTGAACGTGGACCTGCTCACCCTCAAGCCCGTCGCGCAGGCCGCGCCGCACAAGCTGGTGCGTGCGCCTCTCGCGGTCCGCGAGGAGCTCACCGACCGGAGCTGAGCCGCATCGACCTCGCCGTCACGATCGACGGGTCGCGGTCAGGCGGCGGGCACCGACGCCACGGCCGGGACGGCAGGGAGGGGGCCGGTGAGGAATCCCTGCACCACGGGCCCGTGCAGCGCGACGACCGTCTCGCGCGACATGCTGGCGATGGGCTCCATCCGCCAGATGTAGCGGGTGATGGCGATGCCGCCGAGGGCGGCGCCGACGAGCGAGTTGCGGATGCCGGCCTCCTCTGCCGGGACCTCCTCCGGCAGCGCGCCCATCCAGTGCTGAGGCGCCGCCTCGGCGAACCGGCGGTAGGCGGCGCTGTCGTGGTCGGACGAGACGGTGACCCAGCGCATGATCGTGGATCCGACCGGGTGCTCCCACGTGTGCAACGCCGCGGCGACGAGGGCGGCGCCGCGCTCCTCGACGGGCAGCTCCCGCAGCCGGAGGTAGGGGGCGATGAGGTCCTCCGAGGGGCGGAGCGCCTCCTCGAGCAGGGCCTCGAGCGAGCCGAAGTAGTAGCGGACGAGGCTCGGGTCGACGCCGGCCGCCGCGGCGATCCGTCGGGCGCTGACGCGGTCGGCGCCGGATTCGATGAAGAGCATGCGGGCCGCCTCGATGATGCTGGCCCGGGCGTCGCCGGAGGTGCGGGGGCCGCGGCGACGGGGGCCGGTGTCCTCCCCGCCGTGGTCGGGTGCATCGAGCTCGTTCGCCAGTACGGACATGGGGCGTCCCTCTCGTGTCATGAGCGACCACCGTAACCGCGGGCCGTCGGCCGGATGCCCCGGATGGGGGAATTGTGAACAACCCGTCGGCCGCCATGTAGTTTCGTCGAGGCATGTCCGTGCCGTCCCGTGCTGCAGAAAGCCTCCGCGTGCCCCTGGTCCTCCCCCTCCCGTTCGAGATCGTCTCCCTGACGGTCCTCGTCCTCGTCCTCGTCGCCGACCTGCTGATCGTCTACCGGCGCCCGCACGTCCCGTCGACGAAGGAGTCGGCCCTCTGGGTCGCGTTCTACGTGGGGCTCGCGCTGGTGTTCGCGGTCATCATGCTGTTCGTGGCGGGCGGCGAGCACGCGGGCCAGTTCCTCGCGGGGTGGCTGACGGAGTACAGCCTCAGCATCGACAACCTGTTCGTGTTCGTCATCATCATGAGCCGGTTCAGCGTGCCCAGGAAGTACCAGCAGGAGGTGCTCATGGTGGGCATCATCATCGCGCTGGTGCTGCGCGGGATCTTCATCCTGCTGGGCGCCGAGCTCATCGAGAGCTACAGCTGGATCTTCTACATCTTCGGCGCGTTCCTGCTCTACACGGCCGTGAAGCAGGCCGTGGGCGACGAGGACGAGGAGAGCGAGGACTCGCTGTTCATCCGATTCCTCCGCCGGCGCCTCAAGATCGCGCCGGACTTCGACGGCGCGAAGGTGCGCACCGTGATCGACGGCCGCAAGGTGCTGACGCCCATGGTGATCGTGTTCGTGTCGATCGGCACCACGGACCTGATCTTCGCCCTCGACTCGATCCCGGCCATCTTCGGCATCACCGAGTCGCCGTTCATCGTCTTCACCGCCAACATCTTCGCCCTGATGGGCCTCCGCCAGCTCTACTTCCTGCTCGGCGGCCTGCTCGACCGGCTCGTCTACCTCAAGTACGGCATCGCGTTCATCCTCTTCTTCATCGGCGTGAAGCTCGTGCTCCACGCGATGCACGAGAACACGCTGCCGTTCGTCAACGGCGGTGAGGGCATCGAGTGGGCGCCCGAGATCCCGACCATCGTGAGCCTCGTCGTGATCCTCGCGTCGATGGTCGTCGCGACCGTGGCCAGCCTCATCAAGATGCGGGCCGACGGCGTCCCCGTCACCGGGGCGGCCGACGGGTCCGCTCCGGTCGAGCGCGGCGCCGACGACCGGGACGCCCGGTGACCGAGGCGCGCACCATCGCGCTCGGCGGGCGCAGGATCCACGTCACGTGGTCAGCCCGCACCGACGTCGGCAGCGTGCGCGCCGTGAACGAGGACGGCCTCCTCGCCGACCCGCCCGTCTGGCTGGTGGCCGACGGGATGGGCGGGCACGCGTTCGGCGACCGCGCCAGCGCCACCCTCGTGGAGACCTTCGGCGGCCTGTCCGGCGACGCCCCCGTCACGCGCGACCTCATCGTCGAGGCGGTCGACGCGTCCAACGACGCGATCGGCGACCTCATCACGGGCGACGACCCGCCCGGCACCGTGGCGGGCACCACGCTCGCGGGCGTGGCGCTCGTGCGCTCGGACGCCGGCGACCCGCTCTGGATGGTCTTCAACGTCGGCGACTCCCGCGTGTACGCCTGGACGGACGGGCGCCTCGAGCAGGTGACGATCGACCACTCGGCCGTGCAGGAGCTCGTCGACCAGGGCCGCATGACCCGCGCGGAGGCCGAGCGGAGCCCGGTGCGCAACCTCATCACGCGCGCCGTCGGATCCCACGACGAGGTCGCCGCCGACGAGTGGCTGCTGCCGGTCGTCGAGCACCAGGTGTTCCTCATCTGCTCCGACGGGCTCACCAAGGAGCTCGACGACCAGGCCATCTCCGGCGTGCTGCAGCTCGCGCGCGCGGACGGCGGCGGCGTCGACCGGGCGGCGGACGCGCTCGTCGCGCAGGCGCTCGCATCCGGCGGCCGCGACAACGTCACCGTCGTGGTGATCGAGGCCCGCGCCGACGACGAGCCGCAGGGCGACGTGTCCGCGGGCGCGCCCACCGCCTGAGGAATAGCCGCGGGCACCCGGCGTTAGACTCCCATGATGCGCGTGGGGTCCCTCGCGCCACTGCCATGAGGAGAGCCGTGCAGCCTGCGAAGACACTGGCCGAGAAGGTGTGGGCCGACCATCTGGTCGCCGAGGGGGCGGACGGGACGCCCGACCTCCTCTACATCGACCTCCACCTCGTCCACGAGGTCACCAGCCCGCAGGCGTTCGACGGACTCCGGCTCGCCGGCCGCCCCGTGCGCCGCCCGGACCTCACCATCGCGACCGAGGACCACAACACGCCGACCGTCGGCATCGACCAGCCCATCGCCGACCTCACGAGCCGCACGCAGATCCACACCCTGCGCAAGAACGCCGAGGAGTTCGGGATCCGCCTGCACTCCCTCGGCGACATCGAGCAGGGCATCGTGCACGTCGTCGGCCCGCAGCTCGGCCTCACGATGCCGGGCATCACGGTCGTCTGCGGCGACTCGCACACCTCCACGCACGGGGCGTTCGGCGCCATGGCCTTCGGCATCGGCACGAGCGAGGTCGAGCACGTCATGGCCACGCAGACCCTGCCGCTCCAGCCGTTCAAGACCATGGCCGTCACGGTCGAGGGCACGCTGCGTCCCGGCGTCACGGCGAAGGACATCATCCTCGCGGTCATCGCGCAGATCGGCACGGGCGGCGGCCAGGGCTACGTGCTCGAGTACCGCGGCAGCGCCATCCGCTCGCTCTCCATGGAGGGCCGGATGACGATCTGCAACATGTCGATCGAGGCGGGCGCGCGCGCCGGCATGGTCGCCCCCGACCAGACCACGTACGACTACCTGGAGGGTCGCCCGCACGCGCCGACCGGCGCCGACTGGGACGAGGCCGTCGCCTACTGGGACACCCTCGCCACCGACGACGACGCCGTGTTCGACGCCGAGGTCTTCCTGGACGCCGACACGCTGGAGCCGTTCGTCACGTGGGGCACGAACCCCGGACAGGGCGTCTCGCTGAGCGAGCCCGTGCCGGATCCCGCCGCCGTCGCCGACCCGAACGAGCGCGCCGCCGCCGAGCGCGCTCTCGCCTACATGGACCTCGCCCCCGGCACGCCCATGAAGGAGATCGCGGTCGACACCGTGTTCATCGGATCCTGCACCAACAGCCGCGTGGAGGACCTGCGCGCCGCCGCCGAGATCGTGCGCGGCCGCACCAAGGCCGAGGGCGTGCGCGTGATGGTCGTCCCGGGCAGTGCCCGCGTGCGGCTCGAGGCCGAGGCCGAGGGGATCGACAAGGTCTTCACCGACTTCGGCGCCGAATGGCGCTTCGCCGGCTGCTCCATGTGCCTCGGGATGAATCCCGACCAGCTCGCGCCGGGGGAGCGCTGCGCCTCCACGAGCAACCGCAACTTCGAGGGCCGCCAGGGCAAGGGCGGGCGCACGCACCTCGTGTCGCCCCTCGTCGCCGCGGCCACCGCGATCCGCGGCACGCTCTCGAGCCCGTGGGACCTGCAGGAGGCCGGCGTCGTCGATGCCGAGTCCATCCGGCAGGCCGCGTCCGTCGGACAGGGGGCCTGAGCATGGAGCCCATCACCCGCGTCACCGGCACCGGCGTGCCGCTCAAGCGATCGAACGTCGACACCGACCAGATCGTCCCCTCGCAGTTCCTCAAGCGCGTCACCAAGACCGGCTTCGAGGACGCCCTGTTCTTCCAGTGGCGCAAGGACCCCGCGTTCTTCGTCAACCAGCCGGCCTACGAGGGCGCCACCGTCCTCGTCGCCGGTCCGGACTTCGGCACCGGCTCGTCCCGCGAGCACGCCGTGTGGGCGCTGCGCGACTACGGCTTCCGGGCCGTGCTCAGCCCGAGGTTCGGCGACATCTTCCGGGGCAACTCGGGGAAGCAGGGCCTCCTCACGGGGATCGTGACGGAGGACGACGTCGAGAGGCTGTGGGCCGCGATGGACGCGGAGCCCGGACTCGACCTCACCGTCGACCTCGTCGAGCGGATCGCCACGGCACCCGGCCTGACGGTCCCGTTCGAGATCGACGAATACACTCGGTGGCGGCTCCTCGAGGGGCTCGACGACATCGCCCTCACCCTCCGGGACGAGGACGCCATCACCACCTTCGAACACCGACGGGCCTCATGGCGCCCGCGCACCTTGCCGGCCCGGCCGGCAGCTCTGGAGAACTGAATGAACTCACTAGTCAGCGACGCCAAGAAGGCGGGAGAGCGAGTGGGTCTCCTGTCCGACTCCATCGTCATCAACGGCGGCATCCCGCTGCGCGGCCGCATCGAGGTCCGCGGGGCCAAGAACCTGGCGACGAAGGCCATGGTCGCCTCGCTCCTCGGCGAGAGCCCCAGCCTCCTGCGCTCGGTGCCGGACATCAGCGACGTCCGCGTCGTCTCCGGCCTCCTCGAGGTGCACGGCGTGACGCTCCGCAAGGGCGAGCAGGAGGGCGACCTCATCCTCGACCCGAAGGACGTCGAGAGCGCCCACATGGCGGACATCGACGCGCACGCCGGCAGCTCCCGGATCCCGATCCTCTTCTGCGGGCCGCTGCTGCACCGCCTCGGCGAGGCGTTCATCCCCGACCTCGGCGGCTGCCGCATCGGCGACCGCCCCATCGACTTCCACCTCGACGCCCTCCGCGCGTTCGGCGCGGTCGTCGAGAAGCTCCCGAGCGGGATCCGCCTCACGGCGCCGAACGGCCTGAAGGGCGCCAACGTCGAGCTGCCCTACCCGAGCGTCGGCGCGACCGAGCAGGTGCTGCTCACCGGCGTCCGCGCGAAGGGCATCACCGAGCTCAAGAACGCGGCCATCGAGCCCGAGATCATGGACCTCATCGCGATCCTGCAGAAGATGGGCGCGATCATCTCCGTCGAGCCGAACCGCGTGATCCTCATCGAGGGCGTCGACCGCCTCGAGGGCTACACGCACCGCGCGCTGTTCGACCGCAACGAGGCCGCGAGCTGGGCGTCGGCCGCGCTCGCGACCGGCGGCGACATCTTCGTCGGCGGCGTGCGCCAGGCCGAGATGATGACCTTCCTCAACGTGTTCCGGAAGGTCGGCGGCGCGTTCGACATCGAGGAGGACGGCATCCGGTTCTACCACCCGGGCGGCGACCTCAAGCCCGTGGTCATCGAGACCGACGTGCACCCCGGCTTCATGACGGACTGGCAGCAGCCGCTCGTCGTGGCGCTCACGCAGGCGCCCGGCGTCTCGATCATCCACGAGACCGTGTACGAGAACCGCTTCGGCTTCACGGACGCGCTCAACGAGATGGGCGCCGACATCGTCGTCCACAAGGAGGGCCTCGAGGGCCACGAGCGCCGCGTGGCGCGACGCGACTTCGAGCAGGCCGCGGTCATCACCGGGCCGACGCACCTGCACGGCGCGGACATCACCGTCCCCGACCTGCGCGGCGGGTTCAGCCACCTCATCGCCGCGCTCACGGCCGAGGGCCGGTCCACGGTCAGCAACGTCGGGATCATCTCGCGCGGCTACGAGGACTTCATCGGGAAGCTGCGCCAGCTGGGCGCGGACTTCTCCTACGAGGGATAGCCTCACCGGCGGTGCCCGCGCCGCCCACGCCGACCGGGCGCGTCCACGACGGACGCGCCCGACCCTACGTCGGGCGGCTCCCGGCGGGCGACCGACGACGACCGCGACCCGACCGGAGGATCCATGGCGAACGAGAAGGCCCGACCGTCGATCTTCTGGGTGCTGGCCGCCCTCGTGCTGCCGGTGCTGAACGCGGCCGTGCGGTTCGAGATCCGGCACCCGGAGCGGCTGCCGCGGACGGGTTCGTACGTGCTCGCGCCGAACCACCACAGCGAGATCGACCCCGTCGTGATGGGCGCCGTGGCGTGGAAGCTCGGGCGCCTGCCCCGCTTCCTCGCCAAGGCGTCGCTGTTCGACGTGCCGGTGGTGGGCTGGTTCCTCCGCCGCTCCGGGCAGATCCCCGTGCAGCGCGACGGGGGCGTCCGCGGCGGGAAGGCGATCGAGGCCGCGTCGGACCTCGCGCGCGACGGCCGCATCGTCGTCGTCTACCCCGAGGGGACGCTCACTCGCGACCCCGACCTCTGGCCCATGCGCGGCAAGACCGGCGCCGTGCGCCTCGCGCTGCAGGCCGGGATCCCCGTGATCCCCGCCGCGCACTGGGGTACGCAGGAGCTCATGGGCCGCTACTCGAAGCGCGTGCGGCTGTTCCCGCGGACGACGATCCACGTGGCCATCGGCGAGCCCGTCGACCTCGACCGCTTCCGCGACCGGAGCCTCGACTCCGCGACCCTCACCGAGGCGACCGCCGTCGTCATGGCCGCCATCACGGAGCTCGTGGAGGAGCTGCGCGGCGAGACCGCCCCGACCGAGCGGTGGGATCCCCGCTCCAAGAACCAGAAGGAGACCGGCCGATTTGAGTGACGCGACCGTGAGCCCGACCCCCGCACCGACGCCCGACGCCGACGGAGGGGAGCGGCGCCGCATCGTCGTCCTCGGCGCCGGCAGCTGGGGCACCACCTTCGCCAAGGTCATGGCCGACGGCGAGAACGACGTCGTCATGTGGGCCCGTCGCCCCGAGCTCGCCCGGGAGATCACCGAGGCCAAGCGCAACAGCGACTACCTGCCGGGGATCAACCTGCCGCAGCGGCTCACGGCCGACCCGTCGCTCGAGCGCGTGCTCGCCGGCGCGACCGACGTGTTCGTGTCCGTGCCCAGTCAGACGCTGCGCGCCAACCTCGAGGCGGCGCGCGACCTGATCCCGTCCGACGCGGTCGTCGTGAGCCTCATGAAGGGCGTCGAGAAGGGCACCGGCCTCCGGATGAGCGAGGTGATCGCCGAGGTCCTGGGGATCGGCCCGGAGCGCATCGCCGTGGCGTCGGGGCCGAACCTCGCGCTCGAGATCGCCCGGGAGCAGCCGACCGCCGTCGTGGTGTCGTCGGCCGAGCAGGCCACCGCCGAGCGGGTCGCGAAGATCGCCCGCAGCTCCTACTTCCGCTCGTTCGTGAACACGGACGTGATCGGCACCGAGTTCGGCGGGGTGCTCAAGAACCTCATCGCCGTGGCCGTGGGCATCGTCGACGGCGTCGGCTACGGCGAGAACACGAAGGCGTCGATCATCACGCGCGGTCTCGCGGAGATGACGGCGTTCTCCGTCGCGTACGGCGCCCGCGCCGAGACGCTCGCCGGCCTCGCGGGCCTCGGCGACCTCATCGCCACGTGCGAGTCGTCGCTGTCCCGCAACAACACCGCCGGCCGCCTGCTCGGCCAGGGCTACAGCTTCACCGACGTCGTGAAGAGCATGCAGCAGACGGCCGAGGGGCTGTCCTCCGTGGCGCCCGTGCTCGAGCTCGCGCGCCAGCGCGGCGTGCCCATGCCGATCGTGGAGCAGGTGTCGCAGGTGCTGGCGGGCACGCTGTCCCCGCGCGACATCGCACCGCACCTGACCACCGACGACGACACGCCCCAGGGGGAGTGACCATGACCGCACGGATCCGGGTGGTGCTCCTCTTCGGCGGCACCTCCAGCGAGCACTCCATCAGCTGCGCGACCGCGAGCGGCGTGCTGGGCGCCATCGACCGGGAACGGTTCGAGGTGATCCCCGTGGGCATCACGCCTGACGGGGCCTTCACCCTCCAGGAGGACGACGCCTCCGCGCTCGCGCTCGACGCCGACGCCCTGCCCCGCGTGGCCGACAACGGGACGCGCGTGCGCTGGCCCGACGGCACGGCCGGGCGCGAGCTCACGGTGCGCGACGCGGACGGCGCCGAGCGCTCCCTCGGCCGGGTCGACGTCGTCTTCCCGATCCTGCACGGCACGCAGGGCGAGGACGGCACCGTGCAGGGCATGCTCGAGCTCGCCGGCCTGCCGTACGTCGGATCCGGCGTGCTCGCGTCGGCGCTCGGCATGGACAAGCACTACGCGAAGACCGTGCTGCGGGCAGCCGGCATCGAGGTCGCGCCGTGGATCACGGTGTCGCGGCACGAGTGGGCCGCGGATCCCGGGGGCGTCCGCGAGCGGGCTGCCGCGCTCGGGCTGCCGGCGTTCGTGAAGCCGGCCCGCGCCGGATCCAGCGTGGGCGTGAGCCGCGTGTCCGCGGACGCCGGGCTCGACTCCGCGCTCGAGGTCGCCTTCCGCGAGGACGACCGCGTGCTCGTCGAGTCGGGCCTCGTCGGCCGCGAGGTCGAGTGCGCGATCCTCGACGAGGGCCCGGGTCGCGAGCCCAGCGCGTCGGTCGCGGGCGAGATCGTGGTGTCCGGCCGCGACTTCTACGACTTCGACGCGAAGTACCTCGGCGCCGACGGCATCGACCTCGTGTGCCCCGCGGACGTCACCGACGCCGAGCTCGCGGAGCTGCGCGAGCTGTCCATCCGCGCCTTCCGGGCCGTCGACGCGCGCGGGCTGGCGCGCGTGGACTTCTTCCTCACGGCGGAGGGCTTCGTGCTCAACGAGATCAACACGATGCCGGGCTTCACGCCCATCTCGATGTTCCCCGCGTGCTGGGAGGCCTCGGGCCTCGCGTACCCGGACCTCATCTCGCGCCTGCTCGACGTGGCGCTGGCGTGGGAGGCGGATGGCGCCCGCGCCTGAGGCCTGTCGCGCCGGGCCGATGAGCCTAGGCTCGTGCGCATGCTCGTAGGACGATCCGTCGCCCGGCCCCGCCTCCATCCCGACGCCCGATCCGGCAGACCCGTGCGACTCGGGGACCGCGCCCGCGGCGGCCTGACGGCGATCCGCCCGGCGCCGTCGGCCCGGCCCACCGTCTCCGTCGTCATCCCGGTGCGCGACGACGCGGGTCACCTGCGGGCGTGCCTGCAGGCCCTCGCGCGGCAGACGGTCGCGCCCGACGAGGTCGTGGTGGTCGACAACGCGTCGCGCGACGATAGCGCCGAGGTTGCGCGCGAGGCCGGCGCGCGCGTCGTCCGCGAGCCCGTGGTGGGGATCCCCGCGGCCGCGTCCGCGGGGTACGACGCCGCGCGTCATGAGGTCATCGCCCGCCTCGACGCGGACTGCGTGCCGCCCGCCGACTGGATCGAGCGGCTCGGCGACGTGCTCGCCGCACGTCCCGACGTCGCGGCCGTCACGGGGGCGGCGCGCTTCCTCGACGGACCCCGCGCGCTCCGCGGCGTCGCGGCTGTCGCCTACCTCGGCGCGTACTTCGTGTCCGTCACGCTCGCGCTCGGGCACCCGCCGCTGTTCGGATCCAACTTCGCGCTCCGCCGGGACGCCTGGCTCGAGGTGCGCGACGACGTGCACCGCGAGGGGACGCACCTGCACGACGACATCGACCTGTCCGTGCACCTCGGCCCCGAGCACCGCATCGTGCTCGACCCGCACCTCGGGATGGGCATCAGCATGCGGCCGCTCACCCGGCCGTCGACCCTGCCGCTGCGGATGAGCCGCGGCATGACCTCGCTGACGGTGCACTGGCCGCACGAGCTGCCGTGGCTGCGCTGGTGGCGGACGGGCCGGCAGGTGATCCGCGAGCGCGGCGCGCGTCGTGCGGTGGCGCCAGGGCGGGCGCGGTCCGTGGGCGCGGGATCCGTGCCCCCGGGATCGCTCCCGGTCAGCTCCCCGGAGGCGGCGCGTCCCCGAGATCCTGCGCGCTGACGCACTTGGCGGTCTGCGGGATGACCGAGACGACGCCGCTGAGGTCGGTGAGCGCGGTGTAGCTGGCCTGCGTCGAGTCGATGACGACCTCGACGGCGGGCGTGCGGCCGTAGGTCGTGTAGCGGATGTCGGGCGAACGCGAGTCGTCCTCGACCCAGTCGACGTCGTCGTAGCTGATGCACGCGTCCGTGGTGGGTCCGGGCGTCGCGACGCCGCAGCGGAGGATGACGGTGCTCTGCGGGTCGCCCCACGCGCCCGTGCCCTGCGCGTCGGTCTCGCGGAGCGGCGCCGTGCCGAGCGTCGCGGGGAGGTGGACGACCACGTCGGCGCACAGCGGATCGGTCGCGTCGGGGGCCGCCTCGAGCGAGACCGTGGGGGCGCAGCCGGCGACGGCGAGGGCGATGCCGCACGCGGCGGCTGCGGCGGCGACGGTGCGCAGCAGGGAGCGGGCGGGGCGGCGGGGAGTCATCGCGATCAGGCTACCGTGGCAGTCGTGACGACTCCTGGGACGCCCTCCGCTGCCGACGCGGCCACCCTCGGGAGCGCGGGGGAGCTGGCGACGCTGGCGCGGATCCTCCCGCACCTGCCCTCCTCGGACGACGCCGACGTCGGCCCCGGCGACGACTGCGCGGTCGTGCGGGCGCCCGACGGCCGCTTCGTGATCACGACGGACATGATGATCGAGGGCCCCGACTTCCGCCTGGCGTGGTCGAGCACCCACGACCTCGGACGGCGCGCCGCGACCTCGAACCTGGCGGACGTGGCCGCCATGGGCGCCCGGCCGACGGCGCTCCTCGTCGCCATCGCGGCGCCCGCGGCGACGCGCGTCGCCGACCTCGAGGCCCTGGCAGACGGCCTGCGGGAGGGCTGCCTCCTCCAGGCGCCCGGCTGCGGGGTCGTGGGCGGTGACCTGTCCGTCGCGGATGCGCTGGTGATCACGGTCACGGCCACGGGCGACCTCGAGGGGCGCGATCCCGTGCTGCGCTCGGGCGCACGACCCGGCGACGTGATCGCGGTGGCCGGCACGCTCGGCATGGCCGCGGCCGGCGTGCGACTGCTGTTCGACCACGCCAGGAGCGCCGAGGCGGACGACGTCCCCGTCCCCGATGCCGCGCTCGCCCGGGCGCTGCGCGCATCCCATCCCACGGCCGTCGAGGCCCAGCTGGCGCCCGTCGCGCCGCTGACCGCGGGGGTCGAGGCGGCGCGTGCCGGGGCGACCGCCATGCTCGACGTGTCCGACGGCCTCCTCCTCGACCTCGGCCGCATGGCGCGCGCGAGCGGCGTGGGCATCGACCTCGGATCCGCCGCCCTCGCCGACGACGCCCGCCGGGTCGCCGCCGCGCATCCGTCCCTGCCGCCGCTGGCGCTGGACCTCGTGCTCACCGGCGGAGAGGACCACGCGCTGGTCGCCGCGTTCCCCGCCGAGGCGGCGCTCCCGCATCCGTTCCGCGCGATCGGCCGGGTCGCCGCCGCCGGTGCAGCGGGTCCGGCCGTGACCGTGGACGGCGCGCCCTACGCCGGGCCGCGCACGACGCTCGGCGGGTGGGATCCGTACGCCGACTGGGACGGGGCGCGCTAGGGCGCGGGAGGCCCCGCGTCCTCGGACGCGTCCTCGTCGGACGAGACGGCGACCGCCCACCACACGACCGTGTCGCCGTAGGCCTTGCGGCGGTCGAGCTCGATCCCCGTGGGCCACGCCGGCTCGGCGGAGCGCGCGCTGCGCTCGACCATGACCACGGCCCCGTCGACGAGCCGCGGGACGAGCGCGGCCAGCTCCTCCGCGAGCTCGGCGTCGCCGACCTCGTACGGGGGATCCAGGAACGCGACGTCGTAGGAGCCGCGGTCGCCCGTGAGGAAGGCGTGCACGCTCTGGGAGGCCACCCTGATCCGCGGCGCGGAACCCCTCGGCGCCGCGCGCTCGACGATGCCCGCGTTCGACCGGCAGACGGCCGCCGCCGGCACCGCGCGCTCCACGAGGACGACCTCGCGCGCACCGCGGCTGGCGGCCTCGAGCCCCAGGGCCCCGGATCCGGCGTACAGGTCGAGGACCCGGGCTCCGTCGAGCGCGTCGCGTGCCTCGAGCCCGGAGAACAGGGCCTCGCGCACGCGGTCGCTCGTGGGGCGCGTCCCGGTCCTCGGCACGCGGAGGACGAGGGAGCCGGCGAACCCGGCGACGATGCGGGTCACGACGGCCGCCCGGCGGGACGCGGGACGGCGGCGTTCGGAGCGGGGTGCACGGGCGACCACGCTACCCGGCCTGTCCGCACCCGGAGGCGGGCCGGACGCTCCCGGATCCCTCACGTATGCTGCGAACACGCCCACGACGCTGGAGGACCTCCGTGACGAGTCCCGAGTCCGAGTCCGTTCCCCTGCACGCCGGATCGAGCCCGCACCCCGCCCGCATCCGCGCCGCCGCGCGCCAGGCCGACCACGCGCCCGCCATGCCGCTGGAGGAGGTGCGCCGGCTCGCCGACCTCATCCTCGCGAACATCGACTCCGTCATGTCCGGCAAGCAGGACGCCACCCGCATGGCGCTCACCGTGTTCCTCTCCGGTGGCCACCTCCTGATCGAGGACGTGCCGGGAGTCGGCAAGACCATGCTCGCGAAGGCGCTCGCGCGCAGCGTCGACTGCACCGTGAACCGGATCCAGTTCACGCCCGACCTGCTGCCCTCGGACGTCACGGGCGTCTCCGTCTACAGCCAGGCCGACCACCGCTTCGAGTTCCAGCCGGGCGCTGTCTTCGCGAACATCGTCATCGGCGACGAGATCAACCGGGCGAGCCCCAAGACGCAGTCGGCGCTCCTGGAGTGCATGGAGGAGGGGCAGGTCACGGTCGACGGCGTCACGCATCCGCTGCAGCAGCCCTTCACCGTGGTCGCCACGCAGAACCCGGTCGAGATGGAGGGCACGTACGCGCTCCCCGAGGCGCAGCGCGACCGCTTCATGGCCCGGATCTCGATGGGCTATCCCGACGCATCCGCCGAGCTCGCCATGCTCCGCTCCCGCGACACGGTGAGCCCGCTCGACGAGCTGCGGCCCGTGGTCGACGCGGAGGACCTCGACGCGATGATGCACGCGGCCCGCGGCGTCTACGTGTCCGACCCCGTGTCGCGCTACACCGTCGCGATCGTGCAGGCCACGCGCGGCCACGAGGACATCCGCCTGGGCGCGAGCCCGCGCGCCACGCTCCAGCTCATCCGGGCCGCCAAGACCCGGGCGGCGCTCGACGGACGCGACTTCGTCCTCCCCGACGACATCGACGCCCTCGCCGCGCCCGTGCTCGCGCATCGGCTCGTCGCGACCGGACGGGCGCTCGGCCAGCGCGGCCGCGGGCAGGCGGCGGTCATCGAGATCCTCGAGCGCATCGTCGCCTCCACCGCCGTGCCGCTGAGCGCCGCGGGACGGACGCGCTGACCCCGTGCCGCCCCTCGCGCGCCTGATGCGCCGGATCGGCATCGAGGCCGTCCCGCACCCGACCCTCCGCGGCATAGCCCTGCTCGCCGCCGGGGTCGCCGCGTTCGCGGGCGCCTTCATCGCGGGGCGCCGCGAGTTCGTCTTCATCGGCGTCGCCCTCCTCGCGCTCCCGCTGCTCGCGGCCGTCTGGCTCGTGATCGCGCGGGTGCGGCTGCACGTGGAGCGCTCCTTCACGTCCGCGGTCGTGGAGTCGGGCACGGCGACGACCGTGACCGTGTCCGTCGCGAACGTGGGCACCATGCCCACGCCACGCTCCTGGGTGCTCGACCTCGTGCCCGGATCCGACGGGGCGACGCCGCCCGCGGAGCTGCCCTCGATGCGGGGGCTCGCGCGAGGATCCCGCCGCTCGTCGGCCCGTCCCGTCCTCCGCTACGACCTCACGCCCGAGCGGCGGGGGATCCACGAGGTGGGCCCGCTCGCCGTCGAGGAGCACGACCCGTTCCGCCTGATGGGGCTGCGGCACGTCGCGGGCGGCACGTCGCGCCTCGTCGTGACGCCGCGCCTGACGGACCTCGAGGCCGATCCCGGCGGGCAGGTCTCCTCCGAGGGCGAGTCCGAGCGCGTGCAGCGCCGCGCCGACGGCGGCGAGGACGACCTCGGCACGCGCGAGTACCGGGCGGGGGATCCGCTCCGCCGCGTGCACTGGCGCGCCACCGCTCGCCACGGCGAGCTCATGGTGCGGCAGGAGGAGCAGCGGTCGAGCCCGCGCTCGCTGGTGCTCCTCGACACGCGCGCCGCCGGCTTCCCGCAGCACGCCGACGACGACGGGGAGAGCGACCGGGCGTTCGAGCGCGCGGTCGCGTTCGCGGCATCCGTGGGCGTCCACCTGCAGCGCGGCGGATACGCGGTGCACCTGATCGAGACGGCCGCGGGATCCGACCGCCAGGCCCCCGTCTCCGCCCGTCCCGGCGACGCCGCCGCCGAGGGCGACCTGCTCCTCCATCTCGCGGGCGTGCGCCCTGCCGCGTCCGACCCCGAGCGCGACGGCGTGCAGGAGGCCCTGGCCGACCTGCGCCGGAGCCGCCGCGCCGTCCCGATCCACGCCGTCCTCGGCCACCTCGACGAGGACGAGGCGCGCCGCCTCGCGGGCTTCGGCGCCGCGTGCCGTCCCGCTGTGGCGTTCCTCGCGCACAGCGGGCGCGTCGACGGCCGCGACGACGGCGAGGCCACGCGGATCCTCCGAGAGTCCGGCTGGCGCACCGTCGTCCTCGACGAGGGCACCCGTCCCGCCGAAGCCTGGAGCGCGGCCCGCGCCGAGGAGATGGCGCGATGACCGACCTCGACGCCGTGGGTCTCGGCGGCCGCGAGCACTGGAGCGTCGAGCCGCGCCCGCTGCCGGGCGAGCGCTCGGGCGGACCCGGCGGACGCGGCCGCGGGGACGGATCGGGCCCTCGCGGCCGCGGTCCCGGCGCCGGCCGCGCAGCCGCACGCTGGCCGCTCACCGCCGCGCTGGGCGTCGCCCTCCTCGCGGGAGCCGCCAGCCTCCACCTCCTCGTCGAGCCGGGCGCCTGGTTCCTGCTCTGCGTCGTGGTCGTCGCCGCCGTGCTCGGGACCGCGGCCCTGCTCCGCTCCGTCGGGGTGCCGCGCCTGCTCGCGTCCGCGGGCGGCCTCGTGCTCCTCGTGCTCCTCCTGACGCTCGTCTTCGCGGCGCGCACCGCCGTGCTCGGCGTGATCCCCACCCCGGACACCGTGCGCACCCTCCTCGCCGTCGGCGAGCAGGCGGGCGGCGAGATCTACCGGCGGTCGGCGCCCGTGCCGCCGCTCGCCTCCATCGTCTTCGTGATCGTGGCCGCGGTCGGCGCGCTCGCGGTCGTGCTCGACGTGCTCGCGCACGCGCTCCGCCTGCCCGCCGTCACCGGGCTCCCGCTCCTCGTGCTCGTCTCGGTCCCCGGGGCCGTCCTCGTGGGCGAGTTCTCGATCGCGTCCTTCGCCGTCACGGCGCTCGCCTGGTTCGCGGTGCTAGCCGCCGACGCGCGCGAGAGCGGTCGGGAGGGCGGCTGGAGCGGATCGGGCCTGCTCGGGGGATCCCGGCTCGCGCCTCCGCCCGCGCCGCGCCGCTCCTCGCCGGGCCGGTCGGCGGGATCCGCGCGCACGACGCTCGTATCCGCGGGCGCGCTCGCGGGCGGTGCGGTCGTCCTCTCCCTCGTCGCGCCCGCGATCGTCCCGGGGCTCACCTCGGCGACCTTCCCGACGGCGTCCGGCTCCGGCCAGGGCGGCTCCCGCGTCGTCAACCCGATCCTCGACCTCGGCGACGACCTCCGCCGCCCCGTCGACGTGGAGGCGCTCCGCTACTCGACCGCGTCCCTCACGCCGCTCTACTTCAAGGTGACGACGCTCTCGCGCTTCGAGGGCGACGAGTGGGCGCCCTCGCCGCTGCGCCCGCCGGACGGGAACACCGTCGACGAGATCGGGCCGGACCTCGGATCCGGATCGGACGTCCCCGCCGAGGAGGTCGAGGCCCGCGTGCAGGTCGAGGGCTCCTCGAGCGCCTGGCTGCCCGCGCCCTACGCGCCCCGCAGCGTCACCGGGCTCGAGGGCTCGTGGCGCTGGTCGGAGCAGGGCCTCGCGATCCGTTCCTCCGACTCCGACAGCCGCGACCAGAGCTACACCGTGACGAGCGAGCTGCCGCGACCCGAACGCGCGCAGCTGGAGGCCGTCGCCCCCGCGACCGACGACGACCTCGAGCCCTACCTGCAGATCCCCGACGGCACCCCGGCCATCGTCGCCTCGACGACCGCCGACGTGCTCGCGGGCATCGACACGCCCTACGACCAGGCGCTCGCGCTGCAGGAGTTCTTCACGGGCGGGCAGTTCCGCTACTCGGAGGACGCGCCCGTCCAGCAGGGCTACGACGGCAGCGGCGTCGACGTCGTGGGGGAGTTCCTCCGCGTGCGCTCGGGCTACTGCGTGCACTTCGCGTCGGCCATGGCGATCATGGCGCGCGAGGCGGGAATCCCGTCGCGCGTGGCCGTCGGCTACCTGCCGGGCGACCAGGTGGGGCGCGACGGCGACCTCATCACCTACCGCGTCGGATCCCACGACCTGCACTCCTGGCCCGAGCTGTACTTCTCCGGCATCGGCTGGATCGCGTTCGAGCCGACGCCGGGTCGCGGACAGGCCGCGCCCTACGCCCAGCCGTCCGCCGCGCCGACCGCCGCGCCCACGCCGTCCGCGTCGCCGAGCGCGCCGACGGAGGCCACCCCGTCCGCGACGCCCGCGCCCACCGCGTCGGCCGCGCCCGGCACGCGCGGCACCGCGGGCGTCCGGATCCCGTGGGCGGCCCTCGGCACGGTCGCCCTCGTGCTCCTGGTGCTCGCCCTCCTCGCCACCCCCGCCCTGCTGCGCCGAGCCCGCCGCTCCGGCCGGCTGCGCGCGCTCGAGGCGGGCGCCGCCGCCGCGGGCACGGCCTGGCGCGAGGTGGAGGACCAGGCGGTGGACCTCGGGCTCCGCGTGCCGGACACCGAGTCGCCGCGCGAGCTCGGCCGCCGCCTCCAGGGTGACGATCCGTCGCTCGCCGACCCGATCGCGCTCCTGGTCACCGCCCGCGAGCGGGAGCGCTTCGCCCGCGCCGACGCGCCGGTGGATGCCGCGGCCGGAGCCGCGCAGGCCGCCGCGCTCGTCGCGCTGGGCGACGCCCTGCGCGCCCGCGCGGGCCGCGTCGACCGGATCCTCGCGCTCGTCGCCCCGCGCTCGCTCGTCCGCCGCCGACCGCGGGACGACGACGGGCCGGACGACGGCACCGCGGGCGCGCCACGGGCCCGACCGGTCGACGGACCGCCCGCGTCGGACGCCCCTCGTACACTCGGGGGATGACCGGATCCGACGCCGCGCTCGCGGGCGTCGTGGGCGGCCGCACCGCCGGCGTGCTGCAGAAGGCGTTCGGCCTGCGCACGGTGGCCGACCTCCTCGAGCACCTCCCGCGCCGCTACGCCCGCCGCGGCGAGCTCACGGCCCTCGCCGAGCTGCCCGTCGACCAGCAGGCCACCATCGTCGCCGAGGTGCGCGAGGTGCGCGAGCGGCCCATGCGCGCGCGGCGCGGCAGCATCCTCGAGGTGCGGATCACCGACGGCCGCGGCTTCCTCACCCTCACCTTCTTCAACCAGGCGTGGCGCGCCAAGGACCTCGTGCCGGGCGTCCGCGGGATCTTCGCGGGCAAGGTCAGCGACTACCGCGGCGCGCTGCAGCTCGCCCACCCGGACTACGAGCTCTTCGACGCGCACGAGGGCCCGGAGCTCTCCGGCGGCGAGCCCGACGCGGCCGCGCGCCGCTGGGCCGAGATGCCCATCCCCATCTACCCCGCCACCGCCTCCATGACGAGCTGGCAGGTCGCGAAGTCGGTGGAGCTGGCGCTCGACGCGGTCGACGACCTCGAGGACCCGGTCCCCGCCGACGTGCGCGCCGAGCGCGGCCTGCTCCCGTACCGCGAGGCGCTCGAGGGCGTCCACCGTCCCGAGAAGGACGTCGACTGGAAGCGCGGCCGCGACGCCCTGCGCTTCCAGGAGGCGTTCGTCCTCCAGACCGCGCTCCTGCAGCGGCGACAGGCGGCGCGCGCCCTGCCGGCGACCCCGCGGATCCCGACCGCAGGGGGCCACCTCGACCGGCTCGACGCCCAGCTGCCCTTCGAGCTCACGGGCGACCAGCGGCTCGTCGGCGAGGAGATCGCGACCGACATGGCGCGCACCTGGCCGATGAACCGGCTCGTGCAGGGCGAGGTCGGCTCCGGCAAGACGCTCGTGGCGCTCCGGGCGATGCTCGCGGTGGCCGACACGGGAGGCCAGTCCGCGCTGCTCGCGCCCACCGAGGTGCTCGCGAGCCAGCACCTCCGCTCGCTCACGGCGTCGCTCGGACCCGACCTCGCGGCGGAGCTGATGCCGACCCTGCTCACGGGCCAGCTCTCGACCGCCGAGCGCAAGCGCGCGCTGCTGCGCATCGTCAGCGGCCAGGCGCGCATCGTCGTCGGCACGCACGCGCTCCTCGGAGACCGCGTCGAGTTCCTCGACCTGGGCCTCGTCGTGGTCGACGAGCAGCACCGCTTCGGCGTCGACCAGCGCGAGGCGCTCCGGCGGAAGGGCGGCACCCCGCCGCACGTCCTCGTGCTCACGGCCACGCCGATCCCGCGCACGGTCGCGATGACGGTGTTCGGCGACCTCGACGTCTCGACCATCGCCGAGCTGCCGAGCGGGCGGCAGCCGATCGAGTCGTTCGTCGTCCCGCTGCACGAGCAGCCGCGCTGGATCGAGCGGGTCTGGGAGCGCACGGCCGAGGAGATCCAGAAGGGGCGGCAGGCGTTCGTGGTCTGCCCGGCGATCGACCCGCAGGATCCGGACGCCGAGGACGAGGACGCCGCCGAGGGCGCCGACGACGCGGCGACCCGGCCCGCGCTCGCGACCGTCACCGAGGTCGACGCGCTGCTCGCGGCGCACCCGCGCCTCGGATCCGTCCGCCGGGCCGTGCTGCACGGCCGCATGTCGGGGGAGGAGAAGGACCGCGTGATGCGCGCGTTCTCTGCGGGCGACATCGACCTCATCGTGGCCACGACCGTCATCGAGGTCGGCGTCGACGTCCCGAACGCCTCGACCATGGTGATCCTCGACGCCGACCGCTTCGGCGTCTCGCAGCTGCACCAGCTCCGCGGCCGCGTGGGCCGCGGCGGCGTGCCCGGCCTCTGCCTCATGGTCACGCACGCCGAGCCCGAGACGGTCGCCCGCGAGCGGGTGGACGCCGTCGCCGCGACGCTCGACGGCTTCGAGCTCGCGCGCGTCGACCTCGAGCTCCGCCGCGAGGGCGACGTCCTCGGCACGAACCAGTCCGGCGGCCGCTCGTCGCTCCGCCTGCTGCGCGTCGCGCAGGACGGCGACCTCATCGAGTCCGCGCGCGAGCACGCCCACGACGTGCTCGAGGCGTCTCCCGACCTCCAGGGCCATCCCGCGCTCGCCCGCGCGCTCGCCCGCCGGCTGGACGACGAGGAGCGCGCTTTCCTCGACAAGAACTAGGGGAGCACCCGCCGTAGGCTGGCGGGATGCAGCGGATCGCCGTCGTCCCCGGATCGTTCGACCCCGTCACGCTCGGGCACCTCGACGTGATCCGCCGGGCCGCGCGCCTCTACGACGAGCTCGTGGTGCTCGTCGTGCACAACCCCGGCAAGACGCCCATGCTGCCGCTCGGGGAGCGCGTCGCCCTCATCGAGCGCGTGATCCGCGACGCCGGCCTCCCCGACACGGTCCGCGTCGACTCCTGGGGCGCGGGCCTCCTCGTCGACTACTGCCGGCAGGTCGGCGCGACCGTCCTCGTCAAGGGCGTCCGCTCGCAGCTCGACGTGACGTACGAGACGCCCATGGCCCTCGTCAACCGCGACCTCGCCGACGTCGAGACCGTGCTGCTGCTGCCGGATCCCGCGCACGCCCACGTCTCCAGCTCGCTCGTGCGGCAGGTCGAGGCGCTCGGCGGCGACGTGACGCCGTACGTGCCGGCGGCGGTCGCCGATGCGCTGGCCGTCCGGCGGGCCGGCTGACGCCCCGTAGGATCTACGGGTGTCCAGGTTCCAGAAGACCCCATTCACGGTCCACGTCCACGACATCGTGCACCGTCCCGGGGAGATGCGCGAGCTCGACCTGACCATCGTCACCCCCGAGCGCATGGGGGAGGGCCTCATCGCCGTGCCCGCGGGGCGCGAGATGCGCGTGCACGTCCGCCTCGAGTCCCTGCACGACGGCATCCTGGCGACCGGCGAGGTCGACACGGTGGCCGACGGCCAGTCCGCGCGCACGCTCGCCGACATGCAGGAGCGTGTCCAGGTCGATTTCGCCGAGCTATTCGCGTATGGTCTTGATGAAGCTTTCGACTACCAGGTCCAGGACGAGCACGTGGACCTGGAGCCGGTCATCCGGGATGCGGTGGTCCTTTCACTGCCGTTCCAGCCCGAAGTGCCGGGCGAGGACCTCGATCTCGATCTGGGTCCCGGCATCAGCCTGGTCCTGGCGGACTCCGACCCGGAACCCGTGATCGATCAGCGCTGGGCAGCCCTGTCCGGCTTCCGAGCTTCCGAAGACAGCGGTGCGGCGCGTGAAGACGCCGACACCGAAACGCAGAGAGATGAGAGTTAGCCATGGCTGTTCCCAAGAGAAAGATGTCCCGATCCAACACGCGCGCGCGTCGCTCGCAGTGGAAGGCCGAGGCTCCCACGCTCGTCAAGACCATCGAGAACGGCAAGGTCGTCTACTCCATGCCCCACCGCGCCCGCGTGGTCGAGGACGCTGCCGGCACCCCCCTGTACATGGAGTACAAGGGCCGCAAGGTCGCCGACGTCTAGTCGCGACCCGCACGGCACGTCGGACATGACCGACACCCAGGGATCCCGCGTCCACGGCGACCGCGACGCGCTCCGGCGCCTCCTCGCCGTGGACGTGAGCCCCGAGCTCCTCGAGCTCGCGCTCACCCACCGCTCGTACGCGTACGAGCACGGCGGCATCCCGCACAACGAGCGCCTCGAGTTCCTCGGCGACTCCATCCTCGGGCAGGCCGTCACGGTCATGCTCTACCTCGAGAACCCCGACCTCGACGAGGGCGAGCTCGCCAAGCGGCGCGCCAGCCTCGTCTCGAGCGTCGCCCTCGCGGAGGTCGCCACGCGCATCGGGCTCGGCGAGCACCTGCTGCTCGGACGCGGCGAGGAGCTCACGGGCGGCCGTGCGAAGTCGTCCATCCTCGCCGACACGGTCGAGGCCATCATCGGCGCCTCGTACCTCGACGCCGGGGGAGAGGCCGCGACCGGTCTCGTGCTGCGCCTCATCGCACCGCTCCTCGAGGACCCCGCGCGCTTCGGCGCCGCGATGGACCCGAAGACCGCGCTCCAGGAGAGCGCCGCGCGCCAGGGCCTGCCTGCCCCCGTCTACGACGTGAGCGACAGCGGACCCGACCACAGCAAGCGCTTCCACGCCGTCGTCACCGTCGGTGATGCCGTCCGCACCACGGGCGAGGGATCCAGCAAGAAGCAGGCCGAGATGACGGCCGCGCTCGAGGCGTGGACGCGCCTCGAGGCGCGCACCACGGCCTGACCCGCGGTGCCCGAGCTCCCCGAGGTCGAGGTCGTCCGCGCCGGCCTGGAGCCCGCGGTCGCCGGCGCGCGCATCACCGGCGTCGAGATCCTCGACGCGCGCTCCCTCAAGCGGCACGATCCGCTCGAGGGCGCGTTCGTCGACCTGCTCGTCGGCCGCGTGATCACCTCGGCCGTCCGCCGCGGCAAGTTCATGTGGCTGCCGCTCGAGCCCGACCCCGGTCGCGACGCCACCGGGCCTCGCGCCCTCGTCACGCACCTCGGCATGAGCGGGCAGGTGCTCCTCCGGGAGCCCGGCTCCGACCCGGACGGCCTGCTGCGGATCCGCATGGGCATCGAGCACCCCGTGCACGGCG
The DNA here is from genome assembly GCF_021216655.1 of Clavibacter michiganensis. Classification (NCBI taxonomy): domain Bacteria; kingdom Bacillati; phylum Actinomycetota; class Actinomycetes; order Micrococcales; family Microbacteriaceae; genus Clavibacter; species Clavibacter michiganensis. The sequence goes on from NZ_CP080437.1 coordinate 536,129, forward strand.
AGCTGGTGGTCGCCTTCGTCGACCAGCGGATCTTCGGCTCGATGGCCGTCGACCGCCTCGTGCCGACGCCCGACGGGCATGCGGGCGGCCGCGGATCCGACGCCGCGTCCGTGCCGACGCAGGTCGCCCACATCGCGCGCGATCCCCTCGACCCGGCGTTCGACGACGAGCTGCTGCTCGACCGCCTGGCCCGGCGGCGAACCGGGATCAAGCGCGCGCTGCTCGACCAGACGCTCGTGAGCGGCATCGGCAACATCTACGCGGACGAGGCGCTGTGGGCCGCGCGGATCCACTACGCGCACCCCACCGACGCCCTCGCTCGCGGTCGCGCGCTGCGCCTCCTCGCCGAGGTGCGCCAGGTGCTCGCGCGGGCTCTGGCCGAGGGCGGCACGAGCTTCGACGCGCAGTACGTCAACGTCAACGGCGCGTCCGGCTACTTCTCCCATTCGCTCAACGCCTACGGCCAGCAGGGGAGGCCGTGCCCGCGCTGCGGCACGCCGATCGTCCGCGAGGCCTTCATGAACCGCGGCTCGCACCTCTGCCCGCGGTGCCAGGTGCTGCCGGATCCGGACGCGGCGGCCGCCTGAGCCGCCGTCCGGTCAGCGCGCGGCGCCGACCTCCCGCAGCCAGCTCCCGCTCGTGCCGACGTGCTGGAACCCGAGCGCCTCGTTCACCGCGAGCATGGGCCGGTTCTCGTCCGCGTTCCAGGTGACGACGCGGTCCGCCTCGGGGGCCTCGCGCGCGAGCAGCAGCAGGTTCTCGACCTTGAGGAGCGTGCCCAGGCGGTGGCCGCGGTGCTCGGCCAGCACGAGCGTGTCCTGCTGGTAGGTGTACGCGTGGCCGTCCGAGCGCCGGCCGCTGGGGGAGACGGCGATCTCCGTGAAGCCGACCAGCCGGCCCGACGCCACGTGCAGGGCAGCCGTGGTGAGCCCCGTGCGTCCGGCTGACGCCCGCCGCGCCTCCGCCTCGCGGATCCGGCCGGCGTCCCATGTGTCCTCCGCGTGCGGGAGGTCGCCCTGCGGCGTGTCCGTGGACATGCGCGTGTGCAGCACGGCGAGGTCGTCGAGCAGGTGCTCGGGCGTCGCGTCCACCCACGAGACCACGCGGTAGGCGTCGCCGGCGGCACCGCGCGCGTCGGCGAGGCGCCCGGCGAGCGTCGGGGCCGCGGCGTCGGTGTCGAGCGAGCTCGTCCGCGCGGTCTGGCCGAGGCGGTAGCCGGCGTCGACGGCGAAGCGCGAGGAGGGGTCGTCGGATCCGACGGCGCCTATCCCCGTGGGTGAGGGGATGGGGGATCCGTTCGCCTCGGCGCGGTGAATCGTGGAGCCCGTGAGCGTCCGGCAGCCGTCGTCGAGGGCGATCCGCTCGACGCGCTCCCGCAGGGCCCGGCCGATCCCGCGGCGCCGGTGCTCGGGGAGCACGGACACCGCGACGTCGGAGGTGGTCGGGTCGTTGAGCCAGGTGGTGAGGAGCCCGCGGCCGACGATCCGGCCGTCCGCGCGCGCGGCGAACAGCCGCTTCCGCACGTGCGCGACGTCGGCGTAGTCGGCGATCAGCTCCTCCGGCAGCCAGATGAACGCGTCGTGGCCGAGGTCGTGCGACTGCGCCCGGTTGACGACGTCGGTGAGGGCGACGAAGGCGTCCCAGCCGTCCGCGCCGACCGCCACGGGCGGGCGGACCTCCTCCACGTCGAAGGGGCGGATGTCGTCGGCGTGCGGCATGGTCGGCTCCCTCGTCGGCGCGCGCCGCCGGGACCGGCCCGCGCCCTCCCACGGTAGCGGCGGCCCGCCGGACGGGGCGTCCCGCGCGCGGCTCCCGGCCGCGGCCCGCGGGTCCGGTACCGTGATCGAGACCATCACGCGAGGAGGGCGACGGGCGTGCACCTGAAGAGCCTGACCCTCAAGGGGTTCAAGTCGTTCGCGCAGCCGACCACGTTCCAGTTCGAGACCGGGGTCACCTGCGTCGTCGGGCCGAACGGATCCGGCAAGTCGAACGTCGTCGACGCCCTCGCCTGGGTCATGGGCGAGCAGGGAGCGAAGACCCTCCGCGGCGGCAAGATGGAGGACGTCATCTTCGCCGGCACCTCCACCCGCGGGCCGCTCGGCCGCGCAGAGGTCACGCTCACGATCGACAACGCCGACGGCGCGCTGCCCATCGACTACACCGAGGTCGCGATCCGCCGCACGCTCTTCCGCAACGGCGGCAGCGAGTACGCGATCAACGGCACGTCGTGCCGGCTCCTCGACGTGCAGGAGCTCCTGAGCGACTCCGGGCTCGGCCGCGAGATGCACGTCATCGTCGGGCAGGGCCGGCTCGATAACGTCCTGCGCGCCACCCCCGAGGAGCGGCGGGGCTTCATCGAGGAGGCCGCCGGGATCCTCAAGCACCGCCGTCGCAAGGAGCGCACGCTCCGCAAGCTCGAGGGGATGCAGGCCAACCTCACGCGCCTCAACGACCTGGCGGGGGAGATCCGCCGCCAGCTCAAGCCGCTCGGCCGGCAGGCGGAGGTCGCGCGGCAGGCGCAGACCGTGGCCGCCGTAGTCCGCGACGCCCGCGCGCGGCTGGTGGCCGACGAGGTCGTGACCCTCCGGCGCGCCCTCGCGGAGCACACGCGCACCGAGGAGGAGCGCACGACCGAGCGCATGGTGCTGCAGGAGAAGCTCGACCGCGCGGTGATCCGGTCGGAGCGCATCGTCGAGGAGCAGGAGGGCGATGAGGTCGACGGCGCCCGCCGCACGGCCTTCGCGCTCGAGCAGGTGCAGGAGCGGCTGCGCAACCTGCTGTCGCTCGCGCAGCAGCGGCTCGCGCTCCTCGGATCCGCCGACGACGCGCCCGAGGCCGCCGCGGGCACGACGCCCGGGCAGGTGCAGGAGTCCCGTGACGAGGCGGCCCGGCTGATCGCGCTGATCGCCGAGGCGGAGGCGGGCTGGGCGTCCGCGCGGCAGGCGACCGCGGCGGGGCGGCAGGCGCTCGACGCGCTCGACGAGGAGATCCAGGCCCAGAGCGCGCTCGTCTCCCGCCACGACCTCGAGATCGCGGGGCTGACGGGCCGCGCCGAGACCGCGGGTTCCCGGCTCGCGGCCGTCCGCGGCGAGGTGCTCCGGCAGCAGAACGCGCTCGACGCGGCGCGCGCCCGGCTGGCCGCAGCGGAGGCCGAGCGGGAGCGCGGCGAGGCGGAGGGCGAGGCCGACGAGCAGGGCGGATCCGAGCTGACGCGCGCCTACGAGGACGCGCAGGCCGACGTCGCCAGCGAGGAGTCCGCGATCGAGGCCGTGCGCGAGGAGCTGCACGCGAAGGAGCGGGAGCGCGACGCCCTGGCCGCGCGCGAGCAGGCCCTCGCGAGCGCGCTCGACCAGCGCGACGGATCCAGCGACCTCGTCGCCGCGGGCCTCCCCGGCATCCGCGGCCTCCTCGCCGAGCACGTGCACGTGCAGCCCGGCTACGAGGCCGCCGTCGCCGCCGCGCTCGGCTCGCTCGCCGACGCGGTGGTCGCCGAGACGCACGACGACGCGGTGGCCGCACTCCGCCGCGCGGTCGACGACGACCTGGGGCGCGTGGAGGTGGTCGTGGCCGGGTCCGCGGACGCGCAGCTCGCCGTGCCGTCATCCGACGGTCCCGTCGCCGCGGCCTCCGTGGTCGAGGCACCGGACGGCGTGCGGCGGATCCTCGCGGACGTCGTCTTCGTCGACGGCCTCGCGGAGGCGGTCGCCCTCCTCGACGGACCCGACGCACCCGCCACGGCGATCACCCGCGCGGGCGAGGTCGTGTCGGCGCACGTGCTGCGCGGCGGATCCGGCGCCACCCGCTCCAAGCTCGAGCTCGTCGCCGCGCGCGAGGCCGCCGCGACCACGCTGACCGACGTCCGCGCCCGCATCGACGACCTGCAGGTGGACCTCGCGGCCGGACGGGAGCGCCTCCGTGCGGCCCGCGAGCGGGCATCCGCGGCGCTCGGCGGCCTGCGCGAGGCCGACGCGCGCCTCGCCGCCCACGCCGAGCGGCTCAGCAGATCCCGCGCGCAGGCCGAGTCCGCCGCCGCCGAGCTCGCCCGCGTGCAGCGCGGCCTCGACCTCGCGAGCGCGTCGGTGGAGGAGGCCGTCGCCGCGAACGACGCCGCCCGTCGCGCGCTCGACGAGGCCCGATCCCGCCCGCGGCCCGTGCTCGACGCGAGCGGCCGCGACGCGCTCGTCGCCGAGTGGGAGGCGGCGCGCGAAGCCGAGATCGAGGCGCGCCTGCAGGTCGAGACCGCGCGCGAGCGCGTCCGCGCCGAGCAGGAGCGCACGGTCGCGCTCGAGCGCCGCCTGGCCGCGGAGCGCGCCGCCGCGGAGGAGGCCGCCCGCCGCCAGGTGATCCGCCGCCGTCAGATCGCGCGGGCCGCCTCCGTCGCCGAGGCGCTGCCTGCCGTGGTGCGCGCCGCCGACCGCAGCACCGCGGAGGCGCGTCTCGTGCTCGCCCGCGCCGAGGAGGCGAGGGCCGGCCGCAACGCCGAGCTGGTGGTGCTCCGCCGCGAGGAGGCCGAGCTGCGCGCGCGCCTGCACGGCATCACCGAGGACGTCCACGGACTCGAGCTGCAGATCTACGAGAAGCGCCTGCAGGTCTCGCAGCTGCTCGAGCGCGCCGCGAGCGAGCTCGGGCTGGGGGAGGAGGTTCTCGTGGCCGAGTACGGGCCCGACGTGCCCGTCCCCGAGGAGGCGCCGCTGCCGCCACGGCAGCGGCCGCGTGCGCCGGTGGATGACGGCGTCGGCGACGCCGCGGCCGATCCCGACGACGCCGCCGCGTCGGCCGAGACGTCCGTCCCGAGCGCGGAGCCGTCCGGGACAGCAGACGAGGCGGCCGAGTTGGACGCGGACGGCGACGCCCCGCCCGTCCCCACCCGCCCGTTCGACCGCGAGGAGCAGCGCGCCCGCCTGCAGTCCGCCGAGCGGAAGCTCGCCCAGCTCGGCCGCGTGAACCCGCTCGCCCTCGAGGAGTTCGCCGCGCTCGAGCAGCGCCACCTCTTCCTCACCGAGCAGCTCGCCGACCTCACGGCGACGCGCAAGGACCTGCTCACGATCATCGACGACATCGACCGCACCATGCAGGGCGTCTTCGCGGCCGCGTTCGAGGACACCCGGGCGGCGTTCGACCGGGTCTTCCCGATCCTCTTCCCGGGCGGCACCGGCAGCATCCACCTCACGGATCCCGAGCAGCTGCTCACCACGGGGATCGAGGTCAGCGTGCGCCCCGCGGGCAAGCGCATCGAGCGCCTGTCGCTGCTGTCCGGCGGGGAGCGCTCGCTCGCGGCCGTGGCGCTGCTCATCGCGATCTTCACCGCCCGGCCGAGCCCGTTCTACATCATGGACGAGGTGGAGGCGGCCCTCGACGACGCCAACCTCGGCCGCCTGCTCACGATCCTCGAGCAGCTCCGCGACACCTCGCAGCTCATCGTCATCACGCACCAGAAGCGCACGATGGAGATCGCCGACGCGCTGTACGGCGTCTCGATGCGGCAGGACGGCGTGAGCGCGGTCGTCGGCCAGCGCGTGAGCCGCGACGCCCGCCCCGACCCGGCACCCGCATCCGCTGGCGAGGACGAGCCCGACGGCGCGCCCGCGACCGAGCAGGAGCCCGCCCCCGAGGAGCAGGCCGCCTCCTGACCCGCGGCTACGCTGGGCACATGGCAGCCCGCACCCCCTGGTCCCTCTCCGGCGCGCTCCGCGGGATGTTCGCGAAGCCGACGATCGACGAGACCACGTGGGACGACCTCGAGACCGCGCTCATCACCGCGGACTTCGGCCCCGACGTCACCGAGGCCACCATCGACGACCTCCGCCAGAAGGTCGAGCGCTACCGCACGACCGACCCGCGCGACCTCCAGCGCATGCTCCGCGAGAGCATCGAGGAGCGCCTGGCGAAGCACGACCCCACGCTGAAGCTCAGCGCCCGCCCCGCCGTGATCCTCGTGGTCGGCGTCAACGGCGTCGGCAAGACCACCACCATCGGCAAGTTCGCGAAGTTCCTCCGCAACTACGGCCGCACGGTCGTCGTCGGCGCGGCGGACACCTTCCGCGCGGCCGCCGTCGACCAGCTCGCCACCTGGGCCGACCGCGCCGGCGCCGAGATCGTGCGCCCGCAGCAGCCCGGCCAGGATCCCGCGAGCGTCGCCTTCCAGACCGTCGAGCACGCGATGCGCACGGGCACGGAGATGGTCATCATCGACACGGCCGGCCGTCTGCACACCAAGGGCGGCCTCATGGACGAGCTGTCGAAGATCCGCCGCGTGGTCGAGAAGCAGTCGCCCATCGCCGAGGTGCTGCTCGTCCTCGACGCGACGACCGGCCAGAACGGGCTCGCGCAGGCGCAGGCCTTCATCGAGCACGGCGGCGTCACGGGCCTCGTCATCACCAAGCTCGACGGATCAGCCAAGGGCGGCTTCATCCTCAACGTGCAGGAGCGCACGGGCATCCCCATCAAGCTCATCGGCCAGGGCGAGGGCATCGGCGACCTCACGGGCTTCACCCCGCACGTCTTCGCGCAGAACCTGGTCGGCTGACCGGCGTCCCTCCCGGGCGCTGGCCCGACCCCGCTCCGACGCCGGTTAAGCTGGACCCACCATGGCTACCTTCGGAACACTCTCGGACCGCCTCGCCGAGACCTTCAAGAACCTGCGCGGCAAGGGCAAGCTCAGCGCCGCGGACGTCGACGGCACCGTCCGCGAGATCCGCCGCGCGCTGCTCGAGGCCGACGTCGCGCTCGACGTCGTCAAGGCGTTCACCGCGTCCGTCCGCGAGCGCGCCCTCGGCGGCGAGGTCAGCCAGGCGCTGAACCCCGCCCAGCAGGTCGTGCAGATCGTCAACGAGGAGCTCGTCGGGATCCTGGGCGGCCAGCAGCGCCGCATCCAGTTCGCCAAGAAGCCGCCGACCGTCATCATGCTCGCGGGCCTCCAGGGCGCGGGCAAGACGACCCTCGCGGGCAAGCTCGGCAAGTGGCTCGCGAAGGACGGCCACACGCCGATGCTCGTCGCGGCCGACCTCCAGCGCCCCAACGCCGTGCAGCAGCTGCAGGTCGTCGGCGAGCAGGCGGGCGTCCCCGTCTTCGCGCCCGAGCCCGGCAACGGCAAGGGCAACCCCGTCCGCGTCACCAAGGACGCGATGAAGCACGCGATCGACAAGCAGTACAGCGTCGTCATCATCGACACCGCGGGCCGCCTCGGCGTCGACGCGGAGCTGATGAAGCAGGCCGCGGACATCCGCAAGGCCACCGACCCCGACGAGGTCCTCTTCGTCATCGACGCCATGATCGGCCAGGACGCGGTCGCGACCGCGAAGGCGTTCCAGGACGGCGTCGACTTCACGGGCGTCGTGCTCTCCAAGCTCGACGGCGACGCGCGCGGAGGAGCGGCCCTCTCGGTCGCCTCCGTCACCGGCCGCCCGATCATGTTCGCCTCCACGGGCGAGGGCCTCGACGACTTCGAGCCCTTCCACCCCGACCGCATGGCGAGCCGCATCCTCGACCTCGGCGACATCCTCACCCTCATCGAGCAGGCCCAGCAGGCCTTCGACGAGGAGGAGGCGATGGAGGTCGCCCAGAAGCTCGCGAGCGACACCTTCACGCTCGACGACTTCCTCAAGCAGATGCAGCAGCTGCGCGGCAAGGGCTCCCTCAAGAAGATGATGGGCATGCTCCCCGGCATGGGCGCCATGAAGGAGCAGCTGGAGAACTTCGACGAGAAGGAGATCGTCCGCACCGAGGCGATCATCCAGTCGATGACGAAGGCCGAGCGGCAGAACCCGAAGCTGCTCAACGGCTCGCGTCGGCTCCGCATCGCGCGCGGATCCGGCATGACCGTCACCGACGTCAACGGCCTCGTGCAGCGCTTCGAGCAGGCGTCGAAGATGATGCGCACGGTCGCCCGCGGCGGCATGCCGCAGATCCCCGGGATGGGCCCGATGCCGGGCGCGCACTCGGGCCGCAAGCCCGTGCAGCAGAAGAAGAAGAAGGGCTCGAAGTCGGGCAACCCGGCCAAGCGCGCGCAGGAGAACGCGGCGCTCGCGTCGGGCCAGCGCATCGGCGGCCCCGCTGCTCCCGCGGGATCCGGCTTCGGCCTCGCCGGGGCGGCCAAGGGCGGCGCGGACGGCGCCCCGAGCGAGGAGGAGCTCGCCTCGCTGCAGAAGTTCCTCGGGCGCTGACCCGACGCACGACCCGCACGTCCCGCGACGGCGTCCTCCCCACCGGAGGGCGCCGTCGTCGCATGCTCGACGTGCGCCCTCCGACGTGCCAGCGTGGGGGGAGCACCGCGGCGCCCGTCGCGATCCCGCGTCAGGAGCAACCCGTGTTCGCACCCGCCACCGCGTTCAGCGGCTTCAGCGTCGACGACGTCCCCGCCGCCCTCGCCTTCTACCGGGACACGCTCGGCCTCGAGGTCGAGGAGGTGCCCGAGATGGGGATGCTGCGGCTCGTGCTCCCGGGGTCCGGCGCGCGCGTCCTCGTCTACCCGAAGCCGGGCCACGAGCCCGCGACGTTCACGGTCCTCAACCTCCAGGTCGACGACGTCGACGAGGCGGTCGTCGAGCTGAACGCGCGCGGCGTCGAGACGGCGATCTTCGCGGGGATGCCGACGGACGCGCGCGGCATCATGCGCGGCAACGGCCCCGACATCGCCTGGTTCCGCGATCCGGCCGGCAACGTGCTCTCCGTCGTCGCGGCCTGACGCCCGGGGTCAGCGGGAGCAGCGCCCGGAGTCCACCGGGGTCGTCGCGCCCGCCTGCTGCAGCACGGGCGCGATCTCGTCGAGCGTCATCGCGTAGCCTGTCTGCGAGTCGACGGTCGAGGTCGCGAACACGAGGCCGACGACGCGCCCCTGGGCGTCGAACAGCGCGCCGCCCGAGTCCCCGGGACGCACCGTGCCGCGGACCGAGTAGACCTCGCGCGTGACGGGCTGCTCGTGCTGGATGTCGGTGCCGAGCGCCTGGACCACCTCGCGGATGCGCGCCCCCGTGGCCTGGTACGGCCCGCCGCCCGGGTAGCCGGCCACGACGGCCTCGTCGGAGGCGGCGAGCTCGTCGCCGAGAGCGAGCGGGGATGCCGTGAGGCCGGGCACCGCGAGGATGGCGACGTCCCGCGCGGGGTCGAACACCACGAGGTCCGCCTCGAGCAGCTGCCCCGTGCCGCCCTGCTGCACGTACACCTGGTCGGATCCGGTCACCACGTGCGCGTTCGTGACGACGCGGTCGCCCTGCACGACCCAGCCGCTGCCGGACGACGAGGTGCCGCATGCGGGTGCCGACGAGAGGATCTTCACGACGCTCGAGGCGGAGCGCCGCACGGCCTCGGGCACGTCGGCGTCGGGTGCGGCCGTGTCGGCGATCGCCTCCTCGCCGTTCGCGAAGACGCGCGGGTACCCGACGTCGTGGAGCGCGTCGTCGAGCGCCGAGAGGGCGGTGCCGCTGGAGATGGGAGAGACCCGGTCGAGCGCCGCGACGATGCGGGACGACGACGCGAGCTGCACCGCGGGGATCACGCCGCTGGAGCCGAGGAAGCCGCCGATGAACCAGACGGAGACGGCCCAGGCCGCGAGCCCCGCGACGGCGCCGATGCCGCGGTCGAGGCCGCGCGCGGCGCCCCGGGGGCGCAGCAGGCGGGTGAGGACGCTGGCGACCTGCGCGAGGATCCCGCTCACGAGCGACGTCGTGACGAGCATGAGCACGGCCGCCGCGAGCGTGCGGGTGATCCCGGTGGCGATGCCGAACTGGTCGAGGAGCGCGAGGAACGCCGGCGTGATCCACAGCGCGAGCAGGACGCCCAGCACGATGCCCGCGAGCCCGGCGACGGTCACGATGGCCCCGCGGCGCCAGCCGGCGAGGGCCGCGAGCACGGCGACGACGAGGATCACGATGTCGACGGCGGGGCTCACCTGCACAGTCTGCCCCGCGTCACCGGCCCAATCCTGAGCGCAGCTCCTCGACGAGGTGCGTGACCACGGGCGCGAGCGCGCCGTCGTTCTCCTCGGCCACCCGCAGCTGCCGCTGGTAGCTCGCGCCGCGGTCGACGATGTCGAGGATCCCGCGCAGCTCCGCCTCGCAGCCGAGCGCATCCGCCGTGGGGGAGAGGCGCTCCACGAGGGCCCGGGTGTCGTCGCCCACGAGCGCCTCGTCGCCGGCGGCGTCCTGGATGATGATCGCGTCCATCCCGTAGCGGGCCGCGCGCCACTTGTTCTCGCGCACGAACCAGGGCTGCATCCTCGGCAGCTCCTCGCCGCGGTCCAGGGCGGCCGACATGTCGTGCACCAGGCACTGGACCAGCGCCGCGAGCGAGGCGATCTCGCCGAGCGTCGAGACGCCGTCGAACACGCGCGTCTCGAGGGTGCCCCACTTGGGTGCAGGCCGGATGTCCCAGCGCAGCTCGCTGTGGTGGTCGATGACGCCGACGTGCGTCATGTCCCCGACGAGCCGCTCGTAGTCGGCCCAGGTCGTGAGGTCGGGCGGCAGCCCCGCGGTCGGCAGCTGCTGGAACATGAGCGCCCGGTTCGACGCGTACCCCGTCTCCTGCCCCGACCAGAACGGGCTCGACGCGCTGAGCGCCTGGAAGCGGGGGAGGTGGACGAGGAGCGCGTTCAGGATGGGCAGCGCCTTGGACGCGTCGTCGATGCCGACGTGGACGTGGACGCCCCAGATCATCATCTGGCGCCCCCACCACCTCGTGCGGTCGAGCAGCGTCGCGTAGCGCTCGTTGTCGGGCGTGACGTCCTGGTCGGGCCACGCGCTGAAGGGGTGGGTGCCCGCGCACATGAGGTCGATGCCGAGCGGATCCGCGACGTCCACCACCCGTTCGATGAGCCGCGCGAGGTCGTCCACCGCGTGCCCGACGCGCGAGTGCGGCGCGCTGACGACCTCGACGGTGTTGGTGAGGAACTCCCCGGTCACGTGCGGGTGGGCGTCGTCGTGGGGGAAGGAGCGGAGTATCTCCGGCGCGACGCCCGCGAGCTCCCCGGAGCCGCGGTCGACGCACGCGAGCTCCCACTCGATCCCGACGCGGGACGGCGGCTGGTGGGCGAAGTCGATCTGCATGCGGGTCCTGCCGTCCACGGGGTCTCGGGGCGCATGCGCCGGGTGTCGTCCGATCATGCCACGCACCCCGCGAGGCGGCCGGGCGATGACGCCGTGCGGCGCGCCGACCGCGGGGGTCCCGGCCGGGCGCCGCGTCTGCCATAATGATCTGTCGAGTCCGCGATCGTCCGACCCTCTAATCAGGCGCCGCGAGACCCCATCGAACCAATGCCGAGTGTGCCCCCACGCTCACGGCCGTCAGTTCACCCCACACAAAAGAAATTCAGGAGAATTGTGGCTGTCAAGATCCGTCTGAAGCGCCTGGGCAAGATCCGCGCGCCGTACTACCGCATCGTCGTCGCCGACTCGCGCACCAAGCGCGACGGCCGCGTCATCGAGGAGATCGGCAAGTACCACCCCACCGAGGAGCCCTCGTTCATCGAGGTCCAGTCGGAGCGGGCGCAGTACTGGCTCTCCGTGGGCGCCCAGCCCACCGAGCAGGTCGAGGCGCTCCTCAAGCTCACGGGCGACTGGGGTCGCTTCAAGGGCGACAAGGACGCCGTCTCCACCGTCCGCACCCGCGAGGCGAAGCCCGCCTACGTCGCGGACGAGAAGAAGAAGCCGGTCCTCAAGCCGAAGACCGAGAAGGCCGCACCCGCGCCCGAGGCCGCAGCGCCCGAGGCCGAGTCGACCGAGGAGCAGGCCTAGCCCATGCTCGCTCCCGCGCTCGCTCATCTGGTCAAGGGCATCGTCGAGCACCCGGACGACGTCTCCGTGACGAGCAAGGGATCCCCCCGGGGCGAGGTCCTCGAGGTGCGCGTGCACCCCGAGGACCTCGGCCGGGTCATCGGCCGGGCGGGTCGCACCGCCAAGGCCCTCCGGACGCTCGTCTCGGCTCTCGCCGACGGCCAGCGCGTCCGCGTCGATGTGGTGGACACCGATTCCTGAGGACATCGTCCGTGACCCCGCGGCGTTCCGCGTGGGCCGGCTGACCAAGGCGCACGGGCTCAAGGGAGCCGTCAAGCTCGAGCTGTTCACGGACGATCCCGACAAGCGGTTCGTCCCGGGCGCCGAGTTCTCGCTCCAGGTCCCCGAGTCGTCGCCGTGGCACGGACGCACGCTCACGCTGACCGAGCTCCGCTGGTACAACAGCCACCCCGTCGGGTTCTTCGATGGCGTCGCCGACCGCACCGCAGCCGAGTCGCTCGCCAAGGCCATCCTCTGGATGACGCCGCCGGCCGACGAGGCCGCCGAGCCCGACGCCTGGTACGACCACCAGCTCGTGGGCCTCACGGTCCTCCGCGACGGCGTCGAGGTCGGCACCGTATCTCTCGTCGACCACTTCCCGGCGCAGGACCTGCTGCACGTCGACACGCCCTCCGGCACCGTGCTCGTCCCGTTCGTGCAGGCCATCGTCCCGTCGGTCGACGTGGAGGCAGGCACGCTCGTCGTCACGCCGCCGCTCGGGCTCTTCGAGGAGATCCCGGACGAGACGCCGACGGCAGAGCCGACGCCGGCCGAGGCCGCGGAGCCCGCCCCCGAGGGCGACGACGCCCGCTGACATGCGGATCGACATCGTCTCGATCTTCCCAGAGTTCTTCGGGGTGCTCGACATCTCCCTCCTCGGTCGCGCGCGGCAGTCCGGCCTCATCGATCTCCGCGTGCACGACCTGCGCGCGTTCACGCACGATCGGCACCGCACCGTCGACGACACCCCGTACGGCGGGGGCGCCGGCATGGTGATGCGGCCGGAGCCCTGGGGCGAGGCCATGGACGAGGTGCTCGCGGACGAAACGGATCCCGTCGTCATCTTCCCGTCGCCCGCTGGCGAGGTCTTCACGCAGGCCATGGCGCAGGAGCTCTCCGCGGAGCCGCACCTCGCGTTCGGCTGCGGCCGCTACGAGGGCATCGACCAGCGCGTCGTCGACCACACCGCCACGCGCGCACGGGTCAGGCTGGTCAGCCTCGGCGACTACGTGCTCAACGGCGGCGAGGTCGCGGTCATGGCGATGATCGAGGCGATCGGCCGCCTCGTCCCCGGCGTCGTCGGCAACCCCGCCAGCCTCGTCGAGGAGAGCCACTCCGACGGCCTGCTCGAGCACCCGAGCTACACGAAGCCCCCCGAGTGGCGCGGACTGGCCGTCCCCGACGTGCTGCGCAGCGGCAACCACGCAGCGATCGCGGCATGGCGACGCGAGCAGCAGCTCGAGCGCACCCGCCGCGTCCGCCCGGACCTGCTGCCCGAGTGAGTCGTCTCCTGGCGGCGAGCTAGGAGCGCTCGGTGAGGATCAGCGGTCCGTCCTCCGTGATGGCCACGGTGTGCTCCATGTGGGCGCCGCGGGAGCCGTCGGCGCTCCGGAGGGTCCAGCCGTCCCTGTCCGTGAAGATCTCGTCGGTGCTCTGCAGGAACCACGGCTCGATCGCGATCACCAGGCCGGGACGCAGCGGCACGCCGCGGTTGGGCCGGCCCTGGTTCGCGATGTGCGGATCGCCGTGCATGGTGCGGCCGACGCCGTGCCCGCCGAAGTCGGTGTTGACCGAGTAGCCGGCCTCCGTCGCGACGGCGCCGATCGCCGCGGAGATGTCGCCCGTGCGCCCGCCGGGCTGGGCGGCGCGGATCCCCGCCTCGAGGGCGGCCGTCGTCACCTCGATGAGGCGGATGTCCTCCTCGCGCGGCGTGCCCACGATGACGCTCACGGCGGAGTCGCTGACCCAGCCGTCGACGGACGCCGCGAAGTCGAGGCTGAGGAGGTCGCCGTCCTGCAGCCGGTAGTCGTGGGGGAGCCCGTGCAGGACGCCGTCGTTGACCGACGTGCACAGCACCTTGCCGAACGGCATGGCGCCGAAGGACGGGTGGTAGTCGATGTAGCAGGACTCCGCGCCGCGCTGGCGGATCATGCGGTGCGCCTCGCGGTCGAGGTCGAGGAGGTTCACGCCGACGTCGGCCTTCGCGGCGAGGGCTGTGAGCACGGAGGCCACGAACTCCCCGGCAGGTCGCATCTGGTCCATCTCGGCGGGGGTTCGCAGTTCCATCACGCGAAGGATCCTACGGGAGCCGGGCCCGGGCCCTCCCGGGGCGCCCAGGATCCGCTCGTAGCATGAGGCCATGCAGCAGTCCCCGGCCCTCGGCCTCCGTCGCGTGCTCTACCGCTGGCAGTTCGCGGCCGTCGTCGTGCTCCCCGCCTGGCTCCTCGTGGGCTGGGCGTCCTTCGGGTCCGGCGGATGGGAGCTCCTCCTCGTGATGCTCGCCTCCGGCGCCCTCGGGATCGCGCTGCTCGCGGCCCTCGGCCTGGTCCTGGCCCGTCGCTCCGTCCGCACCGCGCGGGCCGTGTCCCCGACGGATGCGATCGCCATGGGCGTCCTGACCCTCGCGGTCATCGGCACCGGCACCTTCTCCGTCGTCAGCACCTGGTGCGCGGTCGTCGCGGTGCTCGCCGTCGTCGCGCTCGTCGCCATGGCCGTCCGGCAGCTGCTCGCGGAGACGCGGCAGCGCATGCAGGAGGTCATCGCGGTCATCGAGCGGGACGCGCAGCCGCGACCGCCCGAGTGGAAGGCCGCGGAGGGCCCCGACGCCGGGCGCACCATCCGGCTGGACTGACTCCGTCGCGCGGACCCCGCGCTTTGCGCTCGACGCGCCCGAGGTGACAGAATGGGCGATCGTGCCTGCCGTCGACCCTGCCACGGGGGAGTCGACCACTCATGCGGGCCGTTCCCCTTCCAGACATTGATGCGCAGTCGACCCGTGGCGGTTGCAGAGAGCGGTACACCATGCACATCCTCGATTCCGTCGACAAGGCGTCGCTGCGGTCGGACATCCCCGACTTCCGCGCCGGCGACACGGTCAAGGTCCACGTCAACATCGTCGAGGGCAGCCGCTCGCGCATCCAGGTGTTCCAGGGCATCGTCATCGGCCGTCAGGGCGAGGGCGTCCGCGAGACGTTCTGCGTCCGCAAGGTGAGCTTCCAGGTCGGCGTCGAGCGCACCTTCCCGGTGCACTCCCCGGTCATCGACCACATCGAGGTCGTGACGCGCGGCGACGTGCGCCGCGCGAAGCTGTACTTCCTCCGCGACCTGCGCGGCAAGAAGGCGAAGATCAAGGAGAAGCGCTCCTAGCGCATCCCCACCTGTCATCCCACTGAGCTCCCGGCGCATATGCTTGCCGGGAGCTCAGGCGGTTAAATGACAGACAGCACGGCGCCCATGGAGACGAGATCCTCGGGCAGGCACAGCGGCAGCGGGTCGCGTGGATGGAAGACGTTCCTCCGGGACGTCCTCGTCATCTTCGTGGTGGCCCTCCTCGTCTCGATCCTGATCAAGGCGTTCCTGATCAGATCGTTCTACATCCCGTCGTCCTCCATGGAGGACACGCTGCAGATCAACGACCGCATCGTGGTGAACCAGCTCACGCCGCGGCTCATGCCGCTCGAGCGCGGCGACGTCGTCGTGTTCCGCGATCCGGGCGGCTGGCTCCTCCCGTCTCCCCAGGTCGAGAAGCCGCCCATCGCGGCCGCGGTCGACTGGGCGCTCACGACCGTGGGCCTGTCCGCCTCCGACAGCAACGACCACCTCATCAAGCGCCTCATCGGCCTGCCGGGCGATCACGTCGTCTGCTGCAACTCCCTCGGCCAGATGAGCGTGAACGACGTGCCCCTGGACGAGCCCTACCTGAAGCTCGTGCCCGGCGACACGCAGGCCTCCGACGACGGGTTCGACGTCACCGTCCCCGCCGACTCGCTCTGGGTCATGGGGGACAACCGCGGCAATTCCGCGGACTCGCGCTACAACGTCAACGGCCCCACCAAGGGCTTCGTGCCGATCGACCACGTGGTCGGCCGTGCGTTCGTCATCACCTGGCCCATCGACCGCTGGTCGATCCTCAGCGACCACCCCGAGACGTTCGGCGACGTGCCCGACCCCGTCCCCGCGGGCTGATGCCGGTCGCGGATCCCACCCTCGATCTGGAGCACGAGCTCCTCCACGCGGGCGCCGCCCTCGTGATCGGCTGTGACGAGGTGGGTCGAGGAGCGCTCGCGGGGCCTGTCGCCGTAGGCATGGCCGTCGTGGGGCCGGACGCCGTGGGTTTCCCGCCCGGCCTCCGTGACTCGAAGATGCTCAGCGAGAAGCGCCGCGAGGCGCTGCACCCGGTCGTCGCCGGGTGGGTCCGGCACTCGGCCGTCGGCATGGCCTCCGCTGCCGAGGTGGACGAGCTCGGGATCACGGCCTGCCTCGGCCTCGCCGGGCGCCGCGCGCTCGTCGAGCTGCACCACGCCGGCGTCCCGCTGCTGGACAGCGTCGTCCTGCTGGACGGTGCGCACGACTGGCTCACGCCGCATCTCGCCCACCCCGTGCCCGTGCGCCTGCGTGTGAAGGCCGACCGCGACTGCGCTTCCGTGGCCGCGGCCTCCGTGCTCGCCAAGGTGGAGCGCGACCGCATGATGGCCGTCTGGCACGAGGACCTGCCCGAGTACGGGTGGGCGGGCAACAAGGGCTACGGCAGCGCCGCGCACCTCGACGCCATCCGGGCTCGCGGTGCCTCGCCCCTCCACCGGCGCACGTGGCTCTCCGGCGTGCTCGGGGACGCGACGCCCTGACGCCCGGGGAGGGATGCCCGGGTCGGCTCCCTCGGCGGAGGGCGGCCCCGCGGGCGGTTAGGATCGACGGACCATGGATGACGACGAGTTCGAGGACTACGACCGCGAGGTGGAGCTCGCGCTCTACCGGGAGTACCGGGACATCGTGTCCCAGTTCAAGTACGTGGTCGAGACCGAGCGGCGCTTCTACCTCGCCAACGAGGTCGAGCTCGTGCGGCGCGACACGGAGCACGACTTCTACTTCGAGCTGACCATGACCGACGTCTGGGTCTGGGACGTGTACCGCTCCGACCGGTTCGTGAAGTCCGTCCGCGTGCTCACCTTCAAGGACGTGAACGTCGAGGAGCTGTCGGCGAAGGAGTTCGAGCTCCCCAAGGAGCTCGCCATCGACGAGTAGGGCCCCTGAGGGGATCCCTCCCCAGGCGCTCGCCCGACGCGCACTGCACGCCCTAGCGGCCCATGGCCGACCACGGTGCTGCGGTGGCGCATCCTCCTCGCGGAGGTGCGCATGACACGCGAGCAGGACCTGGGACGACGCGGCGAGGAGATCGCCGCGCAGCATCTGATCGGGCGCGGGTACACGCTCGTCGAGCGCAACTGGCGGTGCCGCGAGGGCGAGATCGACCTCGTGATGACGCACGCGGGCACGACCGTGCTCGTGGAGGTCAAGACGCGCGCGGGGCTCGGCTACGGGCATCCGCTCGAGGCGGTCACACGCGCGAAGGCCTCGCGTCTGCGGGTCCTCGCGGGCCTCTGGTGCCAGGCGCATCCCGACCGGCGCGGGCCCGTGCGGATCGACGTGGTGGGAGTGCTCTGGCCCCGGGGCGGGCAGCCGTCGGTCGAGGTCGTCCGGAGCGCCTGCTGATGGCCGTCGGTCGCACGCTCGCCGTCGCGCTCTCCGGCCTGGACGGAGCGCTCGTCGACGTCGAGGCCGACATCACGAGCCAGCTCCCCGGGTTCGTGCTCATCGGCCTGCCGGACGCCGCGCTCAGCCAGGCCCGCGAGCGGGTCCGCGCCGCGACAGGCAACGCGGGATGCGAGTTCCCCGTCCGCCGGGTCACCGTCAACCTCTCGCCGGCCGTCCTGCCGAAGCACGGCTCCGGCTTCGACCTCGCGATAGCCCTCGCGATCCTCGCGGCGGGTGGGTCGGTGTCGGCCGAGTCGGTGGCCGGCACCGTGCACCTCGGCGAGCTCGGCCTCGACGGGAGGCTGCGTCCGACGCACGGCATCCTGCCCGCGGTGCTCGCCGCGCGTCGAGCGGGCGCCCGCCGGGTCATGGTGCCGCGCTGCCACGCGGACGAGGCGTCCCTCGTGCCCGACATGCGGGTCATCGCCGTGGCGGGGTTGCGGGATGCGGCGATCCACCACGGCGCCGAGCTCGAGCCGGAGCCGGAGGAGGCCGACGCCCGTCCGTCCACGCCCACGGGGAGCGGATCGACGCGGGCGATCGGGGGCACGGAGCCGGCGGAGCCCTGCCTGGGCGACGTGGTCGGCAACGAGGAGGCCGTGGAGGCGCTCGTGGTCGCGGCCGCGGGCGGGCACCACATGTTCCTGCTCGGCCCGCCCGGCGCGGGGAAGACGATGCTCGCCCAGCGGCTCCCCGGCCTCCTGCCCGACCTCGACGAGGAGGCCGCGCTGGAGGTCGGCTGCATCCGGTCGCTCTGCGGGGAGAGGCTGGGACCCGAGCTGCCCGTGCGTCCACCCCTGGAGGCGCCGCACCACACGGCGAGCGCCGCGGGGATCGTCGGAGGCGGCAGCGGGCGCATCCGCCCTGGGGCGGCCGTGCGCGCCAGCGGGGGAGTGCTCTTCCTCGACGAGGCGCCGGAGTTCGCGGGCGCCGTGCTGGACTGCCTGCGGCAGCCGCTCGAATCGGGCGTCATCAGCATCCACCGGGCCAACGGCGTCGCCCACTTCCCGGGGCGCTTCCAGCTGGTGATGGCGGCGAACCCGTGCCCGTGCGGTTCGTACGGCGTCGCGGGTGCCGACTGCTCGTGCCCGCCCCAGGCTCGCCGGCGCTACTTGGCCAGGCTCTCCGGCCCGCTCATGGACCGCATGGACATCCGGCTCAGCGTCCGCCGGGTCACGACGGCCGTGCATCTCGCGGCGGGCGATGCGCCGCGCGTGACCACGCCGACGGCGCGGCTGCGCGTCGCCGCAGCTCGCGCGGCGGCCGCAGAGCGATGGGCCGCGACGCCGTGGCGCACCAACGCCCACGTCTCGGGAACCTGGCTCCGGCGCGAGGCCCGCATCGCCCGCGGGGCGACCGTCTCCCTCGATCGAGCGCTGGACCGCGGGATCCTCACCATGCGCGGCTACGACCGGGTCCTCCGCATCGGGTGGACCCTCGCGGACCTGGAGGGCGCGTCGAGCCCCGACGCGGATCATCTGGGCCGGGCCCTCCTGCTGCGAGGCGCGTCGTGAGCGCCGACCACGACGGAGGCGGCGTGGTGGACGACGCGCATGCCTCCGAGGGGGCGGTCCGTCCCTCCCCATCCCGCTCGGGAGGCCGAGCTCGGCCTGCGGAAGCACCGCGGAGCAGCATCGCGGGGCCCGACTCGGCACGTGCGCGCGCCGTCGCCCGCCTCGGACTCCCGGCGAGCGATCTCGGGGAGCTGATGGCCGCGCTCCGCCCCGATGCCGCATGTCCGGGCGCGGACTCGAGCGACGCGGATGCGGAGGAGGTGGCGGCGCGCTGCACATGGTCCGGCATCGCCGAGCCCGGCGATCGCGTCGCCGGGGCGGTCATCGGCGTGCTCGGCGCCTGCGCGGCGCTGGCCTCCGTGGTCGACGGCTGCTCGGCCGACGCGGTCGTCGGGGCGATGCTCGACGCCGGGCTCCATCTGGAGGCGGACGGGCGCGCTGCGCTCGTCGGCGAGGTCGACGGGGCGCTGGAACGCTGGCGTCCCCGGGTCGTGCGGACCGAGGCGCTGGCGCGGCTCCACGCCGCGTGCGCGGTCGGCGCGCGGGTGGTGGTGCCCGGGGATGCGCACTGGCCGGTAGGCGCGGACGACCTGGGGCCGCACGCGCCGCTCGTGCTGTGGTGCACGGGGGCGCCGGACGCGATGGCCGCGCTCCCGGGGTCCGTGGCGATCGTGGGAGCGCGCGCGGCCACCGGGTACGGCGAGCACGTCACCGCTGAGCTGGCCGCCGGCCTCGTCGACCGAGGCGTGGCGGTGGTCTCGGGCGGGGCGTACGGCATCGACGGCGCGGCGCACCGCGCGGCCATCGGGTCGGCGGGGCGCACGGTGGCGTTCCTCGCGGGCGGCGTCGACCGTCTCTATCCGTCCGGTCACACGGAGCTCTTCGCGCGGATGCGACGCGACGGAGCCGTGGTGTCCGAGCTGCCGTGCGGGGCGTCGCCGACGCGCTGGAGGTTCCTCCTGCGCAATCGCCTCATCGCGGCGGTCAGCGCGGCCACCGTCGTCGTCGAGGCAGGTGCGCGCAGCGGGTCGCTGAACACGGCGAACCACGCGGTCGCGCTGGAGAGGCCGCTCGGGGCCGTACCGGGTCCGGTGACGAGCGCGTCGTCGTCGGGGTGCCACCGTCTCCTCCGCGAGACCCAGGCGGTGTGCGTCACGTCGGCCGACGATGTGATGGAGCTGCTGCCGGGCTGGAGCGGGTCGGGCGCGCAGGCCCGCGCGTCGGAAGCCCCGCATGCGCCATCTCGCGCCGCGCCGAGCGCACCCGATGCCGCGCGCGCGGGCGCGCGCACCGCTGAGGTCCGAGGCGATCCGCGCGTCGTGCGCGTGCTGGACGCCCTCGCCGTACGCCGTGGGCGAGAGACCGCCGACGTCGCGGCACGATCCGGTCTCGGGCTCGCCGAGACCTCTTCCGTGCTGGGCATGCTCGAGCTCGAGGGGGCAGTGGCCCGAGCGGATGGGGGATGGGTGCGGCGATCCGGATCGCGGTGACGCGGGCGGGCCCCGGACAGGCGACCTCGTTCCCGCAGGTGAGCCCGCACCGCACGGCGCGCGGATCCACGTAGCCTTCGTGGATGGACAGGATGAGGGTCGGCGGCGGACGCGTCGAGGGCGCGGGCGGAGGTCCGCTGTCCTCGGGCGGCGCGGGTGCCGCGACTCCGCTCGTGGACGACATCGCCGCGTTCGGGACCTCCATGGACCGGGAGCGGGGGAGCGCGGCCCACACCGTCCGGGCCTACTCCGCCGACCTGCGGGACCTCGCCGCGCATGCCGGCCGGCAGGGCGTCACGACGTCCGCCGCCCTCGACCTGGAGGTGCTGCGCGACTGGCTGTGGCGGGGATCCCAGGCGCGGCTGGCTCCCGCGACGCTGGCGCGGCGCTCGGCCGCAGTGCGGGGTTTCGGCGCGTGGCTCCTCCGCACGGGCCGCGTCGAGGCCGACCCGGCCGTGCGGCTGAAGGCGCCGCGGGCGGGATCCCATCTCCCGCGAGTGCTGGCACGCGAGCAGATGTCGGCCCTCCTCGCCCGACTCGCCGCACGGGCTGCGGAGGACGACCCCGCCGCGCTCCGGGATCTCGCCGTCATCGAGCTGCTCTACGCGTCCGCGCTCCGGGTCTCCGAGCTGACGGGCCTCGAACTCGGCGACGTCGACGCCTCCCGCCTCACGGTGCGCGTGGTCGGCAAGGGCGATCGCGAGCGGGTCGTGCCGTTCGGCGTCCCCGCCGCCGAGGCGCTCGACGCCTACGTCGCGCGAGGCCGTCCCGGGCTCGTCTCGCCACGGACCGGTACCGCGCTGTTCCTCGGGGCGCGCGGTGGGCGGCTGGGTTCGCGCGCCGTCTACGGCCTCGTGGCCTCCCTGCTCGCCGACATCCCCGGATCGGGGCCGCAGGGGCCTCACGCCCTCCGGCACACGGCGGCGACGCACCTGCTCGACGGGGGAGCGGACCTCCGCACCGTGCAGGAGATGCTGGGCCACGCGAGCCTCGGGACGACCCAGATCTACACGCACGTCTCGATCGAGCGGTTGCAGCGCAGCTACGAGGGCGCCCACCCGCGCGCCTGAGCCGCACCGGCGGGCGCGCGACCGGATCGAGCCCGCGCTCCCTCCGGAGACGGCCGAGCCGGGGCTGGGTTCAGGGAACCAGGGGTAGCAGCACCGCGTGCTGGAGCGCGGCGAGCAGCAGGGCCGGATCCACGTAGTCGCCGTGCAGGCGCGCCCCGAGGTGCAGCCCGCCGTCGGGCGCGTGGCGAGGCGACGCGGCGAGCGTGCCGATGACCTGCCCTGCCACCACCGCGTCGCCCGCGGCGACCAGGGGGACGACCGGCTCGACGGAGGACACGTAGCCGTCCGCGTGCCGGATGCTCACGACCGGGCGATCCACGACCACACCGGCGAAGGAGACGGTCCCCGCGGCGGGAGCGCGGACCTCGTCGCCGGGGGCGACCGCGATGTCGATGCCCCGGTGTCCAGGACCGTACGCCGTGGTCGGCGCCTGGAACGGACGCGTGACCTGATGCGGCGGATCGACCGGCCACTCCCATCGCGGCGTCGCGGCGTCGGACGACGACGCAGGCGGCGCATCCACCGAGGCCCGTGCGGTGAGGCCCGGCGTCATCCCGCCGGCGAGCAACCCCACGACGAGCCCCGCCGCGCACGCCCTCCATCGTGCCGCTCCGCCGCGCATGCGCATCTCCTTCCCCGGCGGCCGCGTCCTGCCCTCCGGTCGGCCGCATCATGCCCCCTGCAACGCCGGATCCTCGCCCGGTGCCCGCCCCGGCGGAGAAGTGGCAGAGTGGTCCGTTGTGAACGAGACGACGACCACCCAGGATGACAAGAAGCTCCAACGACGCGCGATCGGCCTGGCCGTCTCGGCCGCGGTGGGGGGCTTCCTCTTCGGGTTCGACTCCTCGGTCATCAACGGCGCGGTCTCCGCGATCCAGGGCCGGTTCGAGCTGAGCGAGACGCTCATCGGCTTCGCGGTGGCCAGCGCGCTCCTCGGTTGCGCGCTCGGCGCCTACCTCGCGGGTCGCATCGCCGACCGCATCGGCCGTCGCTGGACGATGATCATCGGCGCCGGCTTCTTCTTCATCAGCGCCTTCGGCTCCGGCTACGCGTTCAGCGTCTGGGACCTCACGATCTGGCGCGTCATCGGCGGCCTCGGTATCGGCATCGCCTCGGTCGTCGCCCCCGCCTACATCGCGGAGATCTCGCCGAAGCTCCTCCGTGGCCGCCTCGCGTCGCTGCAGCAGCTCGCGATCACGCTCGGCATCTTCACCGCCCTCCTCTCGGACGCCGTGTTCGCCGGAGCGGCGGGCAGCGCGTCGGCGGAGTTCTGGTTCGGCCTCGAGGCCTGGCGCTGGATGCTCCTCGTCTGCGCCATCCCCGCGGTGATCTACGGCGTCCTCGCGTACCGCCTGCCGGAGTCCCCGCGCTTCCTGGTCGAGAAGGGCCGCAAGGACGAGGCGCAGGCGATCCTCGCGAGCGTCTGGAAGCAGGAGGACATCGACCGCGCGAGCCGCGACCTCGAGCGCCAGATCGAGGAGGACCGCGTCGCCAAGCGCACCGGAACGCTCCGCGGGAACAAGCTCGGCCTCCAGGGCATCGTCTGGATCGGCATCATCCTGTCCGTGTTCCAGCAGTTCGTCGGAATCAACGTGATCTTCTACTACTCCACGACGCTCTGGCAGGCCGTCGGCTTCGACGAGTCGCAGTCGCTGCTCACCTCGGTCATCACCGCGGTCACGAACGTCGCCGTGACCTTCATCGCCATCGCGCTCGTCGACCGCATCGGCCGCCGCCCTATCCTCCTGTCCGGCTCGCTGGCCATGGCCGTGTCCCTCGCCGTGATGGCGATCTGCTTCAGCCAGTCCTCGACCGTCGACGGCGAGGTGGCCCTGCCGCAGCCCTTCGGCGTCATCGCGATCATCGCGGCGAACGTCTTCGTCATCGGCTTCGGCGCCTCGTGGGGCCCGCTCGTCTGGGTGCTGCTCGGCGAGATCTTCCCGAACCGGATCCGCGCCAAGGCCCTCGGCGTCGCCGCGATGGCCCAGTGGATCGCGAACTTCGCCATCACCGTGTCGTTCCCGGCGCTGTCCGCCTTCTCGCTGCCGTTCACCTACGGCATGTACGCCGCGTTCGCCGCGCTGTCCTTCGTCTTCGTCCTGATGAAGATCCCTGAGACCAACGGGATGTCGCTCGAGGAGGCCGAGACGCTCTTCGTCGACAAGCCCACGAAGCGCTCGAAGGCCGCGCGCGCCTGATCCGACGCGCCGCCCCGTCGGTCCTCCGGCGGGTGGTAGCATCGACCAGCACCCGATCCAGGTCGGGTGACTACGCGTGCCCATCAGGCCGCCGCATCCACTCGGTCCCCTCGTGGCGATGATCCCTGTCGCCGAAGGGGCGGATGCGCGCCGGGCACCAGGATCAGCGGTCGTCCCGACCGCCGAGCGAACCGACGAGGCGCGCCGCGACAGCGCGCGCCGGAACAGGAGTACGGCCATGGCCGTCGTCACCATCCGCCAGCTGCTCGACTGCGGCGTCCACTTCGGTCACCCGAAGACGCGCTGGAACCCGAAGATGAAGCGCTTCATCTTCACCGAGCGCTCCGGCATCTACATCATCGACCTGCAGCAGTCGCTGGCCCTCATCGACAAGGCGTACGACTTCGTCAAGGAGACGGTCGCCCACGGCGGCACCATCCTCTTCGTCGGCACCAAGAAGCAGGCGCAGGAGTCCATCGCCGAGCAGGCGCAGCGCGTCGGCCAGCCCTACGTCAACCAGCGCTGGCTGGGCGGTCTGCTGACCAACTTCCAGACCGTGCACAAGCGCCTCAACCGCCTCAAGGAGCTCGACCTCGTCGACTTCGACGACACGACGCGCGGCTTCACCAAGAAGGAGCTCCTCATCCAGCGTCGCGAGCGCGACAAGCTGGAGAAGAGCCTCGGTGGCATCCGGAACCTGACCAAGACGCCGTCGGCGATGTGGGTCGTGGACACCAAGAAGGAGCACCTCGCCATCGACGAGGCGCGCAAGCTCGGCATCCCGGTCATCGGCATCCTCGACACCAACTGCGACCCGGACGAGGTCCAGTACCCGATCCCGGGCAACGACGACGCGATCCGCTCCGTCGCGCTGCTGACGCGCATCATCGCCGACGCCGCGGCCGAGGGCCTCATCCAGCGCCACCAGAAGCCCGACGCCGAGGGCTCCGCCCCGGCCGAGCCGCTGGCCGACTGGGAGCGCGAGCTGCTCGAGCAGGGCGACGCCGCGAAGGCGGAGCTGCCCGTCGAGGAGAACGACGTCGACGCCGAGGTCTCCGCCAAGAACGAGGCGAAGTCCGAGGACGAGGTCGCCGCGCCCGTCCACGCCCCCGAGTCCGACGACGCCACCGAGGCGAAGATCGAGGCCGAGGCGACCGAGTCCGAGAAGGCTCCCGTCTCCGAGTAGTCCGACCACACGCACCATCCCGACGGGCGGGCGCGGGTTCCGCGCCCGCCCGTCGGGCACTCACCACCGGGAGACCCCCGGATCATCACCTACAGAAGGAGTCCATGAGCATGGCGAACTTCACTGCCGCTGACGTCAAGGAGCTGCGCGACCGCCTCGGCGCCGGCATGATGGACAGCAAGAACGCGCTGGTCGAAGCAGACGGCGACATCGAGAAGGCCATCGAGATCCTGCGCCTCAAGGGCCAGAAGGGCAACGCCAAGCGCGGCGACCGCTCCACCGCCGAGGGCCTCGTGGCCGCGTCCACGCAGGACGGCGCCGCCACCCTCATCGAGCTCGCGTGCGAGACCGACTTCGTCGCCAAGAACGACAAGTTCATCGCACTGTCCGAGTCCGTCCTCGCCGCCGTCGTCGCGGCCGGCGCGTCCACCGTCGAGGAAGCCCTCCAGGCCCCCGCGGGCGAGCAGACCGTCGACCAGCTGATCAGCGACCAGGCCGCGATCCTCGGCGAGAAGATCGCGCTCCGCCGCGTCGCCCGCCTCGCCGGCGAGCACCAGGAGGTCTACCTCCACCGCACGTCGAAGGACCTCCCGCCCCAGGTCGGCGTCGTCGTCGACTACAGCGGCACGGACGCCGAGACCGCGCGCAGCATCGCCCAGCACATCGCGTTCGCCAACCCGGAGTACCTCGCCCGCGAGGACGTCCCGGCGGACAAGGTCGAGGCCGAGCGCGCGATCGTCACCGAGATCTCCCGCAACGAGGGCAAGCCCGAGGCCGCCCTGCCGAAGATCATCGAGGGGCGCCTCACCGGCTTCTTCAAGCAGGTCGCGCTCCTCGAGCAGGACTACGCGAAGGACAACAAGCAGTCCGTGAAGAAGGTCGTCGAGGCCGCTGGCCTCACGGTCACGGGCTTCGCCCGCTTCAAGGTCGGCGCCTAGCACCACCACGGGGAGCCCGGGTCGCATGCGACCCGGGCTCCCTTCTCCATGTCCGGGCGGGGCGGCCGCCATACGCCGCCGTCCCCGCCGGACGTCACAGTAGATTGGACCGGGGCCGGATCCGGCGACCGGAACGCGAGGACGGGAACAGCACCTATGACCGATCAGACCACCACCCGCCGCGTCCTCCTCAAGCTCTCCGGGGAGTCCTTCGGCGGCGGCCAGATGGGCGTGGACCCGGACGTCGTGAGCGCGCTCGCGCGCGAGATCGCCGAGGCCGCGAAGACCGTCGAGGTCGCGATCGTGGTCGGCGGCGGCAACTTCTTCCGCGGCGCGCAGCTGTCGCAGCGCGGCATGGACCGGGGCCGCGCGGACTACATGGGCATGCTGGGCACCGTCATGAACGCCCTCGCCCTGCAGGACTTCCTCGAGCAGGCCGGCGCCGCGACCCGCGTCCAGTCGGCCATCTCCATGACCCAGGTCGCCGAGCCGTACATCCCGCGCCGCGCCGTCCGGCACCTCGAGAAGGGGCGCATCGTGATCTTCGGCGCCGGTGCAGGCCTTCCGTACTTCTCGACCGACACCGTGGCCGCGCAGCGCGCCCTCGAGATCCAGGCCGTCGAGGTCCTCGTCGCCAAGAACGGCGTCGACGGCGTCTACACGGGCGACCCGCGGACGGATCCGTCGGCCACGCTCCTCGACACCGTCACCTACCAGGACGCCCTGCAGCGCGGATTGAAGGTCGTCGACTCGACCGCCTTCAGCCTCTGCATGGACAACGACATGAAGATGGTCGTCTTCGGGATGGAGCCGGGCGGCAACGTCACCCGCGCGATCCGCGGCGAGCGCATCGGCACCATCGTCTCCAACTGACGACCCGCGCTCCGCCGCCGGCCCCGACGGGCCGCGTCTCGGCCGGAGCGCCTCCCCATCCGCGTTAAGATCGACCGGGCGCCCACCGCGCCCGCGCTACCGAAGGAGAACCCGTGACCGTCGCCGAAGTCCTCGCAGATGCCCGAGACCGGATGGGCAAGGCCGTCGAGGCGGTGAAGGAGGACTTCGGGAGCGTGCGCACGGGCCGTGCCAACCCCGCCCTCTTCCAGAAGGTCATGGTCGAGTACTACGGCAGCCCGACGCCGCTCGGCCAGCTCGCGAGCATGAACAACCCCGAGGCGCGCACGCTCATCGTCACGCCCTACGACAAGACGGCCCTCAAGGAGATCGAGAAGGCCCTCGTCAACGTCCCGAACCTCAGCGCCACGGTCGGCAACGACGGCGAGATGGTGCGCCTCACGCTCCCCGAGCTCACGGAGGACCGCCGCAAGGAATTCGTCAAGATCGTCCGCGGGAAGGCGGAGGAGGGTCGCGTCAGCGTCCGCAACATCCGCCGCCGCTCCAAGGACGAGCTGGACGCGCTCAAGGGCGAGGTCGGCGACGACGAGGTCGCGCGCGGTGAGAAGGAGCTCGAGTCCCTCACCAAGACGCACACCGACCAGGTCGACGACGCGCTGAAGCGCAAAGAGACCGAACTCCTCGAGGTCTAGGTGGCCAGCCCCGAGGATCCCGCCGAGCGGGCGCCCGTCGTGCCGCCCGCGTCAGGCCCCGACGGCGCTCCGCGGATCCGGCGGCACCGCGGCCGCGTGACGCGCGCCGAGTTCGAGGCGCAGGTCCAGGCCACGCGTGCCGACCTGACGGCGCAGGTCCGGGCCACCCGCGCCTCGCTCGAGGCGACGAACGACCGCATCAACGCCCGCACGGGGCGCAACCTGCTCTTCGCGGTGAGCGTCGGCCTCCTCCTCGGCGGGGTCGTCCTCGTGAGCCTCGTCGTCGTCAAGCAGCTCTTCCTGGTCATCGCCGTCGCCCTCGTCGCATTCACCGCGTACGAGCTCGCCACCGCGCTGCGCCAGGCCGGCCGCCGAGTGCCGCGCGTGGGCTCGGTGATCGCGGTCGTCGTGCTCATGCCGATCACGTACTTCGGACGGCCCGACGGGCAATGGCTGGGCCTCCTCGGGGCCATGGGCTTCGTCGCGCTCTGGCGCGTGGTGGAGCAGGCGCTGCCCGCCCGGCGGACGTCCGCGCGCGCGCTCGTCGGCGACATCGGCTCGAGCGTCTTCCTGCTCGGCTACGTGGGGCTGCTCGGCTCCTTCGCCGTGCTGCTCACCGCGGGCGACGGCGGCGAGTGGTGGACCCTGGCCTTCCTCATCCTCGTGGTCTGCTGCGACACGGGTGCGTACGTCGCGGGGCTCAACTTCGGGAAGCACCCCATGGCGCCCACGATCAGCCCCAAGAAGACGTGGGAGGGCTTCGCCGGCGCGGTCGTCGCCGCGGTGCTCGCCGGGATCCTGCTCTCGCTGTTCATGATCCAGCAGGAGTGGTGGTTCGGCGTCGTGCTCGGCCTCGTCATCGTGGTGACCGCGACCCTGGGCGACCTGGCCGAGTCGCTCATCAAGCGCGACCTCGGCGTCAAGGACATCAGCTCCTGGCTGCCGGGCCACGGCGGGTTCCTCGACCGCCTCGACTCCGTGCTGCCGTCCGCGGCGGTGGCCTATGCGCTGTTCCTCATCGTCACGGGAGCTTCCTCGTAGGATGTCCCGGATGACCACCACCTTCCCGAGCGCCGGGCGCCGCGAGCGCGGCTACGACCCGGACCAGGTCGACGCCTTCCTGCGCGACGCGAGACGCTGCTACGACGACGAGGCCGACCGCTCCCTGACCTCCGAGACCATCCGCCGGGTGTCCTTCGACATGCGCCGCGGGGGCTACTCGGCCGCCGCCGTGGACCGCGTCCTCGAACGGCTGGAGGACGCGTTCGCCGTCCGGGAGCGCGACCGCACGGTGGCCCGGGTAGGCACCGACGCGTGGAACGCCGAGGCCCGACGCGCGGCGCAGGAGATCCTCGACCGGGTCAGCCGGCCCACGGGGGAGCGGTTCGACCGGGCCGGGTTCCTGACGACCGGGTACGACCGACGCGAGGTGGATCGCTTCGCGGACCGCGTCGCCAAGTACTTCCGGGGCACCAAGCCCATGAGCGTCGACGACGTGCGCACGGTGGCGTTCCACCCGCGCCGCGGCGGGTACCGGGAGGCGCAGGTCGACCTGCTGCTGGACGCCGTCATCGACGTCATGAACGCCGTCCGCTGATCCCTCCGCCACTCCTCCCCGGCGCGATCCGCCTGGCAGGACGCCCCCGATCCGGTCCGGGAGTCGCCATCCGGGTAACGGTTGGGTAAAGTCGTGCGGAGCCATGGGTAGACACACGAACGATCTCGCTCCTCGCCAGCCGCTGACCACCGCTCCGAGGGCCGTCCCCCGACGGCGCTCCGCGTTCTCGCGCGTGGCCGCCCCCACCATCGCCTTCGGCGCGGCTGCGGCGTTCATGCTCGTCAACGTCGTGGATCCCACGTCCGGCGCGGTCGCGAACCCGCAGTACCAGGAGTACCAGGCCACGGTCGCCCAGCTCGCCCGCGCAGATGCGCAGAGCCTCACCGTCGCCTCCGCCGACACCGTCGTGGAGATCGAGCCCGGCTTCCAGTCCGTCGCGGCCCCGCCGCCCCCGCCGCCCGTCGTGGCCCCCGCGCCGTCCACCGGCTCGGGCTCCGGCGCGAAGTCGTCCGGCTCGGGCGGAGGCGGTGCCATCGCGATCCCGGATCCCGGCAGCGCCAAGGGAATCGCGCGGAGCATCCTCGCCTCGCAGGGAATGGGCGACGACCAGTACGCGTGCCTCGACTACCTCTGGACCAAGGAGTCCGGTTGGCGGGTCAACGCGTACAACCCCAGCGGTGCCTACGGCATCCCGCAGGCCCTCCCCGGCAGCAAGATGGCGTCCGCCGGGCCCGACTGGCAGACGAACCCCGCCACGCAGATCACGTGGGGCCTCGGCTACATCGACTCGCGCTACGGCTCGCCGTGCGGCGCGAAGGCGCACAGCGTCCTCAAGAACTGGTACTGACGACCGCACCGCACCTGACTCGGCGGTGACGCTGCGTCGGGTGCTCGTCCCGTCGGGCTAGCCTCTGAGCATGGACTACGCGGCTCTCGGCGTCGCCGGGATCGCGACCCTCGTGGCCGTCACGCTCCTGGCGCGGCGCATCGGCGTGGCCACGCCCCTGGTCCTCGTGCTCGTCGGGGTCGGGATCTCTTACCTCCCGGGCGTGCCGCCCGTCGAGGTGCCTCCCGAGCTGATCCTCGCGGGCGTCCTGCCGCCGCTGCTGTACGGAGCCGCCGTGACGGTGCCGCTCGTGGACCTGAGGCGCAACCTCCGCACGATCGTCAGCCTCTCGGTGGTGCTGGTGCTCGTGTCGGCCTTCGGGATCGGCCTGCTGCTCTACGCGCTCTTCCCGAACCTGTCCTTCGCCGGCGCGCTGGCCCTCGGCGCCGTGGTCAGCCCGCCCGACGCCGTCGCCGCGACGAGCATCGCGCGCCGGCTCGGCCTGCCACCGCGCCTCGTCACCGTCCTCGAGGGGGAGGGCCTCGTGAACGACGCGACGGCGCTCGTCCTGCTGCGCACCTCGATCGCCGCCGTCGGCGCATCCGTCGACCTGTGGCAGGCCGCCGGGGGCTTCGTGCTCTCCGCGGTGGGCGCCCTCGCGATCGGCGTCGTCGTCGGCATCGTCACCACCGAGGTGCGTCGACGGCTCGACGACCCCGTCCTCGACACCGCGATCTCCTTCGCCGTGCCGTTCGTGGCCTTCATCCCCGCGGAGGAGGTCGGGGCGTCGGGCGTCCTCGCGGTGGTGGCGGCGGGCATCTGGTCGGGTCATCGGAGCGCCTCGACCCTGTCGGCGCAGTCGCGCATCAACGAGCGGCTGAACTGGCGGACCGTGCTGTTCCTGCTCGAGAACGGCGTCTTCCTCGTGATGGGCCTGGAGCTCCGCGACATCATCGACGAGGTGCACGAGGCCGACCTCGGCGTGGGCACGGCGGTGGCCTACGGGATCCTCACGCTCGTCGTCCTGACGCTCATCCGCTTCGGCTTCCTGGTGCCGCTGCTGCTGGGCCTCCGGCGGCACGAGGAGCACGTCGCGGCGCGCACGCGTCGGGTGCGGCGGGGGCTCGAGCGGCTCCGCCGGGAGCGCGGCGACGATCGTCCGTCGCGGCGGGAGCGGGCCGCCGCGCGGATCCTCCGACGACGCCGGGCCGACCTGCAGGCCCTCCGCTCGCAGGGGCTCGGCTGGCGCGGCGGGCTCGTGCTCGGCTGGGCGGGCATGCGGGGCGTGGTGACGCTCGCGGCGGCGCAGTCGCTGCCGTCGGGGACGCCGTACCGCGCGCAGCTCGTGCTCATCGCCTTCACGGTCGCGATCGTCTCGCTGCTCGTCAACGGCGGCACGCTACCCGCGGTCATCCGGCTGAGCGGGATCCGCGGCAGCGACGCCGTCGAGGACCAGCGGCAGCTCGCGGAGCTCGTCTCCGAGCTGGCCGAGGCGGGGATCCGCGCCGTCGACGAGGGCGTGCGTCAGCTGCCGGAGGGGACGACGGTGGACGACGAGGTCGTCGAGCGGGTGCGCCGCGACACGGCGCTGAAGGCCGAGTGGGTGACGGAGCGCGCGGACGCCATGGCGGCGGACGACGACGCGCCCCTCAGCCCCCGCGCCGCGTACCTGATGCTCCGACGACACGTCCTGGACGCCGAGCGCGCGGCCCTGCTCGAGGCGCGCGGCACGGGGGAGCATCCCTCACGCGTGCTCGCCCGGGCCCAGCGCATGCTCGACCAGGAGGAGGCCCGGCTCGGTCGCCAGGCGGACGCCGGCTGACCGGACCCACGCGCGACGCCGCCTAGGATCGGAACATGCCGCGCAGCAATCGACCCCGGGGGAGACGCGCGCGTGAGGAGGACGACGAGGACGTGCTCACGCGCCTCCTCAGCGGCTCGCAGCACACCGAGACCCGCCGCGGCCGCGTCTGGAACGTGCAGCCCGTCTCGGCGACGCGTGCCCTCAAGGTCTACCGCTGCCCCGGCTGCACCCTCGACATCGAGCCCGGCCACGCGCACGTGGTGGCCTGGCGCGCCGACGGCATGATGGGCGAGCAGAGCGACCTCGCCGCCCGCCGCCACTGGCACACCCACTGCTGGAAGGTCTCATGACGGACACCGCGCCCCGCCCCATCACCAGCTCGACCGAGCTACCCGCTCGTCGCGAGGACGTCGAGCTCGTCACCGCCGACGGACTGCGGCTCGTGGGGGAGCTCGCGCTGCCCGCCGACCGGGAGCCCGTGGCGACGCTCGTCACGCTCCACCCGCTGCCCACGGCCGGCGGCTTCATGGACTCGCACGTCCTCCGGAAGGCCGCGCTCCGCCTGCCCGCGATGGCCGGGCTCGCGGTGCTGCGCTTCAACACGCGCGGCACGACGTCGGCCCGCGGCACGAGCGACGGCGCATTCGACGGCGGGGACGCCGAGCGGTTCGACCTGGCCGCCGCCATGGACCTCGTGGCGGCGCGCGGCCTGCCCGCTCCGTGGATCGTCGGCTGGTCCTTCGGCACGGAGATCGCGCTGAAGCACGGTCGCGCGCACCCGATCGAGGGCGCGATCCTGCTGTCGCCGCCCCTGCACCGCGCGACGGCCGACGAGGTGGCCGCGTGGCACGGCGACCCGCGTCGCCTCGTGATCCTCGTCCCCGAGCATGACGACTTCCTGCAGCCGGCCGAGGCGCGCGAGCGGTTCGCGTCGGTGCCGGAGGCCGAGCTCATCGCGGTGGACGGCGCCAAGCACCTCTGGGTGGGAGAGACGCAGGTCTCGCGCGTGCTCACGGAGATCGTGCGCACGGTCGCCCCGGACGCGCTGCCGCTGCCGACGGAGTGGCCGATCGCGCGCTGAGCCCGCGGAGGATCCCCGCGAGCGGCGGTCAGCGCTCGTTCTGCAGCGGGACCGCGACCTGGCGGATGATGAGCAGCACGGCGGCGGCCACCGGCACCGCGATGAGCGCGCCGAGCACCCCGAGCAGCGTCCCGCCCGTGAGCGCCGCGATGACGACCACGACGCCGGGCACCTTGACCGCCCGGTTCATGATGTTCGGGCTCAGGACGTAGGCCTCGATCTGCATGTAGACGAGGTAGTAGATCGCCACCGCGATCCACGTGTTCATCGACTCCGGCAGCAGCACGATCTGGCCGAGCACGATGAGCGCCGAGCCCGTGATCGTGCCCACGAGCGGCAGCAGCGAGAACAGGAACGCGATGAACGCCCAGACCGCGGGCAGCGCGGCCCCGACGATGCTGAGGTAGACGAAGCTGAGCACGCCGTTGCAGAGCGCGAGGCCGACCTGGCCCATGACGTAGCGGCCGACCGACTGGGTGATCTGCTCCGCGATGTCGGCGAAGCGCGCCCGGCGGGTGGCCGGCACGAGCTTGTACAGGCCGCTCTTGAAGGAGTTGAGCGAGGCCGTGAAGTACATCGTGAGGATCACGACGATCACGAGGCCGAAGAGGAAGTTGCCGATCGTGAAGGCCACGGTGATGACGTTGCCCGTGATGGTCGCGACGTTCGAGGCGTTGGAGAGGTACTGGACGAGCTGGTCGGCGCCGGTCTGCACGTCGAAGACCTCGCGCGGCACGAACGACTGCAGGTTCTCGATGAACTGGTCGCCGCTCACGCTCTGCGCGTACTGGACGATCTGGGTGACGAGGGCGCTCGCCTGGTTCACGACGACGGGGATGACCGCCAGCAGCACGCCGGCGAGGGAGCCGAGCAGCACCAGGAAGATGACGAGGATCGCGACCGGGCGCGGGACGCCCTTGCGCTCGAGGAAGGTCACGAGCGGGTCGATGCCGAGGGCCAGGAAGATGGCCGTGCCCACGTAGGTGAGGACGGTGCCGAGCGACACGAGCGCGCCGCCGATGACGAGAGCGGTGAGCACGCCGAGACCGGCCAGGAGGCCGAGGCGGTAGGGGTTCTGGATCTTCACGTCTCAGGGCTTCTCGAGTCGGCGCGCGCTCAGCGCGCGGTGCGGGTTTCGTCGTCGTCGGATGAGGAGTCGTCCGCCTGGGTCAGCACGCCGCGGACGTTCTCGAGGTACGCGGCCACCGACTCGCGCTCGATCCTAATGCGGTCGAGGCGCTCCTCCGCGTCGGCGAGGGTCTCGCGTGCGCGGCGCTCCGCGTCGGAGACGGTGTCGCGGGCGCGGCGCTCCGCGTCGGCGATGGCGGCTCGCGCGTCGTGGTCGGCGTCCTCCCGGGCCTTCCGCGCGGCGTCGCGGCTCTCCTTCGCGAGCGCCTCCGCCTCCTCGCGCGTGGAGGCGAGGAGAGCGGTGACCTCCTGCAGCCGCACCTCCGCCTCGCCGAGGTAGGCGGCCGTGCGCTCGGCGGCCTCGCGCTGGCGCTCGGCTGCGTCGCGGGCGTCGTGGTCGCGACGGGCGGTGATCTCGGCGTCGAGGTCGAGGTGGCCCTGCTCGATCTCGCGGCTGAGCAGCAGGCG
This sequence comes from Clavibacter michiganensis, assembly GCF_021216655.1. Lineage (NCBI taxonomy): Bacteria > Bacillati > Actinomycetota > Actinomycetes > Micrococcales > Microbacteriaceae > Clavibacter > Clavibacter michiganensis. The sequence continues at coordinate 570,450 of NZ_CP080437.1, forward strand.
CGCCTCGTCGGCCTCCGCCGCGAGCTCGCGCCGGGTCTCGGCGGCCTCGCGCTCGAGACGGAGGCGCTCGGCCTCCCGACGGTCGGCTTCGAGCGCCTCGGCCTCGGCGATCTCCCGCTCGAGAGCCGCCCGGGCGGTGACGGCCTCCAGCTCGAGCTGGGCGCGCGTCGCCCGGGTCTCGCGCTCCAGGCGCTCGGTGCCCTGGGCGACGTCGCGGGCGAGGTCGGTGCGGGCCTCCTCGACATCTCGCGCGAGGTCGCCGCGCGCGGTCGCCAGCTCCAGCTCGAGCGCCTCGCGCGTCTCGGCGATCTCCCGCTCGAGGGCGGCGCGGGTCTCCTCCACGTCGCGGTCGAACGCCGTGCGCTCCGCGTGGATCCGTCGGTCGAAGTCGTCGCGCGAGCCCTGCAGCTCGCGGTCCCAGTCGGTGCGCGCCTGCTCGATCTCGCGGTCGAGGTCGGCGCGGGTCTGCTCCTCGAGCTGGGTGAGGGCGATGCGCCGGGTCTCCTCGTCGAGCCGCAGCCGCTCCTCCGTCTCCCGCATGTCGCGGTCGAGCTCCGCGCGCTCCTCGGCGACCGACTCGTCGTGCCGGGCACGCGCGTCGGCGAGCTCGCGCTCGAGGGCGCCTCGGGCGAGGACGGTGTCGCGGGCCAGGTCGGCGGCGTCGCGGCGCGCCTCGTCGGTCTCGCGGTCCACGCGCGCGCGCAGCTCGGCGACCTCGCGGGCCGCCTCGGCGCGCTGGGCGTCCGTCTCGCGCTCCGCGGTGGCGCGCAGGTCGGCCACCTCGGTGCGCGTGCGGAGGAGGAGGGCGGCGGCCTCGCGCTCGGCGTCGCTGCGGAGGCCCTCGGCGCGGTCGTCCGCTCGCTCGTGCAGGTCGTCGGCCTCGCGGCGCGCGGCGTCGAGGATCTGCGCGGCCTGCGCTCGCGCGGAGTCCACGAGGTGGCGGGCGGTCGCCTCGGCCTCGGCGCGCTGCGCGTCCGTCTCCTCCTGCGTGGCGCGGCGGAGCCGGCCGGCGTCCGCGTCCGCCTGGGCGACCAACCGGGTCGACTGCTCCTCGGCGACGCGGAGCGTGGCCTCGAGCCGGCTGCCGAGCCCGGCGAACGTGGGGCTGCCGACCTCATCCAGCTCGTCGCGCAGCTCCTGCTCGCTGCGGCGGAGGCGCTCGGCCTCGGCACGCAGCTCGGCGCCCTGCTGGTTCGAGCGGATCAGCTCGCGGCGCAGGTCGGCGACGGCCCGGTCGACCTCGTCGCGGTTGTAGCCGCGCATGGCGGGGCTGAACGGCGTGTCGTCGTGGGGCACGGGGACTCCTTCGCGGGCGGCTCGCGGACGCCGGGCGGGGCGCAGCAGGTGCCGATCCTACCGAGTCGGCGGCCCGCGACCCGGTCCGTCTCCCGGCGCCGACGGCTCCCGGGGCAGGCGCTCCCAGGGTCGTCCGGTATCCTTCGATGTCGTCGTCCGCCGCCGGTCCGCCTGCAGCACGGCGGAGCGTCGCGAGAGCACCCGTGCTCGTCGGCCGCCGCGGTCGTCATCCGATCGCTGCTCATGCGGCCGCCGCCCGCGACGACACGAGAGGAGACACCCGTGCGATTCGTCCTGGCGATCGCGACCTTCGTGGTCGCGGCCCTCATGATCGGGCTGGGGATCGCCCAGCACACGTTCCTGGCGGGACCCGACCGCATCACCGCCGCCACGTCGTCCACCGGCGACGCCGCGTACGCGATCGTCGACGGGAAGACGCTCAACGCGCACCCCGGCCTGCAGGACACGGTCGTCCGCGGCGACGGCGAGGTCTTCGCGGCCTACGGCCCCACCACGGACGTCGAGGCGTGGGTGGGCAGCAGCCCGTACACGCGCATCGCCATGGACGACCAGGGCGCGCTGACCAGCCAGGTCGTGCAGCCGGAGGCGACCACGCCGACCCCCACGCCGAGCCCCACCGCGGGAGCCTCGGGCACCGACGCGTCGGGCACGGCGGCCGCGGCGACCTCCACGGTGACCGATCCCCGCGGATCCGACCTCTGGCTCTCCGAGCAGACCGGCCAGGGCGAGGTGTCGCTCAGCACGCGCCTCCCGGACGACGTCAGCCTGATCCTCGCCACCGACGGGCAGGCGGCCGCGCCGGCCGACGTCGAGCTGTCCTGGCCGTCCGAGGGCGAGTCGCCCTGGGTCGTGCCGCTCGTGGTCGGCGGCATCGTGCTGCTCGTCGTCGGGCTCGTCCTCTACCTCCTCGCGCTCCGTCACCTGCGCCGCAGCCGCGGACCGCGCCGCAACCTGCCGCCGCGCGGCGGTCCGCGCATCCCGCGCATCGGCCCGGCAGCCCGTCGAGCGGCCTTGACGGCCGGCAGCGGCGCCGCACCCGTGACGCCCCGCGGCCGTGGTCGTCGCAGCCGCATCGCGCTGCCCGTGCTCGTCGTCACCGGCCTCGCGCTCAGCGGGTGCACCGCCCAGGGCGCGCCGGCCGACCTCGCCGCTGGCGTGGGATCCACCGCGACGCCCACCCCGACCTCGTCGCTCGACGCCGCCCGCCAGGCGGAGGACGCGGATCCGCCCGTGGTGACGCAGGACCAGGCGGAGCGCATCGTGTCCCGCGTCTCCGAGGTCGCGACCGCGGCGGACCAGTCGCTCGACGCCGCCGCCCTCGCGCCCCGGTTCGCCGGACCGGCGCTCCAGGAGCGCACCTCGGACTACCAGGTGCGCAAGGCGAAGCCCGACATCGCCGCAGTCCCCGCGATCCCCGCCGGCGACCTGCAGCTGACGCTGCCGCAGGCCACGGTGGCATGGCCGCGCACGGTCGCGGCCGTCGTCAAGGACCCGGACACGGAGGACGCGCCCACGCTGTCGCTCACGCTCGTGCAGGACAGCCCGCGCGACAACTACCGCGTGCTCTACGCGATGCCCATCTCGACCACGGCGGCGCTCCCGGACGTGGCGCCTGCGGCCATCGGCGCGGCCCGGCTCGCGGCGGACGTGAAGCTCCTGGCCGTGCAGCCGGACCAGCTCTCCGCGGCCTACGCGGACGTGCTGAACAACGGCGACGCCAGCCAGTACGCCGCCCTCTTCGACCCGACCGACGACGGCGTGCGGGCGCAGGACGCCAAGCGCAAGGTGGACTTCCCGGCGTCCATCGGGGAGACGGGCACGGTCGAGTTCGCGGCCACGGCAGACTCCGCCACTCCCGTCGCCATGTCGACCGTCGAGTCGGGGGCGCTCGTCAGCGTGACCGTGCAGCTCGGCATCGTCGCGAAGCCGACCGCGGAGGGCGCGAAGGTCAACGCGAACCCCGAGGTCCAGGCGATCACCGGGCTCACGGACTCGGCCAAGGGCTTCGACACCGTCCGCACGGCGCAGATGCTCATGTACGTGCCTCCCGTGAACTCGGGCGAGAAGATCCGCCTGTACGCCTCCAGCACCCACATCACCTCGGCCAAGGAGCTCCCATGACGAACGTGCCCCCCTCCGCCGCCAGCCTCCGCGGCGCCGTCGACCTGTCCTCGCTCGTGAACCGCGCGCAGGCGCCTGCCGCGCCCGCGGGAGCGTCGGCCGGAGCCGCTGCGGCCGGAGCGCCCGGCGCTCCGGTCCCCGATGCAGGAGCGGCGGGCACCCCGCAGACGGTCGACGTCCCCGGCCTCGTGCTCGCGGCCGACGACGCCTCGTTCACGCAGTTCCTCGACATCTCGTCCGTGGTGCCCGTGATCGTCGAGCTCGTCTCGACGGGACTCGCCTCGAGCCGCGAGCTGTCGCCCGTGCTCGAGCGCGTCGTCACGGAGCAGGGCGGACGCGTGCTGCTCGTGCGCATCGACGTGGACCAGAGCCCGCAGCTCGGGCAGGCGTTCCAGGCGCAGACCGTCCCCACGGTCGCGGCGCTCATCGGCGGACGTCCCGTCGGCCTCTTCGCCGGCGTGATCCCGGAGGACCAGGTGCGCGACGTCATCCAGCAGGTGCTGGAGCTGGCGCAGCAGAACGGCGTGACCGGCCAGGCCGTCGCCCCCGACGCATCCGCCGCTCCGGCCGCTCCGGTCGAGGAGCCGCTGCCGCCGCACCACGCGGAGGCCTACGCCTTCATCGAGCAGGGCGACTACGCGTCCGCCGCCGCCGAGTACCGCACCGCCATCGCGCAGAACCCGCGCGACGCCCTCGCGGTCGCGGGGCTCGCGCAGGTCAGCCTCCTGGAGCGGCTCGACGGGAAGGCGGCCGACGAGATCCGCGGCGCCGCCGCGGCCGCGCCCGATGACGTGGACGCGCAGCTGCTCGTCGCCGACCTCGACCTCTCCGGCGGGCACGTCGAGGACGCGTTCACCCGCCTGCTGGAGCTGTTCCCGTCGGCCGACGCCGCCGGTCGCGAGGCGGTCCGCCAGCGCCTGCTCGAGCACTTCGAGGTGGTCGGCCTGGAGGATCCGCGGGTCGCCGTGGCACGTCGCCAGCTCACGCGCCTCCTCTACTGACGCGCCTCCCGCCCGCGCGACGACGGCGCCGCATCCCCGAGGGGATGCGGCGCCGTCGTCATGTGCGCGGTCCGGTCAGACCGTGGGCACCCGCGGGGTGCCGTCGTCGGAGCCGGGCGCGTCGTCCGTCGCGGACAGCCCCTCGACGGGCGGCTGCGCGTCGGGCGACTGCGGCAGCACGGGCAGGGCGTCCGGCTCGGCGAACGGCGTGCCGTCGGCGCGCGACTCGTCCGCGTCGGGTGCCGCGTGCGCGGGCGCCTCGACGGGGCGGAGGTCGGCCGGGTCCTGCTTCATGCGCAGCCAGAGGCCCGCGAGCGGCGGCAGCGTCAGCTCCGCCGACGCGGGCCGGCCGTGCCAGCCCTCGTCGCCCGCGTGCACGGCGCCGAGGTTGCCCACGCCCGATCCGCCGAACTGCTCGGCGTCCGTGTTGAGGATCTCCTCCCACACGCCCGCCTGCGGCAGCCCCAGCCGGTAGCCCTGGATGGGCGCCCCGGAGAAGTTGTGCACGACGGCGACCTGGTTCCCGTCGCGGTCGCGGCGGAGGAACGCGAGCACGTTGCGCCCGGCGTCGCCCGCGTCGATCCACTCGAAGCCGGCCGGGTCGTTGTCGAGCGCCCACAGCGCGGGCGTGTCGATGTAGGTGCGGTTGAGCGACCCGACGAGGTCGAACAGGGCGCGGTGCACGGGCTGGTCGAGGATCCACCAGTCGAGCCCGCGCTCCTCGCTCCACTCGGACGGCTGCCCGAACTCCTGACCCATGAAGAGCAGCTGCTTGCCGGGGTGCGACCACATGAACGAGAGGTAGGCGCGCACGTTGGCGAGCTTCTGCCAGTGGTCGCCCGGCATCTTGCCGACGAGCGATCCCTTGCCGTGCACGACCTCGTCGTGGCTGATGGGGAGGAGGAAGTTCTCTGTGTACGCGTAGACCATCGAGAACGTGATCTGGCCGTGGTGGTACGAGCGGTACATCGGGTCCTCGGCCGCGTAGTCGAGGGTGTCGTGCATCCAGCCCATGTTCCACTTGAGCCCGAAGCCGAGGCCGCCGTCGCTCGTGGGGCGCGTGACGCCGGGGAAGCTCGTGGACTCCTCCGCGATCATCACGATGCCGGGGTGGGTGCGGTACGCGGTGGCGTTGACCTCCTGCAGGAAGCTGATCGCCTCGAGGTTCTCGCGGCCGCCGTGCACGTTGGGGAGCCACTGGCCCTCCTCGCGCGAGTAGTCGAGGTACAGCATCGAGGCCACGGCGTCGACCCGGAGGCCGTCGATGTGGAACTCCTCGAACCAGTACAGGGCGTTCGCGACGAGGAAGTTCCGCACCTGCGAGTGGCCGAAGTCGAAGACGAGCGTGCCCCAGTCCTGCTGCTCGCCGCGGCGCGGGTCGGTGTGCTCGTACAGCGGCTGGCCGTCGAACTGCGCGAGCGCGAAGGCGTCCTTCGGGAAGTGCGCCGGGACCCAGTCGACGATGACGCCGATGCCGGCGCGGTGCAGCGAGTCGATGAGGAACTTGAGGTCGTCGGGGGAGCCGAACCGCGACGTGGGCGCGTAGTAGCCGGAGACCTGGTAGCCCCAGGACCCGCCGAACGGGTGCTCCGCGAGCGGCAGGAACTCGACGTGCGTGTAGGAGAGCTCCTGGAGGTAGGCGACGAGCTCGCCGGCGACCTCGCGGTAGCCGAGGCCGGGACGCCAGGATCCGAGGTGCATCTCGTACACGCTCATGGGGGAGTCGTGCGGGTCGCGCGCGGCCCGCTCCTCGAGCCAGGCGGCGTCGTCCCACTGGTAGCCGCTCGTCTCGACGCGCGACGCGGTCGCCGGAGGGACCTCGGTCATACGGGCCATGGGGTCGGCCTTCTCGATCCACTGCCCGGCCTGCGTGAGGATCTCGAACTTGTACGAGACGCCCGGCTCGACGCCCGGCACGAAGAGCTCCCAGACGCCGTTCCCGTCGAGGCGGCGCATCGCGTGCTGCACGCCGTCCCAGCCGTTGAAGCCGCCGATGACGCGGACGGCGCGGGCGTGCGGCGCCCAGACCGAGAAGGAGACGCCCCAGTACGTCTGCGCGACGCCCCAGTGCTCCCGGTGGTGCGCGCCGAGGACGTCCCAGAGGCGCTCGTGGCGGCCCTCGCCGAAGAGGTAGAGGTCGAGGTCGCCCACGGTCGGGAGGAAGCGGTACGGGTCGTCGCTCGTCCAGGTGCCGCCGTCGGAGTAGCGCGCCTCGACCTGGTAGTCCTGCAGGCCGAGCACGTGCGCGCCCTGCCAGACGCCGTGGGCCACGTGGGCGAGCGCGACGCGGGCGCCGGTGGAGAGGATCACGGACACGGCCTCCGCCAGGGGGCGGAGCGCGCGGACGACGACGAGGTCGTCGTCGACGCCGTCGATCGCGACGGGGTGCTGGCCGAGGACCGAGTGAGGTCCGGAGTGGACGCCCTCGGCGACGGCGCGCAGATCGTCGTCGGCGACCTCGGGGAGGCGGATGGGGCCGGAGGCGGATGCGGACGCGGAGGCGGGCGCCTCGTCCGCCGCGCCGTCCTCGGCGGGCACGACCACGTCGGCGCCCTGCTCGATGTCGGCGTCGGCGGCCGGCGGCACGATCACGTCGGCGCCGGGCAGCTCGCCCTGGGGGTCCTGCGGGTCGTCCTGGGGGGTGGTGTCTGTCATGTCCGTCATCCCTTCGATGCGGTCGGGGTGACCCGGAACACGTGCACGGGGTGCGTGAACGCGTCGAGCCGGACGAAGTTGGAGGTCGACCACGTGTAGACGTCGCCCGTGAGGAGGTCCTCGACGTCGAACACGGCGTCCTCGGCGAGGCCCCAGCGGGTCGGGTCGAGGTGGACCTGGGTCTCGCGCGCGGAGTGCGGGTCGACGTTGGCGACGACGAGGATCGTGTCGGCCTGGCCCGTGCCCGTGTGCTCGGCCGCGAGGTGCTTGGAGTACACGAGGATCGAGTCGTCGTCGCTCCAGTGCACGTCGAGGTTGCGCAGCTGCCGGAGCGCGGGGTGCTGGCGGCGGATCTCGTTGAGGCGCGTGATCTCCGGCGCGATGGATCCGCCGAGCTCCTCCTGACGGGCCCAGTCGCGCGGCTTGTACTCGTACTTCTCGTTGTCGATGTTCTCCTCGGCGCCGGGGCGCGCGACGTTCTCGATCAGCTCGTAGCCCGAGTAGATGCCCCACGACGGCGACGCGGTGGCGGCGATGGCCGCGCGGATCCGGTACGCCGCGCGCCCGCCGAACTGCAGGTACGGCGTGAGGATGTCGTGCGTGTTCGCGAAGAAGTTCGGGCGCAGGTAGTCGCTCGTCTCGTGGCTGACCTCGGTGAGGTACTCCTCGAGCTCCTCCTTCGTGTTCCGCCAGGTGAAGTACGTGTACGACTGCTGGAAGCCGATCTTGGCGAGCGTGCGCATCATCGCGGGGCGCGTGAACGCCTCGCTGAGGAAGATCGCGTCGGGCTCGTCGCGCATCACCTGGTGGATGAGGCGCTCCCAGAACACGAGCGGCTTGGTGTGCGGGTTGTCGACGCGGAAGATCTTGACGCCGAGGCCCAGCCACACGCGCATCACGCGGAGCATCTCGCGGTACGAGCCTTGCGGGGCGTTGTCGAAGTTCAGCGGGTAGATGTCCTGGTACTTCTTCGGCGGGTTCTCCGCGAAGGCGATCGACCCGTCGGGCAGCGTCGTGAACAGCTCCGGGTGCGTCGTCACCCAGGGGTGGTCGGGCGAGGCCTGCAGCGCGATGTCGATCGCGAGCTCCATGCCGTGGTCGGCTACCGCCTGGACGAAGGCGCGGAAGTCCTCCGCCGTGCCGAGCTCGGGGTGGATGGAGTCGTGACCGCCGTCCTCGGAGCCGATGCCGTAGGGCGAGCCCGGGTCGTGAGGGCCGGCGGTGAGCGTGTTGTTCGGGCCCTTGCGGTTGGTGCGACCGATGGGGTGCACCGGCGGGATGTAGACGACGTCGAAGCCCATGTCGCGGATCGCGGGGAGCCGGCGGGCTGCGGTCCGGAAGGTGCCGCTGGTCCAGGAGCCGTCCTCGTGCTCGACCGCGCCTTCGGAGCGGGGGAAGAACTCGTACCAGGATCCGACCGCGGCGCGCTCGCGCTCGACCACGATGGTCCGCTCGGGGGAGAGGGTGACGAGGCTGCGGAGGGGGATGCGGTCGATGGCCGCGAGGACCTCGGGGGTCGTGGCGGCGGCGAGGCGGGCGTCGGGCCCGGCGTCGGCGTCGGAGATGCCGGCGAGGGCGGCTCGGAGCACGCCGCGGTCGGCGGCGTCCCGGGTCTCGTCGGCGGACGCGCGCTCGAGCGCCTCGGCGCCGAGGGCGAGCATCACGTCGACGTCGAGGCCCGCGGGGACCTTGATCTCCGCGTTGTGCAGCCACGTGCCGAAGTCGTCCGACCACGCGCTCACGCGCCAGGTCCAGACGCCCTGCGTCTCGAGCTGGGCCGTCGTGATCCAGCGGTCGAGGCCGGGCTTCGTGGCGTCGAGGGACATGCGGTGCGCGGTGACGGCACCGGTCGGGTCGGTGAGGAGCACGTCGGCGCCGATGAGGTCGTGGCCCTCGCGGAAGATCGTCGCGCCGAACGGCACCACGTCGTGGACGAAGCTCTTGGCGGGCCAGAGGTCGTCCTCGATCTGCGGGGTGAGCGACAGGATCGGGATGCGGCCGATGACGGGGACGTATCCGTCGGCCTCGGGCTCAGCGGGCTGCGCAGGCTCGGCGGAGGGTGCCGGCGCCGCGGCCGGCGTCGGCTCGGCGGCCGGCGTGGCGTGGCGGGGAGCGGACGGCGCCGACGCGACGGGCTCCGGCACGGATGCGACCGGCGCGGCGGGATCGACGGAGGCGGCGGGAGCCGGATCACGCGTCGGCGTCGGTCCCGTCGCCGCCGCGGGAGCGGGCTCCGGAGCGGCGGGCGGCTGCGGGGCCGCGGGCGGCTGCGGGGCCGCGGGCACCGGCGGGATCACGGGGGCCTCGGGCTCCGCCGCGGCGGGCGCGGGCGACGTCTGCGCGGGCGCCTCCGGGATCAGCGGGAGGCGGGGCTCGGGCGGCTTCTGGGCGTCCTGGAGCTTCTGGGCCTTGGCGGCCTTGCGCGCTGCACGGCCGCGCACCGGGCGGGGGAGGGGATCGGGTCCGTCCTGGGGTGTGGTCACTGTTCGACCGTAGCCCGTGCGCCGTCCGGCTGTCGCTCGCCGCGGCGGTGGCCTGCGCCGCGCGGATGCCCGACGCCCGGCCTTCACCGTCCGTCCGGCAGGCGTCCACGGAGCCTCCACGCGCCGGCAGGACCCTGGTGCCCTGCCACCCCGCGGCCCTAGGCTCGGGAGCCATCCGCGCGGGCCCGCCCGCCGCCGTCCGGTCCGAGGGAGTCCCGTGAAGGCCATCCGCAGATTCACCGTCCGTGCCGTCCTCCCGGAGGAGCTGTCCGCGCTGGACGAGCTCGCCGGGAACCTCCGATGGTCCTGGTACGAGCCCACCCGCCGCGTATTCGCGCATGTGAGCCCCGAGCTGTGGGAGGGGACGGGCCACGATCCGGTGGCGCTGCTCGGCGCGGTCGACCAGGAGCGGCTCCGGGAGCTCGCGGCCGACGAGGGCTTCGTCGCATGGGCCGAGGAGCAGCGGGCGGACCTCCGCGCGTACGTCCGCGAACCGCGCTGGTACCAGCAGCTGGAGGGCGACGTGCCCGAGGCGATCGGCTACTTCTCGCCCGAGTTCGGGATCGCGGCCGCGCTGCCGCAGTACTCGGGCGGCCTCGGGATCCTCGCGGGCGACCACCTGAAGAGCGCCTCCGACCTCGGCGTCCCGCTCGTGGGCGTCGGCCTCTTCTACCGCTCCGGCTACTTCCGCCAGGGGATCTCCTCCGACGGCTGGCAGCAGGAGACCTACCCCGTCTTCGACCCCGACGGACTGCCGCTCCAGGTCCTGCGCGACGCCGACGGCGCGCCCGTCCACGTCGCCCTCGAGCTGCCCGCCGACCGCACCCTGCACGCGCGGATCTGGCAGGCGCGCGTCGGCCGCATCCCGCTGCTCCTCCTCGACACCGACGTGCCCGAGAACGACGACGACCTCCGCGGCGTCACCGACCGGCTGTACGGCGGCGGCGGCGAGCACCGCCTGCACCAGGAGCTGCTGCTCGGCATCGGCGGCGTGCGCGCGATCGCCGCGCACGCCCGCGTCACGGGTGCGCCCGTCCCGCGCGTCTTCCACACCAACGAGGGCCACGCGGGCTTCCTCGGCGTCGAGCGGATCTCCACCCTCATGGCCGACGGCCTCGACTTCGACGAGGCGCTCCAGGTGGTGCGCGCGGGCACGGTCTTCACGACGCACACGCCCGTGCCCGCGGGCATCGACCGGTTCGACGTCGGGCTCGTCCGGAAGCACGTGACCGAGCGGCTGCTGCCGGGCGTCCCGCCGGAGCGCGTGCTCGGGCTCGGTGCCGAGGCCCACGACGGCGGATCGCCCGACGTCTTCAACATGGCGCTCATGGGCCTCCGCCTCGCGCAGCGCGCCAACGGCGTCTCGCAGCTGCACGGCGAGGTCAGCCGCGGCATGTTCGCCGGGCTCTGGCCGGGGTTCGACACCGACGAGGTGCCGATCACGAGCGTGACGAACGGCGTGCACGCGCCGACGTGGACGGATCCGATGCTCATGTCGCTCGCGCGCGAGCGCCTCGGCACGTGGGACACCACTGCGGCCGACTGGTCTTCGCCGGCCGTGACCGACGGCGACCTCTGGGACGTGCGCGGCCGGATGCGCCGCCAGCTCGTCGAGGACGCCCGCCGCCGCGTCGTGCGCGCCTGGCGCGAGCAGAACCCGGGCGCCGTCGAGCCGGCGTGGCTCGAGGACGTGCTCGACCCCGAGGTCCTCACGATCGGGTTCGCCCGGCGCGTGCCGACCTACAAGCGCCTCACGCTCATGCTCCACGACCGGGAGCGGCTCCGCCGGATCCTCACCGACCCGGAGCGGCCCGTGCAGATCGTGGTCGCGGGCAAGTCGCACCCGGCGGACGATGAGGGCAAGCGCCTCATCCAGGAGCTGGTGCGCTTCGCGGCCGAGCCCGGGATCCGCGGCCGCCTCGTCTTCCTGCCCGACTACGACATCGGCATGGCGCAGCTGCTCTACCCGGGCACCGACGTGTGGCTGAACAACCCGCTGCGCCCGCTCGAGGCGTGCGGCACGTCCGGCATGAAGGCGGCGCTCAACGGCGCGCTCAACCTGTCGATCCTCGACGGCTGGTGGAACGAGTACTTCGACGGCGGCAACGGCTGGGCGATCCCGTCGGCCGACCGCGCGCACGACGGCGCCGAGCGCGACGCGATGGAGGCGACCGCGCTGTACGACCTCATCGAGAACCGGATCGCCCCGCGCTTCTACGACCGCGACGCCGACGGCGTTCCCGTCGGCTGGGTGCACGACATCCGGCACACCCTGCGGACGCTGTCGCCCGAGCTCAGCGCCGACCGCATGGTGCGGCAGTACGTGGAGCGGCTGTACGTGCCCGCCGGGCGTGCGCAGGCCGTCGTCGCGGCGGACGGATCCGCCCGGGCGCGCGAGCTGGCGGCCTGGCGCGGCCGCGTCGTCGCCGCATGGCCGTCGGTGCAGGTGGCCCACGTCGAGTCGGAGGGCGTCGAGCACCAGGCGCAGGTCGGCGACGAGCTGCGCGTGCGCGCGTGGGTCGCGCTCGGCGGCCTCGGCGTCGGCGACGTGACGGTCGAGGTCGTTCACGGGCGCACGGGCGAGGGCGACGTGCTGACGGACGTGGTGCGGCACGCGCTCGAGCCCGTGGGCGGATCCGGCGGGCAGCAGGAGTACGCGGGCACCGTGCGGCTCACCGCCGCGGGGCCGTTCGGGTACACCGTGCGCGTCGTGCCGCGGCACGAGCTGCTGGCGTCGAGCGCGGAGCCCGGGCTGGTCGCGGTCGCCAGCTGATGCAGGCGGGCGGCGTCCGCGGTGCGCCGCCCGCCCACCTCAGGCCGGGGTGGCCTGGAGCTTCGCGGCGAGCACCTCGGCGAACCGGGCGTACCCGCGGTCGTTCGGGTGGTTGTCCGGGCCCATCCAGCCGTACGGGTCGGACGCGCCCTCGCCGACCATGCGCGGGATGTACGCGCCGATCTCGAAGACGTCGGCGAGGGGATCCGCCGATGCCGCGTCCCGCAGCGCGCCGATGTAGTCCGCCCAGGTCGTGCCGCGGATCGGCAGCGTCGTCCGCTCGTAGGGCGGCGGGAAGAGGATGGGCGCGTCGCTCGTGGTGCGGATCAGCTCGATGAGCACCGCCGCGTCCGAGCGCACCTGCTCGGGCGTGCGGACGACCACGTCGTTGATGAGGTGCTCGGGCATCCAGAGGTCGAGCTCGAAGCGCGGGGCCGAGCGGATCCACGTGCTCACCCCATCGGGACGCGCCTTCTCCGAGAGCTGCCAGAGCTGCGACCCGGAGTTGCCGCCCTCGATGACGTGGACGCCGCGGTCCTCGTCGCCGTCGAACAGCCATGCGCCCTCGAGCTCGGGCTTGCCGCCTGCCCACGCCACCGTGATCGCGTGCTCGGCGGAGTCCATGGCCGGGCTCGTCCAGGTGAGGGATCCGCCGACGTCGGCGCGCACCGTCTCGGGCTCGCCCTCGTCGACCTGCACCGTGATGGCGGCGTCGAGGCCGGGCGCCCACCAGCAGACCCGCGCCGAGGTCATGCGCGCGGTGTACGTGCCGGGACCGGACGCCTCGGTGAGCATGACCACGCGCCGCCCCCAGCCGTGCCGCCCGCCCGCGGCGGGCGTCCCGGCGAACGCGAAGCCCTGGTCGGCCGGCACCGTGATCTGGTGCCGGGAGGCGATGTAGTCGAGGCCACCCCGCGCGCCCGAGGGGAGCGCGCCGCGCAGCCGGTCGCGGAGCTGGGCGGGGTAGGCGTGCTGCAGCGTGGTGGCGCCCTGGCCCTCGGTGATGCTGTCGCCGAGCACGCCGATGGTCAGGCGGCGTTCCCGCACCTGCTCCCGGAGCGCGTAGAAGCCCGCGAGCGCGTCGTCGGGGGCGTAGGTCATGGGGTCGATCGGCGGGCCGCCGGACGCGGTGACGGCGGGTGCCGGCGGATCGCCGGGATCCGTCGTCGGGGTGGCGGTCGTGCCGCCCGTGGGCGGGGCCGGGCGGGGCGTCGTGGTGCAGCCCGCGACGGCGGCCACCGCGGCGAGTCCGCCGCCCGCGACGAGCGCGCGCCGCGTGAGCGTGCGGCGTCGATCGGTGGGGCGGCCCGCGGGCGGGGCGGGGGACTCGTCGGTCATGTGCGGCGTCCTCGGGAGCTCTGGGCGCGGCGGTGCGCGGCGGATCGTGCGGGCGCATCCAGGAGAGCACACGAGCGCCGCGCGATGCGAACCCGGCGCGGCCCCCGTCCGGGACGGCACGCCGCGTCGGCCGCGCCGCATCCCGGCCGGACGGGGTCAGCGGGCGCGGTAGATCCGCAGCGCCGGTCCGTCGACCTCGACCCGGTCGCCGGGCGCGTCGTCCGTCGCCACGACCTCGGGCCGCTCCCACTCGCTCGACCACAGGAGGCGCCAGCGCACCACCCCGTCGTGCTCCGGCAGCGTGACCTCCGCGCGGGACTCCTGGCCGTGGACCACGACGAGCACCGTGTTCGGGTCCTCCGTCTCGGGGGTGGATGTGGTGATCCACTGCAGGGTGCGGGTGCCCGTCGACTCCCAGGCCGCCTCGGTCATGGGCGCGCCGTCCGCGTCGCGCCAGGCGAGGACCGAGGCGCTCGGCACGTGCGCGTCGGGCTCCGCGTAGCGGACGGGCCGGAGCGCCGGGTTCTCCCGCCGGATGCGGAGGAGGTGGCGCGTGGTCGCGTGCAGGTCCATCCGCCACGCGTCCTCGTCCCAGCGCATCCACGTGGCCGCGTTGTCGAGGCAGTAGCCGTTGTTGTTGCCACGCTGCGTGCGGCCGCGATCGTCGCCCATCGTGACCATGGGGATGCCCGCGGAGACGAGCAGGGTGCCGAGCAGGTTGCGCGAGGTGCGGCGTCGGGCCGCGAGGATGGCGGCGTCGCGCGTCGGGCCCTCCACTCCGTGGTTCCAGGAGCGGTTCGCGTCCGTGCCGTCGCGGTTGGACTCGCCGTTGCCGCTGTTGTGCTTGCGGTCGTACGAGGTGAGGTCCGCGAGCGTGAAGCCGTCGTGCGCGGTGACGAAGGAGACGGAGGCGAGCGGGCCGCGATCGGCGGCGAACGTGCCGGAGGATCCCGCGAGGCAGGAGGCGAGCGCCCCCACGCCGTTCGGGGCGCGGCCGCTGCGGCGGGTCTCGGCGACGTCGGCGAGCCAGAAGTCGCGCACGACGTCGCGGTAGCCGTCGTTCCACTCGCTCCAGCCGGATCCGAACCCGCCCGTGCGCCAGCCGCCCATGCCCACGTCCCACGGCTCGGCGATCATGAGGAGCCCCTCGAGCGCCTCGTCCTCGACGATGGCGCGCAGCAGCGGGTGCGCGGGGTCGAAGTCGACGCGCTCGTCGCGCCCGAGGGTCACGGCGAGGTCGAAGCGGAAGCCGTCGACGCCCATGACGTCGGACCAGTGCTCGAGCGAGTCGAGCACGAGGCGCTGCGCGTCGGGCCGGGACAGGTCGACCGTGTTGCCGCAGCCCGTCACGTCGATGGGCGTCCCATCCGGCGTGTGCCGGTAGTACCGCGAGCCGTCGATGCCGCGGAGGCTCGTGACCGGGCCGTCGGCTCCCTCCTCGGCGGTGTGGTTGTAGACCACGTCGAGCACGACCTGGATCCCGGCGGCGTGCAGCGCGTCGACCATGCCGCGGAACTCGGCGGCGACCGCGTCGGCCCCGGCGTCGCGCGCGGCGCGGGTGGCGTAGGGCGCGTGCGGGGCGAGGTAGGCGAGCGTGTTGTAGCCCCAGTGGTTGATGCGTCCCTGCGCGCGCAGCCGCTCCTCGCTCGTGGACGCGTGCACGGGCAGGAGCTCGACCGTCGTGATCCCCAGGTCGACAAGGCGCTCCACCGTGGTCGCGTGCCCCAGCCCCGCGTACGTGCCGCGCAGCTCCTCGGGCAGCCGCTCGTCGAGCTTGGTGAAGCCGCGCACGTGCAGCTCGTAGAGCACCTGGCGGTCGCGCGGCACGACCGGTCGCGCGGCACGGCGGGCGGCGCGCTCCTCGGCGGGCACCTCGCTCGTGACCACCGAGCGCCACGCGGCGGGACCGACCTGCACGAGGCCGCGCGCGTAGGGATCCAGCAGGTGCCGCGTCGGGTCGAAGGAGTCGCCGGGCGCGGGGTCGCCGTCGACGCGCACCGAGTATGCGGTGCCGGGGACGAGCCGGGCGCTGGATCCCGTCCAGACGCCCTCGTCGCCCCGCTCCATCGCCACGACCTCCACCACGCGGCGCGGGTCGTCGACGGCCGAGACGGTGAGCTCCACGGCGGACGCGCCGTGGCTCACGACGCGCAGCGTTCCGCCCTGGTCATGGAGCGTCAGCCCCAGGGGCACGGGCGGTCCGGGGCGCGGCATGCGACCTAGGGTAGGGGGCATGACGGTCTACCTCGACCACGCCGCGACGACCCCCATGCGGCCGGAGGCGATCGCGGCGCTCGCCGGGGCGCTGACCCTGGTGGGCAACCCGTCCTCCATCCACTCGCACGGCCAGGAGGCCAGGCGCGTGCTCGAGGAGGCGCGAGAGGCCATCGCCCGCGCGCTCGACGCGGACCCGGTCGAGGTCGTCCTCACCTCCGGCGGCACGGAGTCGGTGAACCTCGGGATCAAGGGGCTGCACGGCGCGCGCGTCGCGGCCGACCCCCGGCGCACGCGGATCCTCGTGCCCGACGGCGAGCACCACGCCACGGTCGACACGGTCGAGTGGCTCGAGCGGCGCGGCGCCGTCGTGGAGCGGCTGCCGATCGACGAGCTCGGGCGCATCCGGGTCGACCGGGTCGCCGCCGCGCTCGCCGCGGATCCCGGATCCGTCTCCCTCCTCACCTTCCTCGCCGCGAGCAACGAGGTCGGCACGATCCAGCCCGTCGAGGAGCTCGCCGCCCTCGCCCGGGCGCACGGCGTGCCCGTGCACGTCGACGCGGTCGCGGCGCTGGGCCACATGCCCGTCCCGTCCCGGCGCTGGCGCGACGCGGGCGTCCATGCCGTCAGCGTGTCGGCGCACAAGGTCGGCGGGCCCGTCGGAAGCGGCGCGCTCGTGCTCGCGCGGCAGGCCGCCGTGGATCCGCAGATCCACGGCGGCGGCCAGCAGCGGCAGGTGCGCTCCGGCACGCAGGACGCCGCGTCCGCGGTCGCCTTCGCGGCGGCCGTCACCCTCGCCGTCGCGGAGCTCGACGCCGAGGCGGTGCGCGTGGCACGGCTCCGCGACCGCCTGGTCGAGTCCGTGCTCCGCGACGTGCCCGGAGCCGTGCTCCGCGGCGACCCGGATCCCGCCGGCCGCCTCCCCGGCAACGCGCACCTCACCTTCGCGGGCTGCCAGGGCGACTCGCTCCTGCTCCTGCTCGACATGGCCGGCGTCTCTGTGTCGACGGGATCCGCGTGCCAGGCCGGCGTCCCCGAGGTGTCGCACGTGCTGCTCGGCATGGGGATCCCGGATGGCGAGGCCCGCGGCGCGCTCCGCTTCACGCTCGGCCGCACGACGACGGACGCCGACGTCGACGCGCTCCTGGCGGCGCTGCCCGACGCCGTCGCGCGCGCCTCCCGGGCGGGCCTCGCGGGTCGCGCGGCGCGTAGGCTCGCGGAGTGAAGATCCTCGCAGCGATGAGTGGCGGAGTCGACTCCGCCGTGGCCGCCGCCCGGGCCGTCGAGGCCGGGCACGACGTGACGGGCGTGCACCTCGCCCTCAGCCGCATGCCGGGCACGCTGCGCACCGGATCCCGCGGCTGCTGCACCATCGAGGACTCGATGGACGCGCGCCGCGCCGCCGACCTGCTGGGCATCCCGTTCTACGTGTGGGACTTCTCCGAGCGCTTCGCGGCCGACGTGGTCGACGACTTCGTGGCCGAGTACCAGGCGGGCCGCACCCCGAACCCCTGCATGCGCTGCAACGAGCGGATCAAGTTCGCCGCTGTCCTGGAGAAGGCGCTCGACCTCGGCTTCGACGCCGTCTGCACCGGGCACTACGCGGACGTGATCGAGGGACCCGACGGGCAGCCCGAGCTGCACCGCGCGGCCGCCTGGGCCAAGGACCAGTCGTACGTGCTGGGCGTGCTCACGGCCGAGCAGATCGCGCACTCCTACTTCCCGCTCGGATCCACGCCCTCCAAGGCCGAGGTGCGCGCCGAGGCCCAGGCCCGTGGGATCCAGGTGGCGCAGAAGCCCGACAGCCACGACATCTGCTTCATCCCCGACGGCGACACGCGCGGCTGGCTCGCCGACCGCGTCGGCGCGGAGCCGGGAGAGATCCTCGACGGCGAGGGGAACGCGATCGGCACGCACCAGGGCGCGGCGGCCTTCACGGTCGGGCAGCGCAAGGGCCTCGCGATCGGCACGCCGGCTCCCGACGGGCGCCCGCGCTTCGTCCTGGAGATCCGGCCCAAGGACAACACGGTCGTGGTCGGCCCGCAGGAGGCGCTCGCCATCCGCGAGATCGCCGGATCCTCCTACACCTGGGCGGGTACCCCTCCGACGCGGCCGGACCAGCCGTTCGACTGCGACGTGCAGATCCGTGCGCACGCGGACCCCGTGCCCGCGCGGGCGGCGGTGTCGGTGGTCGATGGCAGCATGCAGCTCGTGATCACCCCCAGAGACCCCCTGCACGGCGTCGCCCCCGGGCAGACCGCCGTCGTCTACGCCGGCACGCGCGTGCTCGGCCAGGTCACCATCGACCGCACCGTGAGCGCCGTGGACGACGCCCGGCCGCCGATGCGCGACGCCGCCCTCGTCGGCGCAGCCGCGGGGGAGTGACGCGCGCATGAGCGACACCGCCACCGACTCGCCCGCCGCGGACGACGCCGTCCCCGCGACCACGCCCGCCGACCTCGAGGCGGCCTCCGCCCGGGTGGACGCGCTCCGCACCGAGATCGAGCGCCACCGCGACGAGTACTACGGGGCGGACGCGAGCACGCTCAGCGACGCCGAGTACGACGCGCTCGTGCACGAGCTCGAGGCGCTCGAGGAAGCGCACCCGACGCTCCGCAGCCAGGACAGCCCCACGCAGACCGTCGGCGGCCGGGCGGAGACCACGCTCTTCGCGCCCGTGACGCACGCCGAGCGCATGCTCAGCCTCGACAACGTCTTCAGCGAGGAGGAGCTCGCCGAGTGGGCCGCCAAGGTCGAGCGGGATGCCGGCAGCGGACGGGTCCGGTACCTCAGCGAGCTCAAGATCGACGGGCTCGCCATCAACCTCCGCTACGAGCACGGCGTCCTCGTCACGGCGGCCACGCGCGGCGACGGCGTCGTCGGGGAGGACGTCACGCAGAACGTCCTCACCATGGGCACGGTGCCGGAGCGGCTGACGGGATCCGGGCACCCGCCGCTCGTCGAGGTGCGCGGCGAGATCTTCTTCCCCGTCGCGGAGTTCGACGAGCTGAATGCCCGGCAGCTGGAGGTGGGGGAGCGCGTCTTCGCGAACCCGCGGAACGCCGCCGCGGGATCCCTGCGCCAGAAGGAGGAGGGCAAGAGCCCGGCGCGCCTCGAGCTCATGCGCGCGCGAATACGCCGCCTCCGCATGCTCGTGCACGGCATCGGCGCATGGCCCGTCCGCGAGCTGGCGAGCGACGCCCATGTGTCCGCGCAGTCCGAGGTGTACGGGCTGCTGGCCGGCTGGGGCCTCCCCATCTCCACGCACTTCCGCGTGTTCGACGACATCTCCGAGGTCACGGAGTTCGTGCGGCGGCACGGCGCGCACCGCGCCGAGGTCGAGCACCAGATCGACGGCATCGTCGTCAAGGTCGACGACCTGGGGCTCCACGAGGAGCTCGGCGCCACGAGCCGCGCCCCGCGGTGGGCGACCGCGTACAAGTACCCGCCCGAGGAGGTCAACACGACGCTCCTCGACATCGTCGTGAGCGTCGGCCGCACGGGTCGCGCCACGCCGTTCGCCGTCATGGAGAAGGTCGAGGTCGCCGGATCCGAGGTGCGCCAGGCCACGCTGCACAACCAGCAGGTCGTGAAGGCCAAGGGCGTGCTCATCGGCGACACGGTGGTGCTGCGCAAGGCCGGCGACGTCATCCCCGAGGTGCTCGGCCCGGTCGTCGAGCTGCGCGACGGCACGGAGCGCGAGTTCGTCATGCCCACGCTCTGCCCCGAGTGCCAGACGCCGCTGCGCCCCGCCAAGGAGGGCGACATCGACCTCCGCTGCCCGAACGCGCGCAGCTGCCCGGCGCAGGTGCGCGGCCGCGTCGAGCACGTGGCGTCGCGCGGCGCGCTCGACATCGAGGGCCTGGGCGAGGTCGCGGCGGCCGCGCTCACCCAGCCGCTCGAGCCGGAGGATCCGCCGCTCGAGACCGAGGCCGGCCTGTTCGAGCTCACGATGGCCGACCTCGTGCCCATCACCGTGGTCGTCCGCGACGCCGAGACCGGGATGGTGAAGGTCGACGAGAAGACGGGCGAGGCCAAGCGCGTCACGCCGTTCCGCCGCAAGCGCGCCCCGAAGCGGGACGGCGCCTTCGATCCGGCCGCGCCGTGGGGCGACGAGGACAGCGTGCCGTCGAAGTCCGCCGAGGTGCTGCTCGAGAACCTCGACAAGGCGAAGACCCAAGACCTGTGGCGCATCCTCGTGGCACTCAGCATCCGCCACGTCGGCCCGGTCGCGGCGCGCGCGCTGGCGGGTTGGTTCGGCTCGCTCGACGCCATCCGCTCCGCGAGCCGCGAGGAGCTCGCCGCGGTCGACGGCGTAGGCGGCATCATCGCCGACGCGCTGCTCGACTGGTTCGAGGTCGACTGGCACCGCGAGATCGTCGAGCGCTGGGAGAAGGCGGGCGTCGTCACGGCGGTCCCCGGCCACCCGGGCCCCGGCGCGGCGGCCGCGGCGGGCGGCGTGCTCGCCGGCCTCACGGTCGTGGCCACCGGGTCGCTCGAGGGCTACACGCGCGAGGGCGCGCTCGAGGCGATCATGGCGGCGGGTGGCAAGGCCGGATCCAGCGTCAGCAAGAAGACCCACTACGTCGCGGCCGGACCGGGCGCGGGATCCAAGCTCGGGAAGGCGGAGGCGCTGGGCGTGCGCATCATCGACGCGGCCGAGTTCCGCCTGCTCGTGGAGCAGGGGCCCGACGCCATCGCGCTGCCGGACGCAGATCCCGCGGCCGACGCGGATCCGGCGGCCGACGCGGATCCCGCGGCCGACGCGGCGGGGGCCCCGGCGGTCGGCGAGGCGGGCGAGGACGCGAGCGCGGAGCTGAAGCCGAAGCGCGCCCGGAAGAGGAAGGCGCCGGCCGCCGCGGATGTCGCGTCTGCCGCGGACGTCGACGCGGACGCCGCAGCCGTCCCCGAGCCGGGGGAGCCCGGGCCGGGCGGCGCCGCAGAGACCCCCTGATCGGGCCTCCCGCCCGACACCCCGCGTCGATAGCATGGAGCCACGCGTCGGCGCGGGGCGCGCCGATCTCGGTCGCCGGCCCTCCCACGCCGCCTTCTGGGGGATCTGAACCGTGACGACTCGCGTGCGCGCGCTGCTCACCGCCTCGGCCATCGCCTACGCGCTGGTCGGGGCGCTCGTGGCACCCGCGGCCCCGGTCGTCGCGGCGACGCGTCCGCCCGCGGTCCTCGCCGGGCCGGACGCGGCGGATCCGACCACGGGCGCGCACCTGCCGAGCCCCGCGCGCGTGGTCCAGCAGCTCCGCGACGAGGGCGTCTCCGACCGGGCGCTCCGCGACACGGCCCCCGTCGCGCTCCTGGGCGCGCTGCCCGCGCTCGACGTGCCCGAGCTCCGGCGGCTCGCCCGCGCCATCCCGGCGACGATCCGCGAGATCATCCGCCGTCCGCCCTCCGTGTCCGGCGTCGCCGCCTGGTGGTCGGGTCTCGCGCAGGCGGAGCGCCTCGAGCTGGCGGAGGGGATCCCCGAGCTCGTGGGCAATCTGGAGGGCATCCCCGTCATCGAGCGCGACGCCGCCAACCGCCGCCTCCTCGACCAGCGCGAGCGCGAGCTGCACGCCCGAGCCGCCACGACGCCGGGTCGCGGCGCGCAGCAGGAGCTCGGGCGCGACATGGACATGCTCGCCGAGGTGCGTCGGGCGCTGGAGCCCGCGGCGGGCGGCCCGGCGCGGTCGCTGCTCACGCTCGACACGACGTGGCCGGGACGCGCCGGCGTGGTGCTGGGCGACCTCGACACCGCGGCGTACGTCTCGATCGTCGTGCCCGGGATGTTCTACTCCGTGTCCGACCGCCTGGTCGACTGGACGGACGTCGCCGCGCGCCTCCAGCAGCAGCAGACCACGCTCCTCGGCGCACGCGCGGGCGCGGAGGCGGGCGGGGCCGGCGTCGCGACGATCGCGTGGATCGGCTACCGCACGCCCGACCTGCTGGGCATCGGGACCCTCGACCTCGCGCACGAGGGCGCCCAGTACCTGGAGGACGCGATCCAGGGCATCCAGGGCCTGCGCCGCGACGACCCGCCGTACCTCGCCGTGATCGCGCACTCCTACGGGTCGACGGCGGCGCTGCTCGCGCTCTCGAGCGGTCGGGCCTCCGTCGACGCCCTCGCCATGGTCGGGTCGCCGGGAGGCGCCGTCCGCGACGCCGCGGAGCTGGACGTGCCCGTCGGCCGCGTGTTCGTGGGCGAGGCGGCGTGGGATCCCGTGGTCGGGTCGTCGTACTTCGGGTCGGACCCGGGTAGCGCGTCGTTCGGCGCCGAGCACTTCGGCGTCGCCGGCACGGGCACCGCATCGGGCGTCTCGGCCGACGGCTCCCTCGCGGGCGTCGTCGGGCACAACAGCTACTTCGACCGCGGCACGGAGTCCTTCCGGAACCTCGCGCTCATCGGGATCGACCGACCGGTCGCGCACGACGTCCTCTCGGACGCCAGCGGCAGGTAGCGGACGCGCGGTCAGCCGCGGCTGCGCTCGGCGTACTCCAGCCGCACGTCGTCCGGTCCCGTGGCGACGAGGTGGCCGTCGTCCACCTGCAGCGACGAGACGACGGCGAGGTCCTGGAAGTAGCGGGCCTCGAGGCCGCCGTCCTCGCACGGGAGCGTGCCGGGGGCCACCGCGCTGAGCATCCCGTCGCCCCGCTCGGCCATCCGCCCGGAGTAGTCGTTGCAGGGGCCGCGTCCGCTGATCTCGCCGCCGCCGACGCGCATCGTGATGAGCGTGTCGCCGACGCCGAGGTCGCCCGAGGAGTCGGATCCGGACACCAGGTGCCAGTTGCCGCGCACGTCGCTCACGGGGGCGCATCCGACGAGCGGCACCAGGGCGAGCGCGGCGAGGGCGGCGACCGCGGCCCCGCGGGGGCGCCAGGATCGACGGCGGGCGGGGATCCGGGCTGCGGTGGGCATGGGGGTCACGCTAATAGAATCTCCCGGTACCCCCGCACACAGTCCTTTGGAGACGCATGCCCGACACCCGGCCCGAGCCCGCCGACGCGACCAGCGGGGACGAGACCCCCCAGGCGCCGACCACCACGGAGCAGATCAGCCGGGAGCAGGTGGAGCACCTCGCGGGCCTCGCGCGCATCCGCCTGAGCCCGGAGGAGATCGACACGCTCACCACCGAGCTCGGCCTCATCGTCGAGTCGGTCGCGAAGGTCACCGCGGTCGCCGGCCCCGACGTCCCGGCCACGAGCCACCCGATCCCGCTGGTGAACGTCTACCGGCCCGACGTCCCGGGCCAGACGCTGACCACCGCCCAGGCGCTCGCGGGCGCACCCGAGCACGACGGATCCCGCTTCAAGGTGTCGGCGATCCTCGGCGAAGAGCAGTAGGAGCACCATGACCGACGACCTCACGCGCCTCAGCGCCGCCGACCTCGCCGACCGCCTCGCCTCCCGCGAGGTCTCCAGCGTCGACGCCGTGCGCGCGCACCTCGACCGCATCGACCACGTCGACGGCGACGTCCACGCGTTCCTCCACGTCTCCGGTGAGCGCGCGCTCGGGCGCGCCGCCGAGATCGACGCGCAGCGCGCCGACGGCGCCCCGCTCGGGCCGCTCGCCGGCGTGCCCATCGCGATCAAGGACGTGCTCTGCACCATCGACATGCCGTCCACCGCGGGCTCGCGCATGCTCGAGGGCTGGACCCCGCCCTACGACGCCACGGTCGTCCAGCGGCTCCGCGCTGCGGGTCTCGTGCCGCTCGGCAAGACCAACATGGACGAGTTCGCGATGGGCTCCTCCACCGAGCACTCCGCGTTCGGCGCGACGCACAACCCGTGGGACCTCGACCGAATCCCCGGCGGCTCGGGCGGCGGATCCGCGGCCGCGGTCGCCGCGTTCGAGGCGCCCGTCGCTCTCGGCTCCGACACGGGCGGCTCCATCCGCCAGCCCGCCGCCGTCACCGGATCCGTGGGCGTCAAGCCCACCTACGGCGGCGTGAGCCGCTACGGCGCCATCGCGCTCGCCTCGAGCCTCGACCAGGTGGGCCCCGTCTCCCGCACGGTGCTCGACTCGGCGCTCGTGCACGACGTCATCGGCGGGCACGACCCGCGCGACTCCACGTCGCTGACCGACGCGTGGCCCTCGTTCGCCGAGGCCGCGCGCGCAGGGCAGCGCGAGGGATCCGTGAAGGGCCTCCGCATCGGCGTCGTGAAGCAGCTCGACGGCGAGGGCTTCCAGGCCGGCGTCACGCAGCGCTTCCGCGAGGCGCTCGACCTGCTCGAGCAGGCCGGCGCCGAGATCGTCGAGGTGAGCGCGCCGAACTTCGAGCACGCCATCGCCGCGTACTACCTGATCCTCCCCGCCGAGGCATCGAGCAACCTCGCCAAGTTCGACTCGGTGCGCTTCGGCCTCCGCGTGAACCCGCCCGGCGGCGGCACCGTCGAGGACGTCATGGCGGCGACGCGCGAGGCCGGCTTCGGCCCCGAGGTCAAGCGCCGCATCATCCTGGGCACCTACGCGCTGAGCGCCGGCTACTACGACGCCTACTACGGCAGCGCGCAGAAGGTCCGCACGCTCATCCAACGCGACTTCGACGCCGCGTTCCAGCAGGTCGACGTGCTGGTCACGCCGTCCGCGCCCACCACGGCGTTCAAGCTCGGCGAGAAGCTCGACGACCCGCTGGCGATGTACCTCAACGACCTCACGACGATCCCGGCGAACCTCGCGGGCGTCCCCGGCATCGGCCTCCCCATCGGGCTCGCGCCCGAGGACGGCCTCCCCGTCGGGATCCAGTTCATGGCGCCCGCCCGCGCGGACGCGCGCCTCTACACGGTCGGCGCCGCGCTCGAGGGGATCCTCGAGCGGCAGTGGGGCGGACCCCTGCTCGCCCAGGCACCCGAGCTCGCGCGCGCCGCATCGCGCACCACGGACGGAGACACGCACTGATGGCCAAGGCCGAGCTGATGGACTACGACGAGGCCATCGAGATGTTCGAGCCCGTGCTCGGGTTCGAGGTCCACGTGGAGCTGAACACGCGCACGAAGATGTTCTCCGACGCGCCGAACTTCTTCGGCGGCGAGCCCAACACCAACATCACACCCGTCGACCTCGGTCTCCCGGGCTCGCTGCCCGTCGTGAACGAGCAGGCCGTCAAGCACTCGATCAGCCTGGGCCTCGCGCTCGGCTGCGAGATCGCGCCCAGCTCGCGCTTCGCCCGGAAGAACTACTTCTACCCGGACCTCGCGAAGAACTACCAGATCAGCCAGTTCGACGAGCCCATCGCGTTCCGCGGCTCCGTCGAGGTGGAGATGCCCGACGGCCGCATCGTCACGGTGCCGATCGAGCGCGCGCACATGGAGGAGGATGCCGGGAAGCTCACGCACGTGGGCGGTGCGACGGGCCGGATCCAGGGCGCCGACCACTCGCTGGTCGACTACAACCGCGCCGGCGTGCCGCTCGTGGAGATCGTCACCGACATCATCTACGGCGCGGAAGGCGAGGCCCCCGAGCTCGCGAAGGCGTACGTGTCGACCATCCGCGACATCGTCGTGGCGCTCGGCATCTCCGACGCGAAGATGGAGCGCGGCAACCTCCGCTGCGACGCGAACATCTCGCTGAGCCCGCGCGGATCCGGGAAGCTCGGCACCCGCACGGAGACGAAGAACGTCAACTCGCTCCGTTCGGTCGAGCGCGCCATCCGCTACGAGATCCAGCGCCAGGCGGCCATCCTCGCCGCGGGCGGCACGATCACTCAGGAGACGCGGCACTGGCACGAGGACACCGGCCGCACGTCGGCCGGCCGGCCGAAGAGCGACGCCGACGACTACCGCTACTTCCCCGAGCCCGACCTGCTGCCCGTGCAGCCGAGCGCCGAGCTGATCGAGGAGCTGCGGGCAGCGCTCCCCGAGGCGCCCGCGATCCGCCGCCGCCGGCTCAAGGGCGAGTGGGGCTTCACCGACCTCGAGTTCCAGGACGTCGTGAACTCGGGGCTCCTCACCGAGCTCGTGGACACGGTCGAGGCCGGCGCCGCACCCCAGGCGGCGCGCAAGTGGTGGACGGGCGAGATCGCCCGCATCGCCAACGCGCGCGGCGTGGACGCGGCGACGCTCATCAGCCCCACGCAGGTCGCGTCCGTCATCGAGCTGGTCGAGGCCGGCACGCTGACGAACCGCCTGGCGCGCGACGTGATCGAGGGAGTCATCGACGGCGAGGGCACGGCGCAGGAGGTCGTGGACGCCCGCGGCCTCGCGGTCGTGTCCGACGACGGCCCGCTCATCGAGGCGATCGACGCGGCGCTGCAGGCGCAGCCCGACGTGCTCGCGAAGATCCGCGACGGCAAGGTGCAGGCGGCCGGCGCCGTCATCGGCGCCGTGATGAAGGCCATGCGCGGCCAGGCGGACGCGGCCCGCGTCCGCGAGCTCGTGCTGGAGCGCGCGCAGGCCTCGTGACCGCGACCCTCGTCGCCCGCGGCCTCGCCGGAGGACACGGGCACCGCACGCTGTTCTCCGGGCTCGACCTCACGGTCGCGCCCGGGGACGTCGTCGGCCTCGTCGGCGCGAACGGCGCGGGCAAGAGCACGCTGCTCCGGCTCCTCGCCGGCGTCGACGCGCCGCAGGACGGCCGCGTGCTGCTCTCGCCCGCGGACGCGTTCATCGGCTGGCTGCCGCAGGAGCACGAGAGGATCCCGGGCGAGACCGTCGCGGGCTACGTCGCCCGCCGCACCGGCTGCGCCGAGGCCTCGGCCGAGCTGGATCGCACGGCCGTCGCGCTCGGCGAGGGCCTGCCCGGCGCCGACGACGCGTACGGCACGGCGCTCGACCGCTGGATGGCGAGCGGCGCGGCCGACCTCGACGAGCGCCTCCCCGTGACGCTCGCGGAGCTCGGGCTCGACCTCGATCCGGAGCTCCCCACCGCCGGCCTCTCCGGCGGGCAGGCTGCCCGCGTCGCCCTCGCCGCGCTGCTGCTCAGCCGCTTCGACATCGTGCTCCTCGACGAGCCCACCAACGACCTGGACCTCGACGGCCTCGCGCGCCTGGAGTCGTTCGTCCGCGGCCTGCGCGGCGGCGTCGTGCTCGTCTCGCACGACCGGGAGTTCCTCGCGCGCTGCGTCACGACCGTCGTCGAGCTCGACCTCGCGCAGGACAGCGTCCGCGTGTACGAGGGCGGCTACGACGCGTTCCTCGAGGAGCGCCAGGTCGCGCGCCGCCACGCTCGCGAGGCCTACGAGCAGTTCGCCGACACCAAGGCGGACCTCGTGTCCCGCGCCCGCACGCAGCGCGAGTGGTCGTCGCAGGGCGTCCGCAACGCGATGCGCAAGTCGCCCGACAACGACAAGATCCGGCGCAAGGCGTCCGTCGAGTCCAGCGAGAAGCAGGGCCAGAAGGTCCGACAGATGGAGAGCCGCATCGCGCGCCTCGAGGAGGTCGAGGAGCCGCGCAAGGAGTGGGAGCTCGCCTTCACCATCGGGCAGGCGCCGCGCTCGAGCGCCGTGGTGGCGACGCTGCGCGAGGCGACCGTCACGCGCGGCGGGTTCACGCTGGGACCCGTGTCGCTGCAGGTGGACGGCGGCGACCGCATCGGGATCACCGGCCCGAACGGCGCAGGCAAGTCGACGCTGCTCGGGCTGATCCTCGGCCGCATCGCGCCGGACGCGGGCGATGCGTCGCCCGGCCGCAGCGTGCAGGTGGGCGAGATCGACCAGGCCCGCGCGGCCCTCCGCGGTGACGCGCCCCTCGCCGAGTCGTTCGCGGAGCAGGTGCCGGACATGTCGCCCGCCGAGGTCCGCACGCTGCTCGCGAAGTTCGGGCTGCGCGCCGACCACGTCACGCGTCCCGTCGACGGCCTCTCGCCCGGTGAGCGGACGCGCGCGGGCCTCGCGCTCCTGCAGGCCCGCGGCGTCAACCTGCTCGTGCTCGACGAGCCGACCAACCACCTGGACCTGCCCGCCATCGAGCAGCTCGAGCAGGCGCTCGACTCCTACGACGGCACGCTCCTGCTCGTGACCCACGACCGTCGGATGCTCGACGCCGTGCGCCTCGACCGGCACTGGCACGTGGACCGGGGCGGCGTCACCGGGTCCTGACGCCCGCCCGGTCGGGCCCCGCCGCTACTGGTAGGTGACGAGGTCCGGCACCGGCGACACGTCGCGCATCGTCTGCTCCGGTGTGAGCATCGGCGTGTCCTCGTCGATGAAGTTCTTCCAGCCCCAGGCCAACCCGGCCGGCGCGTCGGCGTGCAGGGCGCGCCAGGTGGCCTGCTTGTCGGGCTGGCCGCCCTGGCCGTCCGCGTGGACGAGCATCGCGAGCTCCGGGTGGTCCATGTCGAGCGACGCGCGGTCCTGGATCATGCTGAGCCGGAACTGGTGGAGCACGAGCATCTTCTGCGGTAGGCCCTTCTCGCGCACGACGCCCGCGAGCCAGTCGGTCGTGGCGTCGACCTCGGCCGCGCTCACGCTCCCGATCTGCTTCAGCGGCACCTGGTCCGGGCCGAGCCGCCACTCGGGGTCGAGCGCGAGGCCCACGCCCGGCTGCGCCAGCACGGACTCGTAGCGCTTCGCCTGCGTGAGGAAGTCGGTGCGGCCGGGCTGGAGGTCGATGACGACGTAGACGCCCGCGTCCCGGGCCGCGTCGATCCACGGCTGCAGCGTCTCGACGGGGACCTCGGAGGAGTAGTCGCCGTCGGGGCCGGCCGAACCGGCGGCGACCGTGGCGATGAGCTCGAACATGGGGATCACGGGCTCGTCGGAGTACGGCTGGTACTCCGCGGCCTGCGCCTTCGCGCGAGCCACGGCGTCCGCGGGCCCCTGCTCGCCCAGCACGCCGAGCGCGCCCGTGCCGGCGGCGCCGTAGAGCGCGACGTAGCGCTTGCCGGGGAGCACGAGCTGGCCGCCGCCCGGGAGCTGGTCGCCCGCGGCCGCGGTGCGGATCCGCCCCTCGAGCGAGGCGTCGTCCGCGTAGGCGGCACCGACGGCGATGGTGCTCGTCGCGCCCGCGTCGTGCAGCGCGGAGACCGCGTCGGCGGAAGCGCGGGGATCCGGGGAGGCCTCGGGCAGGACGGTCACGCCGACGCCGGCCGCGCGCGCCGTGGCGACCGCGGCGAGGGAGGACGCGGCGTCGGTCGCGAGCGCGTGGGCACCGGTGAGGGCGGCCGCGGGTGCCGTGGCGGGGAGGGCGTCGTCGCCGGATCCGGTGGGCGGGGCCGCCGAGGACGCGTCGCCGTCGGGCGCGGCGAGCCCGGCGACGCGCGAGACGGCCGTGGACGGATCCCGGTCCGTGGCGTCCGCGACGTCGGTTCCCGTGAGGCGGGCGACGTCCGCGGCGCGGTCGGCCCGCACGACCGTGGTCGACCCGGGCAGCGCGGAGGTGACGTCGTCCCCGAGGTCGCCGACCGCGAGCACGCCCGAGGAACCCAGGCGCTCGATCTCGGACTCCGCGCCCTGGCCCTGGACGAGGAGCGGCGCGCCGAGCGCGACCGCGGCCTCCGCACCGAGCTCCTGCGCGGCGACGTCCCCGGCGGGTGCCAGCACCGCGACGGGCGCCTGGCGGAAGAGGCTCCCGCTCATGGCGATGGACGCGTCCGAGTCGTCGGCCTGGCCCACGACCGTGAGGGGCGCGTCGGGCGCGGCGGTCACGGGTCGGAGGATCCCGAGCGCGTCCTGCTGGGTGGTGCAGGCACCGAGGCCGACGGCGAGGCCGACGACGGCGAGGAGGGAGACGGAGGTGCGGATGGACCGGGGGAGGGGGATCGAGGACGGCACCCGACCACGCTACGCGACCCCCGGCGGGGGCGGGCGGACACGGCGGAGGCGTCCCCGAGGGGGCGGCCGCATCGTCGGGACGTCGCGGGGCATCCGCGAGGCGTCGCCGCCGGGACCCGACTCGAGCCGCCCGGTACCGTGTCCGGGTGACCGCTCTCCTGCCGCCGACCCTCCTGCCGACGACGATCGCCGGTGCCCGTCCCGCCGCGACCGGCGCGGATCCGCTCCAGGGCCTCGACGGGCTCGTGGGCGCCGCGGCCCGCGTGATCGAGGCGCTCGGCGAGGTGGGCGTGGGCGCCATGACGTTCGTCGAGACGGTGTTCCCGCCGATCCCGAGCGAGGTGGTGCTGCCGCTGGCCGGCTTCGTCGCCGCCACGGGACGCATGAACCTGGTGCTCGTCATCGTCGCCAGCACGCTCGGGGCGTACCTCGGGGCCCTCCTCCTCTACTGGCTCGGCCGGAGGGCGGGGGAGGAGCGGACGATCCGCGTGCTCGCGAAGCTGCCGCTCGTGGAGCGTCACGACTTCGAGGTCGCGGCTGCCTGGTTCCACCGCCACGGCCGCTCGGCGGTGTTCTTCGGCCGTCTCGTGCCCGGCGTCCGCAGCCTGATCTCCCTGCCTGCCGGTGCCGCCGGCATGCCCATCGGCCAGTTCAGCTTCTACACGATCGCCGGCAGCGGCCTCTGGAACGGCGCCCTCATCGGGCTGGGCGCCGCCCTCGGCAGCCAGTACGAGCTGATCGACGCCTACGCGCACTATCTCGACTACGCGGTGTACGCCGTGCTCGGGATCCTGCTGCTCGTGCTGGTCGGCCGCGCCGTGCGCCGCCGCGCCCAGCGGGGCAGGGGGTCGAGCGACCGCTGACGCGTGGCATCGCGCGGGCGATGCGCATCCGCCTCCCACGGGGCTCCCGGGCCCGCCGCGTACGGTGGCCGGAGGCTGATGCGGTCGGCGACACCCGCCGATCCGGCCGCGGCGAGAGGCACCACCATGGGATTCCTGGACAGGCTCCTGGGCCGCGACGAGCAGCCCGACGGACGAGACCGCTCATCGGGCGGCACCCCGCGCGAGCGCAGCGCCGACGAGGTAGCCGTCGAGCGCTACCGCTACCTCCTCCGGACCGCGCCGCCGGAGCGGATCGAGGAGGTGCACCTCGAGGCGTTCCGGAAGCTCACCCCGGAGCAGCGCGAGATCCTCTTCCGCCAGCTGAGCTCGGACGCCGCCGAGGGCGACGCGCCCGTGGACGACCGCCCCGAGTCCCTCGCACGCTCGGCCACCCGCTCGGAGATGCGCGCGCCCGGCACGCTCGAGCGCACCCTCGGTCCCCGCGGCGGCCTCGCGGGCGGCGGAGGCGCCGGGATGGGCATGGGCGGCATGATCGCCGGATCCATGCTCGGCACCATCGCCGGCGTCGTGGTCGGCTCGGCCATCGCGCAGGCGCTCATCCCGGACGCGGTCGGGCAGGACCAGGCCGGTGCGGACGGTGCCGACGGCGGTGCCGACGCGGGCGCCGACGGCGGCGCGGACGCGGGCGCGACGGACGCGGGCGGTGCCGACGCGGGCGCCGGCGACTTCGGCAGCGGCGACTTCGGTGCGGGCGACTTCGGCGGCGGCGCCGACATGGGCGGCGGGGACTTCGGGGGCGGCGACTTCTTCTAGCGCGTCGCCGCGTCGGCGCAGCCCGGGCGGGGCGGGACGCCGGGCGCCTAGCCCGCCTCGACGATCCCCTCGCGCACCTTCCGGCGCAGCACCTTGCCGAGGAGCGACGTCGGCAGCTCGTCGAGCACCACGATCCGCCTCGGCACCTTGTAGGCCGCGAGCTCGGCGCGCAGCGTCGTCCGCCCGGCCTGCTCGTCGAGCGTCGCGCCCTCCTCGAGCACCACGGCCGCGACGACCTCCTCGTCGCCGCCGTCGCGCGGGATCCCGACGACCGCCGCGTCCCGCACGCCGTCGAGCTCGCGGACGGCGTCCTCGACCTCGCTCGGCGAGACGTTGAACCCGCCGGTGATGATGAGCTCCTTGATCCGGTCGGCGATGCGCACGAAGCCGTCCTCGTCGATCGTCACCACGTCGCCCGTGCGGAACCAGCCGCCCTCGAGCAGCACGGCGGCGGTCTCGTCGGGGCGGCCGTGGTACCCGCGGAACACCTGGGGCCCGCGCACGAGGAGCTCGCCGGGCTCGCCCGCGGGCCGGTCGATCGTCGGGTCCTCGGGATCCACGACGCGCACCTCGGTGTTCGGCAGCGGCAGGCCGACCGTCCCGGCGCGACGCGTGTCGCCGACCGGGTTGGCCATCAGCACGGGCGAGCACTCCGAGAGGCCGTAGCCCTCGACGAGCCAGCCGCCGGTCTGCTCCTCCCACGGCACGACGACCGACTCGGGCAGCGCCATCGCGCCGGAGATGGAGATCGAGATGCCGGCGAGCGACACGCCCTCCGCCTCGGCGGCCTCGCGCAGCCGCCTGTAGATGGGCGGCACCGCGGGCAGGAACGTCGGCGGGTGGCGGCGGATCGCCTGCAGCACGAGGTCGGGCTCGAAGCGGGGGAACAGCACGAGGCGCGAGCCCATGCTCATCGCGAAGGTGAGGCAGAGGGTCAGCCCGTACGCGTGGAACATGGGCAGCACGGCGTACACGACGCTCGTGCCGCGCGACACCGTGGGGACCCACGCGCGGGACTGGGCGGCGTTCGCGCTGAGGTTGAGGTGCGTGAGCTCGGCGCCCTTCGGCGCGCCCGTCGTGCCGCTCGTGTACTGGATCACCGCGAGGTCGGTCGCCGCCGGGCGGGGGTGGTCGACGGGCAGGGGCGCGGCGGCGGAGATCCGCTCCCAGGTGATCGTGCCCGTGACCTTCGCGGCGATCGCGGCGCGGGCTGCGCGGGCCTTCGGGACGGGCAGACGCAGGAGCAGGCGCGTGCGCCGGGGCATGGCGCGCGTCACGTCGACGGACACGATGCGCTCGGGCCGCACGTCCTCGGGCAGCGCCTGGATCGTCGCGACCGACTTGTCCCACGCGATCACGGTGCGCGCGCCGTGGTCCTCGAACTGGTGCTGCAGCTCGCGCGGCGTGTAGAGCGGGTTGTGCTCGACGACCACCGCGCCCAGGCGCAGCGCCGCGTAGAACGCGACGACGTGCTGCGGGCAGTTGGGCAAGACGATCGCGACGGGATCCCCCGCGCGCACGCCCGCGTCGGCGAGCCCCTGGGCGGCGCGCGCGATCTGCTCGCCGAGGTCGCGGTAGCTCGTCTCCGCGCCGAGGAAGTCGAGCGCGGTGCCGCCGGGGAAGCGCAGCACGGACTGGTCGACGATGTCGACGAGCGATCCCTGCGGCAGATCGATCTCGTGCGGGACGTCGGGCGCGTAGCTGGCCAGCCAGGGCCGCTCGGTGGGGGTGGTCACCCCTCCCACCCTAGGCCGCGTGCGTGTCGTCGCCGGTGACGCGGAGGCGACCGTGCGGGGATGCGGACGGCGTCGCACCCGCGGTCGTCGTGGCGATCAGCCCCGGCCCGCGTGCCGCCCCTCGGCGAGGTAGGCCAGTCGGCGCAGCGTCTCCACGTTGCGCGCGTGCAGCAGCACGTCCATCACGGGCGCCGGCACGAGGCGACCAGGCCCGCGCACGGCCTCCTCGGTCATGCGCACCTCGCAGCCGTCGGGCAGCGTGCGCACCTCGAGGGTCACGCGCGCCTCGCCGATCGGCCAGCCCTTCGGCTGCATGACCACGCGGCGCGGCGGATCCCACTCGAGCATCGTGGTCTCGTCGTCGATGAGGACGGGCCAGGAGCCGAACGAGTGGTGCAGCTGCGCGCCGACCGCGGGCCACGCGTCGTCGACGGCCCGCATCCGGGAGGCGCCGACGACCCACGAGGGGAACAGCCAGCCGTCGGCCACCACCTCGGCGACGTCGGCGGGGGAGCACTGCATGCGGCGGCGGGTGACGGACATGGGTCCAGTCTGGTGGGCGCGTCCAGGCCCGCGTAATCAGGGCAGCGGGGCTCGACGCCCGGAGACCGCCCTGCTACA
The DNA here is from genome assembly GCF_021216655.1 of Clavibacter michiganensis. Taxonomy (NCBI): domain Bacteria; kingdom Bacillati; phylum Actinomycetota; class Actinomycetes; order Micrococcales; family Microbacteriaceae; genus Clavibacter; species Clavibacter michiganensis. The sequence goes on from NZ_CP080437.1 coordinate 604,064, forward strand.
GCGAGAGATCCGGCCCGCGGTCGATCCCGAACTCGTGCCGCAGCGCGCTCCGGGCGGCCTGGTACCCGGCCATGCCGTGCACGCCGGGGCCCGGGGTCGCCGAGCTCGACGCGAGGTAGACGCCCGCGGCCGGCGTGCGCCACGGATCCGGCGACAGCACCGGGCGTGCGAGCAGCTGCCAGACGCTCGCGGCACCGGCCGCGATGTCGCCGCCGATGTAGTTGGGGTCGTGCTCCTCCATGCCGACGGCGTCGATGCTGGAGGAGGCGAGGATCAGGTCGCGGAAGCCCGGGGCGAAGCGCTCGATCTGCCGGGTGATGGCCTCGGTCTGGTCGACCGTGGATCCCGCCGGCACGTGCGTGTACGCCCACAGCACGTGCTTCCCCGCGGGCGCGCGGCCCGGGTCGTCGATGGAGGGCTGGGCGACGAGCACGTACGGGTCGTCGCTGTGGCGGCCGGCGGCGACATCCCTCTCGGCGCGCTGGATCTCGGCCCGGGTGCCGCCGACGTGCAGCGTGCCCGCCTTCCGGAGCTCGGGATCGGTCCACGGGACAGGTCCGGAGAGCGCGAAGTCGACCTTGGAGGCGGCGTTGCCGTAGCGGAAGCGGCGGAGAGCGCGGAGGTAGCGCGCGGGCAGGCGGTCGCTCGCGATGCGCGAGAGGGCCCGGGCGCTGGTGTCGAGGAGCACCGCGCGGGCGGCAGGCAGCTCGCGCAGCGTCCGGACCTCGGATCCCGTGATGACCTCGCCACCGTGCGCCCGCAGGTCGTCGACCATCGCGTCGACGATGGACTGGCTGCCGCCGATCGGCACCGGCCAGCCGCGCGCGTGGGCGTAGGCGCCGAGGGAGAGCGCGGCGGCGGCCGTCGACACGCTCGGCATGGTCTGGATCGCGTGGGCGGCGACGCCGGTGAACATGGCGGGCGCCACGTCGCCCCGGAAGCGCGCGTTCCAGGCGGGCGAGCCCTGCTCGAGCGCGCGGAGGCCGAGGCGGATGGCGGTCGGCGGATGCCGCGGGACCTGCAGCAGCGGGCCGTTCGTGAACTGGGCGACCCGGTCGGCCGATGCGGAGAGCGGCCCCATCAGCTGCCGCCACGCCCGGCCGTCCACGCCGAGCCCGTCGGCCGTGCGGTCGATGTCGCGGTAGGCGATGCCCGAGACGCCGCCGTCGAGCGGGTGCCCGTAGGAGATCTCCGGCACGACGAGGTCGATGCGCCGGTCGAGCTGGAACGCCCGGAAGAACCCGGACGCGAGCGCCATCGGGTGCACGGCGGAGCAGATGTCGTGGTGGAAGCCGGGGAGCGTGAGCTCGGCAGTGCGGCTGCCGCCGCCGATCGTGTCGGCCCGCTCGTGCACCTCGACCCGGAGGCCCGCGCGCGCCATCGTCACGGCCGCGGCCAGCCCGTTCGGTCCGGATCCGACCACGATCGCGTCGATGTCAGCCATGCGTCGAGGCTATCGGCGACGCAGCGCGGCGGTGCCGGCGATGACGCCCGACAGGAGCGCGCCCGCGCCGATGGCGACGGTCTTCGCGCGGTTGCGGACGATCCACACCTGCGGGCTCATCATGCGCGCGCGGTCGCTGAAGATGCCGCGCGCGCCCTGATCGCCCGCGGTCGGCGTGTAGAGGTTGGTCGTGAGCATGGGCTGCGTCTTGTCCTCGGCCTGCTGGCCGGTGTACCCGGTCTTGGCGAGGTAGCCGTCGAGCCAGTTCGCGACGAAGCGGTTCCCGAGCACGGTCATCACGGTCGGCTCGCCGACCCAGTTGCGGCGCTTCGGCTTCTCGGCGACCGCGGCGATGGCCTGCGCGCCCACCTCGGGCTCGAAGATCGGCGGCACGGGCTGCGGGTGGTGCGGAAGCTGCGACTTGACCCAGTTGAACTGGATCGTGTTGAGCGCCGGCATGTCGACGGTGGAGATGACGACCTTGCTCCCGTTGTGGATCAGCTCGGTCGTCACCGACTCGGTGAAGCCCTGCACGGCGTGCTTGGCGGCGCAGTACGCGGCCTGCAGCGGGATGCCGCGGTGGGCGAGCGCGGAGCCGACCTGGATCACGTGGCCGCGGTCGCGCGGCACCATGCGCGAGAGGGCCGCGCGCGTGCCGTTGACGAAGCCGAAGTAGTTGACCGCGGTGGCGCGCTCGAAGTCGGCCGGATCCGTGGTGAGGAACTCGCCGAAGACGCCGACCATGGCATCGTTGACCCACAGGTCGATGGGGCCGAGCTCGTCCTCGACGCGGTCGGCCGCGGCCTCGACGGCGAGGCGGTCGGCGACGTCGGTGGAGATGCCGAGGCCGCGGCGTCCGCGCGCCTCGATGTCGGCGACGGCGCCCGCGAGGCCGTCCTCGCCGCGCGCGAGGACGGCGACGTCCCAGCCGCGGTCCGCGAGCTCCCGCACGGTCGCTCGGCCCAGTCCGGCCGATCCTCCGGTGACGACGGCGATGCCTCGAGTCATGTGGCTCCTTCGATGGTTGGTGCACGAAACGTGCTCTTCCACCGTAGGACCGTCGCGCCCGCCGGCCCGGCCAGGGGCGCGTCCTGCCAGGCGGCGGTCAGCCTTCGCGCTGCAGCTCCTCGCGCACCTGGCGGCGGAGCACCTTGCCGATGAGGGAGGTGGGCAGCGCGTCCACCTGGATCACGCGACGGGGGACCTTGTAGGCGGTGAGGTGCGCGCGGCAGTAGGCGCGGACGGCGGCCTCGTCGAGCGTGGCACCCGGATCCAGCACGACCGCGGCCGTGACGTCCTCGCCGCCGTCCGCGGACGGGAGCCCGACGACAGCCGCGCCCTGCACGCCCGGCGCGCCGCGCACGACGTCCTCGACCTCGCTGGGGGAGACGTTGAAGCCGCCCGTGATGATGAGCTCCTTCATCCGGTCGACGATGGTCGTGAACCCGTCGGCGTCGACGCGCACGATGTCGCCCGTGCGGAACCAGCCGCCGTCGAAGAGCGCCGCGCGCGTCTCGTCGGGGCGGCGCCAGTAGCCCTGGAACACCTGCGGCCCGCGGATGAGCAGCTCGCCCTCCTCGCCGGGCTGGCGGTCGACGGTGGGATCCTCGGGATCCACGACGCGCACCTCGGTGCTCGGGAACGGGACGCCCACCGTGCCGGGCCGGCGAGACGGCCCGATGGGGTTGCCGAGCGCCACGGGCGACGTCTCCGTGAGGCCGTAGCCCTCCACGAGGTACCCGCCGGTGAGGCCCTCCCACAGCTCGACGGTGGAGACCGGCAGGTTCATGGCGCCGGAGATCGCGAACCGCACGCCCGTGAGGTCGACGCGCTTCTCCTTCGCGCCGCGGGCCAGCCGCTCGTAGATGGGCGGGACGGCCGGCAGGAACGTCGGCGGGTGCTTCCGCGCGGCGGCGAGCACGAGGTCCACGTCGAACTTCGGGAACAGCACGAGGCGGGCGCCGATCGCCATGGCGAAGGTGAGGCAGAGCGTGAGGCCGTAGGCGTGGAACATCGGCAGCACGCCGTAGACCGTCTCGCCGCCGTCCGCGAGGCCGGGCACCCAGGCGCGGCCCTGCATGGCGTTCGCGTGCAGGTTGCGGTGCGTGAGGATCGCGCCCTTGGGGCTCGCCGTCGTGCCGCTCGTGTACTGGAGGATCGCGACGTCGTCGAGCTCGGGCCTGGGGCGGGACGCGGCGATGCGGCGGTGGTCCACCAGCGTCTCCCACGTGACGGTGTCCTTCACGGGCGCGGTGATCGCGGCGCGGGCGCGACGCGCGGCGGGAACGGGGAGACGCAGCTTCAGGCGCGTGGCGAGCGGCATGGCGGCGGGGAGGTCGACCGAGACGATCGTGTCGACGGGCACGTCCCGCGGCATGTCCTGGATGGTGCCGACGACCGTGTTCCAGGCGATGACGACGCGGGCGCCATGGTCCTCGAACTGGTGGCGGAGCTCCCGCGGCGTGTACAGCGGGTTGTGCTCGACGACGATCGCGCCGAGCCGCAGCACGGCGTAGAAGGCGACGATGTGCTGCGGGCAGTTCGGCAGCACGAGCGCGACGCGGTCGCCCTTGCGGACGCCGAGGCGGCGGAGGCCCTCGGCGGCGCGCGCGATCTGGTCGCCCATCTCGCGGTACGTCGTCTCGCGCCCGAAGAACTCGAGGGCGACGGCCTTCGCGTGCCGCTGGATGGAGCGCTCGACCATGTCGACCAGGGATCCGATGACGGGCGGGATGTCGGCCGACACCCCGTCCGCGTAGCTGCGTACCCAGGGGCGGTCGGCGTCGATGCTCATGTCCCCACCATAGGGAATGCGCCCGGGGGGATCCCGGGCGCATCGGCCGTGCATCGGCAGCGGGCTAGGCGGGGTACACGACCCCGGTCAGCTGCTCGGACGCGTCCCAGAGGCGGCGCGCGAGCTCGGGGTCCTTCGACCACGGGCTCGACGCGGCCAGGTGCGGCATGCCGCTCATCCCGCCGGGGCCCGCGGGACCGTAGTAGTCGCCCGGGTGGACGCCGAGGCCGGTCGCGGCCTGGATCTGCGGGAGCGCGCCCACGCGCACGTCCTGCCCCAGCGCGGCAGGACCGAACCTGGCCGCCAGGTCGCTCATCACGCCCTGGGGTCCGGAGCCCGGACCGTTCTTGGCGAGGTTCGTGGACGTGACGCCGGGGTGGGCGGCGACGGCCGTGAGCCCCCAGCCGCGCTCCTCGGAGAGCGCCTGCAGGCGACGCATGAAGAGGAGGTTCGCGAGCTTCGCCTGGCCGTACGCCGCCCAGGCGCTGTACCGCCGCTCGGACTGCAGGTCGCCGAACGCGATGCGGCCCATCCAGTGCGCGAGGCTCGAGACGACGACCACGCGGGGCGCGTCGGCCGCCTGCAGCGCGGGCAGGAGCAGCCCGGTCAGCGCGAAGTGGCCGAGGTGGTTCGTGCCGAGCTGGATCTCGAAGCCGTCGGCCGTCTCGCGCCGGTCCGGCGGGGCCATGACGCCGGCGTTGTCGACGAGGATGTCGATCGGCCCGCGCTCGATCTCGCGGTCGGCGAAGGCGCGCACGGAGGCGAGGTCGGCGAGGTCGAGGGATCCGACCTCCACGTGGACGCCCGGGTGGCGGTCACGGATGGTGCCGGCCGCGTCCTCGCCGCGCTCGGGGTCGCGCGACGTGAGGACGACGGAGGCGCCGGCCGCGGCGAGCCGGCGCGCGGTCTCGAGGCCGAGGCCGCTGTTGCCGCCGGTGACGACGGCGCGCTTCCCGTCGAGCGGGCTGATGATGATGTCGGTGGGACGGGGCACGCGGACTCCTCTTGCGGGTGGGATCCCCACGCTAGCGACGTCGGCCGGACGTCGCCCGTGCGGGTGGCGCGGGGCCGCGCGCCGGACGGCCGTCGGAGGCCGCCGATGGGAGGATCGGGGCATGTGGATGAGACGCGGCCGGGACGGATCCGAGGGCGAGCGGGGGAGCGACGGGACGCACGCGATCGGGGTCGGGGCCGTCGTCGTGATCCTCGACGGCGCCGCCGCCACGGGCGACCCCGCGCTCGACGGCGAGCCCGTCGGCCTCGTGGTCGCCTCCGCCTCCGACGGCCTGCGCAGCGTCAGCCCCGTGCCGACCGCGCGCGGCCGCGCGTGGGTCGTGGAGCTCGGCTCCGACGACGACGGGACGGCCGGTCGCCGGGTCGTGGTGCCGCAGAGCGCCCTGCGCCTGGTGGACGACGCCGACGAGACGGCGTCCGCGCTGCCTGTCGACGACCTGCCGCCGCACGCGTGACCGGCACCGTGACGGGACCCGACGCGGGCGTCGCGGGGATCGTGGATCCCGTCGACCTCGCCGCCGAGCTGATCCGCATCGACTCGACCAACCCCGACCTCGTGCCGGGCGCAGCGGGCGAGACCGCCGTCGCCGCGCACGTCGCGGCATGGCTCCGCGCCCGTGGCTTCGACGTCCGCGTCCTCGAGGGGACGCCGGGTCGCCCGACCGTCCTCGCCACCGCGCGCGGCACGGGCGGCGGCCGCACGATCCTCCTCGACGGGCACCTCGACACCGTGCCGCCCGGCGACCTCGAGCGCGGCGGCCTGCTCCCGCGGATCGAGGACGGACGCCTCCACGGCCGCGGCGCCTTCGACATGAAGGCGGGCCTCGCCGCGATGATGGTCGCCGCCGACCGCGCCCGGCGGGTCGGCACGCGCGGCGACGTCGTGCTCGCGCTCGTCGCCGACGAGGAGTTCGGGAGCCGGGGGACCGAGGAGGCGCTCCGTGCTCTCGCCGCAGACGGCAGGCGCATCGACGGTGCCGTGATCTCCGAGCCCAGCCAGTCCGAGGCGATCGTCGCCCACCGCGGATTCGGCTGGTACGGGATCCGGCTGCGCGGGCGCGCGGCGCACGGGTCCATGCCCGAGCAGGGCGTCGACGCCATCGCGCACGCCGGCCTCGTGCTCCGCGAGCTCGACGCGCTGGCGGGGCGCCTCGCCGCGGGTCCCCGCCACCTGCTGCTCGGCACGGGTGCGGTGCGCGTCTCCCGGATCCACGGCGGCTCGGACGCGGCCACGGTCGCCGACTCCTGCGTCCTCACGATCGAACGCCGCTTCTTGCCCGGCCAGTCGACGGCCGACGTCGAGGCCGAGCTGCGCGCGGCGCTCGACGCGGTGGCCGCGCGCACGCCGGACATGGACGTCGAGCTCGAGGTGCTCGTCGCCCGGGCGGCCTTCGAGGCGGACGTCGACGGACCGCTCGCGCGCGCCGTGCTCGACAGCGGCGCGCGCGTCGCGGGCTCGCCCGTCCCGCACCGCGGCGAGCCGTTCTGGACCGACGCCGGCCTCGTGCACGAGGCCGGGATCCCGTGCATCCTCCTGGGCGTCACCGGCGGCGGCGCGCACGCGGACGAGGAGTGGGCCGAGGTCGACTCGATCCGGCGGCTGGCCGACGTGCTCGAGGGCGCGATCCTCGACTTCTGCGGCGGCGACCGCATCGTGCCGACGAGCCGCCCGATCGCCTAGTCGCGCGTCGCCGACCGGTGCAGCTCCACGTCGAGCCGCCCCGCGTCGGCCGTCGCGGTCATCCAGGTGAAGTCCGGCTGACGGCGCCGGTCGGTGGGGGAGCCGGGGTTGAGGAGCCGGATGCCCGCGGGCGTCACGGTGTCCCAGGGGATGTGGCTGTGGCCGAAGACGAGCACGTCGACGTCCGGGAACGCGGCGTCCATCCGCCGCTCGCGGCCCGTGGACGCGCCGGTCTCGTGCGTGACGGCCAAGCGGATCCCCTCGATCACCGCCCGCGCCGTCTCCGGCAGCCGCGCCTGCAGCCCCGCGGGGTCGTTGTTGCCCCAGCACGCGAGCAGCCGGGCGGATCTCGCCTCGAGCACGTCGAGGGCGGGCTCGTCGACCCAGTCACCCGCGTGGATCACGACGTCGGCGACGTCGATCGCGCGCCAGAGCGCCTGCGGCAGGTCCTTGGCGCGCTTCGGGAGGTGGGTGTCGCTGAGGAGCACGAGCGATGCGGTCACCCGGGCAACGGTACGCGGGCGCCGGGCCGGCCGGTCCGGTCGCCCGGCTCCCGTACCCTCGATCCGTGACCCCCGCCACCCGCGACCTCGTGCCCGCCGACCTCGCCTGGATGGTGCCGCTCAACAACTCGGCCGTGCCCGCGGTCCCGGCGATGGACGCCGCGTCCCTCGGCGAGGTGCTCGGCCGCGCCGACCTCGCGATCGCCGTCCTCGACGTGGACGCGCCCGACGCGGCACCCGTCGGCATGCTCCTCGCGATGCAGCCGGGCGGAGCCTAAGACAGCCCGAACTACCGCTGGTTCGCCGAGCACGGGGTCGACGGCCTCTACGTCGACCGGATCGTGGTCGCCGATGGCCATCGCGGGAGCCGGCTCGGGCAGGTCCTCTACGCCCGCGTCTTCGCCGAGGCCAGGCGCACCGGGCGCGCGGCCGTCACGTGCGAGGTCAACACGCTCCCGCCGAACCCCGGGTCGCTCGCCTTCCACGGCCGGCTCGGCTTCGTCCGCCTCGCCGAGGTCGTCGACCCCGACGGGCTGCACGCGGTCGCGATGCTGTCCGCCCCCGTGGATCCGGACCCGTCCGACCCGTCCGACCCGTCCGCCCGCTGATCCAGCGCGCCATGATGGACGGGACCCCGTCCACCGCCCGCCCCTGAAGGAGGCGCCCATGACCGGCATCACCCGCGGCTTCGTCGGCCGCCCGCGGAAAGGCCCGGCCGACCGCCTCCCGCCCGGCCAGTACGACACCCAGTACGACACCCAGGGCGGCTGGCCCGTCCTCACCGCCGAGGCCGTCCCGAACCTGCCGGAGTCGCGCTGGTCGATCGCCGTCGACGGCCTCGTCGAGCGCCCGACGACGTGGGACTGGGACGAGGCGCACGCGCTGCCCCGATCCGAGTACGCGGGCGACATCCACTGCGTCACCACGTGGACCCGGCTCGACACGCGGTTCGCGGGCGTCAGCGTCGACACCCTGCTCGAAGCCGCGGGGCCGCTCCCGGAGGCGCGCTTCGTCCTCGCGACCTCGCACTCCGGCTACACGACGAACCTCCCGCTGGAGGACCTCCGCGGCGGCCGGGCGTGGATCGCGTGGGAGGCCGACGGCCGCCCGCTCACGCCCGACCACGGCGGACCCGCGCGGCTCCTCGTGCCGCACCTCTACTTCTGGAAGAGCGCCAAGTGGATCGCCCGCCTCACGCTCCTCGACCGCGACCAGCAGGGCTTCTGGGAGCGCAACGGCTACCACGACCGCGGCGACCCGTGGCGCGAGCAGCGCTACCAGGGGGACCGCTGAGCGTGCCCGCGCGCGAGCCCGCCGCCCCGGCCTCCGTCGGCGGCGAGTGGCGGACGGCGACGATCACCGCGCTCGAGCACCCCACGCGCACCACCGTCCTGCTGCGGTTCGACGTGCCCGACCGGATCCCGCACCTGCCCGGCCAGCACTGCGTGGTGCGGCTGCGCGCGGAGGACGGGTACACGGCCCAGCGCTCGTACTCGATCCTCTCCGCGCCGCACGAGGACGGCGTCGAGCTGCTGATGGAGCGCTACGAGGACGGCGAGGTGAGCGGCTTCTTCGCCGACGTCGCCCGGGTCGGCGACGCGATCGAGATGCGCCTGCCCATCGGCGGCTTCTTCGTCTGGGACGGGGCGACCCCCGCGGTCGCGCTCGGCGGCGGCACCGGCGCGGTGCCGCTCGTGTCGATGGTCCGCCACGCGCGGCACCTCGGCGTCCCGCACCTCGTCCGCGTTGCCGTCTCGGCGCGCACGGCGGCCGACGTCCCGTGCCGCGCGGAGCTCGAGGACACCGCCGCGCTCATCGTCACGACCCGGGAGCGGCACGGGGCGCGCGGCTTCGGGCGCCTGCGGGCCGACGAGGTCGCGGGGCTCGCGGCGGGCGCGCGGGTGGCGCTCGTGTGCGGATCCACCGCGTTCGCCGGCGGGGCCACGCGCCTGCTGCTCGACGCCGGCGTCGGCCGCGACGCGATCCGCATCGAGCAGTTCGGCCCGTCGGGGGAGTGACGGCGGCGTCCCGCCGGGCCACACTGGGGCGGACGGCGACGGAGCCGCGGGGAGCGGGTGCCGCATGGAGCGATCGGTCGTGCTGCTGCGGGGGATCAACGTCGGGCGGGCCAAGCAGGTGCCCATGGCGCAGCTGACCGCGGCGCTCGAGGGCCTCGGCTACCTGCGTGTCCGCACCCACCTGCGGAGCGGCAACGCCGTCGTCGACCACGAGCGGCCGGTCGGCCGCGGCGCGGCGGTCGCGATCGAGGACGCGGTGCGGCTCGCCACGGGCGTGACCGCGGACGTCCACCTCGTGCCCGCGGACGACTTCCGGCGCAGCGCTGCCGGCATCCCTTTCGGCCCGGTCGCCGACGACCCGTCCCGCCTCCTCGTCTCGTTCCTCGACCGGCCGCTGGACCCGCTGCCCGCACCGCCACCGGCGGCGCAGATCGCCCCCGACCTGGTCGCGGTCGGCCGCGACGCCGTGTACTCCTGGCACCCCGACGGCGTCTCGGCGTCGCGCGTGCCCCCGGCGTTCTGGCGCGGGCTCGGGGCATCCGTCACCGCGCGGAACGCCCGCACCGTCGCCGCGCTCGTGGCGCTCCTCGACGCCTGACGCCCGCGCCCGGCACGCGTCCCCCAGTACGGGGGTGATGGCCGGGCACCCGAGGGGATCCAGCCCGCATCGGGGGTGCCGCGGCCTCCTCACGGCGCGGGCAGGGGGATAGGTTCGTGGACGTGAGCAGATTCGCGGACCGCTGGAAGTCCCACATCCTGGAGACGTTCTCCGCGGACTCCGAGGGGCGACCCCAGTGGATCCAGGACCTGGAGGACGGCGACGACGCCGGCTGGTTCGGGCCCGGCTCCGCGGTCTGGGCCGTGCACGGCGGGATGCCGACGCTCGTCGCGGGGATCCGCGCCCTCCTCATGCAGACGCTGCACCCGGGCGCCATGGCCGGGGTCCACGACTGGTCGCGCTACCGCGAGGATCCGCTCGGCCGGCTCGCCGGCACCGTGCGCTGGGTCATCACCACCTCGTTCGGCGACCGGGACACCGCCGTCGACGTCAGCCGGCGCGTCCGCGGCTACCACCGCAAGGTGCAGGGCACCTACGTCGACGGCCACGGCGTCGAGCGCCCCTACAGCGCGAACGACCCCGACCTGCTCGCCTGGGTGCACATGGTCTTCACCGACGCGTTCCTCAGCACGCACATGCAGTGGGGGCCGCCGATCCCCGGCGGGCCCGACCGGTACGTGGCCGAGTGGGCCAAGGCGGGCGAGCTCATGGGCGTCGAGGCGCCGCCGCGCTCGCACGCCGAGCTGCACGCGCAGATCGACGCCTTCCACGACCAGGGCCTGCTCCGCGCCGACGAGCGCACCCGCGAGACGATCTCCTTCCTCCGCGAGCCGCCGCTCCGCGCCTCCATGCTGCCGGCCTACCGCGTGCTGTTCGCGGGCGCCGTCGCCTCCCTCGAGCCGAGGTACCGCCAGCTCCTCGGGCTCGACCGGGCGTCGTTCGGCCCGTTCCCGCTGCCGGCGCTCGCGTCGACCCGGGTGATGCTCGGCGTCGCCGGGCGCGTGATGGGCGAGCAGTCCACGAGCCACGAGGCGGCGCTCAAGCGCATCGCGCGGCTGGAGGGCGGGTCGAGCGCGTCGGCGCCCGACGGCGCGGCGGAGCCGTGCCCCGGCCGCGGCGACGACACCGGCCACCGCGCCCAGCCCGCGGCCTGATCCTGCGGGTCTCCCGGCCGGCACCCGTCGCAGTCCGGCTCGCGCGGCCGATGTCGGCGGCCCGGGCTAGCGTGGGGACGACATGAGCAGGCAGGACGGATCGACCAGGCGCACGTCCGACGCGAGCGCGGACGACTCCGAGGCGACCATCCTGCACATCGACATGGACGCGTTCTTCGCCGCCGTCGAGCTGCTCGAGCGGCCGGAGCTGCGCGGCACGCCGGTCATCGTCGGCGGGTCATCGGGCCGCGGCGTGGTCACCAGCGCCACCTACGAGGCCAGGCGCTTCGGTGTCCGCTCGGCCATGCCCATGGCCCAGGCGCTGCGCCTCTGCCCGCAGGCCACCGTCATCGGCGGACACATGGAGAAGTACGCGCACTGGTCGCGCGTGGTCATGGGCATCTTCCGCGACGTCACGCCGCTCGTGGAGCCGCTCAGCATCGACGAGGCGTTCCTCGACGTGGCGGGAGCCCGCGGGCTCTTCGGCTCGCCCGCCGAGATCGGCGCCATGATCCGCCGCCGCGTGCACGCCGAGACCGGCCTCACCTGCTCGGTCGGGGCGGCCTCCACCAAGTTCGTCGCCAAGCTCGCGAGCACGCGCTGCAAGCCCGACGGCCTGCTCGTCATCCCCGCCGCCGAGACCCTGCCGTTCCTGCACGCTCTGCCGGTCGGCGCGCTCTGGGGAGTGGGGAAGACGACCGAGGAGGCGCTGCTCCGCCGCGGCCTCCGCACGGTCGCCGACATCGCCGACACCCCGCTTCCCGCGCTGCAGTCGATGCTCGGCGAGTCCGCGGGCGCCCGGCTGCACGACCTCTCCTGGGGGCGGGATCCGCGGCGCGTCAGCACACACCGCGAGGAGAAGAGCATGGGGCACGAGAACACGTTCCACGACGACGTGACGGATCCCGAGATCGTCCGCCGCGAGCTCCTCGGCCAGGCCACGCGCGTGGCCGAGCGGCTGCGGCGCGCGGGGCTCACGGCGCGCACCGTCTCGCTCAAGCTCCGCTACTCCGACTTCCGCACCATCACGCGATCCCGCACGCTGTCGGAGCCCACCGACGTCGCGCGCCGCATCTACGACGAGATCCGCGACGTCTACGAGCAGGTCGCTCGACCCGGCGACCGGATCCGTCTGGTGGGCGTGCGGGCCGAGCAGCTCGACGACGCCGACAACCGCGCCGTCGCCCTGTGGGACGCGGACGAGGGCTGGCGCGAGGCCGAGCGCACGGTCGACCAGGCGGCGCAGCGGTTCGGCCGCGGCGCCATCGGGCCGGCGTCCCTCCTGCGCAAGCCCGGGGCGAAGCGGGCGACGGTGTCGGATCCGCGCACGGAGGCGGCCTCCCGCGGTACCCTCCCCGGACACCCGCCCGACTGACGAGGACCCCCATGACCGATCCCGCCGCGCCCGCATCCGACGACCACAGCCCCGCGGCGGAGGGAGGGGCGCCGACGCCACCGGCCGCCACACCGCCGGCCGCCACGCCGCCGGCCACCTACGCGCCGGCCCCGACCCCTCCGGCCCCGACCCCGCCGCCCGCCGCCCATCCGGCTGCCGCCCCCTACGGCCTGGCCCCCGCGCCGGTCCCGCCCTCCCCGGCGGCGGTCGCCTGGGGCCAGCCGGTCTACGCGGCCGCGCCGCCCAAGGGCCTCAGCCTGACGTCGATGATCCTCGGCCTCGTCTCGGTGTTCTTCTTCTGGACGTTCCTCTGCCCGCTCATCGGGCTCGTGTTCGGCATCATCGGCTTCAGGAAGGAGCCGGCCGGCCGCGGCTTCGCCATCACCGGCCTCATCCTCAACGGCCTGCTGCTGCTCATCCCCGTCGCGTTCGTGCTCTCGATCGTCATCGCGGGCGGCACCCTCTTCGGCATCGCGGCCACCACCCCGCGCTGACCCGCGCCGGCGCCGCCTCGGACCCGGTCGCGGGGCGGCGCCGGACGGCTAGGGCCGGCCCATGCCGCGGTAGCGCCACCCGGCGGCGCGCCACGCGACGGGATCCAGGCAGTTGCGGCCGTCGACGATCACGGGCGTCGTCACGATGGCCTTGAGCTCCGCGGGGTCGATGGCCCGGTACTGCTTCCACTCGGTGAGCACCATCACGGCGTCCGCGTCGCGCGCCGCCTCCTGCCAGGTGTCGACGTAGGTGAGCTCCGGGAAGCGGCGGCGCGAGTTCTCGTTGGCGTACGGATCCGTCGCGAGCACGCGCGCGCCCTGCAGCTGCAGCTGCGCGGAGATGCTGAGCGCGGGGGAGTCGCGCACGTCGTCCGACTCGGGCTTGAAGGCGAGGCCCAGCACGGCGATGTTGCGGCCGAGCAGGGATCCGCCGCACACCTCGCGCGCCACGTCGACCGCGCGCACGCGTCGGCGCATGTTGATGGAGTCGACCTCGCGCAGGAACGTGAGCGCCTGGTCGGCGCCGAGCTCGCCCGCGCGGGCCATGAAGGCGCGGATGTCCTTGGGCAGGCAGCCCCCGCCGAAGCCGATCCCGGCGTTGAGGAATCGGCGGCCGATGCGGTCGTCGTACCCGATGGCGTCCGCGAGCTGCGTGACGTCGGCACCCGTGGCCTCGCACACCTCCGCCATGGCGTTGATGAAGGAGATCTTCGTGGCGAGGAACGCGTTCGCCGACACCTTCACGAGCTCGGCGGTCTCGTAGTCGGTCGTGACGCGCGCCGTGCCGGTCGAGAGCGCGGTGGCGTAGACCTCGTCGAGCGCGGTGCGCGCGGCCTCACCGGCGTCGCCCGCGGGCAGGCCGTAGACGAAGCGGTCGGGCGTGAGCGTGTCCTCGACGGCGAAGCCCTCGCGCAGGAACTCCGGGTTCCACACGAGCGTCGCCCCGGGAACGCGCGCCTCGATGCGCTCTGCGAGCCGGCGCGCGGTGCCCACGGGCACGGTGGACTTGCCCGCCACGACGTCGCCCGGCGCGAGGTGGGGGATCAGCGCGTCGACCGCGGCGTCGACGTAGGTCATGTCCGCCGCGTTCTCCCCGCGCTTCTGGGGCGTGCCGACGGCGATGAAGTGCACGCGGGATCCGGCGGCCTCGGCCGTGTCGGTGGTGAAGCGGAGGCGGCCGGTCGCGAGCTGCTCGGTGAGGAGATCAGGCAGGCCCGGCTCGAAGAACGGGGCGACGCCGGTCTGCAGCGTCGCGATCTTCGCGGCGTCCACGTCGATGGCGACCACGTCGTGCCCGAGGCGGCTCATGCACGCGGCGTGGACGGTGCCGAGGTAGCCGCAGCCGATGACGGAGATGCGCACGGGGGAGTCCTTCGCGTCGTGGGGAGGGCCGCCGAACGGGCGCCGGACGACGATCGAGCGGGTCGCCGGGCGGCGGCGTGGGCACCGTATCACGGTGATGTGACGCGCCAGGGGCGGGGCCCGGCGTGCACTCGCACGCCGCGTCGGACCCCGCCCCGTGTGCGGTGGATCAGGCCAGCAGCGCCTCCGCGGAGTCCGCGACCGGGACCAGGATCGCGGCGGATCGCGCGGGCAGCACGACCTCGTCGTCGCCGAGCGCGACGCCCGGTGCCGTCGCGAGCAGCAGCGCGGGGCGCTCGCCCACCACGGGCACGCGCCGCTCCTCGTCGGACAGGTTGACGACGATGGACAGCTCGCCGCGGTCCATGACGAGCAGGCGCGCCTCCTCGTGCACCTCGACCTCGACCTCGGCGAACCGGGGGTCGGTGAGGTCGGGGTGCGCGCGGCGCAGGCGGATCAGCTCGGAGTAGAGCGAGAACAGCCGCGCGTGCTGCGACTCGGCGGCCTCGGTGCCGTAGAGCTCCGACCAGTCGAGCTTCGAGTCCTGGAACGTCGAGAGGTCCTGCGGGTTCGGCACGACCGACTCGTCCCAGCCCATCTTCGCGAACTCCGCGATGCGGCCCTTGGCGGTCGCCTCGCCGAGGTCGTGCTCCGGGTGCGACGTGAAGAACTGCCACGGCGTCGTCGCGCCCCACTCCTCGCCCATGAAGAGCATCGGGGTGAAGGGCGACGTCAGCGTGAGGACGGCGGCCAGCGCGAGCCCGCCCTCGTCGAGCGTCGCCGTGAGGCGGTCGCCCGTCGCGCGGTTGCCGATCTGGTCGTGGTTCTGGTTCGCGACCACGAGGCGGTGCGCCGGGATCCGCTCGGTGTCGAGCGGCCGCCCGTGCACGCGGCCGCGGAACGACGACCAGGTGCCGTCGTGGAAGAAGCCGCGCGTGATCACCTTGGCGAGGGCCCCGAGCGACGCGAAGTCCTCGTAGTAGCCGGTCGTCTCGCCCGTGAGCGCGACATGGACGGCGTGGTGGAAGTCGTCGCTCCACTGCGCGTCGAGCGCGTAGCCGTGCGCCTCGCGCGAGGTGATGAGCTTCGGGTCGTTGAGGTCGGACTCCGCGATGAGCGTGAGCGGACGCCCGACGTGCGCGGACAGCACGTCGACCTGCACCGCGAGCTCCTCGAGGAGGTGCGTCGCCGTGTCGTCCACGAGCGCGTGCACCGCATCCAGGCGCAGCGCGTCGACGTGGTAGTCGCCGAGCCACATGAGCGCGTTGTCGATGATGTACTCGCGGACGGGGCCGGAGTCCTCGCCGTCGAGGTTGAGGCTGGATCCCCACGTGTTCGCCGACGCCTCGTGGAGGTACGGGCCGTAGACGGGCAGGTAGTTCCCCGACGGGCCGAGGTGGTTGTAGACGACGTCCTGCACCACGCCGAGGCCGCGGGCGTGGCACGCGTCGACGAAGCGCTGGTAGGCCTCGGGTCCGCCGTAGGTCTCCTGCACCGTGTACCAGAGGACCCCGTCGTAGCCCCAGTTGTGCGTGCCGTTGAAGCCGTTGACCGGCAGCACCTCCACGAGGTCGACCCCGAGCGCGACGAGGTGGTCGAGGCGGTCGATCGCGGAGTCGAGCGTGCCGTCGGGCGTGAAGGTCCCGATGTGCATCTCGTAGATGACGGCGCCGGCGAGCTGGCGACCGGTCCACGCCTGGTCGGTCCAGGCGAACGACGACGGGTCGTAAGTCCGCGAGCGGCCGTGGACGCCCTCGGGCTGGCGACGCGAGCGCGGATCCGGCAGCGGCGTCTCCGCGTCGTCCACGAGGTAGCCGTAGTCGAGGTCGCCGGAGGGCAGGGCCTCGGCGCGGTCGGCGTCGAGGGTCCACCAGCCGTCGCCGACGGGCGAGAGCGGCAGGCGCTCGTCGCCCACGGAGAGCGCGAGGGTGCGGGCCTTCGGGGCCCAGATGTCGAAGCGGTCGTCGGTCATGCTCGGCTCCCGGGGGTGAGGTCGGCTGCGGTGGATGCGGGCGCGAGGATCGCGACCGGGTAGTCGGCGAGGAGCGCGGCGACGGACACGCGCCCGCCGTCGAGGCGCCGACCGCTGACGTGGTCGACGAGCTCGCCCTCGGGGAGCGTGATGGTGGTGGATCCCCATCCGCCGCCCGTCTCGAGCCCGACGGGCAGGCGGGTCGCGACGGTGATCGCCCCGCCGCGGTCGAACGCGATCACGTGGGCCGCGGCGTCGCCTGTCGCGCGCACGGGCTCGTAGCCCGTGAACAGCTCCGGGTGCTCGCGGCGGAGGCGGAGCGCGCGCGCCGTGACGAGGAGCTTGGCGGCCCCCGTCTCGTCGATGGCGGGCTCGGCGCCCTTGAGCACGGCGTCGAGGGCGGCGCGGCGCATGCCGAAGTCGACCTCGCGGCGGTTGTCGGGATCCACGAGGCTCGTCTCCCACAGCTCGCTGCCCTGGTAGACGTCGGGCATGCCGGGGGCCGTGAGCTGGATGGCCTTGGCGGCCAGCGAGTTCGACCAGCCCGGGCCGGAGAGCCGGTCGTAGAGCCCGGCGACGATCGTGCGGGCGCGCGGGTCGTCGAAGGCCGCGTCGACGAGCGCGTGCATGCGCTCCTCGAACGCCTCGTCGGGCGCGGTCCACGTGGTCGAGTCGCCGGCCTCGCGCGACGCCTTCTCGGCGTACGCGTGCAGGCGCTCGCGCGACGCGGGCCACGTGCCGACGAGCGTCTGCCAGAGCAGGTTCTCGAACGGGCCGTCGCCGGTCGGGGCGACCTCGCGGAGCTGTCCGAGCGCGTCGCGCCAGGCCTCGGGCGTCTCGGAGAGCACGTCGATGCGGGCGCGGACGTCCTCGCCGCGCTTCGTGTCGTGCGTCGAGAGCGTGGTCATGGCGTGCGGCGCGATGCGGTGCCGCTCCTGCTGGCGCGCGTGGAAGTCGTCGACGTCGATCGCGAAGATCGACGGGTCGGCGCCGACCTCGTTGAGCGAGACGAGGCGCGAGTAGCGGTAGAACGCCGTGTCCTCGACGCCCTTGGCCATGACCATGCCGCTCGTCTGCTGGAAGCGCTGGGCGACCGCCGTGGACGGGTCGGACAGCTGCGGCATGAGCGCGTCGATGGTGGCGACCAGGTCGGGGCGGCTCGCGCGCGCGGCCTCGGCGGCCTCCTCGAGGTGATGCAGCCCGCCGGGCAGGTAGCTGCGGTAGACGGGGAAGGTCGCGAGGAGCTCGGCGAGCGCGTCGGCGGCGTCCGCCGGGGCGTCCTCGACGAGGCGCTCGAGGCGGAGGACCTCGCTGCGGAGGATCCCGTCCGCGATGCCGCGCTTCGTGCCGCGGATCATGTCGGCCCAGCTGGTGAGCTCGCCCTGCGGCAGGCCGCGCAGCGACGCCTCGAGGTGGTCGAGCTCGACCTGGCCGTCGGGGTCGACGAGCACGCGGTCGATCTCGGCGAGCGCGTCGTACCCGGTGGTGCCGGCGGTCGCCCAGTCGGTGGGGAGGGTCTCGCCGGGCTCGAGGATCTTCTCGACGAGCACGTACGCGCCGCCCGTGATCCGCGCGAGGTCGTCGAGGTACCCCTTGGGGTCGAGCAGGCCGTCCGGGTGGTCGACGCGGAGCCCGTCGGCGAGGCCCTCGCGGAACCAGCGCGAGATCTCCCGGTGCGACTCCTCGAAGACGCGCGGCAGCTCGACGCGGATGCCCGCGAGCGTGTTGACCGCGAAGAAGCGGCGGTAGTTGAGCTCGGCGTCGGCGCGGCGCCAGTTGATCAGCTCGTAGGACTGGCGCTCGTGCACCGTGCGGGCGTCCGCGTCGTCCTCGGCCGTGCCGGGCGCGACGGGGAAGCGCTGGTCGTAGTAGCGGAGCTCGACGGTGCCGTCGTCGCCGCGCACGAGCGTGAGCTCGTCGAGCTCGGTCTCGCCGTCGCCGAGCACGGGGATCCGTACCTTGCCCTGCCCGAAGTCCCAGTCGACGTCGAACGCGTCGGCGTACCGGCTCGCGGTGCCGTGCGTGAGGAGGTCCCACCACCAGAGGCTCTCCACGGGCGTCGCGACGCCCACGTGGTTCGGGACGATGTCCACCAGCACGCCGAGGCCCAGCTCGTGCGCGCGGTCCGCGACGGCCTTCATGCCCGCCGCGCCGCCGCGCAACGGGTCCACCTGCGAGTGGTCGACCACGTCGTAGCCGTGGTCGGATCCCGGCTCGGCCGCGAGGATCGGGCTGAGGTACACCCAGTCCGCGCCGAGGTCCTTCACGTACGGCAGCTGCTCGGCCACGGCGGCGAGGTCGAACGACTCCCGCACCTGGAACCGGTAGGTGGAGATGGGGGTTCTCAACTGATGTCGCTCCTTGGGTCTGCGGCCGGCCGGTCGGCCTGCGCGTGGGTGAGGACGGCGAGGCTCGCCGCGACCGAGTGGTCGGGCTCCACCTCGGGCTCGGTGTAGGCGCGCAGCACCACGAGCGCCTTGGCCGCCACGTCCACGACGCTACTCGCGCGGAGGGCCGTCGAGTCGGCTCCGACGCCCGCGGTGTCGATCACGGTCTCCCACGCGTCCGCGTACTCGTCCGACGGGAGCGTGAAGGACACCGGCTCGTCGTGCGCGTTGAAGTAGAGGAGGAAGTGCGTGTCGTAGATGTCCTCGCCGCGGCGGTCGCGCCCGCGGATCCCGTTCCCGTTGAGGAACATGCCGATCGCGCGGAGGCCGGACTCCCAGTCGTCGTCCACCATCGGCGTCGCGTCCGCGTCCAGCCACACGATGTCGGGCAGCGGCTCGCCCTCGCCGCGGCGCACGGGCCGGCCGTCGAAGAAGCGCCCGCGGCGGAAGGTCGGGTGCTCCTTGCGGAGCCGCACGACGGACGCGGTGAACTCGACGAGCGGCTGGTCGGCCTGGTCCCAGTGCACCCAGCTGATCTCGTTGTCCTGCGCGTAGGTGTTGTTGTTGCCCTGCTGCGTCCGGCCCAGCTCGTCGCCGTGCAGGATCATGGGGACGCCCTGCGACAGGATCATGGTCGCGAGCATGTTGCGCTGCTGGCGCCCCCGCAGGGTCGCGATCGTCGGATCGTCGGTCGGCCCCTCCACGCCCATGTTCCAGGAACGGTTGTGGCTCTCGCCGTCCTTGTTGTCCTCGCCGTTGGCCTCGTTGTGCTTCTCGTCGTACGAGACCAGGTCGGCGATCGTGAAGCCGTCGTGCGCGGTGATGAAGTTGATCGACGCCACCGGTCGGCGCCCGGAGTGCTCGTAGAGGTCGGCAGATCCGGTGATGCGCGCCGCGAACTCGCCGAGCGAGGAGGCCTCGCCGCGCCAGAAGTCGCGCACGGTGTCGCGGTACTTGCCGTTCCACTCGGTCCACTGCGGCGGGAAGTTGCCCACCTGGTAGCCGCCGGGGCCGACGTCCCAGGGCTCGGCGATGAGCTTGACCTGCGACACCACCGGATCCTGCTGCACGAGCTCGAAGAAGGTGGCGAGCTTGTCGACGTCGTAGAACTCGCGCGCGAGCGCGGACGCCAGGTCGAACCGGAACCCGTCGACGTGCATCTCGGTGACCCAGTAGCGCAGCGAGTCCATGATCAGCTGCAGCGCGTGCGGGTGGCGCACGTTGAGCGAGTTGCCGGTGCCCGTGTAGTCCATGTAGTAGGTGGGGTCGTCCTCCATGAGCCGGTAGTAGGCCTGGTTGTCGATGCCCTTGAAGGAGAGCGTCGGGCCCAGGTGGTTGCCCTCCGCCGTGTGGTTGTAGACCACGTCGAGGATGACCTCGATGCCGGCGGCGTGCAGCGCGCGCACCATGGACTTGAACTCCTGCACCTGCTGGCCGAGCTCGCCCGTGGACGAGTAGGCGTTGTGCGGCGCGAAGAAGCCGATCGTGTTGTAGCCCCAGTAGTTGCGGAGGCCCTTCTCGAGCAGGGTGTTGTCCTGCACGAACTGGTGCACGGGCATCAGCTCGATGGCGGTGATGCCGAGCCTCTGCAGGTGGTCGATGACGGCGGGGTGCGCGATGCCCGCGTAGGTGCCGCGCAGCTCCTCGGGGATCCGCGGGTTCAGCTGCGTCAGCCCCTTCACGTGCGCCTCGTACACGACGGTCTCGCTGTACGGGGTGCGGGGGAGGCGGTCGCCGTCCCAGTCGAAGAACGGGTTGACCACGACGCCGAGCATCATGTGCGGTCCGGAGTCCTCGTCGTTGCGGCTCGACGGGTCGCCGAACTCGTACGCGAACAGCGACGGGTCCCAGTCGAACTCCCCGCACGTGGCCTTGGCGTAGGGATCCAGCAGCAGCTTCGCGGGGTTGGACCGGTGGCCGTTCTCCGGCTCGTAGGGACCGGTCACCCGGTAGCCGTAGCGCTGGCCGGGTTGCACGTGCGGGAGGTAGCAGTGCCAGACGTGCGCGTCGACCTCCGTCACGTCCACGCGGGTCTCCGTGCCGTCCTCGTCGATGAGGCACAGCTGCACCTGCTCGGCGGCCTCGCTGAACAGCGCGAAGTTCGTGCCGCTCCCGTCGAAGGTCGCGCCGAGCGGGTAGGGGTTTCCGGGCCAGGTGTGCAAGTGGTCCTCCAGTTGGGTCGACTCGTCCGCCGACGGCGCGCGGGCGGGCGTGCGTGCGCGGGGTCCGTCGGGGGCGGGGCAGGCGGTGGATCAGCGTGGGCCGCGACGGCAGGAGGCCGGATGCGACGCAGCGACGCACCAGGGGCGAGGTTACCGTGAGGACGCGGATCGCCCGGCATCGTCTCGCCGCCGCGGGGTACGGTGGGACGCATGACCAACCTCGTCGCACAGCTCGCAGAGAACGTGAAGAACGCCGGAGTGGGGACGGTCTACGGCGACCCCCTCGACATCGACGGCTCGACCATCGTGCCCGTGGCATTCGCCTGGTACGGCTTCGGCGGGGGCAGCGACCTCCCCGACTCCGACGGCAACGTCGCGGGCGGCGGCGGGGGCGGCGGCGCCACCTGGCCCATCGGCGCGTACATCGCCACCGACGGCGAGGTGCGGTTCCAGCCCAACGTCATCGCCCTGCTCGCGGTGGCCACCCCCGTCATCTGGATCTCCGGCAAGGTCCTCGTCAAGCTCATCAAGACGCTGAAGTAGCCGGCTCGCACGACCACCGCGGAGCGCGGGTGCCCTCGGGCATCCGCGCTCCCGTGCGTCCGGGGCGGCCCGCCTCCCGGGCTCGCGTCCCGGGCCCGCGTCCCGGGCGCGTCGACCGCGCGCTAGGATCGCCTCGAACACGGGAGTCCGGTGAGCCGGGCTGAGAGGAAGACACCCAGTCTTCGACCGTCGAACCTGATCTGGATCATGCCAGCGCAGGGAGGCTTCCATCTCGCACCCGTGCCCTCTTCCACTCATCCGAAGGGCACGTCCAATGACCGCATCACCGTCGTCCACGGCATCCCCCGTCCCCGCCGACACCGGCGTCCGCGCGCCCCGTTCCGGCCTGCGCGCCCGCTGGCGCGTCATCGACATCGTCGTTGCCAGCGTCCTCGGCGTCGCCTCCGGCCTCGTCTTCGTCATCTGGAACACGGCGTCCGTGCCGGTCGGCGGCTTCTTCCAGCCGCTGCTCCCCGGCCTCCAGGCGCTGGCCGGCGGCGGCTGGCTGTTCGCGGGCGTCCTCACCGGCATCGTGATCCGCAAGCCCGGCGCCGCTCTTTACGGGGAGCTGCTCGCGGCGTTCGTCTCCATGCTCGTCGGGAACGTCTGGGGCGTCGGCACGCTGCTCTCCGGCCTCACGCAGGGCCTCGGCGCCGAGCTCGTCCTCCTCGTCTTCCTCTACGCGAACTGGCGCGCCTACGTCGCCGTGCTGGCGGGCATGGGAGCCGGGCTCGGCATGGCGATCACCGACCTCATCACCTACTACCCGGGATCCACCCCGCTGTTCGCGACGATCTACACGATCGCGGCGCTCGTCTCGGGCGCGGTCATCGCGGGGCTGCTCTCGTGGCTCGTCGCCCGGGCGCTCGCCCGCACCGGCGCTCTCTCGCGCTTCGCCTCGGGCCGCGACACCGCGGCCCGCGTCTGACCGTGCGGCGGCCGGGCCGTCGCACGTCGTCGGTCGCCGCGTCGCGCATCCCGCTCGCCGGACCCGAGGCGACGGCCGACGCGGCGGGCGGCGCGTCCGTCCGGGCCGCGGGCTGGGGCTGGCGGCACGCGGGCCGGAGCGCCTGGGCGGTCCGCGACGTCGACCTCGTCATCGAGCCGGGGGAGCGGGTGCTGCTGCTCGGCGCGTCCGGTGCGGGCAAGACCACGCTCATGCACGCCCTCGCGGGCGTCCTCGGCGGCGACGACGAGGGGGAGGCGCGCGGCACCCTGCTCGTCGACGGGCAGGATCCGGCCTCCCGCCGCGGCCGCGCGGGGCTCGTGCTGCAGGACCCGGACGCGCAGGTGATCCTCTCCCGCGTGGGCGACGATGTCGCGTTCGGCTGCGAGAACCTGGGCGTCCCGCGCGACGAGATCTGGATCCGCGTCCGCGCCGCGCTCGACGCCGTCGGGCTCGACGTCGCCCTCGACCGCTCGACCACCGCGCTCTCCGGCGGCCAGAAGCAGCGCCTCGCCCTCGCCGGCGTCCTCGCGATGCGGCCCGGGCTCCTCCTCCTCGACGAGCCGACTGCCAACCTCGACCCCGAGGGCGTCGGGGAGGTGCGGCGCGCCGTAGAGTCCGTGGTCGAGCGGAGCGGCGCCACCCTCGTCGTCATCGAGCACCGGGTCGCCGTGTGGCAGGACCTCGTCGACCGGGTCGTCGTGCTCGGAGCGGACGGCGGGATCCTCGCCGACGGCGCGCCGGACGACGTCCTGCGCGACCAGGGTGCGTCCCTCGCGGCCGCGGGCGTCTGGGTGCCGGGACGGGAGCCCGCCACGCCCGTCCGGGAGCGTGCCGCGCCCGCGCCGCTCCTCCGCGCGGACGGCCTCGCGGTCGGCAGGGGCGGCGCGCGCGGCACCGCGGTCGCCGACCGGATCGGCGTCGCGCTCGCGTCCGGCCGCGTCACCGCCCTCACCGGTCCGAACGGCGGCGGCAAGAGCACGCTCGCGCTGACGCTCGGCGGCCTGCTGCCCGCGCTGTCCGGCCGGGTCGTGGCGGAGGCGGCCCTTGCCGACGGCCTCGGCGCGGATCCCGCCACCTGGGGCTCGCGCGAGCTCGCGGCGCGCATCGGCACCGTGTTCCAGGACCCGGAGCACCAGTTCCTCGCCGGCACCGTGCGCGCCGAGCTCGAGGTCGGGCCGCGTGCGGTGGGCATGGATCCCGCAGACGCCGCCCGCCGCGTCGACGAGCTGCTCGTGCGCCTGCGCCTCGATGGCCTCGCGCAGGCGAACCCCTATACCCTCTCCGGTGGCGAGAAGCGGCGCCTTTCGGTGGCGACCGCCCTCGCGACCGCGCCGCGCCTCCTCGTCCTCGACGAGCCGACGTTCGGGCAGGACGCCCGCACCTGGGCCGAGCTCGTCGCGCTCCTCGCCGACCTCGTCGACCGCGACGGCGTCGGGGTCCTCGCCGTCACCCACGACGCCGACCTCGTCCGCGGGCTGGCGGACGACGTCCTCCGCCTCGACGCCGCCTCCGGTCGGGCGGCCCGCCTGGAGGTCGTGCGATGAGCGCCGCCCCGTCCGTCGTCGTCCCCACCGCTCGCGCCACCGGCCTCGCCGCCGTCAACCCCGTCGCGCGCCTCGCGGCGGCCCTCGTGCTGACCCTGGTCCTCGTGCTGAGCCTCGACGTGGTCTCCGCGGGCGCGGCGCTGCTGCTCGAGCTGCTCCTCCTGCCGTTCGCGGGCCTCCGACCGCGCGCCTTCCTCGTGCGCGGCATCCCGATCTGGATCGCGGCCCCCGGCGCGGGCCTCACGATCCTGCTCTACGGCCGCACGTCCGGCGAGGTCTACGCGCAGTTCCTGCTCGTCGTCGTCAGCGAGGGGTCGGTGCTGCTCGCGGTCGCGACGACGCTGCGCGTCCTGGCGATCGGCGTCGCGTCGCTCGTGCTCTTCTCGGACGTGGATCCGACGGACCTCGCCGACGGCCTCGCGCAGGTCGCGCGCCTGCCGTCCCGCTTCGTCCTCGGGGCGCTCGCGGGCGTCCGGCTCGTCGGCCTCCTCCTCGACGACTGGCGCTCGCTCGAGCTCGCCCGCCGCGCGCGGGGCGTCGCCGACCGCGGTCGCATCCGCCGGTTCGCCGGGCAGGCCTTCGCGCTCCTCGTGCTCTCCATCCGCCGCGGCAGCAAGCTCGCCACCGCGATGGAGGCCCGCGGGTTCGGCGGCGCCATCGCGCGCACGTGGGCCCGGCCCAGCGTCGTCGGTCGGCGCGAGGCGCTCGTCGTCATCGTCGCGGTGCTGGTCGCCGCCTGCGCGGTGACGGCCGCCGTCGCCGCCGGGACGTGGGGCTCCGGTGCGTCCTGACGCGGGGGAGCGTCGCCCGGCGCTGGTCCTCGTCGACGGCCCGTCCGGCTCCGGCAAGTCGACGCTCGCGGACGCCCTCGTCCGCGACGGCGACCTGGATGCGGGGCTGCCGCCCGGGGCGCAGCTCCTCCGCCTCGACGACGTCTACCCCGGCTGGGACGGCCTCGCGGCGGCGTCCCGGCACCTCGAGCGCCACGTCCTGCAGGAGATGCGCCCGGACGGTCGCCCTCGGTGGCGCCGCTGGGACTGGGCCGCGGGCGCGCCGGCGGAGTGGCACGACCTCGACCCGGCACGCCCGCTGGTGGTCGAGGGCTGCGGATCCCTGACCCGGGTGGCCGCGCGCCTCGCCACGCGCCGCATCTGGGTCGAGGCCGACGACGCCGTCCGCCGGGCCCGCGCCATCGCGCGCGACGGCGATGCGTTCGCGCGGGAGTGGGAGCGCTGGGACGCGCAGTGGCGCGCGCACGTCGACCGGGACGATCCGCGCGCCCTGGCCGACGTCGTCGTCCGCACGGACGCCGTCGCGGCGGCCGGGTAGCCTGAGGCCATGACCGATTCCGCACCGTCCGACGTCCGCTACCTCGCCGTCTTCGCCGACGGCCCCCTCGAGGGCACCACCGAGACCCGCGTCCTCGTCGACGGCCAGCACGACGAGACCATCAGCACGATGTCGGCAGTGGAGGGCAAGGAGTCCCTGTTCCAGTACCGCGCCGGCGAGGTGTCCGAGGTCGCGGGCGAGCAGCGCGTCACCTACACCTACGTGGCCGACGGCAGCGACGACGTCCTCGGCGAGGGCGACGACGAGTCCCTCGAGCTCTGACACCCGGCACGCCCGGCGCCTGAGCGCCGCGCCCACGACCCCGGCCCGCGACGCGGCGACCGGGGTCGTCGTGCGTCCGGGCCGCGCGGGGCCTCAGGCCCAGCCGAGCTCGTGCAGCCGGTCGTCGTCGATGCCGTGGAAGTGCGCGATCTCGTGCACGAGCGTGACGTGGACGAGGTCGCGCAGCGCGTCCAGGTCCTCCGCCTCGTGCAAGTGCGGCTCGCGGTAGACGACGATGCGGTCCGGCATCTCGCCGAACCCGTACTGCCCGCGCTCCGTCATGGCGACGCCGTCGTAGAGGCCCAGCAGGTCGAGCGAGCCGTCCTCGGGCCGGTCCTCGACGACGAAGACGACGTTGTCGAGCCCGTCCACCATCTCGTCCGGCAGATCGTCGAGCTCGTCGACCACCAGTCGCTCGAAGTCGTCGGGTTCGCAGTGCAGCACGGATCCACCCTCGCACACGCGCATGCGGCGGAGCCCGGCCGCGGCGAGGTCCGGCCGTGCGGGCCAGAGGAGAGGAGAGGACGGAGGGGGAGACGACGGAAGGGCCGGGACCCTCTCGGATCCCGGCCCTTCCCGGTGGGGTGGACGACGGGGCTCGAACCCGCGACTTCCGGCTCCACAAGCCAGCGCTCTGCCAACTGAGCTACGCCCACCATGCGGCCGTTCCCGCTCTCGCGGACGGCCATGGATGAGGATACTACAGCCGCGGAGCCCACGCGGACGTCACGTCCGCGGAGATGGCCTGCACGTCGTCCGTGGCGGGTCCCGGCGCCGGGACGAACGCCGCGCGGCGGTAGTACTCGAGCTCCCGGATCGACTCGAGGATGTCGGCGAGGGCGCGGTGCCCGCCGTTCTTGGCGGGGGAGTTGAAGTAGATCCGGGGGAACCACTCCTTGGCGAGCACCTTGATGGAGGAGACGTCGACGCTGCGGTAGTGGAGGTGCGCGTCGACGCGGGGCATGTACTTCGCGAGGAACGCGCGGTCGGTGCCGATGGTGTTGCCCGCGATGGGCGCCTTGCCGCCGGTCGGCACGTGCTGCAGCAGGTACTCGAGCACCGCGAACTCGGCGTCGGCGAGGCTCACGCCCGCGGGGATCTCCTCGAGCAGCCCCGAGGAGCGGTGCATCTCGGTGACGAACTCGCCCATGTTGGCGAGCGCCGCGGGGTCGGGGTTGATCACGATCGTGAAGCCGTCGTCGACGGGCACGAGGTCGAAGTCGGTGACGACCACCGCGACCTCCACCAGCTCGTCGATCGCGAGGTCGAGCCCCGTCATCTCGCAGTCGATCCACACCAGCCGGTCCGCGTTGTTGCCCATCCCCCGATCCTATCGGCGGGCCGGGGCGGCCCCGATGCGCCGCCTACCATGGGGGAGTGATCACCTTCCTCGCCGTCCTCCTCATCGTCAACGGCGTCTGGAACGTCGTCGTGTGGCCGCAGTTCCTCAAGCGCGTCGCGAAGGATCCCCGTGCGCGCGCCGCCGACGGGTCGCGTACGCCGTTCTTCACCGTGCACCTCGTGCTGGTCTCGGTCTCGCTGCTCCTCGCCCTCGTGTCGATCGTCGCCGCCGTCGCGGCGTTCCTCTCCTGACCCCCGGCGAGGGCGCTCCAGCGGCGGACGCCGCGCCCGCGGGAGCGGATGGCGTGCGCGTGGTCATGTTCACCTCGCTCTTCTGCGTCCCGTGCCAGGCGACCCGGCGCGTGCTCGCGGACGTCCAGCGGCTCCTGCCCTGGCTCCCGGTGGAGGAGCTCGACGTCGCGGCGCACCCCGACCTGGCTGAGGCGGAGAGCATCCGGTCGACGCCGACGATCCTCGTGCGGGCCGGAGACCGGCAGGTGCTCCGCGCCGAGGGCGTGCCGACCGCGCCGCAGGTGCTGCAGGCGGTGGTGCGGGCCATGGACGGGCCGGCGCCGGCCGGCCCCTCGGGCGCCTCGGGGCGTCCGGACCCCGCGTAGTACCCTCGTCTCGACCCCCTGTAGCTCAATGGATAGAGCATCGGCCTTCTAATCCGACGGTTGCGCGTTCGAGTCGCGCCGGGGGGACCGACTGTCGGAAGCGCGGGATCGGCCGTAGATTCGACGCATGCGCGACATCCAGTCACAGATCATCGCCGCCCTCGAGGTGCGCCCGACCATCGATCCCGCCGACGAGGTCCGGAACCGCGTCGACTTCCTCAAGGCCTACCTCAGGTCCACCGGAGCGGAGGGCTTCGTCCTCGGTGTGAGCGGCGGGCAGGACTCGTCCCTCGCCGGGCGCCTGGCCCAGCTCGCGATCGAGGAGCTCGCGTCCGAGGGGCTCCTCGCCGAGTTCGTCGCGGTCCGCCTGCCGTACGGCGTGCAGGCCGACGAGGAGGACGCGCAGCTGGCGCTCTCCTTCATCCAGCCGAAGTCGAGCGTCGTCTTCGACATCAAGCGCGCCGTCGACGGCTTCCAGGCGGAGTACGCCGACGCGGCCGGGCACGCGATGACCGACTTCACCAAGGGCAACGTCAAGGCGCGCTCCCGCATGGTCGCCCAGTACGCCCTGGCCGGGCAGGCCCGCCTGCTGGTGATCGGCACGGACCACGCGGCGGAGGCCGTCACGGGGTTCTTCACGAAGTACGGCGACGGCGGCGCGGACGTCCTCCCGCTCACGGGCCTCAGCAAGCGCCAGGGGCGCGCGCTGCTCGAGCACCTGGGGGCGCCGGAGCGGCTGTACCTCAAGGCCCCCACGGCGGACCTCCTCGACGACACCCCCGGTCAGACCGACGAGGCCAACCTCGGCCTCACCTACGCCGACATCGACGACTTCCTCGAGGGCCGCGACGTCGACGACGAGGTGGCCGAGGCGATCGAGGCGAGATACGCGAGCACGGAGCACAAGCGACGCGTCCCCGCGAGCATGTTCGACGACTGGTGGAAGTGATCGCGGCCTGATCCGACGACGACGCCCCGCACCTCCCAGGAGGTGCGGGGCGTCGTCACATGTCGGCGCGCGTCCGCGTCAGCGGCGGTCGGCCTCTGCGGAGCGCGAGTTCGCGGCCGAGGAGGAGGGCACGGGCGGGCTGTACTGCTCGTCGGGGGACTCGACGCGGCGCTCGGCGGCGGGCTGGTCGTCGGATCCGCTGCGCCACAGCACCGGCACGGGAGCGACGGCGGTCGGCTCCTCCGGGCGCGCCGCGGTGCGGGTCCCGGTGGACGTGTCGGCGGGCTGGTCGTCCTCGAACTGCCAGCGCGAGATGTCGCCCTGGAAGATCTTGCGCGCGCGACCCGGGTGGTGCTGCCACTCGACCATGCGGTCGCGGAACTCGGCGAGCTGCCCGTCGAACTGGAAGCCGAAGCTGCCGCTGCCGCGCTTGAACTCCGTGATCTCGTGCGCGGCCCAGGTGGCGGCCGTGGCGGCGCCCTTGACCGGGAGGAGGCGGATGCGGATGTCCGCCTCGCCCGCCGCGCGGTCGGCGAGCACCCGCTCTTGCGCCGTGAGCCCGTCCCAGACGGAGGCCTGGCGCGCCGCATCCACGAGGACGCCGATGGCGGCCGCCTTCACCTCGCGGTCGTGCCGCGTGAGGATCCGCTGCGTGGCACCGCGCGCGATGACCGCGGCGAGGACGCCGGCGACCACGATGGCGACGAAGGGGACGACGACGCCGGAGAGGAGCTGCGTGCCCCGCTCGGACGCGAGGGCATCGAGGAGATCATTCCACCACTGCATGCGGCGACCGTACCCCGGGCCCGCGCCCGATCCGGGAGGCCGGGCGGGCGCGTCGCCGCACCCGCGCACGGGCGCAGCCGGTCAGAACCGCAGGCAGTCGACCGCGTCCTGCAGCGACCAGAAGTCGCCGAGCGGCACGAACCCCTGCGCGTCGCGCCGGAGCCGCTTGGCGCGGAAGCGCTCGCCCTGCGGCTCGCGCATGCGCTCGACGTAGCCGAGGACGGCACCGTCCGGCCGGGTGACGCGCAGCAGCCCGTCGTGCAGCTCCCGGACCTGCACGGCCGAACGCGCCAGGGGTGTGTAGGTGATGCTGGGCATGGTGTCCTCCGTCCGTGCGCCGCCGGCCCGGCGATGTCTCGATGTCCCCGAAGCTACGGGCGACCACCGACATAGCGGAGGCGCGGAATGGGATCCGTCCGGTGACGGTTCCCTCCCATGTCGACCACCGCGGACCTCGCGCGTCGACGGGAAGTAGGTTCATCTCTCATGCAGACATTCATCCTCGCCGGCGGCTGCTTCTGGTGCCTCGATGCGGTCTACCGCACGCTCGACGGCGTCCAGGACGTCATCTCCGGCTACATCGGCGGCCACACCGCCCATCCCTCCTACGACGCCGTGTGCACGGGCGCGACCGGGCACGCCGAGGCGGTGAAGGTGGTCTTCGACGAGGAGGTCATCCCCGCCGACGTCATCCTCGACGTCTTCTTCACGCTGCACGACCCGCGGCAGCTCAACCGGCAGGGTGCCGACGTCGGCACCCAGTACCGGTCGGCCATGTTCCCCGCGGACGCCGCGCAGGAGCAGCTGTTCCGCGACGCGATCTCCCGCGCCGGCGAGCTGTGGGACGGCACAGCCGTCACCACCATCGAGCCGGTCGGCACCTGGTACGACGCGGAGGACTACCACCAGGACTTCTTCGCCAAGAACCCAGGCCAGGGCTACTGCAACGCGGTCGCCGTGCCCAAGGTGAACAAGGTGCGGAAGTCGTTCGCGCAGTACGTGCGCGCCGCCTGAGCCACCCTCGCCGACGCCCCGCGGCCTGTACGGCCGCGGGGCGTCGGCGTACCATCGGCACGTCCGGGCGACGAGGCCCGGCGAGGAGAGGCGACGACGATGTCGATGACCACCAGCACGAGCACGACCGGGCTCCCGCGCACCGCGGGCAAGACCTGGGTGGCCTTCGGGGCCACGGGGGCGCTCGCCTCCATCCACTCCCACGACGACGGCTACGAGGTGCGGTCTCTGCACCGCGGCGTCGTCGCGGGCACCTACCCGACGCTGGAGATCGCGAAGGCCGCCCTCCGTGCCGGCCGGGACGACGACCTCCGCTTCTCGGAGCACTGAGCCCCGTCCGTCTCCTCCACAGGCGTGCACGCTGACGCGTCGCGCGCGCTGATCGCACCGCGTGGTTGCGCGGCACCCCCTGTGACGCATCCTGGCTACGCGGTCAGGAGGTCGCGGGAAGGGGCGGCCCGGTGGTCGACGAGAGCAGGGGGCGGGAGCGCGACGGCGGGAGCGGGACGGGCGTCGCGCTGCACGGGGTGGTCGCTCGGCGACCGCGGTGCATCCGCACGGCGGAGGGCTGGGAGGCCGCGAGCCTCCTCGTCGGATCCCGCGACGTCGGCGGCTCGCATCACGGTGCCGTCGTCGTGGTGTGCACGGGTGCCGGCTCCTCGTGCGCCGTGGGCCGTCTGGCGGTCGGGGACGAGGTGGTCGTCCTCGGGCGCCTCGAGCCTCGTCGCGCCGTCTGCCCCGAGGACGACGCGGTCGAGCTCGCGGCGGACGCGGTGCTCGCGCGACGCAGGTCCGTCGCCGTCGGCACGCAGGCCGAGGAGCCTAGGATCGCACCATGAGCGGATCCCCCCGGTGGCTCGAGCCGGATCAGCAGCGCGCCTGGCGGACGGTCATCGTCGCGTTGAACAACGTCAGCGAGCGCATCGAGCGGCAGCTCCTCCGCGACTCGGGCATGCCGCACGCGTACTACATGATCCTCGTCCGGCTCTCCGAGGCGGAGGACGGTGCTCTGCCCATGAGCGTCCTCGCCCGCGCGCTCCAGGCGTCGGCGAGCCGCACCTCGCACGCCGTCACGCGGCTGGAGCAGCTGCGCTGGGTCCGCCGCACGCGGTCGCCGCACGATGGCAGGAGCCTGCTCGCGGAGCTCACCGACGAGGGCCGGGCGACGCTGGAGGCGGCGGCACCGGGTCACGCGGATGAGGTGCTCCGCTCGGTGTTCGATCCGCTGACCGACGAGCAGACCGCGCAGCTGGAGACCATCGCGCGGGATATCCTCACCAGCATGAGCGCATCCCCCCTCGACGATGGCCAGGTGGGGGTCCGAGGCGACGACCTCGCCATCCCGCCGGCACCCGACCGCGACGACAGCCCGGACCGCGCCGACGAGTCCGCCGCGTGATCCGCGCTCCCCGCGCCCTCCTGGCGCCGGCGCTCCTCGGTGCCCTACTCCTCTCGGCCTGCACGCAGTCGGCCCCTTCGCCGGAGCCGACACCCGCCGCCGTCACGGCGACCCCCGGCGCCGCCTCCGCTGCGCCCACCGTCGCGCCGCTCGATCCCGATGGCACGGCCGAGGCCGCCCTCCCCGTCTTCGAGGCGACGGCGGGCGGGGTCGTCGCCGCGGATGCGAACGCGCAGGGTCGCGCCCTCGTGGACGCGCTCGTGGCCGCCGGCTTCCCGAAGGACCGCATGGAGGTCACCGCGGACGCGACGCCCCTCGGCAACGCGGTCGACTCGATCCTGGTCTCCGTGCACATGCCGGACGCGTGCCTCGTCGGGCAGCGGGCGAAGGACGGGTTCAGCGCGCACGTCGAGCCGGCGCTCTCGTCCGGCAGGTGCCTCGTCGGCCAGACGCGCGCGATCGACTGGTGATGCCCGGGCCCACGGGCCCTGGCGCGGCATCCGGCACCCGCGGCATTCAATAGACTCGTGCGCATGGCTGAATACATCTACTCGATGGTCCGCGCCCGGAAGTCGGTCGGCGACAAGCTGATCCTCGACGACGTCACCATGTCGTTCATCCCCGGCGCGAAGATCGGCGTCGTCGGGCCGAACGGCGCGGGCAAGTCGACGATCCTGAAGATCATGGCGGGCCTCGACACCCCCAGCAACGGCGAGGCCAAGCTCTCGCCCGGCTACTCGGTCGGCATCCTCATGCAGGAGCCCGAGCTCGACGAGTCCAAGACCGTGCTGGAGAACGTCCAGGAGGGCGTCGGCCCGCTGAAGGCGCAGGTGGACCGCTACAACGAGATCGCCGCGGCCATGGCCGAGCCCGACGCCGACTTCGACACCCTGCTCGCCGAGATGGGCACGCTGCAGGAGGCCATCGACGCCGCCGACGGCTGGGAGCTCGACTCGCAGCTCGAGCAGGCGATGGACGCGCTCCGCACCCCGCCGGGCGACGCCTCCGTCGCGAACCTCTCGGGCGGCGAGAAGCGCCGCGTCGCGCTCTGCAAGCTCCTGCTCCAGAAGCCCGACCTGCTCCTCCTCGACGAGCCCACCAACCACCTCGACGCCGAGAGCGTTCTCTGGCTCGAGCAGCACCTCTCCAAGTACCCCGGCGCCGTCCTCGCCGTGACCCACGACCGGTACTTCCTCGACCACGTCGCCGAGTGGATCGCCGAGGTCGACCGCGGACGCCTCTACCCCTACGAGGGCAACTACTCGACCTACCTCGAGAAGAAGCAGGAGCGCCTCAGCGTCCAGGGCAAGAAGGACGCCAAGCTCTCCAAGCGCCTCGCGGAGGAGCTCGACTGGGTGCGCAGCAACGCGAAGGGCCGCCAGGCGAAGTCCAAGGCCCGCCTCGCCCGCTACGAGGAGATGGTGACCGAGGCGGAGCGCACGAGGAAGCTGGACTTCGAGGAGATCCAGATCCCCGTGGGTCCGCGTCTCGGCTCGCAGGTCATCGACGCGAAGAAGCTGCACAAGCAGTTCGGCGAGCGGGTCCTCATCGACGACCTCTCCTTCACGCTTCCCCGCAACGGCATCGTCGGCGTGATCGGCCCGAACGGCGTCGGCAAGACCACTCTGTTCAAGACCATCGTCGGCTTCGAGCCGCTGGACTCCGGCGAGCTCAAGGTGGGCGACACCGTCGACATCTCCTACGTCGACCAGAGCCGCGGCGGCATCGACCCCGAGAAGTCGCTCTTCGAGGTCGTCTCCGACGGCCAGGACTACATCCAGGTCGGCAAGCAGGAGGTGCCCGCGCGCGCCTACGTCTCCACCTTCGGCTTCAAGGGCCCCGACCAGCAGAAGAAGGCCGGCATCCTCTCGGGTGGCGAGCGCAACCGCCTGAACCTCGCGCTCACGCTCAAGCAGGGCGGCAACCTGCTGCTGCTCGACGAGCCCACCAACGACCTGGACGTCGAGACGCTCGGCAGCCTCGAGAACGCGCTGCTGGAGTTCCCCGGCTGCGCCGTGGTCATCACCCACGATCGGTGGTTCCTCGACCGGATCGCGACGCACATCCTGTCCTACGAGGGCACGGAGGACGACCCCGCGAACTGGTACTGGTTCGAGGGGAACTTCGAGGCGTACGAGCAGAACAAGATCGAGCGCCTGGGCGCGGACGCCGCGAAGCCGCATCGCTCCGCGTACCGCAAGCTCACGCGCGACTGATCCCGTGACCCGGGTCCACGTCCCGGTCCACCTCAGGTGGGCCGACCTCGACGCATACGACCACGTGAACAACGTGGAGGTCCTGCGGCTCCTGGAGGAGGCGCGCGTCCGCGCCTTCTGGCGGGGCGACGACGACGGGGGCGGCGTGGACCCGGGGATGGCGCTCATCGACGCGACGGCGGGCGCCGCCACGATGACGATGATCGCGCGGCAGGAGATCGAGTACCTGCTGCCCATCTCCTACGGCAGGCGGCCGCTCGACGTGCAGGTGTGGCTGGGACGGCTCGGCGGATCCAGCCTCGAGGCCTGCTACGAGGTGCGCACGCCGGTGGGGGTCGAGCCGTCGGCGCTGTACGCGCGGGCGACCTCGACCATCGTGCTGGTCGACTCCGGCACCGGGCGGCCCCGCCGGATCACCGGCGACGAGCGCGCCGCGTGGGCGGAGTACGTCGAGGAGCCCGTGGCCTTCAGCCGACGCGGCTGAGCCGGTTCCGGCCTCGGGCGTCAGTCCCGCGGCTGGGCCGGGACCCGGACCATGCCCTCCTGGGCCACGCTCGCGAGCAGCACGCCGTCGCGCGAGTAGATCCGGCCGAGCGACAGGCCGCGGCCGCCCTGGGCGCTCGTCGACTCCTGCACGTAGAGCATCCACTCGTCGGCGCGGCCGAACCGGTGGAACCACATCGCGTGGTCGAGGCTCGCGGCCTTGATGCCGGGGGTGGCCCATGAGAGTCCGTGCCTGCGGTAGATGGACTCGAGGATCGAGTAGTCGCTCGCGTAGGCGAGGGAGGCGAGGTGCACGGCCGGGTCGTCGGGCAGGCGGCCGATCGCGCGGATCCACACGGCCTGATGGGCGACGCGGTCGGGCGCGGCGCCGAAGTAGACGGGCTGCTCCACATGGCGCATGTCGAAGGGGCGGTCGTTGGCCCAGTGCGCGGCGACGGGGTGGTCGATGCGGGACAGCACGTCGCGCGCGCTCGGCAGGGACTCCGGCTCGGGGATCCCCTCGGGCATGGGCGCCTGGTGCTCGAGGCCCTCGTCCGTGTCCTGGAACGAGGCGATCATCGAGAGGATCGGGCGGCCGTCCTGGTAGGCCTGCGTGCGGCGCGTGGAGAACGAGCGGCCGTCGTGGATCCGGTCGACCGAGAAGGTGATGGGCTTCGTGACGTCGCCGGGCCGGAGGAAGTAGCCGTGCATGCTGTGCGGGCGTCGGTCGGCCTCGGTGGTGCGCATGGCAGCGACGAGGGACTGCGCGAGCACCTGGCCGCCGAAGACGCGGCCCATGGGCATCCACTGCGACGGACCGGTGGAGATGTCCTCGCTCGTGCGGGCGCCCGTGTCGGTGAGGTCGAGGGCGGTCAGCAGACCGGCGAGCGGGCCGTCGTCCGGGATGTCGGATGCGTGGTCGGTCATGGGTCCTCCGCCTGGCGGGTCCGGCCTCGGGCAGCCGGGCGCCCGGCGGATCGCACGGGCGCATCCAGTAGCTTAGACACGCCATGACGCCCTCCTTCGCCCTCCGGGACGCCCTCGCCCTCGGGGATCTGCAGACCTTCCTCGGGCGCTCCGCCCGCGTCGACGACGGGGCCGTGCGCCTCATCGGATCCGGCGGCGTCCTCGCCGTCTACACCTCGGTGCTGCAGCCCGCCGGTCTCCTCGACCGGTCGCCGACGGTGCTCGGCCTCCGTACCTTCGCGGCCGAGACGCAGGGGCCCGTGGACAGCGTGGTCCCGATCCGCGCGCTGCTCGACCGCCTCGCGCGCCTCGAGGGGCCCGCGACCGGATCCCCGGGCGAGCCCGTAGGCGTCCTCGTGCCGCCGGACACCGCCACCGCGCCGTGGGCGGGGATCTCGCCGCCGCGCGGCGGGTGGCAGCGCACATCGGACGTCGCCGCGTCCGCGCTGCGCGCCGCCGCGCGGGCCGGCATCGACGAGGTGGCCGCCGCCGTCCCGTCGGGCATCGGCGAGCAGATCGTCTCGCGCGTGCGCGGCGAGGTCTGGGGCCGCCCCGTGGAGGGCGCGCCCGACGTCGTCGCCGGTGGCGCGTTCGCCGCCTACAGCCTCGGGTTCCTGGGCCCGGATCCCGCCCCCGACGCGGAGCAGGACGACGCGGAGGCGCCCGTCGCGGTGTTCCGCGCCGGCCCGTGGACGCGCCTCACCACCGCGCGCGGGCACGTGCTCGTGCGACGCCTCTAGAGCGTCAGACGGAGTCGGCGGACGCCCTCAGGACTCGTCGAACGTGTTGACCATGGCGTGGGCGGCGCGCTCCAGGTAGTCCCAGAGCTGCGCCTCGTGCATCGGGGCTAGGTCGAGCGAGTCGACGGCGACGCGCATGTGCGCGAGCCAGCGGTCGCGGGCGTCGGGGTTGACGCGGAACGGCATGTGCCGCATCCGCAGGCGCGGGTGGCCCCGCTCGTCGCTGTAGGTAGTGGGACCGCCCCAGTACTGCTCGAGGAATCCGGTGAGGCGCTGGATCGCGCCCTCGAGGTCCTCCTCCGGGTACATCGCGACGAGCACGGGATCGTCGGCGACGCCCCGGTAGAACTCCCGGACGAGCCTCTCGAAGGTGGGCCGGCCGCCGACGTCGTCGTAGAACGAGCTCGCGAGCAGGTCGGCCATCAGGACTCCTCGGGCGGCGTGGCGGGCTTCGGCGGCTGGCGTGGCGCGCGCGGCGGCTTCGGGGGAGCCGCGTCCTCGGATCCGCTGCCCGTGTCCGCGTCCGCGCTCGTGCTCGTGCTCGGCTCCGCGGACGCCGGGTCCTCGGGGAGGACGGTCCAGGTCGCGGTGACCTCGTCCTCGTCCGGGTCAGCGTCGCGGGCCGGCGCCGGGTCCTGGGCGGGGATCATCTGCGTCGAGCGCGGGTCGGGGCGAGAGCCAGCGGCGCCGCGGACGACGGGGGAGGTCGACCCGGCGGGGGTGCCGGGCTGCCGCTGCGCGACCTTCCGTGCGGCGCGCTTGCGGGGAGCGGGCTGCTCCGGCTGCTGCACGGGCGTCGACGCGGTGCGCGGCGGGTGCGCGCCGCCCACGCTGGCCGCGCTGTCGAAGCCGGTGAGGACGACGGCGGTGAGGGAGGGCAGCGTGACGCCCATCGCGTCGAGGCTCGCCTTGAGGCGGGCGCGGAGCTCGCGGGAGACGTCGTCCCGGGCGTTGCTGCGGGTCTTGACGACCACGCGGATAACGACGGCCGACTCGGAGATCGACTCGATGCCCCAGAGCTCCGGCTTCTCGACGATGCGCGAGCGCCACTTCGGGGTGGACGCGAGCTCGGTGGCGGTCGCGAGCATGCGCTCCTGCACGGCCTGCACGTCGGTGTCGTAGGGGACGGCGAGGTCGATGACGACTCGGGCCCAGCCCTGCGACATGTTGCCGACGCGGAGGATCTCGCCGTTGCGCACGAACCAGAGCGTGCCGTTGACGTCGCGGAGGGTCGTGATGCGGATGCCGACGGTCTCGACGACGCCCGTCGCAGGCCCCACGTCGACGACGTCGCCCACGCCGAGCTGGTCCTCCACGACCATGAACAGGCCGTTGAGGATGTCCTTGACGATGTTCTGCGCGCCGAAGCCGAGGCCCGCGCCGAGGGCGGCGGTGAGGAGGGCGAGGGAGCTGAGGATCGTCCTGTCGACCGCGTTCACGATGAGAGACAGGACGATGATCACGATCACCACGGTCGTGATGTTGCTGAGCACGCTGCCCAGCGTCCGCGTCCGCTGGACCACGCGCACCGCGGTGAGCGGCGAAGGCTGGATCGACTGCGTGTCGTCGACGTTCTGGCGCTTCTTCACACCCGACACGATCTGGTCGACCGTGTTGCGGATCACGACGAGCAGGATCCACCGAAGGAGAAAGCCGCCGATCAGGAAGGAGAGGACCTGGATCAGGACGCCCCACGTGGAGAAGAACGAGCCGTCGCCGCAGCACACCATGCTCAGGTCCATCGCGACGCGCTTCCGACGGGGGTGAGGAGAGGGGAGGTCATCCGGCCGAGTGTACCGGCGGCCTCCCCGGCCGGCCCTGGGTCCGTCCGCAGGTCGGGCGGGAGGGAAGACGAGGGGGACGGCCGCCTGCGCGACCGTCCCCCTCGGGTGGAGCGATGGTGCC
Organism: Clavibacter michiganensis; assembly: GCF_021216655.1. Taxonomy (NCBI): domain Bacteria; kingdom Bacillati; phylum Actinomycetota; class Actinomycetes; order Micrococcales; family Microbacteriaceae; genus Clavibacter; species Clavibacter michiganensis. The sequence continues at coordinate 642,067 of NZ_CP080437.1, forward strand.
TACTCGGCGTCCTTCGCCTGCGCCCGCAGCGCCCGCTCGACGCCCGACAGCAGCTCGCTGACGAGTCGGCGGAGCGCCGGCGGCTCGGGGTTCGCGTCGAGCCAGGCGACGGTCGCGTCGCGCAGCTCCTCGTCGGCGAGCGGCGACGGGTAGAAGCCGCCGATCAGCGCCGCCGCGATGGCGTAGCTGCGCGACTCCCACACGCCCTGCAGGGCGTCGAAGTACGCGCCCACGTACGGACGCAGCAGCTCGGAGTCGGCGGCGCGGCGGAAGCCGAGGCCCGTCGTGCGGACGATCGTGTTCGGCTCGGTGTCGGCCTCCCACACGGACGCCCACGCCGCGCGCTTGCCCTCCGCGGTGGGGAGGGCCGCACGGGCCTGGGCCGCGGACTGCGCGCCCGTGGCCGTGCGGTCGGCCGCGAGGGCCGTGTCGATCTCGGCGGTGCCGGCGCGACCGCCCGCGACGAGCGCGGTCAGCAGCTCCCAGCGGAGGTCGGCGTCGATCTCGACGCCCTCGAGCGTCTCGGTGCCGTCGAGCAGCGCCTGCACGTGATCCAGCTGGGCCGGCTCCTGCGCGACCTGCGCGAAGGTGCGCAGGAACTGGAACTGGTTGTCGGATCCGGGCACCGCCTGCGCCGTGAGCGCCCACAGCTCCGTGGCGACCGTGGCGAGCAGCTCGTCCCGGTGGTCCGGAGCCGAGTACGACGAGGCCGCGACGGTGAGCTGCGCGAGCGCGTAGCGGAGGGCCGTCGACTCGTCCTCGGTCGCGACGTTGTCGAGCACGAGGCGCGCGTAGTCGCGGGCGCGGATCTCGCCGTCGCGCGTCGCGTCCCAGACCGAGGCGAACACGAGCGAGCGGGCGAGCGAGTCCTCGAACGCGGCGAGGTGCCGCATGGCGACCTCGAGCGACGCGGGATCCAGGCGGATCTTCGCGTAGGTGAGGTCGTCGTCGTTCAGCAGCACGAGCGCGGGGCGCTGGCGCCCGACGAGCTCGGCGACCTCGGTGCGGTCGCCGTCGACGTCGAGCTCGAAGCGCTCCGTGCGGACCAGCTTCGCGTCGCGGAGCTCGTAGAAGCCGATGGCGAGGCGGTGCGGGCGGAGCGTCGGGTAGTCCTCCGCGGCCTCCTGCAGGACGGCGAACGACGTGATGGCGCCGTCCTCGTCCGTCTCGATCTCTGGACGCAGCGTGTTGACGCCGGAGGTCTTCAGCCACAGGTCGGTCCAGCGCTCGAGGTCGCGGCCGCTCGTGCCCTCGAGCTCCGTCGTGAAGTCCCGCAGCGTCGAGTTGCCGAACGCGTGGCGCTTGAAGTAGGCGGCCACACCGGCGAGGAACTCGTCCTGGCCGACGTAGGCGACGAGCTGGCGGAGCACCGACGCGCCCTTGGCGTACGTGATGCCGTCGAAGTTGACCTGCACGTCCTCCAGGTCGTTGATGGTCGCGTAGACCGGGTGGGTGCTGGGGAGCTGGTCCTGGTTGTAGGCCCACGACTTCTCGCCGGCGTTGAACGTGGTCCAGGCGCCCGTCCACTCGGTGCCCTCGGCCGTGGCCAGGGTCGAGATGTAGGTCGCGAAGGACTCGTTGAGCCACAGGTCGTCCCACCACTTCATGGTGACCAGGTCGCCGAACCACATGTGCGCGAGCTCGTGCAGGATCGTCGTGACCCGGCGCTCCTTCACGGCGTCGGTGACCTTGGAGCGGAACACGTAGCTCTCGACGAAGGTCACGGCGCCCGCGTTCTCCATCGCGCCCGCGTTGAACTCGGGGACGAACAGCTGGTCGTACTTCGGGAACGGGTACGGGTAGTCGAAGCGCTCCTCGTAGAACGCGAAGCCCTCGCGGGTCTTCTCGAACACGTAGTCGGCGTCGAGGTGCTCCATGAGCGACTTGCGGGCGAAGACGCCGAGCGGGATCGTGCGGCCGTCGCGCGAGGTGAGCTCGCTGCGGACGACGCCGTACGGGCCCGCGATGAGCGCCGTGATGTAGCTCGACATGCGGAGCGTCGGCTCGAAGGTCCACGTGGACGCGCCGTCGGCTGCGGGCGTGGGCTCGGGCGTGGGGGAGTTGGAGACGACCTCCCAGTGCGAGGGAGCCGTGACCGTGAAGCGGAAGACCGCCTTGAGGTCGGGCTGCTCGAACACCGCGAACATGCGGCGGGAGTCCGGCACCTCGAACTGCGAGTACAGGTAGACCTCGTCGTCGACGGGATCGACGAACCGGTGCAGGCCCTCGCCCGTGTTCGTGTACATGGCGTCGGCGACGACCGTGAGCTCGTTCTCCTGCGCGAGGTCGTCGAGGCGGATCCGCACGCTGTCGCTGACGGCGGTGGGGTCGAGCTCGCGGCCGTTGAGGGTCACGGCGTGGACCGTGCGGGTGATCGCGTCGATGAACGTGGACGCGCCCGCCGTGGCGGTGAAGCGCACGGTCGTGGTGGATCCGAACACCTCCGCGCCCCGGGTGAGGTCGAGCGTCACGTCGTACTCGGACACGGCCAGCAGCGCGGCACGCTCCTCAGCCTCGACGCGGGTGAGGTTCTCTCCTGGCATGGTGCTCCTGCTCGTCCGTGAGGTGGGTGGGCCGTGCGTGCGGACGCGCCTCGCGGGATGGAGCACCTGGCGGTCGAGGACCGCGGGTGCGGGCGGAGCGGCGCCGCTTTCGGAGCCGATCCTATTGCGTCGGCTGACCTAGGCTTGCGGCATGTCCGACGTTGAGAACAGCCCCCGCACCACCGCCGTCGAGTTCTGGTTCGACCCGTCCTGCCCCTGGGCGTGGATGACCTCCCGCTGGGTCGACGAGGTCGCCCGCCACCGCGACCTCGACATCACCTGGCGGGTCATGAGCCTCGCCGTCCTCAACGAGGACAAGGCAGACGACCCGAACTTCGCCGCGTTCCTCCCGCGCGCCCTCCGCTTCACCCGCCTCGTCGCCGCGGTCGAGGCCGAGCACGGGGCGGAGCACGTCAAGCCGCTGTACGACGCCCTCGGCGCGCGGATCCACCTCCGCGACCAGAAGGACGCCGACGTCGTGATCCCCGAGGTCCTCGCGGAGCTCGGCCTCCCCGCGGAGCTCTCGGAGACGAGCCGCACCGACCGCTACGACGAGCCCATGCGCGCCAGCCACTTCGACGGCATCGAGCGCGTCGGCCAGGATGTCGGCACGCCCGTCATCGCGGTCGACGGGGTCGCGTTCTTCGGTCCCGTCATCTCGCCCGCGCCGAAGGGCGAGGAGGCCGTCAAGCTGTGGGACGGCGTCGTCGCCGTGGCCGCGTACCCGGGCTTCTTCGAGATCAAGCGCTCGCGCACCGTGGGCCCCATCTTCGACTGACCCGTTCCCGTCGCGTGCGCGGCGGCCGGGCGTCCACGGGCGTCCGGCCGCCGTGCGCCCGGCACCGCCCGCGCAGCGGGCACGACGCCGCGACGCGCGGCAGGAGGGATGCACCGATGCGCATCCACATCGCGACCGACCACGCGGGCCTCGACTTCTCGAGGTACCTCACCGGGCACCTGACCGACGCCGGCCACGACGTCGTCGACCACGGGCCCACGTCCTACGACGCGCTCGACGACTACCCGTCGTTCTGCATCCGCGCTGCCCGAGCCGTCGTCGCCGACCAGCGCGACGGCGCGACCGCGCTCGGCGTGGTGTTCGGCGGGTCGGGCAACGGCGAGCAGATCGCGGCCAACAAGGTCGAGGGCGTCCGCGCGGCGCTCGTCTGGAACCTGTCGACGGCCGTGCTCGCGCGCCAGCACAACGACGCCAACGTGATCTCCATCGGCGCCCGCCAGCACACGGTCGAGGAGGCCACGGCCTTCATCGACGCCTTCATCGCCGAGCCGTTCTCCGCGGAGGAGCGGCACGCGCGCCGCATCGCGCAGCTGGCCGAGTACGAGACGACGGGGGCCATCGCCGGTCACCCCGTCACCGACTAGGCCGTCGTGCCCGAGGGGCATTCGATCCACCGGATCGCGAAGCAGTTCGAGGCGCACTTCGTCGGCGACGTCGTGCAGGCGTCGTCGCCGCAGGGCCGCTTCGCCGAGGGGGCGGCCGTGCTGGACGGACGACGGCTCGTCGCCGCTCGGGCCGTGGGGAAGCAGATGTTCCTCGAGTTCGACGGCGACGTCTGGCTCCGCGTGCACCTCGGCCTCTACGGCGCGTGGGACTTCGCGGGCGATGTCTCCACGCTCAACCGGATGGGGCAGAACGGCATGCGCGGCGACGTCCCCGTGGACGACCGGGTCGGTGACGCGCCCGTCGACTCCGACGCGGAGGACTCGCTCGCGAGCATCGGCGCGCCCCGCCGGGCGCGCCTCCGCATGGCCGAGCAGGAGAAGGTCCACGACCCGTTCTCGGCCGAGGCGTGGCCGCCAGAGCCCGTGGGCCAGGTGCGCGTTCGGCTCCTGACCGAGCACGCCGTGGCGGATCTCCGCGGTCCCACCGCATGCGTCGTCGCGAGCCCCGAGGAGGTGCAGCAGGCCATCGACAAGCTCGGACCGGATCCCCTCGTCGACGGCGGGAAGCGCTCCGAGGACCGCTTCACCGCGACCGTGCGGAAGAAGCCGACCGCGATCGGCCTGCTGCTGATGGACCAGGCGGTGGTCAGCGGCATCGGCAACGTCTACCGCGCCGAGCTGCTGTTCCGCGCCCGGCAGAACCCGCACACACCGGGGCGTGACGTGCCCGAGGACGTCGTGCGGGGGCTCTGGAAGGACTGGTCGAAGCTGCTGCGCAAGGGCGTCGAGGTCGGCCAGATGATGACGATGGACGGCCTGCGCGGCAAGAGGCTCGACGCGGCGCTGCGCAACCGCGCGGACCGGCACTGGGTCTACCACCGCGAGGGGCTGCCGTGCCGGGTGTGCGGCACGAACATCGTGATGGAGGAGGCCGCCGGCCGGAAGCTGTACTGGTGCCCGTACTGCCAGGCGTGACGGTCCGCGGGTCCTGAGCCGGTCCTGCGGCTGACCTGCGTCGCCGGGGGTCCGCGCTGCCGCTGAGTCGGTGCCGCCGCTGAGTCGGTGCCGCGGCTGACACTGTGCGCGAAGACGGAGGGGCCCGGATCCAGTCGGATCCGGGCCCCTCGACCGTCGGCGTGCTGCTGCCGCGGGCGGTGCTACTCGCTGATGTGGGCGAAGAGGAACCAGCGGTCCTTCTCGAGCCCGCGCGCGATCTCGATGGCGACGTCCTGGCTGTTGACGTCGATCTCGCCGAGCTCCTGCACGGCGCGGTTCACGAGCTCCATGGTGGCGTCGATCTGGGCGATGACCTCGGCGATCGTGGCGCTCGACGGACGGAAGCCGGGCGTGAGGGGCGCGGTGGTGGTGGACGCTGCGACCGTCTCGATGCGGGCGTCGATCGGGAGGCCGAGGGCGACGACGCGCTCTGCGGCGGTGTCCGCCCAGTCCTGCGCGTGGGCGACGAGGACGTCGAGGAACTCGTGGACGCCGATGAAGTTCGCGCCACGGACGTGCCAGTGTGCCTGCTTGCCGTTGACGGCGAGGGCCTGGAGGTTGACGACCACGGGGCTGAGGAACTGGGCGACGCCGGCGGCGACGTCGGCCGATGCGGAGCTGGTGGGGACGTGGACGGTGTCGGTCATGGGTTCTCTCCTCGAGCGGCGGGACGGGTCTGCGGGCTGCGGACGATGTCGCCAATCTCGCGCATCCGTCTGCCGCCCGCAAGCAAGCTGAGGCATGGCTTACCGGGTCGAGCGCGCTCCCGGATCCGTTCCCGGCAGCGACTCTCCCACGCTCAGCGGAGCGCCGAGACGCGGGCCGCCACCCCCTTGACGTCCCGGATGCGGCGCTCGTAGCGGGCCGCGACCGCGATGAGGACCACGCCGCCTATCCCCGCCCACGCCCACCAGGGGACGGTCGTCGATGCCTCGCGTATCCACGGCCAGAGCTGGGCGACGGCGTGCACGAGCAGGACGCCCGCGCCGATGAGGAACGGCGCGCGCAGCCTCAGGCGGGCTCCGGTGAGCAGCGTGGCGAGCGCGAGGACCCCGAGCCCGACGATGCGCCACGCCGGGCTCGGGCCGAGGTCGGCGAGGAGCGGCGGGACGAGCAGGACGAGGAGCCCGGGCGACAGGTGCTGCGTGCTGCCTGCCGTCGCGTCGCGGATCAGGCGTCGGGCGCCGACCACGAGCAGCGCCACGGCGATCGGCACCGTGACGGTCTCCACCGGGTCCGCGGCTCCCGCGACGACCAGGATCGCGGCGACCAGCCCGCCGACGACGAGCCCCGCGAGCGCGAGGACGCGGTCGCCCGACGGGTGCGATGCGGCGCGCTGTCCCGCCTCGTCGGTCCCGGCGCCGGTCGTCGTCAGCCCGGAGGGGGAGGACACGACGTGGAGGGCGGCGAGGACGCTGACGAGGAGCGCGGCCCGGAGACCGACCCCGTCCATGCGCTCGGCGTGGGCGACGAGGATCCCGGCGGCACCCGCGGATCCCGCTCCGATCAGCGCGACCAGCCCGACGACACGGGGCGCCGCGCGGAGCAGGGTGTCCGTGGCGGTGCGCGCTCCGCCGGATGCGTTCCCCGGCGTCCACGTGTCGGATGCGTTGCCGACCTGACCGCTCGCGGGCACCGCCACGGCAGGGTCCCGTAGGGGGAGGTCCTCCGCGCGTGGGGGCAGGAGGCCGACCGCGAGGATGAGGACGACGGCAGCCGAGAGCGTCCAGAGGTCGATGCGCGCGAACGTGGGCGGATCGTTCGCGACCAGCGCGGACACCGCGCGGCCGAAGCCGACGAGCGGGACGACGAGGCCGGACGCGACGGCGGTCGCCAGGAGCAGTGGCCTCGTCGGCGAGGCGGCGTCCGTCCCACGGAGGGCGGTCGCAGCCAGGAGGAGGACGGCTCCGGCGGCACCCCCGAGCACGAGCGCCCGGACGGGCGTCCCCGTCCACGACGCGACGGCGGTGGGCAGGGCGGCGAGGAGGAGGGCACCGAGGACGACGGGCGCCGCGCCGGATGTCCGGGCGGGGACCTGCGTCGCGCCGTGACGGCGCCCGCGGGGGAGCCCCCGCTGGAGGAGCGCCGCGACGGCGAGCAGCACGCCTGCGGGCGGCAGGACGTAGGGCTCCACGGCATCGATGCGTCCGCGGCCGAGCGCGACCCACAACGCCGCGGTGCCGAGGGCGAGGGCGATCCAGCCCGCGTGTCGCCGCGCATGCGAGCCCGGTGCCGAGGATGCGATGAGCACGCCCACCGCCGACAGCAGCAGCGCGACGGGGAGCCCGGGGCCGTCGGAGGCCACGCCGACCGCGACCGTGCCGGCGACGAGCGCGCCCGTCGCCGTGTCGGCGGCATGCCGGACGGCGCCGGCGACCGCACCGGGCGCGCGTCCGGGGACCGTCGCCGGTGCCGGGTTCCTCAGACGATCGGCTGCACCGACCGCAGCCACGAGCACGGCCACGATCGCCGGCACGACCAGCGCTGCGGGGTCGAGCGCCGTGTACCCGCCGCGCCAGGCGAGGAGCGCCACGACCACGGCACCGACGAGCGCCACCGCGGCGGACGCCGCGAGCACGTCTCGATGCGCGGAGCGGAGGACGAGGAGGATCCCAGCACCCGCGACGAGCGCCACGCTCACGACGAGCGGGCGGACGACGCCCTCTCCAGAGCCGACGGATGCCGCCATGACGACGGCCACGAGGACGCTCGTGCCCACCCAGGCCGAGCCCGCGAGCCGCGCGTCCTCGGCGCTGCGGGCGCCGCGGAGGACGAGCGCCCCGAGCCCGACGAGCAGCACGGCCGTGACCGTCAGCTGCACGTCGACGGCCGTCTCGCGCGCGACGGATCCCGCGGAGAGGCGCAGCGCACGCACGCCGCCGACGGCCAGGATCCCGAGGCCCGCGCCGATCACGACGGCTCGCAGCAGCGGACGCACGGGGAACGCGGCGTGCCGCAGCACCGCGGCGCCCCCGAGGGCGAGGGCCGCGCAGATGCCGGTCAGGAGATACGGCCGGAGCACGTCACCGGGACGACCTGCGGCCACGAGCGGCAGGACGGCGGTGAGGATGCCCGCGAGGGTCAGGGCCGTGACGCCGCGGCGGACCCGTGGCCCGACCGTCGGGCCCGTCGCGTCGCCGTCACGATCGACGAGTACCGCGGCGCGGTGCATGAGCCCCGCGATGAGCAGCAGCACACCCGCGATCGGCAGCCAGTACGCCTCCGGCGAGGCCACGCCGCCCGCGAGGAGCCGGGACCACGACGCCGCGATCCCCGTGGCGAACGCTGTCCAGCCCCATGCGCGGCGTGCGCTGCCCGACAGGAGCAGGCCGTCGTGCGCGTACGAGAGGGTGGATGCGGTGCCGGCGAGCGTCAGCAGGGGGATCCACAGGAGCTCGCGGGCCTCGCGCGTGGGGTCGAAGGAGACGGCGACGAGCATCGCCCCCGCCGCCACGGCGGTCGTGCCCGCATCCAGGGCCACGCGGAGCGCCGGGGACGTGTGCCGGTATGCGAGCAGGGCGGCGACCGCGACGACGAGTGCCACGGCGGCGGGCATCACGCCGTGGGGAGTCGCACCACGGTCGACCAGCGGGCCGGCGGTGAGGACGGCGAGCAGCAGCGAAGGCGCGACGAGGGCCGCGGTCGTGAGCCGCCAGCGGCGCAGGGCGGCGCTCCCCGGTGCGCGCGGCACGTCGTCCTGCGCGTCGGCGCGGGGCGCACGCCCGGGCAGGGGGACGCAGCGGGCACCGCCCACGGTCCAGGCCACGAGGCCGGTCACGAGGACCGCCTGCGCCGCGACGGACCAGACCGGCGATCCGGTGAGCGCGCCGCCGACGCGGTCGGCGCCGACGATCGCGACGAGGAGGGCCGCGAGGCACGCGGGGAGCAGGATCGTCGCGAGCAGCGCTCGTCGCCGGACGCCCGGACGCCCGGGGAGCGCACCGGCCACCGAGGCCGCCAGCCCGCTGGTGAGCAGGACGAGCACGATGGGATCGCCGGCCGAGTCAAGCGCGCTCGACAGGGGCGCGGATCCGATGACTCGTGCAGCCGTGAGCGACGGCGCGAGGGCGGCGACCGCGGCGAGGCCGGCGAGGGCGGCGCCGGCGGTGGCGAGGCGCGCGGTGCCCTCCGAGCGCGCGGTCCGGGATCCGGCGACGAGGAGGAGCACGACGGCCGGAGCGACCACCCACCATGTGCTCGTGCTCGCCCAGGACGCGGCCCACGCGAGGGCGCCCGCCGCGAGCGACAGCGCCACGAGCGGGGCGGCGGGGACGACGGCGGGGCCGGGGGCGCGACGCGCGGAGACCCGCCAGGCCAGAGCACCCGCGGAGGCGGCGAGGTACGCGCCGGCCACGACCGCGACGGGACCGAGCGCGGGGATCGCGGCGAGCACGACGGCGGCCCCGGTCCAGGCGAGGAGGCTCCTGCCGGCCCGCACGCGGCGGCCGAGGAGCGCGGCGGCCGCCGCGAGGATCCAGACGAGGACGAGTCCGACGGCCGCCGCGCGGACGTCTCCTGGCAGTTCGGCGACGCCGCTCGTCCGGCCGAGGAGGACCACCGCGTCGTCGAGGGCTCCGTGGTCCCAGGCGGGCAGGCCGACGAGCAGCACGGCCGTGATCCCGCCGATGCCTGCGACCGCGGCGGGCAACCCGGCCAGGACGGTGACGACCAGGGCGGCGACGGCGGCGACCCGGGCCGTCGCGGCGACGACGGGGTCGTGAAGGCGGCGAGCGGCCACGTCCAGCGCGGCCGCGACGACCGCGGCCGCCACGAGCTGCATGCAGAACGTGAGCAGAGCGGGTCCGCCCATGAGGGCGATGACCGGCACGGCGGCCGATGCTCCGACTCCCGCGACGGCGGCGGCGAGGACGCGCAGAGGATCAGCCGATGTCGGCGCGGGGTCGGTCGCGTCGTCAGGAGCCGCGACCAGCTCCACCGATGCCTCGGCGGATGGTGGCACGTCGTCACCGGTCAGGCGCGGATCGGCGTCCCCGTCCGTGACGCGGCCGAGGAGCTCGGCGCGGAAGGCGGGCCGGGTGAGCGCCCAGGCGTGCGCGCCGCTGGCGACGGCCGCGACGAGGAGGGGGAGAGCCGGGACCGCGTCGCGTGCAGCGGCGCTGGCGGCTCCCGCGACGACGGCGGCGGTCGCGGTCGCGACGCCCACGACCCGGAGCACGCGACGCTCGAGCGCGTCCGGGAGGGCGGCCGCGCGCGACCGGGGCGCGGCGTGGACGAGGGCGACGGCCGAGGCGGCTGCCAGCGCGAGCGCGACGCGGGTGCCGGCGTCGGCTGTCGGCACGGCGCCGACCAGGAGGCCGGCGGCGACCGTCAGCCCCGCCCAGCCGGCGATGCCCGGCGCGCGGATGCGGAGCAGGGGCGCGAGCACGAGGAGCGACGCCGACACGACGAGCGTCCCGACGCCGAAGTGGACGAACGGGTCGTTCGACGCGGCTCCGGCCAGGTCGTAGGACCGCACGGCCCAGACATCGAGGTGCAGCAGCACGATCCCGACCACGCCCACGGCCTCCGCGGTGCCGGGCAGTCGCCGCCGGGCGAGGACCGCCGCCGCCGCGAGCGCGGCCACCGTGACGGCCGCGGTGATCGCCGCCCGGACGACCAGCCCGTAGGTCACGAACGCGTAGACCACGTAGAACACCGCCGCCACCGAGAGCAGCACGACGCCGATGGCGAGCAGCACTGCCGGGACGCTGATGCGACGCCGGGGTGCCGTGGGCGCTGCGGAGACAGGGGCGTGGACCTGGACCGGCGTCCGCTGCAGCCGTCGCGCGTCTGCTTCGGGAGCGGGGCCGGTCGGCGCGAGGATCGCGGGAGCGGTGTCCGACGACGCCCCGGCGGCGGGCAGCGCCGCTGCCCGCCGCGGATCGGGGATCGCGGTCGCGGAGGGCTCTGAAACGCGGGTCGCGGAGGGCTCAGGGACGCGGGCCGCGGCGGACGCGACGACCACGGCTTGACGGCGACGCACCGCCTCCTGGCTCCAGCGCCGCATGGCACCGACGAGGCGCTCGCGTTCCGCGATCGCCTCGACGACCCGGTGCGATGCCTCGAGCACGGCGGCGGCCCCCGGCGCGCGGACGTCCAGACCGCAGCGCCCGCAGACGAGCGCGCCCAGGGGCGCGAGGCAGGCCGGGCAGAGATCCGTGCGCAGGAGGTCGTCCGGCGACGCGACCCACGGTTGCGCCGGGAACCGCGATCCACGTGCGTCGTCCTCGACCATGCAGCCCCCCGAGCTCGCCCGATGCGGAAGCTCCCAGGCTATCCACGGATCGGCACGCTATCGGGGCCGGCGTCGGCTGCGGCGCCGAGTCTCCCCGAACGGGGGATGGGCGATGCGACGCCGGGCCTGGGGAGGAGGCCGACGGAGATCCGACGGGAACGTGATGGAGGGGATGACGGGAATCGAACCCGCGTGATCAGTTTGGAAGACTGAGGCTCTACCATTGAGCTACATCCCCGCGATGCCCGGACCGCCGCCCTCGAGGGGCCGTGCTCCGGATGCGCGGGATCCAGCGTAGCGCAGGCTCCCGTCGCCGGTGACCAGCGGCGGGCACGAGTCGGATAGGCTGTGCCACGGTCGGATCGGCTTCCGCGCGCCTGCACGAAGAGGGGTGCGGCGCCCGCTGCGACCGAGGGAATGCGTGGCAGCCGGGGCGTAGCGTAGTGGCTAGCGCGTCCGCTTTGGGAGCGGAAGACCGCAGGTTCGAGTCCTGTCGCCCCGACCACATCCCCGACGACGAAATGCCGTCTCAGCCGAGGCGCGTACCGCGATTACAGGAGAACTCCACACGTGAAGACCACGGTCGAAAAGCTGAGCCCCACGCGCGTCAAGCTCGCGATCTCTGCCACCCCCGAAGACCTGAAGCCGCACATCGACCACGCATACGGCCACATCGCCGAGCAGGTCGCCATCCCCGGCTTCCGCAAGGGCAAGGTGCCGCCGCCCATCATCGACCAGCGCGTCGGCCGCGAGGCCGTGCTGGAGCACGCCGTCAACGACGGCATGGACGGCTTCTACCAGGCCGCCGTCAAGGAGACGGACATCCGTCCCCTCGGCCGCCCCGAGGCCGACGTCAAGGAGTGGCCCGGCAAGGACCTCACCGGCGACCTCCTCCTCGAGATCGAGGTCGACGTCCGCCCCGAGTTCGACCTGCCCGCGTACGAGGGCCTCGAGCTCACCGTGGACTCCGTCGAGGTCACCGACGACGAGGTCGCGACCGAGCTCGACAGCCTGCGCAGCCGCTTCGGCACGCTGATCACGGTCGACCGCCCCGCGAAGACGGGCGACTTCGTCCAGATCGACCTCACCGCCACCATCGGCGGCAACGCCGTCGACACCGCGAGCGGCATCTCCTACGAGCTCGGCTCCGGCGACCTCATCGACGGCATCGACGAGGCCCTCGAGTCCCTCACCGCCGGTGAGAGCACCACCTTCGAGTCGAAGCTGCTCGGCGGCGACAACGAGGGCGAGACGGCCGAGATCGCCGTCACCGTCCAGTCCGTCAAGGAGCGTGAGCTGCCCGAGGCCGACGACGACTTCGCGCAGATCGCCAGCGAGTTCGACACCATCGACGAGCTGCGCGCGGACCTCAAGGTCCAGGTCGGCAAGTCCAAGGTCTTCGGCCAGGTCACCCAGGCCCGCGACCAGATCGTCGACAAGCTCCTCGAGGGCGTCGAGATCCCCGTCCCCGAGAAGCTCGTCGAGGACGAGGTGCAGCGCCACCTCGAGAACGAGAACCGCCTCGAGGACGACGTCCACCGCGCCGAGGTCAAGGAGTCCAGCGAGAAGGCGTTCCGCCAGCAGCTGCTCCTCGACGTCATCGCGGAGAAGGAGGAGCTGAAGGTCAGCCAGGACGAGCTGACCCAGTACCTCATCCAGGGCGCGCAGCAGTACAACATGGAGCCGAACGAGTTCGTCCAGGTGCTGCAGCAGAACAACCAGATCCCCGCCATGGTCGGCGAGGTCGCGCGCAACAAGGCCCTCGCGGTCGTGCTCGACAAGGCGAAGGTCGTGGACGCCGACGGCAAGGTCGTCGACGTGACCGAGTTCACGAACCCCGTCGTGCGCGACGCGGACGCGGTGTCCGAGGAGCCGGCCGACGCGGACGCCGAGGCCGTCGTCGCCGACGCCCCCGCCGAGGAGGCCGCAGAGGCCCCCGCCGCGGAGGAGGCCCCGGCCGAGAAGCCGAAGAAGAAGGCGCCCGCGAAGAAGAAGGCCTCCGAGAAGGCCGCCGACTCCGAGTAGTCGCCACCGCCGCTCGTCTCGACGGGCGGTGACGCGAGGGCCCGGGGAGCTGATGCTCCCCGGGCCCTCGCGCGTCCGGCGGCTGCGCTCTCCGCCCGCGGCGGCTGCGCTCTCCGCCCGCGGCGGCTGCGCTCTCCGCCCGCGGCGAACACGGGCGTAGGCGCGGATGCGCTCCGATAGATTCGTGACTCGAAGCGACGAATGAATGGGAGCTCGAACAATGGCCGAACCGACACTGGTACCCGGTGTTTTTGACCGACTGCTGAAGGACCGCATCATCTGGCTCGGATCCGAGGTCCGCGACGACAACGCGAACGAGATCTGCGCGAAGATCCTGCTGCTGGCGGCGGAGGATTCCGAGAAGGACATCTTCCTGTACATCAACTCGCCCGGCGGTTCCATCACCGCGGGAATGGCCATCTACGACACCATGCAGTTCGTCCCCAACGACATCGTGACCGTCGGGATCGGCATGGCCGCCTCCATGGGACAGCTGCTCCTCACGAGCGGCACCAAGGGCAAGCGCTACATCACGCCGAACGCGCGCGTGCTGCTGCACCAGCCCCACGGCGGCTTCGGCGGCACGTCGAGCGACATCCAGACGCAGGCCCAGCTCATCCTCTCGATGAAGCAGCGCCTCGCCGAGATCACCGCGGGCCAGACGGGCAAGACGGCCGAGCAGATCAACGAGGACGGCGACCGCGACCGCTGGTTCACCGCCCAGGAGGCGCTCGAGTACGGCTTCGTCGACCACATCCGAGAGTCCGCCACCGACGTCGTCGGCGGCGGCGGCACCGAGACCTCCTAGAGCACGCGACAGAAGAGACAGGCAGAGAAGAAGAACATGGAACTCCCCACCTTCGGCGGCGCCCGTGGCGCCGGCTCCACCGCCACGAGCCCGTCGTCGCGGTACATCCTCCCCAGCTTCGAGGAGCGCACGGCCTACGGCTACAAGCGCCAGGACCCGTACGCCAAGCTCTTCGAGGACCGCATCATCTTCCTCGGCGTGCAGGTCGACGACGCGTCCGCGGACGACGTCATGGCCCAGCTGCTCGTGCTCGAGTCGATGGACCCGGACCGCGACATCGTCATGTACATCAACTCGCCCGGCGGCTCGTTCACGGCCATGACGGCGATCTACGACACGATGCAGTACGTCTCCCCGCAGATCCAGACGGTCTGCCTCGGCCAGGCGGCATCTGCCGCCGCCGTTCTGCTCGCCGGCGGCGCCCCGGGCAAGCGCCTGGCGCTCCCGAACGCGCGCGTGCTCATCCATCAGCCCGCCACGGGCGAGTCGAGCGGCGGCCAGGCGTCCGACATCGAGATCCAGGCCGCGGAGATCATGCGCATGCGCTCCTGGCTCGAGGACACGCTCGCGAAGCACACCAACCGCGACCGCGACCAGATCAACCGCGACATCGAGCGGGACAAGATCCTGGGTGCGGACGAGGCGCTCGAGTACGGCCTCATCGACCAGGTGCTCACTTCGCGCAAGAACCTGACGGCGGCGATCCCCGCCCGCTAGGCCCGCACCGCGGAAGAGGGGCGGTCGGCATCAGCCGACCGCCCCTCTTCCTGTCCCGGACGAGTCAGGCCGCCGGCTCCGCGATCTCGCCGCGCTCGATCGCCTCCCGCTCGAGCTCCCGCACGATGGGCAGCACCTGCGTGCCGAACTGCTCGATGTCCTCGAGGTAGTGCAGGAAGCCGAGGAGCAGCAGGTCGACCCCGCGCTTGCGGTACTCCACCATGCGCCGCGCGATCTGCTCGGGCGTGCCGATGAGGCCGGTCCGGAAGCCGTCGTTGTACTGCACCAGGTCGCGGAACGTCGAGTCGGACCACATGCCCTTGCCGTCGCCGGTGGATGCCCCGGCCTGCTTCACGGCCTGGCGGAAGCCCTCGACGGCGTCGGGGTTCGCCTTCGCGATGATCTCCTCGAGCACGTCCAGCGCCTCCTGCTCGGTGTCGCGCGCGATGACGAAGCCGTTGAGGCCGAACCTGACCCGCTCGCCGCGGCCGGCGGCGCGGGCGGAGGCGAGGACGTCGGTGCGCTGCTCCTCGAAGCCCGCGAAGTCCTTGCCGTTGGAGAAGTACCAGTCGGTGACCCGGCCGCCCATCTCGCGCGCGTCCGTGCTATTGCCGCCCATGAAGATCTCCGGGTGCGCGCGGCCGGGCACGTCGACGGGCGGCGGCTTCAGCGTGAAGTCGTGGATCCGGTAGAAGTCACCGAGGTGCGTGAACTCCTTCTCCGTCCAGAGGCCGCGGAGCACTCGGATGAACTCCTCGGTACGCCGGTAGCGCTCCCCGTGCTCGAGCCACGGCTCGCCGAAGCCGACGAACTCGTCCTTCAGCCAGCCGGAGACGACGTTGACGGCGGCGCGGCCGTGGGACATGTGATCGGCCGTGATGATCCACTTGGCGAGCACGCCCGGGTGCCAGAGGCCCGGGTGCACGGCGGCGATCACCTTGAGCCGCTCGGTCGCGAGCAGGAGGCCGAGCGAGAACGAGGTCGACTCGTGCTGCTGGTCGGCGCCGTAGGACGCGGCGTACCGCACCTGGCTGAGGGCGTAGTCGAAGCCGTTGCGCTCGGCGAGCTGCGCGACGCGGACGTTGAAGTCGAAGTCGAAGTGGGTGCGCTGCTCGATGTCGCTCGTCACGAGGCCGCCCGAGACGTTCGGGACCCAGTAGGCGAAGGACAGCGCGTCGGGGGATGCGGTGGCGGTGTTCTCGGTCATGCGGACATGGTGGGGGCGTGCGCTGGGGCGGACCCCGAGTGTTGCGCCGTGTGACGGCTGGCACGCGACGGGCCGTGCTCCCAGGGGTCCTGGCGATGTCCCATGCACGCGTTAGGCTCGTGGGACACCGCACGACTTCCGGGAGGCTTCCATGGCACGCATCGGCGAGAGCGCGGATCTGCTCAAGTGCTCCTTCTGCGGGAAGAGCCAGAAGCAGGTCCAGCAGCTGATCGCGGGACCGGGCGTCTACATCTGCGACGAGTGCGTGGAGCTCTGCAACGAGATCATCGAGGAGCGCCTGGCCGAAGCCAGCGAGGAGACCACGGGAGAGTTCGAGCTGCCCAAGCCGAAGGAGATCTTCGGCTTCCTCGACGAGTACGTCATCGGGCAGGAGGCCGCGAAGCGAGCCCTGTCCGTCGCGGTCTACAACCACTACAAGCGCGTGCGTGCCGTCAGCACCATCGGGCCGGCCGAGACCGTGGGCGACGAGATCGAGATCGCCAAGAGCAACATCCTCCTCATCGGGCCCACCGGCTGCGGCAAGACCTACCTGGCTCAGACGCTGGCGAAGCGTCTCAACGTGCCCTTCGCCGTGGCCGACGCGACGGCACTCACCGAGGCGGGCTACGTCGGCGAGGACGTCGAGAACATCCTGCTGAAGCTCATCCAGGCCGCCGACTACGACGTGAAGCGGGCCGAGACCGGCATCATCTACATCGACGAGGTCGACAAGATCGCGCGCAAGGCCGAGAACCCGAGCATCACGCGCGACGTGTCGGGCGAGGGCGTGCAGCAGGCGCTGCTGAAGATCCTCGAGGGCACGGTGGCCTCGGTCCCGCCGCAGGGCGGCCGCAAGCACCCGCACCAGGAGTTCATCCAGGTCGACACGACCAACGTGCTGTTCATCGTCGCGGGCGCGTTCGCGGGGCTCGAGGACATCATCAGCCAGCGCGCGGGCAAGAAGGGCATCGGCTTCGGCGCCCCGCTGCACCGTAAGGACGTGAACGCCGACGTGTTCGGCGAGGTGCTCCCGGAGGACCTGCACAAGTTCGGGCTCATCCCCGAGTTCATCGGTCGCCTCCCCGTCGTCACCACGGTCACGCAGCTCGACCAGCGCGCGCTCATGGAGATCCTCACCAAGCCGCGCAACGCGCTCGTGCGCCAGTACCAGCGCATGTTCGAGCTCGACGGCGTGGAGCTGGAGTTCGAGCAGGGCGCGCTGGAGTCGATCGCCGACCTCGCCGTCCTCCGGCAGACGGGTGCGCGCGGGCTGCGCGCCATCCTGGAGGAGGTGCTCGGGCCGATCATGTTCGACATCCCCTCGGACGACGAGGTGGGCCGCGTGGTCATCACCCGTGAGTCGGTCGTGCAGAACGCCGCGCCCACCATCGTGCTGCGCGCGTCGATGCTCCGTGCGGAGAAGTCCGCCTGATCCGGCCGGCTCACCGCCGGCAGACGACGAGAGCGCCGCACCCCGTGAGGGGCGCGGCGCTCTCGTCATGTGGGGCCCGGATCAGTCGGCGAGGCCCCGGCGCTCGAGCAGCGGCTCGATGACGGCGTCGCGGCCGCGGAAGTCGCGGTACGCCTCCAGCGGGTCCTTCGATCCGCCGACGCCGAGGAGGAGCGAGCGGAAGCGGTCGCCGTTATCGCGCGTGAGGCCGCCGTTCTCGCGGAACCACTCGACCGTGTCGGCGTCCAGCACCTCGCTCCAGATGTAGGAGTAGTAGCCGGCGTCGTAGCCGCCCGCGAACGTGTGCTGGAAGTAGCTCGACGCATAGCGGGGGAGGACGGCGGGCACGTCGAGGCCGACCGCCGCGAGGGCGTCGGCCTGGAACGCGTCCACGTCCTCGATCCGGTCGTCGACGCCGATGCGGTGCCACGCCTGGTCGAGGAGCGCGGCGCCCAGGTACTCGGAGGTGAGGAAGCCCTCGTTGAAGGCGCTGGACGCCTGGACGGCGGCGACGAGCTCGGCCGGCATGGGCTCGCCCGTCTCGTGGTGCACGGCGTAGGACGCGAGGATCTCGGGCCACAGCATCCACATCTCGTTGACCTGGCTGGGGAACTCGACGAAGTCCCGGAACACGTTCGTGCCGGCGAAGCGCGGGTAGGTCACGCGGGCGAAGAGGCCGTGCAGCGCGTGGCCGAACTCGTGGAACAGCGTGGTGGTCTCGTCGTAGCTGAGCAGGGTCGGCTGACCGGCCGGCGGCTTCGGCACGTTGAGGTTGTTGAGCACGACCGTGGGCGTGTCGAGCAGCGCGCTCTGCGAGATGAGCGGGTTCATCCACGCCCCGCCGCGCTTGGAGTCACGGGTGTGGAGGTCGAGGACGTACAGGCCGACGGGGGATCCGTCCTCGTCGCGCACCTCGAAGACGCGCGCGTCGGGGTGGTAGGCGACGATGTCGTCGCGCTCCGTGAAGGTGACGCCGTACAGCGCGGTGGCCGCGCGGAACACGCCGTCGCGCAGCACGCGATCGGCCTCGAGGTAGGGGCGCATCCGCTCGGTGTCGACGTCGTAGCGCTCGGTGCGCACCCTCTCGCTGTAGAACGCCCAGTCCCAGGCCGCGAGCTCGAACGTCGGCTCGCCGCGCTCCTCCTGCGTGCGGTCGATCACGCGCTGCAGCTCGACGGCCTCGGCGCGGGCGTTCCGGGCCGCGGCGGGGGCGAGGCGGCCGAGCATGTCGGCGACGGCCTCGGGCGTGCGGGCCGTCTGGTCGGCGGTGACGGCGGCGGCGTGGCTCGGGAATCCGAGGAGCGCGGCGCGCTCGGCGCGGAGGCGGGTGATCTCGAGCACGAGGGGGCGGTTGTCGTACTCGTTCTCCCGTGCGCCGCGGGCGAGCGACGCCTCCATGATCCGCTGACGCAGGCCCCGGTCCGTCAGCTGCGAGAGGTACGGGTGGCCGGTCGGCAGCACCAGCGTGATGAGGTGCTTCCCCTCCAGTCCGCGGTCGGCGGCGGCCTGCGCGGCGGCCGCGATGGCGCCCGCGCCCAGACCGTCGAGCTCCGCCACGTCATCGACCACGACGGCGAGGTCGTTGGTGTCCTCGAGCAGGTTCGACTCGAAGCGCGTGGTGAGGACGGACAGGCGGCGGTTCAGGTCGCGCAGGCGGTCCTTGGCGTCGTCGTCGAGGCCCGCGCCCGCGATCGTGAACTCGGCCAGGTAGCGCTCGACGAGGTAGACGGACTCGGCGTCGAGGCCGGAGTCGTGGCGTGCGTCGTGCACGGCGCGGATCCGGGCGTAGAGGGCGGCGTCGAGGCGGATCGCGTCCTCGTGCGCCGCGAGCTCGGGGGCGATCTCGGCGTCGAGCTCGCGCGTGAAGGGGGAGCTGTCCGCGGAGGAGAGCGTGAAGAAGACGTGGCCGACGCGGTCGAGCGTGCGCCCCGCGCGCTCGAGGGCGACCAGGGTGTTCTCGAAGGCGGGCGGCTCGGGGGAGTCGGCGATCGCGCGGACCTCGGCCAGGTGCTCGGCGATACCGGCCTGGAACGCGGGGCGGAAGTGCTCCTCGCGGATGTCGGCGAATGGGGGCATGCCGTAGGGGAGGGTGCTCGGTTCGAGGAAGGGATTCGGGGGCGTCGTCATACGGCGAGCCTAGGCCGGGCGGCGACCTAGGCTCGGAGGGTGAAGATCGAGCGATACACCCACGGCCACCACGAGAGCGTCCTCCGCGTGCACAGCGCGCGGACCGTCCGGAACTCCGCCGCCTACCTGGAGCCGCACCTGCGGCCCGGGCTCGACGTCCTGGACGTCGGCAGCGGCCCGGGCACCATCACGGTGGAGCTCGCCGACCTCGTCGCGCCCGGCCGCGTGGTCGGACTGGACATGTCCGAGGACGTCGTGCGGCAGGCGTCGGAGCTGGCGACGTCGCGGGGCACGGCGAACGTCGAGTTCGTCACGGGATCCGTGTACGAGCTGCCCTACCCCGACGCGGCGTTCGACGTCGTCCACGCGCACCAGGTGCTGCAGCACGTGGGCGACCCCGTCCGCGCGCTGGCGGAGATGCGTCGTGTCACGCGCCCCGGCGGGCTCGTGGCAGCACGCGACGTCATCTACTCGAAGGTCGCGCTGTTCCCCGAGTCGGACGGGCTGCGGCTCTGGGCCGACGTGTACCTGCCGGTCCACCGGGCGAACGGCGGCGAGCCCGACGCGGGATCCCGCCTCAAGTCGTGGGCGCGCCAGGCGGGGTTCACGGACATCGCGTCGAGCGCATCCGTGTGGTGCTTCTCCTCGGATGCGGAGCGCGCCTGGTGGGGCGGCGCCTGGGCCGACCGCGCGGTCGCGTCGTCGTTCGCGGGCCAGGCGCGCGAAGGCGGCTTCGCCACCGACGACGACCTGCAGGCCATCCGCGCCGGCTGGCAGGAGTGGGCCGCGGACGACGACGGCTTCCTCGCGATACCGCACGGCGAGATCCTCGCCCGGCGTTGACGCGGCGGGCGGTCAGTCGTCGAAGGGGTCGTCCGTCGACTCGCCGGGGATCGTGATGGTCGCCGCGTCCTCGACCGGGTCGTAGCGGATCACGGTGCCGTCGTCGAGCTCGACCACCGGCTTGCGCTCGAGCCACGTGAGCGTCCAGCGCCACTGCGAGGTGTCGGTCTCCAGGGCGACGACGTCGGACTCGACGGTCTTCACAGCTAGGAGGACGACCTCGGGCAGGTCCGCCGGGGCGGTGCCGCCGACGGGCCAGCGGGTGCCGAGCTGCATCAGACGTCCTGCTCGTAGGTGACCCACGTCGTGCGGCGGGCGACCCGGTCGTAGAGGTGCTGCGCGTCCGCGTTGTCCTCGGCGGTGATCCACCGGAGCATGCTCGCGCCGTCGCGGCGGGCGACCTCGGCGACCGCCGCGATGAGCTGCTCGCCCACGCCCTGGCGGCGCGAGACCTCGCGCACGTACAGGTCGTCGACCAGCAGGCCGTCGGTGCCGCGGGCCAGGCGCGCGAAGCGGTGGAAGTGCGCGAGGCCGACGAGGGCGCCCTCGTGCGCGTCGTCGACGGCGACGAGCGCGGAGCTCGCGTGCGCGTCGTCGATGAGGTGGCTCCAGGCGAGCACGGCCGCCTCGTCGGTCAGCTCGGTGCCGTAGAACCCGGCGTAGCCCGCGAACAGGTCGAACCAGGGGAAGAAGTCGCCGTCGCGGACGGGACGGATCGAGATGGTCATGCGCGGTTCTCCTCGGGCTGCTCGGCGGGAGCGAGCGTGATGCGGGTTACGGCGGGGCCGTCCCCCTCGGTGAAGGTCAGGTCGGTGATGCGGCCCACGGCGCGGAGGTCCCGCGCCACGAGCTCGAGCGAGCGGATGTCCTCGGGCGAAGCGGAGACCACGGCCTCCGCGACGGGCGTCTTCTGCGAGGCCTTGGCGTCGGTCTTGGCGCGGCGGATGCCCACGAGCGCCCGGCCGGCGAGCGCGAGCAGCCGCGGGTCGGCCGCGCCGCCGGTCGCCGGGGCGGCGGGGGTCGGCGCGGTCGGCCACGCGGCGGTGTGGATCGAGCCGTCGTGCGACCAGCTCCACGCCTCCTCCGCCGCGAACGGGACGAAGGGCGCGAACAGCCGCAGCAGCACGTCGAGGGCCTCGCGGAGCGCGGCGACCGCGGATCCCCGGTCGGCCGGGTCGGCGTCGGCCGAGTAGGCGCGGTCCTTGACGAGCTCCAGGTAGTCGTCGCAGAAGGTCCAGAAGAAGCTCTCGGTGACCTCGAGCGCGCGGGCGTGGTCGTACTCCTCGAGCGCGGTGGTCGCCGTCTCGACGACCTCCGCGAGGGCGGCGAGCATGCCCACGTCGATGGCGTGCGTCGCGCGGGCGCCCTCGGGGGCCTCGAACGAGAGGATGAACTTCGCCGCGTTGAGCACCTTGATCGCGAGGCGACGGCCGATCTTGATCTGCGTCGGGTTCTGCGGGTCCATCGCGGCGTCCACTCCGAGGCGGGCGGACGCGGCCCAGTAGCGCACCGCGTCGGAGCCGAACTGCTCGAGCGTGGCCGCGGGGGTCACGACGTTGCCCTTGGACTTCGACATCTTCTTGCGGTCGGGGTCGAGGATCCAGCCGGAGATCGCCGCCGTCTTCCACGGTGCGGTGCCGTGCTCCAGCTCGGCGCGCAGCACCGTGGAGAACAGCCACGTGCGGATGATGTCCTGGCCCTGCGGCCGCATCGAGAACGGGAAGACGAGGTCGAAGAGCTCGGGGTCGCGCTCCCAGCCGCCCGCGAGCTGCGGGGTGAGGGAGGACGTGGCCCAGGTGTCCATGACGTCGAGCTCGCCCTGGAAGCCGCCGGGGACGCCGCGCTGGTCCTCTGCGTAGCCGGGGGCGGGATCCGACGACGGGTCGACGGGCAGCTGGTCCTCGGCGGGCGTGATGGCCTTCTCGAACTCCGGGTTGCCGTCGGCGTCGAGCGGGTACCAGACGGGCAGCGGCACGCCGAAGAAGCGCTGGCGGGAGACGAGCCAGTCGCCGTTGAGGCCGCCCACCCAGTTCTCGTAACGCACGCGCATGAAGTCGGGGACGAAGCCGATCTCGCGGCCGCGGCCGATGAGGCCCGCACGCAGGTCCTCGTCCCGGCCGCCGTTGCGGATGTACCACTGGCGGGTCGAGACGATCTCGAGCGGCTTGTCGCCCTTCTCGTAGAACTTCACGGGGTGCGTGATCTTGCGCGGCTCGCCGATGAGCTCGCCGGACTCCGTGAGGAGCTCGACCATGGCGGCCTTCGCGGAGAAGACGGTCTTGCCGGCGAGGGCGGCGTACGCCGCGCGTCCCGCCTCCGACGTGATCGCGGCGGGCGCCTCGGAGACGATGCGGCCGTCGAAGCCGACGATCGCGCGGTTCTCCAGCTGCAGCTCGCGCCACCAGACGACGTCGTTGAGGTCGCCGAAGGTGCAGACCATGGCGATGCCGGATCCCTTGTCGGGCTGCGCGAGGTGGTGCGCGAGCACGGGCACCTCGACGCCGAACACCGGCGTCGTGACGGTCGTGCCGAAGAGCCCCTGGTACCGCTCGTCGTCCGGGTGCGCGACGAGGGCGACGCACGCCGCGAGGAGCTCGGGGCGCGTGGTGTCGATGATCACGTCGTCGCCGCCCGCGCGGTGGAACGCGAGGCGGTGGTAGGCGCTCGGCTGCTCGCGGTCCTCGAGCTCGGCCTGCGCGACCGCCGTGCGGAAGGTGACGTCCCAGAGCGTCGGGGCGTCGGCCTGGTAGGCCTCGCCGCGGGCGAGGTTGCGGAGGAACGCGCGCTGCGAGGCGACCTGCGCCTCGGCGCCGATGGTGCGGTAGCTCTGGCGCCAGTCGACGCTCAGGCCGAGCGTGCGGAAGAGGTCCTCGAACTGCTTCTCGTCCTCCTCGGTGAGGCGCTCGCACAGCTCGATGAAGTTGCGTCGGGAGATGGGCTGCTGGTCGCCGGGCTTCGACGTGCCGCCGGTCTCGGCCGGCTGGTACGCGGGGTCGTAGGGGAGCGTGGGGTCGCAGCGGACGCCGTAGAAGTTCTGCACGCGGCGCTCGGTGGGGAGCCCGTTGTCGTCCCAGCCGAGCGGGTAGAAGACGCTCTCGCCGCGCATGCGGCGGTAGCGGGCGATGACGTCGGTGTGCGTGTAGCTGAACACGTGGCCGATGTGCAGGGATCCGCTCGCCGTGGGCGGCGGGGTGTCGATCGAGAAGACGGTGCCCGCCGCGGCCTCGTCGCGGCGGAAGTCGTACGTGCCGTCGGCCTGCCAGCGGTCGCCCCACTTGGCCTCGAGGCCCTCGAGGGCCGGCTTGTCGGGGACCCGGGCGGCCTCTCCGGTCGCTCCCTGCGCGGTGTCCGGACGTCGTTCGTCAGCCATGCGTGCTCCGGTTCCCTCGATGTGGACGGCACCGTGTCGGTGGTGAGGTGCCTTCTGTGCGGGGTTCACGCTACCGGATGGGGGCGCGGAGGCCGGATGCGAGGGCATGGGCAGCCCGGGCATCCGGCCTCCCGGCTAGGCGGGCCCGGTCGTCGCGGTCTCCCGGAAGGCCACGCGCATGGCGTCGAGGCGGGCCGTCAGCTCCGCCGGCACCCGGCCGCCGAAGCGCGCGAAGTGCGCCTCCACGGCGTCGAGCTCCTCGAGCCAGAGGGCCGGATCCAGCGCGAGGAGCTCGTGGAGCGCGTCGTCGGCGAGGTCGAGGCCCCGGACGTCGAGGTCCTCGGGCAGCGGCAGGCCGCCGACCGGGGTCGGCACCACGGTCACGCGGTCCTCCAGGCGGCGCACGATCCACTCGAGGACGCGGGCGTTCTCGCCGAAGCCCGGCCAGAGGAAGGACCCGTCGTCGCCCTTGCGGAACCAGTTGACCTGGAAGACGCGGGGCGCCCCGTCCCCGAGGCCCCGCCCCACCTCGAGCCAGTGCCGCCAGTGGTCGGCCATGTCGTATCCGCAGAAGGGCTGCATCGCGAACGGGTCGTGGCGGAGCTCGCCGACCCGGCCCTCGGCGGCGGCCGTCTGCTCCGACGCCATGGTGGCCCCCACGAAGACGCCGTGCTCCCAGTCGTCCGCCTCCGCGACGAGCGGGACGTTCGTCGCACGGCGGCCGCCGAACAGGATCGCGTCGACCACGACGCCGTCGGGGTCGTCCCAGTCGTCCGCCAGCGACGGGCACTGCTCGATCCCCACGGTGAACCGGGCGTTCGGGTGCGCGGCGGGGGTGCCGGATCCGGGCGACCACGCCTTCCCCTGCCAGTCGACGAGACCCGCGGGCGGCCTCGGCGTCATGCCCTCCCACCACACGTCGCCGTCGGGGCGGAGCGCGACGTTCGTGAAGATCGCGTTGCCCCAGACGGTCGACATGGCGACGGGGTTGGTGCCCTCGCCCGTGCCGGGCGCCACGCCGAAGAGTCCGCGCTCGGGGTTGACGGCGCGGAGGCGGCCACGCGCGTCGGGACGGAGCCAGGCGATGTCGTCGCCCAGCGTCTCGACCGTCCAGCCCGGGATGGTGGGCGTGAGCATCGCGAGGTTCGTCTTCCCGCACGCCGACGGGAACGCGGCCGCGACGTGGAAACGGCGGCCCTCGGGGCTCGTGATCCGGATGAGGAGCATGTGCTCCGCGAGCCAGCCCTCGTCGCGCGCCATCACGGAGGCGATGCGGAGGGAGAAGCACTTCTTGCCGAGCAGCGCGTTGCCGCCGTAACCCGATCCGAACGAGATGATCTCGCGCTCCTCGGGGAAGTGGCAGATGCGCTTGTCGGCGTTGTGCGGCCACGCGACGTCCGTGCGGCGGATCCCGGCGTCGTCGACGAGCGGCGCGCCGACGCCGTGCAGCGCGCGGACCCACGTGGTGTCGGGGCCGATGAGGCGGAGCGCGTCGTCGCCCATCCGGGTCATGAGCGCCATGCTCGCGACGACGTAGGGGCTGTCGGTGATCTGCACGCCGAGCTGCGAGATCGCGCCGCCGAGCGGGCCCATCGAGAACGGGACGACGTAGAGCGTCCGGCCGCGCATGGATCCGGCGAAGAGGTCGCGGAGCTCCGCTCGCGTCTGGGCGGGGTCGCGCCAGTTGTTCGTGGGGCCGGCGTCGGCGGGATCCTCCGAGCAGATGAAGGTGCGGTCCTCGACGCGGGCCACGTCGGCCGGGGCGCTGCGCGCGAGGAAGCTGTGCGGGCGCCACTCGGGGTTCAGCCGGATGAGCGTGCCGGCGTCGACCATCTGCCGCGTGATGCGGTCGTACTCGGCGACGCTGCCCGTGCACCAGACGACCCGGTCCGGGAGCGTGAGCCGCGCGACCTCGGCGACCCACTCGGCGATGCGGGGATCGCGGCAGCGCGCGGGGGCAGCTGCGCCGGGCGGGAGCGGCCGGGCGTCGGGCGCCGCGCCGGCGGTCTCGGTGCCGGTCCGGCTGCCGCGCGGGCGGTCGGCGGTGAGCGGGGGTGCGTCCTGGATGGTGGTCATGTCGGTCCGTCCTCGTCGATCGGTCTGTTGTTCCAGCCTGCGACCGGTCAGGATGGGGTTCGGGGATCCATCCGCGTGAAGAAGCGCGGATGTTCACGGAGAGGTGAAGGAATGGACCAGCTCGTCATCGGCCGGCGCATCCGGCACGCGCGGAAGGGCGCCGGGCTCACGCTCCAGGCGCTGGGGGAGCGGGCGGGGATCCTGCCGAGCCAGCTGAGCATGATCGAGAACGGCCGGCGCGAGACGCGGCTGTCGACCCTGGGGCGGATCGCGGGCGCGCTCGGCGTGGACGTCACGCACCTGCTCGCGGCCGACGCGCCGGACGCCCGCTCGGCCCTGGAGATCGAGCTCGACCGCGCGCAGCGCTCGTCGCTCTACGGCGGCCTCGGCCTGCCCGCGGTGCCGGCGAGTCGGGCGCTCCCGCAGGAGACGCTCGAGGCGCTGGTGGGGCTGCACCGCGAGCTGGCGCGACGCGAGCGGGAGTCGATCGCGACGCCCGAGGAGGCCAGGCGGGCGAACACCGAGCAGCGGCTCAGCATGCGGCAGCAGGACAACCACATCCCCGACATCGAGGAGCTGGCCGAGCGGATGCTGGCCGACGTCGGCCACCGCAGCGGGGCCCTCTCGCACCGCAGCGTGAGCCGCATGGCGGAGGGGCTCGGCTTCGAGCTCATCTACGTGGACGACCTGCCGCGGTCGACGCGCTCGGTCACCGACATCGGGGAGGGGCGGATCTACCTGCCGCCCGCGTCGATCCCCGGCGGCCACGGCCTCCGCTCGATGGCGCTGCAGGCGATGGCGCACCGCGTGCTCGGGCACGAGGAGCCCGCGAGCTACGCCGACTTCCTGCGGCAGCGACTCGAGATCAACTACTTCGCCGCTGCGTGCCTCATGCCGCTGATGCAGTCGGTCGAGTTCCTCAGCGAGGCGAAGTCCCGGCGCGACCTCGCGGTGGAGGACTTCCGTGACGCGTTCGGCGTGACGCACGAGGCGGCGGCCCTCCGGCTCACGAACATCAGCACCACGCACCTCGACCTCCGCGTGCACTTCCTGCGCGTGGGCGGCGACGGGGCGGTCTACAAGGCGTACGAGAACGACGGGCTGCCGCTGCCCGTCGACGTCACGGGCGCGGTCGAGGGTCAGCCGGTGTGCCGGGAGTGGGCGGCGCGCGGCGCGTTCGACCGCACCAACCGCACGACCGAGTTCCACCAGTACACGGACACGCCCGCGGGCACGTTCTGGTGCTCGACGCAGACGGGATCCACGGCCGAGGGGGAGTACTCCATCTCCTTCGGCGTGCCGTTCGCGCACGCGAAGTGGTTCCGCGGACGCGAGACGACGGCCAGGAGCGTCTCCCGCTGCCCGGACGAGTCGTGCTGCCGCCGCGCCGATCCCGAGGACGCCGGCCGCTGGCGCGACCGGGCGTGGCCGAGCGCCCGGCTGCACGCGCACATCCTCGCTCCGCTGCCGCGCGGCTCATTCCCCGGGGTGGACGACCGCGAGCTCTACGCGTTCCTCGACCGGCACGCGGGGGCGTGACGCGCGGACCCGCGGCGGCTAGCGCGGCGCGGCGTCCGGATCCAGGCGCGGGACGGCGGCGAGGAGCGCCCGGGTGACGGGGTGCGTCGGGCGGAGGAGCACGTCGTCGGCGGATCCACGCTCCACGACCCGGCCGTCGGACATGACGGCGACCTCGTCGCTCATGTGCGCGACGACGCCGAGGTCGTGCGAGATGAGCAGGAGGCCGAGGCCGAGACGGCGCTGCAGCTCGTCGAGGAGGTCGAGCACCTGGGCCTGCACGGCGATGTCGAGGGCGGACACGGGCTCGTCGCAGATGAGCACGTCGGGGCGGGCCGCGAGGGCGCGCGCGATGGCGACGCGCTGACGCTGGCCGCCGGAGAGCCGCGCGGGACGGCGGGGGAGGAGCGCGGGATCCAGGCCCACCTGCGCGAGGAGCGTCCCGGGGGAGTCGAAGGCGCTGGCGCCGCGGAGGCCGGCTACGGCGAGGGCGTCCCGCAGGATCCGGTCGACGCTCCAGCGCGGGTCGAAGGACGCGAGCGGGTCCTGGTAGACGGCGCCGATCCGCGCGCGTCGGCTCCGGCGCTCGCGCTCCGGGATGCCGCTCCACGGCGCGCCGTCGAGCGTCACGTCGCCCGCGTCCGGCTCCTCGAGCGCGAGCAGGAGGCGGGCGACCGTGGTCTTGCCCGAGCCGGATCCCCCGACGAGGCCGAGCGTGCGGCCGCGGCGGACCTCGAGGGAGACGCCGTCGACGGCGGTGCGCGCGGATCCGCCGGGGCGACGGTAGGAGCGGGTCAGTCCGGTGGCGCGGAGGACGACGCGGTCGTCCGCGCGTGGCTCCGCGGTCCATGCGGGTGCGGATGCGGCGGCCTCGAGCCGGGCC
This sequence comes from Clavibacter michiganensis, assembly GCF_021216655.1. NCBI lineage: Bacteria > Bacillati > Actinomycetota > Actinomycetes > Micrococcales > Microbacteriaceae > Clavibacter > Clavibacter michiganensis. Next base: position 670,269 of record NZ_CP080437.1, read on the forward strand.
TCCGAGAGGGGCGTGCCGCGCGGGACGCCCGTCGGCACGGCCGCCACGAGCGCGCGCGTCCGGCGGTGGGCGGGCGTGCGGAGGATCTCCGCGGTCGGGCCCTCCTCGACGACGCGGCCGTCGTGCATCACGGCGACGCGGTCGGCGAGCCGCGCGACGACGGCGAGGTCGTGGCTGACGAGCAGGGTCGCCTGACCGCGCGAGCGCAGGTCGGCGAGCAGGTCGATGATGCGCGCCTGCACCGTCGCGTCGAGCGCGGTCGTGGGCTCGTCGGCGACGAGGAGCGGCGGATCCAGCGCGAGGGCCGCCGCGAGCAGCGCCCGCTGCCGCAGTCCGCCCGAGAGCTCGCCGGAGCGCTGGTGCACGCGCGTCGCGGGATCCGGCATGCCCACGCGCTCGAGCAGCTCGAGCACGCGCGCCCGTCGGGCGCGCGGGTCCCGCATCCCGTGGACGCGGAGGGCGTCGCCGATCTCGCGGCCGATGGGGCGGAGCGGGTCGAGCGAGGAGAGCGCGTCCTGCAGCACGAGGCCGACGCCGGATCCGCGGACGCGTCGCCACTCGCGCGGCCCCGCGTCGCGGAGGTCGCGGCCGCCGATCTCGAGGACGTCCGCCCGGACGTCGGCGCCCGGGCCGGCGAGCCCGAGGAGGCTCCGCGCGGTCACGCTCTTCCCTGAGCCGGACGTGCCGACGAGCGCGAGGCACTCGCCCGGCGCGATCCGCAGCGAGACGCCGTGCACGACGGGCACGCCGTCGAAGGACACGCGGAGGTCCTCGACGCGCAGGGCGGGTGCAGCCCCCACCGGCCCGGATCCGTCCGTCACGACTCACGCACCCGTCGCTCGAGAGCCCGGCCGAGCACGGTCGACGCGGTCGCCGTCAGCACGATCATGAGGCCGGGCACCACCGTGAGCCACGGCGCCGAGCCGATGTAGGTGCGTCCGGCCGCGAGCATGGCGCCCCATTCGGGATCCGGCGGCACCGTCCCGAGCCCGAGGTAGCTCAGCGAGGACGCCCACACGATCGCCTGCCCGACGCCGAGCGTGCCGAGCACGAAGAGCGGCGCGGCCGTGTTCGGCAGGATGTGCCGCGCGAGCACCACGAGCGGCGGGCGGCCGAGCACGGTCGCCGCCTCCACGTACGCCGAGCGGCGCACCGACATGACCCGGCCGCGGATGATGCGCGCGTAGCCAGGGGCGGCCGAGATGCCGACGGCGAGGGTGGCGCTGCCGATGCCTGGCCCGAGGATCACGATGAGGAAGAGCGCGAGCAGGAGGCCGGGGAACGCGAAGACCACCTCGATCACGCGGTTCACGGCGAAGTCGGCGACGCGGCCGAGGAGCGCGGCGGCGAGCCCGAGGACCGCGCCGAGGCCCAGGCCGATGGCCGTGGCGCTCACGCCGATCACGAGGCTGGGGCCGGCGCCGTGCACGACGCGCGTGAGCACGTCGCGGCCCGACTCGTCGGTGCCGAGGAGGTGCCCGGCGCCGGGAGGACGGAACGCCTCGGCGGGTGCGATGGCGAGCGGGTCGCCGGGCGCGAGGATCCCGGGGGCGAGGGCGGAGACGAGGAGCGCGAGCACGACGATCGCGGCGCCCGCTGTGCCGGCCACGGCCAGGATCCGGACCGGGGGGCGCGACGGGGCGGCGGCGAGGAGCGTCTCGGCGCGGGGGTCGCTCATCTGGCGGCCGCCGTCGCGTCTGCCGCTGCCGCGGGGCCGGCCACGGGCGCGACGCCCGCGGGGACCGGAGCGGCCGCGGGCACGGGCCCGGTGCGCGCGTCGACGAGCCGCGGGTCCACGATCCGCGCGAGCAGGTCGGTCACGGCCGTGAGCACGATGTAGATCACGGCCACCACGAGCACCACGCCGACGATGACCGGCACGTCCCTGCTGGTCACGGCCGAGAGCGCCGTGCGTCCGAGGCCGGGCCGGGCGAAGATCTGCTCGACCACCACGGCGCCCGAGATGAGGAAGCCGAACGCCCAGCCGGACAGCGCGATCCCGGGGGCGGCCGCGTGGCGCAGCGCGTGCCGCAGCCGCACGCCGGCCTCCGACTCGCCGCGGGCGCGGGCCGCCAGCGCGAACGGGGAGTCGAGCGCGTCGAGCAGCGCCTCTCGCATGATCTGGCCGAGGAACCCGGCGAGGGGGATCGCGAGGGTGAGCACCGGCAGCACGAGGCCCGCGGGCGAGGATCCGCTCACGGCCGGCAGCCAGCCGAGGCCGGTGGAGAACACGAGGATCAGCACCACGCCGATCCAGAAGTGCGGCAGCGAGGCCGCCACGATCTCGACGCCCGCGCCGATCGCCGCGGCGACCCGGCCCGCGCCCGAGGAGACGAGGGCGAGGCCGAGCGCGAGGATCCACGCCACGGCGAGCGCGAGCACGGCCAGCAGCAGCGTGCCCGGCAGCTGCCGCGCGAGCACCGCGACGACGTCCTCGCGCAGCGCGTACGACCGGCCGAGGTCGCCCTGCGCGAGGCGCCCCAGCTGCGCGAGGTACTGCACGAGGAGAGGCTGGTCGAGCCCGTACTCGGCGCGCACCGCGGCGACGGCCTCGGGCGGCGCCTGCGAGCCGGGGCCGCCGAGGATCGCCTGCGCCGGGTCTCCCGGGATCAGCCGCACCGCGAGGAACGTCACGGTCGCGACCGCCCAGAGCACGAGGACCGCGCCGCCGATCCGGGCCCCGACGGCGCGGAGGAGCGCGGATCGACGGGGGCCGGACGCGCGGACGGCGCGGCCGCGCCTCACCGGGCGAGCCAGGTGTCGTACATCGTCGGCGTCGCGACGGAGGGCAGCGCCCGGAGCCCCTGGACCGCCGTGCCGTGCAGGAAGTGGTTCTGCTGGTCGTAGAGCGGCAGGATCCAGTACCCGGCCATCACGCGCTGCTGCACGTCCGCGTAGAGCGCGTTCCGCCGGTCGGGGTCGGTCGTCGCCCGCGCCTCGGCGAGCGCCTGGTCGATCTCGGGCACCGACACCTTGGCGTGGTTGGCGAAGTAGCCGCTCGGCGCGGGCGTGATGCCGGAGGTGTCGTAGAGGATCCGCAGCACGTCGGGACCCGCCTTCGTGTACGGCGCGCTGACGAGCTCGTACGCGTCGTCGCCGAGCGCCTCGTACCAGGAGCCGAGGTCCATGGGCTCGAGCTGCACGTCGAAGCCCACGGCCTTGACGTTCGCCTGGATCTGCTCGAACAGCGACTGCTCGGCGGGGATCGACTGGTTGGTGCTCACGGGGAAGCGCAGCGTCAGGCGCGCGCCGTCCTTCGTGCGGATCCCGTCGGGTCCCTTCGCGGACCAGCCGGCCTCGTCGAGCAGCGTGGCCGCCCGGTCGACGTCGATGCCGAACAGGTCCGGATCGGAGACCGCGGCCGGCTCGGTGCTCGCGAGCGGCGAGTGCGAGCGCTCGGCGGTGCCCTGGAAGAGGGCGGTGATCCCCGCGTCGACGTCGGCCGAGCGGATGAACGCCTCGCGCACGCGCTCGTCGTCGAACGGCGGCTGGCCGGAGTTCAGCTCGATGCGGTTCGAGGCGCCCGGCCGGGGCGCGTCGAGCTCGCCGAGCGCGCCGCCCGCCGTGGCGGAGACGATCGCGTCGGGCTGCGCGTTGTCGATCACGTCGACCTCGCCGCTCTGCAGGGCCGCGTACCGGGAGGCGGCGTCCGGCAGGAAGCGCCAGTCGATGCGCTCCAGGTACGCGGGCCCCGTGTGCGCGGCGTCGGTGGGCGGCGACGCGTACGCGTCGTTGCGCACGAGCGAGATGGACTGCTGGCGGTCCCAGCGCTCGACGCTGAAGGGCCCGGTGCCTATGGGCTGGGCGCAGTTCGCATCGGTGCCGCGGGCGATCCCGGCGGGCGACTCCATCGCGAGCCACGGCTGGGAGAGCGACTCGAGCAGCGCGCTGTCGGGCGTCGAGAGGGTGAGGCGCACGGTGGACGCGTCGACCGCGGTCGCGTCCGTGACCGCCTGCAGCGCGAGGTACCCGGTGGAGGAGAGCGTCGCCGGATCCTGCACGCGGCGGATGTTCGCGACCACCGCGTCGGCGTCGAACGGCGTGCCGTCCGTGAAGGTGACGCCCTGGCGCAGCGTGAGCTCGAGCCCCAGGCCGTCGTCGCTCCAGGTCCAGCTGTCGGCGAGCCACGGCGTGATCCCGCCCTTCCCGTCGAGCGACACGAGCGGCTCGAGGAACTGGGACGAGACGAGCGCCTGCGGGTAGTTGCCGCCGACGTGGGGGTCGAGGCAGTCGGGCTCCGCGTCGCCGGACGCGTAGACGAGCGTGCCTCCGGAGACGGGGGTGGTCGACGCCTCGGGGGTGGCGGACGTGCATCCGCTGAGGAGGAGGGCGGTCGTGGCGAGGGCGCCGAGGCCCGCGAGCGCGCGGGTGCGTGGGGTGTGGATCATGGGTGCTTCCGATGTGCGCGCCGCGGCGGACGCTGGTGCGGGTGTTTCTGTACCGCGTCCAACAATACGCGCACGCGGTCACCCCGGTGCACCAGGATGGGCGCATGACTCCCGCCCGTCCCGCCGGTCGCCCGCGTCGCTCGTCGCGCGCGACCCTCGAGGAGGCCGCCGCCGAGCTCTTCCTCGAGAACACCTACGCCGCCACGACCGTCGAGCAGATCGCCCAGCGCGCCGGGGTCAGCCGTGCCACGTTCTTCAACTACTTCGCGTCCAAGGCCGACCTGCTGTGGGCGGGGCTCGACGACACGCTCCGCGCCTTCGGCGACGCGCTCTCCTCTGTGGGTCCCGCCGGGGCGCCCGGCGACGGCGTCGTCGACGCGCTGATCGCCGCCGCCTGCTCCCGCGGCGTGGGCTGGCTGCCGCTCGCCCTGACGCAGCACGAGGTCATGGGCCTCGGCTCCGACGTGCCGGGGGAGGGCGTGGCACGCGCGGCGCCGCTCGTGGATCCCGTCGCGCAGGCCCTCGCGCGCGCGTCCGGCCGCCGTGCCTCGGTCGCCCCCGTGCGGATCGCCGCCGCCGTGATCGCGGCCGCCACCGCCGCGGCCGTCGTCGCGTGGGCCGGGGACGGGGTGGGACGGGGCCCTCTGGAGGACGCCGTGCGCCGGGCGCTGGATCCGCTCCGCACGGCGCTCGCCGCCCTCCTCGCCTGACCGCGCGGCTCGAGGCCTCGGGAGGGATGCCCCGCTGTCCGCCACGGGTCTCCTAACCTGTGCGCGCGGCCCGACCGCGTCCGCTCCCTCGACCACGAGAAGAGACGCCATGACCCGTGCATCCGCCCTGCCCGGCCGCCCCCGAGCGCCGCGTCGCCCGTTCACCGCCGCTCGTCGCCGGATCCTGTCGGCCGCGCTGGCGGTCCTGGTCGCGGTAGCGGGCCCCGCGATGGCGGCGTCGGCCGCATCGGCTGCCCCGGCGGCCGGCCCCGCCCGCCTGTCCGGCTACGCCACGCACTACTCGCTCGGGCCTGACGGGAGGACGACGAACGGCAACTGCTCGCTCCCGGCCATCCCGAAGGACCGCCTCTACGTGGCGGTCGGCCCCGACCTCTACGCCGGCGGTGCCGGATGCGGCAGCTACCTCGACGTCACCGGACCCCACGGCACGGTGCGCGTCGAGGTCGCCGACTCCTGCCACGAGTGCGTGCACGGCCACCTCGACCTGAGCGAGGAGGCGTTCCGGGCCATCGGCGTTTACGACGCCGGCATCATCACCACCTCGTACGTGCCGGTCGCGGCGTCGACCGTCCCCCCGCTCTCCTTCCGGTTCAAGGACGGCTCCTCGGCGTACTGGGCGGCCCTGCAGGTGCTCGACGCCGGCGTGCGGCTCCGATCGGTCGAGCTGTGGGTGGGCGCGCGGTGGGTGCCGCTCTCCCTGACGGACTACGGCTACTGGCTGGCTCCTGGGTACGTGGGCGCGGGGCCCTTCACGGTGCGCGTCACGGACACCACGGGGCGCACGGCCACGGTGCAGGGCATCGTGCTCGACCCGATGAGGCTGCAGCACACCGCATCGCGCCTCCGCTGACGGCGCGGCGCGCACCCGACGAGCCGCGTCCTCCGCGTGGATCGCGCGCCGTCCCGCTCTCGGCCAGGATGTCCGCATGACCTCCGACTCGCCCGACCTCGCCGCCCTGTCCTCCTCGTTCGGCGGCGTCTCCGAGCAGTACGACCGGGTGCGGCCGGCCTACCCGGACGAGGCGGTGGCGTGGATGCTCCCCGCCGGCGCCCGCCGAGTGGTGGACCTCGGCGCGGGCACGGGCAAGCTGACGCGCCTCCTCGCGGATCGCGGCCTCGACGTCACGGCGGTCGAGCCGGACGACCGCATGCGCGCCGTGCTCGCGGACCGGCTGCCGGGCGTGACGGCCGTCCGCGGATCCGGCGAGGCGATCCCCGTGGGCGACGGCGAGGAGGACGCCGTGCTCGTCGCGCAGGCCTGGCACTGGATGGACGCGGGCGAGGCGGCCCGCGAGGCCGCGCGCGTGCTCCGTCCCGGTGGTCGCCTCGGCATCGTCTGGAACGTCATGGACGGCGAGGTCGACTGGGTCCGCGAGCTCGACGCGATCCTCGACGGGGGTCGGCGCGGCGGCGCACGGGCGGCCGAGCCCGGCCCGTTCCCCGGCTTCGGCCCCGTCGAGCACGCGTCCTTCGCGCATGCGCAGCGCATGACCCCCGAGGACGTGGTGGACCTCGCCGGATCCATCAGCCGGATCAGCACGCTGCCCGACGACGCGCGCGCCGGCGTCCTCGACGACATCAGGACCCTCCTCGCCGGACACCCGGACACCGCGGGCCGCGACGCGCTCGACCTGCCGTACCGCGCCGACGCGTACCGCGCACAGCTCGGCGGATGAGCGCCCACGGGCTGCGGTCCGACGGGCGCTAGGATCGTCAGCACAGGCGCCGATCCGGCCATCACCGGGGAGCCTTCGGAAGAAAGCCGCGGAGCACGCGACGAGTAGAACCGAACGGACAGGGCCCGTCATCGCCTTCAGGAGAGTGGTCGCGCATCGCGTGGCAAGCGGGGTGGTACCGCGCTCGGGGATCCGCATGAGGGATCCGGGCGTCCTCGCGGAGAGCCCGTCCCCGCAGGAGATGCCATGACCTACCCCCGTCCCGTCCCCGACGACCCGAGCGCCCCCGACCAGGTCGCCGCGAGCCCGCGCTTCCCGGACGTCGAGAAGGGCATCCTCGCGTTCTGGAAGCGCGACGACACGTTCCGCGCCTCGGTCGAGCAGCGCGAGGGCTGCGACGAGTGGGTCTTCTACGACGGCCCTCCGTTCGCCAACGGCCTCCCGCACTACGGGCACCTCCTCACGGGCTACGCGAAGGACGCCTTCCCGCGCTTCCAGACCATGCGGGGCAAGCAGGTGCACCGCCGCTTCGGCTGGGACACGCACGGACTGCCCGCCGAGCTCGAGGCGATGCGCCAGCTCGGGATCACCGAGAAGAGCGAGATCGAGGAGATGGGCGTCGAGGAGTTCAACGCCGTCGCCCGTCGCTCGGTGCTCGAGTACACGGGGGAGTGGGAGGACTACGTCACCCGCTCGGCCCGCTGGGTCGACTTCGAGGACGACTACAAGACGCTCGACGTCGACTTCATGGAGTCGGTGATCTGGGCGTTCAAGCAGCTGCACGACAAGGGCCTCGCCTACGAGGGCTTCCGCGTGCTGCCGTACTGCTGGCACGACCAGACGCCGCTGAGCAACCACGAGCTGCGGATGGACGACGACGTCTACCGCATGCGCCAGGACCAGTCCGTGACCGTCACGTTCCCGCTCGTCGGCGCGAAGGCCGAGTCGCTCGGCCTCACCGCGGTGCGCGCGCTCGCCTGGACGACCACGCCCTGGACCCTGCCGACCAACATGGCGCTCGCGGTCGGGCCGGACATCGTCTACGCCGTGGTGCCCGCCGGCCCCGCGGGCACCCCCGACGCCGAGGCGCCCGACTCCCTGCCCCGCGCGTCGAGCGTGCAGCTCGCGGCCGAGGTGCTCGGATCCGAGTACCTCATCGCCCAGGACCTCGTGGGGAACTACGCCAAGGACCTCGGCTACGCGTCCGCCGACGAGGCCCGCGCCGCCGTCTCCCGCACCGTGCTCGGCCGCCAGCTCGAGGGCGTCGCGTACGACCGCCTCTGGGACTTCTACGCGGACAGCGAGAGGTTCGGCACGGAGAACGCGTGGCAGGTGCTCGTCGCCGACTACGTCACGACGACCGACGGCACCGGCATCGTCCACCAGGCCCCGGCTTACGGCGAGGAGGACCAGCAGGTCTGCGCCGCGGCCGGGATCCCCGTGATCCTGTCGCTCGACGAGGGCGGCCGCTTCGTCGACACCGTTCCCGAGGTCGCGGGCGAGCTGTGGTCGGACGCCGGGAGGACGCTCACGCGCATGCTCAAGGCGCAGGGCCGCCTCATCCGCCAGGCCAGCTACGAGCACTCCTACCCGCACTGCTGGCGCTGCAAGAACCCGCTCATCTACAAGGCCGTCTCCAGCTGGTTCGTGCGCGTCACCGACTTCCGCGACGACATGGTGCGCCTCAACCAGGACATCGCGTGGACGCCCGAGAACGTGAAGGACGGGCAGTTCGGCAAGTGGATCGGCAACGCGCGCGACTGGTCGATCAGCCGCAACCGCTTCTGGGGCAGCCCGATCCCGGTGTGGAAGAGCGACGACCCGGCCTACCCGCGCATCGACGTGTACGGCAGCCTCGACGAGCTCGAGGCCGACTTCGGCGTGCGCCCGACGGACCTGCACCGCCCGTTCATCGACGAGCTCACGCGCCCGAACCCGGACGACCCCACGGGGAAGAGCACCATGCGTCGCATCGAGGACGTGCTCGACGTCTGGTTCGACTCCGGATCCATGCCCTTCGCCCAGGTGCACTACCCGTTCGAGAACCGCGAGTGGTTCGACGAGCACAGCCCGGCGGACTTCATCGTCGAGTACATCGGCCAGACCCGCGGCTGGTTCTACACGCTGCACGCGCTGTCGACCGCGCTGTTCGGGCGGCCGGCGTTCTCGAGCGTCGTGAGCCACGGGATCGTCCTCGGCAACGACGGCCAGAAGATGTCCAAGTCGCTCCGCAACTACCCGGACGTCAACGAGGTGTTCGACCGCGACGGATCCGACGCCATGCGCTGGTTCCTCCTCGCGAGCCCCGTGCTCCGCGGCGGCAACCTCGTGGTCACCGAGGAGGGCATCCGCGAGGGCGTCCGCCAGGTGCTGCTCCCGCTCTGGAGCACCTGGTACTTCTTCTCCCTCTACGCCAACTCCGCGCAGCCGGGCGGCTACGAGGCGCACCGCGACACGACGAGCGACGACGTGCTGGACCGCTACATCCTGGCCCGCACCCGCCGCCTCGTCACCGAGGTCACGCAGCACATGACCGCCCTCGACTCGACGCTCGCCGCCGCGTCCCTCCGCGACTTCGCCGACGTGCTCACCAACTGGTACGTGCGCCGCAGCCGCGACCGGTTCTGGGCGGGCACGGAAGCCGGCGACACGCGCGCCTTCGACACCCTGCACACGGTCCTCGAGACCGTGACGCGCGTGGCCGCGCCGCTGCTGCCGCTCGTGTCGGAGCGCATCTGGAAGGACCTCACGGGCGGGCGCAGCGTCCACCTGGAGGACTGGCCCGAGCCCGACGACCTGCCCGCGGACGACCGCCTCGTCGAGGTGATGGACCGGGTCCGCCAGGTCGCCTCGACCGCGCTCTCGCTCCGCAAGCAGTCGGGCCTCCGCGTCCGCCAGCCGCTCGCGCGGCTCACGGTCGTGAGCGACGACGCCGACGGGCTCGCCCGGTTCGAGGACATCCTGCGCGACGAGCTCAACGTCAAGGCCGTCTCCGTCGAGGAGCTGACCCCCACGAGCGCCTCCGACGCGGGCATCACGCGCCGCCTCACCGTGAATGCGCGCATCGCCGGGCCGCGCCTCGGCAAGGGCGTGCAGCAGGTGATCCAGGCCGCCCGCTCCGGGGACTGGACCGAGTCCGACGGCGAGGTCGTGGCGGGCGGCGTGCCTCTCGTGGCCGGCGAGTACGAGCTGGTGCTGGAGGTCGCGGGCGACCGCGCCGACCAGGCGCTCGCGCTCCTGCCGGGCGGCGGGTTCCTGCTGCTCGACACCGCGCTCACCCCCGAGCTCGAGGCCGAGGGCCTCGCGCGCGACGTCGTGCGGAACGTGCAGGACGCGCGGAAGGGCGCGGGGCTCGACGTGAGCGACCGCATCTCCCTCGTGATCCGGCTGGACGCCGCGGGCGCCGAGCAGGCCGAGCGGTTCCGCGACCTCATCGCCCGTGAGACCCTGGCGGTGGCGCTGCGGATCGACGCGGACGACCAGGCGACGGAGTCCGGCATCACCGTCGGCAGCGGATCGCCCCTGTACATCGAGGTGGAGCGAGCATGAGCGACCAGCTGGGCGGACAGCCCTTCGACGACGACGCGGACGACGTCCGGCGCGACGACGACTTCGAGCCGGAGACGGACGAGGGCGTCGACGCCGCGGCGCGCGCCCTCGACCCCGACGTCGACGGCCTGAGCGACGACCAGCTCTTCGCCGACGACGCGGCCGAGCTCCGCCGCGAGGCCGAGCAGTCGATCGTGGCCGGCCGCGAGGTCGACGACGAGAACTACTTCGAGCGCGAGGGCGACGCCGTGTACCAGGCGCTCCTCTCGCGGATGGGGGAGCAGGCGCCGCAGCCGCGCCTGTCCGCCACCCGCCGCGTCGTCGAGCTCCTCGGCGACCCGCAGCGCGCGTACCCGATCGTGCACGTCACCGGCACCAACGGGAAGACGTCGACGAGCCGGATGACCGAGAGCATCCTGCGCGCCGCGGGCCTCCGCACGGGCCTCTTCACGAGCCCGCACCTCGTCCGCTTCAACGAGCGCATCGTGGTCGACGGCCTGCCCATCACCGACGAGGCCCTCAGCCGCAACTGGGCAGACGTCGAGCCCTTCATCGACCTGGTCGACCGGGAGCTCGTCGCCGCGGGCGAGGAGCCCGTCACCTTCTTCGAGGCGCTGACGGTGCTCGCGTTCGCGGCGTTCGCCGACGCGCCCGTCGACGTGGCCGTGATCGAGGTCGGCATGGGCGGCGAGTGGGACAGCACCAACGTCGGCGACGGCCAGGTCGCGGTCTTCACGCCCGTCTCCCTCGATCACACGCAGCGCCTGGGATCCACCGTGGCGGAGATCGCGCGCACCAAGTCCGGCATCGTCAAGCCCGCAGCGGACGTCGTGTCCAGCGCGCAGGCCCCTGACGTCGTGGCCGAGCTCGTGCGCGCCGCCGAGCTCACGGAGTCCACCTGGTCGATCGAGGGCGAGCGGTTCCGCCTCCTCGACACGACCCTCGCGGTCGGTGGCCAGGTCATCAGCGTGCAGGGCCTCGCGGGCACGTACCGCGACGTGTTCCTCCCGATGTTCGGCGCGCACCAGGCGCAGAACGCCGCCGTCGCGATCGCCGCGGTCGAGTCGTTCCTCGGCGGCGGCGACCACGCCATCCACGACGACGTGCTCGCGGAGGGCCTCGCCACGGCGACGAGCCCCGGCCGGCTGCAGGTCGTGGGCACCGAGCCGACCGTCCTGGTCGACGCCGCGCACAACCCCGCGGGCGCCGCGTCGCTCGCGGCCGCGCTGCCCGTCTACTTCACGTTCGACCGCGTCACCGCCGTCATCGGCGTGCTCGCGGACAAGGACGCGGAGGGCATCGTGCGCGAGCTCGCGCCCGTGGTCGACCACTTCATCGTCACGCGCTCCCAGTCCGAGCGCTCGGTGGATCCGGACGAGCTGGCGCGCATCGTCGTCGACGTCGTCGGCCGCGACCGCGTCACGGTCGAGCCCGACCTCCGCACGGCCCTCGAGGACGCGCGCGACTCCGCGGGCGAGACCGAGAAGGGCGCGGCGCTCGTCACGGGCTCGATCCTCCTCGTCGGCGAGGCCATCGCCCACGCCGCCGACGAGGGCTGGAAGACCGCGTGAGCGCCGACGGCCGCCCGGCCCGCACCAGGCGACCCCGACCGCCCCGCACGACGGTCGAGATCCTCGGATCCATCGTCATGGGCTTCCAGGTCATCGTCGTGTTCCTCGCGAGCCTGGTCGCCTTCGGCCTCGAAGCGCTGCCGGCGCTGCCCGCGCTCGGCGGCGGTGCGCTCCTCGTGCTCGCCATGCTCGCCGTCGTCGGCGCCCTGCGCACCCCGCTCGGCATCCGCGCCGGCTGGGTCGTGCAGGTGCTCGTCGTCCTCACCGGCTTCGTGTTGCCCGCCATGTTCGCCGTCGGCGGCTTCTTCCTGCTGCTGTGGATCTACGCCATGGTCCAGGGCGCCCGGATCGACCGCGAGAAGGCGGCGGCCCGCGGCGCGTGGGAGCAGGCCATGCTCGACGAGCAGGCCGCGGCGGGCGACGCTCCGGCCCCGGGCGACGACCGCCCCACCGACCACCGACCGACCACCGAGCCGCCGGCTCCCACCCCGTAGGAGGCACCCATGTCCGCTCCCGTCCAGGAGACCCTCGTCCTCGTCAAGCCCGACGGCGTCGCCCGCGGCCTCACCGGCGAGATCCTCCGCCGCATCGAGGCCAAGGGCTACCAGATCGTCGACCTCCGCATGGTGCAAGCCGAGCGCGCCCTGCTCGAGCAGCACTACGAGGAGCACCAGGGCAAGCCGTTCTACGAGCCGCTCGTCGAGTTCATGGAGTCGGGCCCGATCGTCGCCGTCCGCGTCGCCGGGAACCGCGTGATCGAGGGCTTCCGCTCGCTCGCCGGCACGACCGACCCGACGGGCGCCGCCCCCGGCACGATCCGCGGCGACCTCGGTCGCGACTGGGGCCTCGCCGTGGCGCAGAACCTCGTGCACGGCAGCGACTCGCCCGAGTCGGCCGCGCGCGAGCTCGCGCTCTGGTTCTAGGACCCGCACGACCAGAGGGGCCGACCGGGATCCGGTCGGCCCCTCTGGTCGTCCCGTCGTCTCAGCCGAGCAGCGTCGGGATGAGGGCGGGGAACGTCGCGATGATCGCGACCACGATGATCGCGTAGTTCAGCACCACCACCGCCCACGTGTACGGCGCCACGGCGTCGGCGGCCCGGCGGATCCCCGCGGGCACCGGCAGCAGCCCCGCGCGAGCGGTGGCCGACAGCGTGCCCCACCACAGCGGGATCATCGCGCTCCACACGAGCAGGCAGTAGGGGCAGAGCGCGCCGATGACGAACACGCTCTGGGTGAACAGCCACGTCACGAAGACCCAGCCGGCGAACGTCCCCACCGCGAACAGCGTCCAGAACCATCGCGCGAACCGCGCGCCCGCGAGGAGCGCCATGCCGATCACGATCGGCACCACGAACGCGGCGACCCCGATGAGCGGGTTGGGGAAGCCGAACAGCGAGCCCTGCGGGGATTCGATGACGGTGGCGCAGGAGATGAACGGGTTCACGTCGCACGAGAGCGACGCGCCCGGGTTCTCGAGCAGGTGCAGCCGGTCGAGCACGAGCACGAACGCGCCGATCCAGCCGACGACGCCCGTGACGACGAGCAGGACGGCCAGGGAGCGGGGGTGCGCGGGGGCCCGGGTCGCGGTCATGCGGCGATCATGGCAGACGGGGGAGGGCCGACCCTGACGGCCAGGTGGGCGTCGGCGTGCGATACTGGCAGGCAGGTCGGACCGCCGCGCGGCACGACCGCCATGAAGAGTCTTTCCCGGGGCAGACCCGGGCCGCCAGGCACGTCCGGCGGCGGATAGCCAGTTCCGTACCAGTGCGCACGACCGAAGCCTCGGGCCGGACGTCGCAGACCAGGATCGACGGAGAGCCGCGTACGCGGGGATCCACTCGGAGAGCTACCGGGGTACGGCGCGGCCGTACCGACCGGTTGAGGAGTGCACCAGAGATGGTGGAGAGAGACGAGAACACCGGCAGGAGGCGACCCAGCCTCTTCGAGCGGCTCACGGGCCGCCGCGCCGACACGACCGCGGCGACGGGGACCGGCGGCACGCCCGCGTTCCCCGCTTCCCTCACCCCCGAGGCGAGCGGCACGCCCGCCGCCTCCGAAGCGAAGGGCCACACCCTGAACGAGAACGACGACACCCGGACCACGCACGACGAGCAGGAGGCGCCGGTCGCCCGCCGCTCCCGCCGCGCGAGCACCCCCGCATCCGCGTCCGCGGTCGCCCAGCCGGACGACGCCAGCGTCGACGCGTCCGCCTCGGCTTCCGCTCCCGCGGACGCCGCCGGCGAGCAGCCCGCGGACGAGCAGCCCGCCGCTCCCGCTGCCCGCGCCCCGAGGAAGCGCGCCCCGCGCAAGGCCGCCGTGGCCCCCGCCGCGCCCGCCGCCCCCGACGCGCCGCTCGCCCGTGTCCCCGACGCGGACGCGACGGCCGACGAGCCCGCCGCTGCCGAGCCGGTCGACGCATCCGCTCCCGTCGTGGCGCCCGCCGCTCCGGTCCGCGCCGTCCCGTCCCTCTCCGTCTTCTTCCAGGCCCCGGACATCGCGCCGCTGCCTCCCCGCCGCGAGCGGGACGACCGCCGCGACGACTCGCGCGACGAGGACGACGACCACGACCGCGACGAGCGCCCCTCGCGCTCCTCGCGCCGCGGCGGCCGCGGACAGGACCGCAGCCAGGACCGCGGCATCAGCCGCGACGGCCGGGGCCGCGACACCCACGACGACGACCACGACGACGAGGACGACTCCCCGTCGGTTCGCCGCCGTGCGCGCCGCCGCTCCGGCGAGGAGGGCCGCGACGGCGACGACGCGCCCGGCACGGTCGTCAAGGTCCGCACGCCCCGCGAGCCCGAACGCATCACCGAGCCGCAGCGCATCAAGGGATCCACGCGCCTCGAGGCCAAGAAGCAGCGCCGCCGCGACGGTCGCGACGCCGGCCGCCGCCGTCCGGTGCTCACCGAGTCGGAGTACCTGGCCCGCCGCGAGTCGGTCGACCGCAGCATGATCGTGCGCTCGCGGGACGGCAAGATCCAGATCGGCGTGCTCGAGGACCAGGTCCTCGTCGAGCACTACGTGGCACGCGCCGACGAGGCCTCCCTCATCGGCAACGTGTACCTCGGCCGCGTCCAGAACGTGCTGCCCAGCATGGAGGCCGCCTTCATCGACATCGGCCGCGGCCGCAACGCCGTGCTCTACTCGGGCGAGGTCGACTGGGAGGCCGCCAACGCCGACAAGGGCGGCGGAAGCCACGCGCGCCGCATCGAGGTCGCGCTGAAGCCCGGCGACCGCGTGCTCGTCCAGGTCACCAAGGACCCGGTCGGCCACAAGGGCGCCCGCCTCACGAGCCAGGTGAGCCTCCCGGGCCGCTACCTCGTGTACGTGCCCAACGGGTCCATGAACGGCATCAGCCGGAAGCTCCCCGACACCGAGCGCGCGCGCCTCAAGAAGACGCTCAAGGAGGTGCTGCCCGAGAACGTGGGCGTCATCGTCCGCACCGCGGCCGAGGGCGCGACCGAGGAGCAGCTGAAGCTCGACGTCGAGCGCCTCACCTCGCAGTGGGCCGAGATCAGCCGCCAGGTCGAGAAGGCGCAGGCGCCCGCGCTCCTGCACTCGGAGCCCGACCTGCTGCTGAAGATCATCCGCGACGTCTTCAACGAGGACTTCCGCGAGCTCGTGATCGACGGCGGCGACGCCCAGGAGATCATCGAGGGCTACCTCCGCGGCGTGGCGCCCGACCTCATCGACCGGGTGCAGACGTACTCGGGCGAGAAGGACTCGTTCGACCACCACCGCGTCAGCGAGCAGATCGAGAAGGCGCTCGACCGCAAGGTCTGGCTGCCCTCCGGCGGCTCGCTCGTCATCGACCGCACCGAGGCCATGACCGTGGTCGACGTCAACACGGGGAAGTTCGTCGGATCCGGCGGCAACCTCGAGGAGACCGTCACCAAGAACAACCTCGAGGCCGCGGAGGAGATCGTCCGCCAGATGCGCCTGCGCGACATCGGCGGCATCATCGTCGTCGACTTCATCGACATGGTGCTCGAGACCAACCGCGATCTCGTGCTGCGCCGCCTCGTGGAGTGCCTCAGCCGCGACCGGACCAAGCACCAGGTCGCCGAGGTCACCTCGCTCGGGCTCGTGCAGATGACCCGCAAGAAGCTCGGCCTCGGGCTGCTCGAGTCGTTCTCGGAGAACTGCGAGACGTGCGCCGGGCGGGGGATCATCATCCACCACGATCCGCTCATGGCCCACAAGCAGACGCCGCAGGAGCCCGTGCAGGGCCAGGGCCGCCGTCGCGGCGGCAAGGGCCAGCAGGAGCACGGCAACGGCAGCGGGGGCAACGGCGGCGGCCGCGGCAACGGGGGCGGCCAGGCGCAGCAGCAGCAGCGCACGCCCGCCGCCAGCACGCACAGCATCACGGACGACGCGCGCTCCGCCCTCGCCAAGATCGCCACGAGCACCATCCAGACGGTGAACGAGGCCATCGACCGGGTCGAGGACGTCGTGCGCACGCCCGACGAGAGCACGGACGCGGCCGTGCAGCCCGAGTCGGCCCCCCTCGAGGAGCAGACCCGCGGCGACCGTCCGCGTCGGAGCCGCGGGGGCCGGGGACGCGCGTCGTCCGCGACCGTCGAGGCGCAGGATCGCTCGGAGCCGCAGGCCCCCGCCGCCGAGGCGGCGTCCGCTCCCGTCGAGGACCCGACGCCGGCCGACGCGCCGGTCGAGGAGCCCGCGCTGTCGACGCTCGAGCCGCGCGAGGCCATCCGCCTCGAGCCGGTGCAGATCCTCGACATCCCGGTCGCGAGCGCGCGCACAGCACCGCGCCGCGTCAGCTCGGCGGACGCGGAGCAGCTCCTCGGCTCCGTCCTCGACGCGCTGCCGCACCCCAAGGAGCCCGGACAGGGGCGGTCGCGCAGCCGCCGGGTCTCCACGCAGACGCTGACGACGCCGGCCCCGGCCGACGACGCGAGCTGACGCGCCGGCTGCCCGTCAGGCAGCCGGACGAGGGAGGGCCCGGAGCGCATGCTCCGGGCCCTCCCTCGTGCGACCGCGCGTTCGCCGCGTCAGGATCCCAGCCCGCGCCGTTCGCGCTGGGTGACCCGCAGCCCGCTCGCCTGCAGCCGTCGGACGAGGTCGCGGTTCGAGACCGCCACGGCGCCGCGTGCCACCAGCTCCGCGTGCCGCTCCTCGGGCACGTCGTAGTGGTCGCGGTCGAACGCCCTCTCCGGGATGTCGGCGGCGCGGGCGAAGGTGTGCAGCTCCTCGAGGGACACGTCGCTCACCAGGTGCGCCCAGAGCCTGCCGTGCGCGGGCCAGGCCGGTCGATCGAGGAGGACGCTCATCCTGCGAGCTTAGGCAGGCCCGTCCCCGATGTGCGCGCCGACGGGCCCTCGGGTCGCCGACGACGCGCCCGGCGCGCATGCGGCCAGGACGCCCCGGCTCGCGTATGATCGACCGAGGACGCCGGGGGTCCGGAGTTTGACCCCTGTCCGGCGTTCCGGTAACGTGAGTCGCTGGCATGCGCCGATCCAGGTGATCGTGCGCCTGCGGCAGACTTCCTCCAATGATTCGGGCCACAGGGCGTCAAGTCCCCAGTGAGTCAAGCCCGCGAGAGAAAACAGGTACGGAAAAGTGGTTTACGCAGTTGTGCGCGCCGGCGGTCGGCAGGAGAAGGTCGAGGTCGGGACCATCGTGACGATGGACCGGGTCAAGAACCAGCAGAGCGGCAAGGTCGTGCTCCCCGCGGTCCTGCTCGTCGACGGCGACACCATCACCACCGACGCCGCGAAGCTCGCCGACGTCACCGTCAGCGCCGAGATCCTGAACGACCTCCGCGGTCCCAAGATCGTCATCCAGAAGTTCAAGAACAAGACCGGGTACAAGAAGCGCCAGGGGCACCGCCAGGACCTCACGCGCGTCCAGGTCACCGAGATCAACTAGCACCGAGACCGCAGGGAGAAATAGATGGCACACAAGAAGGGCGCGAGCTCTACCCGCAACGGCCGTGACTCGAACGCCCAGCGCCTCGGCGTGAAGCGCTTCGGCGGCCAGGTCGTCGGCGCCGGCGAGATCATCGTCCGCCAGCGCGGCACGCACTTCCACCCGGGCGTCAACGTCGGCCGTGGCGGCGACGACACGCTGTTCGCCCTCTCCGCCGGCTCGGTGCAGTTCGGGGTCAAGGGCGGCCGCAAGGTCGTCAACATCGTCGTCCCGGCCTAGCGCAGGCCGACAGCACGGACGCTGCGGCGGCATTGTCGCGCAGCACTTCAAGGGCGGGCCTCGGCCCGCCCTTGTCTGCGTTCCGCAGGGAACACCTCTAGAAGAAACGAGCTACAGCCATGGCGACATTCGTCGACACCGTGACCCTCCACCTGCGGGCGGGAGACGGCGGGAACGGCTGCGTCTCTGTCCGCCGTGAGAAGTTCAAGCCCCTCGCGGGACCCGACGGCGGCAACGGCGGCAACGGCGGGGACATCGTCCTCGTCGCGGACCCCCAGGTCACCACGCTCCTGGCCTACCACCGCGGACCGCACCGCTCCTCGCGCAACGGCGGTCCCGGCATGGGCGACCACCGCCATGGCACGCTCGGCGAGGCGCTCGAGCTCCACGTCCCCGTCGGCACCGTCGTCAAGGACGCCGACGGCAACGAGCTCGCCGACATGGCCACGCCCGGCATGCGGTTCATCGCCGCCGAGGCCGGCCAGGGCGGGCTCGGCAACGCCTCCCTCGCCACCACGAAGCGCAAGGCCCCCGGCTTCGCGCTGCTCGGCACGCGCGGCTACGAGGGCGACGTCGTCCTCGAGCTCAAGGTCGTCGCCGACGTGGCGCTCGTGGGCTACCCGTCGGCGGGCAAGTCGAGCCTCGTCGCCGCCATCTCGGCCGCGAAGCCGAAGATCGCCGACTACCCCTTCACCACGCTGCACCCGAACCTCGGCGTCGTCGAGGTCGCGGACTCGCGTTACACCGTGGCCGACGTGCCCGGCCTCATCGAGGGCGCGAGCGAGGGCAAGGGGCTCGGCCTCGAGTTCCTCCGCCACGTCGAGCGCTGCTCCGCGCTCCTGCACGTGCTCGACTGCGCGACGCTGGATCCCGGTCGCGACCCCATCTCGGACCTCGACATCATCCTCACCGAGCTCGCCGCGTACCCGGTCCCCGACGGCCAGGTGCCGCTGCTCGATCGCCCGCAGCTCATCGCGCTGAACAAGATCGACGTCCCCGAGGCCCGGGAGCTCGCGGAGCTCGTCCGCCCGGAGCTGGAGGCCCGCGGCTACCGCGTCTTCGACATCTCCACGGTCAGCCACGACGGCCTGCGCCAGCTGTCCTTCGCCCTCGCGGAGCTCGTCGAGGACGCCCGCACGAAGGCCGCCGAGGAGCCCGAGGCCCCGCGGATCGTGCTGCGTCCCCGCGCCGTCAACGAGAAGCCGTTCACCATCCGCGTCGACGGCGGCAGCTACGGCGACATCTACCGCGTCATCGGCACCAAGCCCGAGCGCTGGGTGCAGCAGACCGACTTCACGAACGACGAGGCCGTCGGCTACCTCGCGGACCGTCTCGCCAAGCTCGGCGTCGAGGACGGCCTGTTCAAGGCGGGCGCGGTGGCCGGATCCAGCGTCGTCATCGGCGAGGGCGACGGCATCGTCTTCGACTGGGAGCCGACCCTCACGTCGACCGCGGAGCTCATCACGAGCCCCCGCGGCGCCGACGCCCGCGTCGACCCCATCAGCCGCCGCACCAACCAGGCGCGCCGCGAGGACTACTTCGCCCGCATGGACGCCAAGGCCGAGGCGCGAGCGCAGCTCGTGCGCGAGGGCGAGGCCGGCCTGTGGGCGGACGAGGACGGGACGGACGAGGACGCGTCCTCGGACGCGAAGGCCTAGCGGATGGGGACGGCCTCGCGCGCGGGCATCGCGTCCGCGCGGCGCATCGTCGTGAAGGTGGGGTCGTCGTCCATCAGCGGGGGCAACGCCGGGCAGATCGCACCCCTCGTGGACGCCATCGCGTCCGTGCACGCGCGCGGCGCCGAGGTCGTCCTCGTGTCGTCGGGCGCCATCGCCACGGGGATGCCCTTCCTCCGCCTCGACGGCCGCCCGGCCGACCTCGCCACCCAGCAGGCAGCGGCCGCGGTCGGCCAGAGCGTGCTGATCTTCCGGTATCAGGAGAGCCTCGACCGGTACGGCATCGTCGCGGGCCAGGTGCTCCTTACAGCCGGCGACCTCGCCGCGCCCGACCACCGGGAGAACGCGCAGCGCGCCATGGAACGGCTGCTGGGTCTCCGCCTGCTGCCGATCGTCAACGAGAACGACACCGTCGCCACGCACGAGATCCGCTTCGGCGACAACGACCGGCTGGCGGCGCTCGTCGCCCGGCTCGTGGACGCTGACCTGCTCCTCCTCCTCTCGGACGTGGACGCGCTCTACACGCGACCGCCGGAGGAGCCGGGCGCCCGCCGCATCGAGCACGTGGGGTTCGGCGACGAGCTCGACGGCGTCGAGATCGGCAGCACCGGCACGGGCGTCGGCACCGGGGGAGCGGTCACCAAGGTCGCCGCCGCGCGCCTCGCCGCCGAGGCGGGGACAGGCGTGCTCCTCACATCGACCGCGCAGGTCCACTCGGCCCTCGCCGGCGAGCACGTCGGCACGTGGTTCGCGCCCCGCGGCTGAACGCCCCGCGCCAATCGGGCCGACGGCGCGTCAGTAGGCTGCCGTGCATGCCCTCGAACGTGCCCGCCGCCCCGATCACCACCGCCGAGGTCCTCCCCGCCGACGAGCTCGAGCGGATCCTCGAGGCCGCCCGCACCGCATCCACCTCCCTCGCCGCCAGCACCTCCGTCCAGCGTGACGCCGCGCTCGACGCCATCGCGGCCGCTCTCGTCTCCGGAGCGGATCGCATCGTCGCGGCCAACGCCGAGGACCTCGCCGCGGGCCGGGATGCCGGCTTGGCAGCAGGCCTGCTCGACCGGCTGACGCTCGACGCGAGGCGCGTGGCGTCCCTGGCCGACGCCGTCACCGGGATCCGCGGGCTCGACGACCCCCTCGGCCTCGTCGTCCGCGGCCGCACGCTCCCGAACGGCCTGCTGCTCTCCCAGGTGCGCGTCCCCTTCGGCGTCGTCGGCGCGATCTACGAAGCCCGCCCCAACGTGACGGTCGACATCGCGGCGCTCGCCCTCAAGAGCGGCAACGCCGTCGTGCTCCGCGGCGGATCCGCGGCGCTGCGCACCAACGCCGTCCTCGTGGACGTCATGCGCGGAGCCCTCGAGCGCGTCGGCCTCCCCGCGCACGCGGTGCAGACGGTCGACGCGCACGGCCGCGCGGGCGCTGCCCGGCTCATGCGGGCACGCGGGCTCGTCGACGTGCTCGTGCCGCGGGGATCCGCCGAGCTCATCCGCACCGTCGTCGCGGAGTCGACCGTGCCGGTCATCGAGACCGGGGCCGGCGTCGTCCACGTCTACCTCGACGCGTCGGCCGATGCGCGCATGTCCGTCGACATCGCGGTCGACGCCAAGGTCAGCCGGCCGAGCGTGTGCAACGCGATGGAGACGCTGCTGGTGCACCGCAACGCGGCGCCGCGGGTCCTCGTCGCCGTGCTCGACGCGCTCCGCGACCGCGGCGTGACCGTGCACGGCGACGCCGCGGTCCGCGCGATGTGGCCCGACGCCGTCGCCGCCACGGACGAGGACTGGGCGGCCGAGTACCTCTCGCTCGACCTGGCGGTGCGCGTCGTCGACTCCGTGGAGGATGCGGTCGCCCACATCGCCCGCTGGTCGACGCACCACACCGAGTCCATCGTCACGTCCGACCTCGCCGTGGCCGAGCGCTTCCTCGCCGCCGTGGACTCGGCCGTCGTCATGGTCAACGCGTCCACGCGCTTCACAGACGGATCCGAGTTCGGCTTCGGCGCGGAGGTCGGCATCTCCACGCAGAAGCTGCACGCGCGGGGTCCGATGGGAGTGCAGGAGCTCACCAGCACCAAGTGGATCGTGCGGGGGAGCGGGCAGGTCCGCGGCTGACGGCACGCCCGGGCTCGTGTGCGCGCCCCGTGCGGGGGCCCGCCGGTAGGATGGCAGGCGCCGCCTCCGCTCGACGGGGCGTGCCACGAACGGAGATCACATGCACGCGCTGACCACCACCATCCTCGCCGAGACCGAGCACGCCATGGAGCTCGCCGCTCCGCTCTGGGTGTTCCCCGCGGTCGCGGCGGTCGCGTTCCTCGCGCTCGGGGTGGTCATGTTCAGCTTCCGTGACGTGGCGAACCGCCACTCGGAGAAGTGGGGCAAGCCCCCGGTCGCCGAGCAGGGCCACGGCACCGCCGACTCGACGCACTGAGCGCGAGCACCCGCCAGATGACGACACCCGCGGCCCCGCGCCTCCGCATCGGGGTCATGGGCGGCACGTTCGACCCCATCCACAACGGCCACCTCGTCGCCGCGAGCGAGGTGCAGCAGCACCTCCAGCTCGACGAGGTGATCTTCGTCCCCACCGGTCAGCCGTGGCAGAAGCAGACCGTCACGGACGGCGAGCACCGCTACCTGATGACCGTGATCGCGACCGCGGCCAACCCGCGCTTCACCGTCAGCCGCGTCGACATCGACCGCGCGGGCACCACGTACACGATCGACACGCTCCGCGACATCCGGCGGACGCACCCGGACGCGGAGCTGTTCTTCATCACGGGAGCGGACGCCATCCAGCAGATCCTGGGCTGGAAGGACGTCGCCGAGCTGTGGGACCTGGCGCACTTCGTCGCCGTCACCCGCCCCGGGCACGACCTCACCGAGAGCGGCCTCCCGCACGCCGACGTAAGATTGCTGGAGGTCCCGGCGCTGGCGATCTCCTCGACCGACTGCCGAGCCCGTGTCGGACGGGGCTTCCCCGTGTGGTACCTCGTCCCCGACGGAGTCGTCCAGTACATCTCCAAGCACCACCTGTATCGGAGCCCGCAATGACCCCCTCCCACGACGCGCCCGACACCGGGCCGACCTCGTTCGACGACGGTCCCGCTCCCGCGACCCTCGGCCTCAGCCGCCGCGAGATGCGCGCCGCGGAGCGCGCCCGCGCGCTGGCGCTCGGCATCGACGAGGCGGACGACGCCCCCGCGGACGAGCCCGCCGCCGCCGCGGACGACCCGACCGCCGGTCCCTCCGACGAGCGCCCCGCGACGCCGACCACTGCCGACGCCGAAGCCTCCTCCACCTCGCGAGGAGACGGATCGGGGTCCCGGCCCGACGAGGCGACGACGCCTCCGGCCGTCCCGCTGTCCGCTCCGGGCATCGGCCCCGACACCTCGGCCATCCTCCTGTCGGGCGGAGTGCTCACGCGACGCCAGCTCCGCGCCATCCGCGAGGCCGAGGAGGCCGCCCGCGAGCAGCGCGGATCCGAGCACGATGAGGCGCAGTCGACGCCCGCCGGCTCGGAGACGGGCTCGACACCGTCCGACGTGGAGCCCACCGCCGCGGCCGTGGACGACGCGCCTCCCTCCTCGTCAGAGACGTCCGTCCCGCCGTACGCGCGGTACGGCCGAGGATCCCGCGCGACGCCGCGGCCCCGTGCGCCCTACGGGAGCGCCTACCGTCGGGGGACCGCCGCGGAGGCGACGGGCGCACCCGCAGCGGACGCACCCGCGGCGGACGTCGAGGCTCAGGAGAAGGCATCTGACGCGACCGTGCCGGCGGACCGCGAGGCGACCCCCGCCGAGACGCCGTCGGCCTGGCCGTTCGCGCCGATCGTCCCCTCGGGCGACGCCGCGGGTCGCGACGTGGACGCGTCGGGCGAGCAGCCGACCGTCCCGCCCCTCGCGGCCCACTCGCGGCGCTCCGATGAGGATCCGCGTCCCACCCCCTCACTCGACGCCACGCCGTGGGTCACGGGATCCGCCGAGCCGGCGCTCGAGCCGGCGTTCGGCACGCGGGCGTCCGCCGCGGAGGACCTCCCGGACGATCGGACCGAGACGCCGGATGCCGACTCCGCTTCGACCGTGCCCGCCCCGACGGACTCCGCAGCGCCCGACGCCCGCGCGCCGTACACCCCGCCGACGGGTCACTGGTCCGTGCAGGACCAGGTCGACGAGCACCAGCCCCACACGGGCAACCACTTCATCCTCCCGACCGTGCCGCACGCCAACGACATGCAGCAGGCGCTCAACAGCACGGGCGAGATCATCATCACCGGCTCCATCGACCTGCCGCGCAGCCTCGGCTCCATGGGCACGCACCCGGACCGCTTCGACACGGCCGACATGGACCGCATCCTCGAGCAGGGCGACGACCACGACCACGCGCCGGGCGGCACCGACTCGGAGCCCGTCCGCGCCAGCCGCGCCGTCAGCACGCACACCTCGACGCGCGCCGTGGTGCAGCCGCCGCCTCGCAAGCGCTTCACCGCGCCTGTCGTCGCGGCCGTCGCCGCGGGCGGGGTCGCCGTCATCGGCGCCGGCCTCGTCATCGTCGCGTTCATGACGAATGTATTCTGATCGTCTGATGCACCATCCCACCCGTCCCGGAAGGACTCTGTGACCGCTTCTCCCCGCGCCCTCGACCTGCTCAAGGTCGCCGCCCTCGCTGCCGACTCCAAGCAGGCCATCGACCTGGTCGCGCTCGACGTCTCCGGGCCGCTGCCCCTCACGGACGTCTTCCTCATCGCCTCGGCCCGCAACGAGCGGAACGCGCAGGCGGTCGCCGACGAGATCGAGGACAAGATGATCGAGGCCGGCGCCAAGCCGCTGCGCCGCGAGGGGAAGAGCGAGGGTCGCTGGATCCTCCTCGACTTCGGCGACGTCGTCGCCCACGTCTTCACCGAGGAGGACCGCATGTACTACTCGCTGGAGCGCCTCTGGAAGGACTGCCCCGTCGTCGCCCTCGAGATCGAGCCGACGGCGTCCGCATCCTGATCCTCCGCCACGCGACCCGCGAGGAGCTCGCATGAAGTGCCCCAACGACTCGGCCACGCTCGTGATGAGCGAGCGCGCCGGCGTCGAGATCGACTACTGCCCCGACTGCCGCGGCGTGTGGCTCGACCGCGGCGAGCTCGACAAGATCCTCGATCGCGCGGAGCAGGAGATGCGGTCCGCCCCGGCGGCCGCGTCGCCCGTTCCCCCCGCGGCACCGCTCGGCGGGTACCCGGACCCGGGTCGCGACGACCGCCGTCGGGATGACGACCGCCGCGGGGACGACCGCCGCCGGGAGGACGACTGCGATCGCGGCTACGGCATCCCCGCGGACGGCTACGGCGACCGCAGAGGGCAGGGCTACCCCCGCACGGGCGGATACGGGGACGGCGACGGGCACGGCGGGAAGCGCCGCAAGAAGGAGAGCTGGCTCAGCGAGCTCTTCGACTGAGCGACGCTCGGAGGTCGGCCGCCGACGAGGATGCCCTGGTCATGGGGCGGTCGGAATGTGTAGTAATGTAGACGAGTCGCTTCCGCAGGGAAGCGGATCACGGGTCTGTGGCGCAGTTGGTAGCGCACCTGCATGGCATGCAGGGGGTCAGGGGTTCGAATCCCCTCAGATCCACCCTCGAGCCCCGCTCCTCCTCACGGAGGCGCGGGGCTCTTCCCGTCTCGCCGGGAGGATCAGGACGCTCGGGCCGGCCCGACGCGCTCGACGTGTGCCCCGCCGCTCGAGAACAGCCGCTCCAGCCGCTCGATGGCGGACTCCTCCACCGTGGAGCCCCGTCCCCTCTCGAGGCCCGCCAGGACGGCGCTCAGCCCGCCCGCTCCGCGGACGACGTGGGTCGGCACCCGCGAATGACCCGGACGCTGCTCGGCGGCCGCATGGAGGACGACGTCCGCGTGGCTGTACAGCACGACGGTCTGGAACCAGGGCGCCGAGCCCACCTCCCGCACGAGGTGGGCCCTCAGCCGCTCCGACTGGATGCGCACCTGCTTCACGGGCGCCTTCGCTCCGATGTGGGTGCGGACGACGAGCGTCCCGGTCTGCGGATCCGGCCGCACCTGCACGGCCGAGGTCTCGGCGCCCTCGGGCAGCTGCAGGAGCGCGCCGAACGACGCGTGCACGGAGGACGGGCGGACGCCGTCGAAGACGACGCCCGCCCAGTGCTTGTTCTCGATGATGAGGGCACCCCGCGGAGTGACCAGCACGTGATCGACCTGCGCCATGAAGCGCCTCTCGTCCTCCGTCACGACGAAGACCACGTTGGTCGCCAGCAGGCCCGGCAGACGCGCGGCGGCGCAGGACGCGGCGATCAGCGCATGGGACACCGCCTCGCTCTCCCAGGTGGTGGCGAGACGGCCGCGGGCCTCCTCCGCGTCGGCGACAGCCGCGGCGAGACGCTCGTCGAGCAGCGCGAGCTCCCGCGCATGGGCGGTCGACCGGGAGCTGAGGAGCGACGCATGCCCCGCCTCGAGCTCGGCGACCCGCCGTGCGTGGAGCTCGCTCTCCTCTCGCGCGGCCTCTGTGCGACGCGCGTCGATGCGGCGGCCGACCCGGACCAGCACGGCGATGGCGACGAGGAGCAGGACGACGAGGGTCCAGGCGGCGATCTGCATGGGGTCAGGCAAGCACGAGGGCTCCCGTCCGCGCAGGATCCGCTCCCCGATCGGGGGGCTGTCCTCCACTTGGAGGACCCGGGTACCGTTGCTCAGGTCATCGACCCCTGGAGCTCCACAATGTCGCACGCCACTCTGCACCGGACGCGCACCACCGACCCGCACCGCACGTCGGTCGTCGGCTCCGCGGTGCTGGGGTTCCTGTCCGCCTTCGTGGTCGGCGCGGCCGTGATCGTGACGCTCCTCATCACCTCCTTCGCGCAGGGCACCGAGGGCTACCCCGGGCTCGACGTGCCGGGCGTGGTCGACACCCGCATCGACCACGGCAGCGTCGTGACGCAGATCGGCCCGGGCGGGTTCCTCTTCCCGTTGGCTGCCGGCCTCCTCGTCGGGCTCATCGTGGCCGTCGTCGTCTACGCGCGTCAGCGCGGCGTCGAGGACTGACCCGGCCGATCGGCCTGCCGCACGCGCGTAGGGTCGAGGCGATGCCTGCCCGTCCCGCCCGTCTCCGTCTCCGTCCGCGGATCCGCCGAGCCGCCCTCCTCGCCGCGACGACCGCCGTCCTCCTCCTCGTGAGCGGCTGCACCTCGCCGGATGCCATGGAACCGCCGACCGCGACGCCGACGGCACCGCTGCGGGTGGTCTCCCTCGGCGACTCCTACTCCACGGGCACGGGACCCGCCGAGCCTCTGCCCGGCGACCCGGGGGTGTGCGGGCGCACCGTCGCCTCCTCCGTCCGGGTCGCCGCGGCCGCGGTCGGCGCGGATCTCGTCGACGCGGCCTGCGACGGCGCCAGCACGGCGGACCTCGTGGGCACGCGCGAGCGAGGCGGGCAGACGGTGCCCGCGCAGCTGGACGCCCTCGCCGACGGCGCCGACGTGGTCCTCGTGCGCCTCGGGGGCAACGACCTCGGCTTCCCCGCCCTCGTGGGCGGGTGCCTCGCGCGGGATCCTGCGGGACCCGTCGCCGCCGGGCCGACGACGTGCGTGGACGCGCTCGCGCCCGCGGGCGGGACCGACGCCGTCCGCGCCCGCATCGACGGCGAGGTGGCGACGCGCCTCGCCGAGGCCTTCGCGCGGATCCTCGCCGCGGCCCCCGAAGCGCGCATCGTCGCGCTCGGCTACCTCACCGTGCTCGGCGACCCGGATGCGCTCCCGCCCGAGGGCTGCCTGCGAGCCACGGCCACGTCGGCGGTCAACGGCCAGGTGCTCCTCGCCGACCGGGACGCGGCGTGGCTCGCAGGGATCCAGCGCGAGCTCGACGGCGCGATCGCGCGGGCGGCCGCCGACGCCGGCGCGCGATTCGTCGACCAGGAGACGCCGACGGCCGCGCACGGCGCGTGCGCGGGCGATGCCGGGGATCCGTACGTCGCGGGGCTCGGCGGCAGCGCGGGAGACGTGCCCCTGCATCCGAACGCCGCGGGGCTCGCCTGGGAGTCGGAGGTCCTCGCCGACGTGCTGCGCGAGGAGGCGACGGCGCTCGGCCGCTGATCCGCGGCCGCGGCCCGGGACGGCGATTCTTGGTTCGTGTGGGTTCCTGTGGGATCGTGTTGCTTCTCCCGCGGATCGGGGCTACAGTGCGAGGACGCGAGGCGCCAGTGCCCCACGGAGTCGAAGGAGACCGCCCATGTACGCCGAAGAGCGCCAGGACAGGGTGGTCGCCCTCCTCGAGCGCACCGGCCGCGTCGCGGTCCTCGGCCTGGCCCGCGATTTCGACGTGACGACCGAGACCGTGCGCCGGGACCTGGCGCAGCTCGAGAGCCGCGGCGTGCTCCGCCGGGTGCACGGCGGCGCCGTCCGGGCCGACCGGTCCACCCGGGCCGAGGAGAGCCTCGACACCCGCGGGGCGCGCAACACGGCGGCCAAGGCGCGCATCGCCGACGCGGCCATGGCCTTCCTGCCCGCGAGCTTCGAGGGATCCATAGCGCTCGATGCGGGCACCACCACGGGTCTCGTCGCGGAGCGCGTCGCCGCCTGGCGGCCCGAGGTCCCCGGCCGCACGCTCGTGGTCGTCACGCACTCCATGGCCGTCGCGCAGACCGTCACCCGCAACCCCGCCGTCGAGGTGCAGCTGCTCGGCGGCCGCGTCCGCGGCATCACGAGCGCGGCCGTCGGCCCCGCCACCCTCGGCCAGCTCGCGCGCCTGCGACCCGACATCGCCTTCATCGGCGCCAACGGGATCCACGCGGAGTTCGGCCTGAGCACCCCCGACGAAGAGGAGGCGGCCGTGAAGACCGCGTTGACCCGTGGATCCCGACGCGCCGTGGCGCTCGTCGACGCGTCGAAGGCGGGGGAGGAGGCGCTCGTCGGCTTCGCGGCCCTCGACGACCTCGACGCGCTCGTGACCGACGTCGCGCCCGACGGCCCGCTGGCCGCGGCGCTGGCGGCCGCCGAGGTGGAGGTGATGGTCGCGTGATCCTCACCCTCACCGCCAACCCGAGCCTCGACCGCACCATCGACCTCGCCGGCGCCCTCGCGCGCGGCGCCGTCCAGCGGGCCCGCGGCGTCGCCGAGCAGCCGGGGGGCAAGGGCGTCAACGTCTCGCGCGCGCTCATCGCCTCGGGCCTCGACACGATCGCGCTGCTGCCCGGGCGCCTCGACGACCCGATGCTCGTGGCGCTGGCCGCCGAGCGGATCCCGCTGGACCACCTGGACATCGACGGCCGCGTGCGCCAGAACGTCACGCTGACGGAGCCCGACGGCACGACCACCAAGGTCAACGAGCCGGGGCCCGTGCTCTCCGCGGCCGAGGCGGACGCGCTCGTGGCGCTCGTCATCCGGCACGCGCGCCGGGCGAGCTGGCTCGTGCTGGCGGGATCGCTGCCGCCCGGCCTCGACGACGACTTCCATGCCCGCGTGGTGCAGGCCGTGCGCGCCGAGCTCGGCGACGCCGCGCCGCTGATCGCCGTCGACTCGTCGGGCGCGCCCATGGCCGCGCTCGTCGCATCCGGCGCGGTCGTGGACCTCGTCAAGCCCAACGCCGAGGAGCTCGCCGAGCTCGTCGGCCTCCCCGACCCGGATGCGCTCGAGGCCGACCCCCGGCTGGCCCACGACGCATCCCGCTCCCTCGTCTCGCGCGGCTGCCGGGCGGTCCTCGCGACCCTCGGCGCGCGGGGCGCCGTCCTCACCACGTCCGAGGGCGGGTGGCTCGCCACCATGCCCCCGATCGTGCCGGTGAGCACCGTGGGCGCGGGAGACTCGTCGCTCGCGGGCTACCTGTTCGCCGACCACCGCGGGGCAGGACCCGAGGGGCGGCTGGCGCAGGCCGTCGCCCACGGATCCGCCGCCGCGTCCCTGCCCGGCAGCACCATGCCGTCCCCCGACCAGACACGGCCGGACAGCGTCACCGTCCAGCCGCTCCTCCCGATCGCCGCCGATCGCTGACCCGCCCCACCAGGAGAAGAACATGCCATCGCTCATCACGAACCGCCTCGTGCTCCTCGACGCCGACCTCGGCGCCGACCGCGAGCACGCCGTCCGCACGCTCGCCGAGCGCGTGGTCGCGGAGGGCCGCGCCACCGACGCCGACGCCCTCTTCGCCGACGCGTGGGAGCGCGAGTCCAAGACCGACACCGGCATGGGCGGCGGGCTCGCGATCCCGCACTGCCGCTCCGCCGCGGTCACCGAGGCCACGCTCGTCATGGCACGCCCGAAGCCCGCCGTCGACTTCGGCGCCCCGGACGGCCCCGCCGACCTCGTCTTCTTCATCGCCGCGCCCGACGGAGCCGACCAGGAGCACCTCGTGCTGCTGTCGCGCCTCGCCCGGTCGCTCATCAAGCCGGAGTTCGTCGAGGCGCTGCGCACCGCGACGGACGAGGACCAGGTCGTCTCGCTCGTGGAGGGCGCGCTCGTGGACGAGCCCGCCTCCTCGACGGGCGCCCCGGCCGCTGCCGCTCCCGCCACGTCGGGGTCCGCACCCGCGGCGACAGCGCCGGACGCGCACGCGCCCGTGCTCATCGCCGTCACCGCGTGCCCCACCGGCATCGCGCACACGTACATGGCCGCCGACTCCCTCGTCGCGGCGGCGAAGCGCGCAGGTGTCGAGCTGCACGTCGAGACCCAGGGATCCTCCTCGGTCACGCCCGTCGACCCCGCGATCATCGCGCGGGCGACGGCCGTGATCTTCGCGGTGGACGTGGACGTGCGCGATCGCGCGCGCTTCGCCGGCAAGCCCGTCATCCAGTCGCCCGTCAAGCGCGGCATCGACCAGCCCGACCAGATGGTCGCCGAGGCCGTCGCGGCGGCGAAGGACCCGAGCGCCCCGCGCGTTCCGGGTGGCGCGTCGTCGTCCGCCGGATCCGAGCAGGCCTCCCCGCAGGCGTCGCAGTCGGTGGGCGCGCGCCTCAAGCGCTGGCTGCTCACGGGCGTCAGCTACATGATCCCGTTCGTCGCGGGCGGCGGCCTCCTCATCGCGCTCGGCTTCCTCCTCGGCGGGTACCGGATCACCGAGACCGCCTCCGATGTCGTGCTGCAGAACTCGCTCGCGAACCTGCCCGCGGGCGGCCTCGGCCAGTACCTCGGCGCCGTCGCGTTCGTCATCGGCAACGCGTCGATGGCGTTCCTCGTGCCCGCGCTGGCCGGCTACATCGCCTACGCCATCGCCGACCGGCCGGGCATCGCGCCCGGCTTCGTCGCGGGATCCATCTCCGTCATCATGGGCGCCGGCTTCCTCGGCGGCCTGGTGGGCGGCCTGGTCGCCGGTGGCATCGCCTACGCCATCGGCCGAATCGACGTGCCGCGCTGGCTGCGGGGCCTCATGCCCGTCGTGATCATCCCGCTGCTCGCCTCGATCGTCGCCTCCGGCCTCATGGTCATGGTGCTCGGCGGCCCGATCGCGGCCCTCACGCGCGGCCTCAACGGGTTCCTCTCCGGCCTCACCGGCACGTCGGCCATCGTCCTGGGCATCATCCTCGGCGTCATGATGTGCATCGACCTCGGCGGCCCCATCAACAAGGTGGCCTACTCGTTCGCGGTCGCCGGCCTCGGCGCCGGATCCATCACCGACCAGACGCCGTGGGAGATCATGGCCGCGGTCATGGCCGCCGGCATGGTGCCGCCGCTCGCCCTGGCGCTCGCCTCCACGGTGATCGACCGCCGCCTGTTCAGCCCGGCCGAGCGCGAGAACGGCAAGGCCGCGTGGCTCCTCGGCGCCGCGTTCATCTCCGAGGGCGCGATCCCGTTCGCCGCCGTCGACCCGCTGCGCGTGATCCCCGCCAGCATCGTCGGCGGTGCCGTCACGGGCGCCATGGTGATGGGCCTCGGCGTCGTGTCGCAGGCCCCCCACGGCGGCGTGTTCGTGCTCTTCGCGATGAACGGCACGTTCCTCGGCTTCCTCGCGTCCGTCGCGGTCGGAGCGGTGATCTCCGCGTTCCTCGTCGTGCTCTTCAAGCGCTTCACGACGAAGCGCCCGGAGGCCGTCGCCGAGACGTCCGCCGCCGACCAGGGCGTCCCCGTCGCGTCCTGATCCCGACCCGTCCGAACCCGCCCGTCCCATCCGAAACACCTGAAGGAGAACGTCCATGACCGAGCGCACCGCCACCATCGGCAGCCGCGTGGGCCTGCACGCCCGACCCGCATCCCTCTTCATCGAGGCCGTGCGCCGCACGGGCATGCCGGTGAAGATCAGCAAGCCGGGCGGCACGCCGCTCGACGCGACGAGCATCCTGTCGCTGATGAGCCTCGGCGCCGCCAACGGCGACCAGGTGGTCCTCACGGCCGAGGGCGACGGCGCGGACGCCGCGCTCGACGAGCTCGCGGCGCTGCTCGAGAGCGACCTCGACGCCGTCGAGTAGCCGACCCCACGTCGAGAGGCCCGGACACCGCGATGCGGGTCCGGGCCTCTCGTCGTGTCAGGCGACGCGGCTGGTCACCACTCGGCGACGCGGTAGTCCTTGAGGAAGACGCCCGAGATGTCCTCGCCGGCCTGGCCCATGACGATGGGGTCGTAGACCCGGGCGGCGCCGTCGACGAGGTCGAGCGGCGCGTGGAAGCCCTCCTCGGCGAGGCGCACCTTCGTGGGGTGCGGGCGCTCGTCGGTGATCCAGCCCGTGTCGACGCTCGTCATGAGGATGCCGTCCGTCTCGCGCATCTCGCGCGCCGAGGTGCGGGTCATCATGTTGAGCGCGGCCTTCGCCATGTTCGTGTGCGGGTGGCCGGGGCCCTTGTACGCGCGGGCGAACTGGCCCTCCATGGCGCTGACGTTGACGACGTACTTCCGGCGCGACGCCGACGCGGCCATCGCGGGGCGCAGCCGGCTGACGAGCAGGAACGGCGCCGTGACGTTGGCGAGCTGGACCTCGAGCATCTCCAGGGGATCGACCTCGTGCACGACCTGGGTCCAGCTGTTCGCGTCGTGCAGGTCGGGCACGAGGCCGCCCGCGTCGATCGCGGTGCCGGCCGCGAGGCGCGCCAGCGACGACGAGCCCGCGGTCATGGCGAGCTCGGTGACCTCGGCGGCGGTGATCCCGGTGGCGGTCGAGAGGATGGGGTGCGCTGCGACGGACGCGGCGAGGGCCGCCGGGTGCGCATCGGCCGTGTGGCCGAACGTGAGCAGCTCGGGGAGGTCGCCGTCGGGCAGGGGCGCCGCCTCGGCCTCCGACAGCGGCGCGTACGAGCCAGGGGAGCGACGCACGGTCTGCGCGGCGTTGTTGATGAGGATGTCGAGCGGACCGGCGGCGGCCACCGCGTCCGTGAGCCCGATGACCTGCGCGGGGTCGCGGAGGTCGAGGCCCACGATGCGGAGGCGGTGCACCCACTCGTGCGCGTCGGGCAGGCCTGCGAAGCGGCGCACGGCGTCGCGCGGGAAGCGGGTGGTGATGGTGGTGTGGGCGCCGTCGCGGAGGAGGCGCAGCGCGATGTGCATGCCGATCTTGGCGCGGCCGCCCGTGAGGAGCGCGCGCATGCCGGAGAGGTCGGTGCGGGCCTCGCGCTTCGCGTGGTTGAGGAGCGCGCAGTCCGGGCAGAGCTGGTGGTAGAACGCGTCGACCTGCGTGTAGTGCTGCTTGCAGATGTAGCAGGGGCGCGAGCGCAGGAGCGTGCCGGCGGTGGGCTTCGCGGTCGTGATGGCCAGCGGGATCCCGCGGGTCTCGTCGTCGATGCGGTCGGGTGCGCCCGTGGCGGTGGCGGCGACGACGGCGCGGTCGGCGCTGGCGACGGCCTCGCGCTTCTCGAGCCGGCGGGCCTTCTTCACCTGCTTGAACATGGAGGCGGTGGCGCGGCGGACGGCGACGAAGTCGGGGTGCTCCTCATCGATGTCGGCCAGCGAGCCGAGCACGCGGAGGGCGACGGCGAGGTCGGCGGGATCGATGGCCGATCCGGGGGCGGCCGACCGGTCGGGGGAGGAGATGGCATCGGGCAGGGGGGTGACGGGATCCGCGGGGCGGGCGGGGTCGTCGGGCAGGGCGTCGGAGGGCACAGGAGATGATACCCGGGGCGTCGACGGCTCCCGGGCGTCGACGGCTCGACGGCGGCGGCGGCCGACGGGGACCGGGCGGCGCTACATCGTGGTGGCGAAGCCCACCGCGGCGGCGATGACCGCCCAGAGCGCGATGGTGACGACCACGAGGGCGATGACCCCGGTGCGGCGGTCGCGCCAGCGAGCCCGCTCCGTCTCGGGGTCGACGGGAACGGACTCGAGGGCGGCGACGACGGCGGTCGCGTCGTCCGCGACGTGACCCGCGGTGGCCTCGTCCGGGGCGGCGGGCGGCGTCGATGCCGGGGTCGGGTGGAGCGGGGCGCGGTCGGGACGCGGGTCGAGCGGGAGGGACGGCATCCGGCGACCGTACGCGCTGGCGCCCCGAGGACCCTGCCGCCTGTGGAGAACTCCGCAGCGGGACGCGTGGGGGAGGATGGACGCATCATGTCGGACACCGCGCTCGCCCCCACGCTCACCGAGGAGGCGGCCCGGCTGGCCGTGGACGGGGCGACCGACGACGCCATCTACGACGCGTTCGCCGAGTGGGCGCTGGCGCAGGGGATCGAGCTGTACCCGGCGCAGGACGAGGCGGCGCTGGAGATCGCGTCGGGCGCGAACCTCATCCTCTCGACGCCGACCGGCACGGGGAAGTCGCTCGTCGCGGTGGCAGCGCACTTCGCGGCGCTCGCCCGGGGACGCCGCTCGTACTACACGGCGCCCATCAAGGCGCTCGTCTCCGAGAAGTTCTTCGCCCTCGTGGAGCTGTTCGGGGCGGCCCAGGTGGGCATGGTCACGGGCGACTCCTCCGTGAACCCGGACGCGCCGATCATCTGCTGCACCGCCGAGATCCTCGCCAACCGGTCGCTCCGCGGCGGCGCGGACACGCCCGTCGACCAGGTGGTGATGGACGAGTTCCACTTCTACGCGGATCCGCAGCGCGGCTGGGCCTGGCAGGTACCGCTCCTGCTCCTGCCGCACGCGCAGTTCGTGCTCATGTCGGCGACGCTCGGCGACGTGACCGACCTCGCGGACGACCTCACGCGCCGCACCGGGCGTCCGACGGCGCGCATCACGGGCATCGAGCGGCCGGTGCCGCTGTTCTTCCACTACGCGGTGACGCCCGTGCAGGAGACCGTCGAGGAGCTGCTCGACACGAAGCAGGCGCCCGTCTACATCGTGCACTTCGCGCAGGCGGCGGCCCTCGAGCGGGCGCAGGCGCTGTCGAGCATCAAGATCGTGACGCGGGAGCAGCGGGACGAGATCGCGGAGATCATCGGCGGCTTCCGGTTCAGCACGGCGTTCGGCAAGACGCTGTCGCGGCTCGTGCGCGCGGGGATCGGCGTGCACCACGCGGGCATGCTGCCGAAGTACCGGCGGCTCGTCGAGCAGCTCGCGCAGCAGGGCCTCCTCCGGGTGATCTGCGGGACCGACACCCTCGGCGTGGGGATCAACGTCCCCATCCGGACGGTGCTCTTCACGGGCCTCACCAAGTACGACGGCACGCGGATGCGGCAGCTCAACGCGCGCGAGTTCCACCAGATCGCGGGACGCGCGGGCCGGGCCGGGTACGACACCGCGGGCACCGTGGTCGCGCAGGCACCCGAGCACGAGACCGAGAACATCAAGATGCTCGAGCGCGCGGGCGACGACGTGAAGAAGCGGCGGAAGCTCGTGCGCAAGAAGGCGCCGGAGGGCTTCGTCTCGTGGGGCGAGCCGAGCTTCCGCAAGCTCATCGACGCGGAGCCCGAGCGCCTGACGTCGAGCATGCAGGTGAGCCACGCGATGATGCTCAACGTCATCGCGCGCGGCGGCGACGTGTTCGCCGACATGCGCGCGCTCGTCGAGGACAACCACGAGCCCAGGGGCCGCCAGCTCGCGCTCGCGCGTCGTGCCCTCGCCATCTACCGGACGCTGCGGACGGCCGGGATAGTGGAGCAGGTGGACGGCCCCGACGGCGGGCCCACCCGGATCACGCTGACGGTGGACCTGCAGGCCGACTTCGCGCTCAACCAGCCGCTGTCGCCGTTCGCGGTCGCCGTGTTCGAGATCCTCGACCGCGAGTCGCCGACCTACGCGCTCGACATGGTGAGCGTCGTCGAGGCGACCCTCGACGACCCGCGGCCGATCCTGTCGCAGCAGCAGTTCAAGGCCCGCGGCGAGGCCGTGCAGGCCATGAAGGCCGAGGGCATCGAGTACGACCAGCGCATGGAGCTGCTCGAGGGGATCACCCACCCGAAGCCGCTCGAGGAGCTGCTCGACCAGTCGTTCGCGACCTACAGCGCGAGCCAGCCGTGGATCGGCGACTTCGCGCTCAGCCCGAAGTCGGTCGTCCGCGACATGTACGAGCGGGCGATGTCCTTCAGCGAGCTGATCTCGTTCTACGGGCTCATGCGCTCCGAAGGGCTCGTGCTCCGCTACCTCTCCGACGCGTTCCGGGCGCTCCGGCAGACCGTCCCCGACGAGGCGAAGACCGAGGAGCTGCTCGACGTCATCGAGTGGCTGGGGGAGCTCGTGCGCCAGGTCGACTCGAGCCTCCTCGACGAGTGGGAGGAGCTGTCGCACCCGACCCAGGCTCCCGGCGACGCGCCCGTGCTTCCGCCCGCGCCGAAGCTCCTCACGTCGAACACGCGCGCGTTCCGGATCCTCGTGCGCAACGAGCTGTTCCGCCGCGTGCAGCTCGCGGCGCGCGAGGACCTCCAGGCGCTCGGCGAGCTGGATCAGGCGGCGGGCTTCGACGCGGACGCGTGGGGCGACGCGCTCGACGGCTACTTCGGCGAGTACGACCGGATCCTCACCGACGGCGACGCCCGAAGCCAGGCGCTCGTCACGATCGAGGAGGGCCCGACCGCGTGGACCGTCCGGCAGGCGCTGCACGACCCCGAGGGCGACCACGACTGGGGCATCGAGGCGACGGTGGACCTCGACGCGTCGAACGAGGCAGGCGAGGCCGTCGTGCGCGTAACCCGCGTGGGCACACTCTCGTGAGCGTCGCGCCCCGTCTGCCCGACCTGTCCGGGCGGACGATCCTCGTCACGGGCGCGAACGGCGGCATCGGGTTCTGGACGTCCGCGCAGCTCGCCGCGGCGGGCGCCCGCGTGCTGCTCGCCTGCCGCTCCGCCGGACGCGGGGACGCGGCCGCCCGGACGCTCCGGGCGCGCGTGCCGGGGGCCGACGTGGATGTCGTGTCCCTGGATCTCGCGAGCCTGGCCAGCGTGGACGCCTGCGTCGCCGCCGTGCGGGAGGACCTCGACGCGATCGTCGCGAACGCGGGCCTGACCCCGGCGGGCGGCCGCGCGCGGCACCGCCGGACGACGATCGACGGGTTCGAGGAGCTCATGGGCACGAACGCGCTCGGCCACTTCGCGCTCGTCGCCGGGCTCGCGCCGCGGCTGCGGGCGGGCGGACGCGTGGTGATGCTCGGATCCCTCGCCCATCGCTTCTCGCCGCTCGACCTCGGCGACCTCGCGGGGGAGCGCCGCATGCCGGCGCTCGTCCGGTACGGGCGATCGAAGACGGCCTGCATGGTGATCGCGGCCGAGCTCGACCGGCGGTGGCGCGCCGCGGGATCCGACCGCGTCGCACTCGCGGCGCACCCCGGCTACTCGGTGGACGCGCTGACGCCGCCGCAGGATCCGGCCCACCATCCGCACGGACTCGACGCCGCGCGCCGACGGCTCTCGAGGGCCGGCCGCGTCCTCGTGCAGGGCAAGGACGCCGGCGCGTGGCCGGTCGCGCACGCCGCGGCCGCGGACGGCGTCACGGGCGGCGCCTTCTGGGGTCCCTGCGGTCCGCTCGAGCTGACGGGCGCGCCTGCTCCCGCGTTCGTCGCGGAGCACGCGCGATCGCGGGCCGTCGCGGAGCAGCTGTGGGCCGCCGCCGAGGACGCGACGGGGATCCGCTTCCGGCCCTGACCACGGCCGCCCGGCTCAGCCCCGCGGCGTCCCGAGCACGTCGTCGAGCGCGTCGCGGAACGCGGCCGTCTCCTCGGGGGTGCCGACGGAGACCCGGAGCCAGCCCTCGGGTCCGGTCTCGCGGATCAGGACGCCGCGGTCGAGCAGCCCCTGCCACACCGCGTGGCGATCGGGGAACCGGCCGAAGAGCACGAAGTTCGCGTCCGAGGGCGCCACCTCGAAGCCGCGGCCGCGCAGCCACTCGACGAGCGCGTCCCGCTCCTCGCGCAGCGACGCGACCTGCGCGAGCAGCACCCCGCTGTGCCGGAGGGCGGCGGTCGCGCTCACCTGCGTGATCCGGGACAGGTGGTACGGCAGGCGCACGATCCGGAGCGCGTCGACGACCGCGGGGGACGCCGCGAGGTACCCGAGCCGGCCGCCCGCGAAGGCGAACGCCTTGCTCATGGTGCGCGACACGATCAGGCGCGGGTTGTCGGGGAGCAGCGAGATCGCCGTCGGCACGCCCTCGCGACGGAACTCGGCGTAGGCCTCGTCGATCACCACGACGCCGGGGGCGACCGAGAGCACGTGCTCGATCTCGGGGATCGTGAGCGCGGTGCCCGTGGGGTTGTTCGGCGAGGTGAGGAACACGACGCTCGGCTGGTGCTGCTCGACGAGCGCCGTGACGTTCGCGAGGTCGAGCGTGAAGTCCTCCTGGCGGCGCCCCGAGACCCAGCGCGTGAGCGTGTTGCGCGCGTACTCCGGGTACATCGCGTAGTGCGGCGCGAACGAGAGGGCGACGCGGTCGGTGCCGCCGAAGGCCTGGAGCACCTGCTGCAGCACCTCGTTGGATCCGTTCGCCGCCCAGACGTTCTCCGGCCCGAGCTCCAGGCCGCTGTCCGCCGTGAGGTAGTCCGCGAGCTCGGTGCGGAGCTCCAGGAACTCGCGGTCCGGGTAGCGGTTGAGCCCCCGCGCGGCCTCGAGCACGGCCTCGCTCACGGCCACCGCGACCTCCTCGGGCAGCGGGTACGGGTTCTCGTTCACGTTGAGGAGCACGGGCACGTCGAGCTGCGGGGCGCCGTAGGGCTCCTCGCCGCGGATCCCGTCGCGGAGGGGCAGGTCGGCGAGGGTGGTCTCGGACCAGTCGGGGCTCATGGGTCTCCTCGGGTTCGGTCGGGTCCCCATCCTCCCATCGACCGGGCAGGCGGACGCCCGGCGCGGGGCGGCTAGGGTCGACGGATGCGCTCCCCCCTCGCCCGGATCACCCGCGTGCGGCTCCCGGGGGACGTGCACCGCACCGAGTCCGCGCCGCCGCGCTGGCTCCTGCTCTCCCGCCGCTACGGGTCGCGGGCGATCCCCGTCGAGCACGACCTCGAACGGCGCATCGTGCTCGGCTTCCGGGTCGCGATCAAGGTGTTCCGGTCGCCCGGGGGCAACGCGGGCCGCACGCCCTCGGCCGCTCCCCGGGACGCGCGGCCGGCCTTCGTGCTCGTGCACGGGATCGGCGTCTCCTCGCGCTACTTCCACCCGGTGGCCGCGTTCCTCGCCGAGCACGGGACCGTGTACGCGATCGACCTGCCGGGCTACGGCGAGTCGCCGCGGGTCCATCGGGACGTGACGCTCGACGACCACGCGGCCGTCGTCGCCGAGGTGATCCGCATGCACGGGCTCGTGGATCCCGTCGTCGTCGGCCACTCGATGGGGACCCAGATCGTGACGCGGCTCGCCGTCGACCACCCCGAGGTCGCCGACCGGATCGTGCTCATCGCGCCGACGCTCCCGCCGCGGACGCGCGGCCTCGTGCGGGCGGCCCTCGCGCTCGCGGTCGACACCCTCCGCGAGCCGCTGCTGGCGAACGCCGTGGTGCTGGGCGACTACTTCCTGCGCTGCGGGATCCCGTACTACCTCCGGCAGCTGCCGCACCTCATCGAGGACGCGATCGAGGAGCGGGCGCCGCGGATCCGCGCGCGCACGCTCGTCCTGGTGGGCGACCGGGACGCCGTGGTCGACCGCCGGTTCGCGCGCGACCTCGCCTCCCGGATCCCGCGCGGGACGTACCGCGTGGCGCGCGGCCCGCACGTCGTGATGTACACCGATCCCCTCGGGGTCGCGCGCGCGATCGTGGAGCATGCCCGGGCCAGCTGAGGCGGCGGATGCGCGGCCGACGCACCGCGCGCCGGTCAGGCCCGCCGCGCCCGGGCAGGATGGACGGGTGACCGACGCAGGACCCGACCCGCTCCCGCCGCTGCCGCTCCTCCGCCAGGCGCTCGACTGGGCCCTCGACTACGCCTACGTCCTCCGCTGGCAGATCGCCGCCACGCTCTCCCGCGACGACGCGCGCTCTTTCGAGGACGGGCGCGACGACCGGCCGACGATCCTCGTGCTTCCCGGAGTCTACGAGCGCTGGCAGTTCATGCTGCCGATCATCCGTCGGCTGCACGCGCGCGGGCACGGCGTGCACGTGGTCGGCACGCTCGGCGCGAACGTGGGCCGGATCGCCGAGATGTCGCGCCGGGCCCGCGCGTACCTCGAGGCCGAGGACCTGCGCGACGTCGTCATCGTCGCGCACAGCAAGGGCGGCCTCATCGGCAAGCACCTCATGGCGTTCGGCGACCCGGACCGGCGGATCCGCGCCATGGTCGCGATCAACGCGCCGTTCGGGGGATCCTCGTACGCGCGCCTGTTCCCCGTCCGCAGCATCCGCGACTTCTCGCCGCGGGACGCCGCGCTCGTGGAGCTCGGTCGGTCGCGCGAGGTCAACGCGCGGATCACGAGCCTCTTCGCGCGCTTCGACCCGCACATCCCCGGCGGGAGCGCGCTCGACGGCGCGACGGACGAGCGCGTCCGGGCGTCGGGGCACTTCCGCATCATGGGCGACGAGGACGTGCTGCGCCGCGTCGAGGCCGCGATCGACCGGGCCGGGTCCTCGGCCGCACCGCCCGCCTGATACCGCTCCGGGCGCGGCGCATACTGGGCACATGCCCGACCCCGCCGCCCCCGCCCGCGCGGACGGCCACCCGGACGGCACCGCAGACGGCCGCGGGCGCACGGTGCTCGTCGTCGCGATCCTCGCCTCCTTCGTCGCGTTCCTCGACGGCACGGTGGTCAACGTCGCGCTGCCCGCCATCGGGGAGGACCTCGGCGGCGGTCTCGTCTTGCAGCAGTGGGTCGTGGACGCTTACCTCATCACCCTGGGCGCGCTGATCCTCCTGGCCGGCTCGCTCTCCGACGCCTTCGGCCGCGTGCGCGTGCTGCGCTGGGGCCTCGTCGGCTTCGGCGTGACGTCGCTCGTGTGCGCGATCGCGCCGACGGCCGTGATCCTCATCGCCGCGCGCGCCGCCCAGGGCGCGGCAGGCGCGCTGCTCGTGCCGAGCTCGCTGGCCCTCATCGCGCAGGCCTTCCGCGGTCCCGCGCAGGCGCGCGCCATCGGCTCGTGGACGGCGTGGACCGGTACGGCCATGCTCGTCGGCCCCGTGCTCGGCGGCGTGCTCGTGGACGCGCTCGACTGGCGGCTCGTGTTCGGGATCAACGTGCTGCCCATCGCCGTGACCCTCGTGCTCCTCGCGCGGCTCCCGCACGACGCGCCGGTGGCGGACGGCACGCGCGTCGACGTGCCGGGCGCGGTGCTCGGCGCCCTCGGGATCGGCGGCCCCGTCTTCGCGCTCATCGAGCAGTCGCGGCTCGGGATCGGGCACCCGCTCGTGGTCGGCAGCCTCGTCGTCGGCGTCGCGTGCCTCGTGCTCTTCGTGGTGCGCGAACGGCGCACCGCGCACCCGATGCTGCCGCTGTCGCTCTTCCGGGAGCGGGACTTCCTCGTCGGCAACATCGCGACGATCGGCATCTACGGCGCGCTGTCGCTCGGCGGCTTCGTGATCGCGGTCTTCCTGCAGCAGACCGGTGGGCTGTCGGCGACGGCCGCGGGCTTCGCGCTCGTGCCGACCACCGTGATCATGCTGCTGCTGTCGACGCGGTTCGGGGCCCTCGCCGGGCGGATCGGGCCGCGGCTCCTCATGGGCGCGGGTCCGATCGTCGCGGGCGGCGGCTACCTGCTGATGCTGCGCGTCGCCGAGCCCGTGGACTACTGGGGGCAGCTCCTGCCGGGCATCCTCGTCTTCGGCCTGGGCCTGTCGATGACGGTCGCGCCGCTGACCGCGACGATCCTCGAGGCCGTCCCGCCCGCGCAAGCGGGCATCGCGTCGGCCGTCAACAACGCCGTCTCGCGCGTCGCCGGGCTCGTCGCGATCGCCGCGATCGGCCTGGTCGCCGGGCCCGACCTCGACGTGGCCGCCTTCCACCGCGTGGTGCTCGTGACGGCGGCGCTGCTCATCGCGGGCGGGCTGGTGTCCCTCGTCGGGATCCGCTCGCGCCGCGCCGTGGCCGCTGCCCCTGCCTCGGGCGACGCGGCGGGCTAGACGGCCAGCAGCACCTTGCCGACGTGCTGCGACGACGCCACGTGGGCGTGCGCGGCGGCCGCATCCTCCAGGGGGAAGACGCGGTCGACGACCGGTCGCACGGATCCGTCGGCGACCGCCGGCCACACGTCCGCGCGGATCGCGGCGACGATGCGCGCCTTGTCGTCGGCGTCGCGGGCCCGGAGCGTCGTACCCCAGATCCGTCCGCGGCGTGCCATCAGCTGGCCGAGCGCGATGCTCGTGGGCGCGCCGCTCTGCGCGCCGATGACCATGATCCGGCCATCGCGCGCGAGGGCCCGGATGTCGCGGTCGATGTAGTCGCCGCCGATCGCGTCGAGCACGACGTCGGCGCCGTGCCCGTCGGTGGCCTCGAGGAGCGCCTGGACGAAGTCCTGCTGGCGGTAGTCGATGAGGATGTCCGCACCGAGCGCCCGGCACGCCTCGAGCTTCGCCGGGCTGCCCGCGGTCACCGCCACGCGGGCGCCGAGCCGGGCGGCCAGCTGGATCGCCATGGTGCCGATGCCGCTCGACCCGCCGTGCACGAGCAGCGTCTCGCCCGGAGCGAGCCCAGCGTCGAGCACGACGTTCGACCACACTGTCGCGACGACCTCGGGCAGGCCGGCCGCCTCCACGAGGTCGAGGCCATCGGGCACCGGGAGGACGTGGCGCTCGTCGACCGCGACGAGCTCCGCGTAGCCGCCGCCGGCGAGCAGCGCGCACACGCGGTCGCCGACGCCCCAGCGCGTCGCACCCGCGCCGACGGCCGCGACCGTGCCGGACACCTCGAGCCCCAGGTGCGTCGGCGCGCCTGCGGGCGGCGGGTACGCGCCCTG
The DNA here is from genome assembly GCF_021216655.1 of Clavibacter michiganensis. Taxonomy (NCBI): domain Bacteria; kingdom Bacillati; phylum Actinomycetota; class Actinomycetes; order Micrococcales; family Microbacteriaceae; genus Clavibacter; species Clavibacter michiganensis. The sequence goes on from NZ_CP080437.1 coordinate 713,185, forward strand.
GCGCTGGCTGAGGTCGGCGCGGTTGACGCCGGCGGCGGCCACGCGGATCAGGACCTCTCCGGGGCCGGCGACCGGATCCGGGAGGTCGGTGAGGGAGAGGACGTCGGGGCCGCCGGGGGAGGGGAAGGTGATCGCGCGCATCCCGCCACGGTACGCCCGCCGCGGCCCGCATCCGGCCGCCCCCAGAAGTACATGAACTCGCAACTGAATCCGGGAATAGGACTCCGATCCATGCGCTTGCATACCTTCGAGGCCGTCGGCCCGCACCCATGACCCCTGTACGAAAGGCACGCACATGAGCGACACCACCACCGTCCCCGGCTACATCGCCGGCACCTGGACCATCGACAAGACCCACAGCTCCGTCGGCTTCAGCATCCGCCACATCATGATCAGCAAGGTCAAGGGCACGTTCAAGGACTTCGACGCCGAGATCGTCACGGGCGCCACCCCCGAGCAGAGCTCCGTCAAGGCCCACGCGACCATCGCCTCGATCGACACGAACGAGCCGAACCGCGACCAGCACCTGCGCACCAACGACTTCTTCGACGCCGAGAACAACCCCACCATCGACTTCGTCTCCACCGCCGTGCGCGTGGAGAAGGACGGCGACGCGAAGGTCGACGGCGAGCTCACCGTCCGCGGCGTCACCAAGCCCGTCACGTTCGACGTCGAGTTCGGCGGCTTCGGCGGCGACCCCTACGGCAACACCAAGTTCGGCGCGACGGCCACCACGGTCATCAACCGCGAGGACTTCGGCCTCACCTACAACGCGGCCCTCGAGACCGGCGGCGTGCTGCTCGGCGACAAGGTCACCATCACGCTCGACATCCAGGCGGTCCTCGCGACCCCCGCGGCCTAGCTCGCGCCGGCCGGGCCTCCGTCCGGCCGCCTCCGCCACGCGCGGATCCGACGCCCCCGTTCCTCTCGCTGGAACGGGGGCGTCGTCGTGCCCGGACGCGTCGTGCCACGGGGCGTCGGGCCGGGGGTGCCTCCGGTCAGGGCACGAGGCCGAGCGCGCGGAGCGTCTCGAGGGGGCGCTCGACGTGCGCGAAGTGCCCGGCGTCGGCGACGACCGCGGAGGAGGCACCCGGGATGTCGCGTGCAAGTCGGGCCAGGTCGTCCGGCGTGACGAAGACGTCACGGCGGCCCCGCACGGCGGTGACCGGGCAGGCTATCCGCGGCCACAGGTCACCCGCGGGGTAGGCGACGGCGATCTCCGTGGCGCGGAGGAACCCGCGGGGCCGCACCTCCACGGCCAGCGCGGCGATGACCGACCCGCGCACCCGCCCTCCGTGCGCGAACAGGGGCCGGGTGAGCTGACGCAGGAGGCCCGTGCGCTGGAGCATCCGGACGAGCGCGAGCCCGGGTGCGCCGAGGAGGCGCGTCACGTGGATCGAGCCGAGCATCATGCTGAAGCCCGGCAGCGTGCCGAAGCACCGGATCGGGTGGGCCGCGCTGCGCATGACGGAGTACAGGGTGGGCGACACCAGGGCCACGGAGCGCACGCGACCCGGGTGCCTGGTTGCCAGGTCGAGGGCGAGGAAGCCGCCCATCGAATGCCCGACGAGCAGGCAGCCGACGTACCCGAGGTCGTCGACCACGCGGATCACGGCGTCGGCCACGGCTTCCGGGGTGGACCGGGCGGCGTCTTCCGGGCCCGCGGAGCCGCCCCAGCCGGGGAGGTCGACGGCCACGACGTCCTCGAGCGGGTGACCGGCGTCCCGGGCGGCGCGGAGGGCGGGCGTCCACGTGGTCCACGCGCCGGCCGCGCCGTGGAGCAGCACGGTGGCCGTCTCCGAGCGACGCGTCGGCGCGTGGTGGTGCCGGACGACGCCGAGCGCCGTGTCGGTCGACCCCGCGACCAGGCCGGCGGCGCGCGGATCCGGGTCGAGCTCGGAGGGGCAGTAGCCGTCCTCCGGTGGAGCCGGGCGACGCGACGGCCGACCGCCGTCCACGACGACGGGGGCGGATCCCTCGGGACGGGGACGGAGCGGGGGGATGCGCACGGACGGCCTCCGGAGCGGTACGGGATCCGGACATGCTCGCGGACGGTCGTCCCGCGGCGCGGGTCCCCTCCCCAGGGCCGCCCGGCCCGTCCGCCGCAGGACGTGGAGCGCCTCAGGCGTCGAGGCCGAGCGCCCGCAGCGTCTCGACGGGGCGCTCCACGTGCGCGAAGTGGCCGGCGTCGCGGATCACGGCGGAGCGCAGCGACGGCACGGCCCGCGCCAGCAGGTCGAGGTCGTCCCGGGAGACGAAGACGTCGTCGTCGCCCCGCACCGCGACCACCGGGCAGGCGATGCGCGACCAGAGCCCGTCGGCGTCGTAGCCGCGCGTGACCTCCGCCGCGAGCGAGAACGCGCGGGGCCGGGCCTCGGTCGCGATCGCGTCGACGATCGAGCGCCGCACGTGCCAGCCGTGGGCGAACAGCGGCAGCGCGATCGGCCGCATGAGGCGGATGCGGCCGACGCCGCGGATGAGCGCGGTGCCCGGGCGGCCGAGCCGGCGCATGGTGCGCATCACGCCGAGCATCATCGTGAAGCCCGGGATGAGCCGGAACTCCCGCACGGGATGCGCGACGCTCGCGATGACCGAGTACGTCGTGGGCGAGACGAGCGCGACGGAGACCGCGCGATCGGGATCGCCGGCTGCGATGTGCAGCGCGATGAAGCCGCCCATGGAGTGGCCGACGAGCCGCCAGCGCGCGTAGCCGAGGCCGTCGACGACCGCGCGGACGGCGTCGGCGATGGCGTCGACCGTCGCCTCGTCGTCGGTCGCGTCGAGCGGGGATCCGCCCCAGCCCGGCAGGTCGATCGCGACCACGTCGGCGAACGGGACGCCCGCGTCGCGCGCGGTGCGGATCAGCGGCGTCCAGGTGGTCCAGGATCCCGCGGCGCCGTGCAGCAGCACCGTCGCGGTGTCCGATCCGCGGACCCGCACGTGGTGGTGCCGCACGACGCCGAGCCCGGTGGGCGTGGTGCCGCGAACGAGGCCGGATCCGGCGGGATCCGCATCGAGCTCGAGCGGGCTGTAGCCGGGCAGGGGCCGGGTCACTCGGCGCCGCCGATGATCTCCGAGCGGATGCGGCGGATGTCCTCCAGCAGCGAGCCGATGAGGATCCAGTGCTCGTCGCTCGGCTGCAGCACCACGAGCGGGGCCGTGAGCGCGGGCTCCTCCCGCGGGTCGGCGCCATCCGCGCGGGCGTCGCCCGGCAGCGCGTGCTCCGCGAGGAGCCGCACGTCGTGGGCGGCGCGCGTCAGCTCGGTCGCGATCCCACGCACCACGGGCTCCTCGGCGAGCGACGGGTCGTAGCGGTCGTGCACGGCGCGCGTCATGCCGACCACGCGGTTGACGAGCACGGTGAGCGTCGCGAGCAGCTCCCGGTCGGCCTCGAGCAGCGCCCGGTGCCGCCGCCGGAGCGGGTTGAGGGTCAGGCTCTCGAGCCCCCTGTCGACCTCGGCGACGGCCTTCGTGTGCCGCGGCCGCAGCTCGCGCGCGCGGACGAGCATGCGGTCGAGCTCCTCGCGCTCGACGGGCTCCGACAGCGCGCCGGCGAGCCGGTCGAGGGCCGCGGCGCAGTCGCCCGCGAGGCCGACCACCGCGCGGCGGCTCGCCTCGTGCAGCACGGGCGGCGCTATCGCGATGTTGACGACCACGCCGATGGCCGCTCCGAGGATCGTCTCCACGATGCGGTCGACCGCATACACGGGCGAGAGCTGGCCGATGGCGAGCACGAGCATCGCGCTGATCGGGATCTGCGTGCTCGACCCCGGCGTCAGCCGGAAGACCCAGCCCACCAGCACCGCCACGACGACCGCGAGCAGGACCACCCCACTCGACGTGCCGAGCGCGAGGCCGAGCCCGAGCGCGAGCAGCACGCCCGTGATCACGCCGAGGCTGCGTTCGACCGCCTTGCCGAAGGTCTGGTTGATGCTCGGCTGCACCACGAGCAGCGCCGCGATCGTCGCGAAGATGGGCAGCTGCGCGGGCAGCAGGGCGATGCAGACGAACCAGGCGATGATCGCGGCGACCGACGTCTTGACCACCTGGACGAACGGGATCCGCGTGGTGGTGCGGACGGTCGTGGTGATGCGCACGTGCGGCCTCCGGCGGCGGTCTCGGGTGGATCCATCATCCCGCGGGCGGAGGGCCCCGGGCGACCGGGGCCTCAGGCCACCTGGGCCGCGTCGTCCAGCCCGTCGGGGCCGCCGCCGCCCTGCCGCCGGGCGTCCTGCCAGCGCGCCCACATCTCCTTCAGGTCCCACGCGTCCTCCGCCTGGATGGAGACGCCGCGCTCGCCCGTGCGCCGGGTGCGCCCCCGGATGACGAGCAGCCGCGTGCCGAAGAGCATGGGCCCGGCCTTCTGCTGCGCCTCGTCGAAGAAGGTGGAGTCGGAGCAGCCCGTGCCGTCGTCGAGGCTGATGAAGACCACGCGCTTGCCGCTGCGCATGGGCGGCGTCTGCGTGGCGATGCGGATCCCCGCGACCACCACCTCGGAGCCGCTGCGCACCTCGAGCAGCTGGCTCGCCGGGATGACCCCGAGCTCGTCGAGCATGGGCCGGTAGCTCTCGAGCACGTGCTCGGTGACCTCCATCTGCAGGATGTCGAGCTCGGCGGCGACGCGCGCGCGGCCGTCGGGGTCGGGCGAGCCGCGCGGGATGAGGTCGCGGTCGTCGACGAAGAGCGGCAGCTGCCCGGCCGGATCCGCGGGCCGGGCCGCGCGCGCCGTGAGCCGCCGCACGTACGCCATGACGTCGCCGCGGGACGCGGCCCCGCGCGCCGCCCGGTCGTCCTCGTTCGTGGCGAGCGGGTCGAGCGCGCCCACGGCGGCCAGCCGCTCGAGCAGCGCGCGCGACGGCTGCGCCTTCGCGTAGAAGTCGCTGATGGAGTCGTAGGGCTGCCCCCGCTCGATGCGCTCCAGCTCCGCCTCGCTCATGCCGTGCACGTCCTGCAGCGACAGCCGGATCCCGAGCTCGCCGATGCGCGTGCGCCCGGTCGTCTCCCCGCCCTCGACGCGCTCGACGCGGTAGACGCCCCGCGACCGGTTCACGTCGAGCGGCAGCACGGGCACGCCCATCCGACGGGCCTCGGTGAGCAGCAGGCGCTTGGGGTACATGCCGGGGTCGTGCGTGAGGATCCCCGCGAGGAACTCCGCCGGGTAGTGCGTCTTCAGCCACGCGCTCTGCCAGGTGGGCAGCGCGAACGCGGCGCCGTGCGCCTTGCAGAACCCGAACGAGCCGAAGCCCTTCAGCGCCTTCCAGATGCGCTCGACGTCGGCGTCCGAGAAGGGGCGCCGGCCCGTGCGCCCGTCCACGTGCATGGCGGTGCGCTCCCGGAACGCCTGCTCGACCACCGTGTCCATCCGCTCCATGTTGCGGCGCAGCTCGTCGGCCTCCGCGAGGGAGACCTGCATGCAGTCGGCGAAGATCCGGATGACCTGCTCGTGGTAGATGACGACGCCGAACGTGGGCGCGAGGAACGGCGCGAACCGCGGGTGCAGGTAGTCGGGCCGGGTGATGCCGTGCTTCGTGTCGAGGAACGGCGCGACCATGTTGCCCTTCATGGGGCCCGGCCGGAACAGCGAGATGTCGGCGATGAGGTCCTCGTAGACGTCCGGCTGCATCTTGCCGATGAGCTCGCGCTGCCCGGGCGACTCGATCTGGAACATGCCGAGCGTGTGCGTGGTGCGGATGGCGGCGAAGGTCTCCTCGTCGTCGTGGGGGATCTCGTCGAGCTCGATGCGCCCGTCGCGGTGCACGTAGCGCGCGTCGACCGGGATGCCGCCCGCGACCGCCGAGCGCGCGCCGTGGATGCGGTGGATCTCGTCCAGCGCGTACGCCATGGTGCTCTGCATCCGCACCCCGAGGATGTCGAGCTTCAGGAGCCCCATGTCGTCGATGTCGTCCTTGTCGAACTGGCTCATCGGCAGGCCCATGCCGCTCGGTTGCACGGGGCTCGTGCTGAGCAGGTCGGAGTCGCCGAGGATCACGCCGCACGGGTGCATGGAGATGTGCCGGGGGAGCCGGTCGAGCCGCTCGGTGAGGTCGACCAGCAGGTCGATGCTCGGGTCGTCGCGCACGAGGTCGGCGATGGGCTTGAGCTCGGGCTTCGTCTCGAGCACCGCCCGGAACTCGCGCGCGTTGAAGCGCCAGATGTTCTTGGCGATGAAGTCGATCTGCTGCTCGTCGAGGTCGAGCGCGAGCCCCGCGTCGCGCGCGGCGCCGCGGGCCCGGTAGGTGTTCTGCATCGACAGCAGGGTGACCCGGTTGCTGCCGTACTTCTCGAACACGCGGTGGTAGACCTCGTGCCGCCTGGCCGACTCCACGTCGATGTCGATGTCGGGCAGCGTCGAGCGGACCTTGCCGAGGAAGCGCTCGAAGAGCAGGTCGTGCTCCAGCGGGTCGACGTTGGAGATGCGCAGCAGGTAGTTGACGAGGCTGCCCGCGCCGGATCCGCGGGCCTGGTTGCGCACCCCCATGTCGCGCATGAGCGCGCAGACGTCGGCGACCGTGAGGAAGTAGGTGGCGAAGCCGAAGCCCGTGATGGTCGTGAGCTCGGTGCGCATGCGCGCGAGCACGCGCTGCCGCATCGCCTCGTCGACGTGCCCGAACCGCTCGGTGGCCCCGGCCTCGGCCTTCCGCCAGAGCGCCTCGTCCGGGTCTCCCGTGACGCCGATGACGGACTTCTCCGGCAGCTTCGGCTTCCTCCAGGCGAGGTCGGCGTCCGGATCCAGCCGGCAGCGGTCGGCGAGCTCCTCGGTGGCGCGCAGCAGCGCCTCGCCCGCCCGGCGGTCGAGCGACGACGCGCCCGCGATCTCCCGCGCGATCCCCTGCATCTCGGTAGGGGTCTTCAGCCACGCCTGCCCGTTGGGCTGCGGGCGGAAGGACCCGAGCGGCCGGAGCGTGCCGGCCGCGTCGAGCACGTCGCCCGTGAGCGCGTCGTCGGGCTCGAGGTAGCGGACGGCGTTGGTGAGCACCGCGGGGACGCGGTGGGCGTCGGCGAGCTCGAGCATGCGGGCGGCGTGGCGGAGGCTCGCGGACTCGCCGGGCTCTGTGAAGTGGCAGACCACCTCGACGACCACCGCGCCGGGCAGCAGCCGCGCCCACTCGGCCAGGTGGCGGGATGCGAGCGCGTGGTCGCCCGCCGCGACGGCGCGGCCGACGTCCGAGTCGGGCCCGAGCATGACCGTGCCCACCGGACCGTCCTCGCCGAGGAGGAACGCGGGCGGCCGGGTGCGCGCGATGCCGGCCTGCGCGCTCCGGGCGGTGCTCCTCGCCGTGCCGCGCCCGTGGCTCGCGCTGATGAGCCGGCTGAGCGCCGCCCAGCCCTGGCCGCGCGTGCCGCCGTGCGCGAGCACCGTGATCCGGCCCGGGTGCTCGCCCGTGAGCCCGAGCTCCGCGCCGACCACGGGGGAGACGCCGGCGGCGAGGGAGCGGCGGATGTGGCGGACCGCGCCGTACAGCCCGTCGCGGTCGGTGATCGCCGCGGCCGGCGCGCCCTCGGACGCGACCCGGTCGACGAGCGCCTCGGGCGCCGAGGTGCCGAAGTGGGCGGAGAAGGCGGACGCGACGTGCAGGTGGGTGAAGCTCACGCGCGCCTCCCTCGATGTCCGCCCGCGTCCTCCCCGGGCGCGATGTTCGAACGGATGTTCGACTCGCCCAGTGTAGGTCGGCTGCCCGGCAGCCGCGACCCGTAGTCTCGGAGGATGACCAGCGAACCCTCCACCCTCGTCATCCTCGGCGCCAGCGGCGACCTCACGGAACGCCTCCTCCTGCCGGGTCTCGGCAGCCTCGTGGCGAGCGATCGGGGGCGGCGGATCCAGCTCATCGGCACCGGCCGGAGCGAGCGCACGGCGTCGGAGTGGACGAAGACGGTCAAGACCGCGTTCGACTCGGTGGACGCCACGGGACGCCGGGCGGCGGGCATCGTCTCGTCCACGAAGTACATCCAGGCCGACCCCACCGACCTCGACGACCTGAAGCGGATCCTCGCCGCGTGCGAGGGCGCGCCCGCGCTCTACTTCGCGCTGCCGCCGGCCATCTCCATCCAGGTCTGCGAGCAGCTGGCGAAGCTCGACCTGCCGGAGGGCACCACGCTCGCGCTCGAGAAGCCGTTCGGGTCGAACAGCCGGAGCGCGGCGCAGCTCAACCGCCAGCTGCAGAAGCTCGTGCCGGAGGACCGCATCCACCGCACCGACCACTTCCTCGGCCTCTCCACGGTGCTCAACCTCGTGTCGCTGCGCTTCGCCAACCGCTTCTTCGAGTCGGTGTGGAGCGCGAGGGACATCGAGGAGGTCGAGATCGTCTACGACGAGACGCTCGCGCTCGAGGGCCGCGCGGCCTACTACGACAAGTCGGGCGCGCTGGTCGACATGATCCAGAGCCACCTGCTGCAGGTGCTCGCGGTCTTCGCGATGGAGCCGCCCGCGAGCATCGACCCGGACGACCTGCGCTCGAACATCGCCGCGGTCCTCCGCGCCACCGAGGTGTGGGACAACGACCCCGTCACGTACAGCCGTCGCGCCCGCTACACGGGCGCCACGGTCGACGGCACCCGCATCCCCGCGTACGCCAAGGAGGACGGGGTGGATCCGGCCAACGAGACGGAGACGCTCGCGGAGGTCACCTTCGGCGTCGCCAACGCGCGCTGGGCGGGCGTGCCGTTCCGGCTGCGCTCGGGCAAGGCCCTCAAGGAGGCGTCCAAGCGCATCGTCGTCACCTTCAAGCCCGTGGCGCACCTGCCGCGGGGCCTCCACGGATCCGCGCGGCCGGACCGGCTCGTCATCGACCTCAAGCCCGACGGCATCTCGCTCGAGGTCACCATGGACGGCACGGGCGAGCCCTTCACCCTCACGCAGTCCACGTTCCGCGCGGAGTTCGCCGAGCCCGAGCTCACGCCGTACGGCGAGGTGCTCGACGGCATCCTCGCGGGCGACCCGCGCCTCTCGGTCCGCGGCGACGTGGCCGAGCGCTGCTGGCGCATCGTCGCGCCCGTCATGCGCGCCTGGAAGGGCGACCGCGTGCCCATGGCCGAGTACCGCGCCGGATCCGCGGGGCCGACCGCCTGGCGCTGACCGCCCGGTGCTCCCGCCGCGCATGGCGGGCCCGCATGACGGCTCCCTGGGCGTCGTCGCCTCCCGGCGGCGGCGCCCTCGCCGCGTCCTAGCGTGAGGGCATGCCCGTGACCCTCACCGAGATCCCCCTGCCCGCGGCCTCGCCGGATGCGTCGCCCGGGCTGCACGGCGTGCTGGCGGTGCCCCAGGGCGAGGGCCCGTGGCCCGCGGTCGTGGTGGTGCACGAGGCCTTCGGCGTCACCGACGTCATGCGCCGCCAGGCCGAGCGCCTCGCCGAGGCCGGCTTCCTGGCGCTCATGCCGGACCTCTTCTCCGCCGGCGGCGCGCGCCGCTGCCTGGTCGCGACCTTCCGCACGCTCGCGGCGGGGGAGGGCCGGGCGTTCGTCGACGTCGAGTCCGCTCGCCGCGCGCTCCTCGCCCGCGCCGACTGCACGGGCCGCGTCGGCGTCATCGGCTTCTGCATGGGCGGCGGGTTCGCCCTCGCGGCGGCCTCCCGCGGCTTCGACGCATCGAGCGTGAACTACGGGATGCTCCCGGAGGACCTCGACGGGGTGCTCGACGGCGCGTGCCCGATCGTCGCGAGCTACGGCGGCCGCGACCGGCAGCTCGCGGGATCCGCCGACCGTCTCGAGGCCGCGCTCGTGGCACGTGGCATCGACCACGACGTGCGGGAGTACGCCGCCGCCGGGCACTCCTTCCTCAACGACGCCGAGATGGGTCCCCGGCCGCTCCGCCCGGTGCTGCGCGCGGTGGGGATGGGACCGGAGCCCGCGTCCGCGGCGGACGCCTGGCGCCGGATCGACGCGTTCCTCGACGCCCACCTGCGCGGCGAGGAGCGCACGGGGGCATAGCGCATCGGGCCCGCGCGCCGAGAGGACTCTCCACCGGCCTCGGCTAGCCTGTGGAGGATCCGGGTGCCCGCGCCCGGCCCTCCCCGCCCGGCGACGAGAGATCCACCCATGCAGCACGCCCCCCAGAGGACCCGCGCCGACCGGGCCCGCGTCCGCGGCATCGCCCGTCATGGCCGCCTGCGCACCCCGAGCGCGGGACGCACCGTGATGAGGGGCATCGGCATGGTCGCCGCGGTCTCGTTCGCCGCCGCCGCGTCCCTGCTGACCATCGTCTTCGTGGACCTCTCCCGCACCGTCGCCGACAACACCGTCGACATCTCGGGCGGCCAGACGCTCCCGCCCTCGCTCGGCGGCATCGACGGCGGCGCGAACATCCTCATCGTCGGGAGCGACAGCCGCGCCGGCCAGGGTGACGGCTACGGCGCGGCGAAGGACGTGGGCACGGCCACCCTCAACGACGTCACGATGCTGCTGCACATCAGCGAGGACAGCAGCCGCGCGACGGTCATCTCCTTCCCGCGCGACATGCTCGTGCCCATCCCGGAGTGCGAGGGGCCCGACGGCACGAAGTACGCCGCCAGCTCCCGCGCCCAGCTCAACGAGTCGTTGTCGCGCGGCGGCTTCGAGTGCACCGTGCGGATGATCGAGGGCCTCACCGGTCTCGACATCCCGTACGGCGGAGTCGTGCAGTTCAACGGCGTGGTCGAGATGTCGAACGCGGTCGGCGGCGTCGAGGTCTGCGTGGCCAACGGCATCTACGACCCGAAGACCGACCTCTCGCTGGATCCCGGCATCCACCCGCTCCAGGGCAAGGAGGCCGTGCAGTTCCTCCGCACCCGCTACGGCGTGGGCGACGGCAGCGACATCTCGCGCATCGGCAACCAGCAGGTGTTCCTGAGCGCGCTCGTGCGCACCATCAAGAGCTCCGACACCCTGACGAACCCCGCCAAGCTCTACGGCATCGCGCGCGCCGTGGTCGACAACATGCAGCTGTCCACCTCGCTCGCCGACCTCGACACGCTCGTTTCGGTGGCGCTCACCTTCAAGGACATCCCGCTCGACGACGTCGTGTTCCTGCAGTACCCGGGCACGGTCCTCGCCAACGGGCGCGTCCAGCCGGACGAGGCGGCGGCGGCGCAGCTCGTGAGCCTGCTCGCCTCCGACGCCGACTTCTCGCTCGGCGAGGCGGCGGCCTCCGACGAGTCCGGCAGCGTGCCGGCGGAGGGCGCCACCACGCCGCCGGCCACGACCGCCCCGCCGACCGACGGGTCGACCCCGACGACGCCGCCCACCGCGACGGCCGAGGTGCTCGACCCGAGCATCACCGGCCAGACCGCGGCGCAGAGCACCTGCTCCAACGGCCAGGGCTGACCGGGCACGCCGGTTCGCGCGGCGACCGTCAGCGTCAGGCCGGGCCGGGCGCGGGCCGGACTCCGGGCAGGCGCGCCTCGAGGAACGCCCGCACGACGGGGTTGGGGTCGGCCGCGCGCGTCGCGACGTGGACCGTCGAGGTCGCGTGCGCGTCCAGGAGCGGGAGGACGCGCACCGTGTCCGGCGCGCCGACGGTCGCGCTCCGCGGGGCGATCGTCACGCCGAGCCCGGCCCCCACGAGGTGGATGATCATGGTCCAGGTCGACCCCTCCTGGACCACCCGCACCAGTCGGCCGCGCTCGGTGACGGGCTCGAGGTTCCGCCGGTAGGCGTCGTCGCTCGCACGCCGGGGCGGGAACACGAACGGCTCGTCGGCGAGGAGCGCCGCGTCCACCGCGGGCAGGGCGGCCAGCGGATGCGCGACCGGCACCACGGCCGCGAACGGCTCGGTGAGGAGCTCCACGAGGTCGACGCCGTCGGTCGGATCCGGGTCCCGCACGAGCGCGACGTCGAGCTCGCCCCGCTCCAGCGACTCCATCAGGTCGGCCGTGAGGCCCTCGCGCACCCGCACCTCGACATCCGGGTGGTGCGCGCGGAACCGCCGGATGCTCTCCACGGGTCCGGTCCGCTCCGCGGGGATCGCGACGGTCGAGTGCACCATGCCGATCTCGAGCCGCCCGGCGTCCCCGCGGGCGATGCGCGCCACCTCGTCGAGCCCGGCCTCTGCCTGCCGCAGCAGCGCCCGTCCGCGCTCCCGCAGCGCCGCGCCCGCCGGAGTGACGGCGACGCTCCGGGAGGTGCGGACGAGCAGCGTCACGCCGAGCCGGCGCTCGAGGCGCTGCACCTGCTGGGACAGCACCGGCTGCGCGATGCCGAGCTGCTCGGCGGCCCGGCCGAAGTGCCGCTCGTCGGCGACGGCGAGGAAGGAGCGGACGAGGCGGAGGTCGAGATCCATTCACGAAAGCTATCGGAGCGGTGTCTTTCATATTGGACGCGGCTGGCGGCGGCGGGGAAGCTGGATCCATGACCACGCACGCCGAGAGCCCGTCCCCGTCCCCGTCCGCCGCGATCGAGATCTCGCCGCTCGGTGGCGACGCCGACGCCCACGCCTTCCGCGCCCTCAACGAGGCATGGATCACGACGCTGTTCGCGCTCGAGCCCGACGACGAGCGCGTGCTGGCGGACCCCCGCGGCCAGATCGTCGACCGCGGCGGCGCGGTGCTCCTCGCCCGCGATGGGGACCGCGTCGTCGGCTGCGTGGCCCTGATCCCCGAGGGCGACGGCATGTGGGAGCTCGCCAAGATGGCGGTCGACGAGTCCGTCCGCGGGCGGGGGACCGGGCGGAGGCTGCTCCTGGCCGCGCTCGACGAGGCACGACGACGGGGAGCGGGCGCCGTCGTGCTCGGCAGCAGCGTCGACCTGCCGGCGGCCGTCCACCTCTACGAGAGCGTCGGGTTCCGGCACGTGCGGCCCGAGGAGGTCGGGCACATGCCCTACGCGCGGGCCAGCGTGTTCATGCGCCACGACCTCGGCGGGACGCCCGGGGCCTAGCGATCCCGGAGCCGTGCCTCAGCGCTCGGCGGGCGCCTCGACGATCCGCGGATCCGGGAAGGCCGTCTCGACCGCGGGCGCGTCGGTGCCGCGGGCGCGCATCCACACGAAGAAGCCCGTGAGCGTGAAGGCGCCGTAGAAGACGTACATGAAGGCGGAGGCGTAGTAGCCGGCGCTCACGAGGAGCGGGACGCCGACGAGGTCGACGGCGACCCAGACCGGCCAGAACTCGACCCAGCCCTTGGCCATGCCGTAGGTGGCGAGGAGCGAGCCGACGAAGATCCAGGCGTCGGCCCACACGGGCTCGTAGGAGCCGAGCGCGCGGAAGACGGGCGTCAGGATCGCGGTGCCGCCGACGAGCGCGACCACGAGCAGGATCCGCTCGCGACCGGACGCCCACTGCGGCACGACGGGCGCGCCTCCGTGCCTGGCCTGCTGCCAGCGGTACCAGCCGTAGACCGACACGGCGATGAACATGACCTGGCGGCCGGCCTGGCCGAGGAGGTTGACGGGGTTCGGCGTGCCGAAGACCGCGCCGAGGAAGACGGTGAAGAGGAGCACGTTGCCGACGATGCCGACGGGCCACGCCCACACCTTGCGACGCATGCCGCCGAGCGCGCTGGCGAGGCCGAAGAGGTTGCCGACGATCTCGCGCCAGAGGATGGCCTGGTCGCCGATGCGGAGCTGCGCGTCGAACAGCCACTCGAGTGCCGCCATGCGGGATCCCTCCGTGCGCCGCGACCCGGATGGCCAGCGAGCGGGACGCCGTGCGCGGCGCCGATGGGGTGAAGGCGCGGGCGTCCCCTGCTATTCCCCGCAGCCCGTGCGGACCGGGTGGACGGGGCGGGCGGGATCAGGCGAACAGGCGCACGTCGAGCTCCTCGTCCGACGCGGTGACGAGCGACCAGCGGCCGCGCGCGTCGACGCTCAGGTCGAACGAGCCGTCGACCCGGCGCGCGCCCGTGGTGAGCGGCACGGCCTCGACGCGCCACATCGACAGCTCCAGCAGGTGGGCGCTCGCGCCGCGGGGCGCGCGGCCCGTGCGCTGCCACCAGTCGACCCGCGCGATCCACCGCTCGGGCGAGCTCACCACCCCGTAGACCACGCCCCGCCAGGTGAACCGCAGCGGCGATCCGTCGCCCGAGAGCTCGACCTCCACGTCCTCGTCGATCCGCATGGTGCCGCTCCTCTCGCCTTCGCGCCGGCCGCGCTCCCGCGTTCGAACGGATGTTCGAACGTCTGATCCGAGTGTAGGAACGCCCGCCGACATCCACGAGGGGAGCGGGCGGATCCACCTCACCCTCGACCGGAGCCTGAGGGTCCGGTCCGGATCGCGCGCATCGGGCATGGATCCGCCACCCGCCGCGTTGGCCCCGGTGTCCCGAGGGCGGCAGACGCCCCCTCGTCATCGACACCCGAGGAGGGTCCACATGACCGACACCACCACCCGCCCCGCCGGGGCCTCCGGCACCTTCGCCATCGGCGGCGACCTGCCCGTCGTCCGGCTCGGCTACGGCACCATGCAGCTGACCGGCGAGGGCGTCTGGGGCGCCCCCGAGGACCCGCACGAGGCCGTCCGCGTCATCCGCCGCGCCGCAGAGCTCGGCGTCACGTTCTTCGACACCGCCGACTCCTACGGACCGTTCGTGGCCGAGGAGCTCCTCAAGGAGGCGCTCCACCCGTACGCCGACGACGTCGTCATCGCGACCAAGGGCGGGCTCACGCGCCCCGGCCCCGGCGACTGGCAGCCCGTCGGCCGTCCCGAGTACCTGCGCCAGCAGGCCGAGCTGAGCCTGCGCCACCTGGGCCTCGAGCGCATCGACCTGTACCAGCTGCACCGCATCGACCCTGCCGTGCCGCTCGCCGACCAGATCGGCGTGCTCAAGGACCTGCAGTCCGAGGGCAAGATCCGCCACATCGGGCTCTCCGAGGTGCAGGTCGACGACGTGAAGGCCGCCCGCGAGATCGCCGAGATCGTCTCCGTGCAGAACCTCTTCAACCTCGCCAAGCGCGACGCCGAGCCGCTGCTCGACTACGCCGAGGCCGAGGGCCTCGCCTTCATCCCGTGGTTCCCGCTCGCGACCGGCGAGCTCGCGAAGGACGGCGGCCCGCTCGACGCCCTCGCGAAGCAGCACGACGCGCGCGCCTCGCAGCTCGCGCTCGCCTGGCTCCTGCGCCGCTCGCCCGTCATGCTGCCGATCCCCGGCACCAAGTCGGTCGGCCACGTCGAGGACAACATCGCCGCGGCGGGCATCGAGCTCACCGACGACGAGTTCCAGGCGCTCACCGACGCCGTCTGATCCACCGCACGACGACGAAGGGCCCCGCGGCGGATCGCGGGGCCCTTCGTCGTGCCGGTCGGCGTCCGGGTCAGGTGCCGATCCGCGTGCCCGAGTCGTCGGCGAGGCCGAGGTCGTCGAGCTGGGCGAGCAGGCTCGCCCCGTCCGGCGCGTAGACCCACGGGATCGAGCTGTCGAGCGCGCGCTTCTCCGCCTTCGCCCGTCCGCCCGCGAGCACGGCCTCGCCCGCCGAGAGCTGCCGGATGAGGACGACCTCGACGTTGTCGGGGTGCCGCTCGGCGAACTCGCCGTAGAGCAGCTCGTCGTGCTGGCCGTCGTCGCCCGCGAGGATCCACTTGACGTGCGGGAACTCGGCCGCGAGGCGCTGCAGGTTGTTCCGCTTGTGCTCAATGCCGCTGCGGAACCACCGGTCGACGGTGGGGCCCCAGTCGGTGAGGAGGATCGGTCCCGGCGGGTAGAGGTTCCGGGACAGGAACCGGGTGAGCGTCGGCGCGACGTTCCACGCCCCCGTGGAGAGGTAGAGGACGGGTGCGCCCTCGTGCTGCAGGCGGAGGCGCTCGTAGAGCACGGCCATGCCGGGGGTGGGCGTGCGCGCGTGCTCGTCGAGCACGAACGTGTTCCACGCGGCGAGGAACGGCCGGGGGAGCGCGGTGACCATGACGGTGTCGTCGATGTCGCTGAGGATCCCGGTGCGCACGTCGTCGCCCACGATGAAGACGGGCGCCTCGACGGTCTCGGATCCCTGGGCCCGGATGCGGATGGTGTGCCAGCCGCTCGGCAGGCTCGCCTCGACGACCTGGTCGACGACGCCGCCGCGGTCCGCCCGCACGTGGTGCTCGGTCCCGTCGATCTCGACGACGACGTCGACGTCGGTGAGCGGGACGCTGGTGAAGCTGCGCCAGCCGCGGACGACCTTGTCGCCGGCCAGCGCGCGCTTGCTCTTCGGGTCGGTGAGGAGGACACGGCAGAGGACACGGACCCAGCGCACGGATCCGTAGCCGGCGTAGGGGATGACGGTGGGCTTCAGCCCGCGCTTGCGGGCACGGCCCTCGCGGATCTCGTGGATGCGGTCCTCGATGCGCGCCGCCCGGTGCAGCACGGGTGCGGCGGCCGGTGACTCGAGGAGCGTGCGGGTCGCGTGCTTCTTCTTCTTCGAGGAGGGGGCCACGGGCACAGTCAACCAGACGCGGGGGAGGCGGCCGGTCGTCACACAGGCCGGGCGAGCTCCGCGGTGTCGGGCGCGCCCCGGTCGATGCCGGGTCCGACCTCGTCCATCGCCAGCTGCTCGATCACGTCCTCCGCCTGGGAGGCGACGGCCCGGAGCAGGTCGGGCGAGCCCTCGGCCGTGGGGTCGAGCCACGCCTCGACCACGTCGGGGGAGAGCACGACGGGCATGCGCTCCGCGAGCGCCTCCACGGTGCCGGCCGACGGCCGCGTGAGGACGGCGCAGGTCAGCACCCAGCGGGCCGGGTCGTCGGCGGCGCGCGCCGGATCCCGCCACCACCCGTACAGCGCCGCGAGCAGCACGATGCCGTCGCCCGCGCCGACGAGGTAGGGGGTGCGCAGGCCGTCGTCGGTCTCGTGGTGCTCGTAGTAGCCGGACACCGGGATCGCCGCGCGCCGGGACACGAGCGCCTGCAGGAGCTCCGGGCGTGAGCCGAGCTGCTCGGCGGGGACCTCGGCCAGCGACGGGGCCTGGTCCGGGCCGGGCGATCCCGCGGGGACGAGGCCCCACCTGGCGGACTCGAGGCGGCGTACGGGCACCTGCTCCTCCGTGTCGCCCTCCGCGCGGCGGGGCAGCGTGTCGACCAGGACCGCCAGGCGCTGGCCCGGCTCGATGCGCCAGGACGGCGCGGGCACGGCCTCGCCCGCGTGATCCACGTCGAGGAGCCCGACCAGGTCGTCGGCGGTCGAGGACCTGGCGAGGATGCGCGTCATGCCCTCCATCCTGGCCGACCCGCCCGCCGTCGACCGTCACGCGCGCGGCATCCGTGGGCTATCCGCGCAGGCACCATTTGTTACGAAGTGGCGACAGCGGACCGCTCGGTGCGGTCGCCGCGCCGCCGGCGTGGTTCGCTGGAGGACCTGGCAAGTGTCGATTCGTAGCGCATACGAGGAATGAGCCACCATGATCGAGTTCCACCACGTCCGCAAGCAGTACCCGGACGGCACGCTCGCGATCGAGGACTTCAGCCTCGTCGTCCCCTCGCAGACCACGACGGTCCTCGTCGGATCCTCGGGCTGCGGCAAGACGACCCTCATGCGCATGATCAACCGGATGGTCGAGCCCACCTCGGGCCGCATCGAGATCGACGGCACCGACATCGCCACCCAGGACGCCGTGAGGCTCCGCCGCAGCATCGGCTACGTGATGCAGAACTCCGGCCTCCTCCCGCACCGCAAGGTCGTCGACAACATCGCGACCGTGCCGCGCCTCACCGGCGTGGACAAGCGCACGGCCCGCGAGGGCGCGCTGAAGCTCATGGACACCGTGGGCCTCGACCGCTCGATGGCGGACCGCTACCCGTCGCAGCTCTCCGGCGGGCAGCAGCAGCGCGTCGGCGTCGCCCGCGGCCTCGCGGTGGACCCGAACATCCTGCTCATGGACGAGCCCTTCGGCGCCGTCGACCCCCTCGTGCGCGACGACCTCCAGCAGGAGCTCATCCGCCTGCGCACCCAGCTCGACAAGACCGTCGTCTTCGTGACGCACGACATCGACGAGGCGTTCCTGCTCGGCGACCAGGTCGTGATCCTCGAGAAGGGCGGCCGCATCGCCCAGCAGGGCACGCCGCAGGAGATCCTGTCGAACCCGGCGAACGACTTCGTCCGCGACTTCGTGGGCGCCGACAAGGGCAAGCGCGCGCTGCACGTCGAGGACACCGGCACGGGACAGGTGCTCGTCGACCGAGACGGCCGGCTCGTGGGCGTGCTCGACGACGAGGGCCGCGCCGCCGCCCGATCCGCATCCGCTCCGACCGAGGCGGGGGCCGCGCACGCCCCCGGTGCTCCGGCGCAGGGTGCGGGACCCGCGTGAACTGGGTCATCGCCAACATCCAGACGGTGCTCGACCTGGCCGTCGCGCACATCGCGCTGGCCGCGCCGCCCATCGTCATCGGGCTGCTCCTGTCCCTCCCGCTGGGCTGGCTCGCCAACCGCTACACGCGTGCCCGTGGCCTCCTGCTCACGGCGGGCGGGCTGCTCTACACGATCCCGTCCATCGCGCTGATCCTCGTGGTGCCCGGGCTCATCGGCACGTCGCTGCTGGACCCCCGCAACATCGTCATCGCGCTGACCGTCTACGCCGTGGCGCTCATGGTCCGCATCACCACGGACGCGCTCGCCTCGGTGCCGGGGGACGTGAAGCAGTCGGCCACCGCCATGGGCTACGCTGGCTGGGCACGGTTCTGGCGCGTGGAGCTCCCGCTGGCCGGGCCCGTGCTGCTGGCGGGCCTGCGCGTGGTCTCCGTGAGCACGGTGAGCATGGTGACGGTCGGTTCGCTCATCGGCGTGCAGAGCCTGGGCACCATGATCCTCAGCGGCTACCGCAGGTCCTTCTTCACCGAGATCTTCACCGGCGTAGTCGGCATCCTCGTCATCGCCCTGGTGTTCGACCTGATCCTCGTGCTCCTCGGCCGCGCCCTCATGCCCTGGTCGCGCTCGACGTCATCCCGTGCGCGTCGACGCAGCTCCACGGCGGCGTCCCCGATCGCCGTGACCGGAGGCCTGTCGTGAACCTGTTCGCGGAGGCGTTCGCCCTCATCTTCGACGCGAGCCGCTGGAGCGGGTCGACCGGGACGGGCGTCCGGCTGGTGGAGCACATCTCCTATACGTTCCTCGCCATCTTCCTGGCCGCGCTCGTCGCGGTCCCCGCCGGGCTCTACATCGGCCACACCGGGCGCGGTCGCACCATCGCGGTCTCCCTCTCGGGCGGGTTCCGTGCCCTCCCCACGCTCGGGGTCCTCGTGATCTTCGGGCTGGTGTTCGGCATCGGTCTCACCGGCCCGATGATCACCTTCGCGATCCTCGGCATCCCGCCGCTGCTCGCCGGCGTCTACGCCGGACTCCAGGCCGTCGACCGCGCGACCGTCGACGCCGCTCGCGCCGTCGGCATGACGGAGTGGCAGATCCTCGGGAAGGTCGAGATCCCGCTCGCCCTGCCGCTCATCATCAGCGGCTTCCGGGCCGCCACCCTCCAGGTCATCAGCACCGTGACGCTGGGCGCCTACCTCGGACTCGGCGGCCTCGGGCCCGACATCTTCACCGGCCTCACCACGCGCAACTACCCGCTCATGGTGTCCGCCTCCATCCTCGTCACCGTCCTCGCGCTGGTCGTGGACGGCGTGCTCGCGATCGTCCAGCGCCTCGTCGTCCCCCGGGGCGTCGTCGCCGCGGCGGGCCGCCCCTCCGACTCCGTCCGTGCCTCGTCGAGGCCGGCGGTCAGCACCACCTCCTGAAAGGAACACAGCAATGTCCCTCAGCATCTCCCGCCGGGTCCTCCTCGGCACCGTCGCGGTCGGCACCGCGATGGCCCTCGCCGGCTGCGCGTCCGGCGACCCCACCGACCCCACCGGCGGCCAGTCGGCCTCGGCCGCCCCCACCGACACCATCTCCGTCGGTTCGGCCGCGTTCGGCGAGAACGTCATCCTCGCCGAGGTCTACGCGCAGGCCCTCGAGGCCAACGACGTGAAGGTCACGCGCAACCTGCAGATCGGCGAGCGCGAGGTCTACCTCAAGGCGCTCGAGGAGGGGTCCATCGACCTCATCCCCGAGTACACGGGCAACCTGCTCGCCGCGTACGACGCCGACTCGACCGCCACCTCCAGCGACGACGTGTACGCCGCTCTCGGCGACGCGCTGCCGGACGGCTTCGAGGTGCTCGACGAGTCGCCCGCCGAGGACAAGGACTCGTACAACGTCACGAAGGAGTACTCGGAGACCAACGGCGTCACGAGCCTCTCCGACCTCAAGGGCAAGACGGTCCGCGTCGGCGGCGGCGCGGTGCTGGGCGAGCGCGAGTACGGGATCCCCGGCCTCACGGGCACGTACGGCGTCGACGCGAGCCTCGTCACCATCGAGGACCAGGGCGGCCCCAACACCGTCAAGGCGCTGCTCGACGGCCAGGTCGACATGGCGAACATCTACTCGACCACGCCGTCGATCCTCGACAACGGGTTCGTCACGCTCGAGGACCCCGAGAACCTCATCAAGGCGCAGAACGTCGTGCCGCTCGTGAACACCGCGAAGATGAACCCGGACGTCACGGCGATCCTCGACAAGGTGTCGGCCGCGCTGACCACCGAGGACCTCACCGAGATGAACCGCCGCAACCAGGGCGACGAGAAGGCCGAGCCGAAGGCGATCGCCGCCGACTGGCTCAAGGAGAAGGCCCTCTTCTAGAGGCGCCGATCGGGCGGGGACGCCCGGCACCCGCGAGGGGTCGACGCGCGAGCGCCGGCCCCTCGCGCCGTCGATGCCCGTGCGCACGACGGAGCATGATGGATCCACCGCACACGACCTTTCCCGATGGCAGGAGCCCGCGCATGGCCAAGAAGAAGTCCCCGACCGGAGAGGTCAGCGTCCTCGGCGCGGTGACCACGGTCGCCCGCGAGGTCCGGAAGCACAAGACGGTCGCCGAGTCGGCGCCGCACGGCGAAGGCGCGAACATCCCGCCCGCCCCCAAGCGCAGCCCCGAGGAGCTGAAGCGGGACATCCGCGCCGGTCGCGACGAGCTCGCGCGCACCGTCCGCGAGCTCGAGACGGCGCTCGACGTCCCGGCCCGCGCCTCCGAGCTGAAGGCCGACGCCTCGGCTCGCGCCCGCGCCATCCGCGACGACGTCACGACGCGCGTCCGCACGACCGGCCGCGACGTCGCGCGCCGCACGCGCGCGTTCACGAAGAAGGACCCGGCCGTCGCCGCGTCGATCGGCGCGGGCGCCGTCGCCGTCGTGCTCGCGGTCGGCGCCGCCGTCGTCTCCGGCGGCCGACGCTGATCGCCTCCATCCGCTCGATCGCCACGGCCCTGCCGCCGACCGTCCTCGCGCAGGACGGCGTGCGTGACCTCTTCGGCAGCCAGCCCGAGCTCGGGCGGCTCGGGACCCGGCTCGTGTCCGCGGCCTTCAATGCGTCGGGGATCCGCACGCGGCACACGGTGATCCGCGAGCTCGGCACGGCGCCGGGCATGGCGGGCGCCGACGCATCCGTCGACGACGACGACGCCGAGCCTGTCTTCTACGACCGGGAGCGCGGGCGGATCCTCACGCCGGGCACCGGCGCGCGGAACGACGCGTACATCCGCGAGGCCCCCGCGCTGCTGCTCGGGGCAGCGCGCCAGGCGGTCGAGGAGGCCGAGGGCATCGAGACCTCCGACGTGACGCACGTCGTCACCGTCTCCTGCACGGGCTTCTACGCGCCCGGACCCGACTACCAGGTCGTGCGCGGTCTCGGCCTCGGCGCGTCGACCCAGCGGTTCCACCTCGGCTTCATGGGCTGCTACGGCGCGTTCCCGGCGCTGCGCATGGCCGCGCAGTTCTGCGCCGCCGACCCTGGCGCGGTCGTCCTCGTCGTGTGCGTCGAGCTCTGCTCGCTGCACCTGCACTCGTCGGACGACGCGGACACGATCGTGGCGTCGTCCGTCTTCGGGGACGGCGCGGCGGCCGCCGTGGTCACCGCGCGACCGGCCCCGACCGGATCCACCGTGCTCGACCTCGACGCGTTCGAGACCGTCCTCACGCCCGTGGGCGAGGACGACATGGCGTGGACCATCGGCGACCAGGGCTTCGACATGGTCCTGTCGAGCTACGTGCCGAGGATCATCGACGAGCACATCTCGGGCGCGCTCGCGCCGCTGTGGGCGCAGCTCCCGGCCCTCGAGGGCGTCGCCCCCGCGGAGATCGAGGACTGGGCCATCCACCCGGGCGGCCGCAGCATCCTCGACCGCGTCGAGGGCCGGCTCGGGCTCGCGCCCGCACAGCTCGAGGCCTCGCGCTCGACGCTCGCGGAGGTCGGCAACATGTCGAGCGCGACGGTGCTCTTCGTGCTCCGGCGGATCCTGCACCGGGCGCCTCCCGCCGACGTGCCCGGCCGGCCGGACGCCGCGCATTCCGCGCCTGCCCAGGTGAGCGGGCCCGGCGCGGGACGCGTGTGCGCCATGGCGTTCGGCCCCGGCCTCACCGTCGAGACGGCGCTCATGACGCGCCGGACCGCCTGATGGACCTCTCGCGGCGCGAGACCGGGCTCACCGAGCTCATGGACGACCCGGACTGCGACCCCGTCGCGCTCGACCGCACCTACGCGCGGTTCGGCATCGTCAACCGTGTCGTCGCAGGATGGCGCGGCGTCTACCGGTCCCGGATCCGCCCGCTCCTGTCCGCGGAGCGGGAGACGACGCTCCTCGACATCGGCTCCGGAGGCGGCGACGTGCCGCTCGCCCTCGCGCGGTGGGCCCGACGCGACGGGCTGCGGCTGCGCGTGACGGGGATCGACCCGGATCCGCGCGCCGCCGCCTTCGCGGGCGCCCGGCCCCGCGACCCCGACGTCGCGTTCCTCGCGTCGTCGAGCGGGGACCTCGTCGCCGCGGGCCGCCGCTTCGACCTCGTGACGAGCAACCACGTGCTCCACCACCTCGACGACGCCGCGTTCGACGCGCTCCTGGCGGACTCCGCGGCGCTCGCCCCGCGCGCGATCCACGGCGACATCGCGCGCGGTCGCCTGGCCTACGCCCTCTACGGGCCGGCCTCCCGGCTCGTCGCGCGCGGCTCCTTCGTGCACGTCGACGGGCTCCGGTCGATCCGTCGCAGCTGGACGCCCGTCGAGCTCGCGCTCCGGGTGCCCGCCGGCTGGCGGGTCGAGGGCGCCGTGCCGTTCCGCGTGCTCGTCGTCCGCGACCCGGCCACGGGCCACGCGGACCCCGTCGAGCGCCCGGGCCGATGACCCGCGTCGACGCGCTGGTCGTGGGCGGCGGGCCCGTGGGGATCCACCTCGCGGCGCTCCTCGCGCACGCGGGCCTGGACGTGCGGGTGTGGGAGGCGCGGACGGCGCCGGCCCTGCTGTCGCGCGCGATCGGGATCCACGCGCCATCCCTCGACGCGTTCGACCGCCTGGGGGTGGCGGACGAGATGGTCGCCGAGGCGGTCCTCGTCCGGACGGGCATCGCGATGGGTCCCCGCGGGGAGCTCGGGCGGGTCTCATTCGCCGGGGTCTCGGCCACGCACCCGTACGTCGCGGCCCTGCCGCAGTGGCGCACGGAGGCGATCCTCGCGGCGCGGCTGGCCGGCCTCGCACCCGACGCCCTCCGCCGCGGCGTGACGCTCACCGGGCTCGACGCGGATCCCGTCGGCATGCCGGACGGAGTCGTCCGCGCGACCGGGCGGGATGCCCACGGCGCGCCCGTCGAGGTCACCGCGTCCCTCGTCGTCGGCGCGGACGGCACGCGCGGCCGGGTCCGCGGGCTCCTCGGGATCGGCATCGACGAGCGCCCCCTGCCCGACCGGTTCCTCATGGGCGACGCGCCCGACCGCACCGACGGCGGCGACGACGCCGTCGTCACCCTGCACCCGGACGGCGTCGTCGAGTCGTTCCCGCTGCCGGGCGGCCTGCGGCGCTTCGTCGTGGGGCTCCGCGCCGGGGAGGACGAGGGGCATCAGGCGTCGCTCCTCGCCCGCGCGGTGCGGCAGCGCACGGGGCACGTCGTGTCGGCCTCGGAGCTGGATCCGGTCAGCGGCTTCGGCGTGCGCCGGCGCCTCGCGCGCCGGATGGTCGCCGGGCGCGGCGTGCTGATCGGCGACGCGGCCCACGAGATCAGCCCGATCGGCGGGCAGGGGATGAACCTCGGCTGGCTCGACGCGGACGCCCTCGCGCCGATCCTCGTCGACGCCGTCCTCGCGCGCCGCGGAGTGCCGGATCCCGTGCGCCTCGCCCGCTGGGAGCGTGACCGGCTCTCCAGCGCGCGCCGCGCGGCTGTGCAGTCGGAGATCAACACGGCGCTCGGGCGTCCCGTCCGGGGGCTCACCCGCCTCGTGCGCGATGCGGGACTCCGCGCGGTGCTCGCCTCGCCCGCCGCGGCCGGTCTCGCCTCCGTCTACGCCATGGGCCGGGACACGGGCGCGCGGGTCAGGTGAGGCGGGTCGCGTTCAGCGCGATCTGGGCGACGAGCAGCAGCGACGCCGCCATGATCAGCTGGAACAGCAGGCGCCCCGGCGGCCGGGTGACGACGCGCACGGCACCCCACGCGGCGATGCCGAGCGTGACGACGAGCCCCGCGACCGCGAGCGGGGTGACCGCGTGCGCCGGATCCGCGAGCACCGGGCCGACGGCGACGACGATCGCCCCGAGCGCGAGCGCCCCGAAGGCGACGAGGCCCGACGGCACGCGCCCCAGCCGGTGCGGCAGTCCGCGGACGCCCGTGCGGGCGTCGTCCTCGAGGTCGGGCAGCACGTTGGTGAAGTGGATGGAGACACCGAGCACCGCGCCCGTCGCCATCGCCCACGCGGCCGCGGGCACGGGATCCGCGGCGCCGAGGGCGACCACCGTCGGCAGGATCCCGAAGGCCACGACGAACGGCACGACGCTCACCGCGGTGCGCTTGAGCCCGGCGTTGTAGGCCCAGCCCGCGCCCACGAGCACGACGTGCGCGAGGAGGAAGGCCGGCCCGAGCGCGGCCGACGCGACGAGGCACGCGGCAGCCGTGACGAGGGCGGCGGCCCGCACCTGGCCGACCGTGATCTCGCCGCGCGCGACGGGCTTGTCCGCCCGCGCGACGCTGCGGTCGCGCTCGGCGTCGATCCAGTCGTTGGAGAGCCCGATGGACAGCTGACCGAGGAGCACGGCCAGCGCCACCGCGACGACGCGCCCGGGTCCGTAGCCGAGCGCGACGGCGAGCACGGTGGCCAGCACCGTGACGGTGGCCGTCGGCCCCGGGTGCGAGGACAGGGCGAGGAGCCGGAGCCGGCGGATCACGCGAGCGTCAGCGCGTAGCAGCGGGAGCCCTCGGAGTCGGCGTAGGCGCCGAACCGGGGGATCTCCGTCCAGCCCTCGCGGACGTAGAAGCGCATCGCGTCGGGCTGCTCCGGGCCGGTCTCCAGCACCAGGTCGACCACGCCGAGCTCGCGGGCGGTCTCCTCGAGCGCGCGGAGGACGGCCGTCGCGACGCCCGTGCCGCGGACCGCAGGTACCACGTACATGCGCTTGAGCTCCGCCCACGGCGTCCCGTCGCCGCGGTCGCCGAGCGGCCGGATCCCGCCGCAGCCGACGGGCGTCCCGTCCGCGTCGCGCGCGACGAGGAATGCGGCCATGTCGGCGGCCGTCGGCTTCGCGCCCGGCTCCGTGTCGCCGCAGTAGCGGAGGTCGAGCTCGGCGCGCTGGGCGGCGCGGAGGGACGTCGCGTCGTCGTCGTCCCACGCGACCCGCGAGATGGTGAGGTCCATGCGTCGATCCTGCCGCACGGCGCCCGCCGACCGCTCCGTTACCCTGCTGGCATGAGGATCCGCCCCGCCGAGCCCCGTGACATCGACGACCTGCTGGAGATCCGCAACCACGCGATCCTCACCGGCACCGCCCTCTGGACGGAGGAGCCGGTCGACCGCGCCGAGCGCGAGGCCTGGTTCCGCGAGACGACGGAGGCGGGCGACCCGATCCTCGTCGCCGAGGTCGACGGGGCCTTCGCGGGCTACGGCACCTACGGGCCCTGGCGGCGAATGTCCGGCTACCGCTTCTCGGTGGAGGACTCGGTGTACGTGCGCGACGGGTTCCAGGGGCAGGGCATCGGCCGGGCGCTCGTCGAGGCGGTCGTGGAGCACGCACGATCGGCCGGGAAGCGCGCGGTCTTCGCGGACATCGAGGCCGGCAACCGGGGATCCATCCGGCTGCACGAGCGCCTGGGCTTCCGGCAGGTGGGGCTGCTGCCCGGGATCGGCTGGAAGTTCGGCCGCCCGCTCGACCTCGCGATCCTGCACC
The DNA here is from genome assembly GCF_021216655.1 of Clavibacter michiganensis. Lineage (NCBI taxonomy): Bacteria > Bacillati > Actinomycetota > Actinomycetes > Micrococcales > Microbacteriaceae > Clavibacter > Clavibacter michiganensis. The sequence continues at coordinate 739,281 of NZ_CP080437.1, forward strand.
TGCCGCTCGTCGACGACGAGGCGTCCGCCCGGCAGAGGGTGGTCGCCGGCCGCTGATCCGCACGGCGGACGATCGAGAGGCCCGGCACGGGGCGCGGGAACGCCACGGGTGCCGGGCCTCTCCGGCGATCACGGTCCTTCGGGGGACGGGTGATCTCCGTGGTCCGGGAGCCGTCCGATCCGGGGGGGGTGGACGGACGTGCTCGTCGGGTTGCGAGCACCCGGCCCAAGGGGGGGTAAGGGCCGTGCGCTCATGGACGACTCTAGCGGGTCCCCCTTTATGCGGACACGCGGACATGGCCCCAGAAGGAGGGGCGTCGTCGGGGGACAGGGGCGGCGGGACCGCCCGGGTCAGTCCTGGGACTCGTCGAGCTCGCGTCCGCCGACGGCGACCACGGCGTCGCGGAGCGCGTGGAAGTGGTCGACCGTCAGGCCGTTGCGGAGGAGGTACGGCTCGACGCCGCCGCGACCGGCCAGCGAGTGCAGCGCCTGGATGACGGGCGCCGGATCCCCGTCGACGGCGTGCTGGGCGGCGTCGCGGACGTCGAGCCCCCCTGCCACGAGCGCCAGGGCCACGACGAGCGCGTCCTCGGCGGACGCGGTGCGGGCGTCGTAGCGCGCCGCGGGCGCGCCGTCGCCGAGGAGGTCGGCCGCCTCGGCGACCCGCCCCGTGAGGTGGGCGCCGTCGGCCACGAGGAGGGCGACGTAGGTGGATGCGGGAGCGCCGGCGGCGGCGGTCGTCGTGGATCCGATGGTGCGGTCGGATGCCGGGGAGGCGGGAGCGGGTGAGGTCATGGCGGCGGCCCTTCGGTCGACGTGCGCGGTGCGGGTGGGTGCGGTGCCGGATCCGGATGCCGACGGCGGGCGCGGAGCCGATGCCGGCCCGCGCGTGGGCGCACCGGGTCGACGCCGATCCGATGCGTGGTCCGACCCTCGCCCGGCCGGGTGAACGACGGGTGTCGCGCGCGCCGCCGGCCGGCCAACGCGACGCGGCCGGGATCCGCGCACAGGGCTCGCGCCGATCGTCTACAAGTCGTAGAATCGAGGGGTCGCGATGGAGCCTCACCCCGCACGATCCGCCATCCACAGGAAGCGCATCCGGTCGCCATGACACCGCACCCCGTTCCCGCAGACGACCTCGCACCCGGCCGCCGCCAGAGCGGTCGCCCCGAGTGAACGACCTCCTCGACCCGCTGCTGCTCTCCCGCTGGCAGTTCGGCCTCACGACCGTCTACCACTTCCTCTTCGTGCCGCTCACGATCGGGATGGCGTTCGTCTGCGCGCTGTACCAGACGGCGTGGGTGCGCACCGGGAAGCAGCACTACCTGCGGCTCACGCGGTTCTTCGGGAAGATCTTCCTCATCAACTTCGCGATGGGCACGGTCACCGGGATCGTGCAGGAGTTCCAGTTCGGCATGAACTGGTCGGAGTACTCCCGCTTCGTGGGCGACGTGTTCGGCGCCCCGCTCGCGCTCGAGGGGCTCCTCGCGTTCTTCCTCGAGGCGTCGTTCATCGGCGTCTGGATCTTCGGCTGGGACAAGCTCCCGAAGGGGCTGCACCTCGCGTCGATCTGGGTGGTGTCCGCCGCGTCGATCCTGTCGGCGTACTTCATCCTCGCGGCCAACGCCTTCATGCAGAACCCGGTGGGCTACCGGATCGACGAGGCCCGGGGACGAGCCGAGCTCACCGACATCTGGGCGCTCCTCACCAACAAGGTCGCCCTCGCCGCGTTCCCGCACACGATCTTCGCGGCCTTCATGTGCGCGGCCGCCGTCATCATCTCGGTCGCCGCCTGGCACCTGTCCCGCAACCAGCACCTCGAGACGATGATGCCGGCCATGAAGTTCGGCATGTGGTTCATGGTGGTGTCCGGCGCGCTCACCATCCTCTCCGGCGACCAGCTCGGCCTCGCCATGGTGCAGACGCAGCCCATGAAGATGGCCGCCGCCGAGGCGCACTACGACACCTCGTCCGGCGCCGCCGCGTCGTTCTCGCTGTTCACCTGGGGCACGCCGGACGGGTCGAGCGAGCTGTTCTCCATCCGCATCCCGTACCTGCTGTCCTTCCTCTCCACGCACACGCTCGACGGCACGGTCCAGGGCATCAACGACCTGCAGGCGCAGTACGTCGCGAGCTACGGCCCCGGCGACTACACGCCCACCATCTGGGTCACCTACTGGGCGTTCCGCTGGATGATGGGCTTCGGAATGGCCGCCATCGGCGTCGCGGTCGCGGGCCTCTGGTCCACGCGCCGGGGCCGCCGCATCACGAGGCCGTGGATGTGGAAGGTCGCCATCTGGGCCGCCCCGCTGCCGCTGCTCGCGATGACGGTCGGCTGGATCTTCACGGAGATGGGCCGCCAGCCGTGGATCGTCTTCAGCCTGCTGCAGACCTCGTCCGCGGTCTCGCCGAACGTCACCGGGATCCAGGTGCTCCTCTCGCTCGTCGCGTTCACGGTCGTCTACGGGTCGCTCGCCGTGGTCGAGTTCCGCCTCATCCTGAAGGCCGCCCAGAAGGGGCCCGAGGCCGAGCAGGAGCCGGACCCGGTGACGGGCGAGGTCGTGCGGGAAGCGAGCGTGTACTGATGGACCTCACGCTCATCTGGTTCGGCGTCATCGCCTTCCTGTTCGTCGGCTACTTCGTGCTCGACGGCTTCGACTTCGGCGTGGGCATGAGCCTGCCGTTCCTCGCCAAGGACGACACCGACCGCCGCGTGCTCATCAACACCATCGGGCCGGTGTGGGACCTCAACGAGACCTGGCTCATCGTCGCGGGCGCCGCGCTCTTCGCGGCCTTCCCCGAGTGGTACGCGACCATGTTCAGCGGCTTCTACCTGCTGCTGCTCGCGATCCTCATCACGCTCATCCTCCGCGGCGTCTCGTTCGAGTTCCGGCACCAGGGGGCGTCGGACCGGTGGCGCGGGTGGTTCGACGCGATGATCGTGGTCGGATCCGTGGTTCCGTCGTTCCTCTGGGGCGTCGTGTTCGCGAACGTGGTGCGCGGCCTGCCGATGGACCGGCACCACGACTACACGGGATCCACGCTCGACCTGCTGAACCCGTACGCGCTGCTCGGCGGCCTCACGACGCTGTCGCTGTTCCTCGTCAACGGCCTGCAGTTCGCGGCGCTCAAGACCGACGGGCCGATCCGGGCGCGTGCCCGGCTGCTCTCGATGCGCGTCGGCGCCGTGACCATCGTGATCGCCGCGACCTTCCTGGTCTGGACGACGCTCGCGCACGGGTCGGCGCCGTCGGGGCTCGTGTCCGCGCTCGCGGCCGTGGCCCTCGTCGGGTCGTACCTCGCGAACGTGCGGGGACGGGAGCGGTGGGCGTTCGGGCTGCTCGCGGCGACCATAGCGCTCGCGGTGGCCAGCCTCTTCACGGCTCTGCACCCGTTCGTGATGCCGGCGTCGAACGATGCCGCGTACGGGCTGACGCTCGAGAACGCCTCCTCGTCGCCGTACACGCTGACGATCATGACGTGGGCCGCCGGGTTCGCGCTGCCGCTGATCCTCGCCTACCAGGCGTGGACGTACTGGGTGTTCCGGAGGCGCATCACGCGCGCCGTGATCGCACAGGCCGCGCACTAGGCGCGCCGTGAAGCCCCTGGATCCGCGTCTGCTGCGGCACTCCGCGTCTGCGCGCGCGATGCTCGCCACGGGAGCCCTGGTCGGCGTCGTGCAGACCGTCGCGCTCGTCGCCTTCTGCTGGTCGCTCACCCAGCTCGTCGTGCGGGCGATCGGCGGCGCGGCCGCGTCGGAGCTCGGGCCGGTGCTCGCGCTCGTCATCGGATCCGCCGTCGTGCGCGGCGCCTCGGCGTGGCTCCTCGACGTGGTGGGTGCGCGCGGCGCAGCCCGGGTCAGCGCCGAGCTGCGGCGACGCGCGCTCCGGGCCGTCGCCGACCTCGGCCCCGCCTGGACGGCCGGCCGCAGCCGCGGGCGCCTCGCGACGATCGTGGGCCCGGGACTCGACGCGCTCGACCCGTACTTCGCGCGCTACGTGCCGCAGCTGATCCTCACCGCCCTCGCGACGCCGATCGTCGTGGCGGTGCTCTCCCTGGCCGACCCGCTCACGGGCGTGACCGTCCTCGCGACGCTGCCCGTGATCCCCGTCTTCATGGTGCTCGTCGGCTGGGCGACGCAGGAGGTGCAGCGGCGGCAGTGGTCGCGCCTCACGGAGCTGGCGTCGGGCTTCCTCGACGTGGTCGACGGGCTGTCGACGCTCCTGGTCTTCGGGCGCGCCCGGCGGCAGACAGCCCGCATCCGACGGGTGACGGAGGAGTACCGCGTGGAGACCATGCGCGTGCTCCGCATCTCCTTCCTGTCCGGCTTCGTGCTGGAGCTCGCGGCGTCGCTGTCGGTCGCGCTCGTGGCGGTGTCGGTGGGGGTGCGCCTCATCGGCGGGCAGCTCGACCTCGAGGTGGGGCTCTTCGTGCTGCTGCTCGCGCCCGAGGCGTTCCTGCCGATCCGGCAGGTGGGTGTGCAGTTCCACGCCGCCGCCGAGGGGGTCGCGGCGGCCGACGACGTGCTCGGGATCCTCGAGGAGGATCGGGCCGGGCGGGCGGCGCGGGCCGGGGCGGCCGCTGGCGCCGTGGCCGAGGCTGCGCGGGGTGCCGCGGGCGACGCCCTCGTGATCCGCGACCTGGCCGTATCACGCGGCGACCGTCCCGTGCTGGCCGGGCTCTCCGCGACCTTCCCGCGCGGACGCGTCACGGCGGTGACCGGGCCGAGCGGCACGGGCAAGTCGTCCCTCCTCCAGGCGATCCTCGGCCAGCTGCCCGCAGAGGGCGCCGTCGGCTGGGTCGGCGAGATCGACGCCCCCGCGCCGCGCGCGCCGCTCCCGACCGAGATCGCCTGGGCGGGGCAGCGGCCCGGGCTCATGGCGGGCACGGTCCGCGCCAACGTGGCGCTCGGCGTCGCGGATCCCGACGACGCGCTCGTCCGACGCGCGCTCGCGCTCGCGGCGGCCGACGGCATCGACCCCGACCTGGCGCTCGGCGTCGGCGGGCAGGGGCTGTCCGGCGGGCAGGCGCAGCGGGTCGCCGTCGCGCGCGCCGTGCACCGCGCGCTCGCCCTCGACTGCCCGCTCGTGCTGCTCGACGAGCCGAGCTCCGCGCTCGACGCCGCGACCGAGGCGCGCCTCGCCGACGGGATCCGCGCGCTCGCCGACCAGGGCCGTGCCGTCGTGGTCGTCACGCACCGCGGCGCGCTCGTGCGGGCGGCCGACGCCGAGCTGCGGCTGGGCGGGGGATCCGCCGCGGACGGGACCCCGCACGCCCTCGGCACGCGCGAGCCCGCCGCCGCGACGCCCGGGCGCATCGCCCCGGAGCCCGCCTGGCGCGCGCAGGTGGCGCCGTGAACCGCGGCGACGTCCTCCGGCTCGCGCAGCCGCCCGCGCGGCGCGCTCTGCCCGGGCTCCTCGCGGGGCTCGCGAGCGCCTTCGGAGCGGTAGCGCTCCTCGCGACCTCCGCCTGGCTCATCACGCGCGCGTCCGAGCAGCCGCCGATCCTGTTCCTGGGCATGGCGATCGTCGGGGTCCGCGCCTTCGCGCTCGGGCGCGCCGCGTTCCGCTACCTGGAGCGCATCACGAGCCACGACGCGGCCTTCCGCGCCCTGGCGACGCTGCGCGTGGGCGTCTTCGAGCGGCTCCTCCCGTTCGCACCGGCCGGGCTCCGGGACACGCGCCGCGGCGACCTCCTCACGCGGCTCGTGGGCGACGTCGACCGGCTCCAGGACCTCCCCCTGCGCGTGGTGCAGCCGCTGGCGGTGTCGGTGCTCGTGCAGGCGGCGAGCGTCGCGGTCGTGGGGGCGGTGCTGCCGGCGGCGGGGATCGCGCTCGCCGTCGTGCTCGCGGTCTCGCTCGCCGTCGGGATCGGCGCGACGACCGCGCTCGCCGGGCGCGCCGAGACGCGCATCGCGCCGCTGCGCGCCCGGCTGCAGGACCTCGTGCTCGACCTCGTCGGCGGTCTCGACGTGCTGACCGCGTTCGGGGTGGTGGACGACCGCCTCACCGCGATCGATCGGGCCGCGTCCGACCTCCGACGCGCGGAGCTGCGCAGCGCCGCCGCGGCGGGCGTCACCACGGGCGTCGTGCTCGCCGGCACGGGTGCGGTCGCCGGCTGGACCGTGCTGCAGGGAGTGCCGGGCCTCGCGTCCGGGACGCTGGATCCCGCCTGGCTCGCGCTCGCCGCGCTGGTGCCGCTCGCGCTCGTGGAGCAGGCGACGGCCGTGCCGCTCGCGGCGCAGGCGTGGCGGAGCGTGCGCACGAGCGCGGAGCGCGTGGCGGGCGTCGTGCCGGGGACCGTGCCCGACGAGATCCCGCGCGAGCCGGACGACGCCGACGCGGAGCCCGTCCCCGCCGCGTCACCCGCGGGCACGACGCTCGAGGTCCGCGACCTGGTCACGCGCTGGCCGGGAGCCGACGACGACGCCCTCGCTCCCGTGTCGCTCGTGGTGCGGCCGGGGGAGACGGTCGTCGTGCGCGGCCCGAGCGGATCCGGCAAGTCGTCGCTCGCGGGCGCCCTCGCCCGATTCCTCGAGTCGCGTGGCGCCTACGAGCTGGACGGCCGGGACGCGCGGACGATGGCCCCGTCCGCCGTGCGCCGGATCGTCGGCCTGTGCGAGCAGGCCCCGCACCTCTTCGACGCGAGCATCCGGCAGAACCTGCTCTTCGCGCGCGATGGCGCGACGGACGACGAGCTGGTCGGCGTGCTCGCGCGGGTGGGCCTCGCCGGGTGGACGGCCGAGCGGGGCGGGCTCGACGCGCGCGTCGGCGACCGCGGCGGCCTCGTCTCGGGCGGCCAGGCGCAGCGGATCGCCCTGGCGCGGGCGCTCCTCGCCGACTTCCCGGTGCTCGTGCTCGACGAGCCGACGGCCGACGTGGACGCGGATCAGGCCCGTGCCGTGCTGCGCGACGTGCTCACGGCCGCACGCGACCGCGGCCGCGGGGTGCTCCTGCTCACGCACACCGAGGTGCCGGGCGACCTCGTCGACCGGACCATCGAGCTGCTGCCCATGTCCTGACCGGGCAGGCGGGCCCGGGTCGCGCGCGCGTCAGCCCGCGGGCAGCTCGCGCCGCAGCGCATGCAGCCGCGTGCGCCACGCACGCGCACGACCGGGCTCGGCCGCGGTGGCGGGCCCGTCGATCCAGCCGCGCACCAGGCGGATCCCGTGCAGCGCGCTCACGGCCCACACCTCGCGCCCGTCGAGGTCGGCCGGCCGCGCCCGCTCATGCAGCACGTCGACGCCGAGGGCCGTGGCCAGCGCGACGATGCTGCGTTCGGTGACGCTCGGGATCCGCGGCACGTCGCCCTCGACGACCGCGAGGGCGTCGCCGTGCCACCACAGGATCGCGCTGTACGCGCCCTCGACGATCGTGCCATCGGCCGCGAGGATCACCGCCTCGCCCGCGCCGTATCGGGACGCGCGGCTCCGCAGGGCGCCGAGGGCGTGCAGGTCGGGTCCCTTGACGCGCGGCATCGTGCGCGGATCCGGGCCGTCGTGGTCGCGCAGCACCACCGAGGCCGTGCGATCCGGTGCCGGTCGCACGAGGAGCCGCGCCACGTCGCCGTCGGGCCCGCGGAGCGCCTCCACGCGCGGGAACCACGCGCCGTCGCGGGGCAGCGCGGCGACCGCGGCGTCGAGGAAGGCCGCGGGATCCGGCACGGCCGCGGACTGCAGGCGCAGCGACGCGAGGAACCGCTGCCGGTGGACGTCGAGCGCCAGCACCCGGCCCTCCTCGACGAGGAACGAGTCGGCCGCGAGCACCCGGTGAGCGGCGGGTCGCGGCTCCTCGGCTCCTCCACCGGCGGGATCCGGGGCCGTCGTCGCCCATCCGGCCGCGGTCCACCTGAGGATCGTCTCGGAACTCATACCCTTGAGGCTAGGCGGCCGCCGGGTGCGCTCAGGACACCGGGAGGCCGAGCATGCACGAGCGCGACGCGCGCGCCGCCGCGGAGGTCGTCGGCCGCCGGCTGGGCCGCTGGCACGACCCGGAGGACGTGTTCCTGGCGCTCTTCGCCGCGGAGTCCGCCGGCGACGTCGCCTGGCTCGATGACTCGGCGGGGGAGGGGTGGAGCTACCTCGCCGCGTCCGCCGAGACCATGACGGCGTGGCCGCGGGGCCTGTTCGCGGGGCTGGCGGAGCTGCTGCCCGCGTCGGCGCCCGCCGGGTCCGCCGCGCCCGGTGCCGACCCGCTGCCGGACGGCCTCGCCTTCCGACTGGGGCTCGTCGGCTGGATCCCGCACGACGCCTGGACAGAGGCCGTCCCGCTCCACCACGCCCCGCCGAGCGCGCCAGCGGACGCCACGGGCCCCGTCCCGGCCGCCGCGCTCCGCGTCGACCGCCTCCTCGCCTTCGACCACGCCGCGGGCGAGGTGTGGGCCGTCGCACGAGCGGGGGATCCCTGGCCGCTCGCCGTCGAGGAGGAGCTGGACCGCGCGCACCCGTCCGACGCCCGTCCCGTCGCGCGCGCCCCGGAGGACGACGGCGCCGCGCCCCCTGTCTGGCGGCACGACGACGCGGCCTACCTCGACCTCATCCGCTCCTGCCAGGAGTCCATCCGCCGCGGCGACGCGTACCAGCTCTGCCTCACGAACAGCGCGGCCGTGCCGGGGCACGTCGACCCCGTCCGCGTGCACCTGGCGCTGCGTGCGCTCAGCCCCACCCACCACGGCGCGTTCCTGCGCGCGGGCGGCACGGTGCTCGTCAGCGCGTCGCCCGAGCGGTTCGTCGAGGTCGACGCGGGCGGCACCCTGCGCACGCTCCCCATCAAGGGCACCAGGCCCCGCCACGCGGATCCCGCCGCCGACGCCCGGGCGCGCGCCGAGCTCCTGGCGAGCGAGAAGGAGCGCGCCGAGAACGTCATGATCGTCGACCTCATGCGCAACGACCTCAGCCGCGTGTGCGTGCTCGGGTCCGTGCGCGTCACGAGCTTGTTCGCCGTCGAGGCCTACGCCCAGGTGCACCAGCTCGTGAGCCGCGTCGAGGGGGAGCTCGCCCCGGGCGTCTCCGCAGTCGACGCGGTGCGGGCCCTGTTCCCCGCGGGATCCATGACGGGCGCACCCAAGTCCGCGGCCGTGGGCATCCTGCAGGCGCTCGAGGGCGGCCCGCGCGGCGTGTACGCGGGCGCGTTCGGATGGTTCGGCGACGACGGGCGCGTCGACCTCGCCATGGTGATCCGCTCGGTCGTCGTCACGGACGGCCGTGCGACGGTCGGTGCCGGCGGCGGGATCACGGCGTTGTCCGTACCCGAGGAGGAGCTCGAGGAGGTGCGCGTGAAGGCCGCGCCGCTCCTCGCCGCCGTCCGGGCCGGACGCGTGTCGCCACCCGGCGCCGACGCCGACGCCGCACCGCGTCCGCCCCTCCCCAGGGCGCCGGAGCCGGCCTGATCCGCGCCCCTCCCACCGGTTCGGGAGGGGCCGCGCGCGTTCACTAGTCTTGTCGAGGCCTTCACGGCCGCGACCCCCCGCATCGAATCGAGAGCGCCCTTGGCACACGAGACCCCCGACACCCCCGGCGAGACCTACGACTTCCGCGCCATCGAGGCCGAGTGGTCGGAGGTGTGGGAGCGCGAGCAGCCGTTCCGCGCGCCGGACGCGAGCGACAGCCGCCCGCGCAAGTACATCCTCGACATGTTCCCGTACCCCTCGGGCGACCTCCACATGGGTCACGCCGAGGCGTTCGCGCTCGGCGACGCGGTCGCGCGCTACTGGCGCCAGCAGGGCTTCAACGTGCTGCACCCCATCGGCTGGGACTCCTTCGGCCTGCCCGCGGAGAACGCGGCCATCAAGCGCGGGGTCGACCCGCGCGAGTGGACCTACGCGAACATCGAGACGCAGAAGCAGTCGATGAAGCGCTACGGCCTCTCCTTCGACTGGGAGCGCGAGCTCCACACGAGCGACCCCGAGTACTACCGGTGGAACCAGTGGCTGTTCCTCAAGATGCACGAGAAGGGCCTCGCGTACCGCAAGGACAGCTGGGTCAACTGGGACCCGGTGGACCAGACCGTGCTCGCCAACGAGCAGGTCCTGCCGGACGGCACGTCCGACCGCTCGGGCGCCGTGGTCGTCAAGAAGAAGCTCACGCAGTGGTACCTGCGCATCACCGACTACGCCGACCGCCTCGTCGACGACCTCAACCAGCTCGAGGGCACGTGGCCGGCGAAGGTCATCAGCATGCAGCGCAACTGGATCGGACGCTCCATAGGCGCGGAGGTCGACTTCGTCGTCGAGGGCCGCGACGAGCCCGTCACGGTCTTCACCACGCGTCCGGACACGCTGCACGGCGCCACCTTCATGGTCGTCGCGCCCGACAGCGACCTGGCGGCGGAGCTCGTCGAGGGCGCGTCGGACGAGGTCCGCGAGCGGTTCCGCGGCTACCTGGAGCGCACGCAGCGCCTCAACGAGATCGAGCGCTCCACGACCGACCGCCCGAAGACCGGCATCCCGCTCGGCCGCACGGCGATCAACCCGGTCAACGGCGAGCGGATCCCCGTCTGGGCCGCCGACTACGTGCTCGCCGACTACGGCACGGGCGCCGTCATGGCCGTCCCCGCGCACGACCAGCGCGACCTCGACTTCGCGCGCGCCTTCGACCTGCCGGTGCGGGTCGTCGTCGACACCACGCAGCCCGTCACGGGCGCCATCCGCATCATCCCGGAGGACGGCGAGCTCCCCGACCTCGAGGAGGTGCTGCCCGGCCGCACGGGCGTCGCGCTGCCCGGCGAGGGCCGCCTCATCAACTCCGGATCCCTCAACGGGCTGAGCAAGCAGCCGGCCATCAAGCGCGTCATCGAGCAGCTCGAGGCGGAGGGCCGCGGCCGCGCGGCGAAGAACTACCGCCTGCGCGACTGGCTCATCTCGCGCCAGCGCTTCTGGGGCACGCCCATCCCGATCGTCTACGACGCCGAGGGGAACGAGATCCGCGTCCCCGAGGACCAGCTGCCCGTCCGGCTGCCCGACACCGAGGGGCTCGACCTCACGCCGAAGGGCAAGTCGCCGCTGGCGGCCGCCACGGAGTGGACGAACGTGCCGAGCCCCGTCGACGGCAGCCCGGCCACGCGCGACCCCGACACCATGGACACCTTCATGGACAGCTCCTGGTACTGGCTGCGCTTCCTGTCGCCGAACGACGCCACGAAGGCGTTCGACCCGGCCGACGCCGACCGCTGGGCGCCCATCGACCAGTACGTGGGCGGCGTGGAGCACGCGATCCTGCACCTGCTGTACTCGCGCTTCATCACGAAGGTCCTGTTCGACCTCGGCTACGTCACGTTCACCGAGCCGTTCAGCGCGCTGCTCAACCAGGGCATGGTGCTCTCCGGCGGCAGCAAGATGTCGAAGAGCAAGGGCGGCGTCGACCTGGGCTCCGAGATGGACCGCCACGGCGTCGACGCCATCCGCCTGACGATGGCGTTCGCCGGCCCGCCCGAGGACGACATCGACTGGGAGGACGTCTCCCCGTCCGGCTCCGCGAAGTTCCTGGCGCGCGCCTGGCGGCTCACGGGCGACATCACGAGCGCGCCGGAGATCGAGTGGAAGACGGGCGACGAGGCGCTCCGCCGCGTCACGCACCGCTTCCTCGCCGAGGCGCCCGGCATGCTCGAGGCGTTCAAGTTCAACGTCGTCATCGCCCGCACCATGGAGCTGGTGAACGCCATCCGCAAGACCATCGACCAGGGTCCGGGCGGCGGCGACGCGGCCGTGCGCGAGGCGACGGAGGTCGTGGCCATCGCCCTCAGCCTGTTCGCGCCGTACACGGCGGAGGACATGTGGAGGCGCCTCGGCCGCGAGGGTTCCGTGGCGTTCGCCGGCTGGCGCAAGGCGGAGCGCAACCTGCTCGTGCAGAGCACGGTCACGGCCGTGGTGCAGGTCGACGGCAAGGTGCGCGACAAGCTCGAGGTCGACGCGAAGATCGGGGCGGACGAGCTCGAGGCGCTCGCGCGCGAGACCGCGGGCGTCAAGCGGTCCACCGCGGGTCGCACGATCGACAAGGTCATCGTCCGCGCGCCCAAGATCGTGAGCATCACCACCACCGCTCCCTGAGGGGCGGCCGACGACGCGACGTCGCGGTGGCACGGGGCGGTCCGGTGACGGGCCGCCCCCGCTCCATCCCAGGCCGGATCCGCGACGGCGATCCCCAGACCCGGACCCGTAGGCCGGACGCCGCCGGGCACCGCCTACCGTGCCCGCATGCGCCCCCTCCGCCGTCCCCTTCCCGGACCCGATGCCGCCGAGCCCCGGGGGCGCACGGGATGGACGGACGACGGGTGGGAGCCCGACGCCGAGTGGCCCTCGGACGCCGCGCCCCCACCACGAGCGGACGGTGGAGCCGACCCGGCTGACGACGACGTCTCGGTCCGCTCTGCACCCGACGAGGTGCATCCGCTACCCGGTCAGCGGGTGCGCATCCGGCTGCGCGTCGGCATCGGGGCGGCGGTCGTGCTGGTCGGCGCAGCCCTCGTGGTGACGATCCTCGTCACCGCCGTCCAGTCGGCCGGCGTCGCCTCCCCGGCGGTGGCCCCGGCTACGCACCCGAGCCCGTCGGCGCACACGGGCGCAGGCGCCGGCGCATCGGACGGATCCGGGGACGGCGACACGGCCGCCGGGGACACGGGCGACGCGAGCGACGCGGACGGCGGGACCGGCGGATCCGCCGACGGCGCGCGGACGCCCATCTACGTGCACGTGGTCGGCGCGGTCGTCTCCCCGGGGCTGTACCCCCTGGCCCCCGGCAGCCGCGTCGTCGACGCCCTCGCCGCCGCGCACGGCTTCGCCGACGGGGCGGACACCGCGGGCGTCAACCTCGCGCGCGTCCTCTCCGACGGGGAGCAGCTCGTCGTCCCGCGACAGGGGGAGGCCCCGGCCGTGCCCGCGACGTCGGGCGCTCCCGGAGCCGCAGGCGGGGCCGCGAGCCCGTCGGCGCCGCTGGACCTCAACACGGCCACCGCGGAGCAGCTGGAGACGCTCCCGCGCGTCGGCCCGTCCCTGGCCGCGCGGATCATCGCGTGGCGCGCCGCGCACGGCCGCTTCGCGCGCGTCGCCGACCTCGGTCGGGTCCCGGGCATCGGCGATCGCACGCTCGCGTCGCTCACCCCGCTGGTGCGGGTGTGACGCGGAGATCCGGTGCCGGCGGCGGCTCGAACAGGCCGGCGCGAGGGCGGCGGAGTGCGGCCGGGGCGCACGTCGACCTCCGACTCGCGATCCCCGCGGCCGCAGGCTGGACGGCCACGGCGGCTGCGATCGGCATCCGCGGTGCGGCCGCGTCGTCTGCCGGCGTCGCCGCGACGCTGGCGGTGGTGTGCGCCGGGATCGCCGTCCGGTCGGCGGTCCGCGCGAGGCCGCGTGCGACCCCGACGGGATCCCCGCACGCCGGGCCGCGCATCCCACGCCGACGGCGGGCGCGCCGAGCGGACGCGTCGGCGGCCCGGTGCCGCCGCGCCGCTGCCGCGCTGGCGGTCGCCGGCGGGGTCGCGGCCATGCTCCTCGGCGCCGCCGCCGCCCGCGAGCCGTCGCGACACCCGGAGGTCCTCGAGGCCGCCGTGCACGCGGACGGCATGGTGGTCGCGGACGCGGTCGTCGACGAGCCTCCCGCGCAGGTAGCCGCGCGCCCCGGGAGCGGACAGGGCCGCGCGGATCGGGTGCGGATCGTCGCGCACCTGACCGCGCTCCACATCGGCCGCGATGCGGGCGGACGCACGGTCGACGCCACGCTGCGGCTGCCGGCCCCGGTGCCCGTCGTGGTCTTCGCCTCGGGCGTCGACGAGCAGCACGACGGATCCGCTCCCGCTCGCCCGGGGGTCGGCGCGCTCATGCACGTGAGCGCCGCCGTCCGCGCCGCGGATCCGGGCGACCGCGCCGCCTACCTCCTCGTCGCCCGCGGGGCACCCGAGGTCGCGGGCGGTCCCGCCGGCGCGCTCGGGTTCGCCGACGGACTCCGCGCGCGCCTCGCCGACGCCGCGGCCGACCTCCGCGGACCGGGGGCCGAGCTGCTGCCCGGTCTCGCGATCGGGGACGTGTCGGCCGTGACGCCCGCCCTCGCGCAGACCATGAAGGACAGCTCGCTCACGCACCTCACGGCCGTCTCCGGCGCGAACTGCGCTGTCATCGTGGGACTCGTGCTCGCGCTGGCCGCCGCGGCCGGGCTCCGGCGACCGGCGCGAGCGGTCGCGGCGTTGGCCGCCCTCGGCGCGTTCGTGATCCTGGTGACGCCGCAGCCCAGCGTGCTGCGCGCCGCCGTGATGGCCGCCGTGCTCATCGTCTCCACCGCATCCGGTCGGCCTTCCCGCGGCCTGCCCGCCCTCGCGGTGGCCGTGGTCGTCCTGCTCACGGGCGATCCCTGGCTGGCACGCGACCTCGGCTTCGCCCTCAGCGTGCTGGCGACGGCCGGGCTCCTCGTGCTGGCGCCCCCGCTCGCGGACCGCCTGTCGCGCCGCATGCCGCGTCGCCTGGCCGAGGCGCTCGCGATCCCCGTCGCCGCGCAGGTGGCGTGCCAGCCGGTGCTCCTCGTGCTGCAACCCGGCCTGCCCGTGCACGGGGTGCTCGCCAACGTGCTCGCCGAGCCCGCCGCCGCACCGGCCACCATCGGCGGGCTCGTCGCCTGCGTCGTCCTCCCGGTCTGGCCGTCTGCGGGCGGTCTCGTGCTGCGCCTGGCCTGGCTGCCCGCGTCGTGGATCGCCGCGGTAGCCTCCGTCATGTCCCGTCTCCCGGCGGGCCGCGTGCCCTGGGCGTCCGGGCCCGCGGGCGTCATCGCGCTCACGGTCGCGATCGCCCTGGTGATCGCGGTGGTGGCGCTCGGGCGTCCGGTCTCCCCGCGGCCGCGCGCCGCCGCCGTCCCCGGGCCGGGGGATGTCCCACCCGACGGCTAACCTGGATCCGCCCGACTGCCGGCCCGCACGGCTCTGGCCATCCGCACCCGCGCACCCGCGCCCCGCACCCCCCGGAAGGACCCGCATGGCGACCAGGACGTCCCGCAGCACGGCGGCGAAGCCCTCCGCGGCCATCCCGCAGCTCTCCTGGGACGCGGTGCGGCCGGCGCCCATCGTCCTCGTGTCCGGCACCGAGGCCCTCCTCGCCGACCGGGCGATGCGACGCCTCCGCGACATCCTCACGGCGGAGGACCCCCGCATCGAGGTCTCCGACATCGAGGCCGACTCCTACGCGCCCGGCGAGCTCATCACGCTCGCGAGCCCGTCCCTGTTCGCGGAGCCGCGGCTCATCCGGGTCGTGAACGTGGAGAAGAGCTCGGACCAGTTCCTGCTCGACGCGGTGGCGTACCTCGACCAGCCCGCCGACGACACCTACGTCGTGCTGCGGCACGCCGGGGGAGTGCGCGGCAAGAAGTTGCTCGACGCCGTGCGCGCGGGCACCGGCGGCGGCATCGAGGTCGTCTGCGCGGAGCTCAAGAAGGACAGCGAGAAGCACGACTTCGCCGTGGCCGAGTTCCGGGCCGCGAAGCGCTCGATCACGCCGGGCGCGGTGCGGCAGCTCGTGGCCGCCTTCCAGGACGACGTGAGCGAGCTCGCGTCGGCGTGCCAGCAGCTCATCTCGGACACCGCGCACGAGATCACCGAGGTCACGGTCGACCAGTACTACGGCGGGCGGGTCGAGATCAACGCCTTCGCGGTCGCGGACTCGGCGATCGCCGGCCGCGGCGGCGAGGCGCTCGTCCTGCTCCGCCACGCGCTCACCTCGGGCGCGGACCCCGTGCCGCTCATCGCCGCCTTCGCGATGAAGATCCGCACGATGGCCAAGGTCTCGGGGGTCTCGGGCGCGTCGGGCCAGCTGGCGTCGAAGCTCGGCATGGCACCGTGGCAGGTCGATCGCGCCCGCCGCGACCTGCAGCTCTGGGACGACGCGGGTCTCGGCCGGGCCATCGAGGCCCTCGCCGAGGCGGACGCGCAGGTGAAGGGCGGCGGACGCGACCCCGTCTACTCGCTGGAGCGCATGGTGCGCACCGTCGCCTCGCGCGGCCGGGACTGACGCGCGGCCGGGCCGCCGGGCGGCTCACCCGTCGGAGCCACCTCCGGACATGACGACGGGCCCCGCGCGATGCGCGGAGCCCGTCGTTCACACCAGGGGAGGTCAGCCGATCTTGACGACCTGCTTGGCGATCGCGCCCTTGCGGTTCGCGGCCTGGTTCTTGTGGATGACGCCCTTTCTTGCGGCCTTGTCGAGCTTCTTGCCGGCGAGGCTGACGGCCTTGACGGCCGCGTCCTTGTCGCCCGCGGTGATGGCGGTCTTGACGGAGCGGATGGCCGTCTTCAGCTCGCTCTTGACGGCCTTGTTGCGCTCCTGGGCCTTCTTGTTGGTGCCGATGCGCTTGATCTGCGACTTGATGTTTGCCACGTGTTATGTCTTCCGTTCGAGTTGTCGTCGTATGAGTTGCCGCTCAGCGAGAGAGGGCGCCTGCGGCGATACCGCGTGATCGGGGAGGACCACACGCAAGCCAACAGGCGACGATACCAGGTCGCGGCCGGGAAATCAGGCCGCGGGGCCGGGCGCGTCGCGGGCGAGCCGGGGGACGTCGTCGCCGGGACGCACGAACCGGGTCTCGGGCACGTCGCCGACCGCGTGCCGGATCCGCCCGAGGAAGTCGGCGGGCATCTCCGGCAGCGCGTCCACCGGCCACCAGGCGACCTCGAGCGACTCGTCGTCGTTGACGCGCGCCTCGCCCGAGACGTAGCGGCACCGGAACGTGAGGTCGAGGTAGCTGGCCCGGTCGCCGTTCGGGTAGGTGATCTCGTCCGTCGTCCCGACGGCGACCAGCCGCTCGACCTCCACGATCACGCCGGTCTCCTCCTCCGCCTCGCGCCAGGCGCCGACGGCGGGCTCCTCGCCGGGCTCGAGGATCCCCGAGACGGGCGCCCACGCGCCGGTGTCGCCGCGGCGGACGAGGAGGACCCGGGGGCCGTCGAGGATCACGGCGGTGACGCCCGAGAGCCAGAGGGGAGCGGTGCCGACCCGCTCGCGGAGGGAGACGATGAAGTCGGGGATGCCCATCCCGCGAGCGTACCGACACCCCGCATGGCCACGACCCGCCCGCGGACCCGCCGCCCCGCCGTCGAGGGACGGCCCGCGTCCTAGGCTCGGACCATGCCCCTCTCCGACAGCACCGCTCCCGTCCGCGCGTCCGCATCCTCCGTCACCGCCATCGTCGGCGGCCACGTCATCCCCGTCGACGGCGCCCCGATCCCGGGCGGCACCGTCCTCCTCCGCGACGGCCTCGTCGCCGCGGTCGGCCAGGCCGGCGACGTCGAGGTGCCCGAGGGCGCGACCGTCATCGACGCGAGCGGCCGCTGGGTCCTGCCGGGCTTCGTCGAGGCGCATGGCCACGTCGGCATCCACGAGGAGGCCAACGGCCCCGCGGGCAACGACACGAACGAGATGACGGATCCCGACATGAGCTCGGTGCGCGCGATCGACGCCATCGACATCGACGACGAGGGCTTCCGCGACGCGCTGAAGGGCGGCGTCACGACCATCGTCGTCAAGCCCGGCTCCGGCAACCCGATCGGCGGCCAGTCCGTCGCCATCAAGTCGTGGGGTGGCCGCACGATCGACGAGCAGCTCGTCAGCGACTCCGTGAGCGTCAAGAGCGCGCTGGGGGAGAACCCGAAGCGCGTCTACGGCGCCAAGGACCGCACGCCGTCGACGCGCCTGGGCGTGGCCATGGTGATCCGCCGCGCCTTCCGCGACGCCGAGGACTACCGCGCCGCGCGCGACCACGCCGCGGCGGAGGGCAAGCCGTTCTCCCGCGACCTCGGCAAGGAGACGCTCGTGCGTGTCCTCGACGGCGAGCTCGCCTGGGACCAGCACACCCACCGCCACGACGACATCGCCACCGCGATCCGCCTCGCCGACGAGTTCGGCTATCGCCTGGTCGTGAACCACGGCACCGAGGGCGACAAGATCGCCGACGTGCTCGCCGAGCGCGGCATCCCCGTGATCTTCGGCCCCATGATCACCTCGCGCTCCAAGGTCGAGCTCAGGGACCGCGCCGTCGCGAACCTGGCCGCGCTGCACCGCGCGGGCGTCCTCGTCGCGATCACGACCGACGCGCCGGTCGTGCCGATCGACTTCCTGGTGCACCAGGCGTCCTTCGCCGTGAAGGACGGCCTGCCCGCCGACGTCGCGATCCGCGCCATCACGGCGAACCCGGCCGCGATCCTCCGCCTCGACCACCGCGTCGGCGCGCTCACGCCGGGCCTCGACGCGGACGTCGTGATCTGGTCGGGCGACCCGCTCGACGTCCAGTCCCGCGCCGAGCACGTCATCATCGGCGGGAGCACGGTCTACACCTGGGCCGACGGCCAGGGCACCACGGTCGAGCGCCGCGCGCGCTTCGGCGCATGAGCGACGCGCCGGGGTCGACCGCCCCGCGCACCGCGGTCGTCGCGGGAGCGTCCGGCTTCATCGGGCAGGTGCTCGTGCGCGAGCTCGGCGACGAGGGCTACCTGGTCCGCACGATCGGCCGCTCCGGCGCCGACGCGTGCTGGGGCGACGCCGAGGGGATCCGCCGGCTCCTCGACGGCGCCGACCTCCTCGTGAACCTCGCGGGCAAGAGCGTGAACTGCCGCTACGGCGCGGCGAACCGCCGGGAGATCCTGCGCTCGCGCGTGGAGACGACGGCCGAGCTCGCGCGCGCCGTCGCCGACAGCGCGCGGCCCGTGCCGATGTGGATCAACGCCTCCACCGCCACCGTCTACCGGCACGCGACCGACCGGCCGCAGACGGAGTCGACCGGCGAGCTCGGCGACGACTTCTCGCCGTCGGTCGGCCGCGCGTGGGAGCGCGCGTTCTTCGCGCCCGAGCTGCCCGCCACCCGCCGCGTGGCGCTCCGGATCGCGATCGTGCTCGGCCGCGACGGCGCGCTGCAGCCGCTCCTCGGCCTCGCGCGCTTCGGCCTCGGCGGCCCGCAGCTCGACGGCCGGTTCCCCGGACGCCCGTCCCGGATCCGGGCCGGTGCGCACCACGGTTACCAGCCGACCCACGGCCGCCAGGTCTTCAGCTGGCTGCACATCGACGACCTGGTCGGCATCATCCGCTTCGTGCGCGACACCCCGACCCTCGAGGGTCCGGTCAACGCGTCGAGCCCCGCGCCCGTCACCAACCGCCGCCTGATGAAGGTCCTGCGCCGTGCCGTCGGCATGCCCGTCGGCCTCGCGGCGAACCGGTGGATGCTCGAGGTCGGCATGTGGCTGTTCCGCACGGAGCCGGAGCTCGTCCTCAAGAGCCGCTGGGTCGTGCCGGAGACGCTCGAGGCCGCGGGCTACCGCTTCCGCTGGCCCGAGCTCGACGCGGCCGTCGCCGACATCGTGCGCCGCTGACCGCGCCGCGGCGCGCGACCGCGGGGCAGGTCGCTCGCCGCGACGACGGCTCGGCGGGCGTGCCATGGGATGATCGTGGTTCCGCTCCACCGACAAGACCCGTAAGGAACGCGTGAGCCCCCTAGCTTCGAAGGCCCTCCGGCCCGCCGCGACCGACCCCGCGTCCATCCGCAACTTCTGCATCATCGCCCACATCGACCACGGCAAGTCCACGCTGGCCGACCGCATGCTGCAGATGACGGGCGTCGTCGACTCGCGCTCCATGCGCGCCCAGTACCTCGACCGCATGGACATCGAGCGCGAGCGCGGCATCACGATCAAGAGCCAGGCCGTCCGCATGCCGTGGGAGCTCGACGGCCAGACGTACGCGCTCAACATGATCGACACCCCGGGCCACGTCGACTTCTCCTACGAGGTCAGCCGCTCGCTCGCCGCGTGCGAGGGCGCCATCCTCCTGGTCGACGCCGCGCAGGGCATCGAGGCGCAGACTCTCGCGAACCTCTACCTCGCGCTCGAGAACGACCTCACGATCATCCCGGTGCTCAACAAGATCGACCTGCCGGCGGCGGATCCCGACAAGTACGCCGCCGAGCTCGCCTCGCTCATCGGCGGCGACCCGTCCGACGTGCTGCGCGTCTCCGGCAAGACCGGTGCCGGCGTCGAGGACCTCCTCGACCGCGTCTCCCGCACCATCCCCGCGCCCGTCGGCGACCCCGACGCCGCCGCGCGCGCCATGATCTTCGACTCGGTCTACGACGCCTACCGCGGCGTGGTCACCTACGTCCGCATGATCGACGGCAAGCTCAGCCCGCGCGAGAAGATCTCGATGATGTCGACGCGCGCCACCCACGAGATCCTCGAGATCGGCGTCAGCTCGCCGGAGCCCACGCCCTCCGACGGGCTCGGCGTCGGCGAGGTCGGCTACCTCATCACGGGCGTGAAGGACGTGCGCCAGTCGAAGGTCGGCGACACCGTCACCACCGCAGCGCGTCCCGCGACGGAGGCGCTGCCCGGATACACCGAGCCGCTGCCGATGGTCTTCTCCGGGCTCTACCCGATCGACGGATCCGACTACCCCGACCTCCGCGACGCCCTCGACAAGCTCAAGCTCTCCGACGCCGCGCTCGTCTACGAGCCCGAGACCTCGGTCGCGCTCGGCTTCGGCTTCCGCTGCGGCTTCCTCGGCCTCCTGCACCTCGAGATCATCACCGAGCGCCTCTCGCGCGAGTTCGGCCTCGACCTCATCACGACCGCGCCCAGCGTGATCTACGAGGTCACGAGCGAGGACAAGAAGACCGTCACCGTCACCAACCCGAGCGAGTTCCCGGGCGGCAAGATCGTCAGCGTCTCCGAGCCCGTCGTGAAGGCGGCCATCCTCGCCCCCAAGGACTACGTCGGCACGATCATGGAGCTGTGCCAGTCGCGGCGCGGGATCCTGCTCGGCATGGAGTACCTCGGCGAGGACCGGGTGGAGGTCCGATACACGATGCCGCTCGGCGAGATCGTGTTCGACTTCTTCGACAACCTCAAGAGCAAGACGGCCGGCTACGCGTCGCTCGACTACGAGCCCGCGGGCTCGCAGGACTCCGACCTCGTGAAGGTCGACATCCTGCTGCAGGGCGAGCAGGTCGACGCGTTCAGCGCCATCGTCCACCGCGACAAGGCGTACGCGTACGGCGTGCTCATGACGGGCCGCCTGCGCGAGCTCATCCCGCGCCAGCAGTTCGAGGTGCCGATCCAGGCGGCCATCGGCGCGCGGATCATCGCCCGCGAGTCCATCCGCGCCATGCGGAAGGACGTCCTCGCGAAGTGCTACGGCGGCGACATCACCCGCAAGCGCAAGCTCCTCGAGAAGCAGAAGGAGGGCAAGAAGCGCATGAAGATGGTCGGCCGCGTCGAGGTCCCCCAGGAGGCGTTCATCGCCGCGCTCTCGGGCGACACGGAGAAGAAGGCGAAGTAGCCCGAGGCGTCAGCAGGAGCCGGACGCCTGCGGCGAGCCCGCGGCGATCCACCGTTCGAAGGACAGCGCGAGGCCGTTGGGCTCCGCGATGCCGACGTAGCGGATCTCCGCGCTCCCCGGCACCGAGCAGTACCGGTCGCCGGGGAACGCGGCGACGGTGCCAGGCGTCGGTCGGCCCGCCTCCGACCACTCGTCGAAGGAGACGCGGTGCGCGTCGACCCCCCGATCCCGTCGTGCGACGACGGTCTCCAGCCAGCTGAGCCGCTCGTAGACGTGCTCGCCGCGCCTGTCGACGGGTGGGAAGCCGAGCGTCCTCCATTCGGGGAACGTCATCGTGTGCCAGACCGCGGAGTGCCGGTCCCATCCGTACCGCGTCCGGACGAGGAGCTCGTCGGAGCCGGGGTGCTGCCATATCTCCGACGCCTCGGGGAGGACTCCCCGGGTCGGCGCGGGCGATCCCGCGCGCCGCCACTGGGCGGCGTCCAGTGCCACCCCGAAGTCGGTGATGCCCACATTGACGTCGGCGTACACCGTGGAGTCCCACGGGAGGACCCGGTACGCGACCGTCGCCGGCGTCGGGACGGGGGAGCCGTCGGCCTGCCACTGCTCGACCGTGGCGAAGGCGGCTCCGCGGTCCGGGAAGCGCGCGGTGTAGACGAGGGCGTCGGTGAACGGCAACGAGTAGTACGGCCGTCCGGGGAGTGCGTCGGCCGGCGCGGGGAGCGCCACGGCTCCGCCTGCTGCCAGCGCGGCGCCGATGACGAGGGCGATGATGGAGCGGCGCATGACGACCTTCCCGGCTGCCGCATCGTCGCCGCGCTTCCGACGATCTCCCGAGGAGATCGGAGTCCGCCCGTCGAGTCTCGAGGGCTGCGGTCGGATCTCCACCGTAGGGCCTGTGCAGCGAGCCAGCGGGCCCGTCCGGTCACGTATGCGTCTCATCCCGGCCGCACGCGACGCGCCCCCCGCCTCGAGAGGCAGGGGGCGCGTCGCGTGCGGCCGGGAAGGAGCGTCAGCAGGCGGTCGGCGTCGGCGATCCCGCGGCGACCCACTGGCGGAACGTCAGCGACAGACCCTCGGGGGCGGCCATGCCGACGTAGCGGATCTCCGCGCCGCCCGGGGTGGAGCAGTACTTGTCGAACGGGAAGGCCTGCAGGACCTTGGGCGTGGGACGGCCGGCGTCGAGCCAGGTGTCGTAGCTGATGGGTCCGTCCGCGCCCGTGATGGGGTCCTGCCCGACGATCGTCTCGAGCCATGCCAGCCGGGAGTAGCCGCTCTCGGCGCGGTAGTCCACGGACGGGAAGCCGAGGGTGCGCCACTCGGCGAAGGTCATCGTGTGCCACTCGGCGGCGTCCGATCCCCAGAGCGTCCCGGTGCGGACGAGGAGCTCGTCCGACGTCGGGTACTGGACCACGACCGAGGAGAACGGGAGCGCGCCCCGCGTCGGCGTGGGCGATCCGGCCCGGCGCCACTCGCTGCCGGACAGCGACGCGGTCAAGCCGGAGTGGGTCCCCATCACGTCGGCGAAGACGGTGCTGTCCCAGGGGAGGACGCGGTAGGCCACGGCCGCGGGGACGGGACGCGGGAAGCCGTCGGCCTTCCACTCCGCGAAGCTCGCGTAGCCGATGCCGGGCTCCTCGGCGGTGATGGAGGACTCGCGGATCAGGGAGTCGCTGAAGGGGACCGAGTAGTAGGTCTCCCCGGCAGCGGCCTGGGCGGGCGCCGCGGCGAGCAGCGTGCCGCCGAGGGCGAGGGCCCCGACGAGGGCGAGGGCGGGCAGGGAGCGGTTCATGGTGTGGCCTTCCGAAGGGTGACGCCGCGGCGCCGAGAGGGGTGAGCGGACCGAGGTCCCGCCGGTTCCGGCTCGGCCTCGCACGCTCAACGTATCCGCTTTCCACACCACCCCGGAATGCTGCTCTGATCACGGTTTCATCACGTCGAGGACCACCCCCGGGAGGGGGTTGGACCTGTGGATGAGGCACAGCGACCACGGGACGGATGCGCACGGCGACTGGACCTGCTATGCGCGCGAGCCGGACGGCGCCTGGACGCGAAGACGCGCCCCAACCTCGAGAGGCAGGGGCGCGTTACGACGCTGCAGGAGCGCTCAGCAGATGCCGGGCTGCGGCTTGCCGGCGGCGAGCCACTGGTCGAACGTCATCGCCACGCCGTCCGGGGCGGCCTTCCCGATGTAGCGGATCTCCTGCGCGCCAGCGGCCCGGCAGTACTCGTCACCGGGGTAGGACGAGACCACCTCGGGCGTGGGGCGGGCGTAGCCGTCCCAGATCTCGAAGGACACGGGGCCGGTCGTGCCGTCGTCCGAGATCGGGCCGACGAGCGTGGGATACCACGAGAGCTTCGAGAAGGGGCGCGGCGACGTCTCATCCACGGCGGGGGAGCCGAGGTGCGTCCACTCGGCGAAGGTCAGCTGGTGGTACGCGATGACGTCGGAGAAGGAGGAGAACCCCTCCACGACGAAGAGCTCGTCCGACGCGTCGTACTGCAGGATGCTCGCCGCGGCCGGGAGGCGGTCGGTCCGCGGGGTGGGGGAGCCGGCCCGACGCCACTCGTCGTAGCCCAGCGACGTCGAGAACCGCGCGCCGCCCGCCGTGCTGTCGGCCTGGACCGTGGACTCCCACGCGAAGCGCACGTAGACGGTGGTGGCGGCGCGGGGCGCGGGGCGGCCGGCGGCCGACCAGTCCTGGAACGTGGCGGGGTCAGCGTGCGGGCGACCGTCGACGGTCGTCACCTCGAAGAGGGTGGAGCCGTAGGGCACCGAGTAGAACGTGCCGCTGGCCGATGCGGCGGATGCGGGGGTCGCGACCGCGAGACCGCCGACGGCGAGGGTGCCGGCCACGGCGAGGGCGGTGAGGGAGCGGAGCATGCCGGGGCGCCTTCCGATGGTCGACGCGGAGCGTCGGGATGGGGGTGGGGGCGGCGCCGGGAGGCCCGTCGTCGTGTGAAGGCCAGGGGGCGCGGCAGTCGCTCCACGCTCGTCCAGGTCACGATCCGATGACGCTCCGATGGCCGCTACGGCGCCGGGATGACGGGCCGAGGCCGCACGTCATCCGCAGGCATGACGGATGGCGTCGCGCCCCCGATCCGGGGGCTCGACGGACGGCGGAGGCCGCGTCGTCGGCACGCGCGGGACGCCCAGCGACACGCCGTAGTCTTGACGACATGCGCCGCAGCACCTACACCGCTACCGCCGTCACGTACGGCTCCGTCGGCGGCACCCAGGCCGTCGACCTCATGACCTATCCGCCCGAGGGCTATCGTCCCGCCGAGGCGAGCGCCCGGCTCGGCAGCGGCGACGAGCGCTTCGAGCAGGCCGTCGCGCTCCTCATGACGTGGGGCGTCCAGCGCGGCAGCGGGATCGAGGTCACCCGCATCGAGCAGGAGGTGCCGGACGACCCCGGCTACCAGGGGCTGGAGTTCGACGAGGACGGGGTGCCCCAGGTGCCCGTCGACCGCCCGCGAGAGACGCTGTACGGCGACGACGGCACCGCGTGGATCACATCCGGCACGTCAGCCGTGCTCCGCATGCCGTTCGGACCGTTCCACCCCGAGGCGCCCGTCCGCGTCGTCTACACCGTGCAGGAGACCGACCGGGTCGGCTTCGCCTACGGCACGGTGCACGGGCACCCGCTGAGCGGCGAGGAGGCGTTCCTCGTCTCCCGGGAGCCCGACGGCAGCGTGTGGCTCACCCTCCGCGTCTTCTCCCGACCGGCGTCATGGCCGATGCGGCTCGCGAGCCCCGTCCTCCGCGTCGTGCAGGGCGTCTTCATGCGCCGGTACCTCAAGGCACTGCACCCGGCGGTCGCGTCCGCCTGATCCGCGCCCTCGCGGGGTGGGGTCAGCGCTCGGCGAGACCGTCGAGATAGGCCATGACCTCGTCGTGACCCGCTTCGAGGTCCGCCACCACCACGGCCGCGTGGGCGTCCGGCGCCCGGAGCTGTCCGACGTCGTACGCGCCCGTGGCGACGGCCACGAAGGGGAAGCCAGCGGCCTCGGCGGCGACGCCGTCCGCGGGGGTGTCGCCGATGATCACGACGCTCGCCCCGGCCAGCGCGTCGGCCGCGCGGCGGGTGAGGTCGCTGCGGATCCGGGCCTCGTGCCCGAAGAAGGACGCGTCCCAGTCGAACAGGTCGACGTCGAGCCCCGCGCCGTCGAGCTTGTACCGGGCGCGGAGCGGCGAGTTGCCGGTCAGCAGCGCGTTCACCCAGCCGCGCTCGGCGACGTCGGCGACGAGGCGGGGGACGCCGACGGGCACCTCGCGCCGACCCGCGCCGTAGTGCTCGACGCGGGACATCCCCTCGAGCTGCTCCCGGACGGCCGCGTGCAGCGACTCCGGCAGCCCGTAGAGGTCGAGGGTCTCCCAGATGATCTGCCCGTCGGTCTTCCCGTGCGCGTGGACCGTGCGGTCCTCGAGCTCGACGCCCGCGGCCAGCTCGATCGCGCGGTGGTACATGCCGCCGGCGCGTGGGCCGTTGAGCAGGAGCGTGCCGTCGACGTCCCAGAGGACGTGCAGGGGCCGGGAGGTTCTGGCGTCGGTCATGCCCCCATCCTGCCGGAGGACGAGGCGCACCCCGACGGCCGCGGACCCGGGCGCCTCCGGGCCGGGGGATGATGGACGGATGCCGTCCGCCCTGCCCCTCGCCGATCCCGCCCCCGCCGACGGGCTGCTGCCGACCTCCGCGGCCGACGGGGCGGACGCCCGCGCGTTCGGCGTGTACCTGCACGTGCCGTTCTGCCGCGTCCGCTGCGGCTACTGCGACTTCAACACCTACACGGCGCCCGAGCTCCGCGGCGTGAGGCAGTCCGACTACGCGTCCCAGGCCGTGCAGGAGGTGCGCTTCGCCGGATCCTCCCTCCGCGACTCCGGCATCCCCGCCCGGTCCGCGTCCACCGTCTTCCTCGGCGGCGGCACCCCGACGCTCCTCCCCGTGGAGGACCTCGTCCGGATGCTCGACGCCGTCCGCGAGACCTTCGGGCTCGCCGAGGGCGCCGAGGTCACGACGGAGGCCAACCCCGACAGCGTCGACGACGCCTACCTCGCCGCGCTCGCGGCCGGCGGCTTCACGCGCGTGTCCTTCGGCATGCAGTCCGCCGTGCCACGCGTGCTCGCCACGCTCGAGCGCACCCACGACCCTGCGCGCATAGCGCCCGTCGTCCGCGGCGCCCGGGCCGCCGGCCTCGAGGTCAGCCTCGACCTCATCTACGGGACGCCGGGGGAGACCATCGACGACTGGCGCGCCTCGCTCGAGCAGGCGATCGCGCAGGAGCCCGACCACCTCTCCGCCTACGCGCTCATCGTCGAGCCCGGGACGAAGCTCGCGCGGCAGATCCGGCGCGACGAGGTGCCCGAGCCCGACGAGGACCTCCAGGCGGACATGTACGAGCTCGCCGACCGCATGCTGGGCGAGGCCGGCTACGAGTGGTACGAGGTGAGCAACTGGGCGCGCGACGGCCGTCGCAGCCGCCACAACCTCGCCTACTGGCAGGGCCACGACTGGTGGGGCGTCGGCCCCGGCGCGCACAGCCACGTGGGCGGCGTCCGCTGGTGGAACGTCAAGCACCCGGCCGCGTACGCCGACCGCGTGCTCGCGGGTGCGTCGCCCGGCGCGGGCCGCGAGTCGCTCGACGACGCGACGCGCGAGGTGGAGCGCGTGCTGCTCGGCGCCCGCATCCGCGACGGCCTCGCCATCCCGACGCTCACGGCCGAGGGCCGCCGGCAGGTCGCGGGCCTCATCGCCGACGGCCTGGTGGATCCCCGCGCCGCCCTGTCCGGCACCCTCGTGCTCACGCTGCAGGGGCGCCTGCTGGCCGACGCCGTCGTGCGGCGGCTGCTCGAGGACTGAGCGGGGGACCGGTCGTCAGAGGACGACCGCGCCCACCACGTCGCCGGCCTCGCGCTCGGCATCGCTGCGCTCCACGCAGAACTCGTTGCCCTCGGGGTCCGCGAGCACGACCCAGCCGCTGCCGTCCGCGTTCCGCCGGTCGGCCACGAGCGCGGCTCCCAGCGCCAGCACGCGGTCGACCTCCTGGTCGCGCGTGCGGTCGTCGGGCGCGAGGTCGAGGTGCACGCGGTTCTTGCCGGCCTTCGGCGCATCCGCGCGCTGCAGGATGATGCCGAGCCCGGAGACGGGGTCACCCAACCACGCGGCGTCCTGGCCGGGGAGGTTCGGCTCGTCCGGGTCCTCCGCGAAGCCGGTCACGCCGGCCCAGAAGAGCGAGAGCGCGTGCGGGTCCCTGCAGTCGATCGCGACGTGCCGGATCCTCGCGCTCACGGGCGTCCGCCTACTTGATCCACCGGATGTTGAGCGGGTAGCGGTAGGGCCGGCCCGCCTGCACGCGCGTGCCGCCGATGATCGCGAACACGATGTTGACCACGACCACCGCGAAGATCACGAGGCCGAGGAGCAGGCCGATGATGACCCCGAGGATCGGGATGATCCCGAAGACCACCTGCAGCACGTTGAGGATGACGAGGGCGCCGACCACGTTGATGGTCCAGTTGGTCGCCTCCTTGCCCTCCTGGTCGGTGAAGCGGCCGCGCTCGCGGAACACGAGCCACACGATGAACGACGGGACGATGAAGATCGCGAGGAAGTGCGTGAGCGACGCCCAGAGGCGGTCCTCGCTCGGCGTGAGCGGAGCGGGCGCGCCGTACGGGTGGGGATCGGGTGCGGACATCGCGGGGGAGCCTCTCGGTGCCACGCGACGGCCGGGTACCGGCGGACGCGAGCGGATCGTGGGTGGGCCGGGCGACGCCTGGCCACTCCACGCTACCGCCGACGACGCGCGACCGGCAACGCCGACCATCCCCGGAGCCGCGGTACGATTGGCAGTCAGAACCGACGAGTGCCAGGAGGGAGCCGCCATGGTCTCGGAACGCGGGCTCGACGTCCTCCGGGTGATCGTGCAGGACTACGTGTCCTCGCGGGAGCCCGTGGGCTCCAAGTCCATCGTGGAGCGCCACGCCTTCGGCGTCTCGGCCGCCACCATCCGCAACGACATGGCCCTCCTCGAGGAGGAGGAGCTGATCGCCGCGCCGCACACCTCGTCCGGTCGCGTGCCGACCGACAAGGGGTACCGCCTCTTCGTCGACCAGCTCGCCGACGTGCGCCCGCTCACGCCCGCGCAGCGCCAGGCCATCCACGTGTTCCTCGGCGAGTCCGTCGACCTCGACGACGTGCTCGCGCGCACCGTCCGCCTCCTCGCGCAGCTCACCAACCAGGTCGCGCTCGTGCAGTACCCGTCGCTCGCCACGAGCCACGTCAAGCACGTCGAGCTCGTCGCCCTGTCGACGACGCGCGTGCTCACCGTGCTCATCACCGACACGGGCCGCGTCGAGCAGCGCGTCGTCGAGCTCGCGGGCGACCCGGACGACGCCTTCCTCGCGGTCATGCGCACGCGGATCAACCAGGCCGTCGGCGGTCTCGGCCTCGCCGAGGCGGCGACCCGGCTCGAGACACTGTCCGACGAGGTCGAGCCGGCCCAGCGCGCCGCGGCCTCCGTGCTCGCGGGCACGCTCGTCGAGCAGGTCCTCGCCAACCGCCAGGAGCGGCTGCTGCTGGCGGGATCCGCGAACCTCGCCCGGACGGAACGCGACTTCCCCGGGAGCATCTCGCCCGTCCTCGAGGCCATCGAGGAGCAGGTGGTGCTCCTGCGCCTGCTCGGCGAGATGGAGGCCGACCAGCACGGCGTCTCGGTGAGCATCGGCCGGGAGAACGCCCCGTTCGGCCTCGGCGAGACGAGCGTGCTCACCAGCGGCTACAGCTCGTCCGGCGGCGTGCTCGCGCGCCTCGGCGTGCTGGGTCCGACCCGCATGGACTACTCCACCAACATGGCGTCGGTGCGCGCGGTCGCGCGCTACCTCTCGCGCCTGCTCGAGGAGCGGTGACCGCCGCACGCCGGCGCACCGCCCCCAGTTCCCACGACCATCACCACCGAAGGGCCCGACGTGGCTGACCACTACGAAGTACTCGGCGTGAGCCGCGAGGCGACGCCAGAGGAGATCAAGAAGGCGTACCGCAAGCAGGCGCGCCAGCTCCACCCGGACGTCAACGACGCCCCCGACGCGGCCGAGCGGTTCAAGCTCGTCACGCACGCGTACGACGTGCTGTCGGATCCCCAGCAGCGCCAGCAGTACGACCTGGGCCCGCAGGCCGGGTTCGGCGGACAGGGCGGCCAGGGCTTCGGCGGGTTCGGCGACATCTTCGAGACGTTCTTCGGCGGCCAGCAGGGTGGCGGCGGACGCGGCCCGCGCTCGCGCCAGGAGCGCGGCCAGGACGCTCTCCTGCGCGTGGAGGTCGAGCTCGAGGAGGTCATCTTCGGCGTGCACCGCGACCTCGAGGTCGACACGGCGGTCGTCTGCGACACCTGCCACGGATCCTGCGCCCAGCCCGGCACGAGCGCCGTCACGTGCGACATCTGCCGCGGATCCGGCAGCATCCAGCGCCAGGTGCGCTCGCTCCTCGGCAACGTCATGACGTCGAGCCCCTGCGGCACCTGCCGTGGATACGGCACCGTCATCCCGCACCCGTGCCCCACCTGTCAGGGCCAGGGCCGCGTCCGCGCGCGCCGCACCGTGCCGGTGGACATCCCGGCCGGCGTCGACACGGGCCTGCGTCTCCAGATGCCGGGCTCCGGCGAGGTCGGCCCCGCGGGCGGCCCCAACGGCGACCTCTACCTCGAGATCAAGGTGAAGCACCACGAGGTCTTCAGCCGCAACGGCGACGACCTGCTCGCCACGGTCGAGGTGAGCATGGTCGACGCGATCCTCGGCAGCGACGCGCGCATCGAGGCGCTCGACGGCGACGTCGACCTGGAGCTGCGCCCCGGGATCCAGAGCGCCGAGATCATCACGGTGCGCGGTCGCGGCGTCTCGAAGCTCCGCGGCTCCGGTCGGGGTGACCTCAAGATCGGGATCCAGGTGGTCACGCCGCAGAAGCTCGACCACAAGGAGCGCGACCTCATCCAGCAGTTCGCGCGCCGCAACAAGGCGCCCGCCCCGCACCTCGCGCACTTCCAGCAGGGCCTGTTCCAGAAGCTCCGCGACCGCTTCCTCAACGTCTGACCATGGCGCACTTCTACCTGGCCGACGACATCGGCGCCTCCGACCTCGCGGTCGGGCGACTGCTGGTGCTCGCCGGGCAGGAGGCCCGCCATGCCGTGACCGTGAGCCGGGTGCGCTCCGGCGAGGGGATCCTCGTGGGGGACGGGCGCGGCACCATCGCGTCCGGCACCGTCACCTCGGCCGAGCCGCAGCGGCTCGAGCTCCGCGTCGACGCGGTCGAGGCGCACCCCGAGCCGACCCCGCGCGTGGTCCTCGTGCAGGCGCTCGCGAAGGGCGACCGCGACGAGCTCGCCGTGCAGGCCGCCACCGAGCTGGGCGTCGACGCGGTGATCCCGTGGCAGGCGCAGCGCTCCGTCTCCCGATGGGAGGGCCAGAAGGTCACCAAGGGCCGGGATCGCTGGCGCGCGATCGTCCGCGAGGCCGTGAAGCAGTCCATCCGTCCCCGCGTGCCCGAGGTGGAGGCGCTCGCGACGACGAAGGACCTCGTGCGCATGGCGGCGACCGCGCGCGTGCTCGTGCTCGACCCGACGGCCGTCGCGCGGCTGTCGCGGCTCGACCTGGCGACGGCCGACGGCGACGCGGGTCCCGCGACCGACGTCCTGCTCGTGGTCGGACCCGAGGGCGGCATCGCCCCCGCGGAGGTCGAGTCGCTGCGGGCGGCGGGGGCGATCCCGGTCGCGCTCGGCCCGGGGATCCTCCGCACGTCGACCGCGGGGCCGGCCGCGCTGGCGCTCGTCAACGCCGCGCTCGGGCGCTGGTGACGTCGCGGGTCCCGCGTAGGCTGGGCGCATGACCAGCAGCGCAGAGCCCACCGTCTTCGAGCGCATCGTCGCGCGCGAGATCCCGGCCGAGATCGTCGCGGAGACCGACCGCGTCATCGCCTTCGAGGACATCGCGCCCAAGGCCCCCGTCCACGTGCTCGTGGTGCCCAAGACGGCCGCGTACCGCGACGTCGTCGAGCTCGCCGCGGGCGACCCGGAGCTCCTCGCGGAGGTCGTCGAGGTCGCGTCGCGCATCGCCGCCGAGCGCGCGGGCGGTCAGTTCCGCCTCCTCTTCAACACGGGGGCGGACGCCGGCCAGACCGTCTTCCACGTGCACGCGCACGTGCTCGCCGGCTTCGACCAGGGGGACCATGTCGGGCTCTGACCCGCGGGGCGGCGCATCCACGGAGGATGACCGCGTCGAGCAGACGGCGACCATGGACGGCGTCCTCATGGTGCGCCTCCTGGGGCCGCAGGACCGGCTGCTCCGGCAGATAGAGCGCGAGCACC
This sequence comes from Clavibacter michiganensis, assembly GCF_021216655.1. Lineage (NCBI taxonomy): Bacteria > Bacillati > Actinomycetota > Actinomycetes > Micrococcales > Microbacteriaceae > Clavibacter > Clavibacter michiganensis. The sequence continues at coordinate 770,918 of NZ_CP080437.1, forward strand.
CGGACGTCGACGTCCGGGTCCGCGGCAACGAGATCACGCTCGTCGGCACCCGGGCGGACGTGGCGTCCGCCCGTCGGCTCATCGACGAGGTCGTGGCGATGGTGGAGGACGGACAGCACGTGGAACCCCAGGAGATCGAGACGAGCGCGCGCCGGCTCGGCGAGGACGACGCGCGGACCCTGTCCGACGTGCTGAGCGAGGCCATCGTGCAGTCGCGCGGCCGCACGGTCCGGCCGAAGACGCAGGGCCAGAAGCAGTACGTGCAGGCCATCGACGAGAACACCATCGTGTTCGGCATCGGGCCCGCGGGCACGGGCAAGACGTACCTCGCCATGGCGAAGGCCGTCCAGGCGCTGCAGCGCAAGGAGGTCGAGCGGATCATCCTCACGCGTCCGGCCGTCGAGGCGGGGGAGCGGCTCGGGTACCTGCCGGGATCGCTCACCGACAAGATCGACCCGTACCTCCGCCCGCTGTTCGACGCGCTCAACGAGATGATGGATCCCGAGCTCGTCCCCAAGCTCATGGCCTCGAACACCATCGAGGTCGCCCCGCTCGCCTACATGCGCGGCCGCACGCTCAACAACGCGTTCGTCGTGCTCGACGAGGCGCAGAACACCACGCCCGAGCAGATGAAGATGTTCCTCACGCGGCTCGGCTTCGGCTCGAAGATGGTGGTCACGGGCGACATCACGCAGGTCGACCTGCCCACCGGGTCCAGCGGCCTGCAGCTCGTCACGCGCGTGCTGGACGGCATGGACGACATCCACTTCTCCCGCCTCACGAGCGACGACGTCGTGCGGCACACCCTGGTCGGCCGCATCGTGGACGCGTACACGCGCTACGACGCGGAGCGCCAGGCAGCCGACCACCTCCGCGCCGAGCGCCGCACCGCCCCAGGGAGCACCCGATGAGCATCGAGATCAACAACGAGTCGGCGATCGAGGTCGACGAGCCGGTCATCCAGCGCCTCGCCACGTACGCGCTCGACACGCTGCACGTGCACCCCGACGCGGAGCTCGCCATCGTGATGGTGGACGAGGGCGCGATGGAGCAGCTGCACGTGCAGTGGATGGACGAGCCGGGCCCCACCGACGTCCTGAGCTTCCCCATGGACGAGCTGCGCCCCGGCACAGAGGACCGGCCGACGCCCGCCGGCCTCCTCGGCGACATCGTGGTCTGCCCTCAGGTCGCGGCCGAGCAGGCGGTGACCGCCGGGCACTCCACGATGGAGGAGATCCTGCTGCTCACGGCGCACGGCATCCTGCACCTGCTGGGCTTCGACCACGCCGAGCCCGACGAGGAGCGCGAGATGTTCGGTCTCCAGCGCGACATCCTGATCGGGTTCGCCATGAGCGAGCGCGGGCGCTGACCGCCTCGATGCTCGCCCTCCTCCTCCCCGCGTTCCTCCTGGTCGTCCTCGGCGGCCTGTTCGCCGCCGCCGAGTCCGCCATCTCGTCGCTGTCCCGCGCGGACATCCAGGAGCTCGCGGCCACCGCGCGCGCCCGCCGCGCGCTGCTCGCCATCTCCACCGACACCGGGGCGTGCATCAACGCCCTCGGGTTCGTGAGGATCATCGCCGAGACCGGCGCCGCGGTGCTCGTCACGCTCGCGCTGGCCTCGACGATCGACGAGTGGTGGATCACGCTGCTGGTCGCCGCCGCGATCATGACCGCCGTCTCGTTCGTGCTCGTCGGCGCGAGCCCGCGCTCCGTCGGCCGCGTCCACGCCCGCCCGCTGCTCGCGTGGACGGCGCTGCTCGTGCGCGTGATCCGCGTGGCGATCGGGCCCGTCGCCGACGCGCTCGTCGCCCTCGGCAACCGGGTGACGCCCGGGCGGCCGAAGACCGTCGCCACGTTCACGAGCGAGGAGCAGCTGCTCAGCATGGTCGACGAGGCCACGGAGCTGGAGGTGCTCGAGGAGGACGACCGCGAGCTCATCCACTCCATCTTCGAGTTCAACGACACCGTCGTGCGCGAGGTGATGATCCCGCGCACCGACATGGTCGTCGTCGAGCAGACCGCGCACGTCGGCTCCGCGCTCGGGCTCTTCCTGTCCCGCGGCATCTCCCGGGCGCCGGTCACGGGACGCGACTCCGACGAGATCGAGGGCGTCCTGTACCTCCGCGACCTCGCCCGCATGGTCTACGAGCGGCCCGAGGAGGCGGAGCGGACCACGGTCGACCAGCTCGCGCGCCCCGCCGTGTTCGTGCCCGAGTCGCAGAAGGCCGACGCGCTGCTCCGGCAGATGCAGCTCGAGTCCAACCACCTCGCCATGGTGGTGGACGAGTACGGCGGCATCGCCGGGCTCGTCACGCTCGAGGACCTCATCGAGGAGCTCGTCGGCGACATCAGCGACGAGTACGACCGCGACGTGCCCGAGTTCGAGGACCTCGGGGACGGCGTGTACCGTGTGAGCGCCCGGCTGCCGATCGACGAGCTGGGCGACCTGTTCGGGCTTGAGCTCGACGACGACGACGTGGACAGCGCCGGCGGCCTCCTCGCCAAGACCCTGGGGCGCCTGCCCGAGCGCGGATCCGTGGTGCGCGTCGGCGGGCTGGTCCTCACGGCCGACCGGGTCGAGGGGCGCCGCACGCGCATCAGCACGATCCTCGTCGAGCGCGACCGCGCCGACGACCACGACGACGACCACGAGGCGGCCCCCGCGGGCGCCTCCGCCAGCAGAGGACACGACCATGACTGATCCCCGCGACGACGCGACGCCCGTCGAGGAGACGGCGGCGGACGGGTCGCCCGTCGCCGGGACGGCCGCCGAGCCCGCCCCGCTGTCGGACGAGGCCTGGGGCATCGACCGCGACGCGGAGCCGACCCGCGCGAAGCGCACGCCGCGCGGGGGAGCGCCCGCGTACCGCGCGGGCTTCGTCTCCTTCGTCGGCCGCCCGAACGTGGGCAAGTCCACGCTCACGAACGCCCTGGTCGGCGAGAAGGTCGCCATCACGAGCTCCAAGCCGCAGACGACGCGCAAGGCCATCCGCGGGATCGTGCACCGGCCGGACGGGCAGCTCATCCTCGTCGACACCCCCGGGATCCACCGCCCGCGCACCCTCCTCGGCGAGCGGCTGAACGCGCTCGTGCAGACGACGCTCGGCGACGTGGACGTCATCGGGCTGTGCATCCCCGCGGACGAGCGGATCGGCCCGGGCGACCGCTTCATCAACGAGCAGCTCGACGAGTACCCGCGCGCCCGCAAGATCGCGATCGTCACCAAGACCGACTCCGCCTCGCGCCACGCGGTCGCCGAGCAGCTCCTCGCCGTGCAGGAGCTGCGCGACTGGGACGCGATCGTCCCCGTCTCGGCCGTCGAGGCGATCCAGCTCGACGCGCTCGTGGGCGAGCTGCTGAACGCGCTGCCGGTCTCCGAGCAGCTCTACCCGTCCGACGCCGTCACGGAGGAGGGGCTCGAGGCGCGCATCTCGGAGCTCATCCGCGAGGCCGCGCTCGAGGGCGTCCAGGACGAGCTGCCGCACTCGCTCGCGGTCACGATCGACGACATGATCCAGCGCGAGGACAAGGAGCTGCTCGAGATCTACGCGAACCTCTTCGTCGAGCGCGACAGCCAGAAGGGCATCGTCATCGGCGCGCAGGGGTCCCGGCTCAAGCACGTGGGGCAGGTGGCGCGCGCGCAGATCGAGCCGCTCGTGGGCACGCGCGTGTTCCTCTCGCTGCGGGTGAAGATCGCCAAGGACTGGCAGCGCGACCCGAAGCTGCTCGGCCGCCTCGGCTTCTGATCCCCGAGGGCAGGCGACCGCGTACATCCCGCGGATGAGATCGGGTCGCCTCCGCGGGGATCATCGGCCGCCGCGGGCTCGGCGGGCGCGCGCGGCACGTACGGTGGTCGCATGCTCCGACGGATCCCGAGGTACCAGCTCGTCCTCGACGTCGTCCTCGCCGTCGCGTTCGTGGCCCTCCTCGCCCCCGGGTCGATCGGCGTCGCGGCCGCGAGCGCGTTCGGCGTGTTCGCGTCCACAACCTCCGAGATCTCCGTCGTCCTCGTGCTCGTCATGGGGGCCGCCCTCGCGGTGCGCCGCGTCTCGCCCGGGCTCTCCCTCGCCGTCGCGTGGACGGGCGCGATCGTCCAGATGGGCGCGGGCGCGGGCGTCGAGCCCGGCGACCTGGCCGTCGCGGGCGTCGTGTACTGCACCGCGGCGTACGGAGGCCGCGTCGTCCGCGCGCTGGGCCTCGCCTCCGCGATCGTCGGCGGCGTGGTCGCCGCGTGCTACCTGTCCTACGCGTCGGGCCGCGTCCCCGTCGGCAGCGCGGCCTTCAGCACGGGGGAGTGGACCGCGTTCGCGACCCTGTTCCTTTTCCTCCTCCTCTGCGCGTGGAGCGTGCTGCTGGCGTCGTGGACGGCCGGCCGCCTCGTGGTCGCATCCCGCGCGTCGCATGCCAGCCGGGACGCGCAGGAGGCCGCCGAGCGCGACCAGGCCCGCGCGCTGCAGGACGTGGTCGTCGAGCAGGAGCGCAACCGGATCGCGCGGGACATGCACGACGTCGTCGCCCACTCGCTCGCCGTCGTGATCGCGCAGGCCGACGGCGCCCGGTACGCCCGGCTGGTGGATCCCGAGGCCGCGGACGAGGCGCTGCGCACCATCTCCACCACCGCGAGGCAGGCGCTCGGCGACGTGCGGATCCTCCTGGCGCAGCTCCGGCACAGCGAGGACGACGCCCCGCAGCCCGAGCTCAAGGAGCTGAGCGACCTCATCGACCAGATGCGCTCCACGGGCCTCACCATCGAGTTCGTGGAGACGGGCCAGCCGGGCGAGTTCGGTACGGGGCAGCAGCTCGCCGTGTACCGGATCGTGCAGGAGGCCCTCACCAACGTGCTGCGCCACGGCGACGTCGGGCACCCCGTCGAGGTCGAGCTCGCGTGGGAGCCGGACGGCGTCTCGGTGTCGGTGCGGAGCCGGACGCTCCCGGATCCGGTGCGCCCCGCCCGCACCACGACGGGCATCATCGCCCTCCCCGTGCTTCCGCCCGCGCCCGCGACGCCCGCGCAGCCGGTCGGCCACGGCCTGGCCGGGATGCGCGAGCGCGCGACGCTCTCCGGCGGCCGCTTCTCGGCGGGCGTCCGCGACGGCGTGTGGACCGTGTCCGCGTGGATCCCGTTCGCGCCCGCGACCCGTCCCGTGCCCCGCGTGCCCGTCGCCGGGGCGTCCGTCGGCACGGGAGCGGATGCTCCCAGCCGCCCCCTGACCCTCGACGAGCTGTTCCCGCCGGAGGCCGCGGCCGCGGGCACCGCGACGCCCGGGGCGCCCGCCGCGCACGTCAGCCCGCACCGCACGGCCGCCGCTCGCGGGGCAGCCGCCTCCGCGGCGCGGCGCGCGCGCGACGACCGGCCTGCCGGATCCTGACCCGCCGCGCCCCGCGATACCATCCCCACGCCGACCACGATCGAAGGACCCCCGTGCCCACCCCACCCATCCGCGTCGCCCTGGTCGACGACCAGGCCCTGTTCCGCACGGGCGTCCGCATGCTCATCTCCTCGCAGCCCGACCTGGAGTTCGCCGGCGAGGCCGCCAACGGCCAGGAGGCCGTGGAGCTCGCGCGCGCCGAGCGCCCCGACGTGATCCTCATGGACATCCGCATGCCGGTGATGGACGGGATCCAGGCCACGGCCGAGGTCCTGCGGGCGGCGGACGCGCGCGGCGAGCGCCCGCCGCGCGTCCTCGTGCTCACCACCTTCGACCTCGACGAGAGCGCCGCTCGCGCCATCCGGGCCGGCGCGAGCGGCTTCGTGCTGAAGGACGCCGACCCCGAGTTCCTGCTCGCCGCCATCCGCACCGTCCACGCCGGCAACTCGGTCATCGCGGCGTCGGCCACGCGCCAGCTGCTCGAGCACTTCGACCCGGGATCCCGGCCGCGGGTCGCGCCGCCCGCGTTCATGTCGCTCACCTCGCGCGAGCGGGAGATCTTCGTCCTCGCGGCGCGCGGCCTGAGCAACGCGGAGATCGCGCAGGCGGAGTTCCTCAGCGAGGCGACCGTGAAGACCCACGTGAGCCGCATCCTCGCGAAGCTCAGCCTCCGCGACCGCGTCCAGCTCGTGGTCTTCGCGTTCGAGCACCGGTTGAACGGATCCCCCACGCAGGGCTAGCCGCTCCCGATCGGCGGGGGCCCGCTCGCATCCCCGTCGGCTAGATTCCCTTCGCCTGTCCCGCTCCCGTCGCCAGAGGACCACCGTGCTCCACGATCTCGAAGACCTGTCGCTGCTGAGCGCCTCGACGGTCACGGCCACCACGCTCGCACCCGTGATCGGCCTCGTCCTCCTGGCCGTCGTGGCGCGGCGCGCGCGGCAGACGACCGGTGCGCGCGCCGCGGACCCCCGGCGCACCGCGGGCGAGCTCGCGCTCGGTGCCCTCCTCGGCGCGCTGGGCGGCCTGGCCCTCGCCTTCGTCCTCGGCGACGTGATGGACCTGTTCGGGGTGGTCCTGTCCCTGCCGACGCGCGGCTGGACCGCGATCGGCGGCACGGGGCTCGGCATCCTCGTCGTGGCCGTCGTGCGCAGCGGCCGCAGCGTCACCGGGATCGGCGGCACCGGGCGGCCGGCGCGCCGCATCCGCGTCCTCCACCGCGTGCTGGCCGTGCTCGTGGTACCCCTGGTCGTGCTCACCTCGGCCATCGGCATCAACGCGGACCTGCAGGAGTACCCGAACGTGGCGGCCGCGTTCGGCCTCACCCGCGTCGGTCCGCTCGACACGTCCGACCTCCCGTCGGCCCAGCCCGCGGAAGGGGAGCCGGCCCCGGACTCCACCGTGCCCATCGAGGAGTCGTGGACGCCGGGAGAGGAGCTCCCCTCGCACGGCCGCGTCGGATCCGTGAGCATCCCGGGCACGCAGTCGGGCTTCACGGCGCGCGCCGCCATCGTCTACCTGCCGCCGGCCGCGCTGGTGCCCGACGCCCCCGAGCTGCCCGTGCTCATCGCCATGTCGGGGCAGCCGGGCAAGCCGCTCGACCTGCTCGCGTCCGGCCGGTTCGAGTCGATCCTCGACGCCTACGCCGCGGACCACCACGGCCTCGCGCCCATCGTGGTCATGCCCGACCAGCTGGGCGCATCGGACGCGAACCCCATGTGCATCGACTCCTCCCTCGGGAACTCGGAGACGTACCTCACGGTCGACGTGCCCGCGTGGATCCGTGCGAACCTCCGCATGCTGGACGGCCGGACGTCGTGGGCCCTGCTCGGCTTCTCGCAGGGCGGCACGTGCGCCGCGCAGCTCGGGGCCGCGCACCCGGACGTGTACGGCTCCTTCGTCGACATCTCCGGCGAGATCGGTCCGTGGGCCGGCCCGAAGACCATCGACGTCGCCTTCGGCGGCTCGCACGACAGGTACGCGGCGTCGATCCCCTCGGCCGTCATGGCGAGCCGCGCGCCCTACGCCGACACCCAGGCCGTGTTCTGCGTGGGCGAGGAGGACTCCGGGTACCGTCCGGGCGTGGAGCAGGTGGAGGCGGCCGCGGTCGCCGCCGGCATCGACGCCCGCCTGAGCATCGCGCCCGGCAGCTCGCACGACTGGGGCACCGTGAAGTGGTGCACGGCCGACGCGCTCCCCACCCTCGGCCAGCGCCTGGGGCTCACCCGATGACCGCGCGCCCCCGCATCCTCACGCTGCAGGGCGCCGCCCGCGCCCTCCTGTCGCGCCTCGTCGCGCAGCCCGTGACCCTCGGGATCGCCGCGGTCATCCTCCTGCTCGCCGTGCTGCCCGCCGTCTCCGCGACGTGGCGGCGCGTCGTCCACCACGAGCTGGCGACCGGGTACGAGGCGGTCGTCGATCGCGGCCACTGGTGGACCACCGCCACGGCGGCCTTCCTCACCGACGGCCCCGTGGAGCTCGTCGTCTCGCTCCTCGCCGTGCTGGTGCTCGTCGGCGTCGCGGAGCACCTCATGGGCTGGTGGCGCACGCTCCTCGGGTTCGTGCTCACGGGCACCGTCGGCTCGCTCCTCGGCATCGCCGTCCAGGCGCTGGGGCTCGTGGACGGAGAGCTGTGGTCCCACGGGGTGCGGGGCATCGCGACGGCGGATCCGCTCACGGCGGTCGCGGGCGTGCTCGCCCTCTCGAGCGCGTGGGCCGGCGTCCTGTGGCGGCGGCGCATCCGGGTGGTGCTCGTCGTCGTGGTGCTCGTGTTCCTGCTCTACTCGGGCCAGCCGAGCGACCTCTACCGGCTCCTCGCGATCCTGGTCGGCGGCGTCGTCGGCGCGCTGCTGCACCGCCCGGCCGGGGGAGCGCTGTGGCAGCGCAGCTCCCACCACGAGGTGCGCGTGATCCTCGCGGCGGTCGTGGCCATCCTCGGAACCGGCCCCGCGATCGCGCTCCTGTCCCGCAGCCGCTACGGCCCGCTCGCCCCCATCGCGCTGCTGTTCGTCGACGACCGGGTGCCGGGCGACGCGATCTCCACCCGCTGCCTGTCGAGCGACTTCACGCACGACTGCCTGCAGGAGATCATGCTGGCGCGCATCGGCGGCGGGGTGGGTCCCATCCTCCTGTCGGTGGCGCCGCTGCTCGCCCTCCTGGTCGCCGCGTACGGCCTGGCGCGCGGGCGTCGCTTCGCCGTGTGGCTGGCCGTGAGCGTCAACCTGCTGCTCGCCGTGCTCTCCGCCTACGCGTTCGGGATGCTGGTGCACCGCGACATGGTCTCGCCGCGCCTGTCCGCGTCCCCGTCCGCGCACCCGGAGGCGGTGGCCGCGCTCGTCGCGTCGGTGGCGCTGCCGCTCGGCAGCGCGATCGTCCTCGTGCTCCTGCGCCGGCACTTCACCATCCTCTCGACGGCCCCCGCGATCCGGCGCTTCCTCGTGACGACGGGCGTCGCCCTGGCCGGGCTCATGGCGCTGTTCGTGGCCACGGGGCTCGCGCTCTCCGACGCCTTCACGCGGCCGGTGGACCTCAACGACCTCCTGGCCGAGGCTCCCGACCGCTTCATCCCGGCGTCGTTCCTCCGCGGCGAGTCGCTCGACTTCCTGCCGACCGACCCGATCACCGACGTCGTCTACCGGGGCGTGGGGCCGGCGTTCTGGATCATCCTGGTGATCGCGAGCCTGCGCGCCATCGCCGACGTCCGCATCGCCGCCGTCCCCCGGGCGCAGGCGCGCGTCACGCCTGCCCTCCGCCGCGGGGCGATCGGCTCGCTGTCCCACATGGCGACGTGGCCGGGCAACTCGTACTGGATCGCGGCCGACGGGCAGACGGTCGTCGCCTACCGCGTGGTCGGCAGCGTCGCGATCACCACGGCCGCCCCGCTCGGCCCGCCCGACGACGACCGCGCCCTGCGCGACGTCCTGGGGCAGTTCGCGCGCTTCGCCGACGACAACGGGTGGACCCCCGTCTTCTACAGCGTCCCCGCGTCGATGACGCCGCTGTTCCGCGAGATGGGCTGGGAGACGCTCGTCGTCGCCGAGGAGACCGTCGTGCGCCCGGGCACCTGGCAGACCACGGGCAAGAAGTGGCAGGACGTCCGCACGTCCATCAACCGGGCGGATCGGGCGGGCATCCGGGCGGAGTGGACCACCTGGGCGGAGCTGCCCCTGGCGTGGGCCAGCCAGATCGAGCAGATGTCCGAGGAGTGGGTCGCGGAGAAGGAGCTGCCCGAGATGGGCTTCACCCTCGGCGGCGTGGAGGAGCTCCGGGATCCCGCCGTGCGGCTCATGCTCGCGATCGACGCGGACGACCACGTGCAGGCCGCCACGAGCTGGCTGCCCACCTGGCGCGACGGCGAGGTGGTCGGCTGGACGCTCGACTTCATGCGCCGCCGCCCCGACGGGATCAACGGCGTGATGGAGTTCCTCATCGCCCGCTCTGCCATGCGGATGAAGGAGGACGGCATCGAGTTCATGAGCCTCTCCGCCGCGCCGCTCGCGCAGACGCGGGCGGCCTCGACCTCGAGCTCGACCGCGGGCGAGCAGGCGGATGCCGGTGCCGGCGCGGAGCGCCAGGAGAGCGCGGTCGAGCGCATCCTCGAGTTCCTCGCCGACTCGCTGGAGCCCGTCTACGGCTTCCGCTCGCTGCTGGAGTTCAAGCGCAAGTTCCAGCCGGAGCTCGTGCCGCTGATCATGGCCTACCCGGACGCGACCGCCCTGCCGACCGTGGGCCTCGCGTTGACCCGCGCGTACCTGCCGTCGACGTCGGTGCGCGACCTGACGCGCGTGCTCCGCTCCGCGCGGTGAGCGCCGTCCGTCGGCCGCCGCGGGTGCGGACCCGCACGGTGCCGGTGTACCGTGGTCGCATGCAGTCCGGCCGCCTCCTCCTTAGTCGCCGCGGCGAGGCCTGATCCGGCCCTCCTCGTCGCGGAGTCCCGTCACGGCTGACCCGATACCGACGAGGAGACGACCATGAAGAGCACGCAGACCCCCAGCGGGATGCCCATCCACAAGTACCGCCCGTTCCACGAGCAGATCGCCGTGGACCTGCCCGACCGCACCTGGCCCGCCCGCCGGATCACCGAGGCTCCGCGCTGGTGCGCGGTCGACCTCCGCGACGGCAACCAGGCGCTCATCGACCCGATGAGCCCGGAGCGCAAGCGCATCATGTTCGACCTGCTCGTGCGCATGGGCTACAAGGAGATCGAGGTCGGCTTCCCGTCGGCGAGCCAGACGGACTTCGACTTCGTGCGCAGCCTCATCGAGGAGGGCGCGATCCCGGACGACGTGACGATCCAGGTCCTCACGCAGGCCCGCGAGCACCTCATCGCCCGCACCTACGAGTCGCTGCGCGGCGCGAAGCAGGCCATCGTGCACCTCTACAACTCGACGAGCGTGCTGCAGCGCGAGGTCGTCTTCCGCACCGACAAGCAGGGCATCATCGACATCGCGCTCGAGGGCGCGCGCCTCTGCAAGCGGTACGAGGAGACGATCCCCGAGGTGGACGTCTACTACGAGTACTCGCCCGAGAGCTACACGGGCACCGAGCTCGAGTTCGCGGCGGAGATCTGCAACCGCGTCGTCGAGGTCCTCGACCCGACCCCCGAGCGCAAGGTGATCCTCAACCTGCCCGCGACCGTGGAGATGGCGACCCCGAACGTCTACGCCGACTCCATCGAGTGGATGTGCCGTCACCTCGACCGCCGCGACGAGGTCATCGTCTCGCTGCACCCGCACAACGACCGCGGCACGGCCGTGGCCGCCGCCGAGCTCGGCTACCTGGCCGGCGCCGACCGCATCGAGGGCTGCCTCTTCGGCAACGGGGAGCGCACCGGCAACGTCGACCTCGTCGCGCTCGGGATCAACCTGTTCACGCAGGGCATCGACCCCCAGATCGACTTCAGCGACCTGGACGGGATCAAGCGCACGGCCGAGCACTGCAACCAGCTGGCCGTGCCCGAGCGGAGCCCCTGGGCGGGCGACCTCGTCTACACGGCGTTCAGCGGATCCCACCAGGACGCCATCAAGAAGGGCTTCGAGGCGATGGCCGCAGACGCGGCCGCCCAGGGCGTCACCGTGGACGAGATCCCGTGGGCCGTGCCGTACCTGCCGGTGGACCCGCAGGACCTCGGCCGCTCCTACGAGGCCGTCATCCGCGTCAACTCGCAGTCGGGCAAGGGCGGCGTCGCCTACCTGCTGAAGGCCGATCACTCGCTCGACCTGCCGCGCCGCCTGCAGATCGAGTTCTCCGGCGTCGTGCAGGCCAAGACCGACGCCGAGGGCGGCGAGATCACGAGCGCACAGATCTGGTCGATCTTCCAGGATGAGTACCTGCCCGCGCCGCTCGACCGCGTGGAGGAGAAGTGGGGCCGGTTCGAGCTCACGTCCACCCGCACGTCGAGCGACATGGGCGGATCCGTGTCGCTGGAGGTCGAGCTCCGCGACGGCGACCGGGTGCGCGAGGCGTCCGCGTCCGGCAACGGTCCGATCGCCGCGTTCCTGAAGGTCCTCGCCGACCAGGGCGTCGACGTGCGCCTCCTCGACTACGTGGAGCACGCGCTCAGCGCGAGCGGCGACGCGCTGGCCGCGTCCTACGTGGAGCTCGAGGTCGAGGGCGTGCGCCTCTGGGGCGTGGGCATCGACGAGGACAGCTCGACGGCGTCGCTCGAGGCCATCGTCTCCGGCGTCAACCGCGCGATCCGCCGCACGGTGCGCGAGCCGGAGCTGGCCGCGGTCTGATCCCTCCCGCGTGACGCGCGATCACGACGGCCGGGCGGCGACGCCCGGCCGTCGTCGTGCGCGGCGGTGGATGCGCGCGCCCGCCGCCGGGATCAGCGGCGCGGACGCGGTCGGCGCAGCGCCGTGAACCGCAGGCGGCTGAGCGCGCGCTGCTCCGGGAGGCTCCAGCCGAAGCGCACGGCCAGGAGCCGCGTCGTGGCCGTGACGGCCACGCACACGATGGCCGCGACCCACATGGGAACGCCGAACGCCGCGAGCAGGACGACGATGACCGCGCCCACGCCCGCGGCGACCGCGTAGAGCGAGCCCACGTGCATCATCGCGATGGGCAGGTTGAGCAGGAGGTCGCGGACGAACGAGCCGCCGACGGCCGAGACGACGCCGATGAAGACCGCGGGCACCCCCGGCACCCCGGCCGCCAGGGCCTTCGACGTGCCGATGGCGCAGAACAGGCCGATGGTGAGGGCGTCGAGGGCGGTGATGACGACGTCGAGGCGGGTGAAGATCCGCTCGAGCAGCATGCCGCCGAGGGCCGCCGCGACCGCGACGAGCATGAGCCAGTTGCTCGAGAGCGCCGCGGGCGTGACGTCGAGGAACACGTCCCGGAGGAGGCCGCCGCCGAGCCCGGTGGCCGTGCCGATGATGGCGACGCCGAGCAGGTCGAGTCGGCGGTCGCGGAAGCCGGCCGCGAACATGGCGCCCTGGAGGCTGCCGATGCTGACCGCCAGGAGGTCCGCCCAGAGCGGGATGGTGAGGGGGACGGGATCCATGGCCTCCCCTTGATAGCACAGCGCGGGTGCCGCACCCGGCCGCGTGACGCCGCGCGGACCGCGCCCGCCCCGCGCGGCGGCGGAGGGGGAGCAGGCGCTCGGGGCGGATAATCGAGGGGTGCCCCTCTACCGTGACGAGATCGTCGTCCTGCGCACCCACAAGCTGGGCGAGGCGGACCGGATCGTCACGATGCTCTCGCGCCAGCACGGCAAGATCCGCGCGGTGGCCAAGGGCGTGCGCCGCACCCAGTCGAAGTTCGGCGCCCGGCTCGAGCCGTTCATGGTCGCCGACGCCCAGTTCTTCGAGGGCAGGACGCTCGACATCATCACGCAGGCCGAGTCCATCGCCTCCTACGGCGCCCTCATCGCGGCCGACTACGGCAGCTACACGGCCGCCAGCGCGATGGTCGAGACGGCCGACCGCGTCACCGAGGACGAGGGCTCGCTCCAGCAGTACCTGCTCCTGGTCGGCGCCCTCCGGTCGCTCAGCCGCCACGAGCACGGGGCGAGCCTCACGCTCGACTCGTACCTCCTGCGGAGCCTGTCGATGGCCGGCTGGGCGCCGAGCTTCCAGGACTGCGCGGTGACGGGCGCGCCCGGCCCGCACTCGGCGTTCGTCGTGCAGCTCGGCGGCGTGGTCGCGGATGCCGCCGCACCGCCCGGATCCCCGCGGCTCGACCCCGACACCCTCGCGCTCCTCTCCGCCCTCCTCACGGGCGACTGGCCGCACGCCGAGGCCGCCACGCTCCGGTCGCAGGCCCGCGCGAGCGGGGTCGTGGCGGCGTACGCGCAGTGGCACCTCGACAGGGGGATCCGCTCGCTCGGCCTCGTGGACCGCAGCGACGCCCGCCAGCTGCTGCCGCCCACCGAGCAGCCGGTGCCGCTCGACGCGCCCGACCTCGACGGCGCCGATCCGGATCCCGCCGCGGCCCTCGCCGCCGCGACCGCGTCCGTCGTCCGCGCGACGCCGCGGGACGCGGATCCCGACCCCGACGCACTGTCCGCCACCCCCGCCGACCGCCCCCGAGCACAGGAGACGACCCGATGAGCCGACGCCCCGAGGTCCCCGGACGCACCGACCTGCCGCTCGACTGGACAGGCGAGCAGCCGCCCGCGATCCCCGCCGACCTCGTGCCGAAGCACATCGCCGTCGTCATGGACGGCAACGGCCGCTGGGCGAACCAGCGCGGCCTGCCCCGCACCGCCGGCCACCAGGCGGGCGAGGAGGCCTGGTTCGACACCGTCGCGGGCGCCGTGCAGCTGGGCGCCACGCACCTGTCCGTCTACGCGTTCTCGACCGAGAACTGGAAGCGCTCGCCCGCCGAGGTGCGCTTCCTCATGGGCTTCAACCGCGACGTGATCCACCGCCGCCGCGACCAGCTGAACGCCTGGAACGTGCGGATCCGCTGGGCCGGCCGTCGCCCCCGCCTCTGGCGCAGCGTCATCGACGACCTCCAGGTCGCGGAGGAGATGACCAAGGACAACACCGGCATGACGCTCACGATGTGCATCAACTACGGCGGGCGGACGGAGATCGGCGACGCGGTGAGGCGGATCGCCGAGGACGTGGACGCGGGCCGGCTCAAGGCGTCGCGCGTCGACGAGCGCACGATCCAGCGCTACCTCTACCTCCCGGACGTGCCCGACGTCGACCTCTTCATCCGCAGCTCCGGCGAGCAGCGCACGAGCAACTTCCTGCTCTGGCAGTCGGCGTACGCGGAGATGGTGTTCCTCGACCGGCTGTGGCCCGACTTCCGCCGCACGGACCTGTGGGACGCGGTGGAGAGCTACGTGCACCGCGACCGGCGGTTCGGCGGCGCGGTCGACGCGCACGCGGGCGACGGGGACGCGGGGTCCGCCGAGGATCCGGACGCGCTGCCGGGAGACGCCCCGGAGGCCGCGCCTCAGTAGCATCGGGACGTGAGCACACCCGACACCGCGCCCCGCCCGTCCGCCTCCGTCGCCTCCGCCGAGGGCGGCGACGCGCCCATCCGCGTGGGGATCGTCGGCTACGGCCTCGCCGGCCGCGTGTTCCACGCGCCGTTCCTCCAGGCGAGCCCCGAGTACCGCATCGCCCTCGTCTCGACCTCCGACGCGGATCGCGCCGCGCAGGTGCGCGAGCGCCACCCCGGCGCCGACGTCGTCGCCTCCGCCGACGAGCTCTTCGCGCGCTCCGCCGAGCTCGACATGGTGGTCATCGCGTCGCCCGCATCCGCGCACCTCCGCCAGGGGCTGCAGGCGCTCGACGCGCACCTCGCCGTCGTGATGGACAAGCCGTTCGTCGCGACCGTGGACGAGGCCCTCATGCTCATCGAGCGCGCCGAGGCCCTCGGGGTCCCGTTCTCGGTGTTCCAGAACCGGCGGTGGGACGGCGACTTCCTCACCGTCAAGGCGCTCATCGCGTCGGGCCGCCTCGGCGAGGTCCACCGCTTCGAGTCGACCTTCGAGCGCTGGGGCGGACCCGTCCGCGACCGCTGGCAGGACCGCGAGACGCCGGCCGACGCGGCGGGCATCTCCTACGACCTCGGCAGCCACCTCATCGACCAGGCGCTCGAGCTGTTCGGACCCGTCGCCGACTTCGCGGCCGAGCTCGCCACCGTGCGCGACGGATCCGCGAGCGACGACGACGCCTTCTACTCGCTGCTGCACGAGTCGGGCGTCCAGTCGCACATCACCGTCAGCCGCGTCGCCGCGCTGGCGGGCCCCCGCTTCCGCGTCCTCGGCACCGCGGGCGCGTACGCCGTGCACGGGCTCGATCCGCAGGAGCCGCTCCTCAAGGAGGGCGCGGCACCCACCGACCCCGGCTTCGGCGAGGCGCCCGAGTCCGAGTGGGGCACGCTCGTCGAGGCGGCGGGCGATCCGGCGGGGGAGCGGATCCCCACCGAGCGCGGCCGCTACGCGGACTACTACGCCGCCATGGCCGACGCCGTCCGCGGACGCGGGCCCGTTCCCGTCGAGCCCCGCGAGTCCCTCGAGACCGTCCGCATCGTCGAGCTCGCGCACCGGCGGACCGCGGGCGACGAGGACTGAGCGCGGAGCGCCCGTAGACTGGGGGCCGCCTTTCCCGGCGACGCCGGCATCCGCCGGCCGTTCGCCGTCCGCCGACCGGGCACCCAGTCCGGCCCCACCTAGGAGCAAACGTGGCAACCCCCTCGCGTCTCGACCCGGTCATCAACCTCGCCAAGCGGCGCGGGTTCGTCTTCCAGGCGGGTGAGATCTACGGCGGCTCGCGCTCCGCGTGGGACTACGGGCCGCTCGGCGTGGCGCTGAAGGAGAACATCAAGCGCCAGTGGTGGCAGACCATGGTCAACGGCCGCGACGACGTCGTGGGCCTCGACTCCTCGGTGATCCTGCCCCGCCGCGTGTGGGAGGCGTCCGGCCACGTCGAGGTCTTCAGCGACCCGCTCGTCGAGTCGCTGCACACCCACAAGCGCTATCGCGCCGACCACCTCCTCGAGGCGTACGAGGCGAAGCACGGCCACCCGCCCGTCAACGGACTCGCCGACGTCAAGGACCCGGACACCGGCCAGCCCGGATCCTGGACCGAGCCGCAGAACTTCTCGGGCCTCCTCAAGACCTTCCTCGGCCCCGTCGACAACCAGGAGGGCATGCACTACCTCCGCCCCGAGACCGCGCAGGGCATCTTCGTCAACTTCGCGAACGTCCTCAGCGCCGCGCGCCAGAAGCCGCCGTTCGGCATCGGCCAGATCGGCAAGAGCTTCCGCAACGAGATCACGCCGCAGAACTGGATCTTCCGCACGCGCGAGTTCGAGCAGATGGAGATGGAGTTCTTCGTCGAGCCCGGCACCGACGCCGAGTGGCACCAGTACTGGATCGACGCCCGCTACGCCTGGTACACCGACCTCGGCATCGACCCCGAGAACCTCCGCCTCTTCGAGCACCCGGCCGAGAAGCTGTCGCACTACTCCACCCGCACGGTCGACATCGAGTACCGCTTCGGCTTCGCCGGCGGCGCGTGGGGCGAGCTCGAGGGCATCGCGAACCGCACCGACTACGACCTGCGCACGCACTCCGAGGCGTCCGGCCAGGACCTCTCCTACTTCGACCAGACGAAGAACGAGCGCTGGATCCCGTACGTCATCGAGCCCGCGGCCGGCCTCACCCGGTCGATGATGGCGTTCCTGGTCGACGCGTACCACGAGGACGAGGCCCCGAACGCGAAGGGCGGCGTGGACAAGCGCACGGTCCTCCGCCTCGACCGCCGGCTGGCGCCCGTCAAGGTCGCCGTGCTGCCGCTGTCGCGCAACGAGAAGCTGTCGCCGGTCGCGCGCGAGCTCGCCGCGGAGCTGCGCAAGGTCTGGAACATCGAGTTCGACGACGCGGGCGCCATCGGCCGCCGCTACCGCCGCCAGGACGAGATCGGCACGCCGTTCTGCGTCACGGTCGACTTCGACACCCTCGACGACCGCGCCGTCACCGTGCGCGAGCGCGACACCATGGCGCAGGAGCGCATCCCGCTCGACGACCTCATGGGGTACCTCGCCGGGCAGCTCATCGGGGCCTGATCCGCTCCACCTGCACGGCCGATCCGCCGTCCCTCACCCGCCTCGCGCGGGTCAGGGGCGGCGGATCGACAGCTCGTCCGTGATGTCGCCGACCGTCGCGCCGAGCGCGGCGACCAACGCGTCGGCGTCCACCAGCGCCGAGACTCCGTGCTCGCCGCCGCCCATGCCGATGCGCCGGCCGGCGGTGCGCTCGTCCGCGTAGACGGGCAGCTCCCCGTCCGCGCCGAGGGGCGTGATGGTGCCGCGCTCGTACCCGGTCGCCTCGAGCGCCACCTCGGGGGAGGGCATCGAGAGCTTGTTCACGCCCACGAGCGCGCGCAGCTTCGCCCAGCTGATCTGCCGGTCGCCCGGCACGAGCGCGATGAGCAGACCGCCGTCGTGACGCTTGACCACGAGCGACTTCACGAGGTGCGACGGCGCGATGCCGAGCCCGCGGGCCGCCTCCTCGAGGGATCCGGCGTCCGGGCGGTCGACGACCTCGACGTCGATGCCGAGGCGGGCGGCGTGGGCGAGCACGCGCTCGCGTCCGCGGGGAGCGGCGGCGTCGGATGCGGGAGGGACGGGGGCGGGGGAGCTGTCGGGCATGCTCGGGCAACACCGCGGGAATGCCCCGCCTTCCCGACGCGTTGACCAGCCGTGACCGACTCCACCGCCCCCGCCCTGCCCGCCATCCGCGTCGACGTCTGGTCGGACATCGCCTGCCCGTGGTGCTACGTCGGAAAGCGGCGCTTCGAGGCCGGGGCGCGCGCCTTCCAGTCGCAGACTCCCGGAGCACCGGAGATCGAGATCACCTACCGATCCTTCGAGCTCGCGCCCGACACCCCGGTCGACTTCCAGGGCACCGAGGTCGACTTCCTCGCGGGCCACAAGGGCATCCCGGCCGACCGCGTCGCGACGATGCTCGAGGACATGACCCGGCTCGCCGCCGCCGAGGGCCTCGCCTACGACTACGACGCGCTGCAGCACACCAACACGGTGCTCGCGCACGAGCTGCTGCACCTCGCGCGCGTGCGCGGCGTCCAGCTCGAGATGGTGGAACGGCTGCTGAAGGCGTACTTCACCGAGGGGCGCCACGTGGGCCGCGTTCCCGACCTCGTCGAGCTCGCGGTGGAGGTCGGCCTCGACGCCGACGAGGTGCGCGAGTCCCTCGAGACGCACCGGCACCTCGACGACGTCCGCGCCGACCAGGCGCAGGCCGTGGCGTACGGGATCCAGGGCGTGCCCTTCTTCGTGATCGACGAGCGCTTCGGCATCTCCGGCGCGCAGGACCCGACGGTGTTCGCGTCCGCGCTCGGCGAGGCGCTGGCCGCGCGCGACGGCGACACGATCCGCGTGGTCGCGGGCGAGGAGGCGGCCCGATGAGCGCGGCTCCCGCCACAGGGGCGGTGCCCGTCACGACGCCCCTGCTCGCGATGCTCGGATCCGCGGACGCCGCCGCCTGCGAGGGCGACGCGTGCCTCGTGCCGGGGGCCACCGCCACCGCGTCCGACGCGACCGCCGACGCCTCCGCGGCCGCCGACCTCGCGCGCGTCCGCGACGCGATCGACGCCGGTCGGGCCATCTGACCCTCCCTCCGCAGGCGACCGCCGCCTGCCTCCCGCGGGGATCCCGCCCCACGTCCGCCGCCCGCCGTCCCGTCTGGGAGAATCGAGCCGTCATGTCCTCTCCGACCCTCGTCCCCGTCCCCTCCGCGGCCGACGCGCCCGGCGCTCCCGCGACCGCGCCCGCCGCCGAGCCCGCCCTCCGCATCGGCGGCATCCCGCTCGACGTGCCCGTCGTGCTCGCGCCCATGGCGGGCGTCACCAACACCGCGTTCCGGCGCCTGTGCCGCGAGTTCGGCGCCGGCCTCTACGTCAGCGAGATGATCACGAGCCGCGCGCTCGTCGAGCGCACTCCCGAGTCCATGCGGCTCATCACGCACCACCCGTCGGAGAAGGTGCGCTCCATCCAGCTCTACGGGGTGGATCCGAAGACCGTGCGCGAGGCCGTCACCATGCTCGTCGCGGAGGACCGCGCCGACCACATCGACCTGAACTTCGGCTGCCCGGTCGCCAAGGTCACGCGCAAGGGCGGGGGAGCGGCCCTGCCGTGGAAGCTCGGGCTCTTCACCGACATCGTCGAGGGCGCCGTGAAGGCGGCGGGCGACATCCCCCTCACCGTCAAGATGCGCAAGGGCATCGACGCCGACCACCTCACGTACCTCGACGCCGGTCGCGCCGCCGAGGGCGCGGGCGTCGCCTCCATCGCGCTGCACGCGCGCACGGCAGCCGACTACTACAGCGGGCACGCCGACTGGTCCGCCATCGCGAAGCTCAAGCAGGCCATCGAGAGCGTGCCCGTGCTGGGCAACGGCGACATCTGGGCCGCGGAGGACGCCATCCGGATGATGGACGAGACCGGCGCCGACGGGGTCGTCGTCGGCCGCGGCTGCCTCGGCCGCCCGTGGCTCTTCGGCGACCTGGCCGCCGCGTTCCACGCGCGCGCCGCCGGCCTCGATCCCGCAGACACGCCCCGCGCGCACCCGTCCCAGGGCCAGGTCGCCGACACGTTCCGCCGCCACGTCGAGCTCCTCGCCGAGTTCTTCGAGAGCGAGGAGCGGGGCTGCCGCGACGCGCGCAAGCACGTCGCCTGGTACTTCAAGGGGTACCCCGTCGGCGGCGACCTGCGGGCCGCGCTCGCCTCGGCGTCCTCGCTCGAGGAGATCGACGGCCTGCTCGCCACGCTCGACCGCGACCAGCCCTACCCGGGCGCCGGCGCCGAGGGCGCGCGCGGCCGCCAGGGCAGCATGAAGCGTACGGCGCTGCCGGACCGGTGGCTCGAGAGCCGCGACATCGACGCGCAGGATGCGATGGACATCGCGGACGGGGAGATCCACAACAGTGGCGGTTGAGAGCATGCAGGAGCGGTCCGCGTACAGCGCCACCGACGCCGAGCGGTGGTACCCCGAGCAGCACTCGTCCCGTCGGAGCGACTTCGCGCGCGACCGGGCGCGCCTGCTGCACTCCAGCGCGCTCCGCCGCCTGGCCGCCAAGACGCAGGTGCTGAGCCCCATGGCCGGGCTCGACTTCGCGCGCAACCGCCTCACGCACTCCCTCGAGGTGGCGCAGGTGGGGCGCGAGCTGGCCTCCAGCCTCGACCTTGATCCCGACGTGGTCGACACCGCGTGCCTCGCGCACGACATCGGCCACCCGCCCTTCGGCCACAACGGCGAGCGGGCCCTCAACGACTGGGCGGCCGACATCGGCGGCTTCGAGGGAAACGCGCAGACGCTGCGCCTGCTCACGCGGCTCGAGCCCAAGGTCATCGGGCCGGAGGGTCGCCCGTACGGCCTCAACCTCACGCGCGCCAGCCTCGATGCGAGCTGCAAGTACCCGTGGCCGAGCTCGCAGTCGGTGCCGGATCCGTCGGGCCGCGGCAAGTTCGGCTTCTACGACGACGACGTGGCGGCGTTCGAGTGGCTGCGCGAGGGCGCGCCCGCGGGCCGGCGCTGCATCGAGGCCGAGGTCATGGACCTCAGCGACGACATCGCGTACTCCGTGCACGACTTCGAGGACGCCATCGTCGGCGGCTACGTCGACGTGCGCGCGCTCGGCGCCCGGGTCGACCACGAGGAGCTCGTCGACTCGATGGTGGCGTGGATCGGCGGCGCGCACTCGCACGATGAGCTCATCCAGGCCTTCGACCGGCTCGACTCCCTCGACGTGTGGGTGGACGAGTACGACGGCGGCCGCGGCGCGCAGGCGGCGCTGAAGGACCTCACGAGCCAGCTCATCGGCCGGTTCGCCGGCGCGGCCACTCAGCTCACGCGAGCCACCCACACCGACCGCAGCCTCATCCGCTTCGGCGCGCACGTGGTCGTGCCCCGCGCGATCCAGGCGGAGATCGCCGTGCTCAAGGGCATCGTCGCCGCGTTCGTCATGTCGAAGAACACGCGCCAGCCCATCTACGCCCGCCAGCGCGAGGTGCTCGCGGGCCTCGCGGACGCGCTGCACGCGCGCGGCGCCGACGAGCTCGACCCCGGATTCGCGGGCGACTGGCGCGAGGCCGCGGACGACGGCGCGCGCAAGCGCGTCATCGTCGACCAGGTCGCCAGCCTCACGGACCAGTCGGCCATCGCCTGGTACGAGCGCCTGTGCGCGCGGCCCGTCTTCTGATGCCCGCGGGGCTGATGCCCGCCGGGCTGATGCTCGCCGGGCTGATGGCCGTGGGGCACGGGCCCGCCGAGGACGCCGGCCGTAGGATGAGCCGATGGCACTGATCCGCAAGAGCGACATCGACGAGGTCCGCTCCCGGGTCAACCTGGGCGACGTGGTGGGGGAGTACGTCACCCTCAAGTCCGCCGGCGTCGGATCCCTGAAGGGCCTCTGCCCGTTCCACGACGAGCGCACCCCGAGCTTCCACGTGCGGCCGCAGGTCGGCTTCTACCACTGCTTCGGCTGTGGCGAGGGCGGCGACGTCTACACGTTCCTGCAGCGCATGGACCATGTGACGTTCGCGGAGGCCGTGGAGCGCATGGCGCAGCGCATCGGCTACCAGCTGCACTACGAGGACGGCCAGGCCGCCACCGACCAGGGCAACCGCTCGCGGCTCCTCGGCGCGAACGAGGCCGCGGCGGAGTTCTTCGTCGAGCAGCTCGGATCCGAGGAGGCGGAGATCGGCCGCACCTTCCTCGGGGAGCGCGGCTTCGACCAGGGCGCCGCGCAGCGCTTCGGCGTCGGCTTCGCCCCGCAGAGCTGGGACGCGCTGTCCTCGCACCTCACGGCCAAGGGCTACACGGAGGCCGAGCTCGTGACCGCCGGCCTCCTCAGCCAGGGCGACCGCGGCGCGTACGACCGGTTCCGCGGCCGCCTGGTGTGGCCCATCCGCGACCTGACGGGCGCCACCGTCGGCTTCGGCGCGCGCCGCCTGCGCGAGGACGACAAGGGCCCGAAGTACCTCAACACCCCCGAGACGCCCGTCTATCACAAGAGCTCCGTGCTCTACGGGCTCGACCTCGCCAAGCGCGACGTGAGCCGCGGACGCCAGGTGGTCGTGGTCGAGGGCTACACCGACGTGATGGCCTGCCACCTCGCGGGCGTGACCACCGCGGTCGCCACGTGCGGGACCTCGTTCGGCGTCGACCACATCAAGGTCCTCCGCCGCGTGCTCGGCGACGACAGCGGCCTCGGCGAGGTCGTCTTCACGTTCGACCCCGACGCCGCCGGGCAGAAGGCCGCCATGCGCGCGTTCTCCGAGGAGCGCCGGTTCGCCGCGCAGACCTACGTCGCAGTCGGCCCCGAGGGGCTGGATCCCTGCGACCTCCGCCTCACGCGCGGCGACGACGCCGTGCGCCGCATGATCCAGGGCAAGAAGCCCATGTTCGAGTTCGCGATCAAGCAGATCCTCGCCGACCACGACCTCGACACCGTCGAGGGTCGCGTCGCCGCGCTCCGCGCCGCCGCGCCCGTGGTCGCCGACATCCGCGACCCGTCGCTCCGCCCCGGCTACGCGCGCGAGCTCGCGGGCTGGCTCGGCATGGACCTCACCGAGGTGGGCCGCGCCGTCCAGACCGCCGGCCGCAGCATGCCCGCCGACGGCGCGGACCGCTCCGGCGGCTCGCCGCAGGGCCGCCACGCGCAGGGCGGGCACGGCCCGGAGGACGAGGGCGGCGACGCGTCCCGCTCCATGTCGCTCATGGACCTGCCGACGGACCTCGCGACCCGCCTCGAGCGCGACGCCCTC
Source organism: Clavibacter michiganensis (assembly GCF_021216655.1). NCBI lineage: Bacteria > Bacillati > Actinomycetota > Actinomycetes > Micrococcales > Microbacteriaceae > Clavibacter > Clavibacter michiganensis. Next base: position 794,037 of record NZ_CP080437.1, read on the forward strand.
ATGGCGATGCTGCAGCACCCGGAGCTCGTCGGGAACGACCTCGTCATTCGCGCCGCGCAGGTCACCTTCGTCAACGAGAGCCTCGCGGTCGTCCGCGACGGCGTCATCGGCAGCATGGACGCCCTCGGTGGCGCGGACTGGCTCTCGCGCGTGGCGCTCGAGGTGCCGGAGTCGTTCGCCACGCTCGTCAAGCAGCTCGGCGTCGCCCCGCTGCCCAACCGCGGCGACGCCGACAAGCTCGCCGTCTACGTGAAGGGCGTCACGGCCGAGCTCGTCGGACGCGACCTGCTGCGCCGCAAGGCCGACCTCATCGGGCGGCTGCAGCGCACGGACGCGACGCACGATCGCGAGCGCTACCAGGAGATCCAGCGCGAGCTCATGCAGGTCGAGGCCGAGCGCCGGGCGCTCCGCGAATAGGGCGGACCCCGCCGCGCGGACCGCGATCCGCACCGGAATCACGCGCGCTCGCCATGTTTCATTCGTGTGAAGAAGCGTCCTCGCGCGTCCTCCGGGTCCGGGCTGCTGTTTCCCGTGTGTTAGAAATCATGCACAGCACAGCGTCCGTGTCTTCCCGATGCGCGGGCGCGAATCCCCTTCATGAAAGAGGCACTCGGAACATGACGTCCGCATTCCCCCGGCGCTCACGCGTCCTGCTCGCCACGGCCGGATTCTCCGCCGCGGCCCTCGTCCTCGCCGGCTGCTCCGGCGGATCCGGCGACCCGCTCGCCGAGGACGGCGCCTCAGGCGGCGGATCCATCGTCGTCGGCACGACCGACAAGGTCCTCTCGCTCGACCCGGCCGGCTCCTACGACAACGGCTCGTTCGCGGTGCAGAACCAGGTCTACCCGTTCCTGTTCAACAGCCCCTACGGCAGCCCCGACGTCGAGCCCGACCTCGCCGTATCCGGCGAGTACACGTCGCCGAACGACTTCACCGTGACGCTGAAGCCCGACCTGAAGTTCGCGAACGGCCACGCCCTCACCGCGAGCGACGTCAAGTTCACGTTCGACCGCATCGCGACCATCGCGGCGAACGGCGCCGACAACGGCAACGGCCCGTCGTCGCTGCTCGCGAACGTCGAGTCCGTGGCAGCGCCGGACGACACCACCGTCGTCTTCACGCTCAAGACCGCGAACGACCAGACCTTCGAGCAGGTGCTCTCCAGCCCCGCCGGCCCCATCGTCGACGAGGAGGTCTTCCCGGCCGACGCGCTCGCCGACCCGGCCGCCATCGTCGCGGCGAACGCCTTCGCGGGCCAGTACGTCATCACCGACTTCCAGCTCAACCAGCTCGTCGCCTACGCGCCGAACGCCGACTACCAGGGCGTCCTGCCGAAGCCCGCCAACGGCGGCGTGACCGCGCGCTACTACGCGGACGAGACCACGATGAAGCTCGCCGTCCAGAACGGCGAGATCGACGTCGCGGGCCGCTCGCTCGGCGCCACCGACATCGCGGACCTCAAGAAGGACGACTCCGTCCAGGTCGTCGAGGGACCCGGCGGCGAGATCCGCTACATCACCTTCAACCTGAACACGCAGCCGTTCGGCAAGACCACCGGCGAGGCGGACGAGGCCAAGGCCCTCGCCGTGCGCCAGGCGGCCGCCGACCTCGTCGACCGCGACGAGCTGTCGACCCAGGTCTACAACGGCACCTACACGCCGCTCTACTCCTACGTGGCCGACGGCCTCTCCGGCGCCAACGAGGCGCTCAAGGGCATCTACGGCGACGGGAACGGCGGGCCGGACGCGGACAAGGCCGCGAAGGTCCTCTCCGACGCGGGCGTGCAGACGCCCGTCGCGCTGCAGCTCCAGTTCAACCCGGACCACTACGGCGCCGGCTCGGACGACGAGTACGCGCTCATCAAGCAGCAGCTCGAGGCGACCGGCCTGTTCCAGGTCAACCTGCAGTCCACGATCTGGGACCAGTACAGCAAGGCCCGCGTCAACGACGAGTACCCGGCGTACCAGCTCGGCTGGTTCCCCGACTACTCGGACGCGGACAACTACCTGACGCCGTTCTTCTCCCCGCAGTCCTTCGTGAAGAACCACTACGACAACCCCACCGTGACGGACCTCATCACGCAGCAGCTGTCGGAGGCCGACTCCACGAAGCGCGCCGAGATCATCGGCCAGATCCAGGACGACGTCGCCGCCGACCTGCCGACCCTGCCCCTGCTCCAGGGCTCGCAGGTCGCGGTGGCCGGCAAGGACGTGAAGGGCGTGACGCTCGACGCCTCCTTCAAGTTCCGCTACGCGCCGATCACCAAGGGCTAGCAGCCCTGCGGAGGGCGTCTCCTAGACTGACGACCTCCACGGATGGGGCGTCCCGCTGCGGCGGGACGCCCCATCCCCATGCCACCCGTCGTGGCACCCGACCAGGCGCACCACCCGTACGTCGACCCGAAAGGCCCACCCGCCGTGACCGTCATCCCGGACGCCGTGCCCGCGTCCGCGCCCCCCGGGGCGCAGCAGCCCAAGGCCCGGAAGCAGGGGATCGGGCTCGGCCAGTACATCCTCATCCGCGCCGTGCTCATCATCCCGACCGTGTTCATCCTCGTGACGCTGGTCTTCTTCCTCATGCGCATCGTGGGCGACCCGATCTCCGCCGCCGTGGGCGACCGCCTCACCCCGGAGCAGCTCCAGGAGCGCCTGGCGACCGCCGGCTTCGACCGGCCGATCATCGTGCAGTACCTCGAGTACCTCGGCCAGATCGCCACGGGGAACTTCGGCCGCTCGCTCACCGACAACCGGCTCATCAGCGAGGTGCTGCTGCAGTACGGCTCGGCAACGCTCGAGCTGGTCATCTACTCGCTCATCGTCGCCTTCGTCATCGGCATCCCGCTCGGCCTCGTCGCCGCCTACTTCAAGGACCGCACGCCCGACGCCGTGCTGCGGATCCTCGCGATCCTCGCCTACGCCACGCCCGTGTTCTTCGCGGGCCTCCTGCTCAAGCTCGTCTTCTCCGTCTGGCTCGGGATCCTCCCGCTGTCCGGTCGCGCCGACACGCGCGTCGAGCTCGCGCTCGGCAGGCTGGACAACCCGACCGGCATCTACCTCATCGACGCGCTCCGCCTCGGCAGCCCCACGGCCGTCAGCGACGTGCTCGAGCACGCGGTGCTCCCGGCGCTCGCGCTCGGCCTCCTCACCGCGGGCATCTTCCTGCGGCTCGTGCGCACCAACGTGATCTCCACGCTCGGCACCGAGTACGTCGACGCGGCGCGCTCGCGCGGCGTCGGCGAGTTCCGGCTCACGACCCGGCACGCGCTGAAGCCCGCGCTCATCCCGATCATCACGGTGGTGGGCCTGCAGATCGCCGTCATGCTCGGCGGCGCGGTGCTCACGGAGACCACGTTCGAGTGGCGCGGCCTCGGCTTCCAGCTGGCGCAGTACCTGGCGGCGCGCGACTTCGTGGCCGTGCAGGGCATCGTGGCGCTCCTGGCCGTGATCGTCGCCGTGACCAACTTCATCGTCGACGTCGTCGCGGCGCTCATCGACCCGCGAGTGAGGTACTGACATGACCGACACCACCACCGCCCCCGCGCCCGCCCCGGCGCGCCGCTCCCTGCTCCAGCGCCTCCCGCTCGTCTCGCACGTGCGGCAGAGCGTCGGCCTCCAGCGCGGCATGCTCGTCGCCGGCATGGTCATCACGGGGATCTTCATCCTGCTCGCGGCGTTCGCTCCGCTCATCGCGCCCTTCGGCTTCGACCAGGACCGGGACGGCGCCGGCTCGTTCACGCGCCAGGCCGCCCCCGACGCGACGCACATCTGGGGAACCACCGTCGGCGGCTACGACGTGTTCTCCCGCGTCGTCTGGGGCACGCAGACCGCGCTGTCCGTCGTCGTGATCGCCGTGGTCCTGTCGCTGTTCGCCGGCGTGCTGCTCGGCGTCGTCTCGGGCTACCTCGGCGGATGGCTCGACCGGATCCTCGTGGTCATCGCCGACGCCATCTACCCGTTCCCGACGCTGCTGCTGGCCATCGTCGTGAGCATCGTGCTGACCGGCGGGCAGTCGAGCCTGTGGGGCGGCATCCTGGCCGCCGCCGTGAGCATCACGGTCGTCTACATCCCGCAGTACTTCCGGGTCATCCGCGCGGAGGTCGTGCGGCTGAAGGCGGAGGCGTTCGTCGAGAGCGCCAAGGTCATCGGCACGTCGACGCCGCGGATCATGTACGTGCACGTGCTGCGGAACTCCACCCGCACGCTGCCGCTGATCCTCACGCTCAACGCGTCCGAGGCCATCCTCACGCTCGCGGGCCTCGGCTTCCTCGGCTTCGGCATCTCGCCGACGTCGGCAGCCGAGTGGGGCTACGACCTCAACCGCGCGCTCGCGGACACCGCGAGCGGCGTCTGGTGGACGGGCGTCTTCCCCGGCGTCGCCATCGTCATGCTCGTCCTCGGGCTCACGCTCGTGGGGGAGAGCGTCAACGACATCTCCGACCCGAAGCTGCGTGCCCGCAAGCGCGCGAAGACGAGGGACATCTCCGACCCCGAGCTGCGCGCCCGCAAGCGCGCCCTGAAGAAGAAGGTGTCCGCATGAGCGACGTCGTCTCGATCCGCGACCTCGGGGTGACCTTCGCGACCGACGGCGGCGACGTCCGTGCGGTCGACGGGGTGTCCCTCACGGTGTCGCCCGGCGAGATCCTCGCCATCGTGGGGGAGTCGGGGTCGGGCAAGTCCGTCACCGCCCGCACGATCCTCGGCCTCCTGCCCGACACGGCCGTCACCGACGGCGCCGTGCTCCTCAGCGACCGGACGGGGGCGGGCGCGGTCGACGTGCTCTCCATCTCCGCCGACGAGCTGCGCCGGGCGCGCGGCCGCGACGTCGCGATGGTGTTCCAGGAGCCGTCCACGGCGCTGAACCCCGTGCACACGGTGGGATGGCAGATCGTCGAGGGCCTCCGTGCCCACGGCCGCGTCTCGAAGAAGGAGGGCCGCGCGAAGGCGATCGACATCCTCCGCCGCGTGGGCATCCCCGACCCCGAGACCCGCGTCGACCACTACCCGCACCAGTTCTCGGGCGGGCAGAAGCAGCGCGTCGTCATCGCCATGGCGCTCGTGCTGGATCCCGGGCTCATCGTCGCCGACGAGCCGACCACGGCGCTCGACGTGACCGTGCAGGCCGAGATCCTCGACCTGCTGCGCCGCTGCCGCGACGAGTTCGGCGCGGCCGTCATCCTCATCACGCACAACATGGGCGTCGTCGCCGACCTCGCCGACCGAGTGGCGGTCATGTACCGCTCGCGGCTCGTGGAACAGGCCGACGTGGCCACGCTCTTCGCGTCGCCGAAGGAGGAGTACACGCGGAACCTGCTCGCCTCCGTCCCGAAGCTCGGCGAGGGCGTCGCCGCGACCGTGGAGCGCGCCGCGGTGCGCACCCGGGCTCGCGCGGCGGCGGACACCGAGGCGGCGCCCGTCGTCGTCGCCCAGGGGCTCGAGATCGAGTACCCGGGTCGCCTCGGGTCGCCCGCGTTCCGCGCCGTCAAGGGCGTCGACCTGCGCATCGAGGCCGGCGAGGTCCTCGGGCTGGTGGGGGAGTCGGGTTCGGGCAAGACCACCATCGGCCGTGCCATCGCGGGGCTCACCAACGTGACCGGCGGGTCGCTGAAGGTCCTCGGCACCGAGATGCTCGGCGTGCGCGAGCGCGACTTCCGGAAGCTCCGCGCCGACATCGGGTTCGTGTTCCAGGATCCGGCGACCAGCTTCAACCCGCGCCTCACCATCGCCGAGTGCGTGGCCGAGCCGCTCATCGTCCACGGTCGCGCGAAGTCGCCGCAGGCCGCCCGCGGCCGGGTCGACGAGCTGCTCGAGGCCGTGCAGCTGCCCAAGGCCTTCGGCGACAGGTACCCGCACGAGCTCTCGGGCGGCCAGCGGCAGCGCGCGAGCCTCGCCCGCGGCCTCGCGCTCGAGCCGTCGCTGCTCGTGGCCGACGAGCCGACGAGCGCGCTCGACGTGTCGGTGCAGGCGCGCGTGCTGGAGCTCTTCGCCGAGCTGCAGCGCGAGCTCGGGTTCGCGGCGCTGTTCATCAGCCACGACCTCGCCGTCGTCGACCTGCTCGCCGACCGCATCGCCGTGCTGTACCGCGGCGAGCTGGTGGAGGAGGGGACGGGCGCCGAGGTGCTGGGGGACCCGCAGCACCCGTACACGCAGCGGCTGCTGGCGTCGCTGCCCGTGCCGGACCCTGCCGAGCAGGCCGCGCGTCGCGCGCGGCTGCACGCGCTCCGGGCCGCCGAGCGGACCGCCGGCTAGGCGGCTCCGAGCGGGGCCCGGCCGACCCCGGGCATGATGGGTCGGAACCCGCATCCGTCGTGCGGCCGGTCATGCCGGCCTGCCGCACGACCACGCCGAGGACGGAGCAGCGCATGACGCACACCCCCCGAGACGCCGACGCGGACGGCGGACCCGCCGAGCCCGTGCTCGACGTCCGCGACCTGCGGCTGGCGTACCCCGCCCGCCGCGGAGCAGGGACGCCGCCGGCCGTCGACGGGATCACCCTGCGGATCATGCCGGGCGAGGTGCTGGGCGTGGTCGGCGCGAGCGGATCCGGCAAGTCGTCCCTCGCGCGCGTGCTGGCGGGCCTCGTCCCGTCGGGCGACGAGGGGGCGGGAGTGCCGCGGATCACGGGCGGCGACGCCTCCGTGCTCGGCCAGGGCCTCCGCCGCATGGGCCGCCGCGCGCGCACGCGCACCACGTACGGCATCGGCTACGTGCCGCAGGACGCCGGCACCACGCTCCACCCCCAGCTCACGGCGAGCGAGGCGATCGCGGAGCCGATCTTCTCCCGCGACCGCCGCTTCGACAGCCAGGTCGCCGCGCGCCGCGTCGTCACCCTGCTCACGGCGCTCGACCTGCCGCCGGGCACGCAGGACAGGTACCCGCACGAGCTGTCCAGCGGCCAGCGCCAGCGCGTCGCCCTCGCCCGCGCGCTCGTGCTCGGCCCGCGCCTCCTCATCGCCGACGAGCCCACGTCGGGCGTCGACGTGATGAGCCGCGTCGCCGTGCTCGACCTGCTGCGCGACCTCCAGTCCCGCGGCGGCTTCTCCGCGCTCGTGGTCAGCCACGACCTCGCCGTCATCGAGCGCCTCACCGACCGCCTCGCGGTGCTGGACCGCGGGACGGTCGTCGGCTACGGCGCCATCGACGACGTGCTCGCGGATCCCACGCACCCGTACGTGCAGGGGCTCGCGGAGTCGCGCACGGCCGCCGAGCCCGCGCCCGCGCCCGACGGAGGCGACCCCGACCCCGACGTCGTCCTGCGTTCCCCCGAACCGCCCGCCCGCGTCCCGCATCCCCGGAGGCCCCTCGCATGACCGACACCACCGCATCCGCTCCCGGCCCCCGCCGCGTCCACCGCGCGGTCGACGGGGCCACGCCGCACCGCCTCACGGGCGACGCGCGGCCGACGCCTGGCCCGATCGCCATGCTGCCGCGCACGGAGGACGCGTACCTCGAGGCCGTCCGCGCCGGCGGCGGCGAGGTCGCCGAGCTGTCTGAGGACACGCGCGGCATCGTCTGGCTCTCCATCCGCCGCGCCGCCGAGCTCACCGACACGCTCGCCGCCAACCCGCAGGTCCAGTGGGTGCAGCTGCCGTTCGCGGGCGTCGACGCGTTCGCCGACACGCTCCGGGAGTGCGACCGGCCCGACCTCGTCTGGACGAGCGCGAAGGGCGCCTACTCCGAGCCGGTCGCCGAGCACGCCCTCGCGCTTACCCTCGCCACCCTGCGCCAGCTCCCGGAGCGCGCACGGGCGACCTCCTGGGGATCCTCCGCCGGCCTCTCGCTCTACCGGTCCGAGGTCGTCGTGGTCGGCGCGGGCGGCATCGCGCTGGAGTACATCCGGCTGCTGGCCCCGTTCGACTGCACCGTCACGGTCGTGCGCCGCAGCGGCGACCCCGTGGAGGGCGCCGACCGCACCGTCACGGCCGACCGGCTCGACGAGGTGCTCGCGGGCGCCGACGTCGTCATGCTCGCCGCGGCCAGCACCGACGACACCGCCGGGCTCATCGGCGCCGCGCAGCTCAGGGCGATGAAGGACACGGCCGTCCTCGTCAACATCGCCCGCGGCGCGCTCGTCGATCCCGACGCGCTGCTCGACGCGCTCCGCTCGGGCGCGATCCACGGCGCGGGCCTCGACGTCACGTCGCCCGAGCCGCTGCCGGACGGCCACCCGCTGTTCTCCGAGCCGCGCTGCATCGTCACGCCGCACACCGCCGACACCCCGGACATGGTCCGGCCGCTGCTGGCCGAGCGGATCCGGCTCAACACGGAGGCGTTCCTCCGGACGGGCGACTTCGTCGGCATCGTCGAGCCGTCCTCGGGCTACTGACGCCGGCGCGCCCGCTGCCCGCCGGCCCGCGCCGCGTCGGGTGCGCACCGTAGGCTCGTCGTCGTGATGACGCCCGAGGAAGCCGCCGTGCCCGAGGTCTCGATGTGGGCGGGCGGCTACACGGCCGACGCCGGCGGATCGGGCGTGGGCATCACGGCCCTCGCGGTCGATCCCATCACGGGCGACCTCGCGGTCGTCGGCACCGCGGTGGAGACGCCGTCGCCCTCCTTCCTCCTCGCGCACGGCGACATGGTCTACGCGGTGGGCGAGGCGGCCGACCGCGTGGAGGCGTTCCGCCGCGGACCGGGCGGCTCGCTGCAGTGGGCGGGCGGGCAGCCGAGCGGCGGATCCGGCCCCTGCCACCTGCACGTCGTGGGCGACCTGCTCCTCACCTCGCACTACGGCGACGGCACCGTCGCGGTCCACCCGCTCGCGGCCGACGGGTCCATCGGCGAGGCGACGCAGCTCCTGACGGCCGAGGGATCCGGCCCCCGCCCGCAGCAGGACGGCCCGCACGCGCACGCCACGCTCCACATCGGCGGCGGCATCGTCCTCAGCGCCGACCTCGGCACCGACACCGTGCACGTCCATGCCCTCCGCGGCGGACGCCTCGACCGGATCGGCGCTGTCGCCCTCCCCGCGGGCACGGGGCCCCGGCACATGGCCCTCCTGTCGTCCGGCCGCGTGCTCCTCGTCGGCGAGCTCGACGGCACCCTGCACGCGCTCGAGGGCGCAGGCGGATCCTGGCGCGTGGCGGCGTCCACGGCATGCGCGGCCGTGCCCGATGCGCGCGACTCCGCCGCAGAGGTGCAGGTGTCCGCGGACGAGCGGCTCGCCTACGTCGGCCTCCGCGGCTCCGACCGGATCGCGGTGGTCGGCATCGCCGACGACGGCGCGCTCGCCCCCGTCGCCGCGTTCGACTGCGGTGGCGAGACGCCGCGCCACCACGCGATCGTCGACGACCGGCTGCACGTCGCGAACCAGGGATCCGGCACGGTCGCCTCCTTCCGGCTCGATCCGGCGACGGGGCTCCCCACCGCGGCACCCGCCGTGATCGCCGTCCCGAGCCCGACCTACCTGCTGCCCCTGGCCTGACCCGCGGCCCCTGCGACGCTCAGCGCAGCAGCAGGGGAGCGGCCGCCCGGATCTCCTCCTCCACCCCGAGGCCGCGCCAGCCGGCGGAGGTGAACGCGCGGCCGCCGACCCCGTTGCGGTCCATCAGGGCGAAGCCGACCGCGCGGATCCCCGAGTAGGCGATGAGCACGGGGGCCGCGGGATCCGACACGAGACGCACGATGCGCTCGCGCCTGGCCTCGAGCACGGGCAGCGTGTCGGCGGGCCCGTCGTCCGGGCGGAGGAGGATCGCGGCGGCCACCGGGTCGTCGGCCGCGGCGTCGCCACGGGAGCGGAGATCCTCGTCGAGCAGCGGCCAGAGCCGGTCAGCGTCGTTCGGACGCGCGACCACGATCTCGAACATCCCCATGACGCGACGCTACCGGGCGCGGAGGCGAGGGGAGGGCGCGCAAAGGAAAAGGCCCCGCGGGTGGAGCCGCGAGGCCTTCGCTCCCCGAGTTGGACTCGAACCAACAACCTGCCGGTTAACAGCCGGCTGCTCTGCCAATTGAGCTATCGAGGATCACGTGGAGCAACCTGGAAAGCGTAGCAAAGAATTCGGGCGCCTCCGATCACCGGGCGGCGACCCGGGCGCGTCCCTCAGTCCTCGAGGTGGTCGCGCCCCGGCAGCCAGGAGCTCCCCGGCACGCCCCAGCCGCTCTTGCGGATCACCTTGGCCACCGGCTTCCGGTGCACGTGCGCGAGCCGGTCGGTGTAGAGCAGGCCGTCGAGGTGGTCGAACTCGTGCTGCAGGATGCGCGCGAACCACCCGGCCGCCTGGATCTCGAACGGCCGGCCGTCCAGGTCGACCGCGCGGAGGATCGCCCGGTCGGCGCGCACCAGCGGGAAGCGCTCGCCCGGGAAAGACAGGCAGCCCTCCTCCTCGGTGTCCTCGTCGGCCTCGCGCACGGCGACGGGCGTGATGAAGAGGTCCGGGTTCACGGCGACGCCCCGCAGCGGCTCGCCCTCGTCGGTCTCGTAGGAGTAGACGAACACGCGCAGCGGCACGCCCACCTGGGGCGCCGCGAGGCCGACGCCCGGCGCCTCGTCCATGGTGTCGAACATGTCGGCCACCAGGGTGCGCAGGTCGTCGTCGAACGCCTCCACCTCGCGGGCCGGGGCGTGCAGGACGGGGTCTCCGGTGATCCGGATGGGGAGGACGGCCATGCTGCCGATGATAGGCGGGCCGCCGGGTAGGGTCGGGGCGTGCCCTTCGACGCCAGCCCCGTTCTCCAGGCCGCCTCGTTGACCCCGTACCAGGCGCTCGGCATCCCGATCGCGCTCGTCGGCGCCGTGTTCCTGTCCCTGGGCGCGCAGCTGCAGTCGCAGGGCGTCGCCAAGATGGAGGCGCGCGGGAAGAAGAGCACCGCGGGCCTCAGCCTCCGCCAGCTCGGGGCCCTGCTCGGCCGCCCCTCGTGGGTCGCCGGCACCGTGATGCTCGGCCTCGCCATCGTGTTCCAGCTCGCGAGCCTGCGCCTCGCGCCGCTCATCGTGGTGCAGCCGCTCGGCGCGGTGGCGCTCGTCGTCACGGCGATCCTGAACTCCCGGGCCACGGGGAAGCGGCTCGACCTCAAGGCCAAGCGGGCGGTCGCGCTCTGCATCGGCGGCGTCGGCCTGTTCGTGGTCTTCGCGGCCGTCTTCGCGAAGGAGACGCCCATCCGCACGCCCGAGCTCATCACGATCCTGGTGATCCTCGCGGTCGTGCTCGCGCTCCTCGGCGGCCTCTTCCTCTACTTCCGCAGGCACGTGCGCGCGATCTTCTACATCATCAGCGCGGGCGTGCTCTACGGCTTCGTGGCGACGCTCGCCAAGGTCGTCATCAACCGCCTCACGACGGGCGACTTCGACGTGCTCACCGGCGTCTGCATCGTGGCCCTCGTCGCGGCGACCCTGCTCGGCGCGTACTTCGTGCAGACCGCGTACTCGTCGGGACCGCCCGACCTCGTGATCGCGGGGCTCACGGTGGTGGACCCGCTCGTCGCCGTGTGCATCGGCGTGACCGTCCTCGGCGAGGCCGCGGACGCGCCGCTCTACGCGGGCGTGGCCTTCCTCGTCGCGGGCGCCGTGGCGGTCATCGGCGTGTTCCAGCTCGCGAAGCACCACCCGCACGCGTCCTGATCCACGCGCTCTCCGGGCCGCCGACGGGGGCGCCCGACGACCGGAGGCGGCTGCCCTGACGCCGGTGCGCCGTCGGGCCGTCCCGGGGACCGTGCGATACGTTGCTCTGCGACACCCGGCCCGCGCCGCCCCGATCCACGTGACGCGCGCCGGACGCCGACACCACTGGAGAGACACTTCTTGCCGAACATCTCAGGGCAGACCTCGCGCGAGCCGGCGACCCCCGGTCGACCGCTGCGCATCCTCATCGGCGCGGACACGTTCCCGCCGGACGTGAACGGCGCCGCGCGCTTCGCCGAGCGCCTTGCGGGAGGGCTCGTCCGCCGCGGCCACGAGGTGCACATCGTCGCGCCGGCGGCCAGCCGCAAGCACGGCACGTGGACCGAGGTCCACGACGGCCAGGAGATGACCGCGCACCGCCTCCGCAGCTGGCGCTGGTACCCGCACGACTGGCTGCGGTTCGCCCTCCCGTGGAACATCAACCAGAACAGCGCGCGGATCCTCGACGCCGTCCAGCCCGACGTCGTGCACTTCCAGTCGCACATCGTGACCGGCCGAGGCCTCAGCATCGAGGCCGAGAAGCGCGGGATCCGCATCATCGGCACCAACCACTTCATGCCGGAGAACATGCTCCAGCACACGCTGCTGCCGGTGGCGTGGCAGGACAAGGCCATCTCCATGGCGTGGAAGGCCGCGCGCCGCACCTTCGGGCGCGCCGAGGCCGTCACCACGCCCACGCGTCGCGCCGCCCAGTTCCTCGAGCGCTACACGGGCCTCTCCGGCGTCATCGCCATCTCGTGCGGCATCGACGCGGCGAACTACACGCCCGACTTCGCGCCGCGCACCCGCAACCGCATCGTGTTCGTCGGTCGCGTGACGGGGGAGAAGCAGATCGACGTGCTCCTGCGCGCGTTCGCGATCCTGCCGCAGGCGCTCGACGCGGAGCTCGAGATCGTCGGCGGGGGAGACCAGAAGACGGCGCTCGAGAAGCTCGCCGCCGACCTCGGCATCGCCGATCGCACCACCTTCACCGGCTACGTCTCCGACGAGGAGCTGCGCCGCGCCTACACGCGCGCGACCGTGCTGGCGATGCCGAGCATCGCCGAGCTGCAGTCCATCGTGACGATGGAGGCGATGGCGTCCGCGCTGCCGGTCGTGGCGGCCGACGCCATGGCCCTCCCGCACCTCGTCCACGACGGCGAGAACGGCTACCTCTTCCGCCCGGGCGACGTCGACGACCTCGCCGCGAAGCTGCGTCGCGTGCTCGAGCTGCCCGAGGAGGAGCTCCAGCGCATGAAGCGCGAGAGCCTCGCGGTGGTGGCCACGCACGACATCGAGCGTACGATCTCGACGTTCGAGAGCCTGTATCGTGGCGAGTCCGTGGCCGCGCCGGTCACGGACGAGGCACGCGGACGCACGGACGGCCACACCGCCGTCTAGGCACGCCGCTCGGGGCGGTAGCTCAGCTGGTCAGAGCAGCGGACTCATAATCCGTCGGTCATGGGTTCAAGTCCCATCCGCCCTACTCCCGCGCCCACGCACGCGATCGACCGCCCCGCGGCCCGCGCCCGCTCACGTGACCCCCTCGGACTGGGGTCCGCGCCGCCCTAGCACGATGCCGCACCGACCGCCACGGCGATGTCCGCTCTATTACCATGGGTACCGAAATCACCCCGGTCGCGGGGGCCCGGAGGGTGCCCGACGACCGCCACCGGCCACCCGCCGACGAGGCGCGCCAGCGCGCGTCGGGCCCGCCGCCACCCGCGAGGACACGATGACGAGCACGCGACCCACCCGCACGAGCCGATCCACGACGGTCGCGCCGGAGGGTTCGAGCACGCGGTCGTTCCGCGGCGACATCCAGGGCCTCCGCGCCCTCGCCGTGGTCGCGGTCATCCTCGATCACCTGCTCGCGTGGCCGTCCGGCGGCTTCCTCGGCGTCGACGTCTTCTTCGTGATCTCGGGCTTCATCATCACGTCGCTCCTGCTGCGCCAGCACGACAAGCGCGGCCGGATCTCCTTCGCCGAGTTCTACCGCAAGCGCGTCAAGCGCATCCTCCCGGCCTCGACCGCCGTGCTCCTCGTCACCGTGCTCGCGAGCTGGATGGTGTTCCTCTCCGGCCGCGCCTCGGCGATCGCGTGGGACAGCGTCGCCGCGTTCTTCTTCGTCGCCAACTGGCGCTTCGCCGCGACCGACACCGACTACTGGGCCGCCGACAGCGCCGTCTCGCCCGTGCAGCACTACTGGTCGCTCGGCGTGGAGGAGCAGTTCTACGTCGTCTGGCCGATCCTCCTCACGCTCGGCCTCGCGCTCTCGCTGAGGCTCCGCGGGCCGGGCCGCTACCGCGGGATCCTCACCGCGATCCTCGTCGTCATCACGGTCGGCTCGTTCGCCTGGGCCATGGCGGACACCGCGGGGAACGCCGCCGTCGCGTACTTCTCCACGCTCTCCCGCGCCTGGGAGCTCGGCATCGGGGCGCTGCTCGCCGTCGCCACGCCGCTGCTGCGCCGCATCCCGGACGCCGCGCGTCCCGTCATGGCGTACGCCGGCATCGCCGTCATCGCCTACGGGCTCTTCGCGCTGAGCAGCGACTCGCCGATCCCCGCGCCCGGATCCGCGATCCCCGTCGTCGGCGCCGCGCTCATCATCGCCGGCGGCACTGGCGGCGCCCAGCGCTTCCTCTGGCCGCTCACGAACCCGGTCTCGCGCTACCTCGGCGACATCTCGTACTCGCTCTACCTGTGGCACTTCCCGGTCATCGTGATCCTCGCGGCCGTCTCCGACACCGCGGGGCTCGGCTACCCCATCATCGTGCTCGTGCTCACCCTCGGCCTCTCGGTGCTCTCGTACCACGGCCTCGAGGACCCCATCCGCCGCTCGCACTGGCTCGAGCCCGGCGCCGCGGCGCGCCGGAAGAAGAAGCGCGCGCGCCGCCGTCCCGGGTTCGGCGCGTCGACGGGCACGAAGGTCGCGGCCCTCGGCACGGCCGCGCTGCTCACGGTCACCTTCATCAGCCTCGCCGTCGTCCGGCAGCAGGAGATCCAAGAGGCGTCGCGCATCGCCCCGGGCCCGGCCGCGTCCGGCGAGGAGGACCCCGCGGTCGACGCCGTGCTCGCCGACGGCGACCTCGGCGCGCTGCAGGGCCAGATCCGCGACGCCCTCGGCGCGACCAGCTGGCCCGCGCTCGACCCCGCGATCGACGGGCTCGAGAGGTCCGCCGTCCCCGTCGAGGACGGCCAGGGCTGCGGCCGCACCGACGTGGCGAACCCGCGCTCCTGCTCCTTCGGCGACAGCCGGAAGCCCACGATCATGGTCCTCGGCGACTCGACCGGCATCACCCTGCTGCCCACGGTGCGCGCCATGTTCGAGGCGACGCACCACATCCGCGGGCTCACCTTCGCCGGCTGCGCCGTCATGGACGTCCAGTGGGACTTCCCCGACGCGTCCACCGAGGGCGGATGCCTGGACTTCCGGGAGCAGGCGATCGCCGCGATCCAGGAGGAGAAGCCGGAGATCCTGTTCGTCAGCAACAGCTACGGGCAGATCCTCAAGCTCGCCTCGAAGGCCACGGGCGACGACGCGGTGGCCGAGTGGTCCGCGGGCGTCCAGAGCACGGTCGGCCAGGTCCGCGACAGCGTCGGCAAGGTCGTCCTGGTCTCGTCCCCGCCGACCGGCCAGCCGCTCGAGACGTGCGCGACGAAGGTCTCGACGCCCGCCGACTGCCAGGCCTCGATACCGGGCGCCTGGAAGGTGGGGGACCGCGCGCAGGAGGACTCGGCCGCCGCGATGGGCATCGCCTACGTCGACACCTCGTCGCTGTTCTGCTGGGAGGGGAGCTGCCCGTCCTTCGTCGGCAGCACGCCCACCAAGCGCGACAGCGTCCACACCACGCCGCAGTACGCGGCCGTCATCACGCCGGCGTTCCGGCAGATGCTCGACGAGGCGCTGGCGGGCGTCCCGGCCTGATCCACGGGCACGGGTCGGGCGCATCCGTCCTCGCCCGGGCGCACGACGACGACGGCCGCCGCGCGGGTGCGCGACGGCCGTCGGTCCGAACGGGAGCGGCTACTCCCGGAGCGTCGTGATGTGCTCCCGGTACCACTCGACCGTGGAGCGCAGGCCATCGTCGAGCCCGATGGAGGAGGTCCACCCGGCGTCCGCGAGCTTGGACACGTCGAGCAGCTTCTGCGGCGTGCCGTCCGGCTTCGAGGTGTCCCACTCCGTACGTCCCTCGTAGCCGACCACGCGCGCGATGGTCTCCGCGATCTCGCGGATCGTGACGTCGCTGCCCGTGCCCACGTTGACCTGCTCGGGCCCGTCGTAGTGCTCCAGCAGGTGGAGGCACGCGGCGGCCATGTCGTCGACGTGCAGGAACTCGCGGCGCGGCGTGCCGGTGCCCCAGTTCGTCACCGACTCCGCGCCGGACGCGCGCGCCTCGTCGTAGCGGCGGATGAGCGCGGGCAGCACGTGCGACCCCTGGGGCGAGAAGTTGTCGCCCGGCCCGTAGAGGTTCGTCGGCATGGCCGAGATCCACGGCAGCCCGTACTGGCGGCGCACGGCCTGGATCTGCATGATGCCCGCGATCTTCGCGATCGCGTACGCGTCGTTGGTCGGCTCGAGGTGGCCGGTGAGGAGGCTGTCCTCGGTGATCGGCTGCGGCGCGAGCTTCGGGTAGATGCACGAGGAGCCGAGGAACAGCAGGCGGTCGACGCCGTGCGCGAGCGCGGCGTCGAGCACGTTGACCTGGATCCGGAGGTTGTCGCTGAGGAAGTCGACCGGGTACGTGCTGTTCGCGAGGATCCCGCCGACCTTCGCGGCTGCGAGCACGACGTGCACCGGCTTCGCCTCGGCGAAGAACGCGAAGACCGCGTCGCGGTCCTTGAGGTCGAGCTCGGCTGAGGTGCGGCCGATCACGTCGGTGAAGCCCTCGGCCTCGAGCCGGCGGACGATCGCCGACCCGACGAGCCCGCGGTGGCCGGCCACGTAGACCCGGGCCGAGCGGTCGAGCGGCGCGGGCGTGAACGCGACGGCGTCCCGCTCGTCGGCGGAGGACGCGGCGGAGGCGCTCACGCGTCGGCCGCGGTCGGCTCGGCCGTGCCCCAGCTCGCGAGCTTCACGGAGTCGATCCACGGGCGCCCCTCGGCCTCGAGGGCGGCGATGTCGGCGTCCACCATGATCCGGGCGAGCATCGTGGTGTCGACCGTGGCCTTCCAGCCCAGCTTCTCGTGGGCCTTCGTGGCGTCGCCCACCAGGGCGTCGACCTCGGTGGGGCGGAGGTAGCGCGGGTCGAACCGCACGTGCTCGGACCAGTCGAGGCCGGCGTGCGAGAACGCGGTCTCGAGGAAGTCGCGCACGGTGAAGTTGCCGCCGGTCGCGAGCACGAAGTCGTCGGGCTCGTCGGCCTGCAGCATGCGCCACATGCCCTCGACGTACTCGGCGGCGTAGCCCCAGTCGCGGATGCTGTCGAGGTTGCCGAGGTAGACGTGGTCCTGCGTTCCGGCCTTGATGGCGGCGACCGCCCGCGTGATCTTGCGCGTCACGAACGTCTCGCCGCGGCGGGGCGACTCGTGGTTGAACAGGATCCCGTTGACGGCGAACATGTCGTACGCCTCGCGGTAGTTCTTCGTGATCCAGAAGCTGTAGAGCTTCGCGGCCCCGTACGGCGAGCGCGGGTAGAACGGCGTGGTCTCGCTCTGCGGCGGGGGAGTGGCCCCGTACAGCTCGCTCGAGGAGGCCTGGTAGAAGCGGGTCTCGATGCCCGACAGCCGCACGGCCTCGAGCAGCCGGATGGTGCCGGTGCCCGTCGTGTCGGCGGTGTGCTCCGGCTCGTCGAACGAGACCCGCACGTGCGACTGGGCAGCGAGGTTGTAGACCTCGTCGGGCTGGATCTGCATCATCAGCGTCGTGAGGCGCGATCCGTCGCTCAGGTCGCCGTAGTGGAGGAAGAGCTTCGCGCCGTCCTCGTGCGGGTCCTGGTACAGGTGGTCGATGCGGGACGTGTTGAACGTCGACGAGCGGCGGATGAGGCCGTGGACCTCGTAGCCCTTGGCGAGCAGCAGCTCCGCCAGGTACGAGCCGTCCTGCCCGGTGATGCCGGTGATGAAAGCCTTCTTGGCCATGGATCCCCCCAGATTCTCATGCGATGCGACGCGACGGCGGCGGGGCAGTCGCCCGGCGCGGCCGTCCGTCCGATCGAATCTAACGTGACGGCGGCGCTCGGCGGCAATCGGGGTACGGCGCCGCGCGGTCCGTTAACGACATCGAAACCTCCAGGCACCAGAATGGGGACATGGGGGATTTGAGCACGACCGACGCTGCGCGCACGCAGACGGCGGACCTGGGGGGCCTCACGGTCTGCCTGGTCGGCATCAACTACTGGCCGGAGACCACGGGCATCGCGCCGTACACGACCGCGATGGCCGAGGCGCTCACCGACGCGGGGGCGTCGGTGCACGTGGTCACCGGGATACCGCACTACCCGCAGTGGAAGCTGCAGGACGAGCGGTACGCCGAGGGCAGGCGATGGGAGGAGATGCGCGACGGCGTCCGCATCACCCGCGTCCGCCACACCATCCCGGAGACGCCGGACCTCGCGGGCCGGGCCAAGCTCGAGGCCAGCTTCCTGCGCGGGGCGCTCCGAGAGGTACGGAGGGACACGAGCGAGGTCGTCATCGCGGTCACGCCGTCGCTCGCCGGCCTCGCCGCCGGAGCGCTGGGTCGCGGCCGTCGGCCGTTCGGCGTGCTGGTCCAGGACCTCACGGGCAACGCCGCGGGGGAGTCGGGCACCACAGGGGGCCGCGCGTCGCGCCTCATCGCGTCAGGGGAGTACGCGCTCCTCCGCCGGGCCGACCGCATCGGCGTCATCACGCCGCGCTTCGGCGACCTGCTCATCCAGCAGGGCCTGCCCGACGCATCCATCTCCGGGCTCCCGAACTTCACGCACATCACGCCGGTGGACGTCTCCACCGCGGCCGCCCGCACCCGGCTCGGCTGGACCCGGGACGCGTTCACCGTGGTCCACACCGGCAACATGGGGATGAAGCAGGGGCTGGAGTCGGTCGTCGAGGCCGCGCGCCTCTCGGACGAGCGCGACCTCGGCATCGAGTTCGTGCTCGTGGGCGACGGCAACCAGCGGGCCGCCCTCGAGGCGCAGGGTGCCGGGATCCGGTCGCTCCGCTTCGTCCCGCCGCTCGACGGCGACGACTACCCGTACGCCCTGGCCGCGGCCGACGCGCTCCTGCTGAACGAGAAGCCGGGAGTGCGCGAGATGAGCATGCCGTCGAAGCTCACGTCGTACACGAGCAGCCGGCGTCCGATCATCGCCGCGGTCGAGGACGGCGGCATCACCGAGAGCGTCGTGCGCGAGCACGGGGCGGCGGCCATCATCCCGCCGGGCGACCCGGAACGGCTCCTCCAGGCGGCGCAGGACCTGCGCTGCGACACCGAGGGCGCCGCGGTCCTCACGACCGCCGCGCAGCGGATGTACCAGAACCGGTACTCGCCCGTGAGCGCCCATGCCAGGTACGTGCGGTTCGCGCAGTCGCTGGCCACCATGGGCGCCGGGGTGCGCGCGTGACGGCGGCGCAGGATCCCTCGACCGCCGTCCCGGTGATCGACCTCTCCCAGGCGCCCGGCGAGCACCAGGCCTGGGACCGTCCGAAGCGCACGGTCTACCTCTGGGCCGTGGTCGAGCTGCTCCTCGTCACGAACCCGTGGCAGATCAGCTCGTCGCTGCGCGTCCGCGCGCTCCGGGCGTTCGGCGCCGAGATCGGCGACGGCGTGGTCTTCCGGCCGCGCACGCGGGTGAGGTTCCCGTGGAAGCTGCGCATCGGCGACCGCTCGTGGATCGGCGAGGGCGTCTGGTTCCACAACCAGGACCTCATCACCGTCGGCCACGACGTCGTCCTCTCCCAGGAGACGATGCTCACCACGGGCAGCCACGCGCACCGGCGCGACATGGCCCTGATCACGCGCCCGATCGTCATCGAGCCGGGCGCGTGGATCACGTCGCGCTGCCTGGTCCTCGGCGGCGCGCACGTGGGCCGCTCGGCGCTGGCCCGGCCGATGACCGTCGTCGCGGGCGACGTGCCCGCCGACGCGATCGTCTCCGGCCCGGACTGCGCCGTCGTCGGCTCGCGCTTCGCCGGACGCCGCTGACGCGCTCGTCCTCCGCGCCCCCGGCGCGCCCCGCGCCCCGTGCGCTCCCCGCTCCGCCGTCGACCGCACCTGCCGTCGGCGCCGCCCCGAACGAAGGCTCCACCATGAACGGACTCCTGCTCGATCCCTCCATCTCGTCGGCCAACATCGGCGACCAGATCATCCGCGAGAACGTCCTCCGGGCGCTCGACGGCGTGGTGCCGATCTCCGGCAGCCTGCCCACGCAGACGCGCCTGACGCGCAGCCAGCGCCGGACCGCCGCCGACGCCGAGCTGGCGATCGTGGGCGGCACGAACCTCCTCTCCTCGAACATGCCCTGGTACCGCCAGTGGAAGCTCGACCCGATCGTGGCGCGCAGCCTCAAGCACAAGGTCGTCCTGCTCGGCGTCGGCTGGTGGCAGTACCAGGACGAGCCGAACCGCTACACGACGCGCATGCTCAAGGAGGTCCTCGCCCCCGACCTCGTGCACTCCGTCCGCGACGAGTACACCAAGGTGCGCCTCGAGCGGATGGGCTTCCACGTCGTGAACACCGCGTGCCCGACCATGTGGGGCCTCGACCGGCACAACGGCGTCGAGAGCCCGCGTCCCGCGCAGGCGATCCTGACGCTCACCGACTACAACCGCGACGTCGCCGAGGACGAGTGGCTCATCGCCCTCGCCGCCGAGCACTACGAGCGCGTCGTCATCTGGCCGCAGTCGATCCGCGACGCCGCCTACGCGCGCACCCTGCAGGGCGACTTCACGACCGCGGAGCCGACGCTCGCCGCGTACGACGCGCTGCTGGCCGCCGGCGACTCCGACTACATCGGCACGCGCCTCCACGGCGGCGTCCGCGCGCTCGAGACGGGGGCGTGGGGCGTCATCGTCGCCGTCGACAACCGGGCGCTGGAGATCAGCCGCGACACCGGCCTCCCCGTGCACGCCCGCGGTGAGAGGGACGCGATCCGCGCGACGGTCGAGCGCCGCGCGCCGCTGGACGTGCGGCTCCCGTATGACCAGATCACCGCCTGGAAGGCGCAGCTCCCGGTGGCCGGATGAGCGGCGCCCCCGCCACGCAGCCGGGCTCCGCGGCCCCTGCCCTCCGCGTCCTGCACCTCAGCGTGCGGCTCGGCGAGGGCGGCGCGGCCGGCGTCGCGCGGACGCTGATGCACGAGCTGGCCGAGCTGGGCGTGGACGGCTCGTTCGCCTACGGCTACGGCCCCGGCGGTCGCGACTCCGGCGGAGCGGACGCCCGCTCGTCGCTCCGCGTCACGTCCCGCCCGCGCGCGGCCCTCAACATGGCGGCGCACCTCGTCGTCGGCACCGAGGTCGTGCGTCCGGCGGCCGGCCGCCGCGAGGAGCTGCGCGCGGCCATCGCGGCCGCCGACGTCGTGCACCTGCACATCGTCCACAGCTACTGGCTGCCGCCGAGGTGGCTGTTCCGCGAGATCGCCGCCGCCGGCACGCCCGTGGTGTGGACGCTGCACGACCAGTGGATCATGACCGGCCGCTGCGCCCAGCCCGGCACGTGCCGGCTCTGGGAGGACGGCTGCCCGCGCTGCCCGGACCTGGCGGCGTACCCGCCCGCCCGCGTCGACAACGCCGCGCGCGTCTTCACCCGCAGGCGCGACGACATCGCCGCCCTCCGCCGGGCCGTGCCGTCCGCCGTGGTGGCCTGCGCGCACTGGCTCGCGGCCGAGGCCGCCACGGCGGGCTTCGACGACGTGCGCACGATCACGAACTCCGTCGACCGCGCGTTCTGGTCGGAGGCGACGGCGGCACGGGTAGCATCGGACGCGCCGCGCTCGGGGGCGCTGTTCATCTGCCGCGACCTCCGTGATCCGGCGAAGGTCGACTGGGACGCGCTCCGTGCCATCGCCGCGGACACGACCGAAGGGCTCACCATCATGGGAGACGACGCACCCGAGGACGCGCCCGGCGCCGCGCGCCTGCCCGCCACCGGCGACCGCGTCGAGCTGGCCCGCGTGATGCGCCGCCACGACCGCCTCGTCTTCACCTCGCGGGTCGACTACTTCCCGCTCACCGTCTCCGAGGCGCTGACGGCGGGCATGCGGGTCTTCGCCGTCGACTCGCCGGCGATCCGCGAGTTCGGCGACCACCCCGACGTCACGGTGGTGGGCACGGGATCCGAGCTCGCGGCGGCGCTCCTCGCGGACGAGCGCGCGGGCGGCCGGGCGGATCGCGAGACGCGCGACGTCCGCCGCTTCGACCCGCGGCGCATGGCCGACGAGTACCGCGCCGTCTACGAGGAGCTGGTGTCCGCGTGACCCGCAGCTACCGGCGCGAGGCGTGGCTGATGGGCGTCGCCATCATCGGCCAGCACTTCATGATCGTCCAGGCCGCCGGCTACCCCGTGACGCTCGGGCTGGTGGTGGGCGTGCCCCTGATCCTCCTGCTGTCGCGCGGCGGGTACGCGAGCCGCCTCATCCTCGCGCTCTGCGCGGTCGTGGCGCTCACCGCGTCGGCGGCGCTCGTGACCGGCATGGAGGGCAGCGATCCGCTGTCGTTCCTCCGCACGCTCGCCCTGTTCATCCTCGCGGTCATCGTGATCGTGGCCGGATCCGCGGGGCTCGACCCGGGGTTCATCGGCTCGAGGGCCTTCTCCACCGCGATCTCCGTCACCCTGCTGCTGGTCGTCGGCCTGTCGGTCCTCCAGGTGGCCGCGGGGACGCTCGGCAGCGAGGCGTTCTTCAACGTGTTCGGGCGCTTCCAGTACCTCTACGAGTACCAGCCCTACCTCCAGTTCAACCCCGTCCCGCGCGCGCAGGGCTTCTTCCTGGAACCGTCCTACGACGCGTTCGTGATCGGCACCCTCACGCTCATCTCGCTGCTCACCGGCCGCCACTTCCGCGGCACCATCGCCGTCGGCATCCTCGGCGTCCTCATGTCGCGCTCCGCGACGGGGCTGCTGCTGCTGCTCATCATCGGCGTCGTCGTCGCGCTCCGATCCCGGCCCGGCGCGAGCATCGTCGTCCTCAGCGGGCTCGCGGTCGTGGGCGTCGCCAGCGGCACCTACCTGCAATCGCGCCTGGAGAGCTTCAGCACCTCCGGGTCCAGCACGAACTACCGGCTCGTGGCCCCGCTGCAGGTCCTCGGGGACACGCTGCTGCACACGCCCATCGGCCACGCGCTCGGCTCGGTGTCGAACATCCTGCTGGGCTACGACCTGTACAACGGCGCGGAGCTCGGCACCTCGCTCGACAACGGCCTCTACGTGCTGGTGTTCTACTTCGGCTGGATCGGCCTGGTGCTCATCGCGGCCCTCGCCGTCATGGCGCTGCGGGCGATGCTGCGCGGCGGCCGCTCCACCTGGGGGGCGGTCGCGCCGCTGTGGCTCTTCGGGACCCTATTCTTCTCGGGCGGGATCATGCTGCCCGAGTACGCCGTCATGACCGCCCTCCTCATCGCGACGCTCGTCGCCTGCAACGAAAGCCTGGTCGCTCCCCATGCCGGTACCCCCTCCGCTCCTGTCCGTCGTCGTGGTCACCTTCCGGGACCTGCCGGGGCTCGGCAGCACGCTCGGGTCGGTGCGCCAGCTCGTCCATGACGCGGGCGACGCGATCGAGGTCATCGTCGTCGACGGCGGCACGGGGGAAGGGCTCGACGACGTCGTGAGCTCGTCGGGCGTCCCTGTCGACCTCTCGAGCGGGCCCGACGACGGCATCTACGACGCGATGAACGAGGGCATCTCCCGCTCGACGGGCAGCTTCGTCTGGTTCCTCAACGGCGGCGACCGGTCGCACGTCGAGTCCTGGGAGCTGCTGTCCGGCATCCTGCGCGCCGCGGGCGACGACGAGCTGCTCCTCGGCGACTACCTGCTCGACACCGGGCGCGGCGAGATCCTGCGGAAGGCACGGCCGCCCATCTACATCCACCACGGGCTGCCCACCTCCCATCAGGCGATCCTGTATCCCGGCTCCCGCATCCGCGGCGCCCGATACGACCTCCGCTTCCGCGTCGTCGGCGACTACGAGCTCACGGCCCGGCTGCTCCGATCGGGCGTCCGCCCGGTCGTCGTGCACGTGCCCCTCGCGGTGTTCGCGGCCGGCGGCATGTCGCAGGTGCGCGCCAAGGAGATCGCCGTCGAGGCGGCGCGGGTGCAGGCGGAGACGCTGCGCACGCCCGTGCCGGTCCGCTGGGCGAGCCGGGCGCTGCACACGGCGAGCCGCATCCGACGCACGGTGCAGACGTCGTGAGCGCCCCCGACGAACGCGGGCGCTGGGCCGCCGACCGCGCGCGCTACGGCCGCGGCGCGTGGCTCCTGCAGCCGTCCTTCTGGGCCGTGTCCGTCTACCGGTACGGACGCTGGACCCGCACGTGCTCGCGGGCCGTGCGCCTCCCCGCCCACGTGCTGCACGTCGGGCTCTACAGCGTGGTGCGACTCGTGACGGGCATCGACATCCCGCGGTCGGTCGAGATCGGGCCGGGCATCATGATCCACCACTTCGGCACGGTCATCGTCCACCCGCAGGCGCGCATCGGCGCCCGCTTCACGATGCGGCACGGGGTCACCATCGGCGCGAAGAAGGGCGACGACGTGCCGGTCATCGGCGACGACGTGCAGGTGGGCGCGTTCGCCCAGATCCTCGGTCCCATCCACGTGGGCGACGGCAGCACCATCGGCGCCATGACCCTGGTGCTGCGCGACGTCCCCGCAGGCGCCACCGTCGTCGGCGTGCCGGGACGCGTGCTGTGACCCGACCCCGCGCCGCCGCCCGGCCGAGCGCGCGATGAGCGCCGACGACCGCGCGGCCCGGGGCGCCCGGAGCCGCGACTCGTCGGTGTGGCCGCTCGCCGCGCAGGCGATCATCGCCGCCGTCGGCCTCGTCGCCGCGACCCTCGCCGCCCGGCTCCTGGGCCCCTCCGACTACGGCGTCTACTTCCTCGCCCTCACGGTCACGGCGTGCGTGGCTGTCCTGTTCGACATCTGCGTCCCGCAGGCCGTGCTCACGCACACGCCCGGCTACCTGGAGTCCGCGCGCACCTGGCGCCGCATGGCCGTGGTCGTCGCCGCGGTCGCCGCGGCGCTCACGGCCGCCGTCGCGCTGGTGGTCGGAACATCCCTCGACGCCGACGCGATGTGGGTGGTCCTCTGCGCCGCGCTGCCCATCACGATGGCGTCCATGACGCCCCGCGCCTTCCTCATCGCGGCCCGGCAGCTCCGCTACGTCTCGCTGGTCGACCTCTCGAGCGTGCTCGTCGGCAACGTCGTCGCGATCGGCGCCCTCCTCCTCACGGACAGCCTGTGGGCGGCGGCGAGCAGCCAGCTCGTCATCGCGGCGGTGCGCTGGCTGGCGTTCGAGGCCGCGTGGATCCGGCGCGGACGTGCCGACCTGCCCTCGCGCGTCCCCGTCCGCCCGGCCGCGCGTGAGCTCTACACGTCGATGCACGGCACGTACCAGAGCCAGCTCGCCGGGTTCGCGGCCCGCAACGGCGACAACCTGCTCGTCAGCATCCTGCTCGGCCCGGTCGCCCTGGCGCAGTACTCGCGCGCGTACTCGTTCCTCATCGGGCCCCTCCAGCAGGCGCAGCAGGCGCTCAATCCCATGGCCATCCGCGACCTCGCGGTGGCGCGGTTGGCCGGTCGCGCCGACGACCAGCTCCGGCGCCTCGCGGCGGTCGTCATCGCCGTCGGCGTGCCGTTCGCGCTCGCGATCTCCCTCAGCGGCCCGCACCTCGTGCAGGTGCTCCTGGGCGACGAGTGGCGCACGGCGGGCGCGCTCATGCCGCTGTCCTGGGGACTGGCGGCGTCCATGATCGTCGCCATCCCGGCACGCTGGGCCCTCGTGGCCGGTCACCACTCGCGGGCCCTCACGGTGGACGCGGTCCTCAACTACACCGTGCTCGCGGGCGTGGTCGTCGGCGCGCTCACCGGCGGCCTCGCCGGCGTGCTCGTGATCAACTCGTTCGTCGTCTCGCCGGCCATCACCATCACCGCGTGGTGCATGCTCGGATCGGTGCCCCGGCGGCTGTTCCTCGCGCGCCTGCTGCCCATGGCGATCGGGCTGGGCGGCCTCACCGCCCTCGTCTGCATCGTGGTCGGGGAGTTCGTCGACTCCAGCCTCGTCGAGACCGTCCTCGATCTCGGCATGGGCGGGATGATCGCGGTGCTCGCGTTCGCCGTCATCATGCGACGACGACGCCGGGCGGCCTGATCGCGGCGCCTCCGCTCAGTACGCCCCCTCGCGCGCCAGCACGGCCTTCGCCGTCTTCCACAGGATGACGAGATCGCCCACGATCGACCAGTTCTCCACGTAGTAGAGGTCGAGACGGACGCTGTCCTCCCACGAGAGGTTGGACCGGCCGCTCACCTGCCAGAGCCCCGTGATGCCCGGCTTCACGAGGAAGCGCCGGTGCACCTTGGTCTCGTACGCCTCCACCTCTCGGGCCAGCGGCGGGCGCGGCCCCACGAGCGACATGCTCCCGTTGAGGACGTTCACGAGCTGCATCAGCTCGTCGAGGCTGTACCGGCGGAGGAACCGGCCGATGGGCGTGACCCGCGGGTCGTCCTTCATCTTGAAGAGCACGGAGTTGCCCGCGTCGCGCGACTGCTTCTCGAGCTCCAGCAGACGCGCCTCCGCATCCGTCACCATCGTGCGGAACTTGAGCATCTGGAAGGGGCGCCCGTTGATGCCCACGCGCTCCTGGCGGAAGAGGACCGGCCCCGGCGTGCTCAGCCGGATGGTGATGGCGATCGCGAGGAACAGCGGGGAGGCGAGCACGAGGATCAGCGTGCTCGCGACGATGTCGAACGCCCGCTTGGCGAAGAGCTTGGTGCCCTCGTAGCGCGGCGTCTCCACGTGGATGAGCGGGAGGCCCGCGACGGGCCGGGTGTGGATGCGGGGACCGCCGATGTCGGTGAGGCTCGGCGCGACCACGAGGTGCTGGCGACCGGGCTCCAGCGACCAGCTGAGCTCGCGGATCCGCTCCGGCGACAGCTCGTCGTTGCTGGCGATGACGATGGTGTCGGCGTCGACCGCGCGCATGGCCGCCTGCAGGTCGGCGAGCTTGCCGAGCACGGGGATCCCGGTGCCCGGCAGCGTCGCCGCGATGACGCCCGAGGGGATGCACGCACCGACCACGTGGTAGCCGGCGTAGGGCTGGCGCGCGAGCTCGCGGGCGAGGAAGCCCGTGGACGCCTCGGATCCGATGAGCAGCACGCGGGACGAGTAGCGTCCCTTGGCGCGCTGGACGTTCAGCCACTGCCGCCACATCCACCGGCTCAGCACGAGCGTGACGAGCCCCAGCGGCAGCGCGATGATGATGTAGCCGCGGGCGAAGTCGATGCGACCCAGGAAGGCCACGATGGCGAGCAGCCCGAACAGCCGCACGGTGGCGTCGAGGATCAGCCGGTACTCCTGCGGCCCCGTGCCCAGCACGCGATAGCCGCGGGTGCCGTACAGGCCGAGCGCCACCATCCAGCTCGCGATGATGACGAGCGAGATGAGCGAGTAGCTCACGGCGACGCCCTCGTAGTCGCCGTTGAAGGCGACGTCGGAGGTCTCGAACCCGAACCACGCGATCTGGACGCCGAAGACCACCCAGATGAGGACGAGGAGATCCGTGACGACGAGCCCGACCGCGTAGGTCCGCCGCCAGTCGTGGGCCCTGAGGCCGTCCGCCTCGGTGACCGGGCCGGCGTCGGCGCGCAGGCCCTTCGCGGACCTGTCCGTGATGCGCCGACGGGCGCCGGTCTCCCGTGCTGCCGTGTCGTGCGTGGTCTTCTGTTCGATCATCGTCCCCCCAAGCCGATGGTGCGTCCCCCTGAGGCACCGTCGGCTCTTGGGATCGAGACTACAGGCGTTGCCGTCGATGCTCGGCGGCGGGTCCGTGACGGGCCGCCGCGAGGGACCGCCGGGGGACAGACGGGGGCTGGGTGGATCAGATCCGGGTCCAGGCGCCTCCGTCGCGACGCGTGATGCTCGCCCGGGGGACCTCGATCAGCCCCGCCGCACGAGCGCTGACCGCGCCCGCGATGCGCTCGGCCGCCTCGTCGTCGTCGGCGGTGAAGCGGACCGTGAGCCGGGGCTCGCCGCGCACGACCTGGATGTCGTTCGCCTCGAGGGTGGCGATGCGGGCGGCCTCGTCGGCGGCCGCCGGGAGGACGGCGGCGGGATCGGCGCCGGGTCGCAGCGCGCCGACGGTCATGGTGATGCGGTAGGAGGGCACGGTCCATGGTGACGCACGCGCGGACGCCACGTTAAATGGAGAACGGCCCCGACCACGTGGTCGGAGCCGTTCTCGGAAGCTCAGCGTGCTGCGCTCACCAGAGGCGAGCGGGTGGCATTAGAGCGGGCGGATGTTCTCAGCCTGGGGACCCTTGGGGCCCTGGGCGACCTCGAACTCGACCTTCTGGTTCTCGTCGAGCGACTTGTAGCCGCCCGTCGCGATCGCGGAGTAGTGAGCGAACACATCCGCGGTTCCGTTGTCGGGAGCGATGAAGCCGAAGCCCTTTTCAGCGTTGAACCACTTGACGGTGCCTGTTGCCATGACGAAATTTCCTTCAAAAAGAGATGCATCGATCCCGGGACCCGGGACCGCGGGTCGCCTGCCCCTCGTGACCCCTCCGGCGGACCGGGCGGATCGTGAGGACCTGACGACTTGTGACCAACCCTAGCGGGTGAAACCGCGCCAGCGGGGGATGCGCGCACATTCCCGTCGGGTGTTTCCCTCCGTGACGCCGTGTGGGGGAGCGGCGGGGAGCATGGCCGGCGGTCCGACGTCGGGCGTGCGCGGGATGATGGGTTCATGCACATCCTGGTCGCGCGGACGCCGTCCGGCGTGCGGCTGGTCGACCTCGACGCGACCGGGACCGTCACGGGGACCCGCGACGTCCCCTCCGCCGAATGGCCCGCGGTGGCCGCCGCCCGCGAGCGGGCGGCGACCTCCCCGCGCTGGGTCTGGGACGACACGGCGGCGTGGGCCCGGACCCTCATCGCCGCGGGCGTGCGCGTCGCGCGCTGCCACGACCTCCGGCTCTGCCACGCGATCCTCCGGCTCTCGACGCAGACCGCCGGCAGCGAGCTCGCGCGCCTGCCCGCCGGCCCCTGGGACCGGGCTGCCCCGTCCGAGCGGGAGCCGTCCGCGTCCGCCACGCTCTTCGACGACCTCGACACGTCCGACGGCCGCTCGCCGGACGAGCTGGTCGCCGAGCTCCGTCTCCAGCTCGAGGCGGTCGCGGCCAGCGCCGAGCCCGGCCGCCTGCGGCTCCTGCTCGCGGCGGAGTCCGCGGGCGCCCTCGTCGCCGCGGAGATGTCCGCCGACGGGCTGCCCTGGGACACGTCCGTCCACGACGCGCTCCTGGTCGACCTGCTCGGCGGACGGCCCGCGCACGGCGGAGCGCCTCCCGCGCTCCTGCGGCTCGCGGCGCGCGTCCGGGAGATCCTCCGGGCGCCTGACCTCAACGTCGACAGCCCGCCCGACGTGCTCCGCGCCCTGCGCCGTGCCGGCATCGACGCCGCGAGCACCCGGCAGTGGGAGCTGCAGGAGATCGACCACCCCGTCATCGCGCCGCTGCTGGAGCACAAGAGGCTCTCCCGCCTGCTCACGGCGAACGGGTGGACCTGGATGGAGACGTGGATCCGCGACGGCCGCTTCCACCCCGAGTACGTGCCGGGTGGCGTGGTCACGGGGCGCTGGGCGGCAAGCGGCGGCGGGGCGCTGCAGCTGCCGCGGCAGATCCGGTCCGCCGTCCGCGCGGATCGCGGCTGGCGGCTCGTGGTGGCCGACGCCGCCCAGCTCGAGCCGCGCGTGCTCGCCGCGCTGGCGGAGGACCGCGCCATGGCCGACGCGGGTCGCGGCACGGACCTCTACCAGGGCCTCGTCGACGCCGGCGTCGTGGACACCCGCGCGCACGCCAAGGTCGCGATGCTGGGCGCCATGTACGGCGCCACCTCCGGCGAGAGCGGGCGCCTGATGCCGCGGCTCGTCCGGGCGTACCCGCGCGCCACCGGCTACGTGGAGCGCGCGGCCCGGGCGGGGGAGAGCGGGGCCGTCGTGAGCACGCGGCTCGGCAGGTCCTCGCCGCCGCCCGGCGACGCGTGGGTCGACGTGCAGCAGATCGGCCGCGCGGGAGAGGCGTCCAGCGCGGATGCGGCTCGTGCGCGCACGTCCGCCCGCGACCAGGGCCGGTTCACCCGCAACTTCGTCGTCCAGGGCAGCGCCGCCGAGTGGGCGCTCTGCTGGCTCGCCGGGCTGCGGCGCCGCCTCGCCGCGATGGAGCGGCCCGGATCCCGACCGCACCTCGTCTTCTTCCTCCACGACGAGGTCATGGTGCACGCGCCCGACGACCGCGTGGACGAGGTCCGCGTGGCCGTGGCCGACGCCGCCGCGGAGGCCGGCCGCCTGCTGTTCGGCGACGCGCCCGTAGACTTCCCCGTCACGATCGCGGTGGTCGACGACTACGCGCAGGCGAAGTGAGCCGAGCCCGGACGTGACGATGCCCGGCCCCTCGGGGGCCGGGCATCGGTCGCGGGTGGGGAGGATCAGCCGCCGGAGGCGACGTCGCCCGTGTGGTCGTCGCCCTCGCCCGTGTTGCTGCCCGACCCGTCGGGGGTGGATCCGTCCGAGCCGCTCTCGGTCGTGACCGAGGTGGAGGTCTCGACGTGCTCCTCGGTGTGCGTCGTCGTGCCGTCGTCGTCGGTCGAGGTGCTCTCGTGATCTGCGCTCATGCCCCGACCGTACGCTCGCGGTGCGCCACGGGGAACCCCGCCCGCCGGACGCGCTCCCGACTTGGCCGGCGCCCCGCTGGCCGCGAGGATGGGTCCATGACCGATCCCGCCACCGCCGCCCCCGCTCCCACCGACCCGGCGGAGGTGCTCGCCGTCTACCGCTCGCGACGCGAGCAGATGGTGGTCCTGCCCCAGGGCAACCTGGCCCTCGTCAACACGCAGTGGATCTCCCATGACGCCGCACCGCAGCCCGTCTACGGGATCCCCGGCACCTGGTCGCCGCTCGAGCCCGGCGTCTCGGGCCTCCGGGTGCGGGCGAGCGCGTCCGACGGCCTGCACGTCGACGGCGTCCTCGTCGACGGCGAGGCGATCGTGCGCGGCCGTGACGACCCGAAGCCGTCCTCCGTCGTCGCCAGCGACACCGTGTCGGCGTTCGTCATCGCGAGCGAGGAGGGGACGTACGCGCTCCGCGTCTGGGACGCGCAGTCCGACGCGATCCGCGACTTCGGCGGCATCGACGCCTTCCCCTACTCCGAGGAGTGGGTCGTCACGGCCGACTTCACGCCCATCGAGGGCGGCCGCGCGATGGGGTTCGAGCACCTCAAGGACGACGGCACCACCAAGGACAAGGTCGTGCCCGGCGAGATCACGTTCACCAAGGACGGCGTCGACTACTCGCTGGCCGCCTTCCGCGAGGGCCGCGCGCTCCTGCTGGTCTTCTCGGACGCCACCAGCGGCGAGTCCACGTACGGCGTGGGCCGCTTCCTCATGGTCGCGCCGTCGCCCGACGGGACGATCACGCTCGACTTCAACCGCGCCTACCTGCCCCCGTGCGCCTTCAGCTACAACTTCAACTGCCCGATGCCCCCGAAGCAGAACCGCTTCGCCGTCCCCATCGAGGCGGGGGAGAAGAACGTCCTCGCCAAGGACGGCGGGCTGCTGCACTAGGTCAGTGCGCGGCTCGGCCCGGCTGGCGCGCGGGACGTCCTCGGCG
The DNA here is from genome assembly GCF_021216655.1 of Clavibacter michiganensis. Classification (NCBI taxonomy): domain Bacteria; kingdom Bacillati; phylum Actinomycetota; class Actinomycetes; order Micrococcales; family Microbacteriaceae; genus Clavibacter; species Clavibacter michiganensis. Next base: position 825,414 of record NZ_CP080437.1, read on the forward strand.
GGGCGCCGCGGCCAGTCCAGCGGGTCGCGCACCCGTCGCGCGCGCGTCATCGATGCGGCGCTCGGCCGCGTCGAGGAACGCCAGCCGGGCGGCCACCTGCGCCTCCTGCGCCTCCACCGCGAGCAGGTGCGCGATCGCGACCTCGCCGCCGTCCGTCTCGAGCTCCGAGCGGATCCGCGCGAGCGCCGCCGCTTCGGTCAGCGAGCCCTCCCGCTGGGTCCGCACGACCTCGAGCGCGTCGCCCGAGGGGAGCGACAGCGCGAGCGTGACCTTCACCAGCAGCTCGTCCCGAACCCCGACGGGGCCGACGGCGGACGCCAGCCACGCCTCGACCTCCGCGTGCCCGGCCCCGGTGATCGTGTACGGCACGTGGCCCTCCTCGTCCGTGGCGCCCTTGACGACCAGGCCGTCGCGCTCAAGCCGGTCGAGGGTGTTGTAGATCTGGCCGACGTTGAGGGGGACGGACGTACCCGTCCGTCGCGAGAACTCCGTCCGCAGCTGGTACCCGTAGCAGGTGCCCTCGGTGAGGACCGCGAGGAGCGCGTGCCGCACCGACATGACCGCCCCGTCTCCCGGCCCGACGGGCCGACACCAGGATCCTAGGCATTCCCGGCATGCATGCCGGCGGGACCCGCCGCAGCCGCGGGAGCTTGCGGCGCGACCCGCTGCGGCGCGTCGCGACCCGCATGTTGCCCGCGCCCAGGATCACCCGCCATGATGGGACACGTCGGCGCTCGCGCCGGCCGCACCGGCAGGTGTGGAGCTCGTCCATCGCACGCAGATCGTTGGGGAAGACGCATCTGATCGGATGGAGGAGACCCATGGAAGCACCCGTCGCCAACTCAAGACCGGCTCGAGGAGTGCTCTACGTGCATTCCTCCCCTCGCGCGCTCTGCCCCCATGTCGAATGGGCCGCCGGTCGTGCTCTGGGTCACGCCGTGAACTTCACCTGGGACCCGCAGCCCGTGCTGAAGGGCGCCATGCGCGCGGAGTACTACTGGGAGGGCCCGGAAGGGTCCGGCGCGGCCATCGCCAGCGGGCTCCGCGGCTGGGAGCACCTCCGCTACGAGGTCACCGAGGACGCCGGTCCCGGCCGTGACGGCGGTCGGTGGATGCACACGCCCGACCTCGGCGTGTTCTTCGCGCAGACCGACACGGCCGGCAACACGGTCATCCCGGAGGACCGCATCCGCTACGCACTCGACGTCGCGGGATCCAACACGCTGGAGCTGCACCGCGAGCTCCGCCTCGCCATGGGGCAGGCCTGGGACGACGAGCTGGAGGCCTTCCGCCACGCGAGCGACTTCAGCCCGGTGGTCTGGCTGCACAAGGTCGGCTGACCCGAGAGCAGCATCCGGCGCGCGGCTCCTCCCCGCCCGCCTGACGACGAGAGGCCCCGACCATCCGGTCGGGGCCTCTCGTCGTGGGTCCGGCTAGACGCTGCGGAACGCGATGACCGCGTTGTGCCCGCCGAAGCCGAACGAGTTGCTGATGGCGAGCAGGTCGCCGTCGCCCAACGACCGGGGCGACGTCACCACGTCGAGCGGGATGTCGGGGTCCTGCTCCGTGAGGTTGATCGTCGGGGGAGCGGTGCGCTCCGCCAGAGCCTTCACGGTGAAGACGGCCTCGATGGCGCCCGCGCCGCCGAGGAGATGCCCGGTCGACGCCTTCGTGGCGCTCACCGGGATCCCGTGGACGGCGTCGCCGAACACGCGCTCGAGGGCCTTGTACTCGGCGATGTCGCCGACGGGCGTGCTCGTCGCGTGGACGTTGATGTGCGAGACGTCGGAGCGCGAGTATCCAGCGCCCTCGATGCTCTGGATCATGGCCCGCGCGGCGGCCGTCCCCTCGGGGTCCGGCGCCGTGATGTGGAACGCGTCGCTCGTGACCGCGCCGCCCACGAGCTCGGCGTAGATGCGAGCGCCGCGGGCCTTCGCGTGCTCCTCGGTCTCGAGGACGAGGGCGGCTCCGCCCTCGCCGAGCACGAAGCCGTCGCGCGCGATGTCGTAGGGACGCGACGCGCGCTGCGGGTCGTCGTTCCGCTTCGACAGCGCCTGCATCGCGGCGAACGACGCGATGGGGAGCGGGTGGATGGAGGCCTCGGAACCGCCGGCGACGATGATGTCGGCGCGGCCGGCCTGGAGGTGCTCGTACGCGCTGGCGATCGACTCGGTGCTGGAGGCGCAGGCCGACACGACGGTCTGGATGCCGGCGCGCGCGCCGAGGTCCATGCCGACCGCGGCCGCGGGTCCGTTGGGCATGAGCATGGGCACCGTCATGGGGAGGACCCGGCGGGGGCCCTTCTCGCGGAGGGTGTCCCAGGCGTCGAGGAGCGTCCACACGCCGCCGATGCCGGTCGCCCAGTCCACGGCGAAGCGCAGCGGGTCGACCTCGGGGGATCCGGCGTCGGCCCACGCCTCACGGGCGGCCGTGAGCGCGAACTGGCTCGACGGGTCGAGGCGCTTGGTCTCGATCCGCTGCATGACCTCGGAGGACGGCACCTTGGCCTGTCCGGCGAAGGTGACGGGGATCTCCCACTTGGCGACCCAGTCCTGCTCCAGCGTGCTGATGCCCGACTCGCCGCGGAGGAGCGCCTGCCAGGTCTCCTCGGCGGTGCCGCCGAGCGGAGACGTCGCGCCGATGCCGGTGACGACGATCTTCTTGGGGGTGGTCATGCGTGGCGTCTCCTCGACGTCGGGAACGGGGGAGGGAGATGGCCGGCCCCGTGGTCGGGACCGGCCATGCTCCGCGCGGTCAGGACTGCGCGTTGGTGATGAACGTGACCGCGTCGCCGACGGTCTTGAGGTTCTTGACTTCCTCGTCGGGGATCTTGACGTCGAACTTCTCCTCGGCGTTGACGACGATCGTCATCATCGAGATCGAGTCGATGTCCAGGTCGTCGGTGAACGACTTGTCCATCTCGACGGTGTCGGTGGCGATCCCGGTCTCGTCGTTGACGAGCTCGGCCAGGCCGGCCAGGACTTCTTCGGTGGACAGTGCCATGTGTATCTCCTCGTGGTTCGTGATGACCGGAACAGCTTATGGGGCGGTGGGGCTCAGGGGAGGACGACGACCTGCGCGCCGAAGACGAGTCCTGCGCCGAAGCCGATCTGCAGAGCGAGGCCGCCGGACAGCGACGGGTCCTCCTCGAGCAGGCGATGGGTGGCGAGCGGGATCGATGCGGCGGAGGTGTTGCCCGTGGTGGCGATGTCGCGCGCGATGGCGACGGACTCGGGGAGGCCGAGCTGCTTCGCGAACTCGTCGACGATGCGCATGTTGGCCTGGTGGGGGATGAAGGCGGCGAGCTGCTCAGGGGCGACGCCCGCGCGGTCGAGCGCCTCCTTGGCGACCTTCACCATCTCCCAGACCGCCCAGCGGAAGACCTTCTGTCCGTCCTGGCGGAGCGTGGGCCACGCGGATCCGTCTCGCATGCTCTTCAGGGTGCCGGTCATGCCTACCGCGTCCCAGTTGGAGCCGTCCGAGCCCCACACGGTCGGCGAGATGCCGGGGGTGTCGCTCGGGCCGACGATCGCGGCGCCTGCGCCGTCGCCGAGCAGGAACGAGATGGAGCGGTCGGTCGGATCGACGATGTCGGACAGCTTCTCCGCGCCGACCACGAGGACGTACTCCGCGAGGCCCGACCGGATGAAGGAGTCCGCCTGCGCGATGCCGTACGTGTACCCGGCGCACGCGGCCGAGACGTCGTAGGCCGGCGCGGGGTTCGCGCCTATGCGGTCGGCGAGGAGCGCCGCCATCGACGGCGTCTGCACGGTGTTGCTCACGGTGCTGACGAGGACGATGCCGATCTGCTCCGGACGGATGCCGGCCTTCGCGATGGCCTCGAGGGACGCCGTGGTCGCGAGGTCGACCGCATCGACGTCGGCGCCCGCACGCTTCCGCGTGATGATGCCGGTCCGCTGGCGGATCCACTCGTCCGAGGAGTCGATCGGGCCGACGAGGTCGTCGTTGGGTACGTCGAGCTCGCCGCGGGCGGCGCCGAGGCCCCAGATGCGGGTGAAGCGCTCGACCACGGGCGCGGTCCGGATGGTGGGGCGGGGCTGGTCGGTCATGGGTGCCTGTTCGGTGTCGGTGAGGCGGGATCAGGCGTGCGCGTCGAGCATGTCGATCGCCGCCGGGAGGTCGTCGGGTGTGGAGAGCGCCAGCGTGGGCAGGCCCTTGAGGCCGCGCTTGGCCAGGCCGGTCAGCGCACCGGCGGGGGCGACCTCGATGAGGCCGGTGACGCCCGCGGCGGCGAAGGCGTCCATGCACAGGTCCCAGCGCACGGGGCTCGCGACCTGGCCGACGATGAGGTCGAGGTACGCGGCGCCGGACTCGACGCGGCTCCCGTCCCGGTTCGTCCAGACGGGGAAGCGCGGGTCGCGCGGTTCGAGCGGCGCGACCGCGGTGCGCAGGGCGTCGACCGCGGGGGACATGTGGTGGGTGTGGAATGCGCCCGCGACCTGGAGCGGAATGACGCGCGTCCCGCGGAGGGGCTCGGCCTGCAGGGCGGCGAGGGCGTCGGGCGCTCCGGCGACGACGATCTGGCCGCCGCCGTTGAAGTTGGCCGGCTCGAGGTCGAGCTCGGCGAGCCGCGCGAGGACGGCGTCCTGGTCCCCGCCGACGACGGCGCTCATCCCCGTGCGGGTGATCGCGGCGGCCTCCGCCATCGCGTCGCCGCGGGTGCGCACGACGCGCATGGCCTCGTCATCCGTCAGGATGCCGGCGCCCGCGGCAGCGGTGATCTCACCGACAGAATGTCCCGCGATGCCGGCGACGTATGCGTCGCGGCCGTCGGCGAGGAGCGCATGCAGGGCCACGATGCCCGCCGCCACGATAAGCGGCTGCGCGACGGCGGTGTCGCGGATGGTGTCGGCGTCGGACGTCGTGCCGTGGGTCACGAGGTCGAGGCCCGCCGCGTCGCCCAGCTCACCCAGCCGCCGCGCGTGCTCGGGGCGCTCGAGCCACGAGGAGAGGAAGCCGGGCTTCTGGGAGCCCTGGCCCGGGCAGACGACGATGATCATGCGTCCATCCTCCCGTCCACCGCGGGATGCATCGGAGTCGACATCCCACAGAGGATCCGGGACGACATTGTGTCGATGCCACACGCCGCGGGCGTCACCGCGCCGCCTGGCGCTTGGGGCGGGCGCGACCCGACCCCTGCTGCTTGGGGACCGTCGTGCCCGCCTCGGCGATGCTGCCGATGATGAGCGCGGCCTGCAGGATGAGCGCCTCGCGCGCCCCCGTGGCATCCCACCCGATCACGTCCGACACGCGCTTCAGGCGGTAGCGGACCGTGTTGGGGTGCACGAACAGCTCGCGCGCGGTCGCCTCGAGGGAGCGGCCAGTGTCGAGGTAGCACCAGAGCGTCGCGAGCAGCTCGGTGGAGTGCGCCTGCAGCGGCTTGTAGATCCGGTTGATGAGGGTCGAGCGCGCGAGCGGGTCGCCGGCCAGGGCGCGCTCCGGGAGCAGGTCGTCGGCGAGCGTCGGACGCGGGGCGTTCCGCCACGACCGCGCGACGGCGAAGCCCGCCAGGGCCGCCCGTGCGCTCCGCGACGCCTCGACGAGGCTGGGGACCTCGTGGCCGAGCACGAGGTGACCTGCTCCGAACCCGGGCTCGAGCTGCGTCGCGATCTCGAGGAAGGAGACCGGGGGAGCCTCCGGCGCGGCGGCCTCCGGGTCGACGACGGCGGGGGACGCGCGTCCGATGACGAGGACGAGCCGGCTGCCCTGGACGCCGATGAGCACGTCGGCCTCGAGGTGCCGCGCGGTGCGACGCAGCTGGTCGACGTCGAGCACCGCGGGAGCCGTGCCCACGAGGACGGAGACCTCACCGTGCCCGTGCCAGCCGAGCGCGGCGATCCGCGAAGGCAGCTCGTCGTCGTACTCGCCGGAGAGGATGCTGTCGACGACGAGCGCCTCGAGCCGGGCGTCCCAGAGGCCGCGGGCCTCTGCGGCGCGTGCGTAGACGTCGGCCGCGGCGAACGCGATCTCCCGCGAATACAGCAGGATCGCGTCGCGCACCGTGCGGTGCCGGTCGCGGACCCGGTCCTCGACGACCTCCACGGTCACGCGGATGAGCTGCAGCGTCTGCTGGAGGCTGACGGAGCGGAGGAGCTCGCGCGGCGCGGCACCGAAGACGTCCGCGGCGATCCAGGGCGTCGAGTCCGGATCGTCGTACCAGTGGATGAACGACGTGATGCCGGCCTGCGCGACGAGCCCCACGGCGGACCGCCGCCCCGGCGGCATGTCGCCGTACCAGGGCAGCGTGTCCTCCAGCCGCTTGAGCGTCGCGCTCGCGAGCTCACCCGACAGGGACCGGAGCCACGCAAGCGTCTCCGCCTTCGTCTCCCCGGTCTCCACGTCGGTGTCGTGCCGGTCGCTCGGTGTCACGTCAGGTCGGCGCAGCTCACGCCTCGCCGCCCGCCGATCCGGTCGTGCCGGCGTTCACGTCGAGCAGGCGGTACTTGTCGATCGCCCACTTCGGCGCGTCCTGGTCGACCTTGCCCTGCTTGGCCAGGCGCTGCAGCGTCTTCACGACCATCGACGGCCCGTCGATGGCGAAGAACCGGCGGGCTGCCGGACGCGTGTCCGAGAAGCCGAAGCCGTCGGCGCCGAGCGTCGAGTAGTCGCCGGGGACGAACTGCCGGATCTGGTCGGGGACCGCGTGCGAGAAGTCGGTGACCGCGACGAACGGGCCCTCGGCGTGACGCAGCTTCTCCTCCAGGTACGGGACCCGGGTCTCGGAGTGCGGGTGGAGCATGTTGTGCTCCTCCGCGGCGAGGCCGTCGCGGCGGAGCTCGCCCCACGAGGTGACGGACCACACGTCGGCGGACACGCCCCAGTCGTCGGCCAGCAGCTGCTGCGCCTCGAGGGCCCACGGGACGGCCACGCCGGACGCCATGAGCTGCGCCTTCGGCCCGTCGATCCAGCCGTCCTTGAGCTTGTAGACGCCGCGGACGATGCCGTCCACGTCGACGCCCTCGGGCTCGCTCGGGTGGATGATCGGCTCGTTGTACACCGTGAGGTAGTACATGACGTTCGGGTCCTCGTGCTCGCCGCCGTACATGCGCTCGAGGCCGGACCGCACGATGTGGCCGATCTCGTACGCGTACGCCGGGTCGTAGGACACGATCGCCGGGTTCGTCTGCGACAGGACGAGCGAGTGGCCGTCGGCGTGCTGGAGCCCCTCGCCCGTGAGCGTGGTGCGTCCTGCGGTGGCGCCGATGAGGAAGCCGCGCGCCATCTGGTCGCCCGCCGCCCAGATCGCGTCGCCCGTGCGCTGGAACCCGAACATCGAGTAGAAGACGTAGATCGGGATGAGCGGCTCGCCCTGCGTCGAGTACGTGGTGCCGAGGTTCGTGAACGCCGCCAGGGCACCCGCCTCGTTGATGCCCACGTGCACGATCTGGCCCTGCGGGCTCTCCTTGTAGGAGAGGAGCAGCTCGCGGTCGACCGACGTGTAGTGCTGGCCGTTCGGGTTGTAGATCTTCGCCGTCGGGAAGAAGGCGTCGATGCCGAACGTGCGGGCCTCGTCCGGAATGATCGGGACGACGCGGTTGCCGAAGTCCTTCGAGCGGATGAGGTCCTTCAGGAGCCGGACGAACGCCATGGTGGTGGCGATCTCCTGCGTGCCCGAGCCCTTCTTCGAGATGCGGTACGCGGAGTCGTCCGGGAGCGTGATGGCCGTGTGCTGGGTGCGGCGCTCGGGCGAGTACCCGCCGAGCGCGCGGCGGCGCTCCTGCATGTACTGGATGGCCTCGTCGTCCTGGCCGGGGTGGTAGTACGGCGGCAGGTAGGGGTCCGCCTCGAGCTGGGCGTCCGTGATCGGCACGCGCATCTCGTCGCGGAACTGCTTGAGGTTGTCGAGCGTGAGCTTCTTCATCTGGTGGGTCGCGTTGCGACCCTCGAAGCTCGGGCCCAGACCGTAGCCCTTGACGGTCTTGGCGAGGATCACCGTGGGCTGGCCCGTGTGCTCGCTGGCCGCCTTGAAGGCCGCGTACACCTTGCGGTAGTCGTGGCCGCCGCGCTTGAGGTTCCAGATCTGGTCGTCGGTGTAGCCCTCGACGAGCTTCGCGGTGCGCTCGTCGCGCCCGAAGAAGTTCTCGCGGATGTAGGCACCGCTCTCGGCCTTGTAGGTCTGGTAGTCGCCGTCGGGCGTGCGGTTCATGAGGTCGAGGAGCGCGCCCTCGGTGTCGCGGGCGAGCAGGTCGTCCCACTCGCGGCCCCAGACCACCTTGATGACGTTCCAGCCCGCGCCGCGGAAGAAGCTCTCCAGCTCCTGGATGATCTTGCCGTTGCCGCGGACGGGGCCGTCGAGGCGCTGCAGGTTGCAGTTGATGACGAAGTTCAGGTTGTCGAGCTTCTCGTTCGCCGCCACCTGGAGCTGGCCGCGGCTCTCCACCTCGTCCATCTCGCCGTCGCCGAGGAACGCCCAGACCTGCTGGTCCGATGCGTCCTTGATGCCGCGGTTGGTGAGGTACTTGTTCGCCTGCGCCTGGTAGATCGCGTTGATGGGGCCGAGGCCCATCGAGACCGTGGGGAACTGCCAGAACTCCGGCATGAGACGCGGGTGCGGGTAGGAGGAGAGCCCGCCGCCCGCGTGGCTCTTCTCCTGGCGGAAGCCGTCGAGCTGGTGCTCGCTCAGGCGACCCTCGAGGAAGGCGCGGGCGTAGGTGCCGGGCGATGCGTGGCCCTGCACGAAGACCTGGTCGCCGCCGCCGGGGTGGTCCTGGCCGCGGAAGAAGTGGTTGTAGCCGACCTCGTAGAGCGCGGCCGAGGACGCGTAGGTGGCGATGTGCCCGCCCACCGCGATGCCGGGGCGCTGGGCCCGGTGCACGGTGACGGCCGCATTCCAGCGGATCCACGCGCGGTAGCGGCGCTCGAGGTCCTCGTCACCGGGGAAGTCGGGCTCGTTCTCCGGCGCGATGGTGTTGATGTAGTCCGTGGTGGGGACCATCGGCACACCCAGGTGCAGCTCCTTGGAGCGCTTCAGGAGGCTGAGCATGACGTCGCGCGCGCGACCCCGGCCCTGCGTCTCCACGAGCCCGTCGAGCGACTCGTTCCATTCGGCGGTCTCTTCCGGATCCTGGTCGGTGTGGTTCACCGAGTACGGATCCTGGTCGTTGACAGTCACCCTCGACCTCTTCCTGTGGTGTGCAGACATCGTCTTCGGTGCCACGGGGCTCGAAGGGTGCGAGACCGCGCGTACGCCGAGGGCCAGCCTACCCATGACGGCCGACGGTCACGGACGGCGGACGGCGCGCCCCGCCGGCCCGCAGTGACCGCGTGGCGCTGGACTTCGCGGATCCCGGGCGTAGTGTGGATCCTCGTGCCAGACAGGGGACATCTGCCGGCACGGAAGGATCCGCACCCCATGGCCCTGGCCAACGACACACAGGCTCCCGACTTCGAGCTCGCCAACCAGTTCGGCGAGCGCGTCCGGTTGAGCGAGTACCGCGGACACCGCGCGGTCGCCCTCGTCTTCTTCCCCCTCGCCTTCTCCGGCACGTGCACCGGCGAGATGTGCCAGCTCGAGGAGAACCTGGGCCTCTTCGCCGACAGCCGCGTGGAGCTCATCGGCATCAGCGTCGACAGCAAGCACACGCTGCGCGCGTGGGCACAGCAGCAGGGCATCGACTTCCAGCTCCTCGCCGACTTCTGGCCCCACGGCCAGGTGGCCAAGGAGTACGGCGTGTTCCTCGAGGAGAAGGGCTTCGCGAACCGGGCGACCTTCCTCATCGACACGCGCGGCATCATCCGCGGCAGCTTCATCACGGCGCCGGGCGAGGCGCGCGAGCTCGAGGCGTACCGCACCGCGATCCGCGACCTGGCGCTCGTCCCGGCCTGAATCGGCCCGGTCGGGCCGGCGCCGGTCGTCAGCTCAGGATGTTCACCGCGCGGGCGATGACCAGCGCGAGGATCACGAAGCCGGCGAACGCCTCGAGCGCCATGAGCGCCTTGGCGCGATGGGACAGCGGCATGACGTCCGTGGGGCTGTACGCCATCGAGTTCGTCAGCGAGAAGTACGCGTAGTCGACGAATCCCGGGACCCAGTCGGCGTGCTCCGACGACCGGCGGGCGACCTCGGAGACGGCGCCGGAGTCCTCGTCCTGGGGGAAGCGGAAGTCGGCGGGCGCGAGCGCGGCGCGCGCATGGGTCCGCCGCGCCACCGGGCCGCCGCGATCGAGCTCCCAGTAGACGAGCGCGAACGCGAGCACGTTGGTCCCCCACACCTGCAGGGCCGTGAGCAGCAGCTCCGGTCCCGCCTCCGAGGCGTCGACCAGCGCGACGACCAGGACGACGAGGCTGACCTGGTTGGCGACCACGAGCAGGACGCCGAGGCCGACGCCGAGACCGCGGGACCACGGCGTCTCCCGGGTGAACCGCCGCGGGTTGAGCGCGACCAGCGGCACGAGCAGGGCGACGGCGATCGCCACCACCGCGACGCGGACGCCGGTCGGGACCGCGGTCGGCGCGATCGCGTAGAGGACGACGGCGACGACGAGCCCGACGGCGGCGGGCCAGCGCGGCTCCGCGACCGTCCTGCGGGAGGGGTGGATGGGCACGGGGGAGAGGCTACGGCTCGCGCCCGTGGCACGGCCGGGGCGCGCCGAGGCGGTCGGCTAGCATGGCGGGGCGCTCGACGACCGGGCGTTGAGGGCCTTTAGCTCAGTTGGTAGAGCGCCACGCTTACACCGTGGATGTCGTCGGTTCGAGCCCGGCAGGGCCCACGATGCGCACGGAGCGCCGCCGAGGATCCCGCGTCGGATGATCAGACGCGGGTCCCGAGGCCCCGTACCAGCAGGTCGATGCCGAAGGCGAAGTCGCCGGCGGGATCCTCGTCGCGGGCGTGGCCGGGCAGCAGGCCGAGCCGGTCGAGCTGCATGCGCTGCTGCTCGTGCGCCACGTGGCCGAGCACGAAGTGCAGCAGCGCCGATGCCGCGCGTGCGCAGTCGGCCTCCCCGAACCCGCCCGCGGCGACGGCCGCGGACAGCGAGCGGCGCGCCGCCGTCGCGCCGAGCCCCATCGCGGTGGTGCTCGCCACGACCTCGGCGCCGTCGCGATGGGCGAGGAGCGCCGCGCGGAGGACCTCAGCGGCGTGCCGGACACCCTCCTGCCAGTCGGTGCGCCGATCAGCCGCGTTCTCGGTCTCGGCCTCGGCCTCGGCGACGATGCGGTCGGCCAGCTCGGCGAGGAGGCTCTGCTTGTCCGGGAAGTGCCAGTAGAGGGCGCTCGGCTGCACGTCGAGGGCGGCGCCGAGCCGGCGCATGGTGAAGTCCGGGAGGCCGTGCTCGTCGAGGATCCGGAGGGCCGTCCGGGCGACGTCGTCGCGGCTGTGCCGCCCCGCCGCATGCGCCCGCACCATGTCCCCACTATAGTGAACGCCGTTCAGGTGAACATCGTTCAGGTCCATGACCGTCGCAGCACGCAGGAGGAAGCCCATGACCCCGTCCCGCTCCCTGCCCCTCGGGGCCGACCGTCGCGCGCGCCTGGACGCCACCGACCTCGCGCGGGTCGCCGTGCTCGCCGCGGTCGTCGCTGTGCTCGGCCTCCCGGGGAGCATCAGCGTGCTCGGGGGCGTCCCCATCACCGCGCAGACGCTCGGCGTGATGCTCGCTGGCGCCGTGCTCGGGGCCCGCCTCGGTGCCCTCGCCCTGGCCGTCCTGCTCGCGCTCGTCGCCGTGGGGCTGCCGCTCCTCTCCGGCGGGACCGGCGGCCTCGGCGTCTTCCTCGGACCCTCCGCCGGCTACCTCGCGGGCTGGGTCCTCGGGGCCGCAGCGGTCGGGTGCATCGTCCACCTCGGCGGCCGGCGGCCCACCGCGGTGCGCACCGCCGTGGCCATGCTGGTCGGCGGGATCGCCGTCGTCTACGCGGTCGGGATCCCCGTGCAGAGCCTCGTGACGCGCCTGCCGCTGGCCCAGACCGCGTACACCAGCCTCGTGTTCCTCCCCGGCGACCTGCTCAAGGCGGCCATCGCCACGGCCATCGTGATGACGCTGGTGCGCGGCTACCCGCGCGCGTTCCGCCGCGCGTCGGGCTGGACCACGGCGCCGCGGGACGTCGCCGGGTCGACGGCCCCGTGACCCCGCCGGAGGGCGTGGACACCGCGGCCCTGCGTCTCGTCGACGTCGGCGTGCGCCTCGGCGACGTCGACGCCCTCCGCGACGTCACGCTCGAGATGGATGCGCGGACGGTCGCCGTGATCGGCGAGAACGGCTCGGGCAAGAGCACCTTCGCGCGACTGGTCGGGGGGCTCGTCGGGCGCACGACAGGGGAGCTGCGGGTGCTGGGCGTCGACCCGGACCGCGGATCCCGCGAGCTGAGGCGCCGCGTCGCCCTGGTCTTCAGCAACCCGGACGCGCAGATCGTCATGCCGACCGTCGCCGAGGACGTCGCGTTCTCCCTGCGACCGGAGCGCCTGTCCCGCGCGGAGTCGGACGCCCGCGTCTCCGAGTGCCTGCGCCGATTCGGCATCCAGCACCTCGCCGACCGCTCGTCGCACGAGCTCTCCGGCGGCCAGAAGCAGCTGCTCGCGCTCGCGGGGGCATTCGTCCGGCGTCCGGAGCTCGTCATCGCCGACGAGCCGACGGCGTACCTCGACGCCAGGAACGCCCGCCGGGTCGCGGACCACCTCTTCGAGGACGGCCATCGACTCGTGCTCGTCACCCACGACCTCGCCGCGGCCGCCCGGTGCGAGGCCGCCGTCCTGTTCGCCGGCGGCCGGCTCGTGCGCACGGGCGGGCCCGCGGACGTCATCGCCGAGTACGAGGCGATGCTCGGGTGACGCCCGCCGAGCCACGACGGCCCGGGCGCCTCGAGCGCATGCCGGCAGGGCCCGAGCTGATCGCGCTCATGGTCGTCGTGCTCGGGGTCTCGCTCCTGCCGTCCACCTGGTGGGCCGCGGGCACCGCGGTCGCCGTGGCGGTCCTCGCCTACGCCGCCGCGCAGCTGGGCGACGGCCTCATGGGCCTCCGCCGGCTCGCCGGCCAGGTCCGGTCCGTGCGCTGGGTGATGCTGTTCACGCTCGTCAGCCAGCTGGTACTGCTCGGGCCGGAGCCCGCGGTGGCGAACACGGCCCGCGTCACGGCGGCGATCGCCATCGCCGGCCTGCTCGTCCTCACGACCTCGATGACCGCGCTCCTCGACGGCATCGAACGCGGCCTGCGCCCGCTCCGGAGGTTCGGCGTCGACACGGAGCGGATCTCGCTGCTCCTGACCGTGACCGCCGGCACGGTCCCGGTCCTCGGGCGCCTGGCCGCCGACGTCCGCGAGGCGCAGCGGGCGCGCGGCGCGCGGCCCGGCCTCCGGACCTTCGTCGTGCCCTTCCTCGTCCTCGCGCTCAAGCACGCGGATCAGCTCGGCGATGCGCTCACCGCGCGCGGAGTCAGGTGACGGCCGAGGCGGCGACGCCCCGATCGCGATGTCCACGGGCCGCGCGGGCCGGGTCGCCACGCGCGTGTCGCGCTAGCATCCACCCATGAGCTCCGACACGGCCGACGACGCCGCCGCCTGGTCGGTCGTCGACGCCGCGACGCACGGGTCCAGCGCCCACCGCGGATCAGCCCAGCGCAGCCTCTGGCCGCTCGAGCCGCTCGTCCCGTCGCCCGGCGTCGCGCCCGACGCGTCGCGCGACGACGGACGGACCCGCCGCCGCGCGCGCCGAGCCTGATGCGCGGACGCCCGGTGACGGGCCGCGGTCGCCCCTTCGTTACGATGGCCAGGTGATCCCCACCCTCGCCGACGTCGTCCGTGTCGTCGAGGACGCGTGGCCGCCCGCAGGCGCATCGGACTGGGACGCCTCGGGGCTCGTCTCCGGGGATCCGCGCGGACGGGTCCGCCGCATCCACCTCGCCGTCGACGCCGTGCGCGCGACGGTGGACGAGGCGGTCGCCGCCGACGCCGACCTGCTGCTCGTCCACCACCCCCTGCTCCTCCGGGGCGTGACCACGATCGCCGAGACCGGCTACAAGGGCGCGCTCCTCGCCGACCTCATCCGGTCCGGGTGCGCCCTGCACGCCGCGCACACCACCGCAGACGTCGTCGAGGACGGCACCTCGGGACGGCTCGCGGCGCTCCTCGGCCTGGTGCCGGAGACCATCCGTCCGATCGACCCCGCCCCGGGCGGCGTGCGCGGCATCGGGCGCGTCGGCGACCTGCCCGCGCCGACGACGCTCGGCCGTCTCGCGGGGGAGCTCGCCCGCATCCTCCCGCCCACGGCGACGGGGATCCGGGTCGCCGGACCCTACGACGCGCCCGTCACCCGCCTGGCCCTCTGCGGCGGAGCGGGGGACTCGCTGCTCGGCGCCCCCGACGTGCTCGACGCCGACGTCTACATCACCTCGGACCTGCGCCACCACCCGGCGAGCGAGGCGCGGGAGTCGGCCGCCCTCCGCGGCGGCACGCCGTACCTCATCGACACCTCCCACTGGGCGAGCGAGTGGCTGTGGCTCGACCAGGCCGCGGACACGCTGCGATCGGCGCTCCCGGACGTCGAGGTCACCGTCAGCGACATCCGCACCGACCCCTGGGACTTCGCCGTCACGCAGTGACCGGCCGCCGCGCGCGGTCAGGCCCGCGCATCCACGACACGCACCGCGTGCCCGCCTCCCGCAGGCGGAGCCGCACCACGAGAGGGAGAGCATGAAAGCCGATCCGAGCATCCAGAAGGAGCTCCTCGACCTGCAGGAGATCGACACCCGGCTCACGCACCTCACGCGGCAGCTGGCGCAGCTCCCGCAGCTGAAAGAGATCGACGCGCTGCAGCGGGAGATGGAGCTCGTGCGTCGCCGGCTCGGCGAGCGGACGGGCGTGGTGGAGGACGCCCAGACGGAGCTCTCGCGCATCGAGTCCGACGTGGCGGTCGTGCAGGCGCGGATGGACCGCGACCGCACCCGCATCGAGGCGGGCGGCAGCTCGAAGGACGTCCAGGCGCTGGAGCGCGAGCTCGAGTCGCTGCTGCGTCGCCGCGACACCCTCGAGGAGGTCGAGCTCGAGGTGATGCAGAAGCTCGGGGAGGCCCAGTCGGCGCAGGCCGAGGTGGTCGTCGAGCGCGACGCCCTCGCCGAGCGGCTGGCCGCGGTCGAGGCCGAGCGCGACGCCGCGGCGGTGGAGCTGCGGGTCCAGGCCGAGCAGGCCAGGAAGGACCGCGACGCGCTCGCGCCGCGGTTCCCCGAGGACCTGCTCGCGCTCTACGAGAAGCAGCGCGCCCGCTACGGCGTGGGCGCGGCGATGCTGCACCGCGGGATCTCCCTCGGCAGCAACATCGCGCTGCACCAGAGCGACCTCGACGCGCTCCGCAAGCGCGCGCCCGACGACGTCGTCATCGACCCCGAGAGCAACGCCATCCTGGTGCGCACGGACGAGTCCGGGCTCTAGCGGGAGGACCGGCAGGGCGCCTGCCCTAGACTCGACCCCGCGGATGGGTCGGCAAGACGGTCGCGCCGCGGAGGATCCCGAGAGGGGGAGACCGCGTCGAGGAACGTCCGGGCTCCGCAGAGCAGGGCGGTGGGTAACACCCACCCGGGGCGACCCGCGAGACAGTGCAACAGAGAGCAGACCGCCCGTCGCGCGAGCGGCGGGTGAGGGTGAAACGGCGGTGTAAGAGACCACCAGCGGCCCGAGTGATCGGGTCGGCTATGCAAACCTCGCCCGGAGCAAGGTCGAACAGGGGACGCACAGGCTGCTCGTCCAGTCCCCGGGTAGACCGCTGGAGGGCTGCGGTGACGCAGCTCCGAGATAGATGGCCGTCCATGGTGCCGCGAGGCACCGGGACAGAACCCGGCGTATCAGCCGGCCCATCCGCACCCCGCACGACGAAGCGGCCGGATCCCCTCGGGATCCGGCCGCTTCGTCGTGCGGCGCTCGGGCGCTCAGTCCTCGGGCTTCGTCTTGTCGACGAGGTCGGCCGCGGGCGCGTGCGTGCTCGCGCCGACCGCGTGCGCGGCGAGGGCCGCGGCGCCCATGATGCCCGCGTTGTTCCGCAGCTCCGCCGGCACGATCGGGGTGCGCAGGCGCAGCAGCGGCAGGAAGTGCTTGTGGTTCTTGGACACGCCGCCGCCGACGATGAACAGCTCCGGCCACATCAGCTTCTCGAGCTGGCCGTAGTACACCTGCAGCCGGGCGGCCCAGCGCTTCCAGTTGAGGTGCGCGCGCTCCTTGGCGGCGTACGAGGCGCGGCGCTCGAAGTCACGGCGGCCCGCGACGTCCATGTGGCCGAGCTCGGCGTTCGGGATGAGGACGCCGTCGTGGATAAGGGCCGTGCCGATCCCCGTGCCGAGCGTGGTCATGATGACGAGACCGCGCACGTCCTTGGCCGCGCCGTAGCGGGCCTCGGCGTAGCCGGCGGCGTCCGCGTCGTTGACGAACGTGATCTCGAGGCCCAGGCGCTCCTCGAACAGCTTCTCGGCCTCGAGGCCGATCCAGGACGGGGACACGTTGGCCGCCGACATGGTCGTGCCGTGCACGATCGCGGCGGGGAAGCACACGCCGAGCGGCGTGCCCGCGGGGACCTCGCCGAGCGCGTCGATGATCTGCTTCACGGTGGCCACGATGTCCTCGGGCTCGCCGCCCTGCGGCGTCGGCAGCTTCACGCGCTCGCTCTTCAGCTCGCCGGTCGCGACGTCCACGATGGCGCCCTTGATGCCGGTCCCGCCGATGTCGATGCCGATTGCGGTCGTCGCGTCCTCGCTCATGGAAGCGACCCTACCGGCTCGCCCGACCCCGTCCGGCCGTCGCGCGCGGTGCGGACGGGCCTAGCATCGGCAGCATGAGCGACAGCGACGAGCAGTACTGGTACGACGACCGCACGGGCGAGGTGGAGAAGGGGATGCTGTCCCCGGCAGCGCATCGGATCGGCCCGTTCGCCTCGGCGGAGGAGGCGGCCAGGGCACCGCAGCGGCTGCGCGAGCGCGCCGAGCAGTGGGCGGCGGAGGACCGCGACGACGACTGATCCCGCGGTTCAGTCGGAGTAGCTCTCCGCCTCGGCGGGGAACGTCCCGCTGACGACGTCGTCGCGATAGCGCGTCGCCGCGTCCAGGAGCACAGCGCGCATGTCCGCGTATCGCCGCACGAAGCGCGGCACGCGGCCGCTCGTGAGGCCCGCGAAGTCGGTCCAGACCAGGATCTGCCCGTCCGTGCCGTTCCCGGCGCCGATGCCGATGGTGGGGATGCGCAGCTCCTCGCTGACGCGCCGCGCGATCCCCTGGGGCACCATCTCGAGCACCACGGCGAACGCGCCGGCGTCCTGGACGGCGCGTGCGTCGGCGAGGAGCGCCTCCGCGGCATCCCCGCGACCCTGGATGATGTGGCCGCCGAGGCCGTGCTCGCTCTGCGGCGTGAACCCGATGTGGCCCATCACGGGGATTCCGGAGCTCACGACCCGCCGGATCTGCTCCGCGCTGCGCACACCGCCCTCGAGCTTCACGGCATGGGCGCGCGCCTCCTTCATGAACCGCACCGACGTGGCGAGCGCCTGGTCGGGGCCGGACTCGTAGGAGCCGAACGGCAGGTCGGCGACCACGAGCGCGCGAGCGGCCGAGGCGGCGACCGCGCGCGCCAACGGGATGAGCTCGTCCACCGTGACGGGGACGGTCGTGTCGTACCCGAGCACGGTGTTGCCTGCGGAATCGCCGACGAGCAGGAAGTCGATGCCGGCCTCGTCGAACACACCCGCCGTGAGCATGTCGTAGCTGGTGAGCCCGGTGATCTTGAGGCCCTGCTCCTTCGCCCGGGCGAAGTGCCGGATGCGCACCCGCCGGGGACCCGCGTCGGGCTCGCTCGGGATGCGGGCGGGATCGGGCGGGGAGACGGCAGCGTCGGGGCTCTGCATGCCTCGGAGTCTACGGCCGGCCCCGCGCGCGCTCGGCCCGACCCCTGGTCAGCCGGTAGGTTGGACTCCGACGAGAGGGTGGTGGATGGACAAGCAGCGTGACTTCGTCCTGCGGACGATCGAGGAGCGCGGGATCAAGTTCGTGCGCCTGTGGTTCACCGACGTGACCGGCACCCTGAAGTCGGTGGCGATCGCCCCGGCGGAGGTCGAGGGAGCGTTCGCGGAGGGCCTGGGGTTCGACGGCTCGGCCATCGAGGGCCTCACCCGCTCGTACGAGGCCGACATGCTGGCCCACCCGGATCCGACGACCTTCCAGATCCTCCCCTGGCGCGGGGAGATCGACCCCACCGCGCGCATGTTCTGCGACATCTCGACGCCCGACGGGCAGCCCGCCATCGCGGATCCCCGCAACGTCCTCAAGCGCACGCTCGAGAAGGCGGCGGACCGCGGCTTCACCTTCTACACGCACCCCGAGATCGAGTTCTACCTCCTCAAGTCGAGCGAGTTCGGCGTCGACGGCCCCGAGCCGGTGGACGCGGCCGGCTACTTCGACAACGTCCCCGGCGGCACGGCGCACGACTTCCGCCGCCGCTCGGTGCGCATGCTCGAGGACCTCGGCATCTCGGTCGAGTTCAGCCACCACGAGGCGGGCCCAGGCCAGAACGAGATCGACCTCCGCTACGCGGACGCGCTCACCACGGCGGACAACATCATGACGTTCCGCACGGTCATCAAGGAGGTGGCCATCGAGCAGGGCGTCTACGCGACGTTCATGCCGAAGCCCCTCGCCGCGCACCCCGGCAGCGGGATGCACACGCACATGTCGCTCTTCGAGGGCGACGTCAACGCGTTCTACGCGTCCGGCGCCGAGTACCAGCTCTCCACCATCGGCCGGCAGTTCATCGCGGGTCTCCTCAAGCACGCGCCCGAGATCACGGCCGTCACGAACCAGTTCGTGAACTCGTACAAGCGGCTCTGGGGCGGCGGCGAGGCGCCGAGCTTCGTGACGTGGGGGCACAACAACCGCTCCGCGCTCGTGCGGGTGCCGCTGTACAAGCCCAACAAGGGGAACAGCTCGCGCGTCGAGTACCGCGCCATCGACTCCGCGGCGAACCCGTACCTCTCGTTCTCGCTCATGCTGGCCGCGGGCCTCAAGGGCATCGAGGAGGGCTACGAGCTGCCGGCTGAGGCCGAGGACAACGTGTGGACCCTGAGCGACGCCGAGCGCCGTGCCCTCGGGTACGCGCCGCTGCCGTCGAGCCTGGACCACGCGATCCAGCTCATGGAGCGCTCCGAGCTCGTCGCCGAGACGCTGGGGGAGCAGGTGTTCAACTACGTGCTGCTCAACAAGCGGCAGGAATGGCGCGACTACCGGGCCCAGGTGACGCCGTACGAGCTGCGCTCCAACCTCGAGATGCTCTGATCCGGGAGCCCGGCGGGAGAATCACGACCGACATCCGACGACGAGGCCGGAGCGAGAGATGAGACGTGGGCAGACGCTGCTCGGCGCCCTCGCGCGCGCGGGCTTCGCGCGTCTCAGCGAGGTAGGCGAGGCCCTCGAGGAGGCCGTGGAGCTGTCCGGCTGGGCCGAGGCCGACCTCGTGGAGGCGCTGCACTCCAGCGCGGACCCGGACGGGGCGCTCGACGCCCTCGTCCGACTGCTGCGCGAGGACCCCGAGCGCACCCGCGCAGTCCTCGCCGACCCCGACGCCCGTCACCGGCTGGCGCGGGTGCTCGGTTCGTCGCGCGGCCTCGCCGAGTTCCTCACTCGCCACACGGACGAGCTCGAGGCCTTCGCCCGTCCGCTCGAGGGGATGCCCGCGCCGGCCGACGTCCGCACCCGGATGCTGGAGGCGGTGCAGGCGATCGACGGCGTGGCGGGGATCACCGGCACGCCCGCTCGGACGGCCCTGCGGATCCGCTATCGCGCGCTCGTGGCACGCGTCGCCGCGTGGGACCTCGTGCACCCGGATCCGCTCGCGGCCGTGCGACCCGTGACCGCCGCCCTGGCCGACCTCGCCGGCGCGGCCCTCGAGGCGTCGCTCGCCGTCGCCCGGGCGGAGCTGTCCGCGCCCGGCAGCTTCGGCCGCGCGCGACCCGAGGAGATCGCCGCGACGCGCCTCGCGATCATCGGCATGGGCAAGGCAGGTGCCCGCGAGCTCAACTACGTCAGCGACGTCGACGTGATCTTCGTCGCCGAGGCCGCGACCGACGCGGACGGACAACCGGTCATCGAGCCGGCCCGGGCGGTCGAGCTCGCGACGCGCCTCGCCGTGCTGGCCATGCGCGGCATCGACGAGCAGGAGATCGAGCCGGCCCTCTGGGAGGTGGACGCCAACCTCCGGCCCGAGGGGAAGGCCGGCGCGCTCGTCCGCACGCTCGACTCGCACCTCGCGTACTACGAACGATGGGCGAAGGACTGGGAGTTCCAGGCGCTGCTCAAGGCCAGGCCGCTCGCGGGCGACGCCGAGCTGGGCGGGCGGTACGCCGATGCCGTCGCGCCGCTCGTGTGGTCGAGCGCGTCACGCGAGGGCTTCGTCGGGCAGGTGCAGCGGATGCGCACGCGCGTCACGGACAACATCCCGACCGACCAGCTGCACCAGCAGATCAAGCTCGGGCCGGGTGGGATCCGCGACATCGAGTTCACGGTGCAGCTCCTCCAGCTCGTGCACGGCCAGGGCGACGAGGCCGTCCGGGACCGCAGCACGCTCGCGGCGCTGGTGGCCCTCGCGGACGCCGGCTACATCGGGCGCACGGAGGCCGGCGAGTTCGCGAAGGACTACCGCTACCTCCGGCTCCTCGAGCACCGGCTGCAGCTGGAGCAGCTGCGGCGCACGCACCTGATGCCCACCGACGAGGAGCGGTTGCGGATCCTCGCGCGCAGCACGGGCCTGGACGGGCGCGCGGAGGAGCTCACGGCCCGGTGGACCGCCACGAAGACCGCCGTCCGCACGCTGCACGAGCGGCTGTTCTACCGGCCGCTCCTCGCCGCGGTCGCGTCGCTGCCCGAGGAGTCGCTCGCGCTCACCAGCGACCAGGCCGCCGCGCGCCTGTCCGCCATCGGATTCGTCGACGCGCGTGGGGCGCTCGCGCACATCCGCGCGCTGACGCAGGGGGTCTCGCGCAGCTCCGCCATCCAGCGCCACCTGCTCCCCGTGCTCCTGCAGTGGTTCGCGGACGGCCCGGATCCCGACCACGGCCTGCTCGCGTTCCGCCGGCTCAGCGAGGCGCTGGGGGAGTCGAACTGGTTCCTCCGGATGCTCCGGGACTCGGCCGGCGCCGCGCAGCGCCTCGCCCAGGTGCTCTCGGGATCACGCTTCGTGTCGGAGCTGCTCGACCGCGTCCCCGAGACCGCCGCGTGGCTCGCGCGCGACGAGGACCTGCGCCCCCGCACCTGGGCGGCCCTCGAGGAGGAGGCCGTCGCCACGGTGAACCGGCATCCCACAGCCGACGCCGCCGCGGCCGCGTTGCGCACCCTCCGCCGCCGCGAGATCCTCCGCCTCGCCATCGGCGCCATCGTGGGCGTCACGCACGTCGAGACCCTCGGACCCTCCCTGGCCGACATCACCACGGCGACGCTTCGTGGCGTCATGCGCGCCATCCGCCGCGAGGACGGCCCCTGGCCCGAGTTCGCCGTGGTCGCGATGGGGCGCTACGGCGGCGCCGAGCTCGGCTTCGGCTCCGACGCCGACGTCATGTACGTGTTCCGCCCGATCGCCGGCATGGATCCCGAGCTGGCCCAACGCCGCGCCCAGCTCATCGTCTCCGAGCTGACGCGCCTCACGGAGGACTCGCGCCTCCCGCTCGACCTCGACACCGGCCTCCGACCGGAGGGACGCAACGGTCCCGTGGTGCGCTCGTTCGCGTCCTACCGCGCCTACTACGAGCGCTGGTCCCTCACGTGGGAGGCGCAGGCGCTGCTGCGCGCACGCGGAGTCGTCGGCGACAGCGGCCTCATCGTCGACTTCACGTCGCTGGCCGACCGCACCCGCTACCCGGACGCCATCGGCGACGCGGACGTACGCGAGATCAAGCGCATCAAGGCGCGCGTGGAGAACGAGCGGCTCCCGCAGGCTGCGGACCCCACCCGGCACCTGAAGCTCGGCCGCGGATCGCTCAGCGACGTGGAGTGGCTGGTGCAGGTGATCCAGCTGCAGCACGCGCACGCTCATCCCGCCCTGCGCACGCCGACCACCCTCGGCGCGCTCGACGCGGCCGTGGATTCGCGCCTCGTGGCCGAGGACGACGCGGCGCGTCTGCGGGATGCCTGGCTCCTCGCGTCCCGGGTCCGCTCCGCGATGACGCTCTGGACGAACCGCACGGCCGACGTCCTCCCCGCCGAGCGCGCCGCGCTCGACGCCATCGCGCGGCTCCTCGAGTACCCGCCCGGCTCCGCTTCCGTGCTCGAGGAGGAGTACCTCGGCGTGACCCGCCGCGCCCGCGCGGTCTTCGAGCGCCTCTTCTACGGCATCGACGAGCAGCTGGATCCGCGCGGTGCCTGACGCCGCTCCATGCGGCGGCGCGGACGATGACGGGCCGCCCTCCCGGAGGAGGACGGCCCGTGCATCGGGCACCCGATGCGGGTGCCGGTGGGATCAGACGCCGTAGTACAGCTCGAACTCGAACGGGTGCGGACGCTGCGCGAGGGGCTTGATCTCCATCTCGCGCTTGTACTCGATCCACGTCTCGATGAGGTCGGGCGTGAACACGTTGCCGGCGGTGAGGAACTCGTGGTCGGCCTCGAGCGCCTCGAGGGCCGCGCCGAGCGACGCGGGGACCTGCGGGATGCCCTTCGCCTCCTCGGGCGGGAGCTCGTAGAGGTCCTTGTCGACGGGCTCGTGCGGCTCGATGCGGTTCTTGATGCCGTCGATGCCGGCCATGAGCTGGGCCGCGAACGCGAGGTACGGGTTGCTCGACGCGTCGGGCGCGCGGAACTCGATGCGCTTCGCCTTCGGGTTCGTGCCCGTGATCGGGATGCGGATCGACGCCGAGCGGTTGCCCGCCGAGTAGACGAGGTTGACGGGCGCCTCGAAGCCGGGCACGAGGCGGTGGTACGAGTTCACCGTCGGGTTCGTGAAGGCGAGGATCGCGGGCGCGTGCTTGAGGATGCCGCCGATGTACCAGCGCGCGACGTCCGACAGGCCGCCGTAGCCGGCCTCGTCGTAGAACAGCGGCTTGCCGTCGTTCCACAGCGACTGGTGCGTGTGCATGCCCGAGCCGTTGTCGCCGAAGAGCGGCTTCGGCATGAACGTGGCCGTCTTGCCCCACTGCTCGGCCGTGTTCTTGACGATGTACTTGAACTTCAGGATGTCGTCCGCCGCGTGCACCATCGTGTCGAAGCGGTAGTTGATCTCGGCCTGTCCGCCCGTGCCCACCTCGTGGTGCGCGCGCTCGAGGATTAGACCGGCGTCGATCAGCTTGAGGCTGATGTCGTCGCGGAGGTCGGCCTGCTTGTCGACCGGGCTGACGGGGAAGTAGCCGCCCTTGTACGGCGTCTTGTTGCCGAGGTTGCCGCCCTCCTCCTCGCGTCCCGAGTTCCAGGCGCCCTCCTCGGAGTCGACCGAGTAGAAGCTCGTGTGCTGGTTCACCTCGTAGCGGACGTCGTCGAAGATGTAGAACTCGGCCTCGGGCGCGAAGAACGCGGTGTCGGCGATGCCGGACGCGGCGAGGAACTTCTCGGCCTTCTTGGCCACCTGGCGCGGGTCACGGGCGTAGATCTCGCCGTTGCGGGGGTTGTAGATGTCGAACACCATGATGAGGGTGCGCTCGATGCGGAACGGGTCGATGTACGCCGTCGTCACGTCGGGGATGAGCTGCATGTCCGACTCGTGGATGCTCGCGAAGCCGCGGATGGACGAGCCGTCGAACAGCTGGCCGACGGAGAAGAACTCCTCGTCGACGGTGGATGCGGGGATGTTGAAGTGCTGCTGCACCCCGGGAAGGTCGGTGAACCGGATATCGAGGAACTTGACGTCGGTGTCCTTGATGAACGCGAGCACCTCGGATGAGTCTCTGAACATGTGGTGTCTCCAAAAGGGGGCCGGAGCGGATGAGACTGACGGTTTCAGCCTCTCCGACCCTAGGGGGAAGGGGTTACCTCGCCATAACCGCCGTGTTTCCGCGATGTTACGCGGGCTGTCCCGGGCGAGTCGGCGACTGCTCCCGGTCGGTCCGACCAGGGGATCCGCGTGACGCGCGCCTAGGATCGTAGGGTGCCCGCGACTCCCACGAACCCCGACCTCGGCGATCCCGGCCGCAACCGCTGGCCGGGGGAGCGCCTCGGGCTCCCGGAGCGCGGGCGGGGCTCCATCGCCCGCGCGGGCCGGCGCATCGTGGGCATCTGCATCGACTGGGCCCTCGCCGTGCTGGTCTCCTGGGCCTTCTTCGCCTACGACCCGACGGCCACGCTCGCGATCTTCGCCGTGATGCAGTACGTCCTCATCGTCACGCTCGGCGGGAGCGTCGGCCACGTCGTGCTCGGCATGCGCGTGCGGCCGCTCTCGGGCGGGTACGTGTCGCTGTGGCGGCCGGCCCTGCGCACCCTGCTGCTGTGCCTGGTCGTCCCGGCGGTCGTGTGGAACGCCGACCAGCGGGGCCTCCACGACGTGTTCTCGGGCACGGTGCTGGTCCGCACGTCCTGACCGCTTCGCCGTGCAGCGAGGAGCGTCAGCCGGGCTCGCACCCGAGGTACACGAGCTCCGGGTC
Source organism: Clavibacter michiganensis (assembly GCF_021216655.1). Lineage (NCBI taxonomy): Bacteria > Bacillati > Actinomycetota > Actinomycetes > Micrococcales > Microbacteriaceae > Clavibacter > Clavibacter michiganensis. Next base: position 849,946 of record NZ_CP080437.1, read on the forward strand.
GACGCCGCCGAGCACGACCCGGGCGGGGGATCCGGCGCGGACGGCGCCGAGCTCGCGGCTCTCGGTCTCCCGCCCGTCGTCGGAACGCCCGGTGGTGACCTCGAAGCGGACGAGCGCGGCGCTGCAGTCCTCCGGCGCGATCATGTCGAGGAGCGTGCACGACGTCGTGTCGACGCACTCGCTCGCGCGGGACGCGGGATCGTCGACGGGCACGACGGTCGCGCCCTGGGTCAGGTCCGCGCCGATCGTCGTGAAGCGCGCGCGCGTCGAGTCCTGGAAGCTGACCAGGACGACCAGCACCCCGGCGAGCGCGCAGACCGCGGCGATGGAGGGCCCCAGACCGCGGCGGGCCCGCTCCCGTCGGGAACGGCCGTAGGGCGACAGCCGTTCCGACGTCGCTGCGGGGCGCGGCGGGCTCGGGTGCGTCCATCCGGGGTGCGCTGACCCGTGGCCCGGGGTGGAAGGCCGGGCATCATCGCCGCCCGTGCGCTGTCGGAGGAGGAGCACGTCCCGCGCGAGGGTCAGCTGCACGAAGCGCTCGTGGGCTGCGCGCAGCCGCTGCGGCGTCGCGCCGGGGAGGAGGTCGGGATGCGTCCCACGCGCCTGCCGGAGGTAGGCGCGGCTGATGGCCGGCCGGTCGGCGTCGACGTCGACGCCGAGCAGCGCCGCAGCGGAGGCCGGATCCATGGCCTCAGTCTGCGCCGGGCACGTGGGCCGCGCAAACGACCCGCGTCCGCGGGATCAGCGTGCCCGGGACGGACGGACCTTGAACGGGTCGACGCCCTTGGGGATGGGCATGCTGTTCTGCCCCAGCGAGGTGAGGCGGTTGTTGACCGCCAGGACCTCGGCCTTGGTGATCGTGCGGGGGAACCGCTGCAGGCGACCGGCCAGCTTGTGCAGCTCGACGGAGTCCGCGTCGGGCCCGACGAACACGAAGTGCACGGGCACGTTGGGGAGCACGCGGGCGATCTTGCGTCGCTCGTCCTCGAGCATGCGCGTGGTGCGGCTCTTGGGACCCTCGCCGATGAGGGCGACGCCGGGACGCCCCACGGCGCGGTACACGGCGTCCTGCGACTTGCCGTTGACGGCGACCGGCATCTCGCTGCCGACCCACCCGCGCTTCAGGGAGCTGCGCAGGACCACGCCGACCGCGCCCGGCTGGCCCTTGATCTGCAGGTACGCCGCGCGCTCGGCCTTGCGTCCCAGGACGATGAGGAAGGCGAGGATGCCCGCGAACACGCCCGCGATCACGAAGAGTATGGCGGTGAGCCAGTTGCCACCGGTCGCGAAGATCGCGAGCAGGACGCCGACGACGATGGGGCCCAGCAGCGCGAGCAGCATCCACCAGACCGAGCTCTTGTCGTACCGCCGGGTCATCTGGAAGACCTGCCACATCTGCTTGATGCGGCCGGGTTCCTTGGGTGCCTTCGGAGAGGCTGTCTTGCGGGCCATGGTGCCCAGGATACCGGTGCGCGAGAGGCAGCCGGAACGGCCGACGGCGATCGCGCCTCGTCCTGCCCCTCACAGGCCCGTGTGACGGCCGTGATCCTCAGGGGCAGCGCTCGTAGCCCCTCGCTGCCCGCCTCCCCGCACACTCCCGGGACGGGCACCCGGTCCTCGACGACTCACGTCCATGGAGCCGGGCCGAGGAGAGGACGCGACGCGATGCCGGACGGAAGCGCTCAGCCGCATGTCGGACCGCTCAGGGGGCGAGGCCGCGGGGAGGGACCCCGACGCGAGACGATCGACGGCGGGTCGGGAGCCTCGACCGCTCTCATACCGCGGAGGACGAGGAGCAGAGCCGCGGACACGGCGACGGCCGGCAGCACGGTCGCCGGGTACCGGCTTGTCCGGCTCATCGGGAAGGGCATGCGCTGCGAGGTGCACCTCGCACGGCCCTGCCGCGCCGCGGATGCCTCAGCCGGAGTGACGGACAACGTCGCCGTCAAGATCGTGCCGCGGACGGAGCGCAGCCGAGGAGAGGCGGAGATACTCGCGCTGCAGGCCGTCACCTCCGACCACGTCGTCGAGCTGCGGGATGTCGCCACGCTGTCCGACGGCAGCCTGTGCATCGTGCAGTCGCTCGGCACCCGCGGCACCGCGGCGGCCCTGCTCGGCCGGCGAGGCAGCCTCACGCCCGGGGAGACAGTGACCCTCGTGGCCTCCGTCCTCCGAGGCCTGGGTGACCTGCACGACGTGGGCATCGCGCACGGAGCCGTGGATCTGACCCACGTGGTCATCGACGCCACGGGCCGTCCGCTGCTGGGCGGGCTGGGGTCCTCCCGCCTCGTCGCGGGAGAGGCGGGCGAAGAGGGCATCCGGGGCGTCGACCCCGTCGATCAGGACCTGGGGCGGGTCGCGCGCATCGTGCAGGCGCTACGCGACCCGGGGGACGCGCACGGACGAGCATCGAACGACCGGTGGGAGGCATGGTTGGCGCTCCTCGACGGAACGATCCACGGCGAGTCCGATCTCAGCGCCCACGACCTCGCTGACCGACTGCTCGACGTCGCGGATGCGGCACCGCTGGCCGATGCCGGCGCAGCCCGCCACGAGGAGGACGCGGATCGCGCCCTGTCGCACGGAGCGATCCCCCTCGATGCCCGTTCCGACACCGTCAGCGGCCGCGCTGGGCATGCCACGGGACCCCGTCGCGCGCCGCGGCCCTTCTCGCGCTCACGTGGGAGCGCTCATCGCCGGCATCGGGCGGCGCGCGCTGCGTGGGCGCACGACGTCGATGCTCGGCTCACCTCGGTGAGGAGCGAGCTCGTGTCGGTCCGCCCGCGCATCTGGGCGCTCGGGGCGTCCGCGCTCCTGCTGCTGATCGCCGGCGTCGTCGCCGTCCCCCTCCTCACCGGACCCGACCGGGGAGCCACGGAAGTGCGCACGAGCACACCGAGCACCGCGGCGCCGGCGGACGCCGGCTTCGACGTGGACGCGTCAGCGGTGCCAGACGGGGACGCGTCACCGGGGCCAGACGCCGACGCTGCGAGGTCCCCGGATCCTGACATCGCCGCTCCCGCGCTCCTCCGCCTCCGAGCGGCCTGCTTGCACAACGCCGATGCCGCCTGCGTGAGCGATGTCGATGAGGCCGGCTCCGCGGTGGATGACGCGGATCGGAGCACCATCGCCAGCGGTGGGAGCGCATCCCCCGAGGGCGCCGCACTCCATGTCGACGACGCCCTCGGCCCCGCTCGGAGGCTCGGAGACACCGCGCTCTTCGAGCTGCGTCCCGGATCGGACACCCCGGCGGCGCGCGCAGCCGAGTCGGCACCGGAACGCCGACCGGCCTCCCTCCTGATCGTCAGGGGGGAGGCCGGGTGGCGGATCAGGGACCTGATGGACGACCGGTGACGGTCACCATCGGGTCCGGGTCAGGCCTAGATGCCGAGGTCGGCGTCGAACGCACCCGCTTCGAGTCGGTTCTTCACGGCGACGAGGAACCGGGATGCGTCAGCCCCGTCGACGATGCGGTGATCGTAGGACAGCGCCAGGTAGACGGTGGAGCGGATGGCGATCGTGTCCTGCCCGTCCGCCGTGATGACCACGGGCCGCTTGGTGACGATGCCCGTGCCGAGGATCGCGGACTGCGGCAGGAACACCACAGGGGTGTCGAAGAGCGCTCCGCGCGACCCGGTGTTGGTCAGCGTGAAGGTGCCGCCGGCCAGCTCGTCCGGTGACAGCTTGTTGTCGCGCGTGCGGGCGGCCAGGTCGGAGATCTCCGACGCGAACTGCGCCAGGTTCTTGCCCTCGGCGTTCTTCACGACCGGGGTCAGGAGGCCACGCTCCGTGTCGACCGCGATGCTGATGTTCTCGTGGTCGGGGTACACGATGCTGTCGCCGTCGACCGTCGCGTTGACGACGGGGTACGCCTTGAGCGCCTCAGCGGCGGCGAGTGCGAAGAAGGGCAGGAACGAGAGCTTGACGCCCGTCTTCTCGAGGAAGTCGCCCTTCACGCGGTCGCGGAAGCGGGCCACCTTCGTGACGTCGACCTCGACCACCGAGGTGAGCTGCGCGGTGGACTGCATCGAGACCACAGCGCGGTCGGCGATGAGCTTGCGCATGCGGGACATCTTCGCGGTCGTGCCACGGAGCGGCGACGTCTCGAGCGGAGCGGCGGCGGGCGCCGCGGGAGCCGAGGCGGTCGGGGCGCTCTTCGACGCGGCGGCCTCGGCAGCGGCGAGCACGTCCTCCTTGCGGATGCGCCCTCCCACACCGGTGCCGGTCACGGAGCCGATGTCGACCCCCCGCTCGTTGGCGAGCTTGCGCACCAGCGGGGTGACGTAGCCCGCGTTGCCGGACGCAGCAGGAGCCGGGGCGGCGGCGGGCGTCGGAGCTGCAGGAGCGGGCGCCGGAGCAGCGGCGACAGGAGCAGGAGCGGCGGGAGCGGGTGCCGGGGGCGTCGCGGGAGCGGGCGTCTCCGCCTCAGCGGCCGGGGCCGGCTCGGGCTCGACGGGAGCAGGCGCCTCGGCGTCGTCGTCCGCCTCGGTGGAGGGGATCACGGTGTCCTCGGCGGGCTCCTCGGTCGCCGTCTCCGGCTCCGCTGCGGCGGCGTGCTCCTCCGCGGGCGCGTCGCCGCCACCGGAGCCGTCGCCGATGCGCACCAGCACGGCGCCCACCTCGACGGTCTCGTCCTCCTGGACGAGGATCTCCTCGATCACGCCGGCGACCGGCGAGGGGATCTCGGTGTCGACCTTGTCGGTCGACACCTCGAGCAGGGGCTCGTCGACCTCGACGTGGTCGCCGACGTTCTTGAGCCAACGGGTCACCGTGCCCTCGGTGACGCTCTCGCCGAGTGCGGGGAGGTTGACGGATTCGCTCATGGGGTTGTCTCCTTCAGGCCCGACTCCGGACCCGGCTTGTATGTCGGTGATGGCAGGGTGCTACAGGGCGTGCAGAGGGGTTCCGGCGAGAGCCAGGTGCGCCTCGCCGAGCGCCTCGTTCTGGGTGGGGTGGGCGTGCACCAGGTCGGCGACGTCCTCGGGGTAGGCCTCCCAGTTCACGATGAGCTGGCCCTCGCCGATGAGCTCGCCGACACGGGCGCCGATCATGTGGATGCCGACGACGGGCCCATCCTGCACGCGGACGACCTTGATGGAACCGGCCGTGCCGAGGATGGAGCTCTTGCCGTTGCCGCCGAGGTTGTACTCGTAGCTGGAGACCTTGTCGGCGCCGAACTTCTCGGCGGCCTTGGCCTCGCTGTAGCCGACGCTCGCGACCTCGGGGTCGGAGTAGGTGACCTTGGGGATGTTGATGTCCTCGACGACGACGGGCTTGTTGCCCGCGATCTCCTCGGCGACGAAGATGCCCTGCTGGAAACCGCGGTGCGCGAGCTGCAGGCCGGGGACGATGTCGCCGACCGCGTAGACGCCGGGAACGCTGGTCTGGAGCCGCTCGTCCGTCAGGACGAAGCCGCGGTCGGTCTTCACGCCCGCCTCCTCGAAGCCGAGCCCCTGGGTCGCCGGGCCGCGGCCCACGGCGACGAGCAGGAGGTCCGCGTCGTAGGTCGTGCCGTCCTCGAGGGCGACCTGGACCCCCTGGTCGTCCTGGGTGACCGACTTGAAGCGCACACCGAGCGAGAACGCGATGCCGCGCTTGCGGAACGCCCGCTCGAACTGCTTGCTGATCGACTCCTCCTCGTTGGGCACGAGGTGGGGGAGGGCCTCGATGATCTGCACGTCCACGCCGAAGGAGCGCCAGACGGAGGCGAACTCGACGCCGATGACGCCGCCGCCCAGGATCGCGACCTTCTTCGGGATGTAGTCGAGCTCGAGCGCCTGCTCGCTCGTGATGACGCGGCCGCCGATCTCGAGGCCGGGGAGCGTCCGGGAGTAGGAGCCGGTCGCGAGGACGATGCTCTTCCCGGTGACGGTCTGGTCGCCGACCTGCACGGTCGTGGCGGAGGTCAGGCGGCCCTCGCCTTCGATGACGGTGATGCCACGGGCCTTGATGAGCCCCTGGAGGCCCTTGTACTTGCTCGCGACGATCGCCTCGCGGTACGCGTTGACACGCGCGATGTCGACCCCGTCGAAGGTGACGTTGACGCCGTACTTCTCCGACTCCCGCGAGACGTCGGCGACCTCGGCCGAGTGCAGGAGCGCCTTCGTGGGGATGCAGCCGCGGTGCAGGCACGTGCCGCCCAGCTTGCCCTTCTCCACGAGGCCCACGGTCTTGCCCAGCTGCACCGCTCGGAGGGCGGCTGCATAGCCACCGCTCCCGCCGCCGAGCACCACCACGTCAAAGTTCTGTTCCGACACCCAGGATCTCCCTCGTATGCATCAAGGTCGTCTCATGCGACCGCCCGACCGGGCAGGCGCGGGACCCCCTCAGGAGGCCTCTCCGAGCCTACTACGCGCGTGAAAAACCCGCGGCCAGGGCCAGGAGCGTGCGGACCGCGACGCCCGTCGGGCCCTTCCCCGTGAAGCCATGACCACCGCCCTTGTTGTGCGACGGCCCCGCGATGTCGACGTGCGCCCACGGGATCCGCGGAGCGTCGTCCTCGTCGCCGGTCCGGCCGACGAACTCCTTGAGGAACACGCCCGCGACGAGCATGCCGCCCGCCGGGTTGCCCGGCTTGACGTTGGCGATGTCCGCGATGTCGGAGTTGAGGAGCGCGCGCATCTCCTCCGGGAGCGGCATGCCCCACATGCTCTCGCCCTGCTCGCGGGCGGCGTCGAGGAGGCGGGCGACGAGCGCGTCCTCGCCCATGACGGCGGAGTACCGCTCGCCGAGCGCGACGACCTGCGCGCCCGTCAGAGTCGCGATGTCGACGATGGCGTCCGGGTGCTCCTCGCTGGCGGCGACGATGCCGTCCGCCATGACGAGCCGGCCCTCGGCGTCGGTGTTGAGGACCTCGACGGTCGTGCCCCCGCGCATGCGCAGGACGTCGTCCGGGCGGATCGCGGAGCCGGAGGGCATGTTCTCGGCGATGCAGAGCCACGCCGTGAGGCGCACGGGCAGCTCGAGCCGTGCCGCCGCCACCACGACCTCGAGGATCGTGGCGGCGCCGGTCATGTCGTACTTCATGCCGATCATCGGCACGGCGGGCTTGAGCGAGATGCCGCCCGTGTCGTACGTGATGCCCTTGCCGACGAGCGCCAGGTGGCGCGTCGCACCCGCGGGGGAGTAGGCGACCTTGACGAGTCGGGGCGGGCGGGTCGAGCCCTGACCGACACCGAGGATCCCGCCGAAGCCGTCGGCCGCGAGCGCCACCTCGTCCCAGACGCGGACGTCCACGGGCAGCCCGGCCGTGCGCTCGTGGACCGCGTCGACGAACGTCGCGGGATAGAGGTCGAGCGGCGGGGTGTTGACGAGGTCCTTGGTGCCCGCCACCGCGCCGGCGACCGCGGTGGCACGCGCCACGGCCTCGTCGGCGTCATCGGCGGTCCAGGAGTCGCCCTGCGCGAGCACCGTGACGGCGGTGGCCCGCGGCTTCTGGCCCGCGAGCGAGTCCCGGCGGTACGCGTCGAAGGAGTAGGTCCCGAGGGCCGCGCCCTCGAGCACGGCGGTCAGATCGACGAGCGAGGACACGGGGACGGCCACGGCGACGTGGGCGACTCCGCGCAGCTGGCGGGTCGCGCTGCCGACGGCGTAACGGAGCGCGACCGCGTCCACGGGCCCGGATCCCACGCCCACGAACGCGATGGTGCGGGCGGCCGTCCCCGTCCCGGCGATGCGGACGACCTCGTCGCGGCCGCCGGTGACGCCGATGTCGGACAGGCCGTCCGCGTCGAACTCGAGGCCCTCGGGCGCGTGCACCCGGAGCCCCTCCTTCTCGCTGGAGACGGCGACGACGAGCGCGTCCGCCTCCACGTCGACGGCACGGTCGGAGGACACGGAGAGAAGGGGGAGGGTCATGGGCGACGAGCCTACCGACGTGCGCATGCACCCCAGCCCGGAGCGCGGGGCCGTGAGATCCGCGCGGATCGGCGCGTCCGGGCGTCGTCGGCGACCGTGTTCGCTCTCGGCGGCACATGGCGGTCGCCGACGGGGAGGGCCCGTCGGAGGCGCGGCTTAGAGTGGATCCATGGCAGATGCGGACGGACTGTACGAGATCGACACCGACATCGGCGAGGTCCCGACCGGACTGCCCCTGGTCGCCGGGCTCACCGGCTTCTCCGACGCGGGATCCGGCGTGTCCCAGGTCAGCGAGTACCTGCTGAGCACCCTGAGCCACCGCGACGTCCTGCGGTTCGACACGGACACCCTGCTCGACTACCGCGCGCGCCGACCCACCATCTACTTCGACCAGGACCACCTCGCCGACTACCGTCCGGCCCGCCTGGCGCTCTACCTCGCGCACGACGAGATCGGGCAGCCGTTCCTCCTCCTCACGGGCTTCGAGCCCGACTTCCGGTGGGAGGCCTTCACCGCGGCCGTCCTCGGCATCGTCGACCGGTACCGCGTCTCCACGACGACGTGGGTGCACGCCATCCCCATGCCGGTGCCGCACACGCGAGACATCAACGTCACCGTGAGCGGCAACCGCACCGAGCTCATCGACGCGCTCAGCGTGTGGAAGCCGCACACCCAGGTGCCGGCGAACGCGCTGCACCTGGTGGAGCACCGCCTGCACGACGCCGGCCATCCCGTCGCGGGCTTCGTGCTCCTCGTCCCGCACTACCTCGCGGACACCGAGTTCCCCCTCGCCGCGGTCGCCGCCCTGGAGAGCATCAGCGCGGCGACGGGCCTCATCTTCCCGACCGACCGCCTCCGCGAGGAGGGGCGCGACTTCGTGGGGCGCATCGACGAGCAGGTCGCGGGCAACCAGGAGCTGGCCCGCCTCGTCACGACGCTCGAGGAGCGCTACGACAGCTACATGGAGGATACGCCGCTCAAGTCGCCGCTCACGGACGAGGACGGCGCCCTGCCGACCGCCGACGAGATCGCCGCCGAGCTGGAGAAGTTCCTGGCACGCCGTCGCCCCGGCGACGGCGACGCGGCCTGACGCCCGCGAGCTGATCCGCGCGCGGGCCCATCGAGCGACCGCCGGAACCCGGCGCCGTCGGTATCGTCGTCCCGATGAGCACCCGCCGCGCCCGCCTCGTCCTCGGCGTCGCCATGGTGGCGTACCTCTCGTCCGTGCTGCAGCGCGGCTCGCTCGGCATCGCGTCCGTCGAGGCGGGGGACCGGTTCCACGTCTCGGCGTCGCTGCTCTCCACGCTCGCGGTCACGCAGCTCGTCGTGTACGCGGCGCTGCAGGTCCCGGTCGGGGTGCTGATCGACCGGATCGGCCCGCGCGCGCTGCTCGCGACCGGCGCGCTGCTGATGGTGGCCGGACAGGTCACGCTGGCGCTCTCCACCTCGCTCGAGGTCGCGATCCTGGGACGCGTGCTGGTCGGCGCCGGGGACGCCATGACGTTCGTCTCGGGCCTGCGCCTCATCAACTCCTGGTTCTCCGGTCCGCGCGTCCCGGTCCTGTCGCAGTGGTTCGCCAACGTGGGCCAGCTGGGGCAGGTGCTCTCAGCGATCCCGCTCTCGCTCGTGCTGCACACGGCGGGGTGGACGCCCGCGTTCCTCGGCTCGGCGTCCGTCGCCGTGGTGGCGTTCGTCGCGGTCGTCGCGGCAGCGCGCGACCGGCCGACCGGGGAGGCACCGCCCCCGTGCATGGCGTGGGGCGACTCGATGCGGGAGCTCGGCCGGAGCCTGCGTCGACCGGGCACGCAGCTCGGCTTCTGGTCGCACTTCGTGACCCAGTCGTCCGGCGCGGTCTTCAGCCTGCTCTGGGGTTTCCCGTTCCTCGTCGACGGCCTGGGGTACGGCCCGGCGCTCGCGTCCGGGCTCCTCATCGTGATCGTGGCCTCGGGGATGATCGTGGGTCCCGTGATCGGGATCCTCACCGGGCGCTTCCCGTTCCGGCGCTCCAACCTCGTCCTCGGTCTCGTCGCGATGATGGGCGCGGCCTGGGCGGTGCTGCTCCTCTGGCCGGGCGTGCCGCCGCTCGCGGTGGTGGTGCTCGTGGTCGTGGCCATCGGGATCGGCGGGCCCGGCTCGCAGGTCGGGCTGGACTTCGCGCGCACGTTCAACCCGCCGCGCAGCCTCGGCGCCGCGTCCGGGATCGTGAACGTCGGTGGATTCACCGCGAGCTTCACGATGATGCTGCTCATCGGGGTCGCGCTCGACGTGCAAGACGGGATCCGGGTCGCGGGCGGAGCGCCGAGCGACCTCTACGCGCTCGACTCCTTCCGCGTCGCCTTCGCCGTGCAGTACCTCGTAGTCGGGTTCGGGACGCTGATGCTGGTGCGGACGAGGCACCGGACGCGACGCCTGCTGGCCGACGAGGGAATACGGGTGGGGCCGCTCTGGGTTGCCTACCTCGACAGGCGACGCCGACGCCGCGCGTGACGTCGGCCCGCACACGGATCGCATTGGCTCGCCCGTGCGCGCATCCGTGCAATAATCAGGTACGGACCCGTTCATGTCCTGCATCTCGCACCACCTCGGTGGTGGCGTCATCTCGGTGGCGCACGAGCAGCGGACTTGACATGGGTCCTAGCAATGTCCGAAAACAACCCCGACCCACCTCCGGCAGGTCACCCCGCAGCAGCATCGCGGAGCGCGCGACCGGTCGTCGTGGGGACGAAAGGTGTTCGCATGGCCACCCCCTCCACCCCGTCCGCCACCCTGGACGCGGCTTCCGCGACCGGCACGGCCGACGACGCCGCGACGGGTGAGGCGAAGGCACCCGCGAAGCGCGCCCCCGCCCGCAAGACCGCGGCCGCGAAGGCACCCGCTACCAAGACCGCGACGGCGGCGAAGGCCCCCACCAAGGCCGCCGCCGCGAAGGCGGCGGCAGCTGAGGCAGCAGCAGCCGAGACCGACTCCGCCGCCGCTCCCGCGGCTCCCGCCAAGGCGCCCACCGCGCGGGCCAAGGCCGCCGCCGCGAAGAAGGCCGCGGCCGCGTCGGGTGAGGCCGCACCGGCGAAGGCCCCGCGCAAGACCGCAGCGAAGAAGACGGCGGCCCAGGGCTCCGGAGAGGCGTCCGACGACGATGCCGACGAGGTCGTGGTCCCCGTCGCCGAGGACGACGCGGACGACGAGGCCGTCGAGGACGGCGCCGCCAAGCCGCCCGTCGTGCTCGAGCCGCTCCCGACAGGCGCCATGGTGCTGTCGAACAAGGAGGAGGACGAGGACGTCCCCGTCTACTCGACGACCATCACCGGTGCCACGGCGGATCCCGTCAAGGACTACCTCAAGCAGATCGGCAAGGTCGCGCTGCTCAACGCCGCCGAGGAGGTCGAGCTCGCCATGCGCATCGAGGCGGGCCTCTTCGCGGAGGACAAGCTGGCGAACACGCCCGGCATCTCCCGCGAGCTCGAGCGCGAGCTGCGCTGGGTCGCACGAGACGGCCAGCGCGCGAAGAGCCACCTGCTGGGCGCGAACCTGCGCCTCGTGGTGAGCCTCGCGAAGCGCTACACCGGTCGTGGCATGCAGTTCCTGGACCTCATCCAGGAGGGCAACCTGGGCCTCATCCGCGCGGTCGAGAAGTTCGACTACACCAAGGGCTTCAAGTTCTCCACGTACGCCACGTGGTGGATCCGCCAGGCCATCACGCGCGCCATGGCCGACCAGGCGCGCACCATCCGCATCCCGGTGCACATGGTCGAGGTCATCAACAAGCTCGCCCGCGTCCAGCGCCAGATGCTGCAGGACCTGGGCCGCGAGCCCACGCCCGAGGAGCTGTCGCGCGAGCTCGACATGACGCCCGAGAAGGTCATCGAGGTCCAGAAGTACGGCCGCGAGCCCATCTCGCTGCACACGCCCCTCGGCGAGGACGGCGACAGCGAGTTCGGCGACCTCATCGAGGACACCGAGGCTGTCGTCCCCGCGGACGCCGTGGGCTTCACCATGCTGCAGAAGCAGCTGGAGTCGCTGCTCGACTCGCTCTCGGAGCGCGAGGCCGGCGTGATCCGCATGCGCTTCGGCCTCGGCGACGGCATGCCGAAGACCCTCGACCAGATCGGCGACACGTTCGGCGTCACGCGCGAGCGGATCCGCCAGATCGAGTCGAAGACCATGGCCAAGCTCCGCCACCCGTCGCGCTCGCAGTCGCTGCGCGACTACCTCGAGTAGGCCGTGCCGCTGCGCCTCGCCGTCGCCGGGGGACGGGCCGCCCGCTGGGCCGCCCGTCTCCGTGGCGGCGGTTCCGCCGTGCCCGGCGTCGTCGCCCTCCGCCTCGAGCCCCGCTTCCTGGAGCGGACGATCGCCGACCTGCCGCACGGCGTGGTCGCCGTGACCGGCTCGAACGGCAAGTCGACGACCACCCACATGCTCACCGCCGTGCTCCGCGCGCATGGTCTCCGCGTCTTCACGAACCCGTCCGGCGGGAACCTGCCGCAGGGCATCGCCTCCGCCGTGCTCGCGGACGCCGACGCCTCGGGGCGCCTGGACGCCGACGTCGCGGTCCTCGAGATCGACGAGGCCTACGGCGTCGCGCTCTCCGCGCTGCTCACGCCGCGCACGGTGCTGCTGCTCAACATCCAGATCGACCAGCTCAACCGGTTCCACGAGCCGGACCGCGTGGTGGGCATGCTCGAGCGGATCGCCGCCACGGCGACCGAGGCCGTGGTCGCCAACCGGGACGACGCGCACGTCAACGCCATCGCCGCGCACACCGGGCGCGCCGGCCGGGCCGACGTCGACTGGTTCGGCGTCTCCGAGGAGCTCCTGGTCGACAGCAAGCACGGCCTGGCGTCCGCCCCGCGGTTCGGATCCGAGGATCCCGACCCGGTGCACGTGGCGGCCGGCGTCGAGGCCGTGGCGCTGTCGGGTCGCGATGCGATCTTCCGCCTGCCGTCCGGGGACCTCCCCGTGACTCTCCCGTCGCGCGGCCTGCACTACGCCGTCGACGCTGCGGGCGCGCTGGCCACCGCCCGCCGGGTCCTCGGCGACCGCTTCGACCCCGCTCGCGCAGCCGAGGGCCTGGGGTCCGTGGCCGCGGTGTACGGGCGCGGGGAGATGCTGCGCGCGGGCGACGAGGACATCGAGATCATCATGATGAAGAACCCGGCGAGCCTGCAGATGAACCTCGACGCGCTCGGCGACCCGCCCGAGCAGGTGCTGCTCGCCGTCGACGACGGCACCCCCGACCCCTCCTGGATCTACGACACCGACCTCTCCGCGCTCACGCACGCCGACGTCGTCTCCGGCACGAAGGGCTACCAGCTCGCCGTGCGCTTCGGGTACGAGGGCCTCGAGGTCGGCCGCGTCGAGCCCGACCTGCGCCGCGCCGTCCAGGCGTTCCTCGCGATGGAGAAGCCGTCCCGCGGCGTCAAGACCATGATCGTCAACTACGAGCAGATGATGGCGATCCGCCGCATCCTCGGGTACACGGACCTCGAGGGAGGACCCGCGTGAGCGACGCCCTGCGCATCCTGCACCTCTACCCCGAGGAGCTCGGCATCAACGGCGACCGCGGCAACGTCACCGTGCTCGTCGAGCGCGCGCGCATCCGCGGGATCGTCACCGAGGTCGTCCGGCACGCCCCCGGTGGCGGGGACCCGGGCGATGCCGACCTGGTGGTCGTGGGGTCCGGACCGCTCACGGCCCAGCGCGCCGTGCTGCCCGACCTCGTCGCGCACGCCCCGCACCTCGTCGCGCTGCAGGAGGCCGGTGTCCCGCTCCTCGCGGTGGGCGGCGGCCTGCAGCTCCTGGGGGAGTCCGTGCGGCTCATCGACGGCGGCGAGCTCGTCGGCGCCGGCGTCCTGCCGGTGCGCACCACGCTGACGGCCGAGCGACGCGTGGGCGACCTCGTGCTCGACACGCCGGACGGAGAGGTCGTCGGCTACGAGAACCACGGATCCACGCTCGACATCGGCGAGCACGCTCCGCTCGGCACGGTGCGCGCGGGCTTCGGCAACGGCGGCCAGGGCGGCGGGGAGGGCGTGCGCGTCGGCTCGTCCCTCGGCACCCATCTCGGCGGGCCCGTCCTCGCGCTCAACCCGCGCCTCGCGGACGAGCTGCTGTCCGCAGCCCTCGCGCGGCATGGCCGCGAGCTGCCCGCCGACATCTCGGGGACGCTCGACCGGCTGGACGCCTGGGCGCGCGAAGCGCGGTCCACCGTGATGGCCCGGCCGGCGCACTACTGACTTGTCGCGGCTGTGGACCGGCCGCATCCGCACATGACGAAGGGCGCATCCCCACGGGGATGCGCCCTCCGTCGTCCGCCGATGTGATCGGCGCTGGTCGTCCTAGGCGCGCTCGTCGAGCAGGCGGCTCGACTCGTCGTGCCAGCTCGTGGCGATGGCCGACAGCTTCTCCTGGTACTTCTTGCCGTGGTGGGCGCAGAAGAGGAGCTCGCTGCTGTTCACCTCGACGCGGATGTACGCCTGGGCTCCGCAGCTGTCGCAGCGGTCGTTGGCGGTGAGCTGGTGGTTGTCGAGCTCGTCCACGGGACGCTCGGTCGCGGTCGGTGTCATGTGATGCTCCCCTCCGGGTCGGGTCTGGTCGAGCCGAATGGATCAAGTAGACCACGAGCTCCCGGCAGTCGACCCGACCGCGGGCGCCTGTTTCGCTCTGCGCGTAGGGCGCGGTGCGGGGGACGGCGATTCGGAGGGGGAGGCGGCGGGCGGCGGTTAAGATCGATGCGGCTCGCGTCCGGCGAATGCCGGACGTACATGGAGGACAGCACGTGGCAGCATCCAATTATTCCGCCCGCCATCTCTCCGTCCTCGAGGGCCTCGAGGCGGTGCGCAAGCGGCCCGGCATGTACATCGGATCCACCGACTCGCGCGGCCTCATGCACTGCCTCTGGGAGATCATCGACAACAGCGTCGACGAGGCGCTCGGCGGCCACGGCGACCGCATCGACGTACGGCTCCACCCCGACGGCAGCGTCGAGGTGCGCGACACCGCACGGGGCGTGCCGGTCGACATCGAGCCGAAGACCGGGCTCTCCGGCGTCGAGGTCGTCTTCACCAAGCTGCACGCGGGCGGCAAGTTCGGATCCGGCTCCTACGCGTCATCGGGCGGACTGCACGGCGTGGGCGCTTCCGTCGTGAACGCGCTGTCGGAGCGCCTCGACGTCGAGGTGGATCGCGGCGGCAAGACGCACGCCATGTCGTTCCGGCGCGGCGAGCCGGGCATCTTCGAGGACGAGGGGGAGGCGAGCCCCGACGCTCCGTTCCGCCCGTTCACGTCCGGCAGCGAGCTGCGGGTCGTGGGCAAGGTGCGCAAGGGCGTCACCGGTACGCGGATCCGCTACTGGGCCGACCGGCAGATCTTCACCCGCGGAGCGTCCTTCCTCACCGAGGAGCTCCTCGGCCGCGCGCGCCAGACCGCCTTCCTCGTGCCCGGGCTCAGCATCGACATCGAGGACCTCCGCGGCGAGCAGCCCGTGCGCGAGTCCTTCCGCTTCGACGGGGGCATCGCCGAGTTCGTGGACCACCTCGCGGTCGACGCGCCGCTGACGGACACGTGGCGGCTCGAGGGATCCGGCACGTTCACCGAGACCGTGCCCGTCCTCACCGCCGGCGGCGCCATGGTCCCGACGGAGCTCACGCGCGAGTGCGCCGTCGACATCGCGCTCCGCTGGGGCACGGGCTACGACACCCGGTTCAAGTCGTTCGTCAACATCATCGCGACGCCCAAGGGCGGCACCCACCAGGCGGGCTTCGAGGCGGGCCTCCTCAAGTTCGTGCGCGCGCAGGTCGAGGCCAACGCGCGGAAGCTCAAGGTCGGCACCGACAAGCTCGAGAAGGACGACGTGCTCGCCGGTCTCACCGCCGTGCTCACGGTCCGCTTCCCCGAGCCGCAGTTCGAGGGCCAGACGAAGGAGGTGCTGGGCACGCCGGCCGTGCGCGCCATCGTGTCGCAGGTCGTGCAGAAGGCCATGGCCGAGCGGTTCGCGTCGACCCGGCGCGAGGACAAGGCGCAGACCGCCGTGCTCCTCGAGAAGGTCGTCGGCGAGATGAAGTCGCGCATCTCGGCCCGCACGCACAAGGAGACGCAGCGGCGGAAGAACGCCCTCGAGAGCTCGTCGCTGCCTGCGAAGCTCGTCGACTGCCGGTCGAACGACGTCGCCAACAGCGAGCTGTTCATCGTGGAGGGCGACTCCGCCCTCGGGACGGCGAAGCTCGCGCGCGACAGCGAGTACCAGGCGCTGCTGCCCATCCGCGGCAAGATCCTCAACGTCCAGAAGGCGTCGCTGCCCGACATGCTCTCCAACACCGAGTGCGCCTCGATCATCCAGGTGCTGGGTGCGGGATCCGGGCGCACGTTCGACCTGTCGGCGGCGCGCTACGGGAAGATCATCATCATGAGCGACGCCGACGTCGACGGCGCCCACATCCGCACGCTGCTGCTCACGCTCTTCTTCCGCTACATGCGGCCGATGATCGACGAGGGCCGCGTGTTCGCCGCCGTGCCGCCGCTGCACCGCGTCGTGGTGATGAACCCGGGCTCGAAGCCCAACGACGTGATCTACACGTACTCGGAGCGCGAGCTCGCGGCCGTGCTCGCCCAGGCGAAGCGGCAGGGCAAGCGCTACCAGGACCCCATCCAGCGATACAAGGGCCTGGGCGAGATGGACGCCGACCAGCTCGCGACCACCACGATGGACCGCCGCAACCGCACGCTGCGGCGCGTGCGCGTCGACGACGCCGAGGCCGCCACGCGCATGTTCGAGCTGCTCATGGGCAACGACGTCGCGCCCCGCAAGGAGTTCATCATCGACGGCGCCGGATCCGTACGGGACCGGATCGACGTGTGATCCACCGGCTGCGAGCCGGATGCGCGGACGGCCGCGGACCCCACGGGTCCGCGGCCGTCCGCGTGCGTGGCACCGATGCGCCTACGTCTCGAGCGGAGCCGAGCCGTCCTCGGCGGACGGCTCGACGATGCCCGCGGCGGCGCCGGACGCGGCGTCCGGCGCATCGGCCGGGGTGACCGCCTGGCCGACGCTCCCGATGGCCTTCTCGAGCGGGATGCCCGATCCGTCGCGCTTCATGCCCGTGGGCGGCAGCTGCCTGACCTCGCCGGCCGACCCGACCGCGAGGGCGGGCCCGGGGCCGACCCAGGCGAGGGCGAGGTGGTCCTCGCCCTTGAGGTAGGCGTGCGCGCGCACCCCTCCCGTGGCACGGCCCTTGCGCGGGAAGTCGCCGAACGCGGACACCTTGGCGCGCCCGGGATCCACGCCCGCGATGGTGGCGGACGACGCCGAGATCGTGACGACCTCGGCGCCCTCGGGCGCGACGGAGGAGAAGAACAGCACGCGCGCGCCGGCGCCGAGGTTGACGCCGGCGACGCCGCCCGCCTGGATCCCCTGGGGTCGCACGGACACCGCGGGGAAGTGCAGCAGCTGCGCCTCGCTGGTGACGAAGACGAGCTCGTCCGTCTCCGCGCCCTGCCGCGCGCCGACGACCTCGTCGCCCTTCTTCAGCGCGATGACCTCGAACTCGGGCTTCGCGGGCAGGGCCGACGGGGCGATGCGCTTGACGACGCCCTGGCGCGTGCCGAGCGCGATGGCCTCGTCCGTGCCGAGCGCCACGAGCGCGACGACGCGCTCCTTCCTGTCGGCGAGACCCAGGTAGTCGCGGATCCGGACGCCGGCGCCCAGCTGCACGCTCGCGACCGGGACGACGGGGAGGTCGACGGGCGTCATCGTGATGAGCCGGCCGGTGTTCGTGATCGCGCCGATGCGCGTGCGGCTCGTGGTCTCGATGGCCGTGAGGACGGCGTCGTGGGAACTGCGGCGGACCGTCTGCAGGGGCGTGCCCGGCGCGTCCGTCGGCAGGTCGACGCGCACGGCGCGACCCGTCGTCGACAGGAGCACCCGGCAGGGCACGTCCGCGATCTCGAGCACGGGCGCGGCCCGGCGGCTCGACGCCCCGGCGACGCTCGGCGCGGCCTCGGTGAGCAGGGTGCGGCGCGGCGTGCCGAAGCGGTCGGCGACCTCCTGCAGCTCGGTCGAGACGAGGGCCCGGAGCCGGCGGGGATCGGCGAGGATCGCCTCGAGCTCGGCGATCTCGGCCTGCAGCCTGTCCCGCTCCTCCTCGAGCTCGATGCGGCTGAACCGCGTGAGCCGGCGGAGGCGGAGCTCCAGGATGTAGTCGGCCTGCAGCGTCGAGAGGTCGAAGACGTCCATGAGGCGGGCGCGCGCCTGCTCGGTATCGTCGCTGCCGCGGATGACCTGGATCACCTCGTCGATGTCGAGGATCGCGATCAACAGCCCGAGCACGAGGTGCAGCCGCTCCTGCCGGCGGGCGAGCCGGTAGCGCGTGCGGCGCGTGACCACCTCGAGCCGGTGCGCCACGTAGACCTGCAGCAGCTCCTTCAGCCCGAGCGTCTGCGGGCTGCCGTCGACGAGCGCGACGTTGTTGACGCTGAAGCCGTCCTCGAGCGGCGTGTATCGGTACAGCTGCTCGAGCACCGCCTCGGGGTTGAAGCCCGTCTTGATCTCGATCACGAGCCGCAGCCCGTGCGTCCGGTCCGTGAGGTCGGTGACGTTCGTGATGCCCGAGAGCTTCTTGTTCTGGACGCCGTCCTTGATCTTCTCGATGACCTTCTCGGGGCCGACGAGGTACGGCAGCTCGGTGACGACGAGCCCCGACTTCCGCGGCGTGAGGCTCTCGACGGAGACGCGCGCGCGGGTCTTGAAGCTGCCGCGGCCGGTGAGGTACGCGTCCTTGACGCCCGACAGGCCGATGATCGTGCCGCCCGTGGGGAGATCCGGACCCGGGACGAACGACATGAGGTCGTCGAGCGAGGCGTCCGGGTGGTCGATGAGGTGACGTGCGGCGCCCACGACCTCGATGAGGTTGTGCGGCACCATGTTCGTCGCCATGCCGACCGCGATGCCGCTCGCGCCGTTGACGAGCAGGTTCGGGAAGGCCGCGGGGAGCACGGCCGGCTGCATGAACGCGTTGTCGTAGTTCGGTACGAAGTCGACGACGTCCTCGTCGAGGCCCTCGACCATCGCGAGCGCGGACGCGGCGAGCCGGGCCTCCGTGTAGCGGGGGGCTGCCGGACCGTCGTCGAGCGATCCGAAGTTGCCGTGCCCGTCGATGAGCGGCACCCGCAGCGTGAACGACTGCGCCATGCGCACCATCGCGTCGTAGATGGCGGAGTCGCCGTGGGGGTGGAGCTTGCCCATCACCTCGCCCGTGACGCGGGCCGACTTCACGTGGCCGCGGTCGGGGCGGAGGCCCATCTCGCTCATCTGGTACAGGATGCGGCGCTGCACGGGCTTGAGGCCGTCGCGCGCGT
The DNA here is from genome assembly GCF_021216655.1 of Clavibacter michiganensis. Classification (NCBI taxonomy): domain Bacteria; kingdom Bacillati; phylum Actinomycetota; class Actinomycetes; order Micrococcales; family Microbacteriaceae; genus Clavibacter; species Clavibacter michiganensis. The sequence continues at coordinate 869,149 of NZ_CP080437.1, forward strand.
CGGGCAGGGCCCGGGAGTAGATGACCGAGTACGCGTACTCGAGGAACGAGTTCTCCATCTCGGTGGAGACGTCGACGTCCTCGATCCGCTCGGCGGGCTCGTCGGGCGTGGTGTTCGTGGTGGAGGGACTCATGGACTCTCTGGGTCGGGATCGGCGCTGCGTCGATCGGCGTCGTGACGCGGATGCGCGCCGGGCTGCTGTGGCAGACTGGGCCGGATGGCCCCCATGCTACCGGCGCCCGGATCCAGCCGGATGAGCCTCACCGCGGTCATGCCCGGCTGCCTCGCCGCCCTCGCGGGGGAGGAGTCCGAAGCCGGCCTCCCTGCCGTCGACCGGGCCGTGGTCGTCCTCGTCGACGGGCTCGGCTCCGCGGCACTCCGAGCCCGGGCCGGGCACGCCCGGCACCTGGTGCAGGGCTGGCGGAAGAAGGACGTCGTCGACGTGGGGTTCCCGACCACGACCGCCGCCAGCATCACCTCGCTCACCACCGGCGTCCGCGCGGGCGAGCACGGTCTCGTCGGGTACAGCGCGCTCGATCCCGCGCACGACCGTGTCCTCAAGCTGCTGTCCGGATGGGACACCCGGAGCGTGCCCGAGGAGTGGCAGCCCGTCCCGACCGCGTTCGAGCGCGCGGTCTCCGTGGGCATCCCCGCCTTCGTGGTCGCATCCGCCCGCTACGCCGGGTCGGGCTTCTCGCGCGCGGCGCTGCGCGGGGCGACCTACGTCGCGGCCGAGTCGATCGCGGACCGCTTCGCGACCACGCGAGCGCTCATGGACAGGGAGCCGCGCGCGCTCGTCTACCTCTACGTGCCCGAGCTCGACCAGGCCGCCCACTCGCACGGCTGGGAGTCGGACCGCTGGCTCCGCCTCCTCGAGGAGCTCGACCAGGCGGCGGGTCCGTTCCTCGACCGCCTCGGCTCCCGGGAGGGCGCGCTCATCACGGCCGACCACGGCATCGTCGACGTGCCCGCAGGATCCCAGGTGCTGTTCGACCGGGTGCCGGAGCTGGTCGCGGGCGTGCGGCACGTCGCGGGGGAGCCGCGCTGCCTGCACCTGCACCTCGAGCCGGGCACGGACGCCGACGCCCTCGCCGACGCGTGGCGCGCGTCGGAGGGGACGCGCGCCCATGTCGCGACGCGCTCGGAGGCGATGGCCGCCGACTGGTACGGGCCGGTCCGGGACGACGTGGCGGCGCGCATCGGCGACGTGGTCGTCGCGACGCGCTCGCTCATCGCGTACTACGACGGCCGACCGCGGGACCAGGGCGCCCGTCGCATGATCGGACAGCACGGGTCCTTCTCCGACGAGGAGCGGCTGGTGCCCCTCATCCGCGCCGGAGCCTTCGCCCGCGGCTGACCCACCCGATGACCGCGGGCCGCCTCCGGGGCGACCCGTCGGACGACGGGCGGGATCAGGCCAGGTGGTCGTCGTCGCTGCGCGCGCCGAACACGATCTCGTCCCAGCTCGGCATCGCCGTCCGCCCGCGTCGGCCGGACGGCTTCCCGGATCCGCGGGCCTCGCCGGTGCCGGGCGCGCGCAGGCCCTCGTCCTCGTCCTCGTCGCGCGGGCGGTCGCGGCCCGTGTCGACGCGGCCGATGCCGGGGATCACCGCGGACCGCAGCGGCGGCACGGAGCGCTGGCCGCCGCGCGGGCGGGACAGCGGCTCCTCGCGCCGGGCGACGGGAGCGGGAGCGTCCTCGACCTGATCGTCGCCCTCGTCCACGCGCGGCACGGACTCGCGCTCGCCCCGGCGGCGGCGGAGGGCCTCGAGGAGGTCGGCGGTCTCGTTCAGCTCGACCTGCGCGACGCGCGCAGGCTGCTGGCTGCCGGCGGGGTGGTTGCCCTGCCGCCCGAGGTGCGAGACGGACGCCCCCTCATCGCGGCGCGGCGCCTCCCACGGCTGGGGAGCGGTGTCCTGCGTGCTGGACGCGGTCGGCTCGGGCAGGCGGAACGCCCCGCTGTCGAAGCGGGTGACGCCGGCCTCCTCGTGCGTGTCCGCGGCCTCGGGCGGCAGCGCCCGGAGCCGGGGGATGAGGGCACCGCGGATCTCGCCCTGCTGCGAGAGCGTGATCGCCTCGTTGTTGGCGGGGGAGAGCGCGTGCTTCTTGGCGTCGTAGGACCAGCGCGCGTCGTGCTCGATCTCCTCGCTCGTGAAGGCGACCTTCACGACCCAACCGCCGAGCTGCTCCTTCCAGCTGCTCCAGCGCACCTCCTGCGCGCCGAGCGACTCGAGGCGCTCCTCGATGACCTGCCCGAACAGCGTCCCCTGGCCCATCGGATCGACCTCGATGGCGGTGTGCACGGGCACCTTCATCGCGCTGCGCACGACGTGCTCGCGCTCGGCGACGACGGGCCCCTCGAACTTGCGCACGTACTCCACGGACGCGCCGGTCTCCCGTGCGACGTCCTCGGCGCTCATGCCCTGGCGGATGAAGGACTGGATGATGCGCGGCGCGGCCTTGCGCGTCGCACCGCCGTCGGCGGACTGCCGGCGCAGCGCGGAGCGGAAGGAGTCGTCCATCACGAGACGGTGCCGTTCACCGCCTGCGGCCTCGACGACGAGGGCGCCGTCCTCGACTCCGACGATTTTCAGATCCTGCATGGGTTCCACGCCTCTCGCGCTCACTGGACGATTCACGATCGCACGACTCGGCCCCTCTTCCGGGGAATACGCGTGGCGCGCCGCGACTTGGGTCCGACGAGAGCGCCGGAAGGCGAGATCGCGGGCCCCGAGCGCAGGTCGTTCGTGCGCGAACGGTGTACCGTGTGAGTCCGCATCCGCGGCCCGGGGACGGGCCGGCTCCCCGCATCCAAACCGCCGATCAGGAGCCCCGACAGGGGCCTCAGGACGGTTTGCTATCCGGATGCGATTCATGCAAACTATGCCCGCCGATTCCGTTCGGCGGTTATTCGAGAAGTGGACAGGAATGGCAACTGATTACGACGCCCCGCGCAAGACGGAGGACGACTCCGACTCGATCGAGGCTCTGAAGGAGCGCGTCCCGGACCGCATGTCCGGGGTCGTGGACGTCGACGATGCCGACAACCCCGGGAGCTTCGACCTCGCCGGAGCCGACCTCTCCGACCTCGAGCTCGAGACGGTGGTGCTCCCGCCCCAGGCGGACGAGTTCACCTGCGTGAGCTGCTTCCTCGTGAAGCACCGCTCGCAGATCGACCACCAGGAGAAGCTCGGGCCCATCTGCCAGGAGTGCGCCGCCTAGGGCGACGCCGGGCGAGAGCCCCTACAGGCCCCGCGCCTGACCGGACGTCATGATCGCCGCGATCCCCGGATCGCGGCGATCAGTCGTTCCGGGGTGCGCGTGGACAGCAGCCAGTAGGGGGCCGGGTCCGCCGCGTCCAGGAGCGGCACCTTGACCACCGGATCCACCCACCCGCGGATGACGAGGTACGCCCGCGCGTGGAGGCGCGTGCCGCGCTCGGCCGTCGCCTGAGCGCCCCGGAACCCCTCGGGCTCGCCGAGCTGGACGACGTCGATGGACGCGCGGCCGGCCCGCAGCCGCCCGTCCACCACCTCGATGACCGGGCTGGTGAGCACGAGCGTGGCGACGACGCCCGCGTACAGCACGATCGCGACGATCACCCCGGCGATGACGCTGATGGGGAGGAACACGAGCAGGCTCGCGGGGATGACCAGGGCGGTGGCGACGAAGAGCCAGGGAGCCGGCCACAGCCGCTCGCTGTAGGGGGATGCGGGCATGCGCCTATTCGATCAGATTCCTGCACTAGCCTCGGACCGTGCCCGATCCCGTCGACGTCCTCATCGCGGGCGACGCCCCGATCCCGGCCTACGCGCATCCCGGTGACGCCGGTGCCGACCTCACGGCCGCGGAGGCCGTCCGCCTCGAACCGGGCCGGCGCGCCACCGTCGGCACGGGCGTCTCGATCGCCCTCCCGGACGGGTACGCCGCGTTCGTGCTGCCCCGGAGCGGCCTGGCCGCGCGCCACGGCATCACGATCGTGAACGCGCCCGGCACCGTCGACGCCGGATACCGCGGGGAGATCCGCGTCACCCTCCTCAACACCGACGCCGACGCCGCGTACGATGTCGCGGTCGGCGACCGCATCGCGCAGGTCGTCGTCATGCCGGTCAGCCGGGTGCGCTTCGTGCCCGTCGAGAAGCTGCCCGGGAGCCACCGCGGCGCGGGGGGCTTCGGCTCCACGGGGACCGGCGCCCTCCCCGCCCGAGACCCAGGAGACCGAACATGACCGACGTGAACGCGAACCAGCCGGACGACGCCGCCCTCGCGGACGACGCCGAGCACGCCCTGGACGCCAAGTCCGCGCCCGACGACCGGGCCGACGAAGGGCCTCTCGACGAGACCGAGGCCAACCCCGTCCGTCCCTACGTCGACCTCGGCGGGATCAAGATCCTGCCGCGCGAGGGCCTCCACCTCCGCCTCGAGGTCGCCGAGGGCACGCAGCAGGTCGTCGCCATCGGCCTCGACTTCGCCGAGTCCAGCCTCCAGGTGCAGCCGTTCGCGGCGCCGCGCTCGAGCGGCCTGTGGCACGAGATCCGCACGACGATCGGGGAGCAGATCCAGCGGCAGGGCGGCACCACGCGCCTCGCCGACGGCCCGTTCGGCCCCGAGCTCCACGCCGTCATCCCCGTCGTGCAGCAGCCGGGCCAGCCCGCGGCCAGCACCCGGGACGCGCGCTTCATCGGGGTCGACGGCCCGCGCTGGTTCCTGCGCGGCGTCATCACCGGCCGCGCCGTGACGGATCCCGAGGCCGCTGCCGCCGTCGAAGACCTGTTCCGCAGCGTCGTCGTCGTGCGCGGATCCTCGCCCATGCCGCCGCGCGACCTCATCCCGCTCAAGATGCCGGCCGCCCAGGTCGGCACCACCCCGGGCGCGGCTCCGGCCGGCGAGAGCCCGGCACCCGCGCTGGGCTCCTGACCGTGTCGGGCGAGGGTCCGCTCGAGCGGGATCCCCAGCGCCCGGCGTCGGGGGACGACGCGTCCGTGACCGACGACGCCCCGGCCGCATCCGCGTCCGCGCCTGGTGAGGCGATCGGCGCGAGCATGGCCCAGGCCGCGGAGCGCGCGGGCCTCGGGCAGGCGGCGCGCGGCGAGACGATGACGGCCTCGGCCCTGCTCACCGCGATGGGCGGCGTCCGCGGCGTCCTCGAGGCGATCGTCCCCGGGCTCCTCTTCCTCGTGGCATTCACGATCACGCGCGACGTCGTGCTCTCCGTCGCGGTGCCGGTCGCCGTCGCGGTCGTGGCCGTCGTGGCCCGCCTCGTGCAGCGGTCGCCCGTCGCGCCCGCCGTGGGCGGCCTCGTCGGCATCGTCATCTCCGCGTTCCTGGCGCTCCGCTCGGGGGAGGGCCGCGACTTCTACGCGCTCGGGCTCTGGACCAACGGCGCCTACTTCGCCGTGCTCCTGGTCTCCGTCGTGGTCGGCTGGCCGCTCGTCGGGGTGGCCGTCGGCTTCCTCATGGGCGACGGCACGGCCTGGCGGCAGGACCGCAGGAAGGCCAGGGCGCTCCGCCTGCTCACCCTCGTGTGGGTCGGCTTCTTCGCGCTCCGCCTCGCGGTGCAGCTCCCGCTCTACCTCGCCGACGCGATCGACGCGCTCGGCGTCGCGCGCCTCGTGATGGGCACGCCCCTGTACGGCGTGCTCCTCGTCCTGTCGTGGCTCTTCGTGCGCGCCGTGTACGCGAAGGACCCGACGGCACCGGTCGCCGGCTGAACCGTCGCCCCTCCTCGCCGTCGCCCGCGACGCGCGCGATCCCGCGCGCCGCGGCGTCCCGGACGGCGTCGCGATGCTAGATTCATCTCGACGTCGAGATACATCGGCGCCGTCCCGCCTCGCGTCGGCGCGCCCGATCAGGGTCGCCTTACTGGACCCGGCCGCGGCGGGCGACCAAGATCGGATGACGGGCGGAATCGACTTCCGCGCCCATCCAGCGAGGGAAGAGGGCCACGTGTCTGCAATCAACAGCTTCGGCGCGAAGGACACACTCCGCGTCGGGGACACCGACTACGAGATCTACCGCATCGACACCGTGGCGGGCCACGAGCGTCTCCCGTTCAGCCTCAAGGTGCTGCTCGAGAACCTCCTCCGCACCGAGGACGGCAAGAACGTCACCGGCAGCCAGATCAGCGCCCTCGGCGACTGGGCGCCGGACTCCGAGCCCGACACCGAGATCCAGTTCACGCCCGCGCGCGTCGTGATGCAGGACTTCACCGGCGTCCCCTGCATCGTCGACCTCGCCACCATGCGGGAGGCGGTCGGCGAGCTGGGCGGCGACCCGACGAAGATCAACCCGCTGGCGCCCGCCGAGCTCGTGATCGACCACTCGGTCATCGCCGACCTCTTCGGCTCCGAGGACGCGCTCGAGCGCAACGTCGACATCGAGTACGAGCGCAACGGCGAGCGGTACCAGTTCCTCCGCTGGGGCCAGACGGCGTTCGAGGACTTCAAGGTCGTCCCGCCCGGCACCGGCATCGTCCACCAGGTCAACATCGAGCACCTCGCCCGCGTCACCATGACGCGCGAGGTGGGCGGCGTCCTCCAGGCCTACCCCGACACCTGCGTCGGCACCGACTCGCACACCACCATGGTCAACGGCCTGGGCGTGCTGGGCTGGGGCGTCGGCGGCATCGAGGCGGAGGCGGCCATGCTCGGCCAGCCCGTGTCGATGCTCATCCCCAAGGTCGTCGGCTTCAAGCTCTCCGGCGAGATCCCCACGGGCGTCACCGCCACAGACGTGGTGCTCACGATCACGCAGATGCTGCGCAAGCACGGCGTCGTCGGCAAGTTCGTCGAGTTCTACGGCACCGGCGTCGGCGCCGTCCCGCTCGCCAACCGCGCCACCATCGGCAACATGAGCCCCGAGTTCGGCTCCACCGCCGCCGTCTTCCCCATCGACGACGTCACCCTCGAGTACCTGCGCCTCACCGGCCGCAGCGAGGAGCAGGTCGCGCTCGTGGAGGCGTATGCCAAGGAGCAGGGGCTCTGGCACGACGCGGACGTCGAGCCGGCGTTCAGCGAGTACCTCGAGCTCGACCTCTCCACGGTCGTCCCGTCCATCGCCGGCCCGAAGCGCCCGCAGGACCGCATCGAGCTGACCGACGCGAAGTCGCAGTTCGAGCGCGACCTCAACGACTACGCGCAGGTCGACCACGACATCGTCGACCTCACGACGGCCATGAGCTTCCCCGCGTCCGACCCGGGCGAGCTGCAGCCGGAGGACGAGCACTCGTCGCACGAGCACCACCACGCGTCGCAGAGCCCCTCCTCGGTCTCGAAGCCCACGCACGTCACCCTCGAGGACGGCAGCGACTTCACGCTGGACCACGGCGCGGTCGCCATCGCGGCCATCACCTCGTGCACCAACACGTCGAACCCGTCGGTCATGCTCGCGGCCGGCCTGCTGGCCCGCAACGCCAGCAAGAAGGGCCTCAAGGCCAAGCCGTGGGTGAAGACCACGCTGGCGCCCGGATCCAAGGTCGTCACGGACTACTACGAGAAGTCCGGCCTCACCACGTACCTCGAGGACCTCGGCTTCTACACGGTCGGGTACGGCTGCACCACCTGCATCGGCAACTCGGGCCCGCTGATCGACGAGATCTCCACCGCGGTGCAGGACAACGACCTCGCCGTCACCGCCGTCCTCTCGGGCAACCGGAACTTCGAGGGCCGCATCAACCCCGACGTGAAGATGAACTACCTCGCGAGCCCGCCGCTGGTGATCGCGTACGCGCTGGCCGGGTCGATGAACTTCGACTTCGACTCCGACGCGCTCGGCACCGACACCGAGGGCAACGACGTGTTCCTCAAGGACATCTGGCCGGACGCGGACGAGGTCCAGTCGACGATCGACAGCTCCATCGACACGGGCATGTTCACGCACCAGTACGCCGGCGTCTTCGACGGCGACGAGCGCTGGCGCTCGCTCCCCACCCCCACGGGCGCGACGTTCGAGTGGGACGCGGAGTCCACGTACGTGCGGAAGCCCCCGTACTTCGAGGGCCTCACCATGGAGATCACGCCGGTCTCGGACATCGCGGGGGCCCGCGTCCTCGCGAAGCTGGGCGACTCGGTCACGACCGACCACATCAGCCCGGCCGGCTCGATCAAGGCGGACAGCCCCGCGGGCCGCTACCTCGACGAGCACGGCGTCGGCCGAAAGGACTACAACTCCTACGGATCGCGCCGCGGCAACCACGAGGTCATGATCCGCGGCACGTTCGCGAACATCCGCCTCCGCAACCAGCTGCTCGACGGCGTCGAGGGCGGCTACACGCGCGACTTCACGCAGGAGGGCGGCCCGCAGTCGTTCATCTACGACGCGTCGGAGAACTACCAGGCGGCGGGCACCCCGCTCGTGATCCTCGGCGGCAAGGAGTACGGCTCCGGCTCGTCGCGCGACTGGGCGGCCAAGGGCACGAGCCTGCTGGGCGTCAAGGCCGTCATCACCGAGAGCTTCGAGCGGATCCACCGCTCCAACCTCATCGGCATGGGCGTCGTCCCGCTGCAGTTCCCGGCCGGCGAGACCTGGGCGTCGCTCGGGCTCGACGGCACCGAGGAGATCAGCATCACCGGGCTCGAGGAGCTGAACTCGGGCACGACGCCGCGCACGGTCCACGTCGTCGCGGCACCCACGGCCGACTCGCCCGCGGGCAAGGGGACGGTCGAGTTCGACGCGGTCGTCCGCATCGACACCCCCGGCGAGGCGGACTACTACCGCAACGGCGGCATCCTGCAGTACGTGCTGCGCAGCCTGGTCGCGTAACGGCGACCTGAGGAGGCCGGGCGGCGACGCCCGGCCTCCTTCGTGCATGCAGGGCCCTGCGTACACTCGAAGAGGCGGGTGCCTGCACATGGCGCCCGATGGAAGGCGGTCAGCATGGGAATCCTCGAGACGATCACGGGACCCCGGGACCTCGACCGGCTGAGCCGGGAGCAGATGCTCGAGCTCGCCACCGAGATCCGGCAGTTCCTCGTCGCCGAGGTCTCCAAGACGGGCGGCCACCTCGGGCCGAACCTCGGCGTCGTCGAGACGACGCTCGCCATCCACCGGGTCTTCGACTCGCCGAAGGACCCCATCGTCTTCGACACCGGCCACCAGTCCTACGTGCACAAGCTGCTCACGGGACGGCAGGACTTCTCCCGGCTCCGCGAGTCGGGCGGCCTCGCCGGCTACCCGCAGCGCGCGGAGTCGGAGCACGACATCGTCGAGAGCTCGCACGCGTCGAGCTCGCTGAGCTGGGCGGACGGCATCTCGCGCGCGTTCGAGATCACCGGCCAGACCGACCGGCACGTGGTCGCGGTCGTGGGCGACGGTGCCCTCACGGGCGGCATGACGTGGGAGGCGCTCAACAACATCTCCGACGACAACACGCGGAAGCTCATCATCGTCGTCAACGACAATGGCCGCTCCTACGCGCCGACCATCGGCGGCATGGCGCGCTTCCTCAACACCGTGCGCACGCGCCGCACCTACCGGGGCCTCTACGAGACGAGCCAGCGCGTGTTCGGCGTCTTCGGTGCGCCGGGCGACAGCCTCTACCGCGGCCTCCGCGGCGGGCTGCACGGGTTCCTCACGCGCGTCACCGACAACGAGGCGCTGTACTCCAACCTCGACATCAAGTACCTCGGGCCCATCGACGGGCACGACCAGCAGGCGATGGAGGAGGCGCTCGAGCAGGCCCGCGACTACGGTGCGCCCGTCATCGTGCACGCGATCACGGAGAAGGGCCGCGGCTACGCGCCCGCGCGCCGGGACGTCGCCGACCAGTTCCACGCCGTCGGGCAGATCGACCCGGAGACGGGGGAGCCGATCGACCCGTCGCAGGCCGTCAGCTGGACGAGCGTCTTCGCGGACGAGATCCTGGCCCTCGCCGACGAGGACCCGCGCATCGTCGGCATCACCGCGGCGATGCTGCGTCCGGTGGGCCTGCACAGGTTCGCCGCGAAGCACCCGGATCGCGTGCACGACGTGGGCATCGCCGAGCAGCACGCCGTGACGAGCGCCGCGGGCCTCGCCTACGGCGGCCTCCACCCGGTCGTCGCCCTCTACGCGACCTTCGTCAACCGCGCCTTCGACCAGGTGCTCATGGACGTCGCGCTGCACCGTGCCGGCGTGACATTCGTGCTCGATCGCGCGGGCGTCACCGGTCCCGACGGGCCGAGCCATCACGGCATGTGGGACCTGGCGCTGCTGCAGATCGTGCCCCACATCCGCCTCAGCGCCCCGCGCGACGCCACGCGTCTCCGCGAGGAGCTGGGCGAGGCGGTCAAGGTCGATGACGGGCCCACGGTCGTGCGCTTCTCCAAGGGCAACGTCGGGGACGAGATAGAGGCGCTGCGCCGTCTCGACGACGGGGTCGACGTGCTGCACGAGTCGGCGTCGCAGGACGTGCTCATCGTCACCGTGGGTCCGATGGCGGCCATGGGCATCGAGGTCGCCGAGCGCCTCGCCGCGCAGGGCATCGGCGCGACCGTCGTGGATCCCCGCTGGGTCGTGCCCGTGCCGCGCAGCGTCGTCGAGCTCGGCGGCAGCCACCGCCTCGTCGTGACGATCGAGGACGGCGTGGTGGTCGGCGGCATCGGCACTCGGATCCGCCAGGACCTCCGCGAGGCGGGCATCGACACCGGCGTGACCGAGCTGGGCCTGCCGGACGAGTTCCTCGACCACGGCACGCGCTCGGAGATCCTCGAGCGCGTCGGGCTCACCCCGCAGCACATCGCGCGCGACGTCGTCGCCCAGGTGCTCGGGAGCCGGGTGCCGTCGGCCCGGCCGCTGCCCGAGGACGTCGACCGCGTCGCCATGCGCGCGGAGGACGACGAGCAGGCCTGAGCGCCCGTCGCGCATGAGGAGGGCCCGGCCGATGCGGCCGGGCCCTCCTCATGCGCGGACGGTGCTACTCCACGCCGCGGATCGGCGGGTGGTGGAACGTGTCGCCGAAGGCGCGATCGCTCGCCCCGACGCGATCGAGGTACGGCGTCAGGCCGCCCATCTGGAACGGGTAGCCGGCGCCGAGGATGAGGCACAGGTCGATGTCCTCGGCCGCGTGCACCACGTCGTCCTCGAGCATGCGGTGCACCTCGTCCGCGAGGCCCGTCTCGACGCGCTCGCGGATCTCGTCGCCGGTCATCGGATCGGTGCCGCCCTTCACGATGCGGACGGCCTCCTTGTCGAATCCCGTGGGGCGGCCCTTGGCGTCGCGGGAGTAGATCCGCCCGAGCTCGGCGAGCCGGTGCAGGTTGGGGCTCTCGAAGAAGCGGTCGGGGAACGCGGCGTGGTGCGTGTCGAGCACGTGCGCACCCACCTTGAGTCCCACGAGCTCGAGCAGCTCGAACGGCGTCATCGGCAGGCCGAACGGGGCGAGCGAGCGGTCGACGACCTCGAAGGGCGTGCCCGTGTCCACCGCGTGCATGGCCTCGCCCAGCACCTTGGCCAGGATCCGGTTCACCACGAAGCCGGGCGTGTCCCGCGTGATGACGGCGTTCTTCTTCAGCGTCTTCGCGACCTGCATCGCCGTCGCGAGCGTCTCGTCCGTCGTCTGCGGCGTGCGCACGACCTCGATGAGCGGCATCACGGCCACGGGGTTGAAGAAGTGGAACCCGACGAGGCGCTCCGGGTTCGCGAGCCGCTCCCCGATGCGCTCGACGGACAGGCTCGACGTGTTGGTCGCCAGGATGGCCGTCGCGGAGACGTGCTGCTCGATCTCGGCGAACACCTGCTGCTTCACGCTCAGCTCCTCGAACACGGCCTCGATGACCCAGTCCGCGTCGGCGAAGTCGGCCTTGTCGGTCGTGCCCGTGACGAGCGCCGTCAGCCGGTTGGCCTCGTCGGGGGAGATGCGCCCCTTCTCGGCGAGCTTCCGGATCTCGCCATGGATGCCGGCGACCCCCGCGTCGACGCGTGTCTGGTCGAGGTCCGTGATGACCACGGGCACCTGGAGCCTGCGCACGAACAGCAGGGCGAACTGCGACGCCATGAGGCCGGCGCCGACGACCCCGACCTTGGTGACCTTGCGGGCGAGCGCCTTGTCGGGCGCTCCCGCTGGCCGCTTCGCGCGCTTCTGCACCAGGTCGAACGCGTAGATGCTGGCGCGGAACTGGTCGCCCGAGATGAGGTCCGCGAGGGCCTCGTCCTCGGCGGCGAAGCCCTCCTCGCGCGTCGTGTTCCTGGCCGCCTTCAGCAGGTCGAGCGCGCGGTACGGCGACTGGGCGACCGTGCCGATCCGCTGCTCGAGCGACTTCCGCGCGATGCCGATGGCGATGTCCCACTTGGCGATGCGCTCGAGGCGGCCCGGAGCGTTGGGGCGCTTCACCTCGACCGCGCCGGAGATGACGCCGTCGGCCCAGCGGATCGACTGCTCGAGGAACGACGCGGACGGGAACGACGCGTCGGCGATGCCGAGCTCCATCACGTCGGCCGCCTTGATCGTGCGGTTGTTCTTGAGCGGGTTCTCGATGATCACCTTGAGCGCGTTCTCGATGCCGATGAGGTTCGGCAGCAGCCACGCCCCGCCCCAGCCGGGGATGATGCCGAGGAAGACCTCGGGCAGCGCCACGGCGGGCACGGACTCGTCGACCGTGCGGTAGTCGGAGTTCAGGCCGATCTCGAGCCCGCCGCCGAGCGCGAGCCCGTTGATGAAGGTGAACGACGGCACGCCGAGGCGGTGCAGGCGGCCCAGGGTGTCGTGCCCGAGCTGCGCCATCTGGCGGCCGACCTCGCGGCTGGGGATCTCGCCGACCTTGCTGAGGTCCGCGCCGGCGGCGAGGATGAACGGCTTGCCGGTGATCGCGACGCCGCGGATCTCCCCGGCGGCCGCCCGGGCGGCGAGGCCGTCGAGCGCGTCCGCGAGCTCCAGGAGGGTGGCCGGCCCGAGGGTGGAGGGCCGCGTGTGGTCGCGGCCGTTGTCGAGCGTGACGAGCGCGAGCACGCCGCCGGAGGGCAGCGGCACGTCGCGGACGAGCGAGTGCGTGACGACCTCGTCGGGATCGAGCGCCACGAGCTCCCGGAAGCGGCTGGTGTCGGTCACTTGGTCCTCTTCCTCTTGCCGGTGAAGTGCGGGTTCTCCCAGATGACGCTGCCGCCCTGGCCGAGGCCGACGCACATCGCCGTGAGGCCGTAGCGGACCTCGGGGTGCTGCTCGAACTGGCGCGCGAGCTGGTTCATCAGCCGCACGCCGCTGGACGCGAGCGGATGGCCGACGGCGATGGCGCCGCCGTACTCGTTGACGCGCGGGTCGTCGTCGTCGATGCCGAAGTGGTCGAGGAGGCTGAGCACCTGGATGGCGAACGCCTCGTTGAGCTCGAAGAGCCCGATGTCGTCGATCGAGAGGCCGGCCTTGCGGAGCGCCTTCTCCGTGCTCGGCACGGGGCCGATGCCCATGATCTCGGGCTCGACGCCTGCGAACGCGAAGGACACCAGGGTCATCTTCGGCGCGAGGCCGAGCTCCTTCACGGCATCGCCGCTCGCGAGCAGGGCGGCCGTGGCGCCGTCGTTGAGGCCCGACGAGTTGCCGGCCGTGACGCGGCCGTGCGGGCGGAACGGGGTGCGGAGCCCGGCGAGTCCCTCCAGCGTCGTCTCGGGGCGCATGGCCTCGTCGCGCGTCGCCAGCCCCCAGCCGCTCTCGGAGCGGGTCGCGACGGGCACGAGGTCCGGCTGGATCTCGCCGTTCGCGTACGCGAGGGCGGTCTTCTGCTGGCTCGCGAGCGCGTAGCGGTCGGCGCGTTCGCGGGTGAGCGCGGGGAACCGGTCGTGGATCCGCTCGGCCGTGTTGCCCATGTTGAGGGCGTCCTGGCTCACGAGGCGCTCGGCGAGGAAGCGCGGGTTCGGGTCCGCGTCGAAGCCCATGGGGTGGCGGCCCATGTGCTCGACGCCGCCCGCGATCGCGAGGTCGTAGGCGCCGAACGCGATGCCGCCCGCGGTGGCGGTGACGCTCGTCATGGCGCCGGCGCACATCCGGTCGATGGCGTAGCCGGGCACCGAGCGCGGGAGGCCGGCCAGGAGCGCGGCCGTGCGGCCCAGGGTCAGGCCCTGGTCGCCCGTCTGGGTCGTGGCCGCGATGGCGACCTCGTCGATCCGGTCCTTCGGCACCTGCGGGTTCCGCTCGAGCAACCCGATCATGGCCTTGACCACCAGGTCGTCGGCGCGGGTCCGCCAGTACATGCCCTTCTCACCCGCTCGTCCGAACGGGGTGCGTACCCCGTCCACGAAATGGACTTCGGCTCTCTCGACCACTGACGCCTCCTCGCATCGATTTCCCCCACCCTAGGAAGAAGCCGGACGGGAGCCGAATCCGTTGACTGTTCCTACGAGGCCCCGTCGTCGGTCACGTCGTCGGCTTGGCCGGCATCGACAAAGGCCGCCGCCACCGGAGCGGCCGTCGCCTCGACCTGCCAGGGGCGCGCACCCCAGGACTCGAGGGCCGTCGCGACGGCCTCGGGCGCGAGGTCGTCGGGCGGCGTCCACGCGACGCGACGCAGCACCTCGGGCGTGAGCAGGTTCTCCTGCGGCACGCCCATCGCGGTCGCGACCTCCTGGACGGCGACGCGGGCGCGCTTGAGTCGGCGGTCGGCGGCGGGGTCCTTGTCGGCCCACGCCTTCGGCGGCGGCATGGTCTCGCCCGTGCCGCGCAGCTGCGGGAACTCGGTCGCGGCGAGGCCCCGCTCCACGGCGGCCCACCAGCGGTCGATCTCGCTGCGGCTCGCGCGGCCCGAGAACTCGCGCACCGCGGCGAGGTCGCGCTTGGTCTGCGGCAGGACGCGCGCGACCGCGACGAGCGACCCGTCGGGGACGAGGCGTCCGGGGCTCGTGTCGACCTCGCGCGCGTAGGCGTCGCGGGCCTCCCACAGCTCCTTCGCGACCGCGAGGTTGCGTCCGCCGCGGACCCCGTGCAGGCCGCTCAGACGACGCCACGGCTCCACCCGCGCGGGCTTCGCCTCCTTGGCGATGGTCGCGGCGAACTCCTGCTCGGCGATGCCGGTCTTGCCCTGCTCCTCGAGGCGGCGGGCGATCTCGTCGCGCACGTCGACGAGCAGCTCCACGTCGAGCGCGGCGTAGACGAGCCAGGCGCGGGGGAGCGGGCGGGTCGACCAGTCGGCGGCCGAGTGCTCCTTGGCCAGGTGGATCCCGAGCAGCTCCTCCACGACCGTGCCCAGGCCCACGCGGGGCAGGCCGAGGAGTCGCGAGGCGAGCTCGGTGTCGAAGATGCGCTGCGGGTCGAGGCCCACCTCGCGGAGGCAGGCGAGGTCCTGGCTCGCGGCGTGCAGCACCCACTCGACGTCGCGGATCACGGCGTCGAGCTCCGAGAAGCCGCCCACCGCGGGCGGGTCGAAGAGGAACGTGCCGGCCCCGCGGCGGAACACCTGGATGAGGTACGCACGCTGGCTGTAGCGGAAGCCCGACGCGCGCTCGGCGTCGACCGCGATGGGACCGGTGCCGGCCGCGATCGCCTCGACGGCGCGGAGGTACTCCTCCCGGGTGTCGATGACGGTGAGGTCGCCTGTCGCGGCGGCCTCACGGAGGGGCTTGGGCGCGGGGGCGTCGGTCTCCGCGACCCGCGCCAGGGCGGGCGTGTCGCCGGACGCGGAGCCGGGCGCCGACTGGGCCGCCGGGGCGGCCGCGGTCCGCCGGGTGCCCGTCCGGCTCCGGGCGACGACCGCGTCGGTGGCGGTTGATCCTGGCACGTCGGAGAACAGGGACGGGCCCATGGCCGGGCGGCTCAGGCCGGCGGGAGTCGACGGGACGGGAGCATCGCCGCCGGTCGCGTCGGGGTCGGGGGTGTCGGACGGGGCGTTCACGTCCGGGTGCGTCGCGCTGATAGCAGTGTCACTCCTTCGCCCGCGGGAGGGAGCCCTGCGAGCATGCACAGTAGTTCCCCCCAGCCTTCCACATGGGCGGTCACGTCGGCGTCCGCCGGCGTCCACGAGGCGCGCAGCTCGATCTTGGCGCCGCTGCCCTGGCGGGCCAGCTCGCCGTAGCCGGTCGAGATGATCCGGGTGGCGGTCCCGGAGGGCGAGGAGTAGCGGGCGCCGCGCGATGCCAGGCCGTCGACGAGCCATGACCAGGCGACGTCGGCGAGGAACGGATCCGTCCCCATGTCGGTCTCGAGCGGTGCCTGCGCGAAGCAGACGACGCGGAAGGCGCCGCCCCACGCCTCCGGCTCCTCGGGGTCGTGCAGCAGGATGAAGCGGCCGGTGCCGAGCTCCGAGTCGGAGGCATGGCCCGAGGGCGAGACGTCCGCGGCGAGCGCCACGGCGTACGGCGCCAGGTTGCTCGAGGGCGAGGGGATCTCCGTCAGCACGAGCTCGGACCTCGTGGTCGCGCGCCGCAGCGCGTCCAGCGCCGCGCGGAACTCGGGTGGATCCTCGGCACTGTCACGGGTCTCTACCACGTGTGCAGACTATGGTCCGCCGGTCGACGCGCCGGGAGCCACGCCGCGGCGTCGACGCGCGGGCGCCGCCCTCGATGACCGCGCGATCAGGGGATCAGCCCCGCCGCATCGCCCAGCGCGCGTAGGTGCGGTGGTCGTCGTCGACGAGCAGCTGGTCGAGCCGCATCGGCGCGTGGATGCCGGAGCCCGCCGGGACGAGCGGCGTCAGCGGCGTCGCGAGCTCGGGCGACGTGGTCAGGCAGAGCTCGTCGACCCGGCCCGCGGAGACGAGGGACGCGGCGAGCGCCGGCCCGCCCTCGCACACCACGTGCGTCAGGCCGCGTCCGCGGAGCGCGTCGACGACGACGTCGCCGGACATCCGCCCGTCGGCCGCAGCGCCCAGGGGCACGGTCACGATCTCCGCCGGCACGCCGTCGAGCGTCGCGACGGCGCGGTCGCGCGCCTCCGGCGGGCAGAGCACGAGGAGGCGGCCCTGCGCGGCGTCCGGGTCGAAGCGGTGACCCTCCAGGTCGCCCGACGAGGTGGCGACTGCCAGCGGCGTCCGACGGGGGAGGACGTAGCGCTCGGCGCGCACCGTGCCCGCGCCGACGAGGACGACGTCGGCGAGCTCGCGGATGACGCCGAGGATCCGCCGGTCGACGACGCTCGACAGGCTGTCGGACGTGCCGTCGGCGCCGACCACGCTGCCGTCGACCGACGCCACGAAGTTGAGGCGGACGTGGTCGGCGGATCCCGGACGGTAGAGGTCCTCCAGCCACGTCCTCGTGCCGGCGTCGTCCAGCACGTGCGAGGAAGCAGCGTCGGCCGGACCGGCGACGGGGAGGACCCGCGTGATCCTCATCCGGCGAGCCGCTCGCGCACCTGCCGCTTGACCCGCCCGAGCATGGCCGTCATGCCGCGCATGCGCAGCGGCGACACGGCGGCGTCGAGCCCGATGGTGGACGGGTAGTCGTCGGGCACGGCGAGCACCACGTCGGCGGGGAGCCCGTCGAGGCCCTGCGCGAGGATCGACGCGAACCCGCGGCTCGTCGGGGCCTCGGCCGGCGCCTGCGCGTGCACGTGCACGTCGCCGTCCACGACCTCCACGAACATGAACACGGGCGACTGGCACTCCTCCACGCGCTCGAGGAGGTCCGGGTGGTCGGCGTACCGTGCCGGCAGCTCGGGCAGCTCGTTGCTGAAGTCGAGCAGGAGGAGGAGCCGGTCCCGCTGCTCCAGCGCGAGGAAGTCGTCGCGGATCTCGGCGAGCGCCGCGGGCAGCTCGGGCGTGCCGGTCATCGGGCGGGCAGCTCCCCGGGCTCGGCGCCCTGGACGATGGGGACGCGCACGGCGGAGCCCCACTCGGTCCAGGAGCCGTCGTAGTTGCGGACGCCTTCGAAGCCCAGCAGGTGCGTCAGGACGAACCACGTGTGGCTCGAGCGCTCGCCGATGCGGCACAGCACCACCACGTCATCGCCGTCGCCGAGGCCCGCACCGTCGCGGTAGACCGCGTCGAGCTCGGCGCGCGTCTTGAAGGACCCGTCCTCGGCCGCGGCCTTCGCCCACGGGACGTTCTTCGACGAGGGGATGTGGCCGGCGCGGAGCGAGCCCTCCTCGGGGTATGCCGGCGCGGTCGTGCGCTGGCCGGTGTACTCCTCGGGGCTGCGGACGTCGATGAGCGGGTTGCCGAGGTGCGCGAGCACGTCGTCCTTGAACGCGCGGATCTCCTCGTCGCGGCGCTCGACGACGGGGTACTCGACGGGGGTGACCGCCGGCCGGTCGGTCGTGGTCGGGCGGCCCTCGGCGATCCACTTGTCGCGGCCGCCGTCGAGCAGGCGCACGTCCTCGTGCCCGAACAGCGTGAATACCCAGAGGGCGTACGCGGCCCACCAGTTGCTCTTGTCGCCGTAGATGACGACCGTGCTGTCGCGCGCGATGCCGCGCTCGGACATGAGCTGCGCGAACCGCTCGCCGTCGACGTAGTCGCGCTGCACGGGGTCGTTGAGGTCGGTGTGCCAGTCGAGCTTGACCGCGCCGGGGATGTGGCCGGTCTCGTAGAGCAGCACGTCCTCGTCGGACTCGACGACCACCAGACCGGGCGTCAGGGCGCCGTCTGCGAGGCGCTCCTGGAGCCAGTCGCCGCTGACGAGTCGCTCCGGGTGGGCGTACTCGGCGAACCTGGGGGTGGTGTCCGGCTCGACGGCCATGGGGCTCTCCTGATCTCGCGGCCGGAGGGGCCGCGCTGGGTGGGACGCGGATTAGTCTGGTGGGTGTTCCGCGGGCACCAAGCGCCGCGCGTCGACCACCGTCAACGGTAACGGTTCGGCCCGCGCGGGACTTCCCTGCACCGCCACATGACAGCCGGAGACCCACCTGTGACGAACGCCGAGATCGGATCGCCGAGCCACGACGCGGAGGGCACGGCACCGGGTGCGCTCGTCGGCCGCTCGCCGAGCATCACCGGCCAGGAGATCGCCGCGCACCTCGTGCCGCCACGCCAGTTCGACGACGCGCGGTTCGACACCTACCGGCCCGACCCCGAGTACGACACTCAGGCGCAGGCCGTCGAGGTGCTGCGCGCGTTCTCGGGCGACAGGGCCGGATCCCGCGGCGGCCTGTTCTCGCGCAAGAAGGCGCCCGCCCTGAAGCCCGGCGTCTACCTCGACGGCGGGTTCGGCGTCGGCAAGACGCACCTCCTCGCGTCGCTCTGGCACGCCATGCCGGGACCGAAGTACTTCGGCACCTTCATCGAGTACACGGCGCTCGTCGGGGCTCTCGGCTACCAGGGCGCCGTCGGCATCCTCCGCGGAGCGACGCTCGTGGCCATCGACGAGTTCGAGCTCGACGACCCGGGCGACACGATGATGATGACGCGCCTGCTGTCCGACCTCGTGGCCGACGGCACGCGCATCGCCGCGACGAGCAACACGCCGCCGAACGCCCTGGGGGAGGGGCGCTTCGCGGCGGCCGACTTCCTCCGCGAGATCCAGGCCATGAGCGACCGGTTCGACACCATCCGCATCGACGGCCTCGACTACCGGCGCCGCGCCTTCGAAGGCCACGCGGTCACCGTCGACGCCGACGACCTCGACGCACGGGCCGATGCCGCGCAGGCCGGCGGCCGGGCCGTGACCGTCGACGCCTTCCCCGAGCTGGTCGCGCACCTCTCGCGGCTGCACCCCTCGAAGTACGTGAAGGTCATCGAGGGCGTCGACGCCATCGCGCTCCGCGACGTGACCCAGCTGCAGGGCCAGACCGACGCGCTCCGCTTCGTCGCCTTCGTGGACCGGGTCTACGACGCGCAGATCCCGCTGCTCGCGTCGGGCACGCCGTTCGACGAGGCGTTCTCGGCCGAGATGCTCGCGGGCGGTTACCGCAAGAAGTACCTGCGCGCGATCTCGCGGCTCATCTCGCTCACCGCGGCCGGACGCGACATCTAGCCCACCGCGCTCCGACGTCCCTGGATCGGGGGCCGTCGCGGGCATCCCCGCCGCGCGCGGAAACACGATGTTCACACGCGCGCCACCCGTGTAACGCGCCGGAAACACGTCCGGCGAGCCGGCGAAACCTCGCCCCCCGACACTGGACGCGTACCCGGCATCCGGCTCGCGCCGAACCACCCGACCACACGGGCGGCCGCTCGCCTCCAGTCCGGTGCGACCCCCTGCACGATCTACGAGAGGTGAAACACCATGGATCAAGGCAACACCGCCTTCCTCCTGATCGCCGCGGCGCTGGTCCTCCTGATGACGCCGGGTCTGGCGTTCTTCTACGGCGGGCTCGTCAAGGCCAAGAGCGTCATCAGCATGATGATGATGAGCTTCGGGGCCATGGGCCTCATCGGGCTCCTCTGGGTCCTGTACGGCTACGCCATCGCGTTCGGCAACGGGCCAGACGGCGCGGCGGGCAACCCGCGCTTCGTCGGCATCGACGGCGTCCTCGGCATCGACCTCGGCCAGCTCGGCCTCGGCGACGCGTACACCGCGGCCCTCGGCGACCAGACGTCGGCGTACCCCACGCTCGCCTTCGCCGCCTTCCAGGCCACGTTCGCCATCATCACGGTCGCCCTCATCTCCGGGGCCATCGCCGACCGCGCCAAGTTCGGCGCGTGGATGGTGTTCGCGGGCGTCTGGGCCACGGTCGTCTACTTCCCGGTCGCCAGCTGGGTCTTCAACTTCACGCTCGCCGACGGCGCCACCGTCGACGGCGGGTGGATCGCCTACAACGTCGGTGCCATCGACTTCGCGGGCGGCACGGCGGTCCACATCAACGCGGGTGCCGCGGCGCTCGCCCTCTCGCTGGTGCTCGGCAAGCGCGTCGGGTTCGCCAAGGGCATGCACGTGCCGCACAACCCGCCGTTCGTGCTCCTCGGCGCCGGCCTCCTCTGGTTCGGCTGGTTCGGCTTCAACGCCGGCTCCGAGCTCGCGGCCGACGGCATCGCGGCCATCGCGTTCCTCAACACCATCGCCGCCCCGGCCGCCGCGATCCTCGGCTGGCTCGTGGTCGAGAAGATCCGCGACGGCAAGCCGACCTCGGTGGGCGCCGCCTCCGGCGCGGTCGCGGGACTCGTCGCGATCACCCCGGCGTGCGCCGCGCTCTCGCCGACCTGGGCCATCGTCCTCGGCCTCATCGCCGGTGCCGTCTGCGCCGTCGCGATCGAGCTGAAGTTCAAGCTCGGCTTCGACGACTCGCTCGACGTGGTGGGCATCCACCTCATCGGCGGCCTCATCGGCACGCTGTACATCGGCATCTTCGCCACGAACGTCGGCCTCATCTACTCGGGCTCGCTCGAGCAGCTCGGCAAGCAGGCCCTCGCCGCGTTCGCGGTGCTGATCTACTCGTTCGTGCTCTCGTACGTCATCGGCACGATCATCCAGAAGACCATGGGCTTCCGGGTGAAGAACGAGGACGAGATCGCGGGCATCGACACGATCGTCCACGGCGAGGAGGGCTACGTGCTGGAGACCTCCGGCCGCTGACCCGCTCCACCGGTTCGACCACGACGGGCGCCGCACCTCGCGAGAGGGCGGCGCCCGTCCGTCGTCCGGGCGGCGGTCGCGCGGCCGGCCGGAGGTCCGTCCGCCGAACGGCTGTTCGCCCTCCGCGGAGAGCCGTCCCCGACGGGCGGCACGGTGTCGGCCCCGGCGTACGGTGGGAGGCAGCGGTAGGGCGCGCACCTCGGCGCCGCCGCACCCCGTGACCATCGAGACGAAGAAGACGAGAGCACATGGCATCCCCCCTCATCACCCTGAACAACGGCGTCACCATCCCGCAGCTGGGCTTCGGCGTCTTCCAGACCCCGCCCGCCGAGACGCAGCAGGCCGTGGAGCGCGCGTTCGAGGCCGGCTATCGCCACATCGACACCGCCGCCGGCTACTACAACGAGGAGGGCGTGGGCGCCGCCATCAAGGCGACGGGCATCCCGCGCGAGGAGCTCTTCATCACCACGAAGCTCCGCAACGGCGACCAGGGCGCGGACAGCGCCCGCAGCGCCTTCGAGGACAGCCGGCGCAAGCTCGGCGTCGACGCGGTGGACCTCTACCTGATCCACTGGCCCTACCCGAAGCACGGCCTGTACGTCGAGACCTGGAAGACCTTCGAGGCGCTGCACGCCGAGGGCCTCATCCGCGCGATCGGCGTCTCCAACTTCCTCCCGGAGCACCTGGAGAAGCTGGCCGCCGAGAGCGACGTCGTGCCCGCGGTGAACCAGATCGAGGTGCACCCGACGTTCCAGCAGCACGACCTCTCCACCTTCTCGGTCGAGCGCGGCATCGAGGTCGAGGCGTACAGCCCGCTCGGCCAGGGCGCCGACCTGGAGTCGGAGATCGTGACGCGCCTCGCGAAGGAGCACGACGCCACCCCCGCGCAGGTCGTGCTCGCGTGGCACCTCGCGCAGG
Organism: Clavibacter michiganensis; assembly: GCF_021216655.1. Taxonomy (NCBI): domain Bacteria; kingdom Bacillati; phylum Actinomycetota; class Actinomycetes; order Micrococcales; family Microbacteriaceae; genus Clavibacter; species Clavibacter michiganensis. The sequence continues at coordinate 891,406 of NZ_CP080437.1, forward strand.
GTCGCATCGTCATCCCGAAGTCGGTCACGCCGGAGCGCATCGTGCAGAACTTCCAGAGCATCGAGGTGGAGCTCACGGTCGAGGAGCTCGCCGAGATCGACACCCTGGAGACCGGCACGCGCCTCGGCGCCGACCCGGCGACGGCGGACTTCACGCAGTTCCCGTCCTGACCCACCCGCCGACGTGCCGGCAGCACGACGCCCGCCCGGCTCCTCGCCGCGGCGGGCGTCGTCGCGTCGGCACCGCCGCATGACATCGCGCTCGTATCGGGGGCGCGAGGGGTCTAGCGTGAGCGGCACGACGCTCCCTCAGGCCGGAGGCGAGAGCCTCGGACCCGCCGGAGCCCGCCGGAGCCGGCCTCACCGTCAGGAGCATCGTGATCGATCCCACCGTCCCGCCTTCCCGCCTCGCCGATGCGCTCAGCTCCGTGTCCGAGCGCATCGACGCGTCCGTCGACGCGAGCTGGGACGGGCTCACCGGAGTCCAGATCCTCATCCTCCGGCGGCTCTCCGGCACCGAGCGGATGGACAGGGCGTCCCTCGCGCTCGACACCCGCACCGCTCGCGCCGCCACCGTGCCGAGCCTCGCGTCGCTCATGCAGAAGGGCCTCGTGCTGGAGTCCGAGGACCCCACCGGGCCCTACCTGCACCTCTCCGACGGAGGACGGGCGCTCCTCCTGGGCGTCCGGACGGCCCGCGCCGAGTGGCTCGAGCAGGCGGCGAGGCAGGCCCGGCCGCCCGTGCACGGCGACGACCTCCTGCGCGCCGCCGCGCTGCTCGAGCACCTGCGCGCCACGGACGACATCTGAGCGGGCATGGGCCGACCCGCGACGGCCTCGATGACGACATCGTCGCGCGCCTGCGGGCGGCCGGCTGCGTCTTCGCCGAGGAGGAGGCCGCGCTGCTCGTCGCGGAGGCGGCGGACCGCCAGCCCGACGCCGGCCCCGGCGACGGGGGAGCGCACCGCGCCGACGAGCTCGAGCGGATGACGGCGGCCCGCATCGACGGGGCGCCCCTCGAGGTCGTCCTCGGTTGGGCGGCGTTCGCGGGGCGGCGGATCATCGTGCGACCCGGGGTCTTCGTGCCGCGCCGACGCACCGAGCGCCTGGCCCGGGCCGCCGTCGACGCGGCGCGGGAGGTGGATGCCCCTACCGTCGTCGACCTGTGCTGCGGATCGGGCGCCATCGCCGCCGTGGTCGCGGACGACGTGCCCGGCGCGGTCGTGCACGCCGCCGACGTGGACGCGGTCGCGGTCGCCTGCGCCGCCGCCAACCTCATCCCGCGCGGCGTCGCGGTGCATCGGGGCGACCTGATGGAGGCGCTGCCCACGGCGCTGCGCGGCCGGATCGACGTCCTCGTCGCCAACGTGCCCTACGTACCGAGCGCGGGCCTCGCGCTCATGCCGCCGGAGGCGCGTCTCCACGAGCCGGAGGCCACGCGGGACGGCGGGGCCGACGGGCTCGACGTGCTGCGACGCGTGGCACGGGGGAGCGGATCCTGGCTCGCCCCCGACGGGCTCCTCCTCGTCGAGGTCGCGGACGAACAGCTCGCCGCGGCCCTCGACGCGCTCGCGACCGCCGGCCTCGAGGCGCGAGCCGACCCGCTCGCAGCACCCGTGCAGGACGACGAGGACGACGGCACACGGGTCGTGACCGGCCGACATCCGCGCTGAGCTATCGGCCCGATGTCCCGAGGCCCGATGACGCGCGGACCGTCCGGCAACCGGCCGCGGACCTCGTTGTCTCCTGTCCACAACCCGCTCGGCGGCCGGACGGTCCTCCCTAGGGTCGCGGTGTCCCATCCACCTACGAGAGCCACCAATGACCCTCATCCCACGCCGTCCCCGCGCGTCCGTCCGCACGGCGCCGTCCCTCCCGGACCGCGACGCCCGCCGTCGCCCCCGTCGCGGCCTCGCCGCCCTCGCATCGGCCGCCGCCGTCCTCACCGCGGTCGCCATCGGCGTCCCCGCGGGTTCGGCATCCGCCGCCGCGCCCAGCACGCCCGTCCCCGGCATGCAGGTCCCCGCTCTCAAGGACGTCCTCGGCGACGCCGGCATCGAGCACGTCGGCGTGGCCATGGGCAGCGGCGAGGTGCAGGGCACCTCGGCCGACCTCATCGCCCGTCACTTCAACGCCATGACCCCGGAGAACGAGGGCAAGGCCGACGCCATCCAGCCCGTCGAGGGCCGATTCGACTTCTCGGGCATCGACAAGCTGCTCGACTTCGCCGACGCCCACGGCATGAAGATGTACTTCCACGTCCCCTACTGGAAGCCGCAGACGCCCGCGTGGTTCTTCCTCGACAACGGCCGACCGCTGACGAACAGCCCGGCCGACCAGGCGCTGCTCAAGGCGCGCATGGAAGCCCACATGAAGGCGATCGCCGACCACGTCGCGTCCCGCTACCCGAAGGGGAACAGCCCCATCTGGGCCATGGACGTCGTCAACGAGGTCATCGACGACGGCCCCAACGGCAACCCGCACGACATGAAGGACACGCCCTTCTTCCGGGTGCTCGGCGAGGGCTTCGTCGACGAGGCCTTCCAGCTCGCGAAGAAGTACTTCCCGGGCGTCAAGCTCTTCATCAACGAGTACAACACCGACTCGCCGAGCAAGCGCGCCGACTACCTCGGGCTCGTCTCCGACCTCCTGAAGCGGCACATCCCGGTCGAGGGCGTGTCGCAGCAGAGCCACATCGGGCTCCGCAGCGACATCGAAGAGCTGAGGAACACGATCCACGCGGTGAAGGCCCTCGACCCGAACCTCCTCCAGGCCATCTCCGAGCTGGACGTCGGTGCGTTGCAGGCCGCCGCGACGGGCAACAGCGAGAACCGGAACCACACGGCGCCGATCTACTCGAACCCGGACGACACCGCCGCGGCCGTGGGCTGGGTCTACAAGGACCTGTTCACGATGATCCGGCAGGAGGCCGGCAACCTCGAGTCGGTCACCTTCTGGGGCTCCGACAACTCGCGCACCTGGCTGCACAGCCCGTCGATCGACCAGCCGTGGGACCAGCCGCTCCCGTTCGGGACCCATCAGGAGGCCATGCCCGCGTACTGGGGCATCGTGAGGCCCGACCTGCTCCCGCCGCGTCCGCCGCTGCCGAAGGGCTGATCACCGCCCGAGCGACCACCGCGGCCCCCGTCCTCCTCGAGGATGGGGGCCGCTCTGCGTTCGTTGCCACACACAACAAAGGTTTTCGAATACCTTGCCCGCCGTAGGGGAGGGTGCCTACGGTGCGAGCATCCGACACCGAAGTCGGAACACATGAGAGGTGTTCGACGATGAGCATTCCCCGCACCAGCGCGTCCGCGTCCGCGGACGTCAGCCCGCCCCGCCTGGACCGCAGCAGGTCCGCCGGCAGCCGCGCCGTCGGCGCCCGTCCCGCCCGCCGCCGGGGCATGGCGGCGATCACGGCGCTCGGCCTCGTCGTGGGCGCAGGCGCCCTCGCCGCGCCGTCCGCACAGGCCGCCGACGCCGCCGCTCCCGCACGCATCGGATCCGACTTCGAGTCCGGCACGGACGGCTGGGCCCCGCGCGGCGACGGCGTCGCGATCGCGCCCAGCACGATCGCGCGCACCGGATCCGGCAGCCTGCTCGTGACCGACCGCACGCAGGAGTGGCACGGGGCAGCCCTCGACGTGACGAGCGCCCTCGCCGTGGGCCAGCAGGTCGAGGTGACGGTGTGGGCGCGCCTGGCCGCGGGGGAGGAGCCCGCGTCCCTCAAGGTCTCCGTGCAGCGCGACACCGGCGGCGGCAGCGGATACGACGGGGTGGCGGGAGCCGCGGCGCGGGTCACCGCCGACGCGTGGACCGAGCTCACCGGCACGTACACGCTCGGCGGCCCGGTCGACAGGGCGCAGGTCTACGTCGAGGGCACCGTCGGCGCCGACTTCCTCCTCGACGACTTCCAGCTCGGCGAGGCGGTGGCCACGCCCGTGCAGACCGACATCCCGGCGCTCAAGGACGTCCTCGGCGCCCGCGGCATCGAGCACGTGGGCGTCGCCATCGACGGTCGCGAGACCGTGGGCGCGGGAGCGGATCTGGTGAGCCGCCAGTTCGACGCGTTCACGCCGGAGAACGCCGGCAAGCCCGAGAGCGTCCAGCCGGAGGAGGGGCGCTTCACCTTCACGCAGCTCGACCAGCTGCTCGACTTCGCCGACCGCACCGGCACGGAGGTGTACTACCACGTGCTGTTCTGGCACTCGCAGACGCCCGCGTGGTTCTTCCTCGACGGCGACCGCCCCCTCACCGACAGCCCCGCGGATCAGGCGCTGCTGAAGGCGCGCATGGAGGCGCACGTGACGGGGATCGCCGACCACATCGCCGCGCGCTACCCCGACGGGAACAGCCCGATCTGGGCGATGGACGTCGTCAACGAGGTCATCGACGACGGTCCCAACGACAATGCGCACGACATGCGCGACAGCCGCTGGTACCAGGTGCTGGGGGAGGGGTTCGTCGACGAGGGCTTCCGCCTCGCCCGCGCGCACTTCCCGGGCGTCAAGCTGTTCATCAACGACTACAACACGGAGCTGCCCACCAAGCGCGCCGACTACCTCGAGCTGATCGCCGCGCTCGTCGCCCGCGGCGTGCCGATCGACGGGGTGGGCCACCAGGCGCACGTCGACTTCGCCCGGCCGGTCTCGTGGCTGCGCGACTCGATCCGCGCGGTCGAGCGCATCGACCCGCGCCTGCTGCAGGCGATCACCGAGCTCGACGTGAACGCGTCGAACCAGAACGAGGGCGCCGACGTGAGCGGCGCGCCGCAGGATCCGTACACGCCGGTCTACGCGGACGATGCGCAGGCGGGAGCCGAGGTCGGCTATTACTACCGCGACCTCTTCCAGATGATCCGCCAGCAGGCGGCATCCATCGACTCGGTCACCTTCTGGGGAGTGAGCAACGCGCGCAGCTGGCTGCGCACGTGGCCGATCGCGCGTCCGTGGGAGCAGCCGCTGCCGTTCGACGACGACCTGCAGGCGGCTCCCGCCTACTGGGGCATCGTGGATCCGAGGCAGCTCCCGGCGCGTCCCGCGGACCTCTCGGCGCCGCGCATCGCGGACGTGGATGACATCACGGCGGTCGCGACGAGGGCCGCGGGCGTGCGCGTGCCGTACGCGCTGCCTTCGGCCATCGACACCCGGGACGGGAACGTGCGGGTCGTCTGCGCGCCGCCCCGCAGCGGGATCTTCCCCGTCGGCACCACGACGGTCACCTGCACCGCGAAGGACCGCGCCGGCAACGTCCGGACGAGCACCTTCGACGTGATCGTGACGCGCGCCGGCTCGTGATGCGCTGACGCCGGCCCGACGCGGCCCCCGCCTCCTCGCGAGACGGGGGCCGCGTCGAGTGGCGGGCCGTGTCGGACGTCACGTGGGGGATGAGGTGCACGTCACCTCGTGTCGCTCGGGTTGGCACCCCCAGGGCGTCAGATCCGCTCTTCGCTTCCGCGCTCGGGTGGGAGCCAGCAGCTCGCCGGCGACCATCAGGGGAGAATGCTGACCATGCTGCGGCGCTGAAGCGAGAGGACGGCACCGCCTCGGCCGCCGTCGTCGTGATGGCGCCGAAGGAGAGACCGGCCGGTTCACGTGACCGAGCCACCCGAAGGCGGGCAGGGCATCCGGTAGCCGACCCAAGGCGACCGGAATCGCGATCGCATGGACGTACCCGCGATGCCGATCGCCCGGAGACCATTCCATCCATCGCCGATCCATCAGCAGGGCCGCCCGCGACAGCACGTCGATCCGGCGAAGCGCAGCACCCGACTCGAGTGGCACTCCCTGCATCGCGATGAGAATCGGCTGCTGGGCTCCGACGACGAGACCCGGCCCCAGTTGCGTCGCACGTGGCGATCGCATTCCGATACGTCACGAGTCGTGGGGCTCGAGCGAACGGGACGCTCTTTGCGAGATGCAGCGTCTGGTCGGGTGCGCTCGGCATACGAAGGGCCAGCGCCCCTCCACTCAGGCGTGGGTTCTGCTGTCGCGACGAGCGCGCACTCGTCGAACTGCGCATCCTGCCGGACGGCACCTCGAGGAGCTGACGATGATCCTCGGTATTCGGAAAGCCGCACTGCTGGGTGCTAAGACATGAGCGTCGCGCGTGGAGATGAGGCCGCGGGCTGGGGACGTGAGGCCGAGCGGCCACACGGCGCTTCCGCTGGCGGAGACGACGGACTGGGCTGCGACGTGGACCGAGAGTGCCCCGACATGAATGTCGGGGCACTCTCGACATCGAGACGACGGATGTGCGCGTACTAGTTGCTGAATCCACCCAGCGGAACGGTCTGCCACCCGATGTTGTTGTTCCGGCGATTTCCGAAACGAGAGTCAAGCGGTACGCACGCACCTTGGCTGGAGAAGGCGATGTAAGTGCCGTCATTGCCCTTGATGTTCACTGACTGAACGTTCCAGGTCCTGATCGACGCCGCGTTGTTCCGGATCTTCTGGCCATAGCCGGCGGTGCCGGTCTCCGTGTTGTTGAATGTGTCGTTGATCCACGCCTCACCGCGATTGACCCCCGTGTAGACGCGCGACGCCGAGGCGCAGTTGGGACCGTAGTAGATCTCGAAATACGGCGTGTAGGCCGCGGCCGCGACGGCATCGGGGCTGGAGATCGTGGCGGCGCTCGCGGCGGTGCCGCCTGCCAGAATGGACGCTCCGGCGACTGCCAGCGTGGTGGCGGTTCTCCAGATGCTCGCTTTGAACATGTGCACTCCTGAGGGACGAGCCATGGACCTCCCATGGGAATCCCATGTGTAGCAGCCGGGGCACTCTGCCGACAAGCCCTGAGGCTGGTGTGCGCGTGACCGACACCGGGAGATAACGGGAGCACGAGGGAATGGCCCGAGCATCGGATCGCCACCACGATCGGGAGGGACTCGGAATCCAGCTCGTGGGCGAGGTGACGTGGGGTCCGTCGGCGACGGTCGAGGGATGTGATCATGCGCGCCAGCGGGGCGGAGGTGGCGGCGAGGATCCCCGGGGATCCGGAGCCGCACGCCGGGCCGACCAGGAACCGACCGGGCCGGAGGCGCTGGCGATGGCGGACATCGCGGCCGCGGTCGCCGACGCCGACGCCGACGCCGACGCCGACGGTGGACGGTGGACGGTGGACGGTCACGCACCGGGAGGAGCTCCTCGGAGGATTCGCGCGTCACGAGCGGTCCACGAGGCGCACGAGTCACAGTTCGACGCCGGGATCATCGCGTGCAGGGCACTGCCCGCCGGCGAGATGAGGACGGTCACCTGCACCGCGAAGGACCGCGCCGGCAACAGCCGCACCACCGCATTCGACCTGATCGTGACGCGCGCCGGATCGTAACGGGCTGACGCACGTCACGACGGCCCCGCCACCTCGCCGGACGGGGGGCTGCGGCACGCGCCGGGATACTGTCGGAGGATCGCGCGACAGCACGTGTCCCGCCTGGACCGGCAGCCGCCGCGCGGAGGGAGACCACCATGACCACGCAGACCCGCCTCGTCGCCGTCACCGGCGTCACCGGCGCCATCGGGGGAGCGGTGGCCCGCCAGCTCGCCGACGCCGGGCTCCCGCAGCGGCTCCTCGCGCGCACGCCGTCGCGCGCGCCCGACCTGGCCGACGCCACGGTGCACGAGGTGACGTACGGGGATCGCGCGGCGACTCTCCGGGCGCTCACGGGCGTCGAGATCCTGTTGATGGTGTCGGCCGCCGAGGACGAGCACCGGCTCGCGCAGCACGTCGCGTTCGTCGACGCGGCGGCGGAAGCCGGCGTCCGCCACGTGGTGTACACGTCCTTCCAGGGCGCGGCCCCCGACGCGACCTTCACGCTGGCGCGCGACCACCACGCGACCGAGGACCGGATCCGCGCGTCCGGCATGGCCTGGACGTTCCTCCGCGACGCCTTCTACATCGACTTCGTCAGCCAGCTCGTCGGCGACGACGGCGTGATCCGCGGCCCCGCCGGCGACGGGCGGGTGGCCGCCGTCACGCGCGCCGACGTCGCCCAGGTGGCGGCGACGATCCTGCGGGATCCGGAGTCCCACGCGGGTGCCACCTACGAGCTGACGGGGCCGGAGGCGCTGACCATGGCCGAGATCGCGGCGACGGTCGCGGCAGCCCGGCAGCGGACCGTGACGTACCGGGACGAGACCCTCGAGGAGGCGCGCGCGTCACGTGCGGTGTGGCAGGCGCCCGAGTGGCAGCTGGACGCCTGGATCAGCACGTACACGGCCATGGCAGCCGGCGAGATGGCGCACGTGAGCGGCGACGTCGAGCGCGTCCTCGGTCGCCGGCCCGTGAGCCTGGCGGAGTTCCTGGCCTCGGAGGGGCGCGACGAGAGCCGCTCCGCATCAGCTACATGACATAACGTCGATTATCGGCGCATAGCCGATAGTCGAGGGAAGCCCCGATGGAAGGCCCTCACGGCTTCCGCGACAGCACCTCGCGCGTGACCTCCACGAGCTCCGCCGGCTCTAACGGATCCGCCGTCGCAGCGAGCTCGTCGAGCGTGAACCAGCGGTGCGCATGGATGTCGTCGAACTCGTCGGGCATCCAGTTGTCGGACACCGGCGCGAACGCCGTGGTGCGCACCAGGTAGAACGTCGAGTGGCCGGTGTCGAGGTCGCCGTCGATGCGCTGTCGCGCGTAGTCGTGCTCCCAGACCGGCTCGCCGACGGACTCGACGCGCAGGCCGGTCTCCTCGAAGAGCTCGCGGCGGGCGGCCTGGGCGGGTGACTCCCCCGGGTCGATCCCGCCGCCGGGCGTGAGCCAGCGCGGCGGCAGGTCCACGTCCACGGAGTAGTTCGTGAGGAACAGCAGCAGCCGCTCGCGCTCGTCGACCAGCAGGATGCGCGCGGTGTCGCGGACATGGCGAACGGCCTCGTCGCTCATCGCCCGCCGCCGTCGACCGGCAGGTGCCGGGCCCACCAGTCGAGGATCGCCTCGAAGCGCTGCACGCGGTGGCGCGGCCGACCGGATCGGCTGAGCTCGTGGTCCTCGCCCGGGAAGACGAGCATCTCGGTCTCGACCCCCGACCGCACGAGCGCCAGGTGGTACCGCTCGGCCTGCGACAGCGGGCAGCGGAGGTCGTCCTCGGAGTGGACGACGAGCGTCGGCGTGCGCACCTGGTGCGCGAACGCCTGCGGGCTCTGCGCGCGACGCGTCTCCTCGTCGTGGCCCGTGTACTCCTCGCCGAAGAACGTGCCGATGTCGGACGTGCCGGTGAACAGCTCCGGGTCGAGGAACCCGCGTTCGACGATGGCGCCCTGGAAGCGGTGCTCGTGCGCGATGGTCCACGCGGTGAGGTAGCCGCCGTAGGAGCCGCCCATGATGCCGGCGCGGGACCCGTCGATGGTGTCGTGCACCGCGATCGCGCCGTCGAGGAAGTCGAGCACGTCGTGCATGTCGACCGTGCCCATGCGCTCCTTGATGACGCGGCCGTGCTCCTGGCCGTAGCCGGCGGCGCCGCGCGGGTTGCACAGCAGCACCGCGTAGCTGGCGTCGGCGTAGACCTGCGCCTCGTCGAAGAGGTGCACGCCGTAGGCGGCGTAGGGCCCGCCGTGGATCACGAGGACGACCGGGTGCGGCCCCTCCCCCTCCGGCAGCACGACCCAGCCGTGCACCGGGTAGCCGTCGCGGCCCTCGACCACCAGCTCGTGCAGCGGTCGGATCCCCGCGTCGCGCAGCGGTGCGGAGAAGTCCGTGAGCGGGACGAGCGCGGAACCGGCGTCGGCGGGGCGGTCGGCGCGGACGAGCGCCAGGTCGCCGTGCGTGCGCGGGTCGGTGAGGGCGACCACGACGGCCCCTCCCCCGACGCCGACCCCGGTGATCTCGACCTGGTCGTCCACGAGCGCCTCGACGGCGCCATCCGCGGTGACGCGCAGCAGCTGCACGGTGCCGCGCGATCCGTTGAGCACGAGCACGGCGTCGCGGTCCTCCACCGTGATGCCGCTGCCGCCGAGGTCGACGGTCTCGGCGTCCGTGAGGACGCGCGGCGCGGCGTCGTCGGCGTCGAGGACGTAGAGCGCGGTGTTGCGGGCGACGAAGTCCACGCCCGACTCCCCGAGGTCCTGAGCCAGCAGGTAGATCCGGCCGCCCTCGACGGACGCGACCTCCGCGATGCCGAGCCCGGCCTCGTGCGACACCACGGTGCGGACCTCGGGCACGCCGCTCGAGGCCTCACCGCGAGCGGGGACCGCGACCGCGTAGGCACCCGAGAGCAGGTCGTCGTCACGGCCGTCGTGGCGCGAGGCCACGAACAGGACCTCGGACCCGTCGGCGGAGAAGCGCGGCGCGTCGTGGTCGACGGGCTCGTCGGTGAGGCGGACGACCGGCGGGACACCCGCGCGCTCGGCGGCGGAGGACTTCGCGTCGACGCCGTCGCCGCGCACGGCGGGATCCGCGGCATCCGTGTAGCCGGACGGCACCGCGGCCACGAAGGGCTCCGCGTCCAGCGCGGGCAGATCCACGAGGAAGAGCTGCGTGTGCCGGTCCGTGGACCAGCCGAGGCCGTTCGCGAGGTACTTCGTGGTGGCGATGCGGCGGGCGGGCTCCGCCGCGGCCGACACGCCCTCGACGCTCCCGTACCGCCCGGGCTCGGCCACGCGCGAGGCATAGACGATGCGCGAGCCGTCGGGCGACCAGTCGAACGCGCCGACACCGAGCAGCTCGTCGGTGAGGGCGACCGGCTCGCCGCCGGTCGACCGGACGACGTGCAGCTGCGGCGGCCCCTTCGGCTCCGCGCGGAGGAACGCGATGACCGATCCGTCCGGCGAGAGCCGCGGCGCAGTGTCGCGGAAGCCGCGCGTGATGCGTCGCGGCGGCGCGGACCCGTCGGTGGTCACCTCCCACAGCTGGCCGGTGTACGCGTCGGCGTGCACCCGCGGGCGCGTCACCGAGACGACGGCCAGGCGGCCGTCGGGCGATACGGCGGGGCGGGAGACGGAGGTGAGGAGGTCGAGATCCGTGGTCTTCATCGGATCGAGCCTAGCCCCGGGTCGTCGCCCGGCCCCGGGTCACTCGGGGCGGAAGCTGCTCGTGTCGCCGACGAGTCGGAGGTGCTCGGCGGGGATCGGGTCGACGACCGCGCGCGCGACCTCGGCCGCGAACTGCGAGACGTTGTAGAGACCCCCGGACGCCTCCTTGCGCTCCTGGATGGCCTCGGGGTTCATGCGGCTGAGGAGCGTGGCGGTGATGGTGCCCTCGATCATGTCGCCGGAGACGACGACGAAGCCGATGCCCCGCTCGTCGAGCTCCGGGATGAGCTCACGCAGGGCGTCCTCCCCCGCGCGCTTGCTGCGCGCGACGGCCTCGTACTCGGGCATCGTCTCGGTGGTGCGGATGAAGTGGGCCTGGTGGCTCGTGACGAAGACGACCCGGCCGCCCTCGGTCAGGAGCGGCAGCGCGCTGCGCAGGACGTTCAGCTGCGCGTCGCGGTTGAGCGTCATGGCGTAGTCCTCGGCCATGCCGCTCTCCATGCCGCCGGATGCGTTCAGGACGAGCACGTCGAGGCCGCCGAGCTCGGCGCGGACGGTCTCCATGAGGCGGTCGACGGACTCGTGATCCGTGAGGTCCGCCCCGACCGCGATGGCCTTCGTGCCGCCCTCGACCAGCTTCGCGACGAGCTTCTCGGCGCGCGCGGCCTTGTTGCGGTAGTTGACGACCACGTCGGCGCCCGCTTCGGCGAGGTACGCGACCGTGTCGGCGCCGATCCCGCGGGACGAGCCGGTGACGAGCGCGCGGCGGCCGCGGAGCTCGTCGGGGGCGAAGGGGCGGATCTCGTCGACGGTGCTCACAGCGGTACTCCTCCAGGTGTGCGCGCCGTTCGCGCGCGACGGGTCGTCCGGCGAGGGACGGATCGGGACGGGCCGCGCGGGCGGGACACCACGCTGACGGCCAGGAGAGCCTATCGCCCGCCGTCCCGGCGGTGGGCTAGGTTCGGGTCATCCGGTCCACGGAGCGAGGGAGCAGCGGGTGACGGTCCTGCTCGACGACCACGCGTGGATCGTCTGGCTCGCCCTCGTCGTGACGGCGGTCGTCGTGGAGATGCGGCGGCTCGACCTGATGGGGCTCTCCGGCGGTGCCGCTGCGCTCGCGGGCCTGCTGTCCGGCCTCGTGGGCGCGCACTGGTGGCTGCAGGCGGTCGTCGCCCTCGTGGCCGCGTCCGCCCTGCTCGGATCCGCGCGACCGGCGCTGCTCCGCGCCCTGCCCGTCGAGGGCCGCCGCGAGGGCGACGACCTCGGACCGGGCGACCCGGCTGCCACGTCCGACGACGACGGACGGCCCGCGTGACGCGCAGCGCCTGGTTCGACGGCGCAGTGCCCCGCGTCCTCGCGCACCGCGGCTGGACCGGATCCGGTGCCGTGGAGAACACCCTCGATGCCTTCCGCGCGGCGTGGGAGCTCGGCGCGACCCATCTCGAGACGGACGTGCACGTCACGGCCGACGGCGCGTGCGTGCTCTGGCACGACGCCGACCTCCGACGCCTCACGGGCCGCCCCGGTCTCGTCCGCGACGCGACGCTCGAGGAGCTGCGCGCCATCGACCTCGGATCCGGCGCGCGCGTCGCCACGCTCGGCGAGCTGCTCGCGGCCCTGCCCGACGCGCGACTGAACATCGACGTCAAGGGCCGGGATGCGCCCGCCGCCGCCGCTCGGGCGATCCGCGACGCCGACGCCGTCGACCGCGTGCTCGTCACGTCGTTCTCGGGTTCCCGACGGCGACGCGCGCTGGCCCTCCTCCCCGGCGCTGCCACGTCCGCCGACGCGGGTCGCCTCGTCCTCGCGGTCCTCGGCGCGCGGCTCGCGCTCGCGCCGGTCGTGCGCCTCGCCCTCCGCGGTGTCGACGCCGTGCAGATGCCCTGTCGGGTGATCGGGATCCGCACCGTCTCCCCCGTGATGGTCGGCCGGCTCGGGCGCGCCGTCCGCGAGGTGCACGTCTGGACGGTGGACGACCCCCGGCGAGATGATCCGCCTGGTCAGGGCCGGGGTCCACGGCATCGTGACCGACCGCGCCGACCTCGCGCTCGCCGCCATGGGCGACAGGGACTGGGATTCGCCTGGGAACAGGGTGTCCTGAGAAAGGATCCTCACAGCCGCACGGTTTACAACGGGGAGTGCATCGCGAGAGGAGACCACCATGGCAGATCGCAGCTTGCGCGGGATGCGGCTCGGGTCCACGAGCCTGCAGAGCGAGGAGGGCGTCAGCTTCTCCCCCCGGCAGAGGAAGACGTACCGCACGACCGACGGCACCACGTTCGAGGTCGTGTTCTCGGCCGACGCCGAGGTCCCCGAGGTCTGGGAGTCGCCGAAGAGCGGCTTGGAGGGACGCCTCCTCGACGCGGAGGGCGCGCCCGTCGCCCACGACGAGGTCGAGGCGAAGGTCCCCCGGAGCCACTGGGACATGCTGCTCGAGCGCCGGACGCGCGCCGAGCTCGAGGAGCTCCTCGAGGAGCGCCTCGCCACCCTCCGCGCGCGGCGCGGTCAGCACCGCATCGGCGCCTGACCCGACCCCTCCGCTCGCGAACCGTCTACAGGAGCACCCCTCGGCCTCGCCGGGGGGTGCTCCTCTGCGTGCGGGCGGCGCGGACCGTCAGCGCGCGGTTCGGCGCCCGCGGCGCCCGAGCGCGATCCCGGAGACGGCCAGAGCGCCGAGGCCGAGGCCCGAGACGAGCCACTCGATGTCGCGACCCACGAGGATCGCTGGCGTGACGACGTCGGCGGTCGGCACGTCGACCACCATCGACCCGGCGGTGAACCAGGGCAGCCGGTCGATGTCCCGCCCGTCCGGGCCGACGATCGCGCTGGTGCCGACGGTCGAGATGTTGACGACGCTCCGACCCGTCTCGAGCGCCCGCATCCGGGCGATCGCCAGCTGCTGCACGCTCTCGTCGGTGCGCCCGAAGTCGGCGTTGTTCGACTGGGCGAGGATGAGGCCAGCGCCCTCGTGGACCATGTCGGTCGTCAGCTGGTCGTCGACGATGTCGAAGCAGATCGCGATGCCGGCGGTGACCCCCGCGACGTCCATCACCTGATCCGTCGTGCCCGGCGTGTACTCGCGCTGGATGAGGCCGATGAGGTCGGGCGCGAACGGCTCCCAGAACGCGCGATCGGGCACGTACTCGCCGAAGGGCACGGGGTGCTTCTTGTCGTAGTGGTCGGTCGCCCCTCCCCCGGTCCACACGAGCGACTCGTTGTAGTAGCGGCCGTCGCGCTCGGTGACCGTGCCCACGACGAGCGGGGCGCCGAGGCGCGCGACCACGCGGTCGAGGGCGGCGGCCGAGCCGGGGTCCCGCAGCGGATCCGCATCCGCCGCGTTCTCGGGCCACACCACCATGTCGACTCCGGCGTCCGACGGGATCTCCGCGGTGGCGGCCAGATGCGCGCGGAGGATGTCGCCGTAGCGCGCGCCGTCGAAGTACCCGGCCTTCGCGTTCCCCTGCACAGCGGCGACCCGGGTCGTCCCGGTGGTCGTGACGGGGAACGCGGGCACGACGAGCACGAGGGCGACGGCGATCCCCGCGACGAGCGAACGGGACGCGCGCCGCACGCGCTCCTCCGCGGCGAGCTCGAGCAGCAGCGCGACGAGGAGGACGAGCACGAAGGACAGGCCGGAGAGACCGAGCCACGTCACGAGGTGCGCGAACGGGCTCTCCGACTGCGACAGCGACACGCGTCCCCAGGCGAAGCCGCCGTAGGGCCAGACCGCGGAGATCGCCTCGCGCGCGGTCCACAGCCCGGCGATCGCGACCGGCAGCAGCACCACGCGGCCGGCGACCGTCGGGAACGCGCGTGGGATCCAGCGCGTCGCCGTCGCGATGGCGACGGCCCCGGTCGCGACGAAGAGCGACTCCAGGGCGGACAGCGCGATCCACGGCACCGGCCCGAGGTACAGCGACGCCCACTCGATGTGCGTGAGGTAGAAGGCGAGCCCGGCCACGAGCCCGATGAGGAACGCGGGACCGGGACGTCTGCCGCGCAGCGCGAGGAGCGCGAGGGCGATCCCGGGGAACACGAGCGGCCACAGCCCGCGGTCGGGGAACGCCGCGTCCATGACCGGTCCGGACGCCGCGGCGGCGAGGAGCGCACCCCACAGCGGCAACGGCGGACGGACGGGCTCCGCGGGCGAGGGCATGAGGACGGAGCGCTCCCGACGGGGAGCCCGGGCGAGCGCGGTCACACCGAGGAGTACGCGACGATGCCGCGCCGGATGCTGTCGAGCGCCGTGCGGGCGTTCCGGGAGACGGGGCCGTCGGCCACGACGGAGAGCTGGTCCAGGAGGTCGATGGTCTGCTTCGTCCAGCGGACGAAGTCGCCGGCGGCGAGGTCGGCCTCGTCGAGCACGGCATCGAGGCTGCCGCCGCGCGCCCAGCGGTGCATCGGGGCGCACAGGCCGGTCGAGAGCGGATCCGTCGTCGGCAGCCGGCGCTCGCGCTCGACGTCGTCGAGGCGCGACCAGATCTCCTCCGTGCGCTCGAGCGCCGCGCGGAAGGCGCCGCGCGGGAGGTTGCGGTCGTTGCGGTCGCCCTCATCACGGCGCGGCTGGTAGACCAGCGAGGCGGCCATGGCGGCGAGGGCTGCAGGATCGAGGTCGACCCACACCTGCGTGCGCAGGCACTCCGCGATGAGGAGGTCGCGGTCGCCGTAGATGCGCTTGAGCATCCGGCCGTTGGGCGTCGGCGCGACCTGGCCGTCCGTGGCGCGCTTGAGGTAGCCGAGCGAGAGCAGCAGCTCGGTGACGCGGTCGAAGACCTTGGCCACGGCGTTGGTGCGGGTGCGGATCTGCTGCCCGAGCGCATCCGTCTGCCGCTTGAGGCGCCACCAGCGCTCCGCCCAGCGCGCGTGCGACTCGCGGTCCTTGCAGGCGTGGCAGGGGTGCGCCTTCATCCGGCGACGGAGGTCGGTCAGCTGGCGCTGCCGCTTGTCGCGCTCCCCGTGCTGGCCGGGCTGCTGCATGTCGGCTCGGGCGGCGGTGGCGCGCTCGAGGTCGCTGAGCTCGCGGCGGAGGCCCGAGTACTCGCGGAAGTCGCCGAGGTGGCAGACCATCGCCTTCTCGTACCCGGCGAGCGACTCCTCCTGGGTGCGCACCTTCCGCGCGAGGTCGACGACCGCACGGTCGGCCTGGAACTGCGCGAACGACGACTCGAGCACCTCGCGCGTGCGCTCCCGGCCGAACTGGTCGATGAGGTTGACGGCCATGTTGTACGTGGGACGGAAGCTCGAGTTGAGGGGGTACGTGCGGCGGGAGGCGAGCGAGGCGACGGCCTGCGGATCCAGCCCGTCCTTCCACTGGATCACGGCGTGACCCTCCACGTCGATGCCGCGGCGGCCGGCGCGGCCGGTCAGCTGCGTGTACTCCCCCGGCGTGAGCGGCACGCGCGCCTCGCCGTTGAACTTCTCGAGCTGCTCGAGGACGACCGTGCGCGCGGGCATGTTGATGCCGAGCGCGAGGGTCTCCGTGGCGAACACGGCCTTCACGAGCTTCCGCTGGAAGAGCTCTTCGACGACCTCCTTGAAGGCGGGCAGCATGCCCGCGTGGTGCGCCGCGACCCCGCGCTCCAGGCCCTCGAGCCACTCCCAGTAGCCGAGGACGGCGAGGTCCTCGTCGCGGAGCGTGCGGCAGCGCTCCTCCACGACGGCGCGGATCTCGTCGCGCTCGTGCGCGTGGGTGAGACGGACGCCGGCGCGCAGCACCTGCTTGACGGCCGCGTCGCAGCCCGCGCGGCTGAAGATGAAGAAGATCGCGGGCAGCAGGTTGCGCTCCTCGAGGAGGGCGACGACCTCGGGGCGGTCCATGCGGCCGCGGTCCCAGGGGCCTGGTGCCCGCTTGCCGGATCCGCCGACGGCCCCCGTCCGGCCCCGCGAGTGCCCCTGGCCGCCGCGCACGCGGACGGCCTCGCGACCCCCGCCGTGCGTCATGCGGACGAGCTCGGGGTTCACGCGGTGCGTCGCGGCGAGACCGGACGAGTCGAAGAGGTCGACCATGCGGTGCCGCACGATGACGTGCTGCTCGAGGGGCACGGGCCGCTCCTCGGAGACGATGACGTCCGTCTCGCCGCGCACCGCCTGCAGCCAGTCGCCGAACTCCTCGGCGTTGGACACGGTCGCGCTCAGCGAGATCATCCGGACGCTCTGCGGGAGGTGGATGATGACCTCCTCCCACACGGCGCCGCGGAAGCGGTCGGCCAGGTAGTGCACCTCGTCCATGATCACGAAGGCGAGGTCGCGGAGCAGGTCGGAGTCCGCGTAGAGCATGTTGCGCAGCACCTCGGTCGTCATCACGACGATGCGCGCGCGGCTGTTGACGTTGGTGTCGCCCGTGAGCAGGCCCACCTCGTCCGGCCCGTACTCGGCCACGAGCTCGGCGTACTTCTGGTTGCTGAGCGCCTTCATCGGCGCCGTGTAGAAGATCTTGGCGCTCGGCCGCTGCATCGCGAGGTACACCGCGAACTCGGCCACGATCGTCTTCCCCGCGCCCGTCGGCGCCGCGACGAGGACGCTGCGCCCGTTCTCCAGCGACTCCGCGGCGGCGCGCTGGAAGGGATCGAGGTCGAAGCGCAGGCCGCTCGCGAACGACTCGAGGAGCGGGAGGCTGCGACGCGTTCGGGAGGCCGCGTAGCGTTCGGCGGGCGAGAGCTGGTCTGTCACGATGTCGCCATCCTAGGCTCCGGATCCGCGCGCCGGCCGGGGGCGCACGCGACGACGCCCGCCCCTCGCGGGACGGGCGTCGGAGCCGAGCGGATCAGGACAGCAGGTCGTCCGTCATCGCGGCGGCCTTGCGCGCGCGGCGCCGGTCGTTGAGCAGCGCGATGCCCGCGGCGACGAGGTAGAGCAGCGTCATCGGGACGGCCAGCAGGAACATCGACATGACGTCGGCGGCCGGGGTAGCGATGGCGCAGAACAGGATGATCAGCAGGATCGCGATGCGCCACGACTTGATGATCGTCGCGCCGCTGAGGATCCCCATGAAGTTGAACAGCACGAGGAACACGGGCAGCACGAACGCGATGCCCACCGCGAAGACCAGCTTCAGCACGAAGTCGAAGTACTCGCGCGCGGTGATGAACGACGAGTCGCCCGCGCCCGCGAACTGCGTGAGGAGCGCGACGATGTGCGGCAGGACGAACCAGCCGGCGGCGCAGCCCGCGAGGAACAGCGGCACGGCGGAGAAGAAGAAGCCGAACGTGTAGCGGCGCTCCGTCTTCGTGAGGCCGGGCACCAGGAAGGCGAACACCTGGTAGAGCCACACGGGGCTCGAGATGATGAGTCCCACGTAGAGCGCGATCTGCAGGCGCAGGTCGAACGCCGACGTGATCGTCGGGAAGTTGAGGCTGGCGTTCCGCCCCTGCTCCGCGTTGATGGTCTCGATCGGCTGGCGCAGCGCCTCCAGCACGAACGACGAGAGGAACCAGCCGGCCACCATCGCCAGGATGATCGCCACGCCCGCGATGAACAGGCGCTTCTTGAGCTCCAGCAGGTGCTGGACGAGGGACATGCGTCTCTCCGCGTCGCGCTTCTTCTGGCGGGGACGCTCGGTGGTGCTCACGGATCAGGCGCTGGGGCGGGAGTCCCCGCCGTCGCGCGGGGAGTCGTAGCGCGGGGCGTCGTAGCGGGGCTCGTCGACGCGGGACTCGCCGGGGCGCACGTAGTCGCGCGGCGTGGCGTCGCGGTCGTCGGCGCGGTAGCGCTCCTCGTCGCGGCGGCGGTTCTCGTCGCGGGTGTCATCGCGGCGGTCGGAGCCGCTCTCCTCCTTCATGGTCTTCACCTCGCCCTTGAAGATGCGCATGGACTGGCCGACGCTCTTGGCGAGGGCGGGCAGCTTCGTGGAACCGAAGAGCAGCACGATGACGACGAGGATGATGACGAGGTGCCATCCGGTCAGGTTTCCGAGCATGTGGTTCACGTTCCTTCAGGTCGGGGGGCCGGACAGTCGTTGTCGGGATCCACGGCGAGTCTACCGTCGCGACCCGTCAGGACACCCTGTGCGGCATTGCGGTTCACCCGGATTTCCCCTGCCCGGACCACTGGTCCGGGCGGCGTCCTCCGATGCAGGGTGTTCGGAGCCCGGCCCCCTGCCGCTGGGTGCCGCGGCTCAGTCGGCGTCGTCGTAGGCGGCCGCGGCCCGCTCGGCCCACTCGGCCACCGCCGCCCGCGCCTCCGGCGGCGACGTCACGACGACCACGCCCGCCATGCCCGCGACCAGGCGCACGAGGCCCTGGTAGTGCGCGACGCGCACGGTGACCGCGACGCGGCCGGGGCGGCCGGCGACCGGGAGGGGCCGCTCGTCGCCCACGAAGTCGCCGAGGAGCGGGAGCGCCGAATCCTGGACCTCGAGCGTGACGCGGAGGTCGTCGGGGCTCGGCTCGAAGAGGGTGTCGCCGAGCACCACGTCCTGCGGCCGGTGCTCGGGCGGGAGGTCGGTGACCACGAGCTCGTCGAGGCGGTCGAGGCGGAACGTGCGGACGGCGCCGCGGGCCAGGTCCCAGCCGCGCAGGTACCAGTCCTCGTCCATCGACTCCAGGCGCAGCGGATCCACGACGCGGCGCTCCGTGCCGCCGCGGGGGCTCCGGTAGTCGAACTCGACCCGGCGCTCCTCCGCGATTGCACGGCGGAGGTCGTCGCGGGTGCCGTCTCCCGCCCCGGCCGCGACCGCGACCTGGCTGGGGCTCGCCGAGGATCCGCGCGCGAGCTTCGCCATGAGCTGGCCGACGAGGTCGAGGTCGCTGGCGTCCGCCTGGGAGGAGACGTACTGGAGGCCGGCGATGAGCGCGGCCGCCTCCCGGGCAGAGAAGCGCGGCGAGTCGTCGATGGCGACCATGTGCGTGATGACGATCTGGTCGTTGTCCTCGAAGTCGTCCCACGCGATGTCGAACAGGTCGCCGTGCTGGTACGAGGCCGTGGATCCGGGGACGCCGGACACCGCGATGAGGCGCACGGCCTGGCGGATCTGCTCGGGCGGCACCCGGAAGTGCGCGGCCGCCTGGCTGACGCTGACGCGTCCGTGGTCGGTGAGGTACGGCACGAGCGCCAGCAGGAACGCCAGCTTGTCCTGCGCCTGGAGCGGCGCGGCGCGGTCGGTCATGATGCGTCCTCCCGATGGGCGGCGACGGTCTCGGCGAGCCGGGCGCGCACGGCGTCCCGCAGCTTCGGCGGCGCGATCACGCGGGCCTCCGGGCCGAAGCCCGCGACCTCGTCGGCGAAGAGGTTCGTGTCGGAGTAGTGCACGCGGAGGCGCCCGTCGCCGAGGTCCTCCGTGCCGCGACGACGGCGCAGGCGGATCTCCGCGTCGGATCCAGGGGCCACCGCCACCTCCCCCACCCCGTTCGCCCACACGCGGTCGAGGTCGGCGAGGGCGCGCTCGGCGTGGTCCTCCCCCTCGGGGACGAAGCCGCGGCTCGTCACGCGCACGCGGTCGACGATGCGCGAGAGCAGGAACGTGCGCGGACCGTCGGCGTCCTGGTCGATGCCGTGCAGGTGCCAGCGGCCCTGGTGCTGGACGAGCGCGAGGGGCGCGACCGTGCGGATCCGAGCGGTCCGCTCCCCCGGCTTGAGGTAGCCGAAGGAGACGAGGACGTGCCGCTCGAGCGCGACGCTCAGGGGCGCGAAGGCCGCCTCGCGCGTGCGCAGCCGGGGTGCGTAGCCGATGAGGGGGTCGTCGGACTCCACGCCGAGCGAGCGCAGCTTGATGAGCGCGCGGCGCGACTCCCCCGAGAGCGACCCCTCGCGCCACACCATGGCCGCGAGGTTGAGGAGCGTCGTCTCCTCCGGCGTGAAGGACAGGTCGGCGGGGAGCTCGTACGCACCGCGAGGGATCCGGTAGCGCAGGAGCTGGTTGTTGCCCTCCTGGCCCGGCGCCTCCACGGTCTCCAGCGGCACGCCGAGGTCGCGGATGTCGTCCTTGTCGCGCTCGAACTGGCGCTCCAGGTTGGCGTTGTCGCCGCCGGAGCGGTAGCGCTGCCTGTACCCCTGGACGCTCGAGAGGACCTCGTTCTTCGTCAGGCCCTGCTCTGTCGCGAGCAGCGCCAGCACGAGGCTGAACAGGCGCTCCTCGACGGGCACGGTCGGTCGGCGGGATGTCTCGGGCACGCGGTGGTCCTCACGTCGGTGCAGCCCCCGGCCGGTGGCGATGCGTCGTTACTTGGTGGTGCTTGTCCCGAGGATATCCACCACGTAGACGAGCGTGGACCCCGCGGGCACCTTGGCGGAGCCCTGGTCGCCGAATCCCTCGGCCGGCGGGACGACCGCTATGACCTGGTCGCCGACGTGCTTGCCGACCAGGGCCTTCGCGAGGCCGGGCGTGACGACGAGCGAGGAGGCCGCACCGGTGGAGGGCGCCGCCGTGGTGGCGGTCGCGGGCACCTGCAGGGGGCCGCCGCCGGTCCAGCTGGATCCGAAGACGGCCTGCTTCTCGGCCGACGTGCTCGTGCCCCAGACGACGCCGGTGTACTGCAGCGTGACGGTGTCGCCGTCGCCGACCTCGGCGCCATCGCCGGCGCGGAGGAGGGCGTCGCGGTACTCGGTGGGCGGCGTGCTCGGCGGGATGGTGATCCCGGGGACGCCGTCGTCCGTCGTGACGACGGACGGGAAGCCGGCCTGGGCGGGCCGCGGCTCGCCGGTGGCCTTCGCCGGGAAGGACGAGGTGATGTCGACGATGAGGACGAGGCCGTCGGTGGCGTCGAGTCCCTGGGACGAGAGGTCCTGGCCGGGGAAGACCGTGGAGACGGGGACCGTCACCGCGAGGCGCGAGCCGACGGGCATGCACGTCATCGCGTCCTCGAGGTACGGCAGCGACTCGTGCAGGGAGGCAGGCGTGAAGAGCGGCGAACCGGTGGTGCGGGCGTTGGGCGCGATGCGCGCGTAGTCCGCGAGGTCCTTGCCGGTCTTGCCGTCGACGATGGATGCCGCGGCCGTGATGCCCTGGTTCGGCTGCACGGGCGCGCCGTCGCCCTCGACGAGGGTGGAGACCTCGACGCCCGCGGGCTTGAGCGGCGTGGGGAACGCGACCGAGGCGGGCGCGCTGCCGACGTCGCCCGTGGCGGTGACCGTGCTCGACGACGTGCCGGCCTGGGCGAGGGGCGTGCAGCCCGCCGCCGCACCCGATGAGGAGCCGGAGGGGCTGCAGGCGGCGAGCGTCAGGACGAGCCCTGCGCAGACGGTGAGCGCGGCGGAACGGCGCACGTGACTCCTCTTTCGATGGTGGGGGCGGCCGGCACGCACCCGCGTGATCGGCCCTGTCATCCTAGGCGGTGGGGTCGCCGGGCTCCGGCGCATCGGCCGCGTCGGCGGGGACGACCCCGCCGTCCGCCTCCGCCTGGTCCCGGGCGCGCGCGAGCTGGGCGCCGTGCTCCGCGATGCGGACGCGCTTGCGCAGGACCTTGTCGCTCACCTTGCGCTCGCCGAGCGATCCGGGGGTCCAGGCCTCCATGTCCTCGTCGCTGAAGTCGGACTTCGACGCGCGGCGCTTGAGCTGCGGCAGGACGGATCCGGGTGCCAGGCGGCGCGCCGTGATGAGGAAGCCGGTGTGCCCGATCATGCGGTGCTCGGGACGGACGGCGAGGCCCTCCACGTGCCAGCCGCGGATCATGGTCTCGCTCGCGTCGGGGTTCGTGAACAGCCCGGAGTCGCGGAGCGCCTCCGCCACGCGCGACAGCTGCGTGACCGTGGCCACATAGCAGAGCAGGACGCCGCCGGGGGTGAGCGCCTCGGCGACAGCGTCGACGCACTCCCACGGCGCGAGCATGTCGAGGATCACGCGGTCGACCGAGTGCGGCTCGGTGACGGTCGGCAGTGCCTCCGCCAGGTCGCCGAGGGTGATGGACCAGTTCTCCGGGCTGTGGCCGAAGTAGCTCGAGACGTTGCCGCGGGCGACGTCCGCGAACTCCTCGCGGCGCTCGAAGGAGAGGAGCGTGCCGGTCGGCCCGAGGGCCCGCAGCAGCCACATGGAGAGGGCGCCGGATCCGACGCCCGCCTCCACGACGGTGGCGCCCGGGAACACGTCGGCGAGCCCGAGGATCTGCGCGGCGTCCTTCGGGTAGATGATCGCGGCGCCGCGGGGCATCGACATGACGACGTCCGAGAGCAGCGGGCGGAGCGCGAGGCACTCGATCCCCGCGCTGTTCTTCACGACGCTGCCGTCGGGCAGGCCGATGAGGTCGTCGTGGTCGATCATGCCGCGGTGGGTGTGGAACACCTTGCCGTGCTCGAGCAGGATCGTGTTGAGCCGGCCCTTGGGGCCCGTGAGCTGCACGCGGTCGCCCGCGCGGAACGGTCCGCTGAAGCGGGCGGCGGCGGTGTCGACGGTCACGCGTCCACCTCGTCGCGGATCGGGGCCGCGGCGAGGCGGTCGGCGTGGGCCGCCTCGAGGTCGGCGAGCGTGCGGCCGGCGAGGGTGTCCCAGAGCACGTAGGCGTCATCGGCGGGCAGCGGGACGTGGTGCGGCACGGCGACGACGGTCGCGCCCGATGCGGTGGCGGAGGCGACGCCCGGAGCGGAGTCCTCGATGGCGACGCAGTCGCGGATGTCCACGCCGAGGAGGTCGGCGGCGGCGAGGTAGGCCTCGGGATGGGGCTTGCTGCGGGCCACGTCGTCGCCGGCGACGACGTGGTCGAACGCGTCGAACGGCACGGCGTCGGCGACCTGGCGCGCCATGCGGCCGATGCTCATGGTGACGAGCGCGGTGGGGATGCCGGCCTCGCGGATCTCGCGGAGGAGCTCGCGCGCGCCGGGGCGCCACGGCACCTCGACGAGGATCTGCTCCATGACGCGGTCGCTCAGCCGGTCGATGATCTCCGCGACGGGCAGGTCGACGCCCGCCCCCTGCAGGATCCGCGCCGAGTCGTCCAGCCCGTTGCCGACGAGCCGGAGCCCGTCCTCGTGGGTCCACGTGCCGCCGAAGGAGCCGACCAGGGCCTCCTCCGCCACCATCCAGTAGGGCTCCGTGTCCACGATGGTGCCGTCCATGTCCCAGAGGACGGCCGCGGGTCTGTTGCTGATCACGGGGAGCGAGTCTACCGGCGAGGCGCCGCGTCCTAGGATCGTACGATGACCGCCGGCCGGGCGGCCAGAGGGCGAGACGGAACGGGAGTCACGTGGCGGATGCCGAGAGGTTCGTGAGCGGACGGCTGCTGGTCGTCGCCTTCGAGGGCTGGAACGACGCGGGCGAGGCCGCCAGCGGAGCGGTCCGGGCGCTGAAGGACCTGCTCGACCTCGAGGCGGTGTCGTCGGTGGATCCCGAGGACTACTTCGACTTCCAGTTCAACCGCCCCACCATCGGCTTCGCGGAGGACGGCACCCGCGAGCTCGAGTGGCCGGGCGCCACGCTCTACGGCCCGAAGGACCCGCGGCGACCCGCGCAGGACCTGGCCGCCGACGCGCAGCTGGGCGTGAGCGGCGACAACGGCGGCAGCATCCACCTCCTGCTCGGCGTCGAGCCGTCCAGGCACTGGACGGCGTTCACCGCCGAGGTGCTCGACGCGGCGCGCGCGGCGGGCGTCGAGGGCGTCGTGCTGCTCGGGGCGCTGCTGGCCGACGTGCCGCACACGCGTCCCATCTCCGTCTACTCCACGAGCGAGAACGCGAGCGTGCGGGCGGAGCTCGGCATCGAGCGCAGCACGTACGAGGGGCCCGTCGGGATCCTCAGCATCATCGCCCAGCGCGCCGAGGAGATGGGCATGCCCACCGTCTCCCTCTGGGCCTCCGTGCCGCACTACGTGCACAGCGCGCCCTCGCCCAAGGCCACGCTCGCGCTCATCGACAAGCTCGAGGAGATGGTCGACGTCGTGATCCCGCGCGGCGAGCTCATCCAGGAGGCCGCGACCTGGGAGGCGGGCATCGACCAGCTCGCGGGCGAGGACGAGGACATGGCGTCCTACATCCAGCAGCTCGAGCAGGCCCGCGACACGGTGGACTCCCCCGAGGCGAGCGGCGAGGCCATCGCGCAGGAGTTCGAGAAGTACCTCCGACGGGGCGACGGGCCGCGCGGACGCGGCGACGACCGGCCCGAGGAGCCGTGGCGGCCGAAGGATCCCAAGGACCCCAAGGACCAGTAGCGCCCCGGCTCCGGGTCAGGCCGCCGGGCTCCCGAGCGCCACCCCGAGGAGCGCGTCGACCGCGGCCACCTCGACGGAGGTCGCCGGGATGCCCGTGGCGACGCGGAGGTCGAGCAGCAGGATCGCGCCCGGCGTGTCGAGGTCGTCGGCGAGGCGCTCGCGGACGAGCTGGACGAGCTCACCCGGCTCCCCCGCGTCGGCGTCCGTCGACGCCGCGTCGGCGGCCCACGCGTCCCACGCGGCGAGACGGGCGACGGATTCCGCGAGGAGCGCGTCCGTCCACTCCCAGTCCGCGCGGTAGTGCTGCGCGAGGAGAGCGAGGCGGATTGCGCGCGGATCCACGCCCGCGGCCCGCAGGCGCGACACGAGCACGAGGTTGCCGAGCGACTTGCTCATCTTCTCGCCCTGGTACGCGACCATGCCGCTGTGCGCGTAGACGCACGCGAAGTCCTCGCCCGTGAGGGCTGCGGCGTGGCCGGCCGACATCTCGTGGTGCGGGAAGATCAGGTCGGATCCGCCGCCCTGCACGGTGACCGGACGGTCGAGCTTCCGCAGCGCGATGACGGCGCACTCGATGTGCCATCCGGGCCGACCGCGTCCGACCGCGCTGTCCCACGCGGGCTCGTCGGCGCGCTCGGCGCGCCACAGCAGCGGATCCAGCGGGTCGTGCTTGCCGGGCCGCTCGGGGTCGCCGCCGCGCTCGGCGGAGAGGGCGGCCATGGTGTCGCGGTCGTAGCCGCTCTCGTCGCCGAGGGCCCACGGGCCGTCCGCGCCGGCGCGGGCGACGTCGAAGTAGAGGTCACGGGCACCCGGCTGAGCGGCGTCGGGCGTGGCGACCGGGTAGGCCGTGCCGCGCCGGACGAGCTCCGCGACCGCGGCCGCGACCTCGTCGACGACCTCGGTGACGCCCACGTACGAGTCGGGCGGCAGGATCCGCAGCGCCTCCATGTCGGTGCGGAACAGCTCCACCTGCTCGGCGGCGAGGTCGCGCCAGTCGACGCCCGTGGCGGTCGCGCGCTCGAGCAGCGGGTCGTCGACGTCGGTGACGTTCTGCACGTACGCGACGTCGTAGCCGCGGTCGAGCCAGACGCGCTGGAGCGTGTCGAACGCGAGGTAGGTGGACGCGTGGCCGATGTGCGTCGCGTCGTAGGGCGTGATGCCGCAGACGTAGAGGCCCACGCGGCCGTCGCCCGTGCACTCGGCGGGGCGGACGGATCCGGCGCTCGTGTCGAACAGGGTCGGGACGGGGGGCTCCCCCGCGACGGCGGGGACGACGGGGCGAGGCCAGGCGCGCACGGGATCAGGCCGCGATCGCGCCGGTGCCGAGGAGCACCAGGAGCACGACGCCGAGGGCGACGCGGTAGACCACGAAGGGCATGAACGTGCGGGTGGAGATGTACCGCATCAGGCCCGCGATGACCGCGAGGCCCACGATGAACGCGATGAGGGTCGCGACCGCGGTCTGCCCGGCACCGGCCTGGCCGGTCTCGTCGAAGCTCTTCACGAGCTCGTACAGGCCGCTGCCGAAGACGGCGGGCACGGCGAGGAGGAACGAGTACTCCGCGGCGACCGGCCGGGAGTAGCCGAACGCGCGCGCGGCCGTGGTGGTCGCGCCCGAGCGGGAGACACCGGGGACGAGGGCGAGCGCCTGCGCGATGCCGATGCTCACGCCGTGCCCGTACGTCATGTCCTTCTCGAGGCGGTCGCTGCGGCTGTAGCGGTCGGCGAGGCCGAGCAGGATGCCGAAGACGATGAGCACGATCGCGACGATCCAGAGCGAGCGGAACGTGGAGCGGATGGTGTCCTGGAAGAGGTAGCCCGCGATGCCGATGGGGATGGTGCCGATGATGACGAGCCAGCCCATGCGCACGTCCGGGTCGCCCTTCGGCATGCCGCCGCGGAGCGAGCGGGACCAGGCCGAGAGGACCTTGCCGATGCGCTTCCGGAAGAACACCACGACCGCGAGCTCGGTGCCGAGCTGCGTGATGGCGGTGAACGTGGCGCCCGGGTCGCCGCCCATGAAGAGCCCGGCGATGCGGAGGTGCGCGCTCGAGGAGATGGGCAGGAATTCGGTCAGACCCTGGACGAGGCCCAGGATGATCGCCTCGAGATAGCTCAAGCGTGCGCTCCACGTGTCGGGTGGCCCACCTGGGGCTCGGATCTAGTAGTTCAGGAGGAGGTCGCGGAGGACCTGCCTCCCGAAGACTAGTGCGTCGAGCGGGACCCTCTCGTCGACGCCGTGGAACATCGACGGGAAGTCCATGGAGGCCGGGAGCTTGAGCGGCGCGAACCCGTATCCGGTGATCCCGAGGAGGCTGAGCGCCTTGTTGTCGGTGCCGCCCGAGAGCATGTAGGGCAGGACCTCGGCCTCGGGGTCGTGCGCCCCGAGGGTCGCGACCATGGCGTCGACGAGCGGCCCCTCGAAGGGGTTCTCGAGGCCGACGTCCTGGTGCACGATGCGCACCTCGACGCCCTCGCCGGCGAGCTCCCGGACTCGGGCGAGCACCTCCTCCTCCTCGCCCGGCAGGACGCGGATGTCGATGAGCGCCTCCGCCGTGTCGGGGATCACGTTGTGCTTGTAGCCCGCGTGGAGCAGCGTCGGGTTCGTGGTCGTGCGCAGCGTCGCGGCGATGAACTTCGACGCCGTGCCCGTGGCGATCGCGAGGTCGTCGGGGGTCACCTGCGTCGGGTCGGCCCCGACGATGCGGGCGATCTCGTCGAGCAGCTGGCGCGTCGTGTCGGTGAGGTGGACGGGCCACTCCTCCATGCCGATCCGGGCGACCGCACCGGCGAGGCGCGTGACGGCGTTGTCGCGGTTGACCTGCGAGCCGTGACCGGCGGTGCCGGTGGCGACGAGGCGGATCCAGACCAGGGCCTTCTCGCCCGTCTGCAGCAGGTAGGCGCGCTTCCCGGCGAGGTCGATGGAGTAGCCGCCGACCTCGCTGATCGCCTCGGTGGCGCCCGCGAACCACTCGGGCCGGTTCTCGACGACGTAGGCGGAGCCGAGCACGCCGCCCGCCTCCTCGTCGGAGAAGAAGCCCATGATCAGGTCGCGCTCGGGGGCGCGGCCGGACGTGATGATCTCCTGCAGCGCCGTGATCATCATCGCGTCCATGTTCTTCATGTCCACGGCGCCGCGGCCCCAGAGCATGCCGTCCTTGATGACGCCGCCGAACGGGTCGACCGACCAGTTCGCGGGGTCGGCCGGGACCACGTCGAGGTGGCCGTGGACGACGAGCGCGGGCTTGTCCCTGTTGCGTCCCGGGATGCGCGCGAGGACGCTCGTGCGGCCGGGCGCGGCGTCGATGAGCTCGGGCGCGAGCCCCAGGTCCTTGAGATGCTGCTCGACGTACTCCGCGGCCTCCGTCTCCCCCTCCGACCGGCCCTCGCCGTGGTTGGTGGTGTCGAACCGGATGAGGTCGCGGGCGATCCGGGCGGTGGCGTCGAGGTCGTCGGGGAGCGTGTCGGTCATGGGTCCACGCTATCGAGGCCGGACGCGGGCGTCCTGCCGCCGGGTGGTCGGAGAGCCTCCCGGGCCGTGCTAATGTCGTCTCTCGGCAGCCGGAGACGGCGGGCCGCACATCCTGTCCGGATGGCGGAATTGGTAGACGCGCTAGCTTGAGGTGCTAGTGCCCGTATTAGGGCGTGGGGGTTCAAGTCCCCCTTCGGACACACACGAGAGCCGGTCGGATCCACGAGGATCCGGCCGGCTCTTCCTCGTTCCGGCCGCGCTCCGCTCTTCTCGCGGCGCGCCCGGCTACAGTCGCACTCGGCCCGCACGAGGGTCACGACCCGAGAGCGAGATCCGATGACCGTCGTCGACAGCGCCGTGTACGTCCAGGGGGTCCGCACCGCGGATCCCGAGAGCCTCGACGAGACGTTCGAGGTGATGCGGGAGCGCCAGGGCCTCGCGTGGATCGGCCTGTACCGGCCGGACCCGGAGGAGCTGCACCGCGTCGCCGACGAGTTCGGCCTGCACCCGCTCGCCGTCGAGGACGCGCTCAGCGGGCACCAGCGCTCGAAGATGGAGCGCTACGGCGACACCTGGTTCGTGGTGCTCCGCCCCGCGCGCTACGTCGACGCCGACGAGCGCGTCGAGTTCGGGGAGCTGCACGTCTTCGTCGGGCCCGACTTCGTCGTCACCATCCGCCACGCGGAGTCACCCGACCTCGCCGCCGTCCGGCACCGCCTCGAGGAGGACCGCGAGCTCCTCGCGCTCGGGCCGCGCGCCGTCATGTACGCGATCCTCGACCAGGTCGTCGACGAGTACGGCCCCGTCGCGGCGGGCCTCGAGGACGACGTCGACGAGATCGAGGACCAGATCTTCGGCGCCGACCCAGACGTCTCCCGCCGCATCTACGCGCTGATGCGCGAGGTCACCGCGTTCCAGCGGGCGACGGCGCCGCTCGGCTCCATCCTCGACGACCTCCGCCAGCGCGCCGAGGAGCACGACGTGGACCTCGAGCTCCGCCGCGGATTCCGCGACGTGCACGACCACGTCATCCGGGTCGCCGAGCGCGCCGACGCCTTCCGCACGCTGCTGCAGAACGCGCTCACCGTGCACACGACGCTCGTCGGCCAGCGCCAGAACGACGAGATGAAGAAGCTCACCGAGACGAGCCTCGCCCAGAACGACCAGGTGAAGCGGATCTCCTCCTGGGCCGCGATCCTGTTCGCGCCGACGCTCGTCGGCACCATCTACGGCATGAACTTCGTGAACATGCCGGAGCTGAAGTGGACCTACGGCTACCCGCTCGCGCTCGGCCTCATGGTCGTGATGGGCGTGATCCTCTACGCGGCGTTCCGGAAGCGCGGCTGGATCTGATCCCCGGGCGAGTCGGCCGTCCGGCGCGGCGCTAGGGTGACGGGATGCGCGTCGTCGTCATCGGAGCCACCGGCCACATAGGGACCTTCCTCGTCCCCCGACTCGTCGAATCCGGGCACGACGTCGTCGCGGTGAGCCGCGGCACGCGCGAGCCCTACCGCGAGTCGCCCCTGTGGGATCGGGTCGAGCGCGTGCGCGTCGACCGCGACGCCGAGGACGCCGCCGGCACCTTCGCCGATCGGATCGCCGCGCTCTCCCCCGAGGTCGTCGTCGACCTGGTCTGCTTCACGCCGGAGTCCGCGCGTCACCTCGTCGAGGGGCTCCGCGGACGCGTGCG
This sequence comes from Clavibacter michiganensis, assembly GCF_021216655.1. Taxonomy (NCBI): domain Bacteria; kingdom Bacillati; phylum Actinomycetota; class Actinomycetes; order Micrococcales; family Microbacteriaceae; genus Clavibacter; species Clavibacter michiganensis. The sequence continues at coordinate 921,596 of NZ_CP080437.1, forward strand.
GCACCTCGTGCACATCGGCAGCATCTGGACCCACGGCCTCAGCACCTCCCTGCCGCTGCGCGAGGACGACCCCAAGGAGCCGTTCGGCGAGTACGGCGTGCAGAAGGCGGAGATCGAGCGCTACCTGATCGCCGAGTCGCGGTCGGGCGGCGTGCCGTGCACGGTGGTGCACCCGGGTCACATCAGCGGCGGCGGCTGGCCCGTGATCACGCCCGTGGGCAACCTCGACCCCGCGGTGTGGACCGCGCTCGCGACCGGCGGCCCGCTCGCCGTGCCGGGTTCGGGCAGCGAGACCATGCACCACGTGCACGCCGACGACGTCGCGCAGGTCGTTCAGCTCGCGATCGCGAACCGCGAGACGAGCGTCGGCGAGAGCTTCCACGCCGTCTCGGACCGCGCGCTCTCGGTGCGCGGCTTCGCCCGGGCGGCAGCCGCCTGGTTCGGCCGCGAGCCCGAGCTGGAGCACCTCGACTGGGACGGCTTCCGCGCCCGGACCGAGCCGGATCACGCCGACGCCAGCTGGGAGCACCTCAGCCGCAGCCACGTCGCGAGCATCGACAAGGCCCGCGACGTCCTCGGCTACTCGCCCCGGTTCACGAGCGAGGAGGCCGCACGCGAGGCGGTCGAGTGGATGGTCCGCGCGGGCGAGCTGGACGTCCCGCTCCCCCGCTGACCCGCACGCTAGACGAAGCGCGCGTCGAGCACCAGGCGCGTGCGGACCGCCAGCAGGCGCTCCGCATCCATGGCGTGCAGGCCGGGAAGGCCGGCGGCGACGTGGTCGGCGAGGAGCGTGCGGGCGACCGCGTATGCGGGCAGCGCGTGCGGGTCGTCGGCCGCGTGGAGGACGACGGGCGCGGCACCGAGGACCCCGGACGGCAGCGAGAGCACGAGGCCGACCACGGGCACGTCCATCTCGCGGGCGAGCGCACGGGCGCGGGCGTCGAGGCCGCGGAGCGCGGCGGCGCGCGCCGATGGATCCGTGGCGGCGGCGGATCCCGCGGGCACCGACTCGACCGCGACGAGCCCCTGCGGCCCGAGCACGAGGTGGTCGATCGCATCGCCCGAGCGCGGCACGGCCACGCCGTTCCAGAACGCGTACGACGGCCCGAGCTCCATCAGCTCGCGCGCGGTCTCCTCCTGGGCCACGGCGGCCCGCAGCGCCTCGGAGGCGGCCGCGGGCACCTCGGCGACGAGGTCGGGCGCGTAGGCGTCCGCCTCGAAGCGCCGGCGCAGCCCCTCGAGGCGCGCGAGCCGCGCGCTGTAGGCGGCCATGAGGTCGGGGTAGGCGCGGAGGGCCCGCTCGTGCGCGATGGCCTCCTCCTGCAGCCGCTCCGCCGCGCGGCGTCGCGGCTCCTCGGAGCGGTGCCAGGCTCGTCCGATCGGACCCGCGGCGGCGAGGCCGGCGGCCGCGCCCACGACGAGGCCCACGGCGGCGGCCAGCGCGCCCAGGCCGGAGACGAGCAGGACGAGGGCGAGCAGGACGCCGAGCACGGGCGGTGCGATCGCGCGCGCACGCCGGACGTAGGGCTCCGGCCGGTCGGACAGCGCGGTGCCGCCTCGCGGCGGAACCGGGGCTGCGGGAACGGACGGCTCCGCGGGATCCGCCAGCCACTCGCGCACGAGGGCCAGGTAGCGGAGGCGGGCGAAGCCGCCCGGGTGCCCGAAGCTTCGGGTGCGCGCGGCGGGACGGGCGCGCGGCGCGCCGGGTCGTCCGCGGCGGGACGCCGGGTCCCACGCCTCGCCCGCCGAGGTGGAGCCCGGGGATGCGGGGTGCGCGCGGCCGACGGGATCCTCGGGGGCCGGGGCCTCGCGGAGCGTGCGCTCGTAGCGGGCGCGGCTCTCGGGATCGCCCACGGCCTCGAACGCGTCGCGCACGGCCTGGAACGCGTCGGCGCTGCCGCCCATGTCCGGGTGCGCGTCGCGCACGCGGCGGCGGTAGGCGCGGCGGATCTCGTCCTGGGACGCGGACGGCTCGACGCCGAGCACGGCGTACGCGTCGGCATCGCGCGACGGGACGGGCATCGGTGGCTCCTCGCGGGAACCGGTCGGGCGGCTCCCAGGATCACGAGCGTAGGCGAGCGCGCCTGGACGACGCCCGAGCGCGCGTCCACGCCTGGCGGTACAGCACGACAGCGCGCGCGCCCGCCCGCGCCGCGCGCGTGATAGCACCGGAGGGCGACCGCTGGCGAACTTCGCGCATCCGGGTCGACTGCGTAGGGTGAGCCACCGCCGATGCCCCTCCCGGTGACCGACACATCCTGAGGAGACCGACATGTGGGACTTCCTGTCCTCCCGCGCCGACCAGATCGCGTTCTCCGCGTGGCAGCACCTCAGCCTCGTGGTGCAGTGCCTCGTGCTCGCGACCCTGATCGCCGTGGGGATCGCGGCGCTGGTCTACCGCAGCCGCCCGCTGAGCTCGCTGGCCAACAGCGTCTCGGCGATCGGGCTGACGCTCCCCGCGTTCGCGCTGGTGGGGCTGCTCATCGCGCCGCTCGGCTTCGGCGTCGCGCCGGCCGTCGCGGTCGTCACGTTCTTCGCCGTGCTGCCCATCCTGCGGAACGCGGTGGTCGGCCTCACCGGGATCGACCCCGCGATCGTGGAGTCCGCGCGCGGCATCGGCGTGGGCCGCGTCCGCACGCTGCTGCGCGTCGAGCTGCCCCTGGCCTGGCCCGTCATCCTCGGCGGCATCCGCGTCTCCGCGCAGATGGTGATGGGGATCGCCGCCGTCGCCGCATATGTGCTCGGCCCCGGGCTCGGCGGCTTCATCTTCTCCGGGCTCTCCCGCCTCGGCGGCGCGAACGCGACCGAGTCCGTCCTCACGGGCGTCATCGGCGTCGTCCTGCTCGCCCTCCTGCTCGACCTCGTCCTCGTCGGCATCGGCCGGCTCACCACTCCGAGAGGCATCCGTGTCTGAGACCACCACCACCCCCGAGATCAGCGGCCGCTCGATCCTGCTCGACGGCGTCACCAAGCGGTACCCGGGACAGGCGAAGCCCGCCGTCGACGGGATCACGCTGGAGATCCCCGCCGGCAAGATCGTCATGCTCGTCGGCCCGTCCGGCTGCGGCAAGACGACGACGCTCAAGATGATCAACCGCCTCATCGAGCCCACGGAGGGCCGCGTCGTCCTCGGCGACGAGGACGTGACGGCCATCGACGGCGACGAGCTGCGGCGCCGCATCGGCTACGTGATCCAGGCCGGCGGGCTCTTCCCGCACATGACCGTCGCGGCGAACATCGCGGTGGTGCCGAAGATGCTCGGCTGGGACGCCGCCCGCATCCGCGCCCGCGTCGACGAGCTGCTCGAGCTGGTCTCGCTCGATCCCGAGCAGTACCGCGACCGCTACCCGAAGGAGCTCTCCGGCGGCCAGCAGCAGCGCGTCGGCGTGGCCCGCGCGCTCGCGGCCGACCCGCCCGTGCTGCTCATGGACGAGCCGTTCGGCGCGGTGGACCCGATCACCCGCCAGCGCCTGCAGGACGAGCTGATCCGCATCCAGGCCGAGCTGCAGAAGACCATCGTCATCGTCACGCACGACTTCGACGAGGCCGTGAAGCTCGGCGACTGGATCGTCGTCTTCGCGGAGGGCGCGCGCATCGTGCAGTACGACACCCCCGAGCGGATCCTCGCCGAGCCCGCCGACGCGTTCGTCGAGGAGTTCATCGGCTCGGGCGCCGGCCTCAAGCAGCTGACGCTGCGCCGCGTGGACGAGGTGCCGCTCGCCGACGCCGTCATCGCGCACCCGGGGGACGCCGCGCGCGACGTGCTCGCCCGGATGGACGAGGTCGGCCACCAGCACGCGGTGGTCGTCGATGCCCGGAAGCGCCCGGTCCAGTGGCCCTCGCGCCGCCAGCTCGGCCGGATCGACGTCGTCGGCGGAGTCCCCGAGCCGCGGCTGCCGGTCATCGGCAACCGGGCGACCCTCAACGACGCCCTCGACACCATGCTCGTCTCGAGCGCGGGCGCCGCGCTCGTCACCGGGCGCGGCGGGGCCTTCCTCGGCGTGATCGACGTCGAGACGGTCATGGACGCCATCACGAGCGCCCGCGCCTCGGCGGCAGGCGGCGTCGAGGGCGCTCCCGTCGGCACGAACACCGGCACGATCGGCACCGTGGGGGCCGACGCCGCGCGGGCCGAGCAGGCCGCCGGATCCCCCGCCCCCGACTCCCCCGCCGCGCACGACGGGCAGGCCGGATGAGCGCCGTGACCGAGGCCCGCACCGACGCCGTCGGCGGCGCGCAGAGCTGGCGCGGGCTCATCGCGCAGCCCGTCGCGATCGCCGCGGTGCTCGGCGCGTACCTCGTCTGGCTCGCCGTCGCGCCGCTCACCGCGGTCGAGCGCACCACTCTCGAACCCGCGGCGCTGGGAAGGTCGACGCTCGAGCACCTGGTGCTCACCTTCTCGGCTGCGGCGATCGTGCTGGTCATCGCGGTCCCGCTCGGCGTGCTGCTCACCCGCGGACGCTTCCGCGGCTACTCCGCGCCCGTGCTCGCGGTCGCGAACTTCGGCCAGGCGGCACCCGCGATCGGGCTCGTCGTGCTGCTGAGCATGGTGATGACGGGCAGCGGATTCACCGCGAGCCTGGTCGCCCTCGTGCTCTACGCCGCGCTCCCCGTGCTGCGCAACACCATGATCGGGATCCGCGGCGTCGACGAGCGCCTCGTCGAGGCCGGCCGTGGCATGGGCATGAGCCGTGCGTCCGTGCTCTTCCGCATCGAGCTCCCGCTCGCCGTGCCCGTCATGCTCGCCGGGATCCGCACCGCCCTGGTGCTGCTCGTCGGCACGGCGGCGCTCGCCGCGTTCGTCAACGGGGGTGGGCTCGGCGTGCTCATCACCACCGGCGTCAGCCTCTACCTCTACCCCGTGCTCGTCTCGGGTGCCCTGCTCATCTCGCTGCTCGCGCTCGCGATCGACTGGCTCGGCCGCGTCGTCGAGCACGTCGCCCGCCCGAAGGGACTCTGACCGTGACGACCCTCCCCCGCTCCGCCCGCCTGCGCCGCGCCCTCGGCGTGCCCGCGCTCGTGACCGCGGCCCTCGCCACGCTCACCGGCTGCGGCCTGCAGCCCGCGACGGCGTACGTCCCGGACACCGCGCCCGGCTCCATCCAGCCCCTCGACCTGCCGGCCGGCGCGCACCTCACCGTCACGTCGAAGAACTTCACCGAGCAGCTGATCCTCGGCAAGATCGCCGTGATCGCGGCGAAGGCGGCGGGGTTCGACGTCACCGACCAGACGAACGTGCCCGGCAGCGTCCCGGCCCGCGAGCTCATGACGAGCCACGGCGCCGACATGACCTGGGAGTACACCGGCACGGCGTGGCTCAGCTACCTGGGCGAGGCGAAGGGCATCCCCGACCAGCGCGCGCAGTACGAGGCCGTGCGCGACGCCGACGCGGCCAACGGGCTCACCTGGCTGACGCCGGCGCCGCTCAACAACACGTACGCGCTCGCCATCCGCAGCGAGGAGGCGGACGAGCTCGGCATCACGAAGCTGTCGCAGATCAAGGACCTGCCCGTGGACCAGCGCACGTTCTGCGTGGAGGCGGAGTTCAACTCGCGCTCCGACGGCCTGTCGCCGCTGCTCGAGACATACGGCATCCCGAGCGGCTCCGCGGACGGCGTGCCCGACGGCAACGTGTCGATCTTCGACACGGGCGCGGTGTACACGGCGACGGACCGCGGCACGTGCGAGTTCGGCGAGGTGTTCACGACCGACGGCCGGATCGACAAGCTCGGCCTCACGATCCTCGAGGACGACCTCGGCTTCTTCCCGGCCTACAACGTCGCGCCGGTCCTCGACTCGGCGACCCTCGCCGAGTACCCGGGGCTCCAGGACGTCTTCGACCGGATCTCCCCCGTCATCACCGACGACGCCCTCCGCGAGATGAACCTCCGCGTCGACGACCAGGGCGAGGAGCCCGCGGACGTCGCCTACGAGTTCATGGTCGACCACGGGTTCGTCACGGCGCCCTAGGAACCCTCCGCGAGACGGACCCGGGGTCAGCTGCCCCGGTCCGTCGTCGCGCGCTAGCTGCGCGTCCACCTGCGGAGCTGCCCCGCACCCGTCCTGGTGCGCTAGCTGCGCATCCACCTGCGGAGCTGCCCCGGTCCACCCGAGCGCGCTAGCTGCGCATCCACCTGCGGAGCTGGTCGATGCGCTGCTGCAGCTGCGTGACGCTGCACTGGCCGACCGCGGGCCCGCCGCACACGCGGCGGAGCTCGGCGTGCACGAGGCCGTGGGGCTCGCCGTGCAGCTTGGCGCGCATGCCGACGAGGCTGTTGAGGAGCTGCCGCTGCTCCTTGAGCGTGCGGTACAGCGGGATGTCGTCGGGATCCTTCGGCGCGCCGCTCTCCGCCTGCTTGCGCTCCCGCTCGCTCGCGTGCCTCGACTGCCTGTGCTGGCGCTGGGCGAGGAGCTCGCGCACCTGCTCGGGCTCGAGGATCCCGGGGAGACCGATGAACTCCTCCTCCTCGAGGCTGCCGACGTCGGCCATCTGCCCGAACTCGGTGCCGTCGAAGAGCACCTTGTCGAACGTGGCCTCGGAGCCCATCGCCTCGAAGGAGAACTCGCTGAGCAGGGAGTCGGATCCCTTCTCGCTGCGGTTCGCCTCGCCCATCATGGCGTCCTCGGGGTTGTAGAGGTCGCCCTCCTTCGAGGAGTCGCGGTCGAGGGCGTGGTCGCGCTGGCGCTCGAGCTCGTTGGCGAGCACGAGGAGGTTGGGGACGCTCGGCAGGAAGATCGACGCCGTCTCGCCGCGGCGGCGGGCCCGCACGAAGCGGCCGATGGCCTGCGCGAAGAACAGCGGGGTGGACGCGCTGGTGGCGTAGACGCCGACGGCGAGCCGCGGCACGTCGACGCCCTCGGACACCATGCGCACCGCGACCATCCAGCGCGACGTGCTCGCGGAGAAGCGGTCGATGTTGGCGCTCGCCTCGACGTCGTCGGAGAGCACGAGGGTGACGGGCTGCCCGCTGATCCGCTGCAGGATCGCCGCGTAGGCGCGCGCGGTCGTGTGGTCGGTCGCGATGACGAGCCCGCCGGCGTCGGGGATGGACTGCCGCACCTCGCTGAGGCGGCGGTCGGCGGCGGCGAGCACCTGCGGGATCCACTCGCCGTCCGGGGCGAGCGCCGTGCGCCACGCCTGCGACGTGATGTCCTTCGTGTTGCCCTCGGCGAGCTGGGCCTCCATCTCGTCGCCCATCTTGTTGCGCCAGCGCATGCTGCCGGCGTACGCGAGGAAGATGACGGGCCGCACGACGCCGTCGGCGAGCGCGCGCGAGTAGCCGTAGTCGTAGTCGGTCTGCGAGAGGCGGACGCCGCGGTGGTCGCGGAGGTAGCTGACGAACGGGATGGGCGCGGTGTCGGAGCGGAACGGCGTCCCCGTGAGCGACAGCCGACGGGTGGCGCGCTCGAAGGCCTCGCGGATGGCGTCGCCCCAGCTGAGCGCGTCGCCGCCGTGGTGGACCTCGTCGAGGATCACGAGGGTGCGGCTCGACTCGGTCATCGTCTTGTGCAGGTAGGGGTTCGCGGCGACCTGCGCGTACGTCACGGCGGCCCCGTGGTAGTGCCGGCCCAGGGCGCCCGAGCTGTTGCTGTACATGGGGTCGAGGCGGACGCCCGCGCGCGCGCCGGCGTCGGCCCACTGCTTCTTGAGGTGCTCGGTGGGCGCGACGACGGTGATCCGGTCGATGGTCTTCCGGTGGAGGAGCTCGGACGCGAGGCGGAGGGCGAACGTGGTCTTGCCGGCGCCGGGCGTCGCGTTGGCGAGGAAGTCGCGCGGCTCATTGTCGAAGTACGCGGTGAGGGCCTCCTCCTGCCAGGCCCGCAGCTTGCTGACGGTGCCCCAGGCGGCGCGCTCCGGGAAGGCCGGCGAGAGGTGCTCGGCCGCGGCGGATCCGACGTGCGGTGGAGGGGTCGGAATGGTGCTCACTCGACCTCACGATACCCGCACCCGGCGACGCTCCCGTCGATCGCGGAGCCGTCCCGGCACGTCGCGGCGAGCGGATCCGCGTCGTCCGCGGCCTCCCGTCGGCGCGGCGCGCGGCGGGCGGATCCGCGCGTCCGAGACGCTCCGGGCGCGTCGCGGCGCGAGGTGCGCGGATCGGCTGCCACCGCCCGTCGGGCGGCCCCTCAGGACGCGCGCGGGACCGGGCCGAGCAGCGTCGTCGCGATGGTCTCGGCGGCCTGCCGGTCGCTCGACGGGTGGAAGCCGCCGGCCAGCACGTCGCGGTACAGGCGGCCGAGCTCGTCGCCCGCGCGGAAGGATCCGCCGCCCGCGACCGCGATCGCGCGCTGCACGACCTCGGCCGCCGTGCGCGTCGCCCGGACCTTGGCGCCGACGAGGAGCGACGCCCAGCGGTCGCCGTGGTCCACTCCGCGGTCGACGTCGTCCGCGAGCGCCGTGAGCTGCGGGAGGAGCGCGTCCTGCGCGAGCGCGGCCTCCGCGACGATGTGCCGGATCCCGGGGTCGGCCGCGAGCGCGGCACCGCCGGCCGCGCGGGAGGTGCGACGGAGCGCCGACTCGACGGCGATGTCGAGCGCGCGCTGCCCGATCCCGGCGTACACGGCGGCGATGAGCAGCTCGAACGCCTGCAGCACGGCGAGGACGAACGGGTCGTCGCGGCGGCCGTGCTCGCGCCGACGGACCACGTCGGCGGGTTCCGCGCGCACGTCGCGGAGGATCACCGTGTGGCTCTGCGTCGCCCGCATGCCGAGCGTGTCCCAGTCGGGGACGATCTCGAGGCCGGGCGCGTCGCGCGGCACGAAGGCGTGCGCGAGGAGCGGGTGCTCCGGATCCGTGTCGTCCCGCCCGAAGAGGCCGAGCCGCGTCCAGGCGGGCGCCATGCTCGACGTCGACTTGGTGCCCGTGAACCGGTAGCCGCCGTCGGGGTCGGGCTCGGCCCGCGTGAGCGCGTCGGCGAGCGCCTGGTCGTTGCCGGGCTCGCTGATCGCGAAGGCCAGCAGCTCGTCGCGGCCCGCGTCCTCGAGGACGCCCCGGAGGGAGTCGTCGCCGCGGTCCGCGAGGATCCGGGCGACGGCCGTCCAGACGAGGTGCATCCCCACGCCGAGCGCGGTCGCGGGCGCCGCCTGCGCGAGGAGGTGCTGCGCGCGCACGGCGTCGGCGAGGGAGGCGCCGGACCCCCCGAGCTCGCGTGGCACGAGGAGGCGGAGGTGGCCGGCGTCCCGCAGCTCGTCGAGGTCCTCCGCGAAGAACGCGTTGCCGGCGTCGTACCCGGGGGCGCGGGAGCGGATCCGGTCGAGGAGCGCCTCGTCGAGGTGCGCGAGCGGATCGGGCAGGTCGGCCGGGGCGGCGGGCGTCATGCGCCCAGTCTCCCCCGCGCGCCCGTCGTGCGACCCGCCGGGTGCCGGCGCTCAGGCGGCGGACAGCACCAGGGCGTTGCCCCACGGGTCCTCGAAGGCGAGCTCCCGTCCGTCGTCGCGCGTGGCGACGCCGGCGGCGCGGAGGCGCGCGTCCACCGCCTCGACCTCGTCGCGCGTGGGGACATCGATCCGCACGGTGCCGAGCCCGAGCGTCGCGGGACGCCGGCCGGCGCCCCGGCTGTTCCAGGTGTTCATGGCCATGTGGTGGTGGTACCCGCCGGCGGACACGAAGATCGCGGATCCGTGCCAGCCGGCGACGAGCTCGAAGCCCAGCGTGTCGACGTAGAAGGCGGACGCCTGCTCCGTGTCGCCCACCTGCAGGTGCACGTGGCCGATTCCGGCCGCGTCGGAGGCGGCGTCGGAGACGGGAGCGAGCTCGTCCCGGAGGAATGCGTTCGGGTCGAGCCGGAGCGAGTCCATGACGATCCGGCCGTCCTGCCACGTCCACTCGTCGCGCGGACGGTCGGTGTAGAGCTCGACGCCGTTGCCCTCCGGGTCGGTGAAGTAGAACGCGCGGCTCACGAGGTGGTCGGCGCTGCCGGTGAAGGTGCCGGGGGCGCGCTGCGCGAGCGAGGCGACGGAGCGGGCGAGCGCTGCGGGCTCGTCGAAGAGCACGGCCGTGTGGAAGAGGCCGGCGTTCCCGGGGCTCGGGAGGTCGAGGCCGCTCGCGGGTTCGAGGACGACCGCGGGCACTCCCCCGCGCCCGAGCGTCGTGGACTCCGTGCCCTCGTGCAGCTGCTCGAGGCCGACGGCGTCGCGGTAGTAGGCGGTCATCCGGTCGAGGTCGCCGACCAGGAGGGTCACGGGTCCCATGGTCGTGGCGGCGGAGAGCAGATCGGGCATGGGTCCTCGTTCCTCGGGTGGTGCGTCCTATTGCTTGAATGCTCAACAAACGGATGCGAGCCCGCATTCCCGGGGCCGCCCGAGGGCGTTCCTATGATGGGAGCGACCCACCCGGAAGGACCCGCATGACCGAGCCCCACCCCTGGCGCCGCTACGTCGCCCTCGGCGACTCCTTCACGGAGGGCATCGGCGACCCCGAGCCGGGCAGCCCCGGCGGGCACCGCGGCTGGGCCGACCGCGTCGCCGAGGTGCTGGCCGACCAGGTCGAGGGCTTCTCCTACGCCAACCTCGCCATCCGCGGCCGGCTGCTAGGCCAGATCGCCGACGAGCAGGTCGAGCCCGCGCTCGCGCTGCACCCCGACCTCGTGTCGCTCTCCGCGGGCGGCAACGACATCCTCCGGCCCGGCGCCGACCCCGACCGCCTCGCCGACCGCCTCGACCAGATGGTCGCCCGGCTCTCCTCCGAGGGCGCGACCGTGGTGCTCTTCACGGGCACCGACGTCAAGTTCTCCCCCGTCTTCGGGCGGCTGCGCGGCAAGGTCGCGATCTACAACGAGGACATCCGCGCGGTCGCGGCCCGGCACGACTGCATCGTGGCCGACCAGTGGTCGCTCACCGAGATACAGGACCCGCGCATGTGGGACATCGACCGGCTCCACCTCGCGCCGCTCGGCCACCACACCGTGGCGCGCATGGTGCTGCAGGCGCTCGCCGTCGAGAACGACCTCGAACCGCTGAAGCCCGAGCCGCTCCCGCCGCGCACCTGGAGCCAGGCGCGCGCGGGCGACATCGACTGGGCGCGCGCGTACTTCGTGCCGTGGGTGCTGCGGCGCCTGCGCCACCAGTCCTCGGGCGACGGGCGCACGGCCAAGCGGCCGGACGCGTCGCCGTGGACGCGCGTCGACGCCGGTAGCTGACGGGCCGGCGGGGCCTCAGCCGAGCAGCTCGCCCGGGTTGCCGAGGCGCCACCAGCCGTCGGGGCCCGGGATCGCCCGGTCGAGCGCGAGCGGCACCCGCACCGTCTCCTGCCCGGCCGTGACCGTCGCCGTGCCGACCTGGGTGCCCGCGGCAGCCTCCCCGGATCCGGACGCCTCGACGGTCGTGGTGACGGGCGTGTCGCCCCACACCAGGAGCGACCGGTCCTCGGTGGCGACGGCCCGCGCGGTCGCACCCCACGCCGTCGTGTAGTCGGCGAACGGCTCCCCCGAGGAGGCCACCTGCACCACGTGCATGTTCGCCGTGACCGTCGGCAGCAGCGCGGTCACCTGCCGGGCGAGCTCGGCGTGGTCCTTCGCGCCGAGCGTCACGCCGACCAGGGTCACGTCGCGGTCGCCGACCTTCGTGTCCACCGCCCAGAGCAGGCACTTGCCCGCCTGCTCGAGCGTGCCGGTCTTGATCCCGCGGAATCCGGGGACGCCCGCCAGCAGGTTGCGGTTCTCGACGGTCCCCACCCCCGCCACGTCGGCGCTGCGCTGGTCGACGATGCCCGAGAGCACCGGATCGGCCAGCACCATCTCGCCGATGCGGACGAGGTCGGCCGTCGTGCTCACGGTCTCCGGCGAGAGCCCCATCGCGTCGGCGACGTGCGTGCCCGTGAGCCCCTGCTCGGCGAGCCAGGCGTTCGCGGCCGCGACGAAGGCGTCGTTCGAGCCGTACGCCCAGACCCCGAGCGCCGCCGCGTAGTTGTTGGCGCTCGCGAGCAGCGCGCCCTCGAGCAGGTCCCGCTGCGAGAGGCTCGTGCCGGCGACCGCGGGCTCGACGATGCCGTCCTGCTTGAGGATCTCCCCGCGGAGCGCCTCGTCCTCGGCCGTGAAGGTGACCTGCGGCCCGTCCTCCCCGGGAGCGAGGGGCTTCGCCTTCAGCACGACGAGCGCGGTCACGGTCTTGGTGATGCTCGCCATCGGCCGGGACACGGGCGTGGCCTCGTTCGTCGCGAGGACGCCGTCGAAGCCGATGGCGCCGACCGCCGAGACGCCGTCGCCCGGCCAGGACTCCGGCGTCGGGACGGCGACCACGGGCGACGGCGCGTCGACCTGAGCGACCGCGGCCGGCGGATCCGCCGTGAGGGTCACCGGGACGTACACGCCCGCCGAGACGAGGAGCGCCGCGACGACGGACGTGACGGTGAGCCGGCGGGCCCGGCTCACGCGGGGACCCGCAGCGCGTACAGGGCGACGGCGCTCGCCGCGGCCACGTTCAGCGAGTCCACGCCGTGCAGCATCGGGATCACGACCGTCGTGTCCGCGTGGCGGAGCGCGTGGCGGCTGAGGCCGTCGCCCTCGGTGCCGAGCACGAGCGCGATCCGCTCGGGCGGATCCGCCGCGAAGGCGTCGAGCGTGACGGCGTCGTCCTCCAGGGCGAGCGCCGCGAGGTGGAAGCCGGCCTCGTGCAGCAGCGGCGCGGCCTCCGACCACTCGGGCAGCCGGGTCCACGGCACCTGCAGCACGGTGCCCATGCTGACGCGCACGCTCCGCCGGTAGAGCGGGTCGGCGCAGCGCGGGGTGATGAGCACGGCGTCGGCGCCGATCCCGGCCACCGCGCGGAAGATCGCCCCGACGTTCGTGTGGTCGACGATGTCCTCCAGGACGACGACCCGGCGCGCGTCGCGCAGCACGTCGGCGACGGCGGGCAGGGGCGGACGGTGCATCGCGGCGAGCGCCCCGCGGTGCAGGTTGTACCCGGTGAGCCGCTCGAGCACGGCGGCCGCGCCCACGAACACGGGGACGTCCGGGAAGCCCTCGAGGAGCGGGGCGGCGTCGTCGAGCCACTGCTCCTGCACCAGCACCGACCGCGGCACGTGACCCGCGGCGAGCGCGCGGCCCATGACCTTGGTGGACTCGGCGATGTAGAGGCCGCCCGCGGGCTCGCTCACCCGGCGGAGGGCCACGTCCGTGAGACGCGAGTAGTCCTCCAGGCCCGGCGAGGAGAGGTCCTCGATGCGGTGGATGTGCACGCCGGTCCTTCCTCCGTCCGCCCCGTCGCGGATGCGGGGCCTCGTCACGCGGAGCCGTCGCGGGGATGCGCTGTCTAGACTCGACAGGACAATGATGCCCTGCCCCGTCGCCGCCCGCCGACACGGCGGGGCGCCAGCTCGGCACCGGGAGGCCCCATGAGCACCGCTCTCCGTGACGATCCCCGACCCCCGGCGGGGTCCACGATCGCCGAGGCGGTCGAGCTGATGCGCGGCCGTCGCACCGCCGTCCTCACGGGCGCCGGCCTCAGCACCGACTCCGGCATCCCCGACTACCGCGGCGAGGGCGCCCCGAAGCGGAACCCCATGACGTTCCAGCAGTTCCGCAGCGAGGGCGACGACTTCCGCCGCCGCTACTGGGCGGGCGGGCACCTCGGCTGGAAGGCCTTCAGCTCCGCTCGTCCGAACGACGGGCACGCGGCGCTCGCCGACCTCGAGGCGGCCGGCGTCGTGGGCGGGCTCGTCACGCAGAACGTCGACGGCCTGCACGAGCGGGCGGGATCCCGCCGCGTCGTGGACCTGCACGGCTCGCTCGACCGCGTCCTCTGCCTCGACTGCGGGCAGGCGTACGCGCGCTCCGCGATCGCCGACCGCATCAGCGCCGAGAACCCCTGGCTCGACCTGCCCGACGCGGTGGAGCTCAACCCCGACGGCGACGCCCAGGTGCACGACGTCGACCGGTTCCGGATCCCCGTCTGCAGCGTCTGCGGCGGCATGCTCAAGCCCGACGTGGTCTTCTTCGGGGAGCTCGTGCCCACGGAGCGCTTCCGCGAGGCGGGCGCCATCGTGTCCGACGCGGACGTGCTCCTCATCGCCGGGTCGTCCCTCGCGGTCAACTCCGGGATCCGCCTGCTCGAGATCGCCCGGAGGAGCCGCATGCCGATCGTGATCCTCAACCGCGGCACCACGAAGGGCGACACCCGCGCCACGGTGCGCCTCGAGGGCGGCACCAGCGAGATCCTCCGCGCCATCGCGACGGAGCTCGCGTCGTGACCCGGATCGTGCTCGTGCGCCACGGCCGCACCGCGTGGAACGTGGAGCGGCGCGTGCAGGGATCCAGCGACATCCCGCTCGACGACACAGGCCGCGCGCAGGCGGCCACCGCGGGTGCGCTGCTCGCCGCGGCCGTCGCGGGTGGCGCGGGCTGGGACGCGGTGCACGCGAGCCCGCTCAGCCGCGCTTTCGAGACCGCGTCGATCATCGCGGAGCACCTCGCGCTCGGCGGCGCGCCCACGATGGGCCCGCTGCCGGAGCCTGCGCTCGCCGAACGCCGCTACGGCCTCGCCGAGGGACTCACGCACGCGGAGATCGAGGCGCGCTTCCCGGACGGCGACGTGCCCGGCCGCGAGACCGTGGAGTCCGTCACCGAGCGGGCGGGAGCGGCGCTCCTCCGGCTCGCGGAGCGGCACCCCGGCGGGTCGATCATCGCGGTGTCGCACGGCGGCGTCATCGCGGCGCTGGCCCGCAGCCTCGACGCGTCGCTCGGCACGCGCCCGGGGCCCATGATCGAGAACGGCTCGGCGCACACGTTCGGCGTGGTCGACGGCGAGCTGTCGCTGCTCCGCTTCGGCGGGGTGGCCGACCTGGGAGCGATCGCGGACCTCGATCCCGCGCGCCGGGCCTGATCCGGGTCCGCCCCGCCTGAGCGGACGACGACCGGTCGGCGACCGCCTCGGCTTCAGGCCCCGCGGCGCCCCGTGCGCGCGACCTGCTCGAGGAGGTCGCCGAGCGCCTCCGCCGACCGGTCCCAGTCGTACTCGGCGGCGCGGGCGATGCACGCGGCGGACCGCCGCCGCCACTCATCCGGGTCCTCCAGCGCGCGCACGGCCGCAGCGAACCCCTCGGCGTCGTCCGGATCCACGTACACGGCCGCGTCACCGCCGATCTCGCGGAAGATCGGGATGTCGCTGACCACGACGGGCAGGCCGACGCTCATCGCCTCGATGACGGGGATCCCGAAGCCCTCGTCGCGCGACGCCGTGAGCAGCGCGGTCGCGTGCCGGAGCGTCAGCGCGTACTCGTCGTCGCTCGCGCCGTCGCGGAAGACCAGGCGCGCGCCGTCGGCGAGCCCCTCCAGCCGCGCGCGCTCGGCGGACCCGACGCGGCTCATGAGGTGCAGCTCGTGGTCGGGCAGGTCGTCGGCCGCGCGCACGAGCGTCTCGACGTTCTTGTAGGGCATGTACGAGCCCATGTAGACGAGCGTGCGCTCCGCGGGCGCCTCGCGCGGCCCGTCCGGGTGGCCGTCGGGCGCGGGTGCGAGCTCGGCCGCGTTCGGCACGACGACCACGGGCCGCGTGGTGAGCCGGTGCGCGCGGATGAGCCCGCGCGTCGTCTCGCTCACGGTCACGATCGCGTCGGCCCGGTCGAGCAGCAGCCGCTGCGGCCACCACGCGAGGTGGAAGGCCCGCCAGAGCGTGCGCACGGGCGCGGGCAGGTCACGGGGCGGACGCCGGTGCCGGTAGTAGATGAGGTCGTGCAGCGTGAGCACGAGCGGGTAGGTGCGGCCGCGGGATCCCATCGTCTGCATGGGGCTGTAGACGACGTCGGGACGCATGCGCGACACGCGTCGGGCGACCCACGGCTCCCGGGCGCCGGTCGGCGAGCTGACCAGCTGCCACGGCAGGTCGGGCAGGAGCGCGAGCTGGCGGTGGTCGCTGATGAGCATGGTCACGTCGAAGCGTGCGCCCAGCCGCGCGACGAGCTCCGCGCCGTAGCGGCTGATCCCGTCGTGCCGGCCGATGCGCGTGTACCTGCAGTCGAACACGAGCCTCATGACGCGCTCCCCTCGTCCAGGAACGCGCGGATGGAGCCGGCCGCCTCCCGGGGCGTCTCGTAGTGGATGAGGTGCCCGACCCGCGGGATCACCTCGAGCCGGGCGTCGGCGAACAGGCGCCGCAGCCGGTGCTGCGCGGCGACGGGCGTGATGTCGTCGCGCTCGGCGGCGACGAGCAGCACGGGGACGTCGACGCGGGGCGCGTAGGTGCTCGCGTCCGACGACACCGACGCGCGGAACGCCTCCAGCACGACGCGGCGGTCGCTGAACGCGCTGAAGAAGCGGTCGTGCTGGTCGTTGATCCACCGGCGGAGCGAGCGGTCGCGCGTCTTCGCCATGGCCTCGCTCATCACGCGCACGATGGCCCGGTTGCGCAGCAGGCCGAAGCCCGCCCGCTCGGGCAGCACGGCGGCGGCGCGGTAGTAGAGCACGGCGAGCCGGGTGAGGATGCCCCGGGGCCCCTCGAGCGCGGGCGCGGCGATCGGGTTGACCAGGATCGCGCGCGGGCTCGGCAGGCCGTCAGCCAGCGCGGCCGAGACGACGATGGATCCGAACGAGTGCCCGAGCACGGTGGCGTCGCGCGAGCCGGTGGCGTCGACGAACGCGCGCAGCCACGCGGCGTACCCGGGGATGTCGTGCCGCGCGTCGACGAGCGGCGTGGAGTCGCCGAACCCCGGCAGGTCGGGCGAGAGGATCCGCACGCCCGGCAGCTGCGCGACGACCGGCTCCAGCCCGTGGTGGTCCCCGCGGAACCCGTGCACGACGACGAGCGTCTGCGGGGCGTCGGCGGGCCCGTACTCCCACCAGGCGGTTCGGCTCCCGAGGAGGTCGACGGTGCGGCGGACCACGGGGATGCGGTCGAGCTGGGCGGCGTAGGGCGAGGGGACGGTCATCGGGGACGAGTCTACGAGCGGGCGCCGCCCCGGACCCCGGGCGCGCCGGGCTCCGTCCGCCCGGCCTTCCGCGCCTAGAGTTGCGACGAGCCTTCCCGCCCCGAGTCGACGCCCCCGTCGCGCCCATGAGGAGAACCGTGAGCTTCACCGCCCCCATCACCCTGCCCGGACTCACCCTCGACAAGCAGTGGTACAAGCGCTCGGTCTTCTACGAGGTGATGATCCGCTCGTTCGTCGACTCGAACGGCGACGGCACCGGCGACATCCAGGGCCTCATCTCCAAGCTCGACTACCTGCAGTGGCTCGGCATCGACGGCCTGTGGATCCCCCCGTTCTTCCAGTCCCCGCTCCGCGACGGCGGCTACGACATCAGCGACTACATGTCGGTGCTCCCCGAGTTCGGCACGCTCGACGACTTCAAGGAGCTCGTCACCAAGTCGCACGAGCGCAACATGCGCATCGTGATCGACCTCGTGATGAACCACACCTCCGACCAGCACGAGTGGTTCCAGCAGTCGCGGTCCGACCCCGACGGCCCGTACGGCGACTTCTACGTCTGGAGCGACACGGACGAGAAGTACGAGGACATCCGCGTCATCTTCGTCGACACCGAGGAGTCCAACTGGACCTTCGACCCGGTGCGCCGCCAATTCTTCTTCCACCGGTTCTTCTCGCACCAGCCCGACCTCAACTTCGACAACCCGAAGGTGCACGAGGCCATCTACGGCGTCATCCGCCACTGGCTCGACATGGGCGTCGACGGCCTCCGCCTGGACGCGATCCCCTACCTCTACGAGACCGAGGAGGGCAACGGCGAGGGCGAGCCCGCCACGCACGAGTTCCTCAAGCGCCTCCGCGCCATGGTCGACGAGGAGTACCCGGGCCGGATCCTCATCGCCGAGGCGAACCAGTGGCCCCGCGAGGTCTCCGCGTTCCTCGGCACCGAGGAGGAGCCCGAGTGCCACATGGCGTTCGACTTCCCGATCATGCCGCGCATCTTCTACTCCCTCCGCTCGCAGACCGCGGACGAGCTGAAGCGGATCATGAGCGAGACGTTCGAGATCCCCGAGGCGGCCGCGTGGGGCGTCTTCCTCCGCAACCACGACGAGCTCACGCTCGAGATGGTGAGCGAGGAGTACCGCCAGGCCATGTACGGCTGGTACGCCTACGACCCGCGCATGCGCGTCAACATCGGCATCCGCCGCCGCCTGGCGCCGCTCCTCGACAACTCGCGCGCCGAGCTCGAGCTCGTGCACGCGCTGCTGTTCTCCCTCCCCGGCAGCCCGTTCCTCTACTACGGCGACGAGATCGGCATGGGCGACAACATCTGGCTGCCGGACCGCGACGCCTCGCGCACGCCCATGCAGTGGACGCCCGACCGCAACGCCGGCTTCTCCACCGCCGACCCGGGGAAGCTCTACCTGCCCGTCGTGCAGTCGCTCGTCTACAACTACGCGCAGATCAACGTCGAGTCGCAGCTGGCGCAGTCGCGGTCGCTGCTGCACTGGGTGCGCAACGTGATCCACGTGCGCAAGGCCCACCCCGTCTTCGGCCAGGGCACCATCCGCGTGCTCCCGACCGATCACGAGAGCGTCCTCGCCTTCGTCCGCTCCTACGAGGGCAGCGGCACGCACTTCGGCGACCGCGCGGAGGACGTGCTCTGCGTCTTCTCGTTCGCCCACAACCCCGTCTCGGTCACGATCGACGCGTCCGACTTCGCGGGATCCCAGCTCTACGACCTCTTCGGCGGCGGCGTCTTCCCGACGGTCGGCGACGACGGCCGGCTCACGCTGACGCTCGCGACGCAGAGCTTCTACTGGCTGCACATGGGTGCGCCTGCCATCGGCGGTCGCCCGTAGCATCTACAGGATGACCTCCCGCTGGCACGACACCCTGGCCTCGTTCGACCTCGAGACGACGGGGGTGGACGTCGAGACCGCGCGCATCGTCACGGCGTGCATCGTCGTCCTGGACGCGCAGGGCGAGGTCCTCGAGCGGCACGACTGGCTCGCGGATCCCGGGGTCGAGATCCCCGCGGGCGCGGCCGCCATCCACGGCGTCACCACGGAGCGAGCCCGCGCCGAGGGGCGCGACGCCGCGGTGGTCGTCCTCGAGATCGTCACCACCATCCGTGCGATGTTCGCCCGCGGCCTCGCGCTGGTGGTCTACAACGCGCCCTACGACCTCACGCTCCTCAACCGGGAGGCCGTGCGGCACGGGGTCGAGCCCCTGCGCGACACCGGCCCCGTCATCGACCCGCTCGTCATCGACAAGGCCGTCGACACCTACCGCCGCGGCAAGCGCACGCTGTCCGTCGCCGCGGAGCACTACGGCGTCCGCCTCGACGACGCGCACGACGCCGGCGCGGACGCCATCGCCGCCGGTCGGGTGGCCCAGGCCATCGCCGGACGCTACGCGGACCAGCTCGACATCCCCGTGCTCGACCTCCACGACCGCCAGGTCGACTGGTCACGCGTGCAGGCGGAGAGCTTCCAGGACTACATGCGCCGCACGCGCGATCCGGCGTTCACGACGTCCGGCGCCTGGCCCGAGCGGCACGCCGGATCCTGATCCCCCTCCCTCGGCCCTGGACGACAAAGGGCGCCCGGCCGAGGCCGGGCGCCCTTCGTGCTGCAGCGGGAGGCTGCTACTTCTTGGTGCCGAAACCCGCGTAGCGCGAGTTGAACTTCTCGACGCGTCCGGCGGAGTCCATGATGCGCTGCTTGCCCGTGTAGAACGGGTGCGACTCGCTCGAGATCTCGACGTCGATGACGGCGTACGTGTTGCCGTCCTCCCACTCGATGGTCTTGGAGCTGCTCACGGTGGAGCGCGTGAGGAAGGTCGCGCCGGAGGCGAGGTCGCGGAAGACGACGGGGGCGTACTTGGGGTGGATGTCGGTCTTCATCGGGGTGTCCTTCGTCGTTTCTGGAGTCTGATTGGGAAGCGTGGGTGCCCGGGATGATCACCGGACCAGTGGACGAGCCTACCAGACGGGTGCCGCGAACGGGCAGGCGCGCCGGGGGCCGTCCGACGGGGTCAGGAGCGGACGGCGCGGGCCGTGAAGCGGCCGTCGTCGTGCGTGACCTCGAGCGCGAGGCCGAAGGCCCGGCCGAGGTTGTCGGCCGTGATGACGTCCGCGAGCGGACCCGCGGCGACGACCGCTCCCTCGCGCAGCAGCAGCGCGTGCGTGAAACCGCGCGGGATCTCCTCGACGTGGTGCGTGACCATGACGATGCCGGGCGCCTCGGGCGCCGACGCGTAGCCGCCGAGGAGCTGCAGCAGCTCCTCGCGCGCGCCGAGGTCGAGGCTCGCGGCCGGCTCGTCGAGGAGGAGCAGCTCGGGATCGGTCATGATCGAGCGCGCGATCTGCACGCGCTTCTGCTCGCCGTCGCTCAGCGTGCCGAACCGCCGCTGCTCGAGGTGGCCGAGGCGCCACTCGGCGAGCACGCGCTGGGCGCGGCGCACGTCGATGTCCTCGTAGTCCTCGTTCCAGCGGCCCGTGACCGAGTACGCGGCGGTGAGCACGACGTCGAGCACGGTCTCGTCCGCGGGGATCCGCCGGGCCATCGCGGTGGACGCGAAGCCGATGCGCGAGCGCAGCTCGAACACGTCGACCCGGCCGAGCTCGTGGTCGAGGACCGTCGCGGTGCCGGAGGACGGGTGGGCCATGGCGGAGGCGATCTGCAGGAGGCTCGTCTTCCCGGCGCCGTTCGGGCCGAGGACGACCCAGCGCTCGTCGCCGTCCACCGTCCACTCCACCTGGTCGAGGATGGTCGTCCCGTTCCGGACGAAGGACACTCCGGACAGGGAGAGGACGTGGCTCATGCGCACGAGTCTACCGGCCCGGGCCGCGCGACCCGCCCGGTCGTGGGGAGCGCCGGGCCGACCTCGTGGGGGCCGGTGCCCGGTCGATCAGCGCAGGATCGACGCGTAGATCGCCTCGGTCTGGCGCGCGATGCGGTCCCAGCCGAACTCGCGCTCGGCGCGGACGCGGCCGGCCTCCCCCATGCGGCGCGCGGCGTCGGGATCCGCGACGACCTCCGTCAACGCGGCGGCCAGGTCCCGGACGAAGCGCTCGGGATCGGTGGGCGTGCCCGTGCCGTCCGTGGCCTGGTCGATGGGGACGAGGCGGCCGGTGACGCCGTCGTCGACGACCTCGGGGATCCCGCCCGTGGCCGTGCCGACGACGGGCGCGCCGCAGGCCATGGCCTCGAGGTTCACGATGCCGAGCGGCTCGTAGACGGACGGGCAGACGAAGACGGTTCCGGCCGTGAGGACGGCCGAGAGCTCGCGGCGCGGCAGCAGGCGGTCGATCCACACGACGCCCGAGCGCTCCTCCTGCAGGCCGCGGACGAGGGCCGTGACCTCCTCCATGATCTGCGGGGTGTCGGGCGCGCCCGCGCACAGGACCATCTGCACGTCGGCGGGCAGCAGCGCGGCGGCGCGGAGGAGGTAGGGCAGGCCCTTCTGACGCGTGATCCGGCCGACGAACACGACCGAGGGACGCGACGGGTCGACGCCGAGCGAGCGCACGAGCTCGTCGTCGTGCACAGGCGCCCACGACGCGAGGTCGATGCCGTTGTAGACCGTGTGCACCCGGGCCTCGTCGAGCGCGGGGTACGAGCGGAGGATGTCGCGCTTCATGCCGTCGCTGACCGCGATCACCGCGTCAGCAGCCTCGTACGCGGTGCGCTCGATCCAGCTGGAGACGCGGTAGCCGCCGCCCAGCTGCTCGGCCTTCCACGGGCGCAGCGGCTCGAGGCTGTGCGCGGTGACGACGTGCGGGATCCCGTGCAGCATCGACGCGACGTGGCCCGCGTGGTTCGCGTACCAGGTGTGCGAGTGGACGACGTCGGCGCCCGCGACGTCGCTCGCGATCGCCAGGTCGACGGCCATCGTCTGCAGCGTCGCGTTGGCGCCCGCGAGCTCCGACGGGACGGGATAGGAGAACACGCCGGGCTCATCACGGGGCGCCCCGAAGGCCCGGACGACGACCTCCGTCTGCTGCCGCATGGCCTTCACGAGCTCCGTGACATGGACCCCGGCACCCCCGTAGACCTCGGGCGGATACTCCTTGGTGATCACGTCTGCTCGCATTGGTCGAACGCTAGTACATGCCCCGACGTGCATCTACGCTGGAGCAATGGCATCGAAGAAGATCTTTGGAATCGTGCTCGCCGGCGGCGAGGGCAAGCGCCTCATGCCGCTCACCGCGGACCGGGCGAAGCCCGCCGTCCCGTTCGGCGGGCAGTACCGGCTCATCGACTTCGCGCTCTCCAACCTCATCAACTCGGGGCTCACGCAGATCGTCGTGCTGACGCAGTACAAGTCGCACTCGCTCGACCGCCACGTGTCGCAGACCTGGCGCCTCAACCAGATGCTCAACTCCTACATCGCGTCGGTGCCCGCGCAGCAGCGGCTCGGCAAGCGCTGGTTCAGCGGCTCGGCGGACGCGATCCTGCAGAGCCTCAACCTCATCAACGACGAGAAGCCCGACATCGTCGTCGTGGTCGGCGCGGACCACGTCTACCGCATGGACTTCAGCCAGATGATCGAGGCGCACATCGCGTCCGGACACGGAGCCACGGTCGCGGCGATCCGCCAGCCCATCGAGCTCGCCGACCAGTTCGGCGTCATCGACGTGGACCCCGCGAACCCGTACCAGATCCGCGCGTTCCTCGAGAAGCCGAAGGACCCGCAGGGGCTCGACGACTCCCCCGGCGAGGTGCTCGCGTCCATGGGCAACTACGTCTTCGACACCGACCAGCTCATCGACGCGGTGCGCCGCGACGGCGAGAACGCGGAGTCCGCGCACGACATGGGCGGCGACATCGTGCCGTGGTTCGTCGAGCAGGGGAACGCGGGCGTGTACGACCTGAACCGCAACGAGGTCCCCGGGGCCAACGACCGCGACAGGTACTACTGGCGCGACGTCGGCACGATCGAGTCGTTCTTCGACGCGCACCAGGACCTCATCTCGGCGCTGCCGGTGTTCAACCTCTACAACAAGGACTGGCCGATCTTCAGCCAGCAGCTCAACAGCCCGCCGGCCAAGTTCGTCCGCGACGCGCAGGGCAACACGGGCACCATGATCGACTCGATCACCTCGCTCGGCGGCGTCATCAGCGGCGCCCACGTCGAGCGCAGCGTGCTCGGCCCGTGGGTCATAGCGGAGTCGGGCGCGCGCATCGTCGACAGCATCGTGTTCGACAAGGTGCACATCGGGGCCGGCGCGGTCATCACGCGCGCCATCCTCGACAAGGATGTCGAGGTCGAGCCCGGCGCCACGGTCGGCGTCGACCACGATCGTGACCGCGAACGCGGCTTCACGGTCACCGACGGCGGCATCACCGTCGTGGGCAAGGGCGTGCGCGTCACCCCGTGAGCGCTGTCCTCCCGCTGACGCCGGACGCCCCGTCGGCGTCGCCCGTCCCCCCTGCCCTGCCGCGCATGCTCGTGGTCCTGGACGTCGACTCGACCCTCATCGAGGACGAGGCCATCGAGCTGCTCGCGGCCGAGGCGGGCTCGCTCGACGAGGTCGCCGCCGTCACCGACCGGGCGATGCGCGGCGAGCTCGACTTCGCGGAGAGCCTCCGCTCGCGGGTCGCGACGCTGGCCGGGCTGCCGTCCTCCGTGCACGCGACGGTGGGGGCGCGGATCCGCGTCACGCCGGGTGCCGAGCGCATGATCCAGGGTCTGCACGAGGCCGGCCACGTCGTCGCCGTCGTGTCGGGCGGGTTCCACGAGCTGCTGGATCCGCTCGCCGAGCGACTCGGCCTCGACCTCTGGCGCGCCAACAGGCTGGAGACCGCCGAGGGG
The DNA here is from genome assembly GCF_021216655.1 of Clavibacter michiganensis. NCBI lineage: Bacteria > Bacillati > Actinomycetota > Actinomycetes > Micrococcales > Microbacteriaceae > Clavibacter > Clavibacter michiganensis. Next base: position 945,273 of record NZ_CP080437.1, read on the forward strand.
CGTCTCACCGGGTGCGTCGCGGGGCCGGTCGTCGACGCCGCGGCGAAGCGCGACGCCGTGGAGGAGTGGAGCCGCGAGCTCGGGATCCCGCTCGCCCGCGTCGTCGCGGTCGGCGACGGTGCCAACGACCTGGAGATGATGGCCGTGGCCGGGCTCTCGGTCGCGTTCGACGCGAAGCCCGCCGTCCGTCGGCGCGCCGACGTGTGCGTCGACCGCCGCGACCTCGCGCAGGTGCTCGCGCTCCTCGGTCTCCCGAGCTGACGCGTCGCTGGGTCCGCGTCTCAGCCCGTGACGACCGCCCGGGCGATCGCCGCGAGCTGCGCGATGTTCGCGGGCATCCGCTCCCGCTCCGAGGGCAGGCTCGCGAGGTGCGTGACGTTGTCGAGGTACGCCAGGAAGATGAACGCGCCGAAGCGCTCGTCCGGGACGCCCGTGCTGCCGCCCGCCGCCGTGTAGGCGCGGTGGAACTGGGCGCGCTGCCGGGGCGCGAGGTACATGATCGCTGCGGCGACGTCGAGGCCCGCGGGCCCCAGGCCGCACCGGTCGAAGTCGATGACGGAGACGCCGGTCGGCCCCTGGATCAGGTTCCCCGGGTGGTAGTCGCCGTGCACCATGATCGGCGGCCCGGCCTCCGCCAGGGTGGCGCGGAGCTCCTCGATCGCACCGGCGAGCGCGTCGGCGGTGGAGCCGTCGGACATGATGCCCGGGTAGCCCTCGACCAGGCGCTCCAGTCGCGTGGTCGCGTAGTCCGCGTCGTAGCGGCGACGCTGGCCCGCGAGCCCGACCGCCGCCGGATCCGCGCCGACCGCGTGCAGGGCGGCCAGCGTCTCGGCGAACGGGCCGGCATCGGCCGATGCGGGGAGGCTGCTCAGCATCTCGCCGTCGTGCCAGGTGAGCAGGCTCGCGAGGCGCCGCTCCACGCGTCCGCCCGACGCGTCCACCACCGCACGGCGGAGGCCGATCTCGTCGTCGTCCGGCACGGCGACCTCGACGGTCGCCGTCCAGGAGCCGTCGCGCGTGCGCTGCGGCACCGGCACGGAGGGCCCGCCGCGCGCGGCGAGCACGTCGAGCCAGTCGAGCTCCAGGTCGATCTCGTGCTGCCTCCGGCGCGCGACGTGGAGGCGCAGCAGGTAGCGGGACCCGGCGTCCACGTCGACCTGGTAGGCGTGGTTGTGCGTGGCCCCCAGCTCGGTGAGCGCGGCGGGACCGAGGTCCCAGGCCGCCAGGAGGTCGGACACGGCGCTCTCCCCGACGGACGGCGTCAGTGGCCCATGCCGAGGCCGCCGTCGACCGGGATCACGGCGCCCGAGACGTACGCGGCCTCGTCGGAGGAGACCCACGCCACGACGCCCGCGACCTCGGCGGCGGTGCCGTAGCGACCTGCGGGGATGGACTTCTTGTACTCGGCGGCGGTCGCCTCGGGCAGCTCCGCGGTCATGTCCGTCTCGATGAAGCCCGGCGCGACGACGTTCGCGGTGATGCCGCGGCCGCCGAGCTCGCGCGTGACCGAGCGGGCGAGGCCCACCAGCCCGCTCTTGGACGCCGCGTAGTTGACCTGCCCGCCGGAGCCGTAGAGCCCGACGACGCTGGAGATCAGGACGATGCGGCCGAAGCGCGCCTTGAGCATGCCCTTCGACGCGCGCTTGACGACGCGGAACGCGCCGCCCAGGTTCGTGTCGACGACCTCGGTGAAGTCGTCGTCGCTCATGCGCATCATGAGGGTGTCGCGCGTGATGCCCGCGTTGGCGACCACGACCTCGACGGGTCCGTACGCGGCCTCGACCTCGGTGAACGCGGCGTCGACGGACGCGACGTCGGTCACGTCGGCGCGCACCGTCAGGCTGCCCTCGGGGCCCTGGCCGGAGCGCGCGGTGACGGCGACGCGGTGGCCCTGACGCAGCATCTCCTCGGCGATCGCGTATCCGATCCCCCTGTTGCCTCCGGTGACGACGACGGTGCGTGAGGTGCTCATGGGGGACCTTCCATTACGGCTCGGCGGGGGATCGCGGACGCGGACGAGCCTATCGGTGGCGCGGCGTACCCTGGTGTCGATGGGGAGCGCGACGCTCCCTCGAAGGACGCCATCCACGCATGCCAGCTCCCCAGCAGTCGGTCACCAGCCTCCCCCGGTCCCCGCAGGAGGACCGCCATGCCCGCATGGTCAAGTACACCATCGCCATGAGCATCCGCATGGTCTGCATCCTGTCCTGCCTCTTCCTCCAGGGCTGGTGGCTGGCCGTCGCGGCCATCGGCGCCATCGTGCTCCCGTACTTCGCCGTGATCATCGCGAACGTCGGCGGCAACCAGGGCACGGCCGTCGAGCGCCCCGGCGGCGTGGTCGTCGTGTCCGCCCGCCACTCCGGCTTCCCGCCGCCTGCCGAGCCGTACGTGCCCTCGGAGCCCTTCCGTGCGTCGGAGGCGTTCACCACGCCCGAGCCCTTCACGACGTACGAGACCGGTCGCGCGCCCGAGCCCACGCGCGCCTCCGACGTCCATCCGACGACCGCGGGCGGCACGGCCGCGCCCGACACGCCGACCGACGCGTGAGCGGGCTCGCCTCCTGGGGCCTCGGATCCGCCGGGCAGTCCTCCGACGTCGTCGAGTGCTCGCGCGCGGGCTGTCGCGTCGACGCCGCCTGGCGCGTCGAGTGGCGCAACCCGCGGATCCACGGACCCGAGCGGGTGAAGACGTGGACCGCGTGCGACGAGCACGTCGGCTTCCTGCGCGACTTCCTCGCCGGTCGGGACTTCCCCGTGCGCGTCGCCGCGATCGACGCGCCCGTCGCGGGAGCGATCGCGTGAGCCGCTGGCGCTTCGTCCTCAACCGCAGGTGGGCCGGCTACCTCGCCGTCGCCGTCGTCTTCGCCATCGCGTGCGTGCTGCTCAGCCATTGGCAGTTCGCGCGCCGCGACGAGGCCCTCGCCGAGATCGCCAAGGTCGAGGACAACTGGGACCGCGCGCCGCAGCCCGTCGACCAGGTGCTCGCCGACGCGTCGGCGTACGTCGACACGCAGAAGTGGACCCCGGTCACCATGACCGGGACCTACCTGGTGGATGAGCAGCTGCTCGCGCGCAACCGGCCGTTCAACGGCCAGCCCGGCTTCGAGGTCCTCACGCCCCTGCGCCTCGACGACGGGCGGGTGTTCGTCGTCGACCGCGGCTGGGTGCCCATCGGCAACTCGCAGGACTCCCCCGACTCCGTCCCCGCCCCGCCCGCCGGCGAGGTCACGGTCACCGCGCGCCTGAAGGCGGGCGAGCCGGAGCTGCCGGGACGCTCGGCTCCCGAGGGGCAGATCGCCACCGTCAACCTCCCGGACATCGCCCAGCGCGTCGGGTCACCCACATTCACGGGTGCGTACGGCCTGCTGATCTCGGAGGATCCCGCGCCCGCGGACGCCGCGCCCTTCGCGACGCCGCGACCCGAGGAGGACGAGGGCCCGCACCTCTCCTACGCGTTCCAGTGGCTGGTCTTCGCCATCATCGCGTTCGTCGGCCTCGGCGTCGCCATCCGCAACGAGTACCGGATCATCAACGCCGACGATCCCGATGAGCAGGACCGCGAGCGCGCCCGACAGGCCAAGCGCGCGCGGAAGCAGCCGTCGGATGCGGACGTCGAGGACAGGATCCTCGACGACGCCCGCTGACCCGATCAGGCCAGCTCGATGAGGTCCATGTAGTCGGGGCTCCAGTGGTCCTCGGTGCCCTCCGGCATGATGAGGACCCGCTCCGGGTGGAGGGCCTCGACCGCACCCGAGTCGTGGCTGACGAGCACCACGGCACCGGAGTACGTGTTGAGCGCGCCGAGGATCTCCTCGCGGCTCGCGGGGTCGAGGTTGTTGGTGGGCTCGTCGAGCAACAGCACGTTGGCACCCGACACGACGATCATCGCGAGCGCCAGGCGGGTCTTCTCGCCGCCCGACAGGACACCGGCGGGCTTCGCCGAGTCGTCGCCCGTGAAGAGGAACGAGCCGAGCACGCGGCGCGCTTCCATCTCGGAGATGTCGGGCGAGGAGGAGACCATGTTCTCGAGCACGCTGCGCTTCACGTCGATGGTCTCGTGCTCCTGCGCGTAGTAGCCGATGCGCAGGCCGTGGCCGGGCTCGAGCCGGCCGGTGTCAGGCTGGTCGACGCCCGCGAGGATCCGCAGCAGCGTGGTCTTGCCCGCGCCGTTGAGGCCGAGGATCACGACCTTGCTGCCGCGGTCGATCGCGAGGTCGACCGCCGTGAAGATCTCGAGCGAGCCGTAGTTCTTGCTGAGATCGCTCGCCATGAGCGGCGTGCGGCCGCAGGCCACGGGCTCGGGGAAGCGCAGCTTGGCCACGCGGTCGACGGCGCGCACCTCCTCGAGACCCGACAGCATCTTCTCCGCGCGTCGCACCATCTGGTGGGCGGCGGCGGCCTTGGACGCCTTCGCGCCGAACTTGGCGGCTTGCAGCTGGAGGACGCCCGCCTTCTTCTCGACGTTGGCGCGCTCCTTCTTGCGGCGCTCCTCGTCGGCGGCGCGCTGGCGCTGGTAGTGCTTCCAGCCCATGTTGTAGATGTCGATGACCATGCGGTTCGCGTCGAGGTAGAAGACGCGGTTGACGGTGTCGCCGACGAGCTCGACATCATGGCTGATCACGATCAGGCCGCCCTGGTAGCCCTTGAGGAACTCGCGCAGCCACGTGACCGAGTCGGCGTCGAGGTGGTTGGTGGGCTCGTCGAGGAGCATCGTGTCGGCGCCGGAGAACAGGATGCGCGCGAGCTCGATGCGGCGGCGCTGGCCGCCGGAGAGGGTGCTGAGCGGCTGGTCGAGGATCCGGTCGGGCAGGCTCAGGTTGCTCGCGATGGACGCGGCCTCCGCCTCGGCCGCGTACCCGCCGAGCGCGACGAAGCGCTCCTCGAGCCGGCCGTAGTCCTTCATCGCCTTCGCGGAGACCTTGTCGTCCGTGGACGCCATGTCGAGCATCGCGCGCTGCATGTCGAGCGACAGCGTGCCGAGGCCGCGGGCGTCGAGGATGCGCGTGCGCGCCAGGTCCTCGGGGTTGCCGGAGCGCGGGTCCTGCGGGAGGTAGCCGATCTCGCCGGAGCGGTCGATGCGGCCGCCCGTGGGCTGGCCCTCTCCCGCGAGGATCTTGGTGAGCGTGGTCTTGCCGGCGCCGTTGCGGCCGACGAGGCCGATCTTGTCCCCCGGGCTCACCCGGAACGAGACGTCCTCCATGAGGACGCGGGCGCCGACGCGCAGCTCCAGTTCGTGTACAGCGAGCACGGTGAGAGGTCCTTCTGATCAGCGGATGTCCCACGGTCCGTGGGAGAGGGGCGACCCGCAGCAGAGGGGGTCGAGCCCGGTCGGTCGAGGGCGTCCATCGGACCCGACCGGTCCAGTGTACGAGACGCAGGGCCGTCAGCCCCTCCCGACGACGGCCGGGCGACGCGACGACGGCCCCACCCGGAGCGGGTGGGGCCGTCGTCGACGAGCGGTCGGGCGGATGATCACATGGAGAAGCCGAGCGCCCGCATCATGTCGCGGCCGTCGTCCGTGATCCGGTCGGGGCCCCACGGCGGCATCCACACCCAGTTGATGCGGAACGCGTCCACCACGCCGTCGAGCGCCTCTGCCGTCTGCTCCTCGAGCACGTCCGTCAGCGGGCAGCCCGCGGACGTCAGCGTCATGTGGATGATGAGGGCGTCGTTCTCGTCGTCCCACGCGAGGTCGTAGATGAGCCCCAGGTCGACCACGTTGATCCCGAGCTCGGGATCCATGACGTCCTTGAGCGCCTCCTCGACCTCGTCGAACTTCTGCGGGGTCAGCGTGCTCTGGGTGCTCACGCGTCCACCGTCGTCGAGGGCGTGAGGAAGCGGTCGTAGCCCTCCTCCTCGAGGCGGTCGGCCAGCTCGCGGCCACCCTGCTCGGCGACGCGGCCCGCGACGAACACGTGCACGAAGTCGGGCTGGATGTAGCGGAGGATGCGCGTGTAGTGCGTGATGAGGAGGAGACCCAGGCCCGTGTTCGCCTTGGCCCGGTTGACGCCCTCGGAGACGATCTTGAGCGCGTCGACGTCGAGGCCGGAGTCCGTCTCGTCGAGCACGGCGAACTTGGGCTTCAGCAGCTCGAGCTGCAGGACCTCGTTGCGCTTCTTCTCGCCGCCGGAGAAGCCCTCGTTGACGTTGCGCTCGGCGAACGCGGGATCCATCTTGAGCGCCGCCATGGAGGAGCGGACGTCCTTGATCCAGCCGCGGATGGCCGGGGCCTCGCCGTCGATCGCGGTCTTCGCCGTCCGCAGGAAGTTGGTGGTGGTGACGCCGGGGATCTCGACGGGGTACTGCATGGCGAGGAACAGGCCCGCGCGGGCGCGCTCGTCCACCGTCATGTCGAGGACCTCGACGCCGTCGAGCGTGATCGAGCCGGAGTCGACGTGGTACTTCGGGTGACCCGAGATCGTGTACGCCAGCGTGGACTTGCCCGAGCCGTTGGGGCCCATGATCGCGTGGATCTCGCCCTCGTTGATCGTGAGGTCGACGCCCTTGAGGATCTGCTTGCGACCCTGCTCGGTGTCGACGCTGACGTGCAGGTCGGTGATGGTGAGAGTTGACATGCGTGCGGTTCCTCTAGCTCTTCGGGGTGGTGTCGATGTGGATGTCGCCGTCCACGATCGACACGGGGTAGACGGGGACGGGCTCGTAGGCCGGCAGCGTGCGCGGCTTGCCCGTCTCGAGGGAGAACTTCGACCCGTGGGCCCAGCACTCCAGGGTGTCGCCCTCGACGAACCCCTCGGCCAGCGAGATGTCGCCGTGCGTGCAGGTGTCGCCGATGGCGTGCACCGTGCCGGAGGAGTCCTTCACGATCGCGATGGCGAGGCCGTCGACCTCGACGCGGAGCGCCTCGTTCACGTCGAGGTCGTCGACGCCGCAGATCCGGACGGCGGTCATCGGGCGACCGCCGCGGATGCGCTGGCTGACGGGCTGGCCGACGGGCTGGCAGAGAGCTCGGCCTCGATGGCGGCCTGGAGCCGCTCCTCGAGGTCGGGGACGCCGATCTGCTGCACGATCTCGCTGAGGAAGCCACGGACGACGAGGCGACGGGCCTCCTCCTCCGTGATCCCGCGAGCCTGCAGGTAGAACAGCTGCTCGTCGTCGAAGCGGCCCGTGGCGCTCGCGTGGCCGGCGCCGGCGATGTCGCCGGTCTCGATCTCGAGGTTCGGGACCGAGTCCGCGCGCGTGCCGTCCGTGAGGACGAGGTTGCGGTTCTGCTCGTAGCTGTCCGTGCCCGGCGCGGAGCGGCGGATGAGGACGTCACCGATCCAGACCGTGCGCGCGCCCTTCCCCTGCAGCGCGCCCTTGTAGGTGACGCGGCTGCGGGTGTTGGGGGCGTCGTGGTCGACGTACACCTGCTGCTCGAGGTGCTGGCCCGCGTCGGCGAAGTACACGCCGAGGAGCTCGCCGTCCGCGCCCTCGTTCGAGAGGTGGGCGGAGGGGTTCACCCGGACGATGGATCCGCCGAGCGTCACCACCACGTGCTTGAGCTTGGCGTCGCGGCCGACGACGGCCTGGTGCGCGGCCAGGTGACGCGCCTCGTCGTCCCACTGCTGCACGGTGACGACCGTGAGCTCGGCCTGGTCGCCGACGACGATCTCGACGTTCTCCGCGAGCGACGCGGATCCGGCGTTGTCGAGGATGACGACGCCGCGGCTGAACGGCGCCGCGGTGATGACGGTGTGCGCGGCGCGCGGGGCGGACCCGAGCTCGGAGCGGCCGACCGTGACGGTGACGCGCTCCTCCCCCGTGACGTCGATGGCGAGCGCCTCGCCGAAGGACGACCAGGCGTTGGCCTGGGCGCGGTCCTCGGGGGCTCCCGCGGTGCCGATGCGCGCGTCGTCCCGGGGGATCCAGGAGACGGACGTGCCGGCCGCGTCGGAGCTGGCGAACGGGTACCGCGAGCCGTCGAGCGGACCTGCGATGAGGTCGTCGAGCCGGCGGACGGGCGTCAGCTTCCAGACGGCCTCACGGCCGGTCACGGCCTCGAACGCCTCGACGTCCGTGGACGTGAAGCGCTCGGAACGGGTCTGGATGGGGACTGTCGCCCACCCTCCGTCGGTGTGCGCCCGATTGCCGTGCTGGTCGGCGGGGACGGGGGCTTCTGTGGTGGCGAGTGGGGTCGTCATCTAGCCGACGGATCCTTCCATGCCCATCTCGATGAGCTTGTTGAGTTCGAGCGCGTACTCCATGGGGAGCTCGCGGGCGATGGGCTCGATGAAGCCGCGGACGATCATGGCCATGGCCTCGTCCTCGGGCATGCCCCGGCTCATCAGGTAGAACAGCTGCTCCTCGCTGACGCGCGAGACCGTCGCCTCGTGGCCGAGCTGGACGTCGTCCACGCGGATGTCGATGGCGGGGTACGTGTCGGAGCGGGAGATGGTGTCGACCAGCAGCGCGTCGCAGCGGACGGTGTTGGCGGAGTGGTGCGCGGCCGCGTCCACGCGGATCTCGCCGCGGTATCCGGCCCGGCCGCCGCCGCGCGCGATGGACTTCGAGACGATCGACGACTGCGTGTACGGCGCCATGTGCACCATCTTCGCGCCGGCGTCCTGGTGCTGGCCGGGGCCGGCGAAGGCGACGGAGAGGGTCTCGCCCTTGGCGCGCTCGCCCATGAGGTAGATGGAGGGGTACTTCATCGTGACCTTGGAGCCGATGTTGCCGTCGATCCACTCCATGGTCGCGCCCTCGGCCGCCGTCGCGCGCTTGGTGACGAGGTTGTAGACGTTGTTCGACCAGTTCTGGATCGTCGTGTAGCGGACGCGGGCGTCCTTCTTCACGATGATCTCGACGACCGCGGAGTGCAGCGAGTCGGACTTGTAGATGGGGGCGGTGCAGCCCTCGATGTAGTGGACGTAGCTGCCCTCGTCCGCGATGATCAGCGTCCGCTCGAACTGGCCCATGTTCTCGGTGTTGATCCGGAAGTACGCCTGCAGCGGGATCTCGACGTGCACGCCCTTGGGCACGTACACGAACGAGCCGCCGGACCAGACGGCCGTGTTCAGCGCGGCGAACTTGTTGTCGCCCGCGGGGATGACGGTGCCGAAGTACTCCTTGAACAGCTCCGGGTGCTCGCGCAGCGCCGTGTCGGTGTCCATGAAGATGACGCCCTGGTCCTCGAGCTCCTTCTGGATGGAGTGGAAGACCACCTCGGACTCGTACTGGGCCGCGACGCCGGAGACGAGGCGCTGGCGCTCCGCCTCGGGGATGCCGAGCCGCTCGTACGTGTTCTTGATGTCGTCGGGCAGGTCCTCCCACGTCTGGGCCTGCTTCTCCGTGGAGCGCACGAAGTACTTGATGTTGTCGAAGTCGATGCCGGAGAGGTCGGCGCCCCACGTCGGCATTGGCTTCTTGCCGAAGAGCTCGTAGCCCTTCATGCGGTTGGCGAGCATCCACTCGGGCTCGCTCTTGCGCCGCGAGATGTCGGCGACGACCTGCGGGGAGATGCCGCGCTTGGCCGAGGCGCCGGCGACGTCGGAGTCGGACCAGCCGAACTCGTACTGCCCCAGGCTCTCGAGCTCGGGTCGGTCGATGAGCACATCTGACATGGCTACCTGCTTTCCTGACGATCTGGGCGTATCAGCGCCGTATCGGCATTCACCCCCCGCACGGCGACGCCGCTTCGGTGACGAGAGGAAGACTGTGGGTGTCCGGGATGCGGCGGCTTCACGCCTCGCACCCCTCTTAGGATGAACACGAACGCGGGTGGACTTGTTCCCGCCGTCCTCGCTGACGTGCCGGATGCCGCAAGGCCCGACGTGTTCCATGAACCACCCGATTCTACGGGCAATCCAGCGGGCACGGAAGGCAGGCAGTGACTCACGGCACCGATGCGGGGCAGTCTCCCAGTGGGAGCGTGCTAGGTCAGACCCTCATGGTCACGAGGCGGCTGCGGGAGCGGCTGCCGGACGGGATCACGCGCACGACGAGGTTCCTCGTGTGGACCACGCTCGTCGTGCAGACGCTCGTCGTCGGGACGGGCGGGCTCGTACGGCTCACCGGCTCCGGCCTCGGCTGCCCCACCTGGCCGCGGTGCACCGCCGACTCCTTCGTGTCGACGCCCGAGATGGGCGTGCACGGGATCATCGAGTTCGGCAACCGCCTGCTCACCTTCGTCCTGGTGATCGTCGCCATCGCCACGTTCCTCGCCGTGCTGCGGCTGCGGACCCGCGGCCGCGGTCTCTTCTCCATCGCCCTCGCGATCGGCCTCGGCATCCCCGCGCAGGGGGTCATCGGCGGCATCACGGTGCTGACCGGCCTGAACCCCTACATCGTCGGGCTACACTTCGTCGTCTCCGTCGTCCTCGTCGTGCTGTCGACCGTCCTGGTGTGGCGCGCCTACCACCCGCTCGACGAGGCCGAGCGGTCGGTCCCGTCGTCCTTCCTGACGCTCGCGCGCATCACGTCCGTCGTCGTCGGCATCACGATCCTCGTCGGCATCGTCGTCACCGGATCCGGCCCCCACGCGGGCGACCAGGGCGCGGCGCGCAACGGGCTCGACCCGGAGCTGCTGCAGCACGTGCACAGCTGGCCGGCCTACACGACCTTCGGCCTCACGGTCGCGCTCGTCGTCATCGCGGCCCGCAACCGGTGGACGGCCGTCTCGCGCTGGACCCGGGTGCTGCTCGCGGTCGAGCTGGTGCAGATCGCCGTCGGCCTCATCCAGGCGCGGACGGGCCTGCCCGAGTTCCTCGTGGGGCTGCACATGGTCCTCGCGTGCCTGCTCGCGTCCGCGATGACGGCCACGCTGCTGAGCACCACCCGACGGGCGGACACGCTCCGGCTGACCCCCGCCGAGGTGCGGCGCTCCGCCCACGTGGGCTGATCCCCGCCCGTCCCGCCGACGCCCGCCCGAGCACCGCTCGCGGCGGGCGTCGTCACGTGCGGCGCCTCGGCGGAGCGAGCCCACCGAGACCCGTCCGTGGGCCCGATCTCCACGGCGCGGCGGCTTGCACGGCGCGTGCGTGGCATGGGAGTGGAGACAGCCGGACCGGCGCGAACGCTCGACGCGCGACGCTCGCCCGGCGACGCGGGACCTCGCGGATCAGAAGGGCAGGAGCGGGTCGATGCCGACCGCGAGGAACAGCAGCGAGAGGTACGAGATGGACGCGTGGAAGACGCGCATCGGCTTGATGGGCTCGTGGCGCACGGCGAGGTCGTACAGGCGGTGCGTCTCGTAGACGAACCAGCCGCCGCCCGCGAGCGCGGCGAGCGTGTACACGAGCCCCATGCCCGCGACCGGGATGAGCAGGAGCGAGCAGGCGAGCGTGGCCCACGCGTACAGGATGGTCTGCAGGCCGACGGCCGCGCGGCCGCGCACGACGGCGAGCATGGGCACGTTGACCGAGGCGTAGTCGTCGCGGTACTTCATGGACAGCGGCCAGTAGTGCGGCGGGGTCCAGAGGAACACGATCATGAACAGGATCACGGGCGCCCACGAGATGTCCCCCGTGACGGCGGCCCAGCCGATGAGGACCGGCATGCAGCCCGCGGCCCCGCCCCAGACGATGTTCTGCGGCGTGCGACGCTTGAGCCACAGCGTGTAGACGAAGACGTAGAAGAGGATCGCCGCGAGCGAGAGCGCGGCGGCCAGCCAGTTGGAGATGACGCCGAGCCAGACGATGCTGGCGACGCCGATGATCCAGGCGAAGACGAGGGCCTCGCGGTCCGTCAGCTCCCCCGTCACCAGGGGACGACGCTGCGTGCGCTTCATGACGCGGTCGATGTCGCGGTCGATGTAGCAGTTGAACGCGTTCGCGCTGCCCGCGCTGAGCGTGCCGCCGACGAGGACGCCGAGGATCAGCCAGGGGTTCGGCCATCCCCCCTGGGCGAGGATCATGACGGGCGCGGTGGTCACGAGCAGGAGCTCGATGACGCGCGGCTTCGTCAGTGCGACGTACGCCTTGGTCTTCCTCGCCACGCCGATCGTCTCCCGATCGACCCGACTCTGCACCGCAACGTTCATCGCACCTCTAACTCGCCGGACATTCCCTCCCCATGGTAGGCCACGGCCCCTGCGAGCCGAGCCGCGGGGCCCCGCCAGCACGGGCTCGGAACACCTGGGGCGAGGTGGGTGTTCCCTATACTGATAGGCGGTCCGGCTGGGCCTCCCCCCATCTTCAGAAGGGCTAGAACCAAGTGGCAGCATTGCAATGGGACCCCATCGACAGCAAGGCGGTCGACACCGCACGTATCCTCGCCGCGGACGCGGTGGAGAAGGTCGGAAACGGTCACCCCGGCACCGCCATGAGCCTGGCCCCGGCGGCCTACCTCCTGTTCCAGAAGGTCATGCGCCGCGACCCGTCCGACAGCACCTGGATCGGTCGCGACCGGTTCATCCTCTCGGTGGGCCACAGCTCGCTCACGCAGTACACGCAGTTCTTCCTCGGCGGCTATGGCCTCGAGATCGAGGACCTCCAGGCCCTCCGCACGTGGGACTCCAAGACCCCGGGCCACCCGGAGTACGGCCACACCGACGGCGTCGAGATCACCACCGGCCCCCTCGGCCAGGGCCTCGCCTCCTCCGTGGGCTTCGCCTACGCCGCCCGCTACGAGCGCGGCCTGTTCGACCCCGAGACCCCCGCGGGCGAGAGCCCCTTCGATCACTTCGTGTACGTGATCGCCGGCGACGGCGACATGCAGGAGGGCATCACCTCCGAGGCCTCCTCCCTCGCGGGGCACCAGGAACTCGGCAACCTCATCGCGATCTACGACAGCAACCAGATCTCCATCGAGGACGACACCGACATCGCCTTCACCGAGGACGTGGCCGCGCGCTACGAGGCCTACGGCTGGCACGTGCAGCACGTCGACTGGAAGAAGACGGGCGAGTACGTCGAGGACGTGCAGGAGCTGTTCGACGCCGTCGAGGCCGCCAAGGCCGAGACGCGGAAGCCCTCGCTGATCATCCTCAAGACGATCATCGGCTGGCCCTCCCCGAAGAAGCAGAACTCGGGCAAGATCCATGGCTCCGCCCTCGGCGCCGAGGAGCTCGCGGCCGTCAAGCAGATCGTCGGCTTCGACCCCGAGAAGAGCTTCGAGGTGCCGGACGGCGTCCTCGAGCACACCCGCCAGGCCGTCGAGCGCGGCCAGCAGCAGCACCGCGAGTGGGACGAGAAGCTCGCCGCGTGGGCCGAGGCGAACCCCGAGCGCAAGACGCTGCTCGACCGCGTCCTCGCCGGCGACGCCCCCGAGGGCCTCGACGAGGCGCTCCCCGTGTTCCCCGCGGGCAAGGAAGTCTCGACGCGCGCCGCGTCCGGCAAGGTCATCAACGCCATCGCCGAGGTCATGCCCGAGCTGTGGGGCGGCTCCGCCGACCTCGCCGAGTCGAACAACACGACCATCGAGTCGGCTCCGTCGTTCGTCCCCGCCGAGCGCTCGACCGACATGTGGAAGGGCGACCCCTACGGCCGCGTCCTCCACTTCGGCATCCGCGAGCACGCCATGGGCGCGATCCTCAACGGCATCGTCCTGCACGGCAACACGCGTCCCTTCGGCGGCACGTTCCTCATCTTCAGCGACTACATGCGCCCGGCCGTCCGTCTCGCCGCGCTCATGAAGGCGCCGTCGATCTTCGTCTGGACGCACGACTCCGTCGCCCTCGGTGGCGACGGCCCGACGCACCAGCCGGTGGAGCAGCTCGCCAGCCTCCGCGCCATCCCGGGCCTCGACGTCATCCGCCCCGCGGACGCCAACGAGACCGCGCAGGCGTGGAAGACGATCCTCACGCGTCGCATGGGCCCCGCGGGCCTCGCGCTCTCGCGCCAGAACCTCCCGGTCCTGGAGCGCGGCGCGGGCGACGCCACGGCCACCGAGTTCGCCTCGGCGGCCGGCGTGGCCAAGGGCGCCTACATCCTGGCCGACACCGAGGGCACGCCCGACGTGATCCTCATCGCCACGGGCTCCGAGGTCCAGTTCGCCGTCGAGGCCCGCGAGGCCCTCGCCGCGGACGGCGTCCAGGCCCGAGTGGTCAGCGCCCCGAGCCTCGAGTGGTTCGAGGAGCAGGACGCCGAGTACAAGGAGCACGTGCTCCCCGAGGCGGTCGCCGCGCGCGTCTCCGTCGAGGCGGGCATCTCGCTCTCCTGGAAGCAGTACGTCGGGCACCACGGCCGCAGCATCTCGATCGAGCACTTCGGCGCCAGCGCCGAGTACGAGGTCCTGTACCGCGAGTTCGGCATCACCACGGAGGCCGTCGTGAAGGCGGCCAAGGAGTCCATCGCCTCCCTCTAGAAGCTGACGAGGAGCGGGGCGGCCGAGCTGCTCCGCTCCCCGCCGGCCCGCCCCGATCGACCTGCCGCACCTCGGCCCGTCGATCGGGATCACGGGAGGGGCGCCCGCGTGCGCCCCTCCCCCCGAACCTCACAACCAGCGAGAAGAAGGCAACATGACCGACACCACTTCCCCCACCGCGCAGCTCTCCGCCGCGGGCGTCAGCATCTGGCTCGACGACCTGTCCCGCGAGCGCATCGATGCCAAGGGCATCGAGAAGGTGATCGCCGAGCGCGACGTCGTCGGCATCACGACGAACCCCACCATCTTCGCGTCGGCCCTCGCCAAGGGCGAGGCGTACGACGCCCAGGTCCGCGAGCTCGCGGCCGACGGCGCCGACGTCGACCGCGCGGTCTTCGAGATCACCACCCGCGACGTCGGAGAGGCCGCGCGCATCTTCCGCCCGGTCTACGACCGCACCGCCGGCTTCGACGGCCGCGTCTCCATCGAGGTCTCCCCCGACTTCGCCAACGACACCCAGGCGACCATCGACGAGGCCCACAAGCTGTGGGACAAGATCGCCGAGCCCAACGTCATGATCAAGATCCCCGCGACCCGCGAGGGCCTCGAGGCCATCACCGAGGTCATCGGCGCCGGCATCAGCGTCAACGTGACCCTGATCTTCAGCCTCGAGCGCTACCGCGAGGTCATCAACGCATACCTCACCGGCCTCGAGAAGGCGAAGGCGGCGGGCATCGACCTGTCGACCATCCACTCGGTCGCCTCCTTCTTCGTGTCGCGCGTCGACACCGAGATCGACAAGCGCCTCGACGCGCTCGGCACCGACGAGGCCACCGCGCTCAAGAGCAAGGCCGGCGTCGCCAACGCGCAGCTCGCCTACCAGGCCTTCGAGCAGTCCTTCGCGTCCGAGCGCGCCCAGGGCCTCCTCGGCGCCGGCGCCAACAAGCAGCGCCCGCTCTGGGCGTCGACCGGCGTCAAGAGCCCCGACCTGCCCGACACCCTCTACGTGACGCAGCTCGTCGCCGCGGACGTCGTCAACACGATGCCGGAGAAGACGCTCGACGCGACCTTCGACCACGGCGTGATCGAGGGCGACACCATCACCGGCTCCTACGACGCCGCCAACGAGGTCCTCAACCGGGTCGACGCGCTCGGCATCTCCTACAAGGAGGTCACGGAGCTCCTCGAGAAGGAGGGCGTCGAGAAGTTCAAGGTGTCGTGGAGCGAGCTCATCGAGACCGTCACGACCGCCCTGGACGGCGCCAAGTGAGCGTGCGCATCGCGCTGAGCGGCGCGGCGGCCACGGCCGTCGAGACCCACGTCCCCGCCCTCGTCGAGGCGCACGTCGCCTCCGGCATCACCGGGCTGGACGGCACGCTCTGGGGACCGGACGCCGAGTCCGAGGCCACCAAGCGCCTCGGCTGGACGCAGGCGGTCTCCGTCTCCCGTCCGCTGGTGGCCGAGATCACGGCGCTCCGCGAGGAGCTCCGCGGCCAGGGCGTCGACCACATCGTCCTCGGCGGCATGGGCGGTTCCTCGCTCGCGCCCGAGGTCATCACCCGCACCGCGGGCGTCGAGCTCACGGTCCTCGACTCGACCGACCCGGGCCAGGTGCTCGCCGCGCTCGGCGACCGCCTCGCCACCACGGCGGTCGTCATCTCCTCGAAGTCCGGATCCACGCTCGAGACGGACAGCCAGAAGCGCGTCTACGAGAAGTCGTTCCGCGAGGCGGGCATCGACCCGACCACGCGCATCGTCATCGTGACCGACCCGGGCTCCCCGCTCGACGAGTCGGCCCGCGCCGACGGCTACCGCGTCTTCAACGCGGACCCCGACGTGGGCGGCCGCTACAGCGCGCTGACCGCGTTCGGCCTGGTGCCGTCCGGCCTCGCCGGCGCCGACATCGGCGGCCTGCTCGACGAGGCGGAGGCCGCGTCCGCGCAGCTCGCCGTCGACGACGTGTCGAACCCGGGCCTCGTGCTCGGCGCCGCGATCGCCGGCACCTCGCCGCTCAAGGACAAGCTCGGCATCGTCTCCGACGGCACGCACATCGTGGGCTTCGGCGAGTGGGTCGAGCAGCTCATCGCGGAGTCCACCGGCAAGCTCGGCACGGGCCTCCTGCCCGTCGTGCTGCCGACCGACGCCCCCGAGCTGTCGCTCGACCTGGCCGACCTGCAGATCGCGCGGCTCGTCGCCGACGTCGACGCGCACGACGCGGCCGAGGGCGAGATCGTCATCAGCGGCACGCTCGGCGCGCAGATCCTCACGTGGGAGTACGCCGTCGCCGTCGCGGGCCGCCTGCTCGAGATCAACCCGTTCGACCAGCCCGACGTGGAGGCCGCCAAGGTCGCCGCGCGCGGCCTGCTCGACGACCGTCCCGCTCCCGAGGCCCCCGTCGTGACGACGGACGGCATCGAGGTGCGCGGCACGAGCGAGGTCACCGAGGGTGCGTCCGACGTGTCCTCCGCCATCGACGCCCTGCTCGCACAGGTCGGCCCCACGGGCTACGTCGCCGTCCAGGCCTTCGTGGACCGCCTCTCGCTCCCCGAGCTCGAGCGCCTGCGCGACGCGGTGGCCCGCAAGGTAGGCCGTCCCGTCACGTTCGGCTGGGGCCCCCGCTTCCTGCACTCCACGGGGCAGTTCCACAAGGGCGGCACCCCCGTCGGCGTGTTCCTGCAGATCACCGCGGACGCGGCCGAGGATCTCGAGATCCCCGACCGCCCCTTCACCTTCGGGCAGCTCATCCAGGCGCAGGCCGCCGGCGACGCCACCGTGCTCGCCGAGCACGGCCGTCCCGTCCTGCGACTGAACCTGACCGACCCCACCACGGACGCCCGGGCCCTGCTCTCGACGCTCGAATGACCGCATCGCCGGATCCGTCCGGCAGATCGAGGAGTTACATGTCGCCGGTGGATATCACCCCGGAATTCAATCCACTGCGGATCCCGTCAGACCGACGGCTGAACCGCATCGCGGGGCCGAGCAGCCTCATCATCTTCGGCGTGACGGGTGACCTGTCGCGCAAGAAGCTGATGCCGGCGGTCTACGACCTCGCCAACCGGGGGCTCCTGCCCCCCGGCTTCGCGCTCATCGGCTTCGCCCGGAGGGACTGGGAGGACCAGGACTTCGAGCAGGTCGTGTACGAGGCCGTCAAGCAGTACTCGCGCACCAAGTTCGACGAGGACGTCTGGCGCCAGCTGGCGCAGGGCATCCGCTTCGTGCAGGGCACCTTCGACGACGACGAGGCGTTCCAGACGCTGAAGGACATCACGGAGGAGCTCGACCGCGAGCGGGGCACGATGGGGAACCACGCGTTCTACCTGTCGATCCCGCCGAAGTCCTTCCCGCTGGTCACCGAGCAGCTCCGCCGCTCGGGCCTCGCGGACCAGAAGGAGGGCCACTGGCGCCGCGTCGTCATCGAGAAGCCCTTCGGGAGCGACCTCAAGACGGCACGCGAGCTCAACGCCGTCGTCGAGTCGGTCTTCCCGCCGGACTCGGTGTTCCGCATCGACCACTACCTGGGCAAGGAGACGGTCCAGAACATCCTGGCGCTGCGCTTCGCGAACCAGCTCTACGAGCCCCTGTGGAACGCCAACTACGTGGACCACGTGCAGATCACCATGGCCGAGGACATCGGCGTGGGCGGCCGTGCCGGCTACTACGACGGCATCGGCGCGGCGCGCGACGTGATCCAGAACCACCTCCTGCAGCTCCTCGCCCTCACGGCCATGGAGGAGCCCGTCGCGTTCGACGCGTCGAGCCTCCGGGACGAGAAGGAGAAGGTGCTGTCCGCGGTGCGCCTGCCGAAGGACCTCTCCACCGCCACGGCACGCGGGCAGTACGCCGGCGGCTGGCAGGGCGGCGAGGAGGTCGTGGGCTTCCTCGACGAGGACGGCATGGACCCCGAATCCCTGACCGAGACGTACGCGGCCATGCGGCTCGACATCAACACGCGCCGCTGGTCGGGCGTGCCGTTCTACCTGCGGGCGGGCAAGCGCCTCGGGCGTCGCGTGACGGAGATCGCGGTCGTGTTCAAGCGCGCGCCGCAGAACCTGTTCGCGGAGGACCAGACGTCGGCCCTCGGGCAGAACGCGCTCGTCATCCGGGTGCAACCCGACGAGGGCGTCACCATCCGCTTCGGCTCCAAGGTGCCGGGCGCGGGGATGCAGGTGCGCGACGTCACCATGGACTTCGGCTACGGCCACGCCTTCACCGAGGCGAGCCCGGAGGCGTACGAGCGGCTCATCCTCGATGTGCTGCTCGGCGACCCGCCGCTCTTCCCCCGCCACCAGGAGGTCGAGCTGAGCTGGAAGATCCTGGACCCCATCGAAGAATTCTGGCGCACGCAGGGCCAGCCCGAGCAGTACCGTCCGGGCACCTGGGGGCCGGCCTCGGCCGACGAGCTCCTCGCCCGCGACGGACGGACCTGGAGGCGGCCATGAGAGTCGATCTGCCGAACACCACCACCGCCAAGATCTCGAAGGCGCTCGTCAAGATCCGCGAGGAGGGCGGCGCCGTCGCCCTCGGCCGCGTCCTGACGCTCGTGATCTCCACCTCGCTCGGCAGCGAGGAGGAGGCCATCGAGGCGGCGAACGACGCCTCGCGCGAGCACCCCATGCGCGTCATCGTGATCTCCACCGAGCGCGGTGCCGCCGCGGAGACGACGACGGAGAAGGCGCGCGTCGACGCCGAGATCCGCGTGGGCGGAGACGCCGGCGCGAGCGAGGTCGTCGTGCTGCGCGTCTACGGCGCGGCCGCCGAGGACGAGGAGAGCCTGGTCACGGGCCTCCTCCTCCCCGACGCTCCCGTCGTGGCCTGGTGGCCGCACGATGCTCCCGCGGTCGTCAGCCAGTCGCCGCTCGGCCGCATCGCGCAGCGCCGCATCACGGACTCGTCCACCAGCAGCAACCCGCGCCTGGCTCTGCAGCACCTGGCGGCGACGTACGCCCCGGGCGACACGGACTTCGCCTGGACGCGCCTCACGCTCTGGCGCGCGCTGCTCGCCGCGGTGCTCGACCAGCCGCCGTACGAGCCCGTCACGCAGGTGGAGGTGTCCGGCGCCGCCGACTCCCCCAGCACCGTGCTGCTCGCCGCGTGGCTCGGGCTGCAGCTGCAGGTGCCCGTGCTGCACGAGGTCACCACGCGCGCCACCGGCTCGAGCGGGATCCACGGCGTGCGGCTCCACCGCGCGTCGGGCGTCATCGACCTCGACCGGCCGATCGCCAACGTGGCGACGCTCAAGCAGCCGAACCAGCCGACGCATGACGTGAGCCTCCCCCGGCGCAGCCTCCGCGACTGCCTGGCCGAGGAGCTGCGGCGCCTCGACCCGGACTCGCTCTACGGGGACGTGATCCGTCACGGTCTCGAGCGCTCGAACGCCGGCCACGGGTACATCCCCGCGTCCGCCACCGCACGGAAGGACTCGGGAGACCGATGACGAACGACCGCAGGGTGCTCGTGCACCCCGACAAGAAGGCCATGACCGGCTCCGTCGCCGCGCGCTTCCTCACGAAGCTCGTCGACATCCTGGATGAGGAGGAGACCGCGAACGTCGTCCTCACCGGGGGGACGGTCGGCCCGAGCATCCTCGCGGCCGTCAACGAGTCCGCGGCGCGCGACAGCGTCGACTGGACCCGCGTGCACTTCTGGTTCGGCGACGAGCGGTGGCTGCCCCAGGGCGACCCCGAGCGCAACGACACCACGGTGCGTGCGGCCCTGCTCGATCACATCGAGCTGCCCGCGGAGAACGTCCACGCCATGGGCGCGAGCGACGCCGGCCTGAGCCTCGACGAGGCCGTGGCCGCGTACACGGCGGAGCTCGCCGCGCACGCGAACGGCGAGACCGGACTCCCCCGGTTCGACATCACGTTCCTCGGCGTGGGGCCGGACGGGCACGTGGCGTCGCTCTTCCCCGACAGCGAGGGCATCCGCACCATGGACGCCGCCGTGATCCCGGTGCGCAACTCGCCGAAGCCGCCGGCCGAGCGCATCTCGCTCACGCTGCCGGTGCTGAACTCGTCGCTGCGCATCTGGATGGTGCTCGCGGGCCCCGACAAGGCGTTCGCGCTCGGCCTGGCGCTCGCGGGCGCCGACCGCACCGAGGTTCCCGTAGCGGGCATCAAGGGCCGCAAGCGCACGGTGTTCTTCATCGACCGCGAGGCTGCCGCCGACGTCCCGGAGAACCTCCGGCTGTCGTCGTACTGACACGGGAGCCGGCGCGGACCGGCGATCGACACGACGGGCGGGTCGTCCGGGGCCCGCCCGTCGTCGTCCCCGCGGAGACGCGACACGGCCGGGGACGCGCAACCGTGGGCGGTCGCACCCAGCGGGCCCCCGGAGACGCGGAACGCCCCCGTCCTCGGGACGGGGGCGTTCGACGTTCGGATGCGGTCCGGGGCTACTTGGTGGCCTTGACCGTGCCGCGGCGGGCGCGGAGCTGCTCGAGCGCCTCCTCGAGGAGCTGGCTCGCCTCCTCCTCGCTGCGACGCTCCTTCACGTACGCGAGGTGCGTCTTGTACGGCTCGAGCTTCGCGACCGACGGCGGGTTCGCCTTGTCGCGCCCGGCCGGGAGACCCGACTGGGGCGAGTCGATGGTGACGGGGATCTCCTCCTCCGGCAGGTTCGCCGCGAAGTGGCGCACGGTCTCGTTGCCGAGGGCGTCCCAGTACGAGATCGAGATGCGCTCCGCGTGGAAGCCGCGGTCCTGCTCGCCCATGGGGCCCGCGCCGACGCGCGAACCGCGGATGGCGCTTCCTCCTGATGCCATGTGGCTGCTCCCTACAATCCGGTGTCGAACTTGGTGATGAGCCCCAGGACCACGATGCACGTGACCCAGACGAGGCCGAGGATGACGGTGATGCGGTTCAGGTTCCGCTCGGCCACGCCCGAGGAGCCGAGGCTCGACGTGGTGCCGCCCCCGAACATGTCGGACAGACCGCCGCCCCGCCCCTTGTGCAGGAGGATGAGCATGGTCAGCAGGAGGCTGGTGATTCCCAGAACCACCTGCAGGACTACCTGGAGGATTTCCACGTGCGGCCTTTCGGGTGCGCGGTGCTGTGGCCGAGACCGACCGGTGAACGGCCGATGGGCCGTTGTCGATTATAGCGGGCGGCTGAGTACGACGAGCCGCCCGCGCCCGGATGGACGCGAGCGGCTCGGGGGTATGCGCGGATCAGACGCCGACGTGCGAGCGGAACCGCGCGATCGCGGAGAACTCCTGCACGTCGAGGCTCGCACCGCCGACGAGGGCTCCGTCGACGTCCGGCTCTCGGAGGAAGCCCGCGATGTTGCCGGACTTGACCGAGCCGCCGTAGAGGATGCGCGTGGCCTTCGCGGCCTCGTCGCCCAGGAGCTCGGCGACGACCGCGCGGAGCGGGGAGGCGACCTGCTGGGCCTGCTCCGGCGTCGCGGCCTGGCCGGACCCGATGGCCCACACGGGCTCGTAGGCGACGACCACGTCGGCGCCCTTCGGCAGGCCCTGGAGCGCGACGCGCAGCTGGGCCACGGGGACGGCGCTGGCGCCGTGCTCCTCGAGGTCAGCGGCCGTCTCGCCCACGCAGATCACCGGGACGATGCCATGCTTCACCGCGGCAGCTGACTTGGCGGCCACCTGCTCGTCGGTCTCGCCGTGCAGCGTGCGCCGCTCGGAGTGGCCGACGATGACG
Source organism: Clavibacter michiganensis (assembly GCF_021216655.1). Lineage (NCBI taxonomy): Bacteria > Bacillati > Actinomycetota > Actinomycetes > Micrococcales > Microbacteriaceae > Clavibacter > Clavibacter michiganensis. Next base: position 967,177 of record NZ_CP080437.1, read on the forward strand.
TACCGGCAGGCGAGCTGCGCCAGGAACGCCGCGGAGATCTCCCCCGTGTACGCGCCCGACTCGTGCTCGGAGACGTCCTGGGCGCCGTAGGCCAGCTCGAGCTTGTCGGCCGAGACGAGCGTCTGCACGCTGCGGATGTCGGTGGCCGGCGGGAAGACCGCGACCTCCGCCTCCGCGTAGTCGTGCTTGGCGTCCTTGAGGCTCCACGCGAGCTTCTGGACGAACGCGATGGCCTGGAGGTGGTCCAGGTTCATCTTCCAGTTGCCCGCGATGAGGGGCGTGCGCCCCTGCGGGCGATCGGTCACTGCCATCCGAGGACCTCCAGTCCCGGCAGGCGCTTCCCCTCCAGGAACTCGAGGCTCGCGCCGCCTCCGGTCGAGATGTGACCGAAGCGGTCATCATCGAATCCGAGCGCGCGGACGGCCGCGGCGCTGTCGCCGCCGCCGACCACGGAGAGCCCCTCGACGCGCGTGAGCGCATCCGCGACCGTCTTCGTGCCGGCCGCGAACGGCTCCAGCTCGAAGACGCCCATGGGCCCGTTCCAGAACACCGTGGTCGAGCCGCGGATGATCGTCGCGAACGCGTCGGCGGTCTCGGGGCCGATGTCGAGCCCGAGCCCCTTCGCGCCCGCCGGCGTGCCCTCGATGGCGTCGGCCCGCGTCACCTCGTGGGCGGCGTCGGCGGAGAACCCGTCGGCGACGACCACGTCGGTGGGGAGCACGATCTTCACGCCGCGCTCCTCGGCCTCGGCCAGGTAGCCCTTGACGGTCTCGACCTGGTCCTCCTCGAGGAGGCTCGCGCCCACCTCGTGGCCCTGGGCCTTGAGGAACGTGAAGAGCATCCCGCCGCCGATGAGCAGCGAGTCGACGCGCGGCAGCAGGTGCCCGATGACGCCGAGCTTGTCCGACACCTTGGATCCGCCGAGGACGACCGTGTACGGCCGCTCCGGGTTCTCCGTCAGGCTGTCGAGGACCTCGAGCTCGCTGGCGATGAGCGAACCGGCGGCGCTGGGGAGCGCCGACGCGAGCTCGAACACGCTGGCCTGCTTGCGGTGCACGACGCCGAAGCCGTCGGACACGAACACGTCCCCGAGCTCGGCGAGCGACTCCGCGAATCCGCGGCGGACGGCCTCGTCCTTGCTCGTCTCCTCCGCGTGGAAGCGGAGGTTCTCGAGCACGACGACGTCGCCGTCGCCGAGCGCCTCGACGGCCGCGCGGGCGGAGTCGCCCACGGTGTCGCTCGCGAAGGCCACGTCCGTCCCGAGCAGCTCGCCGAGGCGGGCCGCGACGGGACGCAGGCTGTACTTGTCATCCGGCGTGCCGTCGGGACGGCCGAGGTGCGAGATCACGACGACGCGGGCGCCGGCCTCGCGGAGACCCGTGAGGGTCCCCAGCGAGGCGCGGATGCGCCCGTCGTCGCCGATGACGCCGTCCTTCAGGGGGACGTTGAGGTCGCAGCGCACGATGACGCGGCGGCCCCGGAGATCCCCGAGGGAGTCGATGGTGCGGAGTGCCACGGCCGGTTACAGGCGATCGGCGACGTACTCGGTGAGGTCGACGAGGCGGTTGGAGTAGCCCCACTCGTTGTCGTACCACGACGCGACCTTGACCTGGTTGCCGATGACCTTGGTGAGGCCGGCGTCGAAGATCGAGGAGTGCGGGTCGTTGACGATGTCGCTCGAGACGATCGGGTCCTCGGTGTACTTGAGGATGCCCTTGAGGGGGCCGTCGGCCGCCGCCTTGTACGCCGCGTTGACCTGCTCGACCGTGACGTTCGCCGAGGTCTCGATGGTGAGGTCGGTGATCGAGCCGGTGGGCACGGGCACGCGGAGGGCGTAGCCGTCGAGCTTGCCGACGAGCTCGGGGATCACGAGGCCGAGCGCCTTCGCGGCACCCGTCGACGTGGGGATGATGTTGACCGCGGCGGCGCGCGCGCGGCGCAGGTCGCTGTGCGGGCCATCCTGCAGGTTCTGGTCGGCCGTGTAGGCGTGGACCGTCGTCATGAGGCCGCGCTCGATGCCGAACTCGTCGAGGAAGACCTTGGCGAGGGGCGCGAGGCAGTTCGTGGTGCAGGACGCGTTCGAGATGACGTCGTGCGTGGCGGGGTCGTAGGTGCCCTCGTTGACGCCGAGGACCAGGGTCGCGACGTTGTCGCCCGTGGCGGGCGCGGAGACGAGGACCTTCTTGGCGCCGGCGGTGATGTGCTTGCGCGCGTCCTCCGCCTTCGTGAAGCGGCCGGTGGACTCGATGACGATCTCGACGCCCAGCTCGCCCCAGGGGAGGTTCGCGGGGTCGCGCTCCTCGAGGACGCGGATGGCCTTGCCGTTGACGACGATGTTGTCGCCGTCGAGCTCGACGGTAGCGTCGAGGCGGCCCGTGATGGAGTCGTACTTGAGCAGGTGCGCGAGCGCCTTGTTGTCGGTGAGGTCGTTCACCGCGACGATCTCGATGTCGCTGCCCTTGGCGAGCGCGGCGCGGAAGTAGTTGCGGCCGATGCGGCCGAAGCCGTTGATGCCGATCTTGACGGTCACGTGTTCTCCTGATGTTCTGCGCGCTCGGGGGCGGCGGTGGGTGATGGAGGTTCGGGGTGCGCGGGAGTCCAGCCGTGCGGGATCCGCGGGCGGCCGGGGTCTCCCCGCCGGCCGCCCGCGGATGCGGCTACGAGAGGAGGAAGAGGCCCTGCGTCTTGGTGCGGGCCGCGTCGAAGCGCGCCTGCACGTCGGCCCAGTTGACGATGTTCCAGAACGCCTTCACGTAGTCGGCCTTCACGTTGACGTAGTCGAGGTAGAACGCGTGCTCCCACATGTCGAGCAGCAGGATCGGGACGGTCGCCGCGGCGAGGTTGCCCTGGTGGTCGTACAGCTGCTCGATGATGAGCTTCTGGCCGAGCGAGTCCCACGCGAGGATGCTCCAGCCGGAGCCCTGGATGCCGAGGGCCGATGCGGTGAAGTGGGCCTGGAACTTGTCGTACGAGCCGAAGAACTCGTCGATGGCCGCGGCGAGCTCGCCGGTGGGCTTGTCGCCGCCGTCGGGGCTGAGGTTGTTCCAGAAGACCGTGTGGTTGACGTGGCCCGCGAGGTTGAACGCGAGGTCCTTCTGCAGCTTGTTGACGAAGGTCAGGTCGCCGGCGTCGCGCGCCTCCTGCAGCTTCACGAGGGCGGTGTTCGCGCCGTCGACGTAGGTCTTGTGGTGCTTGTCGTGGTGCAGCTCCATGATGCGGCCGCTGATGCTCGGCTCGAGGGCCGAGTAGTCGTACGGGAGGTCGACGAGAGTGTAGTCAGCCATAGGTGTATCTCCTCTTCATTGCCCGGGGGCTCCCGGCCAGAGGCCGGGGGTGGGTGACGGATCGAGTCTAGTCCGGCGGCCCTCCGCGCCACCTGGCCGGATGACGCCCGGCGTCGGGCGGATCACCGCGCGTCGCGGCGTTCGCGCGGGCGACGTACGCGTCGTGGATCAGACGTCGTCGAGGTCGGCGGGGAGGTTGGCGTCGGTGCCGGGGAGGCCCTCGTCGACGGCCTTCTTGTCGGCCATGGCCAGGAGGCGGCGGATGCGGCCGGCGACGGCGTCCTTCGTCATGGGCGGATCCGCGTGGTGGCCCAGCTCGTCGAGGCTGGAGTCCCGGAAGCGCAGGCGGAGGTCGCCCGCGTACTTGAGGTGCTCGGGGATGTCCGGGCCGAGGATCTCCATGGCCCGCTCGACGCGCGCGCACGCGGCGACGGCGGCCTGGGCGGATCGGCGGAGGTTCGCGTCGTCGAAGTTCACGAGGCGGTTCGCGGTGGCGCGCACCTCGCGGCGCTGGCGCATCTCCTCCCAGTTGACGACCGTGCCCTGCGCGCCCATGACGCGGAGCATCTGCCCGATGGCGTCGCCGTCGCGGATGACGACGCGGTGGACGCCGCGCACCTCGCGCGCCTTGGCGCTGACGTCGAGGCGGCCGGCGGCGCCGACGAGCGCCATCGCCGCCTCGTTGCCGGGGCAGGTGACCTCGAGCGCGGCCGAGCGGCCGGGATCCGTGAGAGTGCCCGCGGCCAGGAAAGCTCCCCGCCAGACGGCGGCGATCTCCTCGCGCGAGCCCGTGGTGAGCCGGTTCGGCAGGCCGCGGATGGGGCGGCGCCGCGCGTCGAGCAGGCCGGTCTGGCGGGCGAGGGTCTCGCCGCCCTCCATCACGCGGACCAGGTAGTGGGTGGCGCGGCGCATGCCGGATGCGGGGATGACCGAGATGTCGCTGCGCACCCCGTAGAGCTCGGCCAGGTCCTTGCGGACGCGACGGGCGAGGAGCGGGGTGTCGAGCTCGGACTCGACCGCGATGCGGTTCGAGATGAGGTGCAGCCCACCCGAGAAGCGCAGGATGGTGGCCAGCTCGGCGGCCCTCACCGTGGTCTTGCTGACCTCGACGCGTGACAGTTCTTCCTTGACGTCCGAGGTCAGAGGCAAATGCTTACTCCCTTGATGAGATGGGTGCCCTACTCCCGGCCGAGGTCGCGGTGCTTGGTGCTGACAGCGACGCCGGGAAGGGCGCGGAGGAGGCTGGAGAGCTCCTCGGAGACGGCGACCGAGCGGTGCTTGCCGCCGGTACAGCCGATAGCGATCGTAGCGTGTCTCTTGTTCTCCCGCTGGTACCCCGCGAGCACCGGGGCGAGGGCCCGGGCGTACGCGTGGACGAACTCCTCCGCCCCCTCCTGGCCCAGCACATAGTCGCTGACGGCCTTGTCGCGACCCGTGAGCGGGCGGAGCTCCGGGGTCCAGAACGGGTTCGGGAGGAACCGCATGTCGGCCACCATGTCGGCGTCCGCCGGGGTGCCGTACTTGAACCCGAAGCTCATCACCGTGACGCGCACGCCGGCGTCGTCCGCGCCGCTGAACTGCTCGGTGATGGTGGTGGCGAGCTGGTGGATGTTGAGCTCGGAGGTGTCGATGACGAGGTCGCTCGCCTCCCGGATCTCGATCATGCGGGCGCGCTCGGCCGCGATGCCGTCGAGCAGCGTGCCGTTGCCCTGGAGCGGATGCGGGCGGCGCACCTGCTCGAACCGACGGACGAGCGCCGCGTCGGTGGCCTCGAGGAACAGGACCCGCAGGCGCGGCCCGGTGCCGAAGGTCTGCAGGATGTCGCGCAGCTCGGAGAAGAAGTCGCCGCCGCGGACGTCGACCACGGCCGCGATCTTCGGCAGCGACGTGCCTGCGCGGCCGGCCAGCTCCACGAGCGGCTTGAGCATCTGCGGCGGGAGGTTGTCGACCACGTACCAGCCGAGGTCCTCCAGCGCGTTGCCGACGGTGGAGCGGCCCGCGCCGGACATCCCCGTCACGATCATGACGTCCTGCTGGGGGATCTCCACGCTCATGCGGGCATGCACCTCTCGTCGCGCTGTCGGTGGATCCAGTCTAGGCGCGACCCGCGACACGCCACCTGGCGGTGGTCACGAACGGAGCCGCTCGTAGACGGCCCGCGCGAGCGTCGGCCCGATGGTGCGGACGGCCGCGATCTCCTCGACCTCCGCCTGCTTGAGCTTCGCCACGGACCCGAACTGCTGCAGCAGCCGCTGCACGCGCGACGGCCCGAGCCCCGGGATCTCGTTGAGCACCGACGTGATGTCGCGCTTCCGGCGGGCCCGCTGGTGCGTGATGGCGAACCGATGGGCCTCGTCGCGGATGCGCTGGATGAGGAAGAGCGCGTCGCTGTTGCGCGGCAGGATGATCGGGTAGTCGGAGTCCGGCAGCCAGATCTCCTCGAGGCGCTTGGCGATGCCGGCGAGCTGGATCCCCGTCACCCCCGACTCCTCGAGCGCCCGCTGCGCCGCGGCCACCTGCGGCTGGCCGCCGTCGACGATGAGCAGGTTGGGGCTGTACGAGAACTTGTTGACCGGCGGCGCCTCGCCGAGCTCGGGCGGCGCCGCATCCGCCGGCACCTCCGCCTCCTTGCCGAGGTACGCGAGCCGACGCGTGATGACCTGGTGGATCGACTCGGTGTCGTCCGTGGAGTCGGCGATGTTGAAGCGGCGGTACTGGTCCTTGCGCGGCAGGCCGTCCTCGAACACGACCATGGACGCGACGATGTTGGTGCCGCTGAGGTGCGAGACGTCGTAGCACTCCATCCGCAACGGGGCGTCGGGCATGCCCAGCGCCTCTTGTATGTCGGCGAGGGCCTTCGAGCGCGTGGTGAAGTCGGAGCTGCGGCGCGTCTTGTAGAGCATGAGCGCGTTCTGCGCGTTCGTGGCGGCGGTGTGCGCGAGCGCGGCCTTGTCGCCGCGCTGGGCGACGCGGAGGTCGACCTGCCAGGAGCTCGGCCGGCCGCGGCGCACGGTGCCGTCGTCCTCCCCCGCGGCGCGCCGCTGGCTGAGCCAGAGCTCGAGCTCGGCGGCGTCGGCCGGCAGCTCGGGGACGAGGACCTCGCGCGGTGGGTGCGCCTCGTCCTCGTAGGCGTTGTGGAGCACGGTCTCGACGAGCTCGCCGATGCCGATGTCGAGCTCCTTGTCGACGACCCAGGTGCGCGTCCCCCGGATGCGTCCGCCGCGGACCATGAACTGCTGCACGGCCGCGGCGAGCTCGTCCGCCGCGATGCCGAAGACGTCGGCGTCGACCCGGTCGTCGAACACGACGGCGGTCTTGGAGAGGGCGGCCTCGAGCGCGCCGATGTCATCGCGGTGCCGTGCGGCCGCCTCGTAGTCCATCTCCGCCGCGGCGTCCTTCATGCGCTGCGTGAGCTGGCCCACGTACTTCGAGTCGTTGCCCGCCATGAAGCTCACGAAGTCGTCCGCGATCTCGCGGTGCTCCTCGTCGGAGACGCGGCCGACGCACGGGGCGGCGCAGCGGCCGATGTCGCCGAGCAGGCACGGGCGGTTCGTCTGGCGGGCGCGCTTGAACGTGCTCTCGGAGCAGGACCGCATCGGGAACACCTTCAGCAGGTGGTCTACCGTCTCGCGGATGGCCCAGACCTTGGTGTAGGGACCGAAGTACTTGGCGCCGCGGATCTTGCGGTTGCGCGTGACCATGACCCGTGGATAGTCCTCGCCGAGCGTCACGGCCAGGTAGGGGTACGACTTGTCGTCCCGGAACTTGACGTTGAACGGCGGGTCGAACTCCTTGATCCACGTGAACTCGAGCTGCAGCGCCTCGAACTCGCTGCCGACGACGGTCCACTCGACGCCGGCCGCCGACGTGACCATCCGACGCGTGCGCTCGTGCAGGCTCTCCAGGGGTGCGAAGTAGTTGGCGAGCCGGGCGCGGAGGTTGTTCGCCTTTCCCACGTAGAGCACGCGGTCCGCGGCGTCGCGGAAGCGGTACACGCCCGGCGACGTGGGGATCTCCCCCGCAGCCGGGCGGTAGCCGACGGTGTCGGTGCGGGCCATCAGCCGGCCGCGCGCTCCTCGCGCGCGCGCTGGGACGCGACCGCGGAGGCCTCGGCCTCGGCGTCGAGGACCTCCTTGAGGAAGCCGCCCGTGTAGCTCTCCGGCACGGTGGCCAGGTGCTCGGGCGTGCCGGTGGCGAGCACCGTGCCGCCGCCCGCGCCGCCCTCCGGGCCCATGTCGATGAGCCAGTCGGCGGACTTGATGACGTCGAGGTTGTGCTCGATGACGATGACGGTGTTGCCCTTGTCGACCAGCCCGTTCAGCACCAGGAGCAGCTTCCGCACGTCCTCGAAGTGGAGCCCGGTGGTCGGTTCGTCGAGCACGTAGATGCTCCGGCCGTTCGACCGGCGCTGCAGCTCGGTGGACAGCTTGACGCGCTGCGCCTCGCCGCCGGAGAGCGTCGTGGCGCTCTGGCCGAGCCGCACGTAGCCGAGGCCCACGTCGACCAGCGTCTTCATGAAGCGGTGGATGGCCTGGATCGGCTCGAAGAACTCCGCGGCCTCGCTGATGGACATGTCGAGCACCTCGGCGATGCTCTTGCCCTTGTAGTGGACGCTGAGGGTGTCGCGGTTGTACCGCGCTCCCCCGCATACCTCGCACGCCACGTACACGTCGGGCAGGAAGTTCATCTCGATCTTGATCGTGCCGTCGCCCGAGCACGCCTCGCAGCGCCCGCCCTTGACGTTGAAGCTGAAGCGGCCGGGGAGGTACCCGCGGGCCTTGGCCTCGGTCGTCTCGGCGAACAGGTTGCGGATCCGGTCGAACACGCCCGTGTAGGTGGCCGGGTTCGAGCGCGGGGTGCGGCCGATGGGGTTCTGGTCGACGTGCACGACCTTGTCGAGGTTCTCGAGCCCCGTGACGCGGGAGTGCTTGCCCGGGACCTTGCGGGCGCCGTTGAGCTCGTTGGCGAGCACGCGGTAGAGGATGTCGTTGACGAGCGAGGACTTGCCGGACCCGCTGACGCCCGTGACGGCCGTGAGCGTGCCGAGCGGGAACGTCGCGGTCACGTTCTGCAGGTTGTTGGCGCGCGCGCCGACGACCTGGATCTGCCGCTTCTTGTCGATCTTCCGGCGCTTCACGGGCGTCGCGATGGCGCGGCGGCCGGCGAGGTAGTCGCCCGTGAGCGACTCGCGGTTCTCGATGAGGCCCTCATAGGAGCCCGAGTGCACGACCTTGCCGCCGTTGACGCCCGCGCCGGGACCGATGTCGACGATCCAGTCGGCGGTGCGGATGGTGTCCTCGTCGTGCTCGACGACGATGAGCGTGTTGCCGAGGTCGCGCAGCTTGACCAGCGTCTCGATGAGGCGCCGGTTGTCGCGCTGATGCAGGCCGATGGACGGCTCGTCCAGCACGTAGAGCACCCCCGTGAGCCCCGAGCCGATCTGCGTCGCCAGGCGGATGCGCTGCGCCTCGCCGCCGGAGAGCGAGGCCGCCGCCCGCGCGAGGTTGAGGTAGTTCAGGCCGACCTCGATGAGGAACTCGAGCCGCACGCGGATCTCCCGCAGCACCTGCGCGGCGATGTGCGCCTCGCGGTCGGTCAGCTCGAGCTGCGCCATGAACTCCTGCGCGTCCGAGAGGCTCATCTCGGCGACGTCGGCGATGTTCGCGCCGTGCACGAGCACCGCGAGGACCTCGGGCTTCAGCCGCTTGCCGTCGCAGACCGGGCAGGGGATCTCGCGGAGGTACTCGCCCCAGCGCGCACGCTGGTTGTCGGTCTCCGCCTGCGCGAACTGGCGCTCGATGTAGGGCATGACGCCCTCGAAGCCGGACGAGTAGGTCATCTCGCGGCCGTAGCGGTTCTTCCACTTGACCTGGACCTCGAAGTCGTTGCCCCGGAGGACCGCCTCGCGGACCTCCTCGGACAGCTTCCGCCATGGCGTGGTGAGCGAGAACTTGAGGTCGCGCGCGAGGCCCGCCAGCAGCTTCTCGTAGTACTGGAAGAGGCCCTTGCCCTGCGTGGTCCACGGGAGGATGACGCCGTCGGCGATGCTCAGGGACTCGTCGCCGATGAGCAGCTCCTGGTCCACCGACATGCGCGTGCCGAGACCCGAGCACTCGGGGCATGCGCCGAAGGGCGCGTTGAACGAGAAGGTGCGCGGCTCGATCTCGGTGAGCTGGATGGGGTGGTTGTTCGGGCAGGACAGCTTCTCGGAGTACGTCCGCAGGCCTCCGGGGCCGTCGACGTCGACGAAGTCGATCATCACGATGCCGTCGGTGAGCCGGAGCGCGGTCTCGAGCGAGTCCGTCAGGCGCCCGAGGATGTCGTCGCTCGCGACCAGGCGGTCGACCACGACCGAGATGTCGTGCTTGTACTGCTTCTTGAGCTTGGGCGGCGAGCTGAGCTGGATGAGCTCGCCGTCGACGATGGCGCGGGAGTAGCCGCCGGAGGCGAGCTCCGCGAACAGGTCGACGAACTCGCCCTTCTTCTGCGACACGATGGGGCTGACGACCTGGTACCTGGTGCCGGTCTCGAGCTCCATGAGCTGGTCGGCGATCTGCTGCACGGTCTGTCGGGAGATGCGCTCGCCGCACACGGGGCAGTGCGCGACGCCGATGCGCGCCCAGAGCAGGCGCATGTAGTCGAAGATCTCGGTGATGGTGCCCACCGTGGAGCGCGGGTTGCGGTTCGTCGACTTCTGGTCGATGGAGACCGCGGGGCTCAGGCCCTCGATGAAGTCGACGTCCGGCCGGTCGACCTGGCCGAGGAACTGGCGCGCGTACGCGGACAGCGACTCGACGTAGCGGCGCTGGCCCTCGGCGAAGATCGTGTCGAACGCGAGCGACGACTTGCCGGACCCCGACAGGCCCGTGAAGACGACGAGCGAGTCGCGCGGGATGTCGAGGTCGACGTCGCGGAGGTTGTGGACGCGGGCGCCGCGCACGCTGAGGAGGGAGGAGGACTCGACGGGGGAGATTGACACCTGTCCATCGTATGCGTCGCCACCGACAGCGACCGCGGCCCGGGCGCGCGACCGACGGGCGTCCGCCGCGCGCCCCTCGTCATCAGGACAGGTGGCCGGCCTTCTCCATCTGCCGGAGCTCGCGCTTCAGGTCGCCCAGCTCATCGCGCAGCCGTGCGGCCAGCTCGAACTTGAGCTCGCCCGCCGCCTGGAGCATCTGGTCGTTGAGGTCGGAGATGATCGTCTCCAGCTCGTTGGCCCCCGCGGCCGCCTTGCCCTCGCGTCGGAGGTTCGGGGTGGGCGAGCGCTTGCCGCCGCCGCGCCCCTCGAGCATCTTCTTCGTGTCCTCGCCCTCGCGCGCCAGGATCTCGGTGATGTCGGCGATGCGCTTCCGCAGCGGCGTGGGGTCGATGCCGTGCTCGGTGTTGTAGGCGACCTGCTTCTCGCGGCGGCGGTCGGTCTCCTCGATGGCGCGCTTCATGCTGTCCGTCAGCACGTCGGCGTACATGTGCACCTCGCCGGACACGTTGCGCGCTGCGCGGCCGATGGTCTGGATGAGCGAGGTGGACGACCGGAGGAAGCCCTCCTTGTCGGCGTCGAGGATCGCGACGAGCGACACCTCGGGCAGGTCGAGCCCCTCGCGCAGGAGGTTGATGCCGACGAGCACGTCGTAGACGCCGGCCCGCAGCTCGCTCAGCAGCTCCACGCGCCGCAGCGTGTCGACGTCCGAGTGCAGGTAGCGCACGCGCACCCCGGCCTCGGCGAAGTAGTCGGTGAGCTCCTCCGCCATCTTCTTCGTGAGCGTGGTGACGAGGATGCGCTCGTCCTTCTCCACGCGGATGCGGATCTGCTCCAGCAGGTCGTCGATCTGGCCCTTCGTGGGCTTGACGACGATGGCCGGGTCGATGAGGCCGGTGGGTCGGATGATCTGCTCCACCACGCCGTCGCCCATGCCGAGCTCGTACTTGCCGGGCGTCGCCGACATGTACACGGTCTGCGGCACGCGCTCCGTGAACTCGTTCCACTTCAGCGGCCGGTTGTCGAGCGCGCTGGGCAGCCGGAAGCCGTGCTCGACGAGCGTGCGCTTGCGCGACGAGTCGCCCTCGAACATGGCGCCGATCTGCGGCACGGTGACGTGCGACTCGTCGATGACGACCAGGAAGTCGTCCGGGAAGTAGTCGAGCAGGCAGTGCGGGGCCTCCCCCGCGTCGCGCCCGTCGATGTGGCGGGAGTAGTTCTCGATGCCGGAGCAGAAGCCGATCTGCTGCATCATCTCGATGTCGAAGTTGGTGCGCATGCGCAGCCGCTGGGCCTCGAGCAGCTTCCCCTCGCGCTCCAAGACCGTCAGGCGCTCCTCGAGCTCCTGCTGGATGGTGCCGATGGCCCGCTGCATGACCTCGGTCTCCGCCACGTAGTGCGAGCCCGGGAACACGGACACGGAGTCCATCTTGCGGACCACGTCACCCGTGAGCGGGTGCAGCTGGTACAGCGCCTCGATCTCGTCGCCGAACATCTCGATGCGGATGGCCAGCTCCTCGTACATCGGGATGATCTCGATGGTGTCGCCGCGCACGCGGAAGTTGCCGCGCGAGAAGTCGACGTCGTTGCGCTGGTACTGCATGGAGACGAACTTGCGGATGAGCGTGTCGCGGTTGATCTGCATCCCGACCTGGAGCGCCACCATCGCGTTCATGTACTGCTCGGGCTGGCCGAGGCCGTAGATGCACGACACCGTGCTCACCACGACGACGTCGCGGCGGCTGAGCAGCGAGTTCGTCGTGGAGTGGCGGAGGCGCTCGACCTCGGCGTTGACCGACGAGTCCTTCTCGATGAATGTGTCCGTCTGCGGGACGTAGGCCTCGGGCTGGTAGTAGTCGTAGTACGAGACGAAGTACTCGACCGCGTTGTCCGGCATGAGCTCGCGGAACTCGGTGGCGAGCTGGGCAGCCAGCGTCTTGTTGTGGGCGAGGATCAGCGTGGGCCGCTGGACCTTCTCGATGAGCCAGGCGGCCGTGGCCGACTTGCCCGTGCCGGTGGCGCCGAGGAGCACGACGTCGGGCTCGCCGGCGTTGACCCGGCCCGCCAGCTCCGCGATGGCCGTGGGCTGGTCGCCGCTCGGGGAGTAGTCGCTGACGACCTTGAACGGGCGCACGGAACGGGTGGGCTGCATGTGATCAGCCTACGAGCGGCCACCGACACCGTCGGACAGGTTCGCCCAGAGCCGATCCGTCTTCGCGAGCGTCGACGCCAGCGAGATGCCGGAGTCGATGACCTCGTCGGCGACGGCGAGGCGCTCCTCGTCGGTGGCCTGCGACGCGATGCGTCGCTCGGCCTCCTCGACCGACATCCCGCGGAGCTCGACGAGGCGGCGGATCCGCTCCTCGCGCGGCGCGTGGACCACGACGATCCGGTCGAACTCGTCGACGCGGCCGGACTCCACGAGGAGCGGGATGTCGTAGACGACGACCGCGTCGGCGTCCGCCTCCGCCGCCGCGGCCATGCGCGCGGCGGACAGCGCGCGCACCGCGGGGTGCGTGATGGCCTCGAGGTCGCGTCGCGCGTCCGGGTCCTGGAACACGACCGCGCCGAGCGCGGGCCGGTCGAGGGAGCCGTCAGCGGAGATCACGCCGGGGCCGAAGCGCCGGGCGATCTCCGCGAGGGCCGGCGTGCCGGGTTCCACGACCTCGCGGGCGAGCCGGTCGGCGTCGATGCGCACGGCCCCGAGCTCCGCCAGTCGGTCGGCCACCACCGTCTTGCCCGCGGCGATGCCGCCCGTCAGTCCGATCACCTGCATGGATCCAGCCTAGGCGCGCGGTCCGCCGCGGACGACGGAGGCCGCCCTCCCCGGAGGGAGAGCGGCCTCGTGATCGTGCGGTGGTGCTACTTCGAGCTGGACAGCTTCTCGCGCAGGGCGGCGAGGCTCTCGTCGTCCGCCAGCGTGCCGGCGCCCGTCGAGTCGCTCGTGAAGCCGGGGCCGGCGGACGTGATGCCCGTGTCGGCCGCCTCGGCCTCGGCTGCTGCCGCGACCTGCTTCTTGTGGGCCTCCCAGCGGGCCTGGGCTGCGGCGTACTGCTGCTCCCAGGTCTCGCGCTGCGACTCGAAGCCTTCCTTCCACTCGTTGGTCTCCGGGTCGAAGCCCTCGGGGTACTTGTAGTTCCCCTGGTCGTCGTACTCGGTGAGCATGCCGTAAAGGGCGGGGTCGAACTCGGTGCCCTCGGGGTCGACGCCGTCGTTGGCCTGCTTGAGGCTCAGCGAGATGCGGCGACGCTCGAGGTCGATGTCGATGACCTTGACGAACACCTCGTCGCCGACGGACACGACCTGCTCGGCGAGCTCGACGTGCTTGCCGGAGAGCTCCGAGATGTGCACGAGGCCCTCGATGCCCTCGGCCACGCGGACGAACGCACCGAACGGCACCAGCTTGGTGACCTTGCCGGGCGCGACCTGGCCGATGGCGTGCGTGCGGGCGAAGACCTGCCACGGGTCCTCCTGCGTCGCCTTGAGCGACAGCGAGACGCGCTCGCGGTCCAGGTCGACCTCGAGGATCTCGACGGTCACCTCCTGGCCCACCTCGACGACCTCGCTGGCGTGCTCGATGTGCTTCCAGCTGAGCTCGGAGACGTGCACGAGGCCGTCGACGCCGCCCAGGTCCACGAACGCACCGAAGTTGACGATCGAGGAGACCACGCCCTTGCGGACCTGGCCCTTCTGGAGGTTGTTGAGGAACGTGCTGCGGCTCTCGGACTGCGTCTGCTCGAGGAGCGCACGGCGCGACAGGACCACGTTGTTGCGGTTCTTGTCGAGCTCGAGGATCTTCGCCTCGATCTCCTGGCCGAGGTACGGCGTGAGGTCGCGGACGCGGCGCAGCTCGATGAGCGAGGCCGGGAGGAAGCCGCGGAGGCCGATGTCCACGATGAGGCCGCCCTTGACGACCTCGATGACGGTGCCGGTGACGACGCCGTCGGACTCCTTGATCTTCTCCACGTCGCCCCACGCACGCTCGTACTGCGCGCGCTTCTTGGACAGGATCAGACGGCCCTCCTTGTCCTCCTTCTGGAGGACGAGGGCCTCGACGGTGTCGCCGACCTTGACGACCTCCGTGGGGTCGACGTCGTGCTTGATCGACAGCTCACGCGAGGGGATGACGCCCTCGGTCTTGTAGCCGACGTCGATCAGGACCTCGTCCCGATCGATCTTCACGACGGTGCCCTCGATGAGGTCTCCGTCGTTGAAGAACTTCAGTGTCTTCTCGACCGCGGCGAGGAAGTCCTCAGCAGATCCGATGTCGTTGATCGCGACCTGCTTGGGCGCCTTGTCGGTCGTTGCGATTGTCATGTAGTTAGTGCTCCAGGATGGGCATGAATAAGGCCGCTGGCGCGGACCCGCGCGGGTACCGGTCGAGCGGCGGACGGATGGGTCGTCGCAGAAGTGCGACAGTCGATCTTAGACCCGGCCGCGGAGGCGGGACAACCGCGCCGCGCGGGACGGCGGCCCTGCGCCGGTCGACCGCCCCGCGCGCGGTCAGCGGAGGACGGCAGCCCGCAGCGTGTCGAGGCCGACGCCGCCCACGTCGAGCGCGCGGCGGTGGAACGCGCGGATGTCGAACGCGTCGCCCTCGCGCCTGCGGGTCTCGTCGCGGAGGTCCTCCCAGATGCGCTGGCCGACCTTGTAGGAGGGGGCCTGGCCGGGCCAGCCGAGGTAGCGGTTGACCTCGAAGCGCACGAAGGACGGATCCATGTTGACGTTCCGGCCCATGAAGTCGAACGCGAAGTCGGCGTCCCAGACGCCCTCGCCGTCGGGGCGCGTCTTGCCGAGGTGGACGCCGATGTCGAGCACCACGCGGGCGGCGCGCATCCGCTGGCCGTCGAGCATCCCGAGCCGGTCGGCCGGGTCGTCGAGGTAGCCCAGCTCCTGCATCAGGCGCTCGGCGTAGAGGGCCCAGCCCTCCGCGTGGCCCGACGTGCCGGCGAAGCGCCGCCAGGTGTTGAGCTCCGTCTTGTTGTAGGTGGCCTGCGCGATCTGCAGGTGGTGGCCGGGGACGCCCTCGTGGTAGACGGTCGTCAGCTCGCGCCAGGTGTCGAACTCCGTGACGCCCTCGGGCACCGACCACCACATGCGGCCGGGGCGGCTGAAGTCGTCGGCGGGGCCGGAGTAGTAGATGCCGCCCTCCTGCGTGGGGGCGATCATGCACTCGAGCGCGCGGATCTCCTGGGGGATGTCGAAGTGCGTGCGGCCGAGCTCCTCCACCGCGCGGTCGCTCGTCTCCTGCATCCACGCGCGGAGGGCGTCCGTGCCGTGGAGCTTGCGCGACGCGTCGCCGTCGAGGTGCGCGATGGCCTCGAGCACGCTCGCGCCGGGGAGGATCTCGCGGGCGATGGCCTCCTGCTCCTCCACCATGCGGGCGAGCTCGCCCACGCCCCACTCGTAGGTCTCGTCGAGGTCGACCTCGGCGCCGAGGAACGAGCGCGACCGCAGCGCGTACTGCTCGCGGCCCACGGCGTCGGCGTCGCGGCCCGCGGGCTCGAGCTCGGAGCCGAGGAACGACGCCAGGCGCTCGTACGCGGACCGGGCCTCCTCGGCGCGCGCCCCGAGGTCCTGGCGGAGGGACGCGGGCAGCTCGCCGGAGTCCGGTCGCGCGTCCTCGGCGAAGGATCGGAAGAACCCGTCGGGCGCTGCCTGGCGCTCGACCTGGCCGAGCACCTCGCGGATCTGTCGCTTCGCCGGCACCTGCCCGCGGCGGACGCCCTCCCGCAGGGTCTCGACGTAGCCGTCGACCGCGCCGGCGACGTTGCCGAGCCGCGTCGCGATGCGCTCCCAGTCGTCCGCGGTGGCGGTGGGCGAGATGTCGAACACCTCGCGGATGCCCTGCGCGGGCGACGCGATCACGTTGAGGTCGGAGAGGTGCACGCCGGCGTCGTGCATCTCGACGTCGAGCTCCAGCTCCCGGGTGAGGTCCATGCGGGTGACCTCGTCGATCGCGTCGACGGGCGTGGCCTGCGCGAGCTGCCGGACGACCGCGCGAGCCGCGTCGGCGTGAGCCGCGTGGCCCGCGGGCGACGTGTCGCCGTACTCGCCCTCGCGTCCGGGGCGGCCGAGGTAGACGCGCTCCTCGGGGTGCAGGTCGAGCGAGGCGTCGATCCACCCCTCGGCGATCCGGTCGATGTCCGTCTGCGGTCGGGGGGCCTTCGGCGTCGTCGTCATCCCTCGACCGTAGCGGCTCCCAGCAGGGACCGGACGGTCGCCGGATCCGTCGCGCCGCGCAGCTGCTCCGCGCGCACGGGGTCGAGCAGGATCTCCGCGAGGCGCGACAGCAGGGCGATGTGCCCGCCTCCGGTCGCCGCGATGCCGATGACGATGCGGACGTCGTGGCCGTCCCAGTCGACGCCGTCGGGCAGGCGGAGGAGGCTGATCGCGTCGGCCCGCACGAGGTCGCGGCCCGCGGCGAGCGTGCCGTGCGGCACCGCGACGCCCTCGCCCACGAAGGTGGACACGGAGCGCTCGCGCTCGACCATGGCCTCGACGTAGCCGGGCTCGACAGCACCTGCCGCGACGAGCGCGTCGCCCGCCTGGCGGATGGCGGACTCGCGGTCGTCGGCGTGCGCGTCGAGGCGGATCGCGCCGTCCGCGAGGAGGTCGGAGAGTCGTGCTGTCGTCATGCGCTGTGCTCCTCGTGCTGGGTGGATGGAGGGGATCCGCGGTCAGTGCGCGGCAGCGGCCCACGAGTCGCCGCGGCCCACCTGCACCTCGAGCGGCACCCGGAGGTCCGCCGCGTGCGCCATGCGGTCGGTGACGATGGCCTCGAGCGCGTCCCACTCCCCCGCTGCGACCTCGAGGATGAGCTCGTCGTGCACCTGCAGCAGCATGCGCGACGCCATGTCGCGCTCGCGCATGTCGGCCTCGATGCGGATCATCGCGATCTTCATGATGTCGGCCGCCGACCCCTGGATGGGCGCGTTGAGGGCAGCCCGCTCGGCGTTGTCCCGGAGTACGCGGTTCGGGCTGTTGAGGTCGGGGAACGGGCGGCGTCGGCCGAAGATCGTCTCCGTGTACCCGGCGGCGCGCGCCTCCTCCACGACCTGGCGGAGGTAGTCGCGCACGGCCCCGAACCGCGCGAAGTAGTCGGTCATGAGCTGCTTCGCCTCGGACGACGGGATGCGCAGCTGCTTGGACAGCCCGAACGCGCTCAACCCGTAGGCGAGGCCGTAGCTCATGGCCTTGACCTTGGTGCGCATCTCGGCGCTGACGTCAGCCGGCTCCACCCCGAAGATGCGGGATCCGACGAAGCGGTGCAGGTCCTCCCCCGCCGCGAAGGCCTCGATGAGGCCCGCGTCGCCGGAGAGGTGCGCCATGATCCGCATCTCGATCTGCGAGTAGTCGGCGGTGAGCAGGGTCTCGTAGCCCTCGCCGACGCGGATGGCGCTGCGGATGCGGCGGCCCTCCTCCGTGCGCACCGGGATGTTCTGCAGGTTCGGGTCGTTCGAGGAGATGCGGCCGGTCGTGGTGCCGGTCTGCACGTAGGTGGTGTGGATCCGCTCGTCGTCGCCGATGCCGCGCTCGAGCGTCTGGATGATCTGCCGCAGCTTGCTCGCGTCGCGGTGCTCGAGGAGCAGGTCGAGGAACGGGTGCGGGTTCGACGCCTGCAGGTCGGCCAGCGCGCCGGCGTCGGTCGAGAAGCCGGTCTTGTTGGCGCGCGTCTTCGGCATGCCGAGCTGGTCGAAGAGGACCTCCTGCAGCTGCTTCGGCGAGCCGAGGTTGATCTCCTTGCCGATCTCCGCGAACGCGCGCTGCGCGAGGTCGGTGATGCGCTCCTGCAGCTGCGCCGACAGCTCGGCGAGGCCGGCGCGGTCGGTCGCGACGCCGCGGAGCTCCATCTCGACCAGCACGAGGAGCGTCGGCATCTCGATGTCGACCATGACGCCGAGCGTGCGCTCGTCGAGCACCTCGCGCAGCGCGTGCTCGACCCGGAGCGTGTACCAGGCCTCGACCGGCGCCGTGAGCGCCTCGGTCTCGGGCACGAGCTGGTTGGCGTCGGGCTCGGGCAGGTCCTCCATGAGGTAGCGGCTCACGAGCGCGGCGAGCGTCTTGTCGGTGAACCCGGGACGAAGCAGCCAGCCCGCGACGAGCACGTCGAACGCGAGCCCCTGGACCTCGAGGCCGGCGCGGCGCATGGCCTTCACCTGCAGCTTGGCGTCCGACATGATCTTCGGCGCGTCGCTCGCCAGCCACCGCTCGAACGGCGCGTAGTCGGCGCGGCCCTCCTGCCACGGCAGGGTCACGGCCTCGGTCGCGCTCGCGAGGCCGAAGCCCACGGGCCTCCCGTCCTGCGTCTCGACGGTGAGACCGAGGCCATGGGGCGACGCGGCGCCCTGCCTCTCGATCCACTTCGCGAGCTCCTCGTCGAGCAGCTGCTGCGGCCGCGGGGCGGCGGGAGCCGTGGAGGGCTCCTGCTCGACCGCGCCGACGGGCGTGCCCTCGCTCGACGCGGAGGCGCCGGATCCCTCGAGCTTCAGCACCCGATCCAGCAGCTGCTTGAACTCCAGCACCTGGAACACCTCGCGGAGCGCGGGCTCGTCGATGGGCTTCCGCTCGAGGTCCTTGGGCCCGAGCGGCAGCTCGACGTCGGTGAGCAGCCGGTTGAGGCGGCGGTTGCGGATGACGTTCTCGTACTGGGCGCGGAGGTTGTCGCCGACCTTGCCCGAGATCTCGTCCCGGTGCTCGAGGACCGCGTCGAGGGAGCCGTACTGGTTGAGCCACTTGACCGCGGTCTTCGGGCCGACCTTGTCGACGCCGATGAGGTTGTCGCTCGTCTCCCCCACGAGCGCCGCGATGTCCGGGTACATCTCGGGCTGCACGCCGTACTTCTCGAACACCTTCTCCGCGTCGTAGCGCGTGAGCTGGGAGACGCCCTGGGTGGACGGGTAGAGCAGCGTGACGTCGTCGTTGACGAGCTGGATGGCGTCGCGGTCGCCCGAGACGACGAGCACGCGGAAGCCCTGCTCGCGACCCTGCGTGGCGAGGGTCGCGAGGATGTCGTCCGCCTCGTGGTCCTCCTTGGTGAGGGTGGGGATGTTCATGGTCTTCAGCGCCCGCTCGAGCAGCGGCACCTGCCCGGTGAACTCCACGGGCGTCTCGCCGCGCGTGCCCTTGTACTCCGGGTACTCGCGCGTGCGGAACGAGAAGCGCGAGATGTCGAACGCGACGCCCACGTGCGTGGGCTTCTCCTTCTGCAGGAGGTTGATGAGCATCGCGATGAAGCCGTGCACGGCGTTCGTGTGCTGCCCCTCGCGGTTCTGGAAGCTCTCCGCAGGCAGGGCGTAGAAGGCCCGGAACGCCAGGGAATGGCCGTCGATGACGAGGAGGGTAGGCTTTTCCGTGTTCGGCACGGGTCCAGCCTATAGAGGGCTCCCGACGTCCGACCGGCCCTGGAGGATCCCCCATGACCCAGCCCGCACCCGAGCCGTCCGCCACCGCGCGGCTCCTCCGCCAGCCCCAGGACGTGGGCGCGCTCGCCGAGAAGATGGGCATCGTCTTCCAGGAGCTGAGCCCCCAGAGATCCGTCGCCACCATGCCCGCGGAGGGGAACACCCAGCCATACGGCGTGGTGCACGGCGGCGCGTACGTCGTGCTCGCCGAGTCGCTCGGATCCATGTCCGCGAACGTGCACGCCGGCCCCGACCGCGTCGCCTTCGGCATCGAGCTCAACGCGAGCCACACCCGCTCCGCGTCGTCGGGCACCATCACCGGCACGTGCACGGCGATCCACCTCGGCGGCACGCTCACGACGCACGAGATCGTCATGACGGACGACGAGGGACGACGGCTCTCGACCGTGCGCATCACGAACATCATCCGCGAGCGCTCGGGGCGCTGATCGCGGCGGCGCCGATCCGCGCGACATGCGCGGCGGCGGCTACGCCTTCTTGGCGCTCAGCTGCTCGATGATGGCCTGCGCCACGTCGTGCATGGTGAGGCGGCGGTCCATGGACGCCTTCTGGATCCAGCGGAACGCCTCGGGCTCCGTGAGGCCCATCTTCTCGTTCAGCAGGCCCTTGGCCCGGTCGACGAGCTTGCGGGTCTCGAAGCGCTCGACGAGGTCGGAGACCTCGGCCTCGAGCGTGATGATCTGCGCGTAGCGCGCCAGCGCGATCTCGATCGCGGGGAGCAGGTCGTTCGGCGTGAACGGCTTGACGACGTAGGCCAGCGCGCCGGCCTCGCCCGCGCGCTCCACGAGCTCCTTCTGGCTGAAGGCCGTCAGGAGGACGACGGGCGCGATGTGGTTGCGGTTCAGCCGCTCGGCCGCGGAGATGCCGTCGAGCTGGGGCATCTTGACGTCCATGATGACGAGGTCGGGACGCAGCTCCGTGGCGAGCGCGACGGCGGTCTCGCCGTCACCAGCCTCGCCCACGACCTCGAAGCCGTTGTCGCGGAGGGTCTCCACGATGTCGAGGCGGATGAGCGACTCGTCCTCGGCGACGACGACACGGCGGGGGGCTGCGGGGGTTGCTTCCTGGTCACTCACGGATAGGAGCCTACGGTATCGTCGGGCGGGCCGGTGCGCGCCGGGACGGCGGGTGCCCGCCAGATCCCGGGTCCGCCGGGGTGCGCCGGATTGGCGGAATGGCAGACGCGGAGCACTCAAAATGCTCTGTCCGTGAGGGCGTGTGGGTTCGAGTCCCACATCCGGCACCGCAGCCCGCGAGGGAGACGCGAGAGGGCGGGCGACCACGCAGGTCGCCCGCCCTCTCGCGTCTCCGCGGGGGCAGGGGCCCCCGCGTCCGCGCGCTACTTCTCGTACGCGGGAGCGGCCTCGTTCACGGCGTCGCCGACCACGTGGACGCGCAGCTCGTTGGTCGAGCCCGCGATCCCGGGAGGGGATCCGGCGATGACGACGACCTTCTGGCCGACCTCCGCCAGGCCCTCCGCGAGCAGCACCTCGTCGACCTGGTGGAACATCTGGTCGGTGTGCGTGACCGGATCCACGAGGTAGGTCTGCACGCCCCACGACAGCGCGAGGCGACGGCGGATGCCCTCGTTCGGCGTGAAGGCCAGGATCGGGATCCCGTTGCGCAGGCGCGTCATGCGACGCACGGAGTCGCCCGACTCGGTGAAGACGCAGAGGAACTTCGCCTCGACGAACTCGGCGACCTCGGCGGCCGCGAGCGTGATGGCGCCGCCCTGCGTGAAGGGGCGCGTGCCGAGCTTGGGGATGCGCTCCAGCCCGTGCTCCTCGGTCGACTCGATGATGCGGGCCATGGTCTTGACCGTGACGACGGGGAACTCGCCCACGCTCGTCTCGCCGCTCAGCATGAGCGCGTCCGCGCCGTCGAGCACCGCGTTGGCGCAGTCGGAGGCCTCGGCGCGAGTGGGCCGGGGACTCGTGATCATGGACTCGAGCATCTGCGTGGCCACGATGACGGGCTTGGCCTTGCGGCGGGCGAGCTCGACCGCGCGCTTCTGCACGATGGGCACGGCCTCCAGCGGGAGCTCGACGCCCAGGTCGCCGCGGGCGACCATGATCGCGTCGAACGCGTCGACGATCTCCTCGAGCGCGTCGACGGCCTGCGGCTTCTCGACCTTGGCGACGACGGGGACGCGACGTCCCTCCTCGTCCATGATCTCGTGCACGCGGACGATGTCCGAGGCGTCTCGGACGAAGCTCAGCGCGATGAGATCGGCGCCCAGGCGGAGGCCCCAGCGGAGGTCCGCCTCGTCCTTGCCGGAGAGCGCGGGGACGTTGACCGCGACGCCCGGGAGGTTGATGCCCTTGTTGTTGCTGACGGCGCCGCCCACCTCGACCGTGGTCGTGACGCGCGTGCCGTCGGTGGAGACCACGCGGAGCGTGACCTTGCCGTCGTCGATGAGCAACGGGTCGCCCGGCTTCACGTCGCCGGGGAGGCCCTTGTACGTGGTGGAGCAGATGTCCTTCGTGCCGAGGATGTCCTCGACCGTGATGACGAAGGTGTCGCCGAAGGCCAGGTCGTGCGGGCCGTCCGAGAACTTGCCGAGCCGGATCTTCGGGCCCTGCAGGTCGACGAGGACCGCGACCGCGCGGCCCGCGTCGTCGGCGGCCTTCCGGATCGTGGAGTAGATGCCCTCGTGGACGTCGTAGGTGCCGTGGCTCAGGTTCATGCGGGCCACGTCCACGCCGGCGTCGATGATGGCGCGGATGCTCTCATAGGAGCTGGTCGCGGGCCCGAGGGTCGCGACGATCTTCGCTCGTCTGGTCATGCTCTGTCTGTCTCGCGTTTCTGCGTCGCACACGGACGCGGTTCGGGTGAGTGGTCGCGGCCCGCGCACATGGCGCGACGACCGGGTCAGATGGAGAGAGCGCGGTCCGTGGGACGGACCGGGAACGGGAGCTCCGTGTCCCCCTCAAGGTACCGGTCGACGGCGGAGGCCGCTGAACGTCCCTCCGCGATGGCCCACACGATGAGCGACTGGCCGCGGCCCGCGTCGCCCGCGACGAAGACGCCGGCCTGGTCCGTCTGGTAGTCCTCGCCGCGCGCGACGTTGCCGCGCTCGTCGAAGGGGACCTCCAGCTGGCTCTCGAGGGCGGCCTTCTCGGGGCCGGTGAAGCCGAGCGCGAGGAGCACCAGGTCGGCGGGGATCTCGCGCTCGGTGCCCGACTTCGGCACGCGGCGGCCGTCGCGGAACTCGGTCTCCGCGACGCGGACGGCGCGGACGTGACCGTCGTCGTCCTCCAGGAACTCGACCGTGGTGGCGAGGTACTGGCGCTCGCCGCCCTCCTCGTGGGCGCTCGACACCTCGAAGAGGGTCGGGTACGTCGGCCACGGCTGGTCGGGGCGGCGCTCCGACGGGGGCTGCTGGCCGATGGCGAGGTTGGTCACCGACGCGGCCTTCTGGCGGTGCGCCGTGCCGATGCAGTCCGCGCCCGTGTCCCCGCCGCCGAGGACGACGACGTGCTTGCCCTCCGCGTGGATCTGCTCGGGCACCTGGTCGCCGGCCGTCGCGTGGTTCGACTGGCGCAGGTAGTCCATGGCGAAGTGCACGCCGTCGACGTCGCGACCGGGGATGTCGAGGTCGCGGGGCACGAGCGCGCCCGTGCAGACCACGACCGCGTCGTAGCGCAGGCGCAGGTCGGACCAGGTGATGTCCTTCCCGATGTCGACGCCCGCGCGGAAGCGGGTGCCCTCGGCGGTCATCTGCGCGAGGCGCGCCTCGAGGTGGCGCTTCTCCATCTTGAAGTCGGGGATCCCGTAGCGCAGCAGGCCGCCGATGCGGTCGTCGCGCTCGAACACCGCGACCGTGTGGCCGGCGCGCGTGAGCTGCTGCGCGGCGGCGAGGCCGGCGGGACCGGATCCCACGACCGCCACGGTCTTGCCCGTGAGGCGCTCGGGCGGATGCGGCTCGACCCAGCCGTTCTGGAAGGCGTCGTCGATGATCGACACCTCGACCTGCTTGATGGTCACGGGCGGCTGGTTGATGCCGAGCACGCACGAGCTCTCGCAGGGCGCCGGGCACAGCCGGCCCGTGAACTCGGGGAAGTTGTTCGTCGCGTGCAGGCGCTCGATGGCCTGGCGGCCCTCGCCCCGCCACGTGAGGTCGTTCCACTCCGGGATGAGGTTGCCGAGCGGGCAGCCCTGGTGGCAGAACGGGATGCCGCAGTCCATGCACCGGCCGGCCTGGCGCACGAGCTCGCCGCGCTCCTGCTGCTCGTAGACCTCCTTCCAGTCCATGAGCCGCACCGAGACGGGTCGGCGCTTGGGGAGCTCACGCTCCGTCACCTTGAGGAAGCCCTTGGGGTCAGCCACCGGTCACCTCCAGGATGCGCTTCCAGGCGACGTCGCCGTCGGGGTCGAGACCCTCGTCCACCGCGGTCTGGCGGGTGGCGAGGACGGCCGCGTAGTCCCGCGGCAGGATCTTGGTGAAGCGTTCCATGGAGGTCTCCGGCTCGGCGAGCAGGCGCTCGGCCACGGTGGATCCGGTCTCGGCGAGGTGCCGGCGGAGGAGGTCGAGCACGATCTCGACGTCGGCGCTCCCGAGCGGGTGCAGCTCGAGCTCGCCCGACGCGAGGGCGTCGGTGTTGATGCGGTCGCGGTCGAGGTCGATCACGTACGCGGTGCCGCCCGACATGCCGGCGCCGATGTTCCGGCCGGTGCCGCCGAGGACGAGCGCGAGCCCGCCGGTCATGTACTCGAGCGCGTGGTCGCCCACCGCCTCGACGACCGCGCTGGCGCCGGAGTTGCGGACGAGGAACCGCTCCCCCACCATGCCGCGGATGAACATGGTGCCCTGCGTCGCGCCGTAGCCGATGACGTTGCCCGCGATGACGTTCTCCTCCGCGGGGAAGCCGGCACGCGCGTCGGGCCGCACGACGATGTCGCCGCCCGAGAGGCCCTTGCCGAGGTAGTCGTTGCTGTCGCCGACGAGGCGCAGCGTGATGCCCGACGGCATGAACGCCCCGAACGACTGTCCGGCGGACCCGCGGAGGGTGACGTCGATGGACCCCGTCGGCAGCCCGTCCTCGCCGTGCGCCTTCGTGACGAGGTGGCCGAGCATCGTGCCCACCGCGCGCGCCGTGTTCCGCACGGGCAGGTCGATCTCGACCCGGCCGCCGTGGTCGAGCACGTCCCGGCTGAGGCGGATGAGCTCGTTGTCGAAGTGGGCCTCGAGCTCGTGGTCCTGCGACCGGCCGTGCTTCATCGGCTCGTCCTCGGCGAAGGTCGGGCCGACCAGGATCGGCGTGAGGTCGAGGCCGGACGCCTTCCAGTGGTCGACCGCGTCCTCGACGCCGAGCAGGTCGTTGCGACCCACGATCTCGTCGAGCGAGCGGTAGCCGAGGGCGGCCAGGTGCTCGCGCACCTCCTGCGCGATGAACTCGAAGAAGTTGACGACGTGCTCCGCCTTGCCCGGGAAGCGCTTGCGCAGCTCCGGGTTCTGCGTGGCGACGCCCACGGGGCAGGTGTCGAGGTGGCAGACGCGCATCATGATGCAGCCGGAGACGACGAGCGGCGCGGTGGCGAAGCCGAACTCCTCGGCCCCGAGCAGCGCGCCGACGATGACGTCGCGGCCGGACTTCATCTGCCCGTCGACCTGCACGACCACGCGGTCGCGCATGCCGTTGAGGCGGAGGGTCTGCTGCGTCTCGGCGAGGCCGAGCTCCCACGGCGTGCCGGCGTGCTTGAGGGAGTTGACCGGGCTCGCTCCCGTGCCGCCGTCGTGGCCCGAGACGAGGATCACGTCGCTCAGCGCCTTCGCGACGCCGGCTGCCACTGCGCCGATGCCCGACTGGCTGACGAGCTTCGTGTGGATCCGGGCGCTCGGGTTCGCGCGCTTGAGGTCGAAGATCAGCTGCTTGAGGTCCTCGATCGAGTAGATGTCGTGGTGCGGCGGCGGGGAGATCAGGCCGACGCCCGCGGTCGCGTGCCGCGTGCGCGCCACCCACGGGTAGACCTTGCCGGGCGGCAGCTGCCCGCCCTCGCCGGGCTTGGCACCCTGCGCGAGCTTGATCTGGATGTCGTCGGCGTGCGTGAGGTACATGCTCGTGACGCCGAAGCGCCCGGACGCGACCTGCTTGATGGAGCTGCGGCGCTCGGGGTCGAGCAGGCGCTCGACGTTCTCGCCGCCCTCGCCGGTGTTCGACTTGGCTCCGAGGCGGTTCATCGCGATGGCGAGCGTCTCGTGCGCCTCCTCGGAGATCGATCCGTAGCTCATCGCGCCCGTGGAGAAGCGCTTCACGATGTCGCTGATGGGCTCGACCTCGTCGAGCGGCACCGGCGGTCGCGTGCCCGTGCGCAGCTGGAACATGCCGCGCAGCGTCATCAGGTCCTTCGACTGCGCGTCGACCATGGACGTGTACTCGCGGAAGATGTCGTACCGCCGCGTGCGCGTCGCGTGCTGCAGCCGGAAGATCGTGTCCGGGTTGAACAGGTGCGGGGACCCGTCGCGGCGCCACTGGTACTCGCCGCCCGTCTGCAGGCGCTCGTGCGAGAGCACGGCGCCGTCCGTCGGGTAGGCGCTGCGGTGGCGCGCGGCGTTCTCGGCCGCTATGACGTCGATCCCGACGCCACCGAGGCGCGTGGTGGTGCCCGAGAAGTACTGGTCCACCAGCCCCTGCGAGAGGCCGACGGCCTCGAAGCACTGCGCGCCCGCGTACGAGGACACCGTGGAGATGCCCATCTTGGACATGATCTTCAGCACGCCCTTGCCGAGGCCCTTGATGAGGTTCCGCGTGGCCTTCTCCGGCGTCACGCCCGTGAGCATGCCGCTGCGGACGAGGTCCTCGCAGGACTCCATCGCCAGGTACGGGTTGACCGCCGAGGCGCCGTAGCCGATGAGCAGCGCGATGTGGTGCACCTCGCGCACGTCGCCGGCCTCGACGACGATGCCGACCTTCATGCGGGTCTGCTTGCGGATGAGGTGGTGGTGCACGGCCGCGATCATGAGGAGCGACGGGATGGGCGCGAGGTCGCGGTTGGAGTCGCGGTCCGACAGCACGATGAACTGCGCGCCGTGCGCGATAGCGCGGTCGACCTCGTCGCACATGGCGTCGATGCGCCTCTGCATGGCGAGCGGCCCGTCGTCGACGCGGTAGAGGCCGCTCACGATGGTCGTCGTGCGGCTGCCCGGGCGGTGGTCGATGTGGATGACCTTGGCGAGCTCGTCGTTGTCGATGACCGGGAAGTCGAGCACGACCTGCTTCGTGTGCTCGGGGCCGGCGTCGAGGAGGTTGCGCTGCGGCCCGAGGCCGAGGCGGAGGCTGGTGACGACCTCCTCGCGGATGGAGTCGAGCGGCGGGTTGGTGACCTGCGCGAACTGTTGCGTGAAGTAGTCGAACAGCAGGCGCGGGCGCTGCGAGAGGACGGCGATGGGCGTGTCCGAGCCCATGGCGCCGAGGGGCTCCGCGCCGACCTTCGCCATGGGCATGAGGAGCATCCGCACCTCCTCCTCCGTGTAGCCGAAGGTGCGCTGGCGCCGGACGACGGACGCGGGCGTGTGCACGACGTGCTCGCGCTCCGGCAGGTCGGCGAGGTGGATCCGGTTCCGGAGCCACTCGCCCCACGGCGCGCTGGCCGCCAGCTCGGACTTGATCTCGTCGTCCTCGATGATGCGGCCGGCCTCGGTGTCGACGAGGAACATCTTGCCGGGGCGCAGGCGGCCCTTCCGCATGATGCGCGCGGGGTCGATCTCGAGCACGCCGATCTCGCTGCCCAGCACCACGAGACCGTCGTGCGTGACGAGGTAGCGGCCGGGGCGCAGGCCGTTGCGGTCGAGCGTCGCGCCGACGAGCGTGCCGTCGGTGAAGGTGAGCGCGGCCGGGCCGTCCCACGGTTCCATGACCATGGAGTGGTACTCGTAGAAGTCGCGGCGGACGGGATCGATGTCGGTCTGCTTCTCCCACGCCTCCGGGACCATCATCATCATCGCGTGCGGCAGGCTGCGGCCGCTGAGGCTCAGGAGCTCGAGCACCTCGTCGAACGACGCGGAGTCGCTCGCGCCGGGCGTGACGATCGGCATGAGCGGCGACAGGTCGCCGAGCAGCTCCGACTCGAGCTGGGACTGGCGGGCGCGCATCCAGTTGCGGTTGCCGGCGACCGTGTTGATCTCGCCGTTGTGCGCCATCATGCGCAGCGGCTGCGCGAGGGGCCACGACGGGAACGTGTTGGTGGAGTAGCGCGAGTGCACGATGGCGAGCTTGGATGCGAAGCGCTCGTCGGAGAGGTCGGGGTAGAACGGCTCCAGCTGGAGCGTGGTGACCATGCCCTTGTAGACGAGGGTGCGCGAGGACAGCGAGATGAAGTAGGCGCCGAACTCCCGCTCCGCGCGCTTGCGCAGGCGGAAGGCGAGGCGGTCGAGGGCGAGCCCCGACGGTCGGTCCTCCGGCCGCGCGGCGTCGGAGGTCAGGAACAGGTGGCGGAACGCGGGCATGGCCTTGCGCGCCAGGTTGCCGAGGTGCGTCGCGTCGACCGGGACCTCGCGCCAGCCGAGGACGCGCAGTCGCTCGTCGCCGGCGATGCGCTCGATGCCGGACTGCAGCTCCTCGCGCTCGGCGTCGTCGGTGGGCAGGAAGGCCATGCCGACCGCGTACTCCCCCATGGGCGGGAGGTCGAAGCCGACGACGCCGCGGAGGAACGCGTCCGGGATCTGCGTCATGATCCCGGCGCCGTCGCCGGTGCCCGCGTCGGATCCGATCGCGCCGCGGTGCTCCAGGTTCCGGAGCGCGTCCAACGCGTTGACGATGATGTCGTGACCGGGGGTGCCGCGCAGGGTGGCCACCATGGCCAGGCCGCACGCGTCCTTCTCGAACGCCGGGTCGTAGAGGCCCTGCTTCGCGGGGAAGGAGCCGCCGGGAGGGGAGGTGGAGGAGAACGCCATGGGAACCGTCCTAGATGCACTGCGGAGGGACGTCGCTGGCCCTGTGGTGGGGACCGCCTCGCGGGAGGGAGAGGAGGCGGTGACCGCGGGGGTGCCCGCGCTGGGGACTAGGCGCCGCGTCCGCTTGTGGCGGGGAGAGCGTGGGAGTCCGAACCGGTGGATGCCCGATCGTCGTCGACGTCGGCGAAATCCGAATCCGTGTACACCGATGCTACCTCGCCGTCGCGCCCCGCCTTCGCGCGGGCGCTTACGTCCTCCGGGGTGCGGCCCGGCAGGTACGGGCTCGGCTCGCTGCCGACGTGACGACGGGTCTGCACGATGAAGAGCACGAGGCCGAGGGCCACCGCGAAGAAGGCAGCCCAGACGTTGGTGCGGATGCCGAAGAAGATCTCGCTGGGGTCGATGCGGATCGACTCGAAGACCATGCGCCCGAGGCCGTACCACATGAGGTAGACGGCGAGCCCGCGACCCCACTGCAGGCGGACGGCGCGACCCAGCGCCATGATGACGAGGGCGCCGGCGACGTTCCACACGATCTCGTAGAGGAACGTGGGGTGGAAGAGCGTGCCCGCGGGCAGCCCGGCCGGGAACGCGGCGTTGGTCGGGTCGACCTGGAGGCCCCACGGCAGCGTGGTCGGCGTGCCGAACAGCTCCTGGTTGAAGTAGTTGCCCATGCGGCCCGCCGCCTGCGCGAGGAGGAGGCCGGGGGCGAGCGCGTCGGCGAAGGTCCAGAAGCGGACGCCCGTCCACTTGGAGCCGAGCCACACGCCCACGGCACCGCCGATGAGGGCGCCGAAGATGGCGATGCCGCCCTCCCACACGTAGAGCACGCGCCACAGGTCCGCACCGTCGTAGAAGTAGTCGCCGGGGTGGGTGAGCACGTGGAACGCGCGGGCGCCGACGATGCCGAGGACGAGCGCGCACAGGGTGAAGTCGATGACCGTGCCCGACTCCACGCCCCGCGCCACGAGGCGGCGGTTGGTGAGGAACGCGGCGATGAGGATGCCGACGAGGATGCACACGGCGTACGCGTGGATGACGAAGGTGAGCGGCAGGTCGATGCCGAAGCCCTGGAGCCACGCCGTGACGTCGAACCGGGTGTCGGACGGATCCGGGCTGGGGATGCTCATCGGGTCGAACAACGGATGGCGCTCACTTTCGCAGGGGGGTCGGCGGGCGCGGCGGGACCGCGGGCCGGGGGCTACTGTAGCGCGGTTCCCCGCGCGAGATCGGCCGCGGCGCGGGCGACGCCGGGCACGCCGCCGTCGGCGAGGGCCGCGACGAGGGCGGATCCGACGATGGCGCCGTCGGCGTAGTCGAGCACCTCGCGCACCTGGTCGCCGGTGGAGATGCCGATGCCGACGCACGCGCTCGTGGAGCCGGCGTCGCGCAGGCGCGAGACGAGTCCGCGGGCGGCCTGGTCGACGTCCTGGCGCGCGCCCGTTATGCCCATGGTCGAGACCGCGTAGACGAACCCGCGGCTGCGCTCGACCGCCTGGCGCAGGCGCGCCTCGCTGGACGACGGGGCCGCGAGGAACACGCGGTCGAGGCCCGTGCGCTCGGACGCGGCCAGCCAGTCGGCGCCCTCGTCCGGGATGAGGTCGGGCGTGATGAGGCCGGCGCCGCCCGCGGCGACGATGTCGTCCGCGAAGCGCTCGACGCCGTACTGCACGACGGGGTTCCAGTAGGTCATGAGGAGCACGGGCGCGTCGACGCGCTGGGTGATCGCGTGCAGCGCGTCGAAGCCGTCGCGGAGGCGGAAGCCCTGCGCGAGCGCCGTCTGGGTCGCGCGCTGGATGACCGGGCCGTCCATCACGGGGTCGCTGTACGGCAGGCCGAGCTCGATGACGTCGACGCCGTTCTCGACGAGCGCGACGGCGGCCTCGATGCTCGTGGCGAGGTCGGGGAAGCCGACGGGGAGGTACCCGACGAGGGCGCCCGATCCCTGCTCGCGGCGGACCGCGATGGCCCGCTCGACGGGACTGACGGCGGGCGGTGCGGCGTGAGCGGTCACGACTGCTCCGCCCCTGCGTCGATGAGGTCGAAGTACTTGCCCGCGGTCTCCATGTCCTTGTCGCCGCGGCCGCTGAGGTTGATCAGGATGATCGAGTCCGGGCCGAGCTCCTTGCCGAGCTCGAGCGCGCCTGCGAGGGCGTGCGCGGACTCGATGGCGGGGATGATGCCCTCGGTGCGGCTGAGCAGGCGCAGCGCGCTCATGGCCTGGTCGTCCGTGACGGGTCGGTAGGACGCGCGGCCGAGGTCCGACAGCCAGGAGTGCTCCGGGCCGACGCCCGGGTAGTCGAGGCCCGCGGAGATCGAGTGCGAGTCGATGGTCTGGCCGTCCTCGTCCTGCAGGAGGTAGCTGCGCGCGCCGTGCAGCATGCCGGGGCGGCCCTTGGTGATGGTGGCGGCCGTGCGCGGGGTGTCCGCCCCGTCGCCGCCGGCCTCGAAGCCGTAGAGCGCCACGTCGGCGTCGTCGAGGAAGGCGTGGAAGATGCCGATGGCGTTGGATCCGCCGCCCACGCACGCGGCGACCGCGTCGGGCAGCCGGCCGGTGAGCGCGAGGACCTGCTCGCGGGCCTCCTCGCCGATGACCTTCTGCAGGTCGCGGACCATCGCCGGGAACGGGTGCGGGCCCGCGACCGTGCCGAAGACGTAGTTCGTGGTCTCGACGTTGGTCACCCAGTCGCGCATGGCGTCGTTGATGGCGTCCTTGAGGGTGCGCGAGCCCGAGCGGACCGGGATGACCTCGGCGCCGAGCAGGCGCATCCGCGCCACGTTCAGCGCCTGGCGCTCGGTGTCGACCTCGCCCATGTAGATGACGCAGTCGAGGCCGAAGAGCGCGGCCGCGGTGGCGGTCGCGACGCCGTGCTGGCCCGCTCCCGTCTCCGCGATGATGCGCTTCTTGCCGATCTTCTTCGTGAGCAGCGCCTGGCCCAGCACGTTGTTGATCTTGTGCGAGCCGGTGTGGTTCAGGTCCTCGCGCTTGAGGATGATGCGGGCCCCGCCGGCGTGCTCGGCGAACCGCGGCACCTCCGTGATGAGCGACGGGCGTCCGGTGTAGCTGCGGTGCAGCTCCTTCAGCTCCTCGATGAACGCGGGATCGACCTTGAGCTCCTCCCACGCCTCCGCCAGCTCGTCGAGGGCGGCGACGAGGGACTCGGGGACGTAGCGCCCGCCGAAGTCGCCGAAGTACGGGCCGGTCGCGCTGCGCAGGTCCGTCATGCCCGGATGTCCAGGAACTCGGAGAGCGTGCGGACGGGATCGCCCGTGACGAGCGCCTCGCCCACCAGCACGACGTCGGCGCCCGAGCGGCGGTAGTGCGCCACGTCGTCCGTGGTCTTCACCGCGGACTCGGCGATGCGGACGACGCCCGCGGGGATGGAGTCGGCCAGGCGGCCGAACAGGTCGCGGTCGAGCTCGAACGTGGTCAGGTTGCGCGCGTTGACGCCGACGACCTGCGCGCCGAGGTCGAGCGCGCGGGACACCTCCTCCGCGGAGTGGGTCTCGACGAGCGCGGTCATGCCGAGCTCGCCCACCAGCGCGTGCAGCTCGACGAGCGTCTTCTGGTCGAGCGCGGCGACGATGAGGAGGACGAGGTCGGCGCCGGACGCGCGGGCCTCGAGCACCTGGTACGGCTCGCCGATGAAGTCCTTGCGGAGCACCGGGATGGAGACGGTGTCGCGCACCTGCTCGAGGTCCTGGAGGGATCCGCGGAACTTGCGGCCCTCGGTGAGGACGCTGATGGCGCTGGCGCCGCCGGTCTCGTAACGGGACGCGAGGAGCGCGGGATCCGGGATCTCGGCGAGGGCGCCGCGCGAGGGGCTCGAGCGCTTGACCTCGGCGATGATCTTCACGCGGTCGGCGGGCGCGAGGGCGCCGACCGCGTCGAGGGCGGCGGGACGCGCGAGCGCCTCGGCCTCGACCTGGGCGAGCGGACGGGTCTCGCGGCGGGCGGCCGCGTCCTCGAGGGCACCGGCGAGGAGGTCGCCCAGCACTACGAGTGCGCCTTCGAGTGGGTGGAGACCGTGCGGTGCCCGTCGACGCCGAAGCCCAGCTTCTTCATGACGCCGCCGGTGATCCAGCCGAGGATCGCGAGGACGGCCGAGGCCCACACGACGGGCTCGATGGCGAACCAGAAGGCGATGGTGCCGACGGTGAACGCGACGAGCATGATGACGACGGCCGTCCAGGCCGCCGGCGAGTTGCCGTGGCCGGGTTCTGCGGACTCTGTGGACATGCGTGCTCCTCGGGGATCGTGCGATGGGGACGGATCGAGTCTACCCGGCGGCGTCCGGGCGGCCGTCGGCTTGGGGAGGGTCGGACGGGGCCGTCAGCCGACCCTCACGAGGTTCCGTCGGTCGGGGCGTCGTCGGGGTCGCCGGACTCGCGGCGGGTGGGATCCGCGCCGCCGCTCAGGCTGTCCCACGCGGCCACGGGATCCTCGCGCGGGACGATCCGCCGGGCGGGCGACTGGTCGGGCGCGTCGTACCGGGACCGGCGGGTGGGCCAGCGCGGTCCGGTGACCGCGACGAAGAGGCCCGTCAGCGCCGACGCGATGCCCGCGACCAGCGTGACCGGACCCCAGGGGGTCGTGGTCCACCCGTCGACGAGCTCCGCCACGGCCGATGAGCCCGCGACGCCGGTGACGGTCGTCACCGCGGCCTCGCCCGCCTGGACGGGCCCCGCGGTCGCGGCGAACGCCGTGAGCGCCACCGTCGCGCCGATGAGCGCCTGCAGGATCCCGAGCACCACGCGGAGCACGCGGCCCGCGATGGCGAGCGCGCCGGCGAGGGCGAGGCTGGACAGCGCGAGGGCGCTGAGCGCGGGGGCGGCGACGCTGCCCGCGACGGGCACGAGCGTCGGCGCCTGGCCGCCGATGCGGAGCGTCGACCAGTCCTGCGACCAGCCGAGGAACGTGGCGGCGCTCGTGGCGAGGACGAGCAGGAGGGCGAGGGACTTCGTGCGGCGGGTGACGCGCATCAGCGCACGCGCCGCATGGCTTCGGCGACGGCCACGGCGCGCAGCGGAGCCGCGGCCTTGTTCTGCGACTCGAGGTACTCCGCGTCCGGGTCGGAGTCGGCGACCATGCCGCCGCCGGCCTGGACGTGCGCGATGCCGTCGACGATGGTGGCGGTGCGGATCGCGATGGCGAGGTCGGCGTCGCCCGCGAAGTCGAAGTAGCCCACCACTCCCCCGTACACGCCGCGCTGGGCGGGCTCCAGCTCGTCGATGATCTGCAGCGCGCGCGGCTTGGGCGCGCCCGAGAGCGTGCCGGCCGGGAACGTGGCGCGGAAGACGTCGATGCTCGAGACGCCGGGCCGGAGCGTGCCCTCGACCGAGCTGACCAGGTGCATGATGTGGCTGAACCGCTCGACGCGCATGAACTCGGTGACCTCGACGGATCCCGGGGCGCACGCCTTCAGCATGTCGTTGCGCGCGAGGTCCACCAGCATGAGGTGCTCGGCGCGCTCCTTCGGGTCGGCGAGCAGCGACTCCTCGTGGGCGACGTCCTCCTCCACGGTCGCGCCGCGCGGGCGGGATCCCGCGATGGGGTGCATGTAGACGTGGTCGTCGGTGACCGTGACGAGCGCCTCGGGCGAGGACCCGACGATCGAGTACGGCTTCCCGTCCGCGTCCTCGAGCGTGAGGAGGTACATGTACGGGCTCGGGTTGAGCACGCGCAGGATGCGGTAGACGTCGATCGGGTCGGCCGTGGTCGGCTGGTCGAAGCGCTGCGAGATGACGACCTGGAAGACGTCGCCCTCGTGGATGTGGTGCTTGCTGCGCGCGATCGCCGCGTGGAAGTCGGCGGGCTCGGTCCGGAGCGTCGCCGACGGCCGGGCCTGGAGGTCGACCTCGGCGAGGAACGTCTCCGACGGGCGCGCGAGGTCGGCCTGCAAGCGGTCGAGGCGCGCCTGCGCGTCGGTCCACATGGCGTCCTCGTCGTCGACGCCGTCGTTGAGCGCGGTCGCGACGAGCGTGACGGTGCCGCGGCGATGGTCGAGCACCGCGAGCTCCGAGACGAAGCTGAGCGCCTGGCCCGGCACGGGCACCTCGGCCGGCGGGCGGTCGGGCAGTCGCTCGATCTGGCGCACGGCCTCCCAGCCGATGAAGCCGACGAGGCCGCCGGTGAGGGGCGGCAGGCCCGGGATCCGCGGCGTCTCCCAGCGGGCGTAGAGCGCGGCGAGGGCGGCGAGCGGGCCGTCGGGCGCGTCGTCGCCGAGGGCGCGGCGCGCGTCCATGCCGTAGTCGAGCCAGCGGGCCTCGTCGCCCTGCTGGGTCAGCACGCCGAAGGACGAGACGCCGACGAACGAGAAGCGGGTCCAGATGCCGCCCTGGCCGGCCGACTCGAGCAGGAAGCTGCCCGGGCGACCCGCCGTGAGCTTGCGGTGCACGCCCACGGGCGTCTCGCCGTCGGCGAAGACCTCGCGGAGCACGGGGATCACGCGGTGGTCGGCCGCGAGGGCGCGGAATGCCTCCCTCGTGGTGGTGCCGGGTGCGGGGACGGACGGCGCGGCGGGGCGCGGGGACTCGCTCATGGGGTGGGCCCTTCGTCGGCGGCGGGGCGCGCGCCCGTGACGGGGTGGAGGTGGTCGGCGTCGAAGCAGGTGCGCGTGCCGGTGTGGCAGGCCACTCCTACCTGGTCGACCTGGATGAGGACCGTGTCGCCGTCGCAGTCGAGGGCCGCGTCGCGCACGTACTGGCCGTGCCCGGAGGTGTCGCCCTTCCGCCAGTACTCGCGGCGGGACCGGGACCAGAAGGTGACGCGGCCGGTGGTGAGCGTGCGGCGGAGGGCCTCGCGGTCCATGTAGCCGAGCATGAGCACCTCGCGCGTGTCGTGCTGCTGGATCACCGCGGGCAGCAGCCCGTCGTCGGCGAAGGACGCGCGCGCGAGGACGCCGTCCACGTCGGGGACAGGCGCGGGTGCGCTCATCGTCGGACCACCTGACCGGCGTCCGCGAGGGCGCCCTTGACGTCGCCGATCGTGAACCGGCGGGAGTGGAAGACGCTCGCGGCGAGCACGGCGTCGGCGCCGGCCTCGATCGCGGGCGCGAAGTGGTCGAGCTCGCCCGCGCCGCCGGAGGCGATGACGGGCACGCGGCTCGCGGCGCGCATGGCGGCCACGAGCTCGAGGTCGAAGCCGTCGCGCGTGCCGTCGGCGTTGATGGAGTTCACGAGCAGCTCGCCCGCGCCGCGCTCGACGGCCTCGCGGGCCCAGGCGACGGCGTCGATCGTCGTGCGCGTGCGGCCGCCGTGCGTCGTGACGACGAAGCCGGACTCCGTGTCGCCGCGCGTGATGTCGAGCGAGAGCACGCACACCTGCGCGCCGAAGCGGTCGGCGATCTCGCCCACGAGGTCGGGGCGTGCGATGGCCGCGCTGTTGACGCCGATCTTGTCGGCGCCGCTCGCGAGGAGGCGCGCCACGTCGTCGGCGCTGCGCACTCCCCCGCCGACCGTCAGCGGGATGAAGACCTGCTCGGCGGTGGCGCTCACGACGTCGTACATCGTCGACCGGTCCTCGACCGTGGCGGTGACGTCGAGGAACGTGAGCTCGTCGGCGCCCTGCTCGTAGTAGAGGCGCGCGAGCTCGACGGGATCGCCCGCGTCCTGCAGGTCGAGGAAGTTGACGCCCTTGACGACGCGACCCGCGGCCACGTCGAGGCAGGGGATGACGCGGACGGCGAGCTGCGCGGACGGGCCGGACGCGGCGGATGCGGCCACGGTCAGATCCGTGCTGCGTGGATCGGGCTGACCAGGATGGCGCGGGCGCCGACCTCGTGCAGGCGGTCCATGATCTGGTTCGTGTCGTCGCGCGGCACCATCGAGCGCACGGCGACCCACGCGGGATCCTGCAGCGGCGAGATGGTGGGCGACTCGATGCCCGGCGTGATGGCCGTGGCGGCGTCCAGGAGCGACAGCGGCACGTCGTAGTCCATGAGCACGTAGCGGCGCGCGACGAGCACGCCCTCGAGGCGGCGGAGCAGCGTGGCGGCGCCCGGCTTCTCCTCGGCGCCCGAGATGAGCACGGCCGTCGAGCGGAGGATCACGGGGCCGAAGATCTCGAGCCCCGCCTTCCGCAGCGTGGTGCCGGTCTCGACCACGTCGGCGATGGCGTCGGCGACGCCCAGCTGGATGGCGGACTCGACGGCGCCGTCGAGGCGGATGAGCTGCGCCTCGACGCCGTGCTCGCGGAGGAAGCCGCCGACGAGCACGGGGTAGCTGGTGGCGATGCGGACCCCGGCGAGGTCGGCCAGGTCGGCGAAGCGGCCGACGGGGCCGGCGAAGCGGAACGTGGATCCCGCGAAGCCCAGCTCCGCGGTCTCGGAGGCGTCCGAGGCGGAGTCGATGAGGAGGTCGCGGCCGGTGATGCCGACGTCGAGCGCGCCGGACCCGACGTAGGTCGCGATGTCGCGCGGGCGGAGGTAGAAGAACTCGACGTCGTTGCGCGCGTCGAGGACGTAGAGCTCCTTGGGGTCACGACGGCCGGCGTACCCGGCCTCGGCGAGCATCTGGGCGGCGGTCTCTGAGAGCGAGCCCTTGTTGGGCACGGCGACACGGAGCATGGGGATCACTTCTTCCGATGGAGGGGACGACACGGGTGACGGGACACGTCACAGATGTCGGCCGACGTCCTCCAGGGTGAGGCCGCGCGCGATCATCATGACCTGCACGTGGTACAGCAGCTGCGAGATCTCCTCGGCGGCGCGGTCGTCGGACTCGTGCTCGGCCGCCATCCAGACCTCGGCGGCCTCCTCGACGACCTTCTTGCCGATCGCGTGCACGCCGCCGTCGAGCTCGCGGACGGTGCCGGACCCCTCGGGCCGCTCGGCGGCGATGCGGGTCAGCTCGCCGAACAGGTCATCGAAGGTCTTCACGTGCTCCAGGGTACAGCCGCACGGAGGGGCCCCGGCACGACGACGGGAGGCCGGGAGCGACGCGCTCCCGGCCTCCCGGTGGTGGTGCTGGTCGTGCTGCTAGCCGACGCCCTGCAGGTCGATCACGAAGATCAGCGTGCGGCCGGAGAGGCGGTGGCCGCCGCCCGCGGGTCCGTAGGCGAGCTCCGGCGGCACGACGAGCTGGCGGCGTCCGCCGACCTTCATGCCGGGGATGCCCTGCTGCCAGCCGGCGATGAGGCTGCGGAGGGGGAAGCGCACGGACTGGCCGCGGCTCCAGGAGGAGTCGAACTCCTCGCCGGACTCGAAGTCGACGCCGAGGTAGTGCACGTCGACCGTGTCGCCGGGCTGGGCCTCGGGGCCGTCGCCCACGGTGATGTCGGAGATGGTCAGCTCTGCGGGGGCCGGGCCGTCGACGGGCTCGACCTCGGGCTTGGTGGTGTCGGTCATGGATCCAGTCAAGCAGATCCGCGTGCGCCTTCCGTCAGTGCGCGTGCATGTGCGCCTCGGCGGCCCGGCGCAGCTCGGAGATGGCCGACTCGGGGTCGCCGCCACGGAAGACGCCGGATCCGGAGACGAACGTGTCCGCGCCGGCCTCGGCCGCGCGGCCGATGGTCTCGACGTCGATGCCGCCGTCGACCTGGAGCCACACGTCGTGGCCGGACTCGCGGAGGCGGGAGCGGAGGGCCCGGAGCTTGGGCATCGTCTCGGGCATGAAGGACTGGCCGCCGAAGCCGGGCTCGACCGTCA
This sequence comes from Clavibacter michiganensis, assembly GCF_021216655.1. Taxonomy (NCBI): domain Bacteria; kingdom Bacillati; phylum Actinomycetota; class Actinomycetes; order Micrococcales; family Microbacteriaceae; genus Clavibacter; species Clavibacter michiganensis. Next base: position 1,005,402 of record NZ_CP080437.1, read on the forward strand.
TCACGAGCACCTGGTCGAACTCGTGGAGGAGCTCGAGGTAGTCGTCGACGGGCGTGCCGGGCTTCAGCGCGATGCCGGCGCGCGCGCCGATCTCCCGGAGCCGGCGGGCGAGCGCGACGGGCTCGCGCGTGGCCTCGGCATGGAAGGTGACGCTCGCGGCGCCCGCCTCCGCGTAGCCCGGCGCCCAGCGGTCGACGTCGTCGATCATCAGGTGGATGTCGAGCGGGACCGGGGTCACCTGCTGGAGGCGCTCCACCATCGGGAGGCCGAACGTGAGGTTCGGCACGAAGTGGTTGTCCATGATGTCGACGTGCACGAGGTCGGCGGTGGCGAGGCGCTGGATCTCGCGCTCCAGGTTCGCGAAGTCGGCGGACAGGATGCTCGGTTCGATGCGGACGGGCATGCTCCCGACCCTACCGGCGGGTCAGCAGGGCGATGAACATGGCGTCGGTGCCGTGCCGGTGCGGCCAGAGCTGCACGCTGGATCCGCGTGCTCCAGCGTCGGGGTCGGCGTCCGGCAGCTCGAGGTCGCCGTCGGCCACCTCCTGCAGCACCGCGCGCGTGTCGAGCGCGGTCACGTCCGGGTGGCGCTGGAGCGCGGCCTGCACGATGGCGCGCGTCTCGGCGAGGTGCGGCGAGCACGTGACGTAGGCGAGGATCCCGCCGGGCGCGAGCGCGCCGATCGCCGAGTCGATGAGCCCCGTCTGCAGGGCGCCGAGGCCCGCGACGTCGCGCGGCGTCTTCCGCCAGCGCGCCTCGGGCCGGCGGCGGAGGGCGCCGAGGCCGCTGCAGGGCGCGTCGAGCAGGATCCGGTCGAACGCGCCCGGGTGGCTCTCCCCCACGGTCGTGCCGTCGAGCTCCCACACCTCGGTGTCGCCGGCTACGGCGCGGAGGGCGTCGCGCACGAGCCCGGCGCGCGCGGGGACGAGCTCGTTGGCGGTGAGCAGGGCGCCGGAGCGGCCCGCCTCGGCGGCGAGCAGCGCGGCCTTGCCGCCGGGACCCGCGCAGAGGTCGAGCCAGCGCTCGCCCGGGGTGACGGCGCGGGCGCGGCTGAGCGCGAGCGCGGCGAGCTGGGAGCCCTCGTCCTGCACGCGGACGCGGCCCTCGGCGACGCCGGGCGCGTCCATCGGGTCACCGCCCTCGAGGTAGGCGCCGACGGGCGAGAAGGCGGCCGGCTGCTCCTGCGTCTCCTCGACGGTCGCGAGGCCCGGGAGCGCGACGAGGCTGACGGCGGGGGCCGCGTTGTCGGCCCGGAGGAGGTCCTCGAGCTCGTCGGCGCGGCCCTCGCGCGCGAGCGCCTGGCGGAGCGCGCGCAGCACCCACAGCGGGTGGGAGTGCTCGAGCGCGAGCCGCTCGTCGTCGCTCGCGGCGCTGTCGAGCACGCGCTGCCGCCACTCGGCGGGCTCCGAGCGGGTGATGGTGCGGAGGACTCCGTTGACGAAGCCCGTGGCCGAGCGGGATCCGACCGCGCGCGCCATGTCGACGCCCTCGTTGACGGCCGCGTGCGTCGCGACGCGCATGCTGAGGAGCTGGTGCACCGAGAGGCGCAGGACGTCGAGGATCGGCGCGTCGATCGCCGTGACGGGACGGCCGGCCGCCAGCTCGATCACGCGGTCGTAGTAGCCGGACATGCGCAGGGTGCCGTACGCGAGCTCGGTGGCGAGGGCGGCGTCCTGCGCGCTGAGGGCGGCGCGGCGGATCCTGACCGGCAGCAGCAGGTTCGCGTACGCGTCCGACTCGCGGACCGCGCTCACGACCTCGTAGGCGACGCGGCGGGCCGGGCTGACGGACGACGGGCCGCCGACCGCCGACCGGTCGTCGGCGGGGCGGGACCCGCGGTCGGCGGGGCGGCGCGCGCCACCCGTGCGGCGGCCTTCCGGTCGACGGGCGGGGGATCCGGTGCTGTCGCTCATCGTGCGGTGATGTCCCTCGTCGTGACGCCGCGCCACCAGTCGGCGGCGGGCATGGGCTTCTTCCCCGCGGGCTGCACCTGGATGAGCTCGACGGGATGGCTGGTGGTGCCGACCATCACGGCACCGCCGACGGACTCGATGCGCCCGGGGTCGAGCGGGGCGGCGTCGCGCAGCTCGGCGGCGCGGTGGACCTTGACGCGCACGTCGTCCACGGAGGTGAACGCGCCGGGCTCCGGCGTCACGCCCCGGATCTGCGCGAGCACGGCATCCGCCGGGCGCGCCCAGTCGATGCGACCGTCGGCGATGGACGTCTTGGGCGCGAGCGTGGGCTCGCCCTCCTGGGGACGCGCGACGGCGCTGCCCGCGGCGATCCCGTCGACCGTGCGGACGAGGAGGTCGGCGCCCTGCATCGCGAGCGCGTGGAGCACGTCCCCCGCGGTCTCGTGCGCGCCCGTGGGCCGCTCCTCCACGGCGAACACCGGACCGGTGTCCATGCCCCGCTCCAGTCGGAAGACGCTGGCGCCCGTGACGGTCTCGCCCGCCATGATCGAGCGCTGCACGGGCGCCGCTCCCCGCCACCGGGGCAGGAGCGAGAAGTGCAGGTTGATCCAGCCACGCGCGGGCGTGGACAGCAGCGGCTCCCGCACGAGGCCGCCGTAGGCGACGATCACCCCGAGGTCGGCCCCGACCGCGGCGATGCGGGCGGTCGCCTCCTCGTCCAGCCGGTTGGTGCGGAGCGTGGGGATGCCGAGCCCCTCGGCCTCCCGGGCGACGGGCGACGGCGTCAGCTGTCGCTTGCGGCCGGTGGGCGCGTCGGCCCGCGTGACGACGAGCGCCACCTCGTGGCCCGAGGCGTGGAGGCGGACGAGCGACGGCACGGCCGCTCGGGGCGTGCCGGCGAAGACGAGTCTCATGCGGTTCCCTCCCGGGGACGGCGTGCGGGGCGAACGGTGGATGCGGGACGAGCTGTCGGGCCGGATGCGCGGCCGGCTCGACGGACGCGCATCAGAACAGCCCCGTGTCGTCGAACCGTACACGGAGCGGGACGGTGGGCCGGAACCCGGTGCGGCCCGCGACGGGCTTGCGGCGGCTCGAGGCGTTGCGCACGACGGCGGCACGGAGCTCGCGCGCCGCGTCCGGGCCGCTCGCGTAGTCGAGCCGGACGATGGCGCGCACCCGGCCCTGCTCGGTGGGCACCGGGCCGAGCACGTCGACCCCCTCGATCCCGTCGAGCCGCTCGACCGCCTGGCCGACCGCGTCCGGCAGCCCCTCGACGCTCGCGGCGCGCACGGCGGGCGGGAAGCGCAGGGCGCGGCGCTCGAGCAGCTCCTCGCGGGCGTACCGCGGCTGCTGCCAGGTGGCGAGCGCGCGCGCGACCTGGCCGCCGACGCCCACGAGCATCACGGGCGCGCGCGGAGCCGCGAGGGCGGCGGCGTTCGACCACTGGCGGAGCACGTCCTCCCCCACGCGGAGGCTCTCGCGGGCGAGCATCCGCTCGCCGTCGAGCAGCAGGATCGCGCGGTAGCCGCCGGCCGCGACGGGCTCGGCCCCGCGCGTGGCGACGACGAGCCGCGACTCCGCGTCGACCTCCTGCACGTGGCGCTCGCCGTCGGCCAGCACCACCTGCACGCCGGGGAACGCGCGGCCGAGCTCCGCCGCGGTGCGGCCCGCGCCGATGGTGACGAGGCGCAGCTCGTCGGATCCGCAGTTGGCGCAGCGCCAGTCGCCCGCGAGGTGCCCGCACCAACCGCACGTGGGCGTGCTCGTGGCGGTCGACATGCCGAGCGGGCCCGTGCAGACGGTGCAGCGGGCGGCCTGGCGGCAGGCGCGGCACGCGACGAGCGGCGCGTATCCGGGGCGCGCGACCTGGATGAGGACCGGCCCGTGCTCGACGGCGTCCTTGGCGGCGCGCCAGGCGCCCGACGGGATCCGCGCCTGCCGGGCGAAGCCCTCGTCGCCCGTCTGCGACGTGGTCGGGATGACCCGCGGGGTGCGGGTGGCGGCGGGCGAGACGCTCGCCAGGTAGCCGATCGCGACGAGCCGCTCGACCTCGGTGCTCCGCGAGTGCGCGAGCAGCACGAGCGCCGTCCCCTGCTGACGGCTGCGGAGGAGGGCGACGTCGCGCGCGTGGGCATAGGGGCTGAGCGGCTCGGCGTGCAGCGGGTCCCCCTCGTCCCACATGGCGACGAGGCCGAGGCGGGGCGCGGGCGCGTACACGGCCGAGCGGTTGCCGACGACGATGCGGGGCACGTCGCCGAGGCCCGCGAGGAACGAGCGGTAGCGGTCGGGGCCGGACTGGCGCGCGTCGGTGCGCAGCACGGAACCGGCGGGCGCGTGGGCGGCGAGGGCGGCCTCCAGCTGGTCCTGGTCGCGGTAGTCGGGGACGACGAGGACGCTGCTGCGGCCGGATGCGAGGACGCGGGCGGCGGCCTGCGCGAGCGTCACGGCCCAGCGACCGGCCCAGACGCCGCCCGGCAGCTCGACGACCTCGGGGATCGCGTCGACGGCCACCCGACCTGCGCCGTCGACCGCCGCGGCGAGGCCGTCGGGCGCGTAGCCGTCGATGGGCGGGAGCGCGGCGGCATCGACGACGGGAGCCGCGGGATCGACGACGACGGCAGCGGCAGCGTCCGCGACCGGCGCCGCCCCATCCGCGTCCTCCGATGCCGGCTCCGCCGCCGCGTCCGCGAGGGCCGCGAGATGCGCCTTCTCCACGCGCACCTGGCGCGGCGGCACGGCCAGGCGGATCACGTCGGACGCGGTCCCGGCCTGCCGGTCGGCGACCTCGCGCGCGAGCGCCCAGATCTCCGGGCGCAGCACGGGCAGCGGCGACACGACCTGCTCCACCTCGCTGAGGGCGCCGTCGTAGCCCTGGCCGTCACCCATCTCGACGACGTAGCCGTCGGCGACCCGTCCCGCCGAGCGCAGCGGGACGCGCACGCGCACGCCGGGCACGCACGTCGCGCGGAGCGCCTCGGGCACGGCGTAGTCGAAGAGCCGGTCGAGCTGCGGCAGCGGCGAGTCGACCATCACCCGCACGACGGGCGGGCGCATGCCCGCGTCGGCTTCGGGCGTCGTGGATCCGCGCTCGGCCTCCCCCGCGGTCACCCGACCCTCCCGGTCATGCAGGTACCCGGGCGGCGGCGCGCGTCAGAGGCCCGCGGCGCTCTGCAGGTCGGCGACACGGTCGAGCGCCTCCCAGGTGAAGTCCGGCAGCTCGCGACCGAAGTGGCCGTAGGCGGCGGTCTGCGCGTAGATGGGACGGAGCAGGTCGAGCCGCTCGACGATGGCGGCGGGACGCAGGTCGAAGGTCTCGCGGATGGCGCGCACGATGCGCTCCTCGGGCACGTGCGCCGTGCCGAAGGTCTCGACGTAGAGGCCCACGGGCGCGGCCTTGCCGATGGCGTAGGCGACCTGCACCTCGAGGCGGTCGGCGAGGCCCGCGGCGACCGCGTTCTTGGCGACCCAGCGCATGGCGTACGCGGCGCTGCGGTCGACCTTCGACGGGTCCTTGCCGCTGAACGCGCCGCCGCCGTGCCGGCTGAACCCGCCGTACGTGTCGACGATGATCTTGCGTCCGGTGAGCCCCGCGTCGCCCTTCGGCCCGCCGATCTCGAACTTGCCGGTGGGGTTGATGAGGAGCGTCGCGTCGCGCGAGTCGAGCTCGATGCCGATCTCGGCCGCGGCGGCGAGCACCGGGCGGATCACGTGCTCCTCGACCTCGCGGCGGAGGTCCTCCTGGGAGACCTGCGGGCCGTGCTGCGTCGAGAGCACGACCGTGTCGACCGTGCGCGGCACGAGCCCCTCGTAGCCGATGGTGACCTGCGTCTTGCCGTCGGGCCGCAGGTACGCGAGCTCGCCCGAGTGGCGGACGGCCGCGAGGCGCTCGGCGAGGCGGTGCGCGAGGTAGATGGGCAGGGGCATGAAGACGGGGGTGTCGCGCGACGCGTAGCCGAACATGAGGCCCTGGTCGCCGGCACCCTGGAGGTCGTGCGCGTCGGTGGACGCGGATCCCGAGCGCGACTCGTACGAGCGGTCGACGCCCTGCGCGATGTCGGGCGACTGCGCGCCGATGGACACCGTGACGCCGCAGTTGCTGCCGTCGAAGCCGACCTCGGAGGAGTCGTAGCCGATGTCCCGGATGCGGTCGCGCACGATCTGCGGGATGTCGACGTAGCCGCTCGTGGTGACCTCGCCGGCGACGTGCACGAGGCCCGTGGTCACGAGCGTCTCGACGGCCGCGCGGCTCGTCGGGTCCTGCGTGAGGAGCGCGTCGAGGATGCTGTCCGAGATCTGGTCGCAGATCTTGTCGGGGTGGCCCTCGGTGACGGACTCGGAGGTGAACAGGCGCAGGTCGGTCACGGGTCGCTCCAGGGGGATCGCGTGGTCGCGCGCCGTTCGCTACTGCGGCGTCGGCGCGCCCACTACGTCGAGAATTCGATGGGCGACCTGCTCCTTGGAGCCGGAGGCCTCGGCAAGTGTATCGCCGGACCTCCCGAGCACCGTGATCGTGTTGCCCTCCGTGGCGAAGCCCTCGGCCCACCCCACCCTGTTGAGGACGAGCAGGTCGCAGCCCTTCCGCGCGAGCTTCGCCCGGCCGATCCGCAGCAGCTCGGCCGGGTCCTCCTCGGTCTCCGCCGCGAAGCCCACGACCAGGCGGCGGGTGCCGTCCGCGCGCGGAACGGCCGCGTCGGACGCGAGCCGCTGCAGGATGTCGGGGTTGCGCACGAGCTCGACGGAGAGCGCGTCGCCCGCCTCCTCCTTCTTGATCTTGCCCGCGGACACGGCGACGGGCCGGTAGTCGGCGACGGCCGCCGCCATGATCACCACGTCGGCGTCGTCCGCCTCGCTGGCCATCGCGTCGGACATCTCGAGCGCGGTCGAGACCGGGACCACGCGGACGCCGGCGGGCGAGGGCACCTCGAGGTGCGCGGCGACGAGCACGACGTCGGCGCCGCGGTCGCGCGCGGCGACGGCGAGGGCCACGCCCTGCCGGCCGGAGGAGCGGTTGCCGAGGAAGCGCACGGGATCCAGCGGCTCGCGCGTCCCGCCCGCGGAGACGACGACGCGCCGGCCCGCGAGGTCGCGCCCGCCGGGGCGGACGGCGGCGAGGGCGGCGGCGATCACGTCCTCCACCTCGGCCATGCGGCCGGGCCCGGAGTCCGTGCCGGTGAGCCGGCCCGACGTGGGGCCGACGAGGGTGGCGCCGCGGGAGCGCAGGAGGGCCGCGTTGGCCTGGGTCGCCGGGTGCTGCCACATCTCGGTGTGCATCGCGGGGGCGACGACGAGGGGCGCGCGGCTGGCGAGGATCGTGGTGCCGAGCAGGTCGTCCGACAGGCCGAGGGCCATCGTGGCGAGCGTGTGCGCCGTGGCGGGGGCGACGACGATGAGGTCGGCCTTCTGGCCGAGAGCCACGTGGCGGACCTCGGACACCCCGTCGTAGAGATCGCTCGTCACCGGGTTGCGGCTGACGGCCTCGAGCGTGGGCTTCCCGACGAAGCGGAGCGCGGCCTCGGTGGGCACGACGTGCACGTCGTGGCCGAGGAGCACGAGCCCCCGGACCACGCCGACGGCCTTGTAGGCCGCGATGCCCCCCGTGATCCCCACGACGACCATCACCAGGCGGCGCTCCGGTGCCCGAGGGCGGGGAGGGCGTGCGGCGTGCGATCGGCGCGGGGCATCCGGGACGGCGGGCGGCTAGGAGGCCGCGGGCTCCACGATGGGCGTGGCGACGAGCTTGTCCTCGTTGATCTCGTGCATGGCGACCGAGAGGGGCTTGTCGTCGATGGTGCTGTCGACGAGCGGTCCGACGTTGTCGAACAGGCTGCCCTCGTGCAGGTCGGCGTAGTAGTCGTTGATCTGGCGGGCCCGCTTGGAGGCGAAGATCACGAGCGCGTACTTCGAGTCGACCTTCGAGAGGAGCTCGTCGATGGGCGGGTCGATGATGCCCTGGGTCTTGTCAACCATGGATGTGCCGCTCCCTCATTGCATGGAAGAAGGCCGCACTGGTCCGCGTCATGGACCGACGGCCTTCCTGGATCTCATCAAGTCTACGACCTCGCGCGCCGCCTCCGCGACATCGCGGTTGACGACGAGATGGTCGAACTCGTCCTGGGCGGCCAGCTCGACCTTCGCGGTGTCGAGCCGGCGCTGCTGCTCCTCGGGCCCTTCGGTGCCGCGACCGACCAGGCGGCGCACGAGCTCCTCCCAGGTGGGCGGCAGCAGGAACACGAGCCGCGCCTCGGGCATCGCGGCCTTCACCTGGCGCGCGCCCTGGATGTCGATCTCCAGCAGCACGCTCCGGCCCTCGGCCAGCGCGGCGTCGATGGGCGCGCGCGGCGTGCCGTAGCGGTGCGCGTTGTGCACCGTGGCCCACTCGAGGAGCTCGCGCTCGTCGACCATGCGGTCGAACTCGGCGTCGGAGACGAAGTAGTAGTTGACGCCCTCGACCTCGCCGGGACGCGGGGCGCGCGTGGTGGCGGAGACGGAGAGCAGCACGTCGGGCTCGTTCTCGCGGATGAAGGTGGAGACCGTGCCCTTGCCCACCGCGGTGGGACCCGCGAGGACGACGAGCCGGCTGGGCTCGACGATCTGCTTCGCGGCCTGCCACTCCTCGAGGAACCGGGTGAGGCGCACGCGCTGGTGCACGCCGAGGCCGCCGAGGCGCTTGGCGGTGGAGATGCCGAGGTCGCCGAGGATCCGCTCGAGCTTGGTGGGGCCGATGTTCGGGATGCTCGTGAGGAACTCGGTGACCCGGAGCGTGGCCTCGGCGCGGTGGGCGGGGTCCGCCGACGCGTCGAGGACGCCGAGCGGCGTGCGCTCCCCCGTGACGATGTCGTGCTTCACCTGCGCCCGGGCGCGGCGCGCGGCGACGGCGGCCTGGGATGCGGCGACCCGGTCGACCTCGGGTGGTTCGGGCCTCATGGCAGCACCTCTTCGAGTCGTCCGGCGTGGTCGGTGACGGCCTCCGCGACACGCCGTGGCCCTGCCGTGAGGATACTCCGCGACGCGGCCGCGATGACAACGCCGGCGGCCGGGCCGAACAGCTTCCGGACATCGCCGAGCAGCGCGCCCTGGTGGCCGAAGCCGGGCGCGAGGATCGGGGTGCGGACGAGCCGCGCGAGGTCGAGGCCGGCGTCGGCGGCGTCGACGGTCGCGCCGACCACGAGCCCGAAGGACCCGGGATCGGCCGTCGGGTCGTCGAGCGGGCCGTTCGCGGCGACGGCCGCGTCCTGGATCCCGCGCGCGACCGTGCGGGCGGCGGACCCGGCGGCGGTCGGCAGCACGGCGCGCTGGAGGTCGCGCGCCTCCGGGTTGGAGGTCGCGGCGAGCACGAACACGCCCGCTCCCCACGCGTCGGCCGCGGCGCGGACGCCGTCGAGGGATCCGACGCCCGTGTACGCCGTGAGCGTGACGGCGTCGGCGCGCAGCGGGCTGTCGGGTGCGAGCCAGGCGGCGCCGTACGCGTCGACCGTGGAGCCGATGTCGCCGCGCTTGGCGTCCGCGATCACGAGGAGGCCGGCGTCGCGCGCCGCGGCGAGCACGCGCTCGAGGGCGGCGTACCCCGCGGATCCGTGGCGCTCGAAGAACGCGACCTGCGGCTTGACGATGCCGGCTCGCCCCGCGGTCGCCTCGACGACGCGGAGGCCGAACTCCTCGAGGCCGCGCGCGTCGTCGGCGAGGCCCCAGGCGTCGAGCAGCGAGCGGTGCGGGTCGATGCCCACGCAGAGGTGCCCGTGCGCGCGGAACGTGCGGGCCAGCCGCGCGCCGAACGACGGGGCGTCGGGAACCGCCCCGCCGTCCGCCGACGTCACCTGCGGGCCTCGCGGGCGATCGCGTAGTCCTGCAGGCTCGTCACGTCGAAGCCCGCGCGGATGGCGTCGAAGGACGCGACCGCGGCCGTGAGCTGCGCGATGGTCGTGAACAGCGCCTTGTCGGCCGCGACGGCCGCCGCGCGGATCTCGTAGCCGTCCGCGCGCGCCGTGCGGCCCGACGGGGTGTTGATGACGACGTCCACCTCGTCGCGGTTGATCAGGTCGACGATCGACGGCGAGTCGCCCGCGGCGGGCTCCTCGCTGTACTTGCGCACGACGCGCGCCTGGATCCCGTTGCGGCTGAGGATCTCCGCCGTGCCCGCGGTCGCGAGCACCTCGAAGCCGAGCTGCTGGAGGCGGAGCACCGGCAGCACGATCGAGCGCTTGTCGCGGTCGGCGACCGAGACGAACACCGTGCCCGAGAGCGGGAGGCCGCCGAACGCCGCCTCCTGGCTCTTCGCGAACGCGCGCGGGAAGTCGCGGTCGATGCCCATGACCTCGCCCGTGGAGCGCATCTCCGGGCCGAGCACGGAGTCGACGATGAGGCCGTCCTTCGTGCGGAACCGCTTGAAGGGCAGCACGGCCTCCTTCACGGCGACGGGCGAGTCCATCGGCACGTCGGAACCGTCGCGCTCGGGCAGGAGCCCGGACGACTTCAGCTCCGCGATCGACGTGCCCACCATGACGAGCGACGCGGCCTTCGCGAGCGGGATGCCGAGCGCCTTCGAGACGAAGGGCACCGTGCGGCTCGCGCGCGGGTTCGCCTCGAGGACGTAGAGCACGCCCGCACCGATCGCGAACTGCACGTTGAGGAGGCCGCGCACGCCCACGCCCTCGGCGATGGCGCGCGTGGCGTCGACCACCTGCTGGATCTGGCCGCGGCCGAGGGTCACGGGCGGGAGCGTGCAGCTCGAGTCGCCCGAGTGGATCCCGGCCTCCTCGATGTGCTCCATCACGCCGCCCACGTACAGCTCGGTGCCGTCGTAGATCGCGTCGATGTCGATCTCGATCGCGTCGTCGAGGAACCGGTCGATGAGGAGGGGCTTCCCCTCGCCGATGATGCCGTGGTCGGCCATGCGCAGGAAGTAGTCGTGCAGCGTCGCGGTGTCGAACACGATCTCCATGCCCCGGCCGCCGAGCACGTAGCTCGGGCGGACGAGCACGGGGTAGCCGATGCCCTCCGCGACGACCACGGCCTCGTCGATCGCGACGGCCGTGCCGTTGCGCGGCGCCACGAGGCCCGCGGTGTCGAGGATCCCGGAGAACAGGCCCCGTTCCTCCGCGAGGTCGATGGCCGACGGGCTCGTGCCGAGGATCGGGACGCCCGCGGCCTCGAGGCCCCTGGCGAGCCCGAGCGCGGTCTGGCCGCCGAGCTGCACGACGACGCCGACGAGCTCGCCCGCCTGCTGCTCGACGTGCACGATCTCGAGCACGTCCTCGAGCGTGAGCGGCTCGAAGTAGAGCCGGTCGCTCGTGTCGTAGTCGGTCGAGACCGTCTCCGGGTTGCAGTTGATCATGATGGTCTCGTACCCGGCGTCGGCCAACGCGAAGGACGCGTGCACGCACGAGTAGTCGAACTCGATGCCCTGGCCGATGCGGTTCGGGCCCGAGCCCAGGATGATCACCTTGCGACGGTCGGACGGCACGATCTCCGTCTCGGAGTCGTAGCTGGAGTAGTGGTACGGCGTGAGCGCCGGGAACTCCCCCGCGCACGTGTCGACCGTCTTGTAGACGGGGCGGATGTCGGCCGCGTGGCGCGCGTCGCGCACCTCCTGCTCGACGAGGCCGCGGATCTCGGCGATCTGCGCGTCCGAGAAGCCGTGGTCCTTCGCCTCGCGCAGCGTCTCCGCGTCGAGCTCGTCGGCGTCGCGCACGGCGTCGGCGACCTCGTTGATGAGCACGATCTGGTCGATGAACCACGGGTCGATCTTGGTGGCGTCGAAGACCTGCTCCGCCGTCGCGCCCGCGCGGAGCGCCTGCTGCACCGTGACGATGCGGCCGTCGGTGGGCGTGCGGCTCGTCTCGAGCAGCTCGTCGACCGAGCGGCTCTCGGGACCCCAGTGGAAGGAGGATCCGCGCTTCTCGAGCGAGCGCAGCGCCTTCTGCAGCGCGGTGGAGTAGTTGCGGCCGATGGCCATTGCCTCGCCGACCGACTTCATGGTCGTGGTGAGCTCGGCGTCCGCGGCCGGGAACTTCTCGAACGCGAAGCGCGGCACCTTCACGACCACGTAGTCGAGCGTGGGCTCGAAGCTCGCGGGCGTGACCTTCGTGATGTCGTTGGGGATCTCGTCGAGGCGGTAGCCGATGGCGAGCTTCGCGGCGATCTTCGCGATCGGGAAGCCCGTCGCCTTCGACGCGAGGGCGCTCGAGCGGGAGACGCGCGGGTTCATCTCGATGACGATGAGGCGGCCGTCGGCGGGGTCCACCGCGAACTGGATGTTGCAGCCGCCCGTGTCGACGCCCACGCGGCGGATGATGTCGATGCCGATGTCGCGCATGTGCTGGTACTCGCGGTCGGTCAGCGTGAGCGCCGGCGCGACCGTGATCGAGTCGCCCGTGTGCACGCCGACCGGGTCGACGTTCTCGATGGAGCAGACGACGACCGTGTTGTCGGCCGTGTCGCGCATGAGCTCCAGCTCGTACTCCTTCCAGCCGAGGATCGACTCCTCGAGGAGCACCTCGGTGGTGGGGCTCGACTGCAGGCCGTCGGCGACCATGCGCTCGAGCTCCTGGCGCGTGTGCGCGAAGCCGGAGCCGAGGCCGCCCATGGTGAAGGAGGGGCGGATCACGAGCGGGTAGCCGAGGTCCTCGGCGAACTCGACGGCCTGCTCGAGCGTCTTCGCGACGTGCGAGCGGGCGACGTCGGCGCCGGACTCGATGACGAGGTCCTTGAAGAGCTGGCGGTCCTCGCCCTTCTGGATGGCCTCGACCTTCGCGCCGATGAGCTCCACCCCGTGCTTGGCGAGGATGCCGAGCTCGTCGAGGCGGATCGCCGCGTTGAGCGCGGTCTGGCCGCCGAGGGTCGGGAGCACCGCGTCGGGACGCTCCTTGATGATGATCTTCTCCAGCACCTCGCTCGTGATCGGCTCGATGTAGGTCGCGTCGGCGAAGCCCGGGTCGGTCATGATCGTGGCGGGGTTGGAGTTCACGAGGATGACGCGCACGCCCTCCTCGCGGAGCACGCGGCAGGCCTGCGTGCCGGAGTAGTCGAACTCGGCGGCCTGGCCGATGACGATCGGCCCGGAGCCGATGACGAGGACGCTGTTGATGTCGTCGCGCTTGGGCATTACACGGTCTCCTGGGGGGTCGCGGCGGCGGGGGCGGTGCCCGACGCGTCGTGGATCAGCTCGATGAACCGGTCGAAGAGGTAGGACGAGTCGTGGGGACCCGCGGCCGCCTCCGGGTGGTACTGCACGCTGAAGGCGGGGATGTCGAGGCAGTTGAGCCCCTCCACCACCTGGTCGTTGAGCGAGACGTGGCTGACCTCCGCGCGGCCGAAGCCGGCGGGGCTGTCCACGGGGCCGTCGAGCGGCGCGGAGACCGCGAAGCCGTGGTTCTGGCTCGTGATCTCGACGCGGCCGGTGCGGCGGTCGAGCACGGGCTGGTTGATCCCGCGGTGGCCGAACGGCAGCTTGTAGGTGTCGAACCCGAGGGCGCGGCCGAGGAGCTGGTTGCCGAAGCAGATCCCGAAGAACGGGATGCCCTTGCGGAGCACGTCCTGCAGGAGCTCGACGTGGTACTGCGAGGCCTCGGGGTCGCCGGGGCCGTTCGAGTAGAAGACCGCCGTGGGCGCGAGCTCGGCGAGCTGCTCCGTGGTGATCGACTGCGGCACGACGTGCACGTCGAGGCCGCGGGCCGCGAGGTGCTTCACGGTCGCGGTCTTGATGCCGAGGTCGAGCACCGCGACGGATCCGATGCGCTCCCCCACCGCGGGGATCGTGTACGTCTCCTGGGTGGAGACCTCGGCGGAGAGGTTGCGGCCCGCCATGTCGGGCGCCTGGCGCACCTGGGCGAGCTGCTCCTCGTCGCCGAGCGCGAAGGCGTCGCCGGAGAAGACGCCGGCGCGCATGGCGCCCTCGTCGCGGATCCGGCGGGTGACGGCGCGCGTGTCGATGCCGGAGATGCCGACCACACCCTGGGCGACGAGGTCGCCCTCGAGCGTCCGCTGCCCGCGGAAGTTGGAGACCACGCGCGAGGGGTCGCGGACGACGTACCCGGCGACCCAGATGCGGCGGGACTCCATGTCGTCGTCGTTCATGCCGGTGTTGCCGATGTGCGGCGCCGTCTGGAGCACGATCTGGCCCGCGTAGGACGGGTCCGTGATCGTCTCCTGGTAGCCGGTCATGCCGGTCGCGAAGACGGCCTCGCCGAGGGTCACGCCGCGGGCGCCGTACGCGCGTCCGACGTACCTCCGTCCGTCCTCGAGCACCAGGACAGCTGGTTCGTGTCGGGCCATGTCGGTCACTTCCCTTCGTTGTCGTCGTCGTGCGCAGGGCGCGTGATGTGGTGGAGGGCGTCGACGAGCGCGGTCTTCTCGCGCGGGTCGATCACCCGGAGGTACGTGTCGACCGAGGTCCCGGCCGCCTCGTCGAGGATCCAGCTGACGGCCACCAGGCCGCCCTCCTCCACGACGCGGTCGATCGCGTAGGTCGCGAGCCCGGATCCCGTGATGCGGTCAGCGGGCACGAGCACCTCGCGCTCGCCGTCGATCGCGAGCACGAGGCCCGCGTCGTGCACCCGGGCAGCCGCGCGACCGCGGAAGCCGAGGGGCGCCACGGTCAGCCGGTCGAGCGGCTCCCCCGCCGTGGTCGTGGCGACGTAGAGCACGTCGACCTCGAACGTCGGCGCGCCGAGCCCGGCGGGAAGGCGCGGCGGCTCGGGCAGCGCGCGCTGGCGGCGGCGGCGCGCGCGCCACCCGAGCACCATGAGCGCGAGCAGCAGGACGAGGAGCGCGATCACCGTGATCGCGGGCACGAGGCGGCCGCTCATGCGCGTGCCTCCGGGACGCCGACCGAGGTCGCCGCGTCGCGTGCGTCGGCGTCCGCGCGGTCGCGGAGGACGGCGGCGCGGGCGACGGTCTCGCGGTCGACGAGCGCGCCGTCGAGCACGGTCGGGTAGCCGCGGTGGAAGGTCGCGACGACGCGGCCTGGCAGCGTCATCTCGAGGTAGGGCGAGTTGCCGCTGAGCCCGCCGAGGTCGTCGCGGTCGAAGACGCGCGATGCGGACGGGTCGTAGAGCGTGATGTCGGCCGGGGATCCGCCGGCCAGCGCGTGCCCGTGCTCGGCGAGCCGGCCGATGCGCGCGGGCGCGTGCGACATGACGCGCGCGACGCCGGCCCAGTCGAGGAGCCCGGTGTCGACCATGGCGAGCTGCACCACGGAGAGCGCCGACTCGAGGCCGACCATGCCGAACGCGGCCGCGTCCCACTCGCAGTCCTTGGCCTCGGTGGGGTGCGGCGCGTGGTCGGTCGCGACCACGTCGATCGTGCCGTCGGCGAGGGCCTGGCGGAGCGCCTCGACGTCCTCGCGGCGGCGGAGCGGCGGGTTCACCTTGTAGCGCGCGTCGTAGCCGGCGACCAGGTCCTCGGTGAGGAGCAGGTGGTGCGGCGTGACCTCCGCGGTGACGTCGACGCCGCGGGCCTTGGCCCAGCGGATCACGTCGACGGAGCCGGCCGTGGAGACGTGGCAGACGTGGAGGCGCGATCCGACGTGCTCGGCGAGCAGCACGTCGCGCGCGATGATCGACTCCTCGGCGACCGCGGGCCAGCCCGTGATGCCGAGCTCGCCGGACAGCGCGCCCTCGTTCATGGTGGCGCCCTCGGTGAGGCGCGGGTCCTGCGCGTGCTGCGCGATGACACCGTCGAACGCCTTCACGTACTCGAGCGCGCGACGCATGAGCAGCGGGTCCGAGACGCACTTCCCGTCGTCGGAGAAGACGCGGACGGCCGCGCGGCTCGAGGCCATCGCGCCGATCTCCGCCATCGACTCCCCCGCGAGGCCCACCGAGACCGCGCCGATGGGGCGCACGGTCGCGTAGCCGGCGGCGTCGCCGAGGGCCTTGACCTGCTCGACCACCCCCGCCGTGTCCTGCACGGGCATCGTGTTGGCCATCGCGAAGACCGCCGTGAAGCCGCCGAGGGCCGCGGCGCGGGATCCCGTGAGGACGGTCTCGCTCTGCTCGTAGCCGGGCTCGCGCAGGTGCACGTGCAGGTCGACCAGTCCGGGCAGCGCGACGAGGCCGTCGGCCTCGATCACGTGGGCACCGGCCGGCGTCTCGAGGTCGGGGCCGATCTCGCGGATGAGCCCGTCGGCGACGAGGATGTCGGCGCGCTCGCCCGACGGCAGGGTCGCGCCGCGGATCAGGTGGGTGTCGTCGGGGTTCGTGTCGTTCTGGGTCATCGGTCGGCCTTCCCGTCGCCGGACAGCAGGAGGTAGAGGACGGCCATGCGCACCGAGACGCCGTTGGCGACCTGCTCGCGCACCGTGGACCTCTCCGAGTCGGCGGCGGCGGCGGAAATCTCGAGCCCGCGGTTCATGGGCCCCGGGTGCATGACGATCGTATCGGGCCCGAGGAGCGCGAGGCGCGCGTCGTCGAGGCCCCAGATGCGCGCGTACTCGCGCGGGTTCGGGAAGAAGGCGGCGCGCATGCGCTCGGCCTGGATCCGGAGCATCATCACGGCGTCGGGCTTCCCCTCGACGAGCGCCGCGTCGAGGTCGTAGCGGACGGTGACGGGCCAGGATCCGACGCCCACCGGCACGAGCGTGGGCGGCGCGACGAGCGTGACCTCGGCGCCGAGCGTCGTGAGCAGCCACGCGTTCGAGCGGGCGACGCGGCTGTGGAGCACGTCGCCGACGATCACGACGCGCGTGCCGTCGAGCCCCTTCCCGCGCGCGGCGGTCCCGTGCAGCCTGCGGCGGATGGTGAACGCGTCGAGCAGCGCCTGCGTGGGGTGCTCGTGCGTGCCGTCGCCCGCGTTGACGATGCCGGCGTCGATCCAGCCGCTGCCGGCGAGCGTGTGCGGCGCACCCGACGAGGGGTGCCGGACGACCACGCCGTCGGCGCCCATCGCCTGCAGCGTCTGCGCGGTGTCCTTGAGGCTCTCGCCCTTGGACACGCTCGACCCCTTGGCGCTGAAGTTGATGACGTCGGCCGAGAGGCGCTTGGCCGCGGCCTCGAACGAGATGCGCGTGCGGGTGGAGTCCTCGAAGAAGAGGTTGACGACCGTGCGGCCGCGGAGGGCGGGCGTCTTCTTGATCTCGCGCGTTCCGACGTCGGCCATGTCCTCGGCCACGTCGAGGATGTGGACCGCCTCGACGCGGGACAGGTCGCGCGTGGAGAGCAGGTGCCTCATCGCGTCGTCCCCTCGCCGGCGGGGGAGGTCGCCAGCGCGTCGTCCGGGCCGGCGATGCTCACCGAATCCTCGCCGTCGGTCTCCTCGAGCCGGACGAAGATCCGCTCGGCCAGGCTGGACGGCAGGTTCTTGCCCACGAAGTCGGCGCGGATGGGGAGCTCGCGGTGGCCGCGGTCGACCAGCGCGGCGAGCCGGACGGCCGTGGGACGGCCGAGGTCGCCGATCGCGTCGAGGGCCGCGCGCACGGTGCGGCCGGAGAAGAGCACGTCGTCGACGAGCACGACGGTGCGGCCGTCGACGCCGCCGGCCGGCAGGCGCGTGGGCGCGGGCGCACGGGTGGGGTTCCGCTGCAGGTCGTCGCGGTACATGGTGACGTCGAGCGAGCCCACCAGGTCGGCGGGGGCCTCGGGCTCGAGGCGGGCGATGATGCGGCCGATGCGCTCGGCGAGGACGGTGCCGCGGGTGGGGATCCCGAGGAGCAGCAGGCAATTCGGGCCGCGGTTCGACTCGAGGATCTCGTGGGCGATGCGCGTGAGCGCACGGGTGATGTCAGAGGGCTGCAGCACGATGCGCTGAGGCAATCCGACCTCCTTCCCCGCCTCTCGGGACGGATGTTAAAGGTGGTCTGTTCCGCCGGTCACTCTAGCGGGTGTCCCCCGTGCGCGGGGTCCGGCGCGCAGCCCGCGCGTGTCCTCAGCGCGCGGAGGCGTCGAGCACCGCGCGGATCCGGCCGAGGACGGCCGCGTCCTGCAGGCTCGTGGCGTCCCCGAGGGTCCGGCCCTCCACGAGGTCGGCCAGGAGGCGGCGCATGATCTTGCCCGAGCGCGTCTTGGGCACGTCCGGCACCGCGACGATCCGGCGGGGCTTGGCGACCGGCCCGATCGCGCGCGCCACGTGCGCCGTGAGCACGGGCCCCAGCTCCGCGGCGAGCGCCGCCCAGCCGTCGGCGTCGTCGTCCGCGGGTCGGTCGTCGCCGCCCGGGACGACGAACGCGACCACGCGCTGCCCGGTGAGGTCGTCGGCCACGCCCGTGACGCCCGCCTCGCCCACGCGCGGGTGCGCGACGAGCGCCGACTCGATCTCGATGGTGGAGAGGCGGTGCCCGGACACGTTGACGACCTCGTCGATCCGGCCCTGCAGCGCGATGTCGCCGTCGGCGTCGCGCCGGGCGCCGTCGCCCGCGAGGAACCAGCCGCGGTCGGCGAAGCGCTCCCAGTACGCGCGGCGGTAGCGGTCGGGATCGCCCCACACGGTGCGGGCCATGCCCGGCCACGGGCGCTGCATCACGAGGAGGCCGCCCTCCCCGTCCGCGGCGGGCTCGCCGTCGTCGTCGACCACGTCCACGAGGAACCCGGGCAGCGCGCGTCCGGCGGCGCCGGGCTTGAGGGTCGAGACGCCCGGCAGCGGCGCGATGACGCCGGCCCCGGTCTCGGACTGCCACCACGTGTCGACCACGGGCGCGGATCCCCCGCCGATCTCCCGGTGGAACCAGCGCCAGGCCGCGGGGTTGATGGCCTCCCCCACGGATCCCAGGAGCCGGATGCTCGAGAGGTCGTGCCCCGCGATGCCGTCGGGGTACCAGCCCATGAGGGAGCGGATGAGCGTGGGCGCCGTGTAGTACGTGGTCACCCCGTACCGCTCGATGATCTCCAGGTGCCGCCCGCGGTGGGGCGTGTCGGGCGTGCCCTCGTAGATCACCTGCGTCAGGCCGTTCGAGAGCGGGCCGTAGATCTCGTAGGTGTGCGCGGTGACCCAGGCGAGGTCGGCCGTGCACCAGTGCACGTCGTCGGGCTTCGCGTCGAAGTGGGCCCAGTGCGCCCACGACGCGTGCGTGAGGTAGCCGCCGCTCGTATGCACGAGGCCCTTGGGGCGGCCGGTCGTGCCCGAGGTGTAGATGATGAAGAGCGGGTGCTCGGCGTCGAAGGCGCGGGGCTCGTGCAGCGGGGAGGCGGATCCCACGGCGTCGTGCCACCAGACGTCGCGTCCCGGGGTCCACGGCACGTCCTGTCCGGTGCGGCGGACGACGAGCACGTGCTCGATCGACGCGACGCCCGCGACGGCCTCGTCGGCCTGCGGCTTGGTGGCGACGGCCGTCCCGCGCCGGTTCTGCCCGTCGCTCGTGATGAGGAGCTTCGCGCCCGTGTCCTCGACGCGGAACCGCAGGGCCTCCGCGGAGAAGCCGCCGAAGACGAGCGAGTGCACCGCGCCGATGCGCGCGACCGCGAGGGTCGCGACGATCGTCTCGACGAGCACGGGCAGGTAGATCACGACGCGGTCGCCGGGCCCGACGCCGAGCGCCGTGAGGGCGTTGGCGGCGCGGGACACCTCCTCCTGGAGGTCGCGGTAGGTGACCGTCCGACGGTCGCCGGGCTCGCCCTCGAAGTGCAGCGCGACCTTCTCCCCCTGCCCGGCGGCGACGTGGCGGTCGACGCAGTTGGCGGCGACGTTGAGGCGGCCGCCCGCGAACCAGGTGGCGGCGGGGACCTGCGGGGTGCCGTCGGCGGCGACCGGCGGGACCCACGTGTGCGACGTCTCCCACGGCGTCTCCCAGTCGAGGCGGCGGGCGGCCTCCTCCCAGAAGGCGACCGGATCCGCCTCCGCGCGGTCGTACGCCTCCGCCGTGACGTTCGCGGCGGCGGCGAGCGCGGCGGGCGGCGGGAAGAGCGCCTGCTCGGCGTCGGCGACGTGGTCGGACGCGGTGTCGGCCTGCTCGGTGCGCGGGGAGGTCATGCGCCGACGCTACGTGCGGCACGGCCGGGATCCGGAACCGGCACGTCACGCGGCGACACGGAGCGGGCGGCCGTCATCCCCAGCGCCGCACGAGCACCCGCTCCACGAGGCCCACGACCGCGTCGGTCACGGCGCCGAGCACCGCGAGCAGCACGATCGCGAGCAGCACCCGGTCGACGCGCCCGTTCGCGGACGACTCCGTGAGCAGGTAGCCGAGCCCCATCGACGCGGCGAGCAGCTCCGCCGCCACGAGGAACAGCCACGACTGCGCGAGCGCGAGCCGGAGCCCCGAGACGACGGCGGGCAGCACCGCGGGCAGCTGCACGGTGACGAGCAGCGGGATCCGCGAGAGCCCGAACGCGCGCCCCACCTCCACAAGGTGCGGGTCCACGTGCCGGAGCGCGCCCGCGACCGTCGTGTACACGGGGAACATCGCGCCGATGGCGACGAGCGTGACCTTGGAGTCCTCGTTGATCCCCATCCAGAGCAGCAGCAGCGGCACCCACGCGAGCGACGGCACCGTGCGGAACGCTCCTGCGGTGGGCGCGAGGAGGAGCCGGCCGACGCGGGACAGGCCGACGACGGCGCCGAGCACGAGGCCCACCGTCGCGCCGAGCGCGAAGCCGAGGAGCACGCGCTGCAGCGAGATGGCGACGTACTGCCCGAGGATCCCCTGCTCGGCGAGCTGCGCCCCGGCGCGCACCACGTCGAGCGGCGCGGGCAGGAGGTGGGCGGGCACGGCGCCCGTGGCGGTCACGGCGGCCCAGAGGCCGACCACCAGGACGGGGACCACGAGGCCCACGCCGACCCGGACGAGCGCGCCACCCGTGGCGCGGCCCGGGGCTCGTCGTGCGACGCGGCCGTCGTCGTCCGGGACCTCGGCGCCCGTCCGGTCGTCGGCGCGGACGTCCTCCCGCGCGGGCCGGAGCGCGGTCATCCGGCGGACCCGGAGGCGGGATCCGCGGCCTCGGCGAACCGTGGCTCGAACAGCTCGTCGAGCGCGGTGTCGACCTCGCCCTGGTCCGGCACGTCGCCGGACTCCACGAGGATCGGGCCGACGCGCTCCAGCACGGCGCGCTGCGCGTCGCCGGGGACGGGATCCACGCCGAGGTTCGTGCGGTCGATCACCGTGGAGGCGACGGCGGGGTCGATCGCGGCGGCCTGCGCGAGGATCGCCGCCGTCTCGTCGGGGTGCTCGACGGCCCAGGCGCGGGCCTCCTCGTAGGAGTCCACGACGGCCTGCGCGAGGTCGGGCGACGCGTCGAGGAACGACTGCGTCGCGTTCAGGAACCCGTAGGTCGCGAAGTCGACGTTCCGGTACAGCAGCGTGGATCCCGCTTCGGCCTCGCTCGCGGCCATGAGCGGGTCGAGACCCGCCCACGCGTCGACCGAGCCGTTCTCGAGGGCGGCCCGGCCGTCGGCGTGCTGGAGGTTCTGGATGGTGACGTCCGAGGCGGGGATGCCAGCCTCCTCCAGCGTCTGCAGCAGGAAGAAGTACGGGTCGGTGCCCTTCGTGGCGGCGATGTCGGCGCCGCGGAGCTGGTCGACGCTCGTGATGGGCGACCCCTTCGGCACGACGATCGCGGTCCACTCCGGCTGCGAGTACACGTCGATGGTGCGGATGGGCGATCCGTTGGCCCGGGCGAGGAGCGCGGCCGATCCCGCCGTGGATCCCACGTCGACGGCTCCCGCGCGCAGCAGCTCGTTGGCCTTGTTCGAGCCCGCGGACTGCACCCAGTCGACCTTCACGTCCGACCCGAGCCGCTTCTCGACGAGGCCCTGGTCCTTCACGATGAGGCTCAGCGGGTTGTAGGTCGCCCAGTCGAGGGTGAGGGTGTCCGCGCTCCAGCCCGCGCGATCCGCGGATGCGTCGGCGGCGGGGGCGACGGACGAGCCCTCCCCCGCGGCGCATCCGACGAGGAGCATCGCGGCGGCGCCCGCGAGCGCGAGGGCGGGGAGGGATCTGCGGGGCAGGAGACGGGTCACGGTGGGTCCTCGGTGCGGTGTCGGGTGATGCGGGCGGGTGGTGGGTGGCGGGTGCGGTGGCGCAGGTCCGGCTCAGCGCGCCCGGTGGCCCGGCACGCCGAGCCCCTCGAGCAGCTCGGCGCGGAGGGCGGCGAGGGTCGCGTCGCCGCGGTCGCGCGGGCGGGCGCCCGGCACCTCGAGGACGCGGCGGACGGTCGCGCCGGGCGCGGCGCCGTCCGCGGGATCCGGGCCGAGCAGCACCACGCGGTCGGCGAGGTGCAGGGCCTCGTCCACGTCGTGCGTGACGAGGAGGACCGTGGTCGGGATGGCCTCGTGCACGTCGAGCAGGAGGTCCTGCATGCGCAGGCGCGTCAGGGCGTCGAGCGCGCCGAACGGCTCGTCGAGCACGAGGACGCGGGGCCGCCGGGCGAGCGCGCGGGCGAGCGAGGCGCGCTGGGCCATGCCGCCGGAGACCTGCCGGGGACGGAGGTCGGCGGCCTCGGCGAGGCCGGTCAGCTCGAGCAGGTCGTGCACGCGGGCGTCCAGGTCGTGCACGCGGGCGTCGCCCTCGTCGCGCGGCACGTCGCGGGGCAGGCCGAGGCGGACGTTGGCGCGGATGGTGCGCCACGGCAGCAGGCGCGGCTCCTGGAACGCGACGGCGGAGCGCTGGTCGACGTCGCGCACGGGCGTTCCGTCGATGCGGATGGATCCGGCGTCGGGCCGGTCGAGGCCGCTCACCTGGCGCAGGAGGGTCGACTTGCCGCAGCCGGACGGCCCGAGGACCGCCACGACGTCGCCCGCGGCGAGGTCGAGGTCCACGTCCCGCAGCACCGTGCGCCGGGCCCGGGATCCGTCGCCGGCGAACGACCGTCCGACCCCGCGGAGCTCGACCGCGCCGGCGGAGCCCGCGATGGGGTCCGTGGCGGGAGCGGGCGACGCGGCGGTCGCCGGGTCGGGTCGCGATGCGGATGCGGTGACGGGCATGACCCGACGCTAGGACGGCTCGGGCACCGGCGGACCGTCTCGCGTCACACGCGGTCGCGGGGCGTCACGCGACGTAACGGGCTGGCGGGACGCACGCCCCGCGATGGCTACGCCTGCGTCGCCGCGATCCGCGCCAGCATGCCGTTGACGAACGACGCCGACTCGTCCGTCGACAGCGACGACGCGAGGTCGACGCTCTCGGAGATGGCTACACCGTCCGGCACGTCGGCGTTGAAGAGGATCTCCCAGATGCCGATGCGCAGGATCGCGCGGTCGACGGCGGGCATGCGGGCGAGCGTCCAGTTCACCGAGTACGTCTCGATGAGCTCGTCGATCTCGTCCTGGTGCGCGACGAAGCCCTCGGCGATCTCGCGCGCGTACTGCCACGACGCCTGGCGGTCGGGCTCGGCCGCGGCGCGCTGCTGCTCGACCGCGAGGGTCGCGGGGATGGACTCGCCGCGGATGTCCGCGACGTAGAGGACGTCGAGGGCGCGCTTGCGCGCCTTGGTGCGTGCGCTCACGGGTCAGTCGGTGACGCGGCCGAGGTAGTCGCCCGTGCGGGTGTCCACCTTGACGCGCGTGCCCTGCTCGAGGAAGAGCGGGACCTGGATCTGGTGCCCGGTCTCGACGGTCGCGGGCTTGGTGCCGCCCGTCGATCGGTCGCCCTGCAGGCCCGGCTCCGTGTACGTGATGGTGAGCACGACGGACGCGGGCAGCTCGACGTAGAGCCCCTCGCCGTTGTGCAGCGCGACGGTCACGTCCTGGTTCTCGAGCATGAAGTTCTTCGCGTCGCCGACCTGCGCGGCGGACAGCGTGATCTGGTCGTAGTCGCTCGTGTCCATGAACACGAAGTTCTCGCCGTCGGCGTAGAGGTACTGGAAGTCGCGGCGGTCGACCGTCTCGGTCTCGATCTTCGCGCCCGCGTTGAACGTGCGGTCGACGACCTTGCCGCTCATCACGTTCTTGACCTTGGTGCGCACGAACGCGCCGCCCTTGCCCGGCTTCACGTGCTGGAACTCGATCACGGTCCACAGCTGGCCGTCCATGTTGAGGACGACGCCGTTCTTGATGTCAGCGGTAGAGGCCATGCGGGGAGGGTCCTTGCCTGTTCGACGAGCGGGAGGTGCGGCGTCGGTGCGGCCGCACGGGGATGCCGTGCGCCGACCTGTGCGGGCGGCGGGGCGATCCGAGGGATCAGCCTAACGGGTGCCGGTCACGACGTGCGCGAGGGCCAGGAGGTACGAGCCCTGCCCGAGCCCCGCGATGACGCCCGTCGCGACGGGCGAGATGACGCTGGTGTGCCGGAACTCCTCGCGCGCGTGCGGGTTCGAGATGTGCACCTCGATGAGGGTGATGCCGGCCTTCGTGACGAGCGCCGCGGCGTCGCGGAGCGCGTACGAGTAGTGCGTGAACGCCGCGGGGTTCATGATCACGGGGCTCCGGGTGTCGACGGCCTCGTGCAGCCAGCCGATGAGGGTCGCCTCGTCGTCGGTCTGCCTGAGGTCGATCTCGACGTCGTCGGGCGCGAACGCGACGAGCTCGCGGCGGAGGTCGTCGAGCGATCCCGTGCCGTACACGTCGGGCTCGCGGCTGCCGAGCCGTCCGAGGTTGGGGCCGTTGAGGACGAGCACGCGTGACATGCGCACCAGCCTAGGGCGCGGCCCGGGTCCGCTCAGCCGACGCTCTGGCCGCCGTCGGAGCGGATGCGCTGGCCGTTGATCCAGCCGCCCTCCGCCGACAGCAGGAAGCAGACGAGCGCGGCCGCGTCGCGGGGCTCGGCGAGCCGGCCGCGGGGCGTGGCCTGCCGGAGGCCCTCGCGCAGCTCGGGAGTGAACCAGCCGGTGTCGGTGGGCCCGGGATCCACCAGGTTCGCTGTAACGCGCACGTGCTCGAGCTCGCGCGCGGCCGCGATGACGATGCGATCGAGCGCCGCCTTGCTCGCGCCGTACGGCACGTTGCCCACCACGTGGTCGCTCGTGAGCGCCACGATGCGGCCGGCGCCGGGCTCGGCGCGGTACCGCCGGGCGAAGCCCTGGATGAGCTGGAGCGACGCCCGCACGTTGACGGCGAGGTGCCGGTCGAGGGCCTCCACGGTCGTGTCGAGGAGCCCGCTGTCGACCGACTCGGCGTGGCTGAGGACGAGGCCCGTGATCGGGCCGAGCTCGCGCTCGACCCCGTCGAGGATCCGCTCGGCCGCGCCCGTGTCCATCAGGTCGGCCTCGATCGCGTGCGCGCGTCCGCCGGCGCGCTCGACGGCCTCGGCGACCCGCGCCGGGTCGTCGGGCTGCGGGCCCCAGGGCATGCGCGCGTCGTAGGCCGACCAGTACGAGAAGGCGACGTCCCAGCCGCCGAGTGCCAGGTCCTCGGCGATGGCCGCGCCGAGCCCCGCGACCCGGCCGACGCCCGTGATCAGCGCGACGGGCCGGACGGGCGCGTCGGGATGCGCGGGGTCGCTCACGAGCCGATCTCCTGGTACGCCGCGAACAGCAGCGCCTCCTCGGGACCGTTGAGCACGCTCGCCCGGCCGACGCCGTCGAGCACGATGAAGCGCATCATGTCGCCGCGCGCCTTCTTGTCGCGCTTCATGCTCGCGACGAGCGTGGGCCAGCGGCCGACGGGGTAGCTGGTGGGCAGGTCGAGCGAGTCGAGGATCCGCCGGTGCCGGTCGACCGCCTCGTCGGACAGCGAGCGCGTGAGGCGCGAGAGCTCAGCGGCGAACACCATGCCCACCGCGACGGCCGCGCCGTGCCGCCAGCGGTAGCGCTCGGCGTGCTCGATGGCGTGGCCGAGCGTGTGGCCGTAGTTGAGGATCTCGCGGCGGCCCTTCTCGGTGAAGTCCTCCCCCACGACCTCGGCCTTCATCGCGATCGACAGCTCCACGACGCGGCGGAACTCGGGGGTCGTGGGATCCGTGACGCGCGCGACGTCCCGCTCGATGACGTCCAGGATCTCCGGCACCGCGATGAACCCCGCCTTCACGATCTCCGCGAAGCCCGTGACGATCTCGTTGCGCGGCAGGGTCGCCAGCAGGTCGAGGTCGACGATGACGGCGGTCGGCGCGTAGAAGGCGCCGACGAGGTTCTTGCCCTCTGACGTGTTGATGCCGGTCTTGCCGCCGACGGCCGCGTCGACCATGGCGAGCACCGTCGTCGGGATCTGGATGAGCATCACGCCGCGCAGCCACGTCGCCGCGACGAACCCGCCGAGGTCGGTGGTGGCGCCGCCGCCGAGCGTGATGACGGCGTCCGAGCGCGTGAAGTCGGTGGTGCCCATGATCTTCCAGCAGAACGCGGCGACCTCGACGCGCTTGGCGCCCTCGGCGTCGGGCACCTCCGCGAGGTACACCTCCACGTCGCCCTGCAGGCGCTCCCGCAGGCGGGACGCCTCCTCGGCGAGGGCGGGCGCGTGCACGATGAGCACCTTGCGCACGCGCGGGCCGAGCAGCGCGCCCACGCCCTGGACGAGGCCGCGACCGACGGTGACGTCGTAGCCGGGGGTGCCGGAGACGCGGATCACGGTGGCCGCGGCGGGCTCGGGGGCGGCGCTCCCGGCGGCGTGGCTCTCGGCGGGGATCGATTCGGTCATGGCTGCCTCTCCCGGGCGAAGCGCTCGATCTCGCGCGCGATGCGCGGGAGCGGGCGGTCGGAGGTGTCGATGGTCAGGTCGGCGAGCGAGCGGTACAGCTCCTCGCGGTCGGCGACGATGCGACGCCAGCTCTCGAGGCCGTCGACGAGCGGGCGGTCGTGGCCGCGGATCCGCGCGCGCACCGCGTGCTCGCTCACGGTGAGGAGCACGACCCGGCAGGCCGCCAGGTCGGCGCGCGTCGCGGGGTCGAGGACCGCTCCCCCGCCGAGCGAGACGACGCCGTCCTCCGCGAGCGCGGCGGCGACCTGGGCGCGCTCGAGCTGGCGGAACCGCGGCTCGCCGTGCTCGCGGAAGATGTCGGCGATGGATCCGTGCGCCTGCACGATCGCGCGGTCCGTGTCGGTGAACGGCAGCCCCAGGGCCTTCGCCACGCGCCGGCCGACCGTGGTCTTGCCCGCGCCGGGCGGGCCGATCAGGACGACCGGCACGGTCAGGCCTCGGGTGCCGCCGGCGGCGCGGCGTCCGCCTCGTCCACGAGGTCGGCGCCGGTGCGGCGGCCCTCGGGGATCGCGTCGAGGTAGCCGCGGAGGTTGCGCAGGGTCTCGCCCACGGAGTCGCCGCCGAACTTCTCCAGCACGGCGTCGGCGAGCGTGAGCGCCACCATGGCCTCGGCGACGACGCCCGCGGCCGGGACCGCGCACACGTCGGATCGCTGGTGGTTCGCGGGGGCCGCGCCGCCCGTGGCGGTGTCGATGGTGCGGAGGGCGCGCGGCACGGTCGCGATGGGCTTCATGCCCGCGCGGACGCGGAGGACCGTGCCCGTCGACATGCCGCCCTCGGTGCCGCCGGCGCGGTCCGTGGACCGGCCGATGCCGGCGTCCGTCGAGAACAGCTCGTCGTGGGCCTCGGACCCGCGGCGCGTGGTCGTGAGGAAGCCGTCGCCGACCTCGACGCCCTTGATCGCCTGGATGCCCATGAGCGCGGCCGCGAGCTTGGAGTCGAGGCGGCGGTCCCAGTGCACGTGCGATCCGAGGCCGGGCGGCAGGTCGTAGGCGAGGACCTCGACGACGCCGCCGACCGTGTCGCCGCTGGACTTCGTGTCGTCCACCTCGGCGACCATGCGGGCGCTGGTCTCGGGGTGGAAGCAGCGCAGCGGATCCGCGTCCAGCGCGTCCACGTCGGCGGGCGTCGGCAGCGGGGCGCCCTCGGGCACGCGTACGGGGCCGATGGAGAGCGTGTGGCTGACGAGCGTGATCCCCAGCTCGGCGAGGAACGCGCGCGCCACTGCGCCGAGCGCGACGCGGGCCGCGGTCTCGCGGGCGCTCGCGCGCTCGAGGACGGGTCGCGCCTCGTCGAAGTCGTACTTCTGCATGCCCACCAGGTCGGCGTGGCCGGGGCGGGGACGCGTGAGGGCCGCGGCACGCGCGCCCTGCAGCTTCTCCGGATCCACCGGCTCGGGGCTCATGATGTCGACCCACTTGGGCCACTCCGTGTTGCCGATGCGCACCGCGATGGGGCTGCCGAGCGTGCGCCCGTGGACCACGCCGGTGGAGAGGCTCAGCTCGTCCTGCTCGAACGCCATGCGCGCGCCGCGGCCGTAGCCGAGCTTGCGACGGGCGAGGTCGGCGCGGATGCCGTCGAGGCTGACGGGCACGCCCGCGGGCAGACCCTCCAGGACGGCGATGAGTTCGGGGCCGTGGGATTCCCCGGCGGTGAGCCAACGCAGCATGACCCCATCCTCCCACAGCGACAGGGACGGACCCGCGGGTCTGGCGCCGGTCCGGGGCCTCCCGCAGCGGCAGGTACCGACCCGCGGTTCAGGCGCCGGTCCAGGGCCTCCGCGGATCGCGGCCGACGCTCGCGAGCATCGCCGCCAGCACGCGCTCCTCGCCGGGCAGCGGCCGTTCCGCGTCCGCGGCGACGAACAGCCGCACCTGGCCGAGCGCCTGCTGCACGAGCATGTCGATCCCCGGCACGACGCGGCCGCCCGCGCGCTCCCACGCCGACGCGATCCCGGTGGGCCACGGCGCGTACGTCACGTCGAGGAGCACGGTCGCCTCCGGCAGGCTGCCAGGCAGCGGCACGGCCGCGGCGGCGTCGCCGGGGAGGGTGCTGATCGCGGTGTCGGCGTCGCGGAGCTCGGCCGCCGCGTCGTCGAGCGGGATGGTCAGGAGCGCGATGCCCAGCTCGTCGGCCAGCGGCGCGAGCTCCCGCCCCTGCTCCGGCCGGCGGGCCGCGACGACGACCTCGCGCGCGCCCATGCGGGCCAGCGCGACGACGGCCGAGCGCGCCGTGGATCCGGCGCCCAGCACCACGGCCCGCCCCGAGCGCTCGACGCCGGCCGCCCCGAGCGCGCGGACGATGCCCGCGACGTCCGTGTTCGCGCCCCACCGGACGACGGCCCCCGCCGCGTCGCGCTCGAGCAGCAGCGTGTTGGCCGCGCCCGCGAGCCGGGCCGTGTCGTCGACCAGGTCGAGGAGCGGCAGCACGTCGCGCTTGAGCGGCATGGTGAGCGAGAGGCCGCGCCAGTCGGATCCGAGACCCGCGACGAACGCGCCGAGGTCCGCCCCCGTGCACTCCACCGCCTCGTAGGTCCAGTCGAGCCCGAGCACCTCATACGCCGCGGCGTGCAGCCGCGGCGACAGCGAGTGCGCGATGGGGCTGCCGAGGACCGCCAGCCGCACGGCCGACGTCCGCGGATCAGCCATTGCCCGGGTTGTCCTTCATGAACTGCTGCCACTGCGCGACGGCCTTCTGGTGCTCCTCGTACGTCTGCGAGAAGACGGTGTCGCCCGTGATGGTGTTGACGGTGACGAAGTACAGCCACGGGCCGTCGGCGGGCGCCAGCGCGGCCTTGATGGCGAGGTCGCCCGGGTTCGAGATGGGGCCGACGGGCAGGCCCGGGTGCACGTAGGTGTTCCACGGGTTGTCGTCGGCGCGCTCGGCGTCGGTGGTCGTCACTCGGCCGACCGAGTTCGCGCCGTAGGCGACCGTCGCGTCCGACTGCAGCGGCATGCCGATCGCGATGCGGTTCTGGAACACCCGCGACACCTTGTAGAAGTCCCCCTCGAAGCGGGCCTCCTTCTGGATGAGCGCGGCGAGCGTGAGCACGCGGTGCCGGTCGGCGGGCGCGACGCCGGCCTGGTCGAGCGCCTGGAAGGTGCGGCTCACCATCGTCTTCACCATGTCCGTGGCGGAGGTGCCGGGAGGGAAGTCGTAGGTGGCCGGGAAGAGGTAGCCCTCGATGTTCGGCGCCTCGGCGGGGATGCCGAGCGCGGCGCGATCCGACGCTGCGGCCTCGAGGTCGGCGACGGGCGTGCCCGTGCCCTCCGCGATGAGCTCGAACGCCTGCGCGGCGGTCTGGCCCTCGGGGATGGTGACCTTGGCCTGGCTCTGGCTGGCGGGATCCTGCAGCAGCGCGAGCGCGGACGCCGCGCTCATCTGCTTCCGCAGCGTGTACGTGCCCGGCTGGAAGACCACCTCGCCGCCGGACGCGACGACGGCCTGGTAGAACGCCTTCGACGTCTTCACCACGTCCTGCGAGGCGAGCGTGTCGCCGATGGTGCTGCCGGTGTCGCCCGTCTTGACGACCACCTGCACCTCGCCGGATCCGTCGCCGTCGTAGTCGGTCGGCTCGGCGGGCGTGAGCAGCGCGGAGACGACGGGGCCGAACAGCGACGTCGCGATGACGGCCGCGCCGCCGAACAGCACGACGAGCAGGAGCACGACGTACGGCCACTTCGGGTGGCGGCGCTTGGGCTTCGGGGCGACGGGGGCCGCCGCGCTCGGCGGTGCGCCGCGACCGGCACCCGGCGCGTCGCGCGTCGTCGTGGTGGCGGGTGCCACGGCGACGCGCGCCCGCTCCTCGGTCGCGGGCCGCGGGTCGTCGACGGATGGCCGGGGCGCGGCGTCCCGTCCGGCGGGACGCGCCTCGGGTGCCGAGCGTCGCGGCGCGTCATCCGTCGCGGGAGCGGGCGCGGGAGCGGGAGCGGGAGCGGGAGCGGGAGTCGCTGCCTGCGCCTCGGCTGCTTCGCGCAGTGCGCGGAGCTCGCGGCGCGTCATGGGCGCGCCGGTGCCGATGCCCGGCCCCTCGCCACGCGGGGCGGGAGCGGGAGACGACGGTCGTCCGGGTGCCGCCGCCTGCTCGCCGAACAGGCTCTCGAAGGGTTCGCCACCACCGCCCGCGGCCGCCGTGGCGCGTCGGGTGGGATCGTTCTCAGGCGTGTCGGTCAGGATCGACTCGGTTCCTCGGGACGAGAGCACCGGGTGGGGAGCCGGCGGCGCGCTCGGTCTCGAGCGCATGTTGAAGGATTATAACGGCCGCCACCTGGTCGATCACCGGCTTCTGCTTACGGGAGCCTCTGCCCGAGGCGCGCAGGGCCCCCTGCGCGGAGACCGTCGAGAGGCGCTCGTCGACCAGCCGCACGGGGATCTCCGTCGCGTCCGCGAGCCGCCGGGCGAACCCCTCCGCGTCGTCCGTGGACGCCGTGGCACGGCCGGAGAGCGCGAGCGGGAGGCCCACGACGAGCTCCGCGCAGTCGATCTCGGTGGCCACCGCGAGGATGCGCCGCACGTCCGCCGAGCCGGCCGGGTCGCGCGGCACGGTCTCTACGGGCGTCGCGATCAGCCCGTGCGGATCCGACCGGGCGAGGCCGATGCGGGCCTTCCCCACGTCGACCGCGAGCCGGGATCCGATCCGCATCAGGAGGCGAGCGCCTGGCGGACCGCGGTCAGCGCGTCGCCGATGGCCGAGACGTCGGATCCGCCGCCCTGCGCGAGGTCGTCCTTGCCGCCTCCGCCGCCGCCGAGCACCGCCGCCGCCGCCCGGGCGAGCTGCCCGGCCTTGGCGCCCGCGTCGCGCGCGGCCTGGTTGGTGGCCACGATGACGGTCGGCTTGCCGCCCGCGTCGCCCGCGAGGGCGACCACGACGGGCTCGGATCCCGCGCGCTCGCGCACGAGCGTCACGAGCTGGCGCACCTCGTCGGCCGAGCGGACGGCGCCGAGCGACTCCTGGATGAGCGTCACGGCTCCCACGCGCGATCCCTGCGCGAGGAGCGCCGGCACGCGCTGCTGCAGCGCCTGCGCCTCGAAGTCGGCGATGCGCCGCTCCGCGGTCTTGAGGTTCTGCATGAGGTCGGCGATGCGGTCGGGCAGCTGCTCGCGCGGGGTCTTGAGGGTCGAGGTGAGCTGCGACACGATGGCGCGCTCGACGGCCAGGTCCTGGAACGCCTCGCGGCCGACGAGCGACTCGATGCGGCGGTTGGTGGATCCGACGGACGACTCCCCCACGACGTTGATGAGCCCGATCTGCGCGCTGGAGGACACGTGCGTGCCGGCGCACAGCTCGCGCGACCACGGGCCGCCGATGTCGACCACGCGCACGGTGTCGCCGTACTTCTCGCCGAACAGGGCCATGGCGCCGAGCTGCTTGGCCTCGTCGATCGGCATGACGCGCGTCACGACCCGCAGGTCGTCACGCACCGCGCCGTTCGCGATGTCCTCGATCTCGCTGCGCGTCTCGGGGCTGAGCGCCTGGTTCCACGCGAAGTCGAGGCGCATGTAGCCGGCCCGGTTGTAGGAGCCGGACTGGTGAGCGTCCTGGCCGAGCACCTGGCGGAGCGCGGCGTGGACGAGGTGCGTGCCCGAGTGCGCCTGGGTCGCGCCGCGGCGCCAGTCGGCGTCGACGACCGTCGTGGCGGCGTCGCCCGCGCCCACCTCGCCCGACCGCACCTGCACGCGGTGGCTGATGAGGCCCTTCACGGGCTTCTGCACGTCGAGCACCTCGAGATCGAAGCCCTGGCCGACGATGCTGCCCGCGTCGGCCTCCTGGCCGCCGGACTCCGCGTAGAGGCTCGTCTCGGGGAGGATGACCTCCGCGATGTCGCCCGCCACCGCGTGGTCGACGCTGCGTCCGCCGACGATGAGCCCGAGGATCGTCGTCCCCGTCTCCAGCTCGTCGTAGCCCGTGAAGCGGGTCTCGCCCGCCGCGCGGAACTCGCTGTAGACGGTGAGGTCGGCCAGCGCCGTCTTCTTGCTCTTGGCGTCGGCCTTGGCGCGCGTGCGCTGCTCCAGCATCAGGCGGTCGAAGGCCTCGCGGTCGACCGTGAGGCCGTTCTCCTCGGCCATCTCGAGCGTGAGGTCGATGGGGAAGCCGAAGGTGTCGTGCAGGAGGAACGCGGTGTCGCCCGCGATCCGCTCGCCGCCCTTCGCCTTCGTCTCGCCGACCGCGACGTCGAGGATCGTCGTGCCGCCGGAGAGCGTGCGGAGGAAGGTCTCCTCCTCCGCGTACGCCAGACGCGAGATGCGGTCGAAGTCGTCCGACACCTCGGGGTAGGCGGCCTTCATCGCGTCGCGCGACGCGGGGAACAGCTCGCCGAAGGTCGCGGCGTCCACGCCCATGAGGCGCATCGCGCGCACGGTGCGTCGCATCAGGCGCCGCAGGATGTAGCCGCGCCCCTCGTTCGACGGTCGCACGCCGTCCGACATCAGCATGAGGGAGGAGCGCACGTGGTCGGCGACGATGCGCATGCGCACGTCGTCCTCGTGGTCGGCGCCGTAACGACGTCCGGAGAGCTCGGCCGCGCGGTCGAGTACCGGGCGGACCTGGTCGATCTCGTACATGTTCTCGACGCCCTGCTTGAGGAACGCGACGCGCTCGAGGCCCATGCCGGTGTCGATGTTCTTCTTGGGGAGGTCGCCGAGGATCTCGAAGTCGCTCTTGCCCGTGCCGGCCCCGCGCAGGTACTGCATGAAGACCAGGTTCCAGATCTCCACGTAGCGGTCGTCGTCGGTGGCCGGGCCGCCGTCGGCGCCGTAGGCGGGACCGCGGTCGAAGAAGATCTCCGAGCAGGGGCCCGCGGGGCCGGGCTGGCCGGTGTGCCAGTAGTTCGTGTCGCGGCCGAGGCCCTGGATCCGCTCGTCCGGCAGGCCCGCGATGCGCTTCCACGCCTGCCGCGCCTCGTCGTCCTCGTGGTACACGGTGACCCAGAGGTCGTCGGGCGAGAAGCCGAGGCCGCCGTCGGCCTCGCTCGTCGTGAGCAGCTCCCACGCGTACGCGATGGCCTGCTCCTTGAAGTAGTCGCCGAACGAGAAGTTGCCGTTCATCTGGAAGAAGGTGCCGTGTCGGGGCGTGCGGCCGACCTCCTCGATGTCGAGGGTGCGGATGCACTTCTGGACGCTCGTCGCGCGCGGGAACGGCGCGGGCACGACGCCCGTGAGGTAGGGCACGAACGGCACCATGCCGGCCACCGTGAACAGCAGGGTCGGGTCGTCGCTCACGAGCGACGCGGACGGCACGACGGTGTGCCCCCGATCGCCGAAGTACGTCAGCCAGGCGTTGCGGATGTCTGCGGTCTGCATGCGGTCTACTGCTTTCCCAGCTCGGTGATGGTGTCCTCGGCCTCGCCCACGGCGGAGCGCAGCTCGGCCTCGCGGCGCCGGTAGCCGTGCTCGACGGACTCGCCGAAGCGGCGGGCCCGGGCGTCGACGTCCTGGAACAGGCGGTGCCCGGCGGGGGTGCGGTCGACCACGTGGGCGACCGCGAAGCCGATGACGACCCCCACGACGATGAGGACGAGGTTCTTCATGCTGCTCCCCTTCCGGGAGGTGACGCGACGGGCTGGTGGCCTTCGGGGCCGAGGGCGATCCTACCGGCCGGGCCCCGCGCCGCCCCGGCCGGACTGCCGCGGACGTGGGCCGCGGCCGGATACGACGCGAGGCGGGCCGCCCCGGGATGGGGCGACCCGCCTCGCGGACGGTGGAGCGGTGCTTAGCGTGCCGCGTAGTACTCGACGACCAGCTGGACCTCGCAGGTCACGGGGACCTCGGCGCGCTTCGGCAGGCGCACGAGGCGGGCCTGGAGCTTGTCGAGCTCGACCTCGAGGTACGAGGGGAGCTTCGGCAGCACGTCGGCGTGACCGCCGGCGGCGGCGACCTGGAAGGGCTCGGTGCCCTCGGAGCGCGGCTTGACGTGGATCATCTGGCCGGCCTTCACGCGGAAGGAGGGGCGGTCGACGATCTTGCCGTCGACCATGATGTGACGGTGCACGACGAGCTGGCGGGCCTGCGCCGTGGTGCGCGCGAGGCCGGAGCGGACGACGAGCGCGTCGAGGCGCTGCTCGAGGATCTCGACGAGGTTCTCACCGGTCAGGCCCTGCGTGCGACGCGCCTCCTGGAAGGCGATCTTGAGCTGGGCCTCGCGGATGCCGTACTGGGCGCGCAGACGCTGCTTCTCGCGGAGGCGGACGGCGTAGTCGCTGTCCTGCTTGCGCTTGGACCGGCCGTGCTCGCCCGGCGCGTAGGGGCGCTTCTCGAGGTACTTGGCCGCCTTCGGCGTGAGCGGGATGCCCAGCGCGCGGGAGAGGCGGGTCTTGCTGCGGGTGCGTGACTTGGTGGACACGTTTTCCTTCCAGGGAGAAAGTCTCTGACTACGAATGATGCAGGGCGTCCGCGCACACGCATGGGCGCGCGACGATCGATCCCGCTGATGCGGGTCCTGCGGAAGTAGAGGGATTCGCCACGGGTCGTCCGGCTACAGGACGTGTCCCTTGGATCTGGATGTCGACGCAGCCGCACGCGACACCCCATCTAGGCGTCAGCAAGCGTAGCACGCGATCGGCGCGATCCCGGGGATGCGCCGCGCCGGGATCAGCCCCCGCGGACGATGCGGCGCAGCTTCTCGAGCCGGGCCGAGAGGTCCCGCTCGTGCCCGTGCTGCGTGGGCGAGTAGTAGGTGCGTCCGACGAGCTCGTCCGGCAGGTACTGCTGCGTCACGACGCCGATGTCCGCGTCATGGGGATAGCGGTAGCCCTTGCCGTGGCCGAGCCGCTTCGCGCCCGGGTAGTGCGCGTCACGGAGGTGCAGCGGCACGCGGCCGAAGGCGCCGGCGCGGACGTCCGCGATGGCCTGGTCGATCCCGAGGTAGGAGGCGTTCGACTTGGGCGCGGTCGCGAGGTGCACGACCGCCTGCGCCAACGGGATCCGCCCCTCGGGCATGCCGATGAGCTGCACCGCGTCGGCGGCCGCGACCGCGACGACGAGCGCCTGCGGGTCGGCGAGGCCGATGTCCTCCGACGCCGAGACGATGATCCGCCGGGCGATGAAGCGCGGGTCCTCCCCCGCCTCGATCATCCGCGCGAGGTAGTGCAGCGCGGCGTCGACGTCGGATCCGCGGATCGACTTGATGAACGCGCTGATGACGTCGTAGTGCTCGTCGCCGTTGCGGTCGTAGCGGAGCAGGGCCCGGTCGACCGCGAGCGCGACCTGCTCGGTGGAGATCGGGACGGGCGCGGGATCCTCGGCGGGCTCGGGATCGACGCCGTCCTGGTCGTCGTCGTCCTCGTCGACGGCCTCCTGCCCGTCGGCCGCCGCGCGCGCCTTGCCCGACGCGTCCGCTTGCGCCGACACGGCAGCCGCCTCGAGCGCCGTGAGCGCGCGCCGGGCGTCGCCGGACGCGAGCCGGATGATCATGGCCCGCGCGTCGTCAGCGAGCGCGAAGCGCCCGCCGAGTCCCCGGTCGTCGACGACGGCGCGGTCCACGAGCACGCCCAGGTCGTCGTCGTCGAGCTGCTCCAGCGTCAGCAGGAGGCTCCGGGAGAGGAGCGGCGAGATGACGGAGAACGACGGGTTCTCGGTGGTGGCCGCGATGAGGATCACCCACCCGTTCTCCACGCCCGGCAGCAGCGCGTCCTGCTGGGCCTTGGTGAACCGGTGGATCTCGTCGAGGAAGAGCACGGTCGAGACGCCGAAGAGGTCGCGGTCGCTGAGCGCCTTCTCCATCACCTGCCGCACGTCGCGGACGCCGGCGGTCACGGCCGAGAGCTCGACGAAGCGGCGGCTGGATCCGTGCGCGATGGCCTGCGCGAGCGTCGTCTTGCCCGTGCCGGGCGGGCCCCACAGGATGATCGAGACCGAGCCCTGCTCCCCCGCGACGTCCGACGCGAGGCTCACGAGAGGCGAGCCGGGGGTCAGGAGATGACGCTGGCCGGTGACCTCGTCGAGGCTGCGGGGACGCATCCGGACGGCCAGGGGCGTCGCCCCCGAACGGAGGCCCGGTCGCGTGTCGGTCATGATCTCGATGGTAGGCGCGACCGGCTATGGTTCCCGTACCGCCGCCTCGGGCGGGACCGACCGGAGGACGCCGTGGCCCCCAAGAACGACCGCGCAGCCCGCGAGGCGCAGGCCCGACTCCGCCGCTACGCGGCCCGCCAGGAGCTCCACGCGCGCGCCGTCCGACGCCGCCGTCGCGACGACCTGGGCGCGGTCGTGGCGGTGGTCCTCGTCGCCGCGCTCGCGATCGGCGCGCAGCTCGCGTACGAGTCCGGGCCAGGTGCCCCCGCGCCGGCGCCCGCTCCCTCGTCCTCGCCGTCGTCCCCCGCGACCGTCCCCGCGACACCGGACGCCACGCCGACCCCCTGATCCGCCCGGACGACTCCCCGCGGCGGCGCGCGCGACGGGAGGGTCGGTCCCGCCCGGTCCTCACGGGCCCCTGCGAGGCGGGTCGGATCCTCGGCGACCCGCACCGGGCCGCCCCACCCTGGGGCATGATCGAGAGGTCAGCCAGCGCCCGTCGCGAGACGATCCCGCCCGCGAGGCGTGCTCTAGGCTGGCGTGCACGTCTCCGCACCGGTCCGGCCGGTCCTACGAACAAGGTGAGCATCCGTGGCTGACAACGATCAGACCCCCTGGGGCCGCGTCGACGAGACGGGCACCGTCTTCCTGCGCGAGGGCGAGGGCGAACGCGCCGTCGGCCAGTACCCCGACGGGACCCCCGAGGAGGCGCTGGCCTACTTCCAGCGCAAGTTCACCGACCTCGCGGGACAGGTCACGCTCCTGGAGCAGCGCGCCAAGCGCGGCGCACCCGCGGCCGA
Source organism: Clavibacter michiganensis (assembly GCF_021216655.1). Classification (NCBI taxonomy): domain Bacteria; kingdom Bacillati; phylum Actinomycetota; class Actinomycetes; order Micrococcales; family Microbacteriaceae; genus Clavibacter; species Clavibacter michiganensis. Next base: position 1,042,612 of record NZ_CP080437.1, read on the forward strand.
CGTCTCCAAGGCCGTCGCCCACCTCATCGAGGCCGTCACCGGCGCCAACGCCGTCGGCGACCTCGCCGCGCTCCGCGCGCGTCTCGACGTCCTGGCCGCCACCGTCGGCGAGCTGACCGAGAAGCAGGGCGAGGAGCAGCGCCAGGTGGTGCAGGGCGCCATCGCCGAGCGCACCGCCATCGTCGAGGAGACCGAGCGACTCGCGACCCAGGACTTCTCGAAGGTCCAGTGGAAGCAGCTGACCGCCGAGGTCGACGCCCTGTTCGGCCGCTGGCAGCAGCACCAGCAGACGGGTCCCCGCCTCCCGAAGAACGAGGCCAACGAGCTCTGGAAGCGCTTCCGCACGGCGCGCTCCACCATCGACACCGAGCGCAAGGCGTTCTTCGCCGAGCTCGACAACGCGCACAAGGACGCCCGCTCGAAGAAGCAGGCCATCGTCGAGCAGGCGCGCGCGCTCGAGCCGCAGGGCGTCGGCGGCATCCCCGCGTACCGCCGCCTCCTCGACGAGTGGAAGCTCGCCGGGCGCGCGGGCAAGCGCTACGACGACGCGCTCTGGGCGCAGTTCAAGGCGGCGGGCGACGTGCTCTACGGCGCCAAGGCCGAGGTCGACGCCGCGGACGACGAGGAGCAGCAGGCCAACCTCCAGGCCAAGCTCGCCCTCCTCGACGAGGCCGAGCCGATCCTCCAGATCACGGAGCGCACCGCGGCGCGCGACAAGCTCACCGCGGTCCAGCTGCGCTGGGACGCGATCGGTCGCGTCCCGCGCGACAGCGTCAAGACCGTCGAGGACCGACTGCGCAAGGTCGAGACCCACGTCCGCACGCTGGACGAGGAGTTCTGGCGCAAGAACAACCCGGAGACGAAGGCGCGCTCCGAGGGGCTCGCCTCGCAGCTCGGCGCCGCGATCGACAAGCTGCAGCGCGAGCTCGACGCGGCCAAGGCCGACGGCGACGCCCGACGCATCAAGGACGCCGAGGAGGCCCTCGCCGCCCGCCGTGTCTGGCTGGACGCGCTCGGCTCGTAGCCCGCCCCTCCGCACCACCCACGACGGCCCGGGATCCTCCACAGGATCCCGGGCCGTCACCCGTGGCCCCGTGCCCGATGGCATGGTGCGCCCATGTCACCTCGACTCGCCCCCGTCCTGTCCGTCCTCGACCTCCCCCTCGCCGAGCTCTGCTCCGCCCGCCTCGACGGCGAGGTGTACGAGGTCGACGCCTGCTACTCCCCCGTCGACGAGCTCGCCTCGCCCTGGCTCCGCGCCGCGGCCCTCGCCGCGCAGGTCCCCTCGCGGCTCATCGCCGAGCGGTCGACGGCCGCCTGGGTGCACGGCGCCGTCCGCACCCCACCCCGGACGCACGAGTACTGCGTCGACAGCGTCGCGCGCTGCCATCCGCCTGCACTCCGGAACGTGCGCATCCGCGAGGTCGTGCTCGACGAGCGCGACACGGTCGTGCTGGTCGGTCTCCGCGTCACCACTCCGCTGCGGACGCTGTGCGACATCGCGCGCACGGTCGCCGACTTCACGCCGGCCCACGAGGCCGCGTGCCTCGGTCTTCTCGCGCTGCCCGGGGTCACGGACGCGGCCGCGCGGCAGCACCTCGCCGCCTCGGGTGCGTTGCCCGACAAGCGCCGAGCGCTAGCCCGGCTCGAGACCCTCGCCCGCCGCACCCCGTCATCGGATCGCACGGACGACGGACCGGCGGCGGATCCCGTCAGCCTCCGTTGACCCGGTACACGTCGTACACGGCGTCGATGCGGCGCACCGCGTTGAGCACGCGGTCCAGGTGCGTCACGTCGCCCATCTCGAACACGAAGCGGCTGATCGCGAGCCGGTTCGACGACGTCGAGACGGACGCGGAGAGGATGTTCACGTGGTGCTCCGAGAGCACACGCGTCACGTCGCTGAGGAGGCCGGAACGGTCGAGGGCCTCGACCTGGATGTGCACCAGGAACAGGCTCTTGGACGACGGCGCCCACTCCACCTCGATCATGCGATCGGGCTCGGCGCGCAGGGAGTCGACGTTGTGGCAGTTGGCCTGGTGGACGGAGACCCCCGCGCCGCGCGTCACGAACCCGATGATCTCGTCGCCCGGCACCGGCGTGCAGCACTTGGCGAGCTTCACGAGGATGTCCGGCGCCCCGCGCACGAGCACGCCGGAGTCGCTGTTGCGCGAGACCCGCGAGCGCTGCGTGACGGCGAAGACCTCCTCGGCCTCGCCGCCGCTGTCACCCTGGATCGACGACAGCACCTTCTCGATCACCGACTGGGTCGAGACGTGCCCTTCGCCGACGGCGGCGTAGAGCGCCGCGACGTCGTCGTACTTCATGCTCTGCGCCACGTCCGAGAACGCGTCCTGGTTCATGAGCTTCTGCAGCGGGAGGTTCTGCTTGCGCATGGCGCGGGCGATGGCGTCCTTGCCCTGCTCGATCGCCTCCTCGCGGCGCTCCTTGGTGAACCACTGCTTGATCTTGTTGCGCGCGCGAGCGCTCTTCACGAACGCGAGCCAGTCCTTGCTCGGTCCGCTGTCGGGGTTCTTCGACGTGAACACCTCCACCACGTCGCCCGTGGTGAGCGGGTTCTCGAGAGGCACGAGCCGTCCGTTCACCTTGGCGCCCATCGTGCGGTGGCCGACGTCCGTGTGCACGGCGTAGGCGAAGTCCACGGGCGTCCCGCCGGCGGGCAGGCCGATCACCTTGCCGTGCGGGGTGAAGACGTAGACCTCCTTCGCGCCGATCTCGAAGCGCAGCGAGTCGAGGAACTCCCCGGGATCCGCGGTCTCCGACTGCCAGTCGGAGATGTGCGCGAGCCAGGCGAGGTCGGTGTCCCCCTGCGGCGAGACCTCGGGGGTGCGCCCGCCGTTCATGCGCTCCTTGTACTTCCAGTGCGCGGCGACGCCGAACTCGGCGCGCTGGTGCATCTCGTGCGTGCGGATCTGGATCTCGACCGGGCGGCCCTTGGGACCTATGACCGTCGTGTGCAGCGACTGGTAGAGGTTGAACTTGGGCGTGGCGATGTAGTCCTTGAACCGGCCGGGCACGGGCGTCCAGCGGGCGTGGATCGCACCGAGCACGGCATAGCAGTCGCGCAGCGAGTCGACCAGCACGCGGATCCCGACGAGGTCGTAGATCTCGTCGAACTCGCGGCCGCGGACGACCATCTTCTGGTAGATCGAGTAGTACTGCTTCGGCCGGCCGGCCACCTTGCCGCGGATCTTGGCGGCTCGCAGGTCGTCGTTGACGCTGTCGATCACCTGCTGGACGAACTCCTCGCGCTGCGGCGTGCGCTGCTTGACGAGGTTCTCGATCTCGACGTAGATCTTCGGGTAGAGCACCGCGAACGAGAGGTCCTCGAGCTCCCACTTGATGGTCGAGATGCCGAGGCGGTGCGCGAGCGGCGCGTAGATCTCGAGGGTCTCCTTGGCCTTCCGCTCGGCGGACGCGGATTCGACGAACCCCCACGTGCGCGCGTTGTGGAGGCGATCGGCCAGCTTGACCACGAGGACCCGGATGTCCTTGGACATCGCGACGACCATCTTGCGCACCGTCTCGGCCTGGGCGCTGTCGCCGTACTTGAGCTTGTCGAGCTTGGTCACGCCGTCGACCAGCATCGCGATCTCGTCGCCGAAGTCGTGGCGCAGCATGTCGAGCGTGTACTCGGTGTCCTCGACCGTGTCGTGCAGGAGGGCGGCCGCGAGCGTCTTGGGGCCGATGCCGAGGTCGGCGAGGATCTGGGCGACCGCGACCGGGTGGGTGATGTACGGCTCACCGCTCTTGCGCTTCTGGCCCTCGTGCGCCCGCTCGGCGACGGCGTAGGCCCGCTCGATCAGGCTCATGTCGGCCTTGGGGTGGTGCAGGCGCGCGGTGCGGATCAGCTGCTCGACGGCACCGGCGGGCTGCGCCCGGGAGAAGAGGCGGGGCACCAGGCGCCGGAGGGAAGCCGTGCTCGAGGTCGTCTCCGTCATCGTTCAGCCTCCCAGGCGTGTGCTGGAGACCAAATTATCACCGCGCCCGGGACCTCCCGACCACGGGCGGGCGTCCGGCGATGGGCACAGGGCCTCCCGGAGCACGTCACCCGACGACGCGCGGGGCGGCCGTCCGGCTCAGGCGACGCGGCCGGGCTGCCCGTCCTCGGTGACGACGTCGCCGCCCATCTCGGACCACGCGTGCATGCCGCCCGTGATGTTGGAGGCCGCGAATCCGCCGCGCAGCAGGGCCTGGGTCGCGATGGCCGACCGGTGACCGGAGCGGCAGACCACCGCGATGTGCTGGTCGGTCGGGATCTCGTCGACGCGCGCCTGGAGCTCGCCCATCGGGATGTGGTGGGCGACGGCGGAGTGGCCGGCCTCCCACTCGTCGGGCTCGCGCACGTCGAGGAGCCAGGACTCGCCCGTGGTGGTGCGGGCCTTGGCGGTGGCGGCGTCGAGGTCCTCGGGTACACCTGCGCCCTGCGCGCTCGTCACGATTCCACCGTCACGGCCGCGCGCTCGGCCTGGGAGCGGCTCGCGGCCGATCTCGCGAGGGCGTCGCCGCGCTTCACCTTCGGCTCGCCCTCACGGAGGTGGGCGTAGAGCGGAGCCGCGATGAAGATCGTCGAGTAGGTGCCGACGATGATGCCGATGAACAGCGACAGCGCGATGTCGCGCAGGGTGCCGGCGCCGAGCACGACGGCGCCGATGAAGAGGATCGACCCCACGGGGAGGATGGCGACGATCGACGTGTTGATGGACCGCACGAGGGTCTGGTTGACCGCGAGGTTCACCGACTGCGCGAACGTGCGACGCGACTCCTGCCCGTCCTCCGCGGTGTTCTCGCGGATCTTGTCGAACACCACGACGGTGTCGTAGAGCGAGTACCCGAGGATCGTGAGGAAGCCGATCACGGCCGCCGGCGTGACCTCGAAGCCCGTGATGCCGTAGATGCCTGCGGTGAGGACGAGGTCGTGCAGGAGGGCGATGATCGCCGCGACGGACATCTTCCACGTGCGGAAGTAGACCGACATGACGACCGCGGCCAGCGCGAGGAAGACCACGAGGCCCCAGAGCGCCTGGCGGGTGATGTCCTGTCCCCAGGACGGCCCGATGAAGGACTCGGTGACGCTGGACGTCTCGACGCCGTACGCCGTCGCGAGCGCCTGCCGCACGGCGGAGCTGTCCGCGGGCTGCAGCTGGTCGGTCTGGACGCGGACGCCGTCGGACCCGACCGACGACACGCGAGCGGGCACCGGGGTCACGGTGGCGACGGCGTCGCTCGCGATGTCCTGCGACTGCGACTGCACCCCGCTCACCGTGTACTCGGATCCGCCCGTGAACTCGATGCCGAACGTGAAGCCGCCGCGGACGAGCGGCCCCAGGACGGAGATGAGGATGCAGATCGCCGCGATGGAGTACCAGAGACGGCGGCGGCCGACGATGTCGAACGAGCGCTTGCCCGTGTAGAGGTCGTTGCCGAATTCGGAGAAGCCAGCCATCAGTCGTCCCTGCTCGTGTCGTCGGCCCGCGGTGGGTCGATGGTCGCGGTCTTCGTGGATCCGGTCGCCTGGCCCTGGGCGGCCTTGCGCTCGGCGATGGTCTGCCGGCGCGCCGCCTCCTTGGCCGCCGCGGCACCGCGCCCCGCCGTGGCGGTGGGGGTGCGGAACGTGGCGCGCCCCCGGTACACCGCGCCGAGCGCCCGCGGGTCGAGCCCGCTCATGCGGTGGCCCTCGGCGAAGAAGCGCCGGTTCGCGAGCAGCTGCAGGATCGGGTGCGTGAAGAGCGAGACGACGATGAGGTCGATGATCGTCGTGAGCCCGAGCGTCAGCGCGAAGCCCTTGACGTTGCCCACGGCGAGGATGAACAGCACCGCCGCCGCCAGGAAGTTGACCGTGTCGGACGCGATGATCGTGCGCAGCGCGCGCTTCCACCCCTGCTCGACGGACGAGACCAGGCCGCGGCCGTCGCGCAGCTCGTCCTTGATGCGCTCGAAGTAGACGATGAACGAGTCCGCCGTGATGCCGATGGCCACGATGAGCCCCGCCACCCCGGCGAGCGACAGCCGATACCCCTCCCGCCAGCTGAGCAGCGTGATGAGGAGGTAGGTGATCACCGCGGCGATCACGAGCGACGCGATCGTGACCATGCCGAGCGCCCGGTACTGCACGAGCGAGTAGAGCACCACGAGCACGAGGCCGATGAGCCCCGCGATCAGGCCGCTGGTGAGCTGCGAGGATCCGAGCGTCGCCGAGATGACGTCCGAGCTCTGCAGCGTGAAGCTGAGCGGCAGGGCGCCGAACTTGAGCTGGTCGGCCAGCGCCTTGGCGCTCTCCTGCGTGAAGTTGCCCGTGATGGAGGGCTTGCCGTTGGTGACGACGCCCTGCGTGACCGGGGCGGAGATGACCTCGTTGTCGAGCACGAACGCGAACTGGTTGCGTGGGGACTCGAGCGTGATCAGGCGGGTCGACATGTCTCCGAACTGCTTCGTGCCGTCGCCGTCGAAGACCAGGTTGACCGACCACGTGCCGGTGCTGACGCCCTGGCTCGACTGCTGGAGGCCGCTCGTCGCGTCGGAGATCGTGCTGCCGTCGACCTCGACCGGGCCGAGGACGTACTTCGCGGCGCCGTCGTCGGAGCAGGCGATGATCGCGCGGTCGGCGGGGGCGGCCTGCCCGTCGTTCTCGGGGGCGGTCGCGCAGTCGTACGCGGCGAACTCGGCCTGGAGGCGGGGGGTGACCCACGAGACGTCGCTCGGGCCCGTGGGCTCCGCGGTCGGCTCGTCGGAGAGGGTGGAGGGATCCGGGGTGGCCTCCGCGGCCGGGGTCTCGGCTGCGGGAGTGGAGCCATCCGCGGGAGCCGACCCATCAGTGGGCGTGGGCGTGGGCGTCGCGGCGACAGAGGCCGTGCCGGCCGCGCCGATGAGCACGGGGCGGAGCTCGAGCTTCGCCGACGACTGCAGGCGCTGCATGGTCGCCGCGTCGGGCTCACCGGGCAGGCTGACGACGATGTTGCTGCCGCCCTGCGTGGTGATCTCCGCCTCGGAGACGCCGCTCGCGTCGACGCGCTGGCGGATGATAGAGACGGCCTGCGCGAGCTGCTCGCTCGTGGGCCCGGAGGAGGCTCCGTCGAGCTGCGGCGCGAGGATGATCTGCGTGCCGCCCTCGAGGTCGAGCGCGAGCTTGGGGCTCCACGAGCCGTTGCTGAACGCGACGCTCGCGGCGTTGCCGCCGGCCAGGAGGCCGATGATGACCAGCAGCCAGATGAGCTTGCGCCTGGCCTTGCGTACCGGTGTGGGCGACTTGGCCACCTGGACACTCGACTTTCTTCGCGGTGGGCCGGCGGGATCCGCGCGGCGCTCCGGATGGAGGGGTGAGCGGGTCCGGGCGAGGAGACGCCCGGAGGGCGGGCGACCGGTGGCCGCCCGCCCGGGGGATCAGGAGCGCGCGGTGGGGGCGTCGCCGTCGTCGAGGCGGCGCGTGGCGTCCGTCGTGCCGGTCTCGTCGACCGCGTCCGCTGCGGGAGCGTCGTCGACGAGGACGGAGGCGTCGTCGGCGACGGTCGGCTCGACCACGCGGGCGATGGTCTGGCGGTGCAGCTTCAGCACTGTGCCGGGCGAGACCTCGAGGTAGGCGAGGTTGTTCTCCTCGTCGAAGGAGACGAGCGTGCCGTAGATGCCGGACGCGGTCATGACCTCGGCACCGGGGACCATCTGCGTCTGCAGCGACGCGAGGTCCTTCTGGCGCTTCCGGCTGTTGCGGAACATGAAGAAGATGAGCAGCGCCAGGACGGCGAACATGATCAAGGTGAACGGGTCCATGCGGGACGGGCCTTTCAGATGCTGGGAGGTGACGGACACGACGAACCGGCGACGTTCCGCGGGAGGCCAGCTTGAATCATAGTTCATCGCCGAAGAGGGCCCCGGCGGCACCTGCCGGACCCGACGCGCGGGCGGGAGCGCCCGGCGCCGCGGGGGCCTCGAGCCCGAAGTGCTCCCATGCGGCCGGCGTCGCGACGCGCCCGCGCGGCGTCCGCGTCACCAGGCCGATGCGGACGAGGAACGGCTCGACGACCGACTCGATCGTCTCCGCCTCCTCCCCCACCGACACGGCGAGCGTGTTGAGCCCGACGGGCCCGCCGCCGAAGCGCGTGAGGATGCCGCGCATGACGGCGCGGTCCAAGCGGTCGAGGCCGAGCGGATCCACGTCGTAGAGGTCGAGCGCCGCGCGGACGGACTCGAGACCTGCCTCCGTGCCGTGCACGAGGGCGTAGTCGCGCACCCGCCGGAGCAGGCGGTTCGCGATGCGCGGGGTCCCCCGGCACCGACCGGCGATCTCCGCGACCGCCTCGTGCTCGATCTCCAGGTGCAGCATGCGGGCGGCGCGCTCGATCACCTGCTCGAGCTCGTGCGTCTCGTAGAACTCCAGGTGCGCGGTGAAGCCGAAGCGGTCGCGGAGCGGGCTCGGCAGCATGCCCGAGCGCGTCGTCGCGCCCACCAGGGTGAACGGCGACAGCTCCAGCGGGATGGAGGTCGCCCCCGCGCCCTTGCCCACCATGATGTCGATGCGGTAGTCCTCCATCGCGAGGTACAGCATCTCCTCGGCCGAGCGCGCCATGCGGTGGATCTCGTCGACGAACAGGATCTCGCCCGGCACCAGCGCGGACAGCACGGCCGCGAGATCGCCCGCGTGCTGGATGGCGGGGCCGCTCGTGAGCCGCAGGGGGCGGCGGCTCTCCTCCGCCACGATCATGGCGAGCGTCGTCTTGCCGAGCCCGGGCGGGCCGGCGAGCAGGATGTGGTCGGGCGAGCGGTTCTGCATGGCCGCGGCCGTGAGCAGCAGCTCCAATTGGCCGCGCACCTTGACCTGGCCGACGAACTCGGAGAGCGATCGGGGGCGGAGCGCGCCCTCGAAGGCGAGCTCGGCGTCGGACTCCGGGACGGGGCTGGACGCGTCGCCGTGCTCGAGCCCGCTCATCGGTCGGCCGCCTGACCGGTCGGGGCCGCGCCCGCGGGCTGCTGCGGCCCGAGCATGCCGAGCGCGACGCGCAGCAGGCGGGGCATGTCGGCGGGCAGCCCCTGATCGGCCGCCGCGGCCGCGGCGTCGTCGACCGCGGTGCGAGCCACGCGCTCGGACCAGCCGAGGCCGATGAGGGCCGTGACGACGTCGGCCGTGACGGTGGACGCGGCGGACGTCGCCGAACGCGCTCGTGGCTGGGTGACGAACAGCTTCCCCGCGAGCTGCAGCACGATGAGCTTGGCGGTCTTCGGTCCGATGCCCGACACGCGGCGGAAGGCGGCGTCGTCCTCCGCGGCGACGGCCTGGGCCATGGCCTCCGGATCCAGGTGCTCGAGCACCGCGAGGGCCGACTTCGGGCCGACGCCCGTGACGCCGCAGAGCAGCTCGAATGCCCGCAGCTCGTCCGGCCCGGGGAAGCCGAAGAGCGTGAGCGAGTCCTCGCGGACGACCAGCGACGTGAGCACGGTGGCCTCGGATCCGTTCCGCAGCTCGAGCGCGTGCCGCGGCGTCACCGAGACGCCGTAGCCCACCCCGTGCACCTCCAGCAGGAGGGTCTGACCGGAGACGGACAGCACGGTGCCACGGAGGGAGGAGATCACGCCCCAACCCTACGAGCTAGCGCCGACCCCGCTGCGCACGCTCGGCCGCGAGCCACGCGGCCTGCGCCGCGGTCGGTCCTGCGCCCGACGCCGCGTCGGCGCCGGTCGCGCGCGCTGTCGGCGTCGGGGTCCCCGCGATGCCCGCGCGGGACATGCCCGCGCGCCAGCCGGCGCAGATCGCGAGGGCGAGCGCGTCGGACGCGTCGGCGGGCGTCGGCAGCTCGTCGAGGCCGAGGATCCGCGCGACCATCGTCGCCACCTGCTTCTTGTCGGCCTGGCCGTACCCGGTGACGGCGGCCTTGACCTCGCTCGGCGTGTGGAGGGCGACGTCGAGACCGCGCCGCGCCGCGCCGACGAGGGCCACGCCCGTGATCTGCGCCACTCCCATCACCGTCGAGAGGTTGTCCTGCGCGAAGACGCGCTCGATGGCGACGACGGACGGGCGGTGCCGTTCCACCAGCTCCTCGATGCCGTCGCCGACCACGAGCAGCCGGTGGTGCAGCTCGGCCGTGGGGCTCGTGCGGACGACCTGCACGTCCACGAGCCGGGCCGAGCGGTCGGCGTAGACGTCGACCACGCCGACGCCGCAGCGCGTCAGTCCGGGGTCGATCCCGAGGATCCGCACGGACGGGCCGCTGCCACCCGCGCCGCTCCCCCGCACCCCGGCGATGAGGGCCTACTCCTCGTCGTCGTCGTCCAGCGCCGCCTGCACGTCGGCGGGCACGTCGCTGTTCACGTAGATGTTCTGGACGTCGTCCAGGTCCTCCATGGCGTCGACGAGCTTGTTCACCTTGCGCGCGGTCTCGAGGTCGACCTCGACCTTGACCTGCGGCACGAACTCCACGTCGGCGGAGTCGTAGTCGATCCCCGCCTCCTGCAGCGCCTGGCGCACGGCGACCATGTCGGACGGCTCGCAGCGGATCTCGAAGACCTCGCCGTGGTCGGTCACGTCCTCGGCGCCCGCGTCGAGGACCGCCGCGAGCACGTCGTCCTCGGTCGGCGCCTCGTCGTGCGGCACCGCGATGACGCCCTTGCGGTGGAAGTTGTAGGCCACGCTGCCCGGATCGGCCATCGTGCCGCCGTTGCGGCTCATGGCCGTGCGGACCTCGGCGGCCGCGCGGTTCTTGTTGTCGGTGAGGCACTCGACGAGCATCGCGACGCCGTTGGCGGCGTAGCCCTCGTACATGATCGTCTGGTAGTCGACGACCTCACCGAGCAGGCCGGCGCCGCGCTTCACCGCACGGTCGATGTTGTCGTTCGGGACGCTGGTCTTCTTGGCCTTCTGCACCGCGTCGACGAGCGTCGGGTTGCCGGACATGTCGGCGCCGCCGATCTTGGCCGCGACCTCGATGTTCTTGATCAGCTTCGCGAACGACTTGGCGCGACGCGAGTCGATGATCGCCTTCTTGTGCTTCGTGGTCGCCCACTTGGAATGTCCGGACACGGGTGGTTCTCCTTACGCGGCGTCTGCTCGCTGTCAATGATGGACCATCAGCGCATCCCGTCGAGGGACGCGGGTGCTCAGCGGGTGCGGCCGGCGTCCTCGACCGTGTCGAGGAAGAGGCGGTGGAACCGGAGGTCTCCCGTGACCTCCGGGTGGAACGAGGTGCCCAGGAGGGCGCCCTGCCGCACGGCCACGACGCGGCCGTCGTCGAGCGAGGCGAGCGCCGACGCTGCCGGCCCGACCGACGCGACCACGGGTGCGCGGATGAAGACGGCGTGGACGGGCGGGTCCCCCAGCGCGGGCACGTCGAGGTCGACCTCGAAGGACGCCGTCTGGGATCCGAACGCGTTCCGCCGCACCGAGACGTCGAGGCCGCCGATGCTGCGCTGGTCGTGGATCGCGTCGACGATCTCGTCGGCCAGCATGATGAGCCCGGCGCACGTCCCGTAGACGGGCAGGCCGTCGTCGATGGCAGAGCGCAGCGGCCCGGCGATCCCGAACTGGCGCGACAGCTTGTCCATCACCGTGGACTCGCCGCCGGGGATCACGAGCCCGGAGATGCCGGGGAGGTCCTTCGGCTGACGCACCAACCGCGTCCGGGCGCCGAAGCCCTGGAGCACGCGCACGTGCTCGCGGACGTCCCCCTGCAGCGCGAGGACGCCGACGAGCGGACCGTCTCCGTGCTGCTCCGCGGTGCTACCAGCCACGCTCGGCGAGGCGGTGCGGGGCGGGGACGTCGGCCACGTTGATCCCGACCATCGCCTCGCCCAGTCCGCGCGATGCCTCGGCGATGGCGTCGGGGTCGTTGAACAGCGCGGTCGCGGTGACGACGGCCTTGGCCCGCGCGACCGGGTTGCCCGACTTGAAGATGCCGGATCCGACGAACACGCCGTCGGCGCCGAGCTGCATCATCATCGCGGCGTCGGCCGGGGTGGCCACACCGCCCGCGGTGAACAGGACGACCGGCAGCTGGCCCGTCCTCGCCACCTCGAGCACGAGGTCGTACGGCGCCTGCAGCTCCTTCGCGGCGACGTAGATCTCGTCGTGCGTGAGGGCGCTGAGCGTGCGGATCTCGGACTTGATGGTGCGGATGTGCTTGGTGGCCTCGGAGACGTCGCCCGTGCCGGCCTCGCCCTTCGAGCGGATCATGGCCGCGCCCTCGGTGATGCGGCGGAGCGCCTCGCCGAGCGTGGTGGCGCCGCAGACGAAGGGGACGGTGAAGCCCCACTTGTCGATGTGGTTCACGTAGTCGGCCGGGCTCAGCACCTCGGACTCGTCGATGTAGTCGACCTCGAGGGACTGCAGGACCTGCGCCTCGACGAAGTGGCCGATGCGGGCCTTCGCCATGACGGGGATGGACACCTCGGCCTTGATCTGGTCGATGAGGTCGGGGTCGCTCATGCGGGCGACGCCGCCCTGCGAGCGGATGTCGGCCGGCACGCGCTCGAGCGCCATGACGGCGACCGCTCCCGCGTCCTCCGCGATGCGCGCCTGCTCGGCGTTGACGACGTCCATGATGACGCCGCCCTTGAGCATCTCCGCGAGTCCGCGCTTGACGCGGCTCGAGCCGACCTGTCCGGTGGTGTTGGTGTCAGTCATTGTGGTCCCTATCCTATTCGCCCGCGGGAGCGGGCCAGGCTGCGGCGATGGATGCGCGCACGTCGCCCAGCAGCTGCGGCAGCGCCTTGGTCTTCGCGATGATCGGCAGGAAGTTCGCGTCCTGCCCCCACCTCGGCACGATGTGCTGGTGCAGGTGCTCGGCGATGCCGGCACCCGCGACCTGGCCCTGGTTCATGCCGATGTTGTAGCCGTCGTTACGCGACACCTCGCGCACGACCCGCATGGCGGTCTGCGTGAGGGAGCCGATCTCGGCGACCTCTTCGGGGCTCGCGAGGTCGTAGGTCGCGATGTGACGATACGGGCAGACGAGCAGGTGGCCGCTGTTGTAGGGGAAGAGATTGAGCAGGACGTAAGCGTGCTCGCCCCGCGCGACGATGAGCGCGTCCTCGTCCGACATCGACGGCGCGATGCAGAACGGACACTCGTCGCGGTCCGGCTGCTGGCCCTTCTGGATGTAGACCATGCGGTGCGGGGTCCACAGGCGCTGGAACTCGTCCGGGACGCCCGCGAGGTGGCCGGGGTCGTCGACGCGCACCTCTCCCCGCTCGTCGTCGCCCGCGGGCTCGTGGTCCGACATCGTCAGACGGGCCACGCGGTCACCACCTGCTCGCGCCGGGCGATGGCGCCCGTGATCCGCTCGACGGCCTCGGCGACGGGCACGCCGTTGACCTGCGTGCCGTCGCGGAAGCGGAAGCTCACGGATCCTGCCGCCCGGTCGTCCTCGCCTGCGATGAGCTGGTACGGCACGCGCGCCTTCGTGTGCGTGCGGATCTTCTTGGGCATGCGGTCGTCCGAGGTGTCGAGCTGGACGCGGACGCCCTCGGCCCGGAGCCGGTCGAGCACGCCGCCGAGGTACTCCTCGTAGTCCTCCGCCACGGGGATGCCGACCACCTGGACGGGCGACAGCCACACCGGGAACGCGCCCGCGTAGTGCTCGGTGAGCACGCCGAAGAAGCGCTCGATGGACCCGAACAGCGCGCGGTGGATCATCACCGGCTGCTTCCGCGTGCCGTCGTTCGCCGTGTACTCCAGACCGAAGCGCTCGGGCAGGTTGAAGTCGAGCTGGATGGTGGACATCTGCCACGTGCGCCCGATGGCGTCGCGCGCCTGAACGGAGATCTTGGGGCCGTAGAAGGCGGCGCCCGCGGGATCCGGCACGAGCTCGAGGCCCGTGTCGACCGCGACCTGGCGGAGCGTCTCGGTCGCCTCCTCCCACACCTCGTCGGATCCGACGAACTTCTCCGGGTCCTTGGTGGACAGCTCGAGGTAGAAGTCGTCGAGGCCGTAGTCGCGCAGCAGCGACAGCACGAACTCGAGCGTGCCCTTCAGCTCGTCGGCCATGCGCTCGCGGGTCGTGAAGATGTGGGCGTCGTCCTGCGTCATGCCGCGCACGCGGGTGAGCCCGTGGATCACGCCGGACTTCTCGTTGCGGTAGACCGTGCCGAACTCGAACAGACGTAGCGGCAGCTCGCGGTACGAGCGCTGGCGCGACCGGTAGATGAGCACGTGCATGGGGCAGTTCATGGGCTTCAGGTAGTAGTCCGCGCCCTGGCGCGTGATCTCGCCCTCGTCGTTCCGCGCCTCGTCGAGGTGCATGGCGGGGAACATGCCGTCCTTGTAGAAGTCGAGGTGGCCGCTCGTCTCGAACAGGTTCGACTTCGTGATGTGCGGCGAGTAGACGAACTCGTAGCCGGCCGTCTCGTGCCGACGACGCGAGTAGTCCTCCATCTCGCGCCGGATGATGCCGCCCTTGGGGTGGAAGACCGCGAGCCCGGATCCGATCTCGTCGGGGAAGGAGAAGAGGTCGAGCTCGGCGCCGAGGCGGCGATGGTCGCGCTTGAGCGCCTCCTCGATGCGGCCCTGGTACGCGCGCAGCTCGTCCTTGGTGGGCCACGCCGTGCCGTAGATGCGCTGCAGCTGCGGGTTCTTCTCGGATCCGCGCCAGTAGGCCGCGGCGACGCGCGACAGCGCCCAGCCGTTGCCGACCATGCGCGTGCTCGGCAGGTGCGGGCCGCGGCAGAGGTCGCGCCAGAAGACCTCGCCCGTCTTGCCGTCGACGTTCTCGTAGACCGTGAGCTCCGCGCCGCCGACCTCGACGGACTCGCCGTCCTCGCCGAGCTCCTCGCTGGATCCGCCCTTGAGGCCGATGAGCTCGAGCTTGTACGGCTCGTCGGCCATGAGCTCGCGGGCCTCCTCCTCGATGACGACGCGGCGCGTGAAGCGCTGGCCCTGCCGGACGATGCGCTCCATGTTCTTGGAGATGGCCTTGAGGTCCTCGGGCGTGAAGGGCTCGGCGACGTCGAAGTCGAAGTAGAAGCCGTCGGTGACGGGCGGGCCGATGCCGAGCTTCGCCTCCGGGTTGATCTGCTGCACGGCCTGCGCCATGACGTGCGCCGCCGAGTGGCGCAGGATCGAGAGCCCGTCGGGCGAGTCGATCCGCACGGGCTCGACGACGTCGCCGGGGGCGACATCGGCCGCGAGGTCCTTCAGCTCCCCGTCGACGCGCATGGCGACGACGGCGCGGTCGGTGAACAGCGTGAACCCCGTGCCCGCCTCCGTCACCTCGACCGGCTGCCCGGTCGTCTCCGCGGGCGCGGCCTCGTCGTGGATCTCGGGCTGGGCGACGTCTACCACTGCGGGCTCCTTGCGGGACGGGGAGGGAACCGATCCAGACTACCGGCGCGCGACGGGGCCCCATCGACGGGAGGAGCGCGGCGAGCGCGGGGGCCCGGGAAAAGCAGAAGGCCCCGGTCTCCCGGGGCCTTCTGGTGGTGAGCGATACTGGGATCGAACCAGCGACCTCTTCCGTGTCAGGGAAGCGCGCTACCGCTGCGCCAATCGCTCATGCACTTGCTGGAGGTGGGGACGGGATTTGAACCCGCGTGGACGGCTTTGCAGGCCGCTGCCTCGCCTCTCGGCCACCCCACCATGGGTGCTTCCACACCGGTGGTTCCCACCTTGTGAAAGGGACCCCTCTCAGGGCCCCTGTTCGAGCGGATGACGAGATTCGAACTCGCGACCCTCACCTTGGCAAGGTGATGCGCTACCACTGCGCCACATCCGCATTTCACTCGCTCGCCGCCGGCTTCCCGGCGACCCTGCGTGCTCGATGACTCTAGCCGATCTCCTGGCGCGGGTGCAAAACGACGCCCGCCCGAGCACTGCCGGCATGGCGCTCATCGACCGTTCTCCGCGTGTTCACGCGGATCCGGTGGACTCGGACACGACGACGACCCGGGCGTGTCGTGATGGAGGTCCGCCAGGCGGGCGCCGCGGCATACCCGTGACAGCGACCGCCCCCGCGGTATGGCATCATTGACCCGCACCGTCCGCGGTGCGAGCACGGGCGATTGGCGCAGTTGGTAGCGCGCTTCCTTCACACGGAAGAGGTCATCGGTTCGAGTCCGGTATCGCCCACCGAAGCAGTCCACCTGGCGGATCCCGCCGCATCACGTCAGCAACGCACGCGCCGTCCCCTCGTCGAGCACGATGTCCGTCACGAGCCCGGCGGCCAGCGCGCCCCGCACGCTGCGCGCCTTGGACGCCCCCGCGACCACGCACACGCGTCGCGGCGCCTTGCGGATCGTGGCCAGGTCCGGTCCGCTCGCCCGCGCGTTGATGGCGATGTCGGCCGACGACCCGTCCTCCCGGAAGAAGACGGTCGAGACGTCGCCCACGACCCCGTCGGCGTCGAGCGCGCGCTGGTCGGACCGCTCGAGGTAGCCGCCCGAGTAGACGTGGCTCGGGACGAGCGCGACCGGGGATCCGACGCCGAACAGCACCATGTCCATCCGCTCCTGCAGCTCGAGCACGCGCTTGGTGCTCCGCTCGCGCCAGAGCGCCAGCTTCGTGGCCGGGTCGTCGAAGAACGCCGGCACCGGGAACTGCTGCACGGTCGCGCCGTACGCCTGGCCGAACCGGCGCAGGATCTCGCTCGCGTACATGATCCCGGTGGTGCGGACGTTGCCGGCCCCGTTGAGCTGCACCACGAGGGTGTTGTGCGTCGGCTTCGGCACGAGGTACCGGCTCACCGCGCTCACGGTCGAGCCCCACGCGACTCCGACGACCATGTTCGAGTCGACGTACTGGGTGAGCATCCGTGCAGCCGAGAGGGCGACCCGGTCGACGCGGTCGACGTCGCTCGTCTGGTCCGGCACGGGCACGACGTGCGCGACCACGCCGTAGCGCTCGTGCAGCTGCTCCCCCAGCACCGTCGCCAGGTCGAGCGGCGAGCGGATCTGGATGTCCACGAGCCCCGTCTCCCGGGCGAAGGAGAGGAGCCGCGAGACCGACGAGCGGCTCGTGCCGAGCTCGCGCGCGATCGCCTCCATCGTCAGGTCCTGCATGTAGTAGAGGTGCGCCGCGCGCAGGGCGTCCTGGGTGCGCTCGTGCGCGATGCCGTCGACCATGACGCGAGCCTTGCACATCCGTGCACAGGCTAGGTCGAATCCGTTCGCAGGCGGAGGATGGACGGACAGCACGCGCACCACGCACGTCTCAACAGAGAGAAGCCCCTCGTGACCCAGTCGAAGAAGACCGACCTGCGGGACAACGTCGCCCGCATCCACGACCGCCCGAGCGCCCAGGTGCTCGTCATCGGCGGCGGCATCAACGGCATCGCGACGTTCCGCGACCTCGCGCTGCAGGGCGTCGACGTCGTCCTCGTCGAGCGCGCCGACTACGGCTCGGGTGCCTCAGCCGCGAGCTCGCACATGATCCACGGCGGGATCCGCTACCTCGAGAACGGCGAGTTCCGCCTCGTCCGCGAGTCCGTCGAGGAGCGCAATGGCCTCATCCGCATCGCGCCCCACTACGTGAAGCCGCTGCAGACGACGATGCCGATCTTCTCCACGTTCTCCGGCATCCTCAACGCGCCGCTGCGCATGCTGACGCACAAGCAGCGCTCCACCAAGGAGCGCGGCGCCCTCCTCATCAGCGTCGGCATGACGCTCTACGACTCCTTCTCGCGCGACGGCGGCTCGGTGCCGCGCCACCGCTTCCGCATCGGCAAGGCGGCCCGCGAGGACATGCCGGCCCTCAACAAGGACGTCAAGTTCACCGGCACCTACTACGACGCCTCCGTGCACGAGCCCGAGCGCCTCGCGCTCGACGTGCTGAAGGACGGCCTGGCCGCGGGCGACCACGCGCGCAGCGCCAACTACCTCGAGGCCGTGGGCGTCGCGGACGGCGGAGTGACGCTGCGGGACGTGATCTCCGGCGCCGAGTTCGTGGTGAAGGCGGACGTCGTCGTGAACGCATCCGGTCCCTGGACCGACCTCACCAACGAGGCCATGGGCGGCGAGACGAAGTTCATGGGCGGCACCAAGGGCTCGCACATCGTCGTCGACAACGCCGAGCTGCTCGAGGCCACCAAGGGCCGCGAGATCTTCTTCGAGAACAACGACGGCCGCATCGTCCTCATCTACCCGCTCAAGGGCCGCGTGCTCATCGGCACCACGGACATCGACGCCGACCCGAGCGAGCCGGCCGTCTGCACCGAGGAGGAGGTCGACTACTTCTTCGACCTCGTCAAGCACGTCTTCCCGCAGATCGAGCTGAACCGCGACCACATCGTGTACCGCTACTCGGGCATCCGCCCGCTGCCGCGCCACGAGGACACGGCGCCCGGCTTCGTGTCGCGCGACTACCGCATCGTCGAGACGGAGATCGCGGGCCTCGCGGGCAGCAAGGTGCTGAGCCTGGTCGGCGGCAAGTGGACGACGTTCCGCGCGCTGTCCGCGCACCTCTCCACCGAGGCAACCACGCGCCTCGGCGTGGAGCGCTCGGTCGACACGACGGGCATGCCCATCGGCGGCGGCAAGGACTTCCCGTCCTCCAGCACCGCGCGCGCCCGCTGGATCGCCACGCAGGCCGCTCGCGCCGAGGGCATCGGCACCAAGCAGGTCGACCGCCTGCTCAACCGCTACGGCACCCGCGCCACGAGCGTCATCGACGTCCTGTCCGGACAGCCGTCCACGCCGCTCGCGACCGACCCGCAGCTCACGCGCGCCGAGATCGCGTACTTCGCCACGCACGAGGACGCGGTGCACCTCGCCGACGTCGTGCTGCGTCGCACGAACCTCGCGTTCGTCGGCGGCGTGACCCACGAGATGCTCGCGGAGATCGCGGACGTGCTGCAGGACGCGCTCGGCTGGACCGGCGAGGAGCGCGACGCGGAGATCCAGGACACCGTCGACACGCTGCTGACCTACCACGGGGTCGACGTGGGCGCGACGAAGGTCGCGTCCGACGCGACCGTCACGGAGTTCGCGAACTAGCACCACGCACGGCGGATCCGATCCGCATCCGGGAGGCCGGTCGCCGAGAGGCGGCCGGCCTCTCGTCGTGCCGGGAGCCGGGAGCCGCTGTCAGGGGACGGGGCTACGTTCGGGCCATGACGCATCCCCGGCTCGACCCGATCCCGCTGACCACCCTCCAGGGCGAGGCCACCACCTTCGGCGCGTACGCCGACAAGGTCGTGCTCGTCGTCAACGTCGCCTCGCGCTGCGGCCTCGCGCCGCAGTACGAGAAGCTGGAGCAGCTGCAGCGCACCTACGGCGAGCGGGGCTTCACCGTCATCGGCTTCCCGAGCAACCAGTTCCTCCAGGAGCTCGGATCCGCGGAGGCCATCGACGAGTACTGCTCCACCACGTGGGGCGTCACCTTCCCGATGATGGAGAAGGTCAAGGTCAACGGCCGGTCCGCCCACCCCGTCTACGCGGAGCTGACGAAGACGCCCGACGCGGACGGGAAGGCCGGCCGCGTGAAGTGGAACTTCGAGAAGTTCGTCGTCACGCCGACGGGAGCCGTGCACCGCTTCCGCCCCACGGTCGAGCCGGACGCGCCGGAGATCGTGTCGCTCATCGAGTCCGAGCTGCCCGCCTGAGCGCGTCTCCCACGGCCCGGCGCCCGCGCCGGTGCGGCTGCGCGGTCAGCGGCGACGGGCGACGAATCCCGCGAGGTAGGCAGCCTGCCCCGCATGCTGCAGGTCGTCGGAGAGCACGCTGACGAGGCGGGCGCCGAGCGTGACGGGCGGGGTCCAGTCCTCGTCCACAACGCGGGCGAGGTCTGCGTCGTCGAGACCCGCGAGGTAGACGCGGGTGGCGGAGTGCACGGCGTCGAGGTAGCCGACGAGGAGCTCCGCGGTGACGCCATCCAGTGCCGCGACGTCGTCGGGCGACTGGCCGAACCCGGTCGCCGACTCCTCGAACGGGAGGGCGAAGCGCTCCGCCCATCCTCCGGTCGACCAGGTCTCGTCCCGGCCGGCGACGTCGGCGACCTGGGCGTCCTGCACGCGGGCGAGGTGCCAGACGAGCCAGCCGATGGAGTTGGCCTCGGGATCCGGACGGAACGCGAGTTCGTCGGCGTCGAGGCCGTCGACGGCATGGCGCACGGTCTCGGCGATGCGCCCGTAGGCGTCCACGAGCAGGTCGGTGGCGGGGGTCATGGTGCGCTCCTCATGTCGTGGATCGAGCGGGTCCGTGGGGGCGGCCGCTCCCTCATCCTGCTCCGGGTCGCCGGCGTGGGAGGCTCGGAGGATGACGCGCCTCTCCCCCGATGCCCCGTGGTCGACGCCGGACGACGACGCCTGGTGCCCGTGTACGAGCGGGGACGCGTACGGCGCGTGCTGCGGCCCGCTGCACCGGGGCGACACGGCCGCGCCGACCGCCGAGCGGCTGATGCGCTCCCGCTTCGCCGCCTACGCGCGCGGCGATGCGGCGTACCTCGCCCGCAGCTGGCACGCGTCCTCGCGCCCCGAGGAGATCGACCTCGACCCGTCCGTCCGCTGGTTCCGGCTCACCATCCACCGCACGTCGCTCGGCGGTCCCGACGACGCCACGGGCGTCGTCGACTTCGAGGCGTCGTTCCGGCACGACGGGGAGCGTGGCAGCCAGCGCGAGGCGAGCCGCTTCGTCCGGCACGCGGGATCCTGGGTCTACCTCGACGCCTTCTGACGCCCGCGCGGCCTGGCCGCCCGCGCGGCCTGGCCGCCCGAGACCGGCCGTCAGGCCTCCCCGAACCCCGACTCGATGAGCTCGACCAACGCGGTCACGGCCTCCTCCGCGTCCTCGCCCGTCGCCTCGATGACGACGTGCGCGCCGCGGGTCAGGCCGAGGGCCATGACGCCGAGCAGCGACGCGGCGTTCTGGCCGTTGACGGTGACGGCCGCGGAGTAGGCGGACGCCCGCGTGACGAAGTCGGCGGCCGGCCGGGCGTGCAGGCCGTCGCGGTTGACCAGGGTCGCCTCCCCGCGGACGGTCCCCGATGCGCCGGCCGGCGCGGGCTCGGTGCCGTCGGCCCGCGGATCCGGCGCGAGGCCCGCGTCGGAGTCCTCGGCAGCGTCCGCGCCGGCGGCCGAGGCGGCGGCCGCGGCCACGTCCTCGAGGGAGCCGCCCGTCTCGGCGGCCACCGCGGCGGCGACGGCTCCCTCGACGAGCGGAGACCGCACCACGACCACACGGCGGGCGGCGTCCTCGTCGAGGAGGTCGACCGCGGTCTCGGCCGTGAGGTAGGCGGATCCGAGGTCGGCGAGCACGACGACGCCGTCGCCGCCCTCCGCCTCGGCGAGCGCCGCGGAGACCACGTCGAAGCTCGTGCCGATGCCGGCGTCGTCGCGCGTGCCGTCGCCGGATCCGCCCGCGGGCACGATCGCGACGGTCGGCGCCATCTGCCGGGCGAGGTCGACGAGCCCGTGCGCGATGAGGGCGCTGTGCGAGACGAGGACGATGCCGACGCTCACGACCCCGCCCCCTGCGCGGCGCGGGCGGTGACGGCCGCCGCGCGCAGGATGAGCGCGGACGACTGCGCACCCGGATCGCGGTGGCCGATGGCGCGGTCGCCCAGGTAGGACGCGCGCCCCTTGCGCGCCACGAGCGGTTCCGTCCCCTCCGCACCGCGCGCGGCGGCGTCGGCGGCGGCGTCGAGGGCGTCGGCCGGGGAGGATCCCGCATCGGCGGCGGCGCGCGCGGCCTCGGCGGCGGGACCCCACGCGTCCACCATCGTCTTTTCGCCCCGCTCGGCCTTGCCGCGGAGGACGATGCCGCCCACCGCCGCCTCGAGCAGGTCCGCGATCGCGGACGCGTCGAGGTCCGACCGGCCGGCGACGGCCGCGGATGCCTTGAGGTACGCCGTCCCGAGCAGCGGGCCGGAGGCGCCTCCGACGGTGGAGATCAGCGTGGTGGCGACCGTCTTCAGCGCGTCGGCGGGCGAGGCGTCGGGCGCGAGGGCCGCCAGCTTCTCCGTGACGGCGCCGAAGCCGCGGTCGAGGTTCTCGCCGTGGTCGCCGTCACCGATCTCGCGGTCGAGGGTGATGAGCTCACCGCGCTGGTCGGCGACGACGCGCGCCGCCTCCGTGATCCAGGCGACGACCCAGTCGGTCCCGAGTGCCATGAGCTACCTCCCCCACCGCAGCGCGGCGGTCTGCACGGGCGAGTCCCACAGGTCGACGAGCTCGTCGTCGAGCAGCAGCACCGTGAGGGACAGTCCCTCCATGTCGAGGGCCGTGACGTAGTCTCCCACGAGGCTCCGGGCGACGGTCAGGCCGGCCTCCTCGAGCACGGCGGCGGCCCGGCGGTACGCGATGTAGAGCTCGGACAGCGGTGTGGCGCCCATCCCGTTCACCATCAGCAGCACGCGGCTGCCGGCCGGCGCGGCGAGGTCCTCGAGCACCGGGTCGAGGAGCCGCTCCACGATGGCGTCCACCGGCTCGAGCGGCAGCTTCACGCGGCCGGGCTCCCCGTGGATCCCGATGCCGATCTCCATCTCGTCGTCCTCGAGCGCGAAGCTCGGCTCGCCGGCGTGCGGGACGGTGCACGCGCGGATGGCGACGCCCATGCTCCTGACCTGCCCGATCACCCGCTCGGCGATCGCGGCGACGGCGTCGAGGTCGTCCCCGCGCTCCGCGGCGGCGCCCGCGATGCGCTCGACGAGCACGGTGCCGGCCACCCCGCGGCGGCCTGCCGTGTAGAGGGAGTCGGTGACCGCGACGTCGTCGTCGACCACGACCGTCCTCACGCGCACGCCCTCCGCCTCCGCGAGCTCGGCCGCGGTCTCGAAGTTCAGGACGTCGCCCGTGTAGTTCTTCACGATGTGCAGCACGCCCGCGCCGGCGTCGACGGCCAGGGTCGCGGCGACGACGGGATCCGGGGTGGGACTCGTGAACACGGGGCCGGGCACGGCCGCGTCGAGCATGCCGTGGCCCACGAAGCCGGCATGCAGCGGCTCGTGCCCGCTGCCGCCGCCGCTCACGAGCGCCACGCGTCCTGGTCGGGTGGGCTCCGCGCGACGCACGAAGAGCGGATCCGCGCTCAGGGCGACCAGGTCGGGGTGGGCGGCGGCGAAGCCCGCGACGGCCTCGTCGGCCACCGCCCTCGGGTCGTTGATCAGCTTCTTCACGGCCGGCTCCTCGCGGGTCTCGGGCGGCCGGACGGCAGCCGCGCATCCGAGCCGGATCGAGGACGGGACTCGGTCGGCGGCGACTCGGGTGTGTCGCCAACATACGCCCGGGAGGACGGGCTCCGACAGCCCCGCCGACCCTCCATCAGGGGCAGGGATCCGCGTCGCGGAGCGGCCAGCCGCGACAGGGAGGTGCGCCCTACCGGCACTAGATTGGAGCCACCGCGATGATGCGGAAGAGGTCGCCCCCGCGCCTCGACGAACGATCGGAGCACCACGCAGTGGATCTTGGAGTCATTTTCCTGTCGGAGACGGTGGGCACCGCCCTCCTCGTCCTCCTCGGATGCGGAGTCGTGGCGAACGTCGCGCTCATCAAGTCGAAGGGGCTCGCCGGCGGCACCCTCATGGTCAACTTCGGCTGGGGCCTCGCGGTCTTCGCCGGTGTGACCGTCTCCTACGCGTCCGGCGCGCACCTCAACCCGGCGGTGACGCTCGGCCTCCTCGCCGCCGGCAAGATCGAGGACGTCGCGAGCGTCCCCGTCTACATCCTCGCCCAGATGGTCGGCGCCATCATCGGCGCCGTGTTCTGCTGGCTCGCCTACAAGCAGCACTTCGACGAGGAGCCCGACGCGGCCACCAAGCTCGGCGTGTTCTCGACCGGCCCGTCCATCCGCAACTACGCCTGGAACCTCGTCACGGAGATCATCGGCACGTTCGTGCTGGTCATCGTGATCCTCGGCTTCAGCCTCGCGAACAACCCCGACGCGGACGCGTCCACCCCCGCCGGCCTCTCCGCCCTCGGCGCGATCCCGGTCGCCCTCCTCGTGGTCGGCATCGGCGCGTCCCTCGGCGGCCCGACCGGCTACGCCATCAACCCGGCCCGTGACCTCGGTCCCCGCATCGCGCACGCGATCCTGCCCATCAAGGGCAAGGGCTCGAGCGACTGGTCCTACGCCTGGGTCCCGGTCGCCGGTCCCGCCATCGGCGGCGTCCTCGCCGGCCTCGCGTCCTACGCGCTGCTCCCCATCCTCTAATTCCCCCGACCCCTCATAGGAGAGACCACATGAGCGAGAAGTACATCGTCGCCATCGACCAGGGCACCACGAGCACGCGTGCCATCGTCTTCGACCACAGCGGATCCATCGTGTCCACCGGCCAGCTCGAGCACGAGCAGATCTTCCCCCGCGCCGGCTGGGTCGAGCACGACCCGATGGAGATCTGGCGCAACACGCGCGAGGTCATCGGCCAGGCGCTGTCCAAGGCCGACATCACGCGCCACGACGTCGAGGCCGTCGGCATCACCAACCAGCGCGAGACCGCCGTCGTATGGGACCGCACCACGGGCAAGCCCGTCTACAACGCCATCGTCTGGCAGGACACCCGCACGCAGAAGATCGTCGACCGCCTGGCGGCCGACGGCGGGGTGGAGCGCTTCAAGCCCACCGTCGGGCTCCCGCTCGCCACCTACTTCTCGGGCACGAAGATCGTCTGGATCCTCGAGAACGTCGACGGCGCCCGCGAGAAGGCCGAGGCCGGCGAGCTCATGTTCGGCACGACCGACACCTGGGTCCTCTGGAACCTCACCGGCGGCACCGACGGCGGCGTGCACGTCACCGACGTCACCAACGCGTCGCGCACGCTCTTCATGGACCTCGAGACGCTCCAGTGGGACGACGACATCCTGAAGGCCTTCGACGTGCCGCGCTCGATGCTCCCCGAGATCAAGAGCTCCTCCGAGGTCTACGGCCAGGTCGAGTCCTCGAGCCTCCTGCGCGAGGTGCCGATCGCCGGCATCCTGGGCGACCAGCAGGCCGCCACGTTCGGCCAGGCCGCGTTCGACCAGGGCGAGTCGAAGAACACCTACGGCACCGGCAACTTCCTGATCTTCAACACCGGCACCGACATCATCCACTCGCAGAACGGCCTCCTCACCACGCTCGGCTACAAGCTGGGCGACCAGGAGCCGCACTACGCGCTCGAGGGCTCCATCGCCGTCACCGGCTCGCTCGTGCAGTGGATGCGCGACAACCTCGGCCTCGTGTCGAGCGCCGCGGAGATCGAGACGCTGGCCGCCACCGTCGAGGACAACGGCGGCGTGTACTTCGTCCCCGCGTTCTCGGGCCTGTTCGCGCCGTACTGGCGCTCGGACGCCCGGGGCGCGCTCGTGGGCCTCACGCGCTACGTCAACAAGGGCCACATCGCCCGCGCGGCGCTGGAGGCGACGGCCTTCCAGACGCGTGAGGTGCTCGACGCGGTCAACGCCGACTCGGGCGTCGACCTCACGGAGCTCAAGGTCGACGGCGGCATGATCGCCAACAACCTGCTGATGCAGTTCCAGGCCGACATCCTCGGCGTGCCCGTCGTCCGCCCCGTCGTCGCGGAGACCACTGCGCTCGGTGCCGCGTACGCCGCGGGCCTCGCCGTCGGATTCTGGAAGGACCTCGACGACCTCCGCCAGAACTGGCAGGAGGACAGCCGGTGGACGCCGGACATGGACGACGCCGAGCGCGAGCGCCAGCTGCGCCTCTGGAAGAAGGCCGTCACGAAGACCTTCGACTGGGTCGACGACGACGTGCAGTAGACCGCACCCGCACGACCCGCACGCCCCGTCGCCACAGGTGACGGGGCGTGCGGCGTGTCCGGGCGGTCAGCCGACGGCTCGCCGCGATGTCAGATCAGCGTCGGCTGCCCGTCGTCCGCGGGCGCCTCGTCGACGGGCGCCACGAGATCCGGTCCGTCGTTCCGCACGCTGTTGACGCGGGTCGAGACGAGTCGCGGCACGAGGTGGGGCTCCGGCAGCGAACCGAGCAGGTGACGTACGTCGTCGACCGCCGTCGTCCCGGCGTCGAGCCAGTCGTCCAGGCGGTCGCGCGGCACGATGACGGGCGTGCGGTCGTGGATGTGACCGAGCGCGTCGCTCGCGGCGGACGTGATGATGGCGAGGCTCCGCAGCCACGCGCCGGGCTCCCCGTCGGGGACGGCGGGATCCCGCCAGTGCTCGTACACGGCCGCGAACGCCAGCGGCCGCTCGTCCTCGCCGTGCAGGTAGACGGGCTGCTTCCCCGCGGCGGTGACCTGCCACTCGTAGTACCCGTCGGCCGGCACGACCGCCCGCCGCGTGAGCACGGCCCTCCGGAACGTGGGCTTCTCCGTCACGGTCTCGACGCGCGCGTTGATCAGAGGGGCGCCCTGCACCGCCTTCGCCCACGGCGGGACGATCCCCCACCGCGCCGCGGTCAGGACCCGGCGGACCGCGCCGTCCGCGTCGCCGTGCGGGTGGCGGTCCGCGACCATGTGGACCCTGGTCGTCGGGGCGACGTTCCACGAGGGGGGCGGGTCCTCGCCGTCCACGTCGTCGACCGCCCAGTCCCCGACGAGGTCCCCCGTCGCCCGCGCCACCACGAATCTCCCGCACATGCGACCATCATCCGCCGCACGCGCGACATCGACCGGGCGACGAGGATCAGGCGCGCGTCGCCGCCGCCCACTCCTCGAGCTTCGCGGCGGCGCGGCCGGAGTCCACGGCGTCGGCGGCGATCGCGACCTTCTCGCGCAGCCGGCGCGCCATGGGCTGCTGAACGCGCGTCGGATCCCCCATCAGGTCGAAGGCCTCGAGGCCCGCCGCCGCGTTCAGCAGCACGACGTCGCGCTGAGGGCCGGGCTCTCCGGCGAGGACGCGGCGGATCACCTCCGCGTTCTGCTCCACGCCCTCGCCGAGGAGCGCCTCGATGGGAGCCCGCGGGATCCCGAGCTCGAGCGGGTCGAGGTCGTGCTCGGTGACCGCGCCCCGGCTGACCTCCCAGATGTGGCTGTGACCGGTGGTCGTGAGCTTGTCGATCCCGTCGTCGCCCCGGTACACGAGCGCGGTCGCGCCGCGGGTCCGGAAGACGCCCACCATGAGCGGCACGCGCGAGAGGTCGGCGACCCCCACCGCGGATGCCTCCGGGCGCGCCGGGTTGCAGAGCGGGCCGAGCACGTTGAACAGCGTCGAGATGCCGAGCTCGCGCCTCGTGGCCGCTGCGTGCCGGAAGCCCGGGTGGAAGAGCGCGGCGTGCGCGTAGGTGATGCCGGTCTCGCGGAGCACCTCCGCCACGCGCTCCGGCGTGATGCTGAGGTCGACTCCGAGTGCCGTGAGCACGTCGGACGCGCCCGAGGCGGAGCTCGCCCCGCGGTTCCCGTGCTTGATGACGGGGACGCCCGCGGCAGCGGCGATGACCGAGGCCACCGAGGAGATGTTGAGGACGGCGCCGTAAGGGTCGCCTCCCGTCCCCACGATGTCGAGGGCGCGCGGATCCGCGTCGAGCGGCAGCGCCTCCTCGAGGACGGCGTCGCGGAAGCCGACGATCTCGTCGACGGTCTCGCCGGATGCCCGCAGCGCGACCAGGAGCCCGCCCAGCTGCGCGGGAGTGGCCTCCCCGCGCATCACCTGGCGCATGGCCCAGGTGGACTCGGACACCGACAGGTGGCGCCCCTCGATCAGCGTGGTGATGAGCGCGGGCCAGGTCGGGGCGGAGGGCATGCGGATCAGCCTAACGAGCGGCTGGATCGGATCTCACGGGCGGCCGGGTGGGCATCGGGTGTCGTCGGCCTGGGTCATAATGGAACCTGTGACGACCACCTCAATCTCCCCAGTATCGACCGCGCCGGTGGTGAACCGGCCGAACACGGTCGCCGTCGGCACCATCGTGTGGCTCGGCAGCGAGGTGATGTTCTTCGCGGGTCTCTTCGCGATCTACTTCACCCTCCGCTCCACGTCCGGTGCCCTCTGGGAGTTCGAGGCAGGACGCCTCAACGTGCCCTTCTCCCTCGTGAACACGCTCATCCTCGTGTCGAGCTCCTTTACCTGCCAGTTCGGCGTCTTCGCGGCCGAGCGGCTGCAGGCGCGGGCCACGGGCTGGAAGCCCAGCCAGTGGGGCACGGTCGAGTGGTTCTTCCTCACCTACGCCCTTGGCGCCATCTTCGTCGTGGGCCAGATCTTCGAGTACGCCACCCTCGTCACCGAGGGCATCACGCTCAGCAGCAACGCCTACGGCTCGGCGTTCTACATGACCACGGGCTTCCACGGCCTGCACGTCACCGGCGGGCTCATCGCCTTCCTCCTCGTCATCGGGCGCATCTTCGCGGTCCGGTCCATGGGGCACAGGGAGGCGACGAGCGCCATCGTCGTGTCCTACTACTGGCACTTCGTCGACGTCGTCTGGATCGGGCTCTTCCTGGTCATCTACGTCCTCAAATAGCACCGAGCGGGAGCATCAACCACAGCATGAGCACCAAGACAGCACGCGCCCGTCGAACCGGTCGCCGCAGCCCCCTGACCACGATCGCCCTGCTCGCCATCGGCCTGCTCACCACAGGCGGCGCCTACGCGATGATCCAGTCGGGCACCGCGTCGGCAGAGGTCGACCTCAAGTCCGCGCAGACCATCGACGAGGGCCAGAAGCTCTTCGGCTCCAACTGCGCCACCTGCCACGGCATGGATGCCACGGGGACGGGCGTCGCCCCGAGCCTCATCGGCGTCGGCGCGGCCTCCGTCGACTTCCAGGTCGGCACCGGCCGCATGCCGCTCCAGGGCACCACGGTCCAGGCACCGGAGAAGCCCACGCAGTTCACCGACACGCAGGTGAAGGAGCTCGCGGCATACGTCGCCTCGCTCGCTCCCGGCCCGGCCATCCCCGACGGCCAGTACCTCGACGGGAAGGGCGACCCCGCCAACGGCGCCGAGCTCTTCCGCATCAACTGCGCCATGTGCCACAACGTGGCCGCGGCGGGAGGCGCGCTCACCGAGGGCAAGTTCGCCCCCAGCCTCGAGGGCGTGGCCCCGGTCCACATCTACGAGGCCATGGTCACCGGTCCGCAGAACATGCCGGTCTTCAACGACACCAACATCTCCCCCGAGGACAAGCGCGACATCATCACGTCGCTGCAGTACATCGAGGAGAACAGCACGGTCGGCGGCGCGAACCTGGGCGGGCTCGGCCCGGTGTCCGAGGGCCTCTTCATGTGGATCTTCGGTCTCGGCGGCATCGTCGCCCTGACCGTGTGGCTCACGGCCCGGTCCAACTGACGCCCGCATCGATGACCCGCATCAGCACACAGGAGAGGCACGTACATGGCACACGACGATGAGGACGAGTCGGGCGTCGTCCCCGCGGGCTACGAAGCCGGCGAGCTCGAGCCGGCAGGCCGTGACGTCGTGCTCCCCGGCGGCACCGCCGTCGCCACGCGCGACGCGTTCCAGAACCCCGGCTTCCCGGAGCACCGCCTCCGCGTCACCGACAAGGACCCGAAGAAGGCGAAGACCGCCGAGCGCGTCGTCTACACGTGGTTCTACCTGTCCATCGTGGGCAGCGTCTTCGCGATCGGCGCGTACTTCGGCTTCCCGATCTACGCGGACGACCCGGGCAGCGTGCGCCTCAACAACCTGTTCCTCGGCGTCGGCATCGCGCTGGCGCTCCTGAGCCTCGGGATCGGTGCGATCCACTGGTCCAAGGCCCTCATGAGCGACCACGAGCTGATCGACGAGCGCCACCCGCAGGGCGGCTCGCCCGCCACGCAGGCCCGCGCCGTCGAGATCTTCGCGCAGGCGAACGAGGAGTCCGGCTTCGGTCGCCGCTCCCTCATCCGCAACAGCCTCATCGGCGCCCTCGTGGCCTTCCCGCTGCCGGCCGTGATCCTGTTCCGCGACCTGTACCCGGGCAGCGCCGAGGAGCCCGCCTCCGCCCTCAGCCACACGCTGTGGAAGAAGGGCGAGGTCCTCACCCGCGATCCCTCCGGCACGCCCATCAAGGCATCGGACGTGACCATCGGGTCCGCGTTCCACGTCATCCCCGCCTCGCTCATGGAGATGGAGGAGGGCAAGCTCGAGGAGAAGGCCAAGGCCGCGGTGCTGCTCATGCGCCTCCGCCCCGAGGACCTCGTCGAGACCCCGGAGCGGAAGGGCTGGTCCTACGACGGGATCGTCGCCTACTCGAAGGTCTGCACGCACGTGGGATGCCCTGTGGCGCTCTACGAGCAGCAGACCCACCACCTGCTCTGCCCCTGCCACCAGTCCCAGTTCGACGTGACCAACCACTGCGAGGTCATCTTCGGACCGGCCAAGCGGCCCCTGCCGCAGCTGCCCATCGCCGTCAACGACGAGGGCTACCTCATTGCACAGAGTGATTTCACCGAGCCCGTAGGGGCGAGTTTCTGGGAGCGTCGTGGTGACTACAACAGCTGATCCGACCACGACGGGTGCCGCCGCACCCGCCGCCAAGAGCGGGGGCGGCCTGACCGCCGCGGCCGCGACCTACCTCGACGAGCGCACCAGCGTCAGCGTCGCCGTCAAGGAGTTCGGGCGGAAGATCTTCCCGGACCACTGGTCCTTCATGCTCGGCGAGGTGGCGCTCTACAGCTTCGTCGTCATCCTGCTCACGGGCACGTGGCTGACCTTCTTCTTCAACCCGTCGATGGCGGAGACGCACTACGCCGGCTCCTACGCGCCCCTGAAGGGCGTCGAGATGTCCGTGGCCATGTCCTCGTCGCTCGACATCTCGTTCGACATCCGCGGTGGCCTGCTCATGCGGCAGATCCACCACTGGGCGGCGCTGCTGTTCGTCGCGTCCATCGGCCTGCACATGCTCCGCATCTACTTCACGGGTGCGTTCCGCAAACCGCGCGAGCTCAACTGGTTCATCGGCTTCGTGCTCTTCATCCTCGCGATGGCCGAGGGCTTCACGGGCTACTCGCTCCCCGACGACCTGCTCTCCGGCAACGGCCTGCGCATCATCGACGGCATGGTGAAGGGCATCCCGGTCATCGGGACGTGGATCTCGTTCCTCCTGTTCGGCGGCGAGTTCCCCGGCACGCACATCATCCCGAGGCTCTACACGCTGCACATCCTGCTGCTGCCGGCGATCCTCGTCGCGTTCCTCGCGCTCCACCTGCTCTTCGTGGTCGTGCACAAGCACACCCAGTTCGCCGGCCCCGGCCGCACGAACGAGAACGTGGTCGGCGTCCCGGTGCTCCCGACGTTCGCCGCGAAGGCCGGAGGGTTCTTCTTCGTCGTCTTCGGCGTGATCGTCGTCATGGCCTCGTTCTTCACGATCAACCCGATCTGGAACTACGGCCCCTACGACCCGTCACCGGTGTCGGCGGGAACCCAGCCCGACTGGTACATCGGCTTCGCGGACGGCGCCCTGCGCCTCGTGCCGCCGGGACTCGAGTTCGTGCTGTTCGACCACACGTTCTCGTTCAACATCATCCTGCCGATCACGGTCCTGGGTCTGTTCATCGTGCTCGTCGCGCTGTACCCCTTCATCGAGGCGTGGATCACGGGCGACAAGCGCGAGCACCACATCCTCGACCGCCCGCGCAACGCCCCGACGCGCACCGCGATCGGCGCGGCAGGCGTCACGTTCTACGCGGTCCTCTGGTCCGCTGCGAGCTCCGACCTCATCGCCACCCACTTCAAGGTGTCGATGGAGGGCGTCATCCACACGCTGCAGGCGCTGCTGATCCTCGGACCGGTCATCGCATACCAGGTCGCCAAGCGCATCTGCCTGGCGCTCATGAAGAAGGACCGCGAGATCGCCCTCCACGGCGTCGAGTCGGGCCGCATCGTGAAGCTGCCTGGCGGCGAGTTCATCGAGGTGCACGAGCAGCTCGACGAGTACGAGCGCTGGCGCCTGGTCAGCTACGACGACTACAAGCCGCTCATGATCCGCCCGGACAGCCGTGGACGCATCACGGTCAACCAGCGGGCCCGCGCGGCGCTCTCCAAGTGGTTCTTCGAGGACCGGATCTCCCCGGTCACCACCAAGGACGTCGAGCGCAGCCACGGTGACCACCACTAGGCACGACCCCGTCCGCGTCTAGCGCGGGCACGCATCGAGAGCCGGTCCGGCGTCACGCCGGGCCGGCTCTCGTGCGTCCGGCTCGACCAGACTGAAACGTCTCCAGGAGGACCCGTGGATCTCGACCGGCTCGCCAGCTGGCTGCGCTGCCCCTCCTGCGGCTCGGACCTGCGTGCGGTGCCGCCCCTCGTGCTGCGGTGCGAGCACGGACACACCGTCGACGGCAACAAGCGGGGCTACGCCAACCTGCTCGCATCGGGTACGCGAGTCACCGGCGACACCGCCGAGATGCTCGCCGCGCGCGGCACCTTCCTCGACCGCGGGCACTACGCCCCGCTCGTCGACGCCCTGACCGACGCGACCGTCGCCCCGCACGAGCCGGCATCGGATGCTCCGTCCCGGCCCGCGGTCGCCCGCAGCGGTCACCGTGAAGCAGGGCTGCGCATCGTCGACGCGGGCTGCGGCACCGGCCACTACCTCCGGGCCGTCCTGGACGCCGTACCCGGATCGACCGGACTCGCCGCCGACCTCTCCCCCGCGGCGGTCGCCATCGCCGTCCGCGGCCGTCCCGACGTCGACGGCGTCGTCGCGGACACGTGGGCCGCCCTCCCGATGCGCGACGGCGTCGCCGACCTGATCCTCGACGTCTTCGCGCCGCGCAACCTTCCCGAGTTCCACCGCGTGCTCGCCCCGGGCGGCCGCGTCGCGATCGTCGCGGCGGGGCCGCAGCACCTCGGGGAGCTGCGAGCGTCAGGGCGCGCCGTCGGCGTCCAGGAGGACAAGCGGGAGAGGATCCTCGAGGCGGCCGACCCGTACTTCGAGACCGAGTCGGAGACCCGCGTCCGACGGGTCCTGCGCCTCCCGGAGGACGACGTCCGGCTGCTGCTGGGTATGGGTCCGTCCGCCCATCACGCAGCCGTGGCGGATCGCGGGACCGCCGACGTGGCCGCCGGCGGCGGGGACCGGCACGATGTCACCGTCGACGTCATGGTCCACGTCCTGCGTCGACGCCAAGACGTCGTCCCCGGATGACCACGGCCGTTCGCCAGGGCTCCACTCTGCGACGTCCATCACCGGCAGCGGCATGCCGTCCCGGACCGGGCACGGCGTGACGGAGTAGCGTGACGGACGTCATGCAGCTGCTGTCCGGGGGGAAGCGGTCGCCATCGTGTCGTGCCTCCCGGTGGTAGCGCTTCTCCTCCCACCGGCTGATCCTCGACGGGGTATCGCGTCCGGCCCGACCCATGGATCACGGACCGCATCTTGCTCGACTCGATCACCCTCCGCGTCGCCTTCGGCGTGACGACCCTCACCCTGTTCCTGCTCTTCGCGCTGGTGACGTTCCGCGCCACGCGGTCGCCGTTCAGCTTCTGGTGGTGCACCGCCCTGGTCCTCTTCATGGGGGGGATCCCTCGCCTACCTGCAGGACGGCACCGCCTCCCAGGCTTGGGGCAACCCGCTCGGCAACGGGCTGATCGTCGCGGGCGCCGCCTGCGTGTGGATGGGGAGCAGGTCGCTGCGTGACCGCGCGACGCCGTGGTGGCTGGTCGTGTCCCCGGCAGCCGTCATCGTGGCCGTGTCGGCGGCCGACTCGCCGGCGACGGACGACTGGTCAGGCGGTGCGCTGTTCCTGTCGCTCATGGCCGGACTCATCGGGCTCTCGACCCGGGAGATCGTCATGCTGGACGCGGGCCTGTCGCGCACGCGCTGGGCGCTCATCCTCGCCTCGGGGACCCTCGCCGCGTACTACGCGATCCGGCTGGTGGTGTTCCTCGCCGCGGGTCCGAGGAGCGGCATCTTCACGTCATGGTTCGGGACGCCGAGCACGACGCTCATCACGCTGGTGCTCCTCGTCGTCGTGTCGTTCAGCATGGCCTCCCTCAGCGGCGAGCAGGCAGCCAAGATGTTCGCCGCACGTGCCGCGACATCCCGGCAGGAGCTCGTGGACGGCGGTAGCGTGCAACGCCGCCTCCTCCCCCAGCGCGTCCCCGATCTGCCCGGCTACCAGGTCGCCGGCGCATGCGTCGCCAGCGGGGCGGTGAGCGGCGACTTCTTCGACTGGCAGCGCACCGCGGAAGGCCTCGTGGTGACGCTCGCCGACGTCATGGGCAAGGGCGTGGGGGCGGCCATGATCGCGGCCACCGTCCGTGCTGCGCTGCGGGTCGCATCGACTTCCCTTGATCCGGGGCGGACGCTCGCCGTGGTCGACCGCACCGTCGAATCCGACCTCGACGCGAACGACGCGTTCGTCACCCTCCTGCATCTGCGGCTCGACGCGCGGAGCGGCGACATCGCGTTGGTCGACGCCGGCCACGGCCTCGCGGTCGTCTGCCGTGCTGACGGCTCCCGTCACCCGATCCCCTCGCGGAACCTCCCGCTCGGTGCCCTGGGCACCCAGCGGTGGTCCCCGTCGACGGTGCGCCTGGAACCCGGCGACATGCTCCTCGTGTGCAGCGACGGCGTGCTCGACCTCTTCGACGGGACCATCGCGTCCATGGATCTCGCCGCCCGGACCGCGATGGAGGCCGACAGCAGCGCCGTCGCGGCAGTCGCGAGCCTCACCCGCCTCGCCGCGGCGACCACGCCCCCGGACGACGTCACGGTCGTGGCGATCCGTTGCCTGCCCTCCGCGACCACCCGCTGACCTGCGCGGCGCGGGCGACACGGACCGACGGCGCATCTGACGCCCACCGCTTCGCACGGCGGGTCGACCGACGGCGGCACGGCCGCGGACGAGCACCGCCTCCTCCGCGCAGCGGAGCGGCGACGACGGACGCGCACGGCGCACGGTGCGACCACGCATGCCCGGACGCGAGAATGCCCGGCCTCTCGAGGAGGCCGGGCATCGCGACGATCGGAGCGGATCTACCGCAGGAGCTTCTTGTAGAACTCGGCCGTGCGCTCGTAGCCCAGGCGCTTGTAGAACTCCCCGGCCCGCCGTGTGCTCATGGTGATCTGCCCGACGCCGCGATCGCCGCAGAGCCGTTCCACGGCACGCACGAGAGCGGAGCCCGTGCCGCCGCTCCTGGCGCCCGCGTCCACGACGAGCTCCTCGAGATGGGCGCTCAACCCGCCGGCGTAGAGCAGGCGACTCACGACGAGGTACGCGTATCCGACGACCGCCCCCGAGTCTTCCGCGACGAGCAGGACGTCCCGCCCCTCGTCCTTGTTGGCCCGGAGGATGTGGAAGAAGGTGACGTCGAAGTCGTCGCGCGTAGCCGGGGCGTTGATCATGTCGAGCTGCTGGCACAGGGCGAAGACCGCGTCCCCGTCGGATGCCTGGGCGTGCCGGATGTCGACCATCGGATCAGCGCGCGAAGTAGCCGCGGTAGTACTCGTAGGTCCAACCCACGAGCGCGATGATGGCGAGCCCGCCGCCGATGATCGCGATCCAGATGCCCACGGCGAGGCCGAGGAACACGGACGCGGTGCCGGCCGCGAGGATCACGGGCCACCAGCTCCACGGGCTGAAGAAGCCCAGCTCCGGGTCGCCGTCGTCGACGTTGGCGTCGCTGCGGTCCTCCGGGAGCTCCCCGTTCTGCGCCGCGTAGAGACGGGCGACGAAGAAGCCGATGAACGCGGCCAGCGCGCCCGAGAGCGCGATGGCCAGCGTGCCGACCCATTCGACCGTGTTCTGGTCGATCAGGTGCCAGATCGTGTAGGCGGCCGCCGCGATGACGAAGAAGACCGCGAGGACGTAGAACAGGTTCCTATTGGCGCGCACGTCACTTCACCTTGTCGCTGGAGATGTCGTAGGTCGCGGCATCGGGAGCGTCCTTCGCCGGACCGATTCCCACGGGGATGCCCGCCTCGGGGTGGTTCAGGTCGAAGGCCGGGGCCTCCGAGCGGATCCGAGGGATGGACGTGAAGTTGTGCCGCGGCGGCGGGCAGGAGGTCGCCCACTCGAGCGAGCGGCCATAGCCCCACGGGTCGTTCACGGTCACACGGGGCGCCGTGCGCGCGGTGATCCAGACGTTCAGGAAGAACGGGATCATCGACAGCGCGAGGATGCCGGCGCCGATCGTGGACAGCTGGTTCATCCACGTGAAGTCGTCCTCGGGCTGATAGGTCGCGTAACGACGCGGCATGCCCATGACCCCCAGCCAGTGCTGGATGAGGAACGTGGTGTGGAAGCCGACGAACAGCAGCCAGAAGTGGACCTTGCCGAGGCGCTCGTTGAGCATCGTGCCCGTCCACTTGGGCCACCAGAAGTAGAAGCCGGAGAACATGGCGAACACGACGGTGCCGAACACCACGTAGTGGAAGTGCGCCACCACGAAGTACGTGTCGGACACGTGGAAGTCGAGCGGGGGCGACGCCAGGATGACGCCGGTCAGGCCGCCGAACGTGAACGTGATGAGGAAGCCGATGGCCCACAGCATGGGCGTCTCGAACGTGACCGAACCACGCCACATCGTGCCGATCCAGTTGAAGATCTTCACGCCGGTGGGGACCGCGATGAGCATGGTCATGAGCGAGAAGAACGGCAGCAGGACGGACCCGGTGACGTACATGTGGTGCGCCCACACCGTGACCGAGAGGGCCGCGATGGAGATGGTCGCGTACACGAGGGTCTTGTACCCGAAGATCGGCTTGCGGCTGAAGACCGGGAACACCTCGGAGACGATGCCGAAGAACGGCAGCGCGATGATGTACACCTCGGGGTGCCCGAAGAACCAGAAGAGGTGCTGCCAGAGGATGGCGCCGCCGTTTGCCGGGTCGTAGATGTGCGCGTCGAATATGCGGTCGGCGCCGAGGCCGAAGAGCGCGGCCGCGAGGACCGGGAACGCCATGAGCACGAGGATCGACGTCACGAGGATGTTCCACGTGAAGATCGGCATGCGGAACATGGTCATGCCGGGCGCGCGCATCGTGATGATGGTCGTCACGAAGTTGACCGCGCCGAGGATGGTGCCGAAGCCGCTGAGCGCGAGGCCCATCACCCAGAGATTGCCGCCCAACCCTGGCGAGAACGTCGTGCTCGACAGCGGGGCGTAGGCGAACCACCCGAACGAGGCCGCTCCGGCCGGGGTGAGGAATCCGGCGACCGCGATCAGCGAGCCGAAGTTGAACAGCCAGTACGCGAAGGCGTTGAGTCGCGGGAACGCGACGTCAGGAGCGCCGATCTGCAGTGGCATGAGCACGTTGGCGAAGCCGGCGAAGAGCGGCGTCGCGAACATGAGCAGCATGATCGTGCCGTGCATGGTGAAGAGCTGGTTGTACTGCTCCTTCGTCTCCACGACGTGCAGGCCCGGCTCGAAGAGCTGTGCGCGGATGACGAGGGCCATCACGCCGCCCAGGCAGAAGTAGAGGAACGAGGTGATGAGGTACAGGTACCCGATGGTCTTGTGGTCCGTGGAGGTGATCCAGTTGACCACGACGTTCCCACGCCGTTCGGCCTTGCCGGAGTTCTCGAGGACCTTCGCCTGTCCCGCGGGGATCGCGGTGGGACGGTTGAGTGTCGATGTCACGGTGTGTGTGCCCTACTTCTCGGACGACTCGGTGGTGGCCGGCACGTCGGTGCCGGGGAGGTTCTGCAGGCGGTCGTAGTCCTTGCCGAGGTCGCCCTCGAAGCCGGCGGCCTTCTGGCTCTCGATGTACGCGTTGTACTCGTCGACGGAGACGACCTTCACCTGGAAGAGCATGAGGGAGTGGTACTCGCCGCAGAGCTCGGCGCACTTGCCCATGTACGTCCCCTCCTTCTCCGGGATGAACGTCATGTAGTTCGTCTTGCCGGAGATGAGGTCCTTCTTGTAGAGGAAGTCCACCACCCAGAAGGAGTGCAGCGTGTCGCGGGTGTTG
Source organism: Clavibacter michiganensis (assembly GCF_021216655.1). Lineage (NCBI taxonomy): Bacteria > Bacillati > Actinomycetota > Actinomycetes > Micrococcales > Microbacteriaceae > Clavibacter > Clavibacter michiganensis. The sequence goes on from NZ_CP080437.1 coordinate 1,080,289, forward strand.
AGCTCGAGCTCGACCTTGGTGTTGACCGGCAGGTAGAGCGTGGGGAGCTTGTCCTTGTCGATGGAGCCCTGCGGGCCGTTCGGGTCGTCGACGGCCTGGACGCCCTGCTCGTACGCGCCGCCCTCGATGGGCTGGCCGGCCTCGGTCTCGCCGCCGAGGTAGTTGAAGTCCCACGCCCACTGCTTGCCGAAGACCTGGACCTTGACCTCGGGCTTGTCGAAGCGGGCCTCGATGGCGGCCTGGTCCTTGGCGGTGAACGCGAAGAAGCCGAGGACGAGGATCAGCGGCACGATCGTGTAGAAGATCTCGATCGGCATGTTGTAGCGCATCTGCACGGGCAGGCCGGTCTGGCCCTTGCGGCGGCGGTACACGACCGCGGCCCAGATGGTGAGGCCCCAGGTGAGGACGCCCACCGCGAGGAGGACGATCCAGGCGGTGACCCACAGGCCGATGACCGAGTCCACGTGGTTGGTCGTGCCCGGTTCCGTCGGCAGGAAGCCCTGGAGCTGCTGCTGCGTGCACCCCGCGAGGAGTATCGAGATGCCCAGGGCGACGGGGATCGTCAGCCAACGTTGACGGCGAGTGAAGCGCACGTGCAGACCCTTCGAAGAACCGGATGTGACGGGTCCCACACTACGCGACAGGGAGCCGCCCGAAGGACGACTCCCTGCTCGGGCCCCGTGTTTCCGGGCCCAGATCCGCTTACCGTTCCGTGTGTCAGTGGAACGAGTCACCGCACGCGCACGAGCCGCCCGCGTTCGGGTTGTCGATGGTGAAGCCCTGCTTCTGGATGGTGTCCTCGAAGTCGATCGTGGCGCCGTCGAGGTACGGGACGCTCATCTTGTCGACGATGACCTCGACCCCGTCGAAGTCGACCGTGGCGTCGCCGTCGAGCTCGCGCTCGTCGAAGTAGAGCTGGTAGATGAGGCCCGAGCAGCCGCCGGGCTGGACGGCGACGCGGAGGCGGAGGTCCTCGCGGCCCTCCTGCTGGAGCAGGCTCTTGACCTTGCTCGCCGCGGTGTCCGTGAGTCCGACGCGGTGGGCCGCCTGGGCGGTCTCGGTCAGCGTGGTGTCGGTCATGAGCACTCCTCGGGTGGTGGGATCTGCGGTCGGGCGACTCCGGTGGAGTCTACGTCGTGCAACCGCGGGAGTCACCCGGGTGTTCCCGACCGCCGGCCCGATCCGGCCGGCGGTCGAGAGGGGCCCGTCAGCTGCGGCGGGCGATGCGCGACAGCAGGACGGCCTCGCTGAGGATCGCGCGCCGCAGCACGCCCAGGTGCTGCGACTCGTTCGGGCTGTGGGCGCGCGTGTCCGGGTCCTCGACGCCGGTGACCAGGATCTGCGCGGACGGGAACGCCTCGACGAGGTCGGCGATGAACGGGATGGATCCGCCGATGCCGGCCTGCACGGGCGCGCGGCCCCAACCGGCGGTCATGGCGGCGGTGGCCTCGGCCATGGCCCAGCCCGTCGTGTCGACGAGGAAGGGGTCGCCCTGGTCGACGTCGCTGAGCTCCACGTGCGCGCCGAAGGGACGGTTCCGCTCGACGTGCGCCTCGAGGGCGCGGTACGCGTCCGCCGCCGTCTGGCCGGGGGCGATGCGCGCGCTGATGCGGACGGACACCTCGGGGAGGAGCGTGTTGCTGGCGTTGGCGACGGAGGGCGCGTCGATGCCCGTGACCGTGATGGCCGGCTGCGCCCAGAGGCGCGTGAGGATGGGGCCGGTGCCCACCGCGGAGACACCAGGCAGCAGCGCCGCCTCCTCGGCGAGGCGCGCGTCGTCGTAGGCCGGCGTCTCCATGTCGGTCGAGGTGAGGCCCGCGACGGCGACGGATCCGCGCTCGTCCCACAGGGAGTCGAGGAGGCGGACGGCCGCCATCATCGCGTCGGGGACGGCGCCGCCGAACATGCCCGAGTGCGAGGCGTGGTCGAGCGTGCGCACCGTCAGGCGGAACGTGACGTTGCCGCGGAGGGCGATGGTGATCGACGGGGTGTCGACGTCCCAGTTGTCGCTGTCGGCGACGACGATGACGTCGGCGGCGAGGGCGTCGTGGTGCGTGGCGAGGAAGTCGGAGAAGGAGCGGGACCCGGCCTCCTCCTCGCCCTCGATGAACACCGCGAGGCCGAGGTCGAGGTCGTCGCCCTCTGCTTCGACGAGCGCGCGGATGGCCGCGACGTGCGTCATGATGCCGGCCTTGTCGTCGGAGGCGCCGCGCCCGTGCAGGCGATCCCCGCGGAGGGTCGGCTCGAAGGGCGGGGTCTCCCAGTGCTCGTCGGCTCCGGGGGGCTGCACGTCGTGGTGGGCGTAGAGGAGGACGGTGGGCTTCCCGTCCTTCGCGGCGCGGGTGGCGAGGACCGCGGGCTGCCCGTCGTCGCCCGAAGGGGTCGTGGCGCGGTGGACGGAGACGTCGTCGAAGACGCCGAGCCCGGCGAGGAGCCCCGCCACGGCGTCCGCGCTGGCGGCGACGTGCGTCGGATCGAAGGCCGGCCAGGAGACGGAGGGGATGCGCACGAGCGCCGAGAGGTCGGCGATCGTGGTGGGCAGCCCTCCCGCGACGGCGGCCGCGAGCCGGTCGACGACCTCCTGGTCAGGTGCGGTCACGGCGTCTGCGGAGGTGTCGGGAGGCGTCATGCAGGTAATCTTAGATTCACTCCAGGCAAGGACGAGAGACGTGGCGAAGCAGCACACCCCCGCAGAGACCCCCTCCGAGACGGACGCCCAGGCGCCCGGCGACGGCCGCACGGCCGACGGGAAGAAGGGCCCCACCCCGACCCGTCGGGAGCGGGAGGCCGCGAACCTCCGCCCGCTCGTGCCCCAGGACCGCAAGCTCGCGGCGCAGCAGGCCAAAGAGAAGGCGCGCGAGGCGCGCGCCCGGGCCAACGCGGGCATGGCCGCCGGCGACGAGCGCTACCTGCCCGTCCGCGACAAGGGCCCGCAGAAGCGGTACGCCCGCGACGTGGTGGACGCGCGCTGGAGCGTCGGCGAGCTGCTGCTCCCCGTGATGGGCGTCGTCGTGGTGCTCACGTTCGTGCTGCCGAACCTGTCGGCGATCCCGCTGCTGTCGATCTACGTGTTCGTCATCGCCGCCATCATCGACGCCTACTTCACCGGGCGCCGCGTCCGGGCCGCCATCGCCGCCCGCGTCGGCGCCGACCGCGTCGAGCGCGGGATCCGCTGGTACACGGGGATGCGTACCATCCAGATGCGGCCGATGCGCCTGCCCAAGCCCCAGGTCAAGCGGCGCGAGAAGGTCACCTTCGGCTGATCGCCCGCGCGCGCCGTCGGCGCGTGCGCGTCACCGCGTGCGGCGGATCCGCACGAGGCCGGCGTTGACGGACCTCGCCCAGAGCGGACCCCGGTAGAGGAACGCCGTGTAGCCCTGCACCAGCGTGGCGCCGGCGTCGAGCCGCGCCTGCACGTCCTCCGCCGTGTCCACGCCGCCCACGGAGATGACGCACGACTCGGCGGGCAGCGCGCGGCGCAGGATCCGGAGCACCTCGAGCGCGCGCGGGGCGAGCGGCGACCCCGAGAGCCCGCCGGCGCCTGCCGCTTCCACGACCGCGGCGTCCGTGCGGAGGTCCGCGCGGGACAGCGTGGTGTTCGTGGCGATGACGCCCGCGAGGCCCAGCTCGGTCGCGAGCTCGGCGATCCGCTCGACCTCCGCGTCCTGCAGGTCGGGCGCGATCTTCACGAGCACGGGCACGCCGTCCGCGGCGTCGCGGATGCTCGTGAGGAGGGGCCGGAGCAGCTCGATCTCCTGCAGCCCGCGGAGCCCCGGCGTGTTCGGCGAGCTGACGTTGACCGCGAGGTAGTCGGCGACCGGAGCGACGAGGCGCGCGGACCGGACGTAGTCGGCCACGGCGTCGTCGACGGCCACGGCACGGGTCTTGCCGATGTTGACGCCGATCACGGGCCGATCGCGCCGGGACCGCAGCCGACGGAGCCGGTCGGCGAGAGCGGCCGCTCCCCCGTTGTTGAAGCCCATGCGGTTGATGACGGCGCGGTCCTCGATCAGGCGGAACAGGCGCGGCCGCGGGTTGCCCGGCTGCGCCTCGGCCGTGACGGTGCCGACCTCGACGTGGCCGAAGCCCAGCTGGCCGAGGCCGAGCACGGCCTGCGCGTCCTTGTCGAAGCCCGCGGCGACGCCGAACGGGGACGGGAAGCGGAGGCCGAGGGCGTCGACCGCGAGCGACGGATCCGGTGCCGTCAGCCGCCGGGCGATCCAGCCGAAGCCGGACGACGGGAGGAGGGCGATGGCCGTGGACGCGAGGTGGTGGGCGTCCTCCGGGTCCATGCGCGACAGGACCGTGCGGAAGAGGAGGGGATACATCGGCACCAGGCTAGCGCCTGCGCGGGCGGCGTCCCGCGGGACCGACGCGGGACCCGCCGCGGGTCAGAGCGCGTCGGCGTCGGGGGTCGCGGCGTGCGCCACGCGCAGCTGCGCGATGGCGGACTCGAAGTCGTCGAGCGAGTCGAAGCCCTGGTAGACGCTGGCGAAGCGGAGGTACGCGACCTCGTCGAGCTCGCGCAGCGGCGGCAGGATCGACAGGCCGATGTCGTTCGCCTCGATCTGCGACGCGCCGGTGGCCCGGATCGCCTCCTCCACGCGCTGCGCGAGGACCGCGAGGTCGGTGTCGGTGACGGGACGCCCCTGGCACGCCTTGCGGACGCCGGTGACGATCTTCTCCCGGCTGAACGGCTCGACCACGCCGTTGCGCTTGATCACGCTGAGGCTCGCGGTCTCCGTCGTGCTGAAGCGGCGGCCGCACTCGGGGCACTGCCGGCGCCGGCGGATCGACAGCCCGTCGTCGCTCGTGCGGGAGTCGACGACGCGGGAGTCGGGGTGGCGGCAGAAGGGGCAGAACATGGTGTGGCCAGGATACGTCAGGGCGTGAGGCGCGCCGTCACCGCGTCGCCGTGCGCGGGCAGGTCCTCGGCCCGGCTGAGCGCGACGATCATCGGCTCGGCCTCACGGAGAGCATCGGCGTCGTAGCGCACCACCTGCTGCGGGCGGAGGAACGTGTACGCGCCGAGGCCCGAGCCGAAGCGGGCCTGGCCGCCCGTGGGGAGCACGTGGTTGGATCCGGCGAGGTAGTCGCCGAGGCTCACCGGCGAATGCGGACCCAGGAAGATCGCGCCGGCGCTGTGCAGGTGCGCGAGCAGGGCGTCCGGGTCGGCGGTCTGGACGGAGAGGTGCTCGGGGCCGTACGCGTCGCTGTAGCGCGCGGCCGTGACGAGGTCGTCGACCACGAGGATCGCCGACTGCGGTCCGGTGAGCGCCTGGCCGACGCGGGCCGAGTGACCCGTGGTCGCCGCCAGGGCCTCGACCTCGGCGTCGACCGCGCGCGCGAGCTCGGGCGAGTCGGTGACGAGGACGGAGGCCGCCATCTCGTCGTGCTCGGCCTGGCTGACGAGGTCGGCGGCCACCAGGCGGGGATCGGCGTGCGCGTCGGCGATGACGAGGATCTCGGTCGTGCCCGCCTCGGAGTCGATGCCGGTGACGCCGCGGACGACGCGCTTCGCGGCGGCGACGTAGATGTTGCCGGGGCCCGTGACGACGTCGACGGGCTCGAGGCCGAGATCCGGGACGCCGTGCGCGAAGGCCCCGATCGCCCCCGCGCCGCCCATCGCGTAGACCTCGTCGACGCCGAGGAGGCCGGCGGCGCCGAGGATGACGGGGTGCACGGATCCCCCGTGAGCGGCCTGCGCGGGCGAGGCGAGCGCGATGCTCGCGACGCCGGCCACCTGCGCGGCGACCACGTTCATCACGACGCTCGACGGGTAGACGGCCTTGCCGCCCGGCACGTACAGGCCGACGCGGCGGACGGGCTGCCAACGCTGGACGATCGTGCCGCCGGGCACGACCGTGGTGGTGGTCTCCGGCGGGACCTGCGCGGCGGAGCCCAGGCGGACGCGGCGGATGGCCTCCTCGAGGGCGGCGCGGACGGAGGCGTCGAGGTCGTCGACGGCGGCGGCGATGGCCTCGGCGGGGACGCGCAGCGACTCCGGACGGACCCGGTCGAGGCGCTCCGCCTGGTCGAGCAGCGCCGCGCTCCCCCGGGTGCGCACGTCCTCGACGAGCTCGCGGGCGACGTCGAGCGCGACGGCGACGTCGGTGACCGGACGCGGGAGGAGGTCGAGCAGGTCGGCGGTGCTGGGCGTGGTGCCGCGGAGGTCCTGGATGCGCATCATGACTCCGGAAGTCTACCGAGCGGGCGCCGGGCGGATCCGGCGGCTAGCGTCACCAGGCATGGACGCGCACCCCGCCACCACGCTCGCCGAGGCCCCGGGCCAGGCCGCCTTCCGCGCCGCGTTCCGGCGCCACGCCGCGGGCGTCGCGGTCGTCACGACCCGCGATCCCCACGGCTCCCCCGTCGGCTTCACGGCGACGTCGCTCGCCTCCGTGTCGGCGGATCCGCCGCTCGCCAGCTTCAGCCTGGCGCGCACGGCGTCGAGCGCCGCCGCGATCGCCGCCGCCGACCATGTCGCGATCCACGTGCTCGGCGCGCGCGACCGGCACCTCGCGGAGCGGCTCAGCGGCCCGGCGTCCGAGCGCTTCGCGGGCGACCACTGGTCCGCCGGTCCGCACGGCCTGCCCGTGCTCGCGGGCGGGACGGCCCTCCTCGTCGCCCGGATCGTCGAGCGGGTCCACGTGCACGACGCGATCGTGGTGATCGTGCGGATCGAGGACGGCGGAGCGGGCGTGGAGGACGAGCCGCTCGTCTACCACGCGCGCCGCTACCTGCGTCCGGGCTCCGAGGCCTGAGCGCCGGCGCCCTGATCGGGCGAGCGGCGGATCACCCCAGGCAGTTCGGCCCGAGCAGCGACTTCAGCTCGCCGTAGAGGTCGGCGCTCACGGTGACCGGGTACGGGATCTCGAACACCCGCCCGCTGTCGCCCTTCACGAGCTGGAGCCGCACCTCGGTGTCGCCCGAGTGGCGGATGAGCACGTCGTTGAGGCCCATGACGGTCTCCGTCGTCGCGCGGTTCTCCGCGAGGCTGATGAGCAGCGGACCCGATCCGAGGCTCTGCCCGAGGTCGGGCTGGAACATCGAGAAGGCGTGGATGTTCATGCCGTCGTCGCGCGTGGACACGCGGCCGCGGATCACCACCACGGTGTCGCTCTGCAGGGCCGGCGCGAACTCCTGGTACGCCTTGCCCATGAACATGCAGGTGATCTCGCCGCCGAAGTCCTCGAGCTGCACCATGCCGTACTGGTTTCCCGAGTTGCGGGCGGTGCGGTGCTGCACGCTCGTGAGCAGCCCCGCGAGCGTCACCGTCTCCCCGTCCATCGACGCGTCGGTCGCCAGCAGCTCGGCGATGCCCGTCGAGGCGAGCTTGGCCAGCGGGATCTCGAGCCCGGCCAGCGGGTGGTCGGACACGTAGAGACCCAGCATCTCCCGCTCGAACGCGAGCTTGTCGCGCTTCGCCCACTCGGGCCGCTCGGGCACCTTGCGCGCGTGCTGCGGCTCGTCCCAGAGGCTGTCGAAGTCGAAGCCGACCTGGCCGTTCATGGCCGCGCGCTTGTCGCTGACGGAGGCGTCGATCATGCCCTCGTGCACCTCGAGCAGCGCCCGACGGGTGTCGCCCAGCGAGTCGAAGGCGCCCGCCTTGATGAGCGACTCGACCGTGCGCTTGTTCGCGACCGGCAGCGGCACCTTCTTGAGGAAGTCGTCGAACGACTCGAACGCGCCCTGCTCGGTGCGTGCGCCGCGGAGCGCCTCGACCACGTTCGCCCCGACGTTCCGGACGGCGCCCAGGCCGAAGCGGATGTCGGCGCCCGCTGCCGCGAAGAACCCGATCGACTCGTTGACGTCCGGCGGCAGCACCTTGATCCCCATGCGGCGGCACTCGTTGAGGTAGAGCGCCATCTTGTCCTTGGAGTCGCCGACGCTCGTCAGGAGCGCGGCCATGTACTCGGCCGGGTAGTGGGCCTTGAGGTACGCCGTCCAGTAGGAGACGACGCCGTAGGCCGCGGAGTGCGCCTTGTTGAACGCGTAGTCGGAGAACGGCAGCAGGATGTCCCAGAGGGCCTTCACCGCGGCCATCGAGTAGCCGTTGTCCTTCATGCCCTGAGAGAAGCCCTCGAACTGCTTGTCCAGCTCCGACTTCTTCTTCTTGCCCATGGCGCGGCGGAGGAGGTCGGCTTGCGCGAGCGTGAAGCCCGCGAGCTTCTGCGCCACCGACATCACCTGCTCCTGGTAGACGATGAGGCCGTGCGTGGTGCCCAGCACCTCGCGCAGCGGCTCCTCGAGCTCCGGGTGGATCGGGGTGATCTCCTGCAGCCCGTTCTTCCGCAGCGCGTAGTTGGTGTGCGAGTTCGCGCCCATGGGGCCGGGCCGGTAGAGCGCGATGACGGCCGAGATGTCCTCGAAGTTGTCGGGCTTCATCATGCGCAGGAGCGAGCGCATGGGCCCGCCGTCGAGCTGGAACACGCCGAGCGTGTCGCCCCGGGCCAGCAGGTCGTACGCGCCCTGGTCGTCGAGCCCCAGGTCCTCGAGCACCAGCTTCTCGCCGCGGTTGGACTCGATGTTGTTGAGCGCGTCGTCGATGATCGTGAGGTTGCGCAGCCCCAGGAAGTCCATCTTGATGAGGCCGAGCGACTCGCAGGCGGGGTAGTCGAACTGCGTGACGATCTGGCCGTCCTGCTCCCGCTTCATGATCGGGATGATGTCGATGAGCGGCTCGCTCGACATGATGACGCCGGCCGCGTGCACGCCCCACTGGCGCTTGAGGTTCTCGATGCCCTGCGCGGTCTCGAAGACCTTCTGCGCCTCGGGGTCCATCGCGAGCACCTCGCGGAAGTCGCCCGCCTCGCGATAGCGCGGGTGGTCGGTGTCGAGGATGCCGGACAGCGGGATGTCCTTGCCCATGATCGCGGGCGGCATGGCCTTCGTCAGCTTGTCGCCCATGGAGAACGGGTAGCCGAGCACGCGGCTGGAGTCCTTGAGCGCCTGCTTGGCCTTGATGGTGCCGTACGTGACGATCTGCGCGACGCGCTCGTCCCCGTACTTGTCGGTCACGTAGCGGATGACCTCGCCGCGGCGACGGTCGTCGAAGTCGACGTCGAAGTCGGGCATGGAGACGCGGTCGGGATTGAGGAACCGCTCGAAGAGCAGGCCGTGCTCCAGCGGGTCGAGGTCGGTGATGCCCATGGCGTACGCGACCATCGAGCCTGCGCCCGAGCCGCGCCCGGGGCCCACGCGGATCCCGTTCTCCTTCGACCAGTTGATGAAGTCGGCGACGACGAGGAAGTAGCCCGGGAAGCCCATCTGGGCGATGACCCCGACCTCGTAGTCGGCGCGCTTGCGCACGTCGTCCGAGAAGCCGCGCGGGTAGCGGCGGACGAGGCCGCGCTCGACCTCCTTGACGAACCAGGTCTGCTCGCTCTCGCCCTCGGGCACCGGGTAGCGCGGCATGTAGTTCGCGGACTCGTTGAACTGCACGTCGCACCGCTCGGCGATGAGGAGCGTGTTGTCGCACGCCTCCTCGTGGTCGCGGAAGAGGTGGCGCATCTGCTGCGCGGTCTTCAGGTAGAACTCGTCGGCGTCGAACTTGAAGCGGTTGGGGTCGTCGAGCGTCGTGCCGGACTGGACGCACAGGAGCGCCGCGTGGCTCGTCGCGTCGTGCTCGTGCGTGTAGTGCAGGTCGTTCGTGGCGACGAGCGGGAGGCCGAGGTCCTTCGCGAGCCGGTGCAGGTCGGTCATGATGCGGCGCTCGATGCCGAGCCCGTGGTCCATGACCTCGCAGAAGTAGTTCTCGGCCCCGAAGATGTCGCGGAAGTCCGCCGCGGCCTTCACGGCCTCGTCGTACTGGCCGAGGCGGAGGCGCGTCTGCACCTCGCCGGACGGGCAGCCGGTGGTGGCGATGAGGCCCTTCGCGTAGGTGCTGAGCAGCTCGCGGTCCATGCGGGGCTTGAAGTAGTAGCCCTCGAGCGAGGCGCGCGACGAGAGGCGGAAGAGGTTGTGCATGCCCTCCGTCGTCTCGGCGAGCATCGTGAGGTGCGTGTAGGCGCCGGATCCGGAGACGTCGTCCTGGCCGCCGTTGCCCCACCGGATGCGCGTGCGGTCGCCGCGATGCGTGCCCGGCGTGATGTACGCCTCGGTGCCGATGATGGGCTTCACGCCCGCGGCCTTGGCCTGCTTCCAGAAGTCGAACGCGCCGAACACGTTGCCGTGGTCGGTGATCGCGACGGCCGGCATCTTCTGCTCGGCCGCGGCCTGCACGAGCGGGCCGACGCGGGCCGCACCGTCGAGCATCGAGTACTCGCTGTGGACGTGGAGGTGGACGAACGAGTCGTTGCGGGGCACGGGTCTCTTCTACTGATCGGTCGGCGGTGCAGCAATCATAGGCAGGCTCCCGGAGGCCCTCCGGGCGTGTCGCGGGTCAGTCCTCGAGGACGTCGAGCGCGTGCTGCAGGTCGGCCGGATACGAGCTCGAGAACGACGCCCGGTCGCCCGTGGCGGGATGCGTGATCTCGAGCCGCATCGCGTGCAGCCACTGCCGGTGGAGGTCGAGCTGGGCGGAGAGCGTCGGGTCGGCTCCGTACATCGCGTCGCCCACGCAGGGGTGGCGCTGCGCGGCCATGTGCACTCGGATCTGGTGGGTGCGGCCGGTCTCCAGGTGCACCTCGAGCAGCGCCGCGCGGCGGAACGCCTCGAGCGTCTCGTAGTGCGTGACCGACGGCTTGCCGTCTGCGGTGACGGCGAACTTCCAGTCGCTGCGGGGGTGGCGCCCGATGGGCGCGTCGATGGTGCCCGCCAGAGGATCCGGATGCCCCTGCACGACCGCGTGGTACACCTTCTCGACCTCCCGGTCGTGGAACTGCCGCTTGAGCTCCGTGTACGCGCGCTCCGTCTTGGCCACCACCATGAGCCCGCTGGTTCCCGCGTCGAGACGGTGCACGATGCCCTGCCGCTCCTCCGCGCCCGAGGTGCTCAGGCGGAACCCGGCGGCGGCCAGCGCGCCGAGCACGGTCGGCCCCGTCCATCCGACGCTCGGGTGCGCTGCGACGCCGACGGGCTTGTCGATCACCACGATGTCGTCGTCGTCGTGCACGATGCCGAGGTCGGGCACCGCGAGCGGCACGATGGTCGGCTCCTGCTTCGGCTGCCAGCTGACGGCGAGCACGGATCCGCCGACGAGCCGGTCGGACTTGCCCGCCTCGCGCCCGTCCTGCGTCACGCCGCCTGCCTCGGCGACCTCGGCCGCGAAGCTGCGCGAGAAGCCGAGGAGGCGGGCGAGGCCGGCGTCGACGCGCTGCCCGTCGAGCCCGTCGGGGACGGGAATGGTGCGGTGCTCCATCGGGTGACCTCTTCCGGTGCGGTGTTGGCGGTGCGGCGGTGACGCGGGCTGCGCGAACGACGACGGCGACGCGGGACCCCGTCGCTCCTCGGAGCCGGGTCCCGCGCCGCCGTCGGGCGTGCGGGTGGTTCGGTGCTAGTTGCCGAACGAGGCGGTGGCGGGCGCCTCGCTGGAACCGGCGGAGTCGAGCTCGCGGAGCTGGCCCTCGATGTAGCCCTTGAGCTTCGTGCGGTACTCACGCTCGAACGTGCGGAGCTCGTCGATGCGGCCCTCGAGGACCTGGCGCTCCTTCTCCAGGACGGCGGTCTTCGAGCGCTGCTCGGCCTCGGCCTCGGCGGCGATGCGGGCCGCGGTGGCGTGCGCCTCAGCGACGAGCGCGTCGCGCTTCTCGATGCCCTCGCGCACGTGCTCCTCGTGGAGCTTGCGGGCGAGCTTGAGGAGGCTGCTCGTGCTCGAGGTCTCGTCGTCGACGTCCGCGGCGGGCGCGGCGGGAACCTGCGCGACGACCGGGGCCGGCTCGGGCTCCGGGGTGGGCTCGGGCTCGACGACCACGGGGGCCTGCTCGACGGCGGCGGGAGCGGGGGTCTCGATGACCGTGGTCGCGGCCGGGGCGGCGTCGCCAGAGCCGAGGCGCTGGCGCAGCTCCTCGTTCTCCTGGTGGAGGCGTCGCAGCTCGACGACCACCTCGTCCAGGAAGTCGTCGACCTCGTCCTGGTCGTATCCCTCGCGGAACTTGGTCGGCTGGAAACGCTTGTTGACGACGTCTTCAGGAGTGAGAGCCATGGCCTGCCACCTCTTTTGTGCGTAGAGCGGGGTCCGCAGGTGCGGACGGGGGATTCGGGACAACGTGCGACCCAACGCTATCAGCGGAACGCGTCGCTCCGGCGACGGGAGCGCGGAACGGCGGACGGAGCGTCGGGCGTCGGGCGTCAGCCCGTGAAGCCGCGGACGACGTTGAGCAGGATGATCGCCACGAGCATCGTGATCATCCAGCCGAAGTCGAGCGCGACCGGGCCGAGGCGCAGCGGCGGGATCAGGCGGCGGACGAAGCCGATGGGCGGATCCGTGACCGTGTACGAGGCCTCGGCGACGATGAGCATCGCGCCGCGCGGACGCCACTGCCGCGAGAGCGACTGCACCAGGTCGAGGACGAACCGGCCCCACATGCAGATGATGAACGCCAGGAGGGCGAACCACAGTACGGTGGCGACGATGTTGACGATGATCACGGACACAAGTATGGCGGGCGCCGATGGGAGGTCCCGTCGTCGCCCGCCATGGCGGTGCTGGGTGGATCAGCGTCCGAAGAAGGAGGCCTCGACCTCGGCCTCGGTGGCCGACTGCTCGCCGGACACGGCGACGTGCGACGGCGACAGGAGGAACACCTTGGCCGTGACGCGCTCGATCTTGCCGTAGAGGCCGATGGACAGGCCGCTGGCGAAGTCGATGAGGCGGCGGGCGTCGTCGTCCGTCATCTGCGAGAGGTTGATGATGACCGGCACGCCCTCGCGGAAGTTCTCGGCGATGACCTGGGCGTCCTTGTAGGCCTTGGGGTGGACGGTGAGGATCTCGTTCATTTCAGCCGGCGCCGCATTCCTTGTGGTGGTCGAGGGCTTGTGCAGGGGGGTCACGGGTGCGCGCTTCGCCTGCTGCTGGGGAGCGGGGGCGGGCGTCGGGACGGCCTGCACGGGCGACTGCTGCTGCTGCGCGGGCTGCTGGCCCTGCTGGTAGTCGAGCTCCTCGTCGGCGAGTCCCAGGTACACCATGGTCTTGCGAAGTGGGTTGGCCATCATTCCTCTTTCCGTTTCGGCCTGACGAACCGGACCGCACTCCCGACATTAAGGGCCGTCGGGTCGCTTTCCCGTGATTGCCGACCCGATCCGAAGGTGTGTCGCGCCCTCGAGGAGCGCCTCGCGCAGGTCGCCGGACATGCCGGCGGAGATGGCGCGCGCCCCGGGCAGGATGCGGCGCACGTCGTCCGAGATCCCGCGCAGGCGCGCGAAGGCACGGCGGGGCTCGCCGTCGTCGGGCGCGACCGCCATGACGCCGAGGACGCGGATGCCGGACGCGGCCGCCGCGTGCTCCGCGAGGGCCTCGGCCTCGGCGGGCCGGACGCCGCCGCGTCCGTCGTCATCGGTGAGGTTCACCTGCAGGAAGACGCGCGTCTCCTGCTCGTCGGACGCGAGCGCGTCCACGAGGGACGGACGGTCGACCGAGTGGATCACGGAGGCGTAGCGCCTCACCTGCCTGGCCTTCTTGCCCTGCAGCTGGCCGACGAAGTGCCAGGCGACGCCCGTGCCCTCGAGCTCGGCGGCCTTGCCCTGCGCCTCCTGGTGGCGGCTCTCGCCGAGGTCCCGGACGCCGAGCTCCACGAGCGCGCGCAGGAGCGAGAAGGGCTGGAACTTGGTGACCACGATCGTCGTCACCTCGTCGGGCCGGCGGCCGGCCGCGCGGATCCCGTCGGCGACGTCCGCCTGCACGGACGCCCACCGCTCGGCGAGGCCGGGGTGGGCCTCGTCGGGGCGGGCGTCCGACGCGTGCGCGCCGCCGGTGAGCGGAGCGTCCGTCACTTCAGGAAGTCGGGGATGTCCAGGTCGTCGCCGTCGTCCTCGAACGTCGGGTCGCTCGCGGGGACGGACGCGACGGGCGCCTCCGCCTGCGGGCGGGCCGGCGCCGACTCGACGGCCTCGGGAGCGGCGACCGCTCCCCCGCCCGCGGCGACGAAGCCGCTGCGGCGGTTCTCGACCTTGGAGGCCGGCTCGCCGCCGTCGAAGCCCGCCGCGATGACGGTGACGCGCACCTCGTCGCCGAGGGTGTCGTCGATGACGGCGCCGAAGATGATGTTCGCCTCGGGGTGCACGGCCTCCTGCACGAGCTTGGCCGCGTCGTTGATCTCGAAGATGCCGAGGTTGGACCCGCCCTGGATGGACAGCAGCACGCCGTGGGCGCCCTCGATGCTCGCCTCGAGGAGCGGCGACGCGACCGCGAGCTCCGCGGCCTTGATGGAGCGGTCGGCGCCGCGGGACGAGCCGATGCCCATGAGCGCGGATCCGGCGCCCTGCATGACCGACTTGACGTCGGCGAAGTCGAGGTTGATGAGGCCGGGGGTCGTGATGAGGTCGGTGATGCCCTGGACGCCCGCGAGGAGCACCTGGTCGGCGGTCGCGAAGGCCTCGAGCATGCTGATGCCGCGGTCGCTGATCTCCAGCAGGCGGTCGTTCGGCACGACGATGAGCGTGTCGACCTCGTTCTTCAGCGTCGCGACGCCGAGCTCGGCCTGGGCCGAGCGGCGCTTGCCCTCGAAGCCGAAGGGCTTCGTGACGACGCCGATGGTGAGCGCGCCGATCGACTTCGCGATGCGGGCCACGACGGGTGCGCCGCCGGTGCCGGTGCCGCCGCCCTCGCCCGCGGTGACGAAGACCATGTCGGCACCCGCGAGGGCCTCCTCGATCTCCTCCGCGTGGTCCTCGGCGGCGCGACGGCCGACCTCGGGGTCCGCGCCGGCGCCGAGGCCCCGGGTGATCTCGCGGCCGACGTCGAGCTTGACGTCCGCGTCGCTCATGAGCAGCGCCTGCGCGTCGGTGTTGATCGCGATGAACTCCACGCCCCGCAGACCGAGCTCGATCATGCGGTTCACGGCGTTCACGCCGCCACCGCCGATGCCGACGACCTTGATGACGGCGAGGTAGTTCTGGTTGTTCGACACGACGGGCCTCCGCTAGAACCTTCGACCTCCGGTGGAGGCTTAGAGTTTACTCAGTATGCATTTCCTGATCCCGACGTTAGGGGGCTCGGGGGCGGCGCGACGACTCCCGTGCCGCGTGTCGCGAAGGCCGGGCGGGATCAGGGTCCGGCGACCGGCGCGTCGGGCGCCGACACGTCGTACGACCCGACGTCCCCGCGGGCCTTGACCAGCGCCTGCAGCACCTGCGCCTTGTCGATCGAGCGCTCGCCGCTCCCCCACAGCACCTTCTTGCCGCTGCGGAGGGTGAGCATCACGTCGTCGGTCGTGTTGGCCTGGATGCTGTCGACCTGCGGCAGGAAGTCGGCGGGCAGCGCGACGAGGACCGCGGCGGCGGCCTGGAAGCGCGGCGACGAGAAGTCGGCGCTCGGCAGGTCGATGAGGGGGTAGCCGTCGGGGCGCGCCGTCGTGCGCTCGATCGTGATGCCCGCGGGGTCCACCAGGTCGAAGCCCGCGCCCGACTGGATCACGGCGACGGGCGTGCGCTCGACGATGCGGATCACGAGCGTCGACGGCGGGCGGCTCTCGGTGCTGTAGCTGCGGATGAGCGGGAAGGCGCGGAGCTCGTCGCCGACGCGGTCGAGGTCGACGAGCGGGAGCGGCGTGCCGACCTGGTCGGAGAGCGCCGCCTGGATGCTCGACGGGGACACGCGGTCCGCGCCCTCGACCTCGACGGTGCGGAGGGCGAGCAGCGGCGAGTACACGGCGATGCCGACCACGATCGCGAGGGTGAGGACGGCGCCGAGCGCACCGAGGAGCCCGGCGCGTCGACGGCGGGCGCGCTGCGTGAAGCGGCGCACCTCCTGGCGCTCGTAGCGCTGCCGCTCGCGGCGGGCGCGGCGCAGCTGGCGTCGGGCCTCGGCGTCTCCGGTGGCCGCGCTCGCGGGGCGGGCCGGGCGGTGGGCCCGCGGGGTGGGCTCCCCGTCCGCGTCCGGGTGGGTGCGCCGGCGGAGCGGCCGGGCGGCGGCCGCGGTCTCCGCCGCTCCGCGTGCCCGCGCGCCGAGCCTGCCGGCCAGGCCGCCCGCGCGCGGCGTCGTCGGCTCACGGCCCGTGCGCGGCGCGGGCGGCGCCTCGACCGGGGCCTGCGCGAGGTGCGGGAGGACGATGGGCTCGGTGTCGGGCTCGTCGTCGTCGCGCCACGCCGCGCGGGGGCGCGGGGTCACGGGCGGCGTCGGCGCTGCCGGGGCGGGCGCGGGCGGCGTCCGCGCGGGCGTCACGGGCGCGGCGGGGCGGGATCCGCGGCCGCGACGGCTGGACGCGTCCGCGCCCTCGGCGGGCGCGGCGGGCGCCGGCGGCTTCGGGACCCGGGGCCGGTCGAAGCCCTCGGGCCGCTTCACTCGCGGGGCCGGGAGGACGCGGCGGGCTGCGGGGATCCGGCGGGACGCTCGAGCGCGGCGATGACCTGCGGGATGATCCGGTACACGTCGCCGCAGCTCAGGGTCACGATGAAGTCGCCGTCGCGCGCGATCTCCGCGGCCCGGTCGGCCGCCTCCTGCCAGTCGGGCAGGTAGTCGACGTGGCCCGCGTCCTCGAAGCACTCGGAGACGAGGGCGCCGGTGACCCCGGGGATCGGGTCCTCGCGGGCGCCGAACACGTCGAGCACGATGGTGTGGTCGGCCAGCTCCTCGTAGACGCGCGCGAAGTCGCCGGCCATCATCCGCGTGCGGCTGTAGAGGTGCGGCTGGTGGACGGCGATGATCCGGCCTTCCCCCACGACCGTGCGCGCGGCGTCGAGCGCGGCGCGGACCTCGGTGGGGTGGTGCGCGTAGTCGTCGTAGACGCTCACGCCGCGGACCTCCGCGTGCAGCTCGAAGCGGCGGCCTGTGCCCGAGAAGCCGGCCAGTCCCGCGATCGCGTCGTCGGGATCCACGCCGAGGCCCACGAGCACGGCGTAGGCGCCCGCCGCGTTGATCGCGTTGTGGCGGCCCGGGACGCGGAGCGCGGCGCGGCGGGACACGCCGTCGTGGGTCAGCGTGAAGGCGACGGGGCCGTCGGTGACGATGTCGGTGATCCGGATGTCGGCGGCCGGGTCCTCGCCGAACGTGACGACGCGTCCCTCGATGCGCGCGGTGACGCGTCGCGCGCCCGGGTCGTCGCTCGAGATCACGACGAGCTCGGACGCCGCGCTCGCGAAGCGCACGAACGCGTCGTCGAAGGCCTCGTGCGAGCCGTAGTGGTCGAGGTGGTCGGCGTCGACGTTGGTGATGAGCGCGACGGACGTGTCGTAGAGGAGGAACGAGCCGTCGGACTCGTCGGCCTCGACGACGAACAGCTCCTCGGATCCGGGGGCGCTCGAGACGCCGAGCCCGCCGATCACGCCGCCGTTGACGAACGAGGGGTCGCGGCCGGCCTCGAGCAGGGCGGTGACGATCATGCCCGTGGACGTGGTCTTGCCGTGGGCGCCCGCGACGGCCACGAGCCGCTGGCCGGAGATGAGCCAGGCGAGCGCCTGCGAGCGGTGCAGGATCGGCAGGCCCCGCTCCTTCGCGAGCACGTACTCGGGGTTGTCCTGCCACAGGGCGCCCGTGACGACGAGCGCGTCGGCGTCGCCCACGTGCGCGGCGTCGTGGCCGACGTGGATCTCGGCGCCCAGCTCCCGGAGCGCCTGGACGGCGTCGGAGTCGCGGGAGTCGGATCCGGTGACCCGGTGCCCTGCCGCGAGGAACAGGCGCGCGATGCCGCTCATGCCGGACCCGCCGATGCCCACGAAGTGGACGCGCCCGAGCTCGGTCGGGATGTCCATGGTCAGGTCGGGTGCGATCACGTGCGGTCTCCTCGGAGGGTGGGAAGCGGGGTGGGCGGCGGTCAGCGCCGCGCGGCGGGCCGGGACGGTCGGGCCGCGACGGCGTCGCGGACGAGGTCGGCCATGCGGGCCGCGCCGTCGCGCGTGCCGACGGAGGCGGCCGCCTGGGACATGCGCGCGAGCGCCGCCGGGTCGGACAGGAGCGGGAGGACGTGCGCGAGCACCCAGTCGGGCGTGAAGTCGGCGTCGGCCACGACGATCCCGCCGCCGGCCGCGACGACGCCGCGGACGTTGACGGCCTGCTCGCCGTTGCCGACCGGGTACGGCACGTAGACCGCGGGGACGCCGACGGCGGTGAGCTCGGACAGGGCGCCGGCGCCGGCGCGGGAGACGACGAGGTCGGCCGCGGCGATGGCGAGCTCCATCCGGTCGGAGTAGCCGACCACGTGGTAGCGCTCCACGCCCGGGTCGGTGAACTCCTGCGCGCCGCCGACGATGTGCAGGATCTGCGCGCCGGTCGCCGTGATGCGCTCGGCGACCTGCACGACCGTGCGGTTGAGGCTGCGCGCGCCCGTGGATCCGCCCGTGACGAGCAGCGTCGGCCGGTCGGCGTCGAGGCCGAGCTCCGCGCGCGCGGCGTCGCGGACCGCGGCGCGGTCGAGGGTCGCGATCTCGCGACGCAGGGGCATGCCGACGACCTCGGCGCGCGGGCCGAGCGCGGTGCCGGGGAACGTGATCCCCACCGCCGCGGCGACGCGCGCGCCGAGGCGGTTGGCGAGACCCGGCGAGGCGTTGGCCTCGTGCACGACGACGGGGACGCCCGAGCGGCGGGCGGCGACGTAGGCGGGCGCGGCCGCGTAGCCGCCGAAGCCGACGACCACGTCGATGCCGCGCTCGGCGACCATGCGGCGGATCTGCCCCACGGCCCGCGCGAACGCCGGCGCGAAGCGGACGGCTGCCCCGTCGGGGCGGCGCGGGAACGGCAGGCGCGCGATGGTGAGCAGCTCGTAGCCGCGGGCAGGGACGAGCCGGGACTCGAGGCCCTCGCGCGTGCCGAGGACGAGGATCGTCGACCCCGGCTCGCGCGCACGGAGCTCGTCGGCCACGGCGAGCAGGGGGTTGACGTGCCCGGCGGTGCCGCCGCCGGCGAGCAGGTAGACCGTCACGAGCGCATCCCGACGACGGCGGGCACGACGTCCGGCGACTCCTCGGTCGTGGGCCTCCTGGCGAAGCCCAGCACGATGCCCATCGCCACGAGCGTCGTGACGAGCGACGACCCTCCCGACGACACGAACGGCAACGGCACCCCGAGCACCGGGAGCAGGTTGAGCACCACGGCGATGTTGACGAAGGCCTGCACGATGATCCAGGTCATGACGGCGCCCGTCGCGACGCGCGCGAAGGTGTCGGTGTTGGCGCGGATCACGCGGATGAAGCCGATGGCCAGCACCACGAACAGGAGGATGACGACGATCGCGCCGATGAGGCCGAGCTCCTCGCCGATGATCGCGAAGATGTAGTCGTTGTCGGCCTCGGGCAGCCACATCCACTTGGCCTTCGAGTTACCGAGGCCCACGCCGAAGATGCCGCCGGCGGCCAGCGCGTACAGGCCGTGCGTGGACTGCCAGCAGCCGCCCGCGTAGTCGCACTGCCCGGTGAGGAACTCGGTGACGCGGCGCATGCGGCTGTCGCTGATCACGGTCATGAGCACCGCGAGCACGGAGCCGATCGTGAGCATGAGCGTCAGCTTTCCGATCGGGATCCCCGCGAAGAAGAGGGCGCCGAGGACGATGCTCGCCATGATGATCACGGTCCCGAGGTCGCCGCCGAGCGCGACGAGCCCGACGGCCCCGCCCGCGACGGGCAGCACCGGGATGAGGATGTGCGGCCAGGTGCGCAGCAGGTGGCGCTTCCTCGCGAGGATGAACGCCAGCCAGATCACGAGGCCCACCTTGATGAGCTCGGCGGGCTGGAACGTCGTGCCCGCGATGCGGATCCAGCCGATGTTCTCGCCGACCTTCACGCCCATGGGGCTGAACACCAGCAGCTGCACGGCGCTGGCCGCGATCAGCAGCACCCAGGCCCAGCGCTTCCAGAACATCGGCGGCACCAGCGAGACGAGGAGCATGAGCGGCACGCCGATGAGCGCGAACATGCCCTGCTTGAGGAAGATGCCGAAGAAGCCGCCGCCGGCGACGAACGAGTCGATGCTCGAGGACGACAGCACCATCACCAGGCCGAAGACGACCAGGAAGAGCGTCGTGCCGAGCAGCAGGAAGTAGGAGCCGCTCTCCGCGTGGAAGGCGCGGCCGAGGTGGATGCGGGCGGCGAGGCCGCGACGCTGCGTCCCCTCCTGCGCGTCGTCGACGGGCGCCTGCGGGGTGCGCGGGCCGCGGGGCCCCGGCGCGTCAGCCGCGCGAGGGGTCCGCGTCGTTCTCGGGGGCAGTGTCATCCGCCGCACCTCCCAGGTGGTGGTCGACCGCGGTCCGGAATCGGCGTCCGCGGTCGGCGTAGTCGGTGAATTGGTCCATGGATGCCGCCGCCGGGGCCAGGAGGACGGTGTCGCCCTCCCGGGCCACGCCCGCCGCGAGCCGCACGGCGGACCGCATGACCTGTTCAGTGTCGCTCTCGGCCACCTCGAGGACGGTGACGTCGGGCGCGTGTCGCGCGAATGCCGCGAGGACCTCGACGCGCTCGACGCCGATGACGACCGCCGCGCGCAGGCGTGCCGCGTGGGCGCGGATCAGGTCGTCGAGCTCGACGCCCTTGAGGAGGCCGCCGACGACCCACACCACGGAGGGGAACGCCGCGAGCGACGCGGACGCCGCGTGCGGGTTGGTGGCCTTCGAGTCGTCGACGAACGCGACCCCGTCGCGCTCCCCGATCCGCTCGATGCGGTGGCTGTCCAGCTCGAAGCGCAGCAGCGCCTGCCGCACGACGCCGGGCTCCACGCCGTAGGACCGGGCGAGGGCCGCCGCGGCCAGGATGTTCTGCACGATGTGCGGCGCCGCGAGTCCCACGGCGCGCAGCTCGTCGATCGTCGTCAGCTCGAGCGCGGAGGTGAACCGCTCCTCGAGGAAGGCGCGGTCGCAGAGGATCCCGTCGACGATCCCGAGGTCGCTGGGACCCGGCGCGTCCAGGCCGAAGCCGATGGCACGAGCGCCGTCCTGGACGTCGGCCTCGCGGAGCGCGTCCTCGGTGGCGCGGTCGGCGCGGTTGTAGACGCAGGCGACGCGCGTGTCCGCGTAGACCCGCCCCTTCGCGGCGGCGTACGCCGCACGCGAGCCGTGCCACTCGAGGTGGTCGTCCGCGAGGTTGAGGAACGCGCTCGAATAGGGCCGCACCTCGCGCATGTAGTGCAGCTGGTGGCTCGACAGCTCGACCACGAGCACGTCGAAGCCGTCCGGGTGGCGGACGACGTCGAGCACGGGCAGGCCGATGTTGCCGCACGGCACGGCGCGCACCCCGCCCTCCTGGAGGAGCGCGGCCGTGAGCTGCGTGGTGGTGGTCTTGCCGTTTGTGCCGGTGATGGTGATCCACTCGGCCGGCGTCCCCGTCTTGTCGCGCACGCGCCAGGCGAGCTCGATGTCGCCCCACAGCGGGATCCCCGCCTCAGCCGCCCACGCGGGCAAGGGGTGCGTCGGCGCGTAGCCGGGCGACACGACCACGAGCTCGGGCGCGAAGGCCACGAGCTCGGAGGGGACGGGCTCCTCCTCGGTCGGCCGCACGAGGCGCCCGCCGATCACGTCGAGCAGCGCCAGCCGCTCGGGCGAGGCGTCGGCGGCGACCACGAGCACATCGGCGCCGAGCTCGACCAGCGTGTCGGCCACCGAGAAGCCGGTGCGCCCGAGGCCGAGGACGGCGACGCGGAGGCCGGTCCAGTCGTCGTGCCAGCTGTGAAGGGAGCCCGGTCGAGCGAGCGCGGTGCCGTCGTCGGAGGTGGCGTCTGTCATCTCTACTGCGTGATCCATTCCAGGTAGAAGGTGCCGACGCCCGCCGCCACGAGCAGCCCGGCGATGATCCAGAAGCGCACGACGACCGTGACCTCCGCCCAGCCCTTCAGCTCGAAGTGGTGGTGGAGCGGGCTCATCAGGAAGATGCGCTTGCCGTGCGTGAGCTTGAAGTAGATGCGCTGGAGCACCACCGAGCCCGCGACGATCACGAACAGGCCGCCGATGAAGACGAGCAGCAGCTCGGTGCGGCTGAGGATCGCGAGGGCCGCCAGCGCGCCGCCGAGGCCGAGCGAGCCGGTGTCCCCCATGAAGATCTGCGCGGGTGACGTGTTCCACCAGAGGAAGCCGATGAGCGCTCCCACGATGGAGGCCGCGATGATCGCGAGGTCGAGCGGGCTCGCCACCTCGTAGCAGCGGTACTCGTTCTGGTAGCTGGAGACGCTGTCGCAGGACTGGTTGAACTGCCAGAAGCCGATGATGACGTAGGAGCCGATCGAGAAGATCGACGCGCCCGCCGCGAGGCCGTCGAGCCCGTCGGCCACGTTCACGCCGTTCGAGGCGCTCGCGACGATGAGGCAGATCCAGACGATGAAGAGGCCCGTGCCGATGACCGCCCCGAGCGCCATGAAGTCGAGCGGCAGGTCGCGGAACAGGCTGATGGCGGTGGATGCGGGCGTGAGGCCGGACACGGGGTCGCGCAGCGTGATGGCGAGCACCGCGAACACGGTCGCGACGACGACCTGGCCGGCGATCTTCTGCCAGCCGCCGAGCCCGAGCGACTGCTGCTTGCGGGTCTTGAGGTAGTCGTCGAGGAAGCCGACGAAGCCGAGGCCGACCATCATGAACACGACCAGCAGGCCGGACGGCGTCACGGGGTCGAAGCGGATCCCGTCCCACGTGAGCAGGTGCCCCACGAAGTAGCCGAGCACGCTCGCCAGGATGATGACGATGCCGCCCATCGTGGCGGTGCCGCGCTTGGTGTGGTGGGTCTGCGGTCCGTCGTCGCGGATGAACTGGCCCCACTGCAGCCGGTGGAACAGCTTGATGAACAGCGGCGTCAGGAAGAGCGTGAACGCGAGCGAGAACGCGCCCGCGAAGAGGAGGGCTACCACGCGTACTTCTCCCCCAGCTCGTCGCCGAGGAAGCGGAGCCCGGCGGAGTTGGACGACTTCACGAGCACGAGGTCGCCGTCGCGGAGGATCCGGTCGAGGATCTCGCGGGCCTCGGCCGCGTCCTCGGCGAAGATCGACTCGCCGTCCCACGAGCCCTGCGCGATGGCCTCGAGGTGCAGGCGGCGCGCGGGGCGGCCGACCACGACGAGCTGGCCGATGTTGAGGCGCACCGCGAGGAGGCCCACGCGGTCGTGCTCCTCCTCGGAGAACTCGCCGAGCTCGCTCATCTCGCCGAGCACGGCGACCGTGCGCTGCTCCGGCCCGCGGATCTGCGCGAGCGTGCGGAGCGCCGCCGCCATCGAGTCGGGGCTCGCGTTGTATGCGTCGTTGATGATCGTGACGCCGTTGCCGCCGAGCACCTCCATGCGCCAGCGCTCGGCGCGTTGCACGGTCTGGAGCGCGGAGACGATGGCGTCGCCGTCGACGCCGAGGGCCCAGGCGCCCGCAGCCGCGGCCAGCGCGTTGGTGACGTGGTGCTCGCCGAGCACGCGGAAGGACACCGGACGCTCGGACCCGTCCGGCAGGTGCAGCGTGAAGGTCGTGCCGGCCGCGGACGCGACGATGTCGGTCGCGCGGACGGCGGCGCGGGCATCGCGACCGAACCACAGCACGGGTGCCTCCGTCTTGTCGCTCATGGAGGAGACGCGCGGGTCGTCCGCGTTGAGGACGGCCGTGTCCTCGGGCAGGAGGTCCTTCACCATCTCGGTCTTCGTCACGAGCGTCCGCTCGATGCCGCCGAAGCCGCCCGCGTGCGCGAGGCCCACGGTGAGCACGATCCCGACGTCGGGCTTGGCCATGCGGATCAGGCGGGTGATCTCGCCCAGCCCGCTCGCGCCCATCTCCGCCACGAGGAACCGCGTGGTGCGCGTGACCTTCAGCATGGTGAGCGGAGCGCCGACCTCGTTGTTGAAGGACGCGACGGGCGACACGGTCTCGCCCTGCGTGGAGAGGATCGCGTGCAGCAGGTTCTTCGTGGTGGTCTTGCCGTTGGATCCCGTGACCGCCACCATCCGCAGGTCGCCGAGCGCGCGCACCCGCGCCACGACCTCGTGCGCCAGGCGGCCGAGCGCGTCGACGACGTCGGGGACGAGCACCTGCGGCACGGGCAGGTCGAGCTCGCGCTCGACGAGGAGCAGGGCGGCGCCCGCCTCGACGGCCTGGGGCGCGAACAGGTGGCCGTCGGTCTCCTCGCCGGGCTTGGCGACGAAGATCCCGCCGCGCGCGATGAGCCGGCTGTCCGTGTCGACCGCGCCGTCGACGACGGTCTGCGCGGTCGCGTCGCCGCGCAGCAGGAGACGGCCGTCGACCGCCTCGGCGATCTCGGCGAGGGTGAGGGCGATCATGTCAGCTCCAGCCTGCGTCGCGGAGGGCCGCGCGCGCGTCGTCACGGGCGGAGAACGGGATCTTGCGCCCGGCCACCTCGTGGTAGTCCTCGTGCCCGGGTCCGGCGACGAGGATGGTGTCCCCCTCGCCGACCAGCGACACCGCCGTGCGGATCGCCGTGGCGGGGTCGGGCACCTCGTGGATCTCGCGGTCGGGCACCGCGGCCGTCGCGCCCGCGATGAGGCTGGCCCGGATGGACGCCGGGTCCTCGTAGCGCGGGTGGTAGTCGGTGATGACCACGACGTCGGCGAGGCGGGCCGCGATCGCGCCCATCTCGGCGCGCTTCGTGGTGTCGCGGTCGCCGTCGGCGCCGAACACCATCACGAGCTTGCCGGGCGTGAAGGCACGCAGCGCCTGCAGCGTCTGCTCGAAGGCGTCGGGCGTGTGCCCGTAGTCGACGAAGAAGAGGGGGCCGGTCTCGCCGGAGACGCGCTCGGCGCGACCCGGGATGTACGCCTGGATGCCGCCGTCGCGGTCGAGCACGTGGGCGACGGCGTCGAGGTCGTAGCCGGACTCGACGAGCATCACGATGGCGAGCCCCGCGTTGGCGGCCATGAACCAGCCGGGGACGGGCACGCGGGAGACGAGCACGCGGTTGTCGGGCCCCTCGAGACGGAAGCCCGTGGAGTCGGGCGTCTGCTCGAGCACCGTGACGGTCCAGTCGGCGTCGACGCCGGGCTTCGAGGCGATCGTGGTCATCGGGATGCGCGAACCGTCGACGATGCGCTGGCCCCACTCGGTGTCGAGCGAGACGACGCCGCGGCGCGCGCGGTCGGGGTCGAAGAACGCGGCCTTGGCGTCGAAGTACTCCTCGAAGTCCGCGTAGTCGTCGAGGTGGTCGTGGCTCAGGTTGATGAACGCGGCCACGTCGAACACCAGGCCGTCGACCCGGTGCCGGGTGAGGGCCTGCGCCGACACCTCGATCGTCACGGCGCGGACCTCGGCCTCGCGCATCCGGGCGAGGAGCGCGTGCAGCTCGCTCGCCTCGGGCGTCGTGAGCCGGCTGGTGATGCTCTCCTCGCCGATGCGGCGCTCGGCCGTGGACGTGAGCCCGGTCACCACGCCGAGCTGGCGGAGCAGGCCGTCGAGCAGGTACACCACGCTCGTCTTGCCGTTGGTGCCCGTGACGCCGTACAGCGTCGCCGGGTTCTCGGCCGAGCGGTGCACCCACGCGGCGATGTCGCCGACGGCGGCCCGCGGGTCGGGGGTGAGGATCACCGGGAGGCCGGAGCCCTGGGCGTCGGCCAGCCCGTCGGGGTCGGTCAGCACCGCGACCGCGCCGCTCGCCGCCGCGTCGGCGGCGAAGCGGGCGCCGTGGACGCGGACCCCGCGGAGCCCGACGTAGAGGTCGCCCGGCTGCACGTCCCCGGAGGACAGCGTGACGCCGGTGACCTCCACGTCGTCCACGTCGCCGACGACGTCGAGCGCGAAGTCGCTCACCAGTCCGGACAGCGACCGTGCGACGGGATGCTCGGGGCGGAGGGCGGGAGTGGCAGGGGAGGTCATCGCCCTCATCTCTCAGTAGGTCGTGGCGAGGTTCGGGGACGGCACGGTGGAGGGGGGCACCCGATACGTCTTCAGGACCTGGGACATGATCTTCTGGAAGACGGGCGCCGCGGCCGCCGAGGACTTCATGGTATCCGGATTGGCCAGGCTGATCGACACGACGTACTGGGGGTCCTCGGCCGGCGCGAGGCCCGCGATCGACACCAGGTAGTTCTTGCCGTACTTGCCGTCGGCCTCCGCCACCTGCGCGGTGCCGGACTTCGCCGCGACCCGGTAGCCCGGGATCGTGAGGTCCTTGGAGAGGTGCCCGTCGGTGACGACCGTCTCGAGCATGTTCACCGTCGAGTCGGCGGCCTGGGGAGAGATGACCTGCGTGCCCGTGGTGTCCGGCTGGTCCGTCACGGTGCCGTCGGCGGCCTTGCAGCCGGAGACGAGCGACAGCGGCAGCTTCACGCCGTGGTTCCCGATGGTCTGGTAGATGCTCGCGACCTGCAGCGCCGTCGTCGTCAGGCCCTGGCCGAACATGGTCGCGTAGTTCGTCTGCGGGTCCCACTCCTGCCACGGGCGGACGAGCCCGCTGCTCTCGCCGGGGAAGTCGATGGCCGTCTTCTCGCCCACGCCGAACGCCTTGAGGTAGTCGTAGCGGTCGGAGGCCGAGAGGCGCTCGCCGAGCGCCGAGATGCCCGTGTTCGAGGAGTCCATGAGCACGCCCGCGAGCGTGAAGTGCAGGTCGGGGTGCACGTAGCTGTCGCTGAGCTTCACGTTCAGACGCGTGAACGTGTAGGGCGCGACCACGTGCGTGCCCGCGTCGGCCTTGCCGGAGTCGAGGAGCGCGGCGGCGGTCACGGCCTTGAGCGTGGATCCGGGCTCGAACGGGGAGCTGAACGCACGGCTCCCCCGGTCCTCGGGCTTCGTGGCCGACACGTCGTTGGGGTCGACGGACGGGTACTCGGCGACCGCGAGGACCTTGCCCGTCTTCACCTCGACGATGGTCGCGTGCCCGTAGTCGGCGCCGACCTTCACGGCCTGCTCGGCGACGGCGGTCTGCGCGAAGTACTCGAGGTCCGTGTCGATGTTGGTCATCACGTCGCTGCCGTCCCTGGCCGGCTTCTGCGTGACGGTGCTGCCGGCGATGGGCACGCCGTCCGCGCCGCGCTCGTACGTCTGCGCGCCGTCCTGGGCGGCGAGGCACGAGTCGTACTCCTGCTCGAGCCCGGCCTTGATCGTCCCGTCGCCCGCGATGTAGCCGAGGATGCTGCCCGCGATCTGCCCGTTCGGGTACGTGCGGCTCGACACGGCCTGGAAGTAGATCCACGGGATCTTCAGGTCCCGGATGGCGAGGTACGCGTCGACGTCGACGCCCTTGGTCACGTAGCCGAACAGCGACTTGGGGTCCTTGTCGAGCGCTCCCGTGATGAGCCCGTCGATCTCCTCGGGCTTCTGCCCGGTGATCGCGCCCAGCTGCGCCTCGGCGTCCGCGAGCGACACGTCCTGCTTCACGGGCTTGCCATCGTCGCCGGTCACCGTCCGGGTGAAGTCGCCGGCCTTGGACGGATCCATCGTGACGTCGTAGCGGAGCACGCTGTCCGCGAGCACCTTGCCGTCGGCGTCGTAGATGCTGCCGCGGACGCCGGGCAGCGTCTGCGAGATGGCCCGCTTGCCGAGCGCCTCCTCATTGAGCTCCGTGGCCTGCACGACCTGGATGTCGATGAGCTTGACGACGAAGACCCCGATGACGGCCAGGATCGCGATCAGGGAGAAGGCGATGCGCCGTCGGTTCGAGATCGTGCTCACTCGGGGGTTCCTCTCGATGCCTTCGGTGCGATGCGGTGCTCCGGAGGAGCGGTGTCGTGCGGTGGCCTGCGCCTATCGGCGGCGGACGGGATCAGCGGGTCTGCGGGGTCGGGATCGACGTGGCCGACGCTAGCCCGGGGGCCGCGCCGGACGCGGGAGGCGCGCTCGGGGTCCCGGCGGTCACCCCGCCGGAGGCCTCGGCGGAGCCGGGGATGGCCGAGCCGGGGTCGACCGCGGCGGCACCGTCCTGCGCGGTCGCGGCCTGGAGCGCGGCCGCGCGCTTCGTCGGGTCGCTCTCGATGGTGAGCGGGACCCCGGAGAGGAGCGAGTTGCCGATGAGGGTGTCGGCCGTGAGCGCCGTGGTGGCGCCGTCCTTCGCCTGCGGGGTGCCCTGGATGGTTCCGTCGAGCGAGAGGAAGGAGGGCGATGCGCTCGCGACCATGCCGAGCGCCTGCGCGTTGCGCGCCAGGTTCTGCGGCGACGACAGCCGGTCGACGTCCTCGGTGAGCGACTGGTGGGTGCGGTCCAGCTCCTTCTGCTGCTGCTGCAGCGACTGGATCGCGTAGGCCCCGTCGGACAGGCCGATGGAGAGCAGCAGCTGCGCGAGGAGTACGGCGAAGAGCCCGCCCACCACGATCACCGCGTAGACGGTGCGCGGTCGGGCGCGACGCTGGCCGCGGGTGGCGACGACCTCGATGTGGCGGGTGGGCGGCTCGGCGGACGGCCGGATCCGGGGACGCGCGGTCGCGCGTGCTGCATCGGTCATGCGTGTCGCCTCCTGGCTCGTTCGGCGGCGCGCAACCGGACGGATGCGGCGCGGGGGTTCTGGGCGATCTCGTGCTGGTCCGCGAGCTCGGCGCCGCGGACGAGGAGCTTGAGCTCCGGACGGTGCTCGGGGAGCTCGACGGGGAGCCCTACGGGCGCGGTGCTCGTGGACCGGGCGCGCAGCTCGCGCTTCACGATGCGGTCCTCCAGCGACTGGTACGACTCGACGACCACGCGTCCACCGACGGCGAGCCGGTCGACGGCGGCGGGCATGGCGCGGGCCAGCACGCTCAGCTCCTGGTTGACCTCGATGCGCAGCGCCTGGAAGACCCGCTTGGCCGGATGCCCGGCCCGCTGCACCGCGGCGGGCGTCGCCTGCTGGATGATCTCCACCAGCCGCGCCGACGTGGTGATCGGCTCCACCTCGCGTGCCTGGACGATGCGGCTGGCGTAGCGGGGGGCGAGCTTCTCCTCGCCGTAGTCGTAGAAGATCCGGCGCAGCTCGAGCTCGTCGTACTCGGCGACGACCTGCGCGGCCGTGAGCCCTGCGGTCCCGTCCATGCGCATGTCGAGCGGCGCGTCCTGCGAGTACGAGAATCCGCGCTCGACGCGGTCGAGCTGGAGCGACGAGACGCCGAGGTCGAAGAAGACGCCCTGCACCTCGCCGATCCCGAGCTCGTCGAGCGCGCGTCCGATGCCGTCGTAGACGGTGTGCACGAGGTGCACCCGGTCGCCGAAGCGCGCGAGCCGCTCCCCCGCGATGGCGAGGGCGTCCGGGTCGCGGTCGAGCCCGACCAGCCGGAGGCCGGGCAGCGCGTCGAGGAACGCCTCGGAGTGGCCTGCCATGCCGAGGGTGGCGTCGACCAGCACTGCGCCCTCGCCCTGGAGGGCGGGGGCGAGCAGCTCGAGGCACCGCTCGAGGAGGACGGGGGTGTGGATGTCGTCGAGTGCCATGGCATCCCGCTGTCCTGTCCGCGGCTCCTGATCCCCATCCGTCCCGACCTGCCGCCGGGGAAGTGCGGCAGGGCGTCGGACGGCTGGGAGTCAGGGGCCGGGGTCAGAACAGGCCGGGGATCACCTCCTCCGCGGTGTCGGCGAACGCGCTCTCGTTGGCGGTGAGGTACTCGTCCCACGTGCCGGCGTCCCAGATCTCGACGCGGCTGCCCGCGCCGATGACCGCGAGCTCGCGGTCGAGGCCCGCGTAGGTTCGGAGCGCCTGCGGGATGGTGATGCGGTGCTGCTTGTCCGGCGTCTCGGCGTTCGCCCCGGACAGGAAGACGCGCATGTAGTCCCGCGCCTGCTTGCTCGCGAGGGGCGCCTGGCGCATCCGGTCGTGCAGCTCCTCGAACTCGCGCGTCGTGAACACGTAGATGCAGCGGTCCTGGCCGCGCGTCATGACGACGCCGCCCTCGAGCTCGTCGCGGAACTTCGCGGGGAGGATGAGCCGCCCCTTGTCATCGAGACGAGGCGAATGGGTGCCGAGGAACACACCGACACCCCCTGTCTCTCCGGCCGTGGTTCAGGACTTTCTCCACTTTACTCCACAGCCCTCCACCCACCGCCAGGGACGCGGGGTGAATTCGCGGGGACTGTCCCCCGATCCCAGTGATCTGCTGGCCCTTCTCGTGGGGAGGGATGTGGAGGGGAATGCGACGACCGGCGCGCCGCGGGCACGCAGAAGCGCCCCACGGGCGGTCCGAGGACGGCCGGCGGAGCGCTGGGGAGGGGTGTGGGCGGCGGAGGGGACAGAAGAAGGGGCCGATCCCTGTTCGGGATCGGCCCCTTCGGGTCGAGTGGAGGGCGGTGGAGGACCGCCTCAGCTGGAGGTCAGTCCTGACCGCCCTGGCGCTTCTCCCAGCGCTCGTTGATCTTGTCCATGAAGGAGGACGACGAGGAAGGCCGCTTGGCACCGCCTCTGCCGGGCGCGGGAGCCGCCGTGGGCGACGACGCCCCGGCAGCCGCCTCGCGCGGGCTGAAGATCAGGAGCGCTCCGACGATCATGACCGCGAAGCCGAGGATGCCGATGATGGCCAGCTTGGTGATGACGCCGGCGGCCAGGGCGGCGATGCCGAGGACGATGACCAGCACCCCGACCACGACCATGGTGTAGTTCGGTCTGCTGCGGCGACCGCTGACGGTCGCCACGAACTCTGCGTCGTTGTGATAGAGGCTGCGCTCCATCTCCTCCAGCAGGCGCTGCTCTTGCTCGGAAAGCGGCATCATGTTCCCCTCAGGCTCGGGACGACGCGTTGGTGTTCACCCGTGAATTCTAGCTCCCTGCCCCTGGCTAGGCTAGGCAGGTGCCCGAAAGCGACCGCCTCGTCAGCCACGTCCAGACCCGCCTCGACGACTTCCTGGCGGCGCAGGCGGCGGGACTCCGGGAGATCAGCCCGGATCTTGTGCCCATCCAGGAGTTCTCCTCGGATCTGCTGAGAGGCGGCAAGCGGTTCCGCGCGCAGTTCTGCTACTGGGGCTGGCGCTCGGTCATCGACCTCGAGCCCTCCCCCGCCGGACGCCCGCAGGGCGAGGAGCGCCCGGGGTACCGCGCGGTAGTCGGCGTCGCAGCGGGCCTCGAGATCTTCCACGCCGCGGCCCTCGTCCACGACGACATCATCGACCGCTCCGACACGCGTCGCGGCCGGCCCGCCGCGCACCGCCGCTTCGAGGCGCTGCACGCGGCGAGCGGCTGGGGCGGATCCTCCGCGAGCTTCGGCGAGGCGGGGGCGACCCTCCTCGGCGACCTCCTCCTGGGCTGGAGCGACGAGCTGCTCATCGACTCGCTCCTGGCGCTGGCGGACGGGTCCGCGGCGCGCGCCACCCGCGCCGAGCTCGCCATGATGCGGACCCAGGTCACGCTCGGCCAGTACCTCGATGTGCTCGAGGAGGTCGCGTGGCCGACCGTCCCCGAGGAGGACACGCTCGCCCGCGCCCACAACGTGATCGTCTACAAGTCCGCCAAGTACAGCATCGAGGCCCCGCTCGTCGTCGGCGCGAACCTGGCCGGGGCGACGCCCGAGCAGGTCACGGCCCTGCGTGCCGTCGGGCTGCCGCTCGGCATCGCGTTCCAGCTGCGCGACGACGTGCTCGGCGTCTTCGGCGACAGCGCCATGACCGGGAAGCCGAGCGGCGACGACCTCCGCGAGGGCAAGCGGACCGTCCTCATCGCGCTGGCACGCCGCCGGCTCCCGGACGGGGTGCGCCGCACGGTGGACGCGCTCCTCGGGGATCCGGACCTCGACGACGAGCAGATCCGCGTGCTCCAGTCGATCCTCCGTGAGAGCGCGGCCCTCGACGAGGTCGAGGGGATGATCGCGCGTCACGTGCGGGAGTCCCTGGCGGCGCTGCGTGACGCACCCATCGGCTCCCGCGCGAAGAACCAGCTCGAGCTGCTCGTCGACAGCGTCACGCGCCGCGTCACCTGATCGCGACCCGGGCGGCTCGCGTCGGGCCGTCGACCACCGCGGGGGCGGGGATCAGGCGCTGGCCTGGGCCACGCGCCGCACCTCGGCCTTGCGCCCGGCGAGCAGCGCATCCACGGGGGCCGCACCGAGGCTCGGCTCCTCCGTGAGGAGCCAGTGCATGGCCTCCTCGTCGGTGAAGCCGTTGTCGCCGAGCACGATGATGGTGCCCCGCAGCTCGGACAGCGGCTCGCCATCCCGCAGGAAGACGGCGGGCACCTTGAGCACTCCGTCGAGACGGACGGCCAGCAGCCGCCTGTCCTCGATGAGCCGACGCACGCGGCTGACGGTGAGACCCAGGAGGTCGACGAGATCGGGGACGGTCAACCACTCACGGTCGGCATTTGGCTCGTTCACGCCTCACATGCTGGCACGTCCGCAGGCGGCCCCGGGACCCGGTGCCCTGGCGACGACACGTCCGGGGTCGTCGATCGCTGCCTATCCGCCGAAGACGCGTGTCGCTGTTCACTCCAGTCACATCCGTCCCTTATGTGCGCTTTTCTCTCTCTGCGTGTTAACGTGGAACACCTGCATCAGGGAATCGAGCACGACGGCCGGAGTAGACCAGCATGCCCATGACCGAACCCATCTCTCCTCGCGACCCCAGCCGGTCTTCGGACACCGCCACGGGACGCTCGACGAACCGCCGCTCCAAGGCGCTCCTCGCGACCATGCCCATCGTGCTCGTCGGCTCCCTCGCGGTGAGCCTCGGCATGGCGACGCCGGCCGAGGCCGCCCCCGTCAAGCGGGTGCCCAAGGCCAAGTCCGGCCCCACGCAGACCAAGCTCCCCCGCGTCGCCGCTCCGACGGCAGCCCCGGCAGCCGCGCCGACTGCCGCGGCGCCCGCCACCTACGTGGTCGAACAGGGCGACACGGTCTCCACCATCGCCGGGCGCTTCGGCCTCTCCACCGCATCCGTGCTCGCGCAGAACGGCCTCGGCTGGAAGACGACGATCTTCCCCGGCCAGACGCTCACGCTCGGCGGATCCGGCGCCTCGACGGCGGCCCCCTCCGCGACCAAGAGCGGAGCCGGCGCGAGCTACACCGTGGTCGCGGGCGACACCGTGACCGGCATCGCCGGCAAGCACGGCGTCTCGACGTCGTCGGTCCTCCAGGCGAACGGCCTGCAGGCGACGAGCACCATCTTCCCCGGCAACCGCCTCACGATCCCGGGAGCGGGATCCACCGCGACGTCGGCGCCCTCGGCTCCCGCCAGCGCATCGCCCGCCGCGAAGCAGGGCCTCTCGGGGACGTACACGATCGCCACCGGCGACACCCTGCACAGCATCGCGACGAAGTCCGGCGTCACCGTGCAGGACCTCCTCAACGCCAACGGGCTCAACTGGTCGAGCATCATCTACGCGGGCAGCAAGCTCACCATCCCGCACGCGTCGACGGCCGTCGTGCAGGTCGCGTCGCTGGACGGGACGACGATCATGACCGACGAGATGCGCCGCAACGCGCGGGTCATCGTCGAGGTCGGTCGCTCCGCCGGCGTGAGCGACTACGGGCTCGTCATCGCGCTCGCGACCGCGGCGCAGGAGTCGACGCTCCGCAACCTCGACTGGGGCGACCGCGACTCCATCGGGCTGTTCCAGCAGCGCCCGAGCCAGGGCTGGGGCAGGCCTGAGCAGCTCCACGACCCCTACTACGCTGCGCGCGCGTTCTTCGGCGGCCCTGTCAACCCGAATCCCGGCCTCACCGCCGGCCTCCTCGACACCGCGGGGTGGAAGTCGATGACCGTCACGCAGGCCGCGCAGGCCGTGCAGTACTCCGCCTACCCCGACGCGTACGCGAAGTGGGAGGCATCGGCCTGGGCCTGGCTCGACGAGATCGGCTGACCCCGATCCCCAGGCGCACCCGACAGGCGGCGCACCGGTGTGCCGGGGAGGCCCCGGCACCCGCGATCCCTAGAATCATCCAGTGACCTCCAGCCCGACCGACCCCATGATCGGCCGTCTCCTCGACGGTCGGTACCAGGTCAGGTCCCGCATCGCGCGCGGCGGCATGGCGACGGTATACGTCGCCACCGACCTCCGGCTCGAGCGCCGCGTCGCCGTGAAGGTGATGCACGGGCACCTCGCCGACGACAGCGCGTTCCGTGACCGCTTCATCCAGGAGGCGCGCTCGGCGGCGCGGCTGGCGCATCCCAACGTCGTGAACGTCTTCGACCAGGGCCAGGACTCCGACATGGCGTACCTCGTCATGGAGTACCTCCCTGGGATGACGCTGCGCGAGCTGCTGCAGGAGTACGAGCGGCTGACGCCCGAGCAGACGCTCGACATCCTCGAGGCGGTGCTCTCAGGGCTCGCCGCCGCGCACAAGGCCGGCATCGTCCACCGCGACCTCAAGCCCGAGAACGTGCTGCTCGCGGACGACGGGCGCATCAAGATCGGCGACTTCGGGCTCGCGCGCGCCGTCAGCGCGAACACCGCCACCGGGCAGGCGCTCCTCGGCACCATCGCGTACCTCTCCCCCGAGCTCGTCACCCGGGGCATCGCCGACACCCGCAGCGACATCTACGCGGTCGGCATCATGATGTACGAGATGCTCGCGGGCGAGCAGCCGTTCAAGGGCGAGCAGCCCATGCAGATCGCCTACCAGCACGCGAACGACCAGGTTCCGACGCCCAGCACGGCGAACGCGTCCGTGCCGGTCGAGCTCGACGAGCTGGTGCTGTGGGCGACCGCCCGGGATCCCGAGCAGCGGCCCCGCGACGCCCGGGCCCTCCTCGACGAGCTCTACGCCGTCCAGAACCGGCTCGACGCGCGGTCGGGGGACCCGGCTCCGCTCCAGCGCACCGTCGTCTTCCCGAGCGCCCCGGCCCTCCCGTCCGTCACGACCGGCGAGACGCAGGTCGTGGGCGGTCCGCCCGTCACGACGCGACAGGAGACCGAGCGCACCGAGCCGGAATCCGTCGTCGCCCTGGCCGCGGCCGGTTCCCGCCGTCGTACGCGCGGCTGGATGCTCGCGCTCCTCATCGTGATGCTCGCCGCCCTCGCCGGTGGAACGGGCTGGTACTACGGCCAGGGCCCGGGCGCGCGCGTGCCGGTGCCGTCCGTGACGGCGATAGCCGTCGACGACGCGGCCGGCACGCTGCAGGGCCAGGGGTTCGTCGTGGCGCGCGCCGAGGAGCCGAGCGTGGACGTCGAGGTGGGGCACGTGACGCGCAGCGTCCCGGCGTCCGGCACTCCCGTCGACCAGGGATCCACCGTCACGCTGTACGCGTCGACCGGACCGCGGCTCCTCGACGTGCCGGACGTGGTCGGGGCAGCCGAGGCGGACGCCCGCACTCGCCTCGAGGGCGTGCCCTTCGTCGTGCAGGAGGCGACCATCCGGCAGTACGGCGACGCCGCCGAAGGCACGGTCGTGCAGGTGCTGGACTCGTCAGGAGCGCCCATCGGCGCCCAGTACGCGGAGCAGCAGCCCGTGACCCTGGTGGTCGCCGCCGGCAAGATCCCGCAGGTGAACGGTCGATCCGTCGACCAGGCCAAGGCGACGCTCTCCCAGGCGGGTCTCGTCGGCGAGCCGGGGAAGCAGAGCTTCAGCGACGACGTGGACACGGGCGAGGTCATCTCGGTCTACGCCCTCGACCAGGCCCCGGTGCGCTCGGGACTCGGCGACGCCCCCGGCAGCAAGGTGGGGCTCGAGATCTCCAAGGGTCCCGACCTCGTGGCCGTGCCGGCTGTCGTCGGCCTCACGCGCGACGAGGCGAAGGCCGCCCTCGACAAGGCGGGCTTCAAGTACGCGTACTCCGCGTTCTGGGACGCCCTGCCCAACAGCATCACGCGTGTGGCGTCGGCGAGCCCGGATGCGCAGGCGATGGCGCGTCGCGGGTCGACGGTCAACCTCGGGATCACCGCCTCCGGCTGATCTGCCCCAGCGCGCATGACGATGCCCCGCCGCCCAGAGGGCCGCGGGGCATCGTCGGACAGGTGGGCTCAGCTGCGCGCCGCAGCCAGCTCCTCGGCCACGAGGAACGCCAGCTCGAGGCTCTGCATGTGGTTCAGCCGCGGGTCGCACAGTGACTCGTAGCGTGTGGCCAGCGTCGCCTCGTCGATGTGCTCGGATCCGCCGAGGCACTCGGTGACGTCGTCGCCGGTGAGCTCGATGTGGATGCCGCCGGGATGCGTTCCCGCCGCCCGGTGCGCCTGGAAGAAGCCCTGCACCTCGTCGACGACGTCGTCGAAGCGCCGGGTCTTGTAGCCGGTCGGCGTGGTGAGACCGTTGCCGTGCATGGGGTCGGTGACCCACAGGGGGTTGGCGTCCGACGCCTTGACCGCCTCGAGCAGGGGCGGCAGGGCGTCGCGGATCTTGCCGGCGCCCATGCGCGTGATGAAGGTGAGCCGGCCGGGCTCGCGGTCCGGGTCGAGCTTCTCGATGAGCTCGTGCACCGTCTCGGGCGTGGTCGACGGCCCGAGCTTGACGCCCAGCGGGTTGCGGACGCGCGACAGGAAGTCGACGTGCGCCCCGTCGAGGTCGCGCGTGCGCTCCCCGATCCAGATGAAGTGCGCCGACGTGTTGTACGGCGTGCCGGTGCGCGAGTCGATGCGCGTCATGGGCCGCTCGTAGTCCATGAGGAGACCCTCGTGACCGGTGTAGAACTCGACGCGCTTGAGGTCGTCGAAGTCCGCGCCCGCGGCCTCCATGAACTTGATCGCGCGATCGATGTCGCGGGCGAGCTGCTCGTAACGCTGGTTCGCCGGGTTGGCGGCGAAGCCCTTGTTCCAGCTGTGCACCTCACGGAGGTCGGCGAAGCCGCCCTGCGTGAACGCCCGGATGAGGTTCAGCGTCGAGGCGGCCGTGTGGTACCCCTTCACGAGGCGCGCGGGATCCGCCGCGCGCGACTCGGGCGTGAAGTCGTAGCCGTTGACGATGTCGCCGCGGTACGCGGGCAGCGTCAGGTCGCCGCGCGTCTCGGAGTCGCTCGAGCGGGGCTTCGCGAACTGGCCGGCCATGCGGCCCATCTTCACGACGGGCATGGCCGCGCCGTACGTGAGGACCACGGCCATCTGCAGGACGGTCTTCACGCGGTTGCGGATGGCGTCGGCCGTGGCGCCCGCGAAGGTCTCGGCGCAGTCGCCGCCCTGGAGGAGGAACGCTCGGCCGTCTGCGGCGGCGGCGAGGCGCGAGCGCAGCAGATCCACCTCGCCGGCGAAGACCAGGGGCGGCAGCAGGGCGATCTCGGCGGACGCGGCATGGACGGCGGCGGCATCCGGCCACTGCGGCTGCTGCTTGACCTCGAGGGTGCGCCAGTGGTCGAGGCCCGCGAGGACGTCGGGGTGGGCGGGGACGAGGTGCTCAGAGGCCACGGTGGGATCCCGGTTCGTGTCGTGCGCGTGGTGCGCGGTGGAGGCTGTGCGGGAGACGGTCAGCGGGCCGCGCTCGCGCGCTTCTCCTTGACCGAGGTCGCATAGACGTCGACGTACTCCTGGCCGCTCAGCCTCGAGAGCTCGTACATGATCTCGTCGGTGATGGAGCGGAGGATGAAGCGGTCTCCCTCGAGGCCGGCGAACCTACTGAAATCTAGCGGCTCGCCGATGACCACACCAATCCGGCGGACCTTCGGGATGCGGGTGCCGATGGGCATGACCTTCTCGGTGTCGATCATGGCGATCGGGACGACCGGGACGTCGCCCTCGAGGATCATGCGGGCCACGCCCGTGCGGCCTCGGTACATGCGGCCGTCGGGGCTGCGCGTGCCCTCAGGGTAGATGCCGAGCATGCGGCCCTCGGCCAGCACGCGGAGGCCCGTGTTGAGGGACGCCTCGGACGCCTTGCCGCCGGAGCGGTCGATGGGGAGCATGCCCGTGGCCGTGAAGAACATCTTGGTGGCCCAGCCCTTGAGGCCGGTTCCCGTGAAGTAGTCGCTCTTGGCGAGGAAGACGAGGTTGCGGTCCACGAGGAGCGGCAGGAACACCGAGTCGATGAAGGACAGGTGGTTGCTCGCGAGGATCACGCCGCCCTTGGCGGGGATGTTCTCGATCCCGGTGACCCAGGGTCGGAACGTGCTCCGGAGGAGGGGTCCGGCGACCAGGTTCTTCATGAACCAGTAGAACATCGTCGGTCACCTTCCGGGTGGGGTCGCATCCAGCATAGGCGGCCGGGCACGCGCGACGCCGCAGGCCGGCGCCCCGGGTCAGGCCCCGTGGTGCAGCGCGGCCGCGTGGCGACGGGCGAGGTCCGCCGCGCCGACGACGCCGGCGTCGTTGACGAGCTCGGCGATGCGGAACTCCGGCTCCGGGTGGTACCCGCGGGCCGGGAGGTGCGCGAGGTAGGCCTCGCGGATGGGGCCGAGCAGCAGGTCGCCCGCCTGCGCGACGCCGCCGCCGATCACGAACATCTGGGGATCGAGGATCGCGCCGATGCTCGCGGCGGCCTCGCCGAGCCAGCCGCCGAGGCGGCGGAGGGCGAGGAGGGCGCCGGGGTCGCCGGCCTGGATGAGGTCGCTGACGTCGTGCCCGGTGAGCGTGCCCACCTCGCGGCGGCGGGCGGCGAGGCCCTCCCCGTGCGTGCCGCCGAGGTCGGCCAGCTCGTCGGCGGTGCGCAGGAGCGCGCGGCCGGATCCGTACTGCTCGATGCAGCCGCGGGCGCCGCAGCCGCAGGGCAGGCCGTCGGGGACGACGCGCATGTGGCCGAGCTCGGCGCCCGCGCCGAAGCCGCCACGGAAGAGCCGGTCGTCGGCGACGATCGCGCCGCCGACGCCCGTGCCGATCGTGAGGGTGACCATGTCGCTGACGAGGCGGCCCGCGCCGTAGCGGAACTCCGCCCAGCCGGCGGCGTTCGCGTCGTTCTCGATGACGATGGGGAGGTCGATCCGGCCGCGCAGCTTCTCGCGCACCGGCTCGTTGCGCCAGTTGATGTTCGGGGCGTAGTAGACGGTGGACTGCGCGGCGTCGATGAAGCCAGCCGCCGCGACGCCGACCGCGACGACGTCGGGGTGCAGGGCGCGGAGCCGCTCGACCATGCCGACGACGGCCTCCACGATCGCGTCCGGGCTGCTCGCCTCGGTGGGCGTGCGCTCCTCCGCCGCGATGATGCCGAGCTCGTCGACCACCGCCCCCGCGATCTTGGTCCCGCCGATGTCGATCCCTATTGCATGCACTCCGCGGGCCCTTCCTCATCGTCTCGCCCGTCGATCCTACTGACGTGCCGGACGCCCCCGACCGGGGACGAGCGCCCGGGAGTCCCCCGCCGATAGGCTGACCACATCCATTTCCGGTACCGAGGGAGTTGCCGTGGAACAGCACACCATGCCCGCCGTCGTCGAGGCGAGACCCGACGACAACATCACCGACGTCCTGGTGCACCGCGTGAGGACGAGCCCCGACGCTCCGCTGTTCGCGCTGCCGGACGGGAGCGGGGGCTGGAGCGACGTGTCGGCCGCCCAGTTCCACCGCCAGGTCGTCGCCCTCGCCAAGGGCCTCGTGGTGGCGGGGATCGAGCCGGGCGAGCGCATCGGCATGATGTGCCGGACCCGCTACGAGTGGACGCTCGTCGACTTCGCGGTGTTCTTCGCGGGCGCCGTCCTCGTGCCCGTCTACGAGACCTCCTCCCCCGGCCAGGTGCACTGGAACATGCAGGACTCCGGCGCGGTGGCGATGATCCTCGAGACCGCCGACCACTTCTCGCGCTTCGACGAGGTGCACCCGGAGCTGCCGGCGGTGCGTCACGTCTGGCAGATCGACCTCGGCGACCTGGACAAGCTCGCCGAGCAGGGCGTCGACGTGCCGGACGCCGAGATCGAGCGTCGCCGGAACATCGCCGTCGGCTCGGACATGGCGACGCTCATCTACACGTCGGGCACCACCGGGCGGCCGAAGGGCTGCATCCTCACGCACGCGAACTTCGTCGAGCTCTCGCGGAACGCCGAGGTCGCGATGGAGGAGGTCGTGCGGGTCGGAGCGTCGACGCTGCTCTTCATCACGACGGCGCACGTGTTCGCGCGCTTCATCTCGATCCTCAACGTGCAGGCCGGCGTGAAGACCGGGCACCAGGCCGACACGACGCAGCTGCTGCCCGCGCTCGCGTCGTTCAAGCCGACGTTCCTCCTCGCGGTGCCGCGCGTCTTCGAGAAGGTCTACAACTCCTCGGAGCAGAAGGCCGAGGGCGCGGGTCGCGGCAAGGTCTTCCGCAAGGCCGCCGAGGTCGCGTACGCGCACTCGGTCGCCGTCGACGCGGGCTCCGTGCCGCTGGCGCTCAAGCTCCAGTACAAGGTGTTCGACGCGCTCGTGTACTCCAAGATCCGGCAGGCGATGGGCGGGCGCGTGCGCTTCGCGGTCAGCGGATCCGCGCCCCTCGGCCTCCGCCTCGGCCACTTCTACCGGTCGCTCGGCCTCACGATCCTCGAGGGCTACGGCCTCACGGAGACGACGGCCCCGGTGAGCGTCAACCTCGTGAAGGGCTTCCGGATCGGCACGGTCGGCCCCGCGCTCCCGGGCGTCTCCACGCGGATCACCGACGAGGGCGAGATCGAGGTGAAGGGCGTCAACGTCTTCGACGGGTACTGGCAGGACGAGGAGGCGACCGCGGCCGTCTTCGACGACGGCTGGTTCCGCACGGGCGACCTCGGCAGCTACGACGCCGACGGCTACCTCACGATCACAGGCCGCAAGAAGGAGATCATCGTCACGGCCGGCGGGAAGAACGTCGCCCCTGCCGCGCTCGAGGACCCCATCCGCGCCAACCCGCTCGTCGGGCAGGTCGTGGTGGCGGGCGACCGCCGGCCCTTCATCTCGGCGCTCATCACGCTGGATCCCGAGATGCTCAAGGTCTGGCTCGCGAACAACGGCCAGGATTCCGCGATGACGCTCGAGCAGGCGTCGCAGAACCCGGCGGTGCTGGCCGAGGTGCAGCGCGCGGTCGACGCCGCCAACGCGACGGTGTCGCGCGCGGAGTCCATCCGGAAGTGCGTCGTGCTGCCCGTGGAGCTCACCGAGGCGGCCGGGCACCTGACGCCGAAGCTCAGCATCAAGCGCCAGGTGGTGCTCGACGCCTTCGCCGACGTCATCACGCGGATCTACGAGGCGGCGCCGACCACCGAGGGCCACTCGCTGGTCCACTGAAAGGAGCGACGGCCCGCGCACGCGCGGGCCGTCGGCTCAGAACCAGTCGGACTCGCGCACCTGCTTCATGGCCTCGCGGCGGCGCTGCTTGTCGAGCCGGTCGAGGTACACCAGGCCGTCGAGGTGGTCGACCTCGTGCTGGAAGGCCTGGGCGAGCACGCCCGTGCCCTCGATGCGGACGGGCTTCCCCTCGAGGTCGATGCCGGTGATCACGGCCTCGGGGTGGCGCATGGTGGGGAACCAGAGGCCGGGCACCGAGAGGCAGCCCTCGTCGACGAGGACGGCCTCGCCGCGCAGCTCCTCGATCACGGGGTTCAGGACGTAGCCGAACGCCGGACCCACGTTGTAGCTGAATGCGCGGAGGTTGACGCCGATCTGCGCGGCGGCCACCCCGGCGCGGCCGTCGGGCCGGACGCTGTCGAGGAGGTCCTCGACCAGGGCGCGCACGCCATCGTCGATCTCGTGGATCTCCGAGGAGACGGTCTTCAGCACCGGATCGCCGAACAGGCGGATCTGTCGTTCAGTCATTCTCTGCTTCCGTGGGTCCTGGGCGGGCGGCGGGTCAGGATCGACCGGCCCCCGCGGGCGCGTCGCCCTGGCCATTCTCCCGTGCCCAGGCGGCCACCGCGGACTCGGCGGCGAGCAGCGCGTTCTCGACGATCTCCGTCACCGCCGGGTGCGGCCAGTACTGCGCCCGGGCGAGGCCCGTCACCGGGTGGCCGAGGCTGGCGGCCATGAGGAGCGGCTGGATCAGCGCCGCCGAGTCCGAGCCGATGATGTGCGCGCCGAGGATGGTGCCGCCGTCGCGCGGATCCACCACGAGCTTGCAGAACGACGTCGTGTCCTCCAGCGCCCAGCCCCACGCGGTGGACGAATAGGGCTGCTCGATCGTGACGACGGGTCCGGCCTCGCGGGCCTCCGCCTCCGTGAGCCCGAACGAGCCGATCTGCGGGCGCGAGAAGACCGCCTGCG
Organism: Clavibacter michiganensis; assembly: GCF_021216655.1. Classification (NCBI taxonomy): domain Bacteria; kingdom Bacillati; phylum Actinomycetota; class Actinomycetes; order Micrococcales; family Microbacteriaceae; genus Clavibacter; species Clavibacter michiganensis. The sequence continues at coordinate 1,122,144 of NZ_CP080437.1, forward strand.
GCACGGGCCCGGGCGCCCCGCCGATCAGGTCGTCCGGGTGCAGCAGGTTGTGCTGCACGACGCGCGCCTGGTGGTTGGCGACGTGCTTCAGCTGGTGGTCGGCGCTGATGTCGCCGAGCGCGAAGACGCCGGGCACCGGCTCGCCGCCCGCGAGGACGCGCTGCCGGTCGTCGACCACGACGCGGCCGTCCTCGTGCAGGTCGTAGCCCGCGTTCGCGACGGCGAGCGTGTCGGTGTTGGGGACGCGGCCGAGCGCGACGAGCACGGCCTCCGTCTCGACCAGGTGACCGGAGGCGAGTCGCGAGCGGAGCACGTCGCCGTCGCGCTCGATCTCCTCCACCTCGCAGTCGGTGATGACGTCCCACTGCGTGCGTGCGAGCGTCGTGAAGCGCGTCGAGACGTCGGCGTCGAGGTTGCCGAGCAGGTGCGCGGAGCGGGCGACCTGCGTCACGTGCACCCCGAGGTGGCTGAACACGTGCGCGAACTCGGCCGCGACGTAGCCGCCGCCCACGACGAGGAGCGAGGCGGGGAGCTGGGCGATGCGCATGATCGAGTCGGAGTCGTGGATGTCGGGGTCGGGCGCGTAGACCGCCTGCAGCGGCCGGGGCCGGGAGCCGGCCGCGAGGACGATCCGGTCGGCGGTGATCCGCTGGCCGCTCGCCGACACGAGCACGCCCGGCGCCTCGAAGCCGACGCTCTCGCGCAGCAGCGTGACGTTCCCCATGCCGCTCTCGCGCCACTCGCGCCCGCCCTCGCTGATCGCGTCGATGCGGCCGAAGACACGCGCGCTGATCGCGGGCCAGTCCACGGCGTCCACCGACGCGCGGATGCCGAGGGCCGCGCCGTCGCGGGTCTCCGCGGCGACGTCCGCCACGTGCACGAGCATCTTCGTGGGGATGCAGCCGGCGTTGAGGCACGTCCCGCCGAAGTGCTCGCCGTCGTCGACGAGCAGCACGCGCTGGTCGCCGAAGCGCTCGTCGACGATCGAGTTGCCGGATCCGGCCCCCACGATCACGAGGTCGTAGCGCTCGTCCTGCTGCGGGTCCTGCGGGCTGTCGGTCATCTCGTGGCTCATCTCCTAGGGCTCGACGACGACGAGCAGGTCGCCCGCGTCGACCTGCTGCGTGGTCGGCACCGCGAGGCGCGCCACGCGTCCCGCGACGGGCGACGTGATGGCCGCCTCCATCTTCATCGCCTCGATGGACGCGACGGGCTGGCCGGCGGCGACGACCTGGCCCTCCTCCACCTTCAGCGTGACGACGCCGGAGAACGGCGCCGACACGTGCCCGGGCTTCGCGGGGTCACCGCGTTCGGCGGCGGTCGTGGTCACGGCGATGCCGCGGTCTCGGACGAAGACGGGGCGGAGCTGTCCGTTCATGACGACCATGACGGTCCGCATCCCCGACTCGTCCGCGTCACCCACGGCCTCGAGGCCGATGAGGACCTCGACGCCCCGGCTGATCCGCACCGCGTGCTCCTGCCCCGGGCGGAGGCCGTGCAGGTAGTCGTCGGTGTCGAGCACGGAGAGGTCGCCGAAGAGCTCGCGGATGGTCTCGAACTGCTCCGTCGGCTGCGGGAACAGGAGGTGGTTGAGCGTGCGCCGCCGCTCGACGCCGGGCACGCGCAGCGCGGCGCGGTCCTCGGCGGAGACGGGCGTGACGCCGATGCGCACGTCGCGTCCCTGGAGGACCCGGGTGCGGAACGGCTCCGGCCAGCCGCCGGGCAGGTCGCCCAGCTCGCCCGCCATGAAGCCGACCACCGAGTCGGGGATGTCGTAGTCCTGCGGGTTGCGCTCGAAGTCGGCCGGGTCGGCCTTCGCGGCCGCGAGCTGTAGGGCGAGGTCGCCGACCACCTTGGACGACGGCGTGACCTTGGGGATGCGGCCGAGGATCCGGTCGGCGGCGGCGTACATGTCCTCGATGAGCTCGAAGTCGTCGGCGAGGCCGAGCGCGATCGCCTGCTGGCGGAGGTTCGAGAGCTGCCCCCCGGGGATCTCGTGCCGGTACACGCGCCCGGTCGGGCCCGCGAGCCCGGACTCGAACGGCCGGTACAGGCGGCGGACCGCCTCCCAGTACGGCTCGAGGTCGCTGACCGCGTCGAGCGAGAGGCCCGTGTCGCGCTCGGTGTCCGCGAGGGCGGCGACGAGCGCGGACGCCGACGGCTGGCTCGTGGTGCCCGACATGGGCGCGCTCGCGACGTCGACCGCGTCGGCCCCGGCGCGGCTGGCCGCGAGCAGGGTCGCGAGCTGGCCGCCCGCCGTGTCGTGGGTGTGCACGTGGACGGGGAGGTCGAACTCGCGGCGGAGCGCGGTGACGAGGCGCTCGGCGGCCGCGGGGCGGAGGAGCCCGGCCATGTCCTTGATCGCGAGGACGTGCGCGCCCGCGGCGACGCTCCGCTCCGCCAAGCCGAGGTAGTAGTCGAGCGTGTAGAGGTCCTCGGCGGGATCCAGCAGGTTGCCCGTGTAGCAGAGGGCGACCTCGGCCACCGTGGTGCCGGTGGCGAGCACGGAGTCGATCGCGGGGCGCATGCGCTCGACGTCGTTGAGCGCGTCGAAGATGCGGAACACGTCGACGCCGGTCGCGGCGGCCTCCTGCACGAACGCGTCGGTGACCTCCGTCGGGTACGGCGTGTAGCCCACCGTGTTGGCGCCGCGCAGCAGCATCTGGATCGCGACGTTCGGCAGCGCCTCGCGCAGCGACGCGAGCCGCTCCCACGGATCCTCGCCGAGGAAGCGCAGCGCCACGTCGTAGGTGGCGCCGCCCCAGGCCTCGACGGAGAGGAGCTCGGGCGTCGTGCGCGCGACGTACGGGGCGACGGCCACGAGGTCGCGGGTGCGCACGCGCGTCGCGAGCAGCGATTGGTGCGCGTCACGGAACGTCGTCTCCGTGACCGCGAGGGCGGTCTGCGCACGGAGGGCGTCGGCGAAGCCGCGGGGTCCGAGCTCGAGGAGCCGCTGGCGGGATCCCGCGGGCGCCGGCTGCCGGAGGTCGACGTCGGGCAGCTTGTCGACGGGCCGCACGACCGCGGTGCGCGGCCCGTTCGGCTGGTTGACGGTGACGTCGGCGAGCCAGTTGAGGATCTTCGTCCCGCGGTCCTTCGACACGTTGCTGCGCACGAGCCCCGGCCGCTCGTCGATGAAGGAGGTGCTGATGTCGCCCGCCTGGAAGTCGGGGTCGTCGAGCACACCCTGGAGGAAGGGGATGTTCGTGGAGACGCCGCGGATCCGGAACTCGGCCAGGGCGCGCTTGGCCCGCGTGACGGCGGCCGGGAAGTCGCGCCCGCGGCAGGTGAGCTTCGCGAGCATCGAGTCGAAGTGCGGGCTGATCTGCGCGCCGGTCGCGACCGTGCCGCCGTCGATGCGGATCCCGCCGCCGCCCGGCGAGCGGTACGTCGTGATCTTGCCCGTGTCCGGGCGGAAGCCCTGCGCCGGGTCCTCGGTCGTGATGCGGCACTGGAGCGCCGCGCCGCGCAGCACGATCGCGTCCTGGCCGAGGCCGAGCTCGGCGAGGGTCTCCCCCGCCGCGATGCGCATCTGCGACTGCACGAGGTCGACGTCCGTCACCTCCTCGGTCACGGTGTGCTCGACCTGGATGCGCGGGTTCATCTCGATGAAGACGTGCTGCCCGGCGCGCGGCCCGTCGGTGTCGAGCAGGAACTCGACCGTGCCGGCGTTGACGTAGCCGATGCTCCGGGCGAACGCGATCGCGTGGGCGTGCATGGCGTCGCGGATCGCGGGGTCCAGGTTCGGCGCGGGCGCGATCTCCACGACCTTCTGGTGCCGGCGCTGCACCGAGCAGTCGCGCTCGAAGAGGTGCACGGTCTCCCCCGTGGCGTCGGCGAGGATCTGCACCTCGATGTGCCGCGGCCGGAGCACCGCCTGCTCGAGGAACATGGTCGGGTCGCCGAACGCGCTGTCCGCCTCGCGCATCGCGGCCCGGAGCGCGTCCTCGAGGTCCTCCGCGCGCTCGACGCGCCGCATGCCGCGGCCGCCGCCGCCCGCGACGGCCTTCGCGAAGATCGGGAAGCCGATCCCCTCCGCCTGCTCGAGCAGCAGCTCCACGTCGGTCGACGGCGGCGTCGACGCGAGGACCGGCACGCCGGCCGCGGTCGCGTGCTCCTTGGCCGTGACCTTGTTGCCAGCCATCTCGAGCACCCCGGCGGAGGGGCCGATGAAGACGATGCCGTTGTCGGCGGCCGCGCGCGCGAGGTCGGGGTTCTCGGAGAGGAACCCGTAGCCCGGGTAGATGGCGTCGGCGCCGCACTGGAGCGCCACGCGGATGATCTCGTCGACGTCGAGGTACGCCCGGACGGGGTGGCCCTCCTCGCCGATGAGGTACGCCTCGTCCGCCTTCAGCCGGTGCAGCGAGTGCCGGTCCTCGTGCGGGTAGACGGCGACCGTGCGGGCGCCCAGCTCGACGGCGGCCCGGAACGCGCGGATCGCGATCTCCCCGCGGTTGGCGACGAGGATCTTCTCGAACATGGCGGGGCCTTCCGTCGAGAGGGGCTTCGGGACCCCGCGTTTAGGTCTTCCCAGAGTATCGACGGTAGCCTCTCCCACGTGCATGTACTGAGCGTCAGCTCCCTCAAGGGGGGCGTGGGAAAGACCACAGTGACCCTGGGACTGGCGTCCGCCGCCTTCTCCCGCGGTTTGAGGACCCTCGTGGTCGACCTCGACCCGCAGGCGGACGTGTCGACGGGCATGGACATCCAGGTCGCCGGCCACCTCAACGTCGCCGACGTGCTGGCCTCCCCCAAGGAGAAGATCGTCCGCGCGGCCATCGCGCCCAGCGGCTGGACCAAGGGCCGCCCCGGGACCATCGACGTCATGATCGGCAGCCCGTCCGCCATCAACTTCGACGGCCCGCACCCCAGCATCCGCGACATCTGGAAGCTCGAGGAGGCGCTCGCCAACGTCGAGGCCGACTACGACCTCGTGCTCATCGACTGCGCGCCCTCCCTCAACGCCCTCACGCGCACCGCGTGGGCGGCGAGCGACCGCGTCACCGTCGTCACCGAGCCCGGCCTCTTCTCGGTCGCCGCCGCGGACCGCGCGCTCCGCGCCATCGAGGAGATCCGCCGCGGCCTCTCCCCGCGCCTGCAGCCCCTCGGCATCATCGTCAACCGCGCCCGTGTGCAGTCGCTCGAGCACCAGTTCCGCATCAAGGAGCTCCGCGACATGTTCGGCCCGCTGGTGCTGAGCCCGCAGCTGCCCGAGCGCACCTCGCTCCAGCAGGCGCAGGGCGCCGCGAAGCCGCTCCATGTGTGGCCCGGCGAGAGCGCGCAGGAGATGGCGCGCAACTTCGACCAGCTCCTCGAGCGCATCATGCGCACGGCGAAGATCGGCGACTACGCGGAGAACGCCGCGCGCTGATCCGCTCGCTCCCCGGACGCCGCCCCTGCTCGAGGGGCGGCGTCCGTCGTCTGAGGCGCATACGCCCGGGCCCATGTCGGATGAGGGCGTGAGCGCGTGCCGGTGAGGGGAGCGACGCCGCTGCGCGCCGCGCACGGCGGACGGGCCCCGCTGCCCCTGGAGGGGCGCCGGCGGGTGGAGCGGGCGCTCGGGTCTAGGACGCCTTGACGGCGCGGCGGGCCGCGAGCTCGTCGGTGGGATCCACGGTCTGCGTGTCGATCTCGACGAGGGAGTGCTCGACCTCGCGGAGGACCTTGCCGACGGCTATGCCGAAGACGCCCTGGCCGCGGCTCACGAGGTCGATGACCTCGTCGTTGCTGGTGCAGAGGTAGACGCTGGCGCCGTCGCTCATGAGCGTGGTCTGCGCGAGGTCGACGACGCCGGACTCGCGGAGCTGGTTCACGGCGGTGCGGATCTGCTGCAGGGAGATGCCGGTGTCGAGGAGGCGCTTCACGAGCTTGAGGACGAGGATGTCGCGGAAGCCGTAGAGGCGCTGCGTGCCGGAGCCGGAGGCCCCGCGGACGGTGGGCTCGACGAGGCCGGTGCGGGCCCAGTAGTCGAGCTGGCGGTACGTGATCCCCGCTGCCCGGGCGGCGACGGCACCGCGGTATCCGGCGCTCGCGTCCATCTCGGGGAGGCCGTCGGTGAAGAGCAGACCGAGGTCGTAGCGCCCGGAGTCCGGGGTGGAGTCGCTCATCGTTCTGCCTTCCACCCCTCAGCGCTCGCCCCGGTGGGGTTCTCGCGCTGCTCGGGTCGGTTCGTCGGGATCGTGTTCTCACGGTAGCGGGGCCCGCGGGCCCGATCAACGACATCCGGCGGAAGCGCCCGGCGTGTCGCCCCGGCCCTCCGCCGCGCCCCCGTCGGGGGTGCGCATCGACCGGTCCCGACGGGCCCCTCCGACGTGCGGACGGCCCCGTGCGGACACGTCAGCCTACCGGCCGGGTCCGTCCGCGCGAGCCCGATCAGGACGAGAGGCGGCCGAGGGCGGACCACGGCGCCAGCGCGACCTCAGGACGAGCCGCGGCCGAGGGCGGACCACGGCGCCAGCGCGACCTCAGGACGAGCCGCGGCCGAGGGCGGACCACGGCGCCAGCGCGACCTCAGGACGAGCCGCGGCCGAGGGCGGACCACGGCGCCAGCGCGACCTCAGGACGAGCCGCGGCCGAGGGCGGACCACGGCGCCAGCGCGACCTCAGGACGAGAGGCGGCCGAGGGCGGAGCGGATGAGGCTCCCCCGCACGACCTCGAGCTGCGTGGCGATCTCGCGCGCGAGCTCCGCGGCGTGCGCGCGGCTCGACGAGTCGCGTCGGCGGGACACGGGCACCAGGGCCGACTCGATGAGGCTCAGCTCGCGCTCGGCCGCTTGGCGGAAGCCGCGGAGGTGACGCGGCTCGATGCCGGTGCGCTGCAGCTCGACGAGCGCGCGCATCACCTGCACCGCCTCCTCGCCGTACACCTCCGCGGGCATGAGCACGCCGGCCGTGATGGCGTCGCCGAGGAGCGGGGCGGTGGCGCCGGACTCGCGCACGAGCTCGGCCCGGCTGTAGCGGCGCTCCTGGTCGAGCATGGAGACGGTCGGGACGGGCGTGCCGCCGGGGAGGGCGGGCGAGAGCCCGGCGTCGAGGTCGTGCAGGTAGGAGCGGATGACCTTGAGCGGCAGGTAGTGGTCGCGCTGCATCCCGAGGACGGTGCGCAGGCGCTCGACGTCGGCGGGGCTGAACTTGCGGTAGCCGGACTCCGTGCGGGACGGCTGCACCAGACCCTGCTCCTCGAGGAAGCGGAGCTTGCTGTTGGTGAGGTCGGGGAACTCCGGCGTGAGGCGCGCCAGCACCTGCCCGATGCTGAGGAGACCGGGGGTGCGGGCTGGCGTCGACCGGGCGGCGGACGCCGGCACTACTCGTTCGTCCGGCCGACGAGGTCGGTGCGCGACGCGTAGAACGTGAGGCGGAACTTGCCGACCTGCACCTCCGCGCCGTCCTGGAGGAGCGCGGTGTCGATCCGCACGCCGTCGAAGTAGGTGCCGTTCAGCGAGCCGAGGTCCTTGACCTGGAACGACGTGCCCTGTCGGACGAACTCCGCATGGCGGCGCGACACGGTGACGTCGTCGAGGAAGATGTCGGCGTCGGGGTGGCGACCGGCCACGGTCACGTCGGCGTCGAGGAGGAAGCGCGCGCCCTGGTTGGGGCCGCGCCGGACCACGAGGAGGGCGGATCCCGAGGGGAGCGCCGTGACGGCGTCCTTCTCCTCGGCCGAGACGGCGCCGTCGAGACCCGCGAGGGCCGCTCCGAGCTCATCGCGGAAGGTGGCCGTGGTGTCCGTGCTCGTGTACTGCTCGGGCACGCGCGTGGCGCCGTGACCCTCTTCGCGTCCATCCATGGTCGTACCTCCTGTGACCTGACAGCGTAACGGATCGGACACGGCCGGGACCACGGTGGGCGGCACCCGGGCGTGGCCCCGGTCCGGGTCAGCGGGCGGTCCCGCGGGGCTCGTCGCCGAGCTCGCCCGCCCGCGTGACGTCGGCCTCGAGCGCCTCGGCCGGGGCCTCCAGCTCGGTCTCGTGGTCGGTGCCCATGCTCTTCTCGTCGAAGGGGTCGCCGCCGCCGAGGACGAGGGCGACGCGGTCGGCGTCGATGCCGCGGGTCCAGGTGCCGATGAGGAGCGTGGCGACCGCGTTGCCGGTGAAGTTCGTGAGCGCGCGCGCCTCCGACATGAAGCGGTCGATGCCGACGATGAGGCCGACGCCGTCCACCAGGTCGGGGCGGTGCGACTGCAGGCCGCCCGCGAGGGTCGCGAGGCCGGCGCCCGTGACGCCCGCCGCGCCCTTCGACGCGATGATCATGAAGACGAGGAGCGACACCTGCTCGCCGAGGGCCAGGGGGCTGCCGAGCGCGCTGGCGATGAACAGCGACGCCATAGTGAGGTAGATGGCCGTGCCGTCGAGGTTGAACGAGTAGCCCGTGGGGACCGTGATGCCGACGACGGGCTTCGAGACGCCGACGTGCTCCATCTTCGCGATGAGGCGGGGCAGCGCGACCTCGGACGAGGAGGTCGAGACGATGAGGAGGTACTCGCGGCCGAGGTAGCGCATCAGCTTGAAGATGCTGACGCGGGTGACGAACCAGAGGAGCGAGCCGAGGATCACGACGATGAAGAGCGCGCACGTGATGTAGAAGCCGATCATGAGGGTCGCGAGGCTGATGACCGCCTGGAACCCGGTGGCGCCGACGACCGCGGCGATGGCGCCGAACGCGCCGACCGGGGCCACCCACATCACCATGCTGAGGATGCGGAACACGAGGATCTGGATGTTGCGGATCCCCTCCAGCACGGGCTCGCCGCGCTTCCCGAGCTGCTGCAGGGCGAACCCGACGAGGAGCGCCACGAAGAGCGTCTGCAGGATGCTGCCGGACGTGAGCGACGACAGCAGCGAGGTGGGGATGATCGAGAGGAGGAAGTCCGTCTCGCCCGCCGCCTCCGTCGAGCCCTCCGGCGCGCGCAGGCCGCTGAGGTCGAGGCCCTCGCCCGGGTGGATGAGGTTGCCGACCACGAGGCCGATCGCCAGCGCGAACGTCGACATCACGATGAAGTAGAGGAGCGCGAGCCCGCCGACCCGGCCGACCGTGGCGGCCTTCGCGACCGAGCCGACGCCGAGCACGATGGTGCAGAAGATGATGGGCGCGATCATCATCTTGATCAGGGCGACGAACGCGTCGCCGACGGGCTTCAGGGCGACGCCCGTCTCGGGGGCGACGAGCCCGACCGTGATGCCGAGCAGCACCGCGATGATGACGGCGATGTAGAGGTAGTGCTGGCGGTCTAGGCGACGGAGCGCGGCGATGGGGTTGGTCATGGGACGTCCTTGTCTCGTGAGCGGCGCCCGCGCACAGGTGCGCGAGGCGGTCCTCGACAGGATGGCCCACGGGCGGGGGCGCTCCCGCGTTGTGTTCATAATGTTCCTGCCGGGTGCCGGCCGCGGACGCGAGGGGGCAGCATGGCCGGACGCGCGTTCGCCGACCGGCTCCGCCACCCGCTCTCGGGCCTCCGGGTGGGCCTCCCCCGGGGGATCGCCGCGCGCCTCCTCGTGGTGCAGCTCGCGGTCCTGCTCCTCGTCGCGGTCGTGGCCACCGCGGCGCTGTGGGCGGACTCCCGGCAGCGCGCCGAGCAGGCCGCGGCGGATCGGAGCCTGGCGGTCGCGACGACCGTGGCCGACTCGCCGCGGGTGGCGGAGGGGCTGGCGTCGGCGGATCCCACGGCGGCCCTCCTCGACTACTCGCTCGACGTGACGCGCGACACCGGGGTCGACTTCGTCACGATCATGGACCGCGACACCGTGCGCGTGACCCATCCGGACCCGGACGAGATCGGCCGCAGGTACCTCGGCACCACGGGCCCCGCGCTCGCCGGGCGGTCGCTGACCGAGACGTTCACGGGCACGCTGGGGCCGAGCGTGCGCGCGGTCGTCCCCGTGCGCGACGCGGACGGCGGCATCGTCGGGCTGGTCGCGGCCGGCGTCACCGTCGACCGCGTCACCGAGGTGCTCGGCGCGCGCCTCCCCGGGCTCCTCGGCACGGTCGGGGCGCTCGCGCTGCTCCTCGCGGCAGGTGCCGTGCTCCTCAGCAGGTCCCTCGCGCGGACGACGTGGGGGCTGGGGCCCGAGGAGATGGCGCGCATGCTCGCGTACTACGAGTCGGTGCTGCACTCGGTCGGCGAGGGCATCGTGCTCGTCGACCGCGACCGGCGGCTCGTCCTCCACAACGACCAGGCAGCCGAGCTGCTCGACCTCGAGCTGGATCCCGCCACCGGTCCCGTCGAGATCCACGAGCTGGGGATGCCGCCCGCGATCGAACGGCTGCTCGTCGCGGGGACGACGGCGGACGAGGTCGTGCACCTGCCCAGCGGGCGCGTCCTCGTGGTCACGCAGCGGCTTGCGCTGCCCACCGGCCGAACCGGCAGCGCCGCGCGGCTCGGCACGGTGACGACGCTGCGGGACCGGACGGAGATCCAGCGCCTGTCGGGCGAGCTCGCGACCCTTCGCACCCTCTCGGACGCCATGCGGGCGCAGACGCACGAGTTCGCGAACCGGCTGCACACCATCGTGTCGCTCATCGAGCTGGAGCGGCCGCGCGAGGCGCTCGCGCTCGCGGCCGCGGAGCTGGAGACGGACCGGAGGGCGTCGGAGGGCGGGCTGGCGGCGGACGCGGATCCCGTCGTGCGGGCGCTCGTGCGCGGCAAGGCCGCGCAGGCGGCCGAGCGCGGCGTGGCGCTGTCCGTGCGGGTGGCCGACGGCACGGGCGACCCGGGCGTGCCCGCGACGGAGCTCGTGACGATCGTCGGGAACCTCGTCGACAACGCGATCGACGCGGCGGCGGATCCGTCGGTCGCCACGGCGCGCGGGGACGACCGCGGCCGCGTCGAGCTCTCGCTGTCGCGGACCGATGCCGGCGCGCTCGTCGTCGAGGTGGCGGACGACGGACCGGGCGTGGATCCCGCGGTGCGGCCGCGCGTGCTGGAGTTCGGGGTCACGACCAAGGCGGGCGACGCCGGGCCGCGCGGCGTGGGCCTCGCGCTCGTGGCCCGCTCGGCCGCACGGCTCGGCGGACGGGTCGAAGTGGGCGACGCGGATGCTCCGCTGGGCGGGGCGCGCGTACGGGTCGTGCTGCCCGCGGATCCCGCCCACGCCCCCGGAGCGGACCCGGACGACGTGCCCGACGCTGCCGACGCCGGCGACGGCGGGGTGCGCGCGTGATCCGCGTGCTGGTCGTCGACGACGACGCGCTGACCGCCGAGGCCCACGCCCTCTACGTCGGCCGGCTCGACGGGTTCGAGGTGACGGGCGTCGCGCACACGGGCGGCGAGGCGCTGCGGCTCGTCGCGGAGGCCGGGCCCGACGGGATCGACCTCGTGCTGCTCGACATGACGCTGCCCGACATGCACGGCCTCGAGGTCTGCCGCCGGCTGCGGGCGGCCGGGCGTGCGACCGACGTCGTGGCCGTGACCGCGGTGCGGGACCAGGCCGTCGTGCGCAGCTCGGTGACCGCGGGCATCGTGCAGTACCTCATCAAGCCGTTCACGTTCGCGGCGTTCGCGGAGAAGATGGCGGCCTACGTCGGCTACCGCGAGGGGCTCGGGGCGGGCAGCGGGAGCACCACCCAGCTGCAGGTGGACCGGGCGCTCGCGGCGCTGCGCTCCCCCGCGTCGGACGCCCGGCTGCCCAAGGGCATGTCGGCGGAGACCCTCGACCTCGTGCGCGGGATCGCGCGGGGCGACGGCGTGGTGACGGGCGGCGCCGACGGCGTCTCGGCGGCGGAGGTCTCGGGCGCGCTCGACGTGTCGCGCGTGACGGCACGCCGCTACCTGGAGTACCTCGCCGACGTCGGCCAGGTGGAGCGGGTGCCGCGCTACGGGACGCCCGGCCGGCCCGAGCTCGGGTACCGCTGGACGAGCTGACGCACCGTACGGCACACGGCGCCGTCGCGCGAGCCCGGCGCCGGATCCGCTCCCGCCCATGACGATGTCGCCGCCCCGTGCGAGTCTCGGGTCATGAGACGCACCATCCTCCCGCCGTACCTGCTGACCCGCCTCGCCGAGGCCGACCCCGAGCGCATGGCCGCCGCCCGCCAGGCCGCCCGCCGCGCCCTCCGCGACCAGGGACCGCTCATCCACGACCGCCGCGGTCCGGGCGCCGCGCCGGACGCGTCGGCGCTGGCCGGACGGGACCCGTCCGGGATCCACCGCACCATCTCCGACGCCGGCAACCGCGAGGAGCTGCCGGGCCGCACGGTGCGCGTCGAGGGCGCGCCCGACACGGGCGACGCCCAGGTCGACGAGGCCTACGCGGGGCTCGGCGCGACGTACTCCCTCTTCTCCGAGGTCTACGGGCGGGAGTCGCTCGACGACCGCGGCCTGCCGCTGCTCGCGACCGTGCACTACGGCGAGGAGTACGACAACGCGTTCTGGGACGGCACGCGCATGGTCTTCGGCGACGGGGACGGCGAGGTCTTCGCGCCCTTCACCCGCTCGCTCACGGTCATCGGCCACGAGCTGACCCACGGGGTCACCGAGCTCACGCTCGGCCTCGTCTACCAGGGCCAGTCGGGCGCGCTCAACGAGTCGATCTCCGACGTGTTCGGCGTGCTCGTGGAGCAGCACTCGCTCGGGCAGAAGGCCGACGAGGCCACCTGGCTCGTCGGCGCGGAGCTGTTCCTCGAGCGGTCGACGGGCCAGGCGCTCCGCTCGATGAGCGCGCCCGGCACCGCGTACGACGACGACGTGCTGGGGAAGGACCCGCAGCCCGGCCACATGGACGACTACGTGGAGACCCAGGAGGACAACGGCGGCGTCCACATCAACTCCGGGATCCCGAACCGCGCGTTCTTCCTCGCGGCCACGGCGATCGGCGGCGCGGCCTGGGAGGGCGCCGGTCGCGTCTGGTACGACGTGATCGAGTCCGGTGCCGTGCGCGCCGACGCCGACTTCCCGGCGTTCTCCCGCGCCACGATCGACGCGGCGGCGGCGCGGTACGGTGAGGGCGCGTCCGAGGTCGCCGCGGTCCAGGCGGCGTGGGAGGGCGTCGGGATCGAGGTCTAGGTGGAGATCGCCGTGTCGCGCACGGGCGGGGTGGCGGGCATGACCCGCACCTGGTCGGTGCGCGTGGACGACGGCCAGGACGGCGCCGCCGACTGGAGCGCGCTCGTCGACGCCTGCCCGTGGGACGAGCCCGTCGCGTCGACACCCGGCGCGGACCGCTTCGTCTACCTCGTGCGCGCGGGCGACCGCGAGGCGCGCCTCGGCGAGGCCGCGGTCGACGGTGCGTGGCGTCGGCTCGTCGACCGGGTGCGCGACGCGTCCCGTGAGAGCCTCGGAGGATGACCCCGCCCCCCTCCGCTGACGACCGCTACGGACAGGACGTGCTCGCCCCCGGCTGGCGCGGCCCCGCGAAGAAGGCCCCGCGGCCGCAGGACGCGACGCGCGACCTAGTGGTCGAGGAGCTGTCGACCGGGTTCTGCGGTGCGATCGTGCGCGTCGAGTCCGGGATGGTCGTGCTCGAGGACTTCCGCCGGAAGCAGCGCACGTTCCCGCTCGGCGGGTCCTTCCTGCTCGAGGGCGAGCCCGTGGCCCTCCGCGTCCCGCGTGCCGCGCCCGCAGGCCCTGCGCGCACCGCGTCCGGATCGCTCGCGGTCGCCGACCGGCAGGCCCGCGTCGCCCTGCCCAGCCGGATCTTCGTGGAGGGCCGGCACGACGCCGAGCTCGTGGAGAAGGTGTGGGGCGAGGACCTCCGGATCGAGGGCGTCGTCGTCGAGTACCTCGAGGGCGTCGACCACCTCGACGAGGAGCTCGACCGCTTCCGGCCCGGGAAGGGCCGCCGCGTGGGCGTGCTCGTCGACCACCTCGTGCCCGGATCCAAGGAGAGCCGCATCGCCGAGGCCGTCGCGCGCGGGCCGCACCGGGCGCACGCGCTCGTGGTCGGCCACCCCTACGTGGACGTGTGGCAGTCGGTGAAGCCCGGGCGCCTCGGCCTCCGCGAGTGGCCCGTCATCCCCCGGAACGTGGAGTGGAAGCACGGCATCTGCGCCGCGCTGGGCTGGCCGCACGACGAGCAGGCGGACATCGCGCGGGCGTGGCAGCGGATCCTCGGCCAGGTGCGCTCGTACCAGGACCTCGAGCCCGCGCTCCTCGGCCGGGTGGAGCAGCTCATCGACTTCGTGACGGATCCCGCCGGACGCTAGCGCCCGGGCGCGTGCGCCGCGGGTCAGGCGGGTGCCGCCGCCGTGTCGCCCATCCGCACGCGCACCGGCAGCACGACGCTCGCCGGCGCCCGGCCCGCGAGCAGCTCGCCGACCATGCGCCCGGCGCGCACCCCGCGGTCGTGCAGCGGCTGCTCCACGGTCGTGAGCTGGCGCTCGAGCCAGGGCAGATGCGCACCGTCGAAGCCCGTGACGGTGAGGTCCTCCGGCACGCGCAGCCCGCGCGCGGCCGCCGCGCGGATCGCGCTCGCGGCGAGCATGTCGTTCTGGGCGAGGATCGCCGTCGGCCGCGACGGCAGGTCGAGCAGCACGCCCGCGGCCCGCTCCCCCGCCTCCAGGTCGCGCCCGCCCGCCTCGACGCGGACGGCGTCGGGGAAGACGCTCCACGCCGCGCGGAGCCGCTCGCGGATCGTGCGGTTGACGATGTCCTCGAGGTCGCGTCCCACGGGGGTCACGGGGCCGGGCGGGCCGTCCTCCTCGATCCGCGTGGTGCGCATCAGCACGGCGACGTGGCGGTGGCCGAGGGCGCGCACGTGGCGCGCGAGCTCGCCCATGCCGCGGGCGTCGTCGATGTCGACCACGGCCACGCCCTCCCCGTGCGGCCCCTCGACGCCGACCATGGGGATCCGACGCGCGCGGAGCCCGGGCAGGAGCGCGTCCACCTCCTCGCCGCGGGTGAGGAAGACCACGGCGTCGACGGGCATGCCCTCGAGCAGCGGCGCGGATCCCTCGCGAGGCTCGCGCCGTCCCGGCAGCAGCAGCTGACCCACGTCGAGGTCGTCGAGCGCCTCGCTGAGGCCGGCCATGGTCGCGAGCGCGACCGGGTTCTGGAAGGCCCGGCGGATGCTGCCCGCTACGACGACGCCGACGATGCCGGAGCGGCCGCTCTTCAGGGACCTGGCCGTGGGATCCGGCCCCGCGTAGCCGATGCTGGCGGCGGCGCGCAGGATCCGGGCGCGCGTGGCGGGCGTGATCGAGCCGGTGCTGCGGTACGCGAGCGACGCCGTGGAGGTGGAGACGCCCGCGAGGGCGGCCACGTCGGCGAGGGTCACGGAGGTGCGCGGCGAGTTCCTCCTCATGCCGCCCACCCTATTCACGGGCCGTTCCCCGGGAGGCCCGTTCGCCCTCGGGGACCGGGATCGCCACGTCCCGTTCACGTCCGGGCCACCGGAGGACCGCACCATCGAAACGATGCGATCCGCATCGCTCCCCCAGCAGAAGGACACCCGACCCGTGATCCCCCGCCGTTCCCTCCTCGCCCTCGCCGCCGCCGCGTCCGCCGCGGTCGCGCTCGCGGGCTGCGCTCCCACCACGAGCACGCAGGCCCAGGCCCAGAACCACGCCGTCACCGACGCATCGGGCACAGCCCGCGTCTTCATCTCCGGCGACACCAACGTCCAGGCTCTCTGGGACGACGGGATCATCCCGGCGTTCGAGAAGGCGAACCCCGGCGCCTCCGTCACCACGACGCTCGACCTCCACGGCGAGCACGACGCGCAGACCATGGCCACGCTCACGAGCTCGGTGCAGGGCGGATCCGACCCCGGATACGACCTCATCGACGCGGGCTTCACCGCCGCGGCCGGCACCGGCGGGCTCCTCGCGCCCGTCTCGGCCGACACCATCCCGAACCTCGCGACCGTGCCCGACGCGACCGTGCAGTCCGGCGGCGGCTTCGGGATCCCCTACCGCGCCTCCTCCGTGCTGCTCGCCTACGACTCCACCAAGGTGACCGACCCGCCGAAGACGCTCTCCGACCTCCTCTCCTGGATCCGCGCCAACCCCGGCCAGTTCGCCTACAACTCCCCCTCCACCGGCGGATCCGGCCAGGCGTTCGTCACGACCGTCCTCGACACCCACGTCGACGACGCCACGCGCGAGAAGATGACGACCGGCTACGACCAGTCGCTCGAGGGCGCGTGGGACGCGGGCTTCGACGAGCTCAAGGGCCTGGACTCCTCCATGTACCAGGGCGGCGTCTACCCCAACGGCAACAACCAGGTGCTCGACCTGCTCGGCACGGGCGCCATCGAGATGGCCCCCGTCTGGAGCGACCAGGTCATCACGGCGCAGAAGTCCGGCACGCTGCCGGCGACCGTGAAGTACGCGCAGATCTCCGACCCGGCCTTCACCGGCCACGCCTCCTACCTCGGCATCCCCAAGACGGCCGAGCACGCGGACGTCGCGCAGAAGCTCGCCGACTACGTGCTCTCCGCCGAGGGCCAGGCCATCATCGCGAGCACCATCGCGGGCTACCCCGTGATCTCGCTCGACCAGGTGCCCGCCGACCTCAAGGACCAGTTCGCCTCGGCTGACCCGTCGACGCTCCGCCCCGGCTACTACAGCCAGATGGCGTCGGACATGTCGAACCTCTGGGACCAGAAGGTCCCCGGCCAGTGACGGCCGTCCGGACGGCGGATCCCGCCGCCCGGGCCGCCAGCGTGCGGCGGGTCTCCCCGGAGACCCGCCGCGCCGGCGTCGGCCTGGCTCTCGCCCTCCCGCCCGCGCTCCTGCTCGCGTTCTTCGTCGGGATCCCCGTCGTGCTCGCGATCGGCTTCAGCCTCGGCCACACGGGCGGCCTCAACAGCACCATCGCCACGATCGGCCTCGGCACGCGCACCGCCACGAGCTGGTGGGGCACGCTGGACGCCTACGTCGACGTGTTCACCGACCCGCGGTTCCTCCGCGACCTCGGCGTGACGGTGCTCGTGACCGTGGTGTCCACCGCGATCGTGATCGCCCTGTCGCTCGCGATCGCGCTCAACCTGCGCCTCCGCGGCGGTCGGCTCGCGTCGGTGTTCGCGGGGCTCGCGATCGTCCCGCTCTTCATCCCCGTCGTCATCGCGTCGTGGGCGATCCTCACCTTCTACTCGGGCGACGGCTTCGTCCGCACGGTCTTCGCGCTCGTCGGCCTCGAGGGGCCGACCTGGGGCTACACCACGGTGGCGGTGGTCATCGGATCCGTGTGGACGAGCCTGCCGTTCGCCACGCTCATGGCGACCTCCGGCGTGCAGGGCATCCCGGACGCCATGATCGAGGCCGCGCGCGACGCGGGCGCCTCGACGTGGGCCATCGTCACGCGCGTGCTCGTGCCGCTCGCCGCCATCCCGCTCGTCATCGCGACGACCTTCACGGCGATCGGCGTGCTCGGCTCCTTCACGGTGCCGTACTTCACCGGCCCCAACGCGCCCAGCATGCTCGGCGTCGACATCTCGAAGTACTTCACGGGCTTCAACCACCCGCAGCAGTCGATCGTGATGGCCGTCGTGGTGTTCGTGCTCGCGTCCGGAATCGCGTTCCTCTACGTGCGGGCCAACTTCCGCTCCGCGAAGAAGGAGGGCCGGGTCTGATGCGCGCGCTCCTCTCCGCCCGCGGCTGGATCCAGGCCGCGCTGTTCGCGGTCGTCGCGGTGTTCATCCTCGGCCCGCTGCTCTGGCTCGCGGCGCACGCGTTCGCGACGAGCTGGGACTACCCGAGCCTCGTGCCCGCCGGCCTCACGCTCGACTGGTGGCGCGTGGTGTTCGAGGACGCCGAGCTCGCCGCGGCCGTCCGCAACTCGCTGTACTTCGCGCCCATCACGGTGCTCGTCTCGGCGCTCGTCTGCCTGCCGGCCGCGTACGCGTTCTCCCGGTTCCAGTTCCCCGGGCGGCGGATCCTGCTGGTGGGCCTGTTCGCCACCAACGCGTTCCCCAAGATGGGGCTCTTCGTGTCGATGGCGTCGCTGTTCTACGGGCTGCACCTCATGAACACGGTCACGGGCATCGTCATCGTGCAGCTGATCGGCACGGTCGTGTTCATGACCTGGATCCCGGCCGCCGCGTTCAGCGCCGTGCCGCGCTCCCTCGAGGAGGCCGCGCGCGACGCGGGCGCCGGGCGCGTCCGGACGTTCCTGCACGTGACCCTGCCGCTCGCGCTGCCGGGGATCCTCGTGGCCGTGCTCATGTCGTTCCTCGCCGCGTTCGACGAGGCGCAGGGCACCTACCTCGTGGGCGCGCCCGTCTACATGACGATGCCGACCGAGATGTACTCGCTCGTCCTCAACCACCCGAAGCAGGTGGCCGCCGTGTTCGCGATCCTGCTCTCCGTCCCCTCCGTCGCCCTCCTCCTGCTCGCCCGCCGCCACATCATGGGCGGGCGTCTGGCCGAGGGCTTCCAGATCCGTTAGGCCGGTCATGACCGCATCAGCCCCCACCTCCCCCACCGCCGCCCCGCCGCGCGCCGACGACGACGGCACCGGGACGGCCGCGCCGTCCGGCCTCGTCGTCGCCGGGCTCTCCAAGGACCTCGGCGGCCGCACCATCGTCGACGACCTCCACCTCGACGTCGCGCGCGGCGAGCTCGTCGCGCTCCTCGGCCCGTCGGGCTGCGGGAAGACCACCACGCTCCGCATGATCGCCGGGTTCCTCGAGCCCGACCGCGGATCCGTGGTCATCGGCGGCCGCGACGTCACCGCAGCGGGCCCCGACAAGCGGCCGAGCGCGATGGTGTTCCAGAACTACGCGCTCTGGCCGCACCTCACCGTGTTCAAGAACGTCGCCTTCCCGCTCACGCTCCGGAAGCTGTCCAAGGACGAGATCACCCGTCGGGTCATGGCCGCGCTCGAGACCGTGAACCTCGGCCACCACGCCCACTCGCGCCCCACGCAGATCTCCGGCGGCGAGCAGCAGCGCGCGGCGCTCGCCCGGGCGATCGTGCAGGAGCCCGACCTGCTGCTCCTCGACGAGCCGCTGTCGAACCTCGACGCCAAGCTGCGCGTGAAGGTGCGCGAGGAGATCCGCGACATCCAGCAGCGCCTGGGGATCACGACCGTCATGGTCACGCACGACCAGGACGAGGCGCTCGCCATCTCCGACCGCGTCGCCGTGATGCACCAGGGCCGCATCGAGCAGGTGTCGGCCCCCACCGAGCTGTACGCGCGCCCGCGGACCCTCGTGGTCGCGTCGTTCATCGGCAGCATGAACCTGCTGCCCGCGCCGCGGCTGCAGGGCACGACGCCCGAGACCCTCACGGCCGGCCCGCCCGCGGCGTTCGTGCCGACCTCGGCCGACGCCGACGTCTGGGCCGTCCGCCCCGAGGACGTGTCCTACGCACCGCGCGGGAACACGCCCGAGCCCGACGCGACCTCCGTGGTCGTGCGCCGGGTGCTGCCGCACGGCCACTTCCAGGAGCTCGTGCTCGACGCGGGCGGCGTGGAGGTGCGGGCCCTCGTGACCGGATCCGCGCCCGCGGTCGGCGAGGCCGGCACCGTGACGCTCCGCGAGGTGCGGCACTACCGCGACGGGGTCCTGGTGCCGGACGGCGCCATGACGGGCGACGCGCGATGACGGCAGCGACCGCCCACCGCGGCGACTCCTCTCGGCACCGCGAGAACACGCTCGCGGCCATCCGCTCGGCGGCCGACGCCGGCGCCCGCACGGTCGAGGTCGACGTCCACGTCACCCGCGACGGCCAGGTCGTCCTCGTCCACGACGACACCCTCGAGCGCCTGTGGGGCGTCGACGCGCGGGTCGCTGGCCTCGACCTCGCCGACGTGCGGGCGCTCGGCGGCGGCGACCTCCGGATCCCACTCCTCGCCGACGCGCTCGAGCTCCTGGCGGGCACCGACGTGGAGCTGGTGATCGACATGGCATCCGGGGATCCCGCCGCCGCGGCGCACGCGGTGGTCCAGGCCGCCCCGCGCACGCCGCGGGTCGCCTGGTGCGGGCACCTCGACGGCATGCGCCTGATCCGCGAGCTCGACCCGGCGGCCGTCATCTGGCTGCCGTGGGCCGACCCCCAGCCGCCCACCGCGGACGACCTCGCGGAGCTCCGGCCCGCCGTCGTCAACATGCCGCACCTCGTCGTCGGCCGCGCGCTCGTGGACGCCGTTCACGCGCTCGGCGCGCGGGTGGCTGCGTGGACCGTGGACGAGCCCGCCCAGATGGAGTGGCTGGCGTCGATCGGCGTCGACGCGATCACCACGAACGAGCTGGCGACGCTCCTCGACGTGCTCGCTCGCCGGGAGGCCGACCCCGCCGCCGCGGACGCCCGCGCGACCGCGCCCGCCGCGGAGCGGACCCGGGCCCGTGCCGCGGCGCGCGACCTCGCGGCGCGCGCGGTCCACCACGTCCGCTCGCACGAGGTCGGGGCCGTGACGACGAAGGCGAACCCCGCGGATCACGTGACGGAGATCGACCGGGCCGTCGAGCGCGACGTGCGCGCGGTCGTGGGGGCGCAGTTCCCGCACCACGTGCTCGTCGGCGAGGAGTACGGCGGCGAGGCCGTGCCCGGCCGCCCATGCTGGTACCTCGACCCGGTCGACGGCACGGCGAACCTCGCGAACGGCGTGCCGTGGACGAGCTTCTCGCTCGCCCTCGTGGTCGACGGCGAGCCCGTCGTGGGCGTGGTGGCGGATCCCTGGCGCGGCACGGTCGTCGAGGCCGCCGCGGGCGAGGGTGCCTGGTCCGCCGGCGCTCGCCTCGACCTGCGGGCGACGCCGGGCGGCGTCCACGCGCCCGACGCGGATCCCCTCCGCGGCCGCATGGTGAGCACCGAGCTCGCGGGGCACGCGCCGTGGCCGGGGATGCTGCCGCTGCTCGACGCGCTCGCCGCGCGGTGGTGCACGCTGCGGATCATGGGGTCGGGCACGCTCACGGTCGCGGGCATCGCGCTCGGCCATGGCGCGGGCGCGGTGATCGGCGCGTTCGGCCCGGTCGACCACCTCGCGGCGACGCTCATCGTGCGCGAGGCCGGTGGCGTCGTGCTCGACGCGGACGGAGAGGACACGCTGTTCCCGGCGTCCGGCGGCGTGCTCGCGGCCCGCGACCGGCCGACCGCCCTGGCCCTGCATGCGCTCTGGCGCGCGGGGATCGTCGAGGCGGCGTCGGTCGCCCTCGCGTCCGGCGCGACGGCCGAGCCCGCTCCGGCCGCCTAGCCCGCGTCGCGATCCGCGCGCGCGTCGAGCAGCGCGCGGATCCGGCCGGGCCCGACGACACACGCGCCGAGCGCCTCGACCCGGGCGACGAGACCGCGGTCGGCCGTGACGACCACGACCTCGCGCCCGGCGTCGCGCGCCGCGCCGGCGACGCGCACGATCTCGCCGTCGCCGTCGGCCGGCGCGGCGACCACGGCGACGCCGGGGGCGCGGAGCGTGGGAGACGCGGGAGACGCAGCGGGATCAGCCGGGAGCGACGCGTCGCGCGCGTCGCCCTCGACGACCGCCACGACCTCCGGCCAGCGCACGGCGCCCGGCAGGCCGAGGTCGGCGGCGGGCAGGCCGTCGCGCGCCAGCGCGTCGAGCCCGGCCAGGAGGCGGGAGGTGGATCCGGCGCGGTCGCGCCACCAGCCGTCCGGCCGGGAGCCGAGCAGGTTGGCGGTGTCGACGACCATCGTGACCTCGCGCGCGAGCTCGTCGCGCAGCATCGGCCAGGCGCGGCCGAAGCCCGGGTGCAGCTCGAGCCCGCCGACCTCGTCGACGGGCACCCAGCGCAGCTCGATGCTCTCGGCGTCCGCGACGCGCGGCGCGAACGGGCGGATGGTGCGGGCCGTGACGGTGGTGTAGCTCCAGAAGCCGAGGTCGAGCACGGTCGCCAGCACGGGGCGGATCCCCGCGGGCGGCACCCCCGCCTCCTCGGCGGCCTCGCGCGCGGCGCCGTCCACGGCGGACTCGCCCGCGTGACGTGCGCCGCCGGGTAGGCCCCACGTGCCGCCGTGGTGGCTCCACGCGACGCGGTGCTGGAGGAGGACGCCGCGATCCGGGTCGTGCACGAGCAGGCCCGCGGCGCCGAACGCGCCCCAGAACCGCTGGCCCTCGGGGCTCTCGACCCACGCGTCGCCGCTGTCGCGATGCGCGCCGCGCGGGAGCTCGGGCGGGCGGTCGGCGGTCATGGATCCACCATCTCACGGGCACCTTCGATAGCGTCGGGGCATGTCGTGCATCAGGTTCACCACCGCCGCGCAGCTCGAGGCCCTGCACCGGACCGCGCCCGCCGTCCTCACCGCGGAGCAGGCCGCCGCGCTGCATCCCGCGCCCGAGGTCACGCCCAGCAAGATCCGCCGGCTCCGCCTGCTCGCCGAGCACCGCGACCCCAAGGTGCGCGAGAGCGTGGCGAGCAGCCCGCACGCGCCGCTCGACGTGCAGCAGGCGCTCGCCCGCGACGCCGACGAGGGCGTCCGCGCGTGCCTCGCCCGCAACCCCCAGGCGCCGGCGGCCGTGCTCACGATGCTGGTGGGCGACACCTCCGAGCGCGTGCGCTCCTGGCTCGCCGTCAACGACGCGACGCCGCGGGCCGCCGTCGCGATGCTCGAATGCGACGAGTCGCCCGCGGTGCGCGACCTGCTGCGGTGGCGTGAGGCGCACACCGAGGCGCCGGCCGAGCCGGAGCCCGCTGAGGTCGTCGCGCGCTGACCGGCGCGCGCCCCGCCCGGCGGGCGTCACCCGATCCGGGTCAGGCGCGTCCCTCCGCCACGTCGCGCGCCTTCGCCGTGCTGCGCCGGTCGCCCGGGTAGTGCACGGGCCGCATGCCGAGCACGATCTTGCCGCGCGCGTGCCGGCGCTCCAGGTCGTCGAACGCGTCCTGCACCTCCGCCAGCGGGTAGAAGCCCGAGACGAGGACGTCGACCTCGCGCTTGGCCGCGAGCTCCGCGACGGTCGCGAGCGTGCGCGAGCGGTGGACGTCGTCCTCCTCGACGGGAGGCAGGACGGCCTCGAGCTCCAGCTCGCGGCGGTCGTCGCTCGAGCTGAAGCGCTTGCCCGCCACGCCCAGCTCCTCGGCCACGTGCTCGCCGCCGCCGAAGTTGTCGACGAAGCCCTGCACGCCGTTCGGCGCCGCCGCGCGGATCCGGTCGGCCAGGCCGTCGCCGTAGACCACCGGGGTCACCCCGATCTGGCGCAGGTAGTCGAAGTTCCGCTCGCCGCACGTGCCGATGACGCGGGCGCCGCGCCGCATGGCGAGCTGCGCCTCGATGCTCCCCACCCCGCCGGCCGCCGCGGTGACGACGAGCGTGTCGCCCTCGCCGACCGTGACCGCGTGCAGCACGTCGTGCGCGACGAGCCCGGCGAGGAACAGCCCGCCCGCGACCTCCCACGGGAGCTGAGCGGGCTTCGGCACGACGTTGCCCGCGGGCACGACCACGTGCGTCGCGTGCGCGGCCATGACGGTGTGGCCGAGGACGTCCTGGCCCTTCTTGAAGCGCGTGACGCCCTCGCCGACCGCCGCGACGCATCCGGCGAAGTCGCTGCCCTGCCCGTTGGGGAAGGCGGTGGGCACCTCGTCGGGGAAGCGGCCCTGCCGGATGTACGCCTCGATGTGGTTGATGCCCGCCGCGAACACCTCGACGAGCACCTCGCCGGGGCCGGGCGAGGGACGCGGGATGTCGACGACCTCGAGGACGTCGACGCCGCCGAAGGATCCGAACTGCACCTGCTGGCTGGTGGATCGCGATGAAGGGCTCATGGGCGTCATCCTGCCGCTCCCGCCCGCGACGCGCGAGGGCACGGAGCCGATCGTGAGACCTCGTTCGTAGACTGGACGCGGCCGGCACGCCAGGAGCCGGTCGCGATCGGAGTCACGTGCAGAGGATCCTCGGTGGCGTGCGCCTGGTCGCCGCGATCGTCGTGGTCGTCGCGCTCATCGGCGACTTCGACTACGTGCAGGGCTTCACGACCTTCGCGGCCGAGAACTGGTTCAGCTACTTCACGACGCAGAGCGGGATGGCCGGCGTCGTCGTGCTCGCCGCCTCCGGGCTGCAGGCCATCCGCGGCCGCGCCGAGCCGCCGCTCATGGCCGCGGTGCGCGCCGTGGTGCTCAGCTACGTCGTGGTGTCCGGCGTGGTCTTCGGCCTCATCGTGCTGGAGTCGAGCTCGCAGGCGTACTACGTCGAGGTGCCGTGGTCGAGCCGGCTGCTGCACTTCGTGATCCCCGCCTACGCGCTCCTCGACTGGACCCTCGCGCCGGGCCGCCCGCGCGTCACGTGGAAGGCCGTCGGCTGGGCGATGCCCTTCCCGGTCGCCTGGTGCGCGTTCACGGAGCTCCGCGGTCCGCGCGTCGGCTGGTACCCCTACTTCTTCCTCGACCCCGCGCAGGTCGGGGTCCCGTTCGAGATCGCCGCGTGGCTGGCCCTCGTGGCGGGCGTGCTGGCGGGGGTGTCCGCGTTCGTCGTGGCGCTCAGCCGCGTGCGGCCCGCTGACGGCGGGAGGCGGGGCAGGAGGCGCGGGGACGACGCAGAGGCGGATGAGGTGACCGTCGCGGACGCGCCCGCGCGCGCGTCCACGGACGCGTCCGCGTCGACGCCGCGGGAGACGGCGGCTGCCGAGCGCTGACGCCTCCGCGTCCGGAGGGGCGCAGGCGGGCGTGCGAGCCTGGAGCATGACCGCATCCGACGACATCCCCCGTCCCGACCTCGAGCTCCGCTGGCCGACCGTGATGACCCACGACGCCGACCCCGAGGCCCCGGTCGTCGACGTCGTGAACGTGGGCGCCGAGCGGTGGGTCCCACGGGAGGGCGACGCCTTCCTCGCGTTCGGCGCGTTCACGGAGCGCGGCGCGCCCGCGCCCGGGATCTCCTTCGCCTTCGCGGGCGGGCAGCGTGGCGCGGTGGCGCTGGATCCGGGAGACCGGACGCGGATCCCGGTCGCGATCCCGGCCGGAGACTGGGCGGCCCTCCGCCCGGGCCCGCATGACCTCCACGTCGCGCTCGTCGGACCGTCCGCGCGCACGGCGGGCCCCCTGCGCGTGGGCATCACGGCCGAGGCGATCGCGCGCCGCAGCCACGTCGCCACGTCAGGACGGCCGCCGACGGACGCCGACCCGCGTCGGTCGTACGATGCGCGCATCGCGTGGCTGCGGACGCGCGTCGCCGCCGCCGACGCGCTCGGGCCCCTCGTCGCCGAGCTCGCCGGGGTCGCGTCCCGGGCCGAGGCCGTGGAGCGGATCCGCGGGCTGCTCGACCTCGACGAGGAGCACGCCCAGCTCCTGCTGCGCACGCAGCTCCAGGAGCTCCTGCATCACTCGGCGGAGGCGACCCGCCGGGAGGTCGCCGATGCCGTGATGCGGCGGGACGCGCTCGGGCCGGAGCCCGCGGAGGACCCCGATCCGTCCTAGGGCGTCGGGGTGGCGCGGGGCTCGCCCGTGGTGGTCGGCTCCGGCGTCGCGAGGAGCTCCGTATCCGCGAACGGCGCGAGCGAGCGCAGCGCCGCCGCCCGCAGCGCCTCGTCGTCCATCGCCGCGACCCGCTCCGCCGCCTCCGCGCCCACCTCTGCCATGAGGACGGGCTCGCCCGAGATCGGCATGAGGTTGTACCAGCGGGTGAAGCGGCCGTCCTCGTCGTAGGAGGTCCAGACCGTGGCCGTCGTCGACCAGAACGGCTCGGCGAAGCGCAGCCAGATCCGGTCCGCGCGGCCGGGGCCGAGCGCGCGGATGGCGACGTCGTGGGACGACGGCAGCGCCGGGTCGAAGGCGATCGCGCCCTCCTGCAGCACGCCGAGCGGCACGGTGACGACCACGCGGTCGACCGACAGCGACTCGCCGGATCCCAACCGCAGCCCCACCCGCCCGTTCCCGTAGGCGATGCGCGAGACGGTGGACTCCCGCAGCACGTCGATGTCCTGGTCGCGCAGCAGGTGCTGCACGAGGCCCGCGAAGCCACCCGTGACGGCGACGTTGCCGACGGGTGCCGGCTCGTCGAGGCCGCGGGAGCCCGAGAGCTCGTCGGGTGCCGCACCGTGGGCGATCGCGACGTCGGTGGCGAGGATCGCGGCGAGGCGGGCGGCGGGCGACGCGGCGCCGCCCTCGGTGGGGAGCGCGTCGCCGCCGGTCTCGCGCAGGGCCGCGGCGAGGCTCACGGCGCCCGGCTGCGCGAGGGCCCAGGCGCGGGCGGCGGCGACGGCGTCGGATCCCGCGCTCGACGGTCCCAGCACCGCGCCGTCGGGTCCGCGGTCCTCGGCGACGAGCGCGAGCCCGTAGCGGGTGATGCCGGCGGCCTCGATCGCGTCGCGCAGCAGGTCGTCGTCGTCGGCGGCGATCCAGAGCGCGCCGAGCTCCGCGGGGTGCGGCCAGCCGGTGCCGCCGGCCGCGCGGATCCGGCCGCCGAGGTCCGCGCGCGCCTCGACGAGGACGACGTCGTGCCCGGCGTCACGGAGGGCGCGGGCAGCCGCCGTTCCCGCGATGCCGGCGCCGACGACCGCGACGCGCTCGGATCCGGCACCCGCGCGATCCACCTCGCCGGCCGCGCGGAGCCCCGAGGCGTACGCGCCCGCGACCGTGCCGGGGCGGTCGGCGCTCGTCGCCTCGCCGGCGAAGAACACGCGGTCCTGGATGGGGCGGGCGAGCGCCTCGCGGTCGGCGGTCGTCGCGCCGGGGCGCAGGAAGCTGCCGGATCCGCGCGCGAACGGGTCGCCCGCCCAGTCGGAGCGCGCGAAGGCGGTGGGCTCCGGGAGACCGGTCGCGCCGGGTGTCGGCGTGGGGGTCGGCATCGTCGAGGGTGTGGCCGTGGGGGTCGCGGGCGTCGGCGTCGTCCGCGTGCACGCCGCGAGCCCGAGGAGCGACAGCCCCGACACGGACGCGGTGAGGAGGGTGCGGCGGGAGATCGACATGCTCGGGCCAGCGTACCGGGGAGCCGTCGCCTAGGGTCGGAGCATGCCCGCCGACGCCGCCCTGCCTCCCGCGCGGGCCGCGGATGCCGCGCAGGCCGCGGTCCGGGTCGACAGCTGGCTCTGGGCCGTGCGGATCTACAAGACCCGGTCGCAGGCGACGGCCGCCTGCCGGGCCGGGCACGTGAAGGTGGCCGACGAGCGCGCGAAGGCGTCGCAGTCGGTGCGGCCCGGCGACGAGGTGCGCGTGCGCGTCGCGGGTGCCGAGCGGATCCTCGTGGTGCGCCGCACGCTCGTGAAGCGCGTGGGTCCCGCGATCGCCGCGGAGGCGATGACCGACCTCACTCCCCCGCCGCCGCCGCGCGACGCCGCGCCCGCGACGATCGTGCGCGACCGCGGGGCCGGACGGCCGACGAAGCGCGACCGGCGCGAGATCGAGCGGCTGCGCGACCCCGAGGGGATGCGCGGGCGCTAGAGCCCGGCGTCGGCCGCGCGGCGGGCGTGCGCGAGCTCGACGAGGATCCGCGCCCGCAGCGCGTTCGACCGCTCGGAGAAGCCGCGCTGCTCGGCCGCGTAGCGCGCCTTGCCCGCGGGCTCCTCGATGCGCACCGCCTCGAGACCCAGGCCGGACACGTCGTACGGGCTCGCGCGCATGTCGAGCGAGCGGATGTCGCGGGCCAGCTCGAACGCGTCGAGCAGCACCTCGCCGGGCACGAGCGGGCCGAGCTTCGTGGCCCACTTGTAGACGTCCATGCCGGCGTGCAGGCAGCCGGGCTGCTCGAGGTCCGGCTGGGTCTCGCGGGTGGGCGCGAGCGCGTTCCGCGGCACGGCCTCGGGCGTGAAGAAGCGGAAGGCGTCGATGTGGGTGCACGCCAGCTTGTGGGTCTCGACGACCTCGTCGGTCGCGGCGGATCCGAGACGGAGCGGCAGGCGCTCATGCCGCTGCTCGCCGGGCCCGACCTTGTAGACCATCGCCCACTCGTGCAGGCCGAAACAGGAGAAGCGCCCGGGGCGCGCGGCGGTGCGGCCGAGGATCCGCTCGATGAAGGACGCGGTGGATCCGCGGGCCCGGAGGTACGCGGACGCGTCGACCCGCACCCCACCGGCCGCGCGGCCTCCGTCCGCGACGTACCAGCGCCACGCCGCGCGCTCGTCGTCCGCCGCGTCCGCGAGCACGACGCCCGCGCCCGGGTGCCAGCGGCGGAGGAGCGACGGCTTGTGCGGGTAGTAGGTGAAGAGGAAGTCGTCGACCTCGTGGGTGCGGCCGGCGAGGCGGCGCGCGCGGAACCCCGCGGAGAAGGCGTCGGCGCGGTCGGCGTGGCGGGCTGCCCGGTCGTGCCAGGCAGCGGGTCCCAGGACCGCGGACGGGTCGCGCGCGGAGCGGTCGGCCGCCGTCGACGCCGTCGCCGCGGAGGTCGCGGGATCGGCGGCGGAGGTCATCCGACGAGGCTACCCGCGCGACCTGGCGCGATCCGCCCGCGGACGCGGGACTCCGGCCTCGCCGGACGCCCCGCCCCGGATAGCATGAGCGCATGGATGACGACTCCCTTCTCACGCCTCCCGGCGTCGCCGGCTACACGATCACCGAGATCGTCGAGAGCGAGTCGGGCGGCGAGCCCCTCTTCATCTCCGCGATCCACCTCGACGGCGAGCACGTCGCCAACTGGATCTCCACCGACCTCGACGAGGACGACGGCATCGTCGCCGACCTCGACCACGCGTTCGGCGGCCCGGCCACCGACCGCATGTTCCGCCAGGCCGCGGCGATCTTCCCGGACGCCGTGCTCTCCGAGATCCTCCCCGAGCTCGTCAGCTTCCTCTGGGTCGTGGCCGACGTCGCGGGCGTCGCCGACGACCAGGACCTCGACTTCGAGGCCGCCATCCGCGTCGTCGCCGCCGAGGGCGACCTCGACGCCCAGGACCGCGACCTGCTCGGCCGCCTCGAGAGCCTGAAGCGCATCGACTGAGTCGCGGTCCCCGAGCGCGCCGTCCGCATCGCGGGCGGCGCGCTCGTGCGTGGGCCGCGGGTGTGGAGGGCGCAGGCGCCCCGGGAGACGCGCGCCCTACCGTGGGATCCCCGTCTCGATCCGGTCGGCGGCCTCGCCCACGGCCCCGGGACGCGGGGCGCCCGACGGCGCATCACGAGCGCCGGACAGCCGGCGCCCCGACGGAAGAGGCCGAGCACCGCATGATCAACGAGACCCTCATCGACACGCCGCCGCAGCTGTGGCGCACCTCGGAGCTGGTCGACAACGCCCGGCGCTACGTCGACGGCGCCGACGAGCGGACGCCCGACCGCCTGTTCCTCGCCCTGAACACGCTCACGCTGGTGCTGGCCCGCACGGGCCGGGCCGCGCAGGCGTCCGAGCTGCTGGATCGCGGGATCCTGGCGGCCGACCGGCTCATGCGGGAGGACGCGGACGCGATCCGGTTCGCCGTCGAGTGCGTGATCAACCACGCCGACCTCCTGCGGTACTCGGGTCAGCCGCGCCCCGCGATCGCGCTCCTGCGGGAGGTGCACGAGCTGTCCAGCGGCCGGCAGCCCGGTCGTGAGGAGATCCTCGGCGTCGACCTCGTGCGCGGCCGGGACGCGAGCCCTGCGGTGATCGGCGGCGCCATGTTCATGCTCCGGCTGCGCAGCCGGATCTCGCTGCTCAAGACGCTCGTCGCCGTCGGCGACGAGGCCGAGGCGCTCGTGTCCGCCCGGTCCGCGGCCGAGGACAGCCGCGACGGGGGCGGCCCGCTGCTCGACGCGGCGCTCGACTACGTCGCGGCACTCGACCACGACGCACCCGCCGCCGCACCGGGCCCGCATCCCGCCACGGCCGTCGAGGTCTGCCAGCTGATCCGCGCGCAGGCGCGGACGGGACGTCAGATCCTCCCCGTCGAGGAGTTCGACGCCTCCGTCGACCGCGTCGTCGAGGGCACGACCATGCACAACCCCCGCACCCCGATCCTCTGGCGGGTGGCCCACGCCCGCGCGGCGGGTCTCGACAGGCACGTCGAGCAGCACGTGGCGTCCATGGGCGACGCCTGCGTCGCGGCCGGGGACAAGCGCCTGCACGAGCGCGCCCTGCTGTTCGCCGGTCGGGAGGCCGGGGAGGCGCGTGCGCTCTTCCCGGATCCGCGTCCGGACCCCGGGGAGCTCGACGCGCTCGCCCGCGCCTTCGCCCGCTGCGTCGACCAGCTCGACGCGCCGCTCGCCCCCGCCGTCTGACCGCGCCCGCCCGGACGCGCGCGGGGCTCCGGCGTACGGTCGGGTGATGAGCGACTCCGACATCGATCCCCTGTCCACCGTCCAGGGCGCCCCCGGCGTCACGCAGGCCATGCCGGGCGAGGCCGACTCCGACGCGAGCGTCGGCGGCACGGTCCCCGACGGCGAGAGCATCCAGCACGTGGACGACGACGAGGGGCCCGGTGACGGGGGCCTCTCCAGCGGTGGCGACTCGCTCGGCTCCGACGAGGACGCGGCCGACACGGGCTCGGGCGACGCGCCCACCGACCTGCCCGCCTGATCCACCCGCACCGCCTGCACGGCACGAGGGCCCGTCGCGATCCGTCGCGGCGGGCCCTCCGGCGTGGGGCGGCGCCCGCCGACCGCGTCAGCCCGCGGCGGGCCCGAGGAGGGTCAGCCGCTCGCGGAGGAGCGCCCGGACGGCGTAGGGATCCGCGACGCTGAGCCGGCCCTCCTCAGAGACGCCGTCGCGCAGCACGAGCGGCAGGACGGATCGGCGGACGACGAGCGCGCCGCGGTTGCGCCCGCGCTCCACGCGCTCGACGGGCTGGGCGAGCGCGTCGTCCGGCACGACGACCACGGCGGCCGCGAAGCGCACACCGGCGGAGGCCGCGAGGGCGCGCGCGGCGCCGACCAGCCACGTGACGGGCGCGTCGCCCGGGGCGAAGGCGCCGTCGGGATCCGCCGCCACGGGCTGCAGCTCGCCGCGCACCAGCTGGACGGCCGTGCCCCAGTCCTCGGAGCTCAGCGCGAAGAGGCCGGCGGGGGCGAGCACGACGTGGTCGACCTTGCCCTGGCCGTCGAGCGGACGGACGTCGTGGAAGATCGTGGCGCCCATGCCGAGCGAGGCGGCCGCCCGCGCGGTCGCCTCCTCGGCCAGGGCCTTCGCGAGGAGCCAACGGACGTCGCGCGGGGCGCGGCGCACCAGCTCGGGCGACCAGGGATCCACGCCGAGCTCGGTCCCCGGCGCGACGCCCTGCCACTCGGCCACGCGGTCGAGGTAGTGGGCGCGGGCGAGCGCGCCCGCGACGCCGTGCACGGCCGCGCCGAGTCGGGTGCCGGATCCGGGCGCGGGCGCGTACCCGGCGTCGTCCGGGCCGAGCGGGTCGTCGTCCGCGGTCGTCGTGCGCCCCTGGCCTCGGTCGTACGCGGCGCGGTCGTCGGGATCCCCCACGAGCTCCCACGCGCGCTGCACCGCGTGGAACAGGTGCGCCTCGCCGCCCGTGTCCGGGTGGGTCGCGCGGACGAGCCGGCGGTACGCGGCGCGGATGGTCGCGGTGTCGGCCGCGGGATCCACGCCGAGCACCTCGTACGGCGTGCGGTCGGCGGGGCTCCCCGCGCGGCTCACTCGGCCGGGGTGGCGGGCGTGACGGGCGCGTCGGCGGCGTCAGCGACCTCCGCCTCCCACGGCGCCGGGATGCCGTAGTAGCGCTCGAGGAACTCCTGCACGCGCTCCTGCCGCTCCTCGGCCGGGACCTCGGGGAAGGATCCGTCGTTGAGGCAGAAGAAGTCCTGCGAGCGGCGCTTCAGGAGGCCGGGGAGCAGATCCAGACCGGCGCGCGACGTGGTGTCGACGTAGGCGACCTTGGCGTTCTCCTGCTGCACCGCTCGCGCGGTCATCTGCGCGTAGTAGTGGTACAGCGAGTTGGTCACCGAGATGTCGGTGCTGGAGCGGAAGCGGCTGAGCTGCGTGCGGTGGAAGTCCTCCGCGAACTCCTGCTCGAGCTCCAGCAGCACGCTCTTGCGCAGCGGCGTGGCCGCGTGCTCGAGGTGGCGGGTGATGAGGCGGCCGAAGCGGTCCATGAGCAGGCGCCGGTTGACGCGCGCCGAGTTCTCGAAGCCGCTGCGGTCGGAGTCGTTGTCGCCGAGGCCGATGCGGGTCGACGCCTCGATGAACTTCGTGATCCCGCCGGGCGAGAAGAACATGCCGGGCTGCACGGGGCGGCCGAAGAACATGTCGTCGTTCGAGTAGAGGAAGTGCTCGCTGAGGCCCGGGATGTGCTGCAGCTGCGACTCGACGGCCTGCGAGTTGTGCGTGGGGAGGGCGGCGGGATCCGTGAAGAACTCCTCGCTGCGCACGAACGTGACGGCGGGGTGGTCGGCCAGCCACGACGGCTTCGGGGAGTCAGTGACGATGAAGATCCGGCGCACCCACGGCGCGAAGAGGTACACCGAGCGGAGCGCGTACTTGAGCTCGTCGATCTGGCGGAAGCGGGCCTCGGAGTCGTCGCCCTCGCCGACCACGACGTCCTTCATGCGCTCGGCACGCCGCTTCTGGAACTCGGGGTCGTTGCCGTCGACCCAGGAGAAGACCATGTCGATGTCGAAGGTGATGTCGGACGCCTGTGCGTCGAACATGCCGCGCAGCGTCTTCCACTCGTGGCCGTACATCTCGACCGTGGCGGGCACGACCTCGGCGGCGGGGAGGATCTCGCGCGTGAGCGAGTTCTCGACCGGCCAGACGATGGTCTCGCCCTCGAAGCGGAAGAACTGCAGCTCGACCGCGGTGGACGCGCCGTAGGCCAGGAGGCCCACCGGCTCGATGCGCGGGCGGTAGAGGCGGAAGATCCCGGCGTCGGGGTTGTCCGTGAGGCGGCCGTCGGCGACGAGCAGCGGCGGGCGGCGGCGGCCGTCCACGGTCTTGGCGTACAGCGGCTCGTCGGCGCACGCGGCGACGAGCGCGCGGACGACGGTGTCGCGGTTCTGGACGTCGATGGCGATGACCGGGCGCTCGTCGTTGCCGCGGATCAGCCAGAAGTCGATGCCGGTCGCGAGCAGCGCGTCCCGGATGAAGAGCAGGTCGGTCACGAGCGCCTGGTGCGGCGTGAGCGTGCGGTTCACCAGCGTGGCGAGGCCCTTGCGGACGACGACGTCGGGGCGGTGGTGCGTGGTGGGCCACGTGGCGGGGGCGGGCGCGACCGCGTCGTCCTGGCGGGAGAACTCCTCCTCGCTGGTGGCGGGATCGACCGTCGGCTCGAGCGCTACGTTGAACTGCCGTGCGCTGCCCGCCATGGATCATCCCCTTGGTGCTTCTCGTGTGCCTGGTGCGGTCGCCTGACCCGACGGGTGGCGACGGATCATTCTACCGAGCGCGGGTGCGCGCCCCCGGTCGGGGGCCCTCCGCGGATCAGGCGCGGTCGGTTGCCGGTCCTCGACGGTGTCGGCGCGCGCGACGGGATGCGTCCACGATCGTCATCCCTCGGCCTCGGCGGCGGCCGCCGGGAGGGCGTCGACCTCCCAGACGACGGGCGCCGCGAGGAACGGGTGGGTCGCGGGATCCGGCGTCTCGAGGACGGTGCGCGGGACGTCGTGCCAGCGCAGCTCGGCGAGCTCCTGGCCGACGGGCACGGCGTAGACGACGCATTCCAGGTGCTCCTCGGCGGCGTGGCCGTCGTCCGCGCGGAGGACGGGCATCTCGTACGGGCACTGCGCCGACGCGCTGACGCCGCCGACCTGACGCTGGATGATGTCGACCTCGGTGCCGTCGGCGAGGAAGGGGCGGAGGACCGGACCGTTGGCGGGGCCGCGCTCGCCCTCGAGCCAGCGCGTCTGGACGAACGCGAAGTACGGGATGCGGTCGGCGAAGCGCGCGCCGTCCTCGTAGCCGGACCAGTAGGCGGGCTGGCCCTCGGCGACGCCCAGCACGGAGGTGGCGACGACCGGCCCGTCGACACCGGCCGCGTCCGCGCTCGCGAGGGCGACGACCTCGCCCGGGGCGACGCGCTGGTCCGGGAGCGCGGTGGGCGCCTCGGCCGGCAGGGCGACGGCGTCGAACGGCGGGGCGGGCGGGCCGTCGGGGGTGGAGGCGCAGCCGGCGAGGAGCAGGGACACGGCGAGCGCGGATCCGGACGCGGCGAGCGCGGTGCCGCCGCGGGATCGGCGACGCGGACGGGCGGCGCGGGCGGCGGTGCGGATGCTCATGGTCTCCCCGGGTCTCGCCCCGAGCGTGGCAGCGCATCCCGACGGCGGCAACTCGGGGCGCGCGGGCGGGGGCGGGGCCGGGCGGATGCGAGGATCGCTGTCACACCCCCACGCGCGCCCGCGCTCCCCCGGGAGGACCCGCGGCCGTCGACCGGGACGCCCTCAGAGGAGACCCATGGACCAGCCCACCGTCCGCTCCGTCCTGCCCGCACGGACGCGCGACGACCTCGCCGCCCTCGGGCCGAGCGTGGCGGCGCTCGCGGGCGGATCCGGCATCTTCGCGGAGCCGCACCCGCACCTCACCGGGCTCGTCGACCTGCACGCGCTCGGCTGGGAGTCGCTCGTGGTCACGGACGAGGGGCTCGAGATCGCCGCGACGTGCACCATCGCGGAGGTCGCCGGGATCCCGCCGCGGGACAGCTGGGCCGCGCACCCGCTGTTCCTTCAGGCGTGCACGGCGCTGTTCGGGTCGACGAAGATCTGGCGGGTCGCGACCGTGGGCGGGAACATCTGCTCGGCGCTGCCCGCGGGGCCGATGACGGCGCTCGCCTCCGCCCTCGACGCCGAGGCGCTCATCTGG
The DNA here is from genome assembly GCF_021216655.1 of Clavibacter michiganensis. NCBI lineage: Bacteria > Bacillati > Actinomycetota > Actinomycetes > Micrococcales > Microbacteriaceae > Clavibacter > Clavibacter michiganensis. The sequence continues at coordinate 1,156,602 of NZ_CP080437.1, forward strand.
CGGGCAGCCACCGTCGACGAACCGGCGCGCGACGAGCGGATGCCGGTGGCGGAGCTCGTGACCGGCGACCGGACGACGGCGCTCCGCCCGGGCGACGTGCTCCGCTCGATCCACGTGCCGGCGTCGTCGCTGCGCGCCCGGACGGCTTTCCGCAAGATCGCGCTGTCGCCCATCGGGCGCTCCGGATCCGTGGTGATCGGCCGGCTCGACGAAGGCGGCGCGTTCACCCTGACCGTCACCGGCGCCACCCTCCGGCCCGAGCCGCTGCGCTACCCGGCGCTGCCCGCGGCCGGCGTGCTCGCCGACGACGTGAGAGCGATCGGATCCTGGTTCACCGACGCGCACGGCGCCGCCGACTGGCGCCGTGCCGTGAGCGCGCTGCTCGCGGAGGAGATCCGCGCGGAGCTGGCCGGCGAGGTGGCGGGCTCCGGCGACGGACCGCCCTCCGGCGAGCGCGGCACCCCGCCGGGCGCCGCCACCACGACGACGGCAGGAGCACGCCCGTGAGCATGACCGTGGACGGCCGCGAGATCCCGGGAGAGCCGGCGCCCGGCCAGAGCCTGCGCACGTGGCTGCGCGCGCACGAGGTGTTCAGCGTGAAGAAGGGCTGCGACTCCGGCGACTGCGGCGCGTGCTCGGTGCTCCTGGACGGCGAGGCCGTGCACTCGTGCATCCTGCCGGCGTTCCGGGCGGCCGGGCGGGAGGTCACGACGGCGGCGGGGCTCGGGACGCCGGGCGACCTGCATCCGGTGCAGGAGCGGTTCGTGGAGGCGGCCGGGTTCCAGTGCGGGTTCTGCACGCCCGGCATGGTCGTCACGGCGGCGTCGCTCGGCGACGGCGACCTCGACGACCTGCCGCGCGTGATGAAGAGCAGCCTCTGCCGGTGCACCGGGTACCGGGCCATCGACGAGGCGATCCGCGGGGAGCACGGCGGCGCGGCCCACGCGCACTCCGCGGGCTGCGGCGGGGAGCGACCGGAGGGGCTCGGGCCCGTGCGGGCGACGGGATCCGCCACCGCCGCTGCCGGGTCCGCCGCGACGGCCGACGGCACCCGCGCCGCCGAGCGCGCCCAGACCGGCCGCGTCGGCACGTCGCTGCACGCGCCCGCGAGCGAGCGCGTCGTCAGCGGCACCGAGCCGTACACGCTCGACGTGGCGATCCCCGGCCTCCTGCACGCGAGCCTGGTCCGCAGCCCGTACCCGCACGCGCGCATCCGCTCCATCGACACGTCGGAGGCGCTCGCGCTGCCGGGCGTGCACGCCGTGCTCACCCACCACGACTCCCCCGCCACGCTCTACTCGTCCGCGCGGCACGAGGACCGCTTCGACGACCCCGACGACAGCCGCGTCTTCGACGACGTGGTGCGGTTCCGCGGGCAGCGCGTGGCCGCGGTGATCGCCGACGACGTCGGGATCGCGGAGGCGGCCGTGCGCCTGGTGCGCGTCGACTACGAGGTCCTGCCCGCCGTCTTCGACCCCGAGGAGGCGCGGCGGCCGGGCGCTCCGCTCGTGCACGGCGACAAGGATCCCGCCGTCTCGCGCCTCGCCGACCCGCAGCGCAACATCGTCGCGGAGATGCACGGCGAGCACGGCGACGTGGCCGCCGGGCTCGCCCGGGCCCACGCGGTCGTCTCGGGCACGTGGTCCACGCACCGCGTCGCGCACACGCACCTCGAGACGCACGCGACCATCGGCTGGATGGAGGAGGGCCGCCTCGTCCTCCGCACCAGCTCGCAGGTGCCGTTCCTCGTGCAGCGCGAGATCTGCCGGCTGTTCGAGCTGGAGCCGGATCAGGTGCGCGTCTTCACGGCGCGCGTCGGCGGCGGGTTCGGCGGCAAGCAGGAGATCCTCACCGAGGACGTCGTCACCCTCGCCGTGCTCGCGACCGGCCGGCCGGTGCAGCTGGAGTTCACCCGGTCGGACGAGTTCACGCTCTCCCCCGCCCGGCACCCGATGCGCGTCGGCGTCACGGTCGGCGCGACCGCCGACGGCGTGCTCACGGCGCTCGCGGTCGACGTGCTCAGCGACACGGGCGCGTACGGCAACCACGGGCCGGGCGTCATGTTCCACGGCTGCAACGAGTCCATCGCGCTCTACCGCTCGCCGGCGAAACGCGTGGACGCGCAGAGCGTCTACACGAACAACCTGCCGTCGGGCGCGTTCCGCGGCTACGGCCTCGGGCAGGTGATCTTCGCGATCGAGTCCGCGCTCGACGAGCTGGCGCGGGAGCTCGGCATCTCGGGCTTCGAGATCCGGCGCCGCAACGCCGTGGTGCCGGGCGACCCGCTGATCATCACCCATGCCGAGGGCCCCGACCTCGGCTTCGGCGGCAGCTACGGGCTCGACCAGTGCCTCGACCTCGCCGAGCAGGCGCTGCGCGACGGCGGCGGGGATCCGGTGCCGGAGGGCGACCGCTGGCTCGTGGGCGAGGGCATGGCCGCCGCGATGATCGCCACGATGCCGCCCCGCGGGCACTTCGCGGACGTGACCGTGGCGATGGCGGCCGACGGGATCGTGACGGTGTCCGTCGGCACGGCCGAGTTCGGCAACGGCACGACCACCGTGCACGCGCAGCTGGCCGCGACCGCGCTGGGGACGACGCCCGACCGGATCCGCATCCGCCAGTCCGACACCGACGTCACCCGCTACGACACGGGCGCGTTCGGATCCGCGGGCACGGTCGTCGCGGGCAAGGCCGTGCACGGGGCCGCGACCGCGCTCGCCGACCTGCTGCGGGAGGCGGCCGCCGCGCGCACGGGGATCGCCGCCGACGCGTTCGCGCTCACGCCGGACGCGCTCGTCGCGGACGACGGCGTCGCGGTGCCGATCGCCGAGCTGGTCGGCCCCGACGGCCTCGCCGCCCAGGCGCACGAGGACGGCGCGCTCCGCTCCCTCGCGTTCAACGTGCACGCCTTCCGGGTGGCGGTGGATCCCGCGACGGGCGAGGTCCGCATCCTCCGCTCCGTGCAGGCCGTCGACGCCGGCACCGTGCTGAACCCCGCGCAGCTGCGCGGCCAGGTCGAGGGCGGGACGGCGCAGGCGCTCGGCACCGCCATGTACGAGGAGGTCGTGCACGACGGCGAGGGGCGGATCCTCACGGACGTGCTGCGGAACTACCACATCCCCCAGCTCGCCGACCTGCCCGTGACCGAGGTGCTCTTCGCCGCCACGCACGACGACAACGGGCCGCACGGCGCGAAGTCGATGAGCGAGGCGCCCTACAACCCGGTCGCGCCCGCGCTCGCCAACGCGGTGCGGGACGCGATCGGGATCCGGCCGCACGACCTGCCGATGTCGCGCGACCGCGTGTGGCGGCTGCTGCACGGCGGCGGCCCGCAGCCACGGTTCGACAGCCCGACGACGCTCGGGGAGCGCGGGACGCGGGAGTAGCGGGCGGGGTGCACCGCGATCAGGCAGCGGCCCGGCGCCGACGGGCGAGCACCACCGCGCGCCCGACCACCCCGACCAGCAGCACGCCGGATCCCACGGCGATGGACGCCCCGGGCAGCGTCGCCACCAGCACCAGGCAGCCCACGACGCCGAGCGCCTGCAGCGCCCGCGGGTACCGCCGATCCGCGCGCTCCTGCGTGAAGGCCGCGGCATTGGCGACCACGTAGTACAGCAGCACGCCGAAGGATGAGAAGCCGACGACGCCGCGGAGATCCACGGTGAGGACGAGCGCGACGACGACCGCGGCCACCGCGATCTCGGCCCGCTGCGGCACCCGGTACCGCGGGTGCACGACGGCGAGCGCGCGCGGCAGGTCGCCCTCGCGCGCCATCGCGAGCGACGTGCGCCCGATCCCCGCGAGGAGCGCGAGCAGCGCGCCGAGGCACGCGGCCGCGGCCCCGACGCCGACGACCGGCACCGCCCACGCCCAGCCCGCGTCGCGCACGACGTCGGCGAGCGGCGCGGTGGATCCGCCGAGCCGCGCGTCCCCGAGCACCCCGAGCAGCGTCACGGCGACGAGGGCGTAGACGACGAGCGCGCCGCCGAGCGCCAGCAGGATCGCCCGCGGGATGGTGCGGGCGGGATCCCGCACCTCCTCCCCCATGGTCGCGATGCGCGCGTAGCCCGCGAACGCGAAGAACAGGAGCCCCGCCGACTGGAGGACGCCGTAGGGCGTGGCGTCGACGACGCCCGCGACCGGTCCTGCGGCTGCATGCGGCCCGCCCGCGACGAGGCCGGCGACCAGCACGAGCGCGATCACCGCGAGGACCACGGCGATGATCACGCGCGCGAGCCGGGCGGTGCGGGTCACGCCGAGGCAGCCGACAGTGGCGAGCGCGACGACGGCGAGCGCCGCCACCGGCCGCTGCCATGCGGCGGGCACGGCGTACGCGGCGAAGGTCAGGGCCATGGCGGCGCAGCTCGCGGTCTTGCCGATGACGAACGACCAGCCCGCCAGGAAGCCCGGCCACTCCCCCAGCCGCTCCCGGCCGTACAGGTACGAGCCGCCGGACGACGGGTAGCGGGCCGCGAGCTGCGCGGACGCCGTGGCGTTGCAGAACGCGACGACCGCCGCGATCGCGAGGCCGACGAGGAGGCCGCCGCCTGCCGCGCGGGCGGCGGCGGGCATGACGGCGAAGATCCCGGCGCCGATCATCGCACCGAGGCCGAGCACGGTGGCGTCGAGGAGGCCGAGGCGGCGGGCGAGGGCGGGCTGCGGCGCGGCGGATGCGGATTCGGCGGCGGCGGTCATGCGCTCTCCCCGTGGATCGGTCCGGTGGTCGTCGTGAGCGGCGCCCCCGCGGCACCGGCGCGCGCCGCGAGCACCTCCGCGAGGATGGAGACGGCCGTCTCCTGCGGCGTGCTGGCACCGATGTCGAGGCCGATGGGCGAGCGCAGGCGCGCGAGCTCGGCCTCCGTCAGGCCCTCCTCCACGAGCAGCGCGCGGCGGCGCACGTCGGTGGCGCGGGATCCCATCGCGCCGACGAACGCGACCGGCAGACGGAGCGCGGCGACGAGCAGCGGAACGTCGAAGCGGTCGTCGTGGGTGAGCACGCAGATCACGGTGCGGGCGTCGACCTCGGTGCGTGCGAGGTACTCGTCGGGCCACTCGGCGACGACCTCGTGGGCCGATGGGAAGCGCGCGCGGGTCGCGAAGGCCGGCCGGGCGTCGCACACGGTCACCCGGTAGCCGAGGAGCGCGGCCGCGTCGGCGAGGGCGGCGGAGAAGTCGACGGCGCCGAAGACGAGCAGGCGGGGCGGCGGGGCGGTGACGAGGTGCAGGACGCGCAGGGGCCCGTCGGCGCAGTCGACCTCCGTGGTGCCCGAGCGGCCGGCGGCGAGGCGGGAGGCGAGCTCGGCGCGGATCCGGCGGGCGGGGTCGGCGCCGACGGCCGCGTCGGCCTCGGGGTCGGGGGCCCCGGTGATCCACGCGCCGGCGGCCGGCCCCTCCAGCACGAGCGCGAGCGATGCGGCGCGGCCGGCGCGGGCGTCCTCGAGCGCGGCGCGCACGGCGACGGGGATCGGAGACCGCGCGTCGCCCGCGGGGGCGACCTCGACGACGACCACGCCGATCCGCCCGCCGCACGTCAGGCCGACCTGGAACGCGTCGTCGTCGCTGACGCCGAAGGACGTGAGCGCGGGCACCCCGTCCTCGAGCACGCCGTGGGCCACCTCGACGACGGCGCCCTCGACGCAGCCGCCGGAGATGGATCCGATGACCCGGCCCCGGTCGTCGACGGCCATCGCCGTGCCCGCCGTGCGCGGGGCGCTGCCGAGCACGTCCGTGACGCACGCGACGGCGAGACGACGGCCGTCGGCGAGGGCGTCGAGCACCTCCGCGGCGATCTCGAGCACGGCACCTCCGGGACGGGAGCGCCGACGGGCGGGCGCGGAGCGGGACGGGGAGGGCGGCGACCGGATGGATCGCGATGGTACCGCCCGCGTCAAGCCTCGCACGGCCCCTGCGTAGGGTGGGACGCGGATGCCGGGGGGATCCTCCCGCGGCGACGCGCGCGCATCCGCCGCGCCCGAGGAGGCCGCATGACCCCGACCGCACCCGACCGCCCGCAGCCCCTGTTCCGGCGGATCCGCCGCGCGTGGGCCGACGCGCCCGCGGTCGTGCAGGTGCTCGCCGTCGCCGCGATCTACTTCGGGTTCCTGACCCTCATCGACTTCGCGGGGTGGGAAGAGGTCGGCGTCGCGCTGCTCCTCCGTGCCGGCCTCGCGCTCGTGTTCGGCGCGCTGATGATCGGCTCGCGACGCATCCGGGGCCGACGCTGGGCCCGCACCCCCAGCTGGGTCGAGGTGTCCGAGGCCGCCGAGGACAGCGAGCTCCCGGCGGGCGCGGACCTCGGCGCCTGGGTCGCGGCGCTCGAACGACGCCGAGCCGACATCCGGCAGGAGGCGTGGATCGTCCCGATCGGGCTCGTCGTCGTCGTGGCCCTGACGTTCCTCAACGGGGCGAGCGGCGACCGGGCCGTCGCCGGACTGGTGTTCCTGGCGGTCTTCGTGACCTGGGGGATGTCGAACATCGTGTCGCGCGGTCGCCGCCGTGACGGGGTCGACGCCCTCCTCATCCGGCTGCAGGAGCAGGAACGCGCGGACGACGCCCGACACGCGGAGTGGGCGCCGCCCGCCCCCGACGACCGGATCCCCCCGGCTGCTGGATGATGGGCTCTGCGTGCGACGACCCGGCGTGCGACAGATCCGGGGAGCGAGCATGACGCCGACTCACGGCACCGCCCCTCCGACGCACGGTCGATGGCGGCGCGCCCGCCGCCGGCTGGCCGACGCCCCCGCGGTCGTCCCCGCGATGGGTGTCGCCCTGGCGTGGTCCGCGATCCTGACCTGCTCCCGGGTCGCGCTCGGCCAGGAGGCGGACCTCGACCGGATCGTGGCGACGCTCACGGTCGGCGCGGTCGTCGGGCTGGTCCTCACGTTCGCCATCTCCCGGCGACGTCGCGGGGCCCCGCCTCGCATCCGATTCGTCGACGTCTCCGAGGCGATCGACGACGGCCAGGTCCCCGCCGACGCCGACGCCGACTCCTGGCGGTGGCTGCTGCTCCGCCGGCGCGACGTCCACGACCAGCTCGGAGGACCGTGGGCGGTGCTCATCGCGGCGGTCGCGCTCGTCGGCACGGTCGCCGTGGGCGTGCTCGGCGGGCCGCCCCTCGCCTGGACCCTGCCCGCGGTGGTCGCCGTCGCGGTAGCGGGAATGGCCGTGGTCCGCCGACGACGGGTCGCGCAGATCGACGCGCTCCTGCAGCCGCTGCTCGCGGTGGATGCGCCGGGGAGCATCGACGGGGCCGACGGCGTGAGGCGCACGGACGACGCCGAACCCGGCCCGTCCCCTACGGCGGGACCGGCCGGGCGGCCTCCGAGGTGACGACGCCGAGAAGGGTCACCGCTTCCTGAGCGCCGCCGTCGGTCGCGGCGTGTCGGAGCGCGCGCCCCGTCGGGAGGTCGACGATCGACCGGGTTCTCGATCCCGTGCGACGCGACGCCGCGCCGCCGCAGGATCCGGCCCTCCGCGTGATGCCCTCGGGCTCCCGCCGTCCAGCACCGCCGCGCACCAGCCGAGCGAACGGATCCCCCGCATGAGCGAACCCCGGACCACCGACCACCCCGCGTCGCCCACGACGGACTCCCGCCGCGCCGTGCACCGCGGCCACGTCCTCCACATCACGGGGTCCCCGCGCGTCGAGGACGCCCGCCGCCACCTCGTCTCCGTCCCCGACGGCGCGCTCGCGATCGACGACGCCGGCCGCATCGCGTGGGTCGGCCCGTACCGCGAGCTCCCCGCCGCGTTCGCCGACGCTCCCGTGCACGGCGACGCCTCCGACTTCCTGATCCCCGGCTTCGTCGACGCGCACGTGCACTTCCCGCAGACCTACACGACGAGCGCGCACGGCGGCGGCCAGCTCCTCGAGTGGCTCGACTCGTGCGTGTTCCCGTCCGAGGCGCGCCTCGAGGACGAGGGGTTCGCGCGCATGATCGCCGCGGACTTCACGCGCCGCCGCATCATGGCGGGCACCACGAGCGCGCTCGTGTTCGGATCCGCGTTCCCGCACGCCCAGGACGCCCTGTTCGAGGCCTCCCGCGACGCCGGGCTCCGGCTGGTGAGCGGCCGCGGCATCCAGACGGTCGGCTCCGGCCCCGCCGCCCCCCTCCTCACGTCCGAGGAGGACGCGATCGCGCTGTCGTGCGCGGAGATCGACCGCTGGCACGCCGTCGACACGGGCGATGCGACGACGGCGACGCTGCAGGTCGCGATCGTCCCGCGGTTCAGCCTCTCGGTGACGCCGACGACGCTCCGCGGCCTCGGCGAGCTGTACGACGTGGCGCGCGGCGAGGGCGTCCACTTCCACTCGCACCTCAACGAGAACGACAGGCCGGGCACGGGTGAGATCGCGGCCGTCCGCCAGGTCTACGGCACCGACACCTACCTCGACACCTACGACGGGCTCTTCCTGCCCGGGTCGGAGCGCGGCGGATCGAGCCTCCTCGGGCGTCGCAGCGTCTTCGCGCACGCGGTGCACTGCCAGGACTCCGAGCTGGCGCGGCTCGCCGAGACGGGCAGCAGCATCGCGCACTGCCCGACGTCGCAGCAGTTCCTCGGGTCCGGCACGATGCCGTGGCGGCGGACGGTGGCGGCGGGCGTGAACGTGGCGATCGGATCCGACGTGGGCGCCGGCGACGAGTGGCTCGTCTCCCGCGTGCTCAACGACGCGTTCAAGGTGCACCTGTCGGAGCCGGGCGACGCGGGCGTGGAGATCGACGCGGCCGAGCTGCTGTTCACCGGCACGCTCGCGGGCGCCCGCGCGCTCGACATGGAGGACCGCTACGGCAACCTCGACGTCGGCAAGGACGCCGACTTCCTGACGATCACGCCGGACCTCTGGGAGCCGCTCGCCCTCACGCTCGCCCACGGGATCCGCGCGGACGACGCCGATCGCGCCACCGACCAGATCCTCTTCACGCTGCTGATGGGGCTGCGCGAGCCCGCCATCTCGGCTGTGCACGTGCAGGGGCGGCGGGTGTCGGCGCGCTGAGGAGGCCCGCCGGATCAGGTGTCTTCCCGGGCGTCCCGCTCACGCCCCTCCATCAGCTTCAGCCGCACGCGATGCGCCACGACGATCAACGCCAGCCACGCGAGCGCCAGCAGCCAGCCCGCGATCACGTCGGTGAGCCAGTGGTGGCCGAGGTACACGCGGCTGAGGCTCACCGAGGCGGCGAACACGATCGCGATCACGTAGGTGAGCGCGCGCGTCGACCGCCGCATCTGCCGCAGGACGAGCAGGTACGCGACGATCCCGGCGGCCACGCTCGCGTTGAGGGTGTGGCCCGACGGGAACGACGGCGACGTCTCGTAGGGCGGCACGGCGTCGGCGCGCGGCGGGCGGTCGCGGCCGACGAGCTCCTTGCCGACCTCCGTCATGAGCAGGGATCCGGCGCCCGCGGTGAGCCCGAGCACGACCGGCACCCACTGGCGCCGACGGATCGCGAGGGCGACGATGACCGCGACGCCCACGAGCGGCACGGCGTAGACGCCCGCGGCCTCGGTGAAGACGGTGACGGCGGTGTCGAGCCAGGGCGAGCGGACGTCCATGGCGAGGTGCAGCGCGGGCTCGTCGAGGAGGGCGACGCTGTCGTCGTCGATCACGGCGACGTAGAGGCCCGCGAACAGGCTCGACGCGGCGGTGATGACGAGGAGGCCGAGGATCAGGACGGCGGCGAAGGTGCCCGAAGGACCGACGCGGGTCGCCGCGCGGACGACGCGACCGGGCGGGCTCGTGCGGACGCGACGGCGCGCAGGCAGGCGGTCGCCGGTGGCGGGCCGGATCACCCGTGGACGAGCGCGGAGGACGGCACGCGGTCGCGGCGGCGGACGGCGGACGCGATGAGGCCGGCCGTGCCCGCGATGACGCCGATGACGAACGTCGCGACGCCCCCGATGACGCCCATGAGCACGATCCCGAACACGCCGGCGTCCACGTCGAGCTGCCCGACGCCGTCCCGCGTCGCCCACGCCGCGAGCACGGCGAGACCCAGAGCCAGGACGAGCGCGACGATCGTGGAGCCCACGAGGTACCAGCCCCACCCGGCGCCACGGGCCTTCGCGACGACGAGCACGACGGCCGCGATGACCACGAGCACCGGCACGCCGAGCGTCAGGGTGAGGGCGAGCGCGAACGCGGTGTCGGGATCCATGGATCGAGCGTAGGCCGCACGGCAGGAGTCGGCGAGGGCGCGACGGGCGCGCTCCTAGCATGGGCAGATGGCGGGATCACGGTTCGCGGACGACGACGGGCGACCGTCCGCGCGCATCGCGGGCGTCGTCCTCGCCGCCGGCGCGGGCACCCGGTACGGCGGCCCCAAGGCCCTCGCGACGCATCCCGACGGCACGCCGTGGCTCGCCACCGCGATCCGCGCGCTCGCCGACGCCGGCTGCTCCCCCGTGCTCGTCGTGCTCGGCGCGCGGGCGGACGAGGCGGAGGCGCTCCTCACCACGCTCCCGGAGTCCGCCCACGCGCTCGTCGTGCGCGCCGACGACTGGGCCCTCGGGATGTCCGCCTCCCTGCGCGCGGCGCTCCGGGCCGCTGCCGCCCTCGATCCGCCGCCCGTCGCACTCGCCGTCGTCCCCGTCGACGTCCCCGACCTCGACGCGGCGACCGTCCGGCGCGTGCTCGACGCCGGCCCCGCGGATCCGGCCACGCTCCGCCAGGCCGTCTTCCGCGGCCGGCCCGGCCACCCCGCCCTGCTCGGGCGCGACCACTGGGCGCCGCTGGCCGCCGAGGTGCGCGGCGACGCGGGCGCCCGCCCCTACCTCGCCTCGCACGGCGCGCAGCTCGTCGAGGCGGCGGACCTCAGCACGGGAGCGGACGTCGACCGGCGCGCCTGACGCTCCGTCAGAAGTTCGACGCGGATCGCGCACCCGAGCCGTCGACCACCAGGTCGAGGTAGGGGTAGGAGCTCGCGATCCCGCTCACGGCGTTCGCGAAGCAGCGCAGACGGGCCTTCGCCGGACCGGTCGCGGACCCGTAGCGGGCCTTCACGATGTCGAACTCCTGGATGGCGCAAGATCCCGCATAGGCCTGGATGTCCCAGTCGGAGATCTCGTCGATGCCCGAGGCACGCACCGATCGGTAGTAGGACGCTCGGAACTGCAACGTCAGCGTCGGGGTGTCGCTGATGACGAGGCAGTGCGAGTACTCGGTCACCCCCGCGCCGGTGTACCGGGAGCAGTCCTGGATGTCGTCGGGATGGATCGCCGTGCTCTCCCTGGGCCCCTCGACGGCTGTCGCGATGAAGGAGCCGTCGGCGAAGCGCGAGACCTCGTACGCGAGGCCGTCGTGGACCAGGGTGTCGGTCGATGTCGGGGTCGCTTCCGTCGCGGCGTCGAGGACACGGTCGTGATCGATCCCGTCGAGGAGCCCGGCGCGCAGTTCGGCGGGCACGCCGAAGTCGACGAGGCGCTGCGCGATGCGCGCGCGATCTCCCGCGGGGAGCTTCGAGGAGGCGGACGCCGGATGCTGTGAGTCCGGTGCCGCGCTGGCGGGAGCCGCCACCCCGCCGACGGCGAGGGCGGTGATGGTCAGGATGGACAGGGTCGTGCGCGAGATCCGCATGCTTCCTCCGATGCCGAGCGACCGCGTCCGTCGCGGCCATGCGGGCATCATGCAGCGTGTGCGCCCAGGTCGCAAACGCTTGCGCACAGGACGCGTCTCGTGATCGGTGCACCGCGGGACCTGACGAGCCTCAGCCCCCCAGCGCCTCCTCCAGCGCGTGCCACGCGAGCAGCGCGCACGTGCCGCGGAGCGGGTAGCGGCCGGAGTCGGCGAGGGCGAAGGCGTCGCCGAGCCGGTCCTCCGCGCCGGGCCGGAGCTCGTGGGAGCGGATCAGCGCGCGCAGCTCGACGACGAGCGCCGACGCCTCCGCGGCCGTCCGCCCCTCGACGAGCTCGGCGAGCATCGACGCGGACGCCTGCGAGACCGTGCACCCGCGGCCGTGCCAGCGGACGGCGACGCGCTCGGCGGGATCCACGGCGGCACCCGCGTCGACGGCGGGGTGCGCGGGATCCACCGCGAGCACCCGCAGGTCGACCACGTCGCCGCACGTCGCGTTCCGCTGCTCGGACGTGCCGAGGACTACGCCGACGGCGGGGGTCGCTGCATCCGGCTCCGCGACGAACCGGCCGGGTGCCGAGGCCGCCCGCAGCGCCGCGTCGCTGCCGATCCGCCGCCGCGCGTGGTCCGCGATGAGCGCCGACGCGATCTGCCGATCGAGCGTCATCGTCCGACCGCGTACCCCTGGGCCCCGCGCGGGTTGGCCGCGGCACCGAGCAGCCCGGTGGCGGGATCCCGCGTCACGGCCGACAGGCGCCCGAGCGTCCAGTCCCCCGCCACCTCCACGACGTGCCCGCGCGCCCGGAGATCCGCGATGACGTCCTCGCCCACGCGCCCCTCGACCACGAGGCCGCCGGGCGTCCAGGTGCGCGGCCAGAAGGAGCCGGGGACGCTCGTCGTGTGGAACGTCGGCGCGTCCACGGCCTGCTGGGGGCTGAAGCCGCCGACGATCGTGCGCAGCAGGTACGGCAGCTGCCACTGGTCCTGCTGATCGCCGCCGGGCGAGCCGAGCGCCTCCACGGGCTCGCCGTCGCGCGTGATCAGCGTGGGCGTCAGCGTCGTGCGCGGCCGGCGGCCGGGCACGAGCGACGACGGGCCGCCGGGCTCGAGCCACGTCATCTGCAGGCGGGTGCCGAGGCAGAAGCCGAGCGCGGGGATGAACGGCGACGACTGGAGCCAGCCGCCGGAGGGCGTGGCGGAGATCATGTTGCCCCACCGGTCGACGATGTCGAGGTGGCAGGTGTCGCCGCGGGTCTCGCCCGAGCGGGAGACCGTCGGCTCGCCCGTGCCGCCGGCGGAGGCGGGCGCGTCGCCCTCGACCACGAGCGGCGGCAGGAAGGGCTCGACGCCGTCGACGCGCCCGGGACGCAGCTCGTGCGAGGCATCGTCGGTGATGAGCGCGCGCCTCTCGGCCGCGTACTCGGGCGACAGCAGCACGTCGAGGGGCGCGCCGCCCGGCACGGCGTCGCCGTAGTACGCCTCGCGGTCCGCGAGGGCGAGCTTCTGCGCCTCGATGATGCGGTGGATCCCCGCGGCCGTCGCCGGGTCGATCTCCTCGTCCGTGAACCCGTCGAGGATCATCAGCGCCTGCAGCAGCGCCGGCCCCTGGCCCCAGGCGTCGGTCTTCCAGATGCGCAGGCCGCGGAACCCGATCGACACCGCGTCCTCCCACGACGCGCGCGAGCCGGCGAGGTCCGCGGCGGTGATCAGCCCCGCGTGGTCGGCGCCCGTGGAGTGCCGGTGCGGGTCCTGCACGCTCGCGACCATCTCCTCCGCGACGAAGCCCTCGGCCCAGACGGTGCGGGCGGCCTCGATGCGCTGCTCGCGCGTCGTGCCAGCGCCGGCTGCGGTCGACGCCTCGGCGAGGATCCGCTCCATCGCCGCCGCCCACGCCGGGTTGCGCACGAGCGACCCCGCGACGGGCGCCTCGCCGTCCGGCATCCAGAACGCGGCAGACGCGGACCAGTGCTCGCGGAACAGGTCGCCGACGCCCGCGATGGTGCGACGGACGCTCTCGAGCACGGGGTGCCCGTCGCGCGCGTACCCGATGGCGAAGGCCCACACGTCGCCGAGCTCCCACGTGCCGTGGTCGCGCAGCAGCAGCAGCCACGCGTCGACCGCGGCGGGCACGGCCGCGGCCAGCGCGCCGGCGCCGGGCACGCGGTCGAGGCGCTCCTGGCGGAAGCGCTCAGGGCTGGCGGCGGCGGGCGCGGATCCCTGCCCCATGAGCAGCTTCGGCGCACCCTCCCCCGCGACCTTCACGACGGCGGTCATGTCGCCGCCCGGCCCGTTGAGGTGCGGCTCCACCACGTGCAGCACGAACGCGGCGGCGACCGCCGCGTCGAAGGCGTTGCCGCCGCGCTCGAGCACGGCCTGGCCGGTGCCGGACGCGAGCCAGTGCGTCGAGGCGCTCATGCCGAATGTGCCGCGGAGCGTGGGTCGGGTGGTGAATGCGTCGGGCGCGCGGAACGTCACGAAGGGGTCCTTCCGGTGGGGATCCCAGTCGACCACATCGATCGCGCGTCGCGGGAATGCCGTCGGCCTCCCGGCCGTTCACCGTTCGACCCGGGAGGCTCATGACTGACACCAGCGGCGTCGGATTCCGATCCGAGCGCGGACCCATCCTCATCGCCCTGATGATGACGACGGGCCTCGTGGCCATCGACTCGACCATCCTCGCCACCGCGGTGCCGTCCATCGTGGACGACCTCGGCGGCTTCGCCTCGTTCCCGTGGTTGTTCTCCATCTACCTGCTCGCGCAGGCGGTGTCCGTGCCGCTCTACGCGAAGCTCAGCGACACCGTGGGCCGCAAGCCCATCATCCTCATCGGGATCGGCCTGTTCCTCGTGGGATCCGTGCTGTGCGGGTTCGCGTGGAGCATGCCCGCGCTCATCGCGGCGCGTGCGATCCAGGGCCTCGGCGCGGGCGCGGTGGCGCCCATGGCGATCACGATCGCCGGCGACATCTACACGGTCGCCGAGCGCGCCAAGACGCAGGGCTACCTCGCGAGCGTGTGGGCCGTCTCGAGCGTGGTCGGCCCGACCCTCGGCGGCGTGTTCTCCGAGTTCACGACCTGGCGCTGGATCTTCTTCGTCAACGTGCCGCTGTGCCTCCTCGCCGGCTGGATGATCGTCCGCCGCTTCCACGAGTCGATCGAGCGCACGAAGCACCGCGTCGACTACGCGGGGGCCGCGCTCCTCACGGTGGGCCTCAGCCTCCTGATCCTCGCGGTGCTCGAGGGCGGTCAGGCCTGGGCGTGGGACTCCGTGCCGAGCATGGGCGCGTTCGCCATCGGCGCCGTGCTGATCGTCGCGTTCCTGCTGGTGGAGCGCCGCGCCGCCGAGCCCGTGCTCCCGCTCTGGGTGTTCTCGCGCCGCCTGCTGCTCACGACCACGCTCGTGTCGCTCGGCGTCGGCGCGATCCTCATCGGCCTCACCTCCTACGTGCCCACCTACCTCGAGGGGTCGCTGCGGGTCACACCGCTCGTCTCCGGCCTCGCGCTCGCAGCGCTCACGATCGGCTGGCCGATCTCGGCGTCGCTGTCGGGCCGCCTGTACCTCCGCATCGGGTTCCGCCGCACGGTGCTCATCGGCATGGCGCTCACGATCGTCGGCACCGGATCCATCGCGGCGCTCGCCGGCACGCCCACGCTCGCCGGCATCGCCGCCGGCTGCTTCGTGGTGGGCCTGGGTCTCGGCCTCGTCGCGACGCCCAGCCTCATCGGCGCGCAGTCGAGCGTCGGCTGGGGCGAGCGCGGCGTCGTCACGGGCGCGAACCTGTTCGCGCGCTCGATCGGCAGCGCGGTGGGCGTCGCCGTCTTCGGCGCGATCGCCAACGCGATCTTCGCGGCGTCGGCCGGCGGGCAGCGGGATCCGGACGCCGTGATCGCCGCATCCGGCGCCGTGTTCCTCGCGGTCGGCGTCTGCGCGCTCGCGACCGTGGTCGCGGGCCTGCTGATGCCGGAGTCGCGCGTCGAGGACACCGAGATCGCCCGCGCCGAACCCGTCGTCGACTGACCCGGCACGCGGCCCGCCCGATTCGCGGGAATGCCGACCCCGCCCCTACAGTTGACCCGAATGCATACGTTCGCATGGATCAAGGAAGCAGGGCAGCATGGCGCAGGAGATCGAGCTCGGACTGGACACGTTCGGCGACGTCACGGTCGGACCGGACGGCCGTGAGCTGCCCTACGCCGAGGTGATCCGCAACGTCGTCGCCGAGGGCGTGCTGGCCGACCAGGTCGGCATCGACTTCATCGGCCTGGGCGAGCACCACCGCGACGACTACGCGATCTCCTCCCCCGAGGTCGCGCTCGCCGCCATCGCCGCGACGACCTCGCGCATCCGCCTCGGATCCGCCGTCACGGTCCTCAGCTCCGACGACCCGGTGCGCGTGTTCCAGCGCTTCGCGACGCTCGACGCGGTCTCGAACGGTCGCGCCGAGGTCATCCTCGGCCGCGGATCGTTCACCGAGTCGTTCCCCCTCTTCGGCTACGAGCTGAGCGACTACGAGCGCCTCTTCGAGGAGAAGCTCGGCCTCTTCGCCGAGCTCGTGAAGGAGACGCCCGTCACCTGGAGCGGCTCGACGCGCGCCGGCCTCACCGAGCACGACGTGTTCCCGAAGACCGCCCACGGCATCAAGACCTGGGTGGGCGTCGGCGGCAGCCCCGAGTCGGTCGTGCGCGCCGCGCGCCATGGCTTCCCGCTCATGCTCGCGATCATCGGCGGCGAGCCGCACCGCTTCGCCCCCTACGCCGACCTGTTCGCGCGCGCCCTCGACCAGCTCGAGCAGCCGCGCCTGCCCGTCGGGATCCACTCGCCCGGCTACGTCGGCGAGACCGACGCCGAGGCGCGCGAGGCCTTCTTCCCCGACTACCAGGTGATGCACGCCCGCATCGGCAAGGACCGCGGCTGGCCGCCGCTCGCCCGCGCCTCCTACGAGCAGGAGATCGAGCACGGCTCGCTGTACGTGGGATCCCCGGAGACCGTGGCCCGCAAGATCGCCGCGACGCTGAAGGCCGTGGGCGCCACGCGCTTCGACCTCAAGTACAGCGCGGGCCCGTTCTCGCACGAGCGGATGATGGGAGGGATCGAGCGCTACGGCACGATCGTCGCGCCCATGGTCCGCGACATCCTGGCCTGATCCGACCTCCGGGGTCCCTTCGCGGCTGTCGCGGTGGAGGGTGTGCCCGTGCGCGGGATATCCTGCGATCGTCCCCATTCCGGGGGCGTCGCGACGGACAGGACGGGCTGCGATGACCGGCGCACCGCCCTCCGACCCCGAACCGGGTCGCGATGACGCCGCGGAGCCGTCCGACGCGTGGGCCGTCCAGCCCGCAGCGGGCGCGCGGGCGCTCTCGACCGGGCCGCTCGCGTCGCTCCGGTCGGCCACGATCGGGCGGCTCCAGTACCGCGTCCTCTACCGCGAGATGCGGCGCGCCACCTTCCCCCGCGACTCCCCCACCGGATCGCTGTCCGGCCCCGATCCCTTCGGCCTCGCCGTCGTGGGCGAGGGCACGGCGGTCGGCTACCAGACCGTGTCGCACGACCTCGGCGTCGCCGGGCAGGTCGCGCACAAGCTCGCCGCCCGCACCGGCCGCGGCGTCTTCTGGTCCGTGCAGGCGTTCCCCGACTTCACCGTGCGCTCCTGGCGCGCGGGCCTCGATGCGTTCCCCGCGTGGGCGAGCACCGACGTGGCCGTCCTCGCCCTGGGCATAGGCGACGCGATCCGCTTCACCCCGACGCCGCTCTGGGAGTCGCTGCTCGACGCGTGCATCACGGGCATGCAGGCGCGCATGCCCGAGGGCGCGCTCGTGCTCGTGACGGAGGTGCCGCCGCTCGAGATCTCGCCCGTCACGCCCCCGCTCATCGCCGGTCCCGTCGGGCGCCACGCCGAGGCGCTGAACCGCAGCACCCGCCGGGTCGTCGCGCGCCACGACCGGGCCGACAGCGTGCCCTTCCCGGCCTGGCGGATCCCGGAGTTCACGGCGCCGAACCCGGAGGACACCCTGTACGGACGCGTCTACCGGGCGTGGGCGGAGCTGCTGGTGGAGCGGATCGCGCCGTCGTGAGCGACCCCGCCCTGATCGCCGACGGCTACGCGGCCGCGGACATCCGCGCCGCCGAGGCACCGCTGCTCGCGGCCGGGGCGCAGCTCATGCGCGTGGCGGCCGCCGGTCTCGCGCGGGCGTGCCGCGCTCTCGCACCCGACGGTCCGGTGCTCGTGCTGGTCGGCGCCGGGAACAACGGCGGCGACGCGCTGCTGGCCGCGGCCGAGCTCGCGCGCGAGGGCCGCGAGGTGGGCGTCATCCGGACGGCCGGGCGCATCCACGAGGCTGGCGCCGCACAGGCCGTCGCGGCCGGCGTGCCCATCACCTCCGCGGACGAGCTGGACGACGCGACCCTCGCGGACATCGCGCGCTCGTCGGCGCTCGTCGTGGACGGGATCCTCGGCATCGGCACCACCGACAGCCCGGCTCTCCGCGGCGAGGGCCGCCGGGTCGTCGCCGCGCTGCTGCCCGTCGTGACCGCGGAGGGCGGTCCCGCCGTGATCGCGCGCGACATCCCGAGCGGCGTCGGCTGCGACGACGCCGCGGTGCCGGATCCCGCCGTGCTGCCCGCCGACGTCACGGTCACGTTCGGCGCGGGAAAGGCCGGCCTGATGCAGGGCCCCGGGCGCGCGCTCGCGGGCCGCGTGGAGCTGGTCGACGTCGGTCTCGACCTCTCGGGGGCGACGCCGCTGGTGCGCGCCGCGCGCTGACGACGCGCCCGGGCGGGCGCTTGTCCCCGATAGCGCCGACTTCACCCCACGCTCCCCCTGCGGAAGAGTCGAAGCAGGCCATCCGGCCCGTCGAAGGGGGACGACAACATGCACGGTCACGCCAGGAAGCACCGCACCACGGGTGGAGGGGCCGCATGACCGGCCCGCTCGCCCTCGCCATCGCCAACGCCGCCGTCATGGCGGTCGTCGCCCTCGCGGGGGCACGCACCCCGCGGTGGCTCCGCGGATCGTCGTGGTTGCTGCTCGCGGTCTCGCTGGGGGTGCTCGCGCTGCACCTCCTGGGCGACGCGTGGGACGTCCCGGGCAACGCGCTCGCGATCGCGTTCCTCGTCTCCACCTGCCTCAACGCGAGCGCCCTCGCGCCGCTCGTGATGCAGCGTCTGCTCACCCGGCCGCCGCGCTCGAGGCGCCGGGTGGCGCGCACCGAGTAGCCCGCTACCGCCGCAGCCGCGCTGCGGCGAGCAGACGGATGGCCGCATCGCCCGAGGGCGGTGCGGCCATCCGTCGTCCGGGGCCCGTCGGATCAGGCGGGCGTCACGTCGATCAGCACCTTGCCGGTCACGCCGTCCTCGACGGCCTGCTGGGCGTCGGCCGTGCGCTCCAGCGGGAAGCGGGTGATCGGCAGGCCCGCGTCCTCGCCGACCGGCAGCGCGCCGTCGATGAGGGCGAGGTGGATGTCCGCGCGGGCGACGTCGAGCGCCTCCTGGCCCACCGTGTAGAGCAGCAGGAACTGGTAGCGCAGGTTCTTCACGAAGCTGTCGACCACGGGCAGCGTGACGGTGTCGCCGCCGTTGTTCGCGTACACCGCGACCGAGGCGCGGTTCTTGGCGACCGCCTGGTTGAGCGCGGCGTTCTGGGCGGGGGCGACCTCCACGATCAGGTCGACGCCGTCGGGCGCGATGGACTGGATCTCCGCGGCCGCGTCGCCCGCCTTGTAGTCGACGACGTGGTGCGCGCCGGCGGCCGTCGCGAGGGCGGCCTTCTCGGGCGAGCTGACCGTGGTGATCACGGTCGCGCCGGCCCAGCGCGCGAGCTGGATGGCCGCGTGGCCGACCGCTCCCGCGCCGCCCGCGACGAGCACGTGCGTGCCGGCGAGGGCGCCGGGCGCGAGGCGCGACGGGCCGTCCTCGGAGACGGTGAGCGCGCGGTGGGCGGTGACCGCGGGGACGCCGAGGCTCGCGCCGAGGTCGAAGGACAGGCCGTCGGGCAGCGGCGCGACGCGGTCGACGGGCAGGACCGTCTTCTCCTGCGCGGTGCCGGTGGGGCGGCCGTGGGCGGCCAGCATGATCCAGACCCGGTCGCCGACGGCGAGGTCGGTCACTCCGGGGCCGACGGCGTCGATGACGCCGGCGCCGTCCTGGTTCGGGACGACCTCGGGGAACGGCAGCTCCTGGCCGGGCGCTCCGCCGTCGCGGGACTTCCAGTCGGTGGGGTTCACGCCCGAGACGACGACGCGGACGCGCACCTCGCCGGGGCCGGGGGCGGCCTCGTCGCGGTCGACGGGCTGCAGGACGTCGGGGGCACCCATGCGGGTGTAGGCGATGGCTCTCATGACGAGGCCAACGCCCGACGCCCGCGCGGTGTTCCTGCGGGTCAGCCCCCGAGCGTGTCGTGCGTGAACCGGCCGCCGAGCAGGGTGGCGGACACGCGCATCGCCCGGAGGTCGTCGGCGGAGGTCGATGCGGCGAGCGGATCCCGCTCCACGACCACGAGGTCGGCCCGCTCCCCCACGGCCACGCGCGTGCGGACGGAGGCGTCGAGCGCGGCCGCCCGGTCGATGGCCTGCTCCGGGTGCCAGGGCTCGCGGCCGTCGCGCGACCGGCCGACGGCGGCGCTCATGGTGGCCCACGGATCCAGCGGCGCGACGGGCGCGTCGGAGCCGAGGGCGAGGCGCGTGCCGGCGGCGCGGAGGTCGGCGAGGGCGAAGGCGCGGGCCGTGCGGCCTGCCCAGTAGACCTCGGCGATGTCGCGGTCGTCCATGGCGTGCTCGGGCTGCACGCTCGCGACCACGCCGAGCGCGGCGAACCGGGCGACGTCCTCGTGCGTCAGCAGCTGAGCGTGCTCGATGGATCCGGCGAGCCCGTCGGCGTCGCGGTGCGCGCCCCCGAGCTCGCGGTCGAGGTGCGCGAACGCGTCGAGCGCGAGCCGGTTCGCGTGGTCGCCGATGGCGTGGATCGCGGGCCGCAGCCCCTGCCGCGCGGCGCGCACCATGAGCTCCCGCAGCTCCTCCGGCGGCACGGAGAGCTGGCCGCACGCGCCGCCGTGCGCGTCGCCGCCCTGGCCGTCGAGGTCGGGGTAAGGGTCGAAGCAGTACGCGGTGCGGGTGTTGAGGGATCCGTCGGTGACGACCTTCGCGGGTCCCACGCGCACGAGCCCGCCGGTGCCCGCGAGCACGTCGCCCGTGCGGAGCCCCTCGTCGCGCGCCCGGTCGAGGTCCTGCGGCCAGACGCCGACCTCCACGCGGAGCGCGTCGTGGCCGAGGGCGGCGAGTCGGCGCCAGCGAGCCGGATTCCAGTCGATCTCGAGGTCGACGACGCCGACCACGCCGCGGCGCGCGGCCTCGCGCGCGACCTGCACGGCCTGCGCGTCGAGCGACGACGCGTCGCCCTCCTCCACGCGGTACATGAAGTCGAAGCAGTCTTCCTCGCGCAGGAGGCCGGTGGGGTGATCCCCGTAGCCGTGCGGCGCGAGCGCGGCGGAGCTCGCCCAGCAGCAGTGCAGGTCGCCGCTGACGAGCAGCACGGGGGTGTCGCCCGCGACGACGTCGAGCAGGTCCTTCGTGGGGAGGTCGGGCCAGAGCCCGTCGCGGAACCCGTAGCCGACGAGCGCCTCGGGGGTGCCCGCGCTCGTGACCGGTCCGGATCCGGTGGATGCGGCGCGGGCCGCGAGCGCGGCGCGCACGAGGTCGACGGCCTCCGCGGCGGACGACGCCCGCGAGAGGTCGAGGCGGCGCGACACCTTGGTCCACTGCGTGAAATGCACGTGGTTGTCCCAGAGGCCCGGGATCACGAACCGGCCGTCGAGCGCGCGGATCCCGACGCCGGTCGCATCCGCGGATCCGGCCGGCCCGACGGACGCGATGAGCCCGTCGCGGACGAGCACGTCGACGGGCGCGTCGGATCCGGGCAGGCGTCCGCCCGCGAGGAGCAGCGCGCTCACGCGTCGATCCCGGCGGATCCGCCCGCGGTCAGGTCCCTGGCACGCCGCATCTCCGCGGCGAGCGCCGGGTTCGGGTACTCCGCGCCGTGCTCGAGCTCGTGGAGCACGCGCTCGACCACGTGCGGCGGCTTGTTCTGGCTGAGCTTGGCCTTGGCGACGAACCGCGTGGCGACGAGGCGGAGGCCCACGGTGCCGGCGCTGATCCGGGCGGCGTACGCGGCGTCGGCGGCCGTGCCCTCCATGCGGCGCGGCTCCGGCATGCGGTCCTCGAAGCGGTCCACCAGCTGCCCGAGCACCCGCAGGTTCTCCTCGGCCGAGAGGATCTCGACGCGGCAGGTCAGGTGTGCGCTGATGTGGTTCCAGGTGGGCACAGCCGGGTCGGCGTCGTACCAGCCGGGCGACACGTAGCCGTGCGGGCCCTGGACGATGACGAGCACCTCGCCGTCGGCGCCGTCGCGCTGGCCGAGCTCGTGGATCCGCTCGTCGGGGCGGCCCACGTGGGTGAGGAGCGTGAGGTCGTCGCGGTCGGGATCCAGCAGCACCGGGTAGTGCGACGCGACGAGCCCCGCACCCGTGCCGCTCACGATGGTGGCCCACGGGTTCCCGTCGACGAGGCGGCGGATCTCGGCGACGTCCTCGAGCGCGAATGACGGGTTCTCCCTCACCGGGCGGCCCGCCGCGGCTCGAGGGCGGACGGGGAGGCGAGGGGCATGACGGGATGCTACCGGCCGCCGGGCACGGCTCCCGTCACCGCGCGGACGACCCGGGCCGGGCGCGCGTCAGCGCGCCCGCAGCCCCGGGAACCGGTCGTCGCGCCACTCGCCGTCGAGCCGCTCGCCGGCGTCGGATGCGGCCACCTCGCGCTGCCGCAGCTCGACCCGGCGGATCTTCCCCGACGCGGTCTTCGGCAGCTCGCCGAACTCCACGCGGCGCACGCGCATGAAGGCCGGGCACCGCTCGCGCGCGTGCTTGAGCACGGCGAGCGCGGTCGCCTCGTCGGGCTCCCACCCGGCGGCGAGGTGCACGTAGGCCTTCGCGACGTTGAGCCGCACGGGATCCGGCGCGCCCACGACCGCGGCCTCCGCGACCGCCGGGTGCTCGATGAGCACGCTCTCGACCTCGAACGGCGAGATCTTGTAGTCGGACGACTTGAAGATGTCGTCGGTGCGGCCGATGAAGGTGATGGTGCCGTCGGCGTCGCGGCGGGCGACGTCGCCCGTGTGGAAGAACCCGTCGCGCGTCGACTCGGCCGTGCGGGCGTCGTCGCCGAGGTACCCGGCCATGAGGTTCACGGGCCGGGTGGTGAGGTCGAGGCAGATCTCGCCCTCGTCGGCGGGCTCGCCCGTGACGGGATCCACGAGCACGAGGTCGACGCCGGGGAGCGCCGTGCCCATGGAGCCCGGGACCACGGCGTCGCCGGGCGCGTTGGCGACGATGGCCGTGGTCTCGGTCTGGCCGTAGCCGTCGCGGATGGTGAGCCCCCACCACTCCTCGATGCGCGCGATGACCTCGGGGTTGAGCGGCTCGCCGGCGGACATGATCTCCCGCAGCCTCCCCGGCCGCTCGCGGATCCCCGCCTGGATGAGCATGCGCCACACGGTCGGCGGCGCGCAGAACGTCGTGACCTCGGCCCGGTCGAGCTGCTCCACGAGCGCGTGCGCGTCGAAGCGCGCGTAGTCGTGCACGAAGACGGTGGCCTCCGCGATCCACGGCGCGAAGAAGCAGCTCCACGCGTGCTTGCCCCAGCCGGGCGAGCTGATGGCGAGGTGCACGTCGCCGGGCTGCAGCCCGAGCCAGTAGGCGGTCGTCAGGTGCCCGACCGGGTACGAGACGTGCGTGTGGACCACCATCTTCGGCTTGCTCGTGGTGCCGGACGTGAAGTAGACGAGCGCGGGATCCGTGGACGCGACCTCGACGCCCACCCGGTCCGCGGGCGCGTCGTCGGCGTCGCGGTAGTCGGTCCACCCGGAGGGCACGGGCGAGTCCGCGCCAGCGCCGATCGCGATGCGCGAGTGCTCCCCCGGCACGTCGTCGAAGACGGCCGTGTGCGCGAGGTCGGCGATGACGTGGCGGACGCCCGCGCGCTCGACGCGGTCGGCGAGGTCGGCGGATCCGAGGACCGTGGAGGTGGGCAGGATCACGGCGCCCGCCTTCATGATCGCGAGCATCGTCTCCCACAGCTCCACCCGGTTGCCGAGCATGAGCATCACGTGGTCGCCCTTCCGCACCCTGAGCCCCACGAGCCACGTCGCGACGCGGTCGGAGCGCGTGGCCATCTCGTCGAACGTGACCTGGCGCTCGGATCCGTCGCCCGCGACCACGCGCAGCGCCACCCGGTCGTTCCCGCGCGCGATCTGGTCGAACCAGTCGACCGCCCAGTTGAAGGAGTCCCCGACGTCGGGCCACTCGAACCGCGCGACCGCGGCTGTCCGGTCGGTGCGCATCTCCCGGAGGAGGTCGCGGGCGGCGCGGTAGGAGGAGTTGGCTCGGGTCATGGGTCCATCCTGCCGCCCGCGCCCGGGTGCCGGCGGCCGGGGATCCGCATCACCGCTCCGGATCGCCGACCGCTCCGAAGCAATCCAGTAGTGCACGAATCCATGCAAGACGGAAGGACGCAGCATGACCGAGATCACCGCCCACCACGGGCTCCTCAAGGACACGAACCTCCACGTCGACGACACCGGCGGCACGGGCCGCCCCGTCGTCCTGATCCACGGCTGGCCGCTGTCCGGAGAGTCCTGGAGCAAGCAGGTCCCCGCGTTCGAGGCCGCCGGCTTCCGGGTCATCACGTACGACCGCCGCGGCTTCGGGCGCAGCGACAAGCCGCTCACCGGCTACGACTACGACACCTTCGCGTCCGACCTCGACGCCGTGCTCACCGAGCTCGACCTCGTCGACGTCACGCTCGTCGGATTCTCGATGGGCGGCGGCGAGATCGCCCGCTACATCGGGACGCGCGGCGAGGCGCGCCTGCACAGCGTCGTCTTCGCCTCGGCGGTGCCGCCGTACCTGGAGAAGACCGACGACAACCCGGACGGTCCCCTCACGAAGGACGCCGCCGCCGAGATGACGGCCGGCCTCACCAAGGACGAGGACTCCTTCTACGACGAGTTCACGACCGGCTTCTACTCCGCGAACGGCGTCCTCAAGGTCACCGAGGCGGAGCGCCAGGAGGCCATCGCGCTGGCGCACCAGTCGAAGAAGCACGCGGCGCTCGCGTCGATGGCCGCGTTCGCGACCACGGACTTCCGCGACGACCTCACCAAGGTCACCGTGCCGACGCTCGTCATCCACGGCGACAGCGACGCCACGGTGCCGTTCGAGGGATCCGGCGAGCGCACCCACCGCGCCATCGCCGGCTCGGAGCTGCACGTCGTGAAGGACGCCCCGCACGGCGTCACGGTCAGCCACCCCGAGGAGTGGAACCAGGCCGTGCTGGAGTTCCTGAAGAAGTAGCTCGCACCGCACGCCGCAGGGGCGCTGATCCGATCGGGTCAGCGCCCCTGCGTGCGCTTCAGCGCCCCTGCGTGCGCTTGTAGGGCTTCGGCTGGCCCTTGACGACGGGCGCGCGACCCTGGCCCTTGGAGGCCTTCGCCTTCCCGCCCGCCGGCGGCTTCGGCGCCTCGGGCGGGGTGGACGGCTTCGCGAGCTCCTCGATGGCCTCCTCGTACGCGAGGCGGCCGGTCTTCGTCAGGCGCGTCTCGGTGCTCTGCGGGTCGAAGACGGCACGGCCGTAGTGCTCCTCGATGGCGCGGATGGAGGAGGCGAGCTTCGCGCGCGAGATGCCGAGCTGATCCGCCGCCTTCGGATGGTGCAGCACCTCGGCCGCGACCACGAAGTGACGCTGGTGGCTGATCTTCACGGGTGGAGCCTCTCGTCGCGGCGGATGCCGGAGGACCCACGGTACAGGGCGGGTGCGGTCGTCCCGGGCGCGGCCGGTAGCGTCGAGCCGGGCGGACGACCCGGACGGAGGCGCGGCATGGCGGGACTCGAGGTCGTGGCGGCCGTGATGGTCCACGACGGACGCGCGCTCGCCTGCCGCCGCGCGGCCCACAAGGCGGGCGCCGGGACATGGGAGTTCCCGGGAGGCAAGGTCGAGGCCGGCGAGCGGCCCGAATCGGCGCTCGCGCGCGAGATCCGCGAGGAGCTCGGCGTCGACGTGACGGTCGGCGCGCTCGTCGACCGCTCCGAGGTGCCCGTCGGCGACCGCGTCATCGACCTCGCCTGCTACCTGGCGGATCCCGTCGGCGAGCTCCCGACGACGAGCACCGACCACGACGAGCTGCGCTGGGTGCCGCTCGCCGACCTCGGAGAGCTCGCCTGGTCGGCGCCGGACCTGCCCGCGGTGCGCCGGCTGGTGCTCCGGGCGCAGCACCCGGACGCTGACTGGGTGATCGACGTGGCCGGGCCGCCCCCGGTCCGCGACCCTGCCCGGGATGCGCACGCCGCGCGCCTCAGCGAGCTGTCGGCCGGGCACGTGCGCGCCGTCTCGGATCTCCGGGAGGGCGTGCGCGCCGCCCACGCCGCCGGGCTCGACGAGCACCGGATCGCGGCATCGGCACGGCTGTCACTGGCGGACGTGCGCGCGCTGCTCGGCTGAGTCCGGCCGCGGCGATCGCGGCGGACGCACGCGAGCCCGCACCGCATCGCGCGTGCCGATCATCTCCAGGCACGGCCGCTGGGGACGACCGGACCGCATCCCGCGGCGCGTGCCCCTAACGTCCAGCAGCACCCTGCCTGCGGCGACCGCCCGGGCTCCCGCGCACCACGAAGAGAGAGATGACCCATGTCCGTCATGTCCCCCAGCTCCGCCGCCCCGCGGCCGTCGCCGCCCTCGCGCTCGTCGCGACGCTCGCGATCCCCACCGCCGCGCAGGCCTCCGCGCCCGTCCACCACCGGGCCGCCACGCACACCAGCGCCGCCGCCCACCACCACGCGCCGTTCGCGGTGCGCACCACGGTGGTACCCCGGACCGCCGTCACGAAGTTCGGCGGCGGCGTCATCTACGCGCCCCAGGACACCGGCAAGCCCGTCCTCGGCGCCGTCGTCATCACGCCCGGCTTCACGGACACGAACGCCAACGAGAAGGAGATGGCCGAGCTCGTCGCCTCCCAGGGCTTCGTGGCCTTCGCCATCGACACGCTGACGACCGACGACCTCCCCGACCTGCGCGCCGCCCAGATGCTCGCGGCGGCCGACTACCTCACCGGCCAGAGCGCGGTGAGGTCCGAGGTCTCCCAGGACGACGTGGGCCTCATCGGCTACTCGTTCGGCGGCGGCGGCACGATGCAGGCGGCGCAGTCGCGCCCGTCCATCAAGGCCGCGATCGGGCTCATGCCCTTCGACTTCCCGCCCGCGACCGACCCGAACGCGATGTACCCGTCGTACCCGAAGATGACGACCCCGACCCTCGTCATCACCGGCCAGAAGGACGACGTCGCCGACCCGAAGGACTTCGGCAAGCCCGCGTACGACTCCATCCCCGCCGGCACGCCGAAGCAGTACCTGGAGCTGGCGGGCATCGGCCACGAGGGCGGCCAGCACGTGCCGAGCGCCACGATCCGGAACGCCGTCACGGCGTTCCTCAAGCGCTACCTCGACGGCAACAGCGCGTACGCGAAGTTCATCTGCCCGGCCCCGAAGGTCGGCGGCCCCATCAGCGCGTCGCTGAGCTCCTGCCCCAAGGGCTGACCCGTCCGCTCGACCCGCGCGGCGTCCGATCCTCCCGGGTCGGGCGCCGCGCGGGCGTGTCCCCCGAGTCCCGCCTAGTGTGGGAGCGATCCACCATCCGCCCCCGCCGCGCGCGGGCCGGCAACCGAACGGAGCGCTGATCGCGCTGAGCACCACCCCGCCTCCCGCGGATCCACGCCGCCCCCGCCGGGATCCCGGTGCTGCCCGTCCGCCGCGCCAGCGCCGCCGCCGCGTCAACCCGCAGGAGATGCGCGACGTCCGCGCGCGCCTCCGCGGCACCATCTACGAGGGCACCGAGCCGGCGCACGGCCGCCTCGGCGACCTCTACTCCCCGCGTCAGATCGTCGACTTCTGCCTCGACCTCGGCGAGGTGATGCTCGCCTCGGGCGCCGACGTCCGCGCGGTCGAGATCGCGATCGTCGCCGTGAGCACCAAGTGGAACCTCGCGCCGCTGGAGCTCGACATCACGGGAACGGCCATCACCATCCAGTACGCGCCGCTCGAGGGCCCGCCGCTCGTCAAGCTGCGCGTGGTCACGGCCGAGGGCAGCGACCTGCACCGGCTCTCGCTCGTCTACCAGATCGTCGACGAGCTGCTCCACGACGACCGCGACATGACGAGCGCCGTCGACGGCCTCGTCGAGGTGCTCAAGTCGCCGCCGCGCTGGCCGTCGTGGATCACCGACGCCGCCATGGGCCTGTTCGGCGTCTCCGTGTCGCTGCAGGCGGGCGGCTCCCTCCCGGGCGCCGTCGGGGCGTTCCTGCTGATGATCGGCGCGATGGTGCTCGGCCGGCAGCTCTCGCGCCGCGGCATCCCGCCGTTCTTCGTGGTCGCCGTGCAGTCCGCGATCGTGGCGGCCGTCGGCACGCTCGCGATCTGGTCGGGCGTGATGCCCGCGGGGAGCGCCGCCGCGATGGTCGCGGCCGTGGTGGTGCTGATCCTCCCCCACGTCACCATCGTCACCTGGGCCCAGGACGCCATCTCCGGCTTCCGCGCCATGGCGCTGTCGCGGGCCATGATCATCGTGCTCATCGTCGCGGGCATCGCGGTCGGCATCCCGGGCGGCCTGGCGCTGACCGCGGGCGTGGACATCGAGGTGGATCCCACCGACATCACCCTCCGCGCGCTCCCCCTCTGGATGCTGCTCATCACCACGTTCTTCGCGGCCGGCGCCACCGGGATCACGCAGGGCGCCAACGCGCGCGTGATGCCCGTCGCCATCGGGGTCGCGCTCGTCGGCACGGTCTCCCTCTGGATCCTCAAGGCGGCCGGCGTCCCGCTGCTCGCCGCGACGTTCCTGGTGGCGACGCTGCTCGGTGCGCTCGGGACGGTGGTCGCGGCGCGCGTCCGGGTGTCGGCCACGGCGATCGCGGTGCCCGCCTTCTGCGGATCCCTCCTGCCCTCGCTCGCGGTCGCCTCGGCGCTCCTCAACTCGATGGCCGGCACGTCGGGAGCCACGGGCGCGTTCGTCGGCGCGATGGCGACGACCCTCGCGATCGGCGCGGGCCTCGTGCTCGGCAGCCTGCTCGCGACGCCGCAGGCGCGTCGCCACCTCCGCCGCCGCGCGAAGCGGGTGGTCGTGCAGTCGGTGCGCCTCGACACGACCCCGATCGGCATCATCCGCGACCCGTCGCTCGTGGATCCGCCCGCGCGTCCGGCGGGCGGCGGCGTCGACCTCGGCTGACCGGTCGCGTCGTCGGGGCCGCTGAGGGCCGGGCATAGCCTGGATCCACCTGTCCCCACGAGGGACGCCACCCACTCGCGAGGAGGATCCCCATGGACGTGCACCCCGGAGTCAGCCTGCTGGACGACGACGTGCGGGATGCGCACGAGCTGTTCCGCTCGCTGCACGCGCACCCCGAGCTCTCGATGCAGGAGCACGCGACCGCGGCCGCGATCGAGGCCTACCTGGAGGCGATCGGCGCCGAGACGAGCCGCTGCGGCGGCACCGGCGTCGTCGGGATCCTCCGCAACGGCGACGGCCCGGTCGTCGCGTTCCGCGCCGACACCGACGGCCTCCCCATCCTCGAGGAGACGGGCCTCGCGCACGCCAGCCGCGACACGGGCATCGACCCGTCGGGCACGGAGGTGCCCACGATGCACGGCTGCGGCCACGACTTCCACGTCGCCGCCGCGCTCACCACCGCGCAGGCGCTCGCCGCGAACCGCGACGCGTGGGCCGGCACGATCGTCTTCGTGTTCCAGCCCGGCGAGGAGACCGGCGAGGGCGCCCGCGCGATGCTCGCCGACGGCCTCTGGGACCGGGCGCCGCGCCCCGAGGTGATCCTCGGGCAGCACGTCTTCCCGCTCCCCGTCGGCGTGGTCGCGACGCGCGAGGGCGCGTTCATGAGCATGAGCGACTCGTGGCGCGTCACCGTGAAGGGCCGCGGCGCGCACGGGTCGCAGCCGCAGAACTCCATCGACCCGATCGTCGCGGCCAGCGCCATCGTGCTGCGCCTGCAGACGGTGGTCGCGCGCGAGCTCGATCCGCAGGCCGCCGCGGTCGTCACCGTCGGCACGTTCCAGGCGGGCACGAAGGAGAACATCATCCCGGAGCACGCGGTGCTCGGCCTCAGCATCCGGACCTTCGACCCGGCCGTGCGTGAGCGCGTGCTGGCGTCGGTGCGACGGATCATCCTGGCCGAGGCCGACGCGAGCGGGGCACCGGAGCCCGAGATCGAGGAGATCGTGTCGTTCCCGCTCAACCGCAACGACCCGGAGGCGACGCGCGGGATCGTGGCGGCGCTCACCGCGCAGCTCGGCGAGGACATGGTGAAGGAGTCGCCGCCCATCATGGGCAGCGAGGACTTCGGGATCCTCGGCGAGGCCATCGGCGTGCCGACCGTCTACTGGGCGTTTGGCGGCGTGGAGCCGTCCGCGCTCGGTGGCGAGACCCCGCCTCCCGGGAACCACACGCCGCAGTTCGCGCCGACCCTGGAGGGCACGATCGAGACGGGCGTGAAGGCCGCGACGGCCGCCCTGCTCTCGCGCGTCGGCGTCGCGACCCTCTGATGCCTAGGTGTAGTTCCCAGTGAGGTTGTGAACGCGTTCGGCGGGCGTCAGCCCGCCGAACGCGGTGTGGCGTCGGCGGTGGTTGCAGTCGTGCAGCCACGCTGAATAGGTCGCGGTGCGGGCGTCGTCGCTGTCATAGGGGCGGGCGTCGGCCCGTTCGTCGGCGAGGGTGCGGGTGCGGGTGAAGCGTTCGACCTTCCCGATGGTCTGCGGCCGGTAGGGGCGCGTGAAGCGATGCTTCGCGCCCCCGACCGCGGCGGCGAAGTCGCGAGAGCGGTAACAGGCCCCGTTGTCCGTCATCACGGCCTCGACGCGGATTCCCGCGGCGGCGAAGAACGCATGCGCCAGCCCCAGAACCCGGCTGCGGTGGCGCCTCGTTCGTCGTCGAGGATCTCGGAGTACGCGAGTCGGGAGTGATCATCGACCGCATGGTGGAGGAACCGGAAGCCGCGCGAATCCTTGGCGCCAGCCCGCGCGGCTCGGCCCCGGCGAACGTGAGCGGCACGGTCCTGCGCGGAGCCGCGCCCGTGGAACCGCCATCCACCGCCGTCGGGGATGCGGCCCTGCTTCTTGATGTCGACGTGGATCAGCTGCCCGGGTCGGGCCTTCTCGTGACGGACCGGCCGCGGCCGGCGGACCGGGAGCCCGGTGGCCTGATCGATGTTCCGGAGCAGCGGCATCGCGTACCGGCCCAGCACCCTCCCGACCGTGGATCGAGGGATGCGGAGGTGGTACCCGATCCGGTGCGGGCCCCACCGCCGTGTCACCCGCAACGCGATGATGCGCCGCTCCATGCGGGTCGGGGTCCGGTTCGGACTCCGCGCGGGCCACGATGACCGGTCCGTCAAGTCCAGCCCGGCCCGGTGACGGGCAGCCCACTTCGACGCCGTCGAAGGCGAGCACGGGAACCGCTCCGCAGCACGCCGGATCGGCCACCCATCCTCGACGATCAACCGGGCAAGACGAACCCTGCCCGCAGGAGTGAACGGGGCATCAGCGTGAGTCACGAAGACCTCCGTGGAAGATGATGAGCGTGGTGAGCCACATCGTCCCGGAGGTCTTCGTCATCCGCCCCCGCGTCCACAACTTCCCGAGCAACTACACCTAGGGCATAGCACGGTGACACGCGCTGCCCATGTTCGTCCGCGCACTGCCTGCCCGCCGAGCATGGGTGCAACAGCGAGAGCTGCGGCCCACCACCGTGGACCACGGCCCTCGCTGCTTCTCTCTCGGCCCGGCGCTAGCCGACCGTCGCGCCGAAGCCGGAAATCCGGCCGTCCTTGGAGACGGTGGCCGTCATGCTCGCATGGGTGGTGATACCGATCGGCTGCACGACATCCCAGTCGCAACTCAGCCGACGGAAAGTGATACCGCCATTCTCCCCCACCGTGATGTTCTCGATGGGTGTGATGTGATAGTTCGAGAAGCAAAGATGCGGACCTTGACGCCCCGCGTAGCTCTGGGAGATCCATACACGGCTACCGTTGTAGTAGAACGTCCCATTCTGCGTCTGCTGATATGAACCGCCGATTGTGAATTGGCTCCAATGGTTCGACGACAGCGCATCAGCGGATATCGCTGCTGCACTCTCGATCTCCTGCTTCTGCCCCGCCGTGAGCCCTGGATCCGCCTCGACTTCATTGACGCTGACGCGCGCGGGGAGCCCGAGAGTCATCGTCGTCGTGACTCCTCCGTCGTAGGCAATCGTTCGACTCTGTCCCGCACTCACGGTAGATGCCTGTGAGCCCGTCGCCTGCGCCGGGCTCACCAGCGAGACGACGCTTACCAGACCAATGCAGGCTCCTACTACCGCCGCAGACCATTTCCTAGTGATCATTAATTCAACCCCGTTGGTGAACGATCCCCTGCCGGAAGTCCCGACAGGCGTGATCATATGCGGAACGTACCCGTGTCGAGGCGACGATCGCGCAAGCCATTGACAGGAGGCGCCCCTCGGCCCGCCCCTTGACGTTCGGCTAGGCGACGTGGGACCATAAAAATAATACAGGCAAATTTATGCAGGCATAGAAATAGGAGTAATGGACTTGGAAACCTTCGGAGTCGTCGCGGTCGTGGCCTTTTTCGCGGCCTACTTGGGCACGATCGTGGTTGCCCTCTTGCAAATCAGCCGTGTACCGAATCTCCGGCCGTGGTCCCGCGCCGCTTGGATCCTCGTGATCGTCGCGATGCCACTTCTCGGCGCACTCGCCTGGTTCGCAATCGGTTCGCGGACTCCGGAAGCCGAGCGCGCAGTGTCGCGGCTGCTCCGGTAGTCGCACGTTCTCGGCCGCGGAGACGCCCGCCGCGCGACCCCGGTCAGCGGCGGGCGCGCCGGTTCCGCCAGGCGGACCACGCGCCCGTCGCCCAGAGCGCCCAGATCACGAGGAGCGGCTGGAAGACGAGGCGGATCGCGCGGGCCGCGTCGGTCTCGAGGCCGAACGCGGGCGTGCGGGTGACGAGCTGCGAGATGTTGCCGGGGAAGATCGCGA
This sequence comes from Clavibacter michiganensis, assembly GCF_021216655.1. Lineage (NCBI taxonomy): Bacteria > Bacillati > Actinomycetota > Actinomycetes > Micrococcales > Microbacteriaceae > Clavibacter > Clavibacter michiganensis. Next base: position 1,189,308 of record NZ_CP080437.1, read on the forward strand.
CGAAGAACGCCGCGACCACGAGGCCGACCCACACGCGCCAGCGGCCGAGGAGCACGAGCGACAGGCCGAGCACGATCTCCACGACGCCCGACGCGAGCACCACGAAGTCGGGATCCATCGGCAGCCACGTCGGCACCTGCGCCTGGAACGACTGCCGTGCGACCGTGAGGTGGCCGGTGCCCGCCATGACCAGCACGAGGCCGAGGAGGATCCGGGCCAGGGTGCGCGGGATCGAGCGCCGGCCGCCGTCCGGGGCGATGCGCGGATCCGCCTCCCGCTCGTCGGCGGACGTCGGGCGGGGTGCGGGGCGCGAGGTCATGCCCCCAGTCTGACCGGCCGCGGATGTGCGCGCGGCTGTTCGCCGTCCGCTCGCGGCGGTGCGCCCCGCGGCTACCGTCGGGGACCCGCCCCGCCTCCCGGCGGGCGGTTCCCCCCGATGGAAAGGCCGTCCATGACGCATCCGCACCGCTCCGCCGCGCGCCTGATCGCCCGCGCCCTCCTGCACCGTCCGCTCCTCGGCGCCGCCGCGGGCCTCGCCGGCCTGCTCGCCCTCGCGACCGTGTCGCCGGCGGCCGCGGCGACGACCGACGACGGGACCCCAGCGCCCACGACCGTGACCCGATCGGCCGCGGACGCGGCAGACGCCGTCGCCTTCTGGACCCCGGAGCGGCTCGCGGGAGCGGCCTCTCCGGTGCTCACGCGGGCCACCGGCACGCCGGGCACCGTCGACGACGTGCCCTCCGCGGACGAGCTCACCACGTCGGCGGCCCGCGACCAGCGCCGCGCCCGCCCCGTGATCCCGGTCGCCCAGGAGGTGGATCCGGTGTCGCACATCGGCGTGGTCGCCTACGTCGTCGACGGGAAGGAGATGAGCTGCACGGGCAACGCCGTCGAGTCCGCGAACGGACTCACGGTCGCCACCGCGGGCCACTGCGCCTTCCCGGGCAAGGACCCGTCGAAGATGGTCTTCGTGCCCGGCTACGTGAAGGGCCAGCCGTACACCGTGTGGCCGGTCACCTCGGTGACGCTGCCGGCCGGCTGGCGCGAGACGCTGGATCCGGCGCGCGACACCGCGTTCCTCACGGTCGGCAGCCCCGACGGGCGCACGCTCACCGAGGCCGTCGGCGCCTCCCCCGTGGAGTTCCACCAGCCGCGCACGCACTACACGACCGTCATCGGCTACCCCGCCGTGGGCCGGTTCACGGGTGACGCGCCCTTCCTCTGCAGCGGCTTCGCGCGCGCCACGCACCTGGAGGGCCAGACCGGCCAGGAGCTCGACTGCGACATGAAGGAGGGCGCGTCCGGCGCGCCGTTCCTCGACGGGTCGGGTCCGGGCGCCCGCCAGTACAGCGTGCTGTCCGGCGGGCTCGACGAGAAGCCCCTCGTGGTCGCGCCCGTCTGGGATCGCGTCATCGAGGCGGCGTACCGCGTCGCCCAGTCGCGCGTCGGGTGATCCGCGTCGGGTCGCGCGCCGCGTCCGTCGAGGTGCGCGACCCGACGCCGTCCCGGCCGGAGACGTCGCGTGCCGTCAGCCGGACACCAGCACGGCGATCCAGCCCGCGACGAACAGCAGGATCGGCACGCCGAACGCGATGACGCCGCCGAGCGTCGGGGTCATGCGCAGCCGGCGCACCGACCGCGGCCGGGAGGCGCGCGCCGTGTCGGGCAGGCCCAGCGCCTCGACCACCGCGTCGAGGGCGGACGGGTCCTCGGGCCGCTCGATCGGGTCGGCCCGCCAGCGCTCCCACCGGTCGACCTTCGCCACGAGCGCGGTCGTGGCCTCGATCACGTCACGCCAGCGCTCGGGGTCGCGCGTCACGACGTCGTCGAACGAGGTGAGCAGCAGCCGGTCGCCGACGACCTCGACGTCGAGCCCGCGCACCCGGTCGATGAGCAGCGCGAGGATGTCGGGCGTGAAGAGGTAGAGGGCGTCGCGCTCGCTGCCGGCCGGGCAGTACAGCGCGTAATGGCGGTCGAAGTCCCCCTCGAGCGCCAGGCGCTGCTCCCGCTCCGGGCGCGACATCATCGTCAGCGCGCGGCGGAGGATCCCCCGCCGGGCGATCACGCGGATGTGCGGCATCTCGTGCGCGAGCCGGATCATGGCGTAGCCGCCGAAGCGCGGCGCGCCCTCGCGCCGCCCGGCCGTGACGATCTCGTGGTTGCCGTACTCCACGCCGGGCGCCCGGGTCGGCCGCATCACGCGCGTGAGGTCGAAGTACCGCCGCGCGGATCCGAACCGCCCGTCCGACATCGGGCCCGGCAGGTACGTCATGCCGTTGGCCGCCGCGAAGCGCACGAGACGGTAGTGGGCGCGATAGCCGCCGCGGCGCTCGCGCGAGCGGATCGCCCAGCTGCCGAAGACGACCAGCAGGATGGCGAAGATCGACGCGATCAGCGCCTGGAAGAGGACCTGCTCCCCCGCGTCGGGCGCGCCCTCCTGCAGCGTCTCCGCGATGATCCCGCCGAACGCCGCGAGCGCGATGGCCGAGTCCCACGTGAGGAACAGCATGAGGAAGGTGCGCGCCTTGACGCCGATCCCCTCCGCCTCCGGGTGCGCGCGGCGGAACTCCCGGCGGAAGGCGCGGAGGTCACGCCCGCGGACCCGGTCGGTGAGCGGATCCGTGTCGAGCCGGGCCCGGGTGAGCGCCGTGGCGCCGGTCACGGCAGCGTCGTGATCAGGAAGCCGAGGCCGAGGAAGACCGCGGCGAGCGCGATGAGCAGGAGGAGCCCGAGGGTCGGCCGCATCCGCAGCCGGCGACCGGCCGCCGCGACGCCGCGCGACCGACGGGCGCGACGGCGGGTCCTCCCCGGCTCCGGCACGGCGAGCGCCTCGTCGGACGCAGTGAGCACCGAACGCTCCTCGCCCTCGAGCGACAGCAGCCGGTCGTCGCGCCAGCGCTCCCAGCGGTCGACCTTCGCCATGAGCGCGGCGGTCGCGTCGATCACGTCGTGCCAGCGGTCGGGATCCAGGGTCACGATGTCGGCGGGCGAGCGCAGCAGCAGGCGGTCGCCACGGATCTCCACGTCGAAGCCGCGCACCCGGTCGACCAGCACGGCCATCACGTCGGGGGTGAAGAGGTAGAGGGCGTCGCGCTCGTAGCCGTCGGGGCAGTAGAGCGCGGCGTGCCGGTCGAAGTCGCCCTCGAGCTCGAGGCGCTGCGAGCGGGCGACGTCGACGGTCGGCGTGAGCGCGCGGCGCAGGCGCGTGCGGTTCGAGATCACCTGGATGTGCGGCAGCTCGCGGCGCAGGCCGATCATCGCGTAGCCGCCGTACTGGGTGATGCCCGACGCCCTCGATCCCCGGCTCAGCTCGTGGTTGCCGAACTCCACGGGGCGCGCGGTGCGGGGCCGCATGACGCGGGTCACGGACATGCCGCGCGCGGCCGATCCCATGTGCCCGTCGGACACCGGGCCGGGCGTGTAGCTGAGGCCGTTGATCCGCCCGAAGCGCGCGAGGCGGTAGTGCGAGCGGATCCTGCTGCGGCGGCGGCGGGTGCGGATGAGGCGCCACGCGAAGAAGACGCCGGCGCCGAACAGCGGGATCGCGAACACGGTCATGCCGAGGGCGTCGCCGCGGGTCTCCGGGTCCTCGGCGACGATCGCGCCGAGGCCGCCGGTGAGCAGGAGGACGCCGCCGAGCGGGATCGCGAGCACGGCGAGGATGCCCAGGGCGATGCGGCCGAGGACGAACAGCGGCGAGACGAGCACGGGGAAGCGCGCCGTGAACTCGCGGCGGAACCGGTGGAGGTCGTCGCGGTCGATGCGGCCGGTCAGCGGCGTCGTGTCCAGCTGCGGTCGGCTGGGCGCGTGCGTCGTCATGGATCCCCTGTCCCGCGGCATCCCGGCCGCCCGTCCACCGTACCGAGCGCGCGGACGGCGACCGGTCGCGCGGCCGCCCCCAGGTCGGGCGGCACGGGGATCACCGCGGGAACGGCGTCGCGCCCACCTTCTCGTACGCGGCCCACGCGTCGACCGGGCCGCGACCGGCGACCGCGTAGTCGCCGATCGCCCGCGCCTTGTAGATCGCCGGGTTGTGGCTCGCGACGACGCGGGCGTTCCGCCAGTGCCGGTCCAGCGCGCGCTCGCGGAACGTGGCGGACGCTCCCCCGACCTCGAACAGCAGCGTCGCGGCGGCCGGCACCTGGTCGACCGCGTGCACCTGCGCCTGGTAGACGGCGTTCTCGGCGGCGTCGAGCGTCGGCTTGTCGAGGGCGACCCCGAGCGCCGCCGTCGCGACGGCATCGTCGAGGCGGGTCGCGGCCGCGAGGGTCGCGGCGCGCACGGCGAACGCGGACGTGGAGATCCGACCGACGACGTCGAGCACCTGCGGGTCGTCCTGCGGGAGCGCGGCGTTCGCGTGGATGTAGGTGCGCGTGCGGCTCCGCACGTACGCGACCGCGTCGTGCTCCACCTCCTGCGCGATCCCCGCCAGCACCGCCACGAGGTACAGCTGGTAGAAGGCCTGGATGTGGCTCAGCGGCGCCTCGCGGTAGGCCGTGACGGTCGCCGGATCCACCTCCACGCCCGCGAAGGTCGTGGTGCCGCTCGCGGTGAGCGTCTGGCCGAACGCGTCCCAGTCGTCGACCGCGGTGACGCCCGGGGCGTCGGTGGGGATCGCGAGGGTCACCCGCTCGACGCCGTCAGGGGCCTCGCGGCCCGCGGCCAGGTAGATCCAGTCGGAGTAGAGCGTGCCGGTGGAGTAGTGCTTCGTGCCGTCGAGGATCCAGCGGCCGTCGCGCTCCTGGAGCGTCGTGGAGATGTCGGCCAGCGTGTTGCCGGTCTGCTCGCTCGTGGCGTTGCCGACGATGGCGCCCGACGCGATGCGGCGGATCCACTCCTCACGCGCCGGCCCGGGTGGCCGGCGCAGCACGAGCTCGACGTAGCCGAAGTGGCCGCGGAGCAGGTGCCCGACGTTCGCGTCGGCTGCCGACAGCTCGACCACGAGCTCCGTGAGCTGGGCGATCGTCGCGCCGCGCCCGCCGTCCGCGACGGGCAGGCGGATCGCTCCGAAGCGCGCCTCGCGGAGGAGCGCGACGGCGTCGAAGGCGAGCGCGCGGTCGCGCTCGCGGGCGACGGCGCCCGCGCGGATCCGCTCGAACAGCGGGAGGAGCTCGGCGCGCACGTCGGCGGTGGATGCGGCCGGCGTCGCCCGGACGTCGGTCGCCGTCACGAGAACGCGCCCCGGTACGCCGCCGCCGGGTGCGACTCCGGCAGGCGGTCGCGGCCCGTGAGCTTGTGCCGCAGCGTGCCGGGCTCGTACTCGCGCTGCTGGAGGCCGCGCTCCTGGAGCACGGGCGTGACGTGGTCGACGAAGTCCTCGTAGCTGCCGGGCAGGGTCCAGTTGATGACGTTGATCCCGTCGACGCCCGCCTCCTGCCAGCCCGCGAGCACGTCCGCGATCTGCTCGGGCGTGCCCACGACGCGGCCGCGCAGCTTCGCGGAGAGCCGGGCGAGGTCGGCGATGGTCGGCTCGCGGTCGGGCGACGCCTCCCGCAGCCAGTTCAGGTGGCTCTGGCCTGCCTGCGTCTCGACCTGCGAGAGCGGGGTGGCCGGGTCAAGCTGCTCGCCCGTCTTCGGGTCGAAGCCGAGGTTGGAGTGCAGCAGGAAGCCGTCGGCGGAGAGGTACTCGTCGATCTCGGCCTCGTTGCGCTTGGCCTCCTCCTCGGTGCTCCCGGTGATGAACGAGAGCCCGAGCCAGAAGGAGAGGTCGTCCGCGCGGCGGCCGGCGTCCACGGCGAGCGCCCGGGTGTCCTCGATGAGGGCGCGGGTCTTCTCGGGCGTCGACGACAGGATGAACTGCGCCTCCGCGTTCCGGGCGGCGAAGCGGCGGCCGACGGGCGAGGATCCGGCCTGGAAGAGCACGGGCGTGCGCTGCGGCGACGGCGACGACAGGTGGGGGCCGGCGACCTTGTAGCGCGGCCCCTCGTGGTCGATGCGGTGGATCCTCGACGCATCCGAGAACACGCCCCGCTCCTTGTCGCGCTGGAGCGCGTCGTCGTCCCACGAGCCCTCCCACAGCTTGTAGACGACGTCGAGGTACTCGTCGGCCCATGCGTAGCGGGCGTCGTGGTCCTCGAGGCCGTCGTGGCCGAAGTTGCGAGCTGCGCCGTCGAGCGCGCTCGTCACGACGTTCCAGGCGATGCGGCCCTTCGTGATGTGGTCGAGCGTCGAGACCTTGCGCGCGAAGTCGAAGGGGTGCGACTGCAGCACCGAGCTCGTGAAGGCGAAGCCGAGGTGCTCGGTGCTCACGGCGAGCGCGGAGATCAGCACGGACGGGTCGTTGCTCGGGAACTGGAGGCCCTCGCGCGCGTTCACGTCGTAGGCGCCGTCGCCCGGGCCGTAGAGGCCGACCACGTCGGCGAAGAACATCGCGTCGAAGCGGCCGCGCTCGAGGGTCTTCGCGAGGTCCACCCAGAGCTCGACGTCGTCGAACTCGTGCTGCCGGGCGGACGGGTGCCGCCACAGCCCGTGCTGGATGTGGCTGGCGGTGTTCATCACGAACGCGGCGAAGCGGAGCGGGGGCCGGGCGTCGGGCATGGGGGTCCTCTCGTCGGGGTCCCAGCGTCGCACGGGTGGGGAGAAGCGGTCCGGGCGGGCGTAGCGGTCCGTCACACGCGCGCTCGCGGACGGGCTGTGCAGGACCGGCTCAGCTGGCGCACGCCCATCGCTACGGTCGGCGCGAGACCCGGCGGACGCTCGTCGGCCCGGTCCCCCTCGGCACCCCCTCGCACCGCGCACCACCGGCACCGACGCCCGTCCGCGCCGCCTCCGCCCGCCCTCCGCGGCCCCGTCCGAAGGATCACCATGCCCTCCCACCCTGCCCGCACCGCACGCCGGTCCCTCGCCGCCGTCGCCGCCCTCGGCCTCACGGCCTCCCTGCTCGGCGTCGCCTCGGCGGCCTCCGCGGCCTCCGTCCACGAGCGCTCGGCTCGCGCCGGTGCGTCGATCCCCGTGTCCGCGCCCGTCGGCGGCTTCTCCGTGTCGAGCGCCGAGGCCGAGGCCGCCGTCGCCCGCTGGACGCCGGAGCGCCGCGCCGCCGCCATCGACGCGGATGGCGCCGCGGATGGCGCCACCGACGGCGCCGCCGGATCCGCGCCCGCCGACGACGCGCTCGCCGCGTCCGCCGCCTCCACGGTCCCCGTCGCGGAGCAGGTCGCTCCCGTGCCGCACATGGGCCGCCTCTTCGTCCACCGCGACGGCGAGGACTTCAGCTGCAGCGCCAACGTCGTCGAGTCGGCGAACCGGTCGACCATCGCCACCGCGGGCCACTGCCTCACCGTCCGCCAGGAGTTCTCGACCGACATGGTCTTCTACCCGCGCTACGAGGAGGGCTCGCCCTCCCTCGGCGCGTTCCCCGTGGTCGGCGGCAACGTCACGATCGGGTGGTACGAGCGGAACGACGACGACCAGGCCGAGGACACGAGCTTCCTCGCCGTCGCGCACGACGACGAGGGCGACGACGTCCAGAGCGTCGCGGGCGCGTCGCCCGTCCGCTTCTTCGCGCCGGCCGCGCAGGAGGTCAGCATGTACGGCTACCCCGCCGCGGGCCGGTTCGACGGCGGCGAGCTGGAGCGCTGCGCCGGCCTGGGCCACGTGTACACGGGGATGCAGATCGACCTCGGCTGCGACATGACGGGCGGCGTCTCCGGCGGCCCGATCCTCGAGGGCGACGGCCCCGACGGCGCGCAGTTCGGCAACGTGGCCGAACGGGCCCTCGACGGGATGCACAACATCGGGCCGGTCTGGCAGGACGCGGCGCAGTCGGCCTACGAGCTCACGGCCGCGATCTCCGTGTGATCCGGCGGACGGGCCGTCCGCCGGCGCCGTTCCCGCACCCCATGACGCACCAACCGGGCGCCCACGCCGTGCGCGCCCCGCACCGCTCCGACACGAACCGAGAGGATCCCCATGCCCCACCGCACCGCTCCCCCCGCCCGCCGGCGCCTCGCCGCCGTCTCCGCCGTCTGCCTCGGCGCCGCGCTCCTGGGCGCCGCGTCGTCGGCCACCGCCGCCGAGCGCCCGGCGGCCCCCGCCTCGGTGACGCTCGACGCCTCCTCCGCCACGGTCGGCATCCACGTCTCGAGCGAGGACGCGGCCGAGGCCGTCGACTTCTGGACCCCCGAGCGCCGCGCCGCCGCCATCGACGCGGACGCCCCCGCCCCGGCGGACGGCACGTCCGACTCGGGTGCGGTCGCCACGGACGCCGTGGCGGACTCGGCGCACGCCACGCAGATCGAGCCGATCCCGCACATGGGCCGGATCTTCTACACGCAGGCCGGCAAGGGCTACGCCTGCTCGGCCAACGTCGTCGAGTCGGCGAACCGGTCGACCATCGCCACCGCCGGCCACTGCCTCACCCAGAAGCAGGTCTTCTCCGACCACATCGTCTTCTACCCGGCCTACGACCACGGCGAGTCGCAGTACGGGGCGTGGCCGGTCATCACCGGCTACGTGCCCTCCGGCTGGTACCAGCGGAACGACGACGACCAGGGCGACGACTCGAGCTTCATGGCCGTGAAGCGCGACGACTCCGGCCAGGACGTCCAGTCGGCCGTCGGCGCCTCGCCCGTGCTCTTCGACCAGCCGGGCGCGGAGCACGCGTCCGCGTACGGCTACCCGGCCGCCGGGCGCTTCGACGGCGAGTCGCTGCAGTGGTGCTCGGGTCAGGGCGAGGCCGTGTCGGCCGAGCAGATCGCGCTCCCCTGCGACATGAACGCCGGCACCTCGGGCGGACCCATCCTCGCGGGCGACTTCACCGACTCCCCGCAGTTCGGGAACGTCGCCGAGCGGTACGAGGACGACAGCCACGTGCTCGGCCCGGTGTGGAAGGACGTGGAGCACTCGGCCTACGACCTCACGGCGGCCGTCGCGAACTGACGCGGCGGGTCCGATGCGGAGGCGGTCGGCGGGCATCGTGCTCGCCGACCGCCTCTCGCGTGTCCGGGCGCCTCTCGCGTGTCCCGGGCGACTCGACGACATCCGCGGGTGTGACGCTCCGTGACGGGCCCGCGTTACGCGGCGTGACCGCGGCTCTTCCCCGGGCGGGGGATCACGGGCCACGGTGGGCGGCACCCGAGCGGATCCCCGCTCGCGCCGCTCCCCCTGCACCGCAGCCGCACCGCTGGAGACCCCATGACCACCGCACCGCCCGCCGCATCCGCCGCATCCGCCGCGTCGACCACCCCGCCGCCCGCAGCGCCCTCCGCGCCTGAAGCCCCCGAGGCGCCCGCCGACGTGTCCCGCCGCCGACGCCGCGTGCTCACCGCGTCGTTCATCGGCACCACCGTCGAGTACTACGACTTCTACCTCTACGCCACCGCGTCCGCGCTCGTGTTCGGCAGCCAGTTCTTCCCGAACCAGACGCCCGCGGTCGGCCTCCTCTCGTCGTTCGCCGCGTACGGCGTGGGGTTCCTCGCGCGCCCCATCGGCGGGATCGTCGCCGGGCACCTCGGCGACCGGATCGGCCGGAAGCGCATGCTCGTCTACTCGCTCGTGCTGATGGGGATCGCGTCGACGCTCATCGGCGTACTGCCCACGTACGCGACCATCGGCCTCGCGAGCGTCGTCGGCCTCGTGTTCCTGCGGCTCGTGCAGGGCATCGCGGCGGGCGCCGAGTGGGGCGGATCCGCGCTGCTCTCCGTCGAGCACGCCCCCGCCCACCGCCGCGGCCTGTTCGGCGCGTTCACGCAGATGGGATCCGCGGGCGGCATGCTCCTGGCCACCGGCGTCTTCGCCGCCACGCGCTTCGGGCTCGGCGAGGAGGCGTTCCTCGCGTGGGGCTGGCGCCTGCCGTTCCTGCTCAGCGCCGTGCTCGTGGCCGTTGGCCTCGTGATCCGCCTCCGCGTGGAGGACGCCGCCGAGTTCCGCGACATCAAGGCGGCCGGTGAGGTCGAGCGCTTCCCGCTCGGCGTCGTGCTGCGGAGGCACCCGCGCGCCGTGTTCATCACGGCGGGCCTCCGCCTCGTGCAGCCCGCGCTGTACTCGATCCTCACCGTCTACACGCTCTCCTACCTCGCCGAGAAGCGGGGCGACTCGGGCAGCGCGCTCACGGCGGTGCTCATCGTGTCGGCCTTGAGCGTGCTCACCACTCCCCTCTGGGGCTGGATCTCCGACCGCGTCGGCCGCCGCCGCCTCACCATCGCGAGCGCCGCCGGCATCGGGATCCTCATCTGGCCGTTCTTCGCGTTCCTCGACTCCGGCCCGCTGCTGCTCCTGCCGCTCGTCTTCGCGCTCGGCATGAACGTGTTCCACGACTCCATCTACGGACCGCAGGCCGCGTGGTTCGCCGAGCAGTTCCCGACGGGCGTCCGATACAGCGGCGTGAGCCTCGGCTACCAGGTCGGCAGCATCTTCTCCGTCGGGCTCACGCCGCTGCTCGCGGTGCTGTTCCTGCAGTGGGGCGGCGGATCCCCGTGGATCCTCTGCGCCTACATCGGCCTGTACGCGCTGCTGACCATCGCGGCGGCGCTCGCCGCGAAGGACCCGGCGCGCGAGGCGATCCCGGCCCGGTGGGCGGAGGCGGAGGCGTCGTCGTCGGAGGCGGACGGGGCCGTGCACCCGGCGGTGGCCGTGGCGGGATCCGCTCCGGTGGGCGGCAGGGAGCGCGAGCGCGCGACGACCCGCTAGGGCGACACGACACGAGGCGGTGGCCGGGAGGGATCCCGGCTACCGCCTCGTCGTGCGTCGCGTCGCGACGATGCCCCGGTCAGAGGTCGACCGGCGTCCCGTCCGCCGCGCGCACGCGCAGCGCGTAGCCGTCATGCGGGCCGGCGGCGAGGTCCGCGAGCGATCCTGCCGGTAGGTCGAGCGCGGCGCGCGCGGCCTCCGTGGGCGCCGGATCCACCGCGGTCTGCGTGAAGGCGAGCAGCTCGACGGCCGGGCCGATCGTGGTGCCCGGGTTCGGCGTGGATCCCCAGTCGATGAGGAACGGCACGTCCGGCCGGGCGCCGCGCGGGTGCGTGAGCCGCCACTCGAGGAGCGCGCCCGCGGGCGTGCGCCGGGACAGGTCGGCGACCGGGCCCGGGTCCTCGCCGGCGTCGCGCGCCCGAGCCGCGACGTCCGCGATGCCGGCCGGGTGGACCGCGTACGTGACGACGCGCGGGCGGCTCAGCTCGGCGATGCCGAAGCGCGTCGGCACGGCGCGGTCGACGCGCGCGGGATCCGGCCCGATGAGCTCGAGGTACCGCGGGCCGCGGACGCCGTCGACCGTGAACGCGACGAGCGCGTTGGCGGTCCCGCTGGGGTGGACGCCGCCGGGCTCGGCCTCGACGCCCGTGCGGTCGGCGAACCACGCGACGAGCGCCGCGAGGTCCGGCCCCGCGATGACGACGTGGTCGAGGAGCGTCGGGACGGCGGAGCCGCCGACCCCGCTCACGCGCCCGCTCCGCGTCGGGAGGCGGGCACCTCGGGTTCGCCGAGGGACAGCATCAGCCGGTTCGCCCAGTTGAAGAACGCGGCGCCGTTGATGACGTCGACCACGGCCGCGTCGTCGAGGCCGGCCGCGCGCAGGCGGGCGACGTCGGCGGATCCGAACTCGAGCGGCGTCGCGGCGAGCGCCACGGATGCGGCGACCACGGCGTCCCACCGCTCGTCGCCGAGCGGCGCGCCCGTGCCCTGGTCGAGGAGGCGCTGCACGTCGTCGCCGCGGCCGGAGAAGCGCGTGGCGGCGGCCGCGTGCACGGATGCGCAGAAGACGCAGCCGTTCGCGCGGGAGGTCGCGGCCGCCGCGAGCTCGCGCTCGGCCCGGCCGATCCCGCCGTCGGGGTTGTGGAAGATGTCGAGGTCGGTGCGCGTGCGGGCCTCGAGCGCGGCGGGATCCCGGGCCAGCAGACGGAAGTACGGCATGCGCGCGCGGGCGGGCTCCACGAGGGCGGCGCGCTGGGCCTCGTCGAGGTCGGCCTCGGCGACGGGCGCGAGCCACGGCACCCAGCCGAGGCCCTCCTGCGTGAAGGCGTCGGGGCGCGCGAGGTCGACGGGGTCGGTGACGGGATCGGCGGCGGTCATCGGGCGGCTCCTGCCGGGTCGGGGGTGGATGCGGTGCGGGCGGGATCCGCGGGCACGGTGACGGGCTGCGCGGCCAGGACGGCCAGGCCCCACGCGACCCGCAGCTGGAACGCGAGGAACGCGATCAGCTGCGACAGGCTCACGATCTCGTCGGGCGTCCACCCGGCGGCGCCGAGCGCCCGCAGGGCGTCCGGGCTCGACTCGCGGGGGCGGATCACGAGGAGGTGCGCGTGGGCGAGGGCGGCGGCGAGGCGCGGGCCGACGGCGCCGCGCGTGGCGGCGTCCGGGGTCCACGGATCCGTCGCGACGCTCTCGGCGGCGAGGCCCGGCTCGCGGTACGTGCCCGTGGGTCCCGCGGTCGCGCCCTGGCGCGCGGCCCGGTCGATCACGGGCACGAGCGCCGCGTCGGCGTCGCCGAGGAGGTCGGCGTAGAAGGCGGCGGCGCGGTCGGATCCGTGCAGCCGCGCCACGAAGGCCGCGACCGCGTACCGCTCGGCGTACGTGAACGCGCCGGGCTCCGCGGGCTCGAGCAGCGCCTCGAAGCTGCGCTGCGCGTTCGCGCGGGCGTCCGGACGGAGGTCGCGGATCAGGCGGAGCGGGTGGTCGGGGGCGAGGCCGGCCAGGAGGTCGACGACGTCGGCTGCGTGGGTCATGCGGCTCCTCCAGCGAGGGTCGGGGTGGGTGCGGGCAGGTGGGCGGCGCGCAGCGCATCGGCGGCGGTGGCGCCGGTCGCGAGCCCGAGGCGGGGCGCGACCTCCGCTCCCAGCAGCTCGAGGCTCCGCAGCGTGAGCGCGTGCGTCGCGGGGATCGAGTGCACCTGGAACGAGACGTCGGTCGCCTCGTCGAGCGTGCGGTCGGCGGCGAGGCCGTCGGCGACCTCGTCGACCGTGCCCAGGTGCGTGTCGGTCACGCGGAGCACGGCGTCGAGGTCGAGGGCGTCGGCCCGCTCGCCGATGACGCTGCGTGCGAAGCGGCGGAGGGCGGGCTCGGCGAGCTCGCGCGCGGCGGCGCGGTCGGCGGGATCCACGACGAGCGCGGTCCGCGACGCGAGGATCCGCTCGGGCGCGCCGGCGGGCAGCGCGTCCCGGTAGGCCTGGATGATCGGCAGCTGCAGCTCGTGCAGCGGCGCGTCGGGCGCATCGTCGGGGCGCGGCTGGGTGCGGGAGAGCAGGAGGCCGTCGCCACGGGATCCGATGCGCGCGCCGCCCGCGACGGAGAACGTGCCCTGCCAGATGCGCGCCGCGAGCCCGTCGGCGGGCGGGTAGATGCGCGACCCCGTGCCGCGCACCCCGCGTCCCTCGAGCGCGTCGAGCAACACGGCCAGGTGGTCCTGGAAAAGCGCGTGACGGTCGCCGGAGTCGCGACCGAACGCCGGGAACGACGCGGGCGTGCCGCCGGACGCGAGCCCGAGCTGCACGCGGCCGCCGCTGAGGAGGTCGAGCACGGCCGCGTCCTCGGCGGCCCGCAGCGGATCCTCGAGCGGCAGCGTGAGCACCGCGGTGCCGAGCGCGATGCGCGTCGTCCGGGCCGCGGCCGCCGCGAGGAACACGAACGGCGACGGGAGCCCGCCGCCCTCCTCGCCGAAGTGGTGCTGCGCGAGCCACACCGAGGCGAAGCCGTGGCGCTCGGCGTGCTGGATCTGCTCCAGCGCCGCCTCGTAGCGCTCGGCGGGCGTGCCCGCGTCGAGCACGCGGCCGAAGAAGCCGAGCCGGGCGCCGGTCATGCGCGGGCCCCGCGGATCCCGCGACCGGGGATCGCCCGGATCAGCTCCTGCGTGTACTCGTGCTGCGGTTCGTGGAACACGTCGTCCACCCGTCCTCCCTCGACCTGTCGGCCGCGCCGGAGCACGGAGACCGTGTCGGCGATCTGCCGCACGACCGCGAGGTCGTGCGAGATGAACACGTACGTGAGACCGAGCTCGGACTGCAGCCGCGCGAGCAGCCGCAGCACCTGCGCCTGCACCGTCACGTCGAGCGCCGAGACGGCCTCGTCGAACACCACCAGCTCGGGCCGGAGGATGAGCGCGCGGGCGATCGCGACGCGCTGCCGCTGTCCGCCGGAGAGCTCCCGCGGGCGGCGGTCGGCGGTCTCGGCCGGCAGGTCGACGAGCCGCAGGTGCTCGGCGACAGCCTCCCTGCGCGCGGACGCGTCGCCCGCGCCCGCGCCGTCGCGGAAGTTGAGGAGCGGCTCGCGCACGATCTCCGCGACCGTCTGCCGCGGATCCAGCGACCCGAACGGGTTCTGGTGAACGAGCTGCGCGGTGCGCCGGAACCCGCGGAGCCCCCGACCGCGGAGGCCGGCCACGTCGACGCCGCCGACGCGGACCTCGCCCGCCGTCGGCCGGTCGAAGCCCGCGATGACGCGCCCGGTCGTGGTCTTGCCGGAGCCCGACTCCCCCACGATCGCGTGCGTCGTGCCGCGCGGCACCCGGAAGGAGACGTCGTCGACGGCCACGAGCGGGGATCCGCCGCGGCGCCGGAACTCGCGGCGGAGTCCGGCGACCTCGACGAGCGGCGGCGCGGCGGGATCCACGACCGCGGGCGAGCGCTCCACCACCTGCCGGAACGACGGCGCGTCCGCGAGGAGCACCCGCGTGTAGGCGGAGGCCGGCGACGCGAGCACGCGCGCGGCCGGTCCCGTCTCCTGCACGCGGCCGCGCTGCATCACGACCACCTCGTCGGCGCGCTCGGCGGCGACCGCCAGGTCGTGCGTGATCATCAGCAGCCCCGCGCCGGTCTCCTCCCGGAGCCGGTCGAGCAGGTCGAGCACGCGGCGCTGCACGGTCACGTCGAGGGCGCTCGTGGGCTCGTCGGCGATGATCAGCTCCGGCTCGAGCGCGATCGCCGCGGCGATGAGCACGCGCTGGCGCATGCCGCCGGAGAGCTCGTGCGGGTGCTGCCGGGCGCGCGTCTCCGGGTCGTCGATGCCGACGCGCTCGAGGAGGTCGAGCACGCGGGCGCGGTTCCGACGGCGGTCGCGGGATCCGTGGATCCGCAGCCCCTCGGCGACGCTCGCCCCGATGGTGGCCACGGGGTCGAGGGAGCTGCCCGGATCCTGCGGCACGAGCCCGATGCGGCGCCCGCGGATGCCGCGCAGCCGCGACTCCCCGATGCCGACCAGCTCCGTGCCGCCGAGCGCGATGCCCCCTCCCGCGATGGTGCCGTTGCGGGCGAGGAGCCCGACCACGGCCTGCGCGACGGACGACTTGCCGGACCCGGACTCGCCGACGAGCGCCGTGACACGCCCCGCGGTGATCTCGAAGGAGACGCCGTCGACCGCGCGGCGGGTGCCCGCCGCCGTCCGGTAGTCCACCTGCAGGTCGCGCACGGCGAGGAGCGGATGCGTGGGATCGGTCATGCGAGCTGCCCTCCGCGGATCGACTGGCTGATGCGGTTGGTCGCGAGCACGACGGCCACGACCACGGCGCCCGGGAGCACCGTGAGCCACCACGCGGTGGCCACGTAGTCGCGGCCCTCCGCGACGAGCAGGCCCCACTCGGGCGTGGGCGGCGGGGCGCCGTAGCCGAGGAAGCCGAGCGTGGAGATCTGCAGGATCGCGGATCCGAACTGGAGGGCCGCGAGCGCGATCACGGGCGTGAGCGAGTTCGGCAGCACGTGCCGGCGCAGCACCTGCACGAGGGTGCCGCCGGATCCGTACGCCGCCTCGACGTACTCGCTGATCCGCACGCGCACCACCTCCGCCCGCGACAGCCGCGCGAACACGGCGATGGACGTGACACCCACCGCGATCGCGGCGTTCGTGGTGCCGAAGCCCAGCAGGATCACGATGCTCAAGCTGAGCAGCAGGCCCGGGATCGCGAGCAGCACGTCGACGAGCCGCATGAGCACGTCGTCGACGATGCCGCCGACCGTGCCCGCGACCACGCCGAGGAGCGTGCCGACGACGAGACCGACGAGCACCGCGACGACCGCGCCGACGACCGACTGCGACGCCCCGAACACGACGCGCGTGTAGAGGTCGCGGCCGGTGGAGTCGGTGCCGAACCAGTGCGCGGCGCTCGGCGCCTGCAGCGACGGCGCGACGGACGCGGTCGGGCTGCCGGACGCGAAGAGGCCGGGGACGAGCGCCCACAGCAGCATCACGAGCACGACGAGGACAGGGATCACGAGGCCGCCGGCGAGGCGCGCCCGGCTGCGGGGACGCGCGCGGGGCGCGTCGATGGTGGCGAGCGTGGCGCTCATCGCGCACCTCCTCTGCGCAGGCGCGCGTCGAGAACGGGGTAGAGCAGGTCGACCGCGAGGTTGATCACGACGTAGGCGACCGTGGAGAGCACGACGACCGCGAGCAGCACCGGACTGTCGCGGCTCGCGACCGCCTGCACGGTGAGCTGGCCGACGCCCGCGCGGCCGAACACGGCCTCGGTGACGACCGCCCCGCCGACGAGCTCGCCGAACAGCAGCCCGGCCATCGTCAGCGTGGGCAGCAGCGCGTTCCGGCCGACGCCGTGCAGCAGCAGCCACGGCGTGCCGGCACCGCGGGCCCGCACCACCTCGACGAACGGCATGGCCGACACGTCGTCGATGCTGCGGATGAGCACCTGCGCGAGCGGCGCCGCGATCGGCACGGCGATCGTGAGCACCGGCAGGATCAGCGCCTCGCCGGGGCTCGCGCCGATGATCGGCACCAGCCCGAGCCGGAACGACAGCACCTGGATGAGGATGATCCCCACCCAGAACACGGGCAGCGAGACGAGCAGCGGCGGCAGGTCGCGGAAGACCCGACGGATCCACCTGGCACCGCCGTACGTCGCGAGGAACGCGATCGGCACGGCCAGCACCACGGCGACCAGGAGGCCGAGCACCGCGAGCACGAGCGTCGACGGGATCGCGGTGGCGAGCAGCGTCGACACGGCCGCGCCGCTCTGCACCGAGTACCCGAGCTGCCCCTGCGCGAACGCGGCGGCGGACTCGCCGAGCCGCACGATGAGCGGGCGGTCGGCGCCGTACGACTCGCGGATCGCCGCGAGCTGCTCGGGCGCGAGGCCGAGCTCGGGGCCGCCGTAGCGGGCGAGCACCGCGTCGCCGGGCAGCGCGGCGAGCAACACGTAGGCCACGACGTAGGCGAGGACGAGCACGATGACGGCCTGCCCGGCGCGCCGGATGGCGTAGCTCATCGCGGTCCCCCGCCCGTCGACAGGGGAAGGACGCCCCGCATCAGCGGTCGAGCCAGACGCCCGCGAACACTGGGCGGCCGACCGACTCGGTGGCGAAGCCCCGCACGTCGCCGCGGAGGCCGTAGACCTGGGGCTCCTCGAACAGCGGCAGCACGTAGGCCTGGTCGGCGATGCGTTGCTGGGTAGCGGCGGACGCGGCCTGGCGGCCCTCCGTCGTGGGCTCCGACGCGATGCGGGTGAGGAGCGCGTCCAGCTCCGGGTCGGCGATGCTGCCGTCCGCGGGGTTCCGGTTGAGCAGCACGTTGCGGTTGGTGGAGGAGTACTGCGACTTGAGGACGTCGTAGTCCGAGCGGCCGACCATCGAGTGGTACGCCTCGAGCGCGTCCGGGTCCTGCGAGGCCTTCGTCTGCGCGGCCTGGTCGCCCGAGAACAGCTCCACCTCCACGCCGATCTCCGCGAGCTGCGACTGGATCAGCGTCACGACCTCCTTGGAGCGCGGCTGCGGGAGCGCCTCGTTGACGACGAGCTCCAGCTTCCGTCCGTCCTTCTGGCGGATGCCGTCGGATCCGGGGACCCAGCCGGCCTCGTCGAGGAGCGCGGCGGCCTTGTCGGCGTCATGCGCGTAGTACGAGGAGGTGTCGACGTAGCCGAGCGCGCTCTTCGCGAGCACGCCGGTCGCGAGCGGGTAGCTGTCGCTGAAGAGGGTGTCGAGGATCGCCTGCCGGTCGACGCCCGCGATGATCGCCTGTCGGACGCGCACGTCCTCGAGCTGCGGCGTGCGGAAGCGGAGGTTGATGCCGTTGTCGACGCCGTTGGTCGCCGCCGCGACGAGCTGGAGGTCGCCCGTGCGGAACTGCGCCTCGTCGGGCGCCTCGATCTGCCGGGCGACGTCGGCCTGCCCGGCCACGACCGTGCCGACCCGCACGCTGTCCTCGGCGGCGACGATGAGGTCCACCCCGTCGACGAGCGGCCGGCCCTGGTGGGCGGCCTCGGGCGGCGCCCAGTCGTAGTCCTCGCGGGCGGCGAGCTGGATCTGCGTGCCCACCGACTCCCCGGACACCGTGAACGGCCCGCTGCCGATGACCGTCTCCGCCTGCCCGGGCCCGAAACCGTCGTCGGCCTTGGCGAGCGTCGAGTCGGACACGAGCCCCGAGTTGATGGTCGAGGTGGCCTGCGCGAAGCCGGGCGCGGGAGCCGTGAAGTGGAACCTGACGGTGTCCGCGTCGACGACCTCGCCGCGGTCGTAGTTGTTGATCGCCTCGCTGACGGTGAGCGCTCGGTCGACGTCGCCCTTGCCGTAGAGGTCGAAGTTCGCGACGACGTTCTGGGCGGTGAGCGGGGTGCCGTCGGAGTAGGTCACGTCGGTGCGGATGTCGAACGTGTACTCGGTCGCGTCGGCGTTCACCTCGGGCAGCGCCGTCGCGATCCACGGCTCGAGCTCGAGCGTCTCCGGGTCCTGCCAGAGCAGCCGGTCGGTGATGTTGTTGACGACGGCACCGTTCGGGTAGAAGCCGGCGGCCGGCGGGTAGAGCGTCGTCCAGGTCTGCGGCTCGAGGTAGGTGAGCGTGCCGCCGGCCTTCGGTTCGCCGCTCGCCGCTTGATCCCCTCCGCCGCCCGCCGAGCAGCCCGCCAGCAGTCCGGTCGCCGCGACGAGGGCGGTGAGGGCGATGACGGGGCGGGGAGGACGAGGCATGGTTCTGCTCCTGCGTGTGCTGTGCGTGGATGGGTGAGACGACTCCAACACGCATGCAGGGTCTTCGCAGGGCCGCGGAACACGCGGCGTAACGGGGTGCAACGCGGCGTCATGCGGGGAATGCCACCCGCGTGCTCGCCGTTGCGGCGCCGGCGTGACGCCTCGCCGCCGTCGGCTCCGCTGCCGGATGCCGACGCCCTCTAGGGTTCCGGGATGACCACGCACCCCACCGTCCGTCCCGCCGTGCCCGACGACGCCGACGGGATCGCCGAGGTCCACATCCGCACCTGGCAGGAGACGTACGCGCACCTGCTGCCGGCCGCGTACCTCGACGGCCTGGACGTCGCGGCGCGCGCCGAGCAGTGGCGGGGCTCGCTGGGTGACGCTTCCGGGGCTCCGACCTTCGTCGCCCTCGACGACGACCGCATCGTCGGCTTCGCGCTCGCGGGACCGGCGCGCGACGAGGATCCGCCGCGGCCCTTCCAGCTCTACGCGATCAACGTGGTCGCGTCCGCGCACGGCACCGGCGCCGGCCAGGCCCTGTTCGACGCGGCCGTCGGCGACTCCCCCGCCTACCTCTGGGCCGCCGACGACAACCCGCGCGCGGCGGCGTTCTACCGCCGCAACGGGTTCGCGCGCGACGGGGGCGTCGAGCGGCAGACGTACCAGGGGGCGGAGATGGTCACGGTGCGGATGGTGCGGTGAGGATGCGGGCGCGAGGCCCGCGGACCGACGCGCCGCTCAGCGGAGCTTGACCACGCGGATCGCCGCGAGGGTGAGGAGGACGACGAGCGCGCCGAGGCCCACGCTCGTCGCGAGGAGCGGCAGGGTGTCCGCCGCCGTGAGGCCCCCGGATCCCGCGATCGCCGTCGACCCCAGGTTCAGCGCCCGGGTGTTGATCGCCTGCGGGAGCACCTCCGCCAGCGGACGCAGGGCCGCCGAGGTCACGGCGGCGACGCCCGCGACGCACCCGACGAGGCACAGCGCGACCGGCGCCGCGAAGGACCGCAGGAGCAGCGACAGCAGGGACTGGACGGCGATGAGGGGCAGCGCCGCCACGGTCGCGATCAGCCCCACGAGGAGGAACGCGACGGGGAACGGGCCGTCCAGCCGGAGCACGAACAGCCCGGACACCGCCGTGCCGCCGACGAGCACCGCCTGCATCAGCGCCACCGGCACGAGGATCGCCACGATCTTCGCCAGCACGAGCCGGATCGGTCGCGCGGTCGCCGTCAGCAGGGCGTTCCAGTTGGTGCCGCGGTGCTCGACGCGCCAGATGGCCGCCGCGAGCAGGCTGATGCCCATCGAGTAGAAGAGCAGGCCGTAGAACAGCACCGCCTGCGAGGTGAAGGACGCCCACCCGGAGTCCAGGGTCTGCGTGTTGTTCGCCAGGTTGATGGTGCCGGTGACGACTGCCAGGAGCGGCAGCAGCACCGCGATGATCCAGATGCTGGAGCGCTTGAGCTTCACGGCCTCGGCTCGGAACACGCCCGTCACCTCTCCACGCGGTCGAGCCGGATCGTCGCGAGCGCGAAGGCCGCCGCGACCACGACGAGGAAGCCGGCGATCCACCCGAGCGGCGAGGCGACGTAGCCCACGCCCGCGTCCGACTGGCCGGCCTGCGAGATGACGGCGTAGTACCCCCACGGGATGGCCCGGCTCGCGACGGACGGGAGCAGGAGGGAGAAGACGGCCAGGAAGGCGCCCAGCATCCCCACGCCCACGCTGATGAGCTGGTTCTCGACGCGCGCCGCGAGCCAGACGTGCAGCGCGCAGAACGCCACGTCGACCAGGTAGAGCAGGAGCGTGTACAGCGCCCACGGCCCCACCTCGACGGGCACCCGGATCCCGGCGGCGTACCCGGCGGCGATCACGAGCAGCGATTGGATCAGCACGGCGGGCACGAGGAGCACCGCGAGGGCCACGAGCTTGGCCCGGCACAGCTCCCCCGCCGTGCGTCCCGCGCCCGCCGCGAGGATCCACCCGCCCGCCTGGTGCTCGATGTCGGTCTGGCGGCTCGCGATCACCGCGGTGAGGATCGGCGAGGTCATCGCCGCCATGAGCGTGTAGCCGAGCAGGAGCGCGGCCCAGGGGCGCGCGCCCGGATCGTCGAAGCCCGCACGCGTGCTGCCCGCGAACTGCGACGCCGAGCTCAGGGCGGCGACGGCCACCACCATGCCGATGAGCAGCGGGAGCGAGCGGAGCCGGTGCATCTTGCGGAACTCGATCGCCACGGCGCGCCTCACAGCTGCCCCCCGCGCCCGGTGATGTCCATGAACACGTCCTCCAGGCTCTGCGGCAGCCGCCGCACCTCGTGCACGGGCACGTCGGCCGCCACGAGCCGGCGCACGATGTCCGCGGTCTCGTCCTTGGAGCGGGCGCTGAGCCGGATCCCCTCCGGGCTCCTGGCCGCCCCGGCGACCTCCGCCATGGCCCGGTCCGGCGCGGACGTCTCGATGACGAGGTCGGGGATGGAGTGCTCGAACAGCTCGGCGCGCGTGCCCTGGAAGATCATCCGGCCGTCGGCCAGGATGCCGAGCACGCCCGCCATCTTCTCGATCTCGTCGAGGAGGTGGCTGGAGACCATCACGGTGATGCCCTGGCCGGCCAGGTCCATGAGGAGGGAGCGGACCTCCTCGATGCCCGCCGGATCCAGCCCGTTGGTGGGCTCGTCGAGGACGAGCAGCGAGGGGTCGCGGGCGAGGGCCATGGCGATCCCCAGCCGCTGCTTCATTCCGAGCGAGTACCGGCGCACCAGCTTGTCGCGGTGCTGCGTGAGCCGCACGGTCGCGAACGCCCGCTCCACCTGGGCCTCCGCGAGCCCGAGCATGTCGCGCACGATCCGCATGTTCTCCCACCCCGTGAGGTGGCCGTAGCCGGCGGGCGCCTCGATCATGGAGCCGATGGACGGCAGGAGCCCGCCGCGCGTCGCCGGCGTGAGCCGCTGGCCGAACAGGTGGATCTCGCCCGACGTGGGCTGCGTGAGCCCGAGCAGCATCTTCATGGTCGTGGACTTGCCGGAGCCGTTGGGCCCGAGGAACCCGTACACGGACCCCTGCGGCACCTCGATGTCGAGCGCGTCGACGGCGACGTGATCCCGGAACCGCTTGGTGAGCCCGCGGGTGGCGATGACGGCGCTCATCGGCGCGGGGGTGTCGTGGTCGGCATGCCCCCATACTCGGCCGGCCGCCGCGCGGGCGCATCGTGCCGTGGGCCGGTCCCGCCCGGTCCCCTCTCCTGCGATGGGAGGAGCGGGGGCAGGTCGGCGGGGCCGCGGCCCGCGCGCCGCAGCGGTCAGGCGGCGAGGCCCCTCCGGTGCGCCCAGATCACCAGGTGGACGCGGTCGCGCACGGCGAGCTTGGTGAGGATGTGCCCGACGTGCGTCTTCACCGTGACCTCCGCGATGGACAGGTCGCGGGCGATCTCCGGGTTGGACGCGCCCGTGACGAGGCGCGTGAACACGACCCGCTCCCGGTCGGTCAGGACGTCGAGCGCTGCGGTGTCCGGGTCGGGCGGCGCCGTCCTCTCGACGGCCAGCCGCTCGAGGAGCCGCTGCGTGGTGCTCATCGAGGCGGCGAACGTGCCGTTGTGCACGGACCGGATCGCGTCGACCAGCTGCACGGCGGTGCTGTCCTTCAGCAGGAAGCCGACGGCGCCGGCGCGCAGCATCCGGATGGCGTAGGAGTCCGTGTCGTGGGTGGTGAGCCCCAGGATCCGCGTCCCCTCGGCGCGCCCGCCCTCCACGAGCCGGCGGGTCGCCTCGATGCCGTCGAGGACCGGCATGCGGACGTCCATGAGCACCACGTCCGGGCGGAGCTCGACGACGCGGGCGACGGCCTGCTCGCCGTCCGCGCAGACGCCGACCGCGGCCATGTCCGGCTGCGCGTCCACGATGCGGGCGAAGCCATCCCGCACGAGGGACTGGTCGTCGACCACGACGACCCGGATCGGCGCGGGCGCGTCGGTCACGGGGTGCTCCCGCCGAGCGGCGCGGTCGGCCACCGCGCCTGGAGGACGAACTCGTCGTCGCACGCGTACCGGGCCTGCCCGCCGTAGAGCGCGCAGCGACGGCGGATCGCGGCGAGGCCCCGGTGCTCCTGCACGGGGCATCCCCGCTTGTCGCGAACCACGGCATTGGCGACGGTGATCGCCAGCGCGTCGGGCGACCACTCGACGCGGAGGCGCGCGGTGCCGCCCGCGCCGTGCCGCATGGCGTTCGTGAGGGACTCCTGCACGACCCGGTAGACGGCGAAGCCCACGCCCGGCAGGAGGGGTCGCGGCGAGCCCGCGTCCTGCCTGTCGATGCCGAGGCCGGAGCCGCGGAAGCCCTCGACGAGGGCGTCGACGTCGTCCCAGCCGGGGATGGGACGCACGTCCGCGTCGGCGTCGGTGGGCGCCAGGAGCCCCCGCACCTCGTGCAGGGCGGCCCGGCTGGTCTCGGAGATGGTGCGGAACATGCGCGACGCCTCGGGGCTCGGCGCGGTCGCCCGGCCGCTCTCCGCCTGGACGATGACGCTGGTCAGAGTGTGCGCCAGCACGTCGTGCATGTCGTCGCTGATGCGCTCGCGCTCCTCGTAGGCGGCGAGCCGCGTCCGGGCGTCCGCGTCGCGTTCGGACAGCGTCGTCCGGAGCTCGGCGGTGCGGACGGCCTCGCTGCGGCGCCGTTCGAGCAGACCGGCCGCCCACGCGATCGCGAAGCTCACGGACACGAGCGCGATGACCATGCCGACGGATCCCGTGGAGCCCAGCTCCCCGCCGGTGAGGGTGCGCGCGGCGAGGACGACCACGAAGCACGCGCCGAGGGCGAGGCCGACGTGCCGGAGCCGGTCCGCGGCGTGGGCGGCGACGGAGTAGGCCGCCACCAGGAGCACGACGTCACCCGGGAACAGGAGCGAGCTCGTGGCGAGCATGTGCGCCGACGAGATCGCCGTGGCCAGCAGCGCGGCGGTGACGGGCCGCGCGTGGCGCACCGCGAGCGTGAGCGCCATGAGGGACGACCAGATCCAGTCGGGCTGGCCCAGGACGCCCATGATGGCGCACAGGACTACCGCAGCGCCCGCGACGACCTGGTCGCCTTGCGCGCGCAGACTCCCCCGTCGCATCACGTCCTCAGGCTAGCGGGGAGGACACGCCCGGCCGCCGGCGGACGCCCTCCCCCCGGCCCCCCGTCCGCGGGGCATCCCGGTCGCGGCCTCCGACGATGGGCGGAGGGCACGGCCGCGGATGTCATCGGGTCGCACGATGCGCTCGGACGGAAGCCGCTGGGAACGTGAACACCAGGGATCGCGCACGGGCTGCGCGTCGACGCCGCACCGGCCGAGGCGCACGGATCCGCGATCCCCACGGGGCAAGTCGGACCTGTGACGGCCCATGGGCCATCGGGATGGGTGCGGCTCGCACCACGACGGTCTGGGCCGACCGGCCGGGATCCATGCGCGACAACAGGAACACAGGTGGAACACGATGAACGACATCCTCGAGACGGAGACCCCCGTCATGGTCAGCCCCCGGTGGGACATGCTCGTCGACGCGGGCGAGGACACCAGCCCGTCCGTCCAGACCCAGATCGACGCGGAGTTCCGTCGCGTCGTGAGCCCGTACATGTCCAGCAGCGGCTGGCTCTGCACGCTCACCATCGAATGCGGGACGATCATCTGCGCGTGTCGCTGACGGACGCACTCGACGGACGGGCTGCGCTCGGCGCGCGGTCCGTCCGCTCCGCGTCGGGCCCCGCCCGCCGGAGCGGCGAGGGGGATCTGACGTGACGATCACCGCGGCCGAGCTCTCGCTGCTGCAGGCGTCCCGGCTGCGCGAACGGCGCGCGGCGACGCGGGCCGATGCCCGACCGGTCCCCGAGCTGACGCGCGCCTGGCGCGACGACGCCCTCGTCGACGACGGGACGCACGCCGCCTACCTCGCCGGGCAGCTGCTGGACGGCGACGACCTCGTGGCGCTCCTGGCGGGCGACGCGTGGACCCCGCGGGCCGCGAGCGCGGACTGGCTCGCCCGGGTCGACCCCTGGCTCGTGCATCCGCCGGTCTCCGCGGAGGCCTACGCGCCGGCGAACGGCCACCTCGTCGTCGAGGACACCCGCGTGGCCGGGCTCCCCTTCGCCGCCCTGCTCGGCCCGATGGTCGGCGCGCAGCGGGCGCACCTGGACGGTCGCCCGTGGCTCTCGCGCACCGCACGCGCGGATCTCCTCGACGGCCTCGCGGAGCGCCTCGCGAGCCTCTCCCTCCGGGCCCTCCTCGCGGAGCTCGCCCGGGATCCGGCACCGGGTCGGCACGCGCGGCTGGATGCGCGGCTCGCCGACCCCGCGCACCGCGCCGAGCTCCTCTCCCGCCACCCCGTCCTCGCGCGCGACCTCGTCACGGCGATCGGCAGCTGGCGCGCGCACGTCGCGCGCATCCTCGACCGCCTGCACGCCGACCACGGCAACCTCGTCCGGATGGGCCTCGCGACCGAGCGGCTCGACGCCCTGGAGGCCGTGGACCTGAGCTCGGGCGACCCCCACGACGGCGGGCAGTCCGTCGCGACGCTGCGCTTCTCCGACGGCAGCCGGCTCGTCTACAAGCCGCGCGACTGCCGGGTGTTCGCGCTGTACCGCGACCTCGTCGACGCGCTCGCGCCCGCCCTCCCCGCCGAGATCCGCCTGCGCGCGGCCGCGGTGCTGCCGCGCGACGGGTACGGCTGGGTCGAGTTCGTGGCCCACGCCGAGGACGCCGCCTCCGCGATCCCCCTGTCCCGGCACCTCGGCCGGCTCGGCTCGCTGCTCGCCGTCGCGCACGTGCTCGGCGCGTCCGACCTCCACCTCGAGAACGTCATCGCCTCCGCGGACGGTCCCGTGCCCATCGACCTGGAGACGCTGATCCAGAACCGCAGCGAGGTCGACGGCGAGGACGGGACGGCCCTGCGCCGGGCGTCGCGGATGCTCAACGCGTCGGTGCTGGGCAGCGGCATCCTCCCGGTCCAGCTCACCACCGGGGAGGGCACGAGCATCGACGTCAGCGTCAGCACCGGGGGCCTGCACGGCGCGGGGACCACGGCGACCGTCCACCAGGTGGTGGACGCGGCCACGGACCGCATGCGCATCGAGGCGCGCGAGATGCCGGTCGGCCGGTCGCGCAACCAGCCGCCGGGAGCGACGCTCGCGCGCATCCGCTCCGGTCGCGCCGCCCTCGCGGACGGGTACGAGCGCACCTTCCGCGCCATCGTCGAGCGCCGGGCGGAGGTCCGCGCGATCCTGTCGGCCGCGCCCGACATCTCGTCGCGGCACATCGTGCGCGCCACCCGCTCCTACTCCCTGCTCCTCACGGAGATGCGCCGACCCCGCCCGCTCCGCAGCGGCATCGACCGGGACCACCTCCTCCGCCACCTCTGGACGCGCGTCGAGGAGCATCCCGCGGATGCCGCGCTGGTCGAGGCGGAGGAGCGCGCCCTCTGGCGGCTCGACGTGCCCCTGTTCTCCACGCGCATGGACGCACGCGCCCTCATCGCCGACGACGAGGAGGCCGGGCCGCAGCGCTTCGCGCGGAGCACGCGCGAGGACGTGCTCGACCGGCTCGCGCGGCTCACCCTCGACGACCTCCCCGAGTCCCTCCGGCTGGTCGACGAGTCCGTGCTGGCGGCGACCGCGACGCCCGACGGAGACGACGACGCCCGCGACGACGCGCGAGGACGGCAGGCCGCGGACGCCACCGCCTCGCTGGCCCGCGCACCGCGGGTGGACGACGACGCCCTGCGGGAGGCGGCACGCGGACAGGCCCGGATCCTCCTCGCCTCCGCCGTCCTCGGCCGGGACGACGCGACCTGGATCGGCGTGAGCAGCAGCCTCGACAGCAGCGGCCTCGAGTACCGCCCCGCGGGGCCCACCCTGTACGACGGGCTGGCCGGGATCGCGTTCGCCGCGACCCACGCGCACGGCGTGCTGCCCGGCCTCGGGCTCGACGACCTGGCCGGCCGGGCGATGCACGCGGTCACGGCGATCCTCGACGACTGGACGCGCGGCCTGATCGACCTGCCGGTGGGCGCCTACAGCGGCGCGACCGGGCTCCTCCACGCGCTCGCCCACCACGACGCGCGAGTCGGCGGAGACGGGCACCGCGACCTCCGGGCGGCGGCCGTCCGACGGCTCGGCGAGGTGGCCCACGAGGATCCGCACCTGGACGTGATGGCGGGCGTCGCCGGCGCGTGCGCCGTCGTCGCGGGGCTGCCCGAGGGCGCGACCGAGGCGGGCCGCCATGCGCTGCGCGCGCTCGCGGGGCGGCTGATGAGCACGGCGGTCGAGGTGGAGGGCGGCGCCCTCGTCTGGGAGACCGGTGCCGAGCGGGCGCGGTTGGGCGGGTTCTCGCACGGCGCATCCGGCGTCGGCTGGGCGCTCGCCCGCACCGCCGGCGTGCTGGGCGACGATGCCATCGCCGATGCGGCCGTCCGCGCCCTGCGCTTCGACGACGCGCTGTTCGACCCGTCCCGCCGCCGCTGGCGCGACGCGAGACCGGAGGCGCGATCCGCGGCCGGATCCTTCCCCGCGCACTGGTGCCACGGCACCGCCGGCATCGCGATGGCACGCGCGGACGCGGCCGCGACGCTCGACCGGCCGGACCTCCTCGAGCTCGCCCTCGTCGGCGCGCGCGAGACGGCGTCGGACGCGCTCCCCTCCGACGACTCCCTGTGCCACGGGACCCTCGGCAACCTCATCGCCGTGCGCGGCGCGACCCGACGCACCGGCGTCGACACCGGGCTCGCGGAGTTCCGCGACCGCGCGCTGCAGCGCGTCCTCCGCGCCGGCCCGCGCAGCGGTCTGCCCCAAGGGGTGACCAGCGTGCGGGGGCTCATGCTCGGCACGGCCGGCGCGCTCTACGCGCTGTGCCGGGAACTGGAGCCGGGGATCCCGGACGCGCTGCTGCTGGAGGGGCCGCGCTGACGGTCGCCCCGGTTGTTCGCGCGGGGTGGCCCGGGCAGCCGTCGTGGGGCCGCCCGGGAGTCGGTCACATCGGGTACCAGCGGTTGCGCTGACCGTCGGCGTCCGGGCCGCATCGGTAGCTCTTGCCCGTGTCGGACTTCTCGACGCTGCCGACCTCGGTCTTCTTGCAGAAGGCACCGGGCGTGATCGTCCGGCCCGGGGCCGGGGCAGGGGCGGGAGCCGGGGCGGCAGGAGCAGGCGCGGGAGCAGGCGCGACGGGCGCCGGAGCAGGAGCCGCCGGCTGCGGCGCGGGCGCCACCGTCGGCGCGACCGTGGGCTCAGGCGTCGGCGTCGGCGTCGGCGCGGGCGCCAGCAGCGTGAGCGTCACGGTGGATCCGGCGTCGGTACGCGATCCCGCGACCGGGCTCTGCGACTTCACGGTCATGCCGTCGGTGACGGCGGTCGCCTCACCCGACTCGAGCACGTACTGGACGACGTAGCCGGCTTCCCGGAGGAGCGCGCGGGCGTCGATGGCGGACTTGGTGTTGACGTCCTCGACGACGTGGACCACGGGGGTCGGCGTCGCGGTGGGCGTCGGGCTCGCAGACGGGGTCGGGCTCGCGCTGGCGGAGATCGCCTCCGCCTGGCGCGGAGCGGGAGCGGACGCCGCGACCGGGACCGTGGCCCCGATGACGATGAGCACGGCCGCGCCCACGGCAGCGACGCCGTTGCGCGAACGGGTCGTCAGGATCGGGATCCAGCTGCGGCGGCCCGTGGCGTAGGGGTAGAGAGCCGTGGCGATCCCGACGAGGCCGAGCGAGACGAACATGCCGCCGAAGCCGCCGAGGGCGGTGATGATCAGCACAGCCAGCGCGACGACGGACGTGATGACCCACGTGGTCGCCGGGTGGCGGCTCGGCCGGGTGTCGGTGATCACGGCAGTCGGAGCCGCAGGAGCGACCGGCGCTGCTGTAGCGCGCTGTCGCGTCGGCAACGGCACCGGCGTCGCGGCGGTCGCTGCGGCCGCCCGGGCGCTCTTGTCCCGAGCCACTGCATCGCGCTCCGCCGCCTTCGCCTGCATGGCCGCCTCGCGCTGCGCGACCTTCGCGGCGCGCTGCTGCTCCGCTTCCGCGGCCCGCACGGCCTTCGCCTGCGCGGCCTCGGCTGCCCGCATCGCCTTGTCGTGCGCGGCCTCAGCCGCCTGGGCGTTCCGCACGGCGTCGGCCTGCTGCGATGCGGCGACCGCCGCCGTCGCTGCCGCGCTCGGAGCGGGCGCCGACGCTGCGGCGGGCTGCGCCATCGGCGCGACGTGCGACGTCCACGTGGATCCGTCCCAGTAGCGGAGCTGCCCGGATCCGTCGGGGAACCAGCCGGCAGGAGCGGCGGAGGGGGCGTCGGGCATGGTGCTCCTCGGGTGCGTACCGCGACGAAGGGGTAGGCGGCAGGTGGTGCCGTCGAGTGACGACGCCTGAGGCTATGGGCGGACTCCTCCGCGCGTAAGCCCTCGTGTGGGGGGTGAAAGTTGCCCGGCACTGCTCCTATTAGTCGCGTCCCGGGCGCTGTTCATGGCACCTCTTTGGCATGAAAACGCTTTGTCGAGTACGACCAACGACCGCCCTGGAAGACGGGCGCTGAAAGGCGTCAACGAGAAGCCCCATGAACGCATCACGTTGACGACCAATCAACCAAAAACACCTCTTGCCGCAATGCCAACCAGGTACTTGTCCCTCTGACTTTATGCAGACAAAGAAAGAGAACGGAAGACGCATGACCCGATCGGACCACGAAGGAACGATCGCTACGCTGCTTCCGCTACTTGCCATTCGGCCGTGAGTCCGAGAAGTTCATACGAAACCACACCCGCTAGACACGCAGCAAGCGCAGGCGCGAAAAGTACGAGATTTCTGCCCCCTGGATGCAAGGCGCTCGAATAAAGAACCCCATCTAACCCTATAGACTTCGCGAATTCACACAGGTATTGCGTAGGGATATAGTCCGTTTCTTTATCCGATGCACGAACTGGCTTGGTGAGCTCTCTCGACAGTCCCTGCATGTACCTGAAACTTGTAAGCCTTACAATTTCATCGTCATCGAAGAAATCCGGCGCTTCCACATCCGCCAGATTCAGCACTCTCACACTCCTTGTAAGCTGGAATTTCCCCACGCTCACGATAGCATGACTCGCAGCACGACTTTCGTAGATGCACGTTGCCTCATCGAATGCCAAATAGAGATAAGGCACTCCCACCGGATTGGCCCGCCCCGCACTCGCTCTAGCGGGCGGAGGTGCACCCATATCGGCACTCATGTATTGCCCTACAGTGTCGGCAAGTCGAGCACGGTAGAGAGCAACGTCGCTTTTTACCTCTTCAATTTGAACTTCGATTGTATTTTTGAGCACTTCGGGATCAGGCAGCATGGAAGGGAAGTAGCGATTTTTTGTCTTAATCTCGTCAGAGAACTCTGCCCACGAAGCGAGATGATCCGCTTCCCCTTGTACGGCGCGTAATACCGCTCCCGCTCCGTCGACTAAAAGCGCGTGTGATCCGACTGCGTCGTAAAGAAATGACTCAACCACGGTGGAGTCAGTGAAGGAGAATATTTGCCAGTCATTTTGAAGGACAGCAGCTATGCGGGACTCACCCATTTCCTCCTCCACGGGGTCATACAGAGACAGCAATCGTAAAATATGTTCACGCCACGCATGCGTGGGCCAAGTACTGTGACTGTAACCATGTCCAAAGTCGCATGTACCAGCGGACCTCGCCTCGCCTCGAGCATTTACGGGCCAGGTTTGAGCCGCGAAGCAGGCCGAACAGGCTCTCATCGGGCTAGGATCCCAGACATCAGCTCTAGGTGATTCTGGATCGAGAGCTTTTTTAATGTCCCGAGTCCGGGGTATGTACGATTTCGCGCATGCTCGCGCATGACGGTGGCAGCACGCGTCTGTAAATCACGACTGTCGAGGAACGCCACCAGTTTGTCAAGTGCTTGCAAGAATTTACCGGCGACATCGGCAGTATCGGCATTGCTCACGCTTGTAAAATGCCGAATCATCACAGGCCCACCAACCTCCCGCTCGAAAGTCCAGTGAATAACGACTGCCCGCGGCTGAAAACCTCCTGTGGCGAAGGGCTCGCCGACGGTCAAGTAATCGCTGAAACCCGCCCAACCATCCTCAGCATAGAACAAATGGTCGTCAGTAAAGACCGACTCCTGGCGCTCGAGGAACTCAGCATTACGAGGTTCAGATACGAAGGCGTCTCTAATGGTGACTGCTTGAGCACTTGGGATGATGGAATCGAAATGACGCCGCCGCAGGCCGTTTTGGATTACATTCATTTTCGCATTATGAGTGGCGGCCCATTCCCTTATGTAATCAATGTCGGGATGTGCGGCCTTATGCAACAAGGCCAAATCGTAGCGAGAACCAAACTTTCGCGAGTAAGCGCCAAAAAGAGATCGCACGTCAGACGAATCCGATAAAATAAGGCCGAGCATTGCAGGCTGATTCGCATCCGCGGAAGCTAAATGCAGAGACAACGAAGACAGAGCGGAGTCGCCCTTCAAATCTCCCACGCTTGGGTTCACAACAAGCGTTGCAGCCACGTGCGCGGATTTCAGAGCACCGAGACAACGATCCAATCCGGAATTCTCAGGCTGACGAACCGGCTCAATAATCGGACGGACGCTTTGCTCTACACCTAGCAGTCCTGCGGTATCTCTAAGCGCAAGAAGCTCATACTGCTTACCTCGAAAGTACGGGTAGTACATTTGACGTCTCCTTTGACTCTACCCATGACAATAAATTGCGAGCCTCCTGACTACTCAAAGACATTTGCGTAATGAGAGCCCTGAAGGGGTATAAGTGCTTATTTAGCAAAAATGGTCGACTCGCAGCACTCCCTCTCGCTCGGAGAACAATTTCGGCCGACTCCTGGAATAGAGACACCGGTATGGAACGCGCAAGCTCGAGGCTTACAGAGTACCGTAGCCCATTTGGAACCTTTGGAGCACTGAGACCGCAAGCTTCGAGGACGCAGTCTCGCTCGCGCGCCCTAAGAACATTAAATATTGCGGCATGGTCAAAAGCGGCCGAACTGCGGCGCGGAGCAGCGAGTTGCGATAGTCGCCCTCGCCTATCCACTCCAATCACACCCGCCGGTGACTGCTCGAGTAAGGCTAGGTAGCGCGCCGCGGCCTCCTTGGGCACTACAACATTGACAAAACCAAAAACAGTAAAGTAGCTACGAAGCTGGCTATCAAGCTTACTCGGCGTGTCAAATTCTGTTTTGATCTCGTAAACTGTGGCGAAGTCGTTGATAATTACGGAATCAGCAATCGAGCCCCCAATGGCGAGCTCATTCAGCATGACTGCTTTTGCGGCCTTATATTTACCGACTAGCAAATTACTTGCGATCAAGTTTCGATAATAGTACTCGGTTCTATAATTGCGAGAAAGTAAGTTGAAGGCCTCGAGAACCACCTCGCCATTAGAAGCATTACTCAACGACAGTGCTTCGCGAAGCCGGCGGACGGTATCATCTACGCGCGACGACGCGGAACCTTCAACGATTGGACGAAAGGCTTTAGTCGAAAAAAGCTGTGCTGCTTGACGCACCAGGGGCTCGCTGTAGGTCGCACTGATCACATTAAGCTGCAAGGCCTCTCCATAACTCAGATGAGATACCTCATCGCTCCTTGCCCTCGACTAAGCAGAGAAACTAAGACCATGTCACTTGTTCGCACTAATCGCGGGCAACCGTAACTGCGCCCGCCCGATGGTCCAACTTCTCCAACTTAGCTAGGTTCCGATCAAGACATCAAGGGATGACCCGCGAACGGGGTGCACCGAGCTACCGCAATGACGAATGCCCCGGCCGGACCCATGGGTCCTTCCGAGGCATGTCCGTCGGGCTGACAGGATTTGAACCTGCGACCCCTTGACCCCCAGTCAAGTGCGCTACCAAGCTGCGCCACAGCCCGCTGTCCCATCGCTGGGCAACTCGTAGAGCCTACCGCATCGGCGGCACTGCTCCGGCACGCACGAGGTCCCGGATCAGGCTGGCGCACCACCCGGGTGACCCGGAGCGGAGGGGTCAGGCGCAGCGGAAGCAGCCACCCTCCCCGGCTTCGGGAACGCCTCCCGCATGTGGTCGCTCCGCAGGATGTCGGCCACCCCGATGAGCAGCAGCGAGAAGACGATCTGCTCGATGACCATCCAGAGCGGGTAGAGGCCCGGGATCGCGGCGACCACGAGGGTCACTATCGGGAAGATCTGGCTGAAGAGGCGCAGGCGCGAGTACGCCCACCAGTAGCCGGTCGAGGCGCGCCAGGCGAAGTAGTAGAGCGTGAGGGTCATCGCGAGCACCACGAAGGAGCGGAACCAGACGGCGGGGGCGATCGCGACGCCGTCCTCGGCGAGGGTCAGGGCGATGGCAACGGCGGTCGCGCCCACGATGGTCTCGGCGATGAGGATCCACCGGATCCAGCGGAAGGCCCGCGCCGTCCACGGGTGGTCGCGCATGTCCTCGGCGATGACGTGGCCCGCCTGGCGCCCGGCGGCGATCCGATCGAGACGGCTGAGCAGCTGGTCCACCGGTGCGATCCTCCGTGTCTCGTGAGCGGGCGTCGGATGCGCCCGGATCAGGGTACGACGTGACGCCTGGAGCCGCCCGCGAACGTGGGGAGCGGCGCGATCCGGACAGGCGACGCGGGCACCAGCCGGCGGTCGGCGGATCCCCCGCATGACGGCCCGTGACGCCCCGCGTCGTCACGCGGGGACACCCGCCGTCACACCCCTCGCCACCCCGCGCGACCCGCCCCTACCGTTGCCCCACCGCGAGGCGCGGCACCGGTCGCGCCCCTTCACGAGAGGACAGGACATGACCCTGATCGACCGCGAGCCCCGACCCGCATCCGGCTCCCCCACGCCCGCCCACGGCACCGCGAACGCGGACGCACCCGCGAGGACCGACCGCCCGCGCCCCGCTCCCCTCGGCGCCGCCCCCGTCGACCGCTGGAAGGGCGCACCGCGTCCCACGACGCCCGCCGCGTGGATCGCCCGCGCCCGCGAGGTCGCCGACATCCTCGCCGTCGACCAGGTCGAGCGCGACCGCGCCGGCGCCAGCCCGCACCAGGAGGTCGCGCTCCTCAAGCACGCCGGCCTCGTCACGCTGCTCGGGCCCGCGGAGCACGGCGGCGGCGGGCAGACCTGGGACACCGCGTACAAGGTGATCCGCGCGGTCGCCCGCGGCGACGGATCCATCGGCCAGCTCCTCGGGTACCACTACCTCTGGGCGTGGGCCGCGCGGCTCGTCGGCACGGACGCGCAGATCGAGGCCGTGGAGAAGCTCGCCACGACAGGCAACCTGCTCTTCGGCGGCGCCGTGAACCCGCGCGACTCCGACCTCGTCATCCGCGAGGACGGCGACGACCTGATCTTCTCCGGCCGGAAGTCGTTCAGCACGGGCGGCGTCGTGTCCGACCTCACCGTGCTCGAGGGCGTCATCGAGGGCACGGAGACCCACGTGTTCGCGATCGTGCCGACGGACCAGCCCGGCATCGTCTTCGGCCACGACTGGGACAGCCTCGGGCAGCGGCTCACGGAGTCCGGCTCGGTCGAGATCCGCGACGTGCGCGTGCCGTGGACGGACGCCGCCGGGTTCGTCGACAAGGTGTTCCAGCCGCTCGTCTACGGCACGCTCAACGTGCCGGCGATCCAGCTCGTGTTCGCGAACTTCTACCAGGGCATCGCGGAGGGCGCGCTCGAGACGGCCGCCGCGTACACGCGCAGCACCACGCGCGCATGGCCGTACGGCGGCGACGACAAGGAGCGCGCGACCGACGAGTGGTACGTGCTCGAGGGCTACGGGCAGCTGCAGTCGAAGGTGTGGGCGTCGGAGGCGCTGCTCGATCGGGTGGGCGCCGAGATCAGCGCCGTGCTGCACGCGCCGCGCGAGAAGCTCACGGAGCGGAAGCGCGGCGAGATCGCCGTGCGCGTCGCGGCGGCCAAGGCGCGCATCGCGGAGGACGGGCTGGAGGTCGGCACGCGGATCCTCGAGCTCACGGGCGCGCGCGCCTCCTCCTCGAAGGCCGGGCTCGACATCTTCTGGAGGAACCTGCGGACGCACACGCTGCACGACCCGATCCCCTACAAGCGCCGCGAGGTCGGCCGGCACGTGCTGCTCGGCGAGATCCCGGAGCCGACCTGGTACACGTGATCCGCAGCCAGCCCCCGACGACGGACGGCGCCGACCCCGCGAGGGATCGACGCCGTCCGTCGTGCTGCACGCGGCAGCGGAGAGGGAGCGCTAGCGCTTCCGCGCTGTGCCAGCTAGCGCTTCCGCTTCTCCCGCACGCGCATGTTGACGATGATCGGGCTGCCCTCGAAGCCGTAGATCTCGCGCAGGCGACGCTGGATGTAGCGGCGGTACTGCGGGTCGAGGTACCCGGTCGTGAAGAGCACGAATGTCGGCGGCCGGCTCGAGGCCTGCGTGCCGAACAGGATGCGCGGCTGCTTGCCGCCGCGCACGGGGTGCGGGTGGGCGGCGGTGAGCTCGGCGAGGAACGCGTTGAACTTGCCCGTCGCGATGCGGGTGTCCCACGACTCCAGCGCCGTCTCGAGCGCCGGCACGAGCTTCTCCATGTGGCGTCCGGTGCGCGCCGAGATGTTGACGCGCGGCGCCCACGACACGTGCGCGAGGTCGGTCTCGATCTCGCGCTCGAGGTAGCGGCGGCGCTCGTCGTCGAGGAGGTCCCACTTGTTGAACGCGAGCACGAGCGCGCGGCCCGACTCGAGCACCAGCTCGATGATGCGGATGTCCTGCTCGCTGATGACCTCGGAGACGTCGATCATGACGACCGCGACCTCCGCCTTCTCCAGCGCCGCGCTCGTGCGGAGCGACGCGTAGAAGTCGGCGCCCTGGGCGAGGTGCATGCGGCGGCGGATGCCGGCGGTGTCGACGAAGCGCCACACCTTGCCGGCGATCTCGACCTGCTCGTCGACCGGGTCGCGCGTGGTGCCGGCGAGCTCGTTGACGACCACGCGCTCCTCGCCCGCTGCCTTGTTGAGCAGGCTCGACTTGCCGACGTTCGGGCGGCCGAGGATGGCGACGCGGCGGGGTCCGCCGACCTCCTCCTTGGCGACCTTGGAGACGAGCGGCAGGGTCTTCAGCACGAGGTCGAGCAGATCCGCGACGCCGCGGCCGTGCAGCGCGGAGACGGGGTGCGGCTCGCCGAGGCCGAGCGACCACAGCGAGGCGGCGTTCGGCTCCTGGCGCGCGTCGTCGACCTTGTTGGCCGCGAGGATCACCGTCTTCTTGGTCTTGCGGAGCAGGCGGACGACGTGCTCGTCCGTGCTCGTGGCGCCGACGTTGGCGTCGACGACGAACAGCACGGCGTCGGCGAGGTCCATCGCGATCTCGGCCTGCATGGCCACGGAGGCGTTGATGCCCTTCGCGTCGGGCTCCCAGCCGCCGGTGTCGACGAGCGTGAACCAGCGGCCCGCGTACTCGGCCTTGTAGGAGACGCGGTCGCGCGTGACGCCGGGGGTGTCCTCGACGACGGCCTCGCGGCGGCCGAGGATGCGGTTGATGAGCGCCGACTTGCCGACGTTCGGGCGGCCGACGACCGCGAGCACGGGCAGCGCCGGCAGGTACGTGACCTGGTCGGGGTCGTCCGTGGCGGACTCGAGGACCTCGAGGTCCTCGTCGTCCAGCTCGTAGTCCTCGAGCCCGGCGCGGAGCGTCTGCGCGCGCTGGGAAGCGAGCTCCTCGTCGATGCTCGACAGGCGCTCGTGGAGCCCGCTGTCGAGCTCGGGGAAGTCGTCGTCGTGATCAGCCATGTTGTCCTCTGGCGTGTCGGCCCGTCACCGGGTCGCGCCTCAATCTGTTCGTGCGTGAACGAGATCGACCACCGCCTGGACGGTCTGGTCGAAGTCGATGTCCGTGGAGTCGATGGTGGTCACACCATCTGCGGCGTTCATGAAATCGACGACCTGCGAGTCGGCCCGATCCCGGGAGGCGAGTGATTCGCCGACCGCGGCTGCCGACTGGGTCGACGTCTCCGCGGAACGCCTGCTCATCCTAGCTTCCGGGGAGGCCGTCAGCAGAATGCGCACCTGGGCGTCGGGCGCGACGACCGTCGTGATGTCGCGACCCTCGACCACGATGCCGGGCTTGTCGCTCGACGCCATGAGCGAGCGGAACAGCTCCACCATGTAGTGCCGCACCTCGGGCACGCGGGCCACGCGGCTCACGACGGCGGACACGCGGGGCTCGCGGATCGCCTCGGTGACGTCGGTGCCGCGGACGCTCACGCGCGTCTCGGACGGATCGATCGCGATGTCGTAGTCGAAGCCCTCGATCAGGCTCGTGACGGTGGCGGGATCCTCCGTGTCGACGCCGCTCTCCAGCGCGAACCAGCTGAGCGCGCGGTACGCGGCGCCCGTGTCCTGGTAGTCGAAGCCGAGGGCGCGCGCGGCGGCGCGGCTCACGCTCGACTTGCCGCTGCCGGCGGGGCCGTCGACTGCGACGACCGTGCGGTTGAGCGTGGCGTCCACCAGCACGGTGTCCTCCAGGGGGTCGGGTGCGGGCGTCGTGTCTCCGGTCATCCGGCGATCCTCCAGTTCCGTTCTTCGAGCCGCGCGACCAGGCGGTCGCGGGCCTCGGGCAGCACGGCGATCTCCACGAGACCCACCTGCGCGCCCTGCGAGTGCTCGAGGCGCAGGTCCTCGATGTTGACGTCGGCGGCGCCCACGTCGTCGATCAGCGCGGCCAGCTGGCCGGGGCGGTCGTCGATCATCACGGTGACGGCGGCGAAGCGGCGGTCCTGGCCGTGCTTGCCGGGGATGCGCGCGACGCCCGCGTTGCCCGCGTGGATCCGCTCGGCCACCCGCAGCCGGGACCCTCGCGCGTCGACGTCGTCGAGCGCCTCGATGACCTCGTCGAGGTCGGTGCGGAGCGCCTTCAGGATCGGCACGATGCGGGAGGCGTTCGCGCCGAGGATCTGCACCCACAGCGCCGCGTCGCTCGACGCGATGCGCGTGGTGTCGCGGAGGCCCTGGCCGGAGAGGCCGAGCGCGGTCGCGTCGCCGTCGGCGAGCCGCGACGCCAGGAGGCTCGCGACGACCTGCGGCACGTGCGAGACGAGCGCCACGGACGCGTCGTGCTCCTCCGCGGTCATCTCGATGGGGACGGCGCCGAGGTCGAGGATCAGCTGCTCGACCGGTGCGCCCGCCGCGTAGGTGATGCCGTCGTGGCCCGCGATGACCCAGGGCCGGCCGAGGAAGAGGTCGCCGGTCGCGGAGACGGGGCCGCCGCGCTCGCGCCCGGCGAGCGGGTGCGATCCGAGGTAGCGGGAGAGGTCGGCGCCCATCGCGGCGAGCTCCGCGAGCGGCGCGGCCTTCACGCTCGCGACGTCCGTGACGAGCGCGTCCGGGTGCGCGGCGAGCTCGGCGGCGACCACGCGCGCGGTCACGTCCGGCGGCACGCAGACGACGACGAGCGACGGCAGGTCGGGGGCGGATCCGATGTCGGCGATCCGTCCTGCCCCCATGTCCGCGGCGAGGCGGAGCGTGGTCGGCGACGCGTCGGCCAGCACGACGTCGACGCCGCGCGCGCGGAGGCCGAGGGCGATGCTCGTGCCGAGGAGTCCCGTGCCGACGATGCGGACGGTGCCCTGCACGCGCGTGTCGGTCGCGGCGGCCGCGCCCGCGGCCTCGCTCACTCGCCGTCCTCGCGGTCCACGTCCCCCTGCGCCTCGGCGGCCGCGCCGGTGCCCTGCGGCGTCGCGGGTCCGGCCTGCGCGCGGGCCTCGCGCGAGATGGTGAGGAGCTGGCCGAGCTCGTCGGAGGTGAGGTCGCGCACGCGGCCGACGCCCAGGGATCCGAGGTGCAGCGGCCCGAACTGGCGACGCACGAGCTCCTCCACCGGGTGGCCGACCTCGTCGAGCATGCGGCGCACGATGCGGTTGCGGCCCGAGTGCAGCGTGATCTCCACGAGCGTCTGGTCGCCGCCGCCCGAGAGGATGCGCGCGCGGTCCGCCTGGATGGGCCCGTCCTCGAGGTCCACGCCCTGCGTGAGGCGCTGGATGGTCTGCGGCGTGACGCGACCGGTGACCTTCGCGATGTACGTCTTGAGCACGCCGAACGACGGGTGCGCGAGCACGTGCGCAAGGTCGCCGTCGTTGGTGAGGATCAGCAGGCCGCTCGTCTCCGCGTCGAGGCGCCCGACGTTGAACAGGCGCTCCTCGAACTCCTCCGTGAACTCGCGGAGGTCGGGGCGGCCGCGCTCGTCGCGCAGGGACGAGTAGATCCCGACGGGCTTGTTGAGCATGAGGTAGCGCTTCGAGGTGTCGAGCTGCACGGCCTGGTCGTCGACCGCGACCTCGTCGACGTCGGGGTCGATGCGGCGGCCGGGCTCGGTGACGACCTCGCCGTTCACGGTGACGCGGCCCGCGGCGATCATGTCCTCGCAGACGCGGCGGCTGGCGACGCCGGCGGCGGCCATCACCTTCTGCAGGCGGACGCCCTGCACCGGCTCGTCCGGGTTCCAGGCGTGCGGGCGATCAGAGGAGGGGGTCATGGAAGCCTTCCGCCCCGTCGGGGAGCAACGGGGAGATCGGGGGGAGCTCGTCGAGCGAGTTGATGCCGAGCTGCGTGAGCAGGTGGTCTGTCGTACCGTAATGAATCGCGCCGGTCTCGCCGTCGGTGAAGGCCTCGGTCACGAGGCCCCGCGCGAGCAGCGTCCGCACCACCGAGTCGACGTTCACGGCGCGGATCGCGGCGACCTGGCTGCGGCTGATCGGCTGCTTGTACGCGATCACCGCGAGCGTCTCGAGGGCCGCCTGCGAGAGGCGCGTGGGGTTCTGCGTGAGCACGTGGTCGCGGATCACGGTGTCGTACTCGGGCCGCACGTACACGCGCCAGCCGCCGCCGACCTCACGCAGCTCGAAGCCGCGGCGCACTCCCCCGGTCGTCCCGTCGAAGTCGTCGACGAGCCGCTGGATCGCGCGGCGCACCTCCTTGACGGGCGTCGAGGTCGCCGTCGCGAGGGTCGTCACGCTCTGCGGCTCGTCCGCGACCATGAGCAGCGCCTCGAGCGCGCGGTCGAGGTCGAGCGGGGCGTCGGCGGGACCTGCGCCGGTGCCGTCAGCGGGATCCACGGGCTCAGCTGTCATATCCGGCCCCCAGGCTCGCGAGGGCGTCGTCGGTCCAGCTCTCGGCGGTCCACGTGAGCGTGAGCTCGCCGAGCGCCTCCGGCTGGTCGAACTCGATGGCGGCGACCCGGTACAGCTCGAGCACCGCGAGGAACCGCGCGATCACGACGCCCGTGACCCCGGCGTCCGCGACGAGCTCCCGGAACGTGACCGGCGCCCCGCCCCGCAGCCGCGCGACGACGACGGCCGCCTGCTCGCGGATGCTCACGAGCGGCGCATGCAGGTGGTCGAGGCCCACGGTCGGGATCTCGCGCGGCGCGAGCGCGAGCAGGGCGATGGCCGCGAGGTCCGCGGGCGACGTCGTCCACACGAGCTCGGGCACCTGCGCGCGGAACCGCTCCTCGAGCGGCACGTCGCGGAACGCGCGGCCGGACTCGGCGGCCAGCCGCTCCTGGAACCAGCTGGCCGCCTGCTTGAACGCGCGGTACTGCAGCAGCCGGGCGAACAGCAGGTCGCGCGCCTCGAGCAGCGCCACGTCCTCGGCGTCCACGAGCTCGCCCTGCGGCAGGAGCCCCACGAGCTTGAGGTCGAGCAGCGTCGCCGCGACCACGAGGAACGAGCTCGCCTCGTCGAGGTCCTCGGGTCCGTCGAGCCCGCGGATGTGCGCGATGAACTCGTTGGTCACGAGGCTGAGGCTCACCTCGGTGATGTCCATCTCATGGCTGCCGATGAGCGAGAGCAGCAGGTCGAACGGGCCCTCGAAGTTGCCGATGCTGACCCGGAAGGCGCGCTCCGGATCCGCCCGCACGGCCGCGCTGGCGTCCGCGTCGACGGCGAGCTCGCGCTCGGCCAGGGGTGCGCCCCTACGCGACGGCGCCACGCGCGATGAGCTCCCGCGCCACCTTGCGGTACGCGAGCGCGGCCGGGTGCTCGGGCGCGAACTGGATGATGGGCTTGCCCGCCACCGACGCGTCCGGGAACTTCACCGTCCGGCCGATCACGGTCTCGAGCACGCTGTCGTCGAACGCCTCGACCACGCGCTGCAGCACCTCGCGCGAGTGCAGCGTGCGCGAGTCGTACATGGTCGCGAGGATCCCGTCGAGCGCGAGCCCCGGGTTCAGCCGGTCCTTGACCTTCTCGATCGTCTCCACGAGCAGCGCGACGCCGCGGAGCGCGAAGAACTCGCACTCGAGCGGGATCAGCACTCCGTGGCTCGCGGTGAGCGCGTTGACGGTGAGGAGGCCGAGCGACGGCTGGCAGTCGATGAGGATCACGTCATAGTCGGCGCTCACCTTGCGCAGCACGCTGGCGAGGATCTGCTCGCGCGCGACCTCGTTGACGAGGTGCACCTCAGCCGCCGACAGGTCGATGTTGGCGGGGATGACGTCGAGGCCCTCGAAGCCCGTCGTCTGGATGGCCTCGCGCGGGTCCTTCACGGTGCCGAGCAGCAGGTCGTAGATGGTGACGGCGTCGTGGGTCTGCACGCCGAGGCCCGCGGACAGCGCGCCCTGCGGGTCGAAGTCGACGGCCAGCACGCGGCGGCCGTAGCTCGCGAGCGATGCACCGAGGTTGATGGCGGTGGTCGTCTTGCCGACGCCGCCCTTCTGGTTGCAGAGGGAGATGATCTTGGCCGGTCCGTGGCCCTGGAGCGGCTCGGGCTCGGCGAACTCGCGCAGCTCCCGACCGGTGGGTCCGAGCACGGGGACGTCCATTCCCGGGAGCTCGGTCACATCTGGCTTGCGCGTCACGTGGATCTCTCTCTGCCGCTCCTCCGACGCGGTCCCGTCGGATCCTGGAAGTCTACCGGGGAGGGTCGCTCACGCCCGGCGGGCACGCGGGTGCGCGGTCGTGTAGACGTCGCGCAGGGTGTCGACGGTCACGCGCGTGTAGATCTGCGTGGTCGCCACCGACGAGTGGCCGAGCAGCTCCTGCACCACGCGCACGTCCGCGCCGCCCGCGATGAGGTGCGTCGCGAACGAGTGCCGGAACGTGTGCGGGGAGATCTCCTCCGCGACGCCGGCGCGCTCGGCGGCCGCCTTGATCACGAGCCACGCGTTCTGCCGCGAGAGCGCGTGGCCGCGGAGGCCGAGGAAGAGCGCCGGGGTGGCGGATCCGCGCGCGGCGAGGATCGGGCGGACGCGCACGAGGTACGCGTCGACGGCGCGGCGGGCGAAGGACCCGACGGGCACGATCCGCTGCTTGCCGCCCTTGCCGAGCACGCGCACCAGCTCGGCCGCGGCGCCGTCGGCGCCGAGCACGTCGTCGACCGTGAGCGCCGTGATCTCGCTGACGCGCGCGCCCGTCGCGTACAGCAGCTCGAGCAGGGCCTTGTCGCGCACGCGGAGCGGCTCGTCGCCGTCGGTCGCGTCGAGGATCCGGCCCATCGTCTCGATGGAGACGGCCTTCGGGAGACGGCTCGGCAGCTTGGGCGGCCTCTGCTCGGCGGACACGTCGACCTCGACGATGCCCTCCTCCACGAGGAAGCGGTGGAAGCTCCGGACGCTCGACAGCATGCGCGCGAGCGACGACGCCGTGAGGCCGCCGTGCTCGGGGTCGCGGACGCGCTGCGCGAAGGCCGCGATGTGCGCGGCGCTGGCGTCGGCCGGATCCGCGACGCCCTCGTCCGCGAGGTGCGCCGTGTAGCGCGCGAGGTCGCGGCGGTACGCCTGGAGGGTGTTGCGGGACAGGCCGCGCTCCACCTCGACGTGCCGGAGCCAGCGGTCGACGGCGCGCCGCAGCGCGACCGGGACCTCGGGGACGGCGTCGGGCGCCGCTCCCCCGGATCCCTCGGCCACGTCGGTCACGAGCCGGACGCGCCCCCGCCGTCGCCGTCGCGCAGCTTCGGGTGCCGCGGCCACGGCGCGTCGGCCGGTCCCAGCGTCGACCAGCCGCGCGAGCGGGCGACGTGCGCCTGCAGCACCGCGATCACGGTCGACGGGTTCTGGATCCGCCGCTCGAGCACCGCCGTGACGACCTCGTCGAGGTCGACCCAGCGCACCTCGATGTCGGCCTCCTCGTCGGTGCGCGCGAACGCCTCCGCCGTGGGGGTCAGTCCGCGCGCGAGGTAGACGCGGATCGCCTCGTCGCTGCCGCCGGGCGTCGTGTAGTACTCCGCCAGCACGCTCCACTCGGCGGCGACCAGGTCGGCCTCCTCCGCGAGCTCGCGCTGCACGGCCGTGAGCGGCGGCTCGCCCGTGATGTCGAGGAGCCCCGCCGGGATCTCCCACTCGCGCATCCGGACGGGATGCCGGTACTGCTTGATGAGGAGCACCCGGTCCTCGTCGTCGATCGCGAGCACCGCGACGGCACCCGTGTGGTCGACGAACTCGCGCGTGATCTCGCCGTCGCCGTACGCGAAGGTCTCACGGCGGATGTCCCAGATCTTGCCCTGGAACACCCGCTCGCTCGACGTCACCTCGTACGCGACGGCGTCGTCGTGCAGGCCGCCCGCCGGGGATCCCGCGACGGCGTCGGTCACGCGACCGCCTCGGCGTCGTCCTCGACGAACAGCGTGCTGGCCGCCTGGCGGTCGAGCGCGGCGCGGATCAGGCCGGCGAACAGCGGGTGCGCGCGGTTCGGGCGCGACCGCAGCTCCGGGTGCGCCTGCGTGCCGATGTAGAAGGGGTGCAC
The DNA here is from genome assembly GCF_021216655.1 of Clavibacter michiganensis. NCBI lineage: Bacteria > Bacillati > Actinomycetota > Actinomycetes > Micrococcales > Microbacteriaceae > Clavibacter > Clavibacter michiganensis. The sequence continues at coordinate 1,232,829 of NZ_CP080437.1, forward strand.
CTCGCGGGGCAGCTCCACGTACTCGACGAGCGTGCCGTCGGGCGACGTGCCCGAGAACACGAGGCCGGCGTCCTGGATCCGGTCGCGGTACTGGTTGTTGACCTCGTAGCGGTGGCGGTGGCGCTCGTGGGAGACGGGCGCGCCGTACAGCTCGGCCGCGAGGGATCCGGGGGCGAGCGCCGCCTCGTAGAGACCGAGGCGCATGGTGCCGCCGAGGTCGCCGCCCGCGATGATGTCGACCTGCTCGGCCATCGTCGCGACGACCGGGAACTCGCTCTCGGGGTCGAACTCGCTGGAGGAGGCGCCGGCGAGGCCGGCCTCGTTGCGGGCGTACTCGATGACCATGCACTGCAGGCCGAGGCACAGGCCGAGCACGGGGATCATGTTGTCGCGCGCGAACTTGAGCGCGCCGAGCTTGCCCTCGATGCCGCGGATGCCGAAGCCGCCCGGCACGCACAGCGCGTCCAGGTCGCCCAGCTTCTTCGCCGCGCCCTCGGGCGTCTCGCACTCGTCCGAGGCGACCCAGCGCAACTTCACGCGCGCCGAGTGCGCGAAGCCGCCGGCCCGCAGCGCCTCGGTGACCGAGAGGTACGCGTCCGGCAGGTCGATGTACTTGCCCACGAGACCCACGGTGACCTCGTGCTTCGGGTCGTGCACGGCGTCCAGCAGGTCGCTCCAGCCGGACCAGTCCACGGCGTCAGCGGCCGGCAGCCCCAGGTGGTCGATGATGTAGCTGTCGAGGCCCTGCCCGTGCAGCATCTCGGGGATGTCGTAGATGCTCGGCACGTCGACCGCGTTCACCACGGCCTGCTCGTCGACGTCGCACATGAGCGCGATCTTCTTCTTGTTCGAGTCCGAGACGGGCCGGTCGCTGCGGAGCACGAGCGCGTCCGGCTGGATCCCGATGGAGCGCAGCGCCGCCACGGAGTGCTGCGTGGGCTTGGTCTTCTGCTCGCCCGACGCGCCCATGTACGGCACGAGCGAGACGTGGACGAAGAAGACGTTGTTGCGGCCGAGCTCGTGGCGCACCTGGCGCGCGGCCTCGATGAACGGCTGGCTCTCGATGTCGCCGACCGTGCCGCCGATCTCGGTGATGATCACGTCGGGCTGCGGCTCGTCCGAGGCCTGCAGGCGCATGCGGCGCTTGATCTCGTCGGTGATGTGCGGGATGACCTGCACGGTGTCGCCGAGGTACTCGCCGCGGCGCTCCTTGGCGATGACCTCGGAGTAGATCTGGCCGGTGGTCACGTTGGCCGCCTGGTCCAGCTCGATGTCGAGGAAGCGCTCGTAGTGCCCGATGTCGAGGTCGGTCTCCGCGCCGTCGTCGGTCACGAAGACCTCGCCGTGCTGGAAGGGGTTCATGGTGCCCGGATCCACGTTGAGGTAGGGATCGAGCTTCTGCATGACGACGCGCACGCCGCGCGCCGTGAGGAGGTTGCCCAGGCTGGCCGCCGTGAGGCCCTTGCCGAGCGAGGAGACGACGCCGCCGGTCACGAAGATGTGCCTGGTCGTCTTCGCCGCGCCTGTCGTGCTGGTGTTGCTGTCCGTCGTGCCCGAGTCCGTGTCCGCTGAATTGATGTCCGCCACGGGCTTCCATCCTACGTGTGTTCCGGGGCTGCGCGACAGCCACGCCGCGCCGGGGCTGCCGCCGGTCATCCGCTCAGCGCAGGGAGGCGGCCGTCTCCACGAGCTCGCGCGCGTGCGCCAGCCCGCTCTCGCTGTCGGGCAGGCCGGAGAGCAGGCGCGCCATCTCCTGGATCCGCGCGTCGCCCTCGAGCTGCGTGACGCTCGACGCGGTGACCTGGCCGTCGCCGCCCTTGACGACGCGCAGGTGGTTGGTCGAGAAGGCCGCGACCTGCGCGAGGTGCGTGACGACGATGACCTGCGCGCGCTCCGCCAGCCGTGCCAGCCGTCGCCCGATCTCGATCGCCGCCGCGCCGCCGACGCCTGCGTCGACCTCGTCGAACACGAAGGTGGGCACGGGGTCGTCGCCGGCCACCACGACCTCGATCGCGAGCATCACGCGCGACAGCTCGCCGCCGGACGCGCCCCGCCCGAGCGGGCGTGCCTCCGCACCCGCGTGCGGCCGCAGCAGGATCTCGACCCGGTCGGCACCGGAGAGCGCGGGCTCCTCCCGCGGCGACACCCGCACCTCGAGCGACGCGTCGGCCATGGCGAGCGCGCCGAGCTCGGTCGTGACGGCCGCGGCGAGCCGCGCGCCGGCCTCCTCGCGGACGGCCGTGACGCGCGCGGCCAGCTCGCCGACGAGCAGCTCGTCGCGCTCGACCTCGACGCGCAGCAGGTCGATCCGGTCGGTGTCGCCGTCGAGCTCCAGGAGGCGCGCGCTGCCGGTGTCGAGGAACGCGAGCGCGTCCTCCACCGTGGGGCCGTGCGCGCGCGTGAGGGCCGCGAGCTCCGCGCGGCGGTCCTGCAGGGTCTCGAGCTCCCGGGCGCCGTCGGCGTCGAGCCCCGCGAGGTAGCCCGAGAGCTGCACGGCGATCTCCGACACGAGGATCCGCGCGCTGTCGAGCGACTCGATGATCTCGGCGAGACCCGGGTCGTGCGCCGCCACCCGGTCGAGGCGGCGGTGCGCGGTGTCGAGCACGGAGGCGGCGTCGGCCATCTCGCCGGACGCGTCCTCGGACGACATGAGCTCATGGGCGGCGGATGCGGCCGCCCGCAGGTCCTCGAGGTTCGTGAGCCTGTCGATGCGCTCGCGCAGCTCCTCGTCCTCGCCCGGCTGCGGCGCCACGGCCTCGATCGCGTCGATCGCGATGCGCAGCTCCTCGGCCTCACGCGTGCGTGCGTCCTGCTCCGTGACGAGGCGGTCGAGCTCGGCGCGCGCCGCCTGCCAGCGGCGGAACACCTCCTGGTACTCGCCGAGCACGGGCGCGAGCGCGGAACCGGCGAACCGGTCGAGCGCCTGCCGCTGGGCGGTGGACGACCGCAGTCGCATCTGGTCGGACTGCCCGTGCACCACCACGAGCTGCTCGCCGATCTCCGTGAGCAGCGCCGCCGGAGCCCCGCGGCCCCCGACCGACGCGCGGCTGCGGCCCTCGGACGAGAGCTGGCGCGTGACGATGAGCTCGCCGCGCGAGCCGTCGCCGAACGGGTCGACGTCTCCCCCGGCGTCGCGAACGCGCTCGGGCACGGGCCCGTCGGCCGCGATGATCCAACGCCCCTCGACGACCGCGCGCTCGCTCCCCTGCCGCACGGCGCCCGAGTCGGCGCGCGCGCCGAGCAGCAGGCCCAGCGCGGTGACGACCATGGTCTTGCCCGCGCCGGTCTCGCCGGTGACGGCCGTGAAGCCGGGCCCGAGCGGCAGCGTGGCCTGGCCGATCACCCCGAGGTCGCGGATGGTGATCTCCTCAATCACGGTCGATCGGCCCCCTCCAGCCGGTGACCGGCAGCTCGAACTTGTTGACGAGGCGGTCGGTGAACGGCGACTGCTTGAGGCGCGCGAGGCGCACGGGGATGGCCGACCGGCGGGCCTCGACGCGCGCGCCGGGCGGCATGTCGCGGGTGCGTCGGCCGTCGCACCAGAGGACGCCGGATCCGGACGTGCGGCTCAACACCTCGACGGCGACGGTGGACTCCGGGCCCACGACGAGCGAGCGGGCGAAGAGCGTGTGCGGGCTGAGCGGCACCACGAGCATCGCCTCGAGGCTCGGCCACACGATGGGGCCGCCCGCCGAGAACGCGTACGCGGTGGATCCCGTGGGCGTGGACACGACCATGCCGTCGCAGCCGTAGGACGCGAGCGGCCGTCCGTCGATCTCCACCACCACCTCGAGCATGCGCTCGCGGCTGGCCTTCTCGACGGTCGCCTCGTTGAGCGCCCACGTCCGGTAGACGATGTCGGCCCCGACCTTGAGCGTGACGTCGAGGGTCATGCGCTCCTCGACCGTGTAGTCGCGGTCGAGCACGCGGCGCACGGTGGCCGTGAGGTCCTCCCGCTCGCTCTCGGCGAGGAAGCCCACGTGCCCGAGGTTCACGCCGAGGAGCGGCACGGAGGTGCCGCGCACGATCTCCGCCGAGCGCAGGATCGTGCCGTCGCCGCCCAGGACGATGACGATCTCGAGGTCGGCCGTCTGCACGTCCTCCCCCAGCACGGCGACGCCGTCCATCTCGGGCGCGAAGGGCAGGATGTCGGCCTTCTCGTCGGCCGTGAGCACGAGGTGCACGTCGGCCTCGGCCAGCTGCGCGCACACGCTGAGCGCCGCGTCGATCGAGTCGCGCCGTCCCGTGTGGGACACGACCAGGATGTGCCTCGCGGGTCCAGCCACTTCGCTCACGCTCCTGTGATCTCGTTCGACGTCGATCTCCATTGTGTCGGATTGCTCCCCGCGCGACCGCTGAACCAGGCGAGGTACTCGTGGTTCCCGGCCCCGCCGACGATCGGGGAGGAGACGAGGCCGGCCGTGCCGAGGCCGAGGTCCCACGCGGCCCAGAGCACGCGCATGACGGCGTCGTCGCGGAGCCCCGGGTCGTGCACGATGCCCTCGCGGATCCCCGTGCGCCCGACCTCGAACTGCGGCTTGATCAGCAGCACGACGTCGGCGCCGTCCGCGGCGGTGCGCGTGATGGCAGGCAGCACGAGCCCGAGCGAGATGAAGGACAGGTCGCCGACGACGAGCCCGGGCCGCTCCCCCGCGAGGTCCGCCGGCGTCACGCCGGCGAGCGACTCGGGCGTCAGGTCGCGCACGTTGAACCCCTCGACGACGTCGACGCGCGGATCCTCGCGGATGAGCGGGTCCAGCTGCCCGTGCCCCACGTCGAGCGCCACGACGCGCCGCGCACCCCGCTCGAGCAGCACCTGCGTGAACCCGCCGGTGGACGCGCCGACGTCGAGCGCCAGCCGCCCCGCGACCGCGACCCCGGGGAAGGCGTCGAGCGCGCCGATGAGCTTGTGGGCGCCTCGGCTCACGTAGGCGTCGGAGCCCGCGACCTCGACGACGGATCCGGGCATCACCCGGAACGACGCCTTGACGACGCCTCGTCCGTCGACCGTGACGAGCCCGTCGGCGATGAGCCGGGCGGCGTGCGTGCGGGAGCGCGCGAGGCCGAGAGCCGGCAGGGCGGCGTCGAGCCGCAGGTCCCCGCCGAGCGCCTCGCCGGGGACCGGGTCGGCAGCGGACGCGGGCGCGGAACCGTCGCCGGCGTCAGCCACGCGTCGCGGCCCCGTCGCCGCCCTCGAGCCGCGCGCGCAGCTCGTCGTGCAGGAGCGCGAAGGCGGCCGCGCGGTCGCCGAGCGGCTGCTCCTCGATGAGCTGCAGCCGGGAGACCAGCTCCTCGGCCACGTCGCGGCCGTCGTCGGAGTCCGGCCCCGGCGCGGAGCCCGCTCGAGCGCTGTCGTCCGGGTCGTCGCTCACGCCGTCACGCTACGCCCGGCCCGCGCCGGCGGCACCGGCGGCGACGTAGAGGGACTCCTGCACGTCCAGCCCGTAGATCGGCCGGCCCGAGTTCCAGATCACGGCGCACGCGGCCCGGAGGGTGTCGATGGTGGATCCGCCGTCCTTCACGACCTCGACGCGGTCGCCCGCGATGCGCACGGATGACTTCCCGACCGTCGCCACGCGGCCCTCCTGCGAGAACCGCGTCTCGGGGTACGGCTCGTGCAGCTGCCCGAGGTGCTCGAGGATGAACGTCGGCCGCTGGTCCTCCTCTGCCGCGAGGAGCTGCTTCGCCCGGTCGATCCCCGTGAGCACGTGGACGGACGCCATCCCGGCGCGCGTCGCCCCGAGGATGTCGGTGTCGAGCCGGTCGCCGAGGAACACCGGCCGCTGGGCGTCGAAGCGCTCGCGCGCCACGTCGAAGATCGGCGTCTCCGGCTTGCCCGCGACCACGGGGAGCCGGCCGACCGCCGTGTGCACGGCCGAGACGAGCGTGCCGTTGCCGGGCGCGATGCCCCGCGCGACGGGGATGGTCCAGTCGGTGTTGGTCGCGACCCACACCACGTCCGGGTCGGCCAGCGCGAACGCGGCCTCGGCCAGCTGGGCCCAGCCCACGTCAGGCGAGAAGCCCTGCACGACCGCCGCCGGGCTGTCCTCCGTGGAGCGCGTGACCACGTAGCCGGCCTTCTCGAGCTCGTGCACGAGGCCGTCGCCGCCGACGACGAGCACGGTGGATCCGGCGGGCACCCGGTCCGCGAGCAGGCGCAGCGCGGCCTGCGGCGACGTGACGACGTCCTCGGGCGCCACCGTGAGCCCGAGCGAGCTCAGGTGCTCGGCGACCGATGCGTCCGTGCGCGAGGCGTTGTTGGTGATGTAGCCGAGCCGGATCCCGTCGCCGGCGGCGCGGTTCAGCGCGTCGACCGCGTGCGGGATGCTGTCGGGCCCCGCGTACACGACGCCGTCGAGGTCCGCGAGGATCACGTCGACGCCCTCGAGCGGCGCACTGCCCTTCGACGCCCTAGCGAACATCGCGGTCCGCCTCCCCGGCGTCGTCGGCGCGCGGGTCCTCGTCCTCGGCGTCCGTAGCGGGCGACTCGTCGCCCGCATCGCCGTCGACCTCGAGCTCGTCGTCGACGTCGACCGCGATCTCCTCGCTGTCGCTCTCCTCGCTCGGCGGGCTCGGCTCGTCAGTCACGAGGGGATCTCCGGAGGAGTCGACCGCATCATCCGCAGCGCCGTCGGAGCCCACCGCGCTCGCGTCGCCGGGCCCGTCGTGCTCGGACGAGTCATTCCCAGCGTCCTCGAGCTCGAGGTCCTCCTCGACGACCTCCACCATGTCGTCCCAGCCCTCGTCCGGATCCGCGAACGCCGCCTCGGCCGCGTCCGCTCGCTGACGCCAGGCGTCCGCCTCCGCGGAGCGACCCAGCTCCTCGAGCACCTCCGCGTAGGCGTGGAAGAGGTCCGCGCTGTACGAGTAGGCGACGTCCCGGTTCAGCTGCGCGATCGACAGCTCGTCGAGAGCCGCCTCGGTCTGGCCGAGGTCGAGGCGCGCGCCGGACATCGCGATCGCGAGCGCGACCTGCTCTGCCGCCGGCAGCGTCTCCTTCGGGACCGAACGTCCGAGCTCCAAGGCCTTGTCCGGGCGTCCCTGCCCGCGCTCGCTGTCGACCATGAGGGCGAGCTGGTCGTCCTTGCCGGAGATGCGCCGGTAGGTCCGCAGCTCGCGCAGCGCGAGCGCGTAGTCGCCGACGGCGTACGCCGTGATGGCCAGCGACTCCCGGACCACCGCGATGCGACCGGCACGGCGAGCAGCCGAGGTGGCGTGCCGGTGCGCGAGCTCCGGATCCTCCTCGATGAGCCGTGCCGCCATCACCAGGTGCTGCGCGACGCCCTCGGCATTGTCCTTGCTCAGCGTCTTCAGCTCGTTGCGCGCGATGCGGTCGAGATCACCCGGCTTCACGTCCTCGGGGATCTCGGGGTCCTCGTGGCGCGGACGAACGGACCGCAGCTCACGCGCGCGCAGCTGCTCCTCCGTCAGGGCCTCCTCGTAGCGAGGGGCGTCGCGGTCGTTGCGCGCGGGTCGTCCGTCGCGCGTCCAGAGCTTGTCGCCGTCGCGCGGCGGCCGAGCGCCACCGCGTCCGGCGTCACGGCCACCGCTATCCCGGCCACCGTCCTTGGACCACGGCTTCCGCTCCCCGTCCCTCGCCGGACGCGGCGCACCCGACCCGCCATCACGCGACCAGGGCTTGCCCTCCCCATCCCGCTGCGGCCGGGACGCCCCGCCACCGTCCTTCGACCAGGGCTTGCGCTCCCCGTCCCGAGAGGGACGAGCCGACCCGCCGGCACCGCGGCCATCACGCGAACAGGGCTTGCGCTCCCCATCACGCTGCGGCCGACCTGCGGCTCCACCACCGTCCTTCGACCAGGGCTTGCGCTCCCCGTCACGAGCCGGGCGGTCTCCCCCGGCGGCACGCGGACCGGAGGAACGCCCGCCTTCACGGGGCCCGCGAGGCGCACCCGCGGAACCGCGCTCGTACGGCGGCTTGCCGCCATCACGTCCACGCGGCGAGTGCGATGATCCGCGGTCCTGGCCCTCGGGCCGGCTGTCTCGATCGGATGAGTCGCTCACTGTGCTCCTGTCGGCCGCGAAGGCCAGATGATGTCTGTGGTGTTGTGGGTGTCGCCGAAGTCAGGTCCTAGGCTAACCGGTGCCGTCGGTCGTGCGCAGCGGACCGGCTTCGGCGATCATCCTCGTCTCGCACGGTCCTCGGCGGGCCGCATGGCCTCCGCCATGTGAGGCCACCGACACACAGCCGGACGCGACTCCACGAGAGGCGCGGTCCGGCTGTCGCCGCCGCGATGGCCCACGACGGACCCGAGCTCGAACACACAGCCGATGGCGGGTCACCCGGTGTGGTTCGGGTGTTAACGCAGAAAGGCCCGCCGCACGATGTGCGACGGGCCTCCCCGATCATTCTCAAGTTAAGTCCGGCGGTGTCCTACTCTCCCACAGGGTCCCCCCTGCAGTACCATCGGCGCTGAGAGTCTTAGCTTCCGGGTTCGGAATGTGACCGGGCGTTTCCCTCTCGCTATGGCCGCCGAAACACTTCATACACACCCACACGGGGCATGAAATCTGTGATGAATCGACCAGTCAAGCTGGTTGTTCAATTAGCACCCGACCGTATATCGGGAACCACATAGTGGACGCAAGCAAAGTGTTTTCAAGATATCGGCTTATTAGTACAGGTCAGCTCCACGAGTCTTTAGTCCTCGCTTCCACATCCTGCCTATCAACCCGGTAGTCTAGCCGGGAGCCTTCACCCTAAAAGGGATGGAAATCTCATCTTGAAGCCGGCTTCCCGCTTAGATGCTTTCAGCGGTTATCCGTTCCGAACGTAGCTAATCAGCGGTGCTCCTGGCGGAACAACTGACACACCAGAGGTTCGTCCATCCCGGTCCTCTCGTACTAGGGATAGATCTTCTCAAATTTCCTACGCGCGCAGCGGATAGGGACCGAACTGTCTCACGACGTTCTAAACCCAGCTCGCGTACCGCTTTAATGGGCGAACAGCCCAACCCTTGGGACCTACTCCAGCCCCAGGATGCGACGAGCCGACATCGAGGTGCCAAACCATGCCGTCGATATGGACTCTTGGGCAAGATCAGCCTGTTATCCCCGAGGTACCTTTTATCCGTTGAGCGACAGCGCTTCCACAAGCCACTGCCGGATCACTAGTCCCGACTTTCGTCCCTGCTCGACTTGTCAGTCTCACAGTCAAGCTCCCTTGTGCACTTACACTCGACACCTGATTACCAACCAGGTTGAGGGAACCTTTGGGCGCCTCCGTTACTCTTTAGGAGGCAACCGCCCCAGTTAAACTACCCACCAGGCACTGTCCCTGAACCGGATTACGGTTCGAAGTTAGATATCCAGAGTGACCAGAGTGGTATTTCAACAATGACTCCACCCGAACTAGCGTCCGAGCTTCACAGTCTCCCACCTATCCTACACAAGCCACACCGAACACCAATACCAAGCTGTAGTAAAGGTCACGGGGTCTTTCCGTCCTGCTGCGCGTAACGAGCATCTTTACTCGTAGTGCAATTTCGCCGAGTTCGCGGTTGAGACAGCTGGGAAGTCGTTACGCCATTCGTGCAGGTCGGAACTTACCCGACAAGGAATTTCGCTACCTTAGGATGGTTATAGTTACCACCGCCGTTTACTGGGGCTTAAATTCTCAGCTTCGCACTTGCGTGCTAACCGTTCCTCTTAACCTTCCAGCACCGGGCAGGCGTCAGTCCGTATACATCGTCTTGCGACTTAGCACGGACCTGTGTTTTTAGTAAACAGTCGCTTCCCACTGGTCTCTGCGGCCTTCAAACGCTTCAGGAGTAAATCCCTACACGCCTCAGGCCCCCCTTCTCCCGAAGTTACGGGGGCATTTTGCCGAGTTCCTTAACCACGATTCTCTCGATCTCCTTAGTATTCTCTACCTGACCACCTGAGTCGGTTTGGGGTACGGGCGATTGGAACCTCGCGTCGATGCTTTTCTCGGCAGCATAGGATCACTGATTTCGTCCGTGAGGACTACCCATCGGGTCTCAGGCTACATAGAAGACGGATTTGCCTATCTTCTGCCCTACATCCTTAGACCGGGACAACCATCGCCCGGCTCAGCTACCTTCCTGCGTCACACCTGTTAATACGCTAAACGCCCCAGCGTAGGGTCGTGTGCTAGGCCAAGACCGTCACCCCGAAGGGATCGAATCAAGGATTCAGACACTTAGCATTACTGGATTGTCTTGGGCGGTTCTTCATCGGTACGGGAATATCAACCCGTTGTCCATCGACTACGCCTGTCGGCCTCGCCTTAGGTCCCGACTTACCCAGGGCGGATTAGCCTGGCCCTGGAACCCTTGGTCTTTCGGAGGACGGGTTTCTCACCCGTCTTTCGCTACTCATGCCTGCATTCTCACTCGTGTGGCCTCCACGGCTGGTTCACACCGCCGCTTCGCTGGCCACACGACGCTCTCCTACCCATCCATACGGCTGGACCACGAAGGCCTGCCTATAATATAAATGCCACAACTTCGGTGGCGTGCTTGAGCCCCGTTACATTGTCGGCGCGGAATCACTTGACCAGTGAGCTATTACGCACTCTTTCAAGGGTGGCTGCTTCTAAGCCAACCTCCTGGTTGTCTATGCAACTCCACATCCTTTCCCACTTAGCACGCGCTTAGGGACCTTAGATGGTGGTCTGGGTTGTTTCCCTCTCGACGATGAAGCTTATCCCCCACCGTCTCACTGCTGCGCTCTCACTTACCGGCATTCGGAGTTTGGCTGAAGTCAGTAACCTTTTGGGGCCCATCGTCCATCCAGTAGCTCTACCTCCGGCAAGAAACACGCAACGCTGCACCTAAATGCATTTCGGAGAGAACCAGCTATCACGAAGTTTGATTGGCCTTTCACCCCTATCCACAGCTCATCCCCTCCATTTTCAACTGAAGTGGGTTCGGTCCTCCACGACGTCTTACCGTCGCTTCAACCTGGCCATGGATAGATCACTTCGCTTCGGGTCTAGAACATGCGACTCATACGCCCTATTAAGACTCGCTTTCGCTACGACTGCCCCTCACGGGTTAACCTCGCCACATATCACTAACTCGCAGGCTCATTCTTCAAAAGGCACGCTGTCACACCAACAAGGGCGCTCCAACGGTTTGTAAGCAAACGGTTTCAGGTACTATTTCACTCCCCTCCCGGGGTACTTTTCACCTTTCCCTCACGGTACTTGTCCGCTATCGGTCATCTGGGAGTATTTAGGCTTATCAGGTGGTCCTGACAGATTCACACGGGATTTCTCGGGCCCCGTGCTACTTGGGATACTCTCCGGACAGGCGACGACATTTCGACTACGGGGTTCGCACCCTCTATGACTGGCCTTTCAAGACCATTCGTCTATATCGCGCTCATTGCCCTCACAGCTCGGTAGAACTGTACGGAAAGTCCCGCAACCCCGACCATGCAACTCCTACCGGATATCACACATGATCGGTTTGGCCTCTTCCGGTTTCGCTCGCCACTACTAACGGAATCGCTTTTGCTTTCTCTTCCTGTGGGTACTGAGATGTTTCACTTCCCCACGTTCCCTCTACCCGCCCTATATATTCAGGCGGGAGTCACCAGGTCACCCAAAGGGCCTGGCGGGGTTTCCCCATTCGGAGATCCTCGGATCAAAGCTCTATTATCAGCTCCCCGAGGCTTATCGCAGATTTATACGTCCTTCTTCGGCTCCAGATGCCAAGGCATCCACCGTTTGCCCTTAGAATCTTGAAATCACATGAGATTGAATCGTTTCGCCTCCCCGAAGGGAGACAGAATTGACCAATGATCTATAAATAGATCTTTGTGATCCACCGGAAAACCGGTGAATCTAAGATGCTCGCGTCCACTGTGTAGTTCTCAATATACGGGCGGTACCCCACCACCATCCACAACAGGACGACGGAAAGGGTCCGACAAGAAACCAGACACACCCAGAAGGTGCGGCCCGGTCCCTCAGGACCCAACAGCGTGCAACATGCCCTCGACACACCAGACCACGTTCCCACCCCACAAGGAGGCGTACTAGCAGCCCGACACATCAGCCGGCATCAATGTCAATGTTCCACCCATGAGCGCCACCGCCAGAACAGACGCCTGACGCGTGACTTGGCACCCTTGATCTCCCTGTATACAGAGGAGAGGTGCACATGCTCCTTAGAAAGGAGGTGATCCAGCCGCACCTTCCGGTACGGCTACCTTGTTACGACTTAGTCCTAATCACCGATCCCACCTTCGACAGCTCCTCCCTTGCGGTTAGGCCACTGGCTTCGGGTGTTACCGACTTTCATGACTTGACGGGCGGTGTGTACAAGGCCCGGGAACGTATTCACCGCAGCGTTGCTGATCTGCGATTACTAGCGACTCCGACTTCATGAGGTCGAGTTGCAGACCTCAATCCGAACTGAGACCGGCTTTTTGGGATTCGCTCCACCTTACGGTATCGCAGCCCTTTGTACCGGCCATTGTAGCATGCGTGAAGCCCAAGACATAAGGGGCATGATGATTTGACGTCATCCCCACCTTCCTCCGAGTTGACCCCGGCAGTCTCCTATGAGTTCCCACCATTACGTGCTGGCAACATAGAACGAGGGTTGCGCTCGTTGCGGGACTTAACCCAACATCTCACGACACGAGCTGACGACAACCATGCACCACCTGTATACCGACCTTGCGGGGCACACATTTCTGCATGTTTCCGGTATATGTCAAGCCTTGGTAAGGTTCTTCGCGTTGCATCGAATTAATCCGCATGCTCCGCCGCTTGTGCGGGCCCCCGTCAATTCCTTTGAGTTTTAGCCTTGCGGCCGTACTCCCCAGGCGGGGAACTTAATGCGTTAGCTGCGACACGGAGACCGTGGAATGGTCCCCACATCTAGTTCCCAACGTTTACGGCATGGACTACCAGGGTATCTAATCCTGTTCGCTCCCCATGCTTTCGCTCCTCAGCGTCAGTTACGGCCCAGAGATCTGCCTTCGCCATCGGTGTTCCTCCTGATATCTGCGCATTCCACCGCTACACCAGGAATTCCAATCTCCCCTACCGCACTCTAGTCTGCCCGTACCCACTGCAGACCCGAGGTTGAGCCTCGGGATTTCACAGCAGACGCGACAAACCGCCTACGAGCTCTTTACGCCCAATAATTCCGGACAACGCTTGCACCCTACGTATTACCGCGGCTGCTGGCACGTAGTTAGCCGGTGCTTTTTCTGCAGGTACCGTCACTTTCGCTTCTTCCCTACTAAAAGAGGTTTACAACCCGAAGGCCGTCATCCCTCACGCGGCGTTGCTGCATCAGGCTTTCGCCCATTGTGCAATATTCCCCACTGCTGCCTCCCGTAGGAGTCTGGGCCGTGTCTCAGTCCCAGTGTGGCCGGTCACCCTCTCAGGCCGGCTACCCGTCGTAGGCTTGGTGAGCCATTACCTCACCAACAACCTGATAGGCCGCGAGTCCATCCCCAACCGAAATTCTTTCCACGACCAGACCATGCGGCCAATCGTCATATCCGGTATTAGCTACCATTTCTAGCAGTTATCCCAGAGTCGGGGGCAGGTTACTCACGTGTTACTCACCCGTTCGCCACTGATCCGCCAGAGCAAGCTCTGACATCACCGTTCGACTTGCATGTGTTAAGCACGCCGCCAGCGTTCGTCCTGAGCCAGGATCAAACTCTCCATAAATGCTTAAACGCACGACCACCCGAAAGCAATCGGCACATCTAAAGCCAGACGTGAACGGGAATCGAACACGAACCAGCAAGTTTGAAACCGACAGAACAAATCATTACTGACTTGCTTGTTTGTTTAAATGTATTCCAAAGGAATCCGAAACGAGCATCCGAAGGACACCCGCAACGGGTATTTGGCATTTGACATTGTGCACGCTGTTGAGTTCTCAAGGAACGGACGCTCCCGACACCGACCATCACAGCCAGCCATCGGAGCTCACACTCCACCGCTCCCCGTGGGAGTGATCCAGACCAGAAGGCCCAGCACTCACGTCGGAAGCAGAATCAGACCCTAGCTCAGTTGATGGTAAACACGCAACCCTTCAGGGCCACGGCAACTTCTGTTTCACCAGGATCACCACCACCAGAACAGCTCCGGAAGCTTCTCGCTTCCCGCCCGTTCCGGCGACAAGAGGAGACATTACGCGGACCACCCCACCCCCGCAAAACAACCCGCATCCCGGGCGTGTCGCAACGGGCTTTGGGAGGAAGGCCCGATCAAGCGAGCATTCAGGCGACGGTGACGCCCGCGAGGGTCTTCTTGCCCCGACGGATGACGGCGAAACGACCGTGGAGGAGGGCGTCCACGACAGCGGCCGCGTCGCCCACCGCGACGTTGTTCACGTAGACCCCGCCCTGCGCGATCGCCCGCCGAGCCTCGCCCGAGCTCGAGACCAGACCGGTGTCGATGAGCGCCTGGATAACGGTGGTGCCGGCGGGGATCTGCGCGGACGGGAGCTCCCCCATCGCGGCGCGGAGCGTCGGCTCGTCGAGCGCGGTCAGCTCGCCCTGCCCGAACAGGGCCTGCGCCGCGGCGATCGCCGACTCGGTCGCCTCGATCCCGTGGACCAGCGACGTCACCTCCCAGGCCAGCGTCCTCTGGGCCTCGCGTCGGAAGGGCTCGGACTCGACGGCTCGCGCCAGCTCCTCGATTCGGGCCCGGTCGAGGAACGTGAAGAGGCGCAGGCGCTGGATGACGTCGCCGTCCTCCGTGTTGAGCCAGAACTGGTAGAACGCGTACGGGCTCGTCAGCTCCGCATCGAGCCAGATCGCGTTGCCCTCGCTCTTGCCGAACTTGGTGCCGTCGGAGTTGGTGATGAGGGGCGTGCCGATGGCGTGCGCGGTGGTCCGTTCGCTGCGCCGGATGAGGTCGGTGCCGCTAGTGAGGTTGCCCCACTGGTCGCTGCCGCCGGTCTGCAGCACGCACCCGTACGTGCGGTGCAGCTCCCGGAAGTCGAGGCCCTGCAGGATCTGGTAGCTGAACTCCGTGTAGCTGATGCCCTCGTCGGAGTTGAGGCGCGCGCTCACGGCGTCCTTCTTGAGCATGGTGCCCACCCGGAAGTGCTTGCCCACCTCCCGGAGGAAGTCGATGGCGCTCATCGGCGCCGTCCAATCCAGGTTGTTCACGATCCGGACGGCGTTGTCGCCCTCGGGGCTGAGGAACGCCGACACCTGCGCCTGCACACGACCCACCCAGTCCGCGACCACCTCCGGGTCGTTGAGGGTGCGCTCGGCGGTCGGCCGCGGGTCGCCTATCAGACCGGTCGACCCGCCCACGAGACCGAGCGGACGGTGCCCGGCCAGCTGGAGGCGGCGCATGAGCAGCAGCTGCACGAGGTTGCCCAGGTGCAGGCTCGGCGCGGTGGGGTCGAAGCCGCAGTAGTAGGTGATGGGCGGACCGGACAGCAGCTCCTTCAGCGCGTCCTGGTCCGTGGAGACGTGCACGTACCCGCGCCAGACGATCTCCTCCCACACGTCCTCGAAGGACGGGTCGTTGCGCTGGGAGGAGAGGCGGTCGGGATCGGCGTTCGTCACGCGATCACGGTATCAGCGCGGCATCGCGGGGGCGGCGGGACGCGGCGGTGTCGGCGGGTCCCGGGCGGGGTGGTCGGCCTCGGACCGCTGTCGGTGGTCCCGGACATGCTCGGAAGCGCACCGAGGCGATGTGATCAGGCTCCTGGGCTTGATCCGCGTAGATCAAGTGCATAGCTTTGATGTGCACGCATCAACTGCACAGCCTTGAGGGGGATCCGCATGTTCGTCATCACCGCAGACCAGAAGGGCAGCAGGACCGACGTCGACCGCGCCGGGACGGGACGGGACGATCTCGCGTCGCGCTTCGAGGGCCGGCTCGTGCTCCCGGTCGACCGCACGTCCGGCGACGAGCTGCAGGCGCTCGTCGCCGACGCGGACACCGCCCTCGACATGGCGCTCGTCCTCACCCGCGCCGGGCACTGGAGCGTCGGGCTCGGGATCGGAACCGTGCGCACCCCGCTCCCCCGGGCGACGCGGGAGGCCACCGGCCCGGCCTTCATCGCCGCGCGCGACGCGGTCGGCGCGGCGAAGCGCAGCGCGACGAGGTTCGCGCTCGCGGTGGATCCGCCTGCTCCCCCGAGACCCGATGGTCCGGGATCCGACCTCCCGGGCTCCGGACTCCCCGGCCCCGACGAGGTCGAGGCGCTCATCACGCTGCTGCTCCTGGCGCGGGACCGCCGCACCTCCCAGGGCTGGGACGTCGTCGACCGCATGGCCGACGGGAGCACGCAGCGGGAGGTCGCCGCCGCGCTCGGCGTCACGCCCCAGGCCGTGAGCACGCGGCTGCGCACCAGCGCGTGGCGCGCCGAGCGGGCCGCGATCCCGGGGCTCGTCGCGCTGCTCGCCCACCTCGACGCGCAGGCGACCCGAGGTGCGGGCACCGCGGCATCCGCACCGCGATCCACCGTCGCGGGGACGCGCTCGTGATCCCGGTGGGGACGCCCGGGGAGATCACGGCGTGGATCGCCCTCTGCGTGCTGGTGACCGCGGCACTCGTCCTCGCGCTGCTGACGGTGCGTGCGCCCCGCACGGGCCGCGTGGTCGCGGCCGCGGGCACCCTCGCCTGCGCCCTCGCGCTCGGGCTGGCGCTCAGCGGCCCCGCGTCGCCCTTGGTCGTCGGCTTCACGGGCCTGGTCGCGGTCGTGCTCGCTGTGCTGGGCGGCGGGTCCGCGTCCACCGTGGTGCTCGCCCTCGCGACCCGCGGATCGGTGCCGCCCGGAGCGTTCGGCGGGATCCTGGTGGCGCCGCGCGGGCACGAGGACGATGCGTCGGCGTCGCGTCGGCCCACCCGCGAGGTGCTGCGCGGCGGCGCGACCATCGGGATGCTCGAGCGGCTGGCCGTGGTGGCCGTCATCCTGGCCGGCTACCCCGAGGCGCTCGCGGTCATCATCGCGATCAAGGGCGTCGGCCGGTTCTCGGAGCTCGGCGAGGCGGCGGAGGCGCGGGAGCGGTTCATCATCGGCACCCTGGTCAGCTGGCTGTGGGCCGCGACCTGCGCGGCGGTCGTGCTGGTCGTCCGCTAGCCGCCGGGCCGTCCGCGTCGCGCGGACCGGTCAGCGGCGGACGCGCGGCACGTGCGCCCGGTACGCCGAGACGGTCGGGTCGCCCGGCACCCAGAACCGCCACGGGAAGAGCTCGCCGGAGCCGCCGGGTCCGGACACGCCGACGCGCGGGCCCGCGGCGGGGAGGGCGAGCGGCTCGTCGGGCAGGACCAGCCGATACGGCGGCGCGTCCAGCGCTGCGCCGTCATCCGACAGCGGGATCCCCAGGGCGACCGCCAGCCGGGCCGGCCCCCGCGCCAGGTCGCGATCGCGGACCGCGGCGCCGCGCCGGCGCCGCGCGAGCTCGGCGCCCTCCACGACCTCGCCGGCGCGCAGCAGCACGCCCGCGCTCGTGCCCTCGGGACCGCAGACGATGTTCGCGCACGTGTGCATGCCGTACGTGAAGTACGCGTAGAGGTGCGCGGGTGGGCCGAACATGGTCGCGTTGCGCGCCCGCTTCCCGCGGAAGGCGTGCGAGCCGGGATCCTCGCCGACGCCGCGATAGGCCTCCACCTCGGTGAGGCGGACGGAGACGCGGCCCTCCTCGGATTCCCGCGACAGGATCCCGCCGAGGAGGGCGGGCGCCACCTCGACCGCGTCGCGCGCGAAGAAGGCCGCGTCGATCACGCGGGTATCAGATCAGCTCGCCGTTGAGGCTCGCGACGACCACCACGAAGACCAGCACGGCGACGGCCACGCCGATGACGAGCGGCAGGAGCCAGCGGTGCCGGGGCTCGGGCCGCTCGGGACGGCGGCCGTTCGAGAGCGTCACTCCGACGCCTCGCCGGAAGCCGACGCCGCTGCCGCTGCCCGGCGCTCGGCCGCCGCATCGGCCCGCGCGCGCAGCTCGGCCACCCGGCGCACGAGCTCGGCGCGCTGCTCGTCGACGCGCACCCGGGCGGTGCCGCCCGCTCCGTCACGGCTCGCCACGGATCCCTCGATGCTCAGGACCTCGCGGACCTCCGGCACCAGGTGCGGCGAGACGGCGCGCAGGTCGTCGTCGGTCAGATCCTCGAGGCCGACACCCCGGGACTCGGCGGCCTTCACGAGCTCGCCCGTGACCTCGTGCGCGTCGCGGAAGGCCACGCGGTGCTTCACGAGCCACTCGGCGACGTCGGTGGCGAGCGAGAAGCCCTGGGGCGCGAGCTCGGCCATGCGGTCGGTGTCGAAGCGGAGGGTCGCGATCATGCCGGTGAACGCCGGGAGCAGGACCTCGAGGGTCTGCACCGAGTCGAAGACCGGCTCCTTGTCCTCCTGCAGGTCGCGGTTGTACGCGAGCGGCAGGCCCTTGAGGGTCGCGAGCAGGCCGGAGAGGTTGCCGATGAGGCGCCCCGACTTGCCGCGCGCGAGCTCGGCGATGTCGGGGTTCTTCTTCTGCGGCATGATCGACGACCCGGTCGAGAAGGAGTCGCTCAGCGTGACGAACCCGAACTCGCGCGTGTTCCAGAGGATGATCTCCTCGCTCAGCCGCGAGAGGTCGATGCCGACCTGGGCGAGCACGAACGCGAACTCGGCCACGACGTCTCGGGCGGCCGTCCCGTCGATGGAGTTCTCGGAGCTGCGCGCGAAGCCGAGGTCGCGGGCGACCGCGCCGGCGTCGAGGCCGAGGGTCGAGCCCGCGAGGGCGCCGGATCCATAGGGCGAGACGTCGGCGCGCGCATCCCAGTCGGCGAGCCGCTCGAGGTCGCGGACCAGCGGCCAGCAGTGCGCCAGGAGGTGGTGCGCGAGGAGCACCGGCTGCGCATGCTGCAGGTGCGTGCGGCCCGGCATGATCGCGCCGCCCGCCGCCTCGGCCTGCGCGGCCAGGGCGTCGACGAGCCGCACGAGCATCGCGTGGATCACCGCGGCGTGGTCGCGGAGGTACATGCGGACGAGCGTCGCGATCTGGTCGTTGCGGCTGCGGCCCGCGCGGAGCTTCCCGCCGAGCTCGGTGCCCGCGATGTCCATGAGGCCGCGCTCGAGGGCGCCGTGCACGTCCTCGTCGGCCTCGGACGCGACGAGCGCGCCCGAGCGCACGCGGTCCTCGAGGGTGTCGAGCGCCTGCAGCATGGCCTGCCGCTCGGCCTCTGACAGGTAGCCCGCGGACGCGAGAGCACGGGCGTGCGCCCGGGATCCGGCGATGTCGTACGGCGCCAGCTGCCAGTCGAAGTGCGTCGAGCGGCTGAGCGCCACGAGCTCCGGCGACGGGCCGCCGGCGAAGCGGCCGCCCCAGAGGGCGCCCGCCTCGCCCGCGCGGGTGGACGGATCCGTGCTCTCGGTCATGCGGCTACTCCGCGGCGGGCGCGGGGTCGGCCGCCAGCGCGGCCTGCTCGACCGCGAGGTCGCGACGCGCCGAGATCTTGCTCGGCAGCGACCACAGCTCGATGAAGCCCTTGGACAGCGACTGGTCGAACGTGTCGCCCGTGTCGTAGGTGGCGAGGTCGAAGTCGTACAGGCTCGACTCGCTCCGGCGGCCGGTGACGACCGCACGGCCGCCGCGGAGCGTCATGCGGATGTCGCCGGACACGTGGCGCTGCGAGTCCTCGATGAAGGCGTCGAGCGAGCGCTTGAGGCCGGAGAACCACAGGCCGTCGTAGACGAGGTTCGCCCAGTCCTTCTCGACGCCGCGCTTGTAGCGGCCGAGGTCGCGCTCGATCGTGAGGCTCTCGAGCTCCTCGTGCGCCTCGATGAGGGTCATGGCCGCGGGGGCCTCGTAGACCTCGCGGCTCTTGATGCCCACGAGGCGGTCCTCGACGACGTCGATGCGCCCGATGCCGTGCGCGCCTGCGGCCGCGTTGAGCTCCTGGACGATGCGGAGCGGCGAGTAGCGCACGCCGTCGATCGCGACGGGCACGCCCGCCTCGAACGTGATGGTCACCTCGGTGGCGTCGCGCAGCACGTCCGGGTCCTGCGTGTACTCGTAGAGGTCCTCGATGGGCCCGTTCCACGGGTCCTCGAGGAAGCCGGTCTCGACCGCGCGGCCCCAGACGTTCTTGTCGATCGAGTACGGGCTCTTCTTGCTCTGCTCGATGGGCAGGTCGTGCTCGTTCGCGTAGACGATGGCCTTGTCGCGCGTGAGCGCGAGGTCGCGGACGGGCGCGATGGAGGTCAGGTCGGGCGCGAGCGCGGCGACGGCGGCCTCGAAGCGGACCTGGTCGTTGCCCTTGCCCGTGCAGCCGTGCGCGACGCTGTTCGCGCCGAGCTCGTGGGCGACGCGCGCGAGGTGCTTGGCGATCAGCGGGCGGCTGAGGCCCGAGACCAGCGGGTAGCGCTTCTGGTAGAGCGCGTTGGCCTTGAGCGCGGGGACGATGTAGTCGTCCGCGAACTCGTCCTTCGCATCCACGACCACGGCCTCGACCGCGCCGCAGTCGAGCGCGCGCTGCCGGATGACCTCCATGTCCTCGCCGCCCTGGCCGACGTCGACCGCGAGGGCCACGACCTCCTTGCCGGTCGCGTCCTTGAGCCAGCCGATGCCGACCGAGGTGTCGAGTCCGCCGGAATATGCCAGTACCACGCGTTCGGCCATGCCGTTCTCCGTTTCGTTGCTGAGGTGTCTCGGGGTGTGGGGGCTGCGTCAGGACTGGCGCAGGAGCCAGACGAGCAGCGCCTTCTGGGCGTGCAGGCGGTTCTCCGCCTCGTCCCAGACCACCGATCGCGGGCCGTCGATGACCTCGGAGGCCACCTCGTACTCGCGGTCGGCGGGAAGGCAGTGCAGGAAGATCGCGTCGTCGACCGCGTGCTCCATGAGCTCGGTCGTGACCTGGTACGCGCCGAGCTCGGCGAGGCGCTGGGCCTTCTCCTCCTCGCGGCCCATCGACACCCAGGTGTCGGTGACCACGACGTCGGCGCCGGAGACGGCCTCGACCGGATCCGTGAGGACGCGGACGGAACCGCCCGTGGACGCGGCGATGCGCTCGGCGTCCGCTACGACGGCCTCCGACGGCACGTAGCCGGCAGGTGCCGCGATGCGGACGTGCATGCCCGCGGTCGCGCCGGCGAGGAGGTAGGACTGGGCCATGTTGCAGGCGCCGTCGCCCAGGAAGGTGAGGGTCTGGCCGGCCGGATCCCCGCGGTGCTCGCGGATGGTGAGGAGGTCGGCGAGCAGTTGGCACGGGTGGAAGTCGTCGGAGAGCGCGTTGACGACGGGGACCGTCGTGCCCGCTGCCATCTCCTCGAGGCCGGCCTGGCCGTAGGTGCGCCAGACGATGGCCGCGACCTGGCGCTCGAGCACGCGCGCGGTGTCGCTCGCGGTCTCCTTGCCGCCGAGCTGGCTGTTGGCGGTGCTGATGATGAGCGGGACGCCGCCGAGGTCCGCGATGCCGACGGCGAAGGAGACGCGGGTGCGGGTCGAGGACTTGTCGAAGATCACCGCGACCGTCTGCGGGCCGGCGAGGGGGCGCTCGGACCAGCGCTCGCGCTTGAGCTGCACCGCCAGGTCGAGGACCTCGGCCTGCTCGGCCGGGCTCAGGTCGTCGTCGCGCAGGAAGTGGCGGGTCATCGCATCGCTCGCTCTCGGGGGAATCGCGGATCAGGCAAGCCTAGGGGACGTGCGGGGGCGGATCCGTCGGCGGGCACCCCCGCGCGGGGGTGCCCGCCGACGGGTGCGGCGGGAGGCCCGGACCGTCGTGTCGGACGACCCCGCCCGGGTCAGCGCAGGTGCGCCAGGGCGCGGCCGAAGCGCTCGCGGAAGTCGCGCACCTCGTCGTCGCCCACGATGAGCGGCGGCGCGATGCGGAGGCTGCGGGCGTTCGGCGCATTGATGATGAGGCCCTCGCCGAGCGCGGCGGCCGCGATGCGCCCGGCGTCCTCGTGGTGGAGGCCCACGCCGATGAGCAGGCCGCGGCCGCGCACCTCCGCGATGAGCGGGGAGTCCAGCCCGGTGATGGCCGCGCGGATCTCCTCGCCGCGGCGTGCGGCGTTCTCGACGAGCCCGGCGTCCTCGATCTCCGTGAGCACCGCGTTCCCCGCGGCGGTGGCGAGCGGGTTGCCGCCGAAGGTGGATCCGTGCTGGCCCTTCTGCAGGAGGTCGGCCGCCGCGTCGAAGGCCACGAGCGCCCCGATCGGCACGCCGCCCGCGATGCCCTTGGCGATCGTGACCGCGTCGGGCCGCACGCCCTCGTGCTCGTAGGCGAACCAGCGGCCGGTGCGGCCGACTCCGGTCTGGATCTCGTCCAGGATGAGCAGCGCCCCGTGCTCGCGCGTGAGCTCGCGGGCTCGGCGGAGGAAGCCCGCGGGCAGGTCGACCACGCCGGCCTCGCCCTGGATCGGCTCGAGGATGAGCGCCTGCACGGTGTCGTCGATCGCCGCCTCGAGCGCCTCGAGGGTCGGCGCGATGTGCTCGACGCCGCCGGGGAGCGGGAGGAACGGCGCCTGCAGCGCGGGCTGCCCGGTGAGCGCGAGCGCGCCCATCGTGCGGCCGTGGAAGGAGCCCTGCAACGTGATGACGCGCGTGCGATGCGCGGATCCGTTGCGGCGCGCGAGCTTGAACGCGGCCTCGTTCGCCTCCGCGCCCGAGTTGCCGAAGTACACGCGGCCGGTGTCGCCCGCGCCCGTGATGCGGCGCAGGCGCTCGGCGAGCGCGATCTGCGGCGGCGTCGCGAAGTAGTTGGAGACGTGCGCGAGCGTGGAGACCTGCTCGGTGACCGCGCGGATCAGCGCCGGGTGCGCGTGCCCGAGCGAGTTGACGGCGATGCCGGCGAGGAAGTCGAGGTACTCGCGGCCCGTCGAGTCCCACACGCGGCAGCCCTCGCCGCGCACCAGCATGGCGAGCGGCGGCGGGGAGGAGCGCATCATCGCGGCCTGGAAGCGGTCGGACCACTCGCTCTCGGTCTGCGTGGTGCGGCGCTCTGGCTGGGTCGTGGTCATGCGGGCACGACCTCCGTTCCGATTCCGTTCGTGGTGAAGATCTCGAGGAGCATCGAGTGCGGGATGCGGCCGTCGATGATGGCGGCCTTGGGCACTCCCCCGTCGACGGCCTCGAGGCACGCCGCCATCTTGGGGATCATGCCCGACTCGAGCGAGGGCAGCAGCGCGCGGAGCTCGTCGGAGCGGATGTCGGAGACGAGCGATCCGCGGTCGGGCCAGTCGCGGTAGAGGCCGGCGACGTCCGTGAGGATCACGAGCTTCTCGGCGCCGAGGGCCACGGCGAGCGCGGCGGCCGCGGCGTCCGCGTTGACGTTGAGCGAGACGGCGGGGTCGGACTCGTCGGGCGCGATGGAGGAGACGACCGGGATGCGGCCGGCGTCGAGCTGCGCGAGCACGGCCGTGGGATCCACCGCCACGACGTCGCCCACGAGGCCGAGGTCGACCTCGACGCCGTCGACGACCGCGCCGCGACGGCGGCCCGTGAACAGGCCGGCGTCCTCGCCCGAGACGGCGGCCGCGAGCGGGCCGTGGGCGTTGATGCCGCGCACGACGTCCCGGCTGACCTGGCCGGTGAGCACCATGCGCACGACCTCGAGCACCTCGGGGGTGGTCACGCGGTATCCCCCGCGGAACTCGCTCTCGATGCCGAGGCGCGTGAGCATCGCGCTGATCTGCGGACCGCCGCCGTGCACGACGACCGGACGCAGGCCGGCGTAGCGGAGGTACACGACGTCCTCCGCGAATGTGCGCGTGAGCTCCTCGTCGACCATGGCGTTGCCGCCGAACTTCACGACCACGATGCGGTCGTGGAAGCGCTGCAGCCACGACAGCGACTCGATGAGCGTCGCGGCCTTCGACTCGGCCTGCGCCTGGTCGCGCTCCGCGGCGTCCTGCGTGATGGCGGTCACGTCCGTCCCGTCTGCGTCGCCCATCAGCTGGCGTACGCGCTGTTCTCGTGCACGTAGTCGTGCGTGAGGTCGTTCGTGAGGATTGTCGCCGTCGCGTCGCCGGCATGCAGGTCGATGAGCACGTGGACGGCGCGCGGGTGGAGGTCGACCAGGTCGCGGCTCTCGTGCGGCTCGCCCGCGCGGCACACCTGGACGCCGTTGATGGCGACGTCGATGCCGTACGGGTCGAACGCCGCGCCGGTCGTGCCGACGGCCGCGAGGACACGGCCCCAGTTGGGGTCGTTGCCGAACACGGCCGCCTTGAAGAGGTTGCTGCGGGCGACCGCGCGACCGACCTCGACGGCGTCGTCGTCGGAGGCCGCGTGCACGACCTCGATGGCGATGTCGTGGGAGGCGCCCTCGGCGTCGGCCTGCAGCTGCTCGGCGAGGTCGGCGCACACGGCGGTGAGCGCGGCCTGGAACGCGTCCGTGTCCGGCACGACACCGGATGCGCCGCTCGCGAGGAGCGTGACCTGGTCGTTGGTCGACATGCAGCCGTCGGAGTCCAGGCGGTCGAACGTGACGCGCGTGGACTCGCGGAGGGCGGCGTCGAGCGCGGCGGAGTCGAGGTCGGCGTCGGTGGTGATCACCACGAGCATCGTCGCGAGCCCCGGCGCGAGCATGCCAGCGCCCTTGGCCATGCCGCCTACCGTCCACCCGTCGTCGGAGGATCGCACCGACTGCTTCGGCTTCGTGTCGGTGGTCATGATGGCGCGGGCCGCGTCGTCACCCCCGCCGTCGGCGAGCGCGACGGCGACGCGGGCGACCCCGTCCTCGAGCTTCTCGAGCGGGAGCTGCTCGCCGATGAGGCCGGTGCTGCAGACGAGGACGTCGCCGCTCGAGACGTCGAGCGCGCGGCCGACCGCCTCGGCGGTGGCGTGCGTGACCTGGAAGCCGCGGGATCCGGTGTAGCAGTTGGCACCGCCGGAGTTGAGGACGACGGCGCTCACCCGGCCATCGCCGATGACCTGGCGCGACCACAGGATGGGGTTCGCCTGGCAGCGGTTGCTGGTGAAGACCGCGGCGGCCGCCTGCGACGGGCCGGTGTTGCGGACGAGGGCGACGTCGAGCGCGCCCGTCGACTTGAGGCCGGCGGCGACCCCTCCGGCGACGAAGCCGCGTGCGGCGGTGACGCTCACGGGGCCACCCCGTTCACCGGGAGGCCCATGGCCTCGGGCAGTCCGAGCGCGATGTTGGCGGACTGGATCGCCGCGCCCGCCGTGCCCTTGACCAGGTTGTCGATGGCCGTGACCGTGACGACGCGGCCCGCGGCCTCGTCGATGGCGAGGCCCACGAGGGCCGTGTTGGATCCCGTGACGTCGGACACGTTCGGGAACGACCCCTCCGGCAGCAGGTGCACGAACGACTCGTCCGCGTAGGCGAGCTCCCAGGCCGCGCGCACGTCGTGCGCGGAGAAGCCGGGGGCGAGGCGCGCGGTGGCCGTGGCGAGGATCCCGCGGGCCATCGGCACGAGCACGGGCGTGAAGGAGACGCTCACGTGCCCGCCGCCCGCCGTCTCGAGGTTCTGCCGGATCTCCGGCGTGTGGCGGTGGGTGCCGCCGACCGCGTAGGCGCTCGCGGATCCGAGGATCTCGCTGGCCAGCAGGTTCGTGCGCAACGAGCGTCCCGCGCCGGACGGGCCGACCGCGAGCACGGCGACGATGTCCTCCGGCTCGATGACGCCCGCGCGGATGCCCGGCTGGAGGCCGAGCGTGATGGCCGTGACGTTGCAGCCGGGCACCGCGATGCGCTTCACGCCCGACAGGCGCGTGCGCTGGGTGCCGCCCTCCTCCGCGTGCAGCAGCTCGGGCAGGCCGTACGGCCAGGCGCCCGCGAAGTCGCCGCCGTAGAACGCGTCCCACGCGGCCTCGTCGACGAGCCGGTGGTCCGCGCCGCAGTCGACCACGAGGGTCTGGTCGTCGAGCTCGGCCGTGATGGCGCCGGACTTGCCGTGCGGCAGCGCGAGGAAGACCACGTCGTGGCCGGCGAGCCGCTCGGCGGTCGTCTCGACGAAGGTCCGGTCGGCGTACGAGGTGAGGTGCGGGTGCACCTGACGCAGACGCTCGCCGGCGTTCTGGAAGGCGGTGAGCGTCTGGACCTCGAGGCGCGGGTGATCGGCGAGCAGGCGGAGGAGCTCCCCGCCCGCGTAGCCGCTCGCGCCCGCGACGGCGACTGAGAATGACATGGATCAAATCTAGTGCCGGTGCGGGAGGGGTCCCGCCGGGCCGCGGGCCGGGACGACGGCGCGGGCGGGCGCCTCCCGAGGGGAGGAGCCCGCCCGCGCGGATCGCGAGGCCGGGAGCTCGGCCGGCGCCTACTCCCGGAGCGCCGCGCCGAACCGCTCGGCGGCGAGCCGCACGGATCCGTCGCGGGCCGCGCTCGCCTCGGCCGCGGTGAGGGTGCGGTCGGGAGCCCGGAAGCGGAGCGCGAACGTGAGCGAGCGGGTGCCGGCCTCGACGCCGGGACCGCGGTAGTCGTCCACGAGCCGGGCGGACTCCAGCAGCTCGCCCGCGCCCGCGATCACCGTGCGGAGCAGCTCCCCCGCCGGGACCTCGAGCGGCACGACCAGGCTGAGGTCCTGCGTGGCGACGGGCATCGAGGTGAGCGTGCGCACCTCGACCGCGCCGCCCGCGAGCCCGACGAGCCGGTCGAGGTCGACCTCGGCGAGCGCGACGCGCTCGGGCAGGTCGAGCTCGGCGGCGAGCGCGGGCAGGAGCTCCCCGGCGAATCCGACGATGACGGGGCCGTGTGCGGTCACGGCCTCGACCGCGGCCGTGCGGCCCGGGTGCATGGCGATGTGGGAGCCCTGCTCGAAGCGGATCTCCACGCCCACCGCGTGCGCGAGCTGCCGGACCGCGTCGAGCGCGTCGACCAGGCCCGCGCGCTGCGCCGGGGTGCCCGGCTGCTTCGGCACGGCGTCCCCGAGGATCAGCACGCCGACGTGGCGCGGCTGCGGCGGGATGCCCGCGTCGAGCGCCCGCAGCGTGTCCGCGTCGGGGCGCGCGGCCCCGGGCGGCATCTCGGGAGAGCCGTACGCGACGCCGGCGCGGGGCAGGAACACGGTGCCGGTCTCGAAGATCGCGAGGTCGGTGGATCCGCGCGACAGGTTGCGCCGCGCGATGTCGACGAGCCCCGGCAGCAGCGAGCGGCGGAGGTACGGGAACGCGACGTCGAGCGGGTTCGCGAGACGCACGGCGGGCGCGTCCTCCCGATCGGCCGCGCCGAAGCGGGCGTTCTGCTCCTCGGACGCGAACGGCGACCCCATGACCTCGCTGAGCCCGGACGCGGCGAGCGCGATCGAGGCCTGGCGTCGGAGGCGCTGCGCGGCGGTGAGGCCGCGGCCGGGGGGCGCGACGGGCAGCACGGCGGGGATCCGGTCGTAGCCGACGATGCGCGCGACCTCCTCCACGAGGTCCGCGCGCTGGCGGAGGTCGGGTCGCCAGGTCGGCGGCGTGACGCCGAGGATCCCGTCGCGCTCCTCGAGCGCGCACCCGACGTCGACGAGCGCGTGGCGCACCTCGTCCGCCGTGTAGTCGACGCCGACGAGCGATGCCGGGTAGCCGAGGGGCAGCTCGATCGCCTCACGCGGCGCGGTCGTGTCGAGGATCGAGCCGAGGCCCTCGGCGTGGCCGCCCGCGAGGTCCTCGAGGAGCTGCACGGCGCGCGCCGCGGCAGCGGGCGCGATGCGCGGATCCACTCCCCGCTCGAAGCGCTTGGACGCCTCGCTCGGCAGCTTGTGCCTGCGGGCCGTGCGGGCGATCGACACGGGGTCGAAGCCGGCCGCCTCGATCAGCACGCGACTGGTGCCCGCACCGATCTCGGTGGCCGCGCCGCCCATGACGCCCGCGAGCCCGACCGGGCCGGAGCCGTCGGCGATGACGAGGTCCTCGGGGTGCAGCGCGCGCTCGCGCCCGTCGAGCGTGACGAGCGTCTCGCCCTCGGCGGCGCGGCGGACGACGATGCCGCCCTGCAGCCGGTCGAGGTCGTACCCGTGCAGGGGCTGGCCGAGCTCGAGCATCACGTAGTTGGTGATGTCGACCACGAGCGAGATGGAGCGGACGCCCGCGAGGGTCAGTCGGGACACCATCCACGGCGGCGTCGGCCGGGACACGTCGAGGCCCGAGACCACGCGCGTGACGAACACGTCGGCGCCGGAGCGGCCGCGGATGGGGGCGGCGGCGTCGACGCGCACCTCGACGCCCTGGACGGGCGCGTCGGCCGCGAGCAGCGCGAGCGCGTCGGCGGGGTCGGTGAACCGGGCGCCCGTGGCGTGCGCGTACTCCCGGGCGATGCCGCGGATGGAGAACGCGTAGCCGCGGTCGGGCGTGACGTTCACCTCCACCGCGCGGTCGTCGAGGTGCAGGAGCGCGAGCGCGTCCGTGCCGACCTCGGGGTCGAGGCCGAGCGAGGAGAGGACGAGGATCCCGTCGTGCTCCTCCCCCAGGCCGAGCTCGCGCGACGACGCGATCATGCCGTCGGACACGTGCCCGTACGTCTTCCGCGCGCTGATGGGGAACGGGCCGGGGAGCACCGCGCCGGGCAGGCTCACCACGACCTTGTCGCCGACGACGAAGTTGTGCGCGCCGCAGACGATGCCGCGCACGTCCGCGCCGCCGTCGGCCGCGGTGGCGCCCTCGGGCGCGACGCGGACGGAGCACCAGTTGATGGTCTTGCCGTTGGTCTGGGGCTCGGGGCTCGCCTCGAGCACCTGCCCGACGACGACGGGGCCGGAGATCGAGAACGCGTGCACGTCCTCCTCCTCGAGGCCCACCTTCACGAGGGAGGCGTGGACGTCCTCGGGGGTGACCCCCGCGGGGAGCTCGACGTGCTCGCCGAGCCAGCTGATCGGGATCCTCACGACTACACCACCATCCCGAACTGCGCGCCGAATCGGACGTCGCCCTCGACGATGTCGCGCATGTCGGAGAGGTCGTTGCGGAACATGAGGGTGCGCTCAGTGCCCATCCCGAACGCGAAGCCCTGGTACTCGTCGGGGTCGATGCCCGCGGAGCGCAGCACGTTCGGGTTCACCATGCCGCAGCCGCCCCACTCGATCCAGCGGGGTCCGCCCGCGGCGGCCGGGTGCCAGACGTCCATCTCGGCGCTCGGCTCGGTGAAGGGGAAGTAGTTGGGGCGCAGGCGGATGCGGGCGTCCTGCCCGAACATGGAGCGCGCGAAGTGCTCGAGCGTGCCGCGCAGGTGCGCCATGGTGAGGCCGCGGTCGATGGCGATCCCCTCGATCTGGCGGAACGCGGGCGTGTGCGTCGCGTCGAGCTCGTCGCTGCGGAAGGTGCGGCCCTGCGCGATCGTGTACACGGGCAGCTCGTCGGCGAGCAGCGTGCGGATCTGCACGGGCGAGGTGTGCGTGCGGAGAACGAGGTGCGCGTCGGTCGGATCCACGTAGAAGGAGTCCTGCATGGCGCGCGCCGGGTGGTCGGGCGGGAAGTTCAGCGCGTCGAAGTTGAACCACTCGCTCTCGAGCTCGGGGCCCTCGTTCACCTGCCAACCCATGCCGACGAAGATGTCGGCGATGCGCTCCTCCAGCATGGTGAGCGGATGGCGGGCACCGGCGCGCCAGCGGCTCGGCAGCGCGGTGACGTCCACGGCCTCGGCCACGAGCCGCGCGGCGGCCTCCTGCTCCTGGATCTCCGCCTCGCGCGCCTGGAACGCCTGCGTGACGCGGGCGCGCGACTGGCCGACGAGCTTGCCGGCGTCCTTGCGGTCGGCGGGCGGCAGCGAGCGGAGCGATCCGTTCAGCCGGGCGAGCGGGGACGCCTCGCCGATGTGGGCGGAGCGCGCCTGGGCGAGCGACGCGGAGTCGGTGGTCGCGGCGAGCGCGGCCATCGCCTGCTCCACGGCGGCGCCGACGGTCTCCTCGGAGATCTGGGGTTCGGACATGAGGCCCGAGTCTACCGATCGGGTGCCGCCGTCCCGGCCCGCGGCGGGCGTCCCCTCGGCGCACGACGGGCCCGCCGCGGCGTGCGCGACGGGCCCGTGTCGGCGGCGTGATCCGCCGGGCGGAGCGGCTACGCGCCCTGCGACGTCCCCGCCGCGACGGTCTTCGCCACGCGCGGTCCGCGCTTGCGGGCGAGACGACGCGCGATGGTCGACACGGAGAGGTTGAGCACGAGGTACATGCCCACCATGACCACGAAGATCGGCAGCGAGTTGTCGCGGCTCGTCGCCTCGAGGATCAGCTCGCCCTGCTTGGTGAGGCCGACGAGGCTGACGATGGTGCCGAGCGCGGTGTCCTTGATGAGCACCACGAGCTGGGCGACGATGATCGGCAGCATCGTCCGGAACGCCTGCGGGAACTCCACGAGCAGCCGGTTCTGCAGCGGCCGGAGCCCGATCGCGAGCCCCGCCTCGCGCTGCCCGCGCGGGAGGCCGAGGATCCCCGACCGCAGGGCCTCGCCGATGATCGCGCCGTTGTAGAGCGCGAGCGCCGTGACGACCGACCAGTACGGGCCGATGGGGAAGATCAGGTAGATGAACAGCATCATCAGCAGCACGGGCATGCCGCGGAAGAACTCGAGCACCACGGTCACGGCGTAGCGGATGACCCGGTGCTCGCTCATGCGGAGGAGCGCGAGCACCATGCCCAGGAGGATCGCGAGGACCGCGGCCACCGCGGCCGACTGCAGCACCACGACGAGGCCCCGGAGGAGCAGCCCCCAGACGAGCGGGTCGTTGAGCACGAGCCAGATGTCGGGGCTGAACTGACCCGCCTGCTGGAGCTTCACGGCGGCGAAGGCGAGCACGGCCACCACGATGACGCCCGTGACGACGGAGAGGATGCGGGAGCGACGGCGGGCCTTGGGGCCGGGCACGTCGTAGAGGACCTGGCTCATCGGGAGACCGCCACTCGCTTCTCGAGGTGGTCCGCCAGCTGGCCGAGCGGGACCGTGATGATGAGGTAGAAGAACGCGACGCCCACGAACACCCAGACGACCGCGTTCCCGTTGGCGTTCGCGACGTCGCGGCCGACGTTGAACAGCTCGTAGATGAAGTACGCGCCCGCGATCGAGGTGTTCTTGGTGAGCGCGATGACCACGTTGATCAGCGGCGGGATGACGGTGCGCACGGCCTGCGGCAGGATCACCGATCCGAGCGTCTGCGAGAACGTGAGCCCGATGCTGCGCGCGGCCTCGGCCTGGCCGACGGGCACGCTGTTGATGCCCGAGCGGATCGCCTCGGCGAAGAACGGCGCCGTGTAGAGCGTGAGCGCGAGCACCGCGGCCGTCATGAACGGCAGCGCGCCCGAGATCGACGTGATCACGACGCTGAAGAAGGTGAACACGAGCAGCAGCGGAGTGTTCCGCAGCAGCTCGACGTAGACGGTGGAGGTGGCACGCAGGCTCGCGACGGGCGAGATCCTCATCGCGGCGATCACGACCCCCAGCGGGAGGGCGAACAGCACGGTGAGGCCGAGGAGGCGCAGCGTGCCGCCGAACCCCCGCAGGAACACGTCGAGATTGTCGAGGATCACATCCACGGCGCACCTCCTATGGTCTGCACCCGGCGGGCCGGGCGATGGTCGGATCCGGGCTCGTCTCGCCCGGACAGGGGACGGGTCCCGCGCGCGCATCAGCGCACGCGGGACCCGGTGGGACTAGTAGCGGTCGATCGCCGGGGGCTCCGGCGTGTCGATGACCGTGCCGGCCGTCGCCTCGAACAGGCGCGCCCAGGTGCCGTCGTCGTAGGCCTCCTGCAGCGTGTCGTTGATGAACGTGCGGAACGCCTCGTCGTCCTTGGCGATGCCGATGCCGTAGGGCTCCTGGGTGAAGGTCTCGCCGTCGCCGACGAGCTTGAACTCGCCCTCGTTCTGGTCGATGAAGCCGGAGAGGATCACGTTGTCGGTCGTGACGGCGGACACCTGGCCGTTGCGCAGCGGGTCGAGGCACTTGCTGTAGACGTCGGTGGGCACGACGACGGCGCCGAACGTGGCCTCGATGTTCGCGGCGGGGGTCGATCCGGCGACGGAGCAGACCTGCTTGCCGCGGACGTCCTCGGGCGTGTTGATCGTGGTGTCGTCCGCGAGGACCATGAGCGCCTGGCCGGCGACGTAGTACGGTCCCGCGAAGTCCACGACCTCCTTGCGCTTGTCGTTGATCGTGTAGGTCGCGACGACCGCATCGACCGAGCCGTTCTGGATGAAGGGCTCGCGGTTCGCGGACACCGTCTCCGTGAACTTGATCGAGTCGAAGGGGATGCCCATCTTGCTGGCGACGAGCGCGGCGATCGCGACGTCGAAGCCCGCGGGCTTGCCGTCGAGGCCCGCGAGGCCGAAGAGCGGCTGGTCGTACTTCGTGCCGACCTTCATCTCGCCGGCCGCGGCCAGGCGCGCCATCGTGGTGCCCTCGTCGAAGGTCGGGTTCTCGGTGAGCTCGAGCTTGTAGGGGCCGTCGCCGTTCTCGGGGGCGTTCGTGCCGGCGTCGACGCCGCCGCCGGACGCGCTGCCCGGGGTGCCGCAGCCGGTGAGGCCGACGACGACCGCCGCGGCGGCCGCGAGGATGGTGAGATTCCTGTGCTTCATGGTTCCCGTTTCTCTGCTGGTGAGGTGGATGACGGACGCGATGGGGATCGCTCGTGGTGCGTGGTGCGGGTCGTGCCGTGGTGCGGCGCCCGGACGCGCCTGCCTCGGCGGCGTCCGGATGCGGGTGCGGGAGGGCGCGTGCCCTCCGCGCGCGTCAGTGGGCGAGGATCTTGGAGAGGAAGTCCTTCGCACGGGGGCTCTGCGGGTCGTCGAAGAACGCCTGCGGGGTCGTGTCCTCCTCGATGGCGCCGTCGGCCATGAAGATCACGCGGTCGGCGGCCTTGCGGGCGAAGCCCATCTCGTGGGTGACGACCATCATGGTCATGCCGTCCTTCGCCAGGCCGACCATCACGTCGAGGACCTCGGTGATCATCTCCGGGTCGAGGGCCGACGTGGGCTCGTCGAGGAGGATCAGCTTCGGGTCCATCGCCAGCGCACGGGCGATCGCGACGCGCTGCTGCTGGCCGCCGGACAGCTGGGCCGGCATCTTCTGCGCCTGGTTCGCGACGCCGACGCGGTCGAGGAGCTCCATCGCCCGCTTCTCCGCCTCGGCCTTGCCCTGCTTGCGCACCTTGATCGGCCCGAGCGTGACGTTCTCGAGCACGGTCTTGTGCGCGAAGAGGTTGAAGGACTGGAAGACCATGCCGACGTCGGCGCGGAGGCGCGCGAGCTCGGCGCCCTCGGACGGGAGGTCCTGGCCATCGATCGTGATGGTGCCGTCGTCGATGGTCTCAAGCCGGTTGATCGCGCGGCACAGCGTCGACTTGCCCGACCCGCTGGGGCCGATGACGACGACGACCTCGCCGCGGTTCACCGTGGTCGAGATGTCCTTGAGGACGTGCAGGTCCCCGAAGTGCTTGTTGACGTGGGATACGACGACCAGGGGCTCGCCGACCGCTGCTGCGGCGGGCGAGGCGGGGTCCGCCGTCGGGCTCTGCTCCATGCGATCACCATATCCATGCCGGTGTTTCGTCCGCGTTTCCGCGGGGCATCGTCACCCCATCGTGACGCGTAGGCCGCGTTTCCGCCGGTCAGGGGCGGTGCCGGCGCGCACCCGGACGACGCGCATACGCCGGGTGTCCGACGCGTGATGGTCAGGCGCGCTGCGCGAACGCCGACTCGTAGAGGCACACGGAGGCGGCCGTCGCGAGGTTCATCGACTCGGCCTGGCCGTAGATCGGCACGACGACGGCGCGGTCGGCGAGGGCGAGGTGCTCGTCCTGGAGGCCGCAGGCCTCGTTGCCGAACAGCCACGCGGTCGGCCAGGCGAGGCCGCCCGACGTGCGCTCCGCGAGGAGGTCGTCGCCCTTGACGTCCGCGGCGAGGACCTGCAGCCCCGCCGCCTTCACGCGCTCGAGCACGGCGTCGAGCTCGGGCATGATCGCGACCGGCAGGTGGAAGAGCGACCCCGTCGTGGCGCGCACGACCTTGGGGTTGTAGAGGTCGACGGAGCGGCCCGTGAGGATCACCGCGTCGGCGCCCGCGGCATCGGCCGCGCGGATGATGGTGCCGGCGTTGCCGGGGTCGCGCACCTCCTCGAGGATCGCGATGAGGCGCGGGTCGTCACCGAGGATCTGCTTGAGCGACGTCGGGAACTGACGGCACACGCCCACGACGCCCTGCGGGGTGACGGTGTCGGCCATGGACGCGATCACGTCCTCGGTGACGAACTCGACCTCGACGCCCGCCTCACGGACGGCGCGCGCGAGGTCCGGGTAGCGGTCGAGGGCCGTGGGGGTGGCGAACAGCTCGAGCACGAGGTCCGGCCGGAAGGCGAGCGCCTCGGAGACGGCCTGCGGCCCCTCGAGGAGGAAGAGGCCCGTGTCGGCGCGCGCGTCCCGCTTCGCGAGCTTGGCGACGCCACGGACACGCGGGGAGCGGGGATTGTCGAGCATGGCCCAACACTAACGGCGCGCCCCCGGATGGGGACGCGCCGTCGGCGGTGGTGCGGGATGCGCTACGCGTTCGCCGCGACCTTGGGGGCCGAGGTGTTCGCGGGCAGTGCGGCCTTGGCCGTCTGCACGAGCGACGCGAAGGTCGCGGGCTCGTGGACCGCGAGCTCCGCGAGGATGCGGCGGTCGACCTGGACGCCGGCGAGCGAGAGGCCCTGGATGAGGCGGTTGTACGTGAGGCCGTTCGCGCGCGCGGCGGCGTTGATGCGCTGGATCCAGAGGCGGCGGAACTCGCCCTTCTTCGCGCGGCGGTCGCGGTACGCGTAGACGAGGGAGTGGGTGACCTGCTCCTTGGCCTTGCGGTACAGGCGCGAGCGCTGCCCGCGGTAGCCGGCGGCGCGCTCGAGGATGACCCGACGCTTCTTGTGGGCGTTGACGGCCCTCTTGACTCTTGCCATTTCAGTGATTCCTATTCGAGTTCAGGTGTCGCGGACGACGAGGGGCCTAGCGGCCGAGGAGCTTCTTGGCGACCTTCATGTCGGCCTTGGCCAGGGGCTGGTCCTGGTTGAGTCGCGCCTTGCGCCCGGAGGACTTGACCTCGAGGTTGTGCCGCATGCCCGCCTGCTGCTTCATGATCTTGCCGGTGCCGGTGACCTTGAAACGCTTCTTGGCACCCGAGTGGGTCTTCTGCTTAGGCATTGTTCTCTTCTCTCGCTTCTCGTGCGCTCGCCTTGGTGGCGTCGCGCTTCGCGTTGGCCTCGGCCTTGGCCTCGGACTTGTTCTTGTGCGGTCCGATGACCATGACCATGTTGCGGCCGTCGATCGTGGGGGTGGACTCGACGCTGCCGAACTCGGCGACGTCCTCCGCGAACATCTTGAGCAGTCGCACGCCCTGGTCCGGACGCGACTGCTCGCGCCCGCGGAACAGGATCATGGCCTTGACCTTGTCGCCGTCCTGCAGGAAGCCCTCGGCGCGCTTGCGCTTGGTCTCGTAGTCGTGCTTGTCGATCTTCAGGCGGAAGCGCACCTCCTTGAGGATGGTGTTCGCCTGGTTGCGACGCGCTTCCTTGGCCTTCTGCGCGGCCTCGTACTTGAACTTGCCGTAGTCCATGATCTTCGCCACGGGGGGCTTGGAATTGGGCGCGACCTCGACGAGGTCGAGGTCGGCTTCCTGCGCGAGCCGGAGTGCGACGTCGATGGATACGACGCCGACCTGCTCGCCTGCTGGGCCAACGAGGCGAACCTCGGGAACTCGGATTCGATCGTTGGTACGGGGATCGCTGATGGACTGCTCCTATTCGTGTCTTCGGGTGGCCCGGCTGCTCTCGGGGAGCCGCTCGGATTCGAGACGAGGAGGGTTCTTCACCAGGGTGCGACGGATCCGTCGTACTCGGCAACACGCCCATGCCCGCGTGATGCGGGGCTCCCGACCTGCACGGTTCCCGGTGAGGGGCCCTTCGGACGGGGGAGCGAAATCGACCCGGTAACCTATGGAGGCGGTCAAGCGCGGGTGGGAGATCAATCCTCTTTCGAACCGGGACTGTGACAGCCCCGGAGCCGTCTACAAGCATAGCAGACGCCGGCCCTGCCCCGGAAGGGCGGCCACGACGAGCTCCCGCCGCCTCCGCCGCCATCCGGCACCGCCACCCAGCACGAGGACAGACATGACCGACCAGGCCCAGCCCGACCCCGCGACGACCTCACCCGCCGACCCCGCGTCCGCCGGTCCGACCGACGCCCACGTGCACCGCTTCGAGGAGCCCGCCGCGACCGGCGACGGCACCTCGGCCGCGGGCGTCGCGGACGACGACACCGCGGACTTCGTCGCCGACCAGTACGCGCGCGACATCGCGGAGGTCTCCGCCGTCGAGGTCATCACGACCACGGCCGTCCACCTCATGAGCGCCGCCGCCGTGAAGTGCGGGCTCGCCGACGACCCCGCCACACAGACCGACCTCGCCGAGGCGCGGAAGCTCATCATCTCGCTCGCGGGCCTCGTGACCGCCGCCTCCCCGGAGCTCGGCGACCAGCACGCGCGCAGCCTCCGCGACGGCCTGCGCTCCCTGCAGCTCGCCTTCCGCGAGGCCTCGCCGTACCCCGACGCCGTCGGCAAGGGACCGGGCGAGAAGTACACCGGCCCCGTCTCCTAGGCCAGCCGCCCGCCGGGGCGCGCGAGCCGCGCCACCACGTCAGCGCGCGGACGTGATCCGGAGCCCCATGCTGTCGACGCGGTCGGCGAGCACCGCGCTCCGGGACCACTCCCCCTGCAGCCGCGCGAGCAGCGCGTCGAGCGCCGGCCGGTCGAGTCCGTCGACGAGCTCCAGCGCGATCATCAGCTCCGGCCCCTCGAGGCGTGCACGCGGATCGCCCGGCGCCGTGCTCACGGACACGACCGCCGGTTCCTCGACGACGCTCGCCTCCAGCGCCGCGACCACATCCGGATCCTCGGGGCTCGGGATCCACGGCAGCGACCGCGCGACCGCCCACACCGCCGGCCGCCGCAGGACGAACTCGGTGTCGGACATCGGATCGACGACCACGAGGTCGGTCTCCTCGCTCGCTGCGGCCAGCGCCACGCGGACGGCGTCCGCGGGGACGGGACGCGCGGCGGGATTCCACCTCCCCATCGCGGCGACGGACGTGAAGACCGGCATCACGGTGCGCCCGTCGGGCCCGGCCACCGTGATGATCGAGAGCTCGGCGCTCTTGTCCGCCTTCAGGCCGTGCACGCCCTCGCCCCCCTCGCCGAGGCGGGCGACCAGCGGGATCAGCAGGCGCGCATCGCGGAGCGCGTCCACGACCGCGGCCTGCCCGACCTCGCCGCGACCGTGCCGCGCGAGCGCGGCCGCGACGGCGGGGGGCGCAGATCCGTCGTCGTCCGGGAACGGGGTGGGCTCGAACGACCGGCCCGCCCAGGGGGTCCCGGCCGAGTCGGCGTGCGGAGAGGATCCCGTCATCGCTCCCCGGCGACGTCGAGCGCCTCCCCGAGCGTGAACGCGCCCGCGTAGAGGGCCTTGCCGACGATGGCGCCCTCCAGACCCAGCGGCACGAGCTCGCGGAGAGCCTGGATGTCGTCGAGGCTCGAGACGCCACCCGAGGCGACGACCGGACGCTCGGTGCGCTCGAGCACATCCCGGAGCAGCTGCAGGTTCGGGCCCTGCAGCGTGCCGTCCTTCGTGACGTCGGTGACGACGTAGCGCGCGCACCCGGCGTCCTCGAGGCGCTCGAGGACCTCCCAGATGTCGCCCCCGTCCTGCGTCCAACCGCGAGCGGAGAGGGTGCGGCCGCGGACGTCGAGCCCGACCGCCACGGCCTCGCCGTGCTGGGCGATGACGCTGGCGGCCCACTCGGGGTTCTCCAGCGCGGCGGTGCCGAGGTTGATGCGCGTCGCGCCGCTCTCGAGCGCCACGTCGAGCGAGCGATCGTCCCGGATCCCGCCGGACAGCTCGATCTGCACGCCGTCGATGGCGCGGATCACGCGGGAGATCACCGACAGGTTGTCCCCGCGCCCGAACGCGGCGTCGAGGTCGACGAGGTGCAGCCACTCGGCGCCCTGCTCGGCCCAGTCGCGGGCGGCGTCGACGGGGTCGCCGTAGCCGGTCTCGGTGCCGGCCGCTCCCTGCGTGAGGCGGACGGCCTGCCCTCCCGCCACGTCGACGGCGGGCAGCAGGGTCAGGCGGGGGGTGCTGGTGAACTCGCTCATGGGGCCTTCCATCGATGGGGCTCGGGCATGCGGGATGCCGCACAGGGCGGCGGGTGGGATGCGTCAGGCGGCGCGGAGAGTGCCGAGCCAGTTCGCGAGCAGCCGGATCCCGGCCGCGCCCGACTTCTCGGGGTGGAACTGCGTGGCGGAGAGCGGGCCGTTCTCGACGGCGGCGACGAACCGCTCTCCGTGCGTGGCCCAGGTGACGCGGGGCGCGGGCAGCGGCGGGAGCGGGTCGATACCCCACGTGCGCGCGGCGTACGAGTGCACGAAGTAGAAACGCTCCTCCTCGAGGCCCGCGAACAGCGCCGACCCCTCGGGCACGTCGACCGTGTTCCAGCCCATGTGCGGGAGCACGTCCGACTCGATCCGGTCGACCGTGCCGGGCCACTCCCCCAGGCCGGCCACGTCGACGTCGCGCTCGACGCCGCGGTCGAACATGACCTGCATGCCGACGCAGATGCCCAGCACCGGGCGGCCGCCCGCCAGACGACGGTCGACGACGCGGTCGCCGCCGGCCGCACGCAGCGCGGTCATCACGGCGGAGAACGCCCCGACCCCGGGGACGAGGAGGCCGTCGGCCTCGTGCGCCCTCTTCGGGTCGCCCGTCAGCTCGACATCGGCGCCGGCCAGCTCGAGCGCCTTGACGGCGGAGTGGACGTTGCCGCTCCCGTAGTCGAGGACGACGACGGAGGGCCGCGTCACAGCGCGCCCTTCGTGGACGGGATGCCGGACACCCGCGGGTCGAGCTCCTTCGCCTGACGGAAGGCGCGCGCGAAGGACTTGAACTCGGCCTCCGCGATGTGGTGCGGGTCGCGTCCGCCGAGCACGGTGACGTGCACGGTGAGGCCCGCGTGGAAGGTGATGGCCTCGAACACGTGGCGGACCATGGATCCGGTGAAGTGGCCGCCGATGAGGTGCATCTCGAAGCCGGCGGGCTCGCCCGAGTGCACGAGGAACGGACGGCCCGAGATGTCGACGACCGACTGCACCAGGGCCTCGTCGAGCGGCACGAGCGCGTCGCCGAAGCGGGCGATGCCGGACTTGTCGCCGAGCGCCTCGCGGATGGCCTGCCCGAGGACGATCCCGACGTCCTCCACGGTGTGGTGCACGTCGATGTGCGTGTCGCCCGTGGCGGTGACCCTGAGGTCGGTGAGGGAATGCTTCGCGAACGCGGTGAGCATGTGGTCGTAGAACGGCACCGACGTGCTGATCTCGGAGGCGCCGGTGCCGTCGAGGTCGAGCTGGAGGTCGATGGTGGACTCGCTGGTCTGCCGCGTGACGTGCGCGGTGCGCGCGAGGGTGCTCATGGGCTCCATGCTACCGATCGGTTCCCCTCCACCCGCCGCGCTCCCGGCCGCCACCGGGAGCGCGGCGGCGGACCGCTGTGCGTGCGACGCCCCATGCGGCGTCGCCCGAGGATCAGTGCGCGTACTCGGTGGGGACGGCGAGCTGCTGGCCCGCCGCGACGTCCGACGACGGCAGGCGGTTGAGGTCGACGACCGACGCGATGACGTCGCGCGGGTCGGCCGACGGCGCGATCTCCTCGGCGAGGTCCCACAGGGACTGGCCACTGGAGACGGTGACGTACTCGAACGTGGTGCCCGCCGCGTCCTTCGACGCGACGGCCGCGCCGCCGTTGAGCGCCACGAGACCGGCTCCGAGCGCGAGAGGGGCGGCGACCAGCGCGGTGAGGACGAGGCGTCCGCGGCGCGTGATGCGCAGGCGCGTGCGGGGCGCGACGGCGGCCTCCGCGATGGGCGCGAAGGACGGGCCGGCGGGGGTGGTGGCTGCGGGGATGGTGGTGGCTGCGGTGTTCATGGTGACCTCTCGTGCGAGACGGTGGGGCGTCGATACGACGCACCCGGCGGTGCAGTGCGGTGTGGCATGCGATGCGGGTCCGGCAGCTCGCACCCGGCTCTCGGCCGGGAGAGCCGGATGCGAAGCTGTGTTCCGAACATACATTCGAAACCAGCCCTCCGCAAGCCCTCATCACCTAGATCCCGTCGCCACGCCCACGACACGCTCGAACAGGTGTTTGCCCGGGGTGCCTCGGCTGGATACAGTTTCGAGTGCCTGGTGTCCATTGCATCGGGCACCACCGACATCGCCCCCGCGAGCGCGTCGGCCCGCCGGGTCGACCGTGCCGCGGAGGCGTCGGCGACGAGAGGCGGGCCGTGGCATGACGGACGAGCGAGCGGCGGGAGGCGGCGCGACGAGGCGTCGCAAGAGCCTCAGCGACAAGCAGATCTCGATCCTGGAGTTCATCCAGCGCACCATCGCCGGCCAGGGCTACCCGCCGAGCATGCGCGAGATCGGCGACGCCGTCGGCCTCGCATCGCTCTCCAGCGTCACGCACCAGCTCAACCAGCTCGAGCTCTCCGGCTACCTCCGACGCGACCCGAACCGGCCGCGCGCCCTCGAGGTGCTCATCGACCTGCCCGGCAGCGGCGCGGCGGAGAGCGGCGAGCCGTCGACCCCGGTGGGAGACGCCGCCATGGTGCCCATGGTCGGCCGCATCGCCGCCGGCATCCCCATCACCGCGGAGCAGATGGTCGAGGAGGTCTTCCCCCTCCCCCGCCAGCTCGTCGGCAAGGGCGACCTGTTCATGCTGCGGGTCGTCGGCGACTCGATGATCGACGCGGCCATCTGCGACGGCGACTGGGTCGTGGTCCGCCAGCAGAAGACCGCGGAGAACGGCGACATCGTCGCGGCCATGCTCGACGACGAGGCCACGGTGAAGGTGTTCCGCCAGCGCGACGGCCACACCTGGCTGCTCCCCCGCAACAGCGCGTTCGAGCCCATCCTCGGCGACTTCGCCGAGGTCGTCGGCAAGGTCGTCGCGGTCATGCGCTCCGTCTGATCCCCGAGCACGGCGTACGAGAGCGGCCGGTCCCCGAGGGGGCCGGCCGCTCTCGTGCGTGCGGTGGGCGGTGGTGCGGCGCGGATCAGACCGCAGGGACCACCGAGTACGCCTGGACCTGCGCCTGCTGCTCGGCGGTCACGAGCGCGCGCACGCGCGTGCCCTCCTCGACGTAGGCGGTCTCGAGGACCTTCGCCCCGTCGTGGAGCATCGCGACGATCTCGCCGTGCTCGAAGGGCACCAGGAGGTCCACCTCGATGGTCGGCTGCGGCAGCAGCTCTGCGATCCGGCGACGCAGCTCCTCGACCCCCTCGCCCGTGCGGGCCGAGACGAAGACGCCCTGGGGCGCGAGGCCGCGCAGGACGACGCGGTCGCCGTCGGAGGCGAGGTCGCTCTTGTTGAACACCACGATCTCCGGGATGGACGAGGCGTCCACCTCCGCGATGACCTCGTGCACGGTCGCGAGCTGCGCCGCGGGATCCGGGTGCGACGCGTCGACCACGTGCACGAGCACATCCGAGTCGGCGAGCTCCTCCAGCGTCGAGCGGAAGGCCTCGACGAGCTGGTGCGGCAGGTTGCGCACGAAGCCGACGGTGTCGGCCAGCGTGTAGAGCTGGCCCTGGTCCGTCTCGGTCTTGCGCACGGTCGCGTCCAGGGTCGCGAAGAGCGCGTTCTCGACGAGCACGCCGGCCTTCGTGACGCGGTTGAGCAGCGACGACTTCCCGGCGTTCGTGTACCCGACGATCGCGACCGAGGGCACCGAGTTCCGGTCGCGGTTGGCGCGCTTCGTGTCGCGGGCGGGCTTCATCGCGGCGATCTGCTTGCGGAGGCGCGCCATGCGCGTGTTGATGCGCCGGCGGTCGAGCTCGATCTTGGTCTCACCCGGACCGCGCGATCCCATGCCGGCGCCCGCGCCGCCGACCTGGCCACCTGCCTGGCGCGACATCGAGTCGCCCCACCCGCGGAGGCGCGGGAGGAGGTACTGCAGCTGCGCGAGCTCCACCTGAGCCTTGCCCTCGCGGCTCTTGGCGTGCTGGCTGAAGATGTCGAGGATCACGGCGGTGCGGTCGATGACCTTCACCTTCACCACGTCCTCGAGGGCGCGCCGCTGGCTCGGGGCGAGCTCGGTGTCCGCGATGACGGTGTCCGCGCCGACCGCCGCCACGAGCGCGCGCAGCTCCTCGGCCTTGCCGCGACCGAAGTAGGTGCTGGGATCCGGCGTGGGACGCCGCTGGAGCAGGCCGTCGAGCACGACGGCGCCCGCGGTCTCCGCGAGGGCCGCGAGCTCGCGCATGCTGTTCTCGGCGTCGTCGACGGATCCCTGCGAGTACACGCCGATGAG
Organism: Clavibacter michiganensis; assembly: GCF_021216655.1. Lineage (NCBI taxonomy): Bacteria > Bacillati > Actinomycetota > Actinomycetes > Micrococcales > Microbacteriaceae > Clavibacter > Clavibacter michiganensis. The sequence goes on from NZ_CP080437.1 coordinate 1,275,040, forward strand.
CACGACGTTCTCGAGCCGCAGCTGCCGGTACTCGACCTCCGTGACGTCCTCGAGCTCGGTCGAGAGGCCGGGGACCCGGCGCAGCGCCTGGCGGTCGGCGCGCTCGCTCTGGTCGCCGTCCGATCCCTGCTCGGTGTCGGGGTTGGCGGACAGGGCCTGCGCGCCGGACCCCCGGAAGAGCGCGTAGCCGGCCGACCGGTTCTCCGCTCGGCCGAGGACGCGCGCGACGACGTCGTCCCGGTCGGTGTTCTCGGTGGACGTCGTCGTCGTGTCCGCGGGCTCGTGGTCGTGCTCGTCGTGCGTTGTCATGTGCTCCCATCGTAGCGCGGGCGTCCGGTATCGTCCCGGTATGGCCGACGCGCACTACTTCTCCCCGTCGCCGACCGGCCCCCTCCGCACGCGCACGATCACGGTCGAGCTCGGCGGACGCACGGTGGACGTCGAGACCGCCGGCGGCGTCTTCAGCCCCGAGCACGTCGACCAGGGCTCCCTGGTGCTGCTGCGCAACGTCCCGGAGCCCCCCGCCGAGGGGCATCTGCTGGACGTGGGCTGCGGCTGGGGTCCCGTCGCGTTGGATCTGGCGATGCGGTCGCCGGCGGCCACCGTCTGGGCTGTCGACGTGAACGAGCGGGCGCTCGCGCTGACGCGGGCGAACGCCCGGTCCCTCGGCCTCGAGAACCTCAACGCCGTGCTGCCCGATGACGTCCCCGTGGATCTCGAGTTCGCCGCCGTCTGGTCGAACCCGCCGATCCGCGTCGGCAAGGAGGCGCTGCACGGCATCCTGCTCGACTGGATGCCGCGGCTCTCCCCTGGCGCGGACGCCTGGCTCGTGGTGCAGCGGAACCTCGGATCCGACTCGCTGCAGCGCTGGCTGGTGGACACGCTGCCCGCGGGCCTGGAGACGACGCGTGCGGTGTCCGACAAGGGGTTCCGGGTGCTGCGGGTCCACCGCGCCGACAGCCGCTCGGACTCCTAGGGCCGGGCATCCGCGTCAGGCGCCGGGCGAGCCCGACGCCTCACCGCATCAGGCCAGCGCCACGACGCCGTCGAAGACCAGCTCGGCTGGTCCCGAGAGGCCCACGTGCTCGCCGTCCTCGGTCGGGAACATGCGCACGCCGAGCGCGCCGCCCGGCAGCTGGACGCGCCACTGGTGCGGTGCTGCGGCACCCGCCCAGTGCCGCGTCGCGAGGGCTGCCGCCGCGGCCCCGGTGCCGCAGCTCAGCGTCTCGCCGCTCCCGCGCTCGTGGACGCGCATGGTGATGTGGCCCACCCCGTCGACGACGAGCGGATCCGCCGGCACCACCAGCTCGACGTTCGCGCCGGCGGCGGGCTCGGGATCCAGCTGCGGCACGAACGCGAGGTCGGCCTCCGCGAGCTCGTCCTCGCTCGGCAGCGCGACCACCACGTGCGGGTTGCCGACGTCGATGCCGAGGCCGGGACGCGCGACCTGGAGGTCCTTGGCGCGCACGAGCGGCTCGCCCCCCGCGAGCTCCCAGCGGCCGAGGTCGACCTGGAAGCCGGATCCGCTGCGCTGCACGTCGCGGACACCGGCGCGGGTGCCGATGGGGATCGTGCGCCCCGGGGGCAGCTCGATGAGGCCGTTCTCGATGAGGAAGAGCGTGAAGACGCGGATGCCGTTCCCGCACATCTCGGCGGGGCTGCCGTCGACGTTGCGGTAGTCCATGAACCACTCGGCGTCCGGATCCTCCTCGAGGGCGGCGCGGCCCTCGGGGATGCGGGTCGAGAGCACCGCGCGGATCGTCCCGTCGGCGCCGATGCCGAAGTGGCGGTCGCAGAGGGCCTGAACCTGCGTGTCGGTCAGGTCGATCTCGCCCGCGGGATCCGCGAACAGCACGAAGTCGTTGCCCGTGCCCTGGCCCTTGGTGAACTGCAGGTCTGCCATCCCGCCAGCCTACGGGCGCGCCGCCGGGAGGGCGTCGAGCGCGTGCTCGAGGAGCCGTTCGTCGCGCGCGTCGAGCCGCACCGCGTCGGCGTAGCGACCGAACCACGACACCTGTCGCCGCGCGTAGCGACGGGTGAGCGCACGCGTCTCCTCCATCGCCTCCTCCTCGGTGAGCTCTCCCGCGAGCTGCCGCGCCGCCTGCGCGTAGCCGATGGCGCGGGACGCGGTGACGCCGTCCGCGAGCCCCGCGGGAAGCAGCCCGGCGACCTCGTCGACGAGTCCGTCGGCCCACATGCCGGACACACGGGCGTCGAGGCGCGGCACGAGCTCCTCGCGCGGCAGCGTGAGCGCCAGGATCCGCGCCGGGTGCCACGGCCGTGGCTCGGCGGACGCGCGCTCCGGCTGCGGACCCGTGATCTCCACGACCTCCAGCGCCCGCACGAGGCGCCGCCCGTTGTGCGCGCCGATCCGCTGGGCTGCGGCCGGGTCGAGCTCTCGGAGGCGCCGGTGCAGCATGCCCGGCCCGGTCTCCGCGAGCTCCCGCTCCAGGCGCTGTCGGATCTCGGGGTCCGTGCCGGGGAACTCGTAGTCGAACAGGACCGACGAGACGTAGAGCCCGGATCCCCCGACGAGGATCGGGACCGCACCGCGTCCGAGGATGCCGGTGATCACCCGGCGCGCCTCCCCCTGGTACCCGGCCACGGTCGCCTCGGCGGTAACGTCGAGGACGTCGAGCATGTGGTGCGGCACATCACGACGCGCGGCCTCCGGCAGCTTGGCCGTGCCGATGTCCATGCCGCGGTACAGCTGCATGGCGTCCGCGTTGACGATCTCCGCGACGCGACCCTGCGCCCGCAGCCGATCCGCGATGTCGAGGGACAGCCCGGACTTGCCGGTGCCGGTGGCGCCGACGACCGCGACGATCGGGATCACGCGCGATGGCGCGGGTGCGCGGACCCGTCGACCGCGCCCGCGGATGCGATCGTCGACGCGCGGAGCGAGGGCAGCCCGAGCGAGACGCGCGGCGGACCGCCCGCGCTGGTCCCCGCCGCCGGCGCGGGCACACCGCAGGAGTCGGCCTGCGCGCGCTCCCACGCGTCGCCCGCTCGGGTGCGGCGGATGCGGAGCGGGGCCTGATCGACCGAGTCCGCGATGAGGTGGAACGGCGCTGCCCGGGTGATCTCGACCTCGACGGCGTCGCCGGGCCGCGGCTCGCCGCTGCCCGCAGGCACGTCGAGGTGGACGAGGCGGCCGTCCTGCGCGCGCCCCGTGACCCGACGGGTGTCGCCGTCCTTCCGGCCCTCGTGCGCGCTGACGAGCACCTCGACCGTGCGGCCGACGACATGCTGGTTCTCCTCGTGGCTGATGCGCTCCTGCAGCGCGGTGAGGCGCCCGTATCGCTCCTTCACGACGTCGGCGGGCACCTGCTCCTCCATCGTCGCGGCCGGGGTCCCGGGGCGGATGGAGTACTGGAACGTGAACGCGGACGAGAAGCGGGCGGCCTCGACGACGCGGAGCGTCTCCTGGAAGTCCTCCTCCGTCTCGCCGGGGAAGCCGACGATGATGTCGGTCGTGATCGCCGCGTCGGGGATCCGCGTGCGGACGCGGTCGAGGATCCCCAGGAAGCGCTCGGACCGGTACGACCGGCGCATCGCCTTGAGGACGCGATCGGATCCGGACTGCAGCGGCATGTGCAGCTGCGGCATCACGGCCGGCGTCTCGGCCATCGCGTCGATCACGTCGTCGGTGAAGGCGGCCGGATGCGGGCTCGTGAAGCGGATGCGCTCGAGGCCCTCGATGGCGCCCGCGGCCCGCAGCAGCTTGCCGAACGCCTGCCGGTCGCCGAACTCGACGCCGTAGGAGTTGACGTTCTGACCGAGCAGCGTGACCTCGACCGCGCCGTCGTCGACGAGGGCCTGGATCTCGGCGAGGATGTCGCCCGGCCGCCGGTCCTTCTCCTTGCCGCGGAGGGCCGGCACGATGCAGAACGTGCAGGTGTTGTTGCAGCCGACGGAGATGGACACCCATCCGCTCGCGATCTCGTCGCGCTTGGTGGGCAGCGTGGACGGGAACGTCTCGAGGCTCTCCAGGATCTCGAGCTGCGCCTCGCCGTTGTGCCGTGCGCGCTCCAGCAGCGTCGGCAGCGCGCCCATGTTGTGGGTGCCGAAGACGACGTCGACCCAGGGCGCCTTCTCGAGCACGGTCGCCCGGTCCTTCTGCGCGAGGCATCCGCCGACGGCGATCTGCATGCCCTCGTGCCGGCGCTTCACACCGGCGAGGTGGCCCAGGTTGCCGTAGAGCTTGTTGTCCGCGTTCTCGCGGACGGCACAGGTGTTGATGACGACGATGTCGGCCTCGGCGCCCTCCGCCGACACATACCCGGCGGCCTCGAGGGATCCCGTGAGCCGCTCCGAGTCATGCACGTTCATCTGGCACCCGTAGGTGCGGACCTCGTACGTCCGGGGCCGCTCAGCTGCGGGCGGGGTGTCGCGGACGTGCTCGGCGAGGGTGCTCATGATGGCTCGATCCTACGTGCGCGGACGCCGAGCGCCGCCCGACGACCGGGTCAGCGGAAGCGCACGCGGGACGAGCCGCGGCGGGTGGCGAGCGCGGTCTTCGCCGCGTCGCGCACGACGCCGCCCCCATAGCCGCGGCGCATCAGGAACGACGTCAAGCGCCGCTCGGCCGTCTCGTCGTCGTAGGACGAGAGCTGCCCCAGGCGCTTCATGGCGACCTCGGTGGCGCGAGCGAGCTCGTCGTCGGGCTGCTCGGCCATGGCCTCCTCGATGACGAGGGGGTCGAGCTTGCGGCGACGCATCTCCATCTCGACCGAGCGGCGGCCGAGCCCCTTGCGGTCGAGGTGCGTGTGCAGGATCTGCTCCGCCAGCGCGGCCTCGTCGATGTACTGCAGGGCGACGTACCTGACGAGCGTCTCCTCAGCGATGTCCGCGTCGATCTCCGCACCGTCGAGCACCTCGCGCGCCTCCGCGAGCGAGAGCCCTCTCCCGCGCAGGCGGTTCGCGAGGACGTTGTCCGCCCGACGCCGCTGGCGCTCGGGCGTCCGCTCGGCCGCGCGTTCCTCCTCGGCTTCCGCCTCCCGGCGCTCGTCCTCGACGCGGTCCTCCTCGAGCCGGCGCATGTCCTTCCGGTACGCCTCGTCCTGCTCCGCCTTGACGCGCGCCCGCTCGGCGCGCTCCTGCTCGGCACGCCATGCAGCGGGGGTCGGGTCGTCCGCGGATGTCGGCTCGACCGGTCGCGCGTCGGGGAACGCGGCAGCCGCGTCCCCGGATCCTCGCGCGGCCAGGGCCTCGGCCTCGGCGAGGACTCGCCGCGCCTCCGCGATGCGCTCCTGCGCGGCGAGTGCGCGACCGGCCTCCGATTCGTCGACGGCGGCGCCGATCGTGACGATGCCGTCGACCTCGGTGACGGTCCGGCCACGCGCGGGATGCGTCGGCGCGACCTGAGATGCGGGCGGCTCCGCGGCGGGCGCCGCGGGCTCGGCGCTCGGCCGGGCTGCCTCTCGACGCGAACGCCGCGCGGCGAGTGAGGCGACGGGCGCGATCTCGTCGGGCCCGGGGCCCGTGCCTTGCTCGTTCTCGGAGGGGAATCTGACCATGATGCGTCCGTCCTCGGATGGGTCACCCCCTGCTGGCGTCGGGCGCCATGGGGGAAGAACCGGAATCGTGCAGGTGGTGGGACGCATCGGAGCGATGCGCCCCACCTGGGTGCGCCGGGTCAGGCGCTCTTGCGGGCGGAGGCCTTCGGCGCGACAGCCGCGACCGGCGCCGGAGCCGAATCCGCGGGAGCGTCGGCGACGGCGTTCGGGTCCTTCACGAGGCCGAGCTTGACCTTGATCTTCTGCTCGATCTCGGCGGCGATCTCCGGGTTGTTCAGGAGGTGCTTGCGCGAGTTCTCCTTGCCCTGCCCGAGCTGGTCGCCGTCGTAGGTGTACCAGGCGCCCGACTTGCGGACGATCTCGTGCTCGACGCCGAAGTCGATGAGGCTGCCCTCGCGGGAGATGCCGGTGCCGTAGAGGATGTCGAACTCGGCCTGCTTGAAGGGCGGCGCCATCTTGTTCTTGACGACCTTGACGCGGGTGCGGTTGCCGACCGCGTCGGTGCCGTCCTTCAGGGTCTCGATGCGGCGGATGTCGAGGCGGACGGAGGCGTAGAACTTCAGCGCCTTGCCGCCCGCCGTGGTCTCGGGGCTGCCGAAGAAGACGCCGATCTTCTCGCGCAGCTGGTTGATGAAGATCATGGTGGTCTGCGTCTGGTTGAGCCCACCGGTGAGCTTGCGGAGCGCCTGCGACATGAGGCGCGCCTGGAGACCGACGTGCGAGTCGCCCATCTCGCCCTCGATCTCCGCACGGGGCACGAGCGCCGCGACGGAGTCGATGACGACGAGGTCGATGGATCCCGAGCGCACGAGCATGTCGGCGATCTCGAGGGCCTGCTCGCCCGTGTCCGGCTGGGAGACGAGGAGCGCGTCGATGTCGACGCCGAGCTTCTTCGCGTACTCAGGGTCGAGCGCGTGCTCCGCGTCGATGAACGCCGCGATGCCGCCGGCGCGCTGCGCGTTGGCGATGGCATGCAGCGTGAGCGTGGTCTTTCCCGAGGACTCCGGGCCGTAGATCTCGACGATGCGGCCGCGCGGGAGCCCGCCGATGCCGAGCGCGACGTCCAGCGCGACGGAGCCGGTGGGGATGACGGCGACGGGGGCGCGCTCGTCGCTGCCCAGCCGCATGACCGAGCCCTTGCCGAACTGCCGGTCGATCTGTGCGAGCGCGGTCTCGAGTGACTTCTCGCGGTCTGCCGATGATGCCATGGGGTGCTCCTCGTGTCGAAGGTGGGTTGCCTGCAGGCTGTCGCTCCGCTCCCGCTGGCCGCGGGGTCCGGTGCCGACAAGGCGACGGGTGATCTCCGCGAGGTGCACGTTATGCGGCGCCGCCGACATCGCTGCCGGAGGGGCCGGACCTGTGCAGTCCACGCTTCGAATCGCTCCTGTGGGGAGACTACGCGCGTTCGAAGGGATATTCGAACGACGCGCCGCGTGTCGTCGACGGATCCGGAAGGCGTCGAGGACGAGGGACGTCGGACGACGGGAGCGTCAGGCGCGCGGCTCGGGGACGCCGGCGCCGTTCCAGCGCGAGCGCGGGACATCCTGCGCGCGGCAGAGGGCGAGCCAGACCTCGCGCGCGGGCGTGCCGTCCTTCAGCGCCTGCGCGCACGTGCGCCCGCCGAGGTCGCCGAGCACGAGGTCCGCGACGAGCACCGGTCCGTAGCCGGCGCCGAACTCGTCGGAGACGGCCCGTTGGAACTCGCTCAGTCGCATGCCGACCACGCTACCTGCTGCCGTCTGCACGACGACGCCCCGCCCGTCGCGAGGACGAGCGGGGCGGGAGGCCGTGGAGGAGGGGTCAGCGCGCGATGAGGTCGCTGTCGAAGCCGGCGACGAGGTCGTCGGGGATGGTGTCGGGGATGGGGTTGAGCCCCTCGATGACGGCGAGGCGGTCGCCCACCTCGCGCATGATGACGGAGATCGGGGTGTCCAACGCGTCGGCGACGGAGGCGAGGATCTCGCTCGACGCCTCCTTCTGGCCCCGCTCGACCTCGCTGAGGTACCCGAGGGCGACGCTCGCCTTGCTGGCGACCTGGCGGAGCGTGCGCCCCTTCTGCAGGCGGAAGTCGCGAAGGACGTCGCCGATCTCCTGACGGACTAGAACCACGGGAGCCTCCTCGTTGCGCCTGGTGCCTGATCGAACCGGAGGTCCGGGGCTGATGGGTGACCATCTGGCCGAGGACTCAGGCTAAGCAGGGGCACTGGGCGTTGCTTGTGAACGTGATTACGACAACGCGGGAGCCGCATCAGATGTTCCCGCCGGGTTCGAGCGCGTCGACGAGGGCCGCGAGGGCGGCTCGGACGACACCCGCGCGGACCGCCTGGCGGTCTCCGTCGAGGTGCAGCGCGATGGCGCGCGAGTCGCCGTCGATGGACAGGCCGACGAAGGCCGTGCCCGGCGGCTGCCCGTCCTGGGGGTCGGGACCGGCCGCGCCCGTCGTCGAGACGCCGATGTCGGCGGGGCGCCCGTCGATCGCGCATGCCTGTCGGACGCCGCGGGCCATCTGCCTCGCCACGTCCGGGTGGACCGCGCCGTGGACCGCGAGGATCGAGGACTCGACCCCGAGGATCGTGCGCTTGAGGGCCGTGTCGTAGGAGACGATGCCGCCCAGGAGCGCACGCGATGCGCCGGGGACCCCCACCAGGGCGGCGGTGAGCAGGCCGCCCGTCAGCGACTCCGCGACAGCGATGCGCCGACCGCTCGCCACCAGGGCCGCGATCACGCGCTCGGCGAGCTGATCGTCCGTCACGTCGACGTATGCGCTCATCACGCGCGCTCCGCCCGCAGCGCCTGGCGCATGTAGTCGAGGCCGGAGAGGACCGTGAGGACGAACGCGATCGACATGAGGACCGTGTTGACGACGTGCATGCCATCGCCCACCACGTCCCACAGCGGGAGCAGCGCGACGCTGATCGCGACGGCCTGCGCGACCGTCTTGAGCTTGCCGCCGCGGGAGGCCGCGACCACGCGGTCGCGGAGCACGGCGAAGCGGTACGCCGTGATGCCCAGCTCGCGCACGAGGATCACGATGGTCACCCACCAGGGGAGCTCGCCGAGCACCGAGAGCATGACGAGCGCGGCGCCCGTGAGCACCTTGTCGGCGATGGGGTCGAGGAGCTTGCCGAGGTCGGTCACCAGGTTGCGGCTGCGGGCGATGTGCCCGTCGACCCCGTCGGTCGCGATCGCGACGATGAACAGCGCCGCGGCCGCGTAGCGGAGCGGGCCGTCGGCGCCGTCGTCCGCCGCGAGGAGGACGACGAAGACGGGGGCCAGCAGGATCCGCACGATCGTGAGGACGTTGGCGACGTTCCAGGGGCTCGCCGGGGAGTCGCCCGCGCGCCAGACACGCGGTGCCCCGGTCCCGGTCGCGCCCGGTACGCTCGGCTCGGCCACTGGTCAGTCCCTCCCCGTGAGGCCCCAGGCGTCGTCGTCGCCCTCGGCGTCCACCTGCTCGTACGCGTCCAGGTCCTTGTGCAGCGGATCCGACGGGTAGCGGTTCGCGTCGTCCGCCTCGGCGACGGGAGGAGCTGCAGCAGCAGGTGCGGCGGCCGCGGGCGCCGCGGCCGGCGTCTCCCCCCGCAGCGTCGCGAGCACGCCCGGGAGCTGCTCCGCCGAGACGAGCACGTCGCGCGCCTTGGATCCCTCGGACGGGCCGACGATCTCGCGCGCCTCGAGCAGGTCCATGAGCCGGCCGGCCTTCGCGAAGCCGACCCGGAGCTTCCGCTGCAGCATCGACGTGGATCCGAACTGCGTGCTGACGACGAGCTCGGCGGCCGCGAGCAGCACCTCGAGGTCGTCGCCGATGTCCGCGTCGATCTCCTTCTTCTCGGCGGCGACCGCGACGTCCTGCCGGTACTCGGGCCGCGCCTGGCGCGTCACGTGCTCGACGACCTTGGCGATCTCGGCCTCCTGCACCCACGCGCCCTGCACGCGGACCGCCTTGTTGGCGCCCATGGGGAGGAAGAGGCCGTCTCCCTGGCCGATGAGCTTGTCGGCGCCGGGCTGGTCGAGGATCACGCGGGAGTCGGTCATGCTCGACACCGCGAACGCGAGACGCGACGGCACGTTGGCCTTGATGAGGCCCGTGACGACGTCGACCGACGGGCGCTGCGTCGCGAGCACGAGGTGGATGCCGGCGGCGCGCGCCAGCTGCGTGATGCGGACGATGGAGTCCTCGACGTCGCGCGGCGCGACCATCATGAGGTCCGCCAGCTCGTCGACCACCACGAGGAGGTAGGGGTACGGGCGCAGCGTCCGCTCGCTGCCCTCGGGGAGCACGATGGACCCGCTCGTGACGGCCTTGTTGAAGTCGTCGATGTGGCGGAAGCCGAAGCTGGCGAGGTCGTCGTACCTCATGTCCATCTCCTTCACCACCCACTGCAGCGCCTCGGCCGCCTTCTTCGGGTTGGTGATGATGGGCGTGATGAGGTGCGGGACGCCCGCGTAGATGGTGAGCTCGACGCGCTTCGGGTCGATGAGCACCATGCGCACGTCGCTCGGCTTCGCCCGCATGAGGAGCGACGTGATCATGGAGTTGACGAAGCTCGACTTGCCGGAGCCCGTGGATCCCGCGACCAGGAGGTGGGGCATCTTCGCGAGGTTGGCGATGACGTAGCCGCCCTCGACGTCCTTGCCGACGCCGATGGTCATCGGGTGCGCGCTGTTCGTCGCGGCGGACGACCGCAGCACGTCGCCCAGCGAGACGATCTCGCGGTCGGTGTTCGGGATCTCCACGCCGATGGCGCTGCGGCCCGGGATGGGCGAGAGGATGCGGACCTCGTTGGAGGCGACCGCGTAGCTGATGTTCTTCGCCAGCGCCGTGACGCGCTCCACCTTGACGCCGGGCGCGAGCTCGAGCTCGTAGCGCGTGACCGTCGGGCCGCGCGAGAAGCCCGTGACCGTCGCGTCGACCTGGAAGTTGGTGAGCACCTCGGTGAGGGCGCGCACCACCTCGTCGTTGACGGAAGAGCGGGACTTCGCAGGAGTGCCGGGCGCGAGGGTGCTCGCGGCGGGGAGGCGGTAGGGCGCCTGCGGGGCGTCGGACTCCCCCGACACGATCGGGGCGTCGGATCCGTCGTCCTCGAAGCCCGGCAGGACCGCGGGCTCGTCGTCGTCGCGGATCCCCGTCGGGTGCACGGGGACGGAGGGCAGGATCGCGGTGGCCGTGGCGTCGACGGGCGCGTCGAGGTCGATGCGGCGGGTCGCGGCGTCGTCGCCCGCGAAGGCGCCGGGCTCGGGGCGGGAGGCGTCGGGATCCACCGTGCGGTCGATGACGGTCGTGGGCGCCTCGGCGGCGGCGCGGCCTGTCGTCTCGTCGCGATCGTCGGATCCTGCGTGCGGCGCGAGGACCGGGCTGTCGAACGCGGGCGCGTCCTCGCGCTGGCTGCGGTTGCGGCGCCACCACGGGAGGCTGTCGGTGTCGACAGGGCCGTCGTCGTCGATCCCCTCGAGCTCGACCTGCTCGGTCGCCTGCGCCTTGCGGGCCGCGCGGTCGGCGGCGCGCTGCTCCTCGTCCACCGGCGGGGCGCCGAAGAGGTAGGAGTACAGCTCGCGCAGCCGCATGCCGACGCGGTTCGGCGGCGTGCGCGTGATGATGAAGAGGGAGAGCACCAGGAGGATCCCGGCCACGATCCCCGCGCCGATGGGCGTGATGAGCAGCGACAGCGGGGCCGCGAGCACCCAGCCGAGGACGCCGCCGGCGCGGGCCAGGGCGAGCATGCCGTCCCGCGGATCCGGGGCGCCGTTGAAGATGTGGCAGAGCGCGGCGATGGAGACGAGGAACAGAGAGACGCCCACGCCGATGCGGCCGTTGTCGCTCACCGAGGAGGGGTGGCGGAAGAGCCAGAGGGCGAGCAGCACCATCACGATGGGCAGCGCGAACGCCACGCGGCCGAAGAGCCCGCCGAACGTGTACGCGTCGAAGGCCATGGCCACGTCGTTGAGAGGGTTGAACCACTCGACGACGACGCCGGCGATCGCGAGCACCACCAGGAGGAAGGGGATGCCGTCGCGGCGCTCCTCCTTCGCGAGCTTCTCGGGACCGAGGGCCCGGAAGAGGGCGCCCGTGGCGTGCGCGAGGCCCATCCACGCGGCGACGAGCGGGCCGCGCCGCTCCGTCTGGACGGGGTAGGCGACGGTCTGCTGCTTCGTGTCGGCGGCACGCCCCTTGCGCGGGGGCGTGGCGCGCGGCGCGCCCGAGGAGGTCTTCCCGGCGCGGCTGGTCGACCTGGTGCTCGTAGCCATGCGTCCCACGTTATCCCGCGCCGCCGTCGCCGACGGCGCGCCGGGCCGGGCCGGGCGCTCCCGGCGCGGCCTCGGCATCAGTACCGGATCGCGTCGATGACGGACACGCGCACCGCGACGAGTGCCGGCAGCAGGCCCGCGATCGCGCCGACGGCGAGCGAGGCACCGAGCCCGAGGAGCGCCGCCGAGAGCGGGAACGGCGGGAAATCGGTGACGCCCGAGGCGACGAACGAGAGGATCCACGGGTTCTTCACGATCGCGACCGCGGCCATCACCCCGACCACGCCGGCGGCCACCGTCGCGACGATGCTCTCCATCATCACGGCGAAGAACACGCGGCCCGCGCTCGCCCCGAAGCTGCGGCGGACGCCGATCTCCCGGATCCGCTGCTTCACGGTCACGAGGGAGATGTTGACGAGGCCGAGGGCGCCGAGGAGCAGCACGAGGCCCGCCACTCCCCCGACGAGGATCTTGACCGACAGCAGCGGGTCGTAGTCGTACGTCCCCCAGTCGCTGCGGCCGACGCTCACCTGCAGGCCCTCGGGCGCGGTCGCCGCCACCTGCGAGGTGATGGCCGCGGTGAGGGCGTCGGCCTCCGCCTCGGGCACCCAGAACTCGGACTGCGGCGCCATCGCGTCGAGCGCGTCGTCGGACATGATGCGCTCGGCGTCGGACGCCTGCAGGTAGGCGGTCGGCGGCTCCTCCGCGTACAGCGCGGGCACGGTGCCGACGACGACGCCCACGAGGTCCGAGCGCTCGCCGTGCAGCACGGCGGAGGGGTGCGCGGCGATGTCCGGCGACCCGAGCTCCGCGAGGAACGCGGGATTGACGACGAGCGCGGGCGCGAGGCGGTCGGCGTCGCGCTCGACGAACCAGCGGCCGTCCGTCATGTCGACGCGGCGCATCTCGCCGTAGTCCCGGTCGACGACGACCGTCTGGACCTGCACCTGACCACGCGGGAAGTCGACCGGCACCGTCGTGGAGCCGACGATCGTCGACCAGGTGATGCCGTACCGGTCGGCGACGTCCGCGAGGAGCGTGCGCTGCTCGGCGTAGGACAGGCCGTCACCGGTCGCGGAGTACGCGGACACCGACAGCGCGGCGGGTCGGCCCGACTGGCGCTCCATCTGCTCCGTCTGCGACTGCTGCACGACCGCGCCGAGGCCGACGACGGAGGTGATCGCCGCCACCGCGACCGCGACGCCGATGAGCGACAGCATCACGCGCGTGCGGTGGATCCGCAGCTCGGCCCACGCCTCCACGACCGCGCCCACGAGACCGGTCGCCGTGCGCGACAGCCAGCCGGTCATGCGAGCACCCCGCGGGTGAGGGCCTCGGACGGCGCGAGGACGCCCTCCTCCAGCCGGTGGTGCCGATCGGCGCGGGCCGCGACGGTCGGGTCGTGCGTGATCGTGACCAGCGCGGCGCCGGACGCGTGCGCGACCTCCGCGAGCAGCGTCATCACCGTGGCGCCTGTCTCGATGTCGAGGGCGCCCGTGGGCTCGTCCGCGAGGATCAGACGAGGTGAGCGCACGAGCGCCCGCGCAATCGCGACGCGCTGCTGCTCGCCGCCGGACATCGTCTCCGGCATCGAGTCGACGCGGTGACCGAGGCCGACCCGCTCGAGCATGTCCGCCGCGATCGAGGCCCGACGCCAGAACGAGCGGCCCGTCGAGTAGAGCAGCGGGGTCATCACGTTCTCCCGCGCCGTGCGGCCCTGCAGCAGGTTGAACTGCTGGAAGATGAACCCGATGTCGCCCCCGCGGGCCCGGTCGCGCCGAGAACCCGAGACACGGGCCATCGGCACGTCGTCGAGGTAGACCTCACCGGTCGTCGGGGTGTCGAGCAGGCCCAGGATGTTCAGCAACGTCGACTTCCCGGACCCCGACCGGCCCACGATCGAGACGTGGTCGCCCACGGACACGTCGAGGTCCACGCCGTGCAGGATCGTCAGAGGCTCGTCATCCGGACGCTCGACCGTGCGGGTCACCTGCTCGAGGCGGATGAGGCTCATCCGCCGTACCCGCCCTGCATCGTCATCGCCCCGTCCTCGGGGACGGGCGCCCCGGGCACGAACTCGAGCACCATGTCGCCCTCCGCGAGGCCCGAGGTGATCTGCACGACCTTGCCGTCGCTGATGCCGAGGCCGACCGAGCGCTCCTCCGGCTCGCCGCCGTCCGACGCGAGCCAGACGTTGCCCGTGTCGGCGAGGCCCTCGACCGCGGTGGTCGGGAGGGTCAGGACGTCGGGCGCCTCGCCCGCGGGGATCGTGATGTCGGCCGCGAGGCCCGGGAAGACGCGTGTCCCGGCCGGGACGGCGCAGGAGACGGTCGCGCCGGTGGAGGCCGACTCGGTGCCGCCGGTGGATCCGGAGCCCGCCCCGCCGGCCGCGCCCGTGCCCTCCGTGGACGCCACGGCCTGCTGGCCGATGCGCAGGTCCGCGCACTCGAACGGCGCAGGGCCCGACGTGATGGCGACCGTCGCCGCCGTCGGCTGCGTGACGAGCCGGTACTGCTCCTCGGCGGTGAGCGGCGCGGTCGCGCGGAAGGTGGGCGGCGCGATCCGACCGACCGCGTCGCCCACGGAGACCTCCTGGCCGACGAGCACGCCGAGCTCCGCGAGCGATCCCGCGGCGGACGCGGTGACGGTCTCGGTGACGACCTTGGGCTTCGGCTGCGTGACCGTGCCGTCCGCCGCGACCACCGGATCCACCGGCGTCTCCTGGCGGATGACGAGGATCGGGTCGCCGGCCGCGAGCGTGGCGCCCTGCCCCGCGACGAGCTTCGAGACCTTCCCCTGCAGCGTCGCCTTCACGGCCACGTCGGGATCCGGCTGGATGCTGCCCTTCACGGTCACGTCGTTCACCACGGTCGCGATGGACGCCGGGACCTGCGACTCGACGACGGAGCCGGTCGGCACCTGGGCCGTCTCCTCCGTCGTGGTCCCGAAGAACGCCATGCGCACGAGCGCGACCGCGATCGCCGCCAGCACGACCAGCCTCGTGATCGGGAGGATCCATCTCCGCCAGACGCCCACGGCCGCTCCTTCCCCGGCGGTCCCCAGCGGCCCGTCCGGTCGCCTCCGACGCTAGGGGCGGCGCCGTGCGCGGCGCTTCGTCCACGCGGATGACATGCGCACCCCCGTCAGGGGGCCGCGCGGACGAGCGTCGTCGGCACGCGCGACGGAGGGGCGGGGTCTCCCCCGCCCCCTCCGGACGTGCTGCGCGCCGGCCCTCGCCGGCGGCCGGCCTAGGCCTCGATGACCACCGGGATGATCATCGGACGCCGGCGGTGCGACGAGTTGACCCAGCGGCCGACCGTGCGGCGCACGACCTGCGCGTACGCGTGCGTGTCCCTGGTGCCGTTGGCCGCCGCCTCCGCGAGGGCCTTCACGACGAGCGGCTTGACGCTGTCGAAGACCTTCGAGTCCTCGGCGAAGCCCCGCGCCTCGATCTCCGGGCCGACCGTGGCCTTGCCGGTCTGCGGCTCGACCACGACGAAGATCGTGACGAAGCCCTCCTCGGAGAGGATGCGGCGGTCCTTGAGGTCGGCGTCGGTGATCTCGCCCACGGTCGAGCCGTCCACGTAGACGTAGCCGACGTCGAGCTGCCCCGTGACGCGCACGTGCCCGTCCTTCATGTCGAGGACGGTGCCGTCCTCCGCGAGGAACGTGTTGCGCTCGGGCACGCCCGTCTGGATCGCGAGCTGCTGGTTCGCGACGAGGTGCCGGTACTCGCCGTGCACCGGGAGCACGTTCCGCGGCTTGAGGATGTTGTAGCAGTAGAGCAGCTCGCCCGCGGCCGCGTGGCCCGAGACGTGGACCTTCGCGTTGGCCTTGTGCACGACGTTCGCGCCGAGCTTCGTGAGCCCGTTGATGATCCGGTAGACGGCGTTCTCGTTGCCCGGGATGAGGCTCGACGCGAGGATGACGGTGTCGTCCTGGCCGATCTCGATCTGGTGCTCCTGGTTGACCATGCGGCTGAGCACGGCCATCGGCTCGCCCTGCGACCCGGTGCTCATGTAGACGATCCCGTCGTCCGGCAGGTCGACGGCCTTCTTGGAGTCGATGAGGACCCCGTCCGGCACCTTGAGGTAGCCGAGCTCGGCGGCGATGGTCATGTTGCGGATCATCGAGCGGCCGATGAAGGCGACGCGGCGGCCGTTCGCGTGCGCGGCGTCGAGCACCTGCTGCACGCGGTGCACGTGGCTGGAGAAGCTCGCGACGATCACGCGGCGGGGCGCCTTCGAGATGACGGCGTCGAGCACCGGGCCGATGGAGCGCTCGGTGGGCGTGAAGCCGGGGACGTCCGCGTTGGTGGAGTCCGACATGAAGAGGTCGATGCCGGCCTCGCCGAGGCGCGCGAAGGCGCGGAGGTCGGTGATCCGGTCGTCGAGCGGCAGCTGGTCCATCTTGAAGTCGCCGGTGTGCAGCACGCTGCCCGCCTCGGTCGTGATGGCGACGGCCAGCGCGTCCGGGATGGAGTGGTTGACCGCCACGAACTCGAGCTCGAACGGCCCCAGGCGCTCGCGGTCGCCCTCCTTCACCTGGAACGTGTACGGCGTGATCCGGTGCTCCTTGAGCTTCGCCTCGATGAGGGCGAGCGTGAGGCCGGAGCCGATCAGCGGGATGTCCTGCTTGAGCTTGAGGAGGTACGGCACGGCGCCGATGTGGTCCTCGTGGCCGTGCGTGAGGACGATGCCGACGACGTCGTCGAGGCGGTCCTTGATGGAGGAGAAGTCGGGGAGGATCAGGTCGACGCCCGGCTGGTGCTCCTCGGGGAAGAGGACGCCGCAGTCGACGACGAGGATCTTGCCGTCGATCTCGAACGTGGTCATGTTGCGCCCGATCTCGCCGAGGCCGCCGATGGGCGTGATGCGCAGGGTGCCGGGCTTGAGCGCGGGCGGGTCGTAGACGCCGTGGGGCATGGGACTCCTCTGATGACGGTGCGGCCGATGCGGCCGGCGGGGATGCTCGGGGCGCGCGTCAGCGCGTGGTGCCGGCGACCTGGGGCAGCGCTCCACCCGCCGCGGCGTTGCGGTCCGGTCGGAAGTTGCGGAAGTCGACGCCGGGGACGTCGCGGACGAGGTCGATCTCGTCCTCGATCTGCGCGGCCTCCCACTCCTCCGGCCCCACGAGGGGCAGGCGGACGCGGGGGCTGCCGATGCGGCCGAGGCCGTGGAGGATGTACTTGGCCGCGACCGTGCCGGGCACGTGGGTCATGACCGCGCGGACGAGCGGCTCGAGCTGCTGGTGCGCGTGCGTCGCGGCGCCGAGGTCGCCCGCGTTCACGGCGTCGACCATGGTGCGGTACGGAGTCGCGGTGATGTTCGCGGTGACGCCGATGAGTCCGGTCCCGCCGATCGCGAGGGTCGGCAGCGCGTTCGCGTCGTCGCCCGCGAAGTACATGAGGCCGGTCTGGTTGAGCACGCGGCTGGCCTGCGCGAGGTCGCCCTTGGCGTCCTTGATGGCGAGGATGTTCGGGTGCTTCGCGGCGCGGAGGATCGTCTCGTACTGGATCGGGATGCCCGTGCGGCCGGGGATGTCGTAGAGGATGACCGGGAGGTCGGTCGCGTCCGCGATCATGCGGAAGTGCGTGAGCACGCCGGCCTGCGTGGGCTTGTTGTAGTACGGCGTGACGATCATGTTGCCGTCCGCGCCGGCCTTCTCGCTCTGGCGCGCGAGCTGCATGGCGTGCGCGGTCTCGTTGGATCCGCCGCCCGTGATGATCTTCGCCCGGCCCGCGCTCACGGACCGGCCGACCTCGACGAGCCTGATCTTCTCCGGGTCGGTCAGCGTGCTGGTCTCGCCCGTCGTGCCCGTGACGACGATGCCGTCCGCGCCCGCGACGATGACGTCGTCCATGTGCTTCTCGACGCCCGCCCAGTCGACCTCGCCATCGGCGGTGAACGGGGTGACGAGCGCCACCAGGACCTGGCCGAACGGGTTCTCTGTGGACACGGGCACCATCGTAACGGGCGGGCCGCGGCCGGGCGGGGCGAACCTCCGCCCCGGCGCCCCGGACGGGGGGATGCGCGCGGGCCGGATCGGGAGCACCCTTCGCTCGGGACGACGATGTCCCGGAGACGCTGGTGCCACCATGATCATCCCGGCACGGAGACGGCCTTCGCCGCTCCTGGCCCTCACCCTGGCGCTCGTCGTCGGGGTCTCCCTCGCCGGCGCCGCGCCGGCCCAGGCGGCGCAATCCGGAGCGTCGCTCCCCCTCGCCTCGGTCGCCGCGCCCTCCCTGCCCGCCCCCGAGGTCTTCGTGGGCGGCGAGGTGACGGACGTCCCCGAGATCGAGGTCATCCTGTCCCTCGACGTCGGCACGCTCGACGTGCGATCGCCCCGCTTCGAGTACCTGCTCGACGGCGCGGGATCCTGGCGGACGGCATACAGCGGGCCGCTCGACCACGCCTACATCCGGATCGCTGCCCCCGCCGGGCCGCACACCATCTCCTTCCGGGCCGCGGGCGCGCTCGACGGCGTCCCCGTCATCGGCGCCGCCTCGGTACCCGTCGCCGTGCTCTCGCTCGGCTACCCCACGCGGTACGACCCGGTCATCACGGTCGACGGACCCCGGATCACCCTCGCCTGGGACGTCCGCGGGTACCTCGCGGGCTGGCCGGAGGAGCGGTCGGTCGTGTACGCGTTCGGCGACGACCCGTACACCTTCGCCGACGCCGTGGGATCGACCACCCTCGAGGTCGGCTACGACCGCACCGTCCGACTCGTGTTCTGGCACGGGCCCAACGTCGACGTGGCCCGGTACGTGTACCTGGAGCTCGCCACCGGCAGCCCTCCCGGCACGCCGTCGTTCGCCTCCGCGCCGACCCCGACCGTGGTCGGCCGCGCGGTCCCGGGGAGCACCCTGTCGGTCCGGACGGGGACCTGGCGGCCCGGCCCCGTCACGCTCGCCTATCAGTGGTACCGCGACGGCCAGCGGATCTCCGACGCGTCGGGGCCGACCTACGAGGTCGACGCGCGCTTCGACGGCGGCAAGCGGATCACCGTCGGCGTCCGGGGCAGCGCACCGGGCCGTGCGTCGGTCGAGCGCGTCTCGGCTCCGACCCCGCGTGTCACGATGCCCGTCATCTCCCCAGGCGTGCCGGCGATCGGCGGGCTCCCGCTCGTCGGACGGCAGCTCACCGTCAGGACCGGGTTCTGGCGTCCGGCGCCCATCACGCTGACCTACCGGTGGCTGCGCGACGGGGTGGTCATCCCGGGCGCCGAGGAGCCCGCGTACACGCCGGTCGCCGCCGACCGCGGGCGGCTCCTCGAGGTGAGCGTGACGGGAGAGCGGTACCCCTACCCCACCGTCTCGCGGACCAGCGTCGCGGTGCGCGTCGGGTGAGGCGGAGGACGGCGGCGTCGCCTCGCGGACTACGGGGCGACGCGGCCGTTCTTCTGGAACGCGGCGTGCGTCAGTGGCATGAGCCGCTCGAACTCGGTCTCCATCTTCTCGGCGCACATCTCGATCTCCCGCTGCGGGAAGCTCGGGAACGTCGAGTCCTCGTGCTTGGTGCGCAGCGACAGGAAGTTCATCAGCGCACGCGCGTTGAGCGTGACGTACATCGACGAGTAGATGTTCAGCGGGAGCACGATGCGGGCGACCTCGCGCGCCACGCCCTGCGCGAGCATCCGCTGGTAGGAGGCGTATGCCTCGGCGGAGGTGCGGCGGGTCTCCTCCTGCACGAGCGCCGTCTGCTCGGGGATGCCCGCGTGGAACTCGTAGGCACCGGGCTTGCCGACCTGCACGAGGTTGCGCTCGGGGCCGGGCACGTAGAACACGGCGTCGAGCTCCTTGTAGCGGCCCGACTCCTCGTTGTAGGAGGCCATGCGGTGCCGCATGAACTCGCGGAACACGAAGATCGGCGCCTGCACGTAGAAGGTCATCGAGTTGTGCTCGAAGGGCGATCCGTGGCGGTCGCGCATGAGGTAGTTGATGAGGCCGCGGTCGCGCTTGACGCGCTTCTCCTCGGCCTCGGTGTCGACGTCGCCCTCGAGGGCGCGGTCCTGGCCGTCGGGCTCGTCGAGCGCGCGCTCGAGGGTCTTCTCGCCTGCGGTGGAGACGCGGGCGGCGAAGATCACGTCGGAGTCGTGGGCGCTGGAGCGGACGAGCTCCACGGTCATGTCGGATCGGAAGGCGATGTCGTCGTGGGGCACGACCGTCACTGTACGCGACGGTCCGCGCCCGCTCGCGCCCGGCCTGCGCGCAGCCCCTCCCGGCTGCCGTGCGGGGCCGCGTCCTAGGCTGATGGGCACCGACGAAGGGCTCGACCATGTCCGACAGCACCGCATCCCCCGCCCCGCTCACCGTCCTCATCTCCGGCGCCGGGGGCACGATCGGCACCGAGCTGCAGGCCCAGCTGCACGCCGCCGGGCATCGCGTGCGGACGCTCGTCCGTCACGCGCCGTCCTCGCCCGACGAGCGCGAGTGGCAGCCGGCCGAGGGGCGGCTGGATCCCGCGGCGCTCGACGGCGTGGACGCCGTGGTCAACCTCTCGGGCGCCTCCATCAGCCGCCTGCCGTGGACGAAGCCGTACCAGGAGGAGATCCGCGCGTCGCGCGTCTCCGCGACGCGGACGATCGTCGGCGCGATCGCGTCGGCGGCGAACCCGCCCCGGGTGCTGCTCAACGGATCCGCCGTGGGCTTCTACGGCGACCGTCCCGCCGAGCGCCTCACCGAGGACTCGCCGCGCGGCGCGGGCTTCCTCGCCGAGGTCGTGGAGGCGTGGGAGGCCGAGGCGTCGCAGGCGCCGGCCGACGTCCGCGTCGCCACCCTGCGCACCGGCCTGGTGCTGGCCCAGGCGGGCGCACTCGCGCCGCTCCGCCTCCTCACCAACCTCGGGCTCGCCGGGAGGCTGGGCACCGGTGGGCAGGTCTGGCCGTGGATCTCCCTCCGCGACGAGGCCGCCGCGATCGTGCACCTGCTGACGTCCTCGGTCTCCGGCCCCGTGAACCTCACCGGCCCCGAGCCCGTCATGGCCGACCGGCTGATGCGCCACCTCGCGAAGCGCATGCACCGGCCCTACCTGGTGCCGGCGCCCGAGTTCCTCATCCGGCTCGCGCTGCAGGAGGCCGGACAGGAGCTGCTGCTCTCCAGCCAGCCCGCGCGGCCCGAGAAGCTGCTCGCCGACGGGTTCGCCTTCCGCGACCCCACGGTCGAACTCGCCATCGACCGGCTGCTCGCGAAGAGCTGAGGCGCGAGCGCGAGGCCGGCTCAGACGGCGGAGTCGGATCCGTGCAGCGCGATCGCGCGGCGGATCGCACCGCGGGCCCGGCGCCGGTCCCCGCTCGCGTCGTAGGCGAGGCCGAGCCGGAACCACGCGCGCCAGCTGGCCGGATCCTGCTCGACCTCGGCCTGGTAGGCGGGGAACGCGGCGTCGGCCGCGTCGCGGAGCGGACGACCGCTGGCGCGGGTGGGCAGGTCGGCGACGGGCAGGCCGCCCTCCCCGTCGAGGATCCGCACCAGGCGCGCGCTGCGCACGCCGAACGACAGCTCGCGCACGAGCGCCCACACGCCGAGCAGGGGTAGGACCAGGAGCGCGACGCCGAACACGACGCCGACCGGCTCGCCCGAGATCAGGAGCAGGATCGCTATCTGACCGGCCAGCGCCAGGTACAGCACCATGAGCACCGCCATGACTGCGACGCCGATGCGCGTCCCCATCAGGCGCTCGTGACGGTGGCGGCCTGGCCGCTCGGCCCGCCGTCGTCCACAGGACCCGACGGCGCGTCGCCCGCCGCCGCCTGCGCGGCGCGCTCGCGCGAGCCGTCGAGGTCGATGAGGCGGTCGAGCCCGACCACCACGCCCCGCGCGGTGCGGGTCGCGCGGAGGGCGAGCAGGATGCCGGCCTCGTAGGCGCTCGGCGCGAGCGTGTCGTGGCTGATGGTGAGCACCTCGCCGTTGCCGCCGAACACGACGTCCTGCTTGGCGACGACGCCCTGCATCCGCAGGCTGTGCACGGGGATGCTCGCGACCTGCTGGCCGCGCGCCCGCTGATCGGTGTGCGGCGCCTGCACGGGCCCGCGCGCGCCGCGTGCCTGCGACATGAGCTCGGCCGTCCGGACGGCCGTGCCCGACGGCGAGTCGATCTTGGACGCGCCGTGCGCCTCGACGATCTCGATGGAGTCGTAGAAGCGAGCCGCCATCTGCGCGAACGAGGTCGCGAGCACGCTGCCGACGGAGAAGTTGGGGATGATGACGACGCCCACGGCGAGGTTGCCGGTGATCCGCCGCTCGAGCTCGGTGATGCGCTCGCCGGTCCAGCCGCTCGTGCCCACGAGGACGTTCATGCCGTGCGCGACCGCGTACTCGACGACGCCCTGGCTGACCGCCGGGAGCGTCACGTCGACCGCGATGTCGGCGCCGAGCATGTCCGACAGCTCGTCCTTCGAGTCGAGGCTGGCGACGAGCTCGAACTCGGTGCTCGCCTCGACGATCTGCGAGATCAGCTGGCCCATGCGTCCCGTTGCGCCGACGACGGCGACCGTGGTTGTCATCCGCCCAGCGTACCGGCGCGCTCCCCCGTCGACGCTGGGCGGCCGACGTGCCGCTGCGGCTAGTAGGGCTGCTGCTCCGGCAGGCCCGTGCGCAGCTCGACCGGCAGGTGTCCGAGGTCGTTGTGCACGACGAGCACGGGCGGCTTCGCGGAGCGGACGCGGATGATGGTGAGGCCGCAGTTGGCCTGGTTGATGCCCATCCACCGCCATTCCGGGGCGTCGAACACGTGGCGCACGAACCAGGCGATGACGAAGTTGTGGGTGATGAGGAGGTCGTGCCGTTCTCCGCGGGCAGGAGCCAGGAACTCGCTCACCGCATCCGCCATCTGCGCGCTGCCCGCGTCGATCTCCTCCTCGGTGATGCCGCCGAAGAACGACTCGAACGCGTGCGGCATGTCCGGCACCGGTCCCGAGGGGATGCAGTCGAACAGCAGCGACGACGGCTCCGGCTCGATAGCCGGCATGCGCTCCGCCATGATCGCGGCCGTCTCCTCCGCCCGCGCGAGCGGCGAATGGCGCACCGACGTGAAGGGGACGCCGCTCAGCCGGTCGGCGATGCAGTGGGCCTGGCGCTTGCCGCGGCCCGACAGCGGCCCGTCCGGCAGACCGTGCTCGGCGTCCTGCTGCTCGCCGTGGCGCACGAGGTAGATGTAGTGGGACACGGTTCCTCCTACAGGAGCGCGGGGGTCTCGAGCAGCGGGGCGAACGCGTCCGCGCCGACGGTCCCCACAGCGGCGATCGAGAGCGGTCGGGAGATCAGGTCGGCCGCGAGGACGCGGACGTCCTCGGCGGTGACGCGGGACAGGCGGACGAGCGTCTCGTCGAGGTCGACGTACTCGCCGGTGGTGATCTCCGACCGCCCGAGCCGCGACATGCGGGTGTCCGAGTCCTCCAGCGCGAGGGCGGACTGCCCCGAGAGCTGCCCGAACGCCCGCGCCAGCTCCTCCTCGGTCACGTTCTCCTCGGCGAGCTTCCGAAACTCCTCGACCATGAGGCGCGACACCTGCTCGGTCTTCGCGGCCGTGCATCCGGCGTAGAGGCCGAACACGCCCGCGTCCGAGTAGGAGGCGCCGAACGAGTAGACGGAGTACGCGAGGCCGCGCTTCTCGCGGACCTCCTGGAACAGGCGCGAGGACATGCCGCCGCCGAGCACCGAGTTGAGCATCGCGAGGGCGGGCCGGCGGTCGTCGGACGCCGCGAGGCCGGGCACGCCGAGCAGGATGTTGGTCTGCTCGATGGGCCGGTCGACGACGACGAGGCCGCTGCCGCGCGTGATGACCGGGGTGGACCCGGTGCGACGCGCGACGGGTGCGGCCACGGCCGAGAGATCCCAGCCGGCGCGCTCGAGGCCGGTGGTCACACGCGCGACGAGGGCGTCGTGGTCCACGGAGCCCGCCGCCGTGATGACGAGGTCCTGCGGGCGGTAGTTGCGGCGGTAGTGCGCGACGACGGCGTCGCGCTCGGCGGCTTCGATGTCCGCGGGGCTGCCGCCGATGGGACGGCCGAGCGGGTGATCCCCCAGCACGGCCTCGAAGAAGCGCTCGCTGACGACGTCGCCGGGGTCGTCGTCCGCCATGGCGAGCTCCTCGAGGATGACCCCGCGCTCGGTCTCGAACTCCTCGGCGTCGATGAGGCTGGAGGTGACCATGTCGGCCAGCACGTCGACGGCCATGCCGAGGTCGCGATCCTGCACCTTGGCGTAGTAGCAGGTGTACTCCTTGGCGGTGACGGCGTTGTGCTCGCCGCCGACCGCGTCGAAGGACACGGCGATGTCGAGGGCCGTGCGCGACGGCGTGCCCTTGAAGAGGAGGTGCTCGAGGAAGTGCGTGGATCCGAGGTCGCCCGGCTGCTCGTCGCGCGAGCCGACCGCGACCCACATGCCGATCGTGGCGCTGCGGCTGCCGGGCACGTCCTCGCTGAGGATGCGCACGCCGGACGCCAGGACGGACCGCCGGACACGGGCGCCGCCCGTCGACTGCACGGTGAGATCGGGGAGATCGAGGGGGAGTTCTACGGCGCGGGACATCACCGTCACCCTACGCCACGGGCCCCGCGGCGAGCCGGGGGCTGACGGGCGGCGACGGGCAGCTCACGGGCATCCGGGGCCGGCGTTCCGCTCCCCGCACGCACCCCCGACCAACACCGTCGACCCCTGCAGCACGCGGATCGTCACCGGGCCGACCTGCACCGGCAGCGTCCCCGCGATCTGCTGCCACCCACCCCCGTCGAACCGATAGGCGGGCGAATACGAGATCGTCAACGACACCTGCCGATCCCCGACGGACTCATACACGTGACTCGTGTCCGTCGGCGTGAAGTCCTGCTGCCCCAACTCCCGCCACGACGCGCCCGGCCCCACGACCGTCGTCGACGTGCCATCGCCGTGATCCCACGCGAACGACACCGGCACGAACCGCACCTGCGCCGGACGACCCAGCAACACCCCGTCCACCACCTGCGGCGTCGCGTCCGTGAACAGGTTCACCGGCGCCCCCACGATCGCCCACCCGTTCGGCTGCGACCGGATCGACGCATCCCGCGGCACGAACTGCGCCACATCCGCAAGTGACACCGCCGGAACCGCAGCCACGACCGGCACCGGATCCGCCGGCTTCGACGGTCCCCTCGCCGGCGGCAAGAACGCATGCTGCCCATCCGAGCACTGACCCCCACCCGACAGACGCGCGCTCGGAGTGCACGGCACATCCACATCCGCAGCCATCCGACCCCGCGGCACCGGAGGCGGCACCACGAAGCCTTGAGCTTCCGGCCGCGGTTTCTGCTCACCGCGATTCGGCTGTCCCCCACCTGAGGACTCCGGTTGCTGGTCGTGCGCGCTAATGGAAACTCCTCCGTCGCCTATGAGACCGGAGGCGCACGGGCCGAAGGCACCGTACTTCGTCGAGCAGTCCTCACCTGATGCATGAGCGGCGGTGGCCGGCGCCGTGACGATGCCGATGACCAGAAGAGGGGTGAGCGTCGCGACCGTCACCCGCATGCGTGGACATCCTCGTTCCGCACTATGTCGCTGATTCGCCAAAGTGAGTCTGGGGACTTGATTGCCTTGACCTGGAGCGAGCGGCGCGTGTCGTGCTGCGGAGTTATGTCGTTGCCGTTCGCGTCGAGGAGGCGCAGACCGCCGGTGTCGAGGCAGACCTGAGCCGTCATGTACTGAAGACCCGCTGGGTCCAGACCTCGATCGGTGACTTGGAAGCCGGAAGCGATCTCCTTGCCGCTTTGTCGCTCCCCGGTTCGTCGTGCTTCAGCGAGCCCGTCCTTCTCACTGTTGAGGACATTCCCCGTCAGGAGCTCATTCAACTCATCCTCTATGTCTGAGTTCGCATCGAGGTCGATGTACCTCGTCATGACGTCCCTGAACGCCTGATCGTCCTGCTGCTCCTGCGTTAACGACGGTGTCGGCGCCGGAGCAGGATCCGCGGCGGGCGACGCCGTGCATCCGCTCAGCAGACCGCCGACGAGCACCACCGTGAGCCCGCCCACCACCACTCCCCCTCGTCGTCTCAGCGGAATGCGCAGTCGGTCGTGCATGGTCATCTCCCCCGGGCGTGCGGCTCCCGCGCGAGAAAGCCGGCGCAGGAGCGCCTGGCGTCGCGGGTCCAGGAAAGGTAGCCGCTGGATCACGAGCACGACCGCGGCCCTCCACATCGCAGGGGAAGGACGGCGGGCGCGACGCCCTCGGGACGACTACTCGGACGCGCGGTCGAGCCGGGCCACGTCGTGGCGCGAGAGCTGGACGTGGGACGCCTGCACCAGGTCGTGCACCTGCTCCGGTCGGCTCGCGCTCGCGACCGGCGCGACGATTCCCGGCTTGGCGAGGAGCCAGGCCAGCGCGATCGTCGCGACGCTCGTCGAGTGGTGCTCCGCGATCTCGTCGAGGGCGGTGAGCACGCGGAGGCCGCGGCGGGTGAGGTACTTGGCGGCCCGGGCCCCGCGTGCGCCCTCGCGCACCGCGTCGCGGGTGCGGTACTTGCCCGTGAGGAAGCCGTTCGCGAGCGCGAAGTACGGCATCACCGCCAGCTGCTGACCGCGGACGACGTCGAGGAACGCCGACTCGTAGGGCGCCCGGTTGACGAGGTTGTAGTGCGTCTGCAGGGCGACGAACCGCGGTGCGTCGTACAGGCCGCCCATGATCCGCGCGTGCAGGAGGCGCTCGGCCGCGTAGTTCGACGCCGCGAGGTGCCGGACCTTGCCCGACGCGATCAGGCGACCGGCGGCGGCGAGGCTCTCCTCGAGCGGCACGTCGATGTCGTCCCAGTGGAAGTAGAGGAGGTCGATGAAGTCCGTGCCGAGCCGCGACAGGCTGGCGTCGACGGCGCGCTCGATGCGGGATCCGCCGAGGCCGGGGAAGTCCTCGCTCTTGCCGATCTTGGTGGCGACGACCATGGAGTCGCGGTTGCGGCGCTCGCGCATCCACGAGCCGATCATGTGCTCGCTGCGGCCGCTCGCGTAGGAGTCGGCGGTGTCGACGAAGTTTCCGCCCGCCTCCTGGTACCTGTCGAGGATCGCGGATGCGTCCTCCGCGCCGGCGGTCCAGCCGAAGACGTTGCCGCCGAGCGCGAGCGGGAAGACGCGGAGGTCGGTGTCGCCGATGACGCGGCGGCGGGCCGGCTGCGGGATGCTCCCGCCGGTGCGCAGGCCGGGCGCCGCGGCGGAGGCCTCGAGGACGATGGCGCCGGCGGCCTGGACGGTGGTCTCGACGATGCCGCCGGGCAGGGACGTCGCGCCGGTCGGGCGCGAGAGGCGCGGGACGAGCGAGCCCCCGCGACGGCGCCGCGGCTGCGGCCCGGGCATGACGTCGGAGGCGGAGGGAGGGGACGTCGTCACACCCCGAGGATACCGCCCAGCAGGCGAAAGGTTTGCGTACCAAGGGAATGCGCGCGCCGCCGTTCGCCTCCGGGACATGGGCCGCTCACCGACCGACCGCATGCGGGCGATCGGGACGGCCTCGACGCCGGAAGGGGTGCCGCGATCCCCCGACCCCGGCACCCCTCGGCGGTCTGCATCCCCCGATGCGTCCCCCGGAGGCGGGCGATCACGTGGACCTGCCCGCATCGACAACGGTAGCCAGGCGCCCTCGTCGGGACCCAGACCCCTCTTCGGGGGCCTTGTCCGCCGGGCCGTGCCGCCGCGCGCACGTCGGCGTGAGGTCCGGGGGCCTCTCCGCGGTCCGGGCGGGACGATCCCGGTCGCCCCACGGCCGGCCGTGCGAGGCTGGAGAGGTCAGCCCCACCGAGAGGAACCCACGTGCCCAACGACCCGCTGCACCGCCTGCCGGACGCCGCTCCCTTCCACCTCACCAGCCCCGACTTCGCCGACGGGGCAGCGCTGCCCCAGTCCGCGCGAGGTGGAGGGCAGGGCGGCGAGGACCGGTCCCCCACCCTCACGTGGACGGGCGCGCCCGCCGCGACCCGCAGCTACGTGCTCACCGCGTACGACCCCGACGCCCCGACCGGCAGCGGGTTCTGGCACTGGGCGGTGCGCGGGATCCCCGCCTCCACCACAGCGCTGCCCGCCGGTGCCGGAGATCCGGAGTCGGGTCTCCTGCCCGAGGGCGCCGTGACCCTGCACAACGACGCGCGGGCGACGGGCTTCTTCGGGGCGACGCCTCCCGCGGGCCACGGCACGCACCGCTACTTCTTCACCGTCACCGCGCTCGACGTGGAGTCGCTGGACATCCCGGAGGGCGCGACCCCCGCGATGCTCGGCTTCCTGATGCTCCCCCACGTGATCGGCCGCGCCCAGCTCATGGGCACGGCGATCAACGTGGCGGACTGAGCGACCGGATCGAGGCGACGACGTGACCCACGAGGGCGGCCGGACGGCGTCGGGCGAGGGCGATGACGCCCGCGCCCGGCGCCGGCGCCTCGTGCTCGTCCTCGCGGTCATCGCCGCCGTCCTCGTGATCGCCGGGGTCATCGCGGCGATCACGCTCTCGCAGGGCGACGTCGAGCAGGTGCCGCCCGCCCCGACCACCGGCGAGCCCGGCCCGACGCCCGACGTCACGCCGTCGTCGCCGGCTCCCGACCCGACGCCGACGCCGACTCCGACTCCGACTCCGACTCCGGACGAGCCGGCACCGACGCCGGCGCCGAGCCCGTCCGCGGATCCGACGCCCGCCCCGTCCCTGTCCGCGCCGCCCGCGCAGGACGTCCCGTACCCGACGGATCCGAACGACGGGAAGTAGCCCGCAGACGACGGATGCCCGCCCCGCCGAGGTGGGACGGGCATCCGGTTCGAGCGGGTACGGCGGGGACTAGCCCTCCGCAGGCGCCTCGGAGCCGTGGCTGGCGGCGTCGCGGCCCTCCTGATCGGCGGTCTCCTCCAGGACGGGAGCGAGCGACAGCTTGCCGCGGTCGTCGATCTTGGTGATCTCCACCAGGATCTTCTGGCCGACCCCGAGCACGTCCTCGACGTTCTCGACGCGCTTGCCGCCGGCGAGCTTGCGGACCTCGCTGATGTGCAGCAGGCCGTCCTTGCCGGGGAGCAGCGAGACGAAGGCGCCGAACGTCGCGATCTTGACGACGGTGCCGAGGAAGGACTCGCCGACCTCGGGGTTCGTCGGGTTCGCGATGGCGTTGACCTGCGCACGCGCGGCGTCCGCCGACGGGCCGTCGACGGCGCCGATGTAGACGGTGCCGTCCTCCTCGATGGAGATGTCGGCGCCGGTCTCGTCCTGGATGGCGTTGATCGTCTTGCCCTTCGGGCCGATCAGCTCGCCGATCTTGTCGACGGGGATGTTGACCGAGATCACGCGGGGCGCGGTCGGGGCCATCTCGTCGGGGCCGTCGATGGCCTGGTTCAGCACGCCGAGGATGGCCGTGCGGGCCTCCTTCGCCTGCTTGAGCGCACCGTCGAGGACCGACGTGGGGATGCCGTCGAGCTTCGTGTCCAGCTGGATGGCCGTGACGAACTCCGACGTGCCGGCGACCTTGAAGTCCATGTCGCCGAGCGCGTCCTCCGCACCGAGGATGTCGGTGAGGGCCGCGTAGCGGACCTGGCCGTCGACGGTGTCGGACACGAGGCCCATGGCGATGCCGGCGACGGGCGCGCGCAGCGGCACGCCCGCGTTCAGCAGCGACAGGGTCGAGGCGCAGACGGAGCCCATCGACGTGGAGCCGTTGGACCCGAGGGCCTCGGACACCTGGCGGATCGCGTAGGGGAAGTCCTCGCGGCTCGGCAGCACCGGCACGAGGGCGCGCTCGGCGAGGAAGCCGTGCCCGATCTCGCGACGCTTCGGCGACCCGACGCGACCGGTCTCACCGGTGGAGTAGGGCGGGAAGTTGTAGTGGTGCAGGTAGCGCTTCTTCGTGATGGGGCTCAGCGAGTCGATCTGCTGCTCCATCTTGAGCATGTTCAGCGTGGTGACGCCCAGGATCTGGGTCTCTCCGCGCTGGAAGATGGCCGAGCCGTGGACGCGCGGGATGACCTGCACCTCGGCGTCGAGCGGACGGATGTCGGCGAGGCCGCGGCCGTCCATGCGGACGCCGTCGCGGAGGATCCGGCCGCGGACGACGGTCTTCGTGACGGACTTGTAGGCCGCGGAGAACTCGGTGAGCGCCGACTGCGGCAGCTCGCCGGCCTCGACCTTGGCGGCCACGGCCTCCTTGGTGCGGGTCTTGAGGGCATCGTCCGCGTCCTGGCGCTCGATCTTGTCGGCGGTCTGGTACACGGTGCCGAGCTCGTCGAGCGCGAGCGCGCTGACGGCGTCGTAGGTCTCCTGCGCGTACGGCAGGAAGACGGGGTAGTCGACCGTGGGCTTCGCGGCCTGCTGCGCGAGCGAGGCCTGCGCGGCGACGAGCTGCTGGATGAACGGCTTCGCGGCCTCGAGGCCCTGCGCGACGATGGCCTCGTCGGGCTTCGTGGCGCCGCCCTGGATGAGGTCCCAGGCACCCTCGGTGGCCTCGGCCTCGACCATCATGATCGCGACGTCCTCGTTGCCCTCGGAGTCGGTGACGACGCGGCCGGCGACGGTGATGTCGAAGACGGCCTCCTTGAGCTGCGAGTGCTTGGGGAAGACGACCCACTGGTCGCCGATGAGCGCGAGGCGCACACCCGCGATGGGGCCGGAGAACGGGATGCCCGAGAGCATGCTCGAGGCGCTCGCCGCGTTGATGGCGAGGCTGTCGTAGAACTCGTCCGGCGCGATGCTGAGGACGGTGATGACGACCTGGACCTCGTTGCGGAGGCCCGTGATGAACGACGGGCGCAGCGGCCGGTCGATGAGGCGGCAGACGAGGATCGCCTCGGTGGAGGGGCGGCCCTCGCGACGGAAGAACGAGCCGGGGATCTTGCCCGCGGCGTAGCTGCGCTCCTCGACGTCGATGGTCAGGGGGAAGAAGTCGAAGTTGTCCTTCGGGTGCTTGCCCACCGAGGTGGCGGACAGCAGCATGGTGTCCTCGTCGAGGTACGCGGCGACCGCGCCCTGAGCCTGCTGCGCGAGGCGGCCGGCCTCGAACCGGACCGTGCGCGTTCCGTACTTGCCGTTGTCGAGGACTGCCTCGGCGAACTTGATCTCTGGACCTTCCATTGAGGTCTCTCTCCTTCGTGTTGCGCCTCTCGGCGACGCCCGTCGGGCGCTCGTCCTGCATCCCGTGTGGATGCGGACCTCCTGCGACAGAGGAGGAGCGGGCGAGGCGACACCCCGGCGCCCGCCTGATGCGGGATCCGGGTGCACGTGCGCGGCTGGTTCCGCTCGTCGGCCGGTGGCCGACGGCGGCGGGCGCATGTCTGGCCATCAGTGGGAATGCTCCGAGCGACTCGGAATACCACCACCAACGACCAGCTCCTGCCGGCCAGCTCCATCTGTCGTGATCGCATCGTGACGCTGGGCGTCCGCTGGATCACTTCGGACATGGTAGCACCCGGCCCCTCGCCGGCCCGGGATGGCGGGGATCGCCGGGTGTCGGGCGGACGACGCTCCCCTTAACGGCGGACGGGCCGCCACCCCGGAGGGTGACGGCCCGTCTGCTTGCAGGCCGTGCGATCAGCGACGCGTGATGCGTGTCAGCGGCGGATGCCCAGGCGCGCGATCAGGGCGCGGTAGCGCTCGATGTCGACGTTGGACAGGTAGCCGAGGAGACGGCGACGCTGGCCGACCAGGAGGAGCAGGCCACGACGCGTGTGGTGGTCGTGCTTGTGCTCCTTGAGGTGCTCGGTGAGGCCCGTGATCCGCTTGGTGAGGAGCGCGATCTGCACCTCGGGGGATCCGGTGTCACCGGGGTGGGTCGCGTACTCGTCGATGATCGCCTTCTTGACGTCTGCTTCCAGAGCCATGTGATGATCCCCTCTCGTGTTCGTTGCGCGGCGCCCGTCACAGGATGTGCGAGCTCTCTTGATCCGCGGCCGTTCAGACGGCAACCGCACGAGCATACCAGGGGGGCGACACCCCCGGGACCGGGCGGAGTCGCCCGTCTCGGCTAGCGTGGAAATCCACCCGAGAGAGACGACGCAGCGACACGTGAGCACCCCGCCCGAGACCTCCCCCATCCCGATCCCCGACGAGCGGCAGGTGCGCGGCAGCCACTTCGTCGACCTGTCGCCGCTGAAGGAGAGCCCGGCGTTCGCGCGGCTCTGGGCCGGCAACGCGATCGCCGGCATCGGCAGCCAGATGACCGTGGTGGCGATCGGGCTGCACGTGTACGAGCTGACGGGATCCACCGGGTCGGTCGCGCTCGTGGGGGTGCTGTCGCTGCTGCCGATGATCATCGCGGGGCTCTACGGCGGCATGCTCGCGGACGCGTTCGACCGGCGGAAGGTCGCGCTCATCGCGTCGTGCGTGGCGTGGGGGTCGACCATCGTGCTGGCGGCGCTCGCCTGGACGCACGCGGAGACGGTGTGGTCGCTGTACGCGCTCAGCATCCTCAACGCGGTCGCGGCGACGGTGATCGGGACGAGCCGGCAGGCGATCCTCCCCCGCATCCTGCCGCCGCACCTGCTGCCCGCGGCCAGCGCGCTCGGCGGGATCAGCCTGGGCGTCATGGTGACGGTCGGGCCGGCGCTCGCGGGCGTGCTCGTGGCGTCGGTCGGGTTCCAGTGGACCTACACGGTCGACGCCGTGCTCTTCCTCGCGGCGTTCACCGGCGTGCTCGCGCTGCCGCGGATCGCGCCCGAGGGCGAGGTGCAGCGGCCCGGGCTGGCATCCATCAGGTACGGGCTCGGGTTCCTGAGGACCGCGCCGAACATCCGCATGTCGTTCATCGTCGACATCATCGCCATGACGCTCGGGCAGCCGCGCGTGCTGTTCCCGGCCGTCGGCGCGGTCGTGCTCGGCGGCGGGCCGGTGACCGTCGGCATCCTCACGGCGGCCGGCGCCGTCGGCAGCCTCGTGAGCAGCGTGCTGAGCGGATCCGTCGGCCGGGTCACGCGGCACGGCCGGGCCATCCGGTGGGCCATCGTCGCGTACGGCCTCTCCACCGCGGGCTTCGGCGTCGTGCTGCTCCTCGCCTCGAAGCCCGGCGTGCTGCACGGCATCGGGTCGCGCATCGAGGACGCGAGCATCCCGGGCATCGTCGCCGCCTCCGTGCTGCTCGCGCTCACGGGGGCGGCCGACAACATCTCCTCGATCTTCCGCAACACCATGCTGCAGACCGCGGTGCCCGACAACATGCGCGGGCGGCTGCAGGGCATCTTCATCGTCGTGGTGACCGGCGGGCCGCGGCTCGGCGACGCCTACATCGGCATCGTCACGCTGTTCGCGGCGCTGTGGGTGCCGTCGCTCGTGGGCGGTCTGCTGATCGCGGTGGTGGTGTGGACCCTCATCCGCGCGCTGCCCTCGTTCGAGCACTACGACTCCCGGAACCCGACGCCGTGACGCGGCGGAGGAGGCGGCGGACGCCCGTGCTCGTGACGCTGGCGGCGCTCGCGATCGTGATCATCGCGGCGGTCGCGCAGTGGCGCGGGGATCCGGGGGCCGGGTCGGGCGCGGGAGGCGGCGGCACGTCGGGGCTCGGGGCGGAGCCGGGCGCGACCAGATCCGCGCGCCTCGCCCTCGACGGGCTCGAGGTGCGGGCCGAGGATCGCGTGGACGGCTACGACCGCGAGTCCTTCGCCTGGCGGACGGACGTCGACCGCAACGGCTGCGACACCCGCAACGACGTGCTGCGGCGCGACCTGGCCGACGCGGAGATCCGCGGCGGCACGCGCGGCTGCGTCGTGCAGGCGGGCGTGCTGGAGGACCCGTACTCGGGGGCGCGCGTGTCGTTCGACCGGTCGCGCGACCCGGAGGCGGTGCAGATCGACCACGTCGTGTCGCTGTCGGACGCGTGGTCGTCGGGCGCGTGGCGCTGGGACGCCCAGTACCGCGCGGCGTTCGCGAACGACCCGCTGGAGCTGGTCGCCGCGTCCGCCGCGGAGAACAACGCGAAGTCCGACGCGACGGCCGACGCGTGGCTGCCCGACGACCCGGCCGACGCGTGCGCGCTCGTGGTGCGGCAGGTGTCGATCAAGGTGCGCACCGAGCTCAGCGTGACGCGGGCCGAGCACGACGCCATGGCGCGCGTGCTCGACGGATGCGGCGACCTGCCGCTGCTGACCTCCGACGACGTCGGCTGGCCGGCGCCGGCGCGCTGACGCCCCGCGCACAGGGAGCGGTCACCTGCGCGGCCCCAACCGATCGGGTGCCCGGTCCGAAGACACTGCAATGCGCCGGACCACCAGAGACGCGATGCACGACGGGTCCGGATGTCATGGGGAGAGCGGTCGCACGGACGGCGCATGGAGAGGGGTCTCGGCGCCGGGACCACGACCGCAGGGCCGGCCCGTCATCGGGTCGGCCCATCTCCCTGCCCGCGGGCGATCGGGGCTGCCGCGGCGTCAGGCCAGCAGGCCGAGCACGCCCATCCACGCCGTGCCGACGACGCCCCAGATCACGATGAGGACCACGGCCATCACGAAGCCGACGCGGAACCACTCCTTCGTCGTGACGTAGCCGGATCCGAAGACGACTCCGGACGGCCCCGACGCGTAGTGCGAGATGCCGCCGAAGAGGTTGCCGATGAAGCCGAGCACGAGCGCGGCGAACAGCGGCGGCGTCCCCGTCGCGACCGCGGCGCCGAGGAACACCGCGTACATCGCGACGATGTGGGCCGTGTTCGACGCGAACAGGTAGTGCGAGAAGAAGTACACGAGCGCGAGCACCGCGAAGGCCCACGGCCAGGGCAGGCCGCCGACGGATCCGGAGACCGCGCCGCCCACGAGGTCGATGACGCCGAGCGCGTCGAGCTGGTCGGCCATGCCGACGAGCACCGCGAAGAAGATGAGCGTCGACCAGGCCGAGGCGTTCGCGGCGAGGTGCGACCACTTGAGGACGCCCGTGACGAGCAGCACCGCGATGCCGCCGAACGCCGAGGCGGTCGCGGGGATGCCGAGCAGGGATCCGCCGCACCAGAGCACGAGGAGCAGCACGAAGGTCGCGGCCATGATCCGCTCGTGGCCGGACAGCGGGCCGAGTCCGCGCAGCTCCGCGCGCGCGTGGGCCGGCGCCTCGGGCGTGCGGGTGAGGGTCGGCGGGTACACGCGCGACATCGCCCACGGCACGACGACCAGGCTGAGGAGGCCGGGCACGAGCGCCGCGAGCGCCCACCCGCCCCAGGTGACCTCGATGCCGATGTCGGCCGCGGCCTTCTGGGCGACCGGGTTGCCGGCCATGGCCGTGACGAACATGGCGGAGGTGACGGTGTTGACCTGCACGCTCGTGAGCGCGAGGTAGGAGCCGAGGCGGCGGCGCGACGCGTCGGACTCGGGTGTGGATCCCTGCACCCGGCTGAGCGACGCGACGATCGGGTAGACGACGCCACCCGCTCGCGCGGTGTTCGACGGCGTCGCGGGCGCGAGCACCAGGTCGGTGAGCGCCATGCCGTACGCGAGGCCGAGGCTGGATCCGCCGAGGCGGGACACGAACGCGAGCGCGATGCGGCGGCCGAGGCCCGTGACGAGGAACCCGTCCGCGATGAAGAACGACGCGACGATGAGCCAGATGGTGGGGTTCGCGAAGCCGACGAGCGCCTCGCCGTCGGTGGTCATGGTGCCGGTGAGCATCGCGACCGCGAGGCCGGTGAGCGCCACGGGCGCGGTCGGCAGCGGCTGGAGGATGAGCGCGAGGACGGTCCCGACGAAGATGCCGGCCATGTGCATGCCGCGGGGGTCGACCCCGGCGGGCGGCGGGACGAGCGCGATGCCGACCGCGACCGCGACGATGACGACGACCTGGAGGGCACGCGAGCGGCCGGCGCGGCGGGCGGCGGCGGATGCGTCGGGCGCGGCCGGGGTGGCGACCGACGCGACGCCCTCAGGCGCCGGATCCGCCTCGTCCCGCGGCGCTCCCCCAGGGCCGGGATCCGTCCCGGTGCCGGATGCGGACGAGGGGCCGGGGGATGCGGGAGGAGGGGTCATGACCGGCCCATCCTCCGCGCGTGCGGGTCCCGGTGCCACTTGTCTTCATAGTGTTCACGCGAGCGCCGCGCGCGGGCCGGTGAGGCGTCAGGCGGTGCCGTGGATCAGGCGGCGAAGCCCGTCGACGTGACGATGTGCAGGCGCTGCGTCGGCCGGGTCATGGCGACGTAGAGGCCGGCGGCGCCGCGCGACGTGTGCGCGAGGATCTCGTCGGGCTCCGCGATGACGACGACGTCGAACTCCAGGCCCTTCGCCTCCTGGGATCCGAGGACCGCGATGGGTCGGCCGAGGCCGCCCACGCCGATGCCGACCGCGGATCCGAACCGCTCGGCGAGCGCGCGGTGCAGCTCCTCGACGCGGTCGTCGCGGGCGATGACCGCCAGCGTGCCGGTGTCGCCGCCCTCGCGCTCCTCGTCCACCACGTCGACCACGGCGGACACGACCTCGTCGGCGTCCACCTCCACCGTGTCGATGGGGTGCTCGCCCTCGCGGACGGCCCGCGAGCGGGTGACCGGGAGGCCGTGCGCGATGGCCATGCGCTCGGCGGCCTCGGCGATCCGGGCGGGCGTGCGGTAGTTGACGGTGAGCTCCTCGAGGCGCCACTCGCGGCCGAGCACCGGGCCGAGCGCGTCCTGCCAGCTCGTGACGCCGACCGCGGAGCTCGCCTGCGCGACGTCGCCCACGATCGTGAAGGAGCGCAGCGGGCAGCGGCGGAGGAGCACGCGCCACTGCATGGGGCTGAGCTCCTGCGCCTCGTCGACCACGATGTGGCCGTAGGTCCAGGTGCGGTCGGATGCGGCGCGCTCCGCGGTCGTGCGGCGCGCGGCCTGCTCGGCGAAGCCCTCCGCGAGGCGCTCGGCCGTGACCATGCCGCCGACGCCCATGTTCTCGATGGCCTGCTCGGCGTTCTCGATGTCGCGGAGGCGCTGCTGCTCGCGCTCGCGGGCGCTCGCGTCGGCCTGCGCGCTGAACTCGCCGAGGAGCTCGGCCGCCTCGTCGAGCAGCGGCACGTCGGCGATCGTGAAGGGCGCGTCGCGGTCGCGGCGGAGGAGCGCGCGCCGCTCCGGGCTCCAGCGCGGGGTGAGCGAGGCGAGCCAGTTCGGGCGCGCGTAGAGGTCCTGGATCAGCTTCTCGGGGGTGAGCGGCAGCCACGCGGTGTTGAGCGCGACCTTCACGTCGTACGAGGTGCGGAGGTCCTCGCGGAGCATGGCGAGGTCGCTGTCGTCGAGGGCGCTGCCGTTGCGGCGCATCTGCGACGCGAGGACCTGGGCGAGGGATCCGAGGGCGGCCTTGTTGAACACCACGCGCGCCTCGTTGTGCGGCTTCCGGCTGTCCTGCGCGCGGCGGAGGGCACCGGCCACGAGCGACGGCTCCAGCACGATGCGCTCGCCGTTCACGTCGAGCGTGACGGCCTCGGTGGGCACGACCTGGCGGGAGCGCACGGCGCGCTGCAGGAGGCCGGCCATCTCGGCGGATCCCTTGACGGCCGCGACCTCGGGCGCGTCCTCCCCGGCCGCGTCGATGCCCGGGTACAGCTGGCCGACGCTCGCGAGCACGACGCCGGTCTCGCCGAGGGACGGCAGCACGGCCTCGATGTACTGGAGGAAGGACCGGCTGGGACCCACGACGAGCACGCCCGAGGACGCGAGGCGGTCACGGTGCGAGTAGAGGAGGTACGCGGCGCGGTGCAGCGCCACCGCGGTCTTGCCGGTGCCGGGCCCGCCCTGCACGACGAGCACGCCGCGGAGGTCGGAGCGGATGATGCGGTCCTGCTCGGCCTGGATGGTGGCGACGATGTCGTTCATCCGGCCGGTGCGGCCCGCGGCGAGCGCGGCGAGCAGCGCGCCCTCGCCCTGGAGGCTGGTGCGGCCCTCGTCGAGGAGCGTCGGGTCGAACACCTCGTCCTCGACGTGCACGACCTCGCGGCCGTGCGTCGTGAGGTGGCGACGCGCGCGGGCGCCGAGCGGGGTGGCGGCGGTGGCCTGGTAGAAGGCGCTGGCCTGGGGCACGCGCCAGTCGAGGAGCAGCGGCTGGAGGTCGTCGTCGCGGAGGCCGATGCGGCCGATGTACCGGTAGACGGGATCCCCGTCGCCGGGCGTGCGCGCGGGCGCGCCGTCGCGGGGCTCGTCCTCCGGCAGGTGGCCGTCCTCGAACTCGAGGCGGCCGAAGACGAGGCGCTCGTCGACCTCGCGGAGCGCCTGCAGGCGGTCCTCGTAGATGCGGGCGAACGCGTCGCGCTCGGAGCGGTTCTGATGCGTTCCGCCGGTGGGGCTGTCGCGCACCGCCGTCAGCTGGTCCCGGGTCTCCGCGCGCACCGCGTCGAGTCGCCCGTAGAGGCGGGTGACGTACGCCCGCTCGCGCTCCAGCTCCGTACCGGTCACCTGCACACCCCTTGGAATCCGGCGTCAATCCTATCGAGCGGAGAGGGTGCCGACTGACCGCGGGCGCCCCCGACGACGGCGGCGCACGGCGGCCGGCGTAGGGGTCAGCGGCGCGTGCCGACCAGGCGCTGCGGGCCCGTGGTCGCGGGCTGCGGGCGCCGGCGGAGCGCGCGGCGGCGGGCGTTCTCGGAGCGGGCGGTGAGGATCAGGACCACCACCACGCCGACGAGCGCGCCGAGGCCGTTGTGCACGATGTCGCGGACGTCGGAGACGCGCGTGGGGAGGAACGCCTGCGCGGTCTCGATCAGCGCCGAGAGGCCGACGCCGAGCGCGATCGCGAGCCACCAGCGCGACCGGCCGAGCAGGAGCACGAGGAACATGCCGACGGGCACGAACATCGCGACGTTGGCGGCGCCCTCGACGGCGGAGTACGTGATCCACGAGGTGCCGTCGTGCCGGTGGAGCGCGCGGAGGGCGCGGAAGAGGTAGCCGTCGATGCGGCGGTCGTAGGGCTCCGGCGACAGCGTGATCCACGCGACCAGGCCGAGGTACAGGGCCGTCGCGGTTCCGAGGACGGGGTGGCGGAGGAGCATCTGTCCATCATCCGGGCTCGCCCCTGTGCGCCGGATCCGCCGGAGGTGCCGGTTCCGTGACGCCCTGTTGCGGCCGACCCGTCCTCGGGGATGACCCGGTGGGACCATGTGCGTGCAGCGCATCCCGCGAAGCCTCGCGTCCCACCGCATCCGCGGACGGACACCGCCTGCGATCAGTTCCCGCTCGCCGCGGGCGGTCGTCCGAGGCCGCCCGACGGCACGAGAGACCCGCGGAGGTCCCCATGCTCGACAGCACAGATCGGATCCAGACGTCCCACGCCGGCAGCCTGCCGCGGACGGACGCGCTCATCGCCGCCAACGCGGCGCGCGCCGACAGCCGGAAGGCCGTGATCGTCGGCGGCGGCGCTTCGTCGGCGCAGGCCCCTGACCCGGCCGACGACGGCCTCGACGCCGTGCTCGCCGACGCGGTCGACGGCCTCGTCGCCCGCCAACGCGAGGTGGGGATCACGGTGCCCGGCGACGGCGAGTACGGCAAGGCCATGTCGAGCGCGATCGACTACGGCGCATGGTGGTCGTACTCGTTCCAGCGCCTGAGCGGGCTCGAGCTCGTGCCGGGCGGGCCCTTCTCCTCGGAGCCCGTGCGCAGCTCGCCCGGGGACGTGCGGCTGACGACCTTCCCCGACCGCCGCGACTGGACGATCTTCGCCGACGCCTACCGCGATCCGTCGAGCGGAATCACCGTGGGCGATGCGCCGATCGAGTTCCCGAGCGCCACCGGGCCGGTCTCCTACACGGGCCACGACGCCATCCAGGCCGACATCGCGCACCTGAAGCACGCGCTCGACGCGAACGGGTACGAGGAGGGGTTCATCACGTCCCTCTCCCCCGGCAGCGCCTCGCGCATCGGCAACCTGCACTACGCGACCGAGGAGGAGTTCATCTGGGCGTGCGCGGATGCGATGCGCGAGGAGTACGTCGCGATCATCGACGCGGGGCTCGTGCTGCAGATCGACGACCCGTCGATCGCGGAGAACTGGGACCAGATCAACCCGGAGCCGAGCGTGGAGGACTACCTCGCGTTCACGCGCATCCGCGTGGAGGCGCTCAACCACGCGCTGCGCGGGCTGCCGCAGGAGCGGATCCGCTTCCACCTCTGTTGGGGCTCGTGGCACGGGCCGCACACGACGGACATCGAATTCCGGCACCTGGTGCGGACGATGCTCGAGATCGACGCGGGCGCGTACTCGTTCGAGGGCGCGAACGCACGGCACGAGCACGAGTGGCGCGTGTGGGAGGACGTAGAGCTGCCCGACGGGAAGCTCATCGTACCGGGCGTCGTGGGGCACGCGACCAACGTGGTCGAGCACCCGGAGCTCGTGGCCGACCGGATCGAGCGCTACGCGCGGCTCGTAGGCCGGGAGCGCGTGATCGCGTCGACCGACTGCGGGCTCGGCGGGCGGATCCACCCGCAGATCGCGTGGGCGAAGCTCGAGAGCCTGGCGCAGGGCGCGGAGATCGCGACCCGGCGGCTCTGGAGCTGACCCGTCAGAGCGTGAGGATGGCGCGCACGTCGTGGCCGGCGAGCCTCTCCCGACCGCCGAGGTCGGCGAGCTCGAGCACGACGCCGATGCCCGCCACCTCGTAGCCGGCGCGCTCCAGCAGCCGCGCGGCCGCCTCGAGGGTGCCGCCGGTGGCGAGGACGTCGTCGAGGAGCAGCACGCGGGATCCGGGTGCCAGCTGGCCGGGGTGCAGCTCGATGGCCGCCTCGCCGTACTCGAGCGCGTAGGTCTCGCGGAGCACCTCGCCGGGCAGCTTGCCGGCCTTGCGGACCGCGAGCGTGCCGACGCCGGACGCGTACGCGGCGGCCGCGGCGAGCAGGAAGCCGCGCGCCTCGACCCCGGCGACCGCGTCGACGGGTCCGCACGCGGCCACGAGGTCGTCGACCACGGCGCGCAGGGCCGGGCCGTCGGCGAGGACGGGCGTCAGGTCGCGGAAGAGGATCCCCGGCTGGGGGAAGTCGGGGACGGTGAGCAGCAGGGAGCGGACGAGGTCGGATGCGGGGGTCTCGGGCACCCGACAACGGTAGTCGGTGGCCGGGCGGCGGCGGTCCGTCAGGTGGATGTGGTGGGCTGGGCGCTCCCCGCCCGACTCCCGCATCCCCGCCGACCCGAGGAGCCCCATGGACCCCGTCGAGATCGTCCGCGACGTCGTCGCGCGCGCGACCGCCGTCGAGGCGCCGCTCGAGACGGGACCGGCGCTCGTCGCCGTCGCGCTCGCCGCGGTGCTCGTGCTCGTGCCGGCGGCATGGCGGCTCACCCGGCACGCGGTGACGATCGTGCACGAGGGCGGCCACGGGCTCGCGGCGACGCTGAGCGGGCGGCGGCTCGCGGGCATCCGGCTGCACTCCGACACCTCGGGCCTCACCGTGAGCGTCGGCCGGCCGCGCGGACCGGGCATGGTCGTCACGCTGCTCGCCGGCTACCCGGCGCCCGCGCTCGCGGGGCTCGGGGCCGCGTGGCTCGCGGGAACCGGGCGCTCGGCCGCGGTCCTCTGGCTGTGGCTGCTGCTGCTCGCGCTCGTCGTGATCCAGGTGCGCAACTGGTTCGGGCTGTGGTCGTGCCTCGTCGCCGGCGTGGTGGTGGGCGTGGTCGCGGGTGCGGCCCCGATCGTGGTGCAGGGCGTCGCGGCGCACGCCCTCGCGCTGTTCCTGCTGCTCGGCGCGCTGCGGGCGACGCTCGAGCTGCAGCGGTCGCGCTCCCGACGTGGCGGCGGCGCGTCCGACGCCGACCAGCTCGGGCGGCTCACGCACCTGCCGGGGATCCTGTGGGTCGGCGTGCTCGTCGTCGTCGCGGCCGCCTGCCTCGTCGGCGGCGTCGTGCTGCTCGGGATCCCGGCGCTCCTCGCCGCCTGACATCACCCCGACCGCCCCGCACGCGACGCGGCCGCCCCGCCCCGGGTGGGACGCGACGGCCGCGGGTGACGGGATCCGCCGCTACATCTCCTCGTGCGTGTCCGGGTCGCCGTCCCAGAGGCGCGACTGCGGGCCGGAGCCGATCGCGCGCACCTCCTCCTCGGTGAGCTCGAAGCCGAAGACGTCGAGGTTCTGGCGCTGGCGCTCGGGATCCGTGGACCGCGGGATCGGCAGAGCGCCCGACTGGACGTGCCAGCGCAGCACGGCCTGCGTCGGCGTGACGCCGTGCGCCTCGGCGGCCGCCACGACGGCGGGGTCCTGCATGAGCCGCTCGCGGGTGCCGAGCGGCGACCAGCTCTCCGTCACGATGCCGTGCTCGGCGTGGAACGCGCGGAGATCCGCCTGCGCGAAGGTCGGGTGCAGCTCCACCTGATTGACGACGGGCAGCACGCCCGTCTCGTCCTGGATGCGCGTGAGGTGCGCGGGCGTGAAGTTGGAGACGCCGATAGAGCGGACGAGCCCGCGCTCCTTCAGCTCGATGAACGCGCGCCAGCTGTCGACGTATCTGTCGACGCTCGGGTTCGGCCAGTGGATGAGGTAGAGGTCCACGTAGTCG
Organism: Clavibacter michiganensis; assembly: GCF_021216655.1. Classification (NCBI taxonomy): domain Bacteria; kingdom Bacillati; phylum Actinomycetota; class Actinomycetes; order Micrococcales; family Microbacteriaceae; genus Clavibacter; species Clavibacter michiganensis. Next base: position 1,317,180 of record NZ_CP080437.1, read on the forward strand.
ACGCCGAGCGAAGCTCGCGACTCCTCGAAGGACGCGATCGTCTCGTCGTAGCCGTGGTGGCGGCCGGGCAGCTTGGTGGTGAGGAAGAGCTCCTCGCGCGGGACGCCGGAGCGGCGCATCCCGTCGCCCACCGCGGCCTCGTTGCCGTAGTTGAGAGCCGTGTCGAGCAGGCGGTAGCCGGCGCCGATCGCGCCGGAGACGAGCTCGGCGCCCGCGTCGTCGTCCAGCCCGTACGTGCCGAGGCCGATGGCGGGGATGCGGTTCCCGTCGGACAGTTCCAGTGTGGGGATCGTGGTCATCCCCTCACGCTACGCCGGGGCGTCAGGCGCGGTCGGTGGCCGCGGATCCGGTGTCGGGGGCCGGGTCGACGGCCGCGTCGTCCGCCTCCGCGACGCCATCCGCCTCGCGCGCGTCGGCCACGTGGTCGCGCCCGAACACGGTGGTGAGCGCCCACGCGATCATGCCGCAGACAGTGAGGATGTCGGCCACGTTGAAGACCGCGAACCACTCGACGGCGATGAAGTCGACGACGTGGCCGGACAGCGGCCCGTCCTCCGCGCGCGTGATGCGGTCGAAGAGGTTGCCGAGCGCGCCCGCGAGCACGGCCGAGAGCAGCAGCACCTGCAGGAGCGACGCGCGGTGCCGGATCTGCCAGCCGACCCACACGGCGAGGCCGAGCGCGAGCGCCATGATCCCGACGGTGAGCAGCGGCCCGACCTCGGCGCCCATGCCGAAGGAGACGCCCGGGTTGTAGACGAGGGCGAAGCGCGCGGTCGGGAACAGCGGGATGGTCTCGCCGCCACCGAGGGCGTCGACGGCCCAGCGCTTGCTGAGCTGGTCGAGGACGAAGCCGACCACGACCACGACGACCGCGAGCGCCACGACGACGGGGCGGGAGGTGCGGGGACGGCGTGCGGCGGCAGGTGCGGTGGTCACGCGACGAGCCTAGGCGGTGGTCGCGGCCGGATCCTCCGGGTCGCCGGCGTCGGACGGGGCGATGGGCGCGGCGGCGGCCCGGTCGCGGATCCGCGTGGCCGCCTCCCGCGGGAACGTGCTGCGGACGAGGTGGCGCGTCCCGTCGGCCGACTCGATCGCGACGGCGGGGCCGGCGTCGAGCAGGATCGCCGCGCCGCCGCCCGGCAGCCGCCGGACGCCGATCCCGCCGACGGTCCGCGGGCGGAGGTGGTCGACGACCGTGCAGTCCGCGATGGCGGAGAACGGGATCCGCATGCGCCTCAGCGGCACGAGCGTCACCTCGACCTCGTCCGTGTCGAGCGTGATGCGGATCCGCAGCGATCCGACCACCGCGCCCACCGCCACCAGCAGCACGGCCACGACCATGCCGAGCGCGGAGCCCCCGGTGGCGACCAGCACCACGAGGCCGATCCCCGCGATCACGAGGCCCGCGATGCGGATCGCGCGCGGGGCGGGCGTGGTCTGGCGGAAGCGCGCATCGGGTGAGGGCGTGGTCACGCCCTCACCCTAGGTGCGCGGCTGTCCGGGCGGGTGGGCCCGACGGGTCAGGCGTGCTGCTCGTCGTGCTCGCCCTCGGCGATCTCCTCGATCAGCTTCGCGTTGAACGCGGGCAGGTCGTCCGGGTTGCGGCTCGTGACGAAGCCGCTGTCGACCACGACCTCCTCGTCGACCCACTCGGCGCCCGCGTTGCGGAGGTCGGTCGCGAGGGTCGGGTACGAGGTCATGCGGCGGCCGTCGACCACGCCGGCCTCGATCAGGATCCACGGCGCGTGGCAGATGGACGCGACGGGCTTGCCGGCGGTGAAGAACGCCTTGGCGAAGGCGACCGAGTCGGCGTCGACGCGGAGGTCGTCCGCGTTCACGACGCCGCCGGGCAGCACGAGGCCGTCGTAGTCGGCCGCGTCGGCGTCCTTCACCTGCACGTCCACGTCGAACGTGTCGGCCTTGTCGATGTGGTTCAGCCCCTGCACGGTGTCCGACTTCGGGGACACGAGGACGGGCTTCCCGCCGGCCTCCTGCACGGCCTTCCACGGCTCCGTCAGCTCGACCTGCTCGAAGCCGTCCGTCAGCAGGAAGGCCACCGTGCGGCCCTGGATGCTCTCTCCGGTCATGTGCGTTCCTCCTCGTGAGAGTGTCGCCGCCCGGTCGGACGGCCCCTTCGACGCTACGCCCGGCCGCCGGGCCCCGACCGCGTCAGGTGCGGAAGACGGACACCGGTCGTCCGGACACGGCGGTGTCGATCGCGAAGACTCCGCCGGAGAGCGGGTGCTCCTCCAGCTGCTCCTCCGTGAGGTTCTCGCGGGCGGTGCCGATGACGAGGGTGCGGAGGTCGGGTCCCGCGAAGGCGACCGAGGTGACGTTCGGCGCCGGGACCTCGAACTCGAGGTCCTTCGTGCCGTCGGGCGCCCAGCGGATCACCTTCCCGCCGCCGTAGATCCCGTTCCACGCGTACCCCTCCACGTCCAGGGTGAGGCCGTCGCTCATCTCCCCACGGATCCAGCGCTCGAGCTCCCCGAGCTCGCCGTCGGCGGAGTAGGGCGCGCGGTACACGGTCTGCTGCCCCGTGTCCGTGAGGATCATGGTCCGGCCGCCGTCGGTCCACTCGAAGCCGTTCGTGACCGCGAAGCCGCCGAGGAGCGTGCGCAGGGCGCCGGATCCGTCGATCGAGTAGACGGCCGCGTCGGGCTCGCCGTCGGTGACGTCCATGGAGCCGATGACGAAGCGGCCCTCCGGATCGACCTTTCCCTCGTTGAGCCGGATGCCGCCGTGGGCGTGCTCCACCCGGGCGAGCTCCCGCGTGATCCGGCCCGCGCGGTCGACCAGCACGATGCGGTCGCCGAGCCCCGCGACGAAGCCGCCGTCGTCGGCCGGCTGGAAGGACGCGAGCGGCGGCGGCAGCTCCAGCACGGTGTCGTCTGATCCGTCGGCCGCGCCCTCCCACGGGCTGCGGTGCAGCGTGCCCGCGGTGATGTCGTTCCACATCACGTCGCCCGCCGGATCCCACCAGAGGCTCTCGACGAGGATCGCGCGGGCGTCGCGCAGGACGCGGAGGTCGGACGTGAGGACGGTCATGGATCCAGCCAAGCACCGGAGCGTCCGTCCGTCCGCGGAGCGAAGCGACCGCCCGCGTCGCTGAGCGCAGACTGTGAGCGCCCTCATCGTTCGTGCGACGAGGAAGCGGCGGGCGTACCGTCGAGGAGAGGCCGGATGACGCGCGAGAGCGCGCCCGGCCCGCGGGGCGCGATCCCACCGGACGCCTCCCCGCACGGATCGGGAACCCCCGACCCCACGAACGAACAGAACGAGGAGTCGCACATGACCACGACCGTCGAACGCCCCACCAGCGCATCCGAGAAGGCCACCCAGCCCGAGGGCTCGAAGAAGACCAAGCGGCAGAACGTCGAGCGGGGCTTCACGGCCAGCGAGCAGCTGCACGAGAGCATGCAGAAGGTGCTCGTCGACCTCATCGAGCTGCACATCCAGGGCAAGCAGGCGCACTGGAACGTCGTCGGCAAGAACTTCCGCGACCTCCACCTCCAGCTCGACGAGATCATCGACTCGGCGCGCGAGTTCAGCGACGACCTGGCCGAGCGCATGCGCGCCCTGCACGCCACGCCGGACGGCCGCAGCGACACCGTCGCCGAGACCACGACGCTCCCCGAGTACCCGCAGGGCGAGGTCGACACGGCCGAGACCGTGGACCTGGTGACCCAGCGCCTCGAGGCCGCCGTGCACACCATGCGCGAGGTCCACGACGACGTCGACGAGGAGGACCCGACCACCGCTGACCTGCTCCACGGCTTCATCACCGCGCTCGAGCAGTACGCGTGGATGGTCTCCGCGGAGAACCGCCGCGTCGGCTCGGCCGCCGAGTAGCGCGAGCAGCACGCACATCACGACCCGAGGGCCGCGCCGCCAGGTGCGGCCCTCGTCGTGTCCGCGAGGGCACGGCAGACACACCACGACGCCCCTCGCGAGGGGCAGTGAGGAGACCGAGATGGACCTCGGGATCACAGGCAAGACCGCGCTCATCACGGGCGCCGACTCGGGGATCGGGTGGGAGACCGCCCGCATCCTCCTCAGCGAGGGCGCGACCGTCGTCCTCAGCGACCAGGACCAGGGATCGCTCGACGAGGCCGCCGCGAAGCTCGACGGCGGCGACCGCGTGCACGCGTTCGCGGCCGACGTGACGAGCGTCGAGTCGCTCGCCGCGCTGCACGACAAGGTGCAGGAGGCGGTCGGCGACATCGACATCCTCGTGCAGTCCGCGGGCATCACGGGCGCACAGGGCCTCTTCCACGAGATCGACGACGAGGGCTGGACGAACACCATCGAGGTCGACCTCATGGGACCCGTGCGGCTCGTGAAGCGGTTCCTCCCGTCGCTCCGCAAGGGCGGCTGGGGCCGGATCGTGTTCCTCGCCTCCGAGGACGCCGTGCAGCCGTACGACGACGAGCTCCCCTACTGCGCCGCCAAGGCCGGGATCCTCGCGCTGTCGAAGGGCCTGTCGCGCAGCTACGCGAAGGAGGGCCTGCTCGTGAACGCGGTCTCGCCCGCCTTCATCCACACGCCCATGACCGACGCGATGATGGAGAAGCGCGCCGACCAGCTGGGCACCTCGACGGACGACGCGATCGAGTCGTTCCTCGACGAGGAGCGCCCCTACATGGAGCTCAAGCGCCGCGGCGAGCCCGCCGAGGTCGCCAACGTGGTCGCGTTCCTCTGCTCCGACCTCGCGTCGTTCGTGAACGGATCCAACTACCGCGTCGACTCCGGATCGGTGGCGACGATCTGATGGCCGGTCTCAAGAAGGGCGACCACGTCACCTGGAACACGCCCCAGGGCGAGACGCACGGCAAGGTCGTCGAGGAGAAGACGAAGGACTTCCAGCACGACGGGCAGCACTTCACCGCGTCGGGCGACGAGCCCGCCTACATCGTGGAGAGCGACAAGTCCGGCAAGACCGCGGCCCACAAGGGATCCGCGCTGACGAAGAAGAAGTAGGGATCCTCCCCCGCGGGTACCGGCGACCGGTACCCGCGAGGGGCGACCCGCTCGCGGGGCCGCGCCTAGGCTGTGGCCGATGGACACCGGGACCGCAGCCGTGACGCGCTCGACGTCGACGGCGTCACCCCGTCGCCGTAGCGGTGCCGAGCTCGCGATCGACGCGATCGCCGGACTCCTGATCGCCGGCCTCGCCGTGGTCCCGCCCGTGGACGTGCAGGAGGCGAGCCTCCTCGTCGCCGCGCTGGCGTTCGCCGCCATCATCGTGCGCTCGGTCCTCCCGGGCACCGCGCTCGTCCTGGCCTGGGCGATGGCGTTGGCGCAGTGGCAGCTGGGCGAGCGGCCCGGCTTCGCCGACGTGGCGCTGCTCCTCGTGCTCTACTCGACGGCGCGACGCGGATCCCGCCCGACCGCCGTCCTCGGCGCCGCGTCCGCCCTCGTCGGCGGCTCGGTGGCCACCGTCTACCTCCTGCAGACGGGCGCGCGCTTCTCCGTCCTGACGCAGCCCGGCGGCCCCGGCGGCGTGATCTTCGCCGCGGCGCCCGTCCTCGCCCTCCTCCTCGCGTGGCTGACCGGCCTCGTGGTGCGCGTGATCCGCTCCCGCACCGCCGAGTCGCGCCTCCGCGTCCAGGCCGAGGACACCGCCGTGAAGGCCGTCGACCTCGCGCAGGCCGAGACGCTGCGGGCGAGCATGGCGCGCGACGTGCACGACATCGTGGGGCACTCGCTCGCGGTGATCATCGCGCAGGCCGACTCCGTGCAGTTCCTCGACGACGAGGAGCGGATCCGCGGAGTCTCCGCCACCATCGCCGACACCGCCCGCCGCTCGCTCGCCGAGGTGCGCGAGGTGCTGAGCGGCACCAGCACGGCCGAGGCCGACGACGGGCCCGAGGACCTCGACGCGGTCGTCGCGCAGGTGCGGGCAGCGGGCGTCGACCTGGCGCACGAGGTGCGCGGCGCGCGCCGGGCAGTGGATCCCGCGCGCCAGGTGGTCATCCGCCGCGTCGCGCAGGAGATGACGACCAACGCGATGCGCCACGGGGAGCCGGGCGGGCGGATCCGCCTGCGCGAGACCTGGCGGACCGCCGACGTCGTGCTCGAGGTCGAGAACCCCGTCGCCCTGCGCGGTCCCGCGCCCGACCACGTCGATCCGCTCGGGCTGGGCGCGCTGCGCGTCGGCACCGGCGTCGAGGGCATGCGCGCCCGGCTCGCCGCGGTCGGCGGCGACCTCGAGGCCGAGCCCGTCGACGACCTGTTCACCGCCCGCGCCCGCATCCCCCTGCCGGCCGCGCACCCCATCCCCACCGTGCCGGGAGGCCGCCCGTGATCCGCATCGTGCTCGTCGACGACCAGGAGCTGTTCCGCGGCGGCGTGCGCGTCGCCCTCGACGCCCAGCCCGACCTCGAGGTCGTCGGCGAGGCCGGCGACGGACGGCAGGGGCTCGCCGTGATCGACGAGGTGCGGCCCGACGTCGTGCTCCTCGACATGCGCATGCCCGTGATGGACGGCCTCGAGACCGTGCGGGCGCTCTTCGACGGCACCCGCGACGCCCCGCCCCGCGTGATCGTGCTGACGACGTTCGCGCTGGACCGGGCATCGGCCACGGCCATCCGCGGCGGCGCGAGCGGCTTCCTGCTCAAGGACGCGACGCCCGCCTTCCTCGCCGCGGCGATCCGCGCCGTGCACGCGGGCAGCGCCGTCCTCGCGCCGGACGAGCTCACGCAGCTGTTCACCTCGGACGCGACGGCCGCCCCCGCTCCCCCGGCGCCGCCCGCGTTCCGGTCGCTGAGCGCGCGCGAGAAGGACGTGTTCGGACACGTCGCGCGCGGCCTCTCGAACGCGGAGGTCGCAGCGCTCGAGTTCGTGAGCGAGTCGACCGTGAAGACGCACGTGAGCAGCATCCTCGCCAAGCTCGCGCTCCGGGACCGCGTGCAGCTCGTCGTGTACGCGCACGACCACCGGCTCGTGGAGCGCGCCGGGTCGTAGCCGCCGGCTGCCCGCGCGTCGTCGTCCGGCCCGCGGATCAGCCGCCGAGCGCGCTGCCGCAGCGGTGCAGGTCGGTCGCGAGCGCGTCGATCTCGGCGCGGGCGGACTCGGCGGGGACGGACGGATCCACGTCCTCTGCCCAGATCGTGAAGGCCACCTCGGTGCCGTCCGCCGCGTCCGCGATGCCGGTGAGGCCGTGCATCCGCTCGAGCGTGCCCGTCTTGCCGCGGATCCGGCCGGCCGCGGCGTCGGCCTCGCCCGTGAAGCGGCCGCCCTCCGCGAGCGTGCCCGTGCGCCCCGCGACCGCGAGACCCGCGTCGACGATCGCGAGGTCGCCGCGGTGCTCGGCGACACGCACCATGAGCCGCGTGAGGAGCGCGGCGGGGACGCGGTTCGCGTCCGAGAGGCCCGAGCCGTCGACCAGGACCACGCCGTCGGTCGGCAGGTCGAGATCCGCGAGGGCGGCGGGCGTGCCGCTCCGGATGTCGGCGGCGGCGCTGCCCGCGCCCGTCTCGATCGCGACGAGCCGCGCGAGGGTCTCCGCGAGCGTGTCGTCGGAGTGGGTGAGCATGTAGCCGACGAGGTCGCGGACGGGCGCGGACTCCACGGTGCCGAGCACGGCGGATCCGGGTGCAGCGGTCACGAGCGGGCCGTCGGCCGCCACGTCGTCGCCGAGGAGCGCCGCGAAGGCGTCGGCCGCGCGCGCGACCGCCTTCTCGCCGCGGCGCGAGTAGGCCTCGGCCGGGTCGTCGCGGTCGCCGTCGACCATGAGCGCCGTGATGTTCGACATGGATCCGCCCCGCCTCGCCTCGAGCGGCCACTCCGGCAGCCAGGCCGGCCCGGTGAACAGCCCGCTGTCGACCTGGAGGCGGCGGATGGGGACGCCCGCGAGGTCGGGATCGGCGCGGCGCGCGTCGAGCACCTGCCGCGCGAGGTCGTCGAGATGCGGGGCGTCGGGGTAGACGCCGTCGGTGCCGGACGGCAGGCGGCTGAGCGTGGGATCGCCGCCGCCCACGAGGACGACCGTGTCGGCCCGGGCGCCCTGGACGACGCGCGTGGCGATGCGCCGGTCGGGGCCGAGCCCCTCGACGGCCGCCGCCGCGGTGAGGACCTTCATGGTGCTGGCGGTCGCCGCCGGCACGTCGCCGCGCACGTCGAGCAGGGCGCGCCCCGCGTCGCCGTCGACCTCCGCAGCCGAGAGGTGGAGCGTGCCCGTGGACCAGCCGCCCGTGAGCGCGTCGACCGTGCAGGACGCGGGATCCGCCGAGGCCCCGCCCGCGGGAGACGGGAGGATCCCGGTGACGAGCCCGACACCGACCACCGCGGTCGCGACGACGGCCGCGAGCACGGCGTCCCGGCGACGGCGGACGGACCGGGAGCGACCCGGCGGGCGTCGGGCGGGCGCGGGGCGGGATCCGGTCATGTCCCCAGGGTAGGAAACGGCCGGGCCGGGCACCTCGGCCGCGGGTGCCGACACGCTCCGTCGCGGGGACGAGCGCGAGCGGCCCGAGCTCGCGCGGCCGACCCGGCGTCAGCGCAGCATGCCGCCCTGGCGGCCCGATTCGGCCCAGGCGAGCGCGCGCGTGACGACGCGCTCGCTCACGTCGAGCACGCGCGCGATCTCCGCTGTGTCGCGCCCCTTCGAGCGCTCCTCGACGGCGATCTGCAGCTTGCGGCGCGTGATGCCCTTGGGCAACGACGGGAGGGCGGGTGCGGCGGGCGTCGCGGGGGCGGCCTCGGGGGCGCCCTCCGGTGCGGATCCCGCGGACCGGTCGGCGGACCGCTTGCGGTGCCGCTCGGCCTCCGTCGTCGCCTCCACCGTCGCGAGCGCGAGCGTGGCCGCGAACAGCCCGCGGCCGGCCGCGGTGCCGGCCTCGAGCCCGTCGCGGATGGCGCGGAACGCGATGCCGCGCGCCTCGAGCCCGTTGAGGATCCGCACCACGTCGGCGGCGCCCGGCCCCAGCCGGTCGAGGCTCACGACGAGGAGCTCGTCGTTCTCGCGGAGGTAGTCGAGCGCGTCCTGGAGGCCGGGGCGCGGGGCCCTGCGTCCACCGGCGACGTCGACGAAGATCCGCTCGCAGCCGGCCGCGTCGAGGGCGTCGACCTGGTCCTGGTACGGCTCCTCGGAGCGAGCGACGCGGACGTATCCGACGAGCGTGGTCATGCGTCCTCCCTCATGCGTTGCCTCCCCCTGCGTGCGCCCCCGCGCCACGCGACGACGGACGGGCGCCGATCAGGCGCCCGTCCGTCCCGTTCATGCGTCGATCAGCTCGCGTCGTCGGACTGCGGCGACGCCGTGTCCTTCTTCTCCTGCAGGCGCTCGATCTGCTCGCTCGCCTCCGCCTTGTTGAGGTCGGCGGGGATCTCCTCGCCGGCCTGCGTGGCGAGCGAGTCGAGGTAGCTGCGCTGCGCGCCCGTCATCGGCTCGTCGCCCGTGACCCACGTGCTCGGGTCCTTCTCGGCGCTCTGCGGCGGCGTGGGGGTGGAGGAGCCGAGCATCTCCTTCTCGTCGCCGCCTGTGGTGTCCTGGTTCGCATCGCTCATGGTGGTGCCTCCTCGTGTGGTGCCTCCGACGCTACTCGCGACGGGCGACACCGGACGGGTGCCGGGGTCGCCCGCGACGCCGGGCGGCTAGCCCCGGATCGTCAGCCCCGGGCGCCGCGCAGCAGCGCCTCGCGGTGCTCGGTGACGGCCCGCAGGAGGCGCCGCTCGTCGTCGAGGTGGCCGGCCTCGGATCGGCCGGACGCGGCGGGCCGCTCCGAGAGCATCCGCTGGCGCGCGAACGCGAGCCGCGTGGCGTCGCGCGTGAACAGCCCCATCGCCCGGCCCGCCTCGCCGCCGCGCGTGCGCGCCCACAGCCGGGCCCGACGGCGCCCCTGCCAGGTGCTCAGCATCTCGACCTCGGCGGGCGTGAACCAGCCGACGGCCGCGTACTCCCGGAGGCGGCGGCGCGTGAGGTGGATCTCGTAGCGGCGCAGGAGGATCACGACGGTCACCAGGAACGCGAAGATCGGCACCTGCAGCAGCACGTAGAAGGAGAGGAAGTCGCCCGTGATGGTGACGCCCGTGTTCCAGAGGGCGTGCAGCACGATGGCGCCGACCAGCCCGAGCGCGCCGGATCCGAGGGCCGCGCCCGGTCCGCGGCGGGCGCCGTAGCCGATGGCGATGCCGGTGATCATGGTGAACGTCACGTGCGCGAACGGCGAGAACAGGCCCCGCAGGACGAACGTGCCGACGAGCGTGCCCGTGGTGCCCGAGACGAGCGGGCCGCCGAAGTAGACGATGTTCTCCGTGAAGGCGAAGCCGGCCGCGATGGTGGCGCCGTAGACGACGCCGTCCACCGGGCCGTCGAAGTGCCGGCGCGCGACCCAGAAGATGAGGAGCAGCCCGATCGCCTTCGCGGACTCCTCGACGACGGGCGCCTGGACGGCGAGCTGCAGGAACTCCGTGTAGCGCGTGGGCACGCCGATCGCGAGGCGCGCGTACTGCGCGACGAGGTCGAAGAGGAGCGCGATCGCCACGGACGCGGCCGCGCCCCACAGCAGCGCGAACAGCAGGGCGAGCCGCGGCTCGGGCTCCCAGCGGTCGACCCAGCGGATGGCGAGGAGCACGCCGGCGAGCGGGATCAGGGCGAGGAGCGCGCAGATCGCGACGGCCTGGATCCCGAGGCTGAGCACGAGGTACGCGGCGACGACCAAGCCGACGAGCAGCAGCACCGCGACGCCCACGACGCCGAGCACGGCCGACGCCGTGATGCGCGACGACGCGTGCGGCGCGGGCAGCTCCATGGACGGCGGGGGCGAGGCCGGCGAGGGACGGTGGACGGTCACGGGGATGGACGGGTCGGTCACGACGGCCCTCTCTTCGGCGGATCGGCTCCGCCAGCCTAGCGACGGGGTGGGCGCCCGCCCGGGCCGGGGTCGCACGGGGACACGCGGGCTGCCGCCGCCCCCGGGGTTCAGGCCGCCTTGCCCGGGTTGAGGATCCCCCGCGGATCGAAGACGCGGCGGATCCCGGCGGCCAGCCCCATGACGTCGTCGCCCAGCTCGTCGGCGAGCCAGCGCCGCTTGAGGAGGCCGACGCCGTGCTCGCCCGTGAGCGTGCCGCCGAGGTCGACGGCCGCGCGGAAGAGCAGGTCCGCCGCGCGCCAGACCTCGTCGGGGATGCCCGTCGCATCGCCGTCGGGCGTGGTCGGATCCTCGGGGATGCAGAAGTTGGGGTGCAGGTTGCCGTCGCCCGCGTGCGCGACCGTCGGGATGGCGAGGCCCGTCTCGCGCTCGATCCCGCGGATCCGCGCGAGCATGTCGGCGAGGCGCGAGCGCGGCACGGCGACGTCCTCGATGAGCACGCGGCCGCGGGCGGCGAGCGCCGGGTGGAAGGCGCGGCGGATCGCGAGGAGGCGCTCGCCCTCGTCGGCGTCGTCGGTCACGTCGGCCGTGCCGCCGCCCGCGACCACCACCTCGACCACGCGCGCGGCCTCCGCGGCGGCGTCGGGGCCGTCGCAGCGCACGAGGAGGTGGGCGGATCCGCGGGTGGAGTGGTCGGTGCCGAGGAACGCGTCGATGGCCTCGAGCGCGCCGGCGTCGAGGAGCTCCATCGCGGCCGGACGGATGCGCGCGGCCGTGATCGCGGAGGACGCGGCGGCCGCCGAGGTGGAGTCCGGGAAGAACGCGGCGACCGTCGACGGGATCGCGGTCGGCAGGGGCCGGAGCCGTACGGTCGCGCGCACGATGACGCCGAGCGTGCCCTCCGAGCCGATCATGAGCGCGGTGAGGTCGTAGCCCGTGACGCCCTTCACGGTGCGGTGGCCGGTGTCGACCACGCGGCCGTCGGCGAGCACGACCGTGAGCGCGAGGACGGCCTCGCGGGTCACGCCGTACTTGGCGCAGAGCAGGCCGCCCGCGTTCGTCGCGATGTTGCCGCCGATGGTGGAGATGGCCTTGCTCGCGGGATCCGGCGAGTACCAGAGGCCCAGCGGCGCGAGCCGCGCGTTGAGGTCGTCGTTGAGGACGCCGGGCTCCACGACCGCGAGCTCGTCGGCCTCGCTGACCTCGAGGATCCGGTCCATGCCCCGCACCGACAGCACGATCTCGCCCGCCGTCGCCGTGGCGCCGCCCGCGAGGCCCGTGCCGGCGCCGCGGGTGACGACGGGGGTGCGGGTCGCGTGCGCGATGCGCAGCGTCTGGACGACGTGATCCACCTCGGTGGCGCGCACGACGGCGATCGGATCCGCGGGGCTGCGGTAGCCCGACCGGTCGCTGCGCGCGTCGTCGAGGGAGGCCGGGTCGGTGGCGATGACGTCGCCGAGGGCCGCGACGAGCTCCGCGCGGACGGCGGCGGCGGGCGTCGGAGGGGTGCGGACCACGTCGTCGTCGATCATGCGATCCACTGTAGGTCGCGCGCCCGCCGCGGTCGGGGGCGTCGGGCAGGCTGGGGGCATGGACTCCCCCGGCGCCGTCGCGCACGTCGCCCGCACGGTGCTCGAGGTCCCCGCGCCCTTCGACGGCGGCGGCATCATCCGCTTCCTCTCCTGGCACGCCGTCACGGGCGCGGAGGAGGGCGACGCCACGACGTATACGCAGTCGGCGCGGCTCGCGCACGGCGCGGGGACGGTGACCGTGCGGCTGCTCGAGGCCGAGCCCGGCGACGTGGGGGGCGCGCGCGTCGAGGTCACCACGCGCGTCGAGCACGCCGCCGACGCCGCCGAGCTCCTCGCCGGCACGCGCCGCCTGCTCGGCCTCGACGTCGACGCCGCGCGCATCGACGCCGACCTCGCCCGCGACCCCGCGCTCGCCGCCGTGGTGCGCGCGACGCCCGGCCTGCGGATCCCCGGCACGCTGGATCCGCGCAGCACGCTCTTCCGCACCATCGTCGGCCAGCAGATCTCCGTCGCCTCCGCCCGCGCCACGCACGGCCGCATGACCGCCGACCTCGGCGAGGACCTGCCCGCGTCGGTGGCGCACGGATCCGTGACCCGCCTGCCGCCGACCGCCGCGCGCATCGCCCGCGACGGCGGCGAACTCCTCCGCGGGCCCGCCCGGCGCACGGCCACGCTGATCCGCATCGCCGAGGCCCTCGAGACCGGCGAGCTCGTGATCGAGCCAGGCGTGCCGCGCGCGGAGCTCCGCGCCGCGCTGGTCGCGTTCCACGGCGTCGGCCCCTGGACCGCCGACTACGTCGCGATGCGCGCGCTCGGCGAGCCGGACATCCTGCTGTCCGGCGACCTCATCGTCCGCCGCGGCGCAGCTGCGCTGGGGCTCCCGGATGAGGCCCGCGCCCTCGACGCGCGCGCTGCCGCGTGGTCGCCGTGGCGCTCCTACGCGACGCTGCACCTCTGGCGCGTCATGACCGACGGGATGCCGGCCGCGGGCTGACGGCTAGGCGCTCTTCCTCTCGGCGGCCTGATCCTTCGCGGCGCCGCCCTTCTTCGTGGTGGTCTTCTTCGCGCTCGCCTTCTTCGCCGTCGACTTCTTCGCGCTCGCCTTCTTCTCGGTCGTCGACTCCGCGCCCGAGGACTTCGCCGTCGACTTCTTCGCGGCGCCCTTCGTCGCGGCGCTCGCCTCGGCCCCGCTCGCCTTCTCCTTGGCGGCCGTCCTCTTCGCCGGCGCCGCCTTCCCCTTCGCCCCGGATGCCCCGCCCCGGCTCCGCTCGATGCTCCGCTTCAGCGCGTCCATGAGGTCGAGCACCTCGCCGCCCTCGCCCTCGTCGTCGTCCGCGTCGCCCTCCCCGAACGTCGCATCGGTGTCGAGCGAGTCGCCCTGCGCGAGCTTCGCGTCGATGAGGGTCTTGAGCTGCTCCTGGTACTCGTCGCCGAACTTCGACGGGTCGAAGTCCTCCGCGAAGCCCTCGACGAGCTGCGCCGACATCTTCAGCTCCCGCGGCGAGACCTTGGGCGCGGCGTCGAGCGACGGGAAGTCGGCCTCGCGCACCTCGTCGTCCCAGAGGAGCGTCTGCAGCATGAGCACGTCGCCGCGCACGCGGAGCGCCGCGAGCCGGGTCCGCTGGCGGAGGGTCACGTGCACGATCGCCGTGCGGTCGGTCTCCTGCAGCGTGCGACGCAGGAGCGCGTACGACTTGGGGCTCGACGAGTCGGGCTCGAGGAAGTAGCTGCGGTCGAGCATCACCGGGTCGATCTGGTCGCTCGGCACGAACTCGACGACGTCGATCTCGCGGCTCTTCTCCTCGGGGAGGCTCGAGAGGTCCTCCTCGGTGATCACCACGGTGCGGTCGCCGTCGTCGAACGCCTTGTCGATGTGGGCGTAGTCGACGACCTTGCCGCACACCTCGCAGCGCCGCTGGTACCGGATCCGCCCGCCGTCGGCGTCGTGCACCTGGTGCAGCGGCACGTCGTGGTCCTGCGTCGCGCTGTAGACCTTCACGGGCACGTTGACGAGGCCGAAGGTGACGGCGCCCTTCCAGATGGCTCTCATGGATCCAGTGAACACCGGCAGGGCCATGCTGGAGCGATGGCGGGCGCGAAGCAGCAGGTGGAGGTCGACGGGCACCGGATCGCGCTCACGAACCTCGACAAGGTGCTGTACCCGGCGACCGGCACGACCAAGGGCGACGTCATCGCCTACTACGCGGCCATCGCGCCGCACATGCTGCCGCACCTCCGCGACCGGCCCGTGACCCGCAAGCGCTGGGTCGACGGCGTGGGCACCGACGAGGCGCCGGGGAAGATGTTCTTCCAGAAGGACCTCGACGCGCACACGCCGGAGTGGGTGCAGCGGCGGGCGATCCAGCACAGGGACCACGCGAACGACTACCCGCTCGTCGGGGACGTCGCGACGCTCACCTGGCTCGGGCAGATCGCGGCGCTCGAGCTGCACGTGCCGCAGTGGCGGTTCGGCCGCACGGGCGACGAGCGGCGCCCCGACCGGCTCGTGCTGGACCTCGACCCGGGCCCGGGCGCCGGCCTCCCCGAGTGCGTGGAGGTCGCGAAGGCCGCACGGGCGATCCTCCGCGACATGGGCCTCGAGCCGTACCCCGTGACGAGCGGGTCCAAGGGCATCCACCTCTACGCCGCGCTCGACGGCAGCCACGACGCCTCTCGCGTCTCCGAGGTCGCGCACGAGCTGGCCCGCGCCCTCGAGGCCGACCACCCCGATCTCGTCGTGAGCGACATGAAGAAGGCGCTGCGCGAGGGCAAGGTGCTCGTCGACTGGAGCCAGAACAACCCGAACAAGACGACCGTCGCGCCCTACTCGCTGCGCGGCCGCTCCCGGCCGACCGTCGCGGTGCCGCGCACCTGGCGGGAGCTGTCGTCGCCGACGCTCCGGCACCTGGAGCTGGACGAGGTGATCGCGCGGATGCGCAGGCGCGCGGATCCGCTCGCCCCCGTCGAGGAGGGCCACCGCGAGAGCCTGGAGCCGACGCGGGAGCGGCTCGCGGGCTTCGCGCGGAAGGAGCCCGCCGCCGACGCGGACGGCGCCGACGACCGGCTCGCGACCTACCGGTCCAAGCGCGACGCCGCGAAGACCAGCGAGCCGGTGCCCGCGGAGTCCCCCGCGCCCTCGGAGGGCAGCTCCTTCGTGATCCAGGAGCACCACGCCCGCGCGCTGCACTGGGACTTCCGGCTCGAGCACGACGGCGTGCTCGTGAGCTGGGCCCTCCCCAAGGGCGTGCCCACCGAGCACGGCACGAACCACCTCGCGGTGCAGACCGAGGACCACCCGCTCGAGTACGGATCCTTCGAGGGCACGATCCCCGCGGGCGAGTACGGCGGCGGCGAGGTCACGATCTGGGACGCGGGCACCTTCGAGCTGGAGAAGTGGCGTGACGGCAAGGAGGTCATCGCGACGCTGCACGGCCGCGGCGACGGCACCGGCATCGACGGGCCGCGACGGTACGCGCTCATCCACACGGGCGGGCACGGCAAGGCCGACGCGAACTGGCTCATCCACCTGATGGAGCCGGCGGACGCGCCCGCGACGGCGCGCGCGAAGCCGGCACGGCCCGCGGCGCTCGAGAAGGCAGGCGGACGCACGCGCGTCGGCGCCCGCCGTCCCGGCGGATCCGCGTCCGCTCCCGCGCCCATGCTCGCCACGGCCGCGACCGCCGCCGGCCTCGACCCCGACGAGGAGTGGGCGGTCGAGATGAAGTGGGACGGCTACCGCGCCATCGCCGTCGTCGCCAACGGCCGGGCGACCATCACGAGCCGCAACGGCGTCGACCTCACGCCCGCCTTCCCCGAGCTCGCCGACCTGCCCGACTCCCTCGACGTCGACGCCGCCGTGCTCGACGGCGAGATCGTCGTCCTCGGATCCGGCGGCCGCCCCGACTTCGGCCTCCTGCAGACGCGCCTCGGCCTCACGGGCGAGAAGGAGATCGCGCGCGCCCGGAAGGCCGCGCCCGTGCACCTCATGCTCTTCGACGCGCTGGCGATCGGCGACCGCGTGCTCGTCGACGAGCCCTACCGGGAGCGCCGCGCCGCGCTGCTCGACGCCGTCCGCTCGCCGGGCCGCGGGCGGATCCAGGTCCCGCCCGCCTTCGACGGCGACCTCGACGGGGCGCTCGCCACCAGCCGGGAGCTCGGCCTCGAGGGCGTCGTCGCCAAGCGCGTCGACGCGCCCTACGAGTCGGGCCGCCGATCGAGCGCCTGGATCAAGATCAAGCACCACCGGGCGCAGGAGGTCGTGGTCGGGGGCTGGCGGCCCGGATCCGGCAGCCGGGCATCCGGCATCGGCTCGCTGCTGGTCGGCGTCCCCGGCCCCGACGGCCTGGAGTACGCGGGCCGCGTCGGCACGGGCTTCACCGAGCGCGACCTCGCCGACGCGCTCCGCCGCTTCGGCCCGCTCGCGCGGAAGACGAGCCCGTTCGCGGACGTGCCCGCCGCCGACGCCCGCGACGCGCACTGGATCACCCCGCGTCTCGTCGGCGAGGTCGAGTTCGCCGAGTGGACCTCGACGGGCCGCCTCCGCCAGGCGTCGTGGCGCGGCTGGCGGCACGACAAGTCACCCGACGAGGTCGTCCGCGAGGACTGACGCCGTGGCAGGCGCAGGTGAGGCGGACCTTCCCATGCACGTTATGACCGCAACCGCGCCCATCCACGCGCGCCCGATACGCTCGGGGTCATGAAGTTCGCCCACCTGCTCGCCGACGACGGCGTGACCCCCCGACTGGCCGCGATCGTCTCCGAGGGCGAGGCGCTCTTCCTCGACGAGGTGCTCGACGACTCCCCGCGCGACCTGCAGGACCTGATCGAGCGCGGCGACGACGAGATGGCCCGCGTGCGCGCCACCGTCGAGCGCGCCGTCGCGAGCCGCACCAGCACCACGCCGGTGGACGGCCTCACGCACGCCTCCGCGGTCCTCCGCCCGCCGGCCGTCTACGCCGTGGGCCTCAACTACTCCGCGCACGCCGAGGAGCTCAACATCACGAGCGCCTCCGCCCCCACGGTCTTCGCGCTCTGGCCCAACTCGCTCTCGGGCCACGAGGGCACCACGAGCTGGCCGCGCTCGCTCAGCGAGGAGGTCGACTACGAGGTCGAGCTCGGCGTCATCATCGGGAAGGCCGCCCGCGACGTGTCCGAGGCGGACGCCCTCGACCACGTCTTCGGCTACACGGTCGTCAACGACATCACGGCCCGCAACCTCCAGTTCTCGGAGCAGCAGTGGAGCCGCTGCAAGAGCTTCGACGGCTTCTCCCCCACGGGTCCCGTCGTCGTCACGCGCGACGAGGTGCCGGATCCGCAGGATCTCCGCATCACCACTGTCCTCGACGGCGAGACGGTGCAGGACGGCCGCACGAGCGGCATGGTCCGCACGGTCGCGCGCCTCGTCTCGTACCTCTCCACCTCCTCCACGCTGCAGCCCGGCACGCTCATCTCCACGGGCACGACGAGCGGCGCCGGCTACTCGCGCGACCCGCAGATCTTCCTCAAGGACGGCAGCACCGTCACGGTCTCGGTCGAGGGCATCGGCTCGCTCACGACGCACACGCGCATCCTCTGAGTCGAGAGCCGCGCGTAGGGTCGATCGCATGACCGACCAGCAGCAGGACCCGATCCACGACCACTCCATCCCGGAGGACGCCGACGTCTCCGCGCCCGACGCCGTGGATCCCGAGACGGACGAGCTGCACGACGCCACCGGCCGTCGAGGCGAGAAGGACGCGTAGCCGCTCCCGGCCGACGCACGTGCGCCGCGTCTAGGCTCGATGCATGATCAACCGTCTCCTCTTCCTCGCCGGCATCGGCACCGGATACGTCCTGGGCGCGCGCGCCGGGCGCAAGCGCTATGAGGGGATCGCGCGCACCTCGCGCTCCGTCTGGTCGAGCGAGCCCGTGCAGCGCGGCGTCCGCCAGGCGCAGACCGTGCTCGACGAGAAGGGCCCCGTCGTCGTCGAGCGCACGGTCGAGACCGCCCGCGAGGTCGCGGACTTCGTCGGCCACGCCGTCCAGGGCGCCGCGGTCGCCGTCGGCCGCACGGCGCACACCGTGGGCGAGCGCATCGGCACCACCACGCAGGACGTCGCGGGCCGCGTCGGCAGCACCACGCAGGACATCGCGGGCCGGGTCGGCGACACCGCCAAGGACCTCGGCACCCGCACGGCCGACCAGACCAAGCACGTCGTCGACCGCGTGGGCCAGCAGGCCACAGAGGTCGGGCACCGCGTCGCCGAGACGGCCGAGGACGTGCGCGACCGCGTCGTCGAGACCGCCGAGGAGGCGCGCACGCGCGTCCAGGCCACGGCCGAGGACCTGCGCGAGCGCGGCGAGGAGGCCGGTCGCCGCGCCGTCTTCACCGCGGCCGAGGCGCGTGACGAGGCCCTCGCGTCGTTCGACGACGAGGACGAGACCGGTCCCGTGCCGATCCCCCGGGACGGCGCCCCCGACGAGGCACCCGCACCCGCGGAGCCCGTGGCCGCCGCTCCCGCTCCCGCTCCCGCTCCCGCTCCCGCGAAGCCGAAGGCCGCCGCCAAGAAGCCCGCGCCGAAGCCGAAGGCGGCCCCGAAGGCGTCCGACGCCCCGCACGTGCCGACGCCGGGCGACATCGCCGGATCCGTGCACCGCGAGGAGCCCGCTCACGCCCCCGCCGACGACGCGACCGGCACCACCCCGGCCCGCACCTCCGGCGACGAGGCCTGATCCCGAGCACGCCACCCCGCACGCGACAGCGCGCCGCAGCCCTCGGGCCGCGGCGCGCTGTCGTCGTCAGGGGCGGGTCAGTCGGCCTGGCCGCCCTCCTCCGCCGCGTGCGCCGCGAGCATCTCCGGCGTGATCACCGACATGGCGGCCGTCACGGGCTCGAGCCCGGAGAGCCGGTCGGGCGCGAGGATCTTCTCCACCTGCGTCCGCGTCATGAGCCCGGCCTCGACGACGAGGTCCGGGATCGACGCGCTCGTCATGAGCGCCGTCTTCGCGAGGCTGGACGACGCGGCGTAGCCGATGTACGGCGTGAGCGCCGTGACGACGCCGACCGACGACTCCACCTGCGCTGCGAGCCGCTCAGTGTTCGCCGTGATCCCGTCGATGCAGTTCACGCGCAGCGTCTTGGCCGCGTTCCGCAGCCAGCTCAGCGACTGCAGCAGCGAGTGCGCGATGACGGGCTCGAACGCGTTGAGCTGCAGCTGCCCGCCCTCGGCCGCCATGGTCACCGTCACGTCGGCGCCCGCGATGGAGAACGCGACCTGGTTGACGACCTCGGGGATCACCGGGTTGACCTTGCCGGGCATGATGCTCGATCCCGCCTGGCGCGGCGGCAGGTTGATCTCGCCCAGCCCCGCCTGCGGCCCCGACGACAGCAGCCGCAGGTCGTTGCAGATCTTCGACAGCTTGATGGCGCTCCGCTTGAGCGTCGACGACAGCGTCATGAACACGCCCGCGTCGCTCGTCGCCTCGATGAGGTCGCTCGCGGTCACGAGCGTGTAGCCCGTGATGGCGCTGAGGTGACCGCGCACGGCGGCCGCGTAGTTCGGATCCGCCGTGATGCCCGTGCCGATGGCCGTCGCTCCGAGGTTGATCTCCGACAGCAGCGGCACGAGCTCGCCGAGCCGCGCGTGGTCCTCGCCGAGCGTGGTCGCGAAGCCGTGGAACTCCTGGCCGAGCGTCATGGGCACGGCGTCCTGCAGCTGCGTGCGACCCACCTTGAGCACCTGCGAGAACTGCGCCCCCTTCGCGAGGAACGAGCGGCGCAGCAGGTCGAGCTCGTCGAGCGTCTGCAGCAGCGAGTGGATGAGGGCGACCTTTAGGGCGGTCGGGTACGTGTCGTTCGTCGACTGGCTGCGGTTCACGTCGTCGAGCGGGTGCATGTGCCGGTAGTCGCCGAGCGCGTGGCCGGCGCGCTCGAGGGCGCGGTTCGCGATGACCTCGTTGGTGTTCATGTTGGTGCTCGTGCCGGCGCCGCCCTGGATCACGCCGACCACGAACTGGTCGTGCAGCTGCCCGGCGATGATCTCGGTGCAGACCTCGTCGATCTGCTTCGCCTTCCGCGCGTCCAGCACGCCGATCTGCACGTTGGCGCGGGCGGCGGCCTGCTTCACCTGCGCGAGCGCGACGACGAACTCCGGGTAGACGCTCAACGGCCGCAGGCTGATGGGGAAGTTCTCGAGCGCGCGCGCCGTGTGGATCCCCCAGTAGGCGTCGGCGGGGACGTCCATGCTCCCCAGGCTGTCGGTCTCGGTCCGGACGGGGTGGCCGTCCGGGGTCGGGATGCGGTCGTCGTTCGGGCTGACAGGGGTCACGGTGCAGGCTCCATCGTCTCGTCGCTCGTGGCATGAGGATCCCTCGACCCTACTAGGGGCCCCGCGCCCCGCCGAGGCCGCCCGGGCCCGCGGATAGGCTCGTCGGATGCGCCGCTTCCTCGGGATCGACCTCGCCTGGGCGGAGGGCACCGCGACCCGCCCGGCTCGCGAGACCGGGCTCGCGTGCATCGACGCGGCGGGCCGCGTGCTCGACCTCGCGACAGGCCGCGGCATCGACGAGGTGGTCGACTGGATCGCCCGCTGGGACGTCCCCGGAGCGGTCGCCGCGGTCGACGGCCCGCTCGTCGTCGCCAACGCCACGGGCAGCCGCCTCGCCGAGAAGGAAGTGGCGTCCCGCTACGGGCGCCTCGGGATCTCGGCCTACCCGTCGAACACGGGACGGCCCGCGCAGGGCGCGGTCGCGCTGCGGCGACGGCTGGAGGACGCGGGCTGGGAGTACGACGACGGATCAGCTTCCGCGCGCGACGCGGACGCCCGCACGATGATCGAGTGCTACCCGTACACGACGCTCGTCGGCGCGCCCGAGCTCGGCTTCGACGCCATGAAGCCGCGGTACAAGCGCCTCGCTCCCCTGCTCGCGACGGCCGACCGCCGTCCCCATCGCGCGGCCGAGTTCCGAATGGTGCTCGACGCGGTCGCGGGGCTCGCGGACGCGGATCCGCCGCTCGACGTGTCGACGCACCCGCGCGCGGCCGCGCTCGTCGCCGACGGCCCCGCGATCGTGGAGCGGCAGCACAAGCACCTCGAGGACCTGCTCGACGGCCTGATCTGCGCGTGGACCGCCGCGTACTGGGCGCGCCACGGGCTCGCGCGGTCGCAGGTGCTCGGGGCGACGGATCCCGTGGTCGACGAGCGCGGGCGCCGCGGCACGATCGTCGCGCCGGCCCGGCCGCACCAGCGCGCCCCAGGCGATCCGCTGCACGCGCCCGAGGCGTGACCTCGGAGGCGTGACGACGCGTCAGCCCCGGCGCAGCCCGAAGCGCAGCTGCAGCACGAGCAGCAGGTTCTTCACGAGCGTGTCGCTCGGGATCTTGGACTCGCCCTCGGTGCGGTCCATGAACACGATCGCCACCTCGGTGGGCCGCTCGGCGAGCTTCAGCGCGCGCTGCTTCATCTCGATCTGGAAGCCGTAGCCCGTCGTCGTGATGGTGGACGGCGTGATCCGCCGCAGCAGCTCCGTCTCGTAGAGGTTGAAGCCGCCCGTGTAGTCGGTGATCCGCGAGCCGAGGAACAGGCGCGTGTAGAGGTTGCCGCCGACGCTGAGGAACCGGCGCTTGAGGTCCCAGTCGGGGGTCGCGCCGCCGCGGATGTAGCGCGAGGCGACCACGAGGTCGGCGCCGCCGCGCACGCGGCGCAGCATCTCCGTGATGTAGGAGGGGTCGTGCGAGAGGTCGGCGTCCATCTGCAGGATGTGGGTGGGCGGCTCGTCGGCCCCCAGCAGCCTCTCGAAGGCCCAGATGTACGCGGCGCCGAGGCCGGCCTTCTCCGCGCGGGTCTCGACGCGCACCCGGAAGGACTCGGTCTCGACGCTCGGCGCGATCGAGCGGGCGAGGTCCGCGGTGCCGTCGGGCGAGGAGTCGTCGACGATCATGGCCGTGATCCGGAAGTCGGGGTTCTCCGCCGCCATGGCCGCGAGGCGGGGCAGCAGCTCCCCGACGTTGCGCGCCTCCTCGTAGGTGGGGATCACGATCGTGAGACTGCTCAAGCTGGTGGTTCCGTCTCCGAATCGGGGGATGACCCGGATCCGGGCCTCGTCGAGTCTAGCCAGCGACCGCCGAACGGACCGCGCGGGACGGCCGTCGCCCGTTATCTCCTTGTTACACTTCGTGAGGCCCGGCGTCCTGACGCCGTCCGTACCCGCCGAACCGTCCGGCGACCGCCCGGGAGGATCAGCGTGACCAGACTCCTCGCCGACCGCCGCGTCCGCTTCCTCATCGCCGGGCTCCTCAACACGGCCCTCGACTTCGTGCTGCTCAACGCGCTGATCCTCGCGGCGCACATGCCCGTGCTCGCCGCGAACCTGATCTCGGTCACGGTCGGCATCACGATCTCGTACTTCCTCAACCACTTCTTCGTGTTCCGCCACGGCGAGGCGGTGACGATCGGCCGGTTCCTCAAGTTCTTCGCGGTCACCGGCTTCAGCTCGCTGCTGCTGCAGAGCGGCGTCATCTGGCTCTTCGAGCGCGGCTTCGACACGACGTTCGGCCGCTCGCTGTTGATGTTCGGCACGAGCGCGGAGCAGGAGTTCCTCGAGATCAACATCGCGAAGGCGACCGCGGTGCTCATCGGCCTCGTGTGGAACTTCACGATGTACCGGCTCGTGGTGTTCCGGACGCCGACGCCCGCCGCGGGGGCCGGCGCCGATGCAGCGGCCGACGGCTCCCCCGCCGTCCGCCAGGCCGCGTCCGCCGACTGAGCCCGCAGGCGCCGCCGGCTAGAGCAGCTTCCCGATCTCCGTCACGAGCTGCTGCACGCCCAGCACCACGAACAGCAGCGCCGAGAGTCCCATCACCGTGTTGCTGAGCGGCCGGTTCCGCCACGCGCGCGGCGTCCGGTCGGTGTTGAGGAGCACCAGCAGCGTGATCGCGAGGAACGGCATGAAGAGCGCCCCCAGCACGCCGTACGCGATGATCAGGCCGATCGGCTGGTCGAGGAACAGCAGGCCGATGGGCGGGATCGTCAGCCACACGATGAACGCCCGGTAGTAGCTGCCGCCGAGGCGACGGCGGGGGTCCTCGACGTCGAGGCCGCGGACCGTGCCGAGGAAGTCGGCGAACATGAGCGAGACGCCGTTCCACACGCCGAGGATCGACGAGAACGACGTGGCGAAGAAGCCGAGCAGGAAGAACCAGGTCATGAACGCGCCGTAGCGCTCCCCCAGCACGTCGGCGAGCTGCACGAGCCCGCCCTCGCCGTCGGCCAGGGCGATGTCAGCCGAGTACAGGAGCTCCGCCCCGACCACGAGCATCGAGAGCACGAAGATCCCGCTCATCACGTAGGCGACGGAGTTGTCGATGCGCATGACCTTCATCCAGCGGGGCGCGACCCAGCCCTTCTCGCGCAGCCAGTAGCCGTAGGCGGCGAGCGTGATGGTGCCGCCGACGCCGCCCGCGATGCTGAGGGCGACGACGAGGCCGCCCTCGGGGATCGTGGGGACGAGCCCCGTGAGGAGCGCGGGCACGTTCGGGACCGTGACGATCGCGGCGCCCACGACGGTCACGAACATGAGCCCGACGAACACCGCGATGATCTTCTCGAACGCGGAGTACCGCCCGAACCAGACCACGACGGCGCCCACGAGGCCGCACGCGATGGCGAACACCTTGAGGTCCACGCCCGGGAAGAGCGCCGCCAGCGGGAGCGCCGAGGAGCTCATCGCGGCCGCGCCGTAGACGAGGCCCCAGATGAGGATGTACGGACCGAAGTACCACGTGGTCCAGCGGCCGACGGTGCGCCAGCCCTCGAAGATGGTCTTCCCCGTCGCGAGCGAGTAGCGGCCGGCGCCCTCCACCAGGAAGATCTTGATGATCACGCCGAGGACCGCGGCCCAGAGCAGCGCGTAGCCGAAGCGGGATCCGGCGACCAGGGTCGCGACGAGGTCACCCGCGCCGATGCCGGTCGCCGCGACGACGAGGCCGGGCCCGACGATGCGCCAGCGCTTCGCGGACTCCTGGGGTTCGCGGACGTCGCCGCGCGTGTCGAGGTCGGTCATGAGCGGGCTCCCGTGCGTCGTCGGATGGGGGTCCTGTCCCACCCTACGGGGGCCGCTCCGCGTCGCGCCCGCCCGGCGGCCGACGCGACGCCGCGCGTCAGACGCCCAGCAGCTGCTCGATGGGCCCGCGCGCGAAGAAGATCAGGAACCCCGCCGAGACGACCCAGAGCAGCGGCGAGACCTCGCGGATGCGGCCCGAGAACGAGCGCACGAGCACCCAGGAGAGGAAGCCGACGCCGATGCCGTTGGCGATCGAGTAGGTGAGCGGCATGACGAGCACGGTGAGGAACACGGGTAGCGCGACCGAGAAGTCCGTCCACACGATGTCGCGGATCTGCGACGCCATGAGCGTGCCCACGATCACCAGCGCGGCGGCCGCGACCTCGAGCGGCACGACCTGCGTGAGCGGCGTGAAGAACATCGCGAGGAGGAAGAGCACGCCCGTGACCATCGACGCGAGGCCCGTGCGTGCGCCCTCGCCGATGCCGGATGCCGACTCGATGAAGACCGTGTTCGACGAGCTCGACGTGGCGCCGCCGGCGACCGCGCCGAAGCCCTCGACGACCAGCGCGCCCTTGAGGCGGGGGAAGTCGCCGCGCTCGTCCGAGAGGTCGGCCGCCTTCGCGAGGCCCGTCATGGTGCCCATGGCGTCGAAGAAGTTCGTGAAGACCAGCGTGAAGACGAGCATCAGGCTCGAGATGATCCCGATGCGGCCGAACGCGCCGAAGTCGAACGCGCCGACGAGGCCGAGGTCCGGCAGCGCCACCGGGGTGCCGGGCAGCACGGGCGCGTTGAGGTTCCAGCCGGTGGCGCCCGAGGTGTTCGAGGGGCCGATGTGGAAGACCTGCTCCACGACGATGGCGATGAGGGTGGTCGCCACGATGCCGATGAGGAGCGCGCCCGGCACGCGGCGGGCCATCAGCACGCCCATGATGACGAGGCCGAGGATGAAGACGACGGTCGGCAGCGACGCGATGGATCCGTCGATCCCGAGCGCGAGCGGGGACGCGGGCACCCCGGTGCCGCGCACGAAGCCGGAGTCGACGAAGCCGATGAACGCGATGAAGAGGCCGATGCCCACCGTGATGGCGGTCTTCAGCTCGCGCGGGACGGCCCGGAAGATCAGGGTGCGGAGGCCCGTGGTGGCGAGCAGGACGATCACGAGGCCGTTTATGACCACGAGGCCCATCGCCTCCGGCCAGGTGACCTCGCCGACCACGCTGACCGCGAGGAACGAGTTGATGCCGAGGCCAGCCGCGAACGCGAACGGGAGGCGCGCGACGAGGCCGAACAGGATCGTCATGACACCCGCGGTGAGGGCCGTCGCGGCGCCCACCTGCGAGGCGCGCAGCCAGTTGCCCTCGACGTCGAGCGTCGCGGCGTCCGCGCTGAAGCCGCCGAGGATCAGCGGGTTGAGCACGACGATGTACGCCATGGTCACGAAGGTGAGGACGCCGCCGCGGATCTCGCGCGCGTACGTGGATCCGCGCTTCGTGATCTCGAAGAACCGGTCGAGCGCGCCGCGCCCGTCCGTGGTCTCGGGGGCAGGGGACGACGTGCGCGCTTCGGTCATGGGCTTCTTCCGCGAGGGGTCGGGTCGGACGACGGGAGGGGAGGAGCCGACGACCTTGTCGGGACGGGATCGAGCCTAGGGGCGGGCGCGCCGCCGGGACCAGCCCGGAGCGCCTCGCCCGCCGCTCAGGAGTGCAGGGCCGGGACGATGAGGTACACGCCGTAGAGCACGGCGAGGCCGCTGAGGGCGAAGCAGACGTAGCCGCCCACCGTCGCGGCCTGCGGGCGGATGCCCGTCACCGAGACCTTGTCGCCCTCGTCGTCGTACTCGGTGCCGACGGCGAGCAGCCGCACGCCGAGCGAGAAGAGGCAGACCACCGCGACGGCGCCCACGAGGGCCGCCACGGCGACGACGAGGAACGCGCTCCAGTCGATCATGCGGCCTCCCTGGCCTTCCGGGCGGCCTTGGTGGCCTTGCGTCCGCGCACCGCGAATCCGGCGGCGTCGACCTCGACGATGGCGTTGCGGGCGTCGACCGCGTTCCGGCGCGAGCGCCAGAAGATCCAGACGATGACCGCGACGCCGACGACCGCGTCGATGACGAAGCCGACCGTGCCGGTGCTCGCGATGAGCGCGGCGACCGCCCCGACGATGGCGGCCGACGGCAGCGTCAGCAGCCAGCCGAGCGCGATCTTGCCCACCGTGTTCCAGCGCACGGACGCGCCGCGGCGGCCGAGGCCCGAGCCGATGACTGATCCCGAGGCGACCTGCGTGGTCGAGAGCGCGAAGCCGAGGTGGCTGGACGCCAGGATCGTGGCCGCGGTGGAGGCCTCCGCGCTGAAGCCCTGCGCGGGCTTGACCTCGGTGAGGCCGGATCCCATCGTGCGGATGATGCGCCAGCCGCCCATGTAGGTGCCGAGCGCGATGGCGACGGCGCAGACCGCGATGACCCAGAACTCGGGGCCGGAGCCGGCCGCCTGGAAGCCGCCCGCGATGAGCGTGAGGGTGATGATGCCCATGGTCTTCTGCGCGTCGTTGGTGCCGTGCGCGAGGGCCACGAGCGACGACGTGAAGATCTGGCCGTAGCGGAAGCCGCCGCGCTCGTTCGGGCCGCTCGAGCGGCGCGTGATCGAGTAGGCGAGCTTGGTGGTCGTGTACGCGATGAGGCCGGCGATCGCGGGGGCGAGCAGCGCCGGGAGGATCACCTTCGACAGCACGACGCCGAAGTCGACCGAGCCGAGGCCCGCGCCCACGACGGCCGCGCCGATGAGGCCGCCGAACAGCGCGTGGCTCGAGCTCGACGGGAGGCCGCGGAGCCAGGTCACGAGGTTCCAGACGATGGCGCCCATCAGGCCCGCGAAGATCATGGTCGGCGTGATCTGCACGCCGCCGTCGCCCTCGCGGATGATGCCGCCGGAGACGGTCTTCGCGACCTCGGTGCTGAGGAACGCGCCCACGAGGTTGAGGACCGCGGCGATGGCGACGGCCACCCGCGGCTTCAGCGCACCCGTCGCGATGGGGGTGGCCATCGCGTTCGCCGTGTCGTGGAAGCCGTTGGTGAAGTCGAAGAACAGCGCCAGGGCGATGACCAGGACGACGATGAGGGTGAGATCCACTACCGGATCCCTCGAGCGGATGTCACAGTCGTCGATCCTAACGGCCTGCATACGCCGGGCTCGAACGGGCGTCCGGCGTATGACGGTCGGATGAACATCTCGCGCCGGATCCGAGGGGTCAGATGTGCGGCACGAAGTCGCGCCAGGCGACGCGACGCTCGGCGTGCGGGTCGTGCTCGACGCGGTCGACCACGTCGAAGACGAGGGTCGCGCGCTCCCCCGACGCCCCCGCGTCCGACGCACCGGTGCCCGGCGCCTCGTCGGCGCCGCCCACGTAGGGCGGCCAGGACTCGTCGACGGTGCCGTCCTGCGCGAAGCGGAGCCACGCGATGCGCATCCGCTCCCCCGCCGCGACGAACGCGCGCCGCCCGCCCAGGAGGGTCATCCCGCGGCCGAGCATCGAGTCCATGCGGTCGAACAGCGCGAACAGCTCGAGGCCGTGCGTGGCGTCGAGGCCCATGAGGTGGACGAGGCGCGGGGCGATGTCGAAGCGGTAGAAGTGCACGGGCGCGTAGCGGGCGTGCCGCTCGGCGACCTTGATCGACGGGAACCAGAAGGCGTAGTCGCCGCCGAAGTCGAGCGCGGCCCGGCGTTTCGGCAGGCCGGGGTAGAGCGCGGCCAGCTCCGCGCGGTGCGATTCGTCGGTCTTCGCGAACACGGCCTCGATGCGCGGCGGCGTGGTCGCGAGGATGTCGAGGCGGCCGGTGAACAGGGATCCCTCGCGCTCGTTGGTCCCGATGATGAGCGGCACCCGAGCTGCGCGTCCGTGCTTGAACGCGTCGAGCGGGCGCTCCGGCAGCACGTCGCCGTCCATGACGGGGCTGAACGTGATGGTGCCCGGCTCCTCGTCCGGCGTCCGCACCATCAGCTCGTTCGCCGCCGCGGCGAGGGTGGACGCGCTCGCGGCCGTGAGCAGCCGGACCGCCTCGGCGTCGTCGGGGGCGCGGCCCGCCCGACCGGCGAGGAGGCCCACGAACTCGGCCGCCCAGCGCGCGGTCTGCTCGGCCGGGTAGACGGCGTTCGTCGGCGAGCTCTGCGCGATGGCGCGGGCGAACAGCCCGTGCGCCGACGGCACCGCCATGAGGGTCGTGACGGCGTTGCCGCCCGCGGACTCGCCGAACACCGTGACGTTGTCGGGGTCCCCGCCGAACGCGCGGATGTTGTCGCGCACCCACTGGAGCGCCTGCACCTGGTCGCGCAAGCCGAGGTTCGACTCGATGGGGCGCTCGGGGCTGGAGTAGCGGCTGAAGTCGAGGTAGCCGAGCGCGCCGAGCCGGTAGTTGAAGCTGACGTAGACGATGCCGCCCTGGCGCACGAGGCCCTCGCCCTGCACGGGGTTCTCGCGCGAGGATCCGACGACGTAGGCGCCGCCGTGGATGAAGACCATGACGGGCCGCAGCTGCGACTCGCGGTTCACGCGGGCGGCGTCGGGACTGAGGCCGGACGGCGCGATGACGTTGACGGTGAGGCAGTCCTCCCCCATCGGCGTGCCCTGCGGCGCGCCCATGAACGCGCCCGCGCTGACCTGCGGCGCGACCTTGCCGAAGTGCTGCGCGAAGCGCGCGCCCTCCCAGCCGACGACGGGCTGCGGCGCCCGGAAGCGGAGGTCGCCACGGGGCGGTGCGGCGAAGGGGATGCCGCGCCACGCCTCGATGCCGCGCTCGCGAACGCCCCGGACGGTGCCGCCCGTGACCTTCACGTCGAGCTCCGACGGGTCGTACGCCGGGCTGGGCACGTCGGCGTCGGGGGTCACCCGATCGAGTTTACGGTCCGCCCTCACGCTCCCGGGACGGCGGTCGCGAGCAGGCGCTCCAGCGCGCGCTCGGCCCGCCAGAGCGCGGACTCGGTGCGCAGCCGCTCGGCCTCGTGCAGCACGCCGAGCGCGAAGGCGTCCTCGCCGCGGGCCGCGAGCCGCTTCGCCTCGTCGCGGAGGACCCGCTGCATCGCGATGCCGTCGCGGTGCTCGCCGAGCTCGTCGTGCACCTCCTCGGCGACGGTCGCGAGCCGCATCGTCTTCCGGCCGAGGACCTGGACCGTGCGGCCGCTGACCTCCTCCGCCGCGTACCGGAGGCGCTTGGCGGCCTTGCGGACCTCGTGCAGCGCCTCGGTGCGCGCGGCCTCGCCGACCGCCTCCTGCGCGACCGCCGCCCGGCGGCCGACCCGCTCGGCGTCACGACGGAGGGCCGCGTGCAGGGCCGGTCCCGCCGGGGCGCTCGCGTCGTGCGCGAGGGGCGGATCCGCGACCAGCCGGTCGAGGTCGTCGAGCAGCGCGAGGTAGCGCGCGGACGAGAGCGCGCGGACCACGCGCTCGCGGGCGCGGCGGTACCGCTCGTCGAGGACGTCGTGCAGGCCGTCGCCGACGTGGTCGGGCACGGTCTCCGTGTCGTGCTCCACCACCGACCAGACGACGCGGTCGCGGAGCACCTCCATGTCGCGCGCGCCGCCGAGGACGGTCCCGAGCGCGGTGAGCTCGGCGCGGACGGGCGCAGTGGCCGCCGGGTCGATCACGTCCTGGTGGGTGCGGAGCGCGCTGCGGAGGCGACGGACGGCGACGCGCATGCGGTGCACGGCCTCGTGCTCGTCGGCGCGCACGTGCGGGTCGGCGGCCACGAGGTCGCGGACGCCGCGGGCGAGGATCGCGCGGGCCACCTCGGACGCGGGGCTCTCCTTGGTGAGGGTCGCGGGATCCGGCAGGGCGGGTCCCGCGGGCGCCTCGCGGCCGAGCGCGTCGGCGCCGAGCGCGCGGGCGAGCTTCGAGGCGCTGTCCGACGGGCGGGCGCCCGCGTCGACCACGTGCCGCTCGATCCGGTCGAGGAGCGCGGTGCGCTGCTTCCGCTTCGCGGGCGCGTCCGGGAGCAGCTCGACCTCCCACTCGTGCCAGGCGCGCACGGTGCCGCCGCGGACGTCGGATCCGGTGACGCGGTCGTCGGCGAACTCGGCGACCGCGCGCCCGCCGTCGTCGAGCAGCGTGACGGTCGTGCGCACGGTCTCGAGGCGCGCGAGCGGCGTGAGCTCGCGGCCGCGCACGTGCACGGCCACCTGGTCGAGCACGGCCGGCGGGATCGCGCCGTCGCCGTCGTCGCCGTCCTGGAGCGGCCAGCCGAGCTCGGTGCGGCCCTCGCCGCCGTCGGCCGGGAGCTTCACGTGCCAGCCCCCGTCGTGCCCGCCCTCGCGGCGGCGGAGGATCATGCGGCGGTCGGCGAGCACGTGGTCCGCGGTGTCGAGGTAGACCGCGACGAGCGTCACGGGCTCCGCGGCTCGCGCCTCCGCGATCCCCTCGACGCCGACGAAGGCCGGGACGGGCACCCCGTCCGGGACGTCGTACTTGCGCTCGATCTCGACGGAGGATGTGTGAACCATCCCCCCTGTGTAGCGCACCCGGCCTGGCGCGGCCAGCCGCCCACGGTCGCGGCGAGCGCCGGCGCTCCGGGCGTGGGTCAGACTGGCTGGCATGCCCATCCGCCCGCGCCGCGTCGCGCCCGACGACGCCGCGCCCCAGGCGGAGCTCGACGAGCAGGCGCTGCACCGACGCCAACGCATCGGCCGCGAGCTCGGCTGGTACGCGTGCCGCCGCGCGGTCTACGGCTTCATGAAGCACCGCGGCATCGACATGGCCGCGAGCCTCACCTTCTACTCCACGCTCTCGCTCGTCCCCGCGGCGGTCGCGGTGCTCAGCCTCATCGGCGTCGTCGGCGACACGCGTGCCGGCGTCGAGGGCGTGCTCGGCGTCCTCACGGCGGTGCTCGGCGACTCGGCCGTCGACGTGATCCGCGACCCCGTCGAGCAGCTCGCCGACGGGCCGCGCTCGGGCATCGCGTTCACGGTGAGCTTCCTCGGCGCGCTCTGGACCTCGGCCGCCTACGTCACCGCGTTCGGCCGCGCGATGAACCGCGTGCAGGAGACCGAGGAGGGCCGGCCGCTCGTGAAGTACCGGGCGCTGATGCTCGGTGTCACGGTCGCGCTGCTCGTCGTCAGCGTCGTGATGGTCGGCATGCTGCTGCTCACCGACGACGGCGCCCGTGCGCTCGGGCAGCAGCTCGGCCTCGGCGACACGACGCTCGTGGTGTGGGCGATCGTCAAGTGGCCGCTGCTCGCGGCGCTGCTGACGGGGATCATCGGCGTGCTCTACGCGGCGACCCCGAACCTCCGCCGTCGCCGGGTGGACCTGCTCACCTGGGGCAGCCTCGTGGCGATCGTCGCCTGGGGCCTCGGCACCGCCGGCTTCGTCTGGTACGTGACGACCATCGCGACCTACGAGTCGACCTACGGCGTGCTCGGCGCGGTGATCGTGCTGCTGCTGTGGCTCTACATCGGGAACCTGTCGCTCGTGCTGGGCGGCGAGCTCGACGTGGAGATCATCCGCGCCCGGCAGCTGCAGGCGGGGATCCCGGCGGAGCACGCGCTGCGCCTGCCCGTGCGCGACACGACGCGCGCCGACCGGCTCGCCCGGCGCCGCGCCCTCCTCGAGGACGAGGGGCGGCGCCTGCGCGAGGCACGCTCGGGACCTCGCACGTCGGCCTCCGGGGAGCGCCGGGCGGATGCGCCGGCGACGCTCCCCGAGGACGACACGAGGGAGGTGCGGGTCAGGCGGAAGCGCTGGTCCGCACGACCATCTTCCCGACGTTCTCGCCGCGCATGAGGCCGGTGAAGGCCTCGAACGCGCGGTCGATTCCGTCGATGACGGTCTCGTCGGCCGTGATGCGGCCCTCGGCGAGCCACGGGCCCATCTTCGACGCGAACTCGGGCGCGAGGTCCTGGTGGTTGCCGAGCGTGAAGCCGCGGAGCATGAGCCCGCGCGTGACGATGCGGCCCGTGTTGCGGATCGCGATCTCCTCGCCCGTGGAGTTGTAGGTCGAGATCGACCCGCAGTTGGCGACGCGACCGAAGTCCTTGAGCGCGCCGAGCGCGGCCGAGAGGTGGTCGCCGCCGACGTTGTCGAAGTAGAGGTCGATGCCGTCGGGCGCGGCCTCCGCGAGCTTCCCCTCGAGGTCTCCGCCGTGGTAGTCGAACGCGGCGTCGAAGCCGAGGTGCGACGTGAGGCGCTCGACCTTCTCCGCGGATCCGGCGCTGCCGACGACGCGCGAGGCGCCGAGCAGGCGGGCGATCTGGCCGACCATGGAGCCGACCGCGCCGGCCGCGCCGGACACGAAGACGACGTCGCCCTCCTGGATGGAGGCGATGCGGGTGAGGCCGACGTAGGCGGTGAGGCCCGTGAGGCCGAGCACGCCGAGGTGGGCGGACGACGCCACGCCGGGGACCTCGGGGACGGGGCGGAAGCCGGCGGCCGGTCCCTGCGCGACGTCGCGCCAGCCGAGCGAGTGGCTGACGAGCGTGCCGACCTCGAGGTCGTCGGAGCGGGACTCGACGACGCGGCCGACGGCGGATCCGGTCATGGCCTCGTCGAGCTGGAACGGCGGCACGTAGGACGGCACGTCGTTCATGCGGCCGCGCATGTAGGGGTCGACGGAGATGAACTCGTTCTCGACGCGGACCTCCCCGTCGGACAGGTCGGGCAGGTCGACCTCGACGCGGCGGACGTCGTCGGGGGTGGGCTCGCCGGTGGGGCGCTTCGCCAGCTGCCACTGGATGCTGCGTGCAGACATGGGTCTCCTTCGTTCTCGGGTGCGGGCGGTCGGACGGCCGGCCCGCGGCGCTCGTGGCGCGGCCCCACCCTTCCACCGCCCGCTGGATGCGGCACCCAGCGAGCCGTGGCCTCGTGACGGGGAGCCGCCCGGCGGGCTACGCGGCGGACGCGCTCCCGCGCTCGGCGACGTGCGCGGCGAGCACGTCCCGCACGCTCGTCCAGGTGTGCGCGCCGAACCGCTCGCGGTCCACGTGCCGCAGCTCCGCCTCGCCGCTGTACATGCTCACGAGGTACTGCATCCCCTGCCAGGCGGGGAACGTCTCCTGCTCGTCGCGCCCGACCCGGCGCATCGCCCTGGCCGCCGTGGAGAGGACCCCCGTGCTGCCCGCCCACTGCAGCGCGAACGGCGTGCCCGTGATCTCCGTCATGGTGCGCGCGAGGTCGCGCGCGGTGACCCGGTCCCCCGCCACCTCGACCGCGCGCGGCGCGTCGTCGTCGAGCGCGACGATCGCCGTCACGCGGGCCGTGTCGTCCTTGGTCGTGAAGTCGAGCACCTGGTCGGCCGACGACCAGTAGAGGACGCGGCGCCGGTCGAACAGGACGATGGGCGCCTGCCCGGTGAGCATGTCGGCGAAGGCGCCGTTGAGCACCGACGTGGCCCGGATGGGCGCCGCGTCGAGGTCGGCCGCGAACTCGCGGCGCAGCTCGAAGTTGCGGTTGCTGCCGGGCGTGACCCGGCGGTAGTCGGAGGAGTAGTCCGAGGGGATGAAGCGCGGCACGCCGGCCGCGACCGCCGCCGTCAGGAGCGCGCGCTGCGCCCCCACGATCACGGCGCGGGCACCGCTCACGGCGGAGACGACGACGCGCGCGCCGGCGACCGCGCGGATCAGCGCGGCCCGGTCGGTGTACGCGGCCTCGACGATCTCCACGCGCGGGTCGTCGCGCCACGCCTCGGCCGCCGCGGTGCTGCCGGGCCGGGTGAGGACGCGGACGCGCGCACCGGCCGCGAGCAGCTCGCGGACGATGCGGCGGCCGAGGTCGCCTGTGGCGCCGGCGACGACGACGGGGCCGGATGCGGATGCGGATGCGGATGATGCGGGCAAGGGGGTCTCCATTCCGGACGACGGCACCGCGGGGCCCGAGGCGCCGGGGATCAGACCCACGTCGGTGCGTCTCCCCCGAGCATGGCCGCGATCCGGGTCGGGGAGAGCGACGCGGGGCCGACACGCAGGGGCGACGCCGTCATGCGCGCGTCGCCGAGCGGGGTGGTCACGAGCCGCGGGGGCTTGTCCTCCGCGTCCCCGATCCCGTCCACGTCGCCCTGCCCCGCCGAGCGCGGCAGCGCCAGCAGCGTGTGCGCCGTGCGGGCGAGCGAGAGCCGCCACGAGGATCCGCGCCCGGTGCCTGCCCGCCGCGCCAGCCCGGCGACGGCGGACGCCGCCGCGAGGTACCCCGTGCTCCAGTCGAGCGCCTGCACGGGCAGCGGGACGGGCCGGGCGGAGCCCGCCGCGACCATGCCCGCGTGCGCGATCCCGGACGCGCTCTGCACGATCGAGTCGAAGCCGCGGAGTCACGCCCAGGGACCCGACCAGCCGTACGCGTCGACGGCCACGTCCTTGAGGCCCGGGCGGATCCGCTCCCTCTCCTCACGCGGGAACCCGAGCGCGTCGAGGGCGCCGGGACGGTAGCCGTGCACGAGCACGTCGGCGTCCGCCATGAGCTCCGTGAGGCGCGCGCGACCATCCGGGGTGCGGGCGTCGAGGCGCGCGGTCCGCTTGCCGGCCATCACGAGCGGCAGCACGGCGGGCTCGTCCCAGGCAGGCGGATCCACGCGCAGCACGTCCGCGCCGAGCGCCGCGAGCGCCTGCGTGCAGGCGGGGCCCGCGATGACGCGCGTGAGGTCGAGCACGCGGATCCCCGCGAGCGGCGCCTCCGCGCTCGGCCGCCAGCCGGAGGACCCGACGACCGCGCCGCCGTCCTGGCGCGCGATGAGCGGCTCGGCGGCGACAGCCCGGCCGGCGTCCGTCGCGGCCCACTCCCCCGCGCTCCGCAGGGCAGCGGCCACCCCGCCCGCCGCGACGACCGCGTCCTCGAGGGCCAGCGCATCCCACCCGGCGATCGCCCGGGTCAGCGCCGCGACGTCGGCGTCGGGCGCGCAGCCCGTCACGGACAGCAGCGCGGCACGGTGCCGGGGCGCGTTGGCGTGGGTGCGGATCCACGAGCCGTCACGGGTCGGCAACGGGCCGGAGAGCGGATCCCACGGCGAGGGCAGCGCCCACCCCGTCGGTTCCACGTGCTGCCCGCACCACGCCTCGGCGCGCCCGCGGTGGACGACGACCTCGCGGGGACCGGCCAGGTCGGTGGCCTCGACGAGCGCGGCCACCGCGCCGCCGAGCAGGCCGAGCGCGTTCACGGCGAGGTCCGTGACGGGCAGCGCGGAGCGGAGGGCGCCGCGGCCCCCGACGCGCGTCCGGGCGGTCGCACCGAGGAGGGCGGCCGCGGCCGCGAGCCCGGAGGCGTCGTCGTGTCCCGGGCTCGTCATGCCCGCACGCTACGCCGGCGGGCGGGCGCGGATCAGCCCCCGAACGGCCGCAGCGACACCGACTCGAGCGTGCCGTCGCGGGTCTGGTCGACGACCAGGCGCACGGCGCGCGCGACGGACGCGGGCTCGAGGTAGCGCGCCTCGTCGTACTCGCCGCCCTCCTTGGCGCGGAGCTCGCGCTGCATGTCGGTGGCGACGCGGCCCGGGTGGACGCTCGAGACGCGCACGCCGTGCGGGCGCTCCTCCTCGCGGAGGGCGTCGCCGAGCGCGCGGAGGGCGAACTTGGATCCCGCGTAGACGCCACCGGTGGGGTTCGCCGTGAAGCCGGATCCGGAGTTGACGAGGACGACCTGCCCCTTCGCCGCCCGGAGCGCGGGCAGGAGGACCCGCGTCACCTCGGCGACCGCGAAGACGTTGACCTCGAAGACCCGCCGCCACTCGTCGACGGGCGTCCCCGCCACCGCGTCGCCGCCGATCACGCCGGCGGAGTGCACGAGCACGTCCAGGCGGTCGAGCTCGGGGACGAGGTCGGCGAGGCCGCCCGCGGCGAGGTCGGCGGCCCAGCCGACGGCGTCCGGAAGGGACGCGGCGAGCGCGTCGACGGCGTCGCGGTCCCGGCCGTGCACGATCACGCGGTGGGTGCGGCCGAGGTCCTCCGCGACGGCGCGGCCGATCCCGCGGGTGGCTCCCGTGACGAGGGCGACGGGGCGGGTGGTGTCGGTC
Source organism: Clavibacter michiganensis (assembly GCF_021216655.1). Taxonomy (NCBI): domain Bacteria; kingdom Bacillati; phylum Actinomycetota; class Actinomycetes; order Micrococcales; family Microbacteriaceae; genus Clavibacter; species Clavibacter michiganensis. Next base: position 1,353,542 of record NZ_CP080437.1, read on the forward strand.
ATGGATCCTCCTGGGTCGCGGTCCTCCAGGCTACCGACGGCATCCGGCCACCCGCCCGGCGCGCTCCGGGCATGACGTAGCGTGAAGGGACGGCGGCCGCGAGGCGCGCCGGCCCGCCGCCCGAGAGGATCCGCCCGTGCACGCCCGCTTCCCCGCCAGCCTCGAGGTGCTGCGCCAGGAGGCCCGCGACGAGCTGGACGCCGTGATCGAGCACCGCTGCCGGAACGGCGACGACCCGTGGGAGGTGATCCCGCAGCTGCCCACCGTCGACGAGCACGTGGTGGCGACCCTCCGGCAGGACGCCCTCGAGGCCGACGGGATGGCCGAGGAGCTGCGGCGCGTCCGCGATCCGTCGACAGCGCCCGGCGTCGTCGCGCGCTTCGAGTACCGGCTGCTGAGGGGCATCGCGCTGGAGCACCCGGACCTCTCGCGCGCGGTCTGGACGCTCATCGGGCGCATGGAGCGCGACCTCCGTCGACGCTCCTGAAGAGGTGGTGAGAGCGGTATTCGCCTTCGGCGAACGGCTTGGCACTCCCCTGCGTCGAGTGCTAATCTCGCCGTGGTTGAGCCGAGGGGGCTCAACCCCGGAGATCATCACCGCAGATCATCAGAGGAGTCGACCATGAACATGACCTTCGATCCGTTCCGCGAGCTGGACCGCGCCATGGGCGCGCTGGCCGAGACCCGGCAGGCGAACCGTCCGATGCCCATCGACCTGCACCGCGAGGGCGACACCTACGTGCTGGCCGCCGACCTCCCGGGCATCGACCCGGGCTCGGTCGACATCGACGTGGACGGCCAGCTGCTCACCATCCGCGCCGAGCGCACGCTCGCCGGCGACCAGAACGTCCGCTGGCTCACGCGCGAGCGCGTCGCCGGCACGTTCCTCCGCCAGCTGACGCTCGGCCAGGGCATCGACACCGAGCGCATCTCGGCGCACTACGCCAACGGCGTGCTGAGCGTCACCATCCCGGTGAGCGAGCGGGCGAAGCCGCGCAAGATCGCGGTCACGTCCGACGAGCCGCAGGGCCAGGAGGGCCGCACGCTGACGGTCGAGCAGGGCGCGCACGCCGCGAGCTGATCCGGCCGGGCGGCGCTCCGGCGCCGCGCACGACGAGGAGCCGTCGTCCGCACGAAGCGGGCGGCGGCTCCTCGCGTGTCCGGCCCGGGACGCGGGTCGGTGCCGTCGACCTCAGCCGATGCGCGGCCGCAGCCCCGCGTGGATCGCGAGCGGGTTCCGCAGCGACCCGTGGATCTGCATCACCGGCGCCTGCAGGTCGACCATGCGCCGGTTGTCGCGCAGCTGCAGCCGGTTGAGGCACGAGCGGTCGAACGACGGCGCGAAGAGGTCGAAGCGGGCGAAGCGCTCGGCGAGCTCGGGGTGCGCGCGCTCGTGGTCGGCGAGCGCCTCCGCGGCCACGCGCCACAGGCCCTCGGGGCCGAGGTCGTCGCGGTCCTCGAGGAGCGCCGCGGCGAAGCGGAGGAACCCGTCCATCACGTCGGTGAAGACCGTGAGGGTGCGCTCCTCCTCGGGGATCTCCATCCGGATCCGGCGCACGTCCTCCGGCAGCTCGCGCTCCATGTCGAACAGGGCGACCTCCTCGGCGATGTCCTTCATCAGCACGCGGACGACGACGTGGTCGCGCAGCACGAGGATCACGTTCTCGCCATGAGGCATGAACGCGAGGTCGTGCGCGATCAGCGCGTGCGCGAGCGGCACGAGGCACGCGTCGAGCCAGCGGCGGAGCCACGCGGCCGCGCCGATCCCGGACGCGTCGATCAGCGCGCCGAGCACCGTGTCGCCGTGCGCGTCGACGTGCAGCAGGCTCGTCATGCTCATCAGCCGCTCACCCTCCGCGAGGCCGGGCACGGGCGACTCCCGCCAGAGCGCCGACAGCATCTTGCCGTGGGAGTGGCCGGGCGGCAGCGCGGACTCGACACGCTCGTCGCGCACGCCGACCGCGGCGACCTCGCGGAGGACCCCGAAGCCGAGCCGATCGAACTCCGCGTCGCCCGTGACGAGCGCGTGCACCCAGTCGTTGATCGCCGGGGTGACCGCCATGTACGCCGGCGAGAGGCCGCGTGTGAAGCCCATGTTGAGGATCGACAGCGACGTCTTCACGTAGCAGCGCTCCGGGGTGGTGCGGTTGGCCCAGGTGCGGATGGACTGCTGCGCGCCGTACTCGTCGTCACCCGTGCCGAGCAGCAGGATGTCGCGCCGGGCGACGAGGCCCGCGAAGGTCACCGTGACGACGTTCTCCCACTGCCACGGGTGCACCGGCACCAGAACGCGCTCCGCGGGGTCGATGCCGAGCGACTCCATGCGCGCGCGGAAGCGGGCGCGGGCGGACGCGCCGAGCTCCGCGTCGAGGAACGCCTCGCGGTCGAGGCCCTCGATCGCCGTGAAGCGCGCGAGGCGCTCATGCACGGCGAGCCAGAGGATCCGCACGTCGGCACCGGCCTCGGGGGCGTACCGGTCGTGGTCGTCGAGGTCGAAGCCGATGCGCCCGTTGGTCGCGACGAAGCAGGGGTGGCCCTCGTCCATCGTCGACTCCACCTCCGCGTAGGACGCCGTGAGCAGGCCTCGCGCGTCGGGCACGTCGCGGAGGCGCGAGAAGGAGGCGGCCGACAGCGTGCTCTGGATCTCGTCCAGGTAGACGGGCAGCACCTCGTCGGTGATGCCGAGGCGGTCGCGGAGATCGAGCACGAGGTCGGTCGCGTCGAGCTCGACGGGCTGGCCGTCGACCGTCCGGCGGATGCTCGCCTCGTCGACGTCCCAGTGGTCGAGCTCGAGGACCCGGGCCCGGTACGCGTACGCGCTCCGGCCGTCGGCGCTCGCGACGCGGTAGTCGGCCCAGTCGCGCGGGTCGTGCGGGCGGCGGGGCGCGCCGGCGGGGAGCTCGGGATCCACGCGCTCGGGCGCGATGAGCAGCTCGTGCGCGAACTCGGCGAGCGCCTTGCGCACGAGGTGGCGGGTGGCGGCGGCCCACACGTCGGGGCGGAGGTGCGCGGCAGGGTGGACGCGGGGATCCGGCTCGGCGGTCCTCGACGCGGCAGCCGGCCGGGCCTCGGGGTGGGTCTCGCGCGTGCGGTCGTGGGTGAGGGTCATGGCGTGTCCGTCCGTGGGGGTGGCATACAGGAGGGCGTCGTCGCGCGTGACGACGCTGAGGAGCGCGTGCTTCGCGCCGAGGTCGACGACCCGGAGCGGCCGGAAGCCGACGAGCTCGTTGAGCCGCTGGATCCGCGTGTTGCGGACGTCCGGCTCGACGACGAGGCGCTCCACGGCCGGGTCCCGGAGGAGGTGCGCGACGACGTGCCGCATGACCGCGGTCGTGAACCCGGGCAGCGGGTCGCCCGCCGGCGGGGCGACGAGCAGGTGCATGCCGCGGTCGCCGGGGCGCGGATCCAGGTGCGCGCCGATGGGGTCGTCGGCCGGGTCGTACGCCTCGACGAGGAACGCGGGGGCGCCGGCGTGCAGGCCGATCCAGGCCTCGCGCCCGGGATCCGCCGCGATCGCCGCGTACTCCGCGCTCACGTCGTCGAGGGTCGCGTGCTCCATCTGCCAGAAGCGGGCGCGCGGCGCCGTGACCCACGCGTGCACGAGCGCGGCGTCGGCGTCCGGGTCGAGCGGGCGCATCGCGAGCGGGTAGCCGCGCTCGGCCGCGGAGCGGGCCACGGCGGGCGCGGGCGCGGTGACGGGCGCGCTCACGCGAGCACCCCCGATCCCGCCGAGGGCAAGTCGTCCGGCAGGCCGAACTCCTGGAACGCGATCCGCTCCTCCACCGCGTAGTCCTCGCGGCCCGTGATGGCGCGCAGGATCCGCGAGTTGCGGTGCGCGGTCATGCCGAGGTCGGGCGCGACGAAGCCGTGCGTGTGCACCTCCGCGTTCTGCACGAAGAGCGTGCCGGCGCCGTCGACCGTGTGCTCGCGCGCCACGTCGAGGCGGCCCCGCGCGTCGCGGTGCACGCGGTCGCCGAGGCCGTCGAGGATCCGCGGGGCCCGTGCGTCGTATCCGCTCGCCATGATCACCGCGCCCGTGGGCCAGTCGCGCTCGGCGCCCGTCTCGGCGTGCCGCAGCCCGAGGACCGCGCCGCCGTCGGGCGTCGCGCGCGACGACACGACCTCCGCGTTGGTCAGCAGCCGGGTCGGCACGCCGGATCCCGCGTCGCCGCCCGCCGCGAGCCGCCCCTCCGCCCGCAGCGCGTCGAACGCGAGCCGCTTCCGGTAGAGCGTCTGGAAGATCTCGTCGATGAGCTCCGAGTCGATGCCCTTGTAGAGGTTCCGCTGCTCGCGCAGCAGCACGTCGCGCGCGTCGGCGGGCAGGCCGAAGAAGTGGTCGCTGTACTCGGGGCTCGTCATCTCGAGCGTCAGGCGCGTGTATTCGAGCGGGAAGAACCGCGGCGAGCGCGTGATCCAGTCGAGCCGGTACCCGCGGGAGTCCACGTCCTCGAGGAGGTCGCGGTAGATCTCGGCGGCGCTCTGCCCGCTGCCGACCACCGTGATGGCGTCCCGCTCCTGCAGCGCGGCCTTGGCGCCGAGGTAGCCGGAGCTGTGCACGACGCCCGGCAGGTCGCGCACGGCCTCGGGCAGCCAGGGCGGGGTGCCCACGCCGACCACGAGGCTCCGGCCGCGGTGCACGTGCGCGGCGCCCGCGGCGTCGACCGACTCGACGACGTACGCACCCTCGGCCTCGTCGAACGCGACCGACCGCACGTCGCGGTCGAGCTCGATCCCCCGCGCGCGCTCGGCCGCCCAGCGGCAGTACGCGACGTACTCGCTGCGCAGCACGAAGAAGTCCTCGCGGATGTAGAAGGAGTACAGCCGCCCGGTGTCCTTGAGGTAGGCGAGGAACGAGAAGCGCGAGGTCGGATCCGCGAGCGTCACGAGGTCGGCGAGGAACGGCGTCTGCAGGTGCGCGGTCGGCAGCATCATGCCGGGGTGCCAGTCGAAGCGCGGCTTCCTCTCGAGCACGATGAGGTCGAGGTCGAGCGGGTCCGCGAGGCAGGCGAGTCCGAGGTTCGCGGGGCCGAGGCCGATCGCGACGACGTCGTGGACGCGGTCGGCGGCGGCGCTCATCGGCCGGCCTCCGCGACGGCGACGACGGCCGCGGCGGGCGCGCCGGGTGCCGCGTCGCCCAGCCCGGCGTCGAGCGCATCCCCCGCCGCCACCACCATCCCCAGGATCTCCGCGATGTGCGCGTCCGTCGTCGCCGGGTTCAGCAGCGTGAGCTTCAGGTGCGCGCGGCCGCCCACTCGCGTCGCGGCGACCATCGCCCGACCGGAGTCCTGGATCGCTTGCCGGATGCCGCGGTTGACGGCGTCCGAGCGCGTCCCCGCGTCGGGCCCCGCGGATCCGTCCCGCTCCCCCGCAGGCACGTACCGGAACACGAGCGCGCTGATCTCGGGCCGCACCACCACCTCGAGCGCCGGATCCCGCCGGAGCGCGGACCACGTGCGGTCGGCGAGCGCGATGACGTCGTCGAGCATCCGCCCCACGCCGTCGGCGCCCACCGTCCGCAGCGTGAGCCAGAGCTTGAGCGCGTCGAAGCGCCGCGTGGTCTGCAGCGACTTGTCGACCTGGTTCGGGATCTCCTCGTGCGCGCGATCCGCCGGGTTCAGGTAGTCGGCGTGCAGCGTCGCGTGCCGGAGCGTGCGGCCGTCGCGCACGAGGAGCGCGCTGGAGCTCACGGGCTGGAAGAAGGTCTTGTGGTAGTCGACCGTCACGGAGTCGGCACGCTCGATGCCGTCGAGCAGGTGCCGGTGCCGGAGCGACGTCAGGAGCCCGCCGCCATACGCGGCGTCGACGTGCAGCCAGATCCCCTCGCGTCGGCAGACGTTGCCGATCGCGGGCAGCGGGTCGACGCTGCCGAAGTCGGTGGTGCCGGCGGTCGCGACCACGGCGACGGGGACGAGCCCGGCCGCGTAGCAGCGCGCGAGCTCCTGCTCGAGGGCGTCGACGCGCATCCGCTTGGCGTCGTCGCTCGGCACGCGGATGACCGCGTCGGGGGCGAGGCCCAGGATCCGGGCGCTCTTCTCCACGCTGAAGTGGCCGACGTCGCTCACGAGGATCCGCATCCGCTGCCGGTCGACTGCCGTGAGCCCGTGCACGGCCGCCGCCTCGTCGCGGGCGAGCAGCAGCGCCTGCAGGTTGGACTGGCTGCCGCCGCTCGTGAAGACGCCGTCCGCGTCGTCGCCGAGGCCGGCGCGGCCCGCGGTCCAGTCGATGAGCGCGCGCTCGATGAGGGTCGCGCCCGCGCTCTGGTCCCACGTGTCCATCGACGTGTTGACGCTGGAGAGGATGAGCTCCCCCGCGATCGCCGGGATGAGGATCGGGCAGTTGAGGTGCGCGACGTACGACGGGTCGTGGAACCACACCGCGTCACGGAGGTACAGGTCGTCGAGCTCGTCGAGGGCGTCGTCGAGGCCGCCGAGCGGGCGGTCGAGGTCGAGGCCCGCGAAGGACCCGCGGAGGCGCTCGGGCGTGACGCCGGTGAACGGGCCGTCGGCGCGGCGGGCGGCCCCGCGGACGTGGTCGGCGGCGGCGCGGAGGGCGGCGTCCCAGCCGGGGAGGGAGCGGTCGGAGAAGAGCTCGGCGGCGGGATCAGCATCGGTCGCGATCGGGTCGGCGCGGGGGTCGTCGAGCGTCGGATCGGAGGGACGGGAGGCGTGCGGGGAGAGGGTCATGGGTCCTTCGTCGGTTCGATGGGGAGCCGTGTCCGGGTCACGAGCACCCTGCCTGGTTAGGCAAGGCTCACCTAATATGAAGGCGCTCGGACGGGAACGCAACCCGGCCGACGACGACTCGCGGGGACCCTCCGCGAGGCGATGGCGCGACCCCGATTCGGGGGCGCGGGCGACGAGTCCGCGCCCCCGCCCCGCTCGTAGGGTGGGGGCATGAGCGACGCAGACGAACCCACCGACGGCATCCGCACCGGGCGCGGCCCCGGCGATCCCGACGGGCTGGTGACGGTGGACGACGTGGTCGGCGGCGACGACTCCCCCGCCGGCGTCGGCGACGCGGTCCGCGAGCCGGACGGCACCGGGTATGGGCACGCGGAGAAGGACACCCTCGAGGTCGAGGACGCGGATCCGGCGAGCGCCGACTACCCCGCGGTCCCCGACAACCGCTCCGTCACCGCGGCCGACTCGCACATGAGCGCGCCCGCCGACGACGCCGCCGGACACGTCGACCCCGAGGGCCACTGACGTGACGGATCACGCCGCCGACGCCCCGCGCGACCCGCTGGCCGAACTCGCGCCCATCGACGCCGACTCGGTCGCCGAGCGCGCGGAGGCCGCGGAGGAGGACGCCCGCGAGGATGCGCCGGACCCTTTCGGCGAGGGTCCCGACGACCAGTGATCCGCCCCCGGCGTGCGGCGACGACGCGTCCCGGACACGACACATGAGCGTTGCCTGAGCGCCACCACACAGCTCTCGGGGCCGAGCGTAGCGTCGAGCGCATGGACAACGACGACCCGCGCCTCCAGCCCGCGGACACCTCAGACACCAACCAGGACAAGGACGTCATCTCGCAGAGCGAGGACGACACGCGCGTCAAGCAGGAGCAGCAGATCACGGAGAGCGAGGGCGTCTCCGACGACGTGCCCGCCGCCGCGGACGACGTGCATGTGCTCCCCGGATCGGGCGGCCCGGATGACGTCGGCGAGATCGACGTGGATCCCGACGAGCTCAACCTCAGCGGCGACTCGATCCCCGGCCACCCCAAGCCCGAGGCCGGTGCGTGACCGTGACCGACGCCACCGCCACCCCCGCTGACGACTCCACCGGCGACGACACCGCGCTCGACACCGAGACCCTCCCGAACGAGACCGTCGTGAACGACGCCGTCGCCGGCGAGACCGTCCTCCCGGACACCGACGAGCCCGTCGAGGAGCCCGACGACGACGCCGTCATGGGCGCCGACGCGGAGCCCACGGCCGACGTCCTCGGCGTCGACGGCGAGGCCGAGCCCGTCCTCGCGGACAACGAGCTCGCAGGCCAGGACATCGACCTGGACGACACCCCGCCCAGCTGATCCACCCCCCGGCTTCCCCCACGCAGATCACAGCACCAGGAGACACATGAGCACCGACCAGTACACGTTCCAGGACCCGACGAAGATGTACGCGGACATCCAGCCCAGCGCGCAGCAGCAGGACGGGCCCGGCCTCGACGCCGCGCTCGACGACACCGCGGACCGCGGCGAGAAGACTTACCGCGGATCGAACCGCCTCGAGGGACGCAAGGCCCTCGTGACCGGCGCCGACTCCGGCATCGGCGCGGCCGTCGCCATCGCCTACGCCCGCGAGGGCGCGGACGTCGCGCTCTCCTACCTCCCCGAGGAGGAGGAGGACGCGAAGAAGGTCGTCGCCCTCATCGAGGAGGCGGGCCGGAAGGCCGTCGCCATCCCCGGCGACATCGCCACGGCGGAGTTCAGCCGCGAGCTCGTCGCGAAGGCGGTCGAGGGCCTCGGCGGCCTCGACATCGTCGTGAACAACGCGGGCAAGCAGCAGAACTTCGACTCCCTCGAGGACATCTCGGACGAGGAGTTCGACGTCACCTTCAAGACCAACGTCTACGCGATGTTCTGGATCACGAAGGCCGCCCTCCCGCACCTCAAGCCCGGCTCGTCGATCATCAACACGTCGTCGATCCAGGCCTACGCGCCGTCGCCGATCCTCGTGCACTACGCCACGACCAAGGCCTCGATCAACGCGTTCTCGAAGGGCCTGGCGCAGCAGCTGGCCCCCAAGGGCATCCGCGTGAACGTCGTCGCGCCCGGCCCGATCTGGACGCCGCTGCAGACCGCGGGCGGCCAGCCCGAGGACGCGCTGCCCGAGTTCGGCGAGGACACCCCCCTCGGCCGCGCCGGCCAGCCCGCCGAGCTCGCGCCCGCCTACGTGTTCCTCGCCTCCAACGAGTCGAGCTACGTGGTCGGCGAGACGCTGAACGTCAACGGCGGGATGCCGACGCCGTAGCGGGCAGCGCTCCGGCGCACCGCACCGCCTGACGCCCGGGCCGACCATCTGGTCGGCTCGGGCGTCGTCGCGTGCCGCTCGCCGATCTCGAGCCGGACACGCGCGGCTCACCGGAATAGGGTCGGGAGATGTCCGGCACCCTGGCCCGCATCGGCGGGAACGTCCTCGCGGGGCTGGTCTCGGCCGTCCGGCTCGTCCGGCAGCCGCGACCGCTGCATCCGCACGGTGTCGCACTCTCCGGGACGCTGACGCCCGTCGCCGGTCGCGCGGCATCGGGGCTCGCCTGGCTCGATGCGCTCGACGGCACGCTCGCCGTCGACGCCCGGTTCTCGCGCGGCGGTGGCCTCCCCGCGACGCTCCCCGACGTGCTCGGGCTCGCGCTGCGGATCCCGGAGGAGGGCGGCACCACGGTCGACGTGCTGCTCGCGTCCACCGGCGTCTCGCCGACCGACCGGTTCCTGCTCGCGCCGCGGCGGGCCCTCTCGGGGGCGCGGCTGACGACGCTGATGCCGTACCGAGGGTCCGCCGGGCTGGTGCTGCTCGGCGTGCTGGTGGACGCGGATCCGCCGCTCCCCGCGGGCGCGGACGACCTCGGCCGCGTGCTCGCGACCCGATCCGCGCGCATGCGGCTGGTGCACGCGAGGCCGCGCGGCCTCTGGCACGTGGCTGCGCGGATCGAGCTGACGCACGACGCCGACGGTCCCCTCGACACGGCTACGCGCGCGGATCCCGTGCTCGCGGCACCGCCCGGCGACACGACCTACCCCTGGACCCGGCGACTCCGCTCCCCCGGCTACCGCGTCGCGCGCGCGGGCCGACCGGTCGCGTCCCGGCACGCGGCGCAGGATCCCGACGCCTGACCGGGGTGCGCCGCGACGTCCGCGCGACATCGGAGACCCCGCGGGTCACGATGTCCGTCCCGTGGAGCGGGAGGACCCGACGCCCGGGCCCGGGCCCGGGAACGTGGACGCAGGCCGACGCCGTGGGCCGGAGGATCCCCCTCCGGCCCGCGGCGCGACCCGAGAGCGCCGATCAGCTGCGGGTCGTCCTCAGCACCACGTCCTCCAGAGGTACGGGATGTCGATGTGGACGCCGTACCTCGCGCAGTTCGTGTTCTTGAGGAACTCCGTGGCGCCCGCGATGAACCCCGCGAGCGGGACGCAGAGCGCGCCGGCCAGTCCGAAGAAGGCGCAGACCGTCGAGGCGATGACGCCGATGCTCGAGGCGACGAGGACCTTGAACCACGTGCCGTTGATGTAGAACCAGTGGTTGCTCCACCAGTGCTTGCTCTCGGTGATGCTCGGAGCCCCCGTGGTCCCCGACGACGGGGCGGATGTGCCGGGGTCGAGGGTCACGGAGCCCTTCCCGGAGTCGGACGTCGCGGCGGACGGCCGCGCGAGCATGCCCGCGCCACCCGACTCCTTCTGCATGTGGGCGGCGATCTCGGCGCCCTTCGCCGCCTCCGCAGCGGTCGGGGGCGTCAGGGTGATGTGGCGTCCCGCGATGTCCAGCCCGGTCGCCTTCGCGGGAGCGAGGTCGGCCTCGGTCAGCTCCCCGGAGCGGATCTTGTCCAGGAGCGTCCCGTCCTTCCAGGCCGCGGTGAGGCGGGCCGAGATGGCCGCGGAGGCAGCGGAGGCGGCGACCGCCTGACGCGTGTCCGCGCGAGCGGCGTCCTGGGGGGACGAGACGGCGATCCCGAGGGCCGCGACGGCGACGAGGACCAGGGCCGACATCGCCCTACGAGGTGAGAGCGATCGTGCTGCGCTGTGGTTGATGGACATTTCGAGTACCGCCTCCTGACCGTGAGGCGGATGTCGCCCCGCGACAAGGATCGCTGTCCGGGAGCCATTCAAGAGGCATTCGGGGAATACATCAGGAGAACAGGAGGAGAGATTTCGCGATGAATCGGGGTCGCGGTCGGGAATGCCATCCGGCGACGTCTTCGGCCCAGAGATGGAATACCGGATCCGAGAACGTCAGACGGCCGCCTGGTGGCCGTCGGGTATTCGGCATGAGGGAATCGGGGGATATCGGAGGATGCGATTCCGCACGCACGAGGCGGGCCGGAGGGAATTTCCTCCGGCCCGCCTCGTGGTCGGGCGTCGGTCGACGCCCGAGCGTCCGCTAGTCCCGGTTGCAGTGCGACTTGCCGATGTACGGCAGGTCGACCCACCAGCCGCGCGTCTCGCACTGCCAGTCGTGCGCCACTCCCGCGACCGCCCACAGGAGGGTGGCCACGATGCCGCAGCCGACGATGGTGGGCAGCGACCGGGCGATGGCGCCGCAGAAGCTGGCTGCCGCCGTGCCGAGCGAGACGTTGGCCATCCACGCGAGCCAGGTGCCGTTGATGTAGTACCAGTGGTCCGTGTGCAGCCACTTCCACGCGGTCGTGATGGGGCTGTACCAGTGCTTGCTCTCGGTGATCCCGCCGGCCTCGCCCGCCTTCAGGGGCGGGGCGGTCGTCGTCGACTCGCCCGCGACGGCCGAGGCGGAGAGCGAGGCCGCCGCGCCGGGCGCAGCGTCCGTGTAGACGGGAGGCGCCTGGCGCGCGGCGGCGGTCTCCGCGGCGGTGGGCGCGGTGAATGCCGCGATGTGATGGCCCTGGACATCGAGACCGGTCTTCGACACGGCCTGGATGTCGGCCTGCGAGATCGCGCCGCTCTGGATGTCCTGGAGCAGCGTGTCGTGCGCGATGGCCGCCGCGATCTTGTTCTGGGGACCGTTGTCGGCCGAGGTGGCGGCGTACGCCGAGCCCTGCGGCACCGCGATGGAGATGCCGAGCGCTGCGACCGCGGTGATCGCCATGGCCGCGAAAGCCAGGCGCGGGGAAAGGAGCCGACGGGCTCGTGGACGTGCGGACATCTGTGGTGCCTCCTTAGTCGAGGAAGGGGCATCCCGCCTCGCGGCAACGATAGGGCGGACGGCATTTCCGGAAGCGGTCGCGAGAATGCGCGACAGCGAACATCAGACGCTCGTCTGACGACCATCGGGTATTCCCCATGCGAGGGCCCGATGAGATGCGCGGCGATCCCCTGCGTGGGATCCCGGACAGCGCGCTCGGGTGCGTGAGGACGGGCAGGGATCCGATCCGTCGCTCGACGACCTTGTCAGCGCTCCCCGACCGGCGTTGCCTGGGATCAGGTCGACGGCGTCGGTGCCGCACCCCGGACGGAGGCACCATGCGCGAGCTCAAGCTGGTCGAGGCGGTCGTGAGGATCGAGGACGCGAAGGCGCTGGATCCGATCGTCGACCGCGTGAAGGGCGTCGTCACCGCGCTGCTGAAGCCGCGGGCGCTGGCCGACCTGCTGCACGGCGTGCCGTTCGGGCATCCGCTGCACCCGGTCGCCGTCCTGATCCCCACCGGCGCGTGGGTCTCCTCGGCGGTCCTCGACCTCCTGCCCGGCAACGAGAAGGCCAGCCGCGCGCTCGTCGGCGTCGGCGTGCTGAGCGCCGCGCCGTCGATCGCCTCCGGCTACGCCGACTGGTCGCAGCTGCACGAGCAGCAGATGCGCGTCGGAATCGTGCACTCCGCCGCCAACGCGCTCGCGACGGGCCTCTACGGGCTGTCGTGGATCCAGCGCGCCCGCGGCAGGCACACGAGCGGCAAGGTGCTCGGGCTCGCGGGCCTCGGCCTCGTCTCCGCGGGCGGGTTCCTCGGCGGCCACCTCGCCTACCGGCAGGCGGCGGGCGCCAACCACGCCGAGGACGTGCCGCACCGCTTCCCCGCGGGCTGGCAGGAGCTCGGCCACCTCGACGAGCTGCCCGACGGCCGCCTCGCGACGCGCGCCGTCGCGGGCCTGCCGCTCCTCGTGCGCCGGAACGGCATGGTCGTGGACGCGCTGAGCGACACCTGCAGCCACCTCTCGGCCCCGCTCCACGAGGGCGAGCTCGGCACGGACCCGAAGACCGGCGAGGCGTGCGTCACCTGTCCCTGGCACGACAGCGTGTTCAGCCTGACGACGGGCGCCGTGATCCACGGACCGGCGACCGCGCCGCAGCCCCGCTTCGAGACGCGCGTCACCGGCGGGCTCGTGGAGGTGCGGCTGCCGAACGCGGGTTAGGCCGCGGGACGAAGCCGGTGCCCTCCTCGTGGAAGGCACCGGCTTCTCCGTGTCCGACCTAGTCGGGGGACGGCATCGGGATCAGATCCCGGCGCCCTCGGACGCGCTCGTCTTCGGGCCCACGTCCGTGGCGGTCGCGCCGGACGCGGATCCGCCGGCCGACGTGCCCGCCGCGGTCGACCCGAGGAAGGAGCTCAGCGCCGTCGCGACGTCGATGCCCGTCGTGTCCTTGAGCAGCTTCGGCAGCGTCGCCATGTTCTCGGCCACCGAGCGGTTGAGCGCGTTGGCGCCGTCCGCCGAGATGATCGTCATGTTGTCGACGTTGGCGAGCGGCGCCGCCATCTCGCGCGCGATCTCCGGCATCGACGCGATGATGCGCGCCTGCAGCGCCTCGCGCGACAGCTTGTTCTGCGCCTCGGCGAGCGCGGCGGCCGCCTCGGCCTCCGCCTGGCCGCGGGCCTGGATCGCGTCGGCGTTCGCCTTCCCGAGCGCGGTGATGGACGCGGCCTCGTTCACGGCAGCGGTCTTCGCCGCCTCGGCGTTCTGCGTGCGCTGGTAGACCTCCACGTCGACCTTCGCCTTCTCGGCGTCGCGGGCGGCCTGCGCGTCCTGGACGGTCGCGTACTTGCGCGCCTCGGCGGGGAGCTCGACGTCGATGCGCAGGCGCTCCTTCGAGACCTCCGCCTGCGCGGCCACGGCCGTGCGCTCCTGGTCGGCGACCAGGCGGTCCTGCTCGGCCTTGGCCAGCTCGCCGGCCGCGTACGCGGTGGCGTTGGCGCGGTCGGTGTCGGCCTTGATGGCCGCGCGACGCAGGTCGAGCTCGAGCTGGCGCTCGGCGGTCTGCTGGTCGTTCTCGATCGCGGCGAGCGCGGAGATCCGCTTGTTCTCGGCCTCAGCGACCTCGGCGACCTGGCGGGCGCGGGCGGCGTTCGAGCGCGCCCGGTCGTCGAGGTAGGAGCTGCCGGGCGTCGTGATCTCGCGGACGTTGAGCGTCTCGATCTGGAGGCCCAGCTCCGCGAGGTCGTTCTTGGTCTGGTTCACGGCCTCCTGCGCCACGACGGAGAAGCTCTTCACGAGCTCGTCGACGGGGCGGTCGCCGATGAGGCCGCGGATCGCGCCCTCGAGCGACTGGCGCACGATCTCCGGCAGGGCGTCCTGCTGGAGGAGGTAGCGCTGCACGGCGCGGCGCACGCCGTCCTCGGTGCCCGTGACCTTGAAGTTGACGGTCGCGACGACGGCGGTGTTGATGAAGTTCGCGTCGCGCGCCTCGGCCGTGACGCTCGTCTGGTACTGCTCCAGGGAGAGCGTGAAGCCCTCCTGGAAGATCGGCCAGATGAAGGTCCGGCCGCCGATGATGACCTTCTGCGGGCTGGAGAAGCCGGCGCCGCCCTCGCTCTTCTCGGCGTTGCGGCCGACGATGACGAGCGCCTGGTTCGGCGGGACGCGGCGGACGCGGGAGGCGATGAACGCCACCAGCGCCACGAGTATGACGATGACGACGATGACGGCGATGGCTGTCGTGCCGCCGGATATCAGGTCCACGGGATGGTTCCTCTCGTTGGGACGGGTGCTGCTAGGTGGTGGGGTCCGCATCGGCGGCGGGCTCGACGCGCACGCGGAACCCGTCCTCCGAGACGACGCGGATGCGGGTGCCGACGGCGAGGGGCGCGTCGCTCATGGCGAGCCGGCGCTCCAGCTCGCGGATGTGCTCGAGCCGCACCTCGCCGCCCGCGGGCGATGTGGGCGAGGTCACGACGCCGACCATGCCGACGGGCGAGTACGAGCCGCCGCTCTCCTGCTTCGCGACGAAGCGGACGGTGAGCTGCACCACGACGAGGGCCACGAGCGCGAGGGCCACGGCGATCGCGATGGCGCCGCCGGATCCGATGCCCGCCTGGTCGGCGAGCACGCCGCCGACGCCGTAGATGGCGAGGGCCGCGCCGAGCGCGACGCCGGAGACGAGTCCGTCGCCGCCGCCGATCGCGTCGAGCAGGTCGCCGAGCACGATGCTGCAGAGGAGGAGCAGGAGGCCGACGGCCCCCACGACCACGAAGACGATCACGCCGCGGCTCCCGGGCAGGCCGCCGCCGGGGTGACGTGCGCGCCGACGTGGTGCGGGGTCATGCGGGGCCGATCTGCTGGGTGTGTCCTTCGAACGTACCCGGTGATCCGCGCAGCGTCGCCTCCTCGTCCGGGGGCCGCCCCACCGCCTAGGCTCCGCGCGGCGCGCGTAGCCTCGGGAGGTGATCCTCCTGTTCGGCACGCGCGCCCGCGACGCCCTCATCGTCATCGTGACCTTCGCGTGCCTCCGCTGCGGCGTGACGAGCGCCCAGCGCGTGCTCCACCGGACGCTCCGCTTCACGGTCTTCTTCGTGCCGCTGATCCCGCTGCGCTCGACCTACCGCGTCGAGTGCCCGAGCTGCGGCCTCGAGACCCGGCTCTCGAAGGACCAGGCGATGCACGCCCTCGAGTGGGCCGTGCGGAACCGGGGCGCGCGCCGCTGAGCCGCTCCCGCGGCGCTCCCAGGAATCCCGACCAGGGGTTAGGAATAAGTTTCGCCGCGCGCTTAGAGTGGCCGTGGGCTCCGGCCCATCTGCCATCAACGACGACGGGAGCGATGCGACGATGCATTCGATCAGCAGGAGACAGGCACTGGGGGTGGGGGCCGCCGCCGCAGGGACGCTCGCCCTCGCGTCGTGCTCGGCACCGGGCGGGAGGCTGGTCAACTCCGATCCGGTCATCCCCGCGGCCAAGGCCGGCGAGAAGGTCACGCTCACGTACTGGGCGTGGCTGAAGGACCTGCAGAAGGTCGCGGACGTCTGGAACGCGCAGAACCCCGACATCCAGGTCGAGGCGGTCTGGATCCCCGGCGGCAACGCGGGCGGCTACCAGAAGATGTACTCCGCCATCACGGCGGGCGGCGGCCCCGACATCGGCCAGGTCGAGCTCCGGCAGCTGCCCGAGTTCCTCCTCGCCAACGGGCTCGTCGACCTCACCCGCTACGGCGTCGAGGAGTACAGGGACAGCTACGACGAGGCGCTGTGGAAGCAGGTCAGCTTCCAGGACGGCGTGTTCGGGATCCCGCAGGACTCCGGCCCCATGGCCTTCTACTACCAGCGCGAGCTCCTCGACCAGGTGGGCGGCCAGCCGCCGGCGACCTGGGACGACTGGGCGACGCTCGGCGCCGAGGTGCGGAAGACCGGTGCCGGCAACTACCTCGACTGCTTCCCCGTCGCCGACGCATCCGTCTTCACCTCCTACGCGACGCAGGCCGGCGCGAATTGGTTCAAGGTCGACGGCGAGCGCTGGGTCGTCGACATGCTCGACGAGCGCACGATGGAGGTCGCCGCGTTCTTCGACAAGGCCATCGACGACGACGTGGTCAACACCTCCTACTCGGCCTTCTCCCCGCCGTGGACCGCGGCCGCCGCGGACGGCAAGGTCTTCGGCGTCACCAGCGCCAGCTGGGGCGACGCCCTCATCCAGTCGGTCTCCGGCGGCGAGGGCAAGTGGAAGGTCGCGCCCATGCAGACGTGGGCCTTCGACGGGGCGTACGGATCCAGCTACCTCGGCGGATCCACCGCGGCCGTGCTCGCCAACAGCAAGCACCCCGCCGAGGCGCTCAAGTTCATGACGTGGATGACGACCTCCCCGGAGGGCATCGACGCGATGATCAAGAACTCCGGCATCGGCTGGTCGCCGTCGCCCGACTACATCGGCGCCGCCCGGCAGGAGCCGAGTGAGTGGTTCAGCGGCCAGAGCTACAACGAGGAGGTGTTCGCGCCCGCGGCGAAGGAGCAGAACCTCGACTGGACCTGGTGCCCGCTCACGCAGTTCACGCTGAACACGCTGCAGGACGAGTTCCGCCGCAAGCTGACGAGCGGCCAGACCCTCGTCGAGTCCCTCCCCCTCGCGCAGGAGGCCGTGATCGAGGCCTTCCAGAACAAGGGCCTGCGCGTCGAGGCGGCCTCCGCATGAGCGTCGACACGCGCCAGGCGAGCGGCGAGCGCGCCGGCACCCGCCCCGTCCGGGCACAGCGCTCCGGCGTCAGCAAGGGCCAGCTGAAGAAGTCGCAGACGATCGCGCCGTGGGTGCTGCTCGCGCCGTTCCTCGCGGTGTTCCTGCTGACCTTCGTGCTCCCGATCATCTACGCGGTGTTCCAGTCGTTCACGACCGTGCGACGGGAGGGCCTGTTCGGCGAGCAGGGCGTCACCACCGTCTTCGCCGGGTTCGAGAACTACGCGCTCGCGCTCGCGAACGACGCGTTCACGGCGTCCATCGGCCGGGTGCTGCTGTTCGGCATCGTGCAGGTGCCGGTGATGATCATCCTCTGCACGATCCTCGCGCTGCTGCTCGAGTCGGCGTCGGCGAAGTGGCCCCAGTTCTTCCGGGCGGCGTACTTCATGCCGTACGGCGTGCCGGGCGTCATCGCGACGATCCTCTGGGGCTTCCTCTACATCCCGGGGCTGTCGCCCATCATCGACATCGCCCAGATGTTCGGGATCCAGCTCGACTTCCTCGGCGCGGGCACCGTGCTCTGGTCCATCGCGAACATCGTGACCTGGACCTACACGGGCTACAACATGCTCATCATCATCGCCCAGCTGAAGTCGATCCCCGGGGACGTGTACGAGGCCGCGCGCATCGACGGGGCGGGCGCGTGGCGCACGGCGATGTCGATCCAGCTGCCGCTCATCCGGCCGGCGCTCGTGCTCGCGACCGTGTTCTCGATCATCGGGACGCTGCAGCTGTTCGCGGAGCCGCAGGTGCTCGCCACCTCCGCCCCCGCGATCGACTCGCAGTACACGCCGAACCTGTCGGCCTACACCACGGCGTTCGCGTACAACGACTACGGCGTCGCCGCGGCCCAGGCGGTCATCATCGCCCTCGCCGCGTTCGTGCTGTCGTTCGTCTTCCTCGCGTTCACCAACAGGAAGCCCAAGGAGGAGCGGGAAGCCGCCGCAGCGAGGAAGAAGGGGGCGCGCGCATGACCGCCACGGAGGCACGACCGACCACCACCGAGACGGCCGCGGAGAAGGCGGAGCAGAAGCGCCTCGCGCAGGCCGCCGAATCGAAGGTGAGCCGTCCGTCGAAGAACGGTAGCGCCCCGGGCGCGGGCACCAAGCCCGCCACGCGGATCATCGTCACGGCGATCCTCACGCTCGTCGCGCTGTACTTCCTCGTCCCCGTCTACTACATCGTGGTCGCCGCCACGAAGACGACGGCCGACCTGTTCAGCACCAACGGGTTCCTGTTCGCGAACATGAACCTCTGGCAGAACCTGACGATGGTGTTCACGTACGACGACGGCATCTTCGTGCGCTGGTTCCTGAACTCGGTGCTCTACGCCGGGGTGGGCGCGCTCGTCGCGACGTACTTCGCCGCTGCAGGCGGGTACGCGCTCGCCAAGTACAAGTTCCGGGGGTCGAACCTCGTGTTCGGCACCATCCTCGGCGGGGTGCTCGTGCCGGGCACGGCGACCGCGCTGCCGCTGTTCCTGCTGTTCAGCAGCATGGGGATCGCGAACACGTACTGGTCGGTGCTGATCCCGTCGCTCGTCTCGCCGTTCGGCCTGTTCCTCTGCCGGATCTACGCGCAGGCGTCGGTGGAGGACGCGGTGATCGAGTCCGGCCGGATCGACGGGGCGAGCGAGCTGCGGATCTTCCACACGCTCGCGCTCCGCTCGATGACGCCGGCGCTCGTGACGGTGTTCCTGTTCCAGCTCGTCGGCATCTGGAACAACTACTTCCTGCCGCTGATCATGCTGGCCGACACGAAGCTGTACCCGATCACGCTCGGCCTCAACAACTGGCGGAGCCAGGTCGACCGGCTGCCGGAGTTCTACCAGCTGACCACCGGCGGCGTGCTCGTCTCGATCATCCCGCTCATCGCGGCGATGATCGTGCTGCAGCGGTTCTGGCGGGGCGGTCTGACGGACGGCGCCGTGAAGGGCTGATGCGGGACGGACCGCACCCGACACGGCGGACGGCCGTGAAGGGCTGATCGCCTGACGCGATCGATCGCGGACGGCCGGGCGGGGCGACCTGCCCGGCTGTCGGCGCATTCGGCGCGTCGCCCCCGGACCCACGATGATGGATGCGCGGCACGTCGCCGCACCCGCCCACGCGCAAGGAAGCCCATGACGCACGCCCTCCCCTACTTCGAGGACTTCGCCCCCACGACGGGCGCCGCCCGCCGCCCCCGTTCCTGCCTGC
This sequence comes from Clavibacter michiganensis, assembly GCF_021216655.1. Taxonomy (NCBI): domain Bacteria; kingdom Bacillati; phylum Actinomycetota; class Actinomycetes; order Micrococcales; family Microbacteriaceae; genus Clavibacter; species Clavibacter michiganensis. The sequence continues at coordinate 1,372,796 of NZ_CP080437.1, forward strand.
ACTCGGATGCCCCGCGCATCGTGCTGAACGGCGACTGGCGGTTCCGCCTCTCCCCCACCCCGCGCGGCCTCTCCGACGAGATGGCCGACCCCGCGTTCGACGACTCCGGCTGGGACGAGATCCCCGTGCCGAGCCACTGGGTGCTCGGCCAGGACGGCCGCTTCGGCCTCCCCGCCTACACGAACGTGCAGTACCCGTTCCCCGTCGAGCCGCCCTTCGTGCCGGACGAGAACCCCACGGGCGACTACCGCGTCGAGGTCGACGTGCCCACGGACTGGCAGTCGCTCGAGCGCGTCGTGCTCCGGTTCGAGGGCGTCGAGTCGGCGTTCAAGGTGTGGCTGAACGGCGAGGAGGTCGGCACCGCGATGGGATCCCGCCTCTCGCACGAGTTCGACGTCACCGCGTCGCTCCGCCCCGGATCCAACGTGCTCGCCGTGCGCGTGCACCAGTGGTCGATCGCCAGCTACCTCGAGGACCAGGACCAGTGGTGGATGCCCGGCATCTTCCGTGACGTCACCCTCCTCGGCCGTCCCGAGGGCGGCATCGACGACGCGTGGACCCGCGCCGAGTACGACCACGAGACGGGCGCGGGCACGGTGCACGTCGAGGTCGACGCCGAGCCGACCGCGTTCCCCGTCACGTTCGAGGTCGATGGCCTCGGGATCCACGTCACGTGGGACACCCCGGCCGACGTCGCGCCCGTGCACGTCGAGCGCGTCGAGCCGTGGAGCGCCGAGAGCCCCACGCAGTACCAGGGCTTCCTCCGCACCAACGTCGAGGCGCTCTCCATCCGCCTCGGCTTCCGCACCGTGCGCATCGAGGGCGACCGGTTCCTCGTCAACGGCCGCCGCGTGGTCTTCCACGGCGTCAACCGGCACGAGGCCCACCCCGAGCGCGGCCGCGTCTTCGACGAGGAGCACGCGCGCGCCGACATGCTGCTGATGAAGCAGCACAACGTCAACGCGATCCGCACCAGCCACTACCCGCCGCACCCCCGCGTGCTCGACCTCGCCGACGAGCTCGGCTTCTGGGTCATCGACGAGTGCGACCTCGAGACCCACGGCTTCGAGTTCGGCGGCTGGGTCGGCAACCCGAGCGACGATCCGCGCTTCGCCGACCACTACCTCGACCGGATCGAGCGCACGATCGAGCGGGACAAGAACCACCCCTCGATCGTCATGTGGTCGCTCGGCAACGAGTCGGGCACGGGGCGCAACCTCGCCGCGATGTCGGCGTGGGTCCACCGCCGCGACCCGGGCCGCCCCGTGCACTACGAGGGCGACTACACGGGCGAGTACACGGACGTCTACTCGCGCATGTACTCGAACCTGCAGGAGACGGAGTCCATCGGCAGCGACGTGATCCCGGGCGACCTGCTCGGCTGCACGCCCGGCGAGGGCATGCGCCAGCGCACCAAGCCCTTCATCCTCTGCGAGTACGTGCACGCGATGGGCAACGGCCCCGGCCAGATCGGCGAGTACGAGGACCTCGTGCTCCGCTACCCGCGCCTCCACGGCGGCTTCGTGTGGGAGTGGCGCGACCACGGCATCCTCACCGAGACCGCTGGCGGCGAGGCGTTCTACGCCTACGGCGGCGACTTCGGCGAGGTCGTGCACGACGGCAACTTCGTGATGGACGGCATGGTCCTGCCCGACGACACCCCCACGCCCGGCCTCGCCGAGTACAAGGCCGTCGTGCAGCCCATCGCGTTCGGGCTCGAGCGCGACGGCGGATCCGCGTCCCTCGTGGTCGAGAACCGCTACCACTCCGTCTCCACCGCGCTCACGAGCCTCGTCTGGGTGCTCGCGGTCGACGGCGACGACGTGGCGACCGGGGTCCTGGACGCCGAGGCCGTCCCGGCCGGCGACACCGCGCGGATCCCGCTGCCCGCCGACGCGCTCGACGCGGGCGAGCTGGCCGGCGACGGCTCCGAGGTGTGGCTGACCGTGCAGGCGATCCTCCGCGACGACGAGCCGTGGGCCGAGGCCGGCCACGTGGTCGCCGTGCAGCAGTTCGACCTCACGCCGGCGCCGCGACCCGCCGTGCCCGCGCGCTGGGTCGACGCCGACGAGGAGACGTACCCCGCGTCCGCCGCCACGCGCCTCACCCTCGGCGACGGCGAGTTCGACCTCGCCACCGGCCGCCTCGTGCGACTCGGCTCGCTCGAGGTCGACGGACCGCGGCTGGAGCTGTGGCGCGCGCCCACCGACAACGACCGCAGCGACAGCAGCGGCTCCTACGAGCTGGCGGATCCGCGTCTCACCTTCGGCAAGGGCGTCCCCGGCCCGTCGAGCGAGGCACGCTGGCGCGGCGCGGGCCTCGACCGGCTGACGCACCGGGTCCGCTCGGTGAAGGTCGGCTCCGGCTCGCTCACGGTCGTCGTGCGCACGAGCGCGGCGCAGTCCTTCGACTCGGTCGACACGACGTACTGCTGGACCGAGGGCGCCGACGGCGACCTGGACCTCCGCGTCGACATCGTGCCGAGCGCCGGCTGGGCCATCACCTGGCCGCGCGTCGGGATCCGCTTCGACCTGCCCGCGAGCGTCACCAACGCGGAGTGGTTCGGCACCGGGCCCTTCGAGTCGTACCCCGACTCTCGCCGCGCGGCGCTCGTCGGCCGGTTCTCGTCGCTCGTCGACGACCTGGGCGCCGTCTACTCGATGCCCCAGGAGACCGGCCACCGCAGCGACCTGCGCGAGCTCGAGCTCGGCACGTTCGACGGCGAGGACGGCATCGTGATCCAGGCCCGGCCCGACACCGCGGGCCGCCGCCCCGGTTTCACGGCCTCGCGCCACACGCCGCAGGAGCTCGACCGCGCCGCGCACCCGCACGAGCTGCCCGCCAGCGAGGCGGTGCACCTCTACATCGACGCCGCGCAGCACGGGCTCGGCTCGCGCGCGTGCGGCCTCGACGTGCTGCCCGAGCACCAGCTGTGGCCGTCGGCGCGCACGCTGGAGCTCACCATCCGCAGCCGCTGACGCGGAACGGGTCCGGGCCGCCCATCCGGGCGGCCCGGCGCGCGTCCTTCCCCCGGGAGGGCGAGCAAGCTGGAGACGACGGCGTCCGATGGCGGGCGCGAGGAGGACGCATGACCGACACCATCGAGCAGGGCACCGCGGGCACCAACTGGGCCGGCAACTACGCGTACCGGGCCCGCGAGGTCCATTCGCCGACGAACGTCGAGGAGCTGCGGGCCATCGTCCGCGACGCGACGACGATCCGCGTGCTGGGATCCCGCCACTCGTTCAACGACATCGCCGACTCCGACGTGCTGGTCTCGCTCGCCGAGCTGCCGGCCGACCTCGTGATCGACCGCGACGCCAGCACGGCCACGTTCTCCGCCGGCCTCGCCTACGGCAAGCTCGCCGAGCTCCTCGGCGAGGAGGGCCTCGCGATCCACAACCTCGCGTCTCTGCCGCACATCTCCGTCGGCGGCGCCATCGCGACGGCGACCCACGGATCCGGCATCGGCAACGGCAACCTCGGAACCGCGGTCGCGGCGCTCGAGCTGATCACGGCCGACGGCGAGACGGTCACGTACCGCCGCGGGGACGACGACTTCGACGGCGTCGTGGTGGGCCTCGGCGCGCTCGGCGTCGTCACGCGCGTCACCCTCGACGTCGAGCCCGCCTACCTCGTTCGCCAGCGCGTGTTCGAGGGCCTGTCGTGGGACGCGTTCGACGAGAACCTCGAGGACGTCTTCGGCGGCGCGTACAGCGTCAGCGTCTTCACGCGCTTCGGCGAGGCCACCGACCAGGTGTGGCTGAAGAGCCGCGTCCAGCTCGACGTGGACGGCCAGCCCGAGGACGAGGTCGTCGTGGCCGACTACTTCGGGGCGCCCGCCGCCACCGAGGAGCGCCACCCGATCCTCGGCATCGACCCGGTGAACAGCACCTCGCAGCTCGGCGTCGTGGGCCTCTGGTCCGACCGCCTCTCGCACTTCAAGATGGGCTTCACGCCGAGCGACGGCGAGGAGATCCAGTCGGAGTTCCACGTGCCGCTCGACCGGGCCGTCGAGGCCGTGCGGGCGCTCCGTGACATGGGCGACCGGATCCGCCCGATCCTCCTCGTGTGCGAGCTGCGCGCCGTCGCCGAGGACCGCCTCTGGCTGAGCCCCCAATTCGGGCAGACGACCATCGGCCTGCACTTCACGTGGAAGCGCGACCAGGCGGCCGTCGAGGCCGTGCTCGTCGAGCTCGAGGCGGTCATCCGGCCCTTCGGCGCGCGCCCGCACTGGGGCAAGGTCTTCACCGCCGAGGCGGCCGACATCGCCCCGCTGTACCCGCGATCCGGCGACTTCCTGGCCCTCGCCGAGCGCCTCGATCCGACGGGGAAGTTCCGCAACGCGTGGTTCGAGCGCTCGCTCCGCGGCTGATCCGCATCCGCCCCTGACCGGGACCGCACCCGAGGATCCGCGACGCGCCGATGACGGCATCAGCGCGCCGCGGATCCCGGGTCGGCGGCGGGCACGGCGCGTAGGGTGAGCACCATGGCGCCCGAGACCTCCTCCTACGTACCTGCCCCCGGGCGGATCACGATGTTCTCCACCACCTGGTGCGGCTACTGCCGCCGTCTGAAGGCCCAGCTCGATCGCGCGGGCATCGGCTACGACGAGGTGGACATCGAGCAGGTGCCCGGCACCGCGGAGCTCGTGGAGGCCATCAACGGCGGCAACCAGACCGTCCCGACCGTGCTGTTCCCCGACGGCTCGTCCGCCACCAACCCGTCGCTCGCCGACGTGACCGCGAAGGTGGCCTGAGCCATGCAGCACCACGACCTCAGCGTCATCCCCGACTTCCTCGCCGCGTGGATGCGCGAGCAGCGCTGGTTCGCCTCGAAGGGCACCGAGCCGCGCCTCGAGCGCATCGGCGGCTGGAGCTTCAGCGACGAGGGCTGGTTCGCCCGCATCGAGACGCACCTGATCATCGACCACGGCAGCGCCAAGCCCGTGCTGTACCAGGTGCCCCTCACCTACCGGCAGGCGCCGCTGGAGGAGCTGAAGCCCTTCCACATCGGCACCACCGTCGAGGACGACGGCGTCGAGCTGCACGTCTACGACGGCCCCCACGACCCCGCGTACGCGTGGGCGCTCATCCGCACGATCCTCGACGACCGCGACGCCGACGCCGACGAGACGTCGCTCGGCGCGACCGCGCGCGGGCAGCGGCAGCCGGGCGTGGAGATCGCGACCGTCGTCGGATCCCACGTGCTCTCGGGCGAGCAGTCGAACACGTCGATCATCTACGACATGGTCTCGGCCGACGGCCACGCCGTGAACCCGATGATCGTCAAGGTGTTCCGCGCGCTGCACCACGGCGAGAACCCTGACGTCGTGCTCCAGTCCGCCATCGCGGGCGCCGGATCCCGTCTCGTGCCGCAGACCATGGGCAGCGTGCTCGCCGAGTGGAGCGACTCCGGCCGCGAGGAGGGGCGCGCCATCGGGCACGTCGCCTTCGCGCAGGAGTTCCTGCCCGGCGTGACCGACGCCTGGCGCGTCGCGCTCCGCGCCGCCGAGGCCGATGCCGACTTCCAGGCCGAGGCACGCGCGCTCGGCGAGGCGACCGCAGACGTCCACGCCACGCTCGCCGCCGCGCTCCCCACCGTCGAGGCCACGCCCGACGTGATCGAGGGGATCATGGTCAGCTTCCGCCGCCGCCACGCGACGGCCGAGCGCGAGGTCCCCGAGATCGCCGCCTTCCACGACGCCATCGCGAGCGTGTACGACGCCGCCGAGAAGGGCGAGTGGCCGAAGCTGCAGCGCATCCACGGCGACTACCACCTCGGCCAGGTGCTCTCGGTGCCGAACCGCGGCTGGGTCCTCCTCGACTTCGAGGGCGAGCCGCTGCGGCCGATGCACGAGCGCTCGCTCCCCGACGTCACGCTGCGCGACGTCGCGGGCATGCTCCGCTCGTTCGACTACGTCGCCGGCTCCTACGCGCTCGCGCACCCCGGCAAGTCGGCCGCCGCGTGGGCGTCCGCGGCCCGCCGCGCGTTCGTCGACGGCTACATCGCCCGCTCGGGCACCGACCTCCGCGCCAACCGGGCCCTGCTCGACGCGTTCGAGATCGACAAGGCCGTCTACGAGGCGATCTACGAGGTCCGCAACCGGCCCGGCTGGCTGTCGATCCCGCTGCAGGCCGTCGCGCGCCTCGCCACCCGCTCGAGCACGCTCGGCGCGGTGACGACGCCGGGCGCGACCGGGCCGCGCGAGGCCGGGCCGATCACCTCCTGATCCTCCGGGACGCAGGGCGCGTGCTGCGCAGGGTCTGTGCACTTCTCCGACGCCAACACCGAAATGCCTTTTATCTTTCACCCGCGGCAATGAGGCTGCAGTGAACGGCGATCCGTGATCGCCGAGAAGAGGTAGTCATACGTGCAAGACGCGTCATCCTGAGCATCAGCGCCGTCGGCCTGCTCACGCTCGGCCTTGCGGCCCCCGCATAGGCCGAGGCCCTCTACCAGTGGGGAGAGCAGCCGACCACCTACTGCTCGTCGTCCGTGGGTTGCTACATGGATCACGGCCGCCCTGTGCACACCACCTACGGCCCTCGCCTGACGTTGCACGAGCAGGCCCTTCAACGGCGCTGCTACCTGCGGCTCGCGGGAACCGGATTCGCCGGTGCCGGCGGCGTGATGACGGGGAACTGGCTCGCTGTCCTCGGGTCGGCGTTCAACGGAGGAGAAGCACTCGAGGGGGTGTGCAGTGATTTCTGGAACGCGACGTCGAGATTCAGGCACTGAGGGGAAGGGGCAGATGTTCGGACAGATCCTCCTCGCCCTCGTGGGCATCGGATTGATCTTCTTGTCGATCCCGTACGGAGCGACTGATGGGGCAGGCAGCTGGTGGGGTGTGCTCGGTGGCGCGCTCATCGTCGTGGGTGCCGTGGTCGTCGCAATCCGACGGCGACGTCCACGACCGGAGGACTGAAGCGCGCACGAGCCTCGGACGGCAGCAGAGGGCAGGACAGGGGGCATGCGCACCTTCGGAACGCATCGAAGGTGCGCATGCCCCCGTCGGTAGGCTGGCGGGATGACCGACCCCGCCGTCCCGGCCGTCTCCTCCCCCGCATCCGACTCCCCCTGCACACCTCCCGTCGCGGAGCAGCGGCCCCTCGAGCGCACGTTCCACGGCGACACGTTCGTGGACCGCTACGAGTGGCTGCGCGACAAGGACGACGCGCGGGTCATCGCGCACCTCGAGGCCGAGAACGCGTACACGGAGGGTCAGACGGCCCACCTGGAGCCGCTGCGCGAGCGGATCTTCACGGAGATCAAGGACCGCACGCAGGAGACCGACCTCTCGGTGCCCGTCCGCGAGGGCGACTGGTGGTACTACGCCCGCACGGTCGAAGGGTCGCAGTACGCGATCCGCTGCCGCCGTCCCGTGGCCGGCCCCGACGACTGGACGCCGCCCGCCATCGAGCCCGCGGCCGACGGCGCGGCGATCGAGGGCGAGCAGATCCTGCTCGACTCCAACGCCGAGGCCGACGGCCACGCGTTCTTCTCGCTCGGCGCGTTCGAGGTCAGCCCCGACGGATCGCTCCTCGCGTACTCCACCGACACCGAGGGCGACGAGCGGTTCACTCTCAAGATCCGCGACCTCGCGACGGGCGAGGACCTCGCCGACGAGATCCCCGGCACCAGCCACGGCGCCACGTTCTCGGCGCACGGCGACCACCTCTTCTACGTCACGGTCGACGACGCCTGGCGCCCCGACACCGTGTGGCGCCACCGCGTCGGCAGCCCGGCGTCGCAGGACGTCAAGGTGTTCACCGAGCCCGACGAGAGCTACTTCGTCGGCTTCGGCATGACGCGCAGCCGCCAGTACCTCACCATCTACGTCGGCTCGAAGATCACGACCGAGGTGCTGCTGCTCGACGCCGGGGATCCCACGGGCACGTTCCGGTCGGTGTGGCCGCGCCGGCACGGCGTCGAGTACGACGTCGACCACGCGGTCATCGACGGCAGCGACCGGCTCCTCATCCTGCACAACGACGGCGCCACGAACTTCGAGCTGATCGACGTGCCGGCCGACGACCCGACCTCCACGACCGACCGCCAGGTCGTCATCCCCCACGACGACGAGGTGCGCCTCGAGGACGCCAGCGCGTTCGCCGACCACCTCGTGATCTCCTACCGCCGCGAGGGCCTCACCCGCGTCGGCGTGATCCCCTTCGACCGCGTGCTCGACGGCGAGCAGCTGCACGAGATCGCGTTCGACGAGCCGATCTACACGGTCGGCGCCGCCGGCAACCCCGAGTTCGCGCAGCCCACCGTCCGCCTCGGCTACACGAGCCTCGCGACCCCGGCCACGACCTACGACTACGTGCTCGCGACGCGCGAGCTCCGCCTCCTCAAGCAGCAGCCCGTGCGCGGCGGCTACGACCCCGACGACTACGTGCAGACCCGCGAGTGGGCCACCGCGGAGGACGGCACGGAGATCCCGCTGTCCGTGGTCTACAAGCGCGGCCTCGTGCACCCGGGCACGCCCGCGCCGCTGCTGCTGTACGGCTACGGCTCGTACGAGGCGAGCATCGACCCGTCGTTCTCCATCGCCAGGCTGTCGCTGCTCGACCGGGGTATGGCCTTCGTCATCGCGCACGTGCGCGGCGGCGGCGAGATGGGCCGGCGCTGGTACGACGAGGGCAAGACGCTCACGAAGAGGAACACCTTCACCGACTTCGTCGCGGCCGCCGACCACCTCATCGCGCGGGGGTGGACGAGCCCGGAGAAGCTCGTCGCCGAGGGCCGCAGCGCCGGCGGGCTGCTGATGGGCGCGGTCGCGAACATCGCGCCGGACCGCTTCGCCGGGATCCTCGCGGGCGTGCCCTTCGTGGACGCGCTCACGAGCATCCTCGACCCGTCGCTGCCGCTCACCGTGATCGAGTGGGACGAGTGGGGCGACCCGCTGCACGACCCCGAGGTGTACGCGTACATGAAGTCGTACACGCCGTACGAGAACGTGCGCGAGGGCGTGCAGTACCCGCGGATCCTCGCGGTCACGAGCCTCAACGACACGCGCGTGCTCTACGTCGAGCCCGCCAAGTGGACGGCCCGCCTCCGCGAGGTCGGCGCGCCCGTGCTGCTGCGCACCGAGATGCAGGCCGGCCACGGCGGCAAGTCGGGCCGCTACGACGCATGGCGCGAGCGCGCCTCCGACTACGCGTGGGTGCTCGACGTGGCGGGGCTCGCCTAGCTCGCCGTCGCGGCACCGCCGCCGGATGTCCTGGCAGGTGCGACGCGTCTCCCCCTAGGGTGGATCCCTGACACGGGGTGCCCACGAGGGCTGAGATGAGACCCGTCGCACCTGATCCGGTTCGCACCGGCGGAGGGATGTCATCATGAGCGCCGCGCGCCCATCGGCCCACGAGACCACGGGGACGGGGACCGCCTCGGCGGATCTCCTCCTCCTGCTGCGGGAGCGCCAGCCGCTCGTGCAGTGCATCACGAACGCGGTCGTCACCGGCTTCACCGCGAACGTCCTGCTGGCGCTGGGCGCCGCGCCCGCGATGACGGACGTGCCGACCGAGGCGGGGCCGTTCGCGCGGATCGCGTCGGGCCTGCTCGTCAACCTCGGCACGCCGCACGCGGAGCAGCGGGAGGCCGCGGTCGAGGCCGCGCACGCGGCGCGCGAGGCGGGGACGCCGTGGGTGCTGGATCCCGTCGCCGTCGGAGCGCTGCCCGTGCGGACGCGGCTCGCGCACGAGCTCGTGGCGCTGTCGCCGACGGTCGTGCGCGGCAACGCGTCGGAGGTCATCGCGCTCGCGACGGGCGGCGCGGGCGGTCGCGGGGTCGACGCGACCGACGAGGTGGAAGCCGCGCTCGACGCCGCGACGCTGCTCGCGCGCACCTTCGGCACGGTCGTCGCGATCTCGGGGCCGGTCGACCACATCACGGACGGCCACCGGGTCGTCCGGGTGCACACGGGCGACGCGCTGCTCACGAAGGTGACGGGCGGCGGCTGCGCGCTCGGCGCGGTGATGGCGGCGTTCGCGTCGCTGGATCCGGATCCGCTGCGGGCCGCCGTCGCCGCGACGAGCGTCTACACGATCGCGGCGGAGATCGCCGCGGAGGGGGCGAGCGGGCCGGGATCCTTCGCGGTCGGGTTGCTCGACGCGCTCGACGCCGTCACGCCCGAGCTCGTCGCCCAGCGCGAGCGCCTCGCGTGAGCGCGCTCGACCTCTCCGTCTACCTCGTCACCGACCCCGCCCTGTGCGGCGCGCGCGGCGTGCCCGCCGTCGTCGCCGCGGCGGTGGCGGGCGGGGCGACGGCGGTCCAGATCCGGGACAAGCACGCGAGCGCGGCCGAGCTGCTGGCGACGGTGGTCGCGGCCGCGGAGGCCATCGACGCCCACGCGGCCGCGCATCCATCCGCGCGGCGCCCGCTGCTGCTCGTCGACGACCGCGTCGACGTCGTGCTCGCGGCCCTCGCCCGCGGCGTGCGGGTGGACGGCGTGCATGTGGGCCAGTCGGACGTGCCCGCCGACCTCGTGCGCCGGATGCTCGACGCCGCGAGCCCGGATCGCCGCCTCGTGGTGGGCCTCACCGCGAACACGCCGGCCCATGTGGAGGCGGTGCGCGCGCTGCCGGCCGGCACGGTCGACTACCTCGGCGTCGGCGTGATCCGCCCCACGAGCACCAAGCCCGACCACCCGGCACCGCTCGGGCACGACGGGTTCGGGATCATCGCGGGGCTCTCCCCCGTCCCGTGCGTGGCGATCGGCGGGGTCGACGTGCGCGACGTCGCGGCGATCGCGGCGGCGGGCGGCGCGGGGACGGCCGTCGTGTCGGCGATCTGCGCGGCGGAGGACCCGGGCGCGGCGGCGCGCGAGCTCGCGGAGGCGTGGGCGCGGGTGCGCGCTGCGGCCGGCGATGCGACGGCAGCCGAGGACGACGCGTCCGCTCGCGCGCTCCGCCCGGTCCCCCGCGTCCTCAGCATCGCGGGCACGGATCCCACGGGCGGCGCCGGGATCCAGGCCGACCTCAAGTCCATCGCCGCGAACGGCGGGTACGGCATGGCCGTCGTCACGGCGCTCGTCGCGCAGAACACGACGGGCGTGCGGGAGATCCACGTGCCGCCCGTCGCGTTCCTCCGCGCGCAGCTCGACGCGGTGTCCGACGACGTGGCGATCGACGCGGTGAAGATCGGCATGCTCGGATCCGCCGCCGTGGTCGACGAGGTCGCCGACTGGCTGCGTGCGGTGCGCCCGCCGGTCGTGGTGCTGGATCCGGTGATGGTCGCGCAGTCCGGCGACGCCCTGCTCGACGCGGACGCGACCGAGGCGCTCCGCCGCCTGCTGCCGCTCGCCGACGTCGTCACGCCGAACCTGCCCGAGCTCGCCGCGCTCCTCGGCGAGCGCGAGGCCGACGGGTGGGACGAGGCGCTCGCGCAGGGGCGGACGCTCGCCGTGCGGCACGGCGTCCGCGTGGTCGTCAAGGGCGGGCACCTGCGCGTCGACGACTGCCCGGACGCGCTCGTCACCCCCGGCGCGGCCGGTGCGGAGGCCGCGGTCCACGTCGTCGACGGCCCGCGCATCACGACGACCAGCACGCACGGCACCGGTTGCTCCCTCTCCAGCGCGCTCGCGACCCTGCACCCGCGCCGTGGCGACTGGCTCTCCGCGCTGACGGAGGCGAAGGCCTGGCTCACCGGATCGCTCGCGCACGCCGAGGACCTCGAGGTCGGATCCGGTGCCGGCCCGCTCGACCACCTGCGCGCGCTGTGGGACGCCGCGGGCACCCACGCCGAGCCGATCTCCGCGGAGATGTGGGCCGGATCCGCCGACCTCCGCCGCGAGATCGACGACCTCCCCTTCGTCCGCCGCCTCGGCGACGGCACGCTCCCGGAGGCGTGGTTCTCGCACTACCTCGCGCAGGACGCGATCTACCTCCGGGCCTACTCGCGCGTGCTCGCGCGTGCGAGCCAGCTCGCGCCGACGCCCGACGCACAGGTGGTGTGGGCGCGGTCCGCGGCGGACGCGATCGCCGCCGAGTCGGCGCTGCACGAGGAGTGGCTGTCCCGGCATCCCGCGCCCGCGGTCGCAGGGCCGGTCACGCGCGCCTACGTCGACCACCTGCTCGCGCACGCCGCGACGAGCGACTACGCGGTGCTCGTCGCGGCGCTGCTGCCCTGCTTCACCATCTACGCGGACGTGGGCACCAGGCTCCGGGCGGCGGGATCCGCGGCGGCCTCCGCGGGCGAGGCCCACCCGTACGCGGCGTGGCTGGCGACGTACGCGGATCCGGGGTTCGCGGCGGCCACGCGGCGCGCGTGCGAGCTGGTCGACGAGGCCGCGGTGATCGCGGGTCCGAGCCGGCGGACCGCGATGCTCGAGGCGTCGCTCCTGTCGTCCGCGTACGAGCGCGACTTCTTCCGTGCCCCGGAGGCGCTCGGCTGACCCGCTCGGCTGACCCGGGGCGGCGGACGCGGGACACGGATCCCACCCGCGCCTGGGGACGCCCCGGCCCCCTCCCAGTCGCACCCGCGGGAGGATGCCCGTGCCCCGACGCGACCACCGCGCCGGGGCTCCCCGCTCCACGACCCGGGCACCCGCGTGCCCGACAGAGAGGACACCGCATGCGCGTCCAGGCCGAGACCCCCGCCGTCACGATGCCCGACCACCAGTTCACGGGCGAGGTCCGCCTCCGCTGGCTCTCCACCCCGCAGACCCCCGAGCAGCGCGCGGTCGTCGCGGCCGTCACCTTCGCGGCCGGCGCCCGCACCGTGTGGCACTCCCACGTCCTCGGCCAGACGCTGCACGTGACGTCGGGGATCGCGCGCGTGGGCACGCGCGGCGGCGAGGTGGTCGAGGTCGGGCCCGGCGGATCCGTGTACATCGCGGCCGGTGAGGAGCACTGGCACGGCGCCACGGCCCACGCGGCGATGGAGCACATCGCGGTGCTGGAGGACGGCGACGACCCGGTCGACGCGACCACCTGGGGTCCGCACGTGACCGACGAGGAGTTCCTGCGTCCCGCCGCCCCCGCGTCCGTCGCGACGCCGACCGCCACCCCGGTGGCCGCGCTCCCCGTGCCGCTCGGCGCGCCCGTGCTCGTGCACGCGCTGCGCTACACGGCGATGTTCGGCGAGAAGCCGTTCGACGAGGCGCTGCTCGTGTACCTCGACAACGGCTCCTACAAGATCCTCTCGCCCGGCGAGGAGCACTACGGCAGCTACGTGTCGACCGCGGGGACGGGCGTCGCGCCCCGCCACGTCGCGTTCCTGTCGTGGCCGTCGGACGACTGGCACCGCAACGTCGCCAGCCACACGCTGACCTTCGCGGAGGACACGGGCGCCTTCATCCAGTCGCTCGTGCTGCCGGGCGATGCCGTGCCGCGCGCGCAGCACGGCTTCGCCGAGGTGGTGCCGGATCCCGAGCAGGTCGACATGACGGCCTCGTGGGACGCGCTGCGCATCACGCACGCGGCCTCGTTCGAGCGCCTGGCGGAGCGCGTCCGGCAGCTCTGACGTCGTCGGGGCGGGCCACGGCCCGCCCCGGCGCTACGCTCGACCCACCGCGAGCGCCTCCCCCTCCCGCGAGGCGCGCCACCCGAGCCGAGCGCCTCCCGGAAGCCAGGACCATGACCACGACCATCTCGCCGCGCACCCGCGCCCAGCGCCTCGACGCCCTCCCCTGGACGCGCGCCCACTCCCGCATCCTCGGCGGCAGCGGGGTCGGCTGGGCGCTCGACGCGATGGACGTCGGGCTCATCTCGTTCGTCATCGCGCAGCTCGCGGTCGTGTGGGAGGCCGATGCGGGCCAGCTCGGCCTCGTCGCCTCCGCCGGGTTCCTCGGCATGGCGATCGGCGCGAGCGTCGGCGGGCTGGTGGCCGACCGCATCGGCCGCCGGCAGGTGTTCGCGCTCACGCTGCTGGTCTACGGCGTGGCCACGGGCGTCTCGGCGCTCGCGATGTCGGTGGGCGCGCTCATCGCGCTCCGCTTCGTCGTGGGGCTCGGGCTCGGCGCGGAGCTGCCCGTCGCGTCGACGCTCGTCAGCGAGTTCTCGCCCGCACGGATCCGGGGACGCATCATCGTGATCCTCGAGTCGTCGTGGGCCGTCGGCTGGACCGCGGCGGCGCTCATCGGCTACCTCGTGATCCCCGCGAGCGACGACGGCTGGCGCTGGGCGCTCGCGCTCGGCGCCGTGCCCGCGGTGTGGGCGATCGTCGTGCGGCTGCGCCTGCCGGAGTCGGTGCGGTTCCTCGAGGCGAAGGGCCGGCACCGGGAGGCCGAGCGCGTGGTGCGCGACCTCGAGGTGGCGGCGGGGGCGGGGGCGGATCCGGCGACGGACGGCGCTGCCGGCTCGGCGGCCGAGGCCCGGGCCGCGGACGCCGCCACCACCACCGCCACCGCCACCGGGTCCGCGCCCGACGACGACGCCGCCGCGCCCCGCGAGCGCCTCTTCGGCGCCCGCCTCCGTCGCCGCACGCTCTCCCTCTGGATCGTGTGGTTCTGCGTCAACTTCGCCTACTACGGCGCCTTCATCTGGCTGCCGACGCTGCTCGTCGCGCAGGGCTTCTCTCTCGTGCGCTCGTTCGAGTACACGCTCCTCATCACGCTCGCGCAGCTGCCGGGCTACGCGGTCTCCGCCTGGCTCGTGGAGAAGCGGGGTCGCCGCGTGACGCTCGCGGTCTTCCTCGCGGGATCCGCCGTCTCGGCCGGCCTGTTCGGCACCGCCGACTCCGTGACGACGATCCTCGTGTTCGGCGCCCTCATGTCGTTCTCGAACCTCGGCGCGTGGGGCGCGCTCTACGCCGTGACGCCGGAGCTCTACCCGACCCGCGTGCGCGCCACGGGCGCCGGCAGCGCGGCGGGCTTCGGGCGCCTCGCCTCGATCGTCGCGCCGCTGTGCGTGCCGCCGCTCCTGGCGCTCGGCGGCGTCGCGCTGCCGTTCGGCGTCTTCGCGGCCGTCTTCGCGCTGGCCGCAGCTGCTGCGCTCACCCTGCCGGATCTCCGCGGCGCGGCCCTCGAGGACTGACCCGGCGGATCCGGTCGGTACGCTCGGGAGCACCGAGCCGAGGAGACCCCGTGGTCCTGTCTTTCGTGATCTACCCCGTCATGGCGGTCGTCGTCGTCCTCATCGCCTTCGCGGTCATCGGGACCAGACGCTCGAACCCCACGCAGGACGCCCAGGACGCCGTGGCCCGCGAGCGCCGCGCGGCGCGGAAGGCCGAGCGGGCACGCAAGAAGGCCGAGCGCGGCTGATCGGCCGCTGTGGAGCGTCCGCGCCCCGCGCGGGTCCGGCGCGCATCCTGGACGCATGCCCCCGTACAGCGCCCGCCGTGCCCTGCGGGACGCAGCCATCCTCACAGGCTTCATGCTCGTGTCGCAGCTGGTCGTGGTGCCGCTGGTCGGCGGGACTCCGACGATGGAGCACCTCGCCGCGGCGCTCGTGGGCGCCGCCGTCGTCTTCCCCGCCGCCTACCTCATCCGGCGCGCGGCCGACCGAAGACGACGACGGGACGGCTGAGCCCCGACGACGACGCCCCCGTGACCGGCAGGTCGCGGGGGCGTCGTGACGTGCTGCGTGTCGCGGATCAGCCCGCGGCCAGCGCCTCCTCGAGCAGGTGCGACAGCGCGTCGAGCTGGACGGACGTGGATCCGGCCTCGTCGAAGTCCTCGCCGTCGAGCGCGCGCGCCGCGAGGCCCGCCTTGCTGTCGATGAGCTCCGCGATCTTCGCGTCGATCGTCTGCGCCGCGATGATCCGCCACGCGGTGACGGGCTCCTCCTGGCCGATGCGGTGCACGCGGTCGATGGCCTGCGTCTGCTCCGCGCTCGTCCAGCTGAGCTCGGCGAGCACCACGTTCGACGCCGCCTGCAGGTTGAGCCCGACGCCCGCCGCGGTGAGCGAGCACACCACGACCTTGACCTCTGGGTCGTTCTGGAAGGAGTCGATCGCGTTCTGGCGCGCCGCCGGCGACTGGTCGCCTCGGATGGAGACGCTCTTCAGCTCGCGCTTCGCGAACGTGGCCTCCGCCTGGTCCATCACGTCGACGTGCTTGGCGAAGAACACGACCTTGCCCACCGAGCGCGCGAGCTGCGCGGCGTAGTCGGCCGCGAGCACGGCCTTGGCCTGGCCGATGCGGCGGACCATGGTGAACACGTTCTCGCCGGTCTTCTGCGCCTTGGCCTCGTCGAGCTCGGACTGCGCCACGAGCCGCACGAGGCTCGCGCGCTCGGATGCCGGTCCGTCCATGACGTCGGCGACCGTGGTGCCGCGCGCGCCGACGAGCGCCGTGAACCGCTTGACGAGACGGGCCGCGAGCTCGCGCTCGGCCTGGCGGATGGAGCGGCCCAGGTCGTCGTCGAGCTCGACCGGGAGGTCCGCGATGCGCTTCGACGGCAGGTCGGTCGCCACGTCGATCTTGCGGCGACGCACGATGCCGAGGTCGATGACCGCGCGCCGCGCCTCGGCGAAGAACCCGGGATCGGCGGGCGTGAGGCCCGCCTCCTCCAGCTCGCCCATGAGGCGCGACGTGGGCTTGTCGCCGTCGATCCAGCCGAGGAACTGCCAGATGGCGCGGAAGTCGTCGATGTCGTTGATGAGCGGCGTGCCCGTGAGCGCCATGAGCAGCGGGTTGGACTGGCGCTGCCGGATGCTCTCGGCGAGCGCGAGCACGAACTTCGAGCGCTGCGACTGCAGGTTCTTGATGAAGTGGGCCTCGTCGACGACCATGCCGCGGAAGCCGAGCGTGCGCAGCCAGCCGATGTGGCGGTCCAGCACCTCGTAGTTGACGATGACGACGTCGGCGAAGGCGTCGAGCCCCGCCCCGTCGCCGTGGATCACGGTGGCGCGGCGGTGCGGCGTCCACCGCTCGACCTCGCGCTTCCAGTTCATCTTGACGACGTTCGGCACGACGACGAGCAGCGGGTAGGCGTCGGCGACCGACGCGGCGAGCAGCGCCTGCGCGGTCTTGCCGAGGCCCGGCTCGTCGGCGAGCAGGAACTCGCGGTGGCCGAGTCGCACGCTCTCGAGGAAGCGCGCCTGGTGGCGCATGAGCTCGAGGTTCTGCGGCGAGAGGCGGTCGATGCGCGGGCTCTCGGGGAGGTCCATGCTCGCGATGCCGCCGCCGGCGCCGTATTCGAACGACTTGAACAGCGGGCCGAGCAGCTCCCAGTTCGCCAGCAGGCGGGTGGGCGGCGCGGCGGGCGCGGGCCGGTCGAGGTCGGGCTCGAGGAACGGGTTCGCGAGCACGCGGGCCTTGACCGACGGCGGCACGACCTGGCGCTCGTGCAGCTTCGCGAGGGCGGGATCCTCGGGCTCGGGCTCCGGCTCCTCCTCCACGACCATCTCCACGCCGCCGTCGAACAGCATGTGCTTGCGCATGGCGCGGGCGGTCTCGGAGAGCTTGGCGTCGGGATCCAGCAGCGGCAGCACCGAGGTGTCGCGCGCAGCCGTGCGGGCCAGGATGCTCGCGATGCCGTCGAGGCGCTTCAGCGTCTCGGCGCGCTCGGGGTCGCTGAGCGGGGTGGCCGGGTCCTTCGCGTGCGTGCGCTCCTCGCGCATCAGCACCGCGATGACCTGGAACTTCGTGCGGTTGACGGGCTTGAGCTTGCCGCGCTGGGCGGCCTGCTCGATCTCGCGCACGGCGCGCGCCAGCACGGGGATGAGCCCCTCGTTGTCGATCGTGCGCGTGCGGGCGGAGGACCGCCGCTGGCCGGTGCGAGCCATGCAACTCCTTGTTCACTGCCGGGGCCAGGCGCTGCCTGCGCTCCCGGATCGGAAGGACGTAAGTCCGTCGCGCACGGTGACGCGTGCGGTCGGACGGTGGCGAGGGGACCTGCCTCGAGCAACCGGGGTTCCGGGTCGGGGGTGGGACGTGGGTCCGCCGCCTGCGCCCGGCCGCCTCGGGGAGGACGGGCACACAGAGGAGTTTAGGGCACGCGGGAGGCGGTGCGCGCCGGTGTGCGCGGTGCGGCTCTGCCCGGCCCGGTCGCCGTGGGCGGCCCGGCCTAGGGTGGATGCATGACGGATCAGGCGACACCCGCAGGCAGCAACGAGGCGGGCGCTCCCGGCCGCTACGTCGAGGAGGGTGAGTTCACCCGCGACACGAACTACATCGAGGACCGGATCCTCCGCGACGGCTCGCAGGGCTGGCCCGTCGAGGCCGGCCGCTACCGCCTCGTCGCGGCGCGCGCGTGCCCGTGGGCGAACCGCTCGGTCATCGTCCGCCGCCTGCTCGGCCTCGAGGACGCGATCTCGCTCGGCCTCCCCGGCCCCACGCACGACGCCCGCAGCTGGACCTTCGACCTCGACCCCGACGGCCGCGACCCGGTGCTCGGCACCGAGCGCCTCCAGGAGTCGTTCTTCGCGCGCTTCCCCGACTACCCGCGCGGCATCACGGTGCCGGCGCTCGTCGACATCCCCTCGGGCCAGGTCGTCACCAACGACTACCCCCAGATCACGCTCGACCTCTCCACCGAGTGGACCGAGCACCACCGCGAGGGCGCGCCCGACCTCTATCCGGTCGCGCTCCGGGCCGAGATCGACGAGGTCGCCGACCTCGTCTTCCGCGACGTGAACAACGGCGTCTACCGCTGCGGCTTCGCGGGATCGCAGGAGGCGTACGAGAAGGCCTACGACCGCCTCTTCGGCCGCCTCGACTGGCTGAGCGACCGGCTGTCGACCCAGCGCTACCTCGTGGGCGACACGATCACGGAGGCGGACGTGCGCCTGTTCACGACGCTCGCGCGCTTCGACGCCGTGTACCACGGCCACTTCAAGTGCAACCGGCAGAAGCTCGACGAGATGCCGGTGCTGTGGGCCTACGCGCGGGACCTCTTCCAGACGCCCGGCTTCGGCGACACCATCGACTTCGTGCAGATCAAGCAGCACTACTACCTGACGCACACCGACATCAACCCGACCCGCGTCGTGCCCACAGGTCCCGAGACCTGGGGCTGGCTCGAGCCGCACGGGCGCGAGGAGCTGGGCGGCCGACCGTTCGGCGACGGCACGCCTCCCGGCCCGGTCCGTGAGGGCGAGCGCGTGCCCGATGGCCACGGCGCGGTGCCGCGCGGCGGACGCGAGACGCGCCCGTCCGAGGCGCGCGCCTGGGTCTCCGGGACGCCCGTTCCCGGATCGGCCGACGACGGATCCGCGGACCGCGCCTGATGGCGGTGCGCACCGCTCCCGGCACGCTCACCCGGCGTCGCCGGCTCCTCGGCCTCGCGATCCGGCACGTCCCGGCGATCGCGCGCTCGATGCGGGGCACGCCCGCCGCGGGCACGCGCGTCGTGCGCTTCCCCGCAGGCGGCCAGCAGGGCGTCCCCCTCGACGTCGCCGTGTGGACGCCGCCCGGCCACGACCGCTCGGCGACCGGATCCCCCGTGCTGGTCGTCCTCGCCCGGCACGACGGCGACTGGCTGCCGTCCACGCTCGCGAAGGACCTGCGCGCGGTGGTCGTGACGATGGCGCCCGACGACGACGCGCAGGCGCTCGCGGGCCTCTCCTGGATCTCCTCCCACGCGGCCGGGTGGAACGGCACGCCGGAGCGGCTCGGGATCCTCGGCGACGGCCCCGGTGCCGACCGGGCGCTGCGCATCACCGCGCTCGCCCGCGACGCCGACGGCCCCGCCGTCCTGCGGCTCGTGCTCGTGAGCCCGTCGGGCGACGTGCCGAGCGCCGGATCCGACGACCGCCAGGGCCACGGCCGCGATCGGCTGCCCGACATGCTCGTGCACGTGGGCGCAGCGGATCCGCGCATCGACCGCGTCGCGGAGGGCGTGACGGCGCTGAAGGCCGCCGGCGCGAAGACCCGGCTCGTGCGGATCCCCCGCGCCGACCGGGGCTGGCTCGCCTACCCGGCGGCCGACCCCGCGCTCGCCCGCCGCTCGCTCGACGAGATCGTCGCCTACCTGCGGCGCGGACTCACCGAGGAGCGCGCGTTCGGGGTCGGCCCGGCGTAGGGGCGTCCTCCACGGGCACCTTCACGAGGATGCCCGCGGCGATGAAGACGATCGCGGCCACGTACTGCAGCGACTGCCACGTGACGGCCTCGACGGGGATCACGGCGACGGGGTTCCACATCACGGCGACGGCCGCGAGCAGCGCGGCGCTCCACCAGCTGCGGGCGCGCACCGAGAACACGATCATGATCAGCGCGAGTATCGCGACCGCGAAGCGCACGACCGTGAAGAGGTCGCCGTCGATCACCGCGAATCCGGCCAGCAGCACGATGGCGCCGAGGAGCCCGGGCGCGAGCGACGGACGGGTGAACGCGGGGGCGGCGGGGGTGCGGGTCACCGGGACAGTCTGCCAGCGCGCGCCGGGAGCGGGCAGGACACCACGGAGTGCCTGGCTCGCCCGCGTGCGCCGGGAGCGGGCCGTGGCACACTGGCGGCCATCTGCCCCGCCCGCCGCGAACGCCAGGAGCGCCCGTGCCCGAGAACCTCGACGCCCAGCTCGACCGCATCGTCGCCGCGCGCGACCGCGACGACATGGGCCCGACCATCGCCGCCCTCCTCCCCCTGCTCGAGCGGCACCCCGACGACGCCCGCGTGCTCTACGAGGTCGGCGGCGCGTACGACACCGCGGGCGAGGAGGCCACGGCGCTCGACCTGTACGAGCGCGCGGAGGCGGCGGGGCTCGCGGGCCACATCCTCCGCCGCTGCTACCTCCAGCACGGCAGCACGCTGCGGAACCTCGGCCGCGTCGACGAGTCGCTCGCGCTGTTCACGCGGGCCCAGGCCGAGTTCCCGGGATCGTCGTCCCTCGCCGTGTTCGAGGCCCTGACCCTGCACGCCGCCGGTCGGCCCGATGCCGCGCTCGCGAGCGTGCTGCGGGTCGTGGCGGATCACGTGCCCGACGACGAGCTGCAGCGCTACCTCCCCGCGATCCGCGGCAACGCCGCCTACCTCGACTCGCTCGACGTGCCCGGGGAGCCCGCATGACGGCGCCCGCCGCGCACCCGGGGAGGCCGGACCCCGTGGACGGCGACGCGTTCGTCGCCGCCGTCCGCCGCAGGTTCGAGGCGACACCCTCCCTCGCCCCCGAGAAGACGTGGGTCGCAGGCCGGGCGAGCGCCGACGGCAGCGCCGTGATCCTCTACTCCGACGGGCAGGGCCGCCTGCGCGGACGCCGCTGGGTGCTCGATCAGCTGGCTGCGCGGTTCGCGCCGCGCGATGCCCGGAGCCTCGCGGACGACGTCTACCCGAACGAGGTCATCGAGCCCGACGGGCCGATGACGCCGCTCGACGTCGACTGGGCCGACGGGCTCGTGGAGGATCCGTCCCGCGTCGGCTGGGTCGTGAACACGTGGACGCACGACGACCCGCCCGCGTCGGGATGACTCCCCCGCTCGGATAGCGTGGACGAGCCCGTCCCGCCCCGACCCCGAGGAGCCCCCATGCGCGCCGTCGTCTACGAGAGGTTCGGCGAGACGCCCGTCGTCCGCGAGCTGCCGGATCCCGTCCCGTCCGCCGCCGGCGTCGTCGTGCGCGTCGAGGCGACGGGCGTCTGCCGCAGCGACGCGCACGGCTGGCTCGGCCACGACGACGGCATCGAGCTCCCGCAGGTGCCTGGGCACGAGCTGGTCGGGCGGATCCACGAGGTCGGCCCCGAGGTCACGCGCTTCCAGGTGGGCGACCGCGTCACCGTCCCGTTCGTCTGCGCGTGCGGCCGCTGCGGCGAGTGCCGCGCCGGGAACGGGCAGGTGTGCCGCGACCAGACGCAGCCGGGCTTCACGCACTGGGGCTCGTTCGCCGAGCTGGTCGCCCTGCACGACGCCGACGTGAACCTCATCCCCGTCCCCGACGACCTCGACGCCGGCGCCGCGGCGCTCCTCGGCTGCCGCTTCGCCACGGCCTTCCGCGGGCTCGTGCACCGGGCCCGGATCCAGCGCGGCGAGCGACTCCTCGTCATCGGCTGCGGCGGCGTGGGCCTCAGCGCGGTGATGATCGGCGTCGCGGTCGGCGCGGAGGTCATCGCGGTCGACGTGGATCCCGCCGCCCTCGCGCGCGCCTCGGAGCTCGGCGCCGAGTACACGATCGACTCGTCCGACCTCTCGGAGCTCGACGTGCTGGACGCGATCCACGCGGTGTCGCCCGACGGCGTCCAGGTGTCGGTGGAGGCGCTCGGTCGCGAGTCGACCCTCCGGATCAGCCTGCTCGCGCTCGCGCCGACCGGCCGGCAGGTGCAGATCGGCCTGTTCGCGAGCGAGCCGACGGTGCCCGTGCCGTTCGTCATCAGCCAGGAGCTGAGCCTGCACGGCAGCCACGGCATGCCCGCGCACGACTACGCCGAGCTGATGGAGATGGTCGCGTCGGGCGCGCTCCGCCCGGAGCTGCTCATCGAGCACCGCATCACCCTCGACGATGCCCCGGCCGCGCTCGAGGCGCTCGCCTCGGGCGACCGGTCGAAGGGGATCACGCTGGTCGAGGTCGGCTGAGCGGAGCGCGGATCCCTACAGCGCGCCCTGCAGCTCCGAGCCGGCCGGGATCGGAACCAGGCGCGTGACGACGGCGGGCCCCGTGATGAGGCCCGCGAGCGAGGCGCCCGTGCGGGCGACCGCCTCGCCCGCGCCGTGCGCGTCGAGGTCCTCCTCGGACGACCACTTCTCGAGCATCACGATGGTGCCGTCGGGGGCGTCGTGGATCGCGTAGACCTCGCAGCCCTCCTCCTCGTGCACCTCGGCGATGCCGCGGGATAGGGCGGCGACCGCCTCGTCGTGCTTGCCCTCGACGGGCGTGAAGACGGCGGTGACGACGACGGGCTGGGACATGGGTTCTCCTCGAGGTGGGACGGGCGATGGGACGTCAGCGGAACCGCTCACGGCCGCGGGATGTTCCGCAGATTCGAGCGGGCGAGCTTCACGGCCTCGCCGACGCCGCCGTTCATCACGATCTTCGACATCGACAGCGCGAAGCCCTTCACCTGCGCGGCCGTGATCTCGGGCGGGATCGAGAGCGCCATCGGGTCGGTCACGAGTTCGACGAGCGCGGGCCCGTCGTGCGCGAACGCGGCCTCGAGCGCGCCGCGGATGTCGGCGGGGTCGTCGACGCGCTGGGAGTGGATCCCGAGGGCGGCCGCCACCGCGGCGTAGTCGACCATGGGCACGTCCACGCCGAAGTCGGGGATCCCGTCGACGAGCATCTCGACCTTCACGAGGCCGAGCGTCGAGTTGTTGAACACGACGACCTTCACGGGCAAGTCGTAGGCGGCCACGGTCACGAGCTCGCCCATGAGCATGGCCAGGCCGCCGTCGCCCGAGACCGACACGACCTGCCGCTCCGGGTGCGCGACCTGCGCGCCGATCGCCATCGGCAGCGCGTTGGCCATGGACCCGTGCACGAGCGACCCGAGCATCCGCCGCCGTCCGTTCGGGGTGATGTACCGCGCGGTCCATACGTTGCACATGCCCGTGTCGCTGAGGAAGACGGCGTCGTCGGCCGCGACCTCGTCGAGGATGCTGGCCGCGTACTCCGGGTGGATCGGCCGCAGCTTCTCCGCCTTCGTCGTGTACGCGCCGACGACCTGCTCGACCTTCCTGTCCTGCTCCTTCAGGAGCTTCTCCAGGAACCTCCGATTCGTCTTCCGCTGGACGAGCGGCAGCACCGCGCGGATCGTGGAGAGCGCGTCGCCGTGGATCGCGATGTCGACGTCGGTGCGGCGGCCGAGGCGCTCGGGCGCGATGTCGATCTGCGCGGTCCGCACCTCCTTGCCGGGCAGGAACTGGTCGTAGGGGAAGTCGGTGCCGATGAGGATCAGCAGGTCGGCGCCCGAGATCCCGGCGGCCGCGGCGCCGTAGCCGATGAGGCCCGTCATGCCCACGTCGAAGGGGTTGTCCTGCTGGATCACGTCCTTGCCGCGCAGCGAGTGGCCGACCGGCGCCGCGATCTTGTCGGCCAGCTCCATGAGCTCGGCGTGCGCGGTTCCCGCCCCGCGGCCCGCGAAGATCGCGACGCTCCCCGCCTCGTCGATGGCCGCGGCGAGCGCGCGCACGTCCTCCTCGGCGGGCACGATCGCGGGTCGGCGGGGCAGCGAGAACGCGGGCGCCTCGCCCTCTGCCGGGAACTCGGCCACGTCGCCCGGCAGCGTGATGACGCTGACGCCGCCGAGCGCGAGCGAGTGCCGCATCGCCTGGTCGACGACGCGCGGCGCCTGGACGGCGGTCGAGATCATCTCCGTGTAGTGCGAGCACTCGACGAAGAGGCGGTCGGGGTGCGTCTCCTGGAAGTAGCCGGAGCCGATCTGGTTCGTGGTGATGTGGCTCGCGATCGCGAGGACCGGCGCGCCCGAGCGGTGCGCGTCGTAGAGCCCGTTGATGAGGTGCAGGTGGCCGGGGCCGCAGGATCCGGCGCACACGGCGAGCTTCCCCGTCAGCTGCGCCTCGGCGGAGGCGGCGAACGCGCCCGCCTCCTCGTGCCGCACGTGGATCCAGTCGATGCCGCCCTTGCGGCTCCCGCCCGTGCGCCGCACCGCGTCGACGACGGGGTTGAGGCTGTCGCCGACGACCCCGTAGATCCGGCTCACCCCCGCCTCGATGAGCTGGGCGATGAGCTGGTCGGCGACCGTGCGAGCCATGTTGCGTCCTTCCGTCGGTGCGTCCAGTCAATACCCGCCTCCTCCGCGCGACCTCCGCGCGGCGCCCGCTCCGGGAATGCGACCGCGCCAGGCGCGTTGACCCTCACGTGACCGACACGACGACCGATCCCGCCCGCTCCGCCGCCGCCGACCCCGACGCCCTCGCTGCCTACGACTCCTGGCACCGCGCCCGACTCGCCGCCGTGACGAGCCCGTTCGGCAGCCTCGCGCTCATCCAGACGACCTGGCTCGAGCCCGGCCGGGAGGTCAGCGACCTCGAGGCCCTCGACGGCCAGCCCGACACCGTGCAGCTGACGCGCATCGAGCGCATCTCGCTCGACACCGGCGAGCCCGAGCACGGCTACCGCCTCTGGGACTCGGCGTCGCCGAAGAACCGCGCGTTCGAGGACATCGAGGTCTACCCGTACGCGCCCGAGTGGATCCTCGAGGGCCGCTTCGAGCGCGTCGGCGACGACCGCGTGATCCCGTTCGAGCACATCGCCGACGCCGGCCGCACACGCGAGCTGCCCGTCCCCGGCGACATCGTCGTGGAGATCGAGGGCGAGGAGGTGCGCCTCAGCGCCTTCGCCGACGGCGACCGCCTCCAGCTCGTCTTCGCCGACGCCACCACCGGCCGCGAGAGCTACGCGCCCAGCCGCTTCCTCTTCATCCCCCGCCCCGACGGCGACGGACCCGTGACGCTCGACTTCACGCGCGCCGTCGTCCCGCCCTGCGGCTTCTCCGACTGGATGAACTGCCCGCTCCCGCCCGCCGGCAACAAGCTGTCGGCCGCGGTGCGCGCGGGCGAGCGCCGGGTGGTCTACGGCGACGAGGCCTAGGGCAGCAGCACGACCTTGCCCGGCGCGTGGCTCCGGCGGGCGAAGCGGTGCGCGTCCGCGGCGTCGGCCAGGGCGAAGGTCCCCGCGATGAGCACCCGGAGGTGTCCGGCGCCCGCGTGGTCGACCAGCGCCTGGCGCACGGACGCCCGGTACCCGGTGCCCGCGTCCTGGCCGGGGCCGTAGCCGAGGAGGCGGATGCCGGCCTCCGCGCGGCGGTCGGATCCCGTGATCGACGCGATCCGCCCGCGGCCCGCGACGAGCGCGACCGACACGTCGAGCGCCTCGTCCGTGCCGACCGTGTCGACGGCCGCGTCGATCCCGTGCGGCGCCGCCGCGCGGATCCGGTCGGCTGACCCCTCGCCGTGCGCGACGGGGATCGCGCCGAGGTCGCGGAGCACGCCGTGGTTGCGCTCCGACGCGGTCGCGACGACCGTGGCACCCGCGATCCGCGCGAGCTGCACGGCCATGAGCCCCACCCCGCCGGAGCCGCCGTGGACGAGCACGGTGTCGCCCGCCCCCGCGCCCACCGCGTGCAGCGCGTGCGCCGCCGTGGTGCCGGCCAGCATCAGGCCGGCGGCCTCCTCCTCGCCGAGCGCGGCCGGCCGGCGGACGAGCGAGGACGGCGGCGCGACCACGTGGTCCGCGTACGCCGCGGTGACCGGGTAGACGAGGACCTCCTCGCCGACGATTACGTCGCGCACCTCCGCGCCGACCTCGACGACGACGCCGGCGCACTCGAGGCCGAGCGTCGGCATCTCCTCCGTCAGGCCGGCCTCGTCGCGCTGGTCGTCGTCGACCTCGTGGAAGTCGCCGCCGTAGAGCTTCCAGTCGATGGGGTTGACGCCCGCCGCGCGGACGCGCACGACGACCTCCCCGGCTCCGGGTCGGGGCGTCGGGACGTCGACGACGGCGAGGACCTCGGGTCCTCCGTGCTGGCGGGGTCGGATGGCTCGGGACATGGCGGGCTCCTTCTCGTGGGCGGCGCATCCATCGCATCCGGGTGGATGCGTCGGGCGCCTCGGCCAGTCTCGGGTCGCGCGACCCATGCGTCCAGTGCAATGCTGGTAAGCATGCGTTGCACCGCACGCAACAAGGAGGATCCGTGGCCCAGCTCGACCTGAACCTGCTCCGCGTGCTCGACGCGCTGGTCGCGACGAGCAGCGTCACCGAGGCCGCGTCCCGCCTCGCCCTCTCCCCGCCCGCCGTCAGCCGTGCGCTCGGCCGCCTCCGCGTCAGCATGGGCGACGAGATCCTCGTGCGCGCCGGTCGCGGCATGGTGCCCACGCCGTTCGCGCTGCGCGTCGCCGCGTCGGTCCGCGCCCTCCTCGACGAGGCAGACGGCCTCACCCGCGCCGGGGACGACGACCCCTCCACCTGGAACCGCGCCTTCACCATCCGCATGAACGAGTCGCTGATCCCCGTGCTCGCGCCCGCCCTCACCGAGCGCGTGGTCGCCGAGGCGCCCGGCGTCCTGCTGCGGTTCGTGCCGCAGGAATCGAAGGACGCGGAGGCCCTCCGCGACGGGACGCTCGACCTCGACGTGGGGATCCGCGTGGCCTCGCCGCCCGACGTGCTCGCCGCGCCGCTCGTCGCCGACCGCTTCGTCGCCGTCGTCGGTGCCCGCACGGCGCTCGGCCGGAAGACGACGCTCACGCTCGACGACCTCGCCGCCCACCCGCACGTCTCGGCGTCGCGGCGCGGCCGCGCGCGCGGTCCGGTCGACGACGCCCTCGAGGCCACGGGGCGGACGCGACGCGTGGTCGCGGTCGCGCCCACCTACGCGGTGGCGGCGCTCATGGTGGTGGGCAGCGGATCCATCTGCCTGCTCCCCGAGCTCATGACGGAGCGCCTCATCGACGGCGGCGTGCCGCTCCGGGCGCACCGGCTGCCGTTCGACCTGCCGGGGGTGCAGGTCGACCAGCGCTGGCACCGCCGCGCGGACGCGGATCCCGCCTCCCGGTGGCTGCGTCGCGCGCTCGACGCCGTGGCGGTCGACGTCGCGGCCGCGCGGCGCCGCCGCTAGCCGAGCGCCTCGGGCCGCTCCCACTCCGCACCGTGCACGTGCTGGTCGAGGAACGCGAGCACCGTCCGGTACCAGACCACCGACTGCTGGGGCTTGAGGACCCAGTGGTTCTCGTCCGGGAAGACCAGGAACCGGTGCGGGGTGGTGCCGTCGTCGGCCGCGTGGTGCTCCGCGAGCTCCGACCAGAGGCGCAGGCTCTCGCCGACGGGCACGCGGTAGTCGCGGTCGCCGTGGATCACGAGCATGGGCGTCACGATGTCGCGCACCGAGTGGTGCGGGGAGTTCCGGTCGAGCCCCTCGGCCGAGAAGATGCTCTGCCAGTACTGCGACGAGTCGGTGGTGGGCCCGAACTGGTCGAGCGCCCACAGGCTCGCGTGGCTGACGATCGCGCGGAAGCGGTCGGTGTGGCCCGCGACCCAGTTGGCCATGTAGCCGCCGAACGAGCCTCCCATCGCGGCCGTGCGCGTCGGGTCGATGTCGTCGCGTGCCTCGACGGCGTCGGTGATGGACATGAGGTCGCTGTACGGCGCCTCGCCCCACGCGTCCCAGCCGCGCGCGATGAAGTCGAGGCCGTAGCCGGTGCTCAGCGCGGGATCCGGGAGCAGCACCGCGTAGCCGCGCGCCACCATCACCTGCGGCGTCCAGCGCCAGCTCCACGCGTTCCAGCTGTTGAGCGGGCCGCCGTGGATCCACAGCAGCAGCGGCGCGGGCGCATCGGCCGACGCGCCGTCCGGCAGCATCAGCCAGCCGCGCACGCGCGCGCCGTCGGCGGCCGTCGTCTCCACCTCGGTCATGGTGCCGGTGGTCGCGGGGACGGGCGCGGGCGTCGCGAGCTCCGTCACGGATCCGTCGGCCGCCGACACGCGCACGGGGTGCGCGGGTGCCATCCACGAGGAGCGGAGCGCGAGCACGTCGCCGGTCTCGCGGTCGACCTGCACGTCGGTGTAGGTGTGGTCGTCGGTCGTGAGCTGCGTGACCGAGCCGTCGAGGCCGATCCGGAACACGGGTCCGCGGCCGCCCTGGTCGGCGGTGACGACGAGAGCCTGCGAGTCCGCGTCGAACCGCAGCGACGACGGCCAGCGATCCCAGGACGCGGCGACGCGGCGGGCGTCGGATCCGTCGAGCGCCGACACCCAGAGCTCCTGCTGAGTGGGCGCGGCCGGGGTCGCGCGGTCGGTGCGGACGTAGGCGAGCAGCGCGCCGTCGGGGCTGATGGCGGGCATCTCGAGGTCGACGCCGGGCACGTCGAGGACAGTGGTGCGCTCCCCGGTCGCGACGTCGATCGACACGAGCGCCTGCCGGTGTCCGCGGCGCTCCTTCACGCCGACGGCGACGACGAGCGTGCGGCCGTCGGGCGAGAGCGCGGCGGCCGCGTGGTCGAGCGTGCGGCCGGGACGCGGGGTGAGGTCGCGCGGACGCGGCAGGGAGGTCGGGTACGGCTGCGCGGTGGCGGCGGGGGCCGCGGCCGCGGATCCGCCGTCCTCGGTCGCGGCCTCCGCGGCGAGCGCGGTGGCCGCGTCCGCCGTCGTGGGCCGCGCGGGCTCCTCGGCGAGCGCGTCGGCGATGTCGAGCGCGAACAGGTGCGGCTCGTCCGGGCCGAGGTCGTGGTCCCAGAAGCGCACGGGGTAGCTCTCGTGCAGGATCGCGTTCACCTTCAGGTCCGACCGCGTCTTCCGGGCCACGGCATCGGCCTCGAGCGAGCCGGATCCGGGCAGCAGCGGCGCCTGCAGGACCACCGTGGCCGCGTCGCGCGCGACGGCCGCGATGCCGTCCACGCCGCCGGCGAGGCGGGTCAGCGCGCGGGACTCGCCGCCGTCGGCCGGGAGGATCCACAGCTGGGCGGCCTCCTTCGCGTCGGCGTCGTCGGCGTCGGGCCGGGAGGACACGAAGAGGAGGTCGCCGGTCGCGGTGAAGGCCGCCCCGGCCTCGCTCTTCGCCGAGCGGGTGAGGCGCTGCGGCACGCCGCCGCCTTCCGCCGGCACGACCCAGAGGGCGTGGCGGTAGCCGGTCCGCGCGGCATCGAGGGTCGTGACGGTGAGCACCGCGCGGCGTCCGTCGGGCGAGAGCACGAGGCCGCCGAGGCGCGGGATGGCGATGAGGTCGTCGAGCTCGGAGAAGGGGGTGGGGGTGTCGGGCATGCCTCCACGCTAGCCGCGGGGCGCGCCGGCCGTCGTCCGCGTGCGTCGCGCCGACCCGCGTCCCGCCTCCCGCGCGCGCCGCCGGTCGCAGGATCCTTTGGACCCAAATCGCTGGCGCCGTCACGGTAGGATCGACGCCATGGAGCGGCGAGCCGGTCGGGTCGGGAGGCCCGCGCGCGTCTCGCGGCGGCTGATCGCGGAGGCGGCCCTCGAGGTCGGCCTCAGCACGCTCACCCTCACCTCGCTCGCGCACCGCCTGGGCGTCGACCACTCAACGCTGTACCGGCACGTCGCCAGCCGGGACGACATCGTCCTCCTCGCCTGCGACACGGCCATCGCGCGCATGGACTGGCCCGAGGTCCCCGACTCCCCCGCGGCCGTGCTCGAGTCGCCGGACGACACCTCGTGGCGCACCTACCTCGAGCAGGCCGTCGAGCGCGTCTGGGACATGTACGACCGGCACCCGGGCCTCGCGAGCGCCATCCACCACCTCGACACGGCGCCCGACCAGGTCGTCCTGCGCTTCACCGGGGCGATCCGCGACCTCACCCGCATGGGCTTCGCGGAGGCGGAGGCCGTGCTGGTCCTCGACACCGTGCTCGACATCGGGGTCGAGTCCTACGTCGGCTGGGAGCGCGTGCTGGCCGCGGGCGGCGGCGCGGCCGAGAGGCCCGCGTCGTCGTCGCCCATCGTCGACGCCACCCTGCCGGCCGCCATGGGACGCGGGCTGCTGGCGCTGGCCGCCGACGGGATCGCGGTCGACCACGCGGCCGTCGCCGACGCCGCGGCGCCCCACGCATCCCGGCGCGGCGGCCCCGCGCACTCGTCGGGCGCCCCGGACGCGCTGCACGCGCGCGAGGAGGAGGCCCAGCGCGACGCCCTCGGCACGATGGACCGCGTCACGGCCCGGTTCTCGGGCGAGGTGGCGACGGGATCCGCCGCGACGCCGCGCGACTGGTGGCGGCGCAAGCTCGGCGTGATCCTCGTGGGAGTGGGCGCGCTGCGCTCCGCAGGACCCGCCGCGACCGACCGCTAGGAGCCGGCCGGATCCCCGGCGTCAGCGTCGCCCGCGTCGTCGGCGCCATCGTGCGCGGCGAGCACGGGCGCGAGCACCGCACGCACGGCGGCCGCCCCGTCGTCGGTCAGGTGCAACCGGTCGTCAGTGAGCGTGGGGTCGAGCTCGCCGTCGCCGAAGCCGAGGGCGGGCCATAGGTCGACGTGCTCGGCCCGGACCGCCGGTGCGTACTGGCGGATGTGCACGTTGACGACGCGGATCCGCTCGGCGTGCTCGCGCCCGCGCGGCGGCACCGACAGCACCACGAGCCGGGCCGCCGGCAGGTCGCGCCGGAGGTGCGCGAGGATCGTCTCCAGCGCCCGCACGGTCTCCTCGGGACCGCGGCGCGCGGCGCCCAGGTCGTGCGTGCCGCAGGAGACCACGACCGTCGACGGCTCCGCCGCCACGACCTCCGGCAGGAGCGCGAGCACGTCGTCCGTGGTCTGGCCGGCCCGGCCGAGGTCCACGATCCGCGGCGCCCCGTCGTCGCCGTCGGGACCGGGGACGATGCCGCCCCAGCCGCCGTCCCCCGTGAGGCTGTCGCCCAGCAGGACGGTCGTGCGTTCGCGCGGTGCCATGGATCCGCCTCTCGTCGTGCCCATCATGGTCCCCGCGCCCGCGGAAGTCACCGGGTCGACGCCCGGCCTCAGCCGTGCTGTCGACGCGCCACCCGGCGCCACCAGCGGCGCCGGCGCGGCGAGAGCACGAGGACGGCGACCGCGACGAGGAGCGGGAGGGACAGGATCACGGCGACGAGCGCGCCCGCCTGCCCGGGGTTCAGGGGGATGCCGAGGACGTCGATGGTGACGCGCGAGGCGGCGCCGTCGGTGAGGTCGGTGATGCGACGGTCCCCGGCCGCGTCCACCGGCACGGGCTTCCAGGCCTCGGACGCCGCGGGGTCGGGCGTGGTCGTGGCGGTGGGCGCCTTCGAGGCGGCGGGCGGGTCGCCCGCGATGATCGCGAGGTCGGCGCGCGCCTGGACGGGCGCGGACACGCTCATCGTCACGGCGGTCGCGAGACCGGCCGACGCGAGGGCGATGCCCACGAGGGTCAGGAGGATCAGGCCGATGCGCGGGGCCCCGATCCGCCGGCTCACCGCGCGGCCCCCTCTCGGGGACGCCCGGCCTCGCGGGACGTGGTCGCGGCGAGCGCCTTCGCGGTGATGCGGGTGGCCATCGACGTGAATATCACGCCGTGGAACGGCAGGATCGAGAACCAGTAGAGCCGTCCGGCGAGGCCCGAGGGGAAGAAGATCGCGCGCTGCCGGTAGTCGCTGCCGCCGCCCTCGCGGGGCGTGGAGCTCAGCTCGAGCCAGGCCTCGCCGGGCAGCTTCATCTCGGCGCGGAGCCGCAGCGAGGATCCGCGCTCGATGTGCTCGACGCGCCAGAAGTCGAGCGCGTCGCCGGTCTGCAGGGTGGTCGCGCTGCGGCGTCCACGGCGGAGGCCCACGCCGCCGACGAGCTTGTCCATCCAGCCGCGCGCGGCCCAGGCGACGGGCAGCGAGTACCAGCCGTTCTCGCCGCCGATCGACTCGATCACGGCCCACAAGTCCTCGGGCGCCGCGTCGGTCGAGCGCTCCTTGAGGTCGAGGTACACCGTGTGGCCCGACCAGTCGGGGTCGCTCGGCAGCAGGTCGCTGGGCGCGCCGACGACGGCCGAGTCCTTCCAGCTGGTCTCGACCACGCCGTCGCGCATCCGGCCGAGCGCGAGGCGCACGGAGCGGCGGTAGCCGGTGAGGCCGCCCTCGGGGTCCGGGATGTAGGTCGAGATGTCGTGCTCGCCCATGACGCAGTCGTACTGCAGCGACTCGATGATGGGCACCGCGAGCGTCCGCGGGATCGGCGTGACGACGTTGACCCAGTGCGCGGCGAGGCGCGGGGCGAAGACCGGGATGGACGCGATGGGCCGCTGCGGCAGGCAGGCCTCGACCGCGTAGCCGTTCATCATCTGGCCGTAGCGGAGCACGTCGGGCCCGCCGATGTCGAAGGTGCGGTTGAGGTCGGCGGGCAGGTCGGCCGCGGCGACGAGGTAGTAGAGGACGTCGCGGATCGCGATGGGCTGGATGAAGTTGCGGACCCATCCGGGCGCGGGCATGAAGGGCAGGACCTCGGTGAGGTGGCGGATCATCTCGAACGACGTGGAGCCGGATCCGATGACCACGCCCGCCTGCAGCGCGATGGTCGGCACGCCGCTCGCGAGGAGCACGTCGCCGACGGCCTTGCGGCTCGCGAGGTGCTTCGAGAGCTCAGGGGTGTCGGGGTGGAGACCGCCGAGGTACACGATGCGGCCCACGCCCGCGGCCTTCGCGGCGGTCGCGACGTGCTCGGCGGAGGCGCGCTCCGACGACGCGAAGTCGCCCTTGGATCCCATGCCGTGCACGAGGTAGTAGAGGACGTCGACGCCGTCGACCGCGGGCCCGAGCGTCGCGGCGTCGGCGAGGTCGCCGCGCACCACCTCCACGTCGTCGCGCCAGGGCACGTCGGTGAGGCGCCGGGGATCCCGCACGAGCACGCGCACCCGGAAGCCGGCCTCGAGGAGACGGGGCACGAGCCGACCGCCGATGTAGCCCGTCGCTCCGGTCACGAGGGCGAGACGGGAGGCGGCGCTCGGCGATGTCATTCCCTCACGCTAGGCAATCAGCCTGGCAAGCGGCTCCCAGGAGCCGGGACGGGCGGTGGACGCCGCCCGCGGATCAGCCCTCGGCGGACTCGAGCTCGGCGAGGTACCGGCGCCAGGTGGGGCCGTGCTCGGCCTCGCACGTCGACCAGTCGACGGGGCGGCCGTGGACGAGGTCCTCGAGCAGGTCGAGGTGCAGGCGCCAGCTGGCCTTGATCACGTTCGCGATGCCCGCGGGCATGAAGCCGGAGACCGTGACGCCGAGCTCCGTCTGCCGGTCGCGCGGACCGCCGGCCACCTCCTGGAGGCGGAGGAGGAAGCGCGCCGTGACCTCGCCCTCGTGCACGAACGTGTAGTCGATCGCCCGCCCCTCCTCGAAGCGCGTGACCGTGCCGCCGGACGCGGAGGCGAGGCTGCGATCGGGCACCGTCATCCACTCGAACCAGAAGTCGCCGCCGTCCTCCTGCTCGATGGACGCCTCCGCGAGCCAGCCGGAGACCATGTCGGCGTCGGAGACCGCGTCCCACACGATGAGCGCCGGCAGGTCGATGAGCCGGCGGAAGACGAACTCGTACGGGAGGAAGACGGTGGACGCGCGGGCCTCGGAGAGGACGGCGCCGGGCAGGGCGGGGAAGCGCGCGCGCTCGTGCGCGCGCCCGTCGTCGAGGCCGGCGGAGGCGGGCATGCCCTCGTCGAGCTCGCGGGAGGCGAGGCGCGCCTCGGCGGCATCGGTGTGCTCGAGGGCGGGGGCACCGCCGCGCCGGGAGGGCATCGGGTTCTCGGCGCGCGGGTCGGACGCCTCGCGCGGGGCCTGTCCGGGGGTGTGATCGGGATCCACGTGGCGAGCCTAGGCGCGGACCGCCGGCCGGTCCGTGAATTCCTCACAGATGTCAGGGCATGGTACGCACGGCGGATGCCGATGCGGACGGCGGGCCGCGCGTCCCGCGGGCGGCCCGCCCACCGCCCGTATCCTGGACGCCGGTCGACGGGCGGATCCGGGACCGGGACAGGACGAAGATGCCTCGCACGCTCGCGCTCGCCGTCGACTTCGGCGGCACCAAGGTCGAGTCCGCGCTCGTGGACGACGCGGGCCGCGTGCTCGAGGGCAGCCGATTCCGCGGGCCGACGGGCCCCGAGCGCTCCGCCGACGAGCTGCTCGACGCCGTCCTCGGCGTCGCCCGCCAGGCGCTCGCCGCCCTGCCCGACGACGCCGAGCTCGTCGGCACGGGCCTCGCCGCCGCCGGCCCGGTCGACGTGCCGCACGGCCTTGTCTCGCCGCTCAACGTGCCCGCCTGGCGCGACTACCCGCTGCGCGACCGCCTGGCCGAGCTCACGCCCGACGTGCCCACCACGCTGCAGATGGACGGCCTCGCCATCACCCTCGCCGAGCACTGGGTCGGCGCCGGCAGGGGCCACGACCACGTGATGGGCATGATCGTCTCCACCGGGATCGGCGGCGGGCTCGTGCTCGGCGGCCGCACCGCGGCGGGATCCACGGGCAACGCCGGCCACATCGGCCACGTCGAGGTCGCCGGGTTCGACGACCCGTGCACGTGCGGCGGCCAGGGGTGCGTCGAGGCCATCGCGTCGGGGCCGAAGAGCGTCGCGTGGGCGCGCGCGCAGGGCTGGACGGGATCCACCGGCGAGGACCTCGCGGCCTCCTACCGCGACGGCGACGAGACGGCCGTCGCGGCTGTCCGTCGCGCGGGCCTCGCCATCGGCCGCGCCATCGCGTCCGCCAGCTCGCTCGTGGACCTCGACGTCGTGGCGATCGGCGGCGGGTTCAGCCGCGTCACGCCCGACCTCTTCGACATGATCCGCGAGCCCATCGCCCTCCGCGAGCAGTTCGGCTTCGTGACCAAGACGCGCGTCGTGCCCTCCGGCCTCTCGGCGGACGGCCCGATCATCGGCGCGGGCGCGCTCGTGCACCGCCGGGAGATGGTCCCGAGCTCCTGACGCGACGCCGGCGCCGACCCGTCGGGTCGGCGCCGGCCTCACGCGTCCGCGGCTAGGACAGCTCGGCGTAGAGCGGGCTCGTGTAGAACCAGAGGTCCTCCCACGGGTCCGCGTCGCCCAGCACGTCGATCGCGGGGCCGGCCGGGTCGATCGCCGCGCCGAGGAAGCCGGGCTGCTGGCGCTTGCCGTCGGTGCCGCGCAGGCGCACGTAGAAGCGGTCGCCGGGCACGGCGATCTCCTGCGACAGGCGGTAGCCGCCCGGGATCGCCGTGAGGCGGGACACCGGGAGCTGCGCGACCACGCGCGTGGCGGGCGCGGTCATGGAGTCGCGGTCGGCGGCGGGGCCGTCGATCCGGCCGACGATCACGTCCACGCGCGCGAGCTCCGGCACGAAGCCGGCGCGGTTCGGGCGCGAGGCCGTCATGATGTCGGCCGTCACCGTCACCCTGCGGTCGCGCTTGCCGATGAGCGTCCCGCCCAGCGGGATCGTGCGGCCGCGCTCGAGGACGAGGCGCGCGTCGATCGAGTCGACGAGGCCGCCGTGGTCCACCCACACGCGGCCGGCGCGGATCGCGTCGAGCACGGAGGTGTGGTCCTGGCGGACCGCGCCGACGTGCGTGCGGCTGTAGTGGCCCGGCCAGAAGTCGTTCTCGTCGGTGTCGACGCCGCCGCGGTAGACGGGATCCACCATGCGGCCGTCGCGCTCGTAGTCGCTGCCCGGGCCGACCTCGGTGGTGTCGAGGTAGACGTTGTGGCTGTCGCTCGTGGCCGTGACGACGAAGTGCCGCCCCTCGGCGAGCATCGAGTCCCAGACGCCGCCGACCGTGGCCGTGACCCAGTCGAAGCCGCCCCAGGTGCGGTACGACTCGGCCGGGTACCCGGGGAAGGAGTACGTGCCGCGGGAGTTGCCGTAGAGGCCGCGCCCGCCGGCCGTGCTGTGCGGGGACGGCAGACCGCCCGCCTGGTGGCCGGGCGCGCCCTCCATGCCGAGGACCACGCGCGGGCCGGCGTCCTGCCACGCGCGCAGCTCGTGCGGCGAGTCGATGCCCTGGCGCGACGGGTGGTTGGGGAGCATCACGGCGTCCTTCACGCGGCGCGAGGCGACGGCCTGGTCGAGGAAGCGGATCCCCTCGAGCGCGAGCGCCTCGTTCGCCGGGGTGCCGTCGCGGGTGCCCTTCACGCGGGCGTCCCAGCGGTCCTCGATCTCCGTGAGGACGCCGACCGCGTCGCCCTGCGGGTGCACGAACACGGTCGCGTGCTCGGCGCCCGGGATGTTCCACTCGAGGCCGTGGAAGATCACGATGTCGGAGCCGAACTCCTTCCGCGCCTCCTCGATGAACGGCACGATCGCATCGACGCTGCCCTTCGTGGAGTGCGCCGTGTTGCCGTGGTCGGTGAGCACGATCCACTGCACGCCGTTGGCGACGGCCTGGCGGATGTGGTCGCGGACGCGGTACTTGCCGTCGTTGCTGAAGAGCGTGTGGACGTGGTGGTCGCCCTCGAGCCAGAGGTAGCCGCCGACCTTGGCGGGCGCCCCGGCGGCGCGGGCGGCGGGTGCGGGTCCGAGAGCGGCGATGGCGGCGCCGGCTCCGACCACCGCACCGGTCTGGAGCAAGCCCCTGCGGCTCACCGTCGTGCGTGCGTCGTTCGTCATCCGTGTCCTCCGTGTCGCCGTGCGCCTGGATTTCCTACGGTGCCGAATCAATGCGACGGGCGATGGACCCCGGATGGACGGCGGGCTGTCGGGAGGTGAACGGAGCGCGCGACGCGACCCCTCGCGCGTCAGCCCTCGCGCGCGGCCTCGCGGGGCGCGCGGTCCCAGGTGTCCTCGAGCATGCGCGGCCGGGCGAGGTAGAAGCCCGACGCGGACGCCACCGCGACCATCACGAACAGCATGATCAGCGGCACGGTCCAGCCGCCGGACAGCTCGTGCAGCACGCCGAACAGCAGGGGTCCGATCGCGCCGATCGAGTAGCCGATGCCCTGGACGAAGCCGCTGAGCGCGACCACTCCCCCGTGCGTGCGCGTGCGCAGGTTGATGAGCACGAAGACGAGCGGGAACAGCAGCGGGCCGGATCCGGCGGCGGCGACCCAGAGGAGCGGAGCGGCGGCCGGCGCGACCAGGAGGCCGACGTAGCCGACGACGAAGAAGAGCACGCCGACCTGGATCAGGATGCCGACGTTCCTCATGCGGGCGGCGAGGATCGGCATGACGATGGCCGCCGGCAGCCCCATGAACCCGAACACCGCGAGCAGCGCGCCCGACGCGACGGGAGTCTGCCCCGCGGTGTCCTGCAGGAGGGCGGGCAGCCACGCGAACATGGCGTACGCGTTGAACGACGAGGCGGACTGGATCCCCACGAGCGCCCACGCGACCGGCGAGCGGAACACACGGCCCGTGACGGCGGCGGGTGCCTCCTCCACCTGGTCGGCCGCGGCCGCTGCGGCGCGCTCGCGCCGGGTGTCGCGGCGGTGGTTCACCAGCAGCGCGATCCACGGCACGAGCGCCACGACCGCGATCGCGGCCCAGGCACCGATCGCCACGCGCCATCCCGCGCTGTCGGCCAGGGGCGCGGCGACGAGCGACGGCACTCCCGTGCTGATCGACAGCATCACGGTGGTGAGCGAGGTGAGCGGCCCGATGCGGCCGGGGAAGTACTTCTTCACGAGCGGCGGCAGGAGCACGTTGCCGAGCCCCATGCCCGCGAGCGACAGGATCGTGCCGACGCCGAAGACGACCACGGTGTCGGATCCGGCGCGCAGCAGGTGCCCGACGACCATCGCGACGAGGCCCACCACCACGGTGAGCTCGAGGCCGAGGCGGCGCGAGATGGCGGGCGCGAGCAGGCCGAACAGCGCGAAGCAGACGGGCGGCAGGGCGCCGAGCACGCCGATCGAGACGCTGTCGAGCGGCACGTCGCGGCCGATCTGGTCGACGATCGGCGAGAACACGGCCACGGCCGTGCGGAGATTGAGGGCGACCAGCACGATGCCGACCAGGGCGAGGAGCGCGCCCGCGCGGGGAGCTGCGGGAGTCGTCGTCACCACCAGATTCTACGGCGGCCGGAATAGGCTCTCGGCCATGAGCGAGATCTCCCGGCACCTGCCCCTCAGCCAGCGCGCGACCGAGCCCGAGGCGAAGGTCACCGGCGTCTGGAGCGCGGAGATCGCGGACGTGCTGGACCGCACCGCCGACCTCCTCGCGTCGCTCGACGCCGACGGCTGGGAGGCGGCGAGCATGTGCGACGGCTGGACCGTGCGCGACGTCGCCGGGCACATCGTCTGGCGGGTCGGCGCGAGCAACGCCGCCATGGTGCGCACGGCCGTGGGGTCGATGCGCCGCCGCCCGCACCTCAACCCCATGCACGTGATGGACGACCTCAGCGCCGACGAGGCCGCCCGCTCCCCCGAGGACCTCGTCGCCCGGATCCGCGCCATCGCCGCCGACAAGCGCGCGGGCAAGGGCCGCAAGCGCCTGCCGGAGCTGCTCGAGGTGGTCGTGCACGCGTTCGACATCGCGCACGCGCTGAAGGCGGACCTCGAGCTCGACCACCGCGCGACCGGCGCCGTCGCCGTGGCGCGCGCCGCGATCGCGCCCGCGCAGATCCGCGGGGTGCTCCGGGCCCGCACGCTGCGCGCGTCGGACGCCGGCTGGAGCGTGGGCCACGGGCCGGTGATCGAGGCGACCGCGTCGACGCTCGTCATGTACCTCTTCGGCCGCACGCCCCGCCCCGAGGGCGACGCGGAGCGGCCCGCGGGCGACGCCTAGATCCCCAGCACCCCGCGCGTGCGCACCACGTCGTCCGTCATCTGCGCGATGAGCGGCTCGCGCCCCTCGTAGGCGACCATGCCGCGGATCCGCGCGACGAACACGACCTCCACCTCGTGGTCGTAGAGGTCGAGCGTCTCGTCGAGCACGAACGCCTCGACGACGCGCGGCCGGACGCCCGCGAAGGTCGGGTTGGTGCCGACCGAGATGGCGGACGGGTAGGTGCGGTCGCCGTCGCGCAGCCAGCCCGCGTAGACGCCGTCCGCGGGGATGAGGCCCTCGGCCTCCGGCGACAGGTTCGCGGTGGGGAAGCCGAGCTCGCGGCCGCGCTTCTCGCCGTGCACGACGTCGCCCCGGACGGCGGGCGCCCGACCGAGCAGCTCGGCGGCGGCCTCGACGTCGCCGCGGTCCATGAGGTCCCGGATCCACGTGGACGAGACCTTCCGGCTGCCGTCGGGCATGACGTCGCCGACGACGACCGTGCGGAAGCCGTGCGCCTCGCCCAGGCGCGTGAGCGTGGCGGCGTCGCCCGCGCCCTGCGCGCCGAAGCGGAAGTCCTCGCCCACGAGCACGACGCGGGCGCGGAGGGCGTCGACCAGCACCGTGCGGACGAACTCCTCCGGGCTGAGGCGCTGGAGGCGCTCGTCGAACGGGAGCATGAGGGTCGCGTCGACCCCGAGCTCGGCGAGCAGCTCGATCTTCTGCCGGTTGCTCACGAGGCTCTGCGGCCGCGCGGCGGGCGCGAGGAGCGCGGCCGGGTGGCGGTCGAACGTGACGACGGCGGACGACAGGCCCTCGTCGGCCGCGATTCCGAGGAGGCGCCGGATCACCGCGCGGTGGCCGGCGTGGACGCCGTCGAACTTGCCGATGGTCACGGCGCTCGGCCCGAAGCCGCCCGGCACGCCGGCCGGGTCGTGGACGACGAGCACGGTCAGCGGTCCCCGCGCACGGGGCGCTCGTCAACGGCGCTCACGCGCGAGCGACCGCCGCGGCGGAGCCACAGCAGGCCGAGCACGGGCAGCACGAGCGGGATGAACACGTAGCCGTAGCCGTAGACCGACCAGACGCTGTCGTGCGGGAAGAGCTGGGAGTCGACGAGGCTCAGCGTGCCCACGACGAGGACGCCCACGAGCTCGAACGCGATCGTGGCGAACGCGATGCGGTACCAGCGGCGCGCGGCCTCCGGGGTGCGCGCCGGCGCGACCAGGGCGACGGTCGCGACGATGTAGACCACGGCGGCGAGCGCGGAGAGCGCGTACGCGACGGGCGCCTCGTCGAACTTGGTGAGGATCTGCGTGACCGAGCGGCCCGTCGCGGCGAGGGCGAGCAGCCCGTAGAAGAAGACCAGGACCCGTCCGAGGCCGGTCATGCGCGAGGTACGGGAGTCAGTCATGGCACCTGCGATTATCCCCTACCCGAGGGAGAGGCGGTCACGCGGACTGGACGTTCCAGATGACGTCCATCCGGTAGACCATGATCGCGATGGCGAGGCACGAGGCCCCCAGGATGATCGTGCTCCAGCGCGTGCGCTCGACGAGCGCCCAGAGGACCGCGAGCGGCGGGATCACGAGACCGCTCAGCAGGTACGCGTAGAACTCGATGAGGCTGCCTGACGGCGGGTTGCCCACCGAGGGCGCGACGATCGCGATGACGAGCTGCACCACGAGCAGCACCTCGACGAGCGCGGTCGGCAGCACCGTGAGGTCGCTCGGCTTCCGCCCGATCGCGCCGACGACGAGGCACAGGACGCCCGCGACGACCGCGACGGCGACCTGCGCGACCGTGAACCAGCCGATCACGACGCGCCCCGGTCGTCGGCCGGGAAGTTGACGATGGACGTGCCGGTGCGGCCGCGGAAGCCGACCAGCCCCACGAGGCGGCCGTCGGGCGCGACCGCGGCGAGCGGATCCTCCGTCGGCGCCTCGTCAGGCGTCGTGAGCTTCTTGCCGTGCCCGAGGTCGATCGCCTCCTGCTCGGTGAGGTGCAGCACGTCGAAGAGGCGCGCGGCGGCGTCGGCCGGCGGGATGAGGCGGTCGGCGACGACCATGTCGTCGATCGACACCGCGTCGTCCACGTGGAAGGGGCCGACGCGCGTGCGGCGGAGCGCGGTGAGGTGGCCGCCGACGCCGAGCGCGCGGCCGAGGTCGCGCGCGAGCGCCCGCACGTAGGTGCCGGACGAGCAGGTGATGCGGACGTCGAGGTCGAGCTGCGCGCCGTCCTCCTCGCCCTCCTCGGCCTCCACCGCGTCGAAGCGCAGCACGTCGAACGCGGAGACGGTGACCTCGCGCGCGGCGAGCTCGACGTCCTCGCCGGCGCGGACGCGTGCGTAGGCGCGCTTGCCGTCGACCTTGATGGCACTCACGGCGCTCGGCACCTGGGAGATCGTGCCGCGGAGGGCGGCGACGGCGCGCTCCACGTCGGCGACAGCGAGGTCGCGGATCCGCCCGGGCTCGGCGCGCGAGACGACCTCGCCCTCGCGGTCGTCCGTGGTGGTGGCGCGGCCGAGGCGGATGGTCGCCAGGTACTCCTTGTCGAGGCCCACGAGGTAGGTGAGCAGCCGCGTGGAGCTGTTCACGCCGAGGATCATGAGGCCCGTCGCCATCGGGTCGAGCGTGCCCGCGTGCCCGACCTTGCGGGTGCCGGCGAGGCGGCGCGTGCGGGCGACGAGGTCGTGGCTCGTCCACTCCCCGCGCTTGTCGATGAGGAGCAGGCCGCTCGCGGTGGAGGGCGCGGCGCGGGGGGTCGGGGTTTCCATGGCCCCACCATCATGCCGTGCTCGGGCCGCCGCCCGGCTCCCTCGGAGGCGCTCGGCCTAGGATCGAGGGCGTCGGAGGAGGACGCGTGCGGATCGGTGTCTTGGGTGCTGGCGCGGTCGGCGGCACGCTCGCGGCGCTCCTCGAACGGGCCGGCCACGAGGTCGACGTCACCGCGCGCGGCCCGCATCTCCGGGCGATCCAGGACGGCGGCCTGCGCCTCGCCGGCGGCTACGGCGACCACGTCGCGCGCGTCGCGGCGGCCGAGCGGCTGGGCCGCCCGCCCGAGCTCGCGATCGTCGCCACCAAGATCGCCGACGCCCGCGACGCCATGACGGAGAACGCGGGCTGGCTGCGCGGGATCCCCGTGCTCGTCGTGCAGAACGGCCTCTCCGCGATCACGATGGGCGTCGAGTGCCTGCCGCGCTCGCAGGTCGTCGGCGGGCTCGCGCTCGCGGCGACGTCGCTCACCGAGCCCGGGCTCGTCACCGTCACGTCGCCCGCCGGCATGCAGATCGGCTCAGCGGACGGCCCGGGCGGCGCCGGCGTCGCCCTCGTGCGCGAGGTCCTGGATCCCGTCATGCCGATCACGGTGGCCCCCGACTTCCGCGGCGTCCAGTGGACCAAGCTCGTCATCAACGGAATCAACGCCGTGCCGGCCGTCACCGGCCTCAGCGTGCAGGCCGTCATCGCCGAGCCCGTGCTCCGGCGCATCGTCACGCGTGCCATGCAGGAGACCGTCCGCACGGGCCTCGCGCGCGGGGTGACGTTCGGCCGCCTCGGCGGCCTCACCCACCGGCGGCTGCGGCTGTTCGCGTCGCTGCCGCTCCCCTTCGCCGAGCGCCTGCCGGTCTCGCTCGCCCGGAACATGGGGCAGGTGCCGAACCCCGGGTCGACGCTGCAGAGCATCCGCCGCAACCGCCTCACCGAGGTGGATCACCTCAACGGCGCGGTCTCGGCCCTCGCGCCCGGCGCCGGGCAGGACGCGCGCGTCAACGCCGCGCTGGTGCAGCTCGTGCACGGCGTGGAGGCCAGCGGCCGGCACATCTCCCCCGCGGAGCTCGCCCGGCTCGTGCCGCGCTGATCCCCGCCCCCGGTCCGTCGGCGGGCGAGCGGCTCGGCGCCGCGAGGCCTCAGCAGCTGTCGGCGAAGACGCGGCGCGGCAGGTCGGGGTCGGTTACGTCCACGATCATGGTCGCCGCCCGTCGCGGGTTGACCTGCCGGATGTAGCGCGCGTGCGCCTCCTGCGCGGCGGATCCGGCGTCACCGCCCGAGGTCGCGAGCGGCTCGTCGGGCAGCAGCAGGTAGACGACCGCGTTCCAGAGGCCGCGGAGCTCCGGGATCTGCAGGGCGTCGCCCGCGACGATGAGCACGGCGTCGGCGGGGGCGTCCGTCACGACGTCGCCGTCCGGCCGCAGCGCGAATCCGCCGCCGGCCTTCCGGAACGGCCGGACCAGCGCGTCGCGGAGGGCGTCCGCGTCGGGAGTGCCGCCGTCGGACGCGAAGTCCGCCGCCGTGGCGACGTACGCCCCGCGGCCGTCCGCGCGCAGCACGTCCGCGAGGTCGTGCGCGAACGCGCTCGGGTCCGCGAGCGGCCCGCCGTCGACCGCGAGGAACGCGCGCCCATGGCCGTAGTTGTGGAGGAACTCGTCCGCGAGCGAGGCGAGGACCTCGGCGCGGGAGGCGCGGTACAGGGGCATGCGCCGAGCCTAGGCTCATCGTCTCGTACGCTGGCCGGATGCCGGAGACCGCCCTCGCCCGAGACGTGAACGCGTGGTTCCGGGAGAACGCGCGCGACCTGCCGTGGCGGCGCGAGGGGTTCGGGTCCTGGGGCATCCTCGTCAGCGAGTTCATGCTGCAGCAGACGCCCGTGGTCCGCGTCATACCGCGGCTCGAGGAGTGGCTCGCGCGCTGGCCCGTGCCCGAGGCCCTCGCCTCGACGCCCGCCAGCGAGGCCGTCCGCGCGTGGGGCCGGCTGGGCTACCCGCGGCGCGCGCTGAACCTGCACGCGTGCGCGGTGGCGATCGTCGAGCGGCACGGCGGCGAGGTGCCCCAGGACGTGGATGCCCTGCTCGACCTCCCCGGCGTCGGCCCGTACACGGCACGCGCGGTGGCGGCGTTCGCGTTCGGCCATCGGCACCCCGTGGTCGACATCAACGTGCGGCGGGTCCTCGCACGCGCGATCGCCGGCCAGGGCGACCCCGGACCGGCGCGCACGACCGTCGACCTCCAGGCGATGGAGGCGCAGCTGCCCGACGACGTCGCGGAGGCGCGCGTGTTCAACGCG
Source organism: Clavibacter michiganensis (assembly GCF_021216655.1). Classification (NCBI taxonomy): domain Bacteria; kingdom Bacillati; phylum Actinomycetota; class Actinomycetes; order Micrococcales; family Microbacteriaceae; genus Clavibacter; species Clavibacter michiganensis. The sequence goes on from NZ_CP080437.1 coordinate 1,416,756, forward strand.
GGCGCGATGGAGCTCGGAGCGGTGATCTGCACGGCCCGCGCGCCGCGCTGCGACGACTGCCCGGTCCGCGACCTGTGCGCCTGGCGCGCCGCGGGGTACCCGGCCTACGACGGGCCGGCGCGCGTGGTGCAGAAGCGGTTCGAGGGATCCGACCGCCAGGTGCGCGGCCTCCTCCTCGCCGAGCTGCGGTCGAGCCACTCCCCCGTGAGCGCGGCCGACCTCGCGACCGCGTGGCCGGAGCCCGTGCAGCGCGGGCGCGCGCTCGACGGGCTGCTCGCCGACGGGCTCGCGGTGCGCCAGCCCGACGGCACGTACGCCCTGCCGAGCTGACGCGCGGCGGCCGGCGCGCGGAGGCGGCCGGCCGACGCGGTGGCTCAGTGCGCGGGCTCGTACCCGGGCGCCGAGCGATCGATGTCGTCGCCGTCCTCGTCGTCCTCGTCCTCGTCCTCCCCGATCACGCGGGGCTTGACGTACGGGTCCTCGTCGCCCGCGTAGACGCCGGACTTCGCCTGCGCCTGCACGTCCGCGTCGCGGCGACGCGCCTCCTCCAGGAGGGCGTCGATCGCGGCCGCGTTCTCGGGCACGCCGTCGAGGATGAACTCGAGCGACGGCGTGAGGCGCGCGGTGATGTTCTTGCCCACCTCGCTGCGGAGCATGCCGGTGGCGGACTTGAGGGCGGCTGCCGTGTCGGCGCGCTCCTCGTCGGTGCCGTAGACCGTGTAGAAGATGCTGGCGTGCTGCAGGTCGCCCGTGACGCGCACGTCGGTCACGGTCACGAAGCCGAGCCGCGGGTCCTTGATGCCCCGGTCGAGCTTGCGCGCGACGATCTCCTTGATGCGGTCGGCCATCTTCCTGGCCCTCGCGTGATCGACCATGGTCGACGTCCTTCCGTGACGCTGCTCGCCGGGCGTGCTCGTCCGGCTGGAGTGCTGGTGCCCCGCGGGTTGCGGGTACGGCCGGACGTGAGCGCCCGGCTCGTGCTGGTGCCCCGCTGGTTGCGGGTACGGCCGGACGTGAGCGCCCGGCTCGTGCTGGTGCCCCGCGGGTGGCGGGACGGTGAGGGCCCCGCTCCCCAGACGGGGAGCGGGGCCCGGATCGGCCGGGGTCAGACCCGCGGCTTCTCCTTCATCTCGATCGTCTCGATCTCGTCGCCGATCTGGATGTCGTTGAACTTGCCGAGGCCGATGCCCGCCTCGAAGTCCGTGCGGACCTCGGACACGTCGTCCTTGAACCGGCGGAGCGACTCGATGGCCAGGCTGTCGCCCACCACCACGCCGTCGCGGATGACCCGCGCCTTGGCGTTCCTGGTGATGGTGCCCGAGCGGACGATGACACCCGCGATGTTGCCGAACTTGGAGGAACGGAACACCTCGCGGATCTCGGCGACGCCGGACTGGACCTCCTCGAACTCGGGCTTGAGCATGCCCGTGAGGCTCGACTCGATCTCCTCGAGCGCCGAGTAGATGACGCTGTAGAAGCGGATGTCGACGCCCTCGCGCGCCGCACGTGCACGGGCCTTCGGGTCGGGGCGGACGTTGAACCCGATGATGATCGCGTTGTCGATCGTCGCCAGGTTGACGTCGCTCTCGGTGACCGCTCCGACGCCGCGGTGGATGATCCGCAGCTGCACGGAGTCGTCCACCTCGATCTTCATGAGCGACTCCTCCAGCGCCTCGACGGCACCGGACACGTCGCCCTTGATGATGAGGTTGAGCGACTCGACCTTGCCCTCCTCCAGCGCACGCGTGAAGTCCTCGAGGCTGATGCGCTTGCGGGCCTTGGCCAGCTGGGCGTTGCGCTCGACGGCCTCGCGCTTCTCGGCGATCTGACGGGCGGTGCGGTCCTCCTCGGTGACGAGGAAGGTGTCGCCCGCGCCGGGGACCGACGAGAGGCCCTGGACCTGGACGGGCCGCGAGGGGTAGGCCTCGTGGACCGCGTCGCCGTTCTCGTCCATCATCGCCCGGACGCGGCCGTAAGCCGTGCCCGCGACGATGGCGTCGCCCACGCGGAGCGTGCCCGACTGGATGAGGACGGTCGCGACCGCACCGCGGCCCTTGTCGAGGCGGGCCTCGATGGCCACGCCGCGCGCGTCCTTGTTCGGGTTGCTGCGCAGGTCGAGCCCGGCGTCGGCGGTGAGCAGGACGGCCTCGAGGAGGTCCTCCACGCCCTTGCCGGTGAGCGCCGAGACGTCGACGAACATGACGTCTCCGCCGTACTCCTCGGCGACCAGGCCGTACTCGGTGAGCTGCTGGCGCACCTTGGCGGGGTTGGCCCCCTCCTTGTCGACCTTGTTGACCGCGACCACGATCGGCACGTTCGCCGCCTGGGCGTGGTTCAGGGCCTCCACCGTCTGCGGCATGATGCCGTCGTCGGCCGCGACCACGAGGATCGCGATGTCGGTGACCTGCGCACCACGGGCGCGCATGGCGGTGAACGCCTCGTGGCCCGGGGTGTCGATGAAGGTGATGGCGCGCTCGTAGCCCTCGTGCGGCGCCCAGACCTGGTACGCGCCGATGTGCTGCGTGATGCCGCCCGCTTCGCCCTCGATGACGTTGGCGTTGCGGATGGCGTCGAGCAGACGGGTCTTTCCGTGGTCGACGTGGCCCATGACGGTGACGACGGGGGGCCGGATCTCCAGCACGTCGTCGTCCTCGTCCTCGAGCTCCTGGTCGAGGTCGATGTCGAAGCCCTCGAGCAGCTCGCGGTCCTCGTCCTCCGGGGAGACGACCTGGATCTTGTAGCCGAGCTCGGTGCCGAGCACCTCGAAGGTGGCCTCGTCGAGCGACTCGGTCGCCGTGGCCATCTCACCGAGGTGGAACAGCACGGTCACCAGGTTGCCGGGGCTCGCGTCGATCTTGTCGGCGAAGTCCGAGATGGACGCGCCACGACGCAGGCGGACGATGGTGTTGCCGTCGCCGCGGGGGACGCTGACGCCACCCAGCGACGGGGCCTCGCGCAGCTCGAACTCGGCCCTCTTCGTCCGCTTCGACTTGCGCGACTTGCTCTTGCCGCCGCCGCGCCCGAAGGCACCGGCGGTGCCGCCGCCGGGGCCGCGACCACGTCCGCCGCCGCCGGGACGACCGGCGAAGCCGCCGGCCGGACGCTGGAAGCCGCCGGCCGCGGGGGCGCCGGGGCGTCCCGCTCCGCCGGGTGCGCCGCCGGGACGACCCGCGCCCGCGGGGCGCTGGCCGAAGCCGGCCGGGCGCGCGCCCTGGCCGACGCCGCCGGGGCGCGGGGCGCCGGGGCGGGGGGATCCGGGACGGGGAGCGGCCGGACGGGGGCCTGCGGCTCCCGCGGCGGGGCGCTGGCCCATGCCCTGGTTGCTCGCGAAGGGGTTGTTGCCCGGGCGGGGCTTGGTGCCCATGCCCTGGTTGCTCGCGAAGGGGTTGTTGCCGGGGCGCGGGGCCGCCGGACGCGGGATCCCGGGACGCGGGATGCCGTTCGAGGGTGCCGGCGCGCTGCCGGCGTCCGGGCGCGGGGCGCTCGGGGTCTCGGCGGCCGGGGCGTCGGGGGTGGCGGACGCGGCCGACTTCTCGGCCTGCGCCTTCTCCTCCGCGGCGGCCTTGCGGCTCGCCTCGGCCTGGGCCTGGCGCTCCGCTACGGTCAGCGGCTTCGCCGGGACCGGGACGTCGGACGCCTCGGTCGCCTCGACCTCGGGAGCGGCGGTGGGCTGCGGGCCGGGGGTGGGACGGCCGCCCGGCTTGGGAGCCGACGAACGGGCTCCGGGTCGCGGGGCGGACGAGGGGGCCGCGGCGGGTGCCGCTGCCTGTCCGGTGAGGCCGGCGGCCTCGAGGGCCGCCTTGAGCTTGCGGGCCACGGGGGGCTCGATGCTCGACGACGGTCCCTTGACGAACTCGCCCATCTCCTTGAGCTTGGCGAGTGCGGTCTTGCTGTCGACGCCGATCTCGGCGGCGATCTCGTGTACGCGTGGTTTTGCCACTGTTCTCCTGTCTGGGGGTCCTCTCCCAGGCAGGAGGGGACCGCTAGTGCTGGACGGATCTCATTTCGAGCCGCTCATTAGTTGTCCATGTGCCGTTCAGCCTGTTCTCTCGGATGCTCGCGCGCTCGGCTGGGCCGCGAGCCGCTCTCGTATTCCCCCAAGAGCTGCGGGGTCGAGCGCCGCGTCGCTCCGCAGGGCCCGCCCGAAGGCACGCCGCGCGATCGCTCTGTCGATGCACTCGATGGTCGGATGGATCCACGCGCCCCTGCCGACCATCACCGCGCGCTCGTCGACGACGAGGGAGCTGGTGGGGGGATCGGCGACGATCCGCAGTAGCGCGGACCTCGGGGCACGCCGACGACAGCCGACGCACGTTCTTACCGGATCCATACTACCCCCTCCGTCCGGCGGCGGGGAGGCCGGGTCGCGGCGGGCGGCGCTCAGTCGTCGCCCTCGAGGATCGAGTCGGGCTGGATGTCGATCTTCGCGCCCGTGAGCTTGGCGGCGAGGCGGGCGTTCTGGCCCTCCTTGCCGATGGCGAGCGACAGCTGGTAGTCCGGCACGAGCGCGCGGACGGCCTTGGTCGCCTGGTCGATGACGAACGAGCTCGTCACGCGGGCGGGCGACAGCGCGTTGCCGACGAACACGGGCAGCGACTCGGAGTAGTCGACGATGTCGATCTTCTCGTCGTTGAGCTCCGCCGTGACCGCGCGGACGCGCTGCCCCAGCTCGCCGATGCAGGCGCCCTTGGCGTTGATGCCGGGCTCGGTGGCGCGCACCGCCATCTTGGTGCGGTGGCCGGCCTCGCGGGCGAGCGACACGATCTCGACGAGCCCCTGCGCGATCTCCGGCACCTCGAGCGCGAACAGCTTCCGGACGAGGGACGGGTGGGTTCGCGAGACCGTGATCTGCGGGCCCTTGGCGCCGCGGGAGACGCTCGTGACGTAGACGCGCAGGCGCGAGCCGTGAACGTACTTCTCGCCGGGCACCTGCTCCTCGGGCGGCAGGATCGCCTCGATGGTGCCGAGGTCGACGTGGATCATGCGCGGGTTCGGGCCCTGCTGGACGACGCCCGCGACGATGTCGCCCTCGCGGCCCTTGAACTCGCCGAGGATGCGGTCGTCGCCGATGTCGCGCAGGCGCTGGTTGATGACCTGCTTGGCGGCGAACGCGGCGATGCGGCCGAAGTCGCTCGGGCTGTCCTCGGACTCGCCGATGACGAGGCCGTCCTCGTCGAGCTCGGGGACGTGCACGGAGACGTGGCCGGTCTTGCGGTCCAGGTGCACGCGGGCGGGGGGCACGCCGTCGGCGACGGGCTTGGCGTCCGCCTGGTCGGTGTGCTTGAGGTAGGCGGTGAGGATGGCCTGCTCGATGATCGAGACGAGCTCCTCGAACGGGATCTCGCGTTCGCGCTCCATCAGGCGCAAGACGCTCAGGTCGATGTCCACGGTGCGACTCCTCTATTCGGTTGGAAACACTCGAGGCTACCCGACCGGGAGGGGTCGGGCAGCCTCGGGTGGGGGCGCGGTGCGGATCAGCGGTCGGCGGTGAGCGCGCCCACGACGTCGGCGAGCGCGACGGGCGTGCGCTCGTTCGTGCGGCGGTCCCAGAGCTCGGCCATGCCGTCGACCGCGCCGCGGCCGACGATGACGATGGTCGGCACCCCGATGAGCTCGGCGTCGCCGAACTTCACGCCGGGCGACACCTTGGGGCGGTCGTCGAAGAGCACGTCGAGGCCCGCGGCGTCGAGCGCGTCGACGAGCTCCTCGGATGCGGAGGCGATCTCGTCACCCTTGCCGGTCATGACCACGTGCACGTCGAACGGGCTGATGGACGCGGGCCAGAGGAGGCCGCGGCCGTCCTGCGTGGCCTCGGCGACGAGTGCGAGGTTGCGCGTGATGCCGATGCCGTAGGAGCCCATCGTGACGGTGACGAGCTTGCCGTTCTCGTCGAGCACCTTGAGGCCGAGCGCCTCCGCGTACTTGCGGCCGAGCTCGAAGACGTGGCCGATCTCGGTGCCGCGGCCCGCGGTGATGGGGCCGGAGCCGTCGGGCGCGGGGTCGCCGTCGCGGACGTCCGCGGCCTCGACCACGCCGTCGGGCGTGAAGTCGCGGCCGGCGACGAGCGAGAGGACGTGCTTGCCGGCGACGTTGGCGCCCGTGATCCACGAGCTGCCGTCGACGACGCGGGGGTCGACCACGTAGCGCACCCTCGTGCTCGACGTGGACCCGAGCACGGGGCCCTCGGGCGACCACGGGCCGATGTAGCCCTTCACGAGGCCGGGCTGCTTGGCCAGGTCGCCCTCGGTGGCGGGCTCGACCTCTGCGGGGAAGAAGGCCACCTCGGCGCGCTTGAGGTCGATGTCGCGGTCGCCGGGGATCCCCACGACGACGAGCTCGCGCGTGCCGTCGAGGTGGGTGAGCGCGAGCACGATGTTCTTCAGGGTGTCGGCGGCGGTCCATGCGCGGCCGTCCTCGCGGGGCTCGCGGGCGTTCGCGAGGTCGACGAGGGTGGCGATGGTGGGGGTGTCCGGCGAGTCGAAGACGCGCGCGGCGGACTGGCCCTCGATGGGGATCGACTCGGGCACGAGCGTGGTGAACGCCTCGACGTTGGCCGCGTAGCCGCCGGGGCTGCGCACGAAGGTGTCCTCGCCGATGGGCGTGGGGTGCAGGAACTCCTCGCTCTTGGACCCGCCCATGGCGCCGGCGTCCGCGGCGACGATGACGTACTCGAGGCCGAGGCGCTGGAAGATCCGCTCGTAGGCGTCGCGCTGGGCCTGGTAGCTGACGGCGAGGCCGGCGTCGGTGTGGTCGAAGGAGTAGGCGTCCTTCATCGTGAACTCGCGGCCGCGGAGGATGCCGGCGCGGGGACGGGCCTCGTCGCGGTACTTGTCCTGGATCTGGTAGATCGACAGGGGCAGGTCCTTGTACGAGGAGTAGAGGTCCTTCACGAGCAGCGCGAAGAACTCCTCGTGCGTGGGCGCGAGCACCATGGGCGCGCGCTTGCGGTCCTCGAGGCGGAACATCCCGGGGCCGTACTCGTCGTAGCGGCCCGTGGCCTGGTACGGCTCGGCGGGCAGCAGCGCGGGGAAGTGCACCTCCTGGGCGCCGATGCGCTCCATCTCCTCGCGGACGATGGCCTCCACCTTGTTCTTGACCCGGAGGCCGAGCGGCAGCCAGGCGAAGATGCCGGGGGCCTGGCGGCGGATGTAGCCCGCGCGCACGAGGAGGCGGTGGCTGGCGACCTCGGCGTCGACGGGGTCTTCCCTGAGGGTGCGGACGAAGAGCTTGGAGAGGCGTGTGGACACCGGATCAGCCTAGCGATCCGCCCGGCCCCGCTCAGCGCGCGGCGACGTACGAGAGGCGGAGGCGCTCGAAGCCCTCGTCGAGGGAGACCGCGGGGGTCCAGCCGAGCGCCCGGCGGGTCTCGCGCTGGTCGAACCAGTGCGCGGTGGAGAGCTGCTCGGCGAGGAAGCGGGTCATGGGCGGCTCGTCGGATCCGGGGCGCACGGCCCACACGCGCTCGACCGCTCCCCCGGCGGCGCGGGCGAGGGCGGCGGGGACGCGGATCCGGGGTGCAGGCACCCCGGCCGCGCGGCACATGCCCGCGAGCAGCTCGGCGACGGGACGCGGCTCGCCGTTGGTGACGACGTAGGCATGGCCGTGCGCGGTGTCGGCGGCGGCGAGCGCGGCGACGATCGCGTCGGCCGCGTTGTCGCGGTAGACGGTGTCGATGAGGGCGGCGCCGTGGCCGAGGAGCGGGAGGCGTCCGCGGGCGGCCCGGTCGACGATGCGGGCGACGAGCTGCGTGTCGCCCGGGCCCCAGACGAGGTGCGGGCGGACGGCGAGGACACGCATCGCGGGGTCGTCGGCGGCCAGGGCGATCAGCTCGCCCTCGGCCTTGGTGCGGGCGTAGTCGCCGCGGGCGCGGACGGGATCCGCGGGGCCTGCGCCGTCGCCCGTGATGGAGAGGCCCGTGTGCGCGACCGAGGGCGAGGAGACGTGGACGAACCGCGTGACGCCCGCCGCGCGCGCCGCTCGGAGGAGCCCGCGCGTGCCCTCGACGTTGACGGCTCGGAAGTCGTCCGGGTCGCCCGCGAGCGAGACCTTGGCGGCCAGGTGCACCACGGCGTCGACGCCGTCGACCGCGCGGTCGACGGAGGCCTGGTCGGTGACGCTGCCGCGGAGGTCGACGACGGATCCCGGCACCGGCTCCGTGCCGCTCGCCGCGAGGCCCGACGGCTGTCGCTGGAATGCGCGGACGGCGTGGCCCGCGGCGGCGAGGCGCTCGGCGACGGCGCGGCCGAGCATCCCGCTGGCGCCGGTGACGAGCACGATCACGGGGCGCTCACCCGGCCGCCCGTGAGGATCCCGGCTGCCCAGCGACCGAGGCGCGCGCGGTCGACCTTGGAGTTGTGGCGCACGTCGGTCGGCAGGACGGGGACGACGATGACGGCCGCGACGGGTCCGCCGACCGCGGCGCGCACGGCTGCCGCGAGGTCCGGGTCCGCGAGCCCGACCCGGCGCGCGGCCGGCACGGTCTCGACGACGAGCACGAGCTGCTGCACACCCGCCGGCCCGACGCCCACGGCGGCCGCGCGGCCGAGGCCCGGAGCGGACTCGGCGCGCTGCTCGGGGCCGACGGGCGTGAGCACGCCGTCGGCCGTCGTGATCACGTGCGGCAGGCGGCCCTCGATCCAGAGCGCACCCGTGGCGTCGAGGTGGCCGACGTCGCCCGTGCGGTGGCGGCGGATCCCGTCGGCGGAGTCGCGGCGAGCCGCGCGGTCGGTGACGTGCAGGAGGTCGTACCGGTCGTGCACGTGCGGGGCGGCGGCGACGATCTCGCCCGTGATGCCGGGCTCGACCGTGAGCGCGCCCGTCGCGGCGCCGTCGGCGTCGAGCGGGCTGATGCGGATCGCGACGGGGTCGACGGGCGCGCCGACGCAGACGCCGGCGTCACCGCGGAGGGCGGCGGCGCGGATCCCCTCGAGGGTGACGTCGGTGAGCAGCAGCCCCTCCGTCATTCCGTAGGGCGTGTGCACCTCGGCGTCCGGCACGAGCGCGGCGGCGCGCGCGAGCAGGGCCTCCGAGAGCGGGGCGCCGGCGGAGAGCAGCGAGCGGACGCGGCCGAGGGCCTCCCGATCGGCGTCCGAGAGGGCGTCCGCGGTGGCGACCACGTTGGCGAGCGCGGCGGGCGACGCGAAGACGACCGTGGCGTCCGCGGCGCGGGCCGCGGCGGCGAGGGCGGACGCGGTGAGGTCGCGCGGGCGGGTCACGTCCATGTCGGGCGTGACGCTCGTGGCACCGAGCGCGGGACCGAGCAGGGCGAACGGCGCGAACCCGGCGACGAGGCCGGTGCCGACGCCCACGTCGAAGCGGGACCCGAGGGTGTCGCGGAGCGCGGCCAGCTGGCGGTTCGTGTAGACGACGCCCTTTGCGGGACCGGTGGATCCCGAGGTGAAGAGGATCGCTGCGTCGTCGTCGGCCGCGGGCTCGGGCGGCAGGACCTGCGCGCGGCCGTCGCGGGCGATCTCCGGCAGGCTCGCGGCGACGCCGAGCGCGCGCGCGACGGGCGGGGCGAGCGTGGTGACGGAGATGCGCTCCCCCGGCCAGCCGAGGGCGCGCGCGAGGGCGAGGCCGGCGGGGATGCCGACGACCATGTCGGGGCGGGATCCCGCGACCGCGCGCCCGAGGCCCTTCACGCCGAGGCCCGCGTCGGCGACCACGACGACCGCGCCGATGCGCAGGCACGCGTAGAGGAGGGCCGTGAGGTCGGCGCCGGGCGGGACGAGCAGCGAGACGCGGTCGCCGGCGCGGAGGCCGCGCGCGTGCAGGCCCGCGGCGATCTCGCGGACGCGGCGCGAGAGCAGCCGCCAGGAGACGGTGCGCGGACCGCCGCCGCCGCGCGGGGCCATCTCCACGAGGACGGGGTCGTCGCTGTCGCGCAGCTCCTCGAGGAGGGCGCCGAGCAGGCGGACGGGCGGGGAGGCGACCGGGGCCGCCGGAGCGGGGGCGGGGGCTGATCCCGGCGCGACCCGATCCGCGAGCCAGTCGAGCGCGGCCGACGCGTAGTCGTGGTCCTCCGCGACGAGGTGCCCGGCGCCCTCCACCCGGTGCACGTCGGCGTGCGGCAGGCGCTCGAGGAGGTCGGAGAGGTAGACGTCGCTGAAGATCGGGTCGCGCGGACCCCAGACGAACAGGGCCGGCAGGTCGAGGTCGCGGAGCCCCTCCGCGATCGAGGTGAGCGTCGCGTGGCTCGGGTGCGCGGGGCCGACGGGGATGTCGGCGACGAAGCCGCGGATGCCGGCGCGGCGGTCGGCGCCCCGGTACGGCGCGGCGAACGCGCGGCGCACGGCCGGGTCGAGCGGCGGGTGCGCGAGCGCGAGCGTGGTGGCGAGGAAGCCGGGCGTGCCGCGCGTGGCGGCGTCGTGGATCCCGGTGGCGAGCGCCAGGCGCAGCGGCCATGGGATGGGCACGCCCTCCTCCTGGTGCACGGCCGTGTTGAGGGCCATGACCCCGGCGAGCACGTCCCGGTTGCGGAGCGCCCAGCCGAGGCTGACCACGCCGCCCCAGTCGTGGCCGAGCGTGACCACGGGCGCCGTCGCGCCCGATCCCGTGAGCCCCAGCTCGTCGGTGAGCGCCTGCAGGTCGTCGAGCCGCATCGGCAGCGTGCGCGTCACGCCCGTGCGCTCGGAGAAGCCCATGTCGAGCTGGTCGACGGCGACCACGCGCCAGGCCGGCCGGGACGGATCCCGCTCGGCGCGCGCGAGCGACTCCGCCGCGATGCGCCGCCAGAGGTACGACCAGGTCGGGTTGCCGTGAACGCACAGGATCGTGCCCGCGACGGGCGCGCCCGTGTCCGCGAGCCGCTCCCCCGTGTCGAGCAGGTGCCAGCCGTTGCCGCCGGCGCGCACGACGCGCGACCAGGCGGGATCGAGGCCGGGCAGCGGCTGCCCGTCGGGGCCCGCCACGGGGACGGTCGCCGGGGCGACCGCGGCCGATGCGCTCACGCCGCGGCTACCAGAGGATCTCGGTCATGGCCGTGTTGAGGCCGGAGCCCACGCCCATGCAGAGCACGCGGTCGCCGCGGCTGAGGCTGTCGGCCTGGTCGGCGAGCGTGATGGGGATGCTCGCGGGACCGACGTTGCCGTAGCGCGGGTAGGTCAGCGGCACGCGCGACTTGTCGAGCTTGGCGGCCTTGACGATGGCGTTGGTGTGCACGTCGGAGACCTGGTGGAGGATGTAGCGGTCCATGTCGGACCAGTCCCAGTCGTCCTGCGCGGCCTCCTTCCACGCGTCGACGACGAGCTCCATGCCGCCGCGGAGGAGCTCCTTCGTGTCGGTGAACATGCCGTCGACGTCGCCGATGCAGAGCTCGTGGTGCTGGGTGGCCGCGCGCGTGACGCCGCCGAGGATCCTGTGCCCCTCGGGGTGGTCGCTCGTGCGCCCGAGGACGGCCGCCGCCGCGCCCGCGCCGAGGGTGAGGCTGGGGAACTCGCTGAGGAAGTCGGCGCGCGTGGTCTCCGGGCGGAGCAGGCGCGCGACCGTGTTGTGGCGGATCTCGCCGGCGTCCTCGCCGTCGACGATCATCGCGTAGTCGATCTGGCCCGAGTCGATGAGGTGGCCGGCGAGCGTCATCGCGTTGACGAAGCCGAGGCACGCGTTGGCGATGTCGAAGTTGAGGGCGGACGACGGCAGCCCGAGCCCGTTGTGGATGCTGACCGCGACGCTCGGCTCGAGGTGCGCGCGCGTGACGGACGTGTTGATGAGCAGCCCGATCTGCGACGCCTCGACGCCGGCCTGGGCGAGCGCCTTGCGCCCGGCCTCGGTCGCGGCCGCGTCGAACGACATGGACGCGTCCCAGTTGCGCCGCTCCAGCACGCCCGCGACGCGCTGCAGCAGACCGGTGGGGAGGCGGAGCCGGGACAGCACGGGCTTCAGGCGGTCGTCGATCTCCACGGAGGTCACGGTGTGCGGGGCGAGGACGCTGGCGAGCCCCAGCAGGGAGGTGTTCCGATGCCGGAAAGTGGCGTTACCGTTCAACAGCATCCTCAGTTCGTGGGGCGGTCCGCCGGGCGGACGACTAGCAGAGCCTACGCGCAGCCGGCGCGCGCGGACGCACGCCGCCCGCGCGGGCGGGTGGGGAGAGAAGGGGACTAGACCAGGATCTCGGGGCTGCCGATGGATCCGGCGGGCATCTCCGCGGCGAGGCGGTTGGCCTCCTCGATGAGGGTCTGGACGATCTCGGCCTCGGGCACGGTCTTGATGACCTCGCCCTTGACGAAGATCTGCCCGCGGCCGTTGCCGGACGCGACGCCGAGCTCGGCCTCGCGGGCCTCGCCGGGCCCGTTCACGACGCAGCCCATGACGGCCACGCGCAGCGGCACGTTGACGTGCTTGAGGCCCTCGGTGACCTGCTCGGCGAGCGAGTAGACGTCGACCTGGGCGCGGCCGCAGCTCGGGCAGGAGACGATCTCGAGCTTGCGCTCGCGGAGGTTGAGCGACTGCAGGATCTGCAGGCCCACCTTCACCTCCTCGGCCGGCGGCGCGGAGAGGGAGACGCGGATGGTGTCGCCGATGCCCTCGGAGAGCAGGATCCCGAACGCCGTGGCGCTCTTGATGGTGCCCTGGAAGGCGGGGCCGGCCTCGGTGACGCCGAGGTGCAGCGGCCAGTCGCCGCGCTCGGCGAGCAGGCGGTAGGCCTTCACCATGATGACCGGGTCGTTGTGCTTGACCGAGATCTTGAAGTCGTGGAAGTCGTGCTCCTCGAAGAGGCTGGCCTCCCAGACGGCGGACTCGACGAGCGCCTCGGGCGTGGCCTTGCCGTACTTCTGCAGCAGGCTCGGGTGCAGGGATCCGGCGTTGACGCCGATGCGGATGGAGACGCCCGCGGCCTTGGCGGCCTTCGCGATGGCGCCGACCTGGTCGTCGAACTTGCGGATGTTGCCCGGGTTCACGCGCACCGCGCCGACGCCGGCGTCGATGGCGGTGAAGACGTAGCGGGGCTGGAAGTGGATGTCGGCGATGATCGGGATCTGGCTCTTCTTCGCCAGGATGTGCAGCACGTCCGCGTCGTCCTGGTGCGGCACCGCCACGCGCACGATGTCGCAGCCCGTGGCCGTGAGCTCGGCGATCTGCTGGAGCGTCGCGTTGATGTTGGTCGTCTGCGTGGTCGTCATCGACTGGACGCTGACCTGGGCGTTCCCGCCCACCTTCACCTTGCCGACGCTGATCTGACGGGTCTTGCGGCGGGGCGCGAGGACCTCAGGGACCTTCGGCATTCCGAGATTGACTGCTGGCACGGGAAGAGCCTACGTCCGATTCCTGCGCGCCCGGTGCGTCGGGGGCGCGGGCGGCGTCGAGCGCAGGGCGGCGTCGGCTGCGCGGCGACGTCAGGTCAGCCGGACGGGGTTCACCAGGTCGGCGAAGATCAGCAGCGCGCTCATGGCGCCGAAGAGGATCACGACCACGAACGTCACCGGCATGAGCTTCGCGACGTCCACCGGCCCGGGGTCGCGTCGACCGAACGCCTTCGCGAGGAACCGGCGCACGCCCTCCACGATCGCGCCGAGCACGTGCCCGCCGTCGAGCGGCAGGAGCGGCAGCAGGTTGATCATGCCGAGCGCGACGTTGAGCGACGCGACGAGGCCGATCATCGCGGAGGCGCGCGAGGCGACCGGCGTCTCGTCGAGGCTCGCGATCTCGCCCGCCACGCGGCCGACGCCGACGACGCTCATCGGGCCGTTCGGGTCCCGCTCGCCGCCGCCGAACGCGGCGCGGCCGACGTCGACCAGGCGCTGCGGGAGGTTGAGGATCAGGTTGCCGACCGCGGCCATGTTCTCGCCCGTGGTGGTGAACGCGGCGGAGAGCGGCTGCTGCTGCACCGCCTGCGTGGGGCTGAAGCCGATGAGGCCCACCTCGCGCGTCACCGGGTTCCCCTGCTCGTCGACCTCGGGGGCGCCGCGGGATCCGGGGACGGCCTGCTGCGTGAGCACGGGCGTGATGGCGAGCGTCTGCCGCGCGCCGCCGCGCTCCACGACGACGTCGAGCTCCTTCCCGGCGGATGCCTGGACCGTGCTCGTGACCTGGTCCCACGCGGTGACCGGCGAGCCGTCGATGCTGACGATCGTGTCGCCGGGCTTGAGGCCGGCCGCGGCTCCCGGGGCCTCCGGGGCGCCGTCGGGGCACGTGGCGGCGTCGGCCGACGCGGTGGATCCGGCGGGCACGATGCACGCGTTCACCTGGCCGACCGTGGTGGTGGGCGTCGTGACGCCGAAGCCGCAGAGCACGACGGCGAACAGGAGGATCGCCAGCAGGAAGTTCATCGCCGGGCCGCCGAGCATGATCACCATGCGCTTCGGGACGGACAGCTTGTAGAAGGCGCGGTCCTCCTCGTCGCCGACGCTCTCGGCGCTGGCCTGGCGGGCGTCCTGCACGAGGAGGTCGAAGAAGCCGCGGCCGGCGCGGTCGTCGGCGTCCGGGGCGGTCGGCGATCCGGCGTCGGCGCGGCGGGTGTCGGGCCCGACGAGCTGCGCGATCCCCGTGCTGCTCGTGCCGGCGCGCGAGCTCTGCGGCGGGAACATGCCGATCATCGAGATGTAGCCGCCGAGCGGGATGGCCTTCACGCCGTACTCGGTCTCGCCCTTGCGGCGGCTGAAGATCGTCGGCCCGAAGCCGATCATGTACTGCGTGACGCGCACGCCGAAGAGCTTGGCGGGCACCAGGTGACCGACCTCGTGGAGGCCGATGGACACGGCGACGCCGACCACGATGATGAGCACCCCGAGGATGTAGAGGAAGACGCCGTCCATGGTGGGAGAGGCTACCTCCCGCACCCTGGGCGGACGCCGCCGTGGCACGGATCCGCAGGCTGGCCGCCGACCGCCGGGCGGGTGCCGCCCAGGAGCCCCGGGCTAGTCTGGGAGCCCGTGACGAGAGGTGCGCCCATGCCCGGAGAACGGCCCGACCCACTCGCCGGCACGCTGCTGGCCGGTCGCTACCGCATCAGCGGGCTGCTCGGACGCGGCGGCATGGCCACCGTGTACCGCGCCGCCGACGAGACGCTCGGCCGCGAGGTGGCCGTCAAGGTCTTCGCGACCGACTCCGCCGACCCCGGCGAGGTCGAGCGCCAGGAGGGCGAGGTGCGCATGCTCGCGGGCCTCAGCCACCCCGGCCTCGTGACGCTCTTCGACGTGGGCGACGACGTCGTCGCCGACCGCGTGCTCGCCTTCATCGTGATGGAGATCGTCGACGGCTCGACGCTCGCCGACCGCATGAAGGAGGGGCCGCTGCCCGGGCCCGAGGTGGCGCGCATCGGCGGGATCCTCAGCGACGCGCTCGGCTACATCCACCGTCGCGGCGTCGTGCACCGCGACGTGAAGCCCGCCAACGTGCTGCTGGCGCGGCCCGAGGACGACGACGAGCCGGCGGTCGCCAAGCTCACCGACTTCGGCATCGCCCGGCTCGTGGACGGCACGCGCCTCACGTCGACCGGATCCATCATCGGCACCGTCAGCTACCTCAGCCCCGAGCAGGCGCTCGGCGAGGAGGTCGGCGCGCCCACCGACGTGTACGCGCTCGGCCTCGTGCTCCTCGAGTGCCTCACCGGCCGTCGCACCTTCCCGGGCACGGCCGCGGAGTCGACCATGGCGCGCGTGGTGCGCGACCCGGAGATCCCGGCCCGGCTCGGCGCATCGTGGGTGGACCTCCTCTCCCGCATGACCCGCCGCGATCCCGCGACCCGGCCGACCGCGCGCGAGGTCGCCGCGGAGCTCCGGACCGGACGCGCGCCGGAGTCCGCGGTGGACGCGCCGACCGCCACCTCGACGCGGGTGATGCCCGCTGCGGCCGCTGCCGGGCTCGGCGCGGCCGGGGCGGGTGCTGCTGCTGCTGCGCCGTTCGCGGATCCGGACGCCCGGACCGAGCGGTTCGCCGCCGCGCCGACGACTCCTCCCGCGCGCGGCGCGGACCCCACCGCCAGGACCTCCCCGGCCGCCGACGCGGATCGTGCCCCGGCGAAGCGCCGCGGCAACCGGGCGCTCAGCATCGGCGTCGTGTCCGTGCTGATCGCCGCGGCCGCCGTCGTGGGCGTCGTGACCGTCAACGCCATGCAGACCCACGACACCTCGTACCCGTCCGTCCCCGGACCCCTCGGCGCAAGCCTCGAGGAGCTGCAGAAGAGCGTGGAGGACGCCCCGTGATCCGCACATCGATCCGCCCGACCGACGGCACCCGGCGGCGCTCGCTCCGCGGTCGTGCCGCCGTGGGCCTCGCGACCGCGACCACGGCCGTGCTCCTCCTCGCCGGCTGCGCGGGATCGTCGACGCCGGAGGACCGCGCGCTCGACGACCTGCAGCAGCGGACGCTCTCGGTGACCCAGTCGTCCGCGGACGGCGACTACGCCAAGGCCCTCGCCCAGCTCGAGGAGCTGCGCACGGCGGTCGAGGCCGACCTCGCCGAGGGATCCATCGACCAGGCGCGACGCGACGAGGTCATCGCGCGCATCGACGCGGTGCGCGCGCAGCTCGAGGCCGCCCGCGACGCCGCGGAGACGACCCCGACGCCGTCGCCGTCGCCGTCCGCGAGCCCGTCGCCGTCGCCGTCCCCCTCGCGCACGGCGTCGCCCTCGCCCTCGCCGAGCCCGAGCCCCACCCGCACGGCGACGCCCTCTCCCCCGGCCACCCCGAGCCCGGCCCCCGGCGGCGGGAACGGGAACGGCGACGGCGGACCCGGCAACGGGAACGGCGGTGGGAACGGCGTCGGCGGAGCCGGCGACCCCGGGAACGGGAACGGGAACGGGAACGGGAACGGGAACGGGAACGGGAACGGCTGACCTGGCCGTTCGCATCGCCATCAGGCCGGCTCTGCGCCGTGTCGGTGATCGCGGCGACCGACGTGCTTCCGACGGTCGGCGCGGTCGCCGCTCTGGGCGGCGGTCAGCCCGCGCGGGTCAGACCCCGAGCACGCGGTCGGCCTCGGCGCGCGCCCAGCGCTCGGCCTCGGCAAGCGACTCGCGCGTGAGGGGCCCGGACGCCGGCTCGTGGGCGTCGACGACCCGGCGGATGGTGTCCACGATGTCGAGGAACCCCGCGCGCTCCGAGTGGAACGCCTGCACGGCCTGCTCGTTCGCCGCGTTGTAGACGGCCGGGTAGGTGGATCCCGCCGCACCGACCTGCTTGGCGAGCAGCACGGCCGGGAAGGCCTCGTCGTCGAGCGGCTCGAATGTCCACGTCGCCGCGCGGGTCCAGTCGATGGGCACGCCGACGTCGTGCATGCGGTGCGGCCAGTTCAACCCGAGCGTGATCGGGAGGCGCATGTCCGGCGGGGACGCCTGCGCGAGCGTCGACCCGTCGATGAACTCGACCATGGAGTGGATCATCGACTGCGGGTGCACGACCACGTCGATCCGCTCGTAGGGCACGTCGAACAGGAGGTGCGCCTCGATGACCTCGAGGCCCTTGTTCACGAGCGTCGACGAGTTCGTGGTGATGACGAGGCCCATGTCCCATGTGGGATGGGCGAGCGCCTCGCGCGGGGTCACGTGCTCCAGCTCGGCGCGCGTGCGGCCGCGGAACGGGCCGCCGGACGCCGTGACGACGAGCCGCCTGACCTCCTCCGCCGTGCCGCCGCGGAGCGCCTGGGCGATGGCGGAGTGCTCCGAGTCGACGGGGACGAGCTGACCCGGCGCGGCGAGCGAGCGCACCAGCTCGCCGCCGACGATGAGGGACTCCTTGTTGGCGAGGGCGAGGGTGCGGCCCTCCTCCAGCGCGGCGAGGGTGGGGCCGAGCCCCACGGATCCGGTGATGCCGTTCAGCACCACGTCCGCGTCGACCGAGCGGATGAGCTGCTCCGCCTCGTCCGCGCCGAGGGCCGTGTGCTCGACGCCCGCGACGCGCGCCTGCTCGGCGAGCGCCTCGCGCTTGCTGCCGGCGCCGAGCCCCACGACCTCGAACAGCTCCGGGTGCCGGGCGACGACCTCGAGGGCCTGCACGCCGATGGAACCCGTGGATCCGAGGATGATGACCCGGCGCACGGCTCCCCCTACTGGCCCGCGGCGGCGGGCTGGGTGCCGAGGATGTCGACGACGAACACGATGGTGTCGGTGCCGCCGATGTCGGTGCCCTGGCCCTTGTCGCCGTAGCCGTCCGCGGGCGGGATGATCGCGATGACCTGCGAGCCGACCTTCTGGCCGACGAGCGCCTTCGTGAAGCCGGGGATGACCTGCGACGTGACGAAGGTGGCGGACTGGCCGCGGTCCCAGCTGGAGTCGAAGACCTTCTTGGTGTTCCAGTTGATGCCCGTGTACTGCACGGTGACGCTCGCGCCGTCGGTGACCTCGGCGCCGTCGCCGACCTTGAGGTTCGCGATCTTCGTCTCCGTCGGCGGGGCGGCGTCCGGGATGGTGATGGTGGGCGCCCCGTCGTCCGCGAGCGTGACGGCGGGGAAGCCCTCCGGCGCGGGCTGGTCGACGCCGTCGGCGCGGGTGGCGGCCTGGCTCAGCACGTCGACCACGATGACGATGGGGTCGTCGGCACCGAGGCCGAGCGTCGTCGCCTGCTCGGCGGCGAAGCCGTCGGCCGCGGGGACCACCGCGACGATGCGGGATCCGACCGTGGTGCACTCGACCGCGCGGACGACGCCGGGGACCAGGGCGCCGTCGTTCATCGTGGCGGGCAGCGGCGAGTCGGCGTTGTAGGCGAGCTGCGCGATGGCCTCGCCGGTCTTCCCGTTGTAGGCGGCGAGCGCGATGTTCGCGGTGGCGCCTGCCGCGATCTCCGCGCCGTCGCCCTCCGTGACGATCGTGCGCTCGGTCGTGTCGACCGTGAGCGGACCGTCGACCGTGACCTCGGGGGCCTTGCCGAAGTCGCCGGAGACCTTGACCGACTTCGACGCGTCACCCGACGGGGTGTCGATGCAGGACGCCCCCGCGGTGCGTGCGCCGGCCGTCGGGCTCGCGGACGGATCCGCGTCCGGCGTGCCGCTGCCGGAGCAGGCGGACAGCGCTAGGACGGCGGCCGCGGCCAGGGTGAGGGGGATGCGTCGCTTCACGTGAGTCGCTTTCATCGGCGCGGCGGACGCACCAGGTATGTGGGAGGGACTCGCACAGTCTGCCCGAACCGGCCGGGGACCGCCTGACAGGGCGCGAGCGGGGCGCGCGCCGGGTGCCGGGCGCCGGGTGCCGGGTGCCGGGTCAGGCGCTCGCGTCGGCGGCGAGCACGGTGCGCGGCTCGTGGTGCACGGGGAAGTTGACGGAGCTCGCGATGAAGCAGCGCTCGGATGCGCCCTGGTGCAGCGACGTCGCGAGCTCGACGTGCGCGGGATCCCGGATGGTGACGACGGGCCGCAGCGTGACCTCGACGAAGTGCCCGCCGCCGTCGTCCGTCTGCCGCATGGTGCCGGTGGGCTGGTCGCTGTAGCCCACGACCACGACGCCCGCCGTGGCGGCCGCGTGCAGGTAGCTGAGCAGGTGGCACTGCGCGAGCGCGGAGATGAGGGTCTCCTCGGGGTTCCAGCGGTCGACGTCGCCGCGGAACGGGCGGTCGGCGGATCCCAGGAGGTCGGGCTTCCCCGCGGCGCGGACGATGTGGTCGCGGCCGTAGGAGCGGTAGTCGGACGTGCCGGATCCGCGGTCGCCCGTCCACTCGAGGGACAGGGCGTACCGGTGCTCGATCTGCATGGGATCACGCTAGCGAACGGCGCCGCGGTCCTTCCGGATCCCGCTGCCCGCGCGGGTAAACTCGCCGGATCATGACAGACACCCTGGACTCCGCCCGCGTCGGCATCCCTGCCGGCCCCGCCTCCGACTCCCCCGCCGCGTCCGCCCGCGACGCGCGCCCGCAGGTGCCGCAGGAGCGACGCATCGTGACGGAGATCCCCGGCCCGCTCTCGCGGGAGCTGCACGAGCGCCGGAAGCGCGTGGTGCCGCCCGGCGTCTCCTCCCTGCTCCCCGTCTACATCTCCCGCGCGCACGGCGCGATCGTGGAGGACGTGGACGGCAACCGCTTCATCGACCTGGGCGCCGGCATCGGCGTGACCACCGTGGGGCACACGCGCCAGGAGGTCGTGGACGCGGCGACCGCGCAGCTCGGCGACGTGATCCACACGCTCTTCACCGTGACGCCGTACGAGGAGTACGTGCGCGTGGCGGAGCTGCTCGCGGAGCACACGCCCGGCACCCACGAGAAGCGCACGGTGCTGGTGAACTCGGGCGCGGAGGCCGTGGAGAACGGCGTGAAGATCGCGCGCAAGCACACGGGTCGCCGCGCGGTGGCGGTGCTCGACCACGGCTACCACGGCCGCACCAACCTCACGATGGCGATGAACTACAAGGCCTCGCCCTACGGCACCGGCTTCGGGCCCTTCGCCGGCGACGTCTACCACGCGCCGAGCTCCTACCCGTATCACGACGGGCTCTCGGGCGCCGAGGCCGCGGCCCGCACCATCTCGTACCTCGAGAAGCGCATCGGCGCGATCGACCTCGCGTGCGTGGTCGCGGAGCCCATCCAGGGCGAGGGCGGCTTCATGGTGCCGGCCGATGGGTTCCTGCCCGCGCTCCAGGAGTGGTGCACGGCGAACGGCGTGGTCTTCATCGCGGACGAGATCCAGTCTGGCCTCGCGCGCACCGGCCGCTTCTTCGCGAGCGAGCACCTCGGCCTCGTGCCCGACCTCGTGCTCACGGCGAAGGGCATCGCGGGCGGCCTGCCGCTCGCGGGCGTGACCGGACGCGCCGAGATCATGGACTCCGCGCTCCCCGGCGGGCTCGGCGGCACGTTCGGCGGCAACCCCGTCGCAGCGGCCGCCGCGGTGGCCGTCTTCGAGGCGATCGAGACGCACGGCCTCCTCGCGGAGGCCACCCGCATCGGCGACCACCTGCACCGCACGCTCACGGAGCTGCAGCGGGAACACGACATCATCGGCGACGTACGCGGCATCGGCGCGATGATCGCCATCGAGCTCGTGCAGCCGGGCACCGGATCCACCACGAAGGAGCCGAACGCGGAGGCGGTCGCGGCCATCGCGGCGTACTGCCACGCGCACGGCGTGATCATCCTCACGGCCGGCACGTACGGCAACGTGCTGCGCTTCCTGCCGAGCCTCGCGATCTCCGAGGAGCTGCTCGACGACGCGCTCGGCGTGATCGCCGACGCGTTCCGGGCGCTCTGATGGCGGCGGCCGTCGAGACTATCCCCGTCCAGGGCGCCGTGGAGCTCGCGGTGCTCGAGCGGAGCGGCTTCGTGGAGTCGCGCCACATCGGCGCGGCCGTCGTGCTGTCGGCCGAGGGCGAGGTGCTGCGTGAGGTGGGCGACGCGACGACCCCCGTCTTCCCGCGCTCCAGCATGAAGCCGTTCCAGGCCCTCGCGGTGCTGGCGAGCGGCGCGGAGCTCACCGAGGAGGAGCACGTGCTCGCCACGGCCAGCCACGCCGCGACCGCGCGTCACGTGGAGGTGGTGCGGGGGATCCTCGCGAAGGCCGGGCTCGACGAGTCCGCGCTGCGCTGCCCCGCCGACTGGCCGCTCGACCGGGCGGCGCGCGACGAGCTCGTGCGCGCCGGGATCCCCGCCTCCCCCGTCCACATGAACTGCTCCGGCAAGCACGCCGCGATGCTGCTCGCCTGCGTGACGAACGGCTGGTCGACTGACGACTACCTGCACCCGGACCACCCGCTGCAGGTGCGGATCCGCGACGTGGTCGAGCGCTTCACGGGAGAGCGGATCGCCACCACGGGCGTCGACGGGTGCGGCGCTCCCGTGCACGCGATGTCGTTGACGGCGCTCGCGCGCGGGATCCACCGCATCGCGACCTCCGCGCCCGGCTCGCCGTTCGCGCTGTATCGGCACGCGGCCGCGCTGACCTCGGCGGTGCGCGCCCACGGCTGGGCCATCGACGGTCCCGGCCGCGCGAACACCGTCGTGATCGAGCGGCTGGGCCTCTTCGCCAAGGGCGGGGCCGAGGGGATCATGATCATGACCGCCCCCGACGGCACGACCGTGGCCTCGAAGACGCTCGACGGGAGCCTCAGGGCCTCCACCATCGTGGCGCTCGAGCTGCTGGCCCAGGCGGGCGCGATCACGCGGGACGACGTGGAGCGCGTGCGCCCCGAGCTCGACCTCGCGGTGCTCGGCGGCGGCGTGCCCGTGGGCGAGATCCGGGTATCGCCGACGCTCATCGGCTGATCCCGGCGGGCTGCGCGCCACGCGGCGGGTCCGCGGGGAGCGCTGCGGGTGCCGCGGCTTCCGCAGGCGCCGCGGCTTCCTCGGGGAGCGCGGTCGCCGCGGGTGCCTCCCCTTGCACAGGCGCATCGGGCGGCGGCGCCGTCGTGGGCGGCCACGAGCAGCGGCGCACGTCGCCGTCGGAGGTGACGAGCCAAGCGCGCCCGGGGATCGGGGCGAGGGGCGGCGGCACCTCGCGGACACGGAGCAGCGTGCGCGCATCCCGCGCGGTGCAGCCCTCCAGCACGACGTGACCGGCGCGGCGGAGGTCCGCGAGGAGCGGACCACGCATCAGCCAGGCGTCGGGATCCCCGACCACGACCCGGGGACGCGCCGCGCGGCCGGTGCCGACGGGCACGCCGTGACCGACGGCGGCTCGTGTCGAGAACCCGACCCCGTCCGAGGCCGCACCGGGGAACGGCTGATCCGCGCACCAGCCCGGCGGGATCAGGGCGGCCTCGACCGCGTCGACGCCCCGCTCGCGGAGCCGCGCGACCGCGGCGGCGGACGACGGTGTGACGAGCGCGTGGACGGCGTCGCCCGGGAGGAACACGCGGGGCGCGGGGTCCGCGGGCACCGGCGCACGGGAGCCGTCCGCACGCCGGGCGGACCCGCTCTCGACCTCGGGCGGCGTGGCCACCTGGATCCGCTCGCCGCGCCACTCCCCCGCTCCGGGCGTCGCGCGGGCGTCGAAGAGGCGGCTCTCGCCGCCCGCCAGGACGTGCTCCTGCCTGGTCGGGAGAGGGAGGATCACGGGCGGTCCCGAGGCGGCCGTCACGCACTGGAGCGACCCGCCCGCCCGCCGGCCGGCGACGGCGAGCGCCACCCCGGCGTGCGGCCCCTCGCGGACGATGGCGGTCAGCCCCTCGAGCAGCGCGGCCTGGTGCTCGGGTCCCAGGCGGGAGACGGCGACGTCGAGGTCGTCGGCCAGCAGGACGAGCGGATCGCGCGGCCCGTGCGGGTCGCGGATGCGGGCGACGACGCCGGCGACCGCGTCCCAGCAGCCCTCCGCGTCCGCGGGCACGTGGACCACCTCGGCGCCGGCCACGGCGGCGGACGCGGCGATGGTGCGCAGGCACGTGCTGCGGCCGGATCCCGGGCCGCCGACGACGAGCAGGTGGCCATCCGTGGCCGGGCACCACACGGCCTTCGCGCGCCGCTGCTCCGCGGGCAGGTCGACGAGGGCGAACGGGATGGCGGGCGCGCCGGATGCGGGGATCGCGGATCCGCGCCGGGAGAGGGGCGGCACCGCGTCGAGGGCGGCGAACGGGATGGACGCGGGCAGCGGATCCAGCCACGGGCGCCGGACGGGGACGGGCGTCGCGTGGGCGGCGGCGACGCGGGCGAGGTCGCCAGCCGTCGTGACGGCCACCTGGAACGGGCGCGCCGGCGCGCCATGCGCCCCGACCAGGCACCGACCCGCGGGCGCGTCGGCGAGGCGGGCCGCCTCGACGGTGCCGAGGAGCGCCCTGCTGTCCGCCTCGTTGTTGACGCGGAGCGAGAGGCGGAGGTCGCAGTTGGCGAGCACCGCGTCGCGCACGACGCCGGCGGGACGCTGGGTGCAGAGCACCAGGTGCATGCCGAGCGAGCGGCCCCGGGCGGCGATGTCGGCGACGACCTCGTGCAGGCCGTCCTGGTCGGCGAGGAGGGCCGCCAGCTCGTCGACGACGATGACGAGGCGCGGCAGCACGCCCGCCGCGGCGGGGTCGTCGACGTCGCGGGCGCCGGCCTCGCGGAGGACGCGTTCACGATGGCGGATCTCCGCGCGCAGGCTCTCGAGCGCGCGACGCGCGCCCTGGCCGTCGAGGTCGGTGACCAGGCCGACGGCGTGGGGCAGGACAAGCAGCGGGTCGAACGCCGCGCCGCCCTTGAAGTCGACGAGGAGCACGGTGACCTCCTCGGGCGGGTGAGCCGCCGCGAGCGCCGCCATCCACGTGACGAGGAGCTCGCTCTTGCCGCTCCCCGTGGTGCCGGCGACGACCGAGTGCGGGCCGTCCGCGACGAGGTCCACCGACACGGGACCGTCGTGCCCGACGCCGATGACCGCCGCGAGCGTGCCTGGACGGCGGGGGTGCGGCACGCGGTCCCGCGCCGTGCCGGATCCCTCGCCCGCCGCGAGCCCGGGCGCCGACCGGGCCGGGTCGCCCGCGACCGGCTCGTCGACGGCCGGCAGCTCCGCGAAGGGCGGCTCCGCGGCCAGCAGGTCGGCGAAGGGCACGCGCGACGGGAGGGGCGCCCGCGCCGCCGCGAGCCCGCGCCGCCGCGCGAGGTCGGCCAGCTCGTCCGCGAGGCGCTCCACCTCCGTGAGGGACACGAGGTCAGGACGCACCAGGCCGGTGCGGGTGAGGCGCGGCACCGGGACGCCGTCGCCGTCGGCTGGGAGGACGGGCGCCGCGGGTTCCGCGGAGCCGAGGGCGGCCGGGCCGTCCGACGCCGGGTCGGCCGCGAGGATCCGCGCCGTGCCGGGGCTCCGGACGTCGAGCACCGTGCGGCACGCGGCCGGGAGCGACTCGACCAGCGGCGCCGCGGCGAGCACGACCTCCCGCCCGCCGAGCGCGAGCCGGATCGCCCACGCGCCCGGCTCGCCCGTCGCGATGGGCTCCGTGGCCGGTCGGTCGGCACCGGCCCGCTCCTCGCGGAGCCCGTCGGCCGCGTGCGGCAGCCGCTGGAGCCAGTCCCACTCGGGCCCGGCCGGGCGGGACGCGATGCGCAGGTCATCAGGCGGGAGGGCGTGCACGAGCTGGACGACGACGCCCCGGAGCACGGGCGCGACCAGGGCGGGCGCGCCCCGGAGCCCGAGGCCGCCGGTGACGGAGACGAGGACGGGCGCGTCGGGGACCCAGCGGACGAGATCCGCCCACCGCGCCGGGTCGTGCGGGGAGGCGGCCGCCGCCGAGCGCGCACCCGCGGGGACGCGACGGGTGCGCCGCCGCACGGAGCGCAGGAGCGGACGGCGCAGCAGGGTGCCGCGCCCGTCGCGCGCGTCGGCATCCGGCACCAGCGCCTCCGGATCGCCCCGCCAGACCATCCCGCTCGGCACCTCGCCCGTGCCGAGCGCCATGGGGAGCGGGCCGTCACCGCCCGGATCCGCCCGCCAGAGCAGCGCGGGGTTGGCGCCGCCGTCGAGGATCTCGCGCGCGGACGGCGCCCGCGACCGCAGGGCGACGCGGGCGGCGGCGACGCGCGCACGCACCTCGGCGAGCAGACGCACGACGGCGGCACGGGACTCGCGCTCCGCGCGGCGGGCGGAGCGCCGGCCGGAGATGCGCTGATCCGCGACGCCCGCGACCGCGACCACGGGCCCGAGCGCCGCGAACAGCAGCGCGTACGGCGAGCGCGTGACGGCCCAGACGGCGACGCTGACGACGAGGGGCGCCGCGACGCCGAGCACCGGGAACGGGGGCGGCGGCGCGGGCGCGGGCGACGGGGGCGGGGAGATGTCCACCGGGCGAGGACACCACGGTCGTCGTGCCCCGGTGGCGCGGCGCCCGCACCTCGTGGACGCCGGGCGCGACGGGGTCCTGGGGAGGAGCCGTCAGGCGCGCGGACGGCCTCGCCGGGCACGCGCTCCCGCGACCCTCGCGCGGCCGCCGTCGTCGCCGCCCGCGCCGCGCCCGCCGCGCGCCCGCCGCAGCGACGCGAGCGACACCATCGCGCGGAGCCGCTGCCGCCGGGTCCGCCCGGCGTCCATGCGCGCCGCCAGCTCGTCGACCCGGCGCCAGGAGGCGTCGGCGAGCGGATCCGGCACGTCGCCCGGCGCGAACGCCGACTCGTCGGCCACGTCCGCGAGCCCGCGCGCACCGCCCACGCCCACGAGCCGCGCCACCTCGCGCCGCGTGGCAGCCACGGGCGGCACGAGGCCGCGGTCGAGCGCGCCGTCGCGGAACTCGTCCCACGCGCCGCCGACCCGGTCGCGCGCGGCGGCCGCCCCGCGACGTCGTCGCCGACGCGTCGCCTTCGCGCCCACCACGGCCAGGAACGGCGACGCCGCGAGCCCCAGCCCGAGCAGCGACCAGCCGGCCACGCGCACGGCGGCGAGCACGGCCTGGAGCGCGGGATCCGCCTCCGGCCGGTCGTCCCGGCTCGCGTCCGGGGGCGTGCGGTCCTCGGGCTCGGCCTGCTCCTCGACGGGCGGCGGCAGCACCGTCTGCGGACGGGCGACCTCGGTGGGCTCGTCGGGCAGCGCGTCGGGCACGTCGCGGACCGGCGGGTTCGGATCCACCGCGACCCAGCCGGAGGACGCCGTGTCGACCTCGATCCAGGCGGTGACGTCGGATCCCTGGATACGCACCGGCCCGCCGAGCGCCTCCCGCACGGCCGCCTCGCCGGGCGCGAATCCCATCACGACGCGGACGGGGAAGCCGAGGTCGTCGGCCATGAGGGCGGCCGCGACCGCGTACTGCTCCGCGTCGCCCAGCATGGGGCGCGTGGTGAGGAGGTCGGCGATCCGCTCGGCCGAGTGGCCCGACCGGCTGAAGGGCGCGTCGCCGACGCCGTGGCTGACGTAGCCGTCGGCGCGGAGGGCGGAGATCGCGGCGACGAGCTGCGCGCCGGGCGACGCGGAGGTGCCGGCACCCGCGTCGGTGTTCCCTGCCGTCGCGCCGTCGGGGGCGGCGGTGGACGCCTCCACGCGCGCGGCGATCTCGTCGGGCACGCCCGTGGGGCGCGGGGCCACGGCGTCGCCCGGGCGCTCGTCGGCGAGCGCCTCCAGCGGCGGCGTCGACGCGACCACGGCCTCGATCTCGTACGCGTCGCCCGCGGTCAACCCGCCGATCACGGCGCCGGTGGCGGTCGCGTCGTCGTAGTAGAAGGAGTCGGCGAGGCGTCCGCCGTCGTCGCCCGCGAAGGCGATGCGCTCGAGGCGGCCCGCGCCCGGCAGCCAGACGCCGCGGTAGGCGTCGACGACGACGTCGAGGGTGACGTCGTCGCCCGCGACGCCCGTCTGGTCGAGCCGGTACGGCACGCGCGCGAACGTGCCGGACGCCTGCCCCGTGCGCGACGCGTCGACGCTGCCGCGCGCACCGCCCGTGCCGTAGACGACGCCGTCGTAGGTGTCGAGGGCGGCGAGGCGCACCCGGCCGCCGACGGGCAGGCCCGCGACCGTGAGCAGCGTCTCGTCGACCGTCGGCGTCTTCCAGTAGGTGCGGAAGGACGAGAGCGGGCTGACCTGCTCGCGCGGGTCGAACGGCTGCTCGACCGTGGAGCGGAGGCCGGTGCGGGACGCGTCGGGCGGGGCCGCGCCCGTGGCGGCGACGCCCGCGGCCAGGGCGGCCGCGAGCACGACGACCGCGGAGATCCCGGCGCGCGTGCCCGAGCGGCGCCGGTCCGACGCCGACTCCACGGGGATCCCCGCCTGCCGGCCGAGGCGGCGCATCGCGCGGTGGCGTCGGCGCCAGCGGCAGCGCGCGATCCACAGCAGGGCCGTCGCGAGCCAGGCCAGCGCGACCGGGACGAGGAGGCCAGCGGCGTCGGGCGCGTCCGGTCCCTGGCTGCGGTCGGGGCCGAGGGCGGCGGCGACGACGAGGATCACGAGGGAGGGGATCACGGCGAGCTCGGGCCGCCGGGAGCGCAGGGCCACCGAGACGCCGATCACGGATCCCAGCAGCACGAGCGCGAACGCGGGCACGAGGAGCGCCTGGTAGTCGCCGACCGGGAGGGCGATGGTCAGGAGCCGCACGATGCCGAGGGACGCGCCCTCGACGAGCTCGCCGAGGCCCGCGAGCGTGGGCCGCCAGCCGTCGACCGCGCCGGTGGGGACCGCGAGCGGCACGCCCAGCGCGAGGAACGCCACGAGGATCGCGCCCGCCACCACCGCGCTCCCCCAGCGGAACCGCGCCCCCGCGACCGCGAGGAGCGCGCCGACGACCAGCGTGATCCCCGCCATCCGCACGAACGACGCGTCGCGGTAGACGGGCCAGAAGGCGGCCGCGGCGAGGCCGGTGAGGAGCGCGATCGCGACGGCCGGGATGAGCGTGCGGCCGGGGTCGCGGGATCCGGCCGGGACGCGGGGGCGGGCGGCGACGCGACCGCGAGCCGCGCGGCGGGCGACGCGGGCGACGCGGGAACCCCGCGCGCTCACGTCGCGCTCCGCTGCAGGGCGCCGCGGAGGTCGTCGAGGTAGCCGATCGTGAGGACCGACAGGTCGCCGAGGCGGCGGAGGCCCGGCTCGACCTCGGGGTCGCAGACGACGGCGACCACCTGCACGCCGGGCGGGAAGCCCACGGCTGCCGCGCGGATCGCGGCGGGCGCCGCCCCGGTGCCGCAGACGAGGAACACGACCGAGACGCCCGCGACCTCGTCGGCGGCGGCGCGGGCCAGCTCCACGAGCGACGCCGCGCGGTCGGACGCGCCGATCTCGGCGAGGTCGTCGAGGAGGCGGTCGCGCGTGACGGTGGCGAGGCGGCGGAGGCGGGCGGAGCGGGAGCCGGGTGGGCCCTGGCGCGCGACGGTGCGGGCGAGCCCGGGCAGCGTGGGCGCGGTCGGGGGGCGACGCGTGCGCCGCACCGCCCGGTCGGCGCTCGCGACGACCTGCAGGGTGCGCGCGTCGACGATGGCGCGGGCGCCCAGCGATCCGACGACGCTCACGGCCAGCTCGAACTCGGCGTCCGCGGTCGACCCGGCGAGCGCGCCCGCCGCGGATCCGGCCGCGACCGTGGTGCCGCCCGCCGGGATCGCCGTCGCGTCGTCCACCGGGCCGGGGGCGACGCCGCCGTAGTCGCCCGCGTGCAGCGACAGCGCCACCATGATGTGGCTCCGCCGGGTCTCCTCGAACCGCCGCACCATGTGCACGCCGGTCTTCGCGGTCGAGCGCCAGTGGATGTGCCGCACCGGGTCGCCCGGCACGTACTCGCGGAGCGACTGGAACGACACGTCGCTGTCGGTGAGGTCGCGCGTGGCGCGTCCCTCGAGGTCGCGGACGAAGCCCGTGCTCGTGCTGGGCATCGCGAGGGTGCGCGGGTGCACGAGGAGCCGGGTCGCGGCGGCCTCGGCGGACTCGCGGCGCACCAGCCCGATCGGGTCGCCGCGGACGATGCGCGCGGGACCGAGCGCGATCACGCCGCGGCGCGTCGTCGGCACGACGAACACGTCCTCGTGGGAGTGGCCGTGCGCGAGGGAGGGGACGTGGACCTCGGCGAGACCGGATCCGACGGGCACCTCCACCGTGAGCCCCACGGCCCGACGGCGCAGAGGGTTCCGCACGGCGACGGTCGCGGGCGCGCGCTCCCCCGCGACCACGCGGTCGCGCGGCAGGCGCAGCGACACCTCGACGCCGGACGCCCCCACGAGGTGCAGCAGCGCGATGACCCAGAGGGCGGCGCCGGTCCAGGCGACCGCGACCAGCTCGCGCCAGCCGAGCGCGTACCCGACGGCACCCGCGACGACCGCGGCCAGCGCGACGACGCGGCCGAGCGGCGTGACGACCGCGACGAGGCGCGCGAGGGCGTGGCGCGGCGGGGCGGCTGCGGGCTCGAGCGGGGATGCGACGGCGGCGGGATCCGGGGCGGCGGCCGCGCCACGCGTCCCGACCGCGCTCATCCGCCCGACCGCGCGCCCGCGGCGGAGGGCCCCGCGACGTGCGACCCCGCGGCAGCCCGACCGCCCGACGCCCCCGCGTGCCCGTCGCGCGGCGGCGCGATCTCGATGAGGATCTGCGACAGCACGCTCGTGGGCGTGACGCCGTCGAACTCGGCCTCGGGATCCAGCAGCAGGCGGTGCGCGAGCACGGGCTCGGCGAGCGCCTTCACGTCGTCGGGCACCACGTAGTGCCGGCCGTCGGCGGCGGCCCACGTGCGGGACGCGCGCACGAGAGCGAGGGCGCCGCGCACGCTCGCGCCCAGCCGCACCTCGGGCGCGGTGCGGGTCGCGTCGACCAGGCGCACCACGTAGTCGGCGACCGCGGGATCCACGTGCACGGTCCCCGCGCGCTCCTGCAGCGCCCGCACGGCGGCGGCCGACGCCACGGGCGCGAGCGTCACGTCGTGCGCGCTCACGGACGCGCCCTGCAGGATCCGCAGCATCGACTCGTGGTCGGGGTACCCGATGGACGTGCGCAGCAGGAACCGGTCGAGCTGCGCCTCGGGCAGCGCGTAGGTGCCGGCCTGCTCGATCGGGTTCTGGGTCGCGATGACAATGAACGGGTGGCCGACGTCGTAGGGCGTGCCGTCGACCGTGACACGGCCCTCCTCCATCACCTCGAGGAGCGCGGACTGGGTCTTCGGGCTCGCGCGGTTGATCTCGTCGGCCAGCACGATGCTCGCGAACACCGGCCCGCGGTGGAACTCGAACTCGCCCGTGCGCTGGTCGTAGACGCTGACGCCCGTGATGTCGCCGGGCAGCACGTCGGGCGTGAACTGCACCCGGCTGTGGGTGCCGTCGACGGTCTGCGCCATGGCGCGCGCGAGCGAGGTCTTGCCGGTGCCGGGCACGTCCTCGAGCAGGAGGTGGCCGCCCGTGACCATGGCCGTGAAGGCGAGGCGCACGACGTGGGACTTGCCGAGCAGCACCTGCTCCACGTTGCGCACGAGCCGCGCGAACTCGTCCTGGAAGGCGCGGGCCTCGTCGGCGGTCATCGTCATGGGGCGTGCCTCTCGGGTGCGGCCGCGTCGCCCGGCGGGATGGCCGCGGGTTCGGCCGTCATCCGCGGTGGGCGTACGTGTACAGGTTGCCCGAGTTCGCGGTGACGCGCACCTCGAGGATCCGCTCGCCGCCGGCCGGGACCGCGCAGGATCCGGCCGCGCCCGATGACGCGTCTGCCCACGCGCCCTGGCCCCCGCAGCGCCACTCGCTGCGCGCGTACCCGCCGCCGTCGCCGACGCGCCCGAACCCGGCCACGGCCGGCGGCATCGAGGTCCACGAGAAGGTCGTGACGCCCGCATCGTCGGTGGCGGACCGCACGTCGCCCGCGCGCGCGTCCACGGCGGTGCCGGCGGAGACGGGATCCGACCAGCCGCTCGACCGCGGTCGCCCGTCCCCGGAGTCCTCGACGACGCGCACCTGGATCGACGCGCCGACGCCCGTGCGCGGCAGCGTGAGCGCCTGGCCGACGCCGATCGGCACGCCGTCGCCCTGCCCGTCGACCCGGTACAGCAGCTGGGCGGACGCGGACGCGCTGCCCGGCCGGTAGCGCGCGTCGGCGAGGACCGCGCGGAAGACGCCGTCGCCCGGCCGGTCCGGGCTCGGCAGGTCGACGCGGACGACGGGCGTGGAGGGCGCCGTGCGCGGGGTCAGCTGGCCGGCCTCGACGACCGTGCAGCCCTGGCTGTTGGCGGCGAGCACCGCGAACGCGACCGGCTGGTCGGTGGCGAGGCCCGTGAACACGTGGCTGGTCGCGCCGCCCACCTCGACCGCGGGACCGTGCTGTGCCGACCACGGCGACACGCCCTCGGTGGGCACCGAGCAGCCGGGCGCGGATCCCGGCGCGTAGGCGGCGACGAGGTAGCGGATCCCGTCGACGCCCTGGCCCTGGAACGCCGGCCACGAGACGGTGACGCGCGTCTCGTCCGCCGCGTCGGCGACCGCGGTGGGCGCGCCGGTGGCGGTCGGGGCGCCGCGCGGCGTGCCGGTCGCGGTGGCGGCGAGCCACGCGGTCCCGTCCTGCACCTGGGCGCTGTTGCGCGCGGCCACCGAGACGGCGACGGGCACCTCGGCGACGAGCGACGGATCCCGCACCTCGACGCTCGTGGCATCGGACGCGACCTGCCGGGTGAGGCCGCCCACCCCCACGACGTACTGCGTGACGGGGCTCGACGACGACGGCACGGCGGACGGCTGCCACGAGAGGCGCAGCCCGTCGACGAGCGGCTCGACGGCGAGGCCGGCGGGCGCGGCCGGGAGCACATCCGACCAGAGGCCCGAGATCGACACCGGGTCCGAGGTGCCCACGCCGTTCACGGCGGAGACCTCCACCTGCACGGAGCTCCCCGGACCGTTGCCGGGGGTCGGCACGGTGCACGTCGTCGACGGGCAGGTGACGGTCGCGGTCGCCGTGCCGCCGCGGAGCACGCGCACCTGGTAGCCCGTGATGGCGGATCCGTTGAAGGCGCCGGGCTCGAACGCGACGGTGAGCGACCGGTCCGCGAAGCCGGAGGCGCGGAGGGCCGAGACCGGTCCCGGGCGGTCCTGCACGTGGATCACGACGGTGCCGAACGCGGCCCGGCCGGCGTCGCCCGTGGCGTCGCGCACCTCGTACTGCACGCGCACGTCGCCGGGCACGGCGTCGGCGGACGCGCTCACGGCGAGCGTCGCGCGGTCGGCCGACGGCGTCACGGTGACGCCCGCGGGGAGGCTCGCGCCGTCGGCGCCGCGGATGGAGGCGACCGTGAGCGGCGTGCCCGGGAAGGGGTTGCCGGCCTGGTCGTTGGCGAGCACGTCGACGGAGGTGGAGGATCCGCGCGTCACGGTGCCCTCGTCCGTCGCGGGCTGCGCGAGCGGGCGCGTCGAGGGGACGACCCGGAGGTCCACGCGGCCCGCGCGGCCGGTCTGGGTGGCGTCGCGCACGCTCACCGGGAACGACGCGGCCTGCCCCGTCGCGACGCCCTCGTCGGCGGAGATGCGGAGGGTGCCGCCGTCGACGGACGCGCGGAAGCCGGCGGCGACGGATCCCTCCAGGGCGAAGGCGAGCTGCCCGCGGTCGTCCTGGTACGGGTAGGTGGTGAGGCGGCCGAGGTCGACGTCCTTGGACTGCCCGGGCTCGAGGTCGATGACCGCGCCCGTGAACACGGGCGGCTGGTTCTCGGTGGGCGTCACCGTGATCGGGAGCACGAGCGCGGCCGTGCGCCCGCCCGCGCCCGAGCCGTCGGTCACCGTGAACGAGATCGCCGCCGGCCCGAAGTACCCCGGCTCGCTGCGATACGCGATGGTGTCCTCGTCCACGAGCTCCACGGGCCCGGCGGCGTGCGTCGCCGACAGCGAGTTCGGATCCGCGATGCGCACGGCCCGCCCGCCCGCCGCGACCACCTGCTCGTCGAGCTCGACCACGAGCCGCTCGCCGCTCGGCACGGTCGGCCGCGGCTCGCCCACGCGCAGCTGCGGGAGGGTGTCCTCGAAGCCGGGCACCCAGACGAAGGCCGTCGCGGAGATGGTCGGGTCGTCGGGCTGCGCCACCGTGAAGGGGACGATGCGGCGCTCGTCGCCGACCTCGACGCGGATCCGGCCGTCGTCCGTCACCAGCGCGACGTCCTCGTAGCCCGCGCCGACGGCGAGCACGAGCGACGACGCGTCGCCCTCCGCCGAGAACACGTTGCGCATCACGTCGACGTCGACGCTCGACCGGTCGAGCACGTCGGAGAGCTGGAGCACCGTGTCGCGCGCGATCGGGCGCGTGGGCGGCGCGGCGGGATCCACGATCACGGTGAGGAACGCCTCGTCGCTGCCGCCGCGCGCGTTGCGCACGCCGTACACGAAGCCGTAGCGGCCCGCCTGCTCGGGCGCGACGACGCGCACGGTGTCGCCGTCGAGCCCCGCGACGAGGCCCTCCTCCTGCGGCTGCACCGAGACGAGCGAGAGCGCGCCGCCGTCCGGATCCG
Organism: Clavibacter michiganensis; assembly: GCF_021216655.1. NCBI lineage: Bacteria > Bacillati > Actinomycetota > Actinomycetes > Micrococcales > Microbacteriaceae > Clavibacter > Clavibacter michiganensis. The sequence goes on from NZ_CP080437.1 coordinate 1,450,429, forward strand.
TGTCGTTGGCCAGCACCTGCACGCGCAGCACCCGGCCGGGCCGCACGGTCACGGTGTCGGCGGTGGCGACGGGGTTCCTCGCGCCCTCGACGCGCGGGCTGATGCCCACGCGGATCGTGCCGGTCGCCCGCGCGCCGAGCCCGTCGACCACGGCGTACGCGAACGCGTCGGTGCCGGTGGAGTAGTCGCCCGCCTGGTAGTCGATCCAGTCCGGCCCGACCTCGACGACCTGGCCCTTCTCGGGTCCGGTGTCCTGCCCGAGGAGCCGCACCGAGTCGCCGTCGGGGTCGATGCCGGTGAGCGGCACGGGGATCCGCACGGTCTCCCCCGCGAGCACGCGCGCCGTGAGCGGCCGCGGCACGGGCTCGGCGTTGGTCGCGACGTCGGCCTCGCGCACGGAGACGGTGAGGGTCGCGGTCGCCCACTGCCCGTCGGGCGCGACCGCGCGATAGACGGCGGTGTAGTCGCCCGTGCGGTCGGGCGCGAGGTAGCGGAGGCGGTCCTCGCTCGCGAAGAGGAGGCCGGCGCCCTCGGGCAGCGGATCCACGAGCACGGGGTCGAGGCGCAGCCGGTCGCCGTCGGGCTGCTGGTCGTTGGCGAGCACGGGGATGTCCACGGCGTCGCCCACGCGCACGGCCACGCGGTCGTCGGTCGCGACGGGCGGCTGGCGCACGGCCGGCTCGGGCACCTCGATCACGGTGATCACGCCGGTCGCCTCGGCGACGCCGTTGCTCACGCGGTACTCCACGTCCACCGGCCCGTCGAGCGGCCGGGTGAGGCTGATCCGCACGAGCCGCTGCCCGACCACCTCCGCGCGCACGCCCACGGCGTCCCCGGGCGAGACCGCGTCGGTGATCACGAGCACGCCGCCCGCGGGATCGAAGTCGGTCTGGAGCACGTCGACGTCCTGAGCCTGGAGCGCGCGCACGAACACGGTGTGCGGCACGGTCACGGGCCGGCCGTCGGACGCGGGGGCGCCGCGCACCTCGACGCGCACGACGCCCGTGGCCGTCGTCCGCCCGTCGGTCACCGTGTACTCGAGCAGGTGCGTGCCCGCCTGTCCGCCCTCGAGGCGGAAGGTGCCGGCCTCGAGGTCGGGCGTGATCTGCACGCCGGCCCGCGCGGGCACGGCGGCCAGCCGGATCGCGCCGCTCCCGCCGCGCGCGTGCGTCAGCGGCTCGACCGTGATCTCGCGCCCGATCGCCGCCTGCACGACGAAGCCCTCGGCGACGAGCGGCACGTCCCCGGCCCGACGGACCGTGACGACGAGCTCGCCCGAGCCCTCCTCGCGCCCGTCGGACACCTGCAACGCCACGGTCCGCGTGTCGCCGCCCGCCCCGGCGTCCGTGTAGACGACGCGCCCCTCGGGCTTCCAGCTGACGGCGTCGGGCGCGGGGACGCTCGCGCGCGTGAGGTACATCGGATCCCCGTCGGGGTCGTACCAGCCGCCCAGCACGTCGGTCTGCAGCCGGTCGCCCTCCGCGACCGTGCCGGTGGCGGGACGCGCCTGCTCGGGCGGCGCGTTCTCGTCGGCCCCGCGCACGGCGACGCGCACGTCCGCCGTCGCCGTGCCGCCGCGCCCGTCGCTCACGACGTAGGAGAACCGCACGGTGCCGGATGCGCCCGCGGCGAGCGCGAGCTGGAGGCCCTGGCCCTCGTCCACGATGTCGACCGCGCCGACCTCCACGTCCACGGGCGTGACGGAGTCGATCACGAGCACGTCGCCGTTCGGGTCGTGGTCGTTGAGGAGCACGGGCAGCGCGGTGGTGCGGCCGGGGCGCGCGCCGAGGTCGTCGTCGACCGCGACGGGCGGCTGCTGCACGCGGTCGGTCTCGGGCGGGGTGTCGGCCGTGTTCTGCTCGACGACGGTGTCGGAGCGGTCGCGGTCGATGAGGTCGGCCCAGTTGTCGATGAGGCCGGCGTCGCGCTGCACGGCCCACGCGGTGCCGCCGCGGGTGTCGTTGAGCACGACGCGCGTGCCGTCGACGAGGAAGCGCAGGGCGGCCTGCTGCGGCATGGATCCGAGGTCGCCCGTCGCGCCCGCCGTCGTGCGCCGGGCGTCCCGGTCGCCGTCGCCCCCGCCCGCGAGGGCCGCGGGGGCGAGGCAGCGCTGCCAGCCGGATCCGTCGGCCCAGCCCGCGTACTCGCAGCCGGAGACGCGGACGGGACGCGCGGGGTCGCCGCGCACGTCGCCTGTCACGACGACCGGATCCCCACCCGCGACGGGCACCTCGACCAGTCCGCCCGAGTGCGCGACGAGCACGCCGCCGCCGTCCGACGACGCGCGCTGGAGGGCGACGCGCGCGTCCGCGGCCACGGATCCGGCGAGGTCGACCGTGCGCCCGTCGACGAGGAGGGCGCGCGCGTCGGCGTCGTACAGCGCCCAGCGGCCGTCGACGGACGTGAGCGCGAGGCGCTGCCCGGCGGGCCGGCCGGGATCCCCCGCCTGGACGGTCTCGCCCGCGAGGGCCGCCGCGGGGTCGGCCGGGGCGTCCGCCGCCGCGTCCACGGGCGCGCCGACGGGCCCGACGTCGACCGTCTCCCGCACGGTGTCCTCGGTCGCGGCCCGGATGCGCGACAGCGTCCCCGTCGCGGCCGAGTACACGAGCAGCGTGCCGTCGTCGCCCATGGACGCGACGGCGTCGGCCCCGAGGATGAGCGTGGGCGCGCTCGCGGCGTCGAACGCGGAGAGGCCCGCGACCGGCACGAGCCACAGCTGGCCCGTCGCCGGCACGAGGATCGCGGCGCGGGGTCCCGCGAGCATGACCTCGGCGCCCGCGGGCAGCGGTGCGGTGTCGACCACCTCGCTCGTCGCGTCGTCGACCACGTCGAGCCGCGAGCTGCCGCGGTCGGCGAGCAGCACGGTGGATCCGGCCTGCAGCACGTCGATGTCCTCGCTGCGGGAGTCGACGACGCTGTCGAGCTCGAGCACGGCCGTGTTGGCGCGGCCGATCGCCTGCTGCGCGGAGTTGACGACCCACACGGATCCGTCGTCGAGGTCGACGCGCTGCGCCTGGTATCCGTCGGAGACGAGCGCGAAGCCCGTGAGGAGGGCGAGCACGACGGCCCCGCCGGTGACGGTCGTCGCGGCCTGGCGGTGGCGGCGGATCCACTCGCGGATCATCGCGGGAGCTCCGCGCACTTCTCGGTCGACGCGTCCCCGGCGATGCCGTCGCGCGTCACGGTGACGCGGATGCAGGCGCGGTCGTCCGTGCCGGCACCCGCGGAGCCGCCCGAGCCGGACGTCACGCGGAACGTCGTGTCGCGCTGCGTGCTCGGCAGCCCGCCGTCTCGCACCACCTGGTACGCGTCGTCGGCGCCGAGGCCGGGGTCGCTCCAGGAGAACAGCACGCCGTCGGCGGCGGCGGACGCCTGGATCTCGCCCACCACCGGGATGTCGCGCACCGCGGTGCCGCCGCCCGACCCGCCGAGCAGCGCGCCCACGCCCACGCTCGCGACGATCGCGCCGGCAGCCGCCGCGGCGAACGCCACGCGGTGCCGCGCGAGGAACGCGCGCCGGCCGGGGACGGCGGGCCGGACCGGGGTGGAGAGGCCGACGGGCCCGGAACCGGACCGGCCGAGCGAGGTGGACGCGGATCCCGCCCTCACCTGATCGGACGCGGTCGCCGGGACGCCGGGACGCGCCGCGCCCGCCGTCTGCCGCGACGCCGCCGGCGCCGCCTTCCGCCGGGCACGCCGGACGCCCGCGGTGCCGCGCGCTCCGCCCGGCCCGGTCGTCCCCGGATCCACCTGCGCGATGCCGCGCACGCGCGTCGGGTCGTCGTCCTCGTCGACCCCCGCCGCGACGGCCGACGCCCACTCCTCGCTCGCGACCTCGAGCGGCGTCTGCGCGAGCCGCAGCTCTGCCTCCACCGACTGCAGCTCACGCACGAACGCGAGCGCCGACTCGGGCCGGGCCTCCGGCTGCCGCGACATGGCGCGGCGCAGCACGAGCTCGAGCCGCTCGGGCACGTCGGCGCGCCCGGTGGGCAGGGGCCGCGCCCGCTGGATCCGCGCCACGAGGTCCGCGGGCGCGTTCTGCCCGCCTGGCACCTCGAACGGGCTGCGGCCGGCGAGCAGCGAGTACACGGTCGCGGCGAGCGACCACACCTCGCTCCGCACCGTGCCGGGGCTCTCGTCGGCGAGCACCTCGGGCGCCGACCACGGGATGGAGAGGCCCACCGCGTCGGTCGCCGCGGCGTCCTCGAGCGTGGAGGCGATGCCGAAGTCGCTGAGCACGGGGTGCCCGAACGCGGTCGTGAGGATGTTCGCGGGCTTGATGTCGCGGTGCAGCACGCCCGCGCGGTGGGCGGTCTCCACGGCGCTCGCGATGCGGATCCCCACGCGCAGCACCTCCGCGACGCCGAGCGGCTCGCGGCGGTACCGGTCGCTGAGGCTCGACGAGCACAGCTCCATCACGAGGTACGGGCGGCCGTCGGCGGCGACCGACGCCTGGTGCACGGTGAGCACCGACGGGTGGGCGCTCAGCTGCGCCATGAGGTCGGCCTCGGCGCGGAACATGGCGCGGAGGCGCTCGGTCACGATCTCCGCGAGCATCACCTTCACGGCGACCTGGCGGCGCGGCATGTCCTGCTCGTAGAGGAACACGTCGGCGAAGCCGCCGGAACCGAGGACCGTCACGTACGTGAACCCCGGCAGCACCGGCGGGGACGACGGCAGGCGTCTGGCCATGGCCCCCTCTTCGGGTCGGGACCGACGGCAGGGGCTGTTGCGGGCGGCGGATGGATCTCTCGCGGTGAGACGAGTCTAGGTCGCCGATCCGCGCGGGTACACGGGTCGGCGGCCTCCCGACGCCCCCTCTTCGGGAGCGGCGGACGTGCTGGCCAGGCTAGTCGCGCGGGGGCAGGTCGCGCGCGGGCTGGCCGATGTAGAGCTGCTGCGGGCGGCCGATCTTGGTGGCCTGGTCCTCGTTCATCTCGCGCCAGTGCGCGATCCAGCCGGGCAGGCGCCCGATGGTGAACAGCGCCGTGAACATGCGCGTGGGGAAGCCCATCGCCTTGTAGATGACGCCCGTGTAGAAGTCCACGTTGGGGTAGAGCTTCCGCTCGATGAAGTAGTCGTCGGCGAGGGCGACCGCCTCGAGCTCCTTGGCGATGTCGAGCAGCGGGTCCTGGATCCCGAGGGCCGCGAGCACCTCGTCGGCGCTCTCCTTCACGAGGCGGGCGCGCGGGTCGAAGTTCTTGTAGACGCGGTGCCCGAAGCCCATGAGGCGGACGCCGTCCTCCTTGTTCTTCACGCGCTCCACGTAGCGGTCGACGCCCTCGCCGGAGTCGCGGATGCGGCCGAGCATCGCGAGCACGGCCTCGTTCGCGCCGCCGTGCAGCGGCCCGAACAGCGCGCCGATTCCCGCCGAGACGGAGGAGAACATGTTCGCCTCGGTGGATCCGACGAGCCGCACGGTCGACGTCGACGCGTTCTGCTCGTGGTCCTCGTGCAGGATCAGCAGGCGCTCGAGCGCGCGGCTGACGACGGGGTCGACCTCGTAGCGTTCGGCGTTGTTGCCGAAGTTCAGGCGCAGGAAGTTGTCGACGAAGCTCAGCGAGTTGTCCGGGTAGAGGAAGGCCTGGCCGAGGCTCTTCTTGTGCGCGTACGCCGCGATGACCGGCAGCTTCGCCAGCAGGCGCAGCGTCGAGATCTCGACCTGCTCGGGGTCGTGGACGCTCAGCGAGTCCTCGTAGTAGGTGGAGAGGGCGGACACCGCGCTCGACAGCACCGACATGGGGTGCGCGTTGGTGGGCAGCGCGCGGAAGAGCCCCTTGAAGTCCTCGTGGAGCAGCGTGTGGCGGCGGATGTCCTCCTCGAACCCGCCCAGCTGGTCGCTCGTGGGCAGCTCGCCGTGGATGAGGAGCCAGGCCACCTCGAGGTAGCTCGACTGGCGCGCGAGCTGCTCGATGGGGTAGCCGCGGTAGCGCAGGATCCCCTGCTCGCCGTCGATGTACGTGATGGCCGAGCGGGTCGACGCGGTGTTGACGAAGCCGTTGTCGAGCGTCGTGAGGCCCGTCTTCTTCGTGAGCGCCGAGATGTCGATGCTGGACGCGCCCTCGACCGCGGGGAGGATGGGGAACTCCACCCGGCCGCCCGGGTACGTCAGGGTCGCCGTGGGCTTCTCGTCCGCCTTCGGCCGGTCGTCCGCCTGCTGCCCGCCATCGGTCACGGCGCCTCCTCGAGTCTGGGTGGATGGCCCGGGAGGGATGCGCGCCGCCGGACGCTCGTGGCGTCGTCGCGGCGTCGGATTCCGAGCCGACTACAGCCTAAAGGGCTGACAGGGACACTGTCGCCTCCGCCAGCATCCGGCCTGATCCGTTGGAGGTCGTGCTACGCGGAGGGCGACGCGGTCGCGCCGGCCCGGAGCCGGGCGGCCGCCTGCGCGATGCGCTCGTCCGTCGCCGTGAGCGACAGGCGCACGTGCTCGGGCGAGGCATCGCCGTAGAACGGACCGGGACCCGCGAGGATCCCGAGGTCGGCCAGCTCCGCGATCCCCTCCCATGCGTCCCGACCGCGGGTCGCCCAGAGGTAGAGGCCGGCCTCGCTGCGGTAGATGCGCCAGCCGGCGTCCTCGAGCGCGGGGCGCAGCACGTCGCGGCGGGCGCGGTACAGCTCGCGCTGGGCGCGCACGTGCGCGTCGTCGCCGAGCGCCACGGTCATCGCGTGCTGGAGCGGCGCGGGCGGGAGGAGCCCCGCGTGCTTGCGGACGCGGATCAGCCGGGCGATGAGCTCCCTGTCGCCCGCGACGAGCGCGGCCCGGTACCCGGCGAGGTTCGACTGCTTGCTCAGCGAGTAGAGCGCGAGGACGCCCGCGTGGTCGTCGCCGACGACGCGCGCGTCGAGGATCGAGGGCGTCGGCCCCGAGGCCCACTCCCCCTCCCAGCCGAGCTCGGCGTAGCACTCGTCGCTCGCGATGACGGCGCCGAGCTCCCTGGCGCGGGCCACGGCGGCGCGCAGCTCGTCGACGCCGAGGACGCGGCCGTCCGGGTTGCCGGGCGAGTTCAGCCAGACGAGGCGCGTGTGCGCGGGCCAGTCGGCCGGGTCGTCCGCGGGGACGGACTCCGCGCCCGCGAGGGCCGCGCCGATCTCGTAGGTCGGGTACGCGACGCGCGGGTGCACGACCGCGTCGCCCTCGCCGAGGCCCAGCATGAAGGGCAGCCAGGCCACCATCTCCTTCGACCCGATGGTCGGCAGCACCTGGTCGGTGCCGAGCGTCGCGTTCCGGCGACGCGCGTGCCAGTCGACCATCGCCTGCCGCAGCTCGGGCGTGCCGACCGTCGTCGGGTACGCGTGCGCGTCGGTCGCCCAGGCGAGCGCGTCGCGGATGAGAGTCGGCGTCGGGTCCACGGGCGACCCGATGCTGAGGTCGACGATGCCGTCGGGGTGCCGCCGGGCCCGCTCGGCGTAGGGGGCCATCTGGTCCCAGGGGTAGTCGGGGAGGTCGCCGAGGGCCACGCGCGTCAGCCGTTCTGGACGGGGAGCGCGGCGATCACGGGGTGGTCGCCCGCGGTGACGCCGACCTTGGTCGCGCCGCCCGGGGATCCCATCTCGGCGAAGAACTCGACGTTCGCGGTGTAGTAGTCCGACCACTTCTCGGGCAGGTCGTCCTCGTAGTAGATCGCCTCGACCGGGCACACGGGCTCGCACGCGCCGCAGTCGACGCACTCGTCGGGGTGGATGTAGAGCGACCGCTCGCCCTCGTAGATGCAGTCCACCGGGCACTCGTCGATGCAGGCGCGGTCCTTGACGTCGACACAGGGCAGGGCGATGACGTAGGTCACTTCGGGCGGGTCCTTCCGGGAGCGGTGCGGCCCGACGAGTCTACGCGGCGCGCGAACCGGTCCCGGCCGGGGCCGGGGCGTCGGATCCCGCGGCGTCAGCGGCATCCGCGCGGCCCGCCGCGTCGGGCGCGCGGTTCGAGAACCGCGGCCACACGACGACGGCCGCGACGAGGATCGCGGGCGCGACCGCCCAGACCTGGCTCAGCCCGTCGTCGGGGAACAGCACGGATCCGCTCGGTCCTCGCCTGCTGAGCACCGCGACGGCCGCGACCACGCCGAGCCCGAGGCAGAGCGCGTGCAGGCGGTCGACGAGGAGCAGCCGGAAAGCGACCAGCAGGCACGCGAGCGTCGCGAGCGCGAGCGCGAGGCCCACCGGCAGCGCGATCCCCGCCACGGGGAGCGTCGCCCGGTGCGCGGCCGTGGCGACCACGCCCACGAGCAGGCCGAGCACGAGCGACGCGACCGCCGTGCCGATCCGCTGCGCGCCGCGCGGGGGACGCGGGGTCCCGTCGTCGGCGGCCGCACCGGCCGGCCGGTGCAGCCGGAAGAGCTCGACGGGCGCGATGGACGCCCCGATGCCGTGGGATAGCGCGAACTGGTCGCCGTCGACGACGGTCTGCGTGCGGTGCGCGGCGATCGCGCGGATCTTCGCGTCGATCACCTCCGAGGCGTCCACGGCGAGGTCGACCTGGTCGTCCGCCAGCACGAGCGTCCCGGCCGGATCGGCGTCGGGCGCGGGGAAGCGCCCCCGCGCGGCCACGAGCTCATGCGCCTCGCGCGCCGACGACGCGGTCGTGGTGATGAGGTACGCGGGGATCCCCGCCTCCTCGGCCGCCCAGGTCGCGATGACGTGCGTGCGCACGTGGTCCGGGTGGCCGTAGCCGCCGTGGTCGTCGTAGGTGATGACGCTGGTGGCGTCCGTGTCGGCGATGACCGCGAGCACGTCGCGCGCCTCGTCGGCCTCGTCGCCCGCGCACAGCGAGTCGGGATCGAGCGGCCGCAGCGCCACGGGCACGCCGTCGTCGCCCCACTCCATGCCCGAGTCGACGTAGCGGCGGGGCTCGAGGCCCTTCCAGCGCGCGTCCGCGTCGCCGAGGAATCGGTGGTCGGTGACGCCGAGCGCGGCCATCGCGTCGGCCAGCTCGATCTCCCGGTGGTCGGCGAGCGCGCGCAGGTCGCCCTCCAGGTGGCGGAGCTCGTCGGGGATCACGTCGCCGCGCTCCCCGCGCGTGCACGTGAGCACGGTGACGGGGACGCCGTCGCGCACGAGCTTCGCGATGGTGCCGCCCGTGACGATGCTCTCGTCGTCGGGGTGGGCGTGCACGAACAGCACGTGCTCGCGCTCGGGGCGGGCGGTGCGGGCGGCCCGATCGGGGCGTCGGGACGTGCCGGAGGTCATCCGGCGATCCTAGCCGCGGGCCGCGCGCCGGTCCCTGGGCGCCCGCCCTGGACCGTCGACTGGACGCGGTCGCGCCCCCGCGCTACTGTGCACGAGGTAAGGCAAGCCTCACCTACATTTCCCCACACTAGCAATAGGACGCGTCCCGTCGCGTCCGCCGCCCGGAGAGGCGCACGCGTGTTCGCGAACTACCTGATCGGCCTGCGCGAGGGCCTCGAGGCCGCGCTGGTCGTCACCATCCTCATCGCCTACGTCGTCAAGATCGGCCGCCGCGACGTGCTCGGCCGGCTCTGGCTCGGCGTCGGGCTCGCCGTCCTCCTCGCCCTGTCCGTCGGCGCGATCCTCACCTACGGCGCCTACGGGCTCACGTTCGAGGCGCAGGAGGCCATCGGCGGATCCCTCTCCATCGTCGCGACGGGCCTCGTCACCTGGATGGTGTTCTGGATGCTGCGCACCGCGAAGGACATGCGCTCCGAGCTGCAGGGCGCCGTCGACCGGGCCATCGCGGGCGCGGCGTGGGGCCTCGTCGCCGTCGCCTTCCTCGCGGTCGGCCGCGAGGGCATCGAGACGGCGCTGTTCCTCTGGTCGGCCGTGCAGGCCACCGGCGCCACCACGATGCCGCTCGTCGGCGCGGGCCTCGGGCTCGTCACCGCGGTCGCGCTCGGCTGGCTCGTCTACCGCGGGGTGCTCCGCATCGACCTCGCGCGCTTCTTCACCTGGACCGGCGCGCTCCTCATCGTCGTGGCGGGCGGCGTGCTCGCGTACGGCGTGCACGACCTGCAGGAGGCGGGGATCCTCCCCGGGCTCGGCGCGCTCGCGTTCGACGTCTCCGGCGCGGTCCCGCCCGGATCCTGGTACGGAACGCTCCTCAAGGGCACCGTCAACTTCTCCCCCGCCACCACCTGGCTCGAGGCGATCACGTGGGTGCTGTACGTCCTGCCCACGCTCGCCGTCTACCTCCGGCTCGCGCGGCGGGGACGCCGGGCGCACCCGGCGCCGTCCGACGCGGCGCCGTCCGTCGCGGCGCCGTCCGTCGCGGCGTCCGACGACGCTCCCGCGGACCTCGACCCGGCCCGCGTCGCCGACGCGCCCGCCGCCCGCTGACCCGGCTGCTCCCCGCACCTCCCGCTCCCCTCCCCATCCACCGCCCGGCACCGCCGGCCCGTTCCCTACGAGGACACATGAAGCGCTCGACCCTCCCCGCCGCCGCCCTCCTCGCCGGCGCCGCCCTCGCCCTCTCCGGCTGCGTCGCGAACACCCCGACCGGATCCGCCGACACCGGTGCGGGTGCCGCGGCCGCCGGCTCCGGCGTCACGCAGCTCACGGTCGACAGCTCCGCCGACGCGTGCACCGTCTCCGCCGCCACAGCCCCCAGCGGCACGGTCTCGTTCCACGTCACGAACTCCACCGACCAGGTGACCGAGTTCTACCTGCTCGCGGACGACGGCCTCCGCATCGTCGGCGAGGTCGAGAACGTGAGCCCCGGGATCGAGCGCGACCTCGTGCTCACCGCCCAGCCCGGCAGCTACTACACCGTGTGCGAGCCCGGCATGGTCGGCGACGGCGTCGGCCGCGCGCCCTTCACCGTCACGGGCGACCAGGTCGCGCTCGCGGGCGACGCGGAGCAGCAGGGCCAGGACGCGGCCGCCACGTACCTCGCCTACGTCAAGGACCAGGTCGGCCGCCTCCTCCCGGCCACGCAGGAGTTCGCCGACGCGTACCTCGCGGGCGACGACGACAGGGCGCGCGCGCGCTACCCCACGGCCCGCGCGTACTACGAGCGCGTCGAGCCCGTCGCGGAGTCCTTCGGCGACCTCGACCCGGAGATCGACTTCCGCGAGGCCGACGTCGAGCCCGGCACCGAGTGGACCGGGTGGCACCGGATCGAGAAGGACCTCTGGCAGCCCTCTCCCGACGCGAACGGCGGCGACGTCTACACGCCGCTCGGCGCCGCGGATCGCGCGCACTTCGCCCAGGAGCTGACCACCGACACGCAGAAGCTCTACGACGCGGTGCACGCGGACGGCTTCTCGGTCGACATCTCCACGGTCTCCAACGGCGCGGTCGGGCTGATGGACGAGGTCGCCTCCGGCAAGATCACCGGCGAAGAGGAGATCTGGTCGCACACCGACCTCTGGGACTTCCAGGCCAACCTCGAGGGCGCGCGGGTCGCGTACGAGGGCGTCCGCGACATCGTCGCGCCCAAGGACCCGCAGCTCGTGGCCACGCTCGACGCGCAGTTCGCGTCGCTCGAGAAGGAGCTCGCCGCGTACGGATCCCTCGAGAAGGGCTTCACGACCTACGACGAGCTCACCACGGACCAGGTCAAGGGCCTCGCGGACGGCGTCAACGCGCTGGCCGAGCCGCTGTCGAAGCTCACCGGCGCGCTCGTCGGCTGATGACGGACAACGAGACCACGGCAGCCGCCGACGCCCCCGCCACCCCGGCGCCCGCCGGCATCTCCCGCCGCGGGATCCTCGGCCTCCTCGGCGCGGGCGCGCTCGGCGGCGGCCTGGTCGGCTCCGCGGGCGGCGTCATGGCCGATCGCGCCTTCGCGGGCGCGCGCCAGGCCGCGGGCGGCGCCACGTACGCGTTCCACGGCGCGCACCAGGCCGGGATCACGACGCCCGCCCAGGACCGCCTGCACTTCGCCGCGTTCGACGTCGCCGACATCGACCGCGCAGGCCTCGTCTCGCTCCTCGAGGACTGGAGCGCCGCGGCCGCGCGCATGACGGCGGGCGGATCCGCGGGCGCGCTCGGAGCGGTCGACGGACCGTACGACTCCCCGCCCGACGACACGGGCGAGGCGCTCGACCTGCCGCCCGCCGGCCTCACCATCACGTTCGGCCTCGGCCCGTCGCTGTTCACGACCGCCGACGGCGTCGACCGCTTCGGCATCGCCGACCGCCGCCCCGCCGCGCTCGTCGACCTGCCGCGCTTCCCCGGCGAGGCGCTCGTCCCGCAGGCCACGGGCGGCGACCTCTGCATCCAGGCCTGCAGCGACGACCCGCAGGTGGCCGTGCACGCGATCCGCAACCTCTCGCGGATCGCGTTCGGCCGGGCCTCCATCCGGTGGTCGCAGCTCGGATTCGGCCGCACGTCGTCGACGAGCCGCGCGCAGGTCACGCCGCGGAACCTCTTCGGCTTCAAGGACGGCACCGCGAACGTCAAGTCCGAGGACACGCGCCAGGTCGATGAGCACGTCTGGGCCGACGCGGGCTCCTCCCCCGCCGAGGCCTGGATGCAGGGCGGCTCCTACCTCGTCGCCCGCCGCATCCGCATGACGATCGAGACGTGGGACCGCTCGTCGCTCCGCGAGCAGGAGCGCGTGGTCGGCCGCACGAAGGGATCCGGCGCGCCCCTCAGCGGCGGCACCGAGATGACCGCGCCCGACTTCCACGCCACCGGGCGCGCCGGCGCACCGCTCATCGACCCCGCCTCGCACGTGCGCCTCGCGCACCCGGACGCCAACGACGGCGCGGTGCTCCTCCGCCGCGGCTACAACTTCGTCGACGGCAACGACGACCTGGGGCGGCTCAACGCGGGCCTGTTCTTCCTGGCGTTCCAGCGGGATCCGCGCACGCAGTTCATCCCCATCCAGCGGAGCCTCGCCCGCGACGCGATGAACGAGTACCTGCGGCACGTCGGCAGCGGGATCTGGGCGGTGCCGCCGGGTGCCTCGCGCGACGGCTACGTCGGGGAGACGCTCTTCGCCTCCTGATCCGGCGCGGCCGGCCGGCCGGGGCCTCCGGCCGCGGGTCTCAGCCCGCGGGCATCACCACGTATGTGGCGACCGGGGATCCGAGGTCGGCCGAGACCGTGACGATGACGGAGTACGCGTCGGTGGTGAACCGCCCGTAGCCGCTCTGCGCGTCGCCCGTCACGTCGCTCGACGCGTAGCCGGCGGCCTCGAGGCGCGCCCGGGCGTCGGCGAACCCGCCCTCGACATCCGGCACGGCGACCTGCGCCACCCAGCCGGCGTCCTCCGGGGCGGCTCCCCCGCCGAGCAGCTTGCCCTCGGCGAAGGGCACGGCGTCCGTCGGGAACGAGGGCGGCACGTGGCCGTCCGTCGACACCTGGACCTTGCCGAGCGTGTCGCCGATCACGTCCTCGACGCTGTGGCGCACCTGCTTCGCGCCCTCGTGCGCGGCGTCACGGACGACCTCGCCCACCTGGCTGCATCCGGCGAGCACGAGGCCGGGAACCAGGACGAGCCCGGCCGCCAGCCCCCTCCTGCGGAGGGATCTGGTGGACGGGCTCGTCGGGGTCATGCTGCGCTACGCGTTCTGCTTCTTCAGTCGCGACGTCTTGCGCTGTCGGGCGTTGGCGTCGAGCTCGACCTTGCGGATCCGCACGAACTCGGGTGTGACCTCCACGCACTCGTCCTCACGGGCGAACTCGAGGCACTCCTCGAGCGTCAGGCGCCGCGAGGGGGTCATGCGCTCGAAGGAGTCGGAGGTGGACTGACGCATGTTGGTCAGCTGCTTCTCCTTCGTGATGTTCACGTCCATGTCGTCGGCGCGCGAGTTCTCGCCCACGACCATGCCCTCGTAGACCTCCTGGGTCGGCTCCACGAAGAACGACATGCGCTCCTGCAGGGCCACCATGGCGAACGGGGTGGCCACACCCGCGCGGTCGGCGACGATCGAGCCGTTGACGCGGGTCGTGATCTCGCCCGCCCACTGCTCGTAGCCGTGCGACACGGCGTTGGCGATGCCGGCGCCGCGCGTGATCGTGAGGAACTCCGTGCGGAAGCCGATGAGGCCGCGCGACGGGACGACGAACTCCATGCGGACCCAGCCGGTGCCGTGGTTCGCCATGCCCTCCATGCGGCCCTTGCGGGCGGCGAGGAGCTGCGTGATGGCGCCGAGGTACTCCTCGGGCGAGTCGATGGTGAGGTGCTCGAAGGGCTCGTGCACCTTGCCGTCGACCTGCTTGACGACCACCTGCGGCTTGCCGACGGTGAGCTCGAAGCCCTCGCGGCGCATCTGCTCCACGAGGATCGCCAGCGCGAGCTCGCCGCGGCCCTGGATCTCCCAGGCGTCCGGGCGGCCGATGTCGACCAGCTTGATGGAGACGTTTCCGATGAGCTCGCGGTCGAGGCGGTCCTTGACCATGCGGGCGGTGAGCTTGTGGCCCTTGACCTTGCCGATGAGCGGGCTGGTGTTGGTGCCGATGGTCATCGAGATGGCCGGGTCGTCCACCGTGATGGTGGGCAGCGGGCGGACGTCGTCCGGGTCGGCCAGCGTCTCGCCGATGGTGATGTCCTCGATGCCGGCGACGGCGACGATGTCGCCGGGGCCCGCGGACTCGGTCGGGAAGCGGTCGAGCGCCTTCGTGATGAGGAGCTCGGTGATCTTCACGTTCTTGACGGATCCGTCGTGCTTGACCCAGGCGACCTGCTGGCCCTTCTTGAGCGTGCCGTTGAAGACGCGCAGCAGGGCGAGGCGGCCGAGGAACGGCGACGCGTCGAGGTTGGTGACGTGGGCCTGCAGCGGGTGCTGGTCGTCGTAGGTGGGCGCCGGGACGTGGTCGAGGATCGCCTTGAACAGCGGCTCGAGGTCGTCGTTGTCCGGCAGGGTGCCGTTCTCCGGCTTGTTGGCGCTCGCGGCGCCGTTGCGGCCGGACGCGTAGACGACGGGCACGTCGAGGATCGCGTCGAGGTCGAGGTCCGGGTGCTCGTCCGACATGTCGGACGCGAGGCCGAGGAGCAGGTCCTGGCTCTCGGCCACGACCTCGTCGATGCGCGCGTCGGGGCGGTCGGTCTTGTTGACCAGGAGGATCACGGGCAGCTTCGCCTCGAGCGCCTTGCGGAGCACGAAGCGCGTCTGGGGCAGCGGGCCCTCGGACGCGTCGACGAGGAGCACGACGCCGTCGACCATGGACAGGCCGCGCTCGACCTCGCCGCCGAAGTCGGCGTGGCCCGGGGTGTCGATCACGTTGATGACGATGGGCGAGCCGTCCGCGTGCTTCCCGTTGTAGAGCACCGCGGTGTTCTTCGCGAGGATCGTGATGCCCTTCTCGCGCTCGAGGTCGTTCGAGTCCATCATGCGGTCCTCGCCCTCGAAGTGGGCGTCGAACGAGTTCGTCTGCTTGAGCATGGCGTCGACGAGCGTGGTCTTGCCGTGGTCGACGTGGGCCACGATGGCCACATTGCGGAGGTCGTTGCGCGCGACTAGCGCCATAGTGCTGTCCTTCAGTGGAGAGGGTGCCGGCCTTGTCATCAAGGGAGGAGGGCGAAGAGCCGCCGTCTGCTATTCCCAGCGACCACCAGCCTACCGTGCCGATGCAAACCGGGTCAGGGAGCGTCGCGCGACAGCGTCCAGCGCCAGGCGTCGTCGAGGATCCCGGCCTGGTGCGGCGACACCTGGACCCCGCCGATCCCGTCCCGCGCGGCCGCGAGCGCGGGCAGCTGGTAGAGAGGCAGGCCGGCACGGTCGCCGTACATGCGGCGGTCCAGGCGCAGGAGCAGCTCGTCGCGCGCGTCCTGGTCCTCGGTGCGGCTGAGCGACGCGAAGAGGGACGCGACGTCGGGGTCGGCCGTCGCCTGGCCGTCGCGGGCGTCGGCGCGCGCCTCGTGCGCGGCGCGGATGCCGGCGACGGACGGGTACGCGTCCTGGGAGGAGAGGAGCGCGACGTCGTAGGCGCCCGGCTGGTCGAGCACGCTCTCCCACTGCGGGGTCGAGCAGTCGGTCACGACGAAGCCGGCCTTCTCGGCGGAGTCGCGGATCGCCTCGAACGCGGCCACGCGGCGGGGGTCGGCGGGGTCGTAGAGCACGCAGACCTCGGGCGCCGTGCGGCCGACCGAGGCGAGCAGCTGCCGCGCCTCGTCGAGGTCGACGTCGTCGAAGCGGCTGGACCCGTTGGCGCGCACCTGGTCGTCGTACCCGTCGGATCCGGGCGCGAGCACGAAGGAGTCGCGCGTCGTGGCGTCGGGATCCGCCGGCAGCGCGGCCTGGCGGACGATCGTGTCCCGCGGGACGGTGGAGAGGAACGCGGTGCGCACCGCGACGTCCGACATGGCCGGGTCGCGCGCGCCGAGGGTCTGGAGGTCGAGCCGCTCCCAGGAGCCGGCGGATCCGCGCACGACCTGCACGCCGGCGATCCCGGACAGCGCGTCGGACACCTCCGCGTCGGCCTCGGGCGCGATGACGTCGACCTCGCCCGCCTGGAGCGCGGCGACGGCGGCGCCGGGATCCTCGATGGTCGACACGACGATGCGCTCGACCGACGGCCGGTGCAGCCCCGTGTAGAAGCGGTTGGCGCGCAGCGTGATGGAGGTCCCCGGGTCGATCGACTCGATGGCGTACGGGCCGGATCCCACCGCGCGATCCGGGTGCGCGGCGATCTCGGCCACGCCGAACCCGCGGTTCCACGCGTCGGAGATGGGCGAGAGGAGCTCGGGCGCGCGATCCTGCACGGCGTCCACGAGCGTCTGCTTCGCGCGGCCCGGGCTCGACATGTCGAGCGCGAGCTGCACCACGCTGTGCGCGGGCAGGCCCACCTCGAAGGCGAGCCGCCAGTCGGGCGCGTACTCGTCGAAGACCATGGTGATAGACCTGCCGCCGTCGCCGATCTCGGGCGTGCCGGTGACGTGAGAGAGCGTCTCGTCCGCGGCCGCGTCGAAGTAGACGGTCTGCTCCGGCAGCGGACCCGTGTAGCCGCCCGTCGTCTCGTCCACGTACCCGGACGGGTCGAAGCCGGGCGTGTCGAGCGCGCCGGACCCGGCGGCCCAGGCGAGCAGGAGGTCCGCCGCGTCGACGGGCTCCCCGTCGGACCAGCGGACGCCCTCGGCGACGGTGTACTCGACCGTGAACGGGTCGCGCGAGACGACCTTCGCGGTCCCGTAGCCCGGGTCGGCGGCGACGGTGCCGTCCGCGGCGACCTCGGAGAACCGCGAGTTCGTCGCGTGCACGATCTCCCGGTTGCCGTCGGTGCCACCCGTGCGCGACGCCGCGTTGTATGAGGTGAAGGAGGTGGGGACCGCGGCGCGGATCTCGGTGTCGGCCACCATCCCGGTGGTCGGCGAGCAGGCGGCGAGGCCGACGACGAGCGCCAGCGCGACGGCGGCGGATGCGCCCCGGACGGCCCGGCGGATCCCTCGCGGGCGCCGGGCTCGTACGGCCCCGGGGCCTCGCGTGTCGCTGTCCATCGCCGTCGATCCTACGCGAGCGCCACGACGAGGCCCGCCGCCCGCGCGCCCCCGCGAGGGGGTGCGACGGACGGCGGGCCGGGTCGTGCAGGAGCGGATCAGGCCGCGGGCGGCTGCTGGTCGCGCAGCTCCTCGCGACGCTCGCGGCGCTCCTTCTGCTGGTCGGGATCCGGCAGCGGCACCGCGGCGATGAGCTTCTGCGTGTACGGGTGCTGCGGGTTGCGCAGGATCGACTCCGTCGGCCCCTGCTCGACGATCTTGCCGTGGTTCATCACGACGATGCGGTCGGCGAGCAGGTCGACCACCGCGAGGTCGTGGCTCACGAACAGGCACGCGAACTGCAGCTCCTTCTGGATCTCCTGCAGCAGCGCGAGCACGCGGGCCTGCACCGACACGTCGAGCGCCGAGGTGGGCTCGTCGGCGACGAGCACCTTGGGTCGCAGCGCGAGCGCCCGGGCGATGCCGACGCGCTGGCGCTGTCCGCCGGAGAGCTCGTTCGGGTACCGGTTGCGGAAGCTGCGGGGCAGCTCGACCTGCTCGAGGAGCTCCTCGACCCGGTCGCTCTGCTGCTTCTTCGAGAACTGGCCCGAGAGCTCGAGCGGCTCGCCGATGCTCTGGCCGATGGGCCAGCGCGGGTTGAGCGAGGAGCCCGGATCCTGGAACACGATGCCGATCTCGCGGCGGACGGCCCGGAGGTCCTTCGCCGAGATGCCGGTCATGCGGCGACCCGCGACGGTGAGCTCGCCGCCCGCGACGGGCAGCAGGCCGACCGCGGCACGCGCGATCGTGGTCTTGCCGGATCCCGACTCCCCCACGACTCCGACGACCTCGCCCGGGTGGATGTCGAACGAGGCGCCCGTGACCGCCCGGAACGCCGGCACGCGACCGAGCTTCGGGTAGTCGATGTCCACGTCCTTGAGGGAGATGGCGGGCTCCGTGGTGCGCTCCGTGACCTCGACCTGCGAGGCCTCGCCCGTGCCGAGGTGCGGCACCGACGCGAGCAGCTGCTTCGTGTACGGGTCCTTCGGCGACTGGAAGATCTCGCGCACCGAGCCGCGCTCGACGATGCGGCCGCTCTTCATGACGATGACGTTCGTCGCGAGGTCGGCCACCACGCCCATGTCGTGCGTGATGATCACGATCGCGCTGTTGAGGCGCTGGTGGAGCTTGCGCAGCAGGTCGAGGATCTCGGCCTGGATCGTCACGTCGAGCGCCGTGGTGGGCTCGTCCGCGATGAGCATGTCGGGGTCGCACGAGAGCGACTGCGCGATCATCGCGCGCTGGCGCTGGCCGCCCGACAGCTGGTGCGGATAGGAGTCGAACGCCTTCTCGGGATCCGGCATCTCGACGAGCTTCAGCAGCTCCAGCGCGCGCACCTTGGCGGCCGACGGGATCATCGAGTTGTGGACCCGCAGGGCCTCCACGATCTGGAAGCCCACGGTGTACACGGGGTTGAGCGCCGTCATCGGCTCCTGGAAGATCACGGCGATGTCGTTGCCGCGCGCCTTCCGGAGCGTCGCCTGGTCGGCGCCGACCATCTCGACGCCCTTGAGCTTCGCGCTCCCCCGGACCCGGCCGTTCTTGGGCAGCAGGCCGAGCAGCGACATGGAGCTCACGGACTTGCCGGAGCCGGACTCGCCGACGATCGCGAGCACCTCGCCCGGGTTGACCTTGTAGTCCAGGTCGACGGCCGCGGGGATCCACTCGTCGCCGACCCAGAAGTCGACGCCGAGGCCGGAGACCTCGAGGATGGGGACGATCTCGTCCGACCCGTTCGCGTGAGCGGTCATGCTGCGGCCTCCTGGCTGCTGGAAGTGGGGATGTCGAGGGGCGTCCACGCGGGCCGTGGGACGATGTGGCCATGGATCAGCCCGTCGTCATCCGCCCGTCGTTCGGACGCCTGCTGACCGTGATCGTCTCGGCGATCGCGGTCCTGGTGCTCGTGAGCACCGTGGTCGGGGGTCGGGCCGACCTCCTGCCGACGGCGGTGTGGGGCCCGGTGATGCTGGCCTACGTCTCGTGGCTCGTCTTCTGGCACCCGCGGGTGCGCATCGCGACCGAGGGCGTCGAGATCCGCAACGTCTTCCGCACGCACGACATCTCGTGGCCCGCGATCCGCGACGTGGACACCAAGTGGGCCCTCAACGTCACGACCGCGCACGAGCGCGTCACGGCGTGGGCCGCGCCCGCGCCCGGCCGCCACTCGAACGCCTACATCACCACGAAGGAGGAGAAGATCCAGCCGTACCTCAGCGCCATGATGCAGGACGCGCGCCGCGGCGACCTCCCCCGCACCGACTCCGGCGACGCCGCCACGGTGATCCGCCTGCGCCTGGCCGACCTCCGCGAGGCGGGCCACCTGGGCGGCCCGATCGAGGAGGAGGGCCGGCGCGTGCGCACGCACTGGGCGGAGATCGCCGTGCTCGCGGCCCTCGTCGTCGCGACGGTGCTGACCGGCCTGATCTGAGGCGCGGCCCGCGGTACGCATGCGGCTGAGGGCCCGGCTCACCGCCGGGACCGTCATCGTCCGTCCGTGCTGTCGGGCGCCCGGCCGTCGGCGGGGCCGTCGGCCTGGGCGTCCGGTCGCGCCGATCCGACGGGCGGCGGGACGCGGACGCCCTCGGCACCGGAGCCGGTCGCCGGACCTGCGTCGCGGCGGTTCCGCCCGGTGAGCATGGCGAACATCTGCTTGTAAGGGCCCTGTCCGCCCGGCATGCGGCGCTGCCGCGGGTCGAACGCGTCGCGCAGGCCGTCGCCGATGAAGTTGATCGACAGCGCGATGATGATGATGAACAGGCCGGGGAACCAGAACAGCCACGGTCGGGTCGCGAATGCGCCCTGGTACTCGTTGATGATCTGGCCGAGGGACACGTCGGGCTTCACGATGCCGAACCCGAGGAACGACAGCGCCGCCTCGAGGAGGATGGCAGCGCTCATCAGCAGGGTCGTGGAGACGATGACCACGCCGATGGCGTTCGGGAGGATGTGCCGGAAGACGATGCGGCTGTTCGAGGCCCCGGCGACCCGCGCGGCGTCCACGAACTCGCGCTCGCGGAGGCTCAGGAACTCGCCGCGCACGAGGCGGGCGAGCGACGGCCAGCCGATGAGTCCGAGGACGATGCCCAGGACCACCGCGCCGAGTCCGCCGAAGGTGCGGCCGAGGACGGCCGCGATGACGATCACGGGGATCACGATGATGAGGTCCGTGAAGCGCATGAGCAGCGAGTCGATGCGTCCGCGGAAGAAGCCGGAGACGGCGCCGACCACAATGCCGATGAACGCGGCGATGATGCCGTAGAGCACCATGACGACGATCGACTGCTGCGTGCCGCGCATGACGCGGGCGAAGATGTCACGCCCGATCTCGTCCTGGCCGAAGGGGTGCGTCCCGAACTGGAACGGCAGGATCCACGTGGGGTTGCCGCCGTTGACGATGGGCGCGACGTCCTCGTAGTTCCACATCCACCAGCCGGGGATGCGCAGGCCGAAGAACTGGATGCCGACCGAGGAGTACACGAGGATCGCCATCAGCAGGAGCACCACGAGCGCGCTCATCGCGCCCTTGTGGCGCAGGAGCCGCCGGCGGACGACTGTCCCCTGGCTGAGGCCCTCGACCTCCCGCTGCTCGATCGTCAGCTCGGAGTTGGCGCCGCCCTCGGGCAGACTCGGGTCGTTGTGGGGGTCGTTGGGGTTCCCCATCAGTGCGTTGGACATGTGTCAGCTCACCCGGATTCGAGGATCGAGGACCGAGTACAGGATGTCGGCCAGCATGTTGAAGATCACGGTGAGGATGCTCGTGATCAGGATGAATCCCATCAGCGGGTTGAGGTCGGTCTTGGTGAGGGCGTCCTGGAACACGGAGCCCATGCCCTTCCACGCGAAGATCGTCTCCGTGATCACCGCGCCGCCGATGAGCCCGCCGACGTCGAAGGCGATGACGGTGGCGACGGGGATCATGGCGTTGCGGAACGCGTGGCGCATGATGACAGTCCGCTCGGTGAGCCCCTTGGCCCGCGCGGTGCGCACGTAGTCCTGGTTCATCACCTCGAGGAGGCTGGCCCGCGAGTAGCGCGAGTAGCTCGCGACGGAGATGAGGAGGATCGCGATGGTCGGCAGGAGGAGGTGCGTGTAGCTGTCGAGCATGCCCTGCCAGACGGAGCCCTGGAGGCCCGGGGTCACGGCTCCGACGGTGGCGATGGGGCGGCCGCGTGTGTTGGTCACGTAGTCCGGCCACACCTGCATGACGCGGTCGACGATGATCAGCAGCGCGACGAGGCCACCCGTGATGCCGGCGCCGCGGGCGACGATCGGCTTGTCGTTCTGGCCGACGACGTAGCCGACGATCACGCCGACGACGACGAAGGCGACGATCAGCACGATGGTGATCCACCAGGGAGCCGAGACCGTCAGCACGTACTGCAGCGGGTACCAGAGCGCGGCACCGAGGAGGGCCATGGCGAGCGCGGAGTAGAACGCCCGACGGTTGCGCAGCCCCGTCGAGAGCGACGTGACGAGCACCGCGACGAGGGCACCGAGCGCGGCGATGAGCAGGATGCCGAGGCCGGGGCGCGAGAACCAGTCCGTGGCGAGCAGGTAGATGAGCACAGCTGCGGTGATGAGCGTCGCGGAGCCGAAGACGATGAGGCGCGGCTTCGGGTCGCCGCCGATGATGCTCATCCAGACGAAGCCCGAGACGAGCGACAGGACGACGATCATGACCGGCGGTATCGACGGGTTCACGAGGAAGTCGTTGAAGCCGATGGCGACGTACTGCTTGAGCAGCACAGCGACGAAGAAGATCGGCAGCGAGAAGAAGAGGAACGACGCGAAGGTGACCGTGTAGTCGTAGCCGCTGTACTGGCGGAGCGCGGTCGTCATTCCGATCGAGACGCCGATGAGCACGGCGATGATCGTGGCGATCGTCACGAGCTGGATCGTCTGGCCTGCGGCGTTGGCGATGAGGTCGTTGACCTCGCGGCCGTCGATGGCCTTGCCGAGGTCGATCTGGCCGATGAAGACCTTGAACACTCCCCCCAGCCAGAGGAAGTAGCGCAGCGGCGACGGGACATCGAGGTCGAGCAGGTCGACGCGGGCGGCGATGAGGGCGTCGCGGTTCGGCGACGGGTTCTCGCGCAGATCCTGGAGGGGATCACCGGAATTGGCCGCCAGGTTGTAGATGATGAAGCTGGCGCCCAGGAGGACGAAGAACGACGCGACGAGACGTCTCAAGACGAAGGTAAGCACAGGGCGACGACGTCCCTTTCTGTGTTCGGCCAGAGCTCATGACCCGGCCCGACGAGAGCATACGCGGCCGGATCCGCGGATCACGAATCGGCAACGGACATGGAGAGGGTGCCGAAGCCAGAAGACCTCGGCACCCTCGCACCCTCCCGTTCAGGGGACGGCGCTCACTGCTGTCGCGCTACTGCGCGGCTGCCTGGGCCGGAGCCCAATCCCAGTAGTTCCAGAACCAGTTGGGCGAGAGGAACGCGGGCTTGACGCCCGACACGGTGTCGCTCCAGGCGGTGAGTCCCGGGAACTGGAAGATCGGCGTCGTCCACCCCTGCTGCTGGATCAGGGTCTCGGCCTGGATGAGCAGGTCGCGCTGCTTGTCCGTGTCGGTCTCCGTGTCCAGCTGCTTGAACAGGTCGTCGATCTCGGGGTCGGACCAGCCGTAGTAGTTGTTGATGCCGCCGGTCTGGTAGTTCGGGCCGGACTCGCCGACCGCGAGGCTCGTGGACTGCCACCCGAAGAGGGCGATGTCGTACGACCCGGTCTTGCTGGAGAGGTCGGCACCCCATGTGGCGCTGTTCACGTCGATGAGGTTGATCCCGGCCAGCGCCGCGGACTGGCGCATGAGCTCGAACTCCTGCTGACGGCGCGTGTTGCCCTGGCCGTAGATGACGCGGGCGTCGATCGTGCCCGTGACGCCGGCCTGGGCGAGGTCCGCCTTGGCGCCGTCGATGTCGACCGCCTGGTCCTTGTAGCCGTTCTTCTCGACGGACGCCTCGTAGTTCGGCGTGCCGGGCACGAAGACGTTCGAGTTGCGGAGCTCCGCGTCCTCCTGGAGGGGCTTGATCAGCTTGTCGAGGATCTCTTCGCGCGGCAGCGTCTTGAAGAACGCCTGACGGACGAGCTTGGCCTTCTCGGCGTCGCCGCCGTACTTCGCGGGGTCGAACGGGCCGCCGTTGGTGACCTGGAGGTCGACGTGCTCGTACGTGCCCTCGGACTGGCCCTTGTACTCGATGCCGCTGAGTCCCTGGACCTGCTGGAGGAGGTCGGCCGTGGGCTGACCCGACGCGATCTGGACCTCGCCGTTGGAGAGGGCCTGGATCTGGGCCTGCGGGTCCGCGATGAAGCGGACCGTGATCTTCTCGTACTTCGGCTTCTTGTCGCCGGTGTACTCGGGATTGGCCGTCAGGGTGATGTACTGGTCGGCCTTGAGGTCGGTGATCGTGTACGCGCCGTCGCTCAGGGTCTTCTGGGCCTCCGTCGGCATGTCCGAGTAGCGGTAGCCGTCGTTCCAGACCTTGGAGACCGGGGCGAGGACGCTGGCGTCCTTGTCCTGGATCGCCGTGATGAGCTTCTTCTTGGCGTCCTCGGGCGAGAGGTTCTCGTCGGGGAACGCGAGCTGCGTGGTGCCGTGCGCGGAGACGCCGACGCCGTTGCCGGTCGCGACCTCCCAGTCGACGTACGGCTGGTCGTACGTGTAGGTGAGGCTGCGGCCGTCGTCGCCGATCTCGGGGGTCTTGGTGACCAGGCCGAGGCGGGCGTTCGCGATGGCGCCCGAGTTGAAGAACACCTGGTCGTCGCCGGTGGTGACCGTGCCGTCGTCGTTCGTCGTCACGTCCTCGGTCGTGTTCACGTTCGTCGTGTTCGCGGCCCAGTTGAGAAGCATGTCGGCGGCGTCGACGGGGGTGCCGTCGCTCCACTTGACGCCCTCGTTGATCGTGAACTTCACGACGAGCGGGTCGTCGGAGACCTTCTCGTACGTGCCGAAGTCCGTGTCCTTCTGCAGCGAGGGGCCGTCGTCGTAGTAGTTGAACGCCCGGTTCGTCAGGTACACGATGTTCGTGTTGGCGCTCGCGTTGCCGGTAGCCGACAGGTTGTTGTACTCGAGGAACGGGTCGTTCCAGGCCACGGTGATCTCAGTGCCGGCGATGACCTCGGACTCCTGAGCGGGCGCAGAGCAGCCGCTGAGGACGAGGGCACCGGAGACGATGACGGCACCAGCCGCTGCAAGGCGTCTGATTTTCAAGGTTCCTCCTGTGCATGGGAATGGCGCGGACCCACCGTGCGTGCGGTCGACCGCGCAGATAAGAATGACCCTAGGTACGGCTGGGAGTCTTTGCAAAAACTGGGCCCAAACGTTACACACCGGTAACGCGGACGCGCGGATCCGCGCGTCGGGCTCCGGATCCGTGCGTCTCGACGGCGGGGATCGCGCGTTCCTGCCGCCCGTGGCGACGGATCGCGTCGTCAGAGCCCTCACCGGCCACGTCCGGTCCGCTGACGGCGGTTCGGCATCCCGCGCCTAGGATCGGCCCGTGCCCGACGCTCCCGCCCTCGCCCGCGCTCCCCGACCGCCGCTGCGGCGCGCCATGCGGACGCGGCTGCGGTGGGAGATCGCGATCGTGCTCGGGCTCTCGCTGGGGGCGAGCGCCGTCTACTCGGTGCTCCGGATCGTCGACCTGTCCACGCGTCCGGAGGCCCTCGGGTCGCAGAGCGCCACCATCAACCGGAGCCTCAACGACCGGCAGGCGTTCGATCTGCTGTACCAGCTGCTCGACATCGCCACCGCCCTGGTGCCCGTGGTCCTCGTGCTCTTCCTGCTGTGGCAGCCGGGGCGGAGCGCCTTGCGACGGATCGGGCTCGACCTCGCGCGTCCGGGGCGCGACGTCGCCGCCGGGTTCGGGCTGGCGGCGCTCATCGGAGTGCCCGGGCTCGGGCTGTACTTCGCGGGCCGGGCCCTCGGGATCACCGTGGACGTGGTGCCGACCGCGCTCGACTCGTACTGGTGGACCGTGCCGGTGCTCCTGCTCGTGGCCCTCCGCGCCGCGCTGCAGGAGGAGGTGATCGTCGTCGGCTACCTCTTCACGCGGCTGCGCGAGCTCGGCTGGGGGCACGGGCGGCTGGGTGCGTGGAGCATCATCCTGTCGGCGGCCGTGCTGCGCGGGAGCTACCACCTCTACCAGGGGTACGGACCCTTCCTCGGGAACGTGGCGATGGGGGTGGTGTTCGGCTGGTGCTACGTGCGCTTCGGCCGCACCGCGCCGCTCGTGGTGGCGCACCTGATCCTCGACGTCGTGAGCTTCGTGGGCTACCCGGTCGCGCTCGCGCTGCTGCCCGGGCTGTTCGGCTGACAGGCGTCCGCGCGCCGACCGGGGGCGCGGGCCTGGCGCATCACCCGCACCTGTGCCTAACCTGGGAGCGCCGCACGACGATGTGCGGCCGAATCTCGAGGAGATCTCATGGGCGACGCCGCTCATCCGTCCGGGGACCCCCGGCTGGCCATCGACTACCTGGAGGTCGAGGACTCGGCCCGGTTCCGCGAGCTGAAGCGCGAGCACCGCAGCTTCGTCTTCCCGCTGGCCGTCGCCTTCCTCGTCTGGTACTTCGCGTTCGTCCTGCTCTCGGACTACGCGCACGAGTTCATGTCCACGCCCGTCATCGGCAACGTGAACCTCGGGATCCTGCTCGGACTCGGGCAGTTCGTGACGACCTTCGCGATCACCACCTGGTACGTGAGCCGCGCGAACTCGCGGTTCGATCCGATCGCCGCGGAGATCCGCGCCGACCTGGAGGAGCGGGAGCGCGTCGCGCTCGACGGGCCGCGCGGATCCACGCCGCCGCGGCGCCGGAAGGGCGGCCGACGGTGATCGCGCCGGGCACGGCCCTCATGGCGACGACGCCCACGACCGACACGGGCGATCCCGTCCTCAACATCTCGATCTTCGGGGCGTTCGTGGTCATCACGCTCGTGATCGTGTTCCGCGCGAGCCGGAACAACTCGACCGCCGCGGACTACTACGCGGCCGGCCGCTCGTTCACCGGACCGCAGAACGGCACCGCCATCGCGGGCGACTACCTCTCCGCGGCGTCGTTCCTCGGGATCGTCGGCGCCATCGCCATCAACGGGTACGACGGGTTCCTCTACTCGATCGGGTTCCTGGTCGCGTGGCTCGTCGCGCTGCTGCTCGTGGCGGAGCTCATGCGCAACACGGGCAAGTTCACGATGGCCGACGTGCTGAGCTTCCGCCTGAAGCAGCGGCCGGTGCGTCTCGCGGCGGCGACCACGACGCTCGCGGTCTGCTTCTTCTACCTGCTCGCGCAGATGGCGGGCGCGGGCGGCCTGGTCTCGCTGCTGCTCGGGATCGACGACCGGCTCGGGCAGTCGCTCGTGATCGCCGTCGTGGGCGCGCTGATGATCGTCTACGTGCTCGTGGGCGGGATGAAGGGCACGACCTGGGTGCAGATCATCAAGGCGTGCCTGCTCATCGCGGGCGCCGCGGTCATGACCGTGTGGGTGCTGGCGATCCACGGCTTCAACATCTCGGAGCTGCTCGGCGCCGCGGCGGCGGCCGCGGACAAGCCCGTGCTGGAGCCCGGCAACCAGTACGGGGCCACGGGCATCACGAAGCTCGACTTCCTGTCGCTCGCGCTCGCGCTGGTGCTCGGGACGGCGGGGCTCCCCCACGTGCTCATGCGCTTCTACACGGTGCCGACCGCGAAGGAGGCGCGTCGCAGCGTCGTCTGGGCGATCTGGCTCATCGGGATCTTCTACCTCTTCACCCTGGTGCTCGGGTACGGCGCGGGCGCGCTGCTCGGGAGCGAGCGGATCCTCGCGGCGCCCGGCGGCGTGAACTCCGCCGCTCCCCTGCTGGCGCTCGAGCTCGGCGGGCCGATCCTGCTCGGGATCATCGCGGCGGTCGCGTTCGCCACGATCCTGGCGGTGGTCGCGGGTCTCACCATCACGGCGGCGGCGTCCTTCGCGCACGACGTGTACGGCAGCGTCATCAAGAAGGGGCAGGTCTCGGCCAACGGCGAGGTGCGGGTCGCGCGGATCACAGTCGTCGTGATCGGCATCGTCTCGATCATCGCGGGCATCGGCGCCAACGGGCAGAACGTCGCGTTCCTCGTGGCGCTCGCGTTCGCGGTGGCCGCGAGCGCGAACCTGCCGACCATCCTGTACTCCCTCTACTGGCGGCGGTTCTCCACGCGGGGCGCGGTGCTGAGCATGTACGGGGGGCTCGGGACGGCGCTCGTGCTGATCGCGTTCTCGCCCGTCGTGTCGGGTGCGGAGACGTCGATGATCCCGGGGGCCGACTTCTCGTGGTTCCCCCTGAGCAACCCGGGGATCGTGTCGATCCCCGTCGGGTTCCTGCTCGGCTGGATCGGGACGGTGACCTCCACGCGCAAGGAGGACCCGCTCGTCGCGGCGGAGATGGACGTCAGGTCGCTCACCGGGCACGGCGCCGAGAAGGCGACGGAGCACTAGGCGGCGGGCGGTCCGGGCGTCCCGTCGGGGCGCCCGGGCCGGCGTCAGTCGCTGAGGGCGTCGCTGAGGATCGCGAGGACGCCCGCGCGGGTGTCGACCGCGGCCTCGCCCAGGCGGTCGGCGACGATCTCCACGAGCGACTCCAGCACGATCACGTGCGGGATGCGCGAGGTGTGCTCGACCTCGTGGCGGAAGCCCGCCTTCGCGGGCGCGACGACGAGCGCGACGTCGGCGAGGGCCCCGATGGGCGAGGTCGCGAACGACGTGACCACGACGATCCCCGCGCCCGAGGCCCGGGCGGAGCGCGCGGCCCGCAGGCTCAGCTCGTTGGCGCCGCTGCCGCTGATCACCAGCACCACGTCGTCCGCGGCCAGCCGGCTGACGGCGATCTGCTGGCCGATGGGGTCGGCGACGTGCTCGGCCGGTCGGCCGACGGCGGTGAGGCGCATCGAGAGGTCGAGGGCGAGCGGCGAGGACAGGCCGCTCGCGACGATCACGAGCCGGCGGGCGCCGACGACGCGCGTGACGGCGTCCTCCACCTCCGCCTCCGTGAGGACGCTCGCGACGCGCGGCAGGGCGGCGGCGAGCGCGTCGAGGTCGGAGCGGATCCGGCCGAGGGCGCTGGGGCCGTGGGCGTCATCCCCCGCGGCCGTCGACGCGCGGGCCGAGCTGCGGGCCAGCTCCCGGGTGAGCGCGACGCGCAGCTGCGGGTATCCCCGGTAGCCGAGGCTCTGGCAGGAGCGCACGACGGTCGACCGGGCGACGCCCGAGCGGTCGGCGAGCTCCTGCGCGGTGATCTCCACCACGCCCTCGGTGTCGTCGAGGATGAGCTGCACGACCCGGCGCTCGCTGGGCTGCAGGGCGTTGACCACGGTCGCGATGCGCGTGGTGGGCCCGACGTCGTCACTCCACTGCACGGACCCTGGCTCCCTCGGTGATCCGGCGGCGGATGGCACCGGAGATCGCGTCGATCGACATGGTGACGGCGACGACCACGATGAGGAGCACGCCGACGGTGGGCCACTCCCGGTACTGAGTGTATGAGGTGAGCATGTCGCCGATCCCGCCGACGCCGATGAGGCCGAGCACGGCCGACGCGCGCACGTTGATCTCGAACCGGTACAGCCAGAAGGAGAGGAACTCGCCGCTCGCCTGGGGCCAGACGCCCCAGCGGACGAGCGACCATGCGCCGCCGCCGGCCGCGCGCACGGCCTCGAGGGGGCCGCCGTCCACGCCCTCGACGGACTCGTACCCCCACTTGCCGAGCGTGCCGACGCTCGAGACGGCGAGCGCCAGGGCGCCCGTGAGCGGCGTGAGCCCGGTGACGGACAGGATGATGATCGCGGTGATGATCTCCGGCACCGCGCGGATGGCGGAGAACAGGATCCGCAGCGGCCAGCGCACGGCCGCGGGCGCGAAGCCGCGGGCCGCGACGAACGCGAGCGGCACCGAGATCACGATGCCGATGACGGTGCCGACCCAGGCCATGAGCACCGAGATCCACGTCTGCGCCAGCGCCTCGGGCAGCTTCGACCAGTCGGGGGCGGAGAACATCAGCCAGAGGTAGCGGACGACCTCGGCGGGCAGGTCGGCCAGGCGGTCCCACGCGATGTCGGCCGACCAGCAGGCGGCCACCACGACGACGGTGACGCCGGCCGCGGCGATCGCGCGACCGGGATGGCGGGGGCGGACGGGCACGGCGAGGCTCATGCGATCCTCTTCCTGATCTCGTTCGAGACGAGGTCGATGACGATGACGATCACGAGGATCTCGAGCACGATCAGCGCGAGCTGGTCGTAGCGGTAGAACGTGCGCACGGCGTCGATGAGGAGGCCGATCCCGCCCGCGCCGACGAGGCCGAGCACGGTGGACGCGCGCACGTTGAGCTCGAGCACGTAGAGCGTCTGGCCGACGAAGCCGGGCATCACGTCCGGCAGCGCCACGGCCCGGTCGACCTGCATGCGCGTCCCGCCCGCCGCTCGACCCGCCTCCAGCGGCCCGGCGTCGTTCGACTCGATGGCCTCCGAGACGAGCTTGACGATGATGCCGACGTTGAACAGGACGAGCGCGATGATGCCCGGCAGCGCGCCGACGCCCACCATCGCGACGAGCAGCGACGCGTAGAGCAGCTCGGGCACTGCCCGCACGACGTTGAGGAGCGCGCGGAGGATCCCGCGGCTGACCGGGTGCGGGTTCGTGAGCCGCGCGGCCCAGAGGCTGAGCGGCAGCGCGATCGCCGCGCCCGCGGCCGTCGCGACGACGGCCATGGCGAGGGTCTCGAGCATGGGCGCGACCGTGCGCGGGAAGAACGCCCAGTCGGGCTGGACCAGCCGCACGAGCTTGTCCGCGCCGTTCCGCCAGTTGCGCGCGATGGCGTCGAACCCGAACGCGACGCCCAGCTGCGGGCTCATGGCGATCGCCGTGATGGCGAGCACCACCGCGAGCGCCAGCCACGGCTTCCAGCGTCCGGCCGGCCGGGGCGGCAGCTCCCTGGCGCTCATCCGAGGGTGTCCTCGGGTCGGATGGACCGGCCGTAGATCGCCTCGAACACGTCGTCGCCCGCGGTCGCGGCGGGGCCGTCGTAGACGACCTCGCCGGCGCGCAGGCCGATCATGCGGTGGCCGTACTCGCGCGCGAGGTCGAGCAGGTGCAGGTTCGTGAGCACCGTGATCCCGAGCTCGCGGTTGATGCGACGCAGGTCGCCCATGACGCCGTGCGCGGTCGGCGGGTCGAGGCTTGCGACGGGCTCGTCGGCGAGGACCAGCCGGGGCCGCTGGGCGAGCGCCCGCGCGATGGCGACGCGCTGCTGCTGCCCGCCCGAGAGGGTGGAGGCGCGCGCCCACACCTTCGGCAGGATCCCGACGCTCTCGAGCGCCTGGAACGCGATCTCCCGGTCGGCGGCGGCGTGCATCCCGAGGAAGGTGCGCCAGCCCGGCGTGTGCGCGAGCCGGCCGACGAGGACGTTGTCGAGCACGCTCGCGCGCTTCGCGAGGTTGAAGCCCTGGAAGACCATGCCGATGTCGCCGCGGAGCGCGCGCAGCCGCCGGCCCGCGAGGCCGTCGACGCGCGTGCCGCCGACCTCGACCTCGCCGGAGGTCACGGGGACGAGGCCGTTGATCGTGCGGATGAGGCTCGACTTTCCGGATCCGGACAGGCCGACGATGGAGACCATCTCGCCGCCGGCGATGTCGAGGGAGACGTCCTTGAGCGCGACGACGCCGTTCGGGTACCTGACCGTGACGCCGGCGAGGCGCACGGCCCACGGCGCGGACGCCGGCGCGAGCGCGTCGGCCTCCATGGAGGAGCGGGTGGCGGGCATGGGCTACTGCAGACCGAGCGACTGCGCCGCGCGGGCCACGACGTCGAGCGAGGACGGGTCGGCGGGCGCGAGCTTGGTGATGGAGTACACGGCGGTGAGGGCCGCTGACCCCTCGGGCGTGGCCGAGTAGTCGGCCAGCGCCTTCGTGATCCTGTCCTGCAGCTCCGGCGAGAGCGAGCCGGAGACCGCGACGCCGTCGTTCGGGATCTCGTCCGTCATGGCGAAGACGACGACCTTCTGCCCCACGTCCGGCTTGTCCTTGGCGACGATGGTGCGGGCATCCCAGAAGCTGAAGCCGACCTCGGCGTCCCCGTTGTAGACCGCGAGCACCGAGGCGTCGTTGGCCGTGACGGGGATCTGCTGGATGTCGGAGTCGATGTCGAGCCCGGCGTCCTTGAGCGCGAGCATCGGGTAGATGTAGCCGGCGGGCGAGCCCGGGCCGAGGACGGCGACCTTCGCGCCCTTCACCTTCGTGATGGAGTCGAGTCCCTGGGGACCCGAGAGGGCGTCGGCGCCGTTGCAGAAGAGCATGCCGTCGCGCTCGACCGGGGTGTCGTCGCAGTACTTGTCGGGGTCGTTGGTCATGAACTGCGCGGGGTAGGTGATGTTGCCGTTGCGCTCGGTCTGCAGCACGACCTTCGCCTTGTACATGTCGCTCGCCTGCCAGAGCTGGAGCGACGGGAGGAAGCCGATCTGGGCCTGGTCCGCTCCCATCGCCTCGACCGCGGCCTGGTAGTCCTTCGAGACCACGCCGGTGACGGGGATCCCGAGCGCCTTCGTGAGCATGTCGGTGAGCGGCGCGGCGGTCTCGACGAGGCCGTCCTGGTCCTGCGACGGGACGAGCGCGAGCGTGAGGGAGGTGGGATCCGCGGCGGCCGCGGGCGTGCCGGACGCGTCGGAACCGGCGCCGGCGGAGCAGCCGGTGAGCGCGAGGGCGGCGGCGGCTCCGATGGCGAGGAGCGGGAGGGCGGGCTTCTTCATGCGTGCATCTGCTTTCCGTGGGGAGCTGCGGAGGTGGGGGCGGGAGGAGAGGAGGGGACGGCGTCGAGCCAGGCGTCGATGTCGTCGTAGAGGTCGGCGACGGTGGCCGCGCGGAAGGTGGGGCGGGCGTCGTCGGACGAGCCGGGGCCGACGAGCGCGGTGCTGAAGCCGCGGGCGTGGGCGGGCTCCAGGTCGTTGACCCAGAGGTCGCCGACGCTGAGGAGCCGGGCGGCCGGGAGGCCCGCGGCAGGACCCGGGTCGACGCGGTCGAGGACGGCGTCCATCCCGGCGGGCTTGCCCGCACCCGTGACGACCTCGTCGAATGCGTCGTCGAGGCCGAGGGCGGCGAGCGCCTCCGGGATCCGGCAGGCGGGCGAGTTGGTGACGAGGACGCGGCGGACGCGACCGCTCGTGCCGCGGAGGAAGGAGGCGAGGCCGGCGGGCGGGCGGACGGGGGCGTGCGGTCCGCCGAGCTCGGCGCGGCTCGCGAGGAAGGCGGCGGACAGGAGCCGGGCCGGCACCCCGTGGTCGGCGGCGAGGCCCTGCACGAGCGCGTAGCCGTCGACCGCCCCGGAGGCGCGGCCGACCTGCCCGAGACCCGCCGAGACGGCGTCGGCGAACCCCTGGCGGGCGTCGACCGCCAGCGTCTCGGCGACGTGGTGGGCGTAGCGGAGCACGGGTCCGTCCCCGAGGGAGACGGTGCCGTCGAAGTCGAACACGATGGTCCGGCCGGGGGTGCTCACGGGTGGCGCTCGTCTCCGCGCCCGGTTCCTCGGGATCCCGCGTCGGGATCCTGTGGACGCAGCGTCCACGATATGCAGCGCGCATCGACGGAATGACCCTGCTGCGGTGAACGGCACGTGAACGCGCGCGGGCGGGACGCGACGAGGGCGGCGGGACCGGTGGGTCCCGCCGCCCTTGCGGTGGTGCGGTGCGGCGCCCGGGGGCGCCCGCGGATCAGCGGATCAGGCGAACGCCTCCGGCGGCGGGCAGGCGCAGAACAGGTTGCGGTCGCCGTACGCCTGGTCGATGCGGCGCACCGGCGGCCAGTACTTGTCGCGCACGAGCGTGGACACCGGGTAGACGGCGCGCTCGCGCGTGTACGCGTGCGTCCAGTCCCCCGCGATGACCGACTCGGCCGTGTGCGGCGCGTTCCGGAGCGGGTTGTCGTCGGCCGGCCACTCGCCCGCGGCGACCGAGTCGGCCTCCTGCTTGATGCCGATCATGGCGGCGATGAAGCGCTCGACCTCGGCGAGGTCCTCGCTCTCCGTCGGCTCGACCATGAGGGTCCCCGGCACCGGGAAGCTCATGGTGGGCGCATGGAAGCCGTAGTCGACGAGGCGCTTGGCCACGTCGTCCACCGTGATCCCGGTCGCGGCCGTGAGCGGGCGCAGGTCGAGGATGCACTCGTGCGCGACGAGGCCGTCCTCCCCCGCGTAGAGCACGGGGTAGTGGTCGCGGAGGCGCGCGGCGATGTAGTTCGCCGAGAGGACCGCCGCGCCCGTGGCCTGCTTGAGGCCCTCGGCGCCCATCATGCGGACGT
The DNA here is from genome assembly GCF_021216655.1 of Clavibacter michiganensis. Taxonomy (NCBI): domain Bacteria; kingdom Bacillati; phylum Actinomycetota; class Actinomycetes; order Micrococcales; family Microbacteriaceae; genus Clavibacter; species Clavibacter michiganensis. Next base: position 1,484,108 of record NZ_CP080437.1, read on the forward strand.
AGGCCCAGCTGATCGGCAGGATGCTCGGGGATCCGTAGGGAGCCGCCGACACCGGGGCGCCGCCGTGCTCGATCGTGGACACGACGCCGTCCTGGACGAGCGCATGGACGTTGCGCTGCGCCTGCGGGTGGCCGGGCAGGAAGGGCGCGAGGTGCGCCTTCGCCGCGACCGGGCCGACGCCGGGTCCGCCGCCGCCGTGCGGGATGCAGAACGTCTTGTGCAGGTTGAGGTGCGAGACGTCGCCGCCGAAGTCGCCGAACCGGGCGAAGCCGAGGAGCGCGTTGAGGTTCGCGCCGTCGACGTAGACCTGGCCGCCGGCCTCGTGCACGGCCTGGCAGATCGCGCCGACCTCGTGCTCGTAGACGCCGTGGGTGGAGGGGTACGTGATCATGAGGCCCGCGAGCTCGTCGCGGTGCTGCGCGATCTTCGCGCGCAGGTCGTCGAGGTCGACGTTGCCGAGCTCGTCGCACGCGACCACAACGACGCGCATGCCCGCGAGCACGGCGCTGGCCGCGTTCGTGCCGTGCGCGCTCTGCGGGATGAGGCAGACCGTGCGCGCGTCGTCGCCGTTGGCGAGGTGGTAGCCGCGGATCGCGAGGAGGCCCGCGAGCTCGCCCTGGCTGCCCGCGTTCGGCTGGAGGCTGACGGTGTCGTAGCCCGTGACGTCGGCCAGCCAGGTCTCCAGCTGGAGGACGAGCTCGAGGTAGCCCTCGACGTCGTCCGCCGGGGCGAAGGGGTGGATGGCCTGGAACTCGGGCCAGGTCACCGCCTCCATCTCGGTGGCCGCGTTGAGCTTCATGGTGCAGGAGCCGAGCGGGATCATGCCGCGGTCGAGCGCGTAGTCCTTGTCAGAGAGGCGCTTGAGGTAGCGCATCATGCCGGTCTCGGAGCGGTGCGTGGAGAAGACGGCGTGCGTGAGGTACTCGCTCGTGCGGATCGACACCTCGGGGATCGACGACAGGTCGCCGGCAGCGCCCTCGTCCTCCGCGAGCTCGGCGCCGAACGCGCGCGCGACGACCGCGAGGTCCTCGGGGCGCGTGGCCTCGTCGACGCTGAAGCCGAGGGTGTCGGCGTCCACGCGGAGCAGGTTGACCCCGCCTCGGGCGGCAGCCGCGAGGATCTCGTCCGCGCGGCCGGGCACGGAGACGCGCACGGTGTCGAAGAACGCGGCGTGGATCGGCTCGACGCCGACGGCAGCCAGCGAGCGGACGAGGCGGCGGGCGCCCCTGTTCGCCTGGCGCGCGATCACGCGGAGGCCCTTCGGCCCGTGGTACACCGCGTACATCGAGGCCATGACGGCCAGGAGCACCTGCGCCGTGCAGATGTTGCTGGTGGCCTTCTCGCGGCGGATGTGCTGCTCGCGCGTCTGCAGCGAGAGGCGGTACGCGGGGTGGCCGGCCGCGTCCTGGCTGACGCCGACGAGGCGGCCGGGCATCTGCCGCTCGAGGCCGGCGCGCACGGCGAGGTAGCCCGCGTGCGGTCCGCCGAAGCCCATGGGGACGCCGAATCGCTGCGACGTGCCGACCGCGATGTCCGCGCCCAGCTCGCCGGGCGAGGTGATGACCGTGAGGGCGAGCAGGTCGGCCGCGACGACCGCGAGGCCGCCGGCCTCGTGCACGCGCGCGATGACGGCGCTCGGGTCCCAGACGCGGCCGGAGGCGCCCGGGTACTGGATGAAGGCGCCGAACGCGTCGGGCAGCTCGGCCGGATCCACCGTGGCGAGGTCGTGCGCGACCAGCTCGATGCCGAGCGCGGCGGCGCGGCTGTCGAGGAGCGCGCGCGTCTGCGGCAGGGCGTCGGCGTCGATGAGGAAGACCGGCGTCTTGGCCTTGGAGGCGCGGCGCGCGAGCAGCATGCCCTCGACGACGGCCGTGGCCTCGTCGAGCATGGACGCGTTCGCGGTCGCGAGCCCGGACAGCTCGGCGACCATCGTCTGGAAGTTGATGAGCGCCTCGAGTCGGCCCTGCGAGATCTCCGGCTGGTACGGCGTGTAGGCCGTGTACCAGCTCGGGTTCTCGAGCACGTTCCGGGTGATGACGGCGGGCGTGATCGTGTCGTGGTAGCCGAGGCCGATCATCGACGTGCGCACGCGGTTGCGGCCCGCGATGCGGCGGAGCTCGGCGAGGGCGTCGCGCTCGGTGGCCGCCTCGGGCAGCACGGAGTCGCCCTCGGTGCGGAAGCGGTCGACCTGGATCGTCTCGGGGACGGCCTTCGCGAGCAGCGACGGGATCGAGTCGTGGCCGAGGACCCCGAGCATGGTGGCGCGGGCCTCGGAGTCGATGCCGATGTGGCGGGCGCCGAACGCGCCGGGCGCGAACGCGGAGGACTCCTCCGCGATGTCGGGCGCGGCAGCGGGGGCCGGGGTGGCCGGGCGCGTGCCGGCGTCGACGGCGGTCACTCGCCCACCAGCGCGACGTACTCGTCGTGGCTGAGGAGCGTGGGCAGGGCCTCGAAGCGCACCTTCACGAGCCAGCCGGCGCCGAACGGGTCGCTGTTGACGAGGTCGGGCGAGGCCACGACGTCGTCGTTGACCTCGGTGACCGTGCCGTCGATGGGCGCGAAGAGCTCGCCGACCGACTTGGTCGACTCGATCTCGCCGACGACCTCGCCGCCCGCGAGCTCGTCGCCCACGGCAGGCAGCTCGACGAAGACGACGTCGCCGAGCTTGTCGGCGGCGTAGGCCGTGATGCCGACGGTCGCGACGTCGCCGTCGACCTGCACCCACTCGTGCTCGGCGGTGTACTGGAGGCTGGTCTGATCGGTCATGCGAGGGCCTTTCGCGAGTAGAAGGGGAGGGTCACGACGGTGGCGGGCACGCGTGTGCCGCGGACGTCGACGGCGAGGCGCGTGCCGGGGGCGGCGAGCGAGGGATCCACGTACGCCATGGCGACGGGGTGGCCGAGCGTGGGCGACAGGGCGCCGCTCGTGACGATGCCGACGGGCGCGACGGCGCCCTCGGTGGCCTCCATCGCGGCCTCGAGGGCCGCGGCGGAGTCGCCCGCGGCCTCCTCGGCGTAGACGGGGTAGTCGGCGCGGGGCGCGCGGCGGCCCTCGGTGACGAGGCCGACGAGCACGCGGGCGACGGGACCCGGGCCCTTCTCGACCGCGGCGCGCCCGCGGAAGTCGCCCTCCTTGCCGAGCGCGACGACCTTGCCGAGGCCGGCCTGGACGGGGAGCGTGTGGAGGCCCAGCTCGTGGCCGTAGAGCGGCATGCCCGCCTCGAGGCGCAGCGTGTCGCGGCAGGCGAGGCCCGTGTTCAGGAGGCCGAGGGGCGTGCCGGCCGCGACGAGCGCCTCCCACAGGGCGACGGCGTCCTCGGTCGCGACGTACAGCTCGTAGCCGTCCTCGCCCGTGTAGCCGGTGCGGGCGACGAGCACGTCCTGGCCGGCGAAGCGCGCGGCCGTGGCGCGGTAGTAGCGGAGCGCCTCGAGCGGCGTCTCGGTCTCGAGGCCGGCGGTGGCCTCGAGGATCGCGCGGGACACCGGGCCCTGCACGGCGATGAGCGCGACGTCGTCGCTCGCGTCGTCGACCTCCACGTCGTCCCGGCCCGCCGCGGCCTCGGCGAGGACCGCGAGCACGGGATCGTGGTTGCCCGCGTTGGCGACGACGAGGAAGGACTCCTCGCCCGTGCGGTAGACGATGAGGTCGTCGACGATGCCGCCCGAGGGGTCCAGCAGAAGCGTGTACTTCGCCTGCCACTCGGCGATCGCGGAGAGCTTCCCCGCGAGGACGGAGTCGAGGAACGCGGCGGCGCCCTCCCCTTCGACGGCGATCTCGGCCATGTGCGAGATGTCGAAGATGCCCGCGGCCTCGCGCACGGCGCGGTGCTCGGCGAGGTCGCTCGTGTAGCGGACGGGCATGAGCCAGCCGGCGAAGTCGGTGAAGGACGCGCCGGCGGCCTCGTGCACGGCGTGCAGCGGGGATCGGCGGGGCGGGGCCGCGGCCGCCGCGTCGGGCGCGGTGTCGGCGGGTGCGTCGGGCATGGAGTCCTCCGGTCGTGACCGGCGCGGACGCCGGATGCGGGACTCCCCCTCTGTCATGTGCCTGAGAGCTTCGCGCCGTCCGAGGACGGGGCTTTCACCGTGGGCGAGCCGTACGGGACGGCTGCTTTTCAGAGTGGCCAGTGCATCGCGGTACGTGGACCTGAGAGATTGGCGGGGAGGCTTGCTCCTTCGGTGCTCCCGGAGGAGCTCTCCCGCGATGCGTGCGCGGCCGTGTGTTCGTGGATCAGCATATCGAGCGGGACGTTTCCGCCGTGTGACGATTCCCGGTCGATCCCCCGCGCCGGACGCGACGACGCCGCCGCACCCGGGTGGATGCGGCGGCGTCGGGTGGTCGGGTCGACCCGCGGGATCAGATCGCGTCGGGCGAGGGCGCTGCGGGCGCCTGCGGGGCGGCGTCCTCGTCGGTGTCGATGACGCGGCGCACGTCGTCGGCGAGCTGCGCGACGCCCTCGGGCATCATCTCGAAGCCGTCGGTGGTGCCGACGTTGATGACGAGGCCGGTGCCCTCGGGGATCGCCTGGACGAGCTCGGCGGCGGGGATGGTGGCGACGTGGTCGGCGACGCTCGTGACCTTCTCGTCGATGCGGTCCTCGTGCGTGAACGCGGCGAGCATGGGCACGCCGTCGCGGTCGAAGAGGACGGGCTGCAGCTGGTCGGTCTCGGGGGTGAGGGGCGTGGCGGTGGGCACCACGACCGTCGTGTTGATGAACTCGGTGAGGACGGCGGTCATGTCGGACTCGCCCGCCTGGCCGCGCGCGATGGCCTGCTCGAGGGGGGTGGGCTCTCGGTCCTGTGAATCGGTCATGCGTCCATCGTGCCCGATCCGGCGGGGCGGCGGCTGACCGCGACGCCCGGGCCGGGCCTCCCCGCGGCCGCGCGCGGAGTTAGGATCGTCTCTTCCACCCGCCATCCGTCCCGAGGGGAGACGCCCGTGTCGATCGGACGCCAGCGCCCCCGCGGCGAGCTCGAGGCCGCCATCATGGACGCCCTGTGGGACGCCGACGAGCCGCTCACGGCCAAGGACGTCGTCGCCCGCATCCCGGATCCGCGCCCCGCGCTCACGACCGTGCTCACGGTGCTGGAACGGCTCGGCCAGAAGGGCCTCGTCACGCGCTCCGACGAGGCGCGCGCGCTCACGTTCGCGCCCGCCCGCTCGCGCACGGACCACGCGGCGTCGCTCATGTCGGGCGCGCTCGCGGCCACGAAGGACCGCGAGGCGGCGCTGCTGCGCTTCGCCGGCACGCTCGACGGCGACGACCTCACGGCCCTGCGCCGCGCGCTCGGCGGGGACGACCGGGCGTAGGCCCGTCCCCTCCCGCCGCTAGCGAGGGTCGTCGGCCCCGTCGTACGGTCCGCCCACGCTCTCGCCGTCCTCGCCCGGGAACCGGCGCGACGACCGGCGCACGACGCCGACCACGACGAGCACGGCGGCCGCGAGGATCACGAGGCCGATGAGCACGAACACCCAGACGGGCGTGGTCTCGGCCGCGTCGGCGAGCGGCACGGACTCGCCGGACTGCGCGTCCGAGGTCGGCGCGGGCGCGACGGACTCGGCGCCCTGCGTCGTCATGGTGCCCTCGGGCTCGGGCGTCGCGGTGGCCGCGCTGCCCGCCCAGGCGTCGCCGCAGGCCGGGGCCGAGGTGATGGCCGGGGTGCCCGTCGTGTCGCCGGTCGGCGCGTAGGTGAAGGAGTAGGTGCCGTCGATGGGGTGGCTGTCGCTCGAGACCGCGCGCCAGGTCACCTGGTAGGTGCCCGCCGTGCCGAGCGCGATGCGGGTCGTGGCGGTGGATCCGTCGACCGCGACGCAGCCGTCCTCGTGGAAGGAGCCGTCCGACGCGTTGACCACCTGGATCGCGAAGCCGGAGGCCTGCGCGTCGAGGGCGAGCAGCTCCTCGCTGAAGTCGAGCGCGATGGTGCCGGGCTCGTCCGTGACGGTGGTGTCGGCGGCGGGGGTGGATCCCACGAGCCGGTCGTGCGCGGACGCGGCGCCCGCCGGGATGAGCGCCCCGCCCAGCACGAGGGCCGCGGCTCCCGCGGCGAGCGCGGCACGACGGAGGAGGGACGGGGTGCGGGGGTGGTGCGGAGACGCCATGGGTCCATCATCCCCTGCGCATGCGCCCGGCGGGCGGACGTCCATGACGCCGCGCCCGCACGCGTGTTGCGCCCGGGGCCGCGGCACGATGGAGTGGACGGATGCACACCGCACCGCAGGACGCCCCCGGCGACGGCACGGCGCGATCCGCCGGCCTCACCGCCGACGAGATCGACCGGATCCGCCGCGACTTCCCCCTCCTCGACTCGGAGGTGAACGGCCACCCGCTCGTCTACCTCGACTCGGCCGCCACCTCCCAGAAGCCGCGCCAGGTGCTGGACGCGGAGCGCGCGTACCTGGAGCACCGCAACGCCGCCGTCCACCGCGGCGCGCACACGCTCGCGGCCCTCGCGACGGAGGAGTTCGAGGAGGCACGGGAGAAGGTCGCGCGCTTCGTGGGCGTCGATGCCGGCGAGATCGTGTGGACATCCAACGCGACCGAGGGGCTGAACCTCGTCGCGTACGGCCTCGGGAGCGCTGCCGCGCCGGCGTCCATCCGCGTGCGGGAGGGCGACGAGATCGTCGTCACGGAGTCGGAGCACCACGCCAACCTGATCCCGTGGCAGCAGCTCGCGCTGCGCACGGGCGCCACGCTGCGCTTCATCCCCGTCGACGACCAGGGCGCGCTGCGGCTGGAGACGCTGGGCGACGTGATCACGGAGCGCACGCGCGTCGTCGCGCTCGCGCACGTCTCCAACGTGCTGGGTGGGGTGGCGCCGCTCGGCCCCGTGATCGCCCGGGCTCGGGAGGTGGGCGCGCTCGTCGTGCTCGACGCCTGCCAGTCCGTGCCGCACATGCCGGTCGACCTCCGCGCGCTCGACGTCGACCTCGCCGTCTTCTCCGGGCACAAGATGCTCGCCCCCACCGGGATCGGCGTGCTGTACGGACGCCGCAGGGTGCTCGAGGCCCTGCCGCCGTTCCTCACCGGCGGGTCGATGATCACGACCGTCACGATGGAGTCGGCCGAGTTCCTCCCGCCGCCGCAGCGCTTCGAGGCCGGCACGCAGCGCATCTCGCAGGTCGTGGCGCTGGGCGCGGCGGTCGACTACCTCGAGGCCGTCGGCATGGATCGGATCCAGGAGCACGGCCGGCGCATCGGCGCGCGGCTCGTCGCGGGCCTCTCGGGGATCCGGGGCGTGCGCGTGCTCGGGCCCCACGAGGACCGCATCGGGCTCGCGGCGTTCGACCTGGCGGGCGTGCACGCGCACGACGTGGGGCAGATCCTCGACGACCGCGGCATCGCCGTGCGCGTCGGGCACCACTGCGCGCAGCCGCTGCACCGCCGGCTGGGGCTCACCGCGTCCACGCGCGCGAGCGGCACCCTGCACACCACCGACGCCGAGATCGACCTGCTGCTGCAGGGCGTCGAGGACGCCGCCGCCTTCTTCGGGGCCGGCCGATGAGCGCTCCCGCGTCCGGCGGCGGCGCGCTGTACCAGGAGTTGATCCTCGACCACTCGCGCACGCCCGAGGGCCAGGGCGACCCCACGGGCTGGCCGCTGCACGCGCACCAGGTGAACCCGACGTGCGGGGACGAGATCACCCTGGGCGTACGCGTCGCGGACGGCCGGGTCGTCGAGATCGCGTGGACCGGCCACGGCTGCGCGATCTCGCAGGCGTCGGCGTCGATGCTCGTCGGCGTGCTCGACGGGGTGGACCTCGACACCGTGCACGCGCGCGCCGAGGCGTTCCGCGAGGTCATGCGGAGCCGCGGTGCGTCCCACCTCGACCCGGAGGAGTTCGGCGACGCCGTCGCGCTCGACGGGGTCTCCCGGTACGTCGGCCGCGTGAAGTGCGCGATGCTGCCCTGGACGACGCTCGAGGAGGCGCTCCGGGCGGGCTGACCCGGCCGTCCCCGCGCGGGGCGGGCAGAGTGGGGAGACGGGCCGCGCGAGGCGGCCGCCCGCGACACCAGGAGGATCCGTGGCCCCCGACGACGACATGCCGAGCACCATCCGCCGCTCCCCCGAGCACGCGCAGGCCACCTGGTCGGCGGCGCACCAGGCGGCCGAGGAGCGGTACGGATCCGGCGAGCGCGCCGAGCGCACCGCCTACGCCGCGCTCAAGCACGGCTTCGAGAAGGTCGGCGACCACTGGGAGCCGAAGGAGTCGACGGGCCCGTCCGACGCGGGCGCCGAGGAACGCGGCGCGGGCACGGCCGGCGGGGTCGACGCCAACGCGTCGAAGGCGCACCTGATGGAGGTCGCCCGCCGCCTCGACGTCGCCGGCCGCAGCCGCATGACGAAGGACGAGCTGGTCGACGGGATCCGGAAGGCGAACGACCGCGAGACCCGCCGGGCGCGCGAGCGCGAGGGCTGAGGCGGGCGCCCGTCCCGAACGGACGGGCGCCCCGTCGGGTCAGTCGATCGTCGTGCCGCCGCGCACGTCGTCGAGCACCGTGAGGAGCGCGCCCTGCGTCCAGACGCCGACGCGCCCGGTCGCGTCGTGGAAGCGCGCCGCGTCGGCGTCGGAGAGCTCCCTGGTGCCGACGAGGTCGTCGCCGAGCTGGATCTCCACGGTGTCGTCCGCCGTGTACCGCGCGGTGAGCACGTCGCCCGGGAGCAGCCGCACCGGGATCGCCGGGTAGGCCGTGCGGGTGCCGTCGGTCGCGATGGCGGTCGTCGTGATCGCCTTCGACCGCGCGTCGTAGGTCACGGTGATCGCGCCGCGGTCGACCGTGCGGGCCGACTGCGCCTTGAGCACGAGGCCCACGGACTGCGCGGTGCGCGCCACCTTGGTCAGCGTCACGGACGCCTCCTGCGTGGCGCCGAGCACCTCGGGTCGCAGCAGCGCGCCGCCCTGGTACGGGCGGAGCGTGCCGGCCGCGAGGCGGTAGGCGGTGGCGGCGGTGTCGCCGGTCCAGGATCCGCCGACCGCGGAGCCGCGGCGCCCGAAGTCGTCGAGCACGGCGGCCTGCACCCGGAAGGTGCGCGTGATCGACTCGGCGGGCGCGAACTCGTCGTCCCCGGCCTGCGTCGCGGTGATCGTGCAGACGCCCGCGGAGGTCGGCGAGAGCCGCGTCCCCGTGACCGTGCACGCGCCGGACGCCTGGAACGACACGGGCAGGCCCGAGGTCGCCGTGGCCGTCAGCGCGATCGCGTCGCCGCCCGCGGTCGCGCCGGTCGGCGCGGTGAACGCGATCGTCTGCGCGGCGAGCGCGGCCGGGCCGCCGGACACCATCAGGAAGCTGACCTGGATGTCCGGGCCCGCCGCCTTCGCGATCTCCACCCTCAGCACCCCGTCCGCCCCGACGGTCGCGGTGTACCCGCTCGACGAGTCGGCGCCGAACGGCCGGGCGGTCTCCACGACCTGCCCGTTGAGCGTGATGCGCGCGGCGCGGCTGGCCGTGGTCCACGGGTCCGAGAACCCGAGGTCGACGCGGTGCTCGCCCGGGGTGAGCCCGCCGAAGGAGTACGTCAGCGTCGCGCCGGACCTCGCCCAGCGCAGCGTCGAGTACAGGTCGCCGGTGGCGTCGCCCTTCACGTCGCTGGATCCGGTCCAGCCCCAAATGGCGCCCGTCGCGGGATCCGCGCCGAGCGGCTGCTCCGGGACCGAGCCGAGGAGCGGGCCGTCGGCGGCGGAGGCGGCGACGATCGCCGTCCAGTCGGCCGTGGCCCAGCCGCCCGCGTCGACCGCGTACTCGAGGTCACGCGGGACGACCACCACGCGGCGGACGAGCGAGCGCCCGTCGTCGAGGGTGCCGCGGAGCTGCACGGGGCCGGCGCCGGCGAGCGCCGCGGCGTCCCAGGTGATCCCCGTGGTCGTGGTCGTGCCGCCGCTGCTCGACTCGACCTCGGTCGGCAGCGCGGAGGCGTCGTCGGTGCGCACGGTCGCGGGGATCGCGGTCGTGACCTCCCACGGCGCGTACGCCGGGATGTCGCGGACGCTCCACGTGCCCGGGTTCGCGAGGGTCATGGATCCGCCCTCGCCGAAGGACAGCGGCAGCCAGATGTAGGGCGCGTTCGCGAGGTCGTCCGGGGTCCACCGGTCGCCCATGTAGGCGAAGCGGCCGTTCTCCGGGTCGATCGGGATCACGGAGGTGCTCTGCGAGCCGAAGGTCGTGCCGGCGCCGTCGCCCTGCGCGGGGTTGCCGCGGTCGGTCCAGGTGCCGAGGATGTCGGTCGCCGTGGCGTAGGACGCCGGGTTCGGGTTCCAGCCCGTCGCACCCGAGGTGATCAGGTAGTAGGTGCCGTGCGACTTGAACAGCACGGGCGCCTCGCGGTGCGCGCCGACGTAGGGGCGCGTGAAGTCGACGCCCTTGACGGCGTCGGCCGGACCCGTGGCGAGCGCGGTGTAGTCGGCGTCGAGCTTCGAGATGTAGAGGGAGTAGTTCTCCTCGCTCGAGTAGACGATGTACGCGGTCCCGTCGTCGTCGACGAAGAGGTTCATGTCGCGCGCCATGCCCTTGCTCTCGGGCTGGTAGTCGGGCTCCCCGGGCGGCGCCTCGTGGAGGCGGTGGTCGCGGATGTAGCGGAACGGGCCGGTCGGCGAGTCGGCGACGGCGACGCCCGCGGTGGCCTTCGCGTACTGCGCGTCGCTCGTGGCGGTGGGTCCGTCGGTGTGGATCCACATCACCCACTGGCCGGTCGCCGCGTTGTGGACGACCTTCGGGCGCTCGAGGATCGCGGCGGGGCGCGTGGATCCGGCGGCGGGCACGGTGCCGAGGTCCTCGTAGACGGCGGCGCGCGCGTCGGCGTCGAGGTCGCCGTAGAGGCCGGCGAAGTAGGGGTCGGCGTCGAACTGGTCGGGCGACGACATGGCACGGAGGGCGAGGCCCTCGTCGGTCCAGGCCTCGAGGTCGTGCGAGGAGTAGACGTGCACGCCGGGGCTCGAGGCGTAGCCGTTGGAGCGGTCCTCGCCGTACCAGTAGTAGATCGTGTCGCCGGCCTCGTCGACAGACGGGACGATCTGGCCGCCGTGGGCCTGGATCACCTCGCCGGACGTGTCGAGACGGGCCTCACCGGGCGTGAAGGTGGCGTCCTCGACGGCCGCCGGCGCTGGCGGGGTCGCGGCGGCCGGAGCGGCGGCGCGGGCGGCGGCGGGTGCCGACGCGTGCGTCGCGGCGTGCGCCGGCAGGCCCGCGAGGGACAGGGCGGTGGCGAGCCCCGCGGTGACGGCGAGCGCCCGGATGCCCCTCCTCCTCGTGGGGCTCGGGGCCTCGCCTTCGGCGGGCGTCCCGCGTCCGGGTGCGGATGGTTGCGTGATCATCGTCGATCGTCCTCCAGGTGCGCGATGCGGATCCGGGCGCCCCGCATCGTCGCGGTGCCCCCTCGCATCGCCTCCCACGCTAGCCCCGGAGGTCGGTGCCATGTCACATGGGATCCGGGGTGGACCTCCCGTGACGGACCCCGCGCGCCGTCCGCCGGGTCAGGGAAGGTCGACCCGGAACAGCTCGCAGTCCGCGTCGTAGTAGGCGCGCGTGCGGCCGAGGGGACGCATCCCGATCCGCCGGCACACGGCCTGCGACGGCGCGTTCGCCGGGTTCGTGACCGCGAGCACGCGCGCCAGCCCGCCCTCGGCCGCGTGCGCGAGCACCCGCCGGGCGGCCTCCGTCGCGACGCCCCGACCCCAGGCGTCCGGGTGCAGGTGCCAGCCGATCTCCGTCTCGCCCTCCTCCGGCGCGTCGCGCGGGGCGGGGTCGTCGCCGCCGAGCGGCGCGGCCGACGCGGGCAGCTCCTTGAGCAGGAGCGTGCCGAGGAGCGCGCCGCCGTCGCGGTCCTCGATCGCCCAGATCCCGCGCACCGGGTGGTCGAGCGCGGCGTAGCGCGCGGCGCGCGCGGCCGCCTGGGCGGGATCCGTCTGCACCGCACCCGAGCCGATCCAGCGCATCACCTCGGGCCGGGCATGCAGGTCGAGGAGGAATGGCGCGTCGGCCTCCGTGAAGCGGCGGAGGAGCAGGCGGTCGGTCGCGAGGTCGGGCATCGCCCCAGGCTAGGGGGACGTCGGTGGTCGCCCCTAGCGTGACGGCATGCCCGAGCCGGTGGATGCGTGGTGGGCGCGGCGCCGCTGGTCGCGCGGCCTCGACGTGCCCTACCCGGTGGGCGCCTACCGGGAGGCGTGGGCATCGTTCCCCGTGCTCATCCGGCAGTACCACCCGGATCTCAACCGCGGCATCACGCTCACGCAGGTGCCGCCCGCGGCCGACGTGCTCCTCACCTGGCAGTGCGACGTCGGGCACGTGTTCGTCGCGACGCCCGAGGAGCAGCGGCGGCGGCCGGGCCGCGAGCGCCGCCGCTCGTCGTGGTGCCCGGACTGCGCGGAGGCCGCGGCGCCGCGCACGCCCGTGCTGCCGATGGCCGACCAGGTGCGGTGGCCCGGGGCGTCGCCGCTGGTGGCGGGGCCGGTGGCGGGAGGATCCGCGTCCGGCGCGTCCGGCGGATCGCCGTCGACGGCCGGCGGCCCGACGCGTCCCCGGCGCGGCGCGCGCGACGGACGGCCCGCGGTCGGCGGCACGGCCCGCGACCGGCGTGGGAAGGACGGCACCCCGAGCACGGTCGGGCCCGCCGAGCGACGCGGATCCCCCGCCACGGCCACCACGCCGACCCGCGCCCGCCGATCCCCCGCCGTCTGCGCGAAGACGCCCGACCTCCCCGTCGGCGAGCCGTTCGCCAGCGCGTGCGCGCCGCCGCCCGCGTCCGCCGTCGAGGAGCGCCTGCGGCAGGATCTGGCCGCGCGCCTGGATCACACGCGCGGCCTCAACGCCGTCCGGCTCGCGCGCCCGTTCTTCGAGCACCTGGAGGCGTGGCCCGACATCGTGCTGCCCGAGCTGCGCGTCGCCATCGAGTACGACTCCACCGGCCGCCACGGCCTCGAGCACGTCGGCCGCCGCGAGGAGGCCGACCGGCGCAAGGACCGCGCGCTGCGGGCGTCCGGATGGGAGGTGATCCGGATCCGCACGGGCAAGCTGCCGCCCCTCGGGCCGTACGACCTGTGCGTCTCGGGCCTCACCCGAGGCACGGTCGACCAGCTCCTCGACCGGCTCCGCGAGATCCGCGGGCCGCTGTTCGTGGACGCCTACCTGCGGGCGGCACCGCCGTCGGCCGCAGCCGGATGATCCGTGCGCCCGCCCGCCTCAGCTGACCCGCAGCGCCAGCGCCTCGCTCCGCCAGCGCGCGAGGAGCTCCCACGGATCCGGCTGCCCCGCGGCGAGCGCGGCCACGTGCCCCCGCAGCTCCGCGTCGAGCTCGAACCACTCGGTGCGGTCGTAGCGCTGTCGCGCGAACTCCGCGTGTCGCGCCCGCTCCACCGCCCGGCCGCCGCGCTCGAATGCGAGCAGCTCGTCGTGCCGCAGCGTGCCCAGCCGCTGCCGCGGGTTCGCGCTGGTGCCGATCTTCAGCCGGTCGCCGAAGCGGATGTAGTAGACGACGTCGACGCGCGGCGGCGCCAGCTCGCCGTCCGGGTGGTCGCCGTGCCGCCACTCGCACACCGCGCACAGCCAGCCCGACGGGTACCGGACGCCGAGGCGTGATCCGCAGGCCGGGCAGGGCGACGGCAGCACGTCCTCGACGCCGTGCTCGCGCTCCGCCCACGCGGCCGCGCCCACGAGGTGCACGGCGCACAGCGGCACGGGTGCGCCGGGTTCAGCCGCCGCGTCGCAGCCCTCGGCGCGGCACGGGGCGGATCCGGTCGACGTCATGCCCCGACGCTATGCGCGGGCGCCGACACCGGATCCCGGACCGGCGGTCCGGACGGCCTCAGCGCGCCGCCCGCACGACGACGGGCGCCTGGTCCTCGAGGCCGCGGCGGAGCTCGACCGAGGTCCACGGCACGGGGGCGTCGGCGAAGATCGGCTCGAGCACCTCCCACATGATGCGGCGGTCCGGGCCGACGAAGTAGACGTCGTAGGAGTCCTCGCCGAACTCGTTGCCGTCGATCCATCCGGCCTGGAGCAGCTGGAGGGCGTCGTCGCCCGCGATCTCGGTCGCGGCCAGCGACTCGAACGCCTCGTACGCGGTCGCCGCCTCGCCGGCCTCGAAGCGCAGCACGACCCAGTCGTCGGGCTCGTCCTCGCGGGTCCAGGGCCGTGCGACCGCGACGATCGCCATGGTCAGGCCGGTGATGATCCCGGCGAGGAGGAGCGCCCGGATGCGCGGCGTCATGGCCGCGCCCGCCCGGTGTCGGCTGCTGCGTCCACGCGACCTCCCCGTCCCGGGCGTCCGCCGCGGGGCGACGGAGACACCCCGTCCAGTATGGCCGGATGCCGCCCAAGTGACGATCGTCTGGCGACCGTGGACCGGGAACGATCCTGGTCGATACGTTCTCCCCACGAGCACGCGGCCCCGCCGGGGCCTGCTTCCCCACCGCTCCGTCAGAGGAGCACCGTGGTCGACCGCAGCACGCACGAGCAGATCATCACCGCCATGACGCAGGTGTTCGACCTGATGGACGGCGCCACCCTGGAGGTCTGGGACGGGCTGACGGGCCTGCAGATCCAGCTGCTGCGGGTCGTCGCGACGGACATGCGGGTGGACCGCCAATCGCTCTCGACCTGGACGCGCACCTCGCGGGCCGCTCTCGTGCCGAGCCTCGGCGCGCTGCTGCAGCGGGGGATCCTCGCGGAGGAGCCGGACGACGAGGGGGTGCGCCTGGTCGTCGGGACCGCCGGTCGCGAGCTGCTCGAGCGCGTGCTCCGGGCTCGCGCCGAGTGGATCCGCGAGGCGTGCACGGCCGCGGCACCCGCCGTCGACGACGCCGAGCTGCAGCGCATCGTGGGCATCCTGCGGCGCATCGCCGACGGCACCTGACCCGGGGTACCACGCGACCGCCGCCGATCCCGCCCCCTCGACCCCTCGCCACCGCGCCCCTAGTGTGGGGAAATGGCGAATCCCATCGAGGCCCAGGCACCTCCGAGATCCCAGCTGAAGCGCTCCATCACGGTCAAGCAGCTGTACTTCTACGTGGTCGGCGACGTCCTCGGATCCGGCATCTACGTACTCGTCGGCCTGGTCGCCGCGGCCGTGGGCGGCGCGTTCTGGATGGCATTCCTCGTGGGCGTCTCCATCGCGACCATCACGGGCCTCGCCTACGCGGAGCTCGTCACGAAGTACCCGCAGGCCGCCGGCGCCTCGCTCTACATCAACAAGGCGTTCCGCAGCCCGGTGCTCACGTTCTTCATCACCATCTGCATGCTCAGCGCCAACATGGCCGCCGTCGGATCCCTCGCGGCAGGCTTCGTCCGCTACCTCAGCGACCTCATCGGCCTGCCCGAGTCCGCGATCTGGGCGACCACCGGCATCGCCGTCGCGTTCGTCGCCGTCATCACGGCCATCAACCTCATCGGCATCAGCGAGTCGGTCGTCGCGAACGTGATCATGACGTTCGTCGAGATCAGCGGCCTCATCATCGTGGTCGCCATCGGTGTGATCGCGCTGGTCGAGGGCGTGGGCGACCCCGCCGTGCTGCTGCAGTTCCAGGTCGAGGGCGGTCCCGGATCCGCGGTGCTGGCCGTGCTCGCCGGCGTCTCGCTCGCCTTCTTCGCCATGGCCGGCTTCGAGAACGCGGCCAACGTGGCCGAGGAGACCATCGACCCGTCGCGCGCGTTCCCCCGCGCGCTCATCGGCGGCATGATGACCGCCGGCATCGTCTACGTGCTCGTCTCGATGGCCGCGGCCCTCGCCGTGCCGATCGACGCGCTGGCCGGCAACACGCTCCTCGAGGTCGTGCGCGCCGACCTCTTCTTCATCCCCGCGGCCGTGATGCTCGTGATCTTCGGCCTCATCGCCATGGTCGCCATCAGCAACACCGCGCTCGTGACCGTGGTGGCCCAGTCGCGGATCCTGTTCGGCATGGCCCGTGAGAACGTCGTCCCGGCGATCTTCGCGAAGGTGCACCCGGCCCGCCGCAGCCCGTACGTGGCGCTGATCTTCGGCGGCGCGGTGGTGGCCTCGCTCCTCATCATCGGCGCGGCGATCCGCTCCAGCCAGGCCGGCATCCCCGAGGACGAGCGGCTCGACATCGTCGACCGCCTCGCGACCATCACGGTCGTGTTCCTCCTCTTCATCTACGCGCTCGTGATCGTCGCGTGCCTGAAGCTCCGCGGCCACGACGAGCGCGACGACACGTACCGCGCGAACACGCCGCTGCTCGTCGTCGGGATCATCGGCAACGTCGCCGTTCTGATCTACACGCTCGTCGACGACCCCGGGGCGCTGTTCTGGGTCGGCGGTCTGCTCGCGCTGGGGCTCGTGCTGTACCTCGCGCAACGGACCTTCGGCGCGAAGAAGCCGGACCTGGAGGCCGCGGCGGGCGTCGCCGCGGCCGGACCCACGGACAGGGAGGTCTGACCCGTGCACGTCATCGTCACCACCGACGGATCCCAGGCATCGCTCCAGGCGGCCCGCCAGTTCCAGGTGATCGCGGACTCCCGCGAGATCACCGAGGTCACCGTGCTCGCGGTCGTGAGCCCCTACGCGGCCGCGCCGTTCGCGAACGAGCTCGGCCCGCGCCGCGCGACAGGCCAGACCGAGCTCAGCTACCGCCGCGACGCAGAGGCCGCCGTCGACACGGTCGCGGCGGTCTTCGACGGGTGGGGCCCGACCATCCACCACGACGTGCGCAGCGGCTCCCCCGCCACCGAGATCATCCGCGCCGCCGAGGACCTCTCCGCCGGCCTGATCTCCATGGCTGCCGGCAGCCGCGGCCTCACCGCGACGATCCTCCTCGGCAGCACCGCGTCGCGGGTGCAGCACTCGGCGCCGTGCCCGGTGCTGATCTGCCGGCCGACGGTGCGGGGGTAGCGCGTCTGGTCTAGGCGGGCGGCGTCGCCGCGGCCGTCGCGATCAGCGTCGTGAGCGTGCTCGGGTCGACGAGCCCGAGGATCCGTGCGCTCACACGCCCCTCCGGATCGAGCACGATGGTCGACGGCGTGGCATTAGGTGCTGTCCTGTCCGCGAACGCCAACTGCACGCTGTTGTCCTCCACGTCGAGCACGGTGTCATACGGGACGCCGAACGTGCGGACGAAGGCATCGGCGTTGGCAGCCGAGTCCCTGGTATTCACGCCCAAGAACGCCGCCGTGTCCGTCGTCGCCTCGCTCACCTTGTTCAGGTCCTTTGCCTCGAGGCGGCACGGACCGCACTCGGCGTACCAGAAGTTGACGACGAGGACCTTCCCGCGGAACTGCTCAGCGGTCACGGTCGTGCCAGCTGTGTCGTCTGAGGCGAACGTCACGGGCTCGCCTCGATCTTCGACGCTGAACTCCGTGACCCGCCCGTCTCCGGAGATGTATCCCTTGCCGTCCCCAGAACGGAACTGTTGCGCGAGGTCATCAGATGCAGTGCACCCGCTGAGGGCCGCCACAAGCACGAGAGCGCCGGCGAGGAGGGACGCAGGTCGAAGAACCACCGGATCAGTGTAGGTCGGGAAGCGCCGGGCGACAGCCGCACCTCGAACTCAGAGCCTGTTCATGGTATGCGCTCGTTAGTCCGCAGGCTGCTCGGCTTCGCCGCAAGCCCGGCTAGGGCCGTCAGCAACGAGAGAAGGAGTAGCCATGCGTACTCGATTCATCAACGGAGCCGCGATCGGAGCGGGTGCCTGCCTGGTCGGCGCGCTCTTGAGCGCGCCCACAGCGGCCAACGCGGCGGCAGCCCATGCCGACAGCGTCGGCACGTGCACGACCGTCCGTGCCTTCAGCGCCCCGGCGGGTAAGACTTACACGGCGCCGACTACCGCCAGCGGCAGCCGTGACTGCCGGCTCGAGATCGGCAACCAAAGCCCCGCTGTGACGAGGCTCCAGCAGGAGCTGAAGGATGGCTGTGACAGCGCACCGCAGGACATCGCGGTCGATGGGCAGTTCGGACGCGCGACCAAGGCGGCCCTCCAGAGCGCGCAGAGCACCCTCGGCATCACCGCGGATGGCATCTATGGAAGCCAGACGGCGTCGAAATTCGCATGGCTGACGACGGACGGGAAGCTCTGCTACACGCCAGGAATCTGAAAGCGCACATCGAAAGCCATGGCCCGAACGCAAGGCGTTCGGGCCACGGCCCATGTCATGGCTCGATCGCCTCGAACACCATCGTCGCCTGGATGCGGTCGCCTCCGCCGAGCCCCTTGCTGCCCGACACAGCCGTCGAGATGGTGTGCAGCCGGTAGCCGCGAGCCGCCTGCGCGTTGATCGCGTTCTCCAGCTCGGTGAGGTTGCCGGATCCGGTGCCCCACACCTTCTCCTTCAGGATGGTCTGAAGGACCACGTAGCTCTTGCCGCGCTTCCGCGGAGCTGCATCTGTCGTCGTCGCGGCTGCTGCTCCGGCGGAGACGGGTGTAACCGCCGACGCGCCATAGCCCGGAGGCGGCGAAGGCTGCACCGTCTCCGTCCAGCGCGTGCCGTCCCACCAGCGCATGGTCCCTGAACCGTCGTCGTACCAACCGGCCTGCGTCTCAGCTGCCATCGTCTCGCCTCTCGTCGTGTGACCCTCCGGCCATCGTGCTCCCGGGGAAGGCGGCCGGCTCATCCGCGGGCGGTCGGTAGCGCAGCACCGCCGGCGGCCCACCACGCCCACCGCCCGAATGTAAAGCCCTTGTGAACAGTTCGCGGTCGGGTCGATAGCGTGCGTATCGTGCTCAGCACCTCCCGGCCCGACGCGTCGCCGGCCGACCGGGAGGATCCCCCCACCGGAGAACGCCGACCCCCTCGGAGGCATCCATGGCATCCGCGCCCCAGCTGCACAAGAGCCTCACGCAGAGGCAGCTCACCATGATCGCGATCGGCGGCGTCATCGGCGCCGGCCTGTTCGTGGGCTCCGGGGTGGTGATCAACGGCGCGGGCCCGGGCGCGTTCCTCACCTACGCGATCTCCGGCGTGCTGATCATCCTGGTGATGCGGATGCTCGGCGAGATGGCGACCGCGAACCCCAGCACCGGATCCTTCGCCGACTACGCGCGGCACGCGCTCGGCGGCTGGGCCGGGTTCTCGATGGGCTGGCTCTACTGGTACTTCTGGGTCATCGTCGTCGGCTTCGAGGCGGTCGCCGGTGCGAAGGCCCTCACCTACTGGTTCGACGCGCCGCTCTGGCTCCTCTCCCTCGGCCTCATGGCGCTGATGACCGCCACCAACCTCATCTCCGTCGGCGCGTTCGGCGAGTTCGAGTACTGGTTCGCGGGGATCAAGGTGGCGGCGATCATCCTGTTCCTCGGCCTCGGCAGCCTCTACGTCCTGGGCATCTGGCCGGGCCGCTCGCTCGACTTCTCGAACCTCGTCGTGCACGGCGGCTTCTTCCCGAACGGCGTCGGCGCGATCTTCTCCTCGGTCGTCGTCGTGATCTTCTCCATGGTCGGCGCGGAGATCGCGACCATCGCGGCCGCGGAGTCGAAGGACCCGGCGAAGGCGATCCGGAAGTCCACCAACTCCGTGATCCTCCGCATCTCGCTGTTCTTCGTCGGCTCGCTGTTCCTGCTCGCCGTGATCCTCCCGTGGGATTCCACGGAGCTCGGCGCCTCGCCGTTCGTGAGCGCATTCGACCGCATGGGCATCCCGTTCGCCGGCGACGTGATGAACGCGGTCGTCCTCACGGCCGTGCTCTCGTGCCTGAATTCCGGCCTCTACACGGCGAGCCGCATGCTCTTCGTGCTCGCGGCGCGGCGGGAGGCGCCCGCGCGGCTGGTCAAGGTGACGGAACGCGGAGTGCCGCGCGCCGCGATCCTGCTCTCGTCGGTCGTCGGCTTCCTCTGCGTGATCGCGGCCGCCGTCTCCCCCGACACCGTCTTCCTGTTCCTGCTCAACTCCTCCGGCGCGATCATCCTGTTCGTCTACCTGCTGATCTCGATCTCGCAGATCGTCCTGCGCCGCCGGAGCGGATCCGCCGGCCTGCCGGTCAAGATGTGGCTGTTCCCGGGCCTCTCGATCGTCACGGTCGTCGGGATCCTCGCGGTGCTCGCGCAGATGGCGCTGGATCCCGAGATCCGCCCGCAGCTCGTGCTGAGCCTGGTCGCGTGGGCGGTGGTGCTCGTGCTCTACGTGGTGACGAAGGCGCGGGGCGGGTCGGTGGATCCGGTGGCGACGTCTGATGCGGAGGAGGCGGCCGCCGCGCCCGCGGTCCCGGTGCCCGACGCCCGGTGAGCGCGGCGGCCGGCCGGTGACCGCCGGGGCCGGCTGATTAGGCTGGCCGCATGGCGACAGTGATCCTCGTGCGGCACGGACGGACGACAGCGAACGCGACCGGGATCCTGGCGGGGCGCACCCCCGGCGTCGACCTCGACGACACCGGGCGCGAGCAGGCCGACCGCGCCGGCGACCGGCTCGCCGCCGTGCCACTGGCGGCCGTCGTCTGCAGCCCGCTCCAGCGCTGCTGGGAGACGGCGCAGCGGATCCTCGAGCGGCAGCCGGGGAAGCCCGCCCAACCCGTCGACCCCGATCTCACCGAGTGCGACTACGGCGACTGGCAGGGCCGCCCCCTCAGCGAGCTCGCCACCGAGGACCTCTGGAAGACCGTCCAGGCGCACCCGTCCGCCGTCGTCTTCCCCGGCGGCGAGTCCATGGCCGGGATGCAGGCGCGCGCGGTCGCCGCGATCCGCCGGCACGACGCCGAGATCGAGGCCGAGCACGGGCCTGGCGCCGTGTGGGTCGCGGTGAGCCACGGTGACGTGATCAAGTCGATCCTTGCCGACGCGTACGGCATGCACCTCGACCTGTTCCAGCGCATCGACGTGGGCCCCGCCTCCCTCTCCATCGTGCGCTACGGCGCGGGCCGGCCGACCGTGCACGCGACCAACACCGACGCGGGCGACCTCTCCTGGCTGGCGACGGCCACGAGCGCCGGAGATGCGCCCGTCGGCGGCGGCGCTGGGCACAGCACGCCGTGATACCCCGCGCATAGAGTGGACGCATGCCCACACGAGCCCTCGAATTCGACTGGCCCGACCGGGCCGTGGTCGGCACCATCGGCCTCCCGGGCGCGCGCACGTTCTACTTCCAGGTGCGCTCCGGACCGCAGCTGGTGACCATCGCCCTCGAGAAGCAGCAGTCCGCGCTGCTCGCCGAGAAGATCGACGAGATCCTCGACCAGCTCGTCACCGTCGAGGGCAACCCCTTCAGCGTCCCCGCGAGCACGCCCCCGGAGCTCGTCGACAACGACCCGCTCGAGGAGGTCGACGAGCGCTGGCGCACCGGCGCCATGGGCCTCGGCTGGGATCCGACGACGGCCCAGGTCGTCATCGAGGCGTACCCCCTCGCCGAGGACGACGACAGCGATGACTTCGACCTCCCGAGCGTCGACGACGACGTGGACGACACCGAGATGCTCGTGGTGCGCATGCCCGTCGGCGCCGCCCGCGCGTTCGCCAAGCGCACCCACGAGGTCGTGGGCGCCGGCCGCCCGATCTGCGCGATCTGCGGCTACCCCATCGACCCCGACGGGCACGAGCACACCTTCCCCGACGAATGATGTCGGCGACGGACCCGCTGGACGGCGAGCTGATCGTCACCGGCCGCATCCGCACCGCGTCCAACGCGACCTTCCTCGGGACGATCGGCGACGTGACCGTCGTCTACAAGCCGATCCGCGGCGAGAACCCCCTCTGGGACTTCCCCGACGCCGTGCTCGCGCATCGCGAGGTCGCCGCGTACCTCGTCTCCGAGGCGCTCGGCTGGGGCGTCGTGCCGCGCACGTGGCTGCGCGACGGCCCCGCGGGCGAGGGCATGGTGCAGCTCTGGCAGGACGAGGATCCCGACCAGGACGCCGTCGACCTGGTCCCCGCGTCCGAGATCCCGGAGACCGGCTACCGCACTGTCCTCGGCGGCGAGGACGAGGAGGGCAACACGGTCGCCCTCATCCACGAGGACACCCCGGCGCTGCGCCGCATGGCGGTCTTCGACGTGCTCGTCAACAACGCCGACCGCAAGGGCTTCCACGTGCTCGCCATGCCGGACGGCCACCGCTTCGGCGTCGACCACGGCCTCACCTTCCACGAGGACCACAAGCTGCGGACTGTGCTGTGGGGGTGGGTCGGGGATCCGCTGACCGCTGATGAACTCGAAGGTGTGGATCGGGTGGCGGCAGGGCTGGATGGGGAGCTGGGGCGGGAGCTGGCGGAGCTGCTGACGGCGGAGGAGATCGTGGCGCTGCGCGCACGGTGTATCAGCCTGCGTACGCAGGCGCGGTTCCCGGCGCCCGCTGGTCAGCAGTCCGCGGTGCCCTGGCCGCTGTTCTGAGGACCCTGCGTCAGGCGCCGCGCACGGGCACGATCTCGGCGATCCTTTTGACAGTCGATCCTCGACCCTCCCGACTTGCGAAGACGGACAGAGCCCCTCCAAGAGACGCGCCGCCATGCATACTCCGACACCAACAAATGCCGCCCCCGTGGAGTGGTCGCACTTCACCGATGCAGGCCTCCGGCGATGACCACCAGCTCGCGTCACAACGCTGCTCTGCCCTGAAGGTAGTGACGCCACGACACGCCCTTCCGGCCTAAGCCCGCATCGCCACAGCCCTCGTCATCCGAGCGCTTTCCGTGAAGGGCGGTATTGGCCCGCAACTCGATCTCCCTCACATTGCGCACAACTGACTTCGGCGATTTCTAAATTGACACTCATGACCCCCGCACTGGGGTGATCATCACACGATTATCGCTGAAGCGCAAAGTATGATCAGGGGATGTGGGTAGATGATCTCGGTGATGCTGCGAAAATACTCCTGAGGGCGCGAGGACGCGCTCTCGGGAGTGAACTTAGTGCTCTCGCACGGGAGCACGCTAGCTCATCCTCGGCACAGCTTGCCGACTCTGTAGCCCAGGCCCCTCACACCCAGAAGCCGGCCCTGGGACTCCTACTTGCACGCGTGTCACTCGAAGAAGCGCTAACTTCCAAGTCCCGAGACATGTTTGCGCACTTCCTTTTTCGCTACGGCGCACACTTACGAACGAGCATAAGCACACCTGGCCTCAGCGCACCCGAGCGACTAGCACTCGCAATCGCCCTCGAGCACACTTTCGCCGGCCTGCCCACAGCCACCGACATGCAGCGCACCAGCGCATCGTCTGTAAGGCAAAGACTTTCCGGCCCATCAGTGCAAATCGACCACTGGATGACGACTGTTGGGCTAACCGAAGCAGCCTTTCTAAGTGCCATCGAGCAGTTCACCCGCGAACTCGGAACTCAAAAACCCGCTCGCGTCAATACCAAAAAGCGCGTGCGCAAATCCGCCGAGCAATTAATAACCACATCTCCGATCCCAACACACCTCGTGCCGACCTGGCTTTCGCTCACATTTAGCGACAACGGAGATTCATTAGTAGCCGCAACCGCAAACTGGCGGCCATCGGAAATCATAGAATCGCATTCTTACTCGCTTGAGATGGGCTGGTCGGCTTACAAGGAGGGCAAGTACCTTCAAGCTCGGAGCGCCGTCGATGCCGTGCTGGCTCAAGTCGGACCAGATTGGGGGCCGAACAGTAGCGCCGACGCGCTCCGAAGCTGGAACTGGCTTCGCCTTGTCTCTGAACTCGCCTCTATTGAGCGCGGCGAAATAGTTGACAGTCGGCGTTCGTGGACATCTGTGTGCGAGTTCGCGGTCAGATGCGTCCCAGATGACGAGAAAATAAGCACCTGGCTAGAAAACGCGCTTGGCGACTTTATTACTAGCGACTTGGCTAGCATTCGCGCCCTCACTGCGTACTCGACCAGATTAATCGCCACCTTGGGCCACGAAGAGGCGCTTTCCAGCTACACAAACAGCGAAAAGGCTAGCCTTCGGCAAGCTTGGAAGGAACGCTACTCGCTATCCGGAGACGATGCCCGGAGTACAGCGGCAGCAGCGTCAAGCATCATTCCGCGACTGAAGCAGCTCACTCAAATGCTGTATTTAGGGGCACGGGACAGTACTGCAACTGATCGCACATTAAGTGAAGCGTCTCACGAATTCCTAAATTACCTCGACGAGGCCGAAAGCGAATTCTACGACGAGTGCCTTGAGCTACTTGATGATGCGCAGCGGCTGGATACGAGTGACGCCACTAACCATAGAGACCTCCAAGATGCCCTCGCGGGCCTAACTGAATTTCAAGGAAGAATCGCTAATTCCGGCAGTTCGACTCTGCAGGATTATGTTGCACCCCTTGTTCGCATCACTATCTCACGTCTGGAACAGGCAACAGGCCGCTTAGGAGACCTGTCTCGTCCGGAAGTTCGAATAAGACTGTCTTCCGCAAAGCTTCCGTTCAGCGCGGCCTCGGGGTCCACTTACGACATCTCGTTCACCGTGACAAATCATGGAAACACGGCCGCGGAACAAATCCGGCTAGAAGTTCGCCAACCGGAACTTGGCATCGACTCAGCCGTCGAGTTAGATTCGCTTGGGCCTGGCGCAGAAAGCGAAGTGGCCGTATCAGTATTTGCGTCAGGCAAATCGCGCAAGGCAGTCACACTCGAGTGCCTCACGACTTGGACTGACGCTCTTTTACAACAATTTAATTCAGCACAGCAGGTATCCGCTGAAGACCAGATGCCCGTGACCTGGTCAATCAACGACATCAACCCGTTTAATCTTGGAACCATCTCCGAGCCAGAGCGGTTAGTCGGGCGGGCCGACGATCTGGCCGCGCTGGATGCTCTACTCGCAGGAAAGGCCTCTGCGTACATTACCGGCCACAAGCGTGTAGGCAAGACCTCTTTGACAAGGGTTTTGCTTCGCTCCGTGGCACAAGAAAGAGGTTGGGCTGGGAGCCTATTGCCCCTTGGACGAGCCTTAGGCGAAACGCAGTCTGCAGGAGACCTTGTGTACGCATTACTTGATGAAGTGTTAGACGCAGGAAGAACTACCTACCCGCATGCGTTCCTCAATATCGAGGAAGTGGAAGCGGCCGCTGATGGGAACTTTGCGCGCGCAGCTAATAAGTGGCTGCGCTCCGCGGCACGTGCTCTTCCTAAGGACGGTAGGGTTGTGATAGCTATTGATGATTTCGATGAGCTGCCGTCGCATTTAGTAACAGGGCCGCAAGCAGACTCACTCTTTCTATTCTTACGCTCATTAGTCGACGAGCCTTGGTTGAATCTAATCGTCGTGGGCAGCGAAGTCCTGCCGTCTATTATTCAGGCTCAAGCGCATAAGCTCAATCAAGTCGTGCCGGTTTCGGTCACCAATTTTTCCACACGCTCCTCTACTGCTGAGTTGCTACAGTCGCCGACGTCTGACCGCCTGGAATGGGTACCGGCCTCTATTGACCGGATGCACTATCTGTGTGCTGGCAATCCATACTACGAGACCCTCGTCGCGCAACGCCTCTGGCAAATGATGCGCGAACGCTACAGGTCCGTGGTCATGGCGTCAGACGTCGATGAAGCCGCAATATTCGTGGCGCGTTCCGCGTCAGAATCGAACTTTGTACATCTTTGGGCCGACAGCACAAGTGGTCTAGCACACACGGGGCGCAGTGCCATTGTGGCGAGCGCGGTCTTGCGCTCGATCGCCCGATGTGGTGGAGACACATTGGCACCGGCAAGTCCGGAGGAAGTTACGCGGCTCGCTCAAAGCTGGATCCAAACGGCCACGACGGACGAACTGCTGCAGGCTATAGCAGCACTCACATCTCGAGACATTGTTCGACCGGGTCCTTCCGCGGGCCGTCTATTAATAAGCATCCCTCTTGTAGGTGTATGGCTACAGGAGGCTGGCGCCCGGGCGCTCGATGGTATTTATGCCAATTCGAAGCACGCTACCGCGACCGTGCGCATGATCACTGATTCAGACCTTGTGAGCCTCGCTCGCGGCCTGCGATACAAGGGGGAGCAGGTCACGGAAATTCGAATTAAGGCGTGGTTGGAACAATTTGGCGGCAACGACAGTCAGTATCTCGCATTTAAAATGCTCCGGCGTATGATCATGGACGGATATTTCACGTCAACCCGCATCCAGAATACTGAACTTCCCCGGCTATCCACGGCTGTGAATAAGCTATCAGCCGCGCGGATGCACATCCGCGAAGCAAATAACCAAAATGTGCGAAACGCTCTTCTAATTGATCACGGAAAAGCCGGCGACAGCACGCAAGGCACGCTTGCACTACTTGCCAAGGCATTAAAAATAAAAAAGGCCAACATTGTTCAGCTGGCTGATCTTGCGGACCGCATGAAAGGCGTGAAGTCTGACGTTGTTCTCTATCTTCTCGACGATTACTCCGGCAGCGGAAACCATCTTTCCAGCGAACTAGATAAGGTGACGGAGGTCGTCTTAAGCATGGGAGATGAATGGGTAGAAAAAACTCACGTGGTTGTAGGGGCTTGTATTGTCGCTGAGGCGACCAGCCTTGCGAGCCCTACAGTTCCATTTTCGCTGGAGACAGTTTATGGGAGACTTTTGGGTGAGCGCTTTCGGCCATTCAGCGAGGAATCGGGGGTCTATGATTCACGAAAAGAAAAGGAGGACGCTGAAGAAATGACCATGTCTATCGGTAATGCCTTGTTGCCCAATAATCCTCTGGGATTTGGTGGGGCCGCCCTTTTGACCCTATTTGAGTTCAACTGCCCCAACAACGTTGCCCCTATATTCTGGAAGGCGGGCGAGGTGGCTGGCCGAGATTGGATACCCCTCTTCGAGCGGTCGACGTAGTGATTGCGGGGTAGCGCTCGCGGTCCCAGCCATCCGAGGCTCGCGCGAGTGGTACTAGGGAATGCGATACTATCGGCCGAAACAATGACTTGTGACCCTCGCCGCTGATCCAAGGATCCACGTTCGGGTAGCTCGGCGGAGGACGACCTAGTGGTCAGCACCTGTAGGGCCCGCCGCTCACGCGGCCGTTCGCAATGTGTCTCAGCAGTTCAATCACTTCTCGTCAAACGCCCAGACGTAAGGGGCCGGCCGAATGGCCGTGCCGGCAATGATGCCGCGCCTGCCGTGCACGATCTCGCTGATGCACCCCGGCGGGACGCCGATCAAACCCCCGAGCTTATTCTGCGTGTTCCCGAAGCCCTCGATGTAGTTCTGTATAAGAACTCGCCTGGGCGGATCGGGTCGATCCGGTCCTCCTCAGTGGTAAGCGAAGAGCTCGATATCCGCCGCGCCTCTCTCTGGCCACATGAAGCAGATGCGCCAAAGGTCGCATGATGCCCGACCCTCCGCCTCAGTTGTTGAACCGGAACTCCACAACGTCGCCATCCTGCATGACGTACTCCTTGCCCTCGATGCGGGCCTTGCCCTTCGAGCGCGCCTCGGCGATGGAGCCGGTCTCGACCAGGTCGTCGTAGGAGATGACCTCGGCCTTGATGAAGCCCTTCTCGAAGTCGGTGTGGATCACGCCGGCCGCCTGCGGGGCCTTCCAGCCACGGCCGATGGTCCAGGCCCGCGTCTCCTTCGGGCCCGCCGTCAGGTAGGTCTGGAGGCCCAGGGTCTCGAAGCCGATGCGGGCGAGCTGGTCGAGGCCCGACTCCTCCTGGCCGGTGCTCGCGAGCATCTCGGCGGCGTCCTCGGGGTCGAGCTCGATGAGCTCCGACTCGATCTTCGCGTCGAGGAACACGGCCTGGGCGGGTGCCACGAGGGCGGCGAGCTCGGCGAGCTTGTCCTTGTCGCCGAGCACCTGCTCGTCGACGTTGAACACGTAGATGAAGGGCTTGGCGGTCAGCAGCCCGAGCTCGCGCACGGGCTCGAGGTCGATGGAGGACGCCGACAGCGGCTTGCCCGAGTCGAGCCACTCGCGCGCGGCCTTCGCGGTCTCGAGCACGACGGGCTCGATGCGCTTCGTCTTCAGCTCCTTCTCGTAGCGCGGCTCAGCGCGCTCGAGGGTCTGCAGGTCGGCGAGGATCAGCTCGGTGTTGATGGTCTCCATGTCGCTCGCCGCGTCCACACGGCCGTCGACGTGCACGACGTCCTCGTCCTCGAAGCCGCGGACGACCTGCGCGATCGCGTCGGCCTCGCGGATGTTCGCGAGGAACTGGTTGCCGAGGCCCTCGCCCTCGCTCGCGCCGCGGACGATGCCCGCGATGTCGACGAAGGAGACGGGCGCGGGGAGGATCTTCTCGCTGCCGAAGAGGCCGGCGAGCACCTCGAGGCGCGGGTCCGGGAGGTTCACCACGCCCACGTTCGGCTCGATCGTCGCGAACGGGTAGTTCGCGGCGAGCACCTGGTTCTTGGTCAGGGCGTTGAAGAGCGTCGACTTGCCGACGTTGGGGAGACCGACGATCGCGATAGTGAGAGCCACGGGAGTCCATCGTACGGGGCGGGCCGGCTCCTCCCCCGCCTGCAGCTGGGCCGGGCTCCCCGCCATCCGGCGTCGGTCGTGGGTGGAACACTCGAACCCATGCCGTTGGACTTCACCGCGATCGACTTCGAGACCGCCAACAACTCGTCGGCGAGCGCGTGCTCGGTGGGTCTCGTGAAGGTCCGCGACGGCGTCGTGGTCGAGACCGCGTCCTGGCTCATCCGGCCGCCCGCGGGGCACGACACCTTCTCGGTCTGGAACACGCGGATCCACGGCATCGTGGAAGGCGACGTGGCCGCCGCCGACGGCTGGGCCGACCAGCTACCCCGCCTCATGGCGTTCGCGGGCGACGACCACCTCGTCGCCCACAACGCGCGCTTCGACATGGGCGTGATCCAGGGCGCGTGCAAGGCGACCGCGCTCATCCCGCCGCCGTACTCCTACCTCTGCAGCCTCCAGGTCGCGCGCCGCACGTACACGCTCGACTCGTACCGGCTGCCGGTCGCCGCGCGGGCCGCGGGCTTCGAGGACTTCTCGCACCACGAGGCGCTGGCGGACGCGCGGGCGTGCGCCGCGATCGTCGTGCACGCGGCAGGCCGGCACGGCGCCGCGTCGATCGCAGGGCTGGCGGAGGCGGCGGGCGTGGGCCTCGGCCGCATCGGCGCGCCGCGCACGCAGACAGTCACGCAGGCCTCGGCCGCCGCGACGCCGCCCATCGACTGGGCCTGATCCGCCGCTCGGCCACCCGCCGACCCACGTCCCGGCCGTGTCGGGGGCCGCTGGCACACTGCACGCATGGATCCCGTCATCGCCCTGCTCGTCGGCCTCGTCATCGGCCTGGCCGTGGGCGCGGTGGTCGGGCTCGCCGTGTCGCGCGCCCGCTCGGGGGTGGATGCGCCGGGTCGCGCGGGCGAGGCCGCCCGCCTCGCCGCCGCGGAGGCCACGGTCCAGGCGCTGCGCGAGCAGCTCGATCGCACGGAGCGGCTCGCCGAGGAGCAGGTCGCCCAGACCACTGCGCAGTACGCCGAGCGCGCCCAGACGCAGGACGCGCTGCACCGTGAGCGGCTCGACGCGCAGGAGTCCCACCTCCGCGAGCAGATCGGCCAGCAGGAGGACCGCATCGCGGAGCTGCAGACCCGGTTGCGCGAGATCCAGCGCGCCGAGGTCGCCCGCACCGAGGAGGACGGCCGCGTGCTCACCGCCCTCAGCCCGGTCACCGAGAGCCTCAAGCAGGTGCAGGCGAAGGTGCACGAGCTGGAGGAGCAGCGCCGGCAGCAGCACGGCGAGCTGAGCGAGCAGCTCCGGAGCGCCACCGAGGCCGAGGAGCGGCTGCGCGCCACGGCCGAGACGCTCGCGTCCGCGCTCCGCTCCAACAGCACGCGCGGCGTGTGGGGCGAGACCCAGCTGCGGAGCGTCGTCGAGGCGGCGGGCCTCATCCACCGGGTCGACTTCGACGTGCAGACCTCCGTCTCCACCGCGCAGGGCATCGGCAGGCCCGACATGGTCGTGCACCTGCCCGGCGGCAAGCACATCGCGGTGGATGCGAAGGCGCCCTTCACCGCGTACCTCGAGGCGAGCGCCATCCCGGCCTCGGCGACCGGGCCCGAGGGAGCGCGGCGCGACGCGCTGATGAAGCAGCACGTGCAGGCCGTGCGCGACCACATCACTGCGCTCGGAAGCCGCGCCTACTGGGAGGGGCTCGACGCGAGCCCCGAGATGGTCATCGCGTTCATCCCGAGCGAGTCGCTCGTCTCGTCCGCGCTGGAGGCGGATCCGAGCATCATGGAGTTCGCGTTCTCCCGCCGCGTCGCCCTCTCCTCCCCCGTCACGCTGTGGTCGGTGCTCAAGACCGTCGCCTTCAGCTGGCAGCAGGAGGTGCTCACGGAGGACGCGAAGCAGCTCTTCGACCTCAGCCGCGAGCTGCACGCGCGCCTCGCCACGAGCGGCGAGCACATCGCCAAGCTCGGCCGCTCCCTCACGGGCGCGGTGGGCGACTACAACCGGGTGGTCGGATCCCTGGAGCGCCAGGTCCTCCCCACCGCCCGCCGCCTCACCCGGCTCGACGAGTCGAAGGTCATCGGCACGCTCGAGCCGCTCGAGGCCACCACCCGGGAGCTCACCGCGGACGAGTTCATGCGCCCGCCCGCCCCGGTCGCTGACACCCCCGCTGGGTAGAGTGGCGAGCACGCGGGGCCCGGCCGCACGACTCGAT
The DNA here is from genome assembly GCF_021216655.1 of Clavibacter michiganensis. Lineage (NCBI taxonomy): Bacteria > Bacillati > Actinomycetota > Actinomycetes > Micrococcales > Microbacteriaceae > Clavibacter > Clavibacter michiganensis. The sequence goes on from NZ_CP080437.1 coordinate 1,514,537, forward strand.
CCGCCGGCCGATCAGGATCCCGCGACAGCCGCACGGCGTCGCCGTGGATCCGCCGAAGGAGATGCACCATGCCCGTAGCAACCCCCGAGCAGTACGCCGAGATGCTGGATCGCGCCAAGTCCGGCGGATTCGCCTACCCGGCCGTCAACGTCTCCTCGTCGCAGACCATCAACGCGGTCCTCCAGGGGCTCACCGACGCCGGATCCGACGGCATCATCCAGGTCACCACGGGCGGCGCCGACTACTTCTCCGGCCACACCGTGAAGAACCGCGCGGCCGGTGCCCTCGCCTTCGCGCGCTTCGCCACCGAGGTCGCCAAGAACTACCCCATCACGGTCGCGCTGCACACCGACCACTGCCCGAAGGACGCCCTCGACGGCTTCGTCATCCCCATGATCGAGGCCAGCGAGGAGGAGGTCCGCGCGGGCCGCAACCCCATCTTCCAGTCGCACATGTGGGACGGATCCGCCATCCCGCTGAACGAGAACCTCGAAATCGCGACGGACCTGCTCCCCCGCATGAAGGCCATCAACGCGATCCTCGAGGTCGAGATCGGGGTCGTGGGCGGCGAGGAGGACGGCGTCAGCCACGACACCGGCTCGCACCTCTACACGACCCTGGAAGACGCCATCTCCACGGTCGAGGCCCTCGGCCTCGGTGACAAGGGCCGCTACATGGCCGCCCTCACCTTCGGCAACGTGCACGGCGTGTACAAGCCCGGCGGCGTGCAGCTGCGCCCGTCGCTGCTCAAGGAGATCCAGGACGGCATCCAGTCGAAGTACGGCACGGGCGAGAAGCCGTTCGACCTCGTCTTCCACGGCGGATCCGGCTCCTCCGACGACGAGATCGCCGAGGCCGTGCGCAACGGCGTCGTGAAGATGAACATCGACACCGACACGCAGTACGCCTTCAGCCGCTCCATCGCCGACTCGGTGCTCCGGAACTACGACGGGTTCCTCAAGGTCGACGGCGAGGTCGGGGACAAGAAGACGTACGACCCCCGCGCCTGGGGCAAGACGGCGGAGTCGGCCATGGCCGCCCGCGTCGTCGAGGCCACGCGCCAGCTCGGCTCTCACGGCAAGTCGCAGAGCTAGCCAGACGCAGCTCGACGCGCGGCACCACGAACGACGGCGGGGCCGGTCCTGATGGACGGGCCCCGCCGTCGTGCGCGCAGGAGGATGCGGGTGCGTCACGGCCCGCGGCTCGACATGATCTGCTGGAACGCCGGATCCTGGACGATCAGCGTCAGCACGAGCACGCTGGTGATCACGGTGGCCACGACCGCCCCGACGATCGGCACCCAGAACGCCAGGCGCTTGCGCTTCACGAGCTCGAGCGAGATCCACGCGGCCAGCACGAAGACGACGATGTTCACGACGTTGACCGCGATGCCGATGACGGACGTCTGCGGCGTCACCTCGTATGTGCCACCGCCGAACAGCGCGTACGACTGGTTGATGGCCTGCGACGGATCCGCGTTGGCGCCGATGCTGCCGGCCACGTTCACGAGGCCCGCGGCGAGCAGGCCGACCGTGATGGCCGCGTCGAAGCGCCGCGGTGCGCGGCGCGGCTCCTGGCCGGCGAGGTAGGCGGGGCGCTCCGGGCGGGTGCCCGGGGCGGAGGCGGCGGGATCCGGCGCGGACGCGGTGCCCGGCGCACCGCGCGTGCCCCGGCGCTCGGCCGCGGCGGCCTTCTCGGCGGCGCGACGGGCGTCCGCCGCGGCCTTCTCCGCGTCGCGGCGCTCCGCCTGCTGGCGCTCGCGCGCGGCCTTGCGCTCCTCGGCCATCTGCTCGGCGAGGGACTGCGGGGCGGCCGACCTGCCGGCCTTCTTCCCACGACCGGCGGACGCCGGGGCGTCGCGCTCGGCCTGGGCGCGGCGGTACTCGGCGGCCTCCGCGACGATGCGCGCATCCGCCTCGGACAGCTCCGACGACGCGCCGGCATCCGGCGACGGCGACGCCGCGTACTCGCCGTAGCGCGGCGCGGGCCGACCGGGACGGCGCGTGCCGTCGTCGTCGCTCACGCGCGGGTGCGCCCGCCGATGGCGCGGGAGTCCGTGTTGCCGGACTGGTCCTTGCGCAGCTCCTTGGGGAGCGAGAACACGAGGTCCTCCTCGGCCGTGACGACCGCGGTGACGTCGCCGTAGCCGGCGTCGGCCAGGTCGTCGAGCAGCTCCTGCACGAGGACCTCGGGCACGGACGCGCCGCTCGTGACACCGACCGTCTGCACGCCGTCGAGCCACTCCTGCTTGACCTCGGACGCGTAGTCGACCCGGTAGGACGCCTTGGCGCCGTACTCGAGCGCGACCTCGACGAGGCGCACGGAGTTCGAGCTGTTCGCGGATCCGATGACGATCACGAGGTCGGCGTCGACCGCGACCTTCTTGATGGCGACCTGGCGGTTCTGCGTGGCGTAGCAGATGTCGTCGCTCGGCGGGTCCTGCAGGTTGGGGAAGCGGGCGCGGAGGCGGCGGACCGTCTCCATCGTCTCGTCGACCGAGAGCGTGGTCTGCGACAGCCAGACGAGGTTGTCGGGGTCCTTGACCTCGATGACGTCGGCGTGCTCCGGGGAGTTGACGACGATGGTCTGCTCGGGTGCCTCGCCCGCGGTGCCCTCGACCTCCTCGTGGCCCTCGTGGCCGATGAGGAGGATCTGCATGTCGGCCTTGGCGAAGCGCACGGCCTCGCGGTGCACCTTGGTGACGAGGGGGCAGGTGGCGTCGATGGCCTGGAGGCCGCGGTCGGCCGCGCCCTGCACGACGGCAGGCGAGACGCCGTGCGCGCTGAAGACGACGTGGGCGCCCTCGGGGACCTCGTCGACCTCCTCCACGAACACCGCGCCCATGCGCTCGAGCGTCGAGACGACGTGCACGTTGTGGACGATCTGCTTCCGCACGTAGACGGGGGCGCCGTAGCGCTCGAGCGCCTTCTCGACGGCCACGACCGCGCGGTCGACGCCGGCGCAGTAGCCGCGGGGAGCGGCGAGCAGGACCTTCTTGGGTCCTGCCACCGGGTTATCCTTGAGCCTGTTGCGGACGCCGGGCATCCGCGGCATCGACAGGCTGACGACGGGTGCTCCCACGAGTCGCTGGTCAGTGGTCGCTGTAGTCACAGTCCCGAGTCTAAGCGCCCGTGCTGGGCGACGAGTGGGGGAGCCATGAGCGAGACGCGCAGCGTGTCCATGCCCGCGGCGGATGCCCCGACGGTCGACGCGCCGTGGCCCGTCTCGGTGCTGTCCGGGAAGATCAAGGGCTGGATCGACCGGCTCGGCACCGCATGGGTCGAGGGCGAGATCACCCAGTGGGGCGGATCCGGCGGCAACGTCTACGGGAAGCTCAAGGACCTCGACGTCGACGCCACCATCAGCTTCACCGTGTGGTCGTCGGTGCGGGCGAAGATCCCCGCCGACCTCGGCCAGGGCGCCCGCGTGGTCGCGCTCGTGAAGCCGAACTACTGGGTCAAGGGCGGCACGCTCACGATGCAGGTGCTCGAGATGCGCCACGTCGGCCTCGGCGACCTGCTCGAGCGGCTGGAGCGCCTGCGCCAGACGCTCCGCGCCGAGGGCCTCTTCGACGCCGACCGCAAGCGCCGCCTGCCGTTCCTCCCGGGCTGCATCGGCCTCATCACCGGCAAGGACTCGGACGCCGAGAAGGACGTGCTCCGGAACGCCCAGCTGCGCTGGCCGAGCGTCAGGTTCCGCGTCGTGCACACGGCGGTGCAGGGCGACCGGGCCGCCGGCGAGGTCACGCGCGCCATCGGGGTGCTCGACGAGGATCCCGAGGTCGACGTCATCGTCATCGCGCGCGGCGGCGGCGACTTCCAGAACCTGCTCGTCTTCAGCGACGAGGAGCTCGTGCGCACGGCGGCCGCGTGCCGCACGCCGCTCGTCAGCGCCATCGGGCACGAGGCCGACCGGCCGCTGCTCGACGACGTGGCCGACCTCCGCGCCTCCACCCCCACCGACGCCGCCAAGCGCGTCGTCCCGGACGTCTCCGAGGAGCTGTCGCGCGTGCAGCAGGCGCGAGCCCGAATCGGCATGCGCCTCACCTCGCAGGTGCGCGGCGAGATCGACCGCATCGAGCAGCTGCGGTCGCGGCCCGTCCTCGCGAGCACCGCGTGGATCGTCGACTCCCGCGCCGAGGAGCTCGGCCGCTACATCGCGCGCTCCGCGGAGCTCGCCGGCCGCGTCGTCGAGCGCGGGATGCAGCAGACGAGCGAGCTCTCCCGCCAGCTGCGCACGCTCTCGCCGCAGCACGTGCTCGACCGCGGCTACGCCATCGTGCAGACGGCCGACGGATCCGCCCTCCGCGCCCCCGAGGACGCGCCCGACGGCACCGGACTCGTGCTGCGGCTCGCCGCGGGCGCGCTCGGCGCCACCTCCACCGGCCCCACCGACGACATCCCGTCGTCGGCCGCGCGGCTGCCCTCCTCCCCCGCCCCGGACGCCCGGCCGGCGTCCGGCGCCGAAAGCTAGGATCACCCCCATGCCCACCAGCCCCGCCGACACCGGCGCACGCCTGCCCGACGTCTCCGAGCTCAGCTACGAGGAGGCGCGCGACGCCCTGGTGCGCGTCGTCAACGACCTCGAGCAGGGCACGTCCACGCTCGAGGAGTCGATCGCCCTGTGGGAGCGTGGCGAGGCCCTCGCGGCCCGCTGCGAGGAGTGGCTGCTCGGCGCCAAGGCGCGGCTCGACGCCGCCCGCACCACCGCGTCCGACGCCGGCTGACCGTGGCGAAGGACCGCACCCCGAACGTCGTCGCCGAGCTCGGCCGACCGGAGACGCCCGAGGAGACCGCCGCCCGCAAGGCCGCCGACTCCCGACGCCACCGCGCCAAGCAGACGTTCCGCAACCTGCTCTACTCGCTGATCGTCACGGTCGCGACCGTCGCCGTGATCGTCGCGCTGGTCCCCCGCTCGAACACCACGATCCTCCCCGACGTCGACTACGGCGCCGCGGCCGCCGAGGCCCAGGGCGGGTTCCCGCAGACGCTCGTGGTGCCCGACCTGCCGACCGCGTGGAAGAGCAACGACGCGGAGATCCGCCCGGCCGGCCGCGACGGCGTGGCCGTCTGGTACATCGGCCTCATCACGCCGAGCAACCGCTACATCGGCATCTCGCAGGGCATCGACGCGAACCCCACCTGGCTCGACGAGACGCTGCAGTCGGCCCCCGAGGTGAGCTCCGAGGAGATCGGCGGCCTCGAGTGGACCCTGTACGACAACTCGCAGGCGGACGACCCGGGCAACGTCGTCCTGGCGGCGAGCGCCGTCGACGGCGACAGCACGTACGCGATCTACGGCACGGCCGACGCGAACGAGCTCCGCACCGCCATTGACGCGGTCGCCGCCGCGCGCACCGCACCGGCGGGCACGACCCCGTCGCCCGCCGACGGCACGAACAGCACCACCGCACCGGAAGAGGGGATCGAGGGATGACGGACAAGGTCGAGGCCACGCAGGACGACGCCGTGCAGGCGCCCGCCGCAGTCTGGGCGGAGATGGTGGAGGGCAACGCGCGCTTCGTCGCCGGCACCCCCGAGCACCCGCGCCAGGACGTGGAGCGCCGCGCCGCTCTCGCCCACGTGCAGCGCCCGGTCGCCGCGCTGTTCGGCTGCAGCGACTCGCGCCTCGCGGCCGAGATCATCTTCGACAAGGGCCTCGGCGACCTCTTCGTGATCCGCAATGCCGGCCAGATCATCTCCGACTCCGTGCTCGGCAGCCTCGAGTACGCGGTCGCCGTGCTGGGCGTGCCGCTCATCGTGGTGCTCGGGCACGACGAGTGCGGTGCCGTGCGCGCCGCGATCGAGAGCGCCGCGCCCGGAGCCGAGGCTCTGCCGCCGCACATCGCGAACCTCATCGCGCCCATCGCGCCCGCCGTCCACCGCGTCGCGGGCGACCACGTCGTGCCCAGCGAGGTCGACGCCGGCGAGGTCGGCCGCCAGCACCTGCGCGGCACCGTGACCCGCATGCTGGAGGCCTCCGAGATGATCTCCGACCGGGTGGCGGCCGGTAGCCTGGCCATCGTCGGCGCCAACTACAAGCTCCTCGAGGGCACCGCGGTGCCCGACGTCATCGTGGGCGACATCCCTCGCTAGAGGGCCTGTCCGCGCCGACCCCCAGACCCCCGCGGCCCACGGGCCCGGGTGCATCACCCGTTCCCGAAGGAGAGAAGCAGCGTGGCCGACATCGCCCCAGGATCCCCGAGCAGCGCGGACGAGTTCCGCATCGAGCACGACACGATGGGCGAGGTGCGGGTCCCCCGGGATGCGCTGTACGCCGCCCAGACGCAGCGCGCCGTCGAGAACTTCCCCATCTCCGGCCGCGGGCTCGAGCCCGCGCAGATCCAGGCGCTCGCCCGCATCAAGCGCGCAGCCGCGATCGTGAACGGCGAGATGGGCATCATCGACGCCGACGTGTCGGCCGCCATCGTGGCCGCCGCCGACGAGGTGGCGGGCGGATCCCACCACGAGCACTTCCCCATCGACGTCTACCAGACGGGTTCCGGCACGAGCTCGAACATGAACATGAACGAGGTCCTCGCGGCCCTCGCGACCGCGTCGCTCGGCACGCCCGTGCACCCGAACGACCACGTCAACGCGTCGCAGTCGTCGAACGACGTCTTCCCGACCTCGGTGCACGTCGCCGTCACGGGCGCGCTCCTCGCCGAGCTGATCCCCGCCCTCGAGCACCTCGCGGAGGCCCTCGAGACCAAGGCCGAGGCGTGGAAGGGGCTCGTCAAGGCGGGCCGCACGCACCTCATGGACGCGACCCCGGTCACGTTCGGCCAGGAGTTCGCCGGCTACGCGCGCCAGATCCGCCTCGGCATCGAGCGCGTGCGCACGGCGCTCCCCCGCGTCGCGGAGGTCCCGCTCGGCGGCACGGCCACCGGCACAGGCATCAACACGCCGCTCGGGTTCCCGCAGAAGGTCATCACGGTGCTCGCGGACGACACCGGCCTCCCCGTCACCGAGGCGCTCGACCACTTCGAGGCGCAGGGCGCGCGCGACGGCCTCGTCGACGCATCCGGTGCGCTGCGCACCCTCGCGGTGAGCCTCACCAAGATCTGCAACGACATCCGCTGGATGGGCTCGGGCCCGAACACCGGCCTCGGCGAGCTGCACATCCCCGACCTGCAGCCCGGGTCGTCGATCATGCCCGGCAAGGTCAACCCGGTCATCCCGGAGGCCGTGCTCATGGTGTGCGCGCGCGTCATCGGCAACGACGCCACCGTCGCGTGGGCGGGCGCCTCGGGCCTGTTCGAGCTCAACGTCGCGATCCCCGTCATGGGCTCGTCGCTGCTCGAGTCGATCCGCATCCTCGCGTCCTCCACGCGCCTGCTCGCCGACAAGACCGTCGACGGCCTGCGCGTCAACGAGGAGCACGCCCGCGCGCTCGCGGAGTCGTCGCCGTCGATCGTCACGCCGCTCAACCGCATCATCGGCTACGAGGCCGCGGCGAAGATCGCGAAGCACTCGGTCGCGCAGAAGATGACCGTGCGCGAGGCCGTGGTGGACCTCGGCTACGTCGAGCGCGGCGAGATCACCGAGGAGCAGCTCGATGCGGGCCTCGACGTGCTGCGGATGACGGCGCCCGGCCTGTAGGCCGCGGATCCCGGATCCCGAGGGCCGACGCATGACCGCCGACCCGGCGGCCGCACGCGACCCGCTCGCGGCAGTCGACGCCGCCATCGCGGCGCACCCGCTCTCCTCTGAGCGGGTGACGCGGGCCAACGCGATCATCGAGGCGTCCGACGGCGATGACAAGGCAGGCGTCGAGGCGCGGCTGGCCGAGGAGCGCCTCCCCGATCTCGCGGAGCTCGGCAGGATCCAGGTCCGCCACTCGGTCAGCTGGTGGCGGCTCCACCGCCGCCGTCGGAGGATCCTCGCCCGGCTCGACCGCTAGCCGCACCGCACGGACGCCCACGGGCGCCGGTCCCCGCGGGGACCGGCGCCCGTCGTCATGCGCGGGGCAGGTGGATCACACGGGGTCGCCGTCGAGCAGCCCCGTGACGAGCGCCGCGATCGCGCTGCGCTCCGAGCGGGTGAGCGTGATGTGCCCGAACAGCTCGTGGCCCTTGAGCGTCTCGATGACGCTCGCGACGCCGTCGTGCCGGCCGACGCGGAGGTTGTCGCGCTGCGCCACGTCGTGCGTGAGCACCACGCGCGAGTTCTGGCCGATGCGGCTGAGCACCGTGAGCAGCACGTTCCGCTCGAGCGACTGCGCCTCGTCGACGATGACGAACGCGTCGTGCAGCGACCGCCCGCGGATGTGCGTGAGCGGCAGCACCTCGAGGATCCCGCGCTCCACCACCTCGTCCATGACGTTCTGCGAGACGACCGACCCGAGGGTGTCGAACACGGCCTGCGCCCACGGGTTCATCTTCTCGGCGGCGTCGCCCGGCAGGTAGCCGAGCTCCTGGCCGCCCACCGCGTACAGGGGCCGGAACACCATGATCTTGCGGTGCTGCTGCTTCTCCAGCACGGCCTCGAGCGCGGCGCAGAGGGCGAGCGCCGACTTGCCCGTGCCGGCGCTGCCGCCGAGGGACACGATGCCCACCTCGCGGTCGAGGAGCAGGTCGATCGCGAGGCGCTGCTCCGCGGAGCGCCCCTTGAGGCCGAAGACCTCGCGGTCGCCGCGCACCAGGTTCACGGTGCCGCGGCGGACGACGCGCCCGAGGGCGGATCCCCGGTCGGAGTGCAGCACGACGCCCGTGTTCACGGGCAGGTCCTGCACGACGCGCGTCTGGAGCGACTCGCCGTCGTAGAGGTCGGCCATCTGCTCGCTGGAGAGGGTGACGTCGGCCATGCCCGTCCAGCCGCTGTCCACGGCGAGCTCGGCGCGGTACTCCTCCGCCTGCAGCCCGATGGAGGCGGCCTTCACGCGGAGCGGCATGTCCTTCGAGACGACCGTGACCGCGAGGCCCTCGGTCGACAGGTTCAGCGCGACCGCGAGGATCCGGGAGTCGTTGTCGCCGAGCTGCAGGCCGTTCGGGAGCGCGGACATGCTCGAGTGGTTGAGCTCCACCCGCAGCGTGCCGCCGGACTCGCCCACCTCGATGGGGAAGTCGAGCCGCTCGTGCTCCTCGCGGAGCTGGTCGAGGAGGCGCAGGGCCTGCCGCGCGAAGTAGCCGATCTCCGGGTCGTTCCGCTTCGACTCGAGCTCGGTGATCACGATGACCGGGATCACCACCGCGTGCTCGGCGAAGCGGAAGAGCGCCCGCGGGTCGGACAGGAGGACGGAGGTGTCGAGCACGTACGTGCGCTCGGCCTGCGGCGTCCCCTCCTGCCTGCTCGCGCGTCGTGCGGTGCTGCTCTGGCTGTCCATCGGGGCCACGGGCCACTCCATCCCCGAGCGGTCGCGCTCGGATCCTGACGGCGATCGGGCCACGGTGGCGAGAAGAGATCCTGCGGCCCTCTCGATCGGGCGCCATGCCCGATGAGTGCGAACCTACGTCGCGCACCGCCGACATGACCAGAGCGACGCGGGTCCGGATGTGTCGTGGACATTAACTCTTGCCCGGCGCGGCGGATCGAGCGCGTCGGCGGCCCGGATCGAGCGCCTCAGGAGCCGAAGCGCCGCTGCCGGGAGGAGTAGTCGCGCAGGGCCCGGAGGAAGTCGACCTCGCGGAGGTCCGGGCCCAGCGCCTCCATGAAGTAGAGCTCGCTGTGCGCCGACTGCCACAGCATGAAGTCGCTGATGCGCTGCTCGCCCGAGGTGCGGATGACGAGATCCGGATCCGGCTGCCCGCTCGTGTACAGGTGCTCGCCGATGAGGTCGGGGGTGAGGAGCGCCGCGAGGTCCTCCAGGGTGCCGCCCGCGAGGTGGTGCTGCTGCACGATGCTGCGCATGGCGTCGGCGATCTCGGTGCGCCCGCCGTAGCCGACGGCCAGGTTGATGTGGAGCCCGGCGTTGCCCTTCGAGCGCTCCTCGGAGGCGTCGAGCCGGGCGATGAGCTCGAGCGGCAGCCCCTCGTCGGAGCCGACGTGCTTGACGCGCCAGTCGCGGTGCCGGGAGAGGTCCTCCGCGAGCTCGCCGATGATGTCGATGAGCGCAGTGAGCTCGGCGCTGCCGCGGCCCGTGAGGTTGTCGGTCGAGAGCAGGTACAGCGTGGTGACCTTGATGTCGAGGTCGTCGCACCACTCGAGGAACTCGAGGAACTTGGCCGCTCCCGCGCGGTGCCCGTGCGCCGCGGACTCGAGCCCGAGCTGGCGGGCCCAGCGGCGGTTCCCGTCGAGGATCATCGCGATGTGGTGCGGCAGCGCGTTCCGGTCGAGGCCGCGGCGGATGCGCTTCTGGTACGCCCGGTAGAGCAGACCGCGCCACGGTCGGATCGGCTTCTCTCGCACGGGGGCAACGCTATCCCACGCGCCCGGGAGCCGGATCGCCCTCCCGGCCGACGTCGTGGACGGCTGTCCTACACTCGCAGGATGACGCGCGACGCCTCCGCCCCCGGACCGCTCGGCAGCCCGGAGGACGCGTCGCTGGATGAGCAGGCGCACGTCGTGCACCTCCCGCTCGTCGAGGACGCGCAGGACGCGGGCCCCGAGCCCAAGCCGACATGGCGCGGCTGGCTGCACGCGGGCATGACCCCGGTGGCCCTCGTGCTCGGGATCGTGCTCATCGCGGTCGCCGACGGGGCCGCGGCGAAGATCGCGTGCGCCGTGTTCGTGGCGTCGTCGCTGCTCCTGTTCGGCGTCTCGGCCGTGTACCACCGGTTCGACTGGTCGCCGCGGGCGAGGATCCTCCTCAAGCGGATGGACCACGCCAACATCTTCCTGCTCATCGCGGGCTCGTACACGCCCATCACGGTCCTCGCGCTGCCGCACGAGAAGTCGGTGCTGCTGCTCTGGCTGGTGTGGTCGGGCGCGGCGATCGGCGTGCTGTTCCGCGTGCTCTGGATCCACGCCCCGCGCTGGCTCTACGTGCTGCTGTACCTCGTGCTCGGCTACGCGTCGCTCGTGTTCATCGTCGACTTCTTCCGCGCCGACGCGGCCATGATGACGCTCATCCTCGCGGGCGGCCTCGCGTACACGGTCGGCGCGGTGGCCTACGCGCTGAAGCGGCCGAACCCCTGGCCCGGCCGCTTCGGCTTCCACGAGATCTTCCACGCGTTCACCCTCGTGGCGTTCCTCTGCCACTGGACCGGCATCCTCCTCGTGGCGACGCACCCGCCCGTCGTCTGACCGGGCGGGCGCGTCGACCGCCCGCTACAGGTACGGCTGCACGTTCTCCGTGTAGGCGCTCGTGAGCTGCGTCGCGGCGGCCGGGAAGACCGCGGCCGGGTCGGCATCCTGCGTGAGGATCTGCGACCACGGCTGCTGCAGGTACGTGTCGCCGTTGGGGATCAGCGTGCGCGCCCAGTCCTGCGAGCGCACGTGCTCGAGGCTGTCGTACACGGTGCGGAAGGCCGGGTTCGACGCCCAGAAGCCCGTGAGGTCGGTCGACTCGCCCGCGGAGGTGCGGGAGGGCGCGTAGCCGGTCTTCTTCGCCAGGGCGACCTGCTGGTCGACCTCGGTGAGGTGCTTGATGAACATGGCCGCGGCGAGCTGCTGCTCCTTGGTCTTGCTGCCGATGACCGCGAGGCCCGTGCCGCCCGTGGGGACGAACTGGCCCTGGGGGCCGCCCGGCAGCACGCCCGTGCCGATGGGGAACTTCGCGCTCGCGGTGACGATGCCGACCGCACCCGCCGAGGCGATGGTGCAGGGTGCGAGCCCGCCCGCGAAGTCGACCGCGGTGTCGCCGCTGGCCGCCGCGACGTTCGCGATCTTGGAGTCGAAGACGAGGCCGCGCGCGTAGCCGGCCGCCTCGAGCGTCTCGGGCTGGTCGAGCTTCAGGTCCCAGCCGTCGGAGTACTGGCCGCCGCGACCCCAGAGGACGTTGCTCATCGCCCAGGTGCCGATGGATCCCTGCGGCAGGCGCACCGCGGGGTTGCCGCCGGTGACCTTCATGATCGCGGGCGCCCACTCCTCGAGCTCGGCCCAGGTGTCGGGCGCGCGGTCGGGGAGGCCGGCCTTCTGCCAGATCGACTTGTCGTAGTAGAAGATCGGCGTGGAGCGGGCGTACGGCACCGCGTAGCGCGCTCCGTTGTACAGGTAGTCGTCGAGGAACACCTTGTTGAAGTCGTCGACCTCGAAGCCGAGGTGCGACATGAGGCCGTCCATCGCGATCGACTGCTTGTTCACCATGTAGCGGAACCACCAGGTGTCGCTGGCGTTCACCATGTCGGGCATGCTGTCGGTGCCCGCGGCCGCCTGCAGCTTCTGCGCGATCTCGTCGTAGCTCGCGCCGCCCGTCACCACGTTGACGGTGATGCCGGTCTTCGCGAGGAAGTCCGCCGCGAACTGCGCCTCGAGATCAGAGGTCTGGCCGGGGTGCGTGGTCCACCACGTGATGTCGGTGGCGGGCTGGATCCCGTCCCAGTCGGTGTCGGGGGCCGCGGTGGCCGCCGTGTCGCCGCCGACCGACGGGCCGGAGCAGGCGGCGAGCATCGCGGTGCCGCCGAGGACGGCGCCGAGCTTCAGCACGCTGCGGCGGTCGAACGGGCGGGCGGCGAAGCCGCCGAGGGCCGAGCGGGGATCGATGGGCATGGTTCTCCTGGGTTCGGGATGCGGGTCGAGCGGGGAGGTGGTGAGGCGGGAGGGAGGTGCGTCAGCCGGTCACGGCGCCGGCGGTGAGACCGCCGACGATGCGCCGCTGGAAGACGAGGAAGACGGCGAGCACGGGGATCGTCACGATGACGGTGCCCGCCATGAGCACGCCCCAGTTGGTGATGCCGGTGGTGTCCTGGAGCAGGGTGAGGCCGACGGGGAGCGTCATCATGCGCGGGTCGGTGGTGACGAGGAGCGGCCAGAGGTAGTCGTTCCACTCGCCGACGATGGAGACCAGCGCGACCGCGGCGATCGTGGGGCCCGACATGGGGATCACGAACGACCACAGGCGGCGGAGGTGCCCGGCCCCGTCCATGGAGGCGGCCTCGAGCACGGAGCCCGGCAGCGTTTGGAAGTGCTGGCGGAACAGGAACGTTCCGTACGCGCTCGCGACGCCGGGGAGGATGAGGCCCGGGTAGGTGTTGATCCAGCCGAGGCCCGCGATGACCTGGTAGTTCGGGATCATCACGATCTGCTGGGGCACGAGGAGCGCGAGGATCACGACGCCGAACCACACGTTCTTGAACGGCACGCGGATGAAGACCAGCGCGTAGGCGGTCATCAGGCCGAGCAGCACCTTGAGGCCCGAGCCCGCGATCGTCTTGATGAGGCTGTTGGTCGCGAGCGTGGAGAAGGAGACGGTGTCGGACGCGGTCGCGTAGTTCGTCGGGGCGAAGGACGACGGCAGGAGCTTGAGCGGCAGCGAGTAGATCTCGCCGAAGTCCTTGAAGCTCGTGAGCACCATCCAGACGAGCGGGAGGAGCATGACGACCACCGCGAGGGCGAGCGCGAGGTAGGTGCCGGCGAGGGGCGGGCGGGCGGATCCGGACGCGCCAGGGCGGCGGCCGCCGGAGCGCGGACGGCGCGACCCTGCGGTCGCCCCCGCGGGCTCGGGACGGGCGAGGGTCGTGGTCACGAGTAGTGCACCTTCCGCTGGACGATCACGAGCTGGACGAGCGTGACGACGAGCAGCACGAGGAAGAGGATCGTGGCGACGGCGGACGAGTAGCCGGCCCGTCCGGCCACGAAGCCCTCGTGGTAGATCTGGTACATCATCGTGGTGGTCCCCTGCAGCGGCCCGCCCTTGGTCATGGCGCTGATGAGGTCGAAGGTCTGCAGCGAGCTCAGCAGGGTGGTCACGCTGAGGAAGAACGTGGTCGGGCTGAGCAGCGGCAGCACCACGCGGAGGAACGTGCGGACGCGACCCGCGCCGTCGAGGGCGGCAGCGTCGAGCAGGTCCTTCGGCACCGCCTGGAGGCCCGCGAGGTAGATGAGGGCGCAGTAGCCGAGGTCGCGCCACACCTGCACGGTGGTGACCATGGCGAGGGCGGCGCCCGGGTCGCTGTACCAGTCGGGCGACGGGAGCCCGACGAACTGGAGGCCCGCCGAGATCAGGCCGAAGTTCGGGTCGAAGACGTAGAGCCAGAGGAAGCCGACGGCCACGCCGGAGAGCACGTACGGCGCGACGATGATGGTGCGCACGGGCCCGCGCAGCCGGATCCTCCTGTTGAGCAGCACCGCGACGCCGAGCCCCAGCACCATCGAGCCGACCACCGTCACGCCGGTGAAGATCAGCGTGACCCGTATGACGGTGGGCGTCTGCGGGTCCTGGAACCAGGCGACGTAGTTGGCGAGGCCGACCTCGCGGGCCACCGAGGAGCCGATGTTCCACTGCAGCGTCGAGTAGTAGAAGGACTCGAGCAGGGGCTTGTAGGTGAAGACCGCGAGCAGCAGCACGTTCGGGCCGACGAAGGCGAGGAACAGCAGGCCGTCGCGCAGTCGGCCCGGGCGACGACGGCGCGGGCGCGGCGCGGCGGCGGGGCGCGTGGCGACCTCGGGGATCGTCGAGGACACCTCTCCGGGCGGTGGCGCGACCCGGGCGGGCGCGGGGGCGTGCGTCATGTCCGACCTCCTCTGGCGACACGAGGAGGGAACGTTCCCTTCGTGCCTGGCAAAGCTAAGGAGGACGGGTTAACGGCGCACGACGAACGGGTGGCGAGCGGGCGGACGCGCGACGGCCGGCGTCCCCCCTATGGGGGACGGCCGGCGGAGGTCGGTCCGGCGCGGCGGAGGGGCGCCGGTCAGCCGCGGGGCGGGGCCGCCGGGCCGTCCGGATCCACGGTGCCGTCGGCGTCGGGGGTCGCAGGGCCCGTCGTCCCGCGGTCGCGCTCGGGCGCGGCGTCACGGGCGAGGTCGGCCTCGAGCTTCTCCGCCTCGAGGCGCCCGCGGATCTCCTCGCGGTAGCGCGTGCGGCGGATCCGGCGGGTCATGTCGACCATGAGCAGCAGCACCATGACGGCCACGAAGAAGATCGCGATGAAGCCGACCGGGCCGGGCGAGACGGTGTCCGGGTCGAACTCCGCGGTGGGCGTCGGGCTCGGGGTGGTGACCGCCGCGGCGACGCGCAGGACGATGTCGGCGCCCATCACGCGACGGCCGCCTGCTCGTCGTCGACGATTCCGGCGAAGAGGTCGTGCTCCTCGTCGGGCGCGGGGACGCGCGACTCCACGAGCTGGAAGTCCTCGAACGGCCAGGCCCGCTGCTGCAGGTCGCGCGGCCAGCGGAAGAACGAGCTGTCGGGCGCCACCTGGCTCGCGTGCGAGAGCAGGGCACGGTCGCGGGCCTCGAAGTGGTCGGCGACGTGCACGTGCGTCGTCGCGAGGTCGGGACGGTCGCCCATCCAGCCGAGCATCTCGTCGACGGCCTCGAGCATCTCCGGAGCGGCGTCGCCGGCGACCAGGTGCTCGCGCACGGCGCGGAGCTTGGCGCCGTTGAAGATCCGGTCGAAGTAGAGCTTGGAGATCTCCCACGGCTCGCCCGCGTCGGGGTAGGAGCCCGCGACGCCGGACTCGCGCCACGCCTCCATCGCGACCACGTGCGCCTGGATGTGGTCGGGATGCGGGTAGCCGCCGTTCTCGTCGTACGCCACGAGCACATGCGGGCGGAACTCGCGCACCAGTCGGATGAGCGGCTCGGCCGAGACCTCCACCGGGATGCTCGCGAACGACGCGGGCGGCAGGGAGCCGTCCTCGCGCGCCATGCCGGAGTCGACGTAGCCGAGCCAGCGGTGCTGCACGCCCATGACGGCCTGCGCGCGCGCCATCTCGATGCGGCGGAGGCCCGGCAGGTCGCGCTCGGCCATCGCGCGCTCGGCGAGGCCCTCGTTGAGGATGTCGCCGGCCTCGCCGCCCGTGCAGCTGACGACCATGACCTCGGCGCCCTGGCGCGTGTAGTGGGCGTACGTCGCCGCGCCCTTGCTGGACTCGTCGTCGGGGTGGGCGTGCACGGCCATGAGGCGCAGGGTCACGGGGCTCCAAGCGTGGGGAAGGTAGTCTGGATCCCCAGAGTACAAGGTGCGTGTGAGGAGATCGCCGTGACGACCGAGTCCCGCTCCCCCGCCCCCGCGGCACCGCACGCGGACGACGACGAGACCGTCGAGCACCGCGTCCCCGCCCCGCGATCGAGCGCCGCGCTCGACGAGCGGTACGGGCGCACGCGGCCCGCCCGGATCCGCCAGCGCTGGCTCTACGGCACGGCCGGCGGCCTCGTCGCGCTGGTGTTCGGCGCGTGGGTGCTGTGGGCCGGGCTCGACCAGGCGTCGGGGAACATCGACGCCACCGACCGCGCCTTCGACATCGTCGACGACCGCACCATCGACGTCACCTTCTCCGTCGTCATGCCCGCCGGCACGGAGGCCTTCTGCGCGGTGCAGGCGCAGGACGAGCAGCGCTCCATCGTCGGCTGGAAGGTCGTCGAGCTGCCGGCCCAGGACGGCTTCGAGCGCATGGAGACGGTGCGCCTCCGCACCACCGGTCCCGCGGTGACCGGGTTGATCCACAGCTGCTGGCCCGCCTAGAGTGGGGGATTCGCCTCGACGGTTCCGTCGGGGCGTCCGTGCGAGTGCAAGGAGTCCAACGTGGCGCAGGAGCAGGCAGTCACCTGGCTGACCCAGGAGGCGTTCGACCGCCTCAGCAGGGAGCTCGACACCCTCAGCGTGCAGGGCCGCGAGGAGATCGCGAAGAAGATCGAGATCGCCCGCGAGGAGGGCGACCTCAAGGAGAACGGCGGCTACCACGCCGCCAAGGAGGAGCAGGGCAAGATCGAGGCGCGCATCCGCCAGCTCACGCAGCTGCTGCGGACGGCCGAGGTTGGCGACGCCCCCGAGAGCCACGGCGTCGTGGAGCCCGGAACGGTCGTCACCGCGCTCATCGCCGGCGACGAGACGAAGTTCCTGCTCGGCAACCGCGAGATCGCGGGCGACAGCGACCTCGACGTCTACAGCGAGCAGTCGCCGCTCGGCGCCGCCATCATCGGCTGGGAGGTCGGGCAGAAGGGCGCGTACACCGCGCCGAACGGCCGCGAGATCCCCGTCGAGATCCAGGCCGTGGAGAACTACACGCCGTAGGGCGAGCGGCACGATGACGAGGGGCGCGGACCATGTGGTCCGCGCCCCTCCTCGCGTGCGCGTCGCTCAGTCGCGCTGGAGGCGCGGGTCGTAGCCCGCGTCGCGCAGGCGCTGGACGACCTCGCCCGTGTGCTCGGGTCCGCGCGTCTCCACGCTCACCTCGAGCTCGACCTCGCTGATCTGCAGGCCGCGGCCGTGGCGCGTGTGCAGCACCTCGACGACGTTCGCGTTCGCCTCGGAGATGATCTGCGAGGTGCGCGCGAGCTGGCCAGGGCGGTCGGGCAGCATGATCCGCAGCTTCACGTAGCGGTCGCTCGCGGCGAGGCCGCGGCTGATGACGCGCTCCATCATGAGCGGGTCGATGTTGCCGCCCGAGAGGATCACGACGGTGCGGCCGGCGTCCGTCACGAGCCCCGCGAGGATGGCCGCGACGCCCACGGCGCCCGCGGGCTCGACCACGAGCTTCGCGCGCTCGAGGAGCAGCAGCAGGGCGCGCGCGGTGTCGTCGTCCTCGACCGTGACGACCTCGTCGACGCTCTCGCGGATGATGTCGAAGTTGAGCAGGCCGGGCTTCGCGACCGCGATGCCGTCGGCGATGGTCGGCGTGATCTCGATCTCGGTCGCGCGGCCCGCGGCGAGGGACGGCGGGTAGGCGGCGGCGTTGCGCGCCTGGACGCCGACGACGCGGATCGTGCGTCCCTCCTCGGCGGCGCGCAGCTTGAGCGCGGTCGCGACGCCGGAGATCAGCCCGCCGCCGCCGATCGGGACGACGACGGTCTCCACGTCGGGCGTCTGGTCGAGGATCTCGAGGCCGAGCGTTGCCTGGCCCGTGATGACGTCCTCGTGGTCGAACGGCGGGATGAGCACGGCGCCCGTCTGCGCGGCGAACTCGGCGGCGGCGAGGAGCGGCTCGGCGACCGTGTGCCCGCGCAGGATGACCTCGGCGCCGTACTGGCGGGTGGCCTGCAGCTTGGGGAGCGCGACGCCCACGGGCATGAAGATCGTGGCGCGGATCCCGAGCTCGCGCGCCGCGAACGCCACGCCCTGCGCGTGGTTGCCGGCCGACGCGGCCACGACGCCGCGCGCCTTCTCCTCGTCGGTGAGGCGCGAGATGCGGTTGTAGGCGCCGCGGATCTTGTACGAGCCGGTGCGCTGCAGGTTCTCGCACTTCAGGTGCACGGGGCTGCCGAGGATCTCCGCGAGGAACCGCGAGGACTCCATCGGCGTCACCTCGGCGACGCGGCTGACGACCTGGCGGGCTGCCTCGATGCGCGCGAGCGTGGGCGCGGATCCGCGGGGCAGCTCCCCGGCGAGCGCCGCGGCGTCCTCCCCCAGCTGCGACGGGTCGAGCTCGTCGCCGACGGCGCGCAGGTGCGGCAGGTCGGCGTGCGGCGCGGCGGCAGCCTCTTCGGCGGGGGTCCGGGCGGGTGCGGCGTCGGTCATCGGGTGGGCTTCCTCGGGTTCGGGCGGCGGGTGGCGTGCGCGGCGTCGGCGGGGACCGCGGGAGGCGGCGGCTCGGGCTGCCCCCGCCACGCCCCGCTGGCGACGTGCTTGACCATGGAGTTGAGGGTCGCGACGAGCGGCACGGCGAAGAAGGTGCCCGCGATGCCGGCGACCATGCCGCCGGCCGCCACCGAGAGCACGACCGCGAGCGGATGCACCTTGACGACCGAGCCCATGATGAGCGGCTGGAGGACGTGGCCCTCGACCTGCTGCACGAGGAGCACGATGCCGACCATGATGAGCGCCTGCGTCAGCCCGTTGTAGACGAGGGCCACGAACACGGCGAGCGTACCCGTGACGACCGCGCCGACGATCGGGATGAACGACCCGAGGAACACCAGCACGCCGATGGGGATCGCGAGCGGCACCCCGATGATCGCGGCGCCGCCGGCGATGCCGACCGCGTCGATGAGGGCGACGAGCACCTGCACCTTCACGAAGTTCTGCAGCGTGCTCCAGCCGGCCTTGCCCGCGCCGTCGACCGCGGGACGTGCGAGCCGCGGGAAGAGACGCACGACCCAGCGCCACATGCCCGCGCCGTCGATGAGGATGAAGAGGGTCGAGAAGAGCACCAGCAGCACGCCCGTGAGCACGTGACCGAGCGACGAGGTGACGGAGAGGGCGCCGCTGAGGAGCGCGCCCGCGTCCCGCTGCACGGCGTCGACCGCCTGCGCGTACGCGTCGTTGAGCTGCTGCTCGGACAGCTGGAGCGGGCCGTCGGTGAGGAAGCCGCGGAGGTCGGCGTAGCGCGTGAGCGTCTGCGCGCGGAGGGAGTCGTACTGGCCGATGATCTGCGTCGTCACGAGGTAGACCAGGGCGGCGACCGCGACGATCACGCCGATCTCAGAGATCGCGACCGCCAGCCACTTGGGCACGTGGTGGCGCTGCATCCAGTTCGAGATGGGGACGAGCAGGGCCGCGAGCACGATGGCGAGGAACAGCGGGATGACCACGTACTCGAGCTGGATCACGAGCCACGCCACGACCCCGAGCACGCCCAGGATGAGGAGCACCCGCCACGCCCACGCGCCCGCGATGACCATCCCGGGCGGAACGGTCTCGGCGACGGTGCGCGCGACGGGCTGGACGGAGTCGATGTCGGGCTCGGCGGGCGGCTCGGCCGCGCGGGCGGCTGCCGCGGCGCGCGCGCGGGATCGCTGGCCGAAGATCATGCTGGGAGTCTAGGACGGGCCTTCCGTGCGGCCGCTCCCCGCCGGGCCGATGCCGCCCGGTCGGGGGTCGCCGCTAGCGTCGCACCATGGCCGACACCGTCTCCCCCTCCCTCGCCCGCCGAGTGGCCCTGGGGGCGCAGGGGCTCGGCCGGCCTCATCCGGGAGCGGCCGGCACGCGGCGCCTGGCCGCGGAGATCCGGCGCCTCGGGTTGCTGCAGATCGACTCAGTCAACGTCTTCGAGCGCAGCCACCACCTGCCGATGCTCGCCCGCGTCGGGCCCTACGACCGGGCCGCGCTCGACCGGATGCTGTTCGGCGGCGGCGACGCGTACACCGAGTACTGGGCGCACCAGGCCGCCGTGCTGCCCGTCGACGACCTGCCGTTGTTCGCTTGGCGGATGGAGGCGGAGCGAGCCCGGCGGATGCGCCCCGGCTCGTGGGCGTCCGAGCACCTGCCGCTGATCGCCGAGGTCCGGGCCGAGCTCGCCCGCACCGGTCCGGTGCCCGCGAGCGCGATCGAGCACGAGTCCAACGTCCGCACGGGTCCGTGGTGGGGCTGGTCGGACGTGAAGCGCGCGCTCGAGGCGATGTTCGCGTGGGGCGAGATCGCGAGCGCCGGGCGCCGCGGGTTCGAGCGGGTCTACGGGCTCGCGGAGGACGTGCTGCCGAGCGTCGCCCTCGACCGCGAGGTGCCGGAGGAGGACGCCGTGCGGGAGCTCGTGCGCCGTGCCGCCGTCGCGCACGGCATCGGCACCGCCGCCGACCTGGGCGACTACCACCGCCTGTCCCGCGCCGCGACCGACCGCGCGCTCCGCGACCTCGCCGACGCGGGCGAGGTGCTGCCGGTCGCCGTGCCCGGCTGGGAGGGGCGCGGGAAGCCGCTGCCCGTGTGGCTGCACCGGGACGCGCGGCTGCCCCGGCGGATCCGCGGCGAGGCCCTGCTCTCCCCCTTCGACCCCGTCGTGTGGTTCCGCGAGCGCGCGCTCCGCCTCTTCGACCTGCACTACCGGATCGAGATCTACACGCCGGCCGCGCAGCGCGTGCACGGCTACTACGTGCTGCCGGTGCTGGTGGACGACGAGATCGTCGCGCGGGTGGACCTCAAGAGCGACCGGCAGGCGGGCGTGCTGCGCGTGCAGGCGTCATGGATCGAGGGGCGGCACGATCCCGCGGCCGTCGCGGAGCGCATCGCACCGCTGCTCGAGCGGGCCGCCGCGTGGCAGGGGCTGGAGCGCGTGGGCGTCGTCGACCGCGGCACGCTCGCGCCGGCGCTGCGAGCGCACCTTCCGGCGATCGCGGCCGGCGCCCTGGACGCTGCGGTGGATCCCGCCGGGTGAAGCGCGGCCGCTAGAACTGCACGCGCGGCGGCTCGGCGATGGACGCGAGGCTCGAGACCTCGTAGAAGTCCCGCTCGCCGAAGCCCAGCCCGCGCACGAAGAGCGTGTTCGGGAACTGCGTGATCTTGGTGTTCAGCTCGCGCACGCCGCCGTTGTAGAAGCGGCGCGACGCCTGGATCCGGTCCTCGGTGTCCACCAGCTCCCCCTGCAGCTGCAGGAACGTCTGGCTCGTCTGCAGCTGCGGGTACGCCTCGGCGACCGCGAACAGCGACTTCATCGCGCCCTGCAGGCGCTCCTCGGCCCTGCTCGCCTCCGCGGGGCTCGCGGCGCTGATCGTCTCGGTGCGCGCGGACGCCACCTTCTCGAACACCTTCTGCTCGTGGTTGGCGAAGCCCTTGACCGACTCGATGATGGTCGGCAGCAGGTCCGCGCGCCTCTTCAGCTGCACCGTGATGTCGCTCCACGCCTCGTCCACACGGACGTTGAGTGTGACGAGGGCGTTGTACGTGGCCCAGAGGTAGATGCCGACGAGAACTGCCAGGAGCACGACGACTCCGAGCGCGATCCACAATTCCATGCTCAGGATCCTACGCGCGGGCCCGGGGAGGACCCGGGGTACGCGGGGCCCGCGCACCCGTTCTGGGGGCGTCGTCCGGCGGCTGTGTCAGCGCGCTCGCGCAGGGTGTCGCGGAGGAAGCGGTAAGAGGAGCGGGGCGTGCGGTCGCCGGTGCGCGGATCCACGTGGACGAGGCCGCGCGGTGCCGCGCGCCCGGCCTCCCACTCGAACCCGTCGAGGAGGCTGCCGGCGACGACGGCCTCGATCCGCACGCCCTCGGCCTGCCCGCCCGGCGCGACCGCGGCGAGCGCCTGCACGAGGTGGTCGGAGATCGAGTGGGCGCGGCGCGGGTCCCGACGGGAGCCGTCGCGGTCGTCCACCTGCTCGGGGTGCGCGGCGTCGAGGCCCGAGAGCACGACCGGCGGCAGGGCGTCGCCGTAGCGCGCGCGGAGGTCGGCGAGCACGGCGGGCACGAGGTCGGGCGCGACGGGGTGGCCGTCGAGGGAGGAGGGGTGGTCGGCCCAGGGCAGCTCGGTGAACGGGATCGCGGTGGATCCGGCGACGAGGCGCGGCACGGCGGCGACGCGGATCGGGTCGGCGAGCGCGACGCCGTAGTGGTCGAGCGGCTGGCCGATGACGCGGAGGTCGGCCGGGTCAACGCGCCCGAGCCGCTCGAAGGCCTCGGCATGCGGACCGGTGAGGTCCGGGTAGCGGCCGAGGAGCACGGCGTCGGCGAAGAGGTCCTGGTGCAGGGCGCGCGCCACGAGGGCGGCGGCGCGGTCGTCGTCGTCCGCGGAGGCGGCCTCGACGATGCGATGGGCGTTCACGATGCCGACGCGGGCCGCGGAGCGCGAGCCGCGGATCGCCTCGACGGCGAGTCCGTGGGCGAGCAGCTGGTGGTGCACGGTGGGGAGCGCGTCGAGCCCGAGGCGGGATCCGGGCGCGTGCGTGCCGGTGACGTGGCCGCCCATCGTCGTGAGCGCAGGCGTCCGGAGCGTGACCCAGTCGGGCACGCGGTCCGCGAGCGCCTCCGCGGCGAGGTAGGCGAGGTCGCCGAAGCGGAGCGCGGTGTCGCGGTGGAGCCAGCCGCCGCGATCCTGCAGCTCGACGGGCAGGTCATGGTCGTGCAGGGCGGCGCGGGGGCGGATCCCCGCGGCCAGCAGCGCGTCGACCAGCTCGTCGTAGAACGCGATGCCCTCGCGGCGGAGGCCCCCGCGCGCCTCGGGCTGGATCCTCGACCAGGAGAGGGAGAAGGAGAGGACGTCGACGCCGAGCTCGGTCGCGAGCGCGACGTCCTCCCGGTACCTCTCCATGTGCCGGGCGCCGCGCTCCGGGTCGCTGCCGTCGGCCACCGCGCCGGGCCGTCGGGCGAACGCGTCCCACACGGACTCGGTTCGGCCGCCCTCGTGCGCGCGGCCCTCGACCTTGGTCGCGCTCGTGCTCACCCCGATGCGCGAGCCGCCCGCGAGGAGACCCGCCAGCTCGGTCGGCGTCGGGCGGTCGGGGGCGGTGTCACGAGGGGTCACCTGAGCCAGTATCGGGCACCGACGGCGCACACCCCGCGCACCGGTGCCGGGCACTCGGCGCACAGGTTCCCGTACCACTTCCGTCACGGTCGGTGCGTGCGGTTGACACGCCCGGATGCACCCGCCTGAATGGACGCACGGTGCAGCGATTGGCGAGGAACGAGGATCGTCCGTCCACGGGGGGTGGAGCGGGCGGTGTCCGTCGATCCCGGCAGCGGATCGTCCGCACGGCCTCGGTGCTCCTGCTGCTCGCGGCGCTCACCGCCGGCGGCACGGTCGCCGCCTCCGCCGCCACCGGCACCCCGCCCCCCACGCCGAGCCCGGTCCCGTCCGGCGCGCCGGCACCCGCCCCGACCGTGGAGACGCCGGCCTTCTCGACCGACGGCGCGATCGCGGTCACCGGCACCCGGCCCGCGGGCGCCGACGTGCAGGTCACCATCGCGAGCGTGCCCGCCGCCGTCGCGCTCCCGTCCTCCACCACCTGGCGCGCGACCGCGACCGGCGTCCCGGACGGGCAGAGCCAGGTGCGCGTCACCGCGGGAGGGCAGGAGGCCACCGCCACCGCGTCCGTCCTGCGCGCCCCCGGCGTCAACAGCTTCTCCGTCGTGACCACCGGCCTCGTCAGCGGCACCGGCTACCCGGGCGCCACCGTGGACGCGCGCTCGGGATCCGCCGTCTGCCGCGCCACCGTGGGCGCCTCGAGCACGTGGGCCTGCCTCCTCGCCCCGCCGCCGCCCTCCGGCACCGGCGTCCCGGTCACCGCGACGCAGACCACGCCGTGGAGCTCGGGCACGCCCGCCGTCGGACGCGGCACGGGCAGCTTCGACACGACGGCCCCCGGCGCCGCGGTCATCACGGCCCCCGCGGCGGGAGCGACGGTCGAGGGCACGGGGATCACGATCTCCGGCACCTCCGACGAGGACGGCACCCTGGTGCGCGCCTACCTGTCGGGCTACGGCGACGCCGCGTGCCAGGCGCAGGTCGCCGGCGGCCGCTGGTCGTGCACGACCGGAACGCTGCCGCCCGGGCCGCTCGGGATCACGGCGACGGTCACGGATCCGCTCGGCAACATCAGCACGCTGGCAGCCGAGGTCGACGTCACGGTCGCGACGCCCGCCTCCTCGCCCACCCCGGGCGCGACCACACCTCCCGCGAGCCCCACGCCCGAGGCCACCAGCTCGCCCGAGGGCACGCAGGCGGCTCCCGCGCCCGGATCCGGTTCCGGCGGCGGCGGCGGCGGCGCGACCGGCACCGCGCCCGGACCGGACGGTGCACCCGGATCCGGATCCGCGCCAGCTGCCGCCGCACCCGGCACCTGGAACGCGCCCACGCGCTTCGGGACGTCGCTCCAGCCGCTGCCCGCCGCGTTCACCGACGGCCGCGGCCTCCTCCCGCTCCTCCTCGCGCTCGGCGCCGTGCTGCTCGTCACCCTCCCCGCCCTCCTCCTCCGCGGGGCGCTCGTCGCGCGCTTCGGCGGCCGCCACCGCGCGGCGGAGGACGTGACGCCGCTGCGGATCGTGCCCCGCGGCGACGCCGGCGCCCTCACGACCCGGGCCGCGGCCGCCGCCTTCACGGACTCGGCCGCGACGACCGGCCAGCTGCGCATCGTGCCGGGCCGGCTCGACTCCGCGCCCATCCCCGTGCCCGCCCGCCGGGAGCCCGCGCCGACGCTCCTCGGAGCGCGACCCGCGCGCGAGCCCGGCCGCGCCGGTCGCTGGAGCGCCGCCGCGGCGGCCCTCGCCCTCGCCGCCGCGCTGGCCGCGCTCTCGCTGCCCGTGGGATCCGACCCCAACGCCGTCCGCCTCTTCCTCGCCGCCCTCGTGGGCCTCGCCGTCGTCAACGGCGTCGGCGTGGTCGCCGTCGCCGCGATGGCCGGACGCGTCGGCGCGGGACCCGCCCGCGTGCGCGCCGTGCCCGCCCTCCTCGTCCTGTCGGCGACCGCCGTGCTCGCGTCGCGGGCGTTCGGGCTGGCCCCGCCCATCGTCATCGGCCAGGTCCTCGGCCTCGTCGCCGACGACCGCGACGACCGGTCACGCGCCCGCCTCGCGCTCGTGCAGTCCGGGTCGCTCGCGACGCTCGGCCTCCTGGCATGGATCCTCTACGGCTTCGTCCCCGCGGACGGCGCCATGTGGCCGCAGCTGGCGAACGAGCTGCTCAGCGTGGTCACCCTCGCCTCGCTCAGCTCCGCCGCCCTCGCGCTCGCGCCCGTCTCCCTCGTGCTCGGCCGCTCGCTGCTGCTGCGCTCCCTGCCGCTCTGGGCCGTCGTCAGCGTCGCCGTGCTCACGCTCGCGTTCGCCGCGGTCGCCACGACCGCGAGCGGGGTGCCTGCCGAGGTCTGGATCACCGCCCTCGTCGTCGCCGGGGCGTTCGCCGCGGTGAGCGTCGCCGTGTGGCTCTGGATCCGCGTGGTCGAGCCCTCGCTCCAGCGCCTGTAGCACCCGTCCCCCGCCGCTGTCCGGCTCCCGCGCCGCGTCTGGTGCGGATCGTCGGCCGGGGCCACACTGGGTCCGTCGCCGGCTCCGGCGACCTCGACCCGGCCCGCGCGGCCCCGACGACAGGAGTCCTGCATGAGCACATCGAGCACGTCCCTCTGGGCGGCGCTCACGCGGCGGAAGCCCGTGGAGGCCATCGAGGCGGAGCCCGGCGCGGCGACCGAGGAAGGAGGCCTCACCCGCTCGCTCGGCCTCTGGCAGCTCACGGCGATCGGCGTCGGCGGGATCATCGGCACCGGCATCTTCACGCTCGCGGGCACGGTCGCGAACCAGACCGCCGGTCCCGCGGTCCTCATCTCGTTCCTCATCGCCGGCATCGCGAGCGCGGCGGCCGCCCTCTCCTACGCGGAGTTCGCGGGCATGATCCCCAAGGCCGGATCCGCGTACACGTACGGCTACGCGGCGCTCGGCGAGATCGTCG
Source organism: Clavibacter michiganensis (assembly GCF_021216655.1). NCBI lineage: Bacteria > Bacillati > Actinomycetota > Actinomycetes > Micrococcales > Microbacteriaceae > Clavibacter > Clavibacter michiganensis. Next base: position 1,540,596 of record NZ_CP080437.1, read on the forward strand.
GCTGGTTCATCGGCTGGGACCTGCTGCTGGAGTACACCGCCATCGTCGGCGTGGTCGCCATCGGCGTCTCCGGCTACGCGGGCTTCCTCCTCGACCAGCTCGGCGTCGACCTCCCCGCCTGGATGCTCGGCGCCGCCGGCACGGGAGACGGCCACGTGGTCGACCTCTTCGCCGTGATCCTCTGCCTCGGCACCGCGTTCGTCCTCACGCGCGGCATGAAGAGCGTCGGCCGCTTCGAGCTCTACCTCGTGGGACTCAAGGTCACGCTGGTGCTCGTGATCGTCGTCATCGGCTTCACGCAGATCACCGGCGCGAACTACCAGCCGTACTTCCCGTTCGGCGCGGCCGGCGTCTTCACGGGCGCCGCCACCGTCTTCTTCGCGGTGTTCGGCTACGACGCGATGAGCACCGCGGCCGAGGAGTCGAAGGACGCGACCAAGCACATGCCGAAGGCGATCCTGCTGTCGCTCGCGATCGCGATGGTGCTCTACGTGCTCGCGACCATCGTCCTCACGGGCATGCAGAAGTACTCCGACATCAACCCGGAGAGCGGCTTCGCGACGGCGTTCGAGTCGGTGGGCCTGCCCGCCGTGGCGAACGTGGTGGCGGTCGGCGCGATCGTCAGCGTCGTCACCGTGATGCTCACGTTCATGCTCGGGGCGTCCCGCGTGTGGTTCTCGATGAGCCGCGACGGCCTGCTGCCGAAGTGGTTCGCGGTGACCGACCGGAAGCGCAACGTGCCCACGCGCGTCACGTGGATCATCGGCATCGGCTCGGCCCTGTTCGCGGGCTTCCTGCCCATCACCGTCGTGGCGGAGCTGACCAACATCGGGATCCTGCTGGCGTTCGTGGTGGTCTGCGCGGCCGTGATCGTGCTGCGCTACAAGCGACCGGAGATCCCGCGGGCGTTCCGGCTGCCGCTCATGCCCGTGGTGCCGATCATCGGCATCGGCTTCTCGCTGTGGCTCGTCTCGTCGCTGCCGTGGGAGACGTGGGTGCGGTTCGCGGTGTGGCTCGTCATCGGCCTCGTGATCTACCTCACCTACTCGCGGCGCAACTCGGTGCTCGCCGCGGACAGCCCGCGCAACCGGCGCTGACCGGCGGCCGTACGACGACAGGGGCGCCGCCCACCTCACGAGGTGGGCGGCGCCCCTGCTGCATGTCGCCTGCGGGCTAGTTCGCGCCGCTGGTGTTGATGCCGCCGTTGACGCCGTTGGGGTAGAACCCGCCCTTGGTCACGGCCTTGTTGTTCAGGTACACGATGTTGAGGACCTGGCCCGTGGTGCGGCTGAACGCGATGCCGTTCGCGTCGGTCGGCACGAGGTTCGCGCCGCCCGAGATCGTGATGCCCTGGTCGAGGTCCGTGGACCCGTCGAGGGAGTCGCGCGCGTTCGAGATCGCGTTGGTCGGGGCCGCGAGGCCCTTCGCGAACAGCGACGTGCGGATGATGCCCGCGTGGTACGCCTCGACCGCGAGGATGCCGGCGGCCGCCTCCAGGTACGTCTTGTTCGTGATGAGCGGGGCCGCGCCCTTGTAGGCGGTGACTCCGACGTCCTCGAACACGAACGAGGCGAGCAGGAAGTTCTCGTCGCTCGCGAACGCGTCGAACTTCTCGCCCGGCTTGATGAGGCCGGCAGCCGTGGCCGCCGCGGAGAACGCGTCGTCCAGGTTGATCGCGGGACGCGCGACCTTCGCCGAGCCGAGCGCGGAGCGCAGGAACTTGACGTGGGCCTTCTCGTCCTGCGCGATCTCGCGGGCGTACTCGCGGATGGCGCGGTCCTTGAACTGCACCTGGCGGCCGCCGGTCACGCCGCCGGCCGTGCCGACACCGGAGATGTCGTTCGGGACGAGGCCGTTGCCGGTGGAGGCACGCAGGTAGAACTCGGCCTCGAGGTACTCGAGGTTGAGCGCGAAGTTGAGGACGGCGAGGTCGGTCGCCTGGCCGGCGTCGGCCTCGGCCTGGGCGTCGGCCGCCTGGGCTCCGGTCGCGGGGATCAGGGCCGCGGCGCCGACGCCGAGTCCCGCGATGCCCGCGGCGCTGAAGAAGCAACGACGGTCGAGCGGCGACTGCGCGCTCCGGTCGATGGCCTGGGTGATGAACTTCTTGTCGAACATGGATGAGCTCCCTTGATCGGCGCGTCCGTATCCCAGATACCGAGCGCGTGGTGGTTCGAACGCTAAACGGGTGTTCGACATCCGGATAGGGGCGCGACGCACTGTTTCGCCGGATGTCACGAACCCTTCGGAACCCGGCTCTCCGCGGATTGGCCCGGGGACGCGCGGATCTCCGGGACGCGGATCAGGTCGGGATCACCTTGAAGAGCACCTTGCGCGTCACCATGAACCAGATCGCCGCCAGCACGAGGGTGTGGACCACTGCTCCCTGCCAGGGATTCGCCCTGTCGAGGAACGGCAGGCTGCCGACGATCAGGACGAAGAACACGTGGACGATGAAGACGTAGAGGCTCGCGGATCCGAGCGGCGTGTAGAACCAGCCGAACGCGCGATCCACGGGCTTCCACACCCGCGTGAGGAACGTGTACGCGACCACCAGCATCAGCCCGAGGTCGAGCAGGCGGCCCGGCTGGAGGAACGTGCGCTGGTACATCGACTCGTACAGCGACGAGTAGAGGCCGTCAGGCACGCCGGGCAGCTGCACGCCGAAGGTGTGGCCGGCCCAGAGCACCGCGAGCGCGCCCACGTAGGCGACCACGAGGATCGACACGAGGACGCGGCCGACACGACCCGTGAGGGCGCGCGTGAGCTGCTTCCGGTAGTACCCGATCACCATGCCGTTGAGGAACGCGACCTGCCACGTGAGCAGCGGGAAGACGTCCTCGAACATCGACGGCAGCACGCGGATGTCGAACTGCGCGTTGAGCACGTACCCGGTCCAGCTGACGATGAGCACGACCCACCACATGCGGCGGCGGAGCAGCCACACGACCGCGGGGACGAGGAGCGTCAGCACCACGAACAGGCCCATGATGTTGAACACCCACGGGCCCATGCGGAGCAGCAGCAGGTCGCGGATCGCGTACCAGGGCGGCGGGTAGTCGAGCAGGCGCGCGCCGTTCGGGTAGAGGTCGTAGACCTGGCCGGTGGTGACCTTGCCGTCGGCGCCCGTGCCGCGGTCGGTGAACGTGGTGATCACGTCGGTGTTCAGGAACGGCACGAAGGTGAGGGCGAAGACGATGACGACCACGGCGATCGCCACGATGTACTGCTTGAAGGCGCGCCGGAGGATGGAGACGAGGGCCTTCATCTCGCCGAACTTCTTGACCGCCAGCGGGTAGACCATGCCGAGCACGAGGCCGGAGAGCAGCACGAACATCTCGGCGCCCGTGATGGCGCCAATGGCGTTGATGGTCACGTACGAATACGGGCTCGCCACCTCGATGTGGGTGATGACCACGGCGACGATGGTCCAGCCGCGGAACAGGTCGAGGCGGCGGTCGCGGGGCGAGTTCTCGTCCGGGTAGCGCCAGCCGGGCTTCAGCCGCCCGATGGGTCCGGAGATCGCGAACAGCAGGAGCAGCACGACCGCGCAGAGCACGATCCAGCCCATCTGCTCGTCCTCGGGGGATCCCGGGTCGCGGTACTGCGCGGTCGCGACGTTGGCGCGCTCCTGGTCGAAGACCTGCGTGACGGCGCCGAGGGTCGCGGTCGCCGGATCCAGGTGCGCGAGCAGGGCGGACGCGACGGCAGGATCCCCCGTGGCGCGCCAGTCGATGACGGCGCCGTCGGCCTCCGCCTCCGTGCGCTGGACCTCGCGCCACACCACCATGCCGATGCCGGGGTGCGCGGCCCGGATGTCGGCGGAGAGCACCTGGTCCCACCACGCGCTCTTGATGTCGATCTCGGAGGCCCCGTCGGTGCGGGCCGGGTCGTAGAGGGCGCCCGTCTCGATGACGGCCGGCTTGCCGGTGCCCTCGATCCACTCGGCCGCGAAGTCGCGCCCGGCGCCGCCCTGGTCGGCGTACCCGTACTCCCCGGCCAGCTCGCGGGCGAACTTGCCCTCCTCGGGCACCACGTTCTTCCCGAACTCCTGCTGCGGGATCACCTCGCTGCCCAGGTAGTCCCGCGTGGGCTGCCCGATGGTGAAGTCCTGCTCGGCGCCGAAGTGCGACGCGGACAGGCCCACCCAGTCGACGGCGTCGTCGCCCGGGTAGTACGGCCGGTAGGCGTCGTCGTCCACGTCGACGCGGCCGTTGCCGTCGGTGTCGAGCTCCGCGATGGACCGCGTGCCGGACGCGGCCGTGAGCCCGTCCGCGGATCCGAACGGGTAGCCGGCCGCGTACGCGGGCGACCACACGGTGACGGCGCCGGCGTCGGACGCGTGGACGGCATCCGCGACCTGGCGGAACGCGGTGACGTACGCGGTGGGCTGCTGGCCCCAGGGGGTCCACGAGCCGTTCATCTCGGGGGCGAACCGCACGAGCGCGCGGGAGTCGTAGCGCTCGCGCAGCGCCTCGAGCCGGCCGGTCAGCGCGGTCGCGTCCGCCGCCGTCAGCTCGGCGAGCGGCTTCGTCGGCTCGAGCGTGAGGAAGAGGAGCGATCCCTGCTGCGCGGCCTGCTGCGCGAACTGGTCGAGGTAGGTGACGTCGTCGGATCCGAGCGGGTAGCGCACCGACTGGCCGAGCACCGCGGGGACCGCCCCCAGGCGGTCGGCGTAGCTCTGCGCGTCGTCGGCGGTCCAGTCGATGATGCCGCCGAACCAGGGCGCGGCGGGTGCGCGGGTGAGGTCGACCTCGTCCGCGGGTGCCGCGGGCGCGGCCGCCCGGGGCGCGGAGGCCTGCGGCGCGGCCGGCACGGCGAGCGCCGCCGTCGCCGGGACGACCGCGATGGCGAGCGCCACCATGGCCGCGGCCCAGCCGCCGATCCGTCCCCGCGTGCGCCCGCCCCCGCGCGCCCGCATCCCCCCGCCGCGCATCAGCCGCGAAGCCTGACCAGCCGCCAGCGGTTGCTGCCGTCGGTGCGCTCGTAGGTGAGGTCGTCGAGGACCGCCTGCGCGAGCGCCAGCCCGCGGCCGCTCTCGCTGAGGTCGTCGGGCATGGACACGCGCGTGAGGTCGACGACGGCGGGCTGGCCGTCGTCCTCGAACAGCGCGACGATGCGGTCGTGCTGGCAGATCACGGTCATGGTGAACGTCACGGGATACCCCGCGCGCTCCCCCACCGCGACGCCGTGCTCGACCACGTTGCCGGCGATCTCCACCACGGCCGTCTCGAACAGCATCCGCTCGGTGTCGCTCACGTCGAACGCCTGGTCCCACACGGCGGCGATCACGGCGTGCACCGCGGCGAGGCTCTCCTCCACCGCGGGCAGCGTGACGTTGGCCCGCACCGGCGGCGCGTGGTGCGTCATGCCCTCATCGGTCACGGAACACGCCCTCGGGCGACTCGTGCACCGTGAGCACGCGGTTGAGGTTCGTGAGCTCCAGCACCGCCTTCACCTGCGCGTTGGGGCGCGCGAGCCGGAGATCGCCGCCGGCCTGGCGGGCGCGCTTGAGGCCTGAGACGAGGGCGCCGAGGCCGGAGGAGTCCATGAAGTCGGTGCTGCCGAGGTCCACCACGACGAAGGGGCGTCCGCCGTCGATGACCTCGGTCACGACGGTGGTGAGCTGCCGGGCGGAGACCATGTTGAGGCGGCCGGTCGGCGTGACGACGCTCACATGCGTGCCCTGCTCGTTGACTGCGATGTCGATCATGCGTCCTCCTTGGCCGGCGTGAAGCCCCGGTAGCGGGCCGCACGGATGATGATGCTGAAGATCGCCAGGTCGAAGACGACCCAGGCGAGGTTGGTGAACGTGCCGAGCGGCGTCGCCTGCCCGACAGACAGGCGCAGGATGCCGATCGCGGAGGCGACGACGAGCGCGCCCATCACGTAGAGCTGCGGCTTCACGAGGTCGTACCGCGGCTTCCCGCTCGCGGCGCGGACCTTGGGGGTGACCGCGAAGTCGAGGGGCTTGCGGAAGAACACGTTGGCGACGGCGGTGGTGACCGAGGAGATCCACACCGGGAACAGCGCGAGCGAGTACTGCTGGCCGCGCCAGGTGCGCTTGCCGCGGCCGACCACCGCGAACAGGAGCTGGTTGACGAGGAGGAACGGGATCAGCCGGATGAAGAAGTCCGTCGAGATCGCCTGCACCGGCAGCACGCCGAAGACGAGGTAGATGATCGGCGCGGCCACGTAGACGACCGCCGTGAAGCCGGAGAAGTAGCTCCACATCGTGGCGAAGTACATGAGCCGCTGCGGGATGGAGAGCGCCTTCTGCAGCAGCGGGTTCTCGCGGAAGAACACCTGGATCGTGCCCTGCGCCCAGCGGAGCCGCTGGGTGAGCATGGTCGGCAGGTCCTCCGGCGCCAGCCCGTAGGCGAGGACCTCGTCGTGGTACGCCGACTTCCAGCCGAGCCCGTGCAGGCGCATGCAGGTGGCCATGTCCTCGGTCACGGAGATGGTGGCCAGCGGCATGATCGACTGCGCGTCGTCGTCGCGGTGCACGTCGATGTCGCGGACGATCGCGCGCACGGCGTCGAGCGCGCCGAGCGGCGACCAGTCGCGCTGCGCGAGGCGCGTCATGGCGCTCTCGTCGACGAGCGAGACCGCGTCGCGCTCGGCGGAGTGGCGGCCGGCGAGCGCAGCGATCTCGGCGAGGTCGGCGTTCAGCGCGGCCATGTCGTCCTGCACCATGCGCGCGGCGATGGAGTCGACGCGCTTCTGGAAGCGGTAGGTCACGTCGGCGAGCGCCTGGCCGCGGCGCAGCTCGGCGCGGGCGCGGCGCACGTCGTAGGCGACGTCGTCGAGCGCCTTCCGCAGCTCCAGCTGGTCGGGCTCGAGCTCCTCGCGGGCCTTGTCGATGACATCGCCCGCCGTGCGCAGCGCGCGGAAGACGCTGATCTCGATGTCCGTCACGTAGCGCGAGACGCCGAGGAGCATGAGGGCCTCGCGGCGGAGGATGGCGTTGGAGCCGCAGAAGAACGCCGCGTTCCAGCCGTCCTTGCCCTGCTGGATGGGGCCGTAGAACAGCGGCGCCTGGCTGCCGAGCGGATCCGCGTCCGGCACGTTCACGAACACCTGCGGCGTCTGCACGAGCGCCATGCGCCGGTCGTCGAAGTAGCCGAGGGTCTTGTCGAGGATCTCGGGCTCCGGCACCTGGTCGGCGTCGAGGATGAGCATGAACTCGCCCTCGGTCGTGAGCAGCGCGTTGTTGAGGTTGCCGGCCTTGGCGTGGCGGGCGCGGCCCGACCAGTCGGCCGAGCGGGTGATCCAGCCGATGCCCTCCGCCTCCGCCAGGTCGCGGAGCTCCGTGCGGTTGCCGTCGTCGAGCACCCACGTCTTGTGCGGGTAGGTGATGCGCTGGGCGGCGCGGGCCGTCTCCATCACGAGGTCGAGCGGCTCGTTGTACGTCGCGATGAACACGTCGACCGTGAGCCCCGGCTGCGGCGCGGGCGGCTTGGGCCGGTCGCGGGCGCGCCACATCGTGAGCCCGAAGAGCAGCGAGTCGATGAGGCTGTACGTCTCCGCGAGCACGAGCGGGATCGCGATCCAGAGCGCCTCGGTGTTCACCGAGAAGAGCAGCCGCCAGATGATGTAGTTCAGGCCGAGGATCGCCGTCACCACGGCGAGGAGGCGGATGAACGCGAACCGCAGCGGCGACCTCCCCGTGGTCGGTGCGCGGTGCGTCGAGCGGCTCACGCGCGGCTCACGGCGAGGACGGTCACGTCGTCGAGGGGCGTGCCGGCGCTGGCGAGGATGCGGACCCGTTCGACGAGCGCGTGCACCCCGCCGGCCTCGGTGACCAGGCGGCCGACGGACGCGAACGCGGGGGCGCTGCCGCCGAACATGTCGAACAGGCCGTCGCTGAAGGTCACGAAGGTGTCGCCGTGCGCGAGCACCACGTGGCGCTCCTCCCAGCGGTGGTCGGGGTCGATGCCGACGGGCAGGTCGCTCGTGTCGAGGTGCGTGACGCTGCCGTCGCGGTGGACGACGATCGTCAGCCCGTGCCCCGCGTCGGCGTAGCGCAGGAGGCCGGATGCCTGGTCGAGGTGCCCGTGCTGCAGCGTGACGAAGGATCCCGTGCGGTCGAGGTCGGCGGCGAGCGAGCGCGCCGCGTCGGTGACCATGAGGCCCGTGTCCTCGAGGACGCCCGCGCCGTAGCGGTCGGCGGTGCTCGCGATGCCGCGGAGCACGGCGCGCACCGTGGCGGTGAGGATCGCGGCGCCGGTGCCCTTCCCCATCACGTCGGCGAGGGAGAAGCGGAGTCCGGACCCGGTGCGCTCGAAGTCGTAGAAGTCGCCGCCCACGACCTGCGCGGGCACGCACACGGCGGCGATGTCGTAGCCGGGGATCTCGACCTCGGCTGCCGGCAGCAGCGCCATCTGCACCGCCTGGGCGCGCTCCATCTCCGCGTTCGCGACGAGCTCGCGCTGCGCCCACTCGGCGAGCTCGGCGAAGAGCGCGAGCTGGCCGGCGTCGAGACCGCGCGGCTCGACGTCGTAGAGGCAGAACGTGCCGATGACGAGGCCCTCGGGATCCCGCAGCGGGTGCCCCGCGTAGAAGCGGATGTGCGGCTCGCCCGCGACGGTGGGCAGGTGCCGGAAGACGGGGTGGTCCCGCGCGTCCTCGACGACGAGGATCCGCTCCTCGCGCACGGTGGTGTCGCAGAAGACGCTGCTGATCGGCGTCTCCGAGAGCTCGGCGCCGGCGCACGACGCGAACCACATGCGGTCGTGGTCGGCGAGGCCGATGGTCGAGAGGGGCACGCCGAACGCCGTGCGAGCCAGGCGCGTGACCCGGTCGAAGCGCTCCTCGGACGGGCCGTCGAGCAGCCCCAGGGCCTCGACGGCACGCTGCGACGCGGTCGCCCGCGCGTCCTCGATCAGACTCATCCCCGCCCCCTCGCCGATGTGGGCCCCCGCCCACGGCACCCGGGATCGCCGGGTGCGCTCAGCTTACGTGCCCGGATCCATAGGGGACGTACTAAGTAGCGCTACGCGGATGACCTCGGTGGTCGTCCCAGTGGTCGCGGAGGGGCTGATAGCTTCGGCAGCGGACCGGGGGGATCGCATGGCATCAGCACGGCGACCGGAGCTGCCCTACCTCGACGGCATGCGGGGCGCCGCCGCCCTCGCCGTCGTGGCGTTCCACGCGTTCCTCTACACCGGGCTCAGCGGTCAGGCCTGGCGGGATCTGCCGCTCCTCGGCTGGATCACCGGGTACGGCTACCTCGGCGTGCCCGTCTTCATCGTCCTGTCCGGCTACGTGCTGATGCTCCCCGTCGCCGGCCGCCCGGGGCTCGACCTCCGGCACGGCACGGCGACCTTCCTCCGGCGCCGGGCCCGGCGGATCCTCCCGCCCTACTTCGCGGCCCTCGCGCTCAGCCTGCTGATGGCGCTCGCGATCCCCGTGATGCGCGACGGCGCCGGCACCGCCTGGGAGAGCGCGGCGCCCGCCACCCCCGCCGGCATCGCCTCCCACGTCCTCCTGCTCCAGGACCTCTCCCCCGCGTGGGTCAGCCAGGTGAACGCGCCGCTGTGGAGCGTGGCCGTCGAGTGGCAGATCTACTTCATCATGCCGCTGATGCTTCTGCCGCTCTGGCGGCGGTGGGGCGGGCTGCCCGTCGTCGCCGTCGCCACTGTCGTCATGACCGGCGCGTCCCTCGCCGGCTTCGCCCCGTGGGCGTGCCCGTGGCTGCTGGGCCTCTTCGCCGCCGGGATGCTCGCCGCCGAGCTCACGGTCGGGGCTCGCCCGCGCTGGGCGTCCGACCGGCTGCTGCTCGCGGTGGCCGTGGGCGCCGCGGCCGTGCTGCTCCTCGGGATCACGGTCCTCCAGGGAAGCGTGTGGGCCGCGGAGCTCGTCGCCGGCGCGGGCTTCGCGTCGCTCCTCGCGTGGGCCGGCGGGCGCACGATGGCCGGATCCCGACCCCGCGCGCTCGGCGCCTTCGTCACCCGTCCGGCGCAGCGGCTCGGGCTCGTCTCCTACAGCGTGTACCTCGTGCACAGCCCGTTCCTGGCGCTCGGCAACCTCCTGCTGCTGCCGCTCGGGCTGCCCACGGGCGCGCACGCCGCGCTGATGCTCCTGGTCGTCGCGCCGCTCGCGGTCGCGGCCGGCTTCGGCTTCTTCCACCTCGTGGAGCGCCACTTCCTGAACACGCGCCAGGTGCACGTGACGGAGACGGCGGATCCCGGTGCGGCGCCCGTCGCGCCCCGGCCGGCGGCCTGAGCAGCTCGATCGGTCCGCTGAGAAGGTGCCCCCGCAGGGACTCGAACCCTGACCTGTAGCGATTTTAAGTCGCCCGTCTCTGCCAATTGGACTACGGGGGCGGCGCGCCTCGGCGCTCCCGACAGCCTACGGTCGCGGCGCAAATCCGCGGTGCCCGGGCATGACGACGGCCCGCGCGCTGCTGCGTGCGGGCCGTCGAGAGTGGTGCGGGTGGATCAGGCCGAGGGCTTCTCGTCCGCGTTCTCCGCGCCGGGCGACGAGCTGTAGCTGCCCGCGAGCGCCGGGGACTTCTCGCCCTCGGTGGGCGCGTCGGCCTTGTCGTCGGCGGCCTTCTTGGCGGGCGCCTCCTCCTTCTTCACGGGAGCGGCCGGCGCGGCGTCCGCGGCGGGACGCGGGCGCGACGCGAACGTCTCGAACGCGGTGCGCGGGGTCTCGCGCGCCTCGAGCGAGACGATGTCGCGGCCCCAGACCAGATTGTTCACCCAGCCGGTGACGACGCGCGCCTTGCGCTCGAAGGACGGGATCGCGAGTCCGTGGTAGCCGCGGTGCATGACCCACGCGGGGAAGCCGGTGATGCCGAGCTTCCCGGACTGGAACGCGCCCTGGTACAGGCCCAGGCCCGCGACGGCGCCGAGGTTCTTGTGGAAGTAGTCGGTGATCCCCTCGCCGCGGAGGCTCGCGGTGAGGTTCTTCGCCATGAGCTTGCCCTGGCGCACGGCGTGCTGCGCGTTGGGCACGCAGAAGCCGCCGACGCCGCCGCCCGTGAGGTCGGGGGTGGCCGCCACGTCGCCGGCGCCCCAGGCGTCCGCGACGATGCCGTCGTCGCCCTCGACACGACCGTCGGCGCGCACGCGCAGGCGCCCGCGCTCCTCGATCGGGAGGTCGGTGTTCTTGAGCATCGGGCTGGCCATGACGCCCGCGGTCCAGACGATGACGTCGGACTCGAACGACTCGCCCGTCGACAGCTCGACGACGCCGCCGACGGCCGACTTGAGCTGCGTGTCCAGGTGCACGAGCGCGCCGCGTTCGGCGAGGTTCTTCAGCACCCAGTGGCTGGTCTCGAGCGACACCTCGGGCATGATGCGGCCCATCGCCTCGATGAGGTGGAAGTGCGTGTCCTCGAAGTCGATCTCGGGGTACTTCTTCACGAGGTCGGTCGCGATGCTGCGCATCTCGGCGAAGACCTCGATGCCCGCGAAGCCGCCGCCGACCACCACGAAGGTGAGGAGGCGCTCGCGCTCGGGGCCGGCGGGCAGCGTGGCCGCGCGGTCGAAGTTGGCGAAGATGCGGTCGCGGATGGCGACGGCCTCCTCGATCGTCTTCAGGCCGATGGCCTCGTCCGCGACGCCCGGGATCGGGAACGTGCGCGAGACGCTGCCCGCGGTGACGACGATGATGTCGTACGCGAACTCGTAGGGCTCGCCCACGGGCGGCGTGATGGTCGCGGTCTTCGACGCGTGGTCGATGCCGGTGACCTTCGCCGTGACGACGTTGGTGGTGCGGAGGTGGCGGCGCTGCGAGACGACCGCGTGGCGGGGCTCGATGGATCCGGAGACCACCTCGGGCAGGAACGGCTGGTACGTCATGTACGGCAGCGGGTCGACCATGGTGACCTCGGCCTCGCCGGATCGGAGGTGCGACTCGAGCTTCCATGCCGTGTAGAAACCGGCGTAGCCGCCGCCGACGATCAGGATTTTGGGCACGATGGATGACTCCCTGCAGGTTGTGGTCGAAATCAGGCTACCCCTTCCGGAGCAGCCGCCTGAAATGCCGCGATGCGACGACGGCCATGGCCGCCGCGAGCGCCGCGAAGACGGAGAGGACGAGGGCGGGGATCCCCACGTCGCGGAGCGTGCCGACGGTCGGCAGCGCACCGGCCGCTGGGTCGGCGGTGGGGCCGTCGGCGGGCACCGCGGGCGCGGGGTCCGGGGTGGCGGACGCGGCCGGATCCGGCGTCGCGGCGGGCGCGCGGCGGTACAGGCGCACCCACTCCTCCAGGTCGCCCAGCGGCTTCCCGCTCACGGGCGCGACGTCGGCCGTCACGGCGGCCGCCGCGTCGACGAGCCCGCGGCCGTAGATCTCCGGCTGGCCCTTCTGCCGGGCCGTGGCGAGCACGCGCTCCACGACGTCGTCGGCCTTGAGCTCCGGATGCGCGGCCCGCACGAGCGCGACGACGCCCGAGACGAGGGGCGCCGCGCCGCTCGTGCCGCTCCACTGCACGTACCGGCCGCCGGGCTCGACGCCGACCAGCTGCTCGCTGGGCGCGGCCACCGCGATGGTGATGCCCTGCGACGACGCGTCGAAGCTCGCGGCGCCCGAGCGGTCGACGCCCGCGACCGCGAGCACGCCCGGGATGGTGGCGGGCGCGCCCACCTCGGTGGTGCCGCTCCCCCGGTTGCCGGCAGCCGCGACGACCACGACGTCGTGCTCGTAGGCGTAGAGGAACGCGCGGTCCCAGCTCTCCGGCCAGTCGAGCGAGTTGCGGGTGAGGGACATGTTGATGACGCTCGCGCCGTTGTCGACGGCCCAGCGGACGGCGTCGGCGATCTGCGCGTCCTCGTCGCGCGCGCCGGGGGTCGGGCCGCCGAGCGCGACCGAGACGCTGAGGACGCTCGCGGCCGGGGCGACGCCGATCACGCCGGATCCGGTGCCGGTGCCGCGGCCGGCGAGGAGCGACGCGACCATCGTGCCGTGCTCGCTCGAGGCGCCGACGGGCTTCGTGCCGTCCGCGGATCCGACGCCCGAGACGTCGGTGCCGCCGGCGACCGCGCCGCGCAGGTCGGCGACGGATGCGTCGACGCCCGTGTCGATGACGGCGACCTTCACGCCCTCGCCGCGGGTGGTCTGCCACGCCTGCTCGATGCCGTAGTCGGCGAGCCAGTACTCGCGCTCGCGGACGGGATCCGCCTGGGCGGGCGTCGCCGCCGCGAGCGCGGTGGCGAGGGCGATGATCCCGACCGCGGCCGCCCGCACGAGGCGGCGCCCGGGCCGGGTCGACGCGCGCGCACCTGGCGCGGGCATCATGCCGCGTCGGGGTCGGCGCACTCGCAGACGTCGGGCGACCACGAGGCCCGGGCCAGCGCGATGTCGCCGATGGGGTTCACGCCCGGACCCGCGGCGAGCGCGTGGCCCGCGAGGGCGTGCAGGCACTTGACGCGCACGGGCATGCCGCCCGCGGAGACGCCCGCGAGCTCGGGCACCACGAGGATCGACTCGCGGTCGGCGAGGTAGGACGCGTGGGCGGCCGCGTACGCGTCGCGCATCGCCTCGTCCTCCGCGAGGTCGTCCTGCAGCTCGGCCATCACGTGCTCGGCCTCGAGGTGCGAGATGGCGGCGGTGGCCGCGGGGTGGCACAGGTAGTACAGCGTCGGGAACGGCGTGCCGTCGGTGAGGCGCGGGGCGGTGCTCACGACGGTGGGGTTGCCGCAGACGCAGCGGGCGGCGATGCCGACCACGTCGCGCGCCGGGCGGCCGAGCTGGGCGGTGACGACGCGCACGTCGCGCTCGGAGGGCGGGTCGAAGGGGGGTCGGGTCACTGGTCGCCTCCCTGGACGGATCCCTGGAGCTGGTCGGGCGGGGTGTCGCTGAGGGCGCTCGTGAGCGCGGATCCGAGCAGGGCCTGCACCCAGTCCTGCTTCGTCTCCTGGAGGTCGGCGCTGATGGGCGCGCCGTCGGGCGTGGTGGTGGCGGCGTCGCCTGTCGCGGCGGGCAGCCCGCGGACGAGGTAGCTCGTCTCGCCGGGCATCACGTAGAAGAGGCGGTCGCGCACCTGCGCCTTGAGGAAGGCCGGGTCGTCGTAGCGGGCGCGCTGGTCCTGGAGCTGGGCGATGGTGCCCTTCTGGGCGTCCACCGCGCTCTGCAGGCTGCTGAGCTGCTGCCGCTGCTCGAGGTAGATGCGGAGGCCCGGGGCGAGCACCACGACCGTGAGGACGAGCAGCACGAGCACCATCACGGAGAAGCCGGAGAAGCGCATGCTGCGGAGCCAGTTGCCCGCGGGCGCGTCGCCGTCGGGCAGCGCCACGGGGACGCGCTCGGTGCGCGGACGCGGAGCGCGGCGGGCGCGGAGGGTGTCGAGGCCGGGGAAGCGGGCCATCGGTCCTCCTTCGTGTGCGGATCGGGTCGTGCGGGTGCGGGACGGCGATCCGCCCGCGCCAGGTGGGCGCGGGCGGATCGGCCGGATCAGGCCTGGAAGCGCGGGAAGGCGCTGCGGCCGGCGTAGACCGCGGCGGCGCCGAGGTCCTGCTCGATGCGGAGGAGCTGGTTGTACTTCGCGACGCGCTCGCTGCGGGCGGGGGCGCCGGTCTTGATCTGGCCCGCGTCCACCGCGACCGCGAGGTCGGCGATGGTCGTGTCCTCGGTCTCGCCGGAGCGGTGCGAGAGCACGGTGGTGTAACCGCTGCGCTGCGCGAGGCTGACCGCGTCGAGCGTCTCGGTGAGCGTGCCGATCTGGTTGACCTTGACGAGGATCGAGTTGGCCACGCCGCGCGTGATGCCGTCGGCGAGGCGCTTCGGGTTGGTGACGAAGAGGTCGTCGCCGACGATCTGCACCTTCGCGCCCAGCTCGGCGGTGAAGTGGTCGTAGCCGGCCCAGTCGTCCTCGTCCAGCGGGTCCTCGATGGTGATGAGGGGGTAGGACGCGACGAGGTCGGCGAAGTACGCGGTGAGGTGCGCGGCGTCGACCTTCTGGCCCTCGAACGTGTACGCGCCGTCGGAGTAGAACTCGCTCGATGCGACGTCGAGGCCGAGCGCGATCTGCTTGCCCGCGGTGAAGCCCGCGGCGTCGATGGCCTCCATCAGCAGGTCGAGCGCGGCGCGGTTGCTGTCGAGGTTCGGCGCGAAGCCGCCCTCGTCGCCGAGGCCGGTGGAGAGGCCCTTCTTCTTCAGCAGGCTCTTGAGCGCGTGGTACGTCTCGACGCCCCAGCGCAGGCCCTCGGAGAAGGTGGACGCGCCGACGGGCAGGAGCATGAACTCCTGGATGTCGACGTTGGTGTCCGCGTGCGAGCCGCCGTTGATGACGTTGAGCATGGGGACGGGCAGCGTGTGCGCGTTCGGGCCGCCGAGGTAGCGGTAGAGGGGCAGCTCGGCCGAGTCGGCCGCGGCCTTCGCGACGGCGAGGGAGACGCCGAGGAGCGCGTTGGCGCCGAGGCGGGACTTGTTCTCGGTGCCGTCGAGCTCGATCATCGTGGCGTCGATGATGCGCTGGTCCGCGGCGTCGAGGTCCTGGATGGCCGGGCCGATCTCGTCGACGACGGCGGCGACGGCCTTCTGGACGCCCTTGCCCAGGTAGCGGCCCGCGTCGCCGTCGCGCAGCTCGTACGCCTCGAAGGCACCGGTGGATGCGCCGGACGGGACGGCGGCGCGGGTGAACGTGCCGTCCTCCAGGAGCACCTCGACCTCGACGGTCGGGTTGCCCCGGGAGTCGAGGATCTCGCGTGCGTTGACTGCTTCGATGGCTGCCACGGAATGGTCTCCTTGCGTTGCGGTGAGGGGGTGGGAAGTCGGGTCCATCCTAGCCGCGGGGTCTTTCCGGGCCGCGGGCGGCGAGGCCCGCGCGCAGGTGTCGCGCAGGTGACGGATCAGCCGCGCGGGCCGCCGTCGAGCGGTCGCTCCTGGAGGGAGGCGGCATCCGCCGTGCCGGCGTCCACGGACGCGAACGTACGGAATCCCTGCTGCTTGAGCGCCTCGAGGAGCGGCGCCACGTTCTTGGGTCGCGGCTCCAGGCGCACGCGCCGGCCGGATGCGACGAGCTCGGCCTTGAGGCGCGCGAGCGCGGCGACCGGCGTGCGCCGATCGTGCACCAGCGCGATGGCGTCGGCGTCCTCCGCCGCGGGCAGCACGGCCAGGTCGACGATGCGCTCGAAGCCGATGGAGAAGCCGGCCGCGGGGACGTCCTGGCCGAGGAAGCGGCCGATCATGCCGTCGTAGCGGCCGCCGCCGCCGACCGAGCTGCCGGACGCCGGGTGCGCGATCTCGAAGATCGTGCCCGTGTAGTAGCCCATGCCGCGGACGAGGGTCGGGTCGAACCGGAGCGTGACGCCGTCGGGCAGGCCGACGAGCGCGTCCGCGAGGGTCTCGAGGTCGGCGACCGCGTCGGGGTCGACGCCGTCGGGCAGGATCCCGGTGATCGCCTCGGCCGTGAGCGGCACGCCGCCGTCGGCGAGCGCGGGCTCGATGCGCTCGAGGATCCCGCCGAGCACCGCCGCCGCGTCGGCCCCGCCCTCGGCGAGCTCCGCGACGACGCCCGCGGCGCCGATCTTGTCGAGCTTGTCGATGCTGATGAGCGCCTGCGCCTGGCGCTCCGCCGCGAACCCGCAGGAGTCGAGGATCCCGGCGAGGATGCGCCTGTCGTTCACGCGGATGGTGCAGCCCGTGAGGCCGAGCGCGGCGAGCGTGGCCGCGGTCGCGGAGATCAGCTCGACCTCGGCCAGCTGCCCGGCCTCGCCGATGATGTCGATGTCGCACTGCATGAACTGGCGGTAGCGGCCCTTCTGCGGGCGCTCGGCACGCCAGACGGGCGCGGCCTGGATCGACCGGAAGACGCCCGGTAGCTCCGCGCGGTGCGAGGCGTAGAAGCGCGCGAGCGGCACCGTGAGGTCGAAGCGGAGCCCGAGGTCGGAGAGCGCGAGCACGTCGCCGGCGTCGGCCGCGGCGTGCAGGTCGTCGCCCGAGAGGCCGCGCTTCAGCACCGAGTAGGCGAGCTTCTCGTTGTCGCCGCCGAGGCCCGCGTGCAGCCGTCCGGACTCCTCCACGACGGGCGTCTCGATCTCGTCGAAGCCGTGCGCGCGGTAGGTGCGGCGGATGATCGCGAGCGCCTGCTCGCGGCGGGCCTTCTCGGCGGGCAGGAAGTCGCGCATGCCGCGGGGCGGCGTGATCTGCTGGGGCATCCCCCGATTCTGTCAGGCGGCGGGCGGCGTCCCCGCCCCGGGCGCACCGGGCGCCTCCGGACGCGCGGCGAGGTCGAGCCACGGCTGGATGCGCGGGGTGAACGCGTCGATGAGCGCCTCGAAGCCGCGCATGGCCCGGTCGCGGTCGCCCGAGATCACGAAGTCGAACTGGAGGCCGTAGGACCCGGCCTGCAGGAGGTCGGCCGTGTCGAGGGCGACCTCCTCCGGGACGCCGTGGGCGCGCATCCACTCGAGCCCGAACCGGCGCCACGCGGAGACGCTCGCGATGGCGTGCGGCCGGACCACGCCGTCGCGCGTGCGGAGGAGGGCGGCCTCGAACTCGAGGCGCTGGAAGTCGCGGTTCACGTCGGTGAGGCGCCAGCTCCACGCTCGGGTCGCCCACTCGCGCAGCTCGTCGGGCCGGATCCGCCGGGGGTCGCCCTCCACCATCTCCGCCTGGCGGTGGTCGATGGCGTCCATCGCGGCCTCGAGCAGACGCTCCTTGGATCCGAAGTGGTAGACGAGCACGAAGGTGCTCTCGCCGAGCACGTCGGCGAGGCCGCGGAAGGTCACCGACTGGAGCGGATGCGCGCGGAGGTGGTCGAGGATGTGGGCCAGCAGGTCCTGGCGGCGATGAGGATCCGGGGCTGCCACGACTCACCATAACAACCGTGATGGACGTGCGGCGAAGGCCGTTACCGTGTGATCGCCCAGGTCTGTCCGCCGTCTCCTTCGGGTGGAGGCGACGGACGTGGCCGCTCGGGATCGGGTAAATCCCGGGCGATGCCCCCGCGGGCCGGAGCTCGCCTCAGGCGGTCCGGCCCGCGCCGGGGACCGCGTCGTCGGCGTCGATCCCGCTGTCGCCCGCACGCGGCTCCGCCCCCTGGGTCTCCGCCGCCTGGATCTCCGCCGCCTGGATCTCCGCGGTCAGCGACCGCAGCGTCGTCCGCAGCGCGCGCTCCGCGTCGAGGCCGCGCGACCTCGCCGAGACCACGACCGCGAGCAGCAGCCGGCCGAGGTCGTCCTCGTCGTCGACCGGGATCGCGGCCGGGGCGTCCGCCTCCAGCAGGCCGACGCGCTCCGCCCGGCCGAGCAGCTTGTCGGCGAGCGCGAGGGACGGCATGCCCATCGGGATCCCGTCGACGACGCTCGTGCGCGCCGACTTCTCACGGTCCTTGGCGGCGCCCCAGACGCGCAGGACCTCCTCGACGGTGTCGGCGCGCTCGTCGCCGAAGACGTGCGGGTGGCGGCGCACCATCTTCTCCGTCGCGGTGCGGGCGACGTCCGCGAGGTCGAAGCCCTCGCCCTCGGTGCGCGCGATGTCGGCGTGGAAGACGACCTGGAGCAGCACGTCGGCGAGCTCCTCGCGCATGCCGGGCACGTCGTCGGTCTCGATGGCCTCGACGAGCTCGTGGCTCTCCTCGAGCAGGTACGGCACGAGGGTCCGGTGCGTCATCTGCCGGTTCCAGACGCAGCCGTCGGGGGCCCGGAGGACGGCCATCGCGGCGGCGAGCTCCGCGACGGCGGCGGACGCGGCCTCGGATCCCGATGCGGCGGCGGACGCGGACGGGGACGCGGGCTCGCTCATCCCGCCATCCTCGCACCGGGCCGCCGGTAGGCTGAGGGTCGGTGTGCCGGGAAGTCTGGTCGGCGGCGGGTGACCGTCTCCCCCTCCATCGACCCCGGAAGGCCCCCATGACCTCCCTCATCCGCTCCGAGCGCGTCGCCGCCGGGCTCCTCCTGCTCGCCGCCGTCGTCGGCCTCGTCGTCGCGAACACGCCGGCCGGGCCCGGCCTCCTCGCCTGGGCCGACGGGCACCTCGCCCTCCCCGCGATCGGCGTCGACCTGTCGCTCCGGCACTGGGTCAGCGACGGCCTGCTCGTCGTCTTCTTCTTCATCGTCGCGGTCGAGCTCAAGCACGAGTTCCTGGCCGGCGGGTTGAACAGCGTCTCGCGCGCCCTCGTGCCCGCCATCGCGGCGGTCGGCGGCGTCGTGGTGCCCGCGCTCGTCTACCTCGCGATCACGGCGGGCAGCGGGCTCGAGCGCGGCTGGCCCGTGCCCACCGCGACCGACATCGCCTTCGCGCTCGGCGTCCTCGCGGTGTTCGGGCGCGGGCTGCCCGCCGCCGTCCGCGTGTTCCTCCTCGCGCTCGCGGTGCTCGACGACCTCATCGCCATCGGGATCATCGCGGTCTTCTTCACGACAGACCTCGACCTGGGCGCGCTCGCCATCGCGGTCGCGGGCGTCGTGCTGTTCGCGGTGGTCGGGCGCCTCGGCGTCGGGCGGACGGGCGCCGCCCGGATCGCCGTGGTCGCGCTGCTGGTGCTCGTCGCGCTCGTGACGTGGTGGGCGACGCTCTCCTCCGGGATCCACGCGACCATCGCCGGCGTCGCACTCGGCTTCGCGCTCCCCCGCCTCTCCGGGCTCCGCGCCGCGCACGCGCTGGAGCCCGCCTCCAACGGGATCGTCCTGCCGCTGTTCGCGTTCTCCGCCGCGCTCGTCGCGATCCCCGCGATCGGCCTCGCGGAGCTCGCGCCCGCGTTCTGGGGCATCGCGCTCGCGCTGCCGCTCGGCAAGCTCGTGGGGATCACCGCGGGCGGGCTGCTCGGCGCGTGGGTCGCGCGCCGCCGCGGATCCGCCGGCGGACTCGCGGTGCCGGATCTCGTGACCGTGTCGCTCCTCGGCGGCATCGGCTTCACGGTGTCGCTGCTGATGAGCGAGCTCGCGTTCGCGGGCCTCGACGACGTGCGCGACGAGGGCACGCTCGCGGTGCTGCTGGGATCCGGCGTCGCGATCGTCGCGGCGGCCGTCACGCTGTCGATCCGCAGCCGCCGGGCACGCCGCGCCGGCGCCGCCGCTGATGACGACGACGCGACGCGGGACGACTTCCCGGCCCACGCGGACGGCGGACCGGCCCGCGCCTAGGCGCCGACCGGACCGCGGCCGGCTCACGCCTTCGGCGCGGACTCCTTCGCGGCCGGCGCCTGCTCCACCGTGAAGACGGCGTCGAGCAGCTGGCGCACCCAGTCCACCAGCTCGGCGTCGGGCAGCGGCTCGCCGTCGCGCTTGGGCAGCGGCACCGTGACGGCGTTGGTCTGCGCGAACAGCTTGCTGCCCGGGTACATGCGCTGCAGGCGCACCTGCTTGCTGTCGGCGAGGTCGGCCGGCGCGATGCGCAGGTTCGGCCCCATCGCGACGACCTCGCTGAGCCCGGCCCGCTGCGCCACACGACGCAGGCGCGAGACCCGCACGAGGTTGTCGACCTCGACGGGCGGCTCCCCGTACCGGTCGGACAGCTCCTCGATGACCCGGTCGATCTGGTCGTCGGTCGCCGTGGGCGACGCCGCGGTGGACAGCTTCTGGTACGCCTCGAGGCGCAGTCGCTCGCTGTCGACGTACTCCTCGGGGATGTGCGCGTCCACCGGCAGCTCGAGCCGCAGCTCGGTCTGGCCCTCGGCGACGTCGCCGCGGAAGGTCGACACGGCCTCGCCGATCATGCGGAGGTAGAGGTCGAAGCCCACGCCCTGGATGTGGCCGGACTGCTCGCCGCCCAGGAGGTTGCCCGCGCCGCGGATCTCGAGGTCCTTGAGCGCGACCTGCATGCCGGATCCCAGCTCGTTGTTCGCCGCGATGGTGGACAGCCGGTCGTGCGCCGTCTCGGACAGCGGCTTGTCGGCGTCGTAGAGGAAGTACGCGTAGGCGCGCTCCCGCCCGCGACCGACGCGCCCGCGGAGCTGGTGCAGCTGGCTGAGCCCGTACTTGTCGGCCCGGTCGATGATGAGCGTGTTCGCGTTCGCGATGTCGAGGCCGGTCTCGATGATGGTGGTCGACACGAGCACGTCGAACTTCCGCTCCCAGAAGTCGACGATGACCTGCTCGAGCATCGCCTCGCTCATCTTGCCGTGCGCCACGGCGACGCGCGCCTCGGGCACCAGCTCGGCCAGCTCCGACGCGACCCGGTTGATGCTCGACACGCGGTTGTGCACGAAGAACACCTGGCCCTCGCGCAGCAGCTCGCGCCTGATGGCGGCGGCGATCTGCTTCTCGCTGTTCGGCCCCACGAAGGTGAGGATGGGGTGCCGGTCCTCCGGCGGCGTCGCGAGCGTCGACATCTCGCGGATGCCCGTGACCGCCATCTCGAGCGTGCGCGGGATCGGCGTGGCCGACATCGCGAGGATGTCGACGTTGGCCTTGAGCTTCTTCAGCGCGTCCTTGTGCTCGACGCCGAACCGCTGCTCCTCGTCGATGATGACGAGCCCCACGTCCTTGAACGCGATGTTGCCCGTGAGCAGCCGGTGGGTGCCGATGACGACGTCGACCGACCCGTCCTCGAGGCCCTTGACGGTCTCGCGCGACTCCTTCTCCGACTGGAAGCGGCTGAGCTGGCGCAGGTGCACGGGGAACCCGGCGAAGCGCTCCGAGAAGGTCTCGAAGTGCTGCTTCACGAGGAGCGTCGTGGGCACGAGCATCACGACCTGCTTGCCGTCCTGCACGGCCTTGAAGGCGGCGCGCACGGCGATCTCGGTCTTGCCGAAGCCGACGTCGCCCGAGACCAGGCGGTCCATGGGGATGGGGCTCTCCATGTCGCGCTTGACCTCGTCGATGACCGTGAGCTGGTCCGGCGTCTCCATGAAGGGGAACGCCTCCTCCAGCTCGCGCTGCCACGGGGTGTCCGGCGGGAAGGAGTGCCCGCGCGACGCCATGCGCGCGGAGTACAGCTTCACGAGCTCGACCGCGATGTCGCGGACGGCCCGGCGCGCCTTGCCCTTCGCCGCGGCCCAGTCGCTGCCGCCCATCTTGCTGAGGGCGGGCTCCTCCCCGCCGACGTAGCGGCTGAGCAGGTCGAGCTGGTCGGTGGGCACGAAGAGCTTGTCGCCCGGGTAGCCGCGCTTCGAGGGCGCGTACTCGATGACGAGGTACTCGCGGCGGGTCTTCACGGCGTTGCGGCCGCCGGAGGAGACCTCGCGCTGCGTGAGCTCGACGAACCTGCCGATGCCGTGCGTGGTGTGCACGACGTGGTCGCCGGGCTTGAGCTGCAGCGGATCCACCACGTTCTTGCGCCGCGTGGCGAGCTTCTTGACCTGGCGGCTGTCGTAGCCGGCCGCGCGCCCGTAGAACTCGCTCTCGGTGAGGAGGGCGAGCTTGACCTCGGGCATCTCGAAGCCCGCGTCGATGGCGGAGCGCAGCAGGTAGGCGATGCCCGGCTCGGGCTCGGCCGGGAACTCCTCGACCACGCGCGCGGGGACGCCCGCCTCGCGGAGCACGGTGTCGGCGCGCTCGACCAGGCCGGATCCCTGGGCCACGACGCCCACGCTCCAGCCGTCGGCGAGGCGCTGGCGCACGTGCTCGATGGCGCCGTCGGCGTTGCCCGCGAAGCTCGGCACGGGATCCGCCTGGATGCGCACGGTCATGACCTCGTCGATCCCGAGGTCCTCTGGCAGCACGTCGGTGGCCTGGAATCCCGACAGGGTCCACCAGCGGCGCGGGCCGCGGGCGTCGCGCAGGCGGCCGAGCGAGAGGAAGTCGCCGGACGCGAGGTCGATGGGCGCCTGCGCTCCCGCGGTGGCGGCGTTCCACGCGGCGTCGAGGAACTCGCGGTTGGTGTCGGCGAGGCTCTGCGCGCGGGTGGAGACGCGCTCGGGCGAGACCACGGCGATGGCCGCGTCCACCGGCAGGTAGTGGGTGACGGGGACGAGCCTGTCGACGAGGGCCGGAGCCAGCGACTCCATGCCCTCCACCGGGATGCCCTCGGCGATCTTCGCGAGCATCTGCTGGAGGTTCGGGAACTCGTGCTGCATCTCGCGGGCGCGCTGGCGCACGGGCGCGCTCAGCAGCAGCTCGCGGCTCGGCGGCAGCTCGACCGAGGTGATCTCCTCCTCGAGCGAGCGCTGGTCGGCGACCGCGAACGGCCGCATCTGGTCGACCTCGTCGCCGAAGAACTCGACGCGCACGGGGTGGTCGGAGACGGGCGGGAAGACGTCGAGGATGCCGCCGCGCACCGCGAACTCGCCGCGGCGCGTGACCATGTCGACGCGCGAGTACGCGAGGTCGACGAGCCGGACGGCCAGCTCGGAGAGGTCGTGCCCGCGGCTGCCGGTGGCGAGCTGCACGGGCGCGAGCTCGGTGAGGTTGTCCGCCACGGGCTGGAGGGCCGCGCGCACCGACGCGACGATGACGAGCGGGCGCACCTGCTCGGCGGGCACCTCGCGGGCCCCCTGGCCGAGCGCGGCGTGCCACTGCTCCATGCGGCGCAGCGCGTGGATCCGCTTGCCCACGATCTCCGCGCTCGGGCTGAGCCGCTCGTGCGGCAGCGTCTCCCAGGCCGGGAACTCGAGGATCTCGGCGTCCGGCAGCACCGCGTCGAGGCTGCGGCGCATCCCCTCGGACTCCCGACCGGTGGCGGTGACGACGAGCAGGCACCCCGGGATGCCGCGCTGGATGCGCTGGCGCAGGAGCCCCGCGAGCAGCGGCCCCTGGAGCCCCTCGGTGAGGGAGAAGTCGGCGTCGCGGGAGGCCGATGCGAGGGCGTCGTCGAACGTGGAGGCGCGCGAGAGCGCCGGGATCAAGCCCTGGAGGATCACCAGATGATCGTACGCGCCGCCACCGACGCGCTCGCCGTCGTCCGCCGAGGGCGGACGCGGGACGCGCGGGCCGGGCCGGCCGCGCGGATCAGGACGCGGCGGTGTGGAACCGCAGCTGCGCCGCGATGAGGCCGTCGGAGGCGATCATCTCGATGGCGTCGGCCGCGTCCTCCAGCACGTTGGGCAGCACCTGCCGCTCCGTGGAGGAGAAGGGCTTGAGCACGAAGTCGGCGGCGTCCTGGCGGCCGGGCGGGCGGCCGATGCCGATGCGCACGCGCGTGAAGTCGCCCGTGCCCGCGGAGGAGATGATGTCGCGTATCCCGTTGTGGCCCCCGTGCCCGCCGCCCTGCTTGAGCTTCATCGAGTCGAACGGGATGTCGAGCTCGTCGTGCGCGACGACGAGCTGCGCGGGCTCGAGCGAGAAGTACTTGAGGAGGTTCGCGACCGGCCCCCCGGACAGGTTCATGAACGAGCTCGGCTTCGCGAGGATGAGCTTCGGCCCGCCGGGGACGGCGCGCCCCTCCGCGACCTGCGCGTTGGAGCGGTGCGAGCGGAACGTGGCGCGCATCCGGTCGGCGAGCACGTCGAGCGCCATCTGGCCCACGTTGTGCCGCGTGCCCGCGTACTGCGGGCCGGGGTTGCCGAGGCCGACCACGAGCAGGGTCCGGTCGTCCACGTGCGCTCTCCTCGTCCGTCGATCGCATCCGGGGCGGATGCGCGGAGCCCGCCGGCCGCTGCCGGTGTCCCGGACGGCGGCCGACGGGCTCCGTGGTGCTGTCGTGCTGGTGGTGCGTGCGCGACCGGGGCCGCGGCAGGTGCTACTTGTCGTCGCCCGACTGGGCGCCGGTGGCACCGTCGTCGGTGACCGCGACGTCCGCGTCGCCCTCGGCCACGACGTCCTCGTCGACCGCGTCGGTCGTGAGGTCGAGCTGGGGCACGGAGATCGCGAGCACGAGGGTCTCGGGGTCGGTGACGAGCGTCGCGCCGGCGGGCAGGTCGACCTGGCCGGCCGTGATCTGCGTGCCCTCCTCGAAGCCCTCGATGGAGACGACGAAGCGCTCCGGGATGTGGGTGGCCTCGACGTCGACCGTGATGGACGTGTACTCGAGGTTGTGGATCGTGCCGGGGTAGGACTCGCCCTCGACGTGGATCGGGACCTCGACCTCGACGCGCTCGCCCTGGCGGACGACGATGAGGTCGACGTGCTCGATGATCTGGCGCACGGGGTCCTTCTGGACGTCCTTCACCAGCACCAGCTGGGGCGTGCCCGCGATGTCGAGCGTGATGATCTGGTTGGCCTTGCGGATGATGAGCATGAGCTCGTGGCCCGGCAGCGTGACGTGCTGCGGGTCGGTGCCGTGGCCGTAGATGACCGCGGGGATCTTGCCGATCGCGCGGATCTTGCGGGCCGCGCCCTTGCCGAACTGCGTGCGCAGCTCCGCGGAGAGGTTGTTGTCAACCATGGTGTCGCTCCAATTGCGGCCCGTGAGGGCTCGCGTCGTGTGTCTGTCGTCTGCTCGAACGCTTGCGCGTGAGGAATGAGGTGCGAGCCCCGTCCACCGCGTCGATAACGGACCGCCGCCGCGCTCGCGCGCGGCCCCTGCGATCCCTCGCCGAAGTTCAACCCCCGATGCTACCGGACGGAGGGGTCCCCGGTCGACGCGTCGGGTGAGTTCGATGCGTCCGGTGCGGCCGCCGGCGACGGGGATCCCGGCGCGGGCGGCGTGGACTGGCCGACCCGGAGGCGCAGGCCGTCGTGCACGCCGTCGACGACGTCCTCGAACGCGACCGGCGCACCCAGCGTGGCCGAGACGTAGACGCTCACCACGGTCGCGAGCGACAGGAAGGCGTCGTCGACCGTGACCCCGGCCGGCCGGCCCGACCGCAGGGCGTCGGCGATGTCGTCGTACTGGCGGTAGTGGCCCTCGAGGTAGGTGTTGTCGAGGCGCGGCGAGCGCGGCAGGTCCGCGGCGTGGATCTCGAGCTCGGCGTCGTTGCGCACGTCGGCCTGGGCGGGCACTCCCGACTCGGGCGCCGCGTGGAAGTAGGTGAGGGATCCGGCCTCGATGACGGCGGATCCGCGCGTGCCCTGCACCTGCACGCGGGTGTCGAGGCCCGGGTACCCGGCGGTGGTCGCCTGCAGCGTCGCGAGGGCGCCGGAGGCGAAGCGGATCACGGCGACCGCGACGTCCTCGACCTCGATGCCGTCGTGCGCGAGCAGCGCCGTCTGCGCGTACACCTCGACCGGGCGGCCGAGGTAGGAGACGAGGAGGTCGAGCGTGTGCACGCCCTGGTTCATGAGCGCGCCGCCGCCGTCGAGGTCCCACGTGCCGCGCCAGTGGCCGGAGTCGTAGAAGCCCTGGCTGCGCCACCACGGCGCGCTGGCGACGGCGGAGGTGAGGCGGCCGAGGCGGCCCGAGCGCACGGCCCGGTCGACGACGACGCTCGACGGGTTGAAGCGGTGCTGGCTGATGACGGTCGAGAGGATCCCCCGCCCGGCGGCCTCGCGCGCGAGCTCGGCGATGCGGCGGCCGCGCGCCAGGTCGACGTCGAGCGGCTTCTCGATGACGACGTGGAGGCCGGCGGCGAGGGCCTCCTCGGCGAGGCCGATGTGCAGTCCGCTGGGCGTGCAGATGACGACGAGCTCGGCGGCGTCCTCCCTGATCATGTCGCCGAGGTGCGCGAAGACGCGCGGGCGGTCGGCGCGCAGCTCGTCGACCACCACGTCGGCGAGCTCGTCGGCGGTGGCGGCCGTGACGTCGACGAGCGCGGCGACGCGGAACTCGGGGTGCTCGGCGAGCACGCGCGCGTGATGCGTGCCGATGACGCCGCAGCCGACGATCGCGACGCGGATGGGCTCGTGGACGGCGGCGGCGGGCGCGCCCTCGGCGCCGGCGGACGGTGCCGCGTCGGCGCGATGCACGTCCGCGCGCGGCACGTCCGCGTCGGACCGCGCCTCCCGGACGACCGCGGGGACGTCCGCCTCGGGCACCGCGGCGGCGGGCTCGGTCGCGGTGGCCGGCGCGTCGTCGACCCGGCCGGGCGACGCCGTGCGTCCTCCCGGCAGCAGCTCGCGGACGGCCGCGTCGGCGAGCGCGACGGGATCGTCGGTGATGTCGAGGGTGATGCCCTGCTCGTCGTCCCCGAGCGGCTCGAGCGTGCGCAGCTGCGACGCGAGCAGGCTCGACGGCATGAAGTGGCCCTCGCGGGAGCCCAGGCGCTCGGCCAGCAGCTCGTGGTCGCCGGCCAGGTGCACGAAGACGGCGTCGGGCGCGGCGGCGCGGAGGATGTCGCGGTAGGAGCGCTTCAGCGCGCTGCACGCGACGACGGGTCCGCCCTCGGGGCGCCCGGCGAGCGCGCGGCCGACCTCCTCCAGCCAGGGCCGGCGGTCGTCGTCGTCGAGCGCGTGGCCCTCGGCCATCTTGCGGCGGTTGGCCTCCGGGTGGAGGTCGTCGCCGTCGATGAAGGGGATGCCCGCATCCTGCGCGAGCAGCTCGCCCACCGTCGACTTCCCGGATCCGGAGACCCCCATCACGATCACGGGCGGGAACGGGCGGACGGCGTCGATGCGGATCACTCCCTGCGGTTCGGTGAGGAACTCGTGCGGCGCGACCGTGTGGGTGCGCTCGTCCATCCTACGAGACGCTCCCCGACGCCCCGCTGACGGTCGGGGGCCCGGGCGTAGCCTGATGGCGACTGTCGACAAGGAGGCATCAGATGTCAGATGACCAGCAGGCCACGGCGAACATCGGGGTGGTGGGGCTCGCGGTGATGGGGTCGAACCTCGCCCGCAACCTCGCCAGCCGCGAGGGCAACACGGTCGCGGTGTACAACCGCACGACCCAGAAGACCACCGACCTCGTCGAGGAGCACCCCGAGGCGGGCTTCGTCGCCGCGACCTCGATCGAGGAGTTCGCTGCGTCGCTGCAGCGCCCCCGCACCGCGATCATCATGGTCAAGGCCGGGCGCGGCACCGACGCCGTCATCGAGCAGCTGACCGAGGCGTTCGAGGAGGGCGACATCATCGTCGACGGCGGCAACGCGCTGTTCACCGACACGATCCGCCGCGAGAAGGAGGTCCGTGCGAAGGGCCTCCACTTCGTCGGAGCCGGCATCTCCGGCGGCGAGGAGGGCGCGCTCAAGGGCCCCAGCATCATGCCCGGCGGCACGGCCGAGGCGTACGAGACGCTCGGCCCGATCCTCGAGTCGATCGCCGCGGTCGCGGAGGGCAAGCCCTGCGTGACCCACATCGGCACCGACGGTGCCGGCCACTTCGTGAAGATGATCCACAACGGCATCGAGTACGCCGACATGCAGCTCATCGCGGAGTCCTTCGACCTGCTGCGCCGCGTCGGCGGCCACGAGCCGGACGCCATCGCGGACGTGTTCGAGGAGTGGAACGGGGGCGACCTCGAGTCGTACCTCATCGAGATCACCGCCGAGGTGCTCCGCCAGAAGGACGCCGCCACGGGCAAGCCGCTCGTCGACGTCATCGTCGACCAGGCCGGATCCAAGGGCACGGGCGTCTGGACCGTGCAGAACTCGGTGGGCCTCGGCGTGCCGGTGGGCGGGATCGCGGAGGCCGTGTTCGCGCGCGCCGTGTCGTCGAAGCCCGAGCAGCGGAAGGCCGTGCAGGCGACGATCACGAGCCGTCCGGAGATCCAGTCGGGCGGCGACACCTTCGAGGACGACGTCCGCGCCGCGCTCTACGCGAGCAAGGTCGTCGCGTACGCGCAGGGCTTCGACGCGATCATCGCGGGCGCGAAGGAGTACGGCTGGGACATCGACAAGGGCAAGGTCGCGGAGATCTGGCGCGGCGGCTGCATCATCCGCGCGCAGTTCCTCAACCGCATCGTGGAGGCGTACGAGAAGGACTCCGGCCTCGCGACGCTCCTCGAGGACCCGTACTTCGCCAAGGCCGTCGCCGACGGCGAGCAGGCCTGGCGCCGGGTCGTCTCGGTCGCGGCGCTGTCGGGGATCCCGGTGCCCGGCTTCGCGTCGGCGCTCAGCTACTACGACTCGCTCGCCTCCGAGCGCCTGCCCGCCGCCCTCGTGCAGGGCCAGCGCGACTTCTTCGGCGCGCACACGTACCACCGCACCGACAAGGAGGGCACCTTCCACACGCTGTGGTCGGGCGACCGCTCCGAGGTCGAGGCGGAGGACACGCACTAGCGTCCGCCGACCGTCGCCGACGCCCCGCCGCCCCTCGTGGGCGGCGGGGCGTCTGTCACACTGGGGCGGATGGACGAGGACGAGCACCCCGAGCTCGCGGGCTACGAGCCGCACCGCCCGCGGAGCCTGCGCAGCAAGCGCACGCTCGTCGTGATGCGCGTGGTCGTCGTGGTCGGCATCGTGAGCCTGCTGCTCCCCGGCGTCGTCACCATGGTGCGCGTGGGCGCGAGCACGGCCGACATGGCCTGCGCCGACTTCGTCGCGTACGAGCGACCCGACTCCCCCTCCTACGAGGTGCGGTTCCAGCTGTTCGGACCCGGCGTGATGGGGTACGAGTGCTACACGAAGTACGCCTTCGGCGGCGATGAGCACATCGTGTCGCTCGGGCTCATCCCCTCGGGCCGCGTCGCGCGCGAGGTCGTCGAGCGGAACTCCCGGGACTGATCCCCCGGTCGCCCGAGCCGCCGGCCCGGACCGCGGTGCTCGGGACTAGGCCGCGCCGTCGAACATGCTCGTGACGGATCCGTCGTCGAAGACCTCGTGGATCGCGCGGGCCAGCAGCGGCGCGATGGGCAGCACCGTGAGCTTGTCCCAGCGCTTGTCCTCGGGGATCGGCAGCGTGTCGGTGACCACGACCGAGTCGATGTGCGGGCTGTCCAGGATCTGCGTGGCCGGGTCGGAGAAGACCGCGTGCGTTGCCGCGACGACGACGCCCGTGGCGCCGTTCTTCTTCAGGGCCTCGGCGGCGGAGACGATGGTGCGGCCGGTGTCGATCAGGTCGTCCACCAGGAGGCACACGCGGCCGGCGACGTCGCCGACGATCTCGTGGACGGTGACCTGGTTGTGCACCTTCGGGTCGCGGCGCTTGTGGATGATGGCGAGCGGCGCGCCGAGCTTGTCGCTCCAGATGTCGGCGACGCGCACGCGACCCATGTCGGGCGAGACGACCGTGAGCGTCTTGGAGTCGAGCACGGAGCGCATGTGCTCGAGGAGCACGGGCATCGCGAAGAGGTGGTCGACGGGGCCGTCGAAGAAGCCCTGGATCTGCGCGGCGTGCAGGTCGACCGACATGATGCGGTCGGCGCCGGCGGCCTTGAAGAGGTCGGCGACGAGGCGGGCGGAGATCGGCTCGCGGCCGCGGCCCTTCTTGTCCTGCCGGGCGTAGGGGTAGAACGGGGCGACCACGGTGATCCGCTTGGCCGAGGCCCGCTTCATCGCGTCGACCATGATGAGCTGCTCCATGAGCCACTCGTTGATGGGCGCGGTGTGCGACTGGATGACGAACGCATCGCTGCCGCGGACGCTCTCGTCGTAGCGGATGTAGAGCTCGCCGTTGGCGAAGGTCCGCGCGTCGGTGTGCACGAGGGTCGTCTCGAGCTCCTCGGCGATCTGCTCGGCGAGCTCGGGGTGCGCGCGACCGGTGACGATCACGAGCCGCTTCTCTCCGGCGGTCTTGATTGCGGACACGGGACTCCGTCTCGTCAGTGCTGCTCGGTGTGCTCGGTCCCGGACGGATCGTCCTGGTGCCCCTCGGCCGCCTCGACGGCGGCCCGGGCCTCGGGGGTGCCCGGTCGCTTCGCCTCGGTCCAGCCGACCATGTTGCGTTGCGGCACCACCGAGATGCCGAGTGCGCCGGGCGGCACGTCCTTGCGGATGACGGCACCGGCACCCGTGTAGGAGCCGGTACCGATCCTAACCGGTGCGACGAGGACGTTCCGCGAGCCGAGGTGCACGTGGTCGCCCACCTCGGTGCGGTGCTTCGTGTGCCCGTCGTAGTTCGCGAAGACCGCGCCGGCGCCGATGTTGGTGTGCTCGCCGATGGTCGCGTCGCCCACGTAGCTGAGGTGCGGGACCTTGCTGCCCACGCCGATCTCCACGTTCTTCGTCTCGACGTAGGCGCCGATCTTGCCGTCGTCGCCGAGGCGCGTGCCGGGTCGCAGGAAGGAGAACGGGCCGACCGTCGCGCGGGCGCCGATGACGGCCAGCTCCGCGTCGGTGCGGCGGACGGTCGCGTCCTCGCCGACCTCGGTGTCGCGGAGGGTCGTGTCCGGGCCGACCGTCGCGCCCGCGGCGACCGTGGACGCACCGAGGATCTGCGTGCCCGGGAGGACGGTGACGTCGGCGGCGAGCGTCGCCTTGACGTCGATCCAGGTGGTGCGCGGATCCTGGATCGTCACGCCCGCGAGCTGCCAGCGGCGGATGATGCGCGCGTTCAGCTCGGTGGCCGCGGCCGTGAGCTGGACGCGGTCGTTGATGCCGGCGACGAGCCAGCTGTCGCGCACCGGCAGGCCCTCGATGGCTCCGCCCGCGCGGCGGATCACGTCGGCCGCGTCGGTGAGGTACTTCTCGCGCTGGGCGTTGTCGGTGCCGATGGCGCCGAGGGTCTGGCGGAGCGCCTCGGCGTCGAACACGTAGACGCCCGCGTTGACCTCGTCGATGCGGAGCTGCTCGCCGGTCGCGTCCTTCTGCTCGACGATGGCCTCGAACGCGCCGTCCTGGCCGCGGATGATGCGGCCGTTGCCGGTCGGGTCGTCGAGGCGCGCGGTGAGGAGCGTGAGGTCGTTGCGCGCCTGGCGGTGCGCGGAGACGAGCGAACGGAGCGTGGCCGCGTCGAGCAGGGGCACGTCGCCCGAGAGCACGACGACCTGGCCGGTGAAGCCGTCGGGCAGGGCCGTGATGCCCACCTCCACCGCGCGGCCGGTGCCCGGGATCTCGTCCTGGTCGACCACGAGGGCCTGCGGCGACAGCGCGCGCACGACCTCGACGACCTGGTCGCGATCGTGGCGCACGACCGTGACGATGTGGCGCGCGCCGAGCTCCTCCGCGGTCGCGAGCACGTGGCCGACGAGCGGCAGGCCGGCGAGCGGGTGCAGGACCTTGGGCAGGCGGGAGCGCATGCGGGTGCCCTGGCCGGCGGCGAGGATCACGACCGCGATGGAGGGGCTGCGCGGCTCGCCGTCGACGTCGAGCTCGCCCGTGACTATGGGGATCTCGCGGGTCGTCGGCGTGATGTCTGAGTCGGTCATGGCGATCTCCTGATCTGCGTTGCGTCTCTCCGGCGCGGCCGGCGGGCGTCGCGAGGTGTTCGGTCTGGTCGCGGATGCCACTGGTGGTAAGGATCTCGGATCCGAGCGGTCACGGGCGTTCCGCGGCTTTGGGATCCTGCTCCACGGCCTGGTCTGCACCCTATGGGGAAGCGCCTCGCAGCTCCCGCTTGACAAGCAGCCGGAGACGCCTCACATGGTGCCCGAGGCTCAAGGCCAGCTTGCTTCGGTCCTGGCGCCTGACCGCGCGCTCAAAAGGTTACGCGAATCAGCGTGAGTCTGAAGCCGCAGCAGGACACATCTCAGGGCTGGGGTCCGAGGGCGTGTATCCGAGGGTGACAGACCCCTCGATGACGACGAAGGCCGCGGCCATGACTCCGGCCACCTTGCCTCTGAAGTCGAGGAAATTCTTCCCCGGATCCGACATCAAGTGCGCGACAGCGCGCGCTGCGCTAGCGAGCAGCGAAACGATACTCACGGAGAGTACAAGGATGGCGAGCCCAGTGGCCGGCCTCCCACACGTTCCGAACGTCACGTCGTGCGCGTTCCAAGCTCCGATGGCGAGCACTACACCGCTTATGAGCACCGCGAAGAGGGCCGCCAAACCAAGGTGCTGACCCTCGGGCTCTCGACTCCCTTTGCGTACCCGCACCCCGGGCACACAGGCGGCAGATTCTGCTCGTGCAGGATCACCCTCGCTTTTCACATTGCTGAGAGTACCTCATTCCCACGGGCGGCATGGGCGAGAACACGGTGGACAGTCGCGTCCTGTTTACATTCAGTTGGGCGCACCTTATGGTGCTGCTCGGCAACCTACCTGCAGAGCAGCTACACGACGCGTGGCGGCCGTCACGACAGACAGCCCTTAAGTCCGGCATTCAGGCCGCTGCGCAGCTTTTGGTCGACAAATTGAACGACAGCGACGAAGCCCGCTTCTTCAAGAACTGATTGGCACTGGCCTTGGCGCTCGAACGAGCTGAGGACGCTCCTGTTCGTCGGAGTGGGTTGGCGGCAGGCGATGTCATCGAGTACCCGGTCGTTACGCGGCTCGTTCCTGGAATACAGAGCCGGGATGAGCTGCGTATAGAGCACGACGAATGGTTGACCCGATAGCGCAGGCCTGCCGCATGCAGGAGTCACCGGACGGCGAGTTCCGGTTTGGTGTCGCGGCCCTTGTTATTCTGCATCGAACGACGTGTGCCGTCCATCGTCGCCCAAGAAATCTGTTCTCCACTCGTCACTCGAGCATCTCTCCGAAGTCAGTCGGCGTCGATGATCTGCCCGTAGTCGACATCGGAACGCTTGGCACGGAAGCCGACACGGCTGAGCGACTTTGTTGACGTCGGCATAACGATCGAGAAGAGCGTCGCCACATCCTTAGCTTCGGCAGGTCCCTCAATCTCTGACGTCTTCCGGCTGAGGGCCGAGCCGTCAGGTCTGATCACGTCGTCGGCGAAAGTGAACAGGATCGCTCCGCGGCCCTTCTCTCGTCGCAGTGAATTGGCCTCCGGTCCGGTAGGCCCTTCCTTCGATGCCCCCGCGATGAACTCGACGGCATGACGCTGGCGAGCAGAGCTTCCGGAGAATCCTCGACGATCACCACGCCTCTTGCGCTGAAGAATCTGCACACGTCGTCCCGTGACGTCGTGAAGCTGCTCGCCGGCGACCGACAGCTCGGGGAAGATGAGGGCGAAGTCATCGAGCTGTCCGACCTCGACGGCCCGTTTGATGAACGCGACCGTGGGCTTGAATGAGTAGCCGTCCGCCCAGGTGAACTTGTCAAGCACCTCGGCGACTTCGCCCGCGGGGACGATGGCCACTCGAGCCGTGTAGCTGCGCGCCAAATCCGTCAGAAGGTCTACCGCTTCGCCCCGCTCATCAAGCCACGGGGTAACAAGTCCGAAGTGGCGTGCGTTGGCGGCTCCGGTTCCTCTATCAGCGTGCATAGGAAAGTCGCGCGTCTTGCCGGGGCTTCCCTCGACAGCGATTTCGGTGTTGTACATTTTGTTCCCGGAGGTCGGCCGGAGCCACGGAAGCTGCTGGAACACGAGAGGCGGGACGTCGATCGGCCGCATTGCCGGTCGCCCGGTCACGGGGTCCACCTCCGAGAACTCGTCAAGCTGGTCGCGGAATGCCTCCTCGTCCTGCACCATCGCGGTGAAGGCGTCGTACAGGTCGTAGCTCTTGCCGCGAGAGTCCGTGACGTCACGCGCAATATACAGCCGAACGAGGTCGCGGTAGCCGGGCCGGTAGCCGAACCAGCGCCCCATCTGCATGAAAGTGTCGGCGGCCATGGCGCGACGCTTGAAGTAGGTAACGGTGAGACCTTCGACGGTGAAGCCGCGGCTGAGCTTGGTGCCGCCGACCATGATGCGCCAGTAGTCCTTGGTCGTAAAGTCCATTGCGTCGTAGTCGCTCTCTTTGGAGCCGTTCACGACGACGACGGGGTTGTTGTCCGACATGACCTTGCCGACCGCTTCACCGATGTATTCGGCGAGGTCCTCGAACGCCATAGGAAGCTTGACACCCCAGCCGCGTGCTCGGTGCACTGGGGCGAAGTCGGTCTCGTAGAGCTCGCGCAGCCTGGCCTTCGCCTCCGGCGAGCGATAGCTGGCCTCCGCCCACACCTGACGGATCAGCGTCGCGAGGGTGCTGTGCGCGGCCTGTGTTACTTCCTCGTGTACGAGCATCGTGTGGTGGCGGAACTTCAGGTCCGGATTCTGCGTCTGCCGCCACAGTTTGATAGCGCCGGTGAGAACGAAGGCGTCGAGAGCCTGCCGGATCTCGGTCATCTCGGCCGCCGATCCCGGTGCGGCGAGGAGGTTGCGCACGTGCGCCTCCTCGTTGGAGTTCGCAGCGGTCGCTTCCTCATCCGGCTGCAGGGGTTCGAGGTCGTGGAACATTGTACCGCCCATGTAGTCGGCCGAGGCCTTGAGCCTCACGATGAAATCTCGCGGGAAGATGTCGATCTCGTCATCCGGCTCGACGAACACGTTCGCAAACGGCGTGGCCGTGTAGCCGACGTATTGAGCCCGCGGCATGGTATCCAGAATGTTCGAGATCAGCTTGTTGATCGCGGTCCTGTCCTTCTCCTCGTCCGCGCGCCGGGCCTTTTTAGAGTTATTCTTGGTGTTGACCGACGCTTGGTCCGCTTCGTCGTCGATCAGAAGCACGGGAATCTCATCGAGGCGCGTCCTGACGTTCTTCAGATCAGTGAGGAGCTTGGTGAGTACAGACTTGTTCTTTTTGACCACTGCAATGCGCACGTTCGTGCCGAAGAGGTTGTCGGGGTGGTTCACCGGCTTGCTCACGTCGACGAGCTCGGCGGCCGAGCGGAAGTCGAGCGTGTCCAGACCTTGCTTCAACGCCTTGTAGTCGCCGCTCGCCGTGGTGAGGCGTTTGATCGAGGGAATGTCCCGGCGCGCGTTGACATCGATGTCGTGTCGGAGGAACTTGCCGGCGAGCCAGTCCGTGTCGCCGCTGCCAGCGTAGTCGACGTCGCGAACGGCGTTGACGTCGTTCTTGTCGTGGCCGCCGAGGATGTTCTCCTCGCCGATCAGCTCCATGTCCAGGCGCCGTTGGGTCTGTCCGCGCAGAAGTTCGATCGTGCCGGTCAGCACGATGACGAGCCGGTAGCCAGCGTCGATGGACTTCGCGATCATGCCGGTGAAGTTGGCGGTCTTGCCGCTCTGCACGTAGCCGACGACGAGGCCGCGCGAAGAATAGGCGGCTGCGGCGGCGGGGTCGACGAGCCGGCTGACGATTGTCGAGGCGGACGCGTCGACCTCGGCGATCGCCTCGGGCTTCCACTTCTTGCCTTCTAGTACGCCCTTGTAGGCCTTCCAATAGAAGTCACGTTCCTGGCGGCCCGTCGTGTACCAGGGGTCCCACCGCTCGCTCGTGATGACGGAGTCCACGAGCGCCTGGCTCGGGAACGCCTCATCGACACGGGTGCGCGCAGCATCGCTTAACTTCAGTAGGTCGTATATCCTCTGGCGTCGGGTGGCGGATCCGACCGCGGCGCCATCCGGCCACGCGGCCCCCTCCGCCACGTCCCATTGCGCGAGCGCGATGTGTGCCGCGTACCGCGCGGGGTCGTTCACGCCAGCCTCGACGATGAAGGAGACCACCGAGGCCTCATCGACGGCGTCGTGGCCGCCTTCCTCGACGTCGAGATTCACGCGTGGGAGCAGGGCCTTCGGCCCCGACTTCTCCATTGCGTTGAAGGCGGACTGGATCGCGCTCGCGAGTGCGCCCGGCTCTACAGTGCTCATGCCTCTCCCTCGCAGAAGCCGTTCAACGGTGCGGGTGCATCGGTGAAGGGAAAATCGGTGACATTGAGACGATATGAGACGTCGCCGACATGCACCGGCTGAGGTACCACTGCATCCAGGCGTGGGCGCGTGATCGCTGGGAAGCGTTCATCGACAAGGAAGGCCCTCGGGCGGCTGCGGTACTGGAATCGCAGAGCGTAGAGGTCGCGTGCCTCATCCCGCCAGCCAGCTGATTCCAAGCGGTCGTCGAGGGTCCGAGAACTGTGGCCAATACTGGAGCGCACCTCGTCCACCAGCTGCGGAAGGGTGAAGCCGTCTTGGCCGCGCCCCGCGAGGGTGAGCTGGATCGAGACCAGATACAGCGGGCGGCCCGGCGAGGGCATCAGCTGGGTCTCGGAGCCGATCACGTGCAACCGCGAATCGGACCTGGTGGTCTTTACCTCCGCCTCGAAGTCATCGAAACCGAAGTCGTGCTCCCCGGACTCGGGGCCCAGCCAGGCGCCGACGGCAGCATCCTCGCCGATCACGTCGATCACGTGCCGCAGCAGGAGCAGTTCACCGAGGAAGCCAGCCTCCTTCTCGTCCGTCAGGCGGCGGCGCCTGCTGAGGAGGTCCTTCAGTGCTTCGAGCGTTTCGCAGAGCGCGTGACGCAGCGTTGCTCCATGCTGCATCTGGTCGACGACGGACTCCGCAAGCGTGTACGCCTCGTACCGCATGCCTGCCGCGTCGATGTCAATGCGGAACCACTTCCCCGAACGGCCGGGGAGGACCGTCGCGGCAACAGAGATTCGCTCAAAAGCGGAGACATCGGGCACCTCACCCCGCGTCGGCACGTACAGGCTGATCTGCTGAGCGTGAGGATCGATATCGAGGAAGGCATCGATCTTCGCGCTCAACCGGAACCGAGCTGGCGCCGCCGCCCGGAAATACACGTCTACTGTCTCCGGCGTCAGATGCTGAACGACTTTCTCCGTCAGGCCGCCGACCATAGATCCCCCCTGCTCGTCCGCCGTGCTGCTTCTCCGGGCCGATGCACCGCTCGAGCAACGAGGGCACCGTGCAGCGCACCCGCCGAGCCTAGCCGGGTCGAGGGGAGCGCCTGCTCCCCCCATTTTGGGGAGAACGCCGGTACTTGATCCGAGGGATCCCGGTCGCTGAGTGTCCGACGAGGGCTGTAGCGTCCCGGGCATGGAGTCGACTGAAGAGCACGCCGGGGCACCGCAGGTCGTTGAGCTCTCGCCCGATCCGTCGATCCTCAGCGCTATCGGCGCGGGGCATTCTCTGGCTACGGCGATGGCCGACTTGATCGACAACTCCATCGACAAGGGGGCGACCAAGTTCCTGGCGCGCTTCATCACTCGCAATGAGGAGCTCATCGGGATTCGGATGCACGACGACGGCGCAGGAATGTCCGCAGTGCAGCTCGCGTCAGCGATGCGCCTCGGCGTCCGTCGCGAGTACGGAGCGGCCGAGCACGGGCATTTTGGCGTCGGTTTGAAAGCGGC
Source organism: Clavibacter michiganensis (assembly GCF_021216655.1). NCBI lineage: Bacteria > Bacillati > Actinomycetota > Actinomycetes > Micrococcales > Microbacteriaceae > Clavibacter > Clavibacter michiganensis. Next base: position 1,578,280 of record NZ_CP080437.1, read on the forward strand.
GTCGTTCAGTCAGGCCGACCGGTTGACCGTCTACTCGCGGTGCGGCTATGAGCCCACGCGAGCGATACGTCTCACGCGCGGAAGATTCGAGGGCGAGGTTCTGCGTGACGCTGAGGCCCAGCGCGGATTCACGAAGGGTGCAGGCGGTTTTGCCCGTGTCGAAAGCGGCACTGTCGTCGAATGGGACCACCTGCACTCGGTCTTCACCGGCGATGTGGAGGTCGATCGGCGACGTTGGCTCGACGAGGTGTTTACAAGTCTGGGACACGACCTCGGGCTGACGTTCCACAGAATCATCTCGCGCGGCGACATCACGATCGTCCTACAGCAGTTCGACACACGAACGGGCGACGGCGTCCCCGTCAAAGTGACGTCCGTTGACCCGTTCAATTTTACGTCTGGCGCCGCCGGTTACCCACTCAATCTGGTCGGAACGACCCGGGGTGGCACAGAACTGCTCTTCACGTGCCACATCATGCAGCCCGCGAACCAGGGGCCGAGCGCGAAGTTGCTGGGTCGCCCGCGAGCGGAGTGGCAGGGTTTGTATGTCTACCGTAATGATCGGCTCCAGCAAGCCAGCGGCTGGTTGAACTTACTGCCCGGCAACATGGTCGAACTGCAGCTTGCGCGGGTCGCCGTCGACGTGACTACAGGGGCGCTTGGCGCCGTTCGCATCAACCCTGAGAAACACGGCGTCGTGTTCACGGCAGACGGTGTCCACGCGGTGGAACGAGCTGTCACGGAAGACGGACGTGATTTCCGGTCCTTCCTGTCCGCGGCGAGGGACGTGTTCCGGCTCGGCAGCAAACGCGATCGCGGCCCGAGGCCGGTTGCGCGCATTGCGGAAGGACTCCCTCAGGCCGTCATCGGCGCGATGGATGAGGAGTTCGGATTCCGCGACGATGGCAACAATCTACGCGTCTTGTGGAAGCCTCTGGGCCGCGGCCGGCTCTTCGAACTGGAGCACGCCGCAGCGACGGTCTGGTTGAACGAGGGCTACCGGGAACAACTTCAGGGCGCCCATGGCGGCGATGCCGCATTCTTCAAAACCTCGATCGTGCTGCAGCTGCAAGACAAGCTGGAGCGCGGTCATTTGCAGCAGAGCACCGTCGACCAGATCGAGCGCATCCATGCGGTTCTCGCGGCCGCCACGTTCCAGCAGATCGACGAGCACGGTTACGACGCAACTCTCCAGCCGGCGACACGCGCCGCTCGACCGACCGCTGACGCCGAACTCGATTTCGACGAGTGGCAGGTCGGCGACGAAGTTCCAATACCCGCGCGAGTCGACGAGGGGGGCTTCTCGATTGATCGTCCCGTCTCTGAGTCGGTCAAGCGCTATCGAGAAATCCCGCACTCTATAGACGCGGCGAAGCAGTACCTCTGGGGAATTGGGAGAGCGAAGTTGCTCAGCACCGCCGAAGAGGTTGAGCTCGCGCGTCGTATTGAGGCCGGGCTGCTCGCTGAAGAGCGTCTCGCCTCCGATAGCGCTCAGGAACAGCGCAGGTCGTTTCTACGCGAGCTTCGAGAGATCGCCGACGCTGGTAAGCACGCCAAAGCGCGATTCGTCAACGCGAACTTGCGCCTGGTCGTCTCCGTCGCGAGGCGCTACGCAGGGCGCGACATGGAGTTACTGGACCTGATCCAGGAGGGAAACATGGGGCTCATCCGCGCGGTCGAGAAGTTCGACTACGAGCAAGGGACGAAGTTCTCTACGTACGCCACCTGGTGGATCCGGCAGGCCATCTCGCGGGCGCTCGATGATAAGGCACGCGCCATCCGCCTACCAGTACATCTGATGGAGTCACTGCGGAGACTGTCCGGCGCTCGCGCGGCGCTCGAACCGCTCTACCCAGATGGCGTACCGCTCGACGAGCTCGCCCGACACTCCGAAATCGACGTGTCTGACATCGAACGGCTCGTCGCTGCGGACCGGCTGACGCACGTGTGGTCACTTGATGCGCCCTGGTACAACCCAGAACTGCGAATGGACGAGCCCTTCGGTGATCACCTCGTAGACGACGCCGCTGACTCCACAAGCGACACCTTCGAGGCACTATTGCTCCGACGGAATCTCGTCCAAATCCTGAGCGCCCTGGACTGGCGGGAGGCGCGGGTCCTCGTGCTGCGCTTCGGGCTCGATGGAGGCGAGCGTCGGACACTTGATGCGATCGGTGTCGAGTTCGGGGTCACCCGCGAGCGGATCCGACAGCTAGAGAAGAAGGCGCTGGAGACAATGCGTGGCCCCCGTGCGCAGGCAATGCTCGCGGGTCACCACTGCGTCGACGACAGCGCGGTTCGTGAAGATAGGCCCGTCACCTCGGTCCGCACAGCTAGGCCCCTGACCATCGAGGACCACATTAGGCAGTATGGCCGGATAAAGCGTCGGACTCAGCCAGCCGCGCAGTTGACGATCGTGAGCTCTTCCGCCGTCAACAGATCGACGCAACGACAGACCGATCCCATTGCGAGCCCCTCGGACATAGAGTCCGCCTTTCTCAGTGGCCAGCACCCTGATGACATCGCTCGCCGCCTGAACGTCGATCGAGGCACTGTCCTAGCATCGCTCAGCCAGCGACTCTTCGGCGTCGAACAATCGACGCAAACTTCTGACCGTCCCGCCCGCCACGGTTCCGGGTACTCGGATGCCGACGCACAGCTGATCGATTCAACGCTGTCCACCGGCGCATCGATCCACGACATCGCGGTCCGGCTTGAGCGGACTCCTTACGGTGTTGCCTGCCAGATCCTGTTGGAGCCCCGCCATGCGGACGAGTTCCGCAGGCGTCAGGCGAGGGCAGTGGAAGAGCGCCGGCGGGACCATGGTCCCGCCGGCGCGCCGGCATCGCAAGCGTGAACGGCGCGCTCGTACCGTAAGTTTGAGCCGACATGACCACGACCAACCTCGCCCCCATCCGCACGCTCGACCTCTTCGCAGGAGCCGGAGGGCTCAGCGAAGGTTTCCGCGAAGGCTCCGACCGCTTCTCGACGGTCCGTGCGGTCGAGATGGACGTAGCGGCGGCAGCCACTTACGCGTTGAACCACGGCGACGACCTCGTGTTCGCCGGCCCCGTTGAGGAATGGCTTGCGCAGGAGGAAGTCCCGTCCGTCGACCTCGTCCTTGGGGGCCCGCCTTGTCAGGGCTTCTCCACACTCGGGAAGCAGGACGCCGAGGACGTGCGGAACTTCCTCTGGAAACAATACGCGGAAACAGTCAAACGAGCGCAACCCAAATACTTTGTAGTCGAGAACGTTGCCGCATTCACCAAGTCTCGCCAGTTCGAAGATTTTCGCCGTGAAACGTCCGCAGCGGGAATGCTACCCAACTACTCCTTCGACTGGCGCGTCCTCAACTCGGCAGATTATGGTGCAGCGCAAGCACGGAAGCGCACTGTCATTCTGGGGTGGCGTGACGACCAGGAAGCGCCAGGATTCCCCGAGCCGACACACGGACCCGGGCGCACGCTTGCGCATGTCTCCGTTCGACAGGCCTTCGAGCAGCGCGGGATGGCTGCCGCCGTCAGCATGATCGACCTCCCTCCCAATCGCGCTCGAGTCGTCAACGGACGCGCGGTGTCCGGGCCCTACCGCGCCGCGGAGCTGCACGTCACCCGCTACTACACGGAGCTCTCGCGCGAGCGGTTCACTCACATCCCCGAAAAGGGCAACCGCTTCGACATTCCATTTGAGCTCTTGCCTGACTGCTGGAAGAAGCACACATCAGGATCGGCAGACGTCATGGGGCGACTGCACTGGGACAAGCCGTCAGTCACCGTCCGCACAGAGTTCTTCAAGCCGGAGAAGGGGCGTTACCTCCATCCGGTCGAGGACCGAGCGCTCACGCACTACGAGGCTGCGACGCTCCAAGGATTCCCCGACGAGTACCTCTTCATGGGAACGAAGATCGAAATCGCGCGACAGATTGGTAATGCCGTGCCGATTGCATTAGGCGCCGCGATCGGACGACACCTGGCAGGGCTGCTCGGTTGAAAGCGTCTTTGCGCTCTCATCCATCAGCGCACTGGGCCAAGCGCCGATAACTTTCATCGTGGCCATCGTTAAAGGACCGTTGTCAACCGTGGAAGGTCAGCCCAGCGGCAGCGAAGTCGGGGCGGTCGCTGGCTCAGTCGAACATGTGCAGCGCGCGATCGTTGCGCGTTCTACTGCCGGCTTGGTCGAATCGCGCACAGCTGTCCATCGCTGCCATCATCGCGGCGCCGTCCGTCTCGAGGTAGTGGATGCAGCCTCTTCAGGCGGGTGCCTGCGCTGAGTCAATAGCTCGTGCCTGGCCGCCGTTCTCGTGCTCGTCGACCGCCGCAAGTTAGAGTCTCAGCCCGCCGGAATGCGTGCCGAGCCTCCCGAGCGCGGCCTCGGGCGCTTCTCGCAAAGGTCGTTCGCGCCGCACCCACTCCTGCGCCGCGCCGCGAGCGGCGTCCCCGAGCGGGCTGTGGGCGCTCCACTCGCCCACCCGGTCCAGCGTGTGATAAGTCCAGGTAGTTCCGTCGAAGTATCGCCGTCCGGAAGCGTCAACCTCGTGGCTCCGCCCCCAGGATTCGAACCTGGACCTCACAGCTCCAAAGGCTGAAGTGCTGCCGTTACACCAAGGCGGACCGCTCACGGTCCGGCCGTGCGCAGGACGAGTCTGCCAGAGGTGCCCGCGGGCGGAGGACCCGCGTCCGGCGGGGAGTCAGGTGCCGCGCGCGCGGCGTCGGCGGAGGACGCCGCGGATCCGCAGCACCAGGAGGAGCGCGCCGCCGACCGCGAGCCCCACGGCCCCGCCGACGAGCACGCGCGCGTCGGACGCGCCCTGCTGGAAGGGCCACAGCTGGCTGGCGAGGGCGGCGATCCCGAGCAGGAGCGGCGTCAGCACCGCCGAGACGAGGGCCTCCTGCGACGTGGTCATGGGCTCGGCGCCGCGTCGGCGATCGCGGATCGTCGTGCCGACGAGGGCACCCCACATCGGCAGCACCAGACCGAGGTTCGCGACCGGGACGAGGACGAGGGCGACGAGGAGGGCCAGCGCGGCCCCGGCCACATACCACCACGGCATGACGGAGCGGTTGGAGGGGAGGTCTTCCATGTCCCTCACGCTAGCGACCGGGCGGAGGCCCCCGGACCGGCATGATGGGGGGATGCCCAGCCGCGACGAGGTCGACCGCATCGTCGACGCGTGGCGGCGCGAGCGGCCCGACCTCGACTTCTCCCCGCTCGAGGTGCTGTCGCGCGTCGGCCGCCTGTCGCGGCTGCTGGAGCGCGCCAGGCGCTCCGCGTTCCAGGAGTCGGAGCTCGAGTCGTGGGAGTTCGACGTGCTGTCGGCGCTGCGACGGGCGGGCGATCCCTACCAGCTGAGCCCGAAGGCCCTCCTGCAGCAGACGCTCGTCTCCTCCGGCACGATGACGAACCGCATCGACCGGCTCGTGGCGCGCGGGCTCGTGGAGCGGCGGACGGATCCGCACGACGGGCGCGGGATCCTCGTCGTCATGTCGGACGCGGGCCGCACGCGCGTCGACACCGCGATCACCCGGCTCGTCGCCGAGGAGGCGGAGCTGCTCGAGACCCTGCCCGCAGCCGACCGCGACGTGCTCGCGGGGCTGCTGCGACAGCTGATCCTCGACCTCGACGACGACGGGGCCTGACCCGCTCCACCCGGGTCGCCCGTCCCGCTCAGGCGTGCGCGACGCAGCGGCGCGCGGCGGGGCGGATCTCGAGCCGACCCGCGGGGATCGCCTCGCCGCAGACCTCGCAGCGGCCGTAGGTGCCCGCGTCGAGGCGCGCGACCGCGGCGTCGACGTCGGCGAGGCGGACGCGGGCCTCGCGGATCATCGCGTCGGACTGCGAGCGCTCGAACGCGAGGGTCGCGCCCTCGGGGTCGTGCTCGTCGTCGGAGTTCGCGTCCTGACGGGACTCGACGATCGCCGCCACGTCGCGGTCGAGGCCGCGGATGAGCGCGAGCGTGTCGGCGCGCACCGCCTCCAGGGCCGCGCGCGCGTCCGCCGGAGCGGGCGCGGCGTCGTCTGCCATGGATCCCGCGCTACGCGGCGACGAGCGCGTGCGCGTCCGCCATCAGCTCGACCGAGCGGAGGCGCTCCGGCGTCCGCTGCGAGGCGTGCCCGACGATGACCTCGTCGACGCCCGCCTGCTCCGCGAACCGGTTGGCGTAGTCGGAGACCTCGGCGCCGGTGCCGACGGCCGTGTACGTCATCATGCTGGCGACGTGCGCGCCGACGGGGGCCTCGAGGAGCCGGTCGAGCTCCTCGTCGGTGAACGTCTGAGTGGCCGGGATCTGGCCGCTCTGGCGGAGAAGCATCATCAGGCGCGCCCGGCGGACGCCGGCGAACTGGCGCTCGGCGTCAGCGCGGTCGTCGGCCGCGATGGCGTTGATCCCCGCGATCGCGTACGGCGCGTCGAGCTGCTCCGACGGGCGGAAGTCGCGGCGGTAGATCGCGATGGCGTCGAGCAGCATGTCGGGCGCGAAGTGCGACGCGAAGGCGAACGGCAGGCCGAGGGCCGCGGCGAGCTGGGCGCCGAAGGTCGAGGACCCGAGGATGTAGAGGGGGACGCGCGTGCCGGCGCCGGGCGTCGCGGACACGCCGGGGACCTGGCTCTCGCCGGAAAGGAAGGCCTGCAGCTCGACGACGTCCTCGGGGAAGCGGTCCGAGGATCCGGGGTCGCGGCGGAGCGCCCGGAACGTGGCCTGGTCGCTGCCGGGAGCGCGGCCGAGGCCGAGGTCGATGCGGCCCGGGTGCAGGGTCTCGAGGGTGCCGAACTGCTCCGCGATGGTGAGCGGCGAGTGGTTCGGCAGCATGACGCCGCCGGACCCGAGCCGGATGGTGGACGTCTGGCTGGCGACGTGGGCGATGAGCACGCTCGTCGCGCTGGACGCGATCGACGCCATGTTGTGGTGCTCCGCGTACCAGACGCGACGGTAGCCGCTCCGCTCGGCCTGCTGGGCGAGGGCGACGGACGCGGCGAAGCTGTCGCGGGCGGTCTCCCCGGGGGCGATGGGGGCGAGGTCGAGGATGGAGAGCGGGACGGTCATGCTCATCTCAACAGCGCGGACGCCTCCGGTGTTCCGAGCCCGTCCGCGGCGGGGGCGGTGTCCGTCGTCGCGTCCCCGAGGGCGGCATCGGCACGACGCCGGCGCGCGACCGACCAGGCCGCCACGGCGCCGGCGAGCGCCGCGCAGATCGCGGTGGCGACGGCGATGCGCGCCCCCTCCCCCGGTCCCTCGGGCACGAGCGGCAGCAGGATCTGCACGGCGAGCACGAGCATCACCCCGGCGATCACGGTGTCGAGCACGCGCCAGGCGGACGGCCGGGCGGACGGCCGGGCGAGCACGGGCGCGAAGACGCGGGCGGCCGTCGCGAGCAGCGTGAACCAGACGCAGCTGGCGACCATCGCGCCGACCCCGAACGCCCAGCGGCCGTCACCGTGGCCCGCGGCGACGGATCCCACGAGGAGCACGGTGTCGAGGTACACGTGCGGGTTCAGCCAGGTGAGCGCGAGGCACGCGGCGACCACGGTGCCCAGCGCACGCGGCGCGGACACGGCGACGGCGAGGCCCCGCGGCGCGACGGCCCGCAGCAGCGAGAGGGCGGCGTAGCCGGCGAGGAAGCAGGCGCCGAGGATCCGGATGACGACGATCGCGACGGGCGCCGCCTCGATGACCGCGCCGATCCCGGCGACGCCGAGGCCGATGAGGATCACGTCGGAGACCGCGCAGATGAGCACCACGACGAGCACGTGCTCGCGCCGCGTGCCCTGCCGGAGGATGAAGGCGTTCTGCGCGCCGATCGCGGCGATGAGCGAGAAGCCGAGGCCGAAGCCGGAGAGCGCGTGCGCGAGCGGGTGCATGGCCTCAACGCTAGGCATCGGGCGCGCATCAGACCAGCTCATGTTCCTGCGGCACCATTAGCATCGCTGATGATGGACATCCGCACCGAGCACCTGCGCACCCTGGCCGCCGTCATCGACACGGGCACGCTCGACGCGGCCGCCCGCGCGCTCCGGCTGACGCCCTCCGCGGTGAGCCAGCGGATCACGGCGCTCGAGCGCAGCGCCGGCCGCGTGCTCCTCCGACGCACCCGCCCGGCCACCACCACCGAGGCGGGCGACGCCGTGCTGCGGCACGCGCGCCAGGTGCTGCTGCTCGAGCGCGACCTCGACGGGCTGCTCGGCGTGGGCGACGGCGAGCAGCCCCGGGCGGGGACCGCGGCCGTGCCCGTCGTGGTCAACGGCGACTCGCTCGCGTCCTGGCTGCTGCCCGCGTTCGCGGCGCTCGCGGCCGAGACCGGCCAGGCGGTGGAGGTGCTGCGCGAGGACGAGCACCACTCCCTCGACCTGCTGCGCGACGGATCCGCGATGGCCGCCGTCACGAGCGTGAAGGACCCCGTGCAGGGCTGCACCTCGGAGCGCCTCGGCCGGATGCGGTACCGCGCGCTCGCGACGCCCGCCTACGTCGCCGCGCATCTGCCCGACGGCCCCACGCCGAGCGCGCTGGCGGTCGCGCCGCTCGTGATGTTCGACCGCAAGGACGCCATGCAGGACCGCTGGCTGCGCGGGCGGCGCGCGCCCGCCGGGCAGCCGCGCCACTACGTGCCGTCGTCGGCCGAGTTCGTCACGGCGGTCACGCTCGGCATGGGCTGGGGCATGCTGCCCGACCTGCAGAGCGAGGAGCTCGTCGCGTCGGGCGCGCTCGTGCCGCTGGACGCCGGATCCCACGTGGACGTGGCGCTGCACTGGCAGCGCTGGAGCGTCGACTCCCCCGTGCTCGCCGACCTCACCCGGCACGTGCGCGCCGCGGCCGCCTCGCTCAGGTAGCGGGGCGGCCGCGGCGGTCGAAGGACGCGCGGACGGATCAGCGCCGGAGCGCCGCCCGGGCCATCCGGTTGCCGGCGAACTGCACCACCTGCACGAGCACGATGATGATGAGCACGGCCGCCCACGTCACGACCGGCTCGAACTGCCGATAGCCGTAGACGATCGCGAAGTTGCCGAGGCCGCCCGCGCCGATCGCCCCTGCGACGGCCGTCATGTCGACGATGCCGACGAAGATGAACGTGTAGCCGAGGATCAGCGGGCCGAGCGCCTCCGGGATCAGCAGCGTGAAGATGATCCGCACGGGGCTCGCGCCCACGGACCGGGCGGCCTCGATCACGCCCGGCTGCACCGTGAGCAGGTTCTGCTCGACGATGCGGCTGATCGCGAATGACGCCCCCAGCGACAGCGTGAAGATGATCGCCGGCTGCCCGATGCCGTTGCCCGTGACCAGGCGGGCGAGGGGCTGTGCCGCGACCAGGAAGATCACGAACGGGATCGGCCGGAAGGTGTTGACGACCAGGTTGAGGACGGCGAACACGGCGCGGTTCGGCAGCAGGCTGCTGGCGCGCGTGAGGTAGAGCCCGAGGCCCATGATCAGGCCGCCGAGCCCGCCGAACAGGAGCGTGAGCAGCACCATCACGAGCGTCTCGACCGTCGACCGGCCGAGGAGCGGCAGGAGCGGGGTCAGCGCGTCCATCTCAGACCACCTCCGTCACGGTGACGCCGGCGCGGTCGGCCGCGAGCACCTCGTCGATGCGCGCGGGGTCGCCCCCGAGCGCGAGGGTCAGGTTGCCGAACGTGCGGCCCTGGATGTCGGTGATCCCGCCGTGCACGACCTCGAACGCGATGCCCGCGGCGGCGAGCGCCTGGAACACCTCGGCCTGCGTGGCGCCGCCGTCCGCGAAGGACAGCGTGACGAGGCGTCCCGGGTGGCGGCGGCGGAGGCGCTGGACCTCTTGCGGCTCGGGGATCCCCGCGACGACCGTCGAGACGAAGCGGCGCGCCGCGTCGCTCGTGGGCCGGGAGAACACGTCGAACACCTCGCCGTGCTCGATGACGCGACCGGAGTCCATGACGGCCACGCGGTCGGCGATGGACTTGATGACCTCCATCTCGTGCGTGATGACGACGATGGTGACGCCGAGCTCCTCGTTCACCCGGCGCAGGAGCGCGAGGACCTCGCTCGTGGTCTCGGGATCCAGCGCGCTCGTGGCCTCGTCGGCCAGGAGGATCGCGGGGCTCGTCGCGAGCGCGCGGGCGATGCCGACGCGCTGCTTCTGGCCGCCGGACAGCTCGTCGGGCCGCGCGTGCGCCTTGTCCGCGAGGCCGACGAAGTGCAGCAGGTCGCTGATCCGCCGCTGCTGCTGGTCCTTCGGCATGCCGGCGACCGTGAGCGGGTACGCGACGTTGCCCCACACCGTCTTCGACGTGAAGAGGTTGAACTGCTGGAAGACCATGCCGATGCCGAGGCGCAGCTTCCGCAGCTCGCGCTCGGGGAGGGCCTGGATCTCGCGTCCGTCGACCGAGACCGTGCCGGCGGTCGGCCGCTCGAGCGCGTTCACCAGCCGCACGAGCGTGCTCTTGCCCGCGCCGGAGTAGCCGATGATGCCGAACACCTCGCCGCGGCGGATGTCGAGGTCGACGTCGGCGAGGGCGTGGAGCCCCGCCTCCCCCTTCGCGCGGGGCGGGTACTGCTTGCCGACGCCGCGCAGGGAGACGTGCGGGGCGTCCGTCATCGAGCCGCCTTCTTCTCGGCGACGGCCTTCTCGGTGGTGGTGAGGAGGCTCTGCAGCTCGTCGGCCGGGGTCTGCAGCGGGATGGCGGTGCCGCCCGAGTTCTCGACGACCGCGTCGACCACGGCGGGGGTGTCCCGGAAGATCTGCGCGAGCTTCAGGTAGGTCTCGTTCTGCGCGTCGGCGGCGCGGGCCGCGAAGACGTTGACGTAGGCGAGCGCCTTCGGGTCGCTGGGGTCGTCCTGCGCGATCGCGTCGCCGGCGGTGAGCCCCGCGTCGGTGACGAAGTCGTTGTTGATGATGACGGCGTCCGCGTCGGGCAGCGAGGTGGCGGTGAGCGCGGCGTCGACCGTGGTGACGCTGACCTTCGACGCGGCCTGGTCGACGTCGTCGAGCGTGGAGACGCTGGATCCGCCGCCCTTCAGCGTCAGGAGGCCCTCGCGCTGGAGCAGGAGGAGGCCGCGCGCGAGGTTCGACTCGTCGTTGGGGAGGATCACGGTGCCGCCCTGCGGGATGTCGGCGACCGACGTGTGCTTCGACGAGTACAGCCCGAGCGGGTAGATCGCCGTGGCGCCGATGGGCGTGAGGTCCTCGCCCGCGCCCTCGTTGTACTGCGCGAGGTAGACGAGGTGCTGGAACTGGTCGAGGTCGATCTCGCCCTCGCTGAGCGCCGGGTTCACCTGCGGGTACTCGGTGAAGTCGACGATCTGCACGTCGATGCCCTCCTCCTTCGCCGCCTCGACGAACAGGGGCCACTGCGGGTCGCTCGCGCCGACGACGCCGATCTTGACGGCCTTGCCGCCGCCCGCGAACGCGCCGGTGGCGAAGAGGACGGCCGCGACGATCGCGAGGACGACGACGACCGCGCCGATGATGAGGCCGAGGCGGTTCCTCCGCTTCGGGGCGTCGATCAGGGGTGCCTGGGTGGTCATGGTGGTCCTCTCGGTGGTGCGGGGCCGGTGCTGTCCGGTGGTGGTGCGGATGCGGTCGTGCGGGTGCGGTCGTGCGGGGATGCGGTGGCGGCCGGATGGCGCGCGGGTGCGCGCGCCGACGCGGTCGAGCGGACGCGCCAGGGCGTCCGGACGGGATGCCTCGCGGGAGGCGTGCGCGGGACGACGATCCCGCCTGCGGTGCGGGACGCCGACGACTGCCGGTGGCCGCGTCCCTGCAGCACCTCGACGGTAGGCGGACGGACGGGGGCGTGTCGAACCGGGCCGTAACACGGGGACACCCCGCATCGCCCGCGGGATGTGGCAGGGTCGGCCACGGAGGTGCCCATGCACGAGGACGACGACGCCGTCTCCGCGCTCCCCGTCGAGGAGCTGCGACGCCGCGTCTACGCGCAGGGGGCCGACGAGGCCGACGAGCGGTGGATCCGCGCGGCCGCCGAGCTCACCCGCCGCGAGCGCGCGTCCCGGCCCGCCGCGGGCGACGCCGTCCTCGCGGCGGGAGCCAGTGCCGGCGCCGACGGGCGGGCGGATGCGGCGGATGCGGCGGATGCGGCGGATGCGGCGGATGCGGCGGCCCCCGCGTCCGCCGACGCGACGGCGGACGACGGGTCCACCGAAGACGACGCCGACACCGCAGCCTCCGCCGCCCCTCCCCGCGGATCCCGACGCGTCCTCGTCGGGATCGCCGCCGCCGCGCTGGCCGCGGGCCTCGCCGCGGGCGGGGCGGTCGGCGCGACGCTCGGCAGCGGTTCGGCCGCGTCGACCTCCGCCGACGGCACCCCGAGCCCCGGCGCGGACGCGCCGCCGGCCGCCGCGGGATCCACCCCGGCCGCCGCCGCGAGCCCCGACGGCACGACGCTCCTCGGCCCCGACTCCACCTCCGACCAGCGCAGCCGCCCGGTCGGCGCGATCTTCGACGGCCCGCAGGAGGACGGCGACCGCCCGCCCAAGGCCGTCCGCGCCGACGTCGACGCCACCACGATCCGCGCCGTGCAGACGAGCGTCGGCCTCTACGCCGGTCTCTCCGTGTCGGGCGACCTGTGCCTGCTGGTCTTCCCGAGCGGCGGCGCGGGCGTCGTCTCGTGCGCGTCACCCGACCGCGTCGCGTCCGACGGCCTCCGCATCGCGTGGACCACCGAGTTCCCGTCGCGCAACCGCGACGGCTCCACGGGCATGATCACGGGCGACGTGACGGCGACCTGGTCGGGCGACGACCTCATCACGCTCACCACGCCGGACCGCATCCTCGCGTATTGAGCGGCGAGCGGATCAGCCCTCGAGCAGCTCGCTGAGCTCCATCCAGCGGCTCTCGAAGGCCTCGACCTCGGCCTCGATGGCGCGCACGCCCTCGTTGAGCTTCCCGAGCCCGTCGTAGTCGTTCGGGTCGTGCTCGGCCATGGCGTCGAGCGCCTGACGGCGGCGCGTGTCCGCCTTCTCGAGCTTCCGCGTGATGCTCGCGAGCTCCTTCTGCGCGTTCCGCAGCTCGGCGCCCTGCAGCTGCGAGCCGCCGGATCCGCCGAGCGTCGCCGTGGCCTGGCCGCCGACCTCGTCGGGGCGGGCGACCGTCGCCTTCTCGGCGTTGCCGGGCTGCGACCGGAGCTTCAGGTACTGCTCCACGCCGCCGGGGAGGTGGCGGAGGTTCCCGTTCATCACCGCGTACTGCTGGTCGGTGACGCGCTCGATGAGGTACCGGTCGTGGCTGACGACGAGGAGCGTGCCGGGGAACGAGTCGAGCAGGTCCTCCATAGCGGCGAGCATGTCCGTGTCGAGGTCGTTGGTCGGCTCGTCGAGGATCAGCACGTTCGGCTCGTCGAGCACGATGAGGAGGAGCTGGAGGCGGCGCTTCTGCCCGCCCGAGAGGTCCTTGACCGGGGTCGACAGCTGCGCGCTCGTGAAGCCGAGGCGCTCGAGCAGCTGGCCGGGCGTCATCTCCTTGCCGCCCGCGACGTAGGTGGTGCGCTGGCGGCCGATGACCGTCGAGACGCGGTCCTCGAGGACGTCCTTGAGCTCGTCGAGCTGCTGCGTGAGCACCGCGACCTTGATGGTCTTGCCGCGCTTGACCTTGCCGGTGGTGGGCTGGAGGGATCCGGCCACGAGCGACAGCAGCGTGGACTTGCCGGCGCCGTTGACGCCGAGGATGCCGGTGCGCTCGCCGGGGGCGATGCGCCACTCGACGTCCTTCAGGATCTGCTTCTCGCCGTAGCTGACGGACACGTCGAGGAGGTCGACGACGTCCTTGCCGAGCCGCTGCATCGCCATGGACGCGAGCGAGACGGTGTCGCGGGCGGGCGGCTCGTCGGCGATGAGGGCGTTGGCCGCCTCGATCCGGAACTTGGGCTTGGCGGTGCGCGCGGGCGCCCCGCGGCGCAGCCACGCGAGCTCCTTCTTCATGAGGTTCTGGCGCTTCGCCTCGGAGACGGCGGCGCTGCGATCGCGCTCGACGCGCTGCAGGATGTACGCCGCGTACCCGCCCTCGAACGGCTCGATGAGCCGGTCGTGGACCTCCCACGTGGCGTTCGCGACCTCGTCGAGGAACCACCGGTCGTGCGTCACGACGATGAGTCCGCCGGAGTTGGGCGCCCAGCGGCGGCGGAGGTGGCCGGCGAGCCAGGCGATGCCCTCCACGTCGAGGTGGTTGGTGGGCTCGTCGAGGAAGAGGATGTCGTGGTCGCCGATGAGGAGCTTCGCGAGCGCGACGCGGCGGCGCTGGCCGCCGGAGAGGTTCGCGACGTCGGCGTCCCACGGCACGTCGGAGGCGAGGCCGTCGATCACGTCGCGGACGAGCGGGTTGCCCGCCCACTCGTGCTCGTCGATGCCGCCGACGATGGCCTCGCCGACGGTCTGGCCGTCGGGCAGGGTGTCGCTCTGGTCGAGCACGCCGATCGTGATCCCGCGGCGGCGAGTGACGCGACCGCGGTCGGGCTCGAGGCGTCCGGCGAGGAGGGAGAGGAGGGTCGACTTGCCGTCGCCGTTGCGTCCGACGATGCCGATGCGGTCGCCCTCGTTCACCCCGATGGTCACGTCGTCGAAGATCACGCGCGTCGGGAACTCGAGGTGGAGCGCTTCGGCTCCCAGCAGATGGGCCACCGCACGAGCCTAGGTGACCCCCGGCCGGGGAATTCCCGCGAGCCGCCCGCCGTTGCCCCTCATCGTGGCCCGTGCAGGGCCGCGCGCTCGACGGGGAGCAGCCCGCCCCGCCGCCCGTCCGCGGGGATCCGCCCACCGCGAGGAGCGCACTTGACGACCAGCCGCACCGAGACCGCATCGATCCCCGTCACCGGTCCGGGCGCCGCGTCCGACGCGAACGCCGCGTCCCCCGCCCGCCGCGAGTCCGCCGCCGGCCTCCTCGTCTACGCGCTCACGCTGCTCGTGCTGGTCGCATCGGGCGCCGCGCCCTCGCCGCTCTACCCCGTGTACCAGGAGGAGTGGACGCTGCCGCCCGTGGTGCTCACGCTCGTGTTCGCCGTCTACGTGGCCGGCCTCCTCGCGACCCTGCTCACGGCCGGCCGGCTCTCCGACCACATCGGCCGCCGCCCCGTGATCCTCGGCGCCCTCGTCGTGTCCGTCGCCGCCATGCTCGTCTTCGCCTTCGCGCACGACGGGCTCGCGCTCGTGGTCGCGCGCATCCTGCAGGGCCTCGCCATCGGCCTCGCGACCGGGGCGCTCGGCGCCGGGATGATCGACCACCAGCCGTCGCGCCGATCCGGCCTCGCCGCCTTCCTCAACGGCGTCGTGCCGCCCGTGGCGCTCACCGTCGGCGCGCTCGGCAGCGGCTTCCTCGTCGCCTACGGACCCGCGCCCGAGGAGACGGTGTTCGTCGTGCTCGCCGCGCTCATGGTCGCCGCTGGCGTCGCCGTCGCGTTCGTGCCCGAGCGCCAACCGCGTCGCGCGGGCGCGCTCCGCTCGCTCGTCCCGTCGGTCGCCGTGCCGCGCGCCGCCCGCTCCGTCTTCACCGCCGTCGTCGGCGGGATGATCGCCAGCTGGGCGCTCGGCGGCATGTTCCTGGCCTTCATCGGATCCGTGCTCGGCACCACGTTCGGCCTGCACAGCGCCGCGCTCACGGGGACGGCGATCGCCCTGTTCACCGGGACGGGCGCGATCACCGGCATCGTGATCCGCACCCGCGACGCCCGCCGCAGCCTCATCGTCGGCGTGGTCGCCCTGGTGCTCGGCCCGATCGGCCTCGTCGCCGCGATCTGGACCGCGTCGCTCCCCCTCTTCGCGATCGCCGCGGTGATCGGCGGCGTCGGCTTCGGCGCGGGCTTCCAGGCGGGCCTGCGGCTCGTGCTCGCGGAGGCGCCCGTCGACCAGCGCGCGAGCCTCCTCTCCTCCGTCTACGTCGCGAGCTACCTCGCCTTCGGGGTGCCGAGCATCGTCGCGGGCGTGTTCGTCGAGGCGGACGGGCTGCCGATCGTGCTCACCGTCTACGGCGCCTTCGTCGCGGCGAGCGCCCTGGTCGCGCTCGTGCTGCAGCTCACGGGACGCCGCACGCGCCGCGCCGAGCGGATCGCCGACGCGCTCGACGCCGCCTCCGCCAGCTGAGCTCCGCCGCCGTCCGGGCATCCGGGCATCCGGGCATCCGGGCATCCGGGCATCCGGGCATCCGGGTAGCATCGTCGTCGCCGTGCGGCCGAGCCGTCCCGACGCGCGTCCCACCGGACCGGCATCACGCCCGGCGCCGGCCCCGAACGGAAGGTCGTCCCCCATGGCGTTCATCGTCGTCCTGCTCGTGCTCTGGCTGATCCTCACGGTGGTCGGCTTCGCCATCAAGGGCCTCATCTGGCTCGGCATCATCGGCATCATCCTGATCCTCGGCACGATCGTGCTCGGCAGCCTCCGCCGCCGCTACAACGCCGCGAAGACCCCGAAGGCGTAGCGCCCGTCCGCTCCCGGGACCCGGACGACGACGGGCTATCCTCGTCTCGGACCGCGGGACCGCCACGTGCAGGTCGCCGTCCGCAGGGGGCCCGCCGGCCGCTCCTGTCCGCACGCGCTGCACGTCCCGGAGAGACCATGATGCGAACGCCCCCGCACGCCCGCGCCCCGCGCACCGACGGCCGGCCGGGCAGGGCGTCGCTCCTCGTGTTCCTCGCGGCGCTCATCGGGATCGGCGTCCTGAGCGCGCTGTGGGCGGTCACGACGCCGCTCGGCGCGAGCCCCGACGAGCCGGCGCACATGAACAAGGCGGCCTCCGTCGTGCGCGGCCAGTTCCTCGGCGACGTGACGGACGACCCGCAGGTGCGCGTCGTCCAGGTGCCCGCGGGCGTCGCGTATTCGGATCCCTCGGCGTGCGCCCGGCACGACGGCGATCGGACGGCCGACTGCGCGCCCGGCTTCCCCGCCGGCGACGCGGCCGACCGCATCGTCTCCACCGAGACGAGCGCCGGCCTCTACGACCCCGTCTACTACGTGCTCGTCGGCTGGCCGACGCTCATCTGGGGAGGCGGCACCATGGCCGTCTTCGGCATGCGCCTCGTGAGCGCGCTCCTCTGCACGCTGCTCGCCGCGGGCGCGCTCGCCTACCTCGCCCGCCTCCCCCGGCCGGTCCTCCCGGTGCTCGCCACCTTCGCGGCGCTCACGCCCATGACGCACTCGCTGTTCGGATCCGTGAACCCGAACGCCTTCGAGATCGCGGCGACCGCGGCGTTCGCGGCCGCGTACATCACGGGCCTCGTGCGCGGCGGGCCCGTGAGCTGGCGCACCGCGGCGTTCCTCGCGGTCACCGGCGGGCTGCTCGTGCACGCGCGCGGCCTCTCTCCCATGTGGCTCGGCGTCGTCGTGGTGGCGGGCGCGTGCCTCGTCGGCTGGTCCCGCTTCTGGACGTACCTCCGCCGCCCGCAGGTGCTCACCGCGGTGGGCGTCGTGGCGGTGTCGACCGTGCTCGCGATCGTGTGGATCCTGCGCACCGGCTCGCTCGCGGCCGTCGGCGTCTACGAGCGCGCGGGCACCAGCTTCGCCGAGGGCCTCGTGATCATGCTCGAGCGCACCTTCGACTACGCGCGCGACATGGTCGGCAACTTCGGCTGGCTCGACACCGCCATCCCGTCGTACGCGGTGTTCCCCTACTTCGTGGGCTGGGGCGTCATCGTCGCCGCGGCCCTGATGATCCCGTCCGCGAAGGGCGGCCGGCGCGCGGTCGTCGTCGCCCTCGTCGGCTTCCTCCTGCTCCCGGCGCTCGTGCAGGCGTCGTCCGTGACGGTGTCCGGGTTCGTGTGGCAGGGACGGTACAACCTGCCGGCGTACCTGCTGCTGATCATGGTCGCGGCCGTCGTCGCCGCTCCCGCCTTCGACCGCGTGCCCGCCGTCGTGCGGCGCCGGATCCTCGTGCTCGTCGCGGTCGTGCACGCCGCGGCGGCCTTCGTGGGCCTCATGACCTTCCTGCGTCGCAACTCCGTGGGCCTCAGCGCGTCGTGGTCCGACCTCCTGCTGCGTCCCCGCTGGTCCCCGCCCGTCGTGGGCGTGGAGCCGTGGATCCTCGCGATCGCGGCCGGGTCGGTCGTCGCCGGCGCCGCGCTGCTCCTCGCGGTGCTGGCCGCGCGCCGCGACGCCCCGACGGAGGCGACGCTGGACGCCGGGCCCCGCGGACTCGCCGGCGTCGGGATGCCCGCCGCAGCAGGCACCGGCCGCGGCACCGTGGCCGCCTCTGCCGAGGCGCATGCCGACGGGGATCCCGAGCCGACGCCGATCCCGCACTCGCCCGCTGACGCGACGGCCACCGCGACCGCCGACGGATCGCGCGGCGCATGAGCACCGGCATCCCCGGCCGCCTCGCGCGCTTCCGCTCCGGCCGCCTCTACGGGCCGTTCGTCTACCTCGCGGTGGGCGGCGTGGCCTTCGTCGTCGACCTCGGCCTGCTCATCGTCGGCCGCGACCTCCTCGGCTGGCCGCTGGCCGCCGCGAGCGCGACCTCGTTCTGGGCGGGTCTCGTCGTGAGCTACGTGATGCAGCGCTTCCTGACGTTCCGGGACCAGAGGTCGGACTGGCACAGCCTCTGGAAGTACGGGGTGCTGGTGGCCGTCAACTCGCTCGCCACCGTGCTGATCATCGAGCTGTTCGACCGCATCGGCCTCGGCTACATCGTCGGCAAGTTCGTGTCGACGGCCATGACGACGCTCTGGAACTACGCCGCCTACAGGTTCTGGGTGTTCGCGGACCGGTCGGCGGTCCCTGTCGGGGACGACGAGGCGGACGATCCGCGCCCGTCGGAGCCCGCCGCCGGCTGATCCCGCTCGGCGGGCGACCCGGACGAGGCGGGCGCCGCGCCCGCGCGCGCCTCCTGCTCTAGGTCGCGCAGACGCAGGTCCGTCATGGCGCTCTCCTCCGCCAGCCGCCGCACCTTGTCCTCCAGGTCGGTGAGCTCGGCGCTGTACTGCACGCACACCAGGAAGATCACCACGATGCTCGCGAAGAACGCGAGGTTGAGCGGCTCCTGCACGCCGAGGAACCGGGCCGCACCCGAGAGCAGCGGCGGGAAGACGCTGATCACGAGCGCGACGAGGCCCGCGACCAGCCACCACACGGCGTGGCGCTCGCGGAGGCGGCGCCGACGGAGGCGCTCGATCACGACGCCCACGGCGAGGAGCGCCGCGACGAGGGTGAAGACGTAGCTGGTGGGGTTCACGCGGTGACCGCCTTGACGGGTCGGCTGATGGGACGGATGAGGGCGATCACGAGCGCCATGCCGGCGCGCGCCAGGTAGATGGCGGCCTTCGCCGGGTTGTGCGACGCGACGCCGCCGGCGCGGGGCCGCATCGACACGGGCACCTGCTCGATGGTGAGGCCGTGGCGGGCCGCGATGACAAGGGACTCGACCGTGTCGCCGAGGTACTCGGCGGGGTAGTTCTCCGCGAACAGCGCGACGGCGCGGGGGCCGGATCCGCGGTAGCCGGATGTCGTGTCGGTGAGCGGCGTCCGTGCGATGCGGCTGAGCGTGAAGCTCAGGAACCTCATCGCCCACTTGCGCGGGCCGGACACCTCGTAGTCGCCCTCGCCCGCGAACCGCGCGCCGATGACGACGTCCTTGCGCTCGAGGGCGGCGAGCAGCTGCGGCACGCTCTCCGGGTTGTGCTGGCCGTCCGAGTCGATCTGGATGACGTTGTCGAAGCCGTGGCGCTGCGCGTAGCGGAACCCCGCGCGCATCGCGCCGCCGACGCCGAGGTTGAACGGCAGCTCGAGCACGCGGGCACCCGCGGCCTGGGCGACCTCGACCGTGCGGTCCTTCGATCCGTCGCTGACGACCAGGCACGCGATGCCGGGGAGCGTGTCGAGGACCTCCCGCACGACCTGGCCCACCGCCTCCTCCTCGTTGTACGCGGGCATGACGATGAGGGTCGTGCTCAGGCTGGCGGGCATGCTGAGAGGGTAGCAAGGCGGCGCCGGGCGCCCGCGCGGGATCGCCGGGTCCGCCCAACGAGGCGACCCACTCGCTCGTGCCGTCGTCGAAGGCCTGCTGCTTCCAGATCGGGACGCGCTGCTTCACCTCGTCGACGAGGAGACCGCACGCGGCGAACGCGTCCGCGCGGTGCGCGGAGGAGACGGCGCAGGTGAGCGCGACGTCGCCGATGCCGAGCCGGCCGATGCGGTGCTCGATGTGCTTTCAGATAAAGCCGTGCCGCCGAGAGACGCCTGACGACGCTCGGATCAACGGCCGGCCCCTGCCCTCCACTTGACGGCCCGGACACCGTACCGTCGATTTGGTCGATGGACGTCTCCTCACTCAGAGCTCTTTTGGCCATCGTGGCGTACGACTGCATTGATCGCGAGGCCAGAGATCACGATGGTGACGCCGAAGGCAATCGACCCCACGACTCGGATCACTCCGGTTCGCTCGAAGGTGAAATATTGAATGAGCAGGACGACCCCGAGCCCGAGGACGACGATTCCCGCGATCTTGTACCTCAATTTGGCCTCTTTTCCGGAGGTGGGCACCGCGGCTCTCGCAGCACCCACCTCTTAGGTGGTGTGAGCGTCAGACGCACCGAATCCATGAATCGTCTACGCCAGACCACGCCGCTTCATGACCGAAAAAGGGGAGGAGCAGTTGACGATCGTCAGAACACTTCCCATTATAGCTGAGGTACTGCTGCGCGGCCGCGAGGACACCGGTAGTGATGACACAGGTCTCGGGGAATGCGCCGCACGCGGCGATTCCTATAAGGAAGCCGCTGCCGTTGATGATTGCATCTTGATCGAATGAATTCAAGAGGATGTATGGATGCCCGGTACCGTCGTCGAGTCCGCCGGAAATCTTCGATTCGAACTCCCCCTGGGGCGGGGTGGCTGCCGCCCCTTCAGGATATACGATTTCGATCCCGCTGCCCACGTGGTAGGTCGTGACGGACCGCCCATCGACAAGCGAGATCTCTCGTGGGACGTCCGACGCGTCCAGTTCGGCGTGCAAGCGACTGGTCGCCTGTCCCGAGATCGCGGACGACCCCGGGGGCTGAGCCATCTCAGCCGCATCTGCTGCCCCGGAGGAGATGCACGTGAATCCGAGGGCGACGACTGCCGCCACAGCAACATAGATTGGAGCCTTCGATCTGCTGTTCATTTGTCTTTCCTTCTATAGAGGAGTGAGACAATCCGCGCACCGATGTCGCTCGACCTACACCCAGTGTACCGAGGGAGCGAGGCAGGGCTCGGCATTCAGATATGCCTCGCGTGACGTGGGCTCCGGTCGGAATTCCAGGATCGACTGAGCCCTCGAGGCTGAACTCAGAACTCGTGATCGAAGCCCGTCGACACAGTCCACAGGGCGGAGAATATGAAGCGCTCGACCCGAGCAAGTCAGCCGAGCGAGGCCACCCACTCGCTCGTGCCGTCGTCGAAGGCCTGCTGCTTCCAGATCGGGACGCGCTGCTTCACCTCGTCCACCAGGAGACCGCACGCGGCGAACGCGTCCGCGCGGTGCGCGGAGGAGACGGCGCAGGTGAGCGCGACGTCGCCGATGCCGAGGCGGCCGATGCGGTGCTCGACGGCGATCCGCACCTCGGGGTAGCGCGCGGAGACGTCGAGCGCGACCTGCCGGATCGCCTGGCGGGCGGCCGGATGCGCGGAGTATTCGAGCCAGAGGACGCCGCGACCGTCGTCGTGGTCGCGCACCACTCCCTCGAAGGTGACGACCGCGCCCGCGTCGTCGGCGCGCACGGCGTCGGCGCAGTCCTCCACGCGGATCGCGCCGCCCGCGATGCGCGCGAAGAGCACGCGGTCGGCGGTCACGAGCTGGCTCCTGCGTCGGCCGCGGGAGCCGTGTCGGCGGTGTCGGCGGCCGGGTCGGCGGCGGGATGCACTGCGCCGCGGGCCTGCTCGAGCGCGTGGTCGAGGATCCGGTCGAGGAGGCCGAGGCCGTCGCGCACGCCGCCCGGCGAGCCCGGCAGGTTCATGACGAACGCGCCGCCCGCGAGCCCCGCGTGCCCGCGCGTGAGCACCGCGGTGGGCGTGTGGGCCGTGCCGATGCGGCGGGCCTCCTCCATGATCCCGGGGATCTCGAGGTCGAGCAGCGGCAGGGTCGCCTCGGGCGTGCGGTCGGTGGGGGTGATGCCCGTGCCGCCCGTGGTGAGGATCACGCGCGCGCCGCCCGCGAGGGCCTCGGCGAGCGCCGCGGCGACCCCTGGCCCGTCGGGGCGGACGACCGGCGCGCCCACCTCGAACCCGCGCTCGGCGAGCCACGCGGCGATGACGGGGCCGGTGCGGTCCTCGTACTCCCCCGCCGCGGCGCGCGTGGAGGCGACGATCACGACGGCGCGGCCGCGGGGATCCGCCGCGCTCACGGCCGGGCCCAGTCGCCGGACTTGCCGCCCTGCTTCTCGCGCACGAGCACGTCGGTGATCACGGCCCGCGCATCCACCGCCTTGACCATGTCGTAGAGCGTGAGCGCCGCGACCGACGCCGCGGTGAGCGCCTCCATCTCGACGCCCGTGACGCCCGTGGTGCTGACGGACGCGACCACCGTGAGCCGGTCGTCGGCACCGGTGATGTCGATCTCGATGCGGCCGATGGGCAGCGGGTGGCACAGCGGGATGAGGCTGGAGGTCTGCTTCGCCGCCATGATCCCCGCGATGCGCGCCGTGCCGACGGCCTCGCCCTTGGGCAGGTCGCCCGAGATCACGGCCGACACCACCTCGGGCCGGGTCACGAGCACGGCCTGCGCGACGGCCCGGCGCTTCGTGACGGCCTTGTCGGTGACGTCGACCATGTGCGCGGATCCGTCCTGCCGCAGGTGGGTGAGGGACGGCGCGGCGCTCGCTGCGGGATCAGTCATCGATGCTCCAGACGGTGACGGGGTCGCCGGCCTCCAGCCGGTCGAGACCTGCGGGGATGTGGACGAGGTGGGTGGCGGTCGCGTACGCGTGCAGGAGGTGGGATCCGGGGCCGCCGACCGCGACGACCCGGCCGTCTTCGTCGAGGCGGCCGCGCCGCACCTGGTGCTTGGCGGCGGGCGAGTCGAGGGGCGCGGCGAGCGGCGCCTCGCGGGACGGGCGGTCGGGTCGCGGGTGCCCGGCGAGGGCGCGCAGCACCGGACGGAGGAAGAGCTCGAACGAGACCAGCGCGCTCACGGGGTTGCCGGGGAAGGCGACCACGGGGATCCGCGCGCCGCCGGCCTCCGCGGTCCCGAGCCCCTGCGGCCCGCCCGGCTGCACGGCGACGGAGACGAACTCCACGCCGCCGCCCTCGAGCACGTCGCGCACGACCTCGTAGGCGCCGGCGCTGACGCCGCCCGTCGTGACCAGCAGGTCGATGCCGGCGGCGGCCCCACGGAGCGCCTCACCCACGCGGCCGGCGTCGTCGGACGCGACCCGCAGCGGGCGGACCTCCGCCCCGGCGGCCGAGAGCGCCGCGGCGAGCGCGACCGAGTTGGCGTCGTGGATCTGCCCGGGCGCGAGCTCCTCGCCCGGCGCGCGCAGCTCGAGGCCGGTGGAGAGGAGGAGCACGACGGGTCGGCGGCGCACGGTGACGGCCGCGACACCCGCCGACGCGAGCACGCCCCAGTGCGACGGGAGGAGGCGCGTGCCGGCGGCGACGAGCACGGCCCCCGCCGCGAGGTCGCTGCCCTGCGCGCGGACGAAGGCGCCCGGATCCACGGGGGCGGCGAAGGCGACGGTCGCGTCGGTCGCGGTCTCGTCGACGAAGCGGTCGGGGATCGCGGCCTCGATGGGCACGATCGCGTCGGCGCCGGGCGGGACGGGCGCGCCCGTCATGCAGGGGGCGGCGGTGCCGGGCTGGAGAGGCACCGGGGCGACGCCGGCGGGGATCCGCGCGGCGATGCGCAGGACGGCCGGGACCGCGTCGCTCGCGCCTGCGAGGTCCGCCGCGCGCACCGCGTAGCCGTCCATCTGCGAGTTGCGGAACGGCGGCAGGTCGAGCGGGCTCGTGACGTCGCGGGCGAGCACGCGGTCGGCGTAGCGGTGCGGATCCGCGCTCACGGCGTCCGCGGCGACGGGCAGCTCCTCCGCGGGCAGGCCGGCGAGCGGGGCGAGGAGCGCCGACACGGCCGCGCGGTGCTCGTCGACCGTGCGTCGTCGTCGGCCAGCGGGGCGGTCGGGGGTCATGGGACCATCATCCCCGACGCGGGTGCGTCCTCCCGGGCGCCGCCGGATCCCGATGCGCGGTCGTCCTCCTCGTCATCCGCGCCCCGGACACGGGCCTTGCCGTCGCGGTCCGGGCGCGGGACCCTGAGCGCATGGATCCGCACGAGCGCCGCGCCACCGTCCGCCGTCGCGTGGCCGCCGCGATCGGCGCCGTGCTGCTCGCCGCCGCGATCGCGCTCGGCATCGCCGGGGTGGTCGTCCACACGGGCGGATCCGACCTGGGTCTGCTGCTGCTCGTCGCGGCCCTCGCGCTGCTCACGGCGGGCGCGGGCCTGGTCGTCTCGGCCGTGCGGTCCGCCGCGGACCGCCCGCGCTGACACGGACCCGCTCCTCCCCAGAGCGCGGGACCGGATCCGTGTCCGCCTCCCGAACCGGCCCCTGCCGCGCGCCGCCCGGCCGTCCTAGGGTCGGAGCATGACCATCGCCGCCCGCGGGCAGACCCTCGTCGACCTCCACACCGCTCCCGAGCTCCTGAGGGTGGTGAACGTGTGGGACGCCATCACGGCCGCCGCCATCGGCGCGCTCCCCGAGACCAAGGCCCTCGCCACCGCGAGCCACTCCATCGCCGCCACCTTCGGCTACGAGGACGGCGAGAGGATCCCGCTCGACCTGCACCTCGACATGATCGGCCGCATCGTCGCCGCCGTCGAGCAGCCCGTCTCCGCCGACCTCGAGTCGGGCTACGGGGACGCGGGCGAGACCGTGCGCCGCGCCATCGGCGTGGGCGTCGTCGGCGCCAACCTCGAGGACGGCATGCGCCCCCTCGACGACTCGATCCGCGCGGTCGAGGCCGCCGTCGCGGCAGCGCAGGCCGAGGGCGTGCCGTTCGCGCTCAACGCCCGCACCGACGCCTACGTGCTGGGCGGCGACCGCGACCGGTCCGACATCCTCGCGGACGCCGTCGAGCGCACGCGCGCCTACATGGCCGCCGGCGCCACGACCGTCTTCGTGCCCGGACCGCTCACCGAGGACGAGGTGCGCACCCTCGTCGACGCCGTCGGCCCGCAGCGCCTCACCGTCATCGGCGTCCCCGGATCCCTCTCCCCCGCCCGCTTCGAGGAGCTCGGCGTCGGCCGCATCTCCTACGGCCCGTGGACCCAGCGCGTCGCGCTCACGGCCCTGCAGGACACCGCGAAGGACCTCTACGCGGGCGGTGCGCTGCCCGAGGGGACGCGGCCGCTCAACTGACGCGGTCCCGGCGTCGCCTCGGTCCACGTCGACCGGGGCGCGGCGGATGCGGTCGAGCCCGCGTCCACCGCGCCCTGGTTGACTGGGCACCCACCCGAAGGAGCACGACGTGACCGACACCCCCGCCGCGGCGACCACCGCATCCGTCCCCCGCGCCGAGATCGGCGTCATCGGCGGATCCGGCCTCTACTCCCTGCTCGATCCCGCGACGAGCGCGTCGCACCGCATCGAGACGCCGTTCGGCCCGACCTCGAGCGAGGTCGCCGTCGGCGAGCTGGCGGGCCGCCGCGTCGCGTTCCTCACCCGGCACGGCGCCGACCACTCGGTAGCGCCGCACCTCATCGACTACCGCGCGAACATCTGGGCGCTGGCGTCGCTCGGCGTCTGCGCCATCGTGTCGTCGTCCGCGGTGGGCGGCGTCTCGCCGGACTACCCGCCGGGATCGCTCGTCCTCACCGACCAGCTCCTCGACCGCACGTGGGGCCGGCCCGACACGTTCTTCGACCAGGGCGTCGTGCAGCACCTCTCCGCCGCGGATCCATTCGACCCCGAGCTGCACGCGCTCGCGGCCGCCGCGCTCGTGGATCTCGAGGGCGGCGACCGGGCGGATGCGGCAGGGCCGCTGCGCACCTCGGGCACCGTCGTCGTGATCCAGGGCCCGCGCTTCTCCACGCGCGCCGAGTCGCTCTGGTTCCGGCAGGCAGGCGCGCACATCGTGAACATGACGCAGTACCCCGAGGTCGTGCTCGCCTCCGAGCTCAACATCGGGACGGTGAACCTGTCGTTCGTCACCGACGCGGACGCGGGACTCGCACCGCTGCCGGGCGAGCAGGGAGATGCCGTCACGGCCGACCTGGTGTTCGCCCGGCTCCGGGAGGCGCAGCCGCGCATCGTCCGGGCGATCGAGGCGGTCGTCCGCGCCATCCCCGCCGACTACCGCGGACGCCCGCTGATCGACCCGGGCGCGGTCGAGTCCGTGCTCGCGCGGCCCGTCACCGGCGCGAGCACCACGACCGGCGCGCGCTCGTGAGCGACGGGATCCTCCTCGTCACGGGAGGCGCCGGCTTCATCGGCGGCGCCATCGTGCAGGCGGCGCTCGAGGAGGGCCGGCGCGTGCGCGTGCTCGACTCGCTGCGCGCCGACGTGCACGGCGGCGATCCGGAGATCGACCCGCGCGTCGAACTCGTGCGCGGCGACGTCACCGACCCGGACGCCGTCGCCGGCGCGCTCGACGGCGTGGACGTCGTGTGCCACCAGGCCGCGAAGGTCGGCCTGGGCGTCGACTTCCTCGACGCACCCGACTACGTGACGACCAACGACGGCGGCACGGCCGTGCTCCTCGCCGCGATGACCCGCGCGGGCATCGACCGGCTCGTGCTCGCGAGCTCGATGGTCGTGTACGGCGAGGGCGCGTACGCGGGCGCCGACGGACCGGTGCGCCCGCCCGCCCGCGGCGTCGCCGACCTCGATGCCGGGATGTTCGATCCGGTGGATCCCGCGACCGGCGAGCCGCTCGTCCCGCAGCTCATCGGCGAGGACGTGCCGCTGGATCCCCGCAACGTCTACGCCACCACCAAGCTCGCGCAGGAGAACCTCGCGAGCTCGTGGACCCGGGCCACCGGCGGTCGGGCGGCCGCGCTGCGGTACCACAACGTCTACGGGCCGGGCATGCCGCAGAACACGCCCTACGCGGGCGTCGCCTCGCTGTTCCGCTCGGCGCTCGCGCGCGGCGAGGCGCCGCGCGTCTTCGAGGACGGCCGGCAGCGCCGCGACTTCGTCCACGTGCGCGACGTCGCCGGCGCGAACCTCGCCGCGCTCGCCTGGACCGCCGACCGCGAGGCGGGATCCTTCCGGGCCTTCAACGTCGGCAGCGGCACCGTGCACACCATCGGCGAGATGGCGGAGGCGCTCGCGCGCGAGGCCGGCGGATCCGCGCCCGTCACCACAGGCGAGTACCGGCTCGGCGATGTGCGCCACATCACGGCGTCGTCGGACCGGCTGCGCACGGAGCTCGGCTGGGAGCCGCGGATGACCTTCGAGGAGGGCATGCGCGAGTTCGCGACGGCGCCGCTGCGCAGCGCGGTCGTCTGAGCCGCGGGTGCCCGGCAGCCGCGGCGGATCCATGACGGGTCGTACCCGGGTGCCGCTCGTCCGCGGAGCCCGGCACCTCCGACGGACGAGGTCGGGGCCGTCCGCTCGCCACACTGGGTGCATGACCCCCGCATCGCCCCGCAGCGTGAGCCGCCGCTCCGGCATCGCCCTCGCCGTCACCGCCGCGTCCCTCGCCCTCGCCGGCTGCTCGGGCATCACCGACGACATCGCCGACATCTACGCGATCACCTACGAGGTGACGACCACTGGCCCCGCCGACGGCGGCCTGACGGACGTCTCGTACGCCGAGGCCTCGCACCGCGGCCGTCCGTCGATCGTGAAGGAGGTCGGGCAGGCGTCGCTCGCGCCCGGCGACGACTCGGCGAGCTCGGTCTGGTCGGTCGAGTCCGTCGTCACCGCCGAGGACTGGGCGTTCGTGCAGGCCACCCCGGTGGACGGCGAGGCGCTGACCTGCCGGATCCTCGTGGACGGCGTGAAGGAGATCGCGACCTCCACTGCGGCGCCCGGGCAGCCCGTGACGTGCCAGGTCCCGACGGCGCCGTTCGGTTGAGCGCGCTGAGCCGTCCGGCCGCGCCGACCGCCCTCGCGGCCGACGCGTACGGCACGCGTCAGTACTTCGCGGACTGCCCGCCGTCGATCGGCAGCACGGCCGCGTTGACGTACGCCGCGTCATCCGAGAGCAGGAACGCGACGACCGACGCGATCTCCTCGGCCTCGCCGTAGCGCTTGGTCGGGTTGCCCTGGATGAACTGCTCCGCGGCACCGCGCGGGTCGTCGGCGCTGATCTGCTTCATCGACGCCTCGACCATGGGGGTCCAGATGGCGCCGGGCGCGATGGCGTTGATCCGGATGCCGAACTCCCCGTACTCGACGGCCGAGTTGCGGGTGAGGCCGACGACGCCGTGCTTCGCGGCCGCGTAGCCGGACTGGTTGCCGACGCCGCGGATCCCGCCGACGCTGGCGGTGTTCACGACCATGCCGGAGCCCTGCTCGCGCATGACGGCGAGGACCTTCTCGAGGCCGAGGAACACGCCGCGCAGGTTGATCGCGACGACCTTGTCGAACTCCGCGGCCGTGAAGTCCTCGGTGAGGTTCTGACGGCCCTCGATGCCGGCGTTGTTGAAGAAGCCGTCGATGCGGCCGAAGCGCTCGACGGTCTGGTGCACGTAGGAGTCGACGTCGGACTCCTTCGACACGTCGGCGAGCACGGTGAGGATCGCGGCGTCGGGCGTCGCGGCCGTCACGGCGGCGACGGTGTCGACCAGGCCGCCCTCGGAGATGTCGACGAGGGCGAGCTGCGCGCCCTCGGCGGCGAGGCGGACGGCGGCGGCGCGGCCGAGGCCGGATCCTCCGCCGGTGATGAGGACGACCTTGTCGGTGAAGCGGGTGGTGGTCATGGGGTCTCCTGACGAGTGGGGCGGTGGCCCGCGTCTCGTGGGCGGAGCCACTGGTCCATGCGATCGCATGGACATCCCTACCGTAGGTCGGTTTCCTGGACGCGGGCTCCGCGCGGCGCCCGCAGCTCGGGCTGTCGCCGCTCCAGCCGCCACCGCACCGCGACGAAGACGAGGCCGGCCAGGACGATGTGCACGAGCACCAGCGCGATCGCGTCGGGCTCGACGAACGCGACGTCCCAGCCCGACGACACCCAGCCCATGGGGTCCAGCAACACGCGGGTCACCGTGAGCTGCGTCCAGTGGAACGCCATCGCGATGAGGAGCGCACCCTCCATCGGGATCCGCCGTGCGGCGACGAGCGCGAGGCCGAACAGGCCGAGCTGGAGCACGTACACGACCGCGTCGTTCCCCTCGGGCACCGGCGTGAAGGCACCGGTGTCGGATCCCGCGATCGTCAGCAGGATCCAGCGGCCGGACTCGATGACGACGCCGATCGCCGGGAAGAGGGCGGTGGTGAGGAGCGTGGCGACGACGAGCCCGGTCCCGTCGCGGAGGTTCGTCCACATGTATCCGCGGAGGGCGAGCTCCTCGGGGATCGCCTCGTAGAGCGCGAGGACGACGCCGTCGAGGAGGAGGAACCCGGCGAACGCGGCGAGGTCGACGCCGTCGACGCGGATCCAGCCGAGCAGGCCCGCCGGGACCCAGACGACCGCGCCCGTCACCGCGCCCACCCCGACGCCCAGCGCGATCGGCCGCCCGATCCGCCGCGAGAGGCCGATGCTCGCGAGGCTCCTGCGGTCGAGCCGTCGGCGCAGGAGGACGACGGCGGGCACGACGATCGCGGACATCAGCACGGCCTGCAGCACGATCTCCAGGAGGAGGCCGGCACCGGTCGCCTGCGCGACCGCGTCCGCGATGCCGATGGCGAGGCCGAGCCCCACCCCGAGCACGACCCAGGCGAGGAGCGCGACCGCGACGGCGCGGATCCACGACTGGGGGCGGCGCGTCTGCGCGTAGAGGCGCGGATCCGCGGCGACGGCGGCCGGCTCGTCGCGGTCGCCGGGAGCCGTCCGGGCAGCGGCGGAGGAGCGGGCGGATGCGGGCACGGGACTCGTCTCGTCGGCAGGCGGTGGTCGGGGACCTCCCGGCCATGCTCGCCGCCGGGTCCCCGGCGCGCGACCTCGACGGCGGCGCGGTCGGCTTCTGGGGCGCGGGATCAGCCCGCGGACGCCCCCGCCGGCACGTCCGTCGACGTCGGCGCCTCCGTGAAGTCGAACACCAGCACCCCGTGCGGATCCGCCGCGAGCAGCGGCCCGACGAACTCCTTGAAGGCGGCGTGCTGGTGATCGATGCGCGCCGGATCCGCGATGAGCGGCTCCCCGAGGTAGAGGTTGCGGTCGCCCTCCGAGGAGAAGGTCAGCACGAAGCCGAGCTCGAACCCGCGGCCGACGCCCTCGGGGCTCGACTGCCGGCCGGCGTGCAGCGAGCGGATGTAGGCCCCCGAGCCGTCCGGGTGCGGCGAGTCGGCGAGCGCCCGGAAGCGGCGCTCCACCTCGTCCCGGTCGGCGGGCGTCGCGTCGTCACGGAGTCGGAACAGCACGACGTGGTGGACGAGCCCGGGGACGTGGTCGCGGGCGGTGAGCTGGTCGTCGGTGAGGGCGGGGCGGTCGTCGATGGTCATGTCCGGATCCTGGCCCGATCCGGGCGCGGCGGCGCGGTCAGGAGACGACGGCGCGCTCAGGAGGTGACGAGGAGCGGGACGCCCAGCGCGAGCCCGGCCGCGCCGACCGCGAGCTGCGACCACGTGCGGCGGGCGATCCTGCGGCCGGCTCGGCGCGCGACGACGATCGCGGCCAGCGCGTCGAGGGTGACGAGGGCACCGGCGACGGTCAGGATCCAGGCGATGACGGTGGTGGCCACCCGCCCAGGGTACGGGCCGCCCCGCCGTGACCCGGACGGGGCCTCGCCGTGCCGGATCCGCCGCCGTAGCCTGGCGGTACGCGACCACCGCCCCGGCCGCGGCTCCCGGCCCTCGACGAGGAGGCCTCATGACCGACCCGCTCGACGCTCCCGACGACGCGCTCGCCCGGCGCCTCCGCGACGACCCCGACGCCGCGCGCCGTCTCGAGGAGCTGCGACGCCGCGCCTACGGCCGCGACGGATCCACCGCGCCGCTCGTCGAGGTCCCCGCCGACCTCCGCGCGCGCACCGGCTACGACGCGGTCGAGCTGCCTGCGCCGCTGGTCGCCCTGCTCGCGGAGGAGGCACGGCTCGTCGACGAGGGCGCGGCGCTGCTGGCGTCCGAGCGTCCGGCGGCCGATCCCGCGCGGGCCGTGCAGCCGCATGCGGGAGCGGAAGCCGGAGACGACGCCGAGGCGGCCGCTCCTCGTCGGCCACGCGGCCGCGGGGTGCTCGTGATGGTCGTCGCGGGCCTCGTCGTGCTCGCCGGCCTCGGCACCGCGGCGGCCACGGGCTCCCTCGACGCAGGATCCACCGCCTCGACGCCCCCGATCGCCGAGGGCGTCGGCTCCGCCGTCACCTCGACCGCCACCCCGCGCGGCCAGGCGATGGGCACGCCCGACGGGCGACGCGGATCCGTCGTCCCGGACTTCACGGCGGATCCGCCCGTCCGGGTCCCGATGACCGACGCCGAGCTGGCCGAGAGCCTGCGGGTCCGCGCCGATCAGGCGTGGAGCCTCGTGCTCGAGCAGCAGCCGGACGCGGTGCGGCCCGATGCGCGGATGGAGCGGGTGGTCGACGACGAGGAGGACTACGCGGAGCAGCAGGTGGCCTGCCTGCGGGACGCGGGCGTCACGGCGTTCACGGAGGGCCAGTCCAGCTTCAGCATCACCGACGGGGATCCGGTCGCCGTCTACGCGTGCTCGGTCCGCTTCCCCCTGCGCGACAGCGGCGGTCGCACCGACGCCGAGCTCGCCTACATCCACGACTACTACGTCTCCTACCTGATCCCCTGCTACGCCGCGGAGGGGAGGCCGTACGTCGGCGAGGTCCCCGCCGTCGACGACTTCATCGCCGACGTGCGCGCCGAGCGGCCCTGGACACCCTTCCCCGACGCGATGAGCGACGGGCTGGCCGCGGCGTGCCCGGTGCTCCCCGCGGCGTACCGGTGACGAGTCCGGGCTCGCCCGCCGACGCCCTCGGTCGACGGCTGCGGGACGACCCGGACGCCGCTCGCGCCCTCGACGCCCTCCGGCGCGCCGCCTACGGTCGCGAGGACGGAGACGCCCCGAGCGTGGAGGTCCGGCTGGCCGCCGGCGTCGAGGTCGACGCGCTCCCGGCACCGCTCGTCGCGCTGCTGGTCGCGGAGCACCGCCTCGTCGGCGAGGGCCGGGAGCTGCTCGCCGCCGATGCACGGGCGACCCCGCGCGCGTCGGACGACGTCCCGACCGCGGCCGGGGAGACCGCGGATCCCCGCGCGCACCCGCCCGCCCCACGCCGCCGTCGCCTCCTCCGCCCCGGCCCGGTCGCCGCGGTGCTCGCGGGCGGGCTCCTCGTCGTCGGGCTCGGCACCGCATCCGCCGCCGGCCTCCTCGCCGACGACGACAGCTGGCGATCGCAGGACCCTACCTCGACGCCCGGCCGGCCGAGCACGCCGGATCCCCGCATCGGCACGCCCGTCCCCGCGTTCACGGCGGAACCTCCGGCGGAGCTGCGCGAGGACCTCACGGACGTCGAGACCGCGCAGGCGCTCCGGGAGCGCGCCGACTTCCTCTGGGACCGGGTTCTCCTGGAGCGCCCCGACGCCGTGCGCCCGGACCTGCCCGTCGAGCGCGTCCTCGACGGCGAGGAGTGGGTCAGGCAGCAGGCCGCGTGCCTGGGCGAGTCGGGGGTCCGCGTCCAGGTCATCGGGACGGGCGAGGACACCCGGCTGGGCGCCCACTCCGCGGACGTCGCCGTGGAGTACGCCTGCTCGGTGCGCTTCCCGACCACGCCCGGCGGCCCGTTGACGGACGCCGCGCTCGGCTGGCTGCACGACTACTACGTCGAGTTCCTCATCCCCTGCTACGCGTCCGAGGGCGAGCCGTTCGAGGGCGAGGAGCCGGATCGCGAGGCGTTCATCGCGTCGTCCCGCGCGGGGGATCCCTGGCAGCCGTACGTCGAGACGCCCGACGGCGCGCTGGAGTCGCGCTGCCCGCAGGCCCCCGTAGGCCTCCGCTGACCCGCCGCCGCGCCTGCTGAGGACGCTTCTCAGCGCGGTTAGGGTTGGTCCCGTGCTCGCCCCCATCGGACCCCGGCCCCGCGCCACCGGTCCGCGATGACGGCTCGGCACACCCCGTGGGCGCCGGACGACGACGACGCGTCCCCCTTCGACCGGCCCGCACGCCCGCGCCGCGAGCGGGCACCCCGCGCGCGCCGGAGCCGCGAGGGCCGGGCCGCCGACGGATCGGCCGACGGATCGCCCGCCGCATCCACCGCCGCGACCGCCACAGCGACCGCGACCGCGATCCGCACCCGCGAGGACCACGACCACCCGCACGACCACGACGCCCCGCGCCCCGCCCGCGCCACCCCCGCCGGGATCCGCACCGGCCTCGCGACGGGCCTCGCCCTCGTCCTGCTGCTCCTCGCCCTCCGCGCCGCCTCCCCGGCGCTCGGCGACAGCGTCCTGCCCGACCGGCTCCAGGACCTCGTCACCCTCAGCGTCAGCGTCATCGTGGAGTCGCTGCCGTTCGTGATCCTCGGCATCGTGCTGTCGATCGTCGTGCAGGTGTGGGTGCCGCCCGGCGTCATCGAGCGCCGCCTGCCGCGCAACCCGTTCGCGCGCCGCGCCTGCATCTCGTTCCTCGGCATGGCCCTGCCCGTGTGCGAGTGCGGCAACGTGCCGCTCGCGCGAGGACTCGTGGTGCGCGGCTTCACGGTGCCGGAGTCGATCACGTTCCTGCTGGCGGCGCCGATCCTCAACCCGATCACCATCATCACGACGCACGCGGCCTTCGGCTGGGACGGCTGGATCCTCGTGGCCCGCCTCGTCGGCGGATTCCTCATCGCGAACGTGGTCGGCTGGCTCTTCAGCCTCCACCCCGAGCCTGACCGCCTCCTCACGGACGAGTTCCGCGCCGAGTGCGCGCTCCCGGATCCGCACGCGCACGGCGGCGCGCGCGTCCGGAAGTCGATCTCGCTGTTCGGCCGTGAGGCGACGACGATCATGCCGGCGCTCGTCATCGGATCCCTGCTGGCCGGCCTCATCCAGGTCGCCGTGCCCCGCGAGGTGCTCGTCACGCTCGGCGGCAGCCCGATCCTCTCGGTGCTCGCGCTGATGCTCCTGGCCTTCGTCGTCTCGGTCTGCTCCAACGTGGACGCGTTCTTCGTGCTCTCGTTCGGATCCGTGTTCCTGCCCGGCGGCATCGTCGCCTTCCTGGTGTTCGGGCCGGTCATCGACGTGAAGATGCTCGCGCTCATGCGCACCACCTACTCGACCCGCACGCTCGTGATGATCACCTCGGTCGTCGCGCTGATCAGCCTCGCGCTGGGATGGGGTGTCAATGCCATCGCCTGACAACCGGGAGCCCGCCGACCGGACCGTGACCGCCCTCCGCCGCGCCCGACGCCGCCGCGCCGCGGGCGGCCGCGCCTCCTCCACGGTGGGCCTCGTGCTCCTCGCCGCGTGCATCGTCTCGACGCTGTGGCTGACGATCACCGGCCAGCTCGGCCTCTACATCCACCCGCGCTACTTCGTGTTCACCGGGATCATGGCGGTCATCGGCCTGGTCGCGACGGTCGCCGGGTTCGCGCTCCGCCCGGCCGACGCCGCGGAGGAGCACGACCACGACCACGGATCCGCCGCGCTCGGCGACCGCGCCGACGGCCCCGCCGAGCTCCCCGCCGCCCGCGCCTCCCTCCGCGCCCGCGCCTCCCGCGTCGCCGTCGCCGCCGTCGTCACGGTCACGGTCGTCGCCGTCCTCGTGCTCCCGCCGCGCACGCTCACCCAGAGCACCGTCACGCAGCGCGCGCTCAACTCGAGCACGGTCGCCTCCGACGCCGCGCCCGACCAGGAGCTCCTCGGCACCAGCGACTTCTCCACCCTGGGCGTCAAGGACTGGTCGCAGCTCCTCGCCCAGACCACGGATCCGACCTTCTTCACCTCGAAGTCCGTCGACATCACGGGCTTCGTGAGCGCCGACCCCGACGATCCCGACGACGTCTTTTACGTCACGCGCTTCGTCGTCACCTGCTGCGCGGTCGACGCGCAGCCCGTAGGCGTCCCCGTCTACCAGCCCGGCTGGAAGTCGACGCTGCAGACCGACGAGTGGGTGCGCGTCACCGGCCCGTTCGCGTCGAACCCGAGCGCGAAGAGCAGGCAGCCGCTCGCGGTCATGCCGCAGGGCGTCCAGCAGGTCGACCAGCCCGCCGACCCCTACGTCTACTGAGCCGCCCGTGACCGACGCCCCCGCCTCCCCGCGCGCCTTCCGCCGGGCGTTCACCGCCGTGATCCTCGTGCTCGTCCTCGCCTGCGGCGGCCTGCTCGCGGTCGCCGGCAGCCAGGGGCCGCGGCTCGTGCGCACCGACGTGGATCCGCTCGCCGTGGTGCAGCAGTCCCGCCAGCGGCTCGTGCTGGCGGCGAACCGGCCGATCCAGCCGGTCGACGTCTCGCGCATCCGGATGGAGCCCGGTGCCGACTTCACCGTCGACACCCAGGCCGACCGCATCATCATCGACTTCACCCGGCCGCTCGCCTACGACGCCGCGTACACGGTGTCGATCGACGGCGTGCAGGGCGTCGGCGGCGGCCCCACGTCCGACCTCGCGACGTCGTTCCACACGGGCGATCCCGGCATGTACGTCCTCGTCCGCGGCGGCGAGCAGCAGGCCGACCGGATCCTCCGGCAGAGCGTCGCCGGCGGCGGCCAGGGCGCGAGCGACGAGGTGTTCGAGGCCACGAAGATCCAGGAGTACGCGGTCGTCGGGCAGTCGCTCGTGGTCGCCACGCTCCAGGACGACGGCACGAACGGCCTCGTGATCGCGGGGTTGGACGGATCCGGCCAGGTCGACCTGCCGCTCCCCGGCCGCGGCACGCTCCAGGACCTCCATGCCGAGGAAACCGGGACCACGATCGGCTTCCGCTTCACGAGCACGGACGGGGGCGCGTACGACGACACGCTCATGGTCGACGACGTCGGCGCCGGGGCGACGCCGGCGCCCGTGCTCGGGCTCGACGGCCAGGCGATCAGCGCGCAGGCCTGGGGCTTCGTTCTCGGGCGCCCGCAGCTCGTCGCGCACGGGCAGGACGGCGACCTCTACCTCGTCACGGTCGACGGGTCGTCGCCCATCGTCCCGCTCGGCCGCCACGGCACGCTCGGACCGTTCTCCGCGGACGGCACGCGGCTCGCGGTCACGGATCCCGGCTCGACGACCGAGATCGACCTCCGCACCGCCCAGCAGACGACGCTGCCCACCGAGACCGGCGGCGCCGACCTCCAGTACGACGGCGCGATCTCGTTCGTGCCCGGCGACGACGGCGCGGTGCTCCGCGTGCGCACGGCGCTGGATCCCGCGACCGGCACCGCCACGCAGCGCCTCGTCGTGGTGCGCGACGGGACGGCGAGCGACGTCTACGTGCCCGCGGATCCGGCGACCCGCATCACGGGCCTCTCGGTCACCCCGAACGGCCGCTTCGCCCTGCTCGAGACGGTGCCGGATCCCGCGCGCGGCGCCAGCGACGACTACCCGAGGGCGCCCCGCGACACGTCCGTGACCACGCTCCTCGTCGAGCTCGCGACCGGCACCGTGACCCGCAGCGTCGCCGGCTTCGAGGTCACGATCGGCTGAGCCCGCCGCGGACCGGCGGAGGATGGAGCCATGACGACTCCTCCCGTGACCGATCTCGCCGCCGAGCTCCGCGAGGTGACCGCCCACTGGACGCCCCTGGTCGTGGGACGGGTCAACGACCAGTACGTGAAGGTCGCCAAGCTGCTCGGCGAGCTGACGTGGCACGCGCACGACGCCGAGGATGAGATGTTCCTCGTCGTCTCGGGCCGCCTCCGCATCCAGCTGCCGGACGACCAGGAGGTCGTGCTCGGTCCCGGGCAGTTCCACGTCGTGCCGCGGGGCGTGCGGCACAACCCCGTCGCGGACGAGGAGGTGGAGATCGTGCTCATCGAGACGGTCACCACCGCGCACACCGGCGACGTGGTCGTGCCGGGCACCGTGCCCGTCGAGCGGCAGGTGGGCGACTTCCGCTGACGCCGGGCGCCGCAGCCCGACCCCGGACGCGCCGACGGCCCCGGCTCCCCGGAGGGAGACGAGGCCGTCGTTGCGTTCTGCTGTGATCGCAGGTGGTGCGTCCCGGCGGAGCCGGGGTGGGTGCTACTTGGTGTTGACGGTGATCTTGGCGATGCCGACGACGAGCTGGTCGGTGACCGCGGTCGTGCCGAACGTGCTGTTCAGCAGCGACGCGGCGTCGGGGCTGACCTTGACCGTGGTGCCCTCGAGGACGGCGTTGTCGCCCTCCATCTGGAGGGGCTTCAGGGTCGTGCCGTCGAGGTTGAAGATGTAGACGTCCTTCATGACCTCGCCGTCGCCGACCTGGACCGAGCCGGTGAGGCGGCTGGTGCCGGGGTCGATGACGAAGTCGGTGAGCTTCACGACGGTCGAGCCGGCGGTGAGGCTGATGCCGGAGCCGGCGTGGTCGATCTCGCCCTGGACGTAGGGGCGGTAGGACTGCTCGGGGTCGAAGTACTTCACGTTGCCGCCGGTGATGGGGAACGCGAGGGTGCCGGTGGAGCCGTCGAGGGTCGCGGTGCCGATGACGCCGGGGGTCAGGCCCAGGGTCGTGAGGGCGCCGGTGAAGCCCGAGTCGAGGGTGACCTGGGTGTCGACGCCGGTCAGGGTCGGGATCGTCGCGAGCGGCGTGGGGTTGGCCTCGGTCGTCGCGGTCGCGGACGGGGCGGACGACGCGGAGGACGAGGGGCTCTCGGCGGGGGTCGAGCAGGCCGCGAGGCCGACGACGAGGAAGCCCGCGGTGGCGAGGCCGAAGACGGACTTGGTGAGGTTGCGCATGATTCTTCCTTCGCTGTGTGGACTGGGGTTCCGCCCGGTACCCCCGGGCGACACAGGGACTTCGGCGCGGGCGGAGAACGGGTTGGGGTCGGTCGTCCATTCCCAGGTGAACGCCAGGTTCACGCGCCGCTCGCCCGGGATCCCGGGGATCGGCGGCACGGCCTCTCGAAGTCGTCGCTTGACTTCCGACTGTCGCCGATATATCGTCGCTACATCGCGACAGCACGCCGCGATCCCCGACATCTCCCGACCGGAAGGAGCGCTCATGCGCACCCACGACCACGACGACCACCTCTCGTCCCCCTCATCCGCCGAAGCCCCCGCCGACCGCCACGAGCCCCGCATGCAGCACCACCGCGGTGGGCGCCCGCGCATCATGCCGGGTCACCCCCTCGCCCGCGGCTTCCGCCCGGGCGACGGCCCCGGCTTCCCCGGGTTCCCGGGATTCCCCGGCATGGGCGGCTTCGGCGGCCCCGGCTTCGGCCCGGGCCGCGGACGCGGCGGACGGGGTCGCGCCCGCCGCGGCGACGTCCGCCTCGCGATCCTCTCCCTGCTCGCCGACGCGCCCTCGAACGGCTACGGCCTCATCACGGGCATCGCCACGAAGACGGAGGGCGCCTGGCGGCCGAGCCCCGGATCCGTCTACCCCACGCTCCAGCAGCTCGTCGACGAGGACCTGATCGTCGCCGACGAGTCCGGCGCCAAGAGCGTCTACTCCCTCACCGACCAGGGCCGCGCCCACGTCGAGGAGCACAAGGACGAGATCGACGCCGCCTGGGCCGCGACCACCGACAAGTCCGAGGGCGAGGACGCGTTCCAGACCAGCCTCATGAAGCTCATGGGCGTCGTGAAGCCCCTCATGCACGACGCGACCGACGCCCAGCGCCAGGCCGCGGCGGCGAAGCTCGACGAGACGCGGCGCGCCCTGTACGCGATCCTCGCCGACTGATCCCCGTCGGCCTCCGGGCCCGGCACGACGACGGCCCCCGCATCTGCGGGGGCCGTCGTCGTGCGTGCGGGAGGGCGGATCAGCGGATCGCCGCTCCCGTGTCGAGGTCGTCGCCGGCCTCGAGGTCCAGGCCGTCGGACTCGGTGATGTCGATGCCGAGGCCGCCGTCCGCGTCGTCGTCCGCGACCCCGTCGTCGTCGAGCGGCACGATGCGCTCGGCATCGACGGCCTCCTGCGCCTCGCGGGCGTCGGCCCCGACGAGCTCCTCCTCGTCGACGCCGGTGTCGTCCAGATCGCGGTCGGCGGGGTCGCGCGGGTTCTCGATGTCGCTCACGGTGCTCTCCTTCGCTCGTCGATGCGGCGCGGACGCGCCGTGCGTCGACGGTACGCGCCCCGGCTCCGTGCCCGCTGGCCCGGTGCCTCCGTCGAGCGACGGGAGGGCGGCTCGGCTCAGGAGACGCCGACGGTGATCCGGTGCCAGCCCGTCGCGCCGTCGGGGGCGGGCGGCGCCTCGTCGGAGGTCTGCGTCGCGCCCGTGGTGTCGGTGGCGCGCACCTCGACGCTGTGGGATCCGCTCGCCGCGTCCCACGCGTACGACCACTGCCGCCACGTGTCGGCACCGACGCCGTCGCCCAGCGTCGCTTCGACCCAGTCGCCCTCGTCGACGCGCACCTCCACCTTCTCGATGCCGGTGTGCTGCGCCCAGGCCATGCCGGCGATCGCGGTGCGTCCCGCGTCCACGCGCGCGCCGGAGCGCGGGGTGTCGATGCGGGAGCCCGTCTTGATGGGGCCGCGCTCGGTCCAGCCGCGGGTCGACCAGTAGGCGACGTCCTCGGCGAAGGTCGTGACCTTGAGCTCGGTGACCCACTTCGTCGCGGAGACGTAGCCGTAGAGGCCGGGCACGACCATCCGCACCGGGAAGCCGTGCTGCTGCGGCAGGGGCTCGCCGTTCATGCCGACCGCGAGGATCGACGCGCGGTCGGGATCCGTGAGCGCCTCGAGCGGCGTGCTCGCGGTCCAGCCGTCCTGGCTCGTGGAGAGCACCATGTCGGCGCCCGTGGTCGGCTTCGCGCGCTCGAGCAGGAGGCGGATGGGATAGCCGAGCCAGAGCGCGTTGCCGATCAGGTTCCCGCCGATCTCGTTGGACACGCACGTGAGGGTGGTCACGTGCTCCTCGAGCGGGAGGGCGAGCAGCTCCGCGAACGTGATCTCGACCTCCTGCTCGACCATGCCCGTGATGCGCAGCTTCCAGGAGGCCGCGTCGACCGACGGCACCTGCAGCGCGGTGTCGATGCGGTAGAAGTCGGTCGCGGGCGTGACGAAGGGCGCGAGGCCGGGGACGCCGAGCTCGGCCGTGGCGGGGATCGCGGCGGCGGGCGTCGCGGCGCGCGGGAGCACGAGCGTGCGGCGGAAGTCGTCCACGCGGGCGGCGGCCGCGTTGAGGCCGCGGGCCACGGATCCGGCGACCACGGAGGCGACGCCCGCCACGACCGTCATGAGGAGGAACGTGCGGCGCTCGACGCGCGCACCCGCGCCCGGGGTGAGCGGGGCGCGCGCGGCCGGGCGGGCGATGCCGCGCACGGGCTCGGCGACCGCGGCCGACGCGGATGCCGCGCGGTCCGCCGCGTCCCGCCAGTCGCGGAGCCGGTCGGCGCCGCGGTGGAGGATGAAGACGCCGGCGATCATGCCGACGATCGTGGGGATCGCCGCGGCACCCGTCGCCCCCGCGCGCGTGGTCGCCGCGAGCATGGCGACGCCGGCGAAGAGCGCGAGCACCACCACGCCGAGCGGCGGGCGGCGCACCTGGAGGATCCCGGCGAGCGCGGCGGCGGCGAGCACCACCACCCCGAGCACGACGATGAGCGCGACCTTGTCGCCCGTGCCGAACAGGGCGATCACGGTGTCCTTGACGCCCGCGGGCACGAGGTCGATGACGAGCGCGCCGACCGCGAGCACCGGGCTCGCGGCCGGGGCGACGAAGGCCGCGGCGATCTCGGCAACGGCCAGCACGGCGAGCGCCGCCACCACACCCAGGGACGCGGACCACCAGCGGAGGGCCGCGCGGGTCACGGGGCGACCGGCTTGCTGTACGGGAGGATCACGTCGAAGCGGCAGCCGCCCTCGATGTTCTGGACCGTGACGTCGCCGTCGTGGGCGCGCACGATGCCGCGGACGATCGCGAGGCCGAGGCCCGCGCCGCCGCCTCCCGACGCGTAGCCGCCGTCGTGCGTGCCCTCGGCCTGCACCGCGGGATCCGGCGGCGTGGCCTCGACGGGCGCGGCCGGGAAGTCGGGACCGAGCGCGGTCCTCTCGGCGGCGCTCTTCCCGTAGGCGCGCGGCGTGCGGGATCCGGTCGACCGCCAGCCGGCGTCGAACACGCGTGGGAGGTCGGCCTCGGGGATGCCGCCCGCGGTGTCCTCGACGGAGAGGACGGCGAGGTTGCCGGAGTCGCGGTGCGCGGAGATCACGATGCGTCCGCCGGGGAGCGACTGCTGGATGGCGTTCATCACGAGGTTGCCGACGACGCGGGAGAGCTCGCGCGGATCGCCCTGCACCACGAGGTCGTCGTGCGCGGTCTCGCCCCGGAGCTCGACCTTGCGGGCCTGCGCGACCGGCCCGAGCTCGGCGACGGTGTCGCTGACGACGTCGTACAGGGAGACGCGCTCGACGGCGAGCTCGAGGCTGCCCGAGTTGATGCGCGACAGCTCGAACAGGTCGTCGACCATGCCGTTGAGGCGGTTCGCCTGCACGCGGATCTGGCGGAAGTAGCGGTGCTCGTCGTCGACCATGCCGTCCTCGAGGGACTCGGCCATGGCGCGGATGCCGGCGAGCGGCGTGCGCAGGTCGTGCGACATCCACGCGATGAGCTCGCGACGGCTGCGCTCCTGCGCCTCCATCCTGTCGCGCGCGTCGGCGAGCCGGCGGTTGGCGGCGCTGAGCTCGCGGGCGAGCTGCGCGAACTCGGTGCTGGTGGGGCGGCCTGGCTCGACGGCGGCCTCCTCGCCCATGGACGCGGCGTAGCGGCCGAGCTCGCGGCTGCCGCGCACGAGGGTCATGCCGAGCATCGCGGCCATGACGAGCGAGACGAGCGCGGAGACGGCGGCGACGGAGAGGAACGCGGTGAGGCCGGCGTCGTCGACGAGCATGCTCGCGGTGACGGCGACCATGCCGCCCACGACCGAGAGCACGGCGGCGAGCGCGACGACGCAGATCTGCAGCACGAGCGATCGGCGGCGGAGCGCGCGCAGCAGGACGCTGGCCCCGAGGCCGACGACGGCGGCGCAGACGAGCGCCGTCAGCACGACGATGAGGAAGGAGTCGGCGGTCACGCGTCGGCCTCGGCGGAGGGGGCGGGCTCGGCCTCGGCGGGTGCGGCGGGCGTCGCGGCGTCCGGGTCGAAGCGGTAGCCCACGCCCCAGACGGT
This sequence comes from Clavibacter michiganensis, assembly GCF_021216655.1. Classification (NCBI taxonomy): domain Bacteria; kingdom Bacillati; phylum Actinomycetota; class Actinomycetes; order Micrococcales; family Microbacteriaceae; genus Clavibacter; species Clavibacter michiganensis. The sequence goes on from NZ_CP080437.1 coordinate 1,620,458, forward strand.
GCCGAGGAGCACGGGGTGCGCGGGATCCGCCTCGATCTTCTCCCGCAGGCGCCGCACGTGCACGGTGACGGTGGAGAGGTCGCCGATCTCCCAGCCCCACACCTGGCGCAGCAGGTCGTCGCGCCCGAAGACGCGGCGCGGGTTCCGGAGCAGGAAGGCGAGCAGGTCGAACTCGCGGGAGGTGAGCGACAGCATGACGCCGGCCTGGTGGATCTCGCGCGCGCCGAGGTCGAGCACGAACGGCCCCGCGACGAACGGCGGCTCGGGCACGGCCTCGGGCACCGTGCGGCGGAGGACGGCGCGCACGCGGAGCACCAGCTCGCGCGGCGAGAAGGGCTTGGCGAGGTAGTCGTCGGCGCCGGCATCGAGGCCGTTGACGCGGTCCTCGCCCTGGCCGAGCGCGGTGAGCATCACGACGGGCACGGGCGACTCGGGGTGGTGGGCGCGGATCCGGCGGCACACCTCGAGGCCGTCGAGGCCGGGGAGCATGCGGTCGAGCACGACGAGGTCGGGCATGCGCTCGGTGGCGACGCGCACGGCCTCGAGGCCGTCGGCGACGGTCTCCACCTGGAAGCCCGAGGCCTTGAGGTAGCGGCAGACGACCTCGTTCACCGTCGGGTCGTCCTCGACGACGAGGATGCGGCGGCCGCGCAGCGGATCCGGCCGCGAGGGATCGGGCCGCGCGCTGTCGGGGCGCCCGGCGTCGGCGCGCGCGGGATCGTAGGTGGGGCTCACCCGGTCAGACTATGCGCGGTCCCTGGGCCCGGCCCCGCGGGTGTCCGGCTTGCGAGCGAGCCGTCACCCCTCGGGTCGCGGCGGCGCGGCGACGCGGCGATCGGTCGCGTGGCGGGCGGGCGCAGGCGCGGCCTCCTAGGCTCGACGGATGACGCCAGCGCTCGTGGACGTGGTCCTCCCCTGCCTCGACGAGGAGGAGGCCCTGCCCTGGGTCCTCTCCCGCCTGCCCGAGGGGTACCGCGCGATCGTCGTCGACAACGGATCCACCGACCGCTCCGCCGAGGTGGCGCGCGCGCACGGCGCCCTCGTGGTGCGGGAGTCGCGCCGCGGGTTCGGCGCTGCCGCGCATGCGGGGCTCGAGGCCGCGACCGCGCCGCTCGTGGCGTTCTGCGACGCCGACGCGTCGATGGATCCCGCGCTCCTCCCCCGCGTGGTCGACCCGGTCCGCGACGGCGAGCGCGACCTCGTGCTCGGCCGTCGGGTCCCGTCGGCGCGCGGCGCGTGGCCGCTGCACGCGCGGATCGCGAACCTCGAGCTGGCCAGACGGCTGCGGCGGATCACGGGCGTCCCGCTGCACGACCTCGGCCCCATGCGCTGCGGGCGGCGCACCGAGCTGCTCGATCTCGGCATCCTCGACCGGCGCAGCGGCTATCCGCTGGAGATGCTGCTCCGGGCATCCGCGGCCCACTGGCGCATCCTGGAGGTGGACATGCCGTACGCGCCGCGCGTGGGGCGGTCCAAGGTGACCGGCACCGTGCGCGGGACCGTCACGGCCGTGCGCGACATGTCGCGCGTGCTGGCCGAGGCGCGAGCGGCGGCGGCGGGCGCCGATCGCACCCCGGGAGGAACCGCGTGACCGCCGTCGTCGTCATCGCCAAGGAGTGCATCCCCGGCCGCGTGAAGACGCGCCTGCACCCGCCGTTCACGCTCGAGGAGGCGGCCGAGCTCGCGTCCGCCGCCCTCGCCGACACGCTCGCCGCCGTCGACGACGCCGCGCCCGCGCGCCGCGTCCTCCTCTTCGACGGCGCGAACCCGCCGGCGGAGGCCGCCGGATACGACGTCATCCCGCAGGTGACCGGCGACCTCGACGAGCGGCTCGCCGCCATGTTCGACGCGCTCGACGGCCCCGTCCTCCTCGTCGGGATGGACACGCCGCAGCTCACCGCGGATCTGATCCGCCCCGTGCTCGACTCCTGGGCCGACGGGGCGCGCGGCCCCGACGCCTGGTTCGGCCCCGCGAACGACGGCGGCTTCTGGGCGCTCGGCCTCCGGGATCCGGACGGCGCGCTCGTGCGCGGCGTGCCCATGTCCCGGGACGACACCGGCGCCGTGCAGCTGTCGCGGCTCATCGACGCGGGGCTCGACGTGGCGATGCTGCCCGAGCTCACCGACGTGGACACGGTGGACGACGCGCGGGAGGCCGCCGAGGCGGCGCCCGCCCATCGCTTCGCCCACGCGCTCCGAACCCTGGAGACCGGCGCGAGCACCCGCGCCGCCACCACCGCACCCGCGACATCGCAGAGGGACCCCGCATGAGCCTGGCCGTCGACCACCCCGAGGACCGCGCCTCCGCGCGCGTCCGCACCTTCGGATCCGGTGGCGGCGAGCCCTACGCCCGGGCCCTCCGCGACTCCGGCGAGGTCCTCTTCCTGTCGCTCGCGTCCTCCGACGACGACAGCGCCGAGGTCATGGACCTGGGCCGCTGGAGCGCCGACGCCGACGCCGTGGACGCGAGCCTCCTCGCGGACGCCGCCGGCCCCGTCCTCGACATCGGCTGCGGCCCGGGCCGCATGGTCCGCGCGGCCATGGACGCCGGGCTCGGCGCGCTCGGCATCGACGTCTCCCCCACCGTGGTCGAGATGGCCGCGGGCCTCGGCCTCCCCGTCCTCCACCGCTCGGTCTTCGAGCGCCTGCCCCGCGAGGGCGGCTGGGGCACGCTCCTCCTCCTCGACGGCAACATCGGCATCGGCGGCGACGCGGCCGCGCTCCTCGCGCGCTGCGGCGACCTCCTCGACGACCAGGGTGCGCTCGTGGTGGAGACCCACCCGGATCCCGCCCGCGACCGCACCTTCGAGTGCACGGTCGAGGACGGCCAGGGCCGCGCGAGCGACCCGTTCCCGTGGGCGCAGGTCGGCCGCGACGCCGTCGCGCGCATGGCGGGCGATGCGGGCCTCGACCTCGTTCAGTGCTGGGAGACCGAGGGCCGGTCCTTCTGCCGCCTCGTCCGCGCGTAGAGCGCCGCGACGACGGCCGTCGCCACCGCGGTGGCGACCCACATGAGCGCGAGGCGCGGCGCGTAGTCCGCGATGAGGATCGTCGGGTTGTCGTTGCCGATCGCCCGGGCGCGGATCTCGGGGACGACCACCAGGGTCATCACCGCCATCACGACCACGCCGGCCTGCACGATCACGAGCGACCCGGCAGGGAGGCGTCGCCCGGCCTTCCGGATCAGCAGGCCCGCGACGAAGACGACGGGCGACAGGATCGCGTCGTGCACGAGGATCGCGAGCAGCAGGAAGACGGCGACGCCGACGACCTGGTCGGTGCGCTGCGAGTCGAGCAGCACGAGCGCGCCGACGACGAGGCCGACGACCCCCACCGCGACGAGCGCGATGCGGGCGGCGAGCACGCCGCGCGTCGCGGGGATGCGGGTGCCGGTCATCACATGACCTCCAGGGTCGAGAGCCACTTGGTCTGCAGCACGCCGGGACGCCCGGGCGCGATCATGCGCGCCGGGTAGCCGTGCTGGATGTCGAGGGGCGCGCCGTCGAGCTCGAGCGCGACGAGGGTGAGCGGGTCGCGCACGTACTCCGCGCCCATCTCGGTGCGCCGGAAGCCGCCGCTCTTCTCGAGGCTCGTGACGCGGAGGCGCGCGCCCGGGTCGGCGCCGACCTGGTCCATGAGGTCCATGAGGCGGACGCCGCGCCAGGTCGCCGACTGGCTCCAGCCCTCGACGCAGGAGATGGGGAGCGTCGCGGTGACGAGCCCCATGCCGCGGAGGTCGTCCATCGTGAAGGCGCGGGAGGAGGATCCGTTCGAGACGGTGAGCGTCCACCCGGCGTCCATGGCGCTCTCCGTCACGCCGGCGGCCTCGGCCGTGCGGTTGACGGGCAGCGCCTGCGGGCCGGTGCCCATGACGCGCGGGCCGAAGGCGTTGAACGGCGCAAGGATCCGGAACGACTGCCCGGCGGTGAGGCCCACGACCGCGGCGACCGACGCGCCGACCGCCACGAGGAATCCGCGGCGGGCGACCGGGGTGGGCGTGACGGGGGTGTCGTCGATCCAGGCGAGCACGCGGCCGGTGACGCCGCGGGGCGCGCGGGCGGGGGTGCCGTCGGCGGCGTCCGCGGGCGCGTCGTCCGCCTCGACGATGGGCGACTCGTCCGCCTGCCCGCGCCGCCAGTGCCCGGCGATGGCGGGCAGCTTGACGCCGATGTGGATCGCGAGCGACCCGATCACGACGAACGCCAGCGCGAAGTGCGTCTGCCGGAAGTAGAAGGGGAACGGCACCCACTGGAACGTGTTGAGGAGGCCCATCGTCACCTCGAGCAGGGACGCCCCGACGAACACGGCGATGGACGCGCGCTCCAGGAACGAGACGACCCCGGTGACCGGCGGGTACGTGAGCAGCTCGGGGAAGACGATCCAGAGCTTGGCGAGCAGCAGCGGCACGCACGCGATGCCGGCCGTGATGTGGATCCCCTGCGTCAGCCGGTAGAGCGACACGGGCGCGGTCGGGAAGCGCATCCAGGGCAGCGGGTCCTGGAGGAAGTGGCTGTAGAGGCCCGTCGCGAAGCACACGAGGAACGCGATGCCGAGGAGGCGGCCGATCACGACCGCCAGCCGGGTCGTGCGCGCGGGCGACGCCAGGCGACGCCTGGCCTCGTGCATCAGCGTCCGCATGGGGGTCGTCCTCCGTCCGGGGAGCGGCGGGTCGGGGCCGGTCGGCGATCGCCCGGGCGCGCGCCGCCATGATGGAGTGTGCGCACCGCCCTCACCGCCCTCGTCCTCGCCGTCATGGCCGCGCTCACCGGGTGGTCGGTGGTCGCGTTCGATCTGTTCGGCGATGCCGACGACGAGGCGTTCTTCCGTCGCGAGGGTGCCGCGCCGCTGTTCTGGCTCGTGGTCGTCATCTGGGTGGTCTTCGGAGCGGCGGTCCTCCTGGTGCGGAAGCTGCCGGCCCGATCCGCCGCTGCGCTCATCATCCTCGGATCGGTGGGCCTCGGCGCGGTCGCGATGGCCGGACCGCCGAACACCAGCACCGACTCCGCGCGATACGCGTGGGACGGCATCGTGCAGAACGCGGGCGAGTCGCCCTACCGGTACACGCCGGCCGACCCGGAGCTGCGCGATCTGCGGCCCGACTGGCTCTATCCGAAGACCGTCGTCGGGTCGGACGGCGCCGCCACCTGCGAGGGCACGCGGATCATGGGCGTGCGCGAGGAGGAGACGCACGAGCCGATGTGCACGGCGCTCAACCGCCCCAAGGTGCCCACCATCTACCCGCCCATGGCCGAGCTGTTCTTCGCCGGCGTGCGCGCGGTCGTCCCGGTGACGGCCGAGTACTGGGCGTTCCAGGCCGCCGGGCTCCTGATGATGACGGCCGTGACGCTCCTGCTCGTCCGCGCGCTGCGGAAGCGAGGCAAGCCCGTGTGGTGGGCGGCGCTCTGGGCGTGGTGCCCGCTGGTGGCGAGCGAGGTGGTCACGAACTCGCACGTCGATGCGCTCGGGGCCCTGCTCGCGCTCGCGGCGTCGCTCCTCGTCGCCGGGGGGATGCGGTGGCGCGGCGGCATCGCGCTCGGCGCGGCCATCGCGACCAAGCTCATCCCGGTGATCGCGGCGCCGGCGCTGCTCCGCAAGCAGCCGTGGAAGGTGATCTCCGCGGCCGTCGTCACGTTCGCCCTGCTCTACGTGCCGTACGTGCTCAGCACCGGGATCGCGGTGCTCGGCTACCTGCCCGGCTACCTGCAGGAGGAGGGCTACGACGACGGCGGGCGGTTCCCCCTCGTGGAGCTCGTCGTGCCCGGGCAGTACGGGCTGATCGCGGTCGCGCTGATCCTCGCGGTGACCGCCGGCCTCGTCTGGTGGAAGACGGATCCGGCGGACCCGTGGCTCGGCCAGGTCGTGATGATCGGCGTCACGCTCCTCGCCGTGAGCCCGCGCTACCCGTGGTACGCGCTGCTGCTGATCCCGTTCATCGCGATGACCGGCCGCGGCGAGTGGTTCGCGGTGGTGGGCGCTCTCGCGCTGCGGCTGTTCGCGCCGGACCTGTGGGCCTGGCAGATCGCGCTCGCGGCGGCCCTCGTGATCGTGGTGGCCGGCTCGCTCGTGCGGCTCGGGTCGGACGGGCGCGCGCGGCTCGTGCCGGCCCGGCTGCGGCGGCGGCTCGGCCGGGGGCGCGTCTCCGCTGGTGGGCCCGACGCCGACTGATCAGGCCCCGCGCGGGATCCGCACGGTCAGGCGCTCGCCCGCGACCGGGCGGAGGGCGGCGAAGGACGCGGCGTCGAGCTCGGCGGTGACGTCGCCCGCGAGCGCCGACGGGCCGTCGGATGCGAGGCGGAGCGTGACGAGGATCCGGCCGACGACGCCCTCGACGCGGCGGACCTCTCCCGTCGCGACGTGGCCGGCCGCAGGCGCGGACGCGGGATCGCCGCCGCGGTCCCGGGACAGCCGCACGTCGGCCGGCGCCGCGAGGACCACGACGGGTCGCCCGTCGGCATCGCTCCCCGTCAGCCGGTTCATGCCGACGAGCCGGGCCACGTAGGCCGTCGCGGGCCGCGCGGCGACCTCGGCGGGAGCGCCCTCCTGCACCTGGCGCCCGTCCTCGAGCACCTGGATCCGGTCGGCCAGCGCGAGCGCGTCCACCGGATCGTGGGTGACGAGGACCGCCGCGCCGCCGAACCGCAGCAGCTCGTCGGCGAGGAGGTCGCGGACGTCGAGCCGCGTGCCCGCATCGAGCGCCGCCATGGGCTCGTCGAGGAGCAGGAGCGACGGCTCGAGCACGAGGGCACGGGCGAGCGCGACGCGCTGCGACTGGCCGCCCGACAGCGCGGCGGGGCGGCGGTCGGCGAGGTGCGCGATCCCGAGCCGGTCGAGGAGCGCGCGCGCCCTGCCGTCGGCGACCGCGGGCGCGACGCCGTGCGCGCGCGGCCCGAACGCGACGTTCTGGAGCGCGGACAGGTGCGGGAAGAGCAGGTGGTCCTGGAAGACGACGCCGATGCCGCGGCCCTCGGCGGGGATCCGCGCGGCGCTCCCGCCCGGGTCCTCGAGCACCCGGCCGTCGAGCGCGACGCGTCCCGCCGTGAGCGGCGCGAGCCCCGCGAGCGCCCGGAGCAGCGTGGACTTGCCCGCGCCGTTCGGCCCGACGACCGCGGTCGTGGATCCGGCCGGCACCGCGAGCGCCACGTCGAGCCGGAACGCGGCGCGCTCCACGACGACGCGCGCGTCCAGCCCGCCGGCCGCCGTCCCGAGCCCCGCCGACGCGCTCACGCGTGCACCCCCGACGCCCACCGGTCGCGCAGGCTCACGAGCACGACCACCGACACCGCGAGCAGCACGAGGCTCAGCACGACGGCGGCGTCCGGATCCGTCTGCAGCGCGAGGTAGGCCGACAGCGGCACCGTCTGCGTCACGCCCGGGAAGCTGCCCGCGAACGTCAGCGTCGCGCCGAACTCGCCGAGCGCGCGCGCGAAGCACAGCACCGCGCCCGCGCCGATCCCGGGTGCCACGAGCGGCAGCGTCACGCGCCGGAGCACGGTCCAGCGGCTCGCGCCGAGGGTCGCGGCGGCGTCCTCGAAGCGGCGGTCGGCTCCGCGCAGCGCCCCCTCCACCGCGAGCACGAGGAACGGCATCGCCACGAACGTCTCGGCGATCACCACGGCGGGCGTCGTGAAGGGGATGGTGATCCCGGTCAGCGCCTCGAGCGGCCCGCCGACGAGCCCGCGGCGCCCGAGCAGCAGCAGGAGCGCCACGCCGCCGATCACGGGCGGCAGCACGAGCGGCACGGTCACGAGCGCGCGGAGGATCCGTTGCACCACGGGCGGCCGGCCCGCCGAGCGGGAGAGCACGAACGCGAGCGGCACCCCGAGCAGGAGGCTGAGGGCGGTCGCGCCGAGCGCGCTGCCGAGCGACAGGCCGAGGGCACGCGCGATACCCGGATCCGACAGCCGCTCCCCCAGCGTCGCCCACGGCGCGCGCACCACGAGCGCCGCGAGCGGCAGCACGAGGAACGCGAGGGCGACCCCGGCGGGGATCCAGAGGAGCGTCGGGACGCGGTCGGCGCGCTCGCCCGAGCGGACGCGCGCGCGGGTGCCGGTGCCGGTGCCGGTGCCCGCGCGCTCAGGGCGCACGGAATCCCGCCGCCTGGAACACGGCGCGGGCGTCGTCGCCGGCCACGTACTCGGCGAACGCGGCGGCGAGAGCGGGCGACGCGGATCCGGCGAGCGGCGCCACGACGCAGTCGGTCGTCGCGTTCACCTCGTCCGGCAGCGGCACGCCCTCGACCTCGTCGCCCGCGGCGCGCACGTCCGTCTCGTAGACGACGGCCGCGTCCACCTCGCCGAGCTCGACGCGGGTGAGGGCGGCGCGCACGTCCTGCTCGAGCGAGTCCGGCTGCGGCGTGATGCCCGCCGCGGCGAAGGCCTGCGCCGCCGCGGCCCCGCACGGCACCTCGGGCGCGCAGAGGGCGAGCGTGCGGGCGGGGTCGGCGAAGTCCGCGAGGCCCGCGACGCGGCCGGGATTCCCGGGCGGCACGGCGATCTCGAGCGCGTTGCGGGCGAACACGCGCGGGTCGGCGGCCGTCTCCCCCGCGTCGACGACCGTCTTCATCGTCGCGTCCGAGGCGGAGGCGAACACGTCCGCGGGCGCGCCCTGCACGATCTGCTGCGCGAGCGTCGAGCTGCCGCCGTACGACACCGTGACGGTCACGCCCGGGTGCGCGCTCTCGAAGCCGCGGGCGACCTCGTCCATGCTGCCGGTGAGCGACGCGGCGGCCTGCACGACGAGGGTGCCGGCGAGGGAGTCGGGGGCGGGATCGGGGACGCCGGCGGGCGCGGATCCGGCCGCCGAGCACCCGGCGAGGAGCCCGGCCGCGAGGGCGCCGACGATGGCCGCGCGCGCGACGGTCGCCCGGCGAAGCCGGCGCGTCACGCCCGCCCGCCCGTCAGCGTCTCGGGGGCGAGCAGCTCGACGCCCACGTTCGTGGCCTTCACTGTCGCGGCGGCGGGCGCGCCCACCTCGAGCCCGAGCTCGTCGGCGGCCTCGCGGCTGATGAGCGACACCACCCGGAACGGCCCCGCCTGGATCTCGACCTGCGCCATGACCCCGTCGCGCACCACGCGCGTGACGATGCCGGGCATGCGGTTCCGCGCCGAGGTCGGCGGGCGGTGAGCGCCGGATGCGGCGAGCGCCCCGTCCGCGGCGAGCTCCGTCGCGAGGTGGGCGAGCTGCACGCCGTCGACCTGGATCAGCCGCCCCTCGCCGCGCACGAGGTCGAGCCGGCCGGCATCGGCCCAGCGGCGGAGGGTGTCGTCGCTCACGCCGATGAGCGCGGCGGCCTCGCTCACGCGGTAGCGGAAGGGTCCCGGGGCGTCCGCCGCGGCGACGGGCGGATCGGCATCCGCGGCGCGGGCGGGCGTGCTGTCCCTCTTCTGCGTCATGCGACGATCCTAGGCACCGCAGGCGCGGCGCGTGCCCGAAGCCCTCATCCGCTCCGCGTCGGCCCCGCTCCGGCGCGCGCGTAGCCTGGGGTGATGAGCACCTCGCTGGGGATGCCGGCGATGCCGCGTCCCGCCGCCGCTCCGGGCCCCGCCCGGCCCGACGATCCGGCGCTCCTCGATCCCTTCGGCCGCCGCGCGACCGACCTCCGCATCTCGCTCACCGACCGCTGCAACCTGCGCTGCACCTACTGCATGCCGGCCGAGGGCCTCCCGTTCACGCCCGACCGGCAGGCGCTGCAGCTCGCCGAGATCGAGCGGCTCGTGCGCATCGGCACGCGCGACCTCGGCGTCCGCCAGGTGCGCTTCACGGGCGGCGAGCCGCTGCTGCGCCGCGACCTCATCGAGATCATCGCCGCGTGCGCCGCTCTGCCCGACCGCCCCGAGATCTCGCTCACCACCAACGCGATCGGCCTCTCGTCCCGCGCGCAGGCGCTCAAGGACGCGGGGCTCGACCGGATCAACGTCTCGCTCGACTCCGTGCACGCCGAGACGTTCCGGCTCATCACGCGCCGCCCGTTCCTCGACCGCGTGCTCGACGGCATCGACGCCGCGGCGGCCGCGGGGCTCGCGCCCATCAAGATCAACGCGGTGCTCGTGCGCGGCGTCAACGACGACCAGGCGGCGGATCTCCTCGAGTGGGCGGTCGCGGGCGGGCACCAGCTGCGCTTCATCGAGCAGATGCCGCTCGACGCCGACCACGCATGGGACCGCGACGAGATGATCACGGCGGCCGAGATCCGCGCGCGCCTGTCGGAGCGCTTCACGCTCGTGCCCGACGAGGAGCCGCGCGACGGATCCCCCGCCGAGCTCTGGCGCGTGCACTCCCGCGAGGGCGGGGCGGGCACGGCGATGCTCGGCCGGGTGGGTGTCATCGCGAGCGTCACCGAGCCGTTCTGCGCCGACTGCCGCCGCACGCGCCTCACCGCGACCGGCGGCGTGCGCAGCTGCCTCTTCTCCCACGAGGAGACCGACCTGCTCGCACCCCTCCGCTCGGGCGCATCCGACCAGGAGATCGCCGACCTCTGGCGCGGCGCCATGTGGGCCAAGCCGAAGGGCCACGGCATGGACGACGCCGACTTCATCCAGCCCGCCCGCTCGATGAGCGCGATCGGGGGCTGACGTGATCGTGCCCGTGGAGCTCTTCGCCGCCGCCGCCGCGGCGCTCGGCCGCACGACGGACGAGCTCGAGCTGCCGTCCGCAGCTGTGCTCGGCGACCTGATGGACGCGCTCGGCGCCCGTGCCGCCACGACTTCGGATCCGGCGAACGCGGCCGCCGTCCTCGCCCGCTGCACCTACCTCGTCGAGGGCGTCGCGACCACCGACCGCGACGCGCCCCTCACCGCGGGCGCCGCGGTGGACGTGCTGCCGCCGTTCTCGGGCGGCTGAAAGCTAGTCACAGCTCACCCAGTCTTGATGGGCCGAGCGGCCTGTGATCTATTCCTACGAGTGGTCCACAGGTGCAGCGTCGAACCTCGCGCCAATGAAAGTAGCGCCCTGACTCTTACTCAAGCAGGGACTGCACCTCGGTAGGCGACGCTGGATTTCGATACTCCGCAATGCCTAGCGCGGCCGAAGTGAGGTCCGCAAGAGAAGCCGTATCCTTGGCCACGACTAAACCCTGGCCGAAATCTATATCTACGTCCGAGAAACCTTCCTCACCCTCGGGCGCAAGGTATCGAACAGTGACCGCATCCACAAGGTAATCGTCGTCAAGAGATTCTGCAACCCGCATCACATGCCCTTGTATGTCAGGGCTCTGTTCAGCGTTAATGCTGACTGAACTCTGTATACCGTGGAGGTCCACTCGCCTCAGCCGAACACCCTCAGCCGCCCTCTGCACCTGCTCCCAAGTAGCAGTGGAAGCATTGGCGCGCCCCTTCCGTAACATATTTCCTAGGTGCGAAATATGGAGTCGGCGTTCACCTAATTCTACACTAAGAGCGGAAAGGGACCCCGCTCGAAAACTCCATAAAGGGAATGTGCTACCTCCTGCCAGCACAGCAGGAGCGCCTAATTGATTAATGCCATTGACAGCATCCGCCTCGGCGGCCGCGCCCTCAAAATCCTCCACCTCGGACCCTGTGCCCTCGTCCGCATTTGGCGCGTCCGTATCGTCAGATTCCGCAATCACAAACCCTATGTAAGCGCGCTTCGCAAACCATCTGCTAGCATTTGCTGTAATAAGGGGAGACAAATTTAAGCCAGCGATGTCATCCCGGATGACTTCCAGGTCGCTAAAGGAAAAAAGACCACCGATGTAGCTCCAAATTGCTGCGTTGACCTCGTTTGAGGGTTGTTGCAATAGCCACGGGAGCAAGAGACGCAGTTCGGCAGCAGAAAGAGTGCCACCCTCGCTTGCGAGAGAAGCATCGTCCATGTCACCCACCGCTAGCTCCATAAGACGTGCCGTGCGTGCGATCCTGGCCACTGCATCCTCGGTGAACGCGGCCGCAATTAAGTCGATTCCATCGGACGACGCCCCCACGTAGTCGCTGACTCCGATACTCAGCAGTCGCGCGACGTCTGCCGGATTTTGGCGCCCTTTGCCGCCTCGAATAAAATTGGCTCGAACCAAGCCTTGTAAGGGGTTATTGATTTCTCGTGTATCAGATTCTGCTACTAGTTGGAATGCCTTAGAGTCCGTTATAAGCAAGCGAGAAGAGGATGAAGGCCGCGGGGCCGATGGCTTTATATGACGACCAGGTAAAATAGACACGACAACAGCGTCTGTCTTTGCTAGATAGTACTCATCCTTCTCGGCGTTCAACGCCCGGTAGGATGGGCGCAGGAACACGGATCGCGTCCCAGAAATATCTTGCCGACTGTTGGCAGGCCAACTAAGTACAAAATCAGGAACCGCCGTGTGATTAAAATACTGGGTATTTTCTACATGACACGTAGGATCTATGGATTCAATTTCAGCCCGCACGGTATCTTTGACGCGCGACGCGTACAATGCTGGATCGTCCGTGTCTCGAGCGACACGTAAAGCCTCGAGGAACGTCATAGCGTGTGCTTCTTTCTCTCCAAAGCCCGAAGGGCAACCTCGAGCTCAGGTTGATCGAGTGTTATTCTTTCCTGCTTAGCGTGGACCACGAGCAACCAACAACGTTCTGAGACAAGCGCCGCGAGGCTGTCGTCTAGAGACGTCCCCGTCGGTAGGACTTCTTCATCTTCAACCGCTTTGATGACGGCTTCCTTAGTGTGCAGTCTGCCCCAGTCTGCAAGACGACCAAAAGGGTATGACGTGACGAATATGTACTCTATTTCCGGATCGCCGTCTAAGTCGGCCCATTTCCTCGCGGTCGTGCTGTATGCGTTAGCGAGAAACTCGCGAAAATCAGCTGTTTGATTACTCGCCACATTGGCGGCTTTATTTTCCACGTAGATTTCATGACGACTTTCATGCAGAAAGCGTCCACGCAAATCGTACTTCTTTCGACCACTTTTCAGGAGAGGAAGAACACATAGCTTCTTATTCTCATACGCGTTCCAGGGGAGCTCGATGAATGTCGTGGCTTCAAGCCAGCGCCGCGTGAAGATCACTCCATCACGCCCCTGCTCCTGTGTCTCCTCATCCGGCATGTTTCCACAGTAGGGTAAAAAGGCGATATCGGGACCCAAAGCGAGCACGACCCCGGCTTTTCCTCGAGTGCATCTTTGGCGTGAGCCGGGTTCCCACGAAGGCGGCCGTCGAGTCCGAGAGGACCTGGAGGCTGTCCAACGGGAAGGCAAAGCGATTAAGGAGAAGCCACGCGGTCACAACTCACGTCCTCGCCCGCTGCACCTACCTCGTCGAGGGCGTCGCGACCACGGATCGCGACGCGCCCCTCACCGCCGGCAGCGCGGTCGACGTGCTGCCGCCCTTCTCGGGCGGCTGATCCGCCCCGATACGCTCGCCGGGATGCCCACCGCCACCCCGCACCCGCCGTACCGGCTGTTCGAGACGCGCGTGGCACACACCGAGCGCGTCTCCCCGGCGTTCGTGCGCGTGACGCTCGTCGGGCCGACGCTGCACCTGTTCGCGCCGTGGGGGCTCGACCAGCGGATCAAGCTCGTGCTCCCCCGACCGGACGGCGCGGGCGACGGCTGGGCGGGGCCGCTCGCCGGGGACGTCGACGGCCTGGCACCCGACGACTGGCGGCACCGGGTGGCGGGGATGCCGCCCGCCGAGCGCCATCCGCTGCGCACCTACACGCCGCGCGCGGTGCGGCCGGAGGCGGGCGAGGTCGACGTCGACCTCCTCGTGCACGAGCCCGCGGGACCCGCGAGCGCGTGGGCCCTCGCGGCACGACCGGGCGACCGGCTGCTCGTCTCGGGGCCCGACGTGCGCGCGGACGACCGGCGACACGGGATCCAGTGGCGGCCCGCCGTGCCGCCGACGCGCGTGCTGCTCGTGGGCGACGAGGCCGCCGTGCCCGCGATCGCCGGGATCATGCTCACCCTCGACGCCGACGTGCAGGGCGTGGTGCTGGTCGAGGCGGACGCGGCCGACGCCTGCCCGCCGATCGACGCGCGCCCGGCCGGCGTCGAGGTCCGTGACGTGCGGCGGATCCCCGGGAGCCCCGGCGCGGCCCTGGCCGACGCGCTGGCTGGCTGGGCGACGGAGCACGCGGCGGCGGCCGTCGCCGAGGGGCCGCGGTTCGCCGCGTGGATCGCCGCGGAGAGCACGGCCATCCCGGCGCTGCGGGCCGCGGTCGCGGCGCACGGGGTGGATCCGGGGCGCATCCTGGCGCAGGGCTACTGGCGCGCGGCCGGCCGGGGGTCGACCCCGGAGGAGAAGCTCGGTTAGGGTAGCCTCACCTACCTAGCTCGATGCCGGCGCTGCCGTCGAGACGCCTCCCCTCGAACGAAGGCCACCGTGATCCCCTCCCGTGCCGACCTGTCCGACCGCGTCCCCGCCGCCCGAACCGCCCGACGGCCCCTCGCCGCGGCGCTCACCGCGCTGGTGGTCCTGGGGCTCGCCGCGTGCGCGCCCGCGACCTCCGGGGGCGCCGCGCCCACCGGATCCGCCGACGCGGGCACGCGCACCGTCACGGACGCGCGCGGCGAGGTCGAGGTGCCGGCCGCCCCGAAGCGCGTGGTCGTGCTCGAGCCCGTCGCCCTCGACACGAGCGTCGCGCTCGGCGTGATCCCCGTGGGCGCCGCCGTGCTCAACGAGACGGCAGGAGTACCCGCGTACCTGGGCGCCGACGCCGCGGGGGCCGAGGTCGTGGGGACGGTCCCCGAGCCGGGCGTGGAGAGGATCGCCGCGCTCGCCCCCGACCTCATCATCGGCACCGAGTCGCGCCACGCGGCCATCCACGACCAACTCGCCTCCATCGCGCCCACCGTCTTCCTCGCCTCGCAGGCCGACCCGTGGCGCGACAACGTGGCGCTCGTCGGCGAGGCGCTCGGCCGCGCCGACGACGCCGCCGCGCTCCTCGGCGACTACCAGGCGCGCTGCGACGCGATCGCCCAGGAGTACGCGGTCGCCGGCACGACGGCGCAGATGATCCGCCCGCGCGACGGCCTGCTCACCCTCTACGGCCCCGAGTCCTTCGCCGGCAGCACGCTCGAGTGCGCCGGGTTCACCACGCCGGAGCGCGACTGGGAGGGATCCATCTCGGTCGACCTCTCGCCCGAGAAGGTGCTCGAGGCGCGCGCCGACCAGGTGTTCGTGACCACCACGGACGTGGACGACGCCTCCTCCGTACCGGCCGCGATCACGGACAACGCGGCGTCGTTCCCCGCGCTGCACCTCGTCGACCAGTCGTACTGGATCACAGGCGTCGGACCCCTCGGCGGGCTGAAGGTGCTCGACGACATCGAGGACGTCCTGCGCGCCGCGCGGTGACCCGCACCCGCACGCGCACGCGCACGGCGGCGTGGGCCGCCGTGATAGCGGTCGCCCTCGCCGCGTCCGTCGTGCTCTCGCTCGCGGTGGGCGCCAACGGGCTGCACCCGGGCCTCCTCCTCGACACGCTCGCGGGAGGCGGCACCGACGAGTCCCGCTTCGTGCTGCGCGACCAGCGCGTGCCGCGGACCCTCCTCGCGCTGGCCGTCGGGGTCGGCCTGGGCGGCGCGGGCGCGCTCATGCAGGCGCTCACGCGGAACCCTCTGGCGGATCCCGGCATCCTCGGCGTCAACGCGGGCGCCGCCGCGGCCGTGGCCGGCGCGGTCGTGCTGCTCGGCGTGACGGATCCCGCCGGCCAGGCGCCGTTCGCCTACGCAGGCGCCCTGGTGCTCACCGTGCTCGTGGTCGTGCTCGGGACGGCGGGGCGCGGGCGCGCGGATCCGGTGCGCCTCACGCTCGCGGGCATCGCCGTGGGCGCGGTGCTCTCGGGGATCACCACGGGCGTCACGCTCACGCACCCGGACGCGTTCGAGCGGATGCTCGGCTGGTCGGCCGGGACCCTCCTCGGCCGCGACCTGGCCCTGCTCGCGCCCGTGCTGCCGCTCCTCGCGGTGGGCGCGCTGCTCGCGGTCGCCGTCGCGCCGGCGCTCGACGCGGTCGCCCTGGGCGACGACACGGCCCGGAGCCAGGGCGTCTCGCTGGCGCGCACGCGCCTGGTCACGATCGCGGCGATCACCCTGCTCGCGGGCACCGCGACCGCGCTGGCCGGACCGGTCTCGTTCGTGGGGCTGATGATCCCGCACGTCGTCCGCTGGGCCGTCGGGGTCGGCCACCGCCGCGTCGTCGTGGGATCCATGGCAGCGGCACCCGTGCTGGTGCTGCTCGCGGACGTGGTCGGCCGGGTCGTCGCGCCGCCCGGCGAGATGCCCGTGGGGATCGTCACGGCGTTCGTGGGCGCGCCCGTGCTGATCGCGCTGGTGCGCCGGAGCCGACGGGTGTCGGGGCTGTGAGCGCAGGATCCGTCCCCGCGGTCGCCGGACGCCGCGCGACGACCACGCGTCGGGCCCGGACGCCGGCGCGCGTCCGGATCCTCGCGGTCGCCGTCGCCCTGCTCGTCGCGATCGCCGCCCTCGGCGCGGTCGCCGCCATGACCGGCGACTTCCCGGTGGCGCTCCCGGACCTGGTCGGCTCCCTCACCGGATCGACCACGGGCCTCCCCCGCACCGTCGTGCTCGAGTGGCGCATGCCGCGCATCGCCGCGGCCGTGGTCGTCGGGCTCGCGCTCGGCGTCGCGGGCGCGCTCTTCCAGGGGGTCACGCGGAACCCCCTGGCGAGCCCCGACATCCTCGGGCTCTCCAACGGCGCCTTCGTCGGCATGCTCGGCGCGGTGGTCCTCGTCGGATCCTCGTGGGAGTCCCGCACGGTCGGCGCGCTCGCCGGTGGGCTCGCGGCGGCGCTCCTCATCGCGCTGCTGGCGTCGGGCACCGGGGCGGGTGGCTTCCGCTTCATCGTCGTCGGGATCGCCATCTCCTCCATGGCGGCGTCGCTCGGCACGTGGCTGCTGCTGCGGGTCGAGCTCGACGTGGCCATGACCGCGTCGGCGTGGGGCGCGGGGACGCTCGCGGGCGTCGACGCGACGGGCGTGGGCACAGCCGCCGCGTCGACGGCCGTGCTGCTGTGCGCGGTGCCCGTCATCTCGCCCGCGCTCCGGCAGCTGGAGCTCGGCGACGACCTCGCCGCCGCGACGGGCGTGCGCGTCGCCCGGATGCGGCTGGCCGCGCTCGGCGTCGGCGTCGCCCTGGTGTGCGTCGCGACCACCGTCGCGGGGCCGGTGGCGTTCATCGCGCTGGCCGCGCCGCAGATCGCGCGCCGCCTGACGCGGACGCCGCACATCCCCGCGGCGGTCGCGGCCCTCGTCGGCGCGGCGCTCCTCCTCGGGGCCGACCTCGTGGCCCAGCACGCGCTCCCGATGACGGTGCCGGTCGGGGTCGTCACGGTGGTGATCGGCGGCTGCTACCTCGTGGGGCTGCTGGTCGCGGAGATCCGCCGCCGCCGCTGACGACGCGCGCCGCCGCCCCGCGCCCCGACGTGGTGCGGATCCGCGTCACCGCCCGTCGTACGCCGCCTGCAGCTCCGCCACGACGAGCCGGCCCATGCCCATCATCGCGGCCATGGCGCGCGCGGCGCCCGCGGGGTCGGGTCCGCCGATCGTGGACGCCATCGCCTCCGGGACGACCTGCCACCAGAAGCCCCAGCGGTCGCGCACCCAGCCGCACCTGCCCTCGGTCCCGCCGTCGGCGAAGGCGTCCCAGTAGCGGTCGACCTCCTCCTGGGTCGCGGCGGAGATCGACAGGGAGACCGCCTCGGTCGCCTGCATTCCGGGGCCGCCGTTGAGCAGGCGGATCCCCTGGCCGTCGAGCTCGAGGTCGACGACGAGGGCGGTGCCGCGGAGGGCCGGGTCGGGGAAGTCGTCGGGGTACCGCGAGGTGTCGAGGATCCGCGAGCCGGGGAACAGGTCGATGTAGAACCGGGCCGCCTCCTCGATCTCCTCGCCGAACCAGAGGGTGGGGGTGATGCGCGGCATGGCGGCTCCTCGTGTCCGACGGCGGCGTCGTCGCGCGCCGTCGGGGCCACGCTAGCCACCGGCGAGCCCGCGGACCAGAGCCCGACCGACGGCGGATGCGGCGGACGGCTCAGGACGTGCGGCGCCCCGCGAGGAGCGCCTCGAGGACGGCAGCGCCGCGATCCGCGTCCTCGACGGTGACCAGCCGGGCTCGCCCGCCGCTGAGCCGTACGACGAGGCCGGACCCGGACCGCGTCATGTAGGCGACGCCGCGTCCCGAGACGCGCAGGCCCCATCCGCCCCACTGCCCCGGCGAGACGTCCTCCCAGCCGGCTGACTCGATGCGCGCGAGGGGCACGCGCATGATCGGGATCCGCGTCCACGCCGACACGACGCGGAACCCGCGCCGGTCGACCGTGACGTCGACGCGGGCGAGAGCGAGCATGGCGAGGCCGACGACGACCAGCGGGAGGCCGGTGAGCGCTGCCGTGCCGGCGTCCCTCGCCGGAGCGCTGGCCGCGGCGACGAACCCGAGCACCACGACGACCGCGCCGATCCCCGCGAACCACCCGCTCCCGGTGCGACCGCGCCACGCGACGCGCGCCGTGGCGGGGATCTCGAGCGGCGCCACGTCGTGCGCGGGCAGGGGGTCGGCTGCGCGCACCAGGACGGCCACGGGGATCGCGGCGGCCACGGCCCCCACCCCGAGCAGCACGACGCTCCACGCCACGGGGAAGGTGCCGTCGCCGACGGCGGCGGACGCGGCGATCGCGATCCACCCCGCCCCGAGGATGCCCGCCACGAGGTTCGTGACGAGCAGCACGGTGGCCGCCGTGCGCCGGTCCCGTGCTCGCAGGGCGGCGACGGCCAGCGCGACGGCCACGACCGCGAGGCCCAGCGCGACCGCGAGCATCACCCAGGGCGAGCCCCATCCGTCGGGCGTCCCGTCGGCGGCGAAGTGCACGGCGATGCGGGCGGGCAGCTCCGGCGCGAGCAGGACGGCCGCGGTCCCGAGCGCCAGGGCGATGACCGCCGCGGGGGCGACGACCGCGACGCGCGCGCCGGTCGGCAGGGGCGAGGGTGCTGTGGTGGTCATCGTGCTCCCTTGATCATGGTGAGGAGGTCGTCGAGCGGCACCCCTAGGGTCTCCGCCTGCTCGCGCAGCTCCTCGACGAGCGTGCGGAGGCGGTCGAAGGAGGCGTTGCCCGAGCGGATCACCGTCGCGCCGCGACCGCGCCGCAGCTCGATGAGCCCGTCGTCCTGGAGGCTCGCGTACGCGCGGAGGACGGTGTGCATGTTCACGTCCACCGAGGCCGCGAGGTCGCGCGCCGACGGCAGCCGCTGCCCGCTCGCGAGCTCGCCGCGCGCTATCGCGTAGCGGATCTGCGTGGCCACCTGCTCGGCGAGCGAGGCCTTCGCCGCGGGATCCACCGTGATGAGCATGTTCGCATTCTATGCGAACAATCCCCTTCACGGCCAGGGGCTCGCGTCACGCCGACTCGCGCACCACCAGCTGGTGCCGCACCGTGCGGACGACGTCGGGTCCGGAGCGCGGCAGCTCCCCCGCGATCATCGCGACCGCGAGGTCGAGCGCGTGGCGGGCGAGCTCGTCGAGGTCCACGGCGAGCGTCGTGAGGGTCGGCGCGAGGAGGCGGCCGAGCGAGAGGCCGTCGATGCCGACCACGCGCACGTCGCCCGGCACGTCGACGCCTGCACGACGGCAGGCTGAGAGCACGCCGAGCGCGCACACGTCGTTGAAGGCGACGATCGCGTCGGCCCTGCGCGGGCGGGCGACGACGCGCTCGGTCGCGACGGCTGCGGCCTCCGCGGTCGGCGCGGACGCGCGGACGACGGACACGTCCATCGAACGCGCGCACGAGCAGGGCGGCACGCGGGCTGGGGCCCGCGGCGACGGCCGCGTCGAGCACGACGGGGTGGCGCACGCCGACCGCGTCGAGGTGGTCGGCGAGGGCGTCGATCGCCTCCGAGGGATCCAGCTGCACGGCGGCGCGCAGGGGGTCGCCGCGCGGATCCAGCTCGACGACGGGCACCGAGCCGAGCCGGGCGATCCACTCGGCGGCGCGCGACCCGAGGGTTCCGATCACGGCGTCGGTCTGCGCGCCGAGCGCCTCCACCATGCGGTCGGAGTCGGCGGCGAGGCCGACGTCGGCGAGCGACACGTTCCAGCCGCGGGCCGCAGCGATCCGCACCACGGCGGCCGCGAGCTCGGGCGACCACGGGTTCCGCAGGTCGTCCACCACGAGGCCGAGCTGGTGGTCGCCACCCGTCACGAGCCCCCGGCCGAACCGCGACGGGCGGTACGCGAGCTGATCCGCGGCGTCGAGCACGCGCCGCTTCGTCTCCTCGCTGATGCCCGGCATGCCGTTCATCGCGCGCGTCACGGTCTGACGGGAGACCCCGGCGGCGGCCGCTACGTCGTGGATCGTGGCGCGGCCGCCCGGGCCATCGCCCGAGCCCGAGCCGGAGCCCGAACCCGAGCCCCGGCCGCCCGCGCCCGCTCCGCTCAGCCGCGCAGGTCCAGCCACGCCACCTGCTCCGGGGTGAGCTCGACGGACAGGCCGCGCATCGAGGAGCGGACCTCCGTGATGGTGCGCGGGCCGAAGAGCGGGAAGGTCGGGAACGGCTGCGCGAGCACGTAGGCGAGCGCGATCGCCGTCGCCTGCACGCCGTGCTCCGCGCCCAGCTGCTCGGCGCGACGCAGGCGCTCGAAGTTGTCGTCGCCGTAGTAGCAGCGCACGAGCTCCGGGTCGCTCAGGTCGTCGGGGCGGGCGCGGCCCGTGAAGAAGCCGCGCGCCTGCGACGACCACGGCAGCAGCGGGATCTGCCGCTCCTCGAGCCACGCCTTGGAGGCGGGATCCGTGACGTGCACGCATCCCGCCCACGGCACGTCGTACGCCTCGGCCAGGCCGAAGTGGTCGCTCAGCGCCTGGAAGCCCGCGCGGCCGTTGGCCTTCGCGTACGCCTGCGCCTCGTCGAAGCGCTCCGGCGTCCAGTTGGAGACGCCGTAGGAGCGGATCCGCCCGGCGCGCTGGTGCTCGTCCATCACGTCGACGAACTCCCCCACCGGCACCTCGAGGTTGTCGCGGTGCATGAGGTAGATGTCGGCGTAGTCGGTGCCCTGGCGGTCGAGGCTCTCGAGCAGCTGGCTCGTGAGCGACTCGGGGTCGCAGTGCGGGGTGTGGGCGCCCTTGGTGATCACGACGACGTCCTCGCGGATGCCGCGGTTCTGGATCCACTTCCCGAGGCGGCCCTCGAGCACGCCGCCGCCGTAGATGTACCCGGTGTCGAACGCGTTGCCGCCCTGCTCGACGAAGTGGTCGAAGATCGCGGACGCATGCGCGAGGTCGGGCTGGTTGTCGACGCCCATGACGAGGCGCGACATGCGCTTGCCGACGCCGGGGATCTCGCCGTAGAGCATCGGGCTGTCGTCGCGGACCGCGAGGGGTCGGCCGGAGACCGTGGGGATGTCGGCGTCCTCGGCCTCGAACGGGTAGCGCAGCTCCAGCGCGGCGCGCCAGCGGTCGAGCGTGCGGGCGGTGGCGAGCGTCTCGTCGAGCGTCATCTGCGCGGCCTCGCCGAGTCCGGCCGCGAGGGCGTCGGTCGTGGCGTCGGCCTCGATCGCGTACGGCTTCGCGCCCGCGAACGTGAGCGTGCGCGGCTCCTCGCCGACGACGGACACCTCGATGGTGGGCGCGTCGCCGAGGGTCCACGGGTCGCTGAGGTGGATGCGGCCCTTCGACCCCAGGATCGTGAGCGCCTGCGGCTCGTCGAGCGCGACGCCCGTGCGGAGCGTCGCGGTGATGCCCGGCTGCCCGGCGCCGCCGCGGTAGGCCACCCGGGCGACGGACCACTCGTCGACGCCGGTCGGGCCGACCGTTCCGTCCACCTCGAGCGTGAGCGGCTCGGCGACGGCGATCCCGGTCGCGGCCTGCACGACGGCGGCCGCGGCGGTGACGGTGTAGCCGCCGACGTCGAGGATCCCGCCGCCCGCGGTCGCGGTGTCGTAGAGGCGGCCGGTGCGGGATCCGATGCGGAAGGAGAAGGACGCGTCGACGTGGGCGACCTCGCCGATGACGCCCTCGCGCAGCAGCTCGAGGAGCGCGGCGGTCTGCGGGTGGAAGCGGTACATGTACGCCTCGACGAGCGGGAGGCCAGCCGTCCGGGCCGCGTCGACGAGCGCCATCGCGGTGCCGTGGTTGACGGCGAGCGGCTTCTCGCAGAGGACGGCCTTGCCGGCGTCGAGCGCGCGGATCACGAGGTCGGCGTGTCCGGTGTGCACGGTGGAGATGTAGACGGCGTCGACGGCGGGATCCGCGAGGACGGCGTCGTAGTCGGCGCCCATGACGTCGGCGAAGCCGTGGTCGGCCGCCTCCGTCGCGAAGGCCTCGGCCCGCTCGGCGCTGGAGCTGCCGGCGGCGACGAGACGCGCGTCGCGCTCGCTCGCGGGGAGCTGGGAGAGGAAGCGGCGGGCGATGCTGCCCGGTCCGAGGACCGCCCAGCCGGGTGCGGTCGTGGTGGTCGGGGTGGGGTCGGTCATGGTGGAGCCCTTCGCGGCGTCGTCGGCGTGAACGTTCACGACGACGCTACGGGCTGGGCGGCTGGGTCGTCAAGGGATGCGGAGCGGGCCGCGCGTGAACGTTCACGCGCGGCCCTCGATCCGCGACTCACCCCTCGGCCGCAGCGCCCGGATCCAGCCCCTGCAGGAAGGCGAAGTGCGCGGCCAGCCGCCGCCGCCCGTCCTTCGTGAGCGCGACCCACGTGCGGGCCTGGCCGCGCGGCTGCTGCACGCGACGGGACTCGACGATCGCGGACTCGGACAGGGTCTTGAGGTGCTTGCTGAGGGTGGCGTCGGACACGGCGAGCGCGTCGCGGAGGGTGCCGAACTCGATCTCCCCGGCCCGGGCGAGCAGCGCGCAGATCTGCAGCCGCTGGGGTGCGTGGATGACCGCGTCGAACTCCGGCGCGGGCGCGGCCACTACGCGAGCCCGCGGGCGAGGCGCTGGCGCGCGGAGCGGTCGGCCAGCGGTCCGAGCACGGCGACGACGACGGCGACCCCGACCGCGATGCCGGTGACCTCGAGGATCCCGAGCTGACGCGCGAAGAGCGCGACGACGAGGCCGGCCGCGGCGGCCGCGAGCGAGACGACCGACCACGGGGCACCATCGCGCACGAAGCGCCACCGGTCGGGGTTCGCGCTCAAGAAGCCGACGGCGGACGTGCGGAGCCGCGGCAGCAGGACGAGGCCGACGAGGCCGACGGCGAGGACCGCGATGGCCCAGTCGGCGCGCGGCGCGATGCCGAAGGCGATGGCGCCGACGCTGAGGCCGCGGAGCGCGTGGAACCACCACGGCGAGCGCAGGCGCCCGGTGAGCCGGTCGGTGGCGGCGCGCATCGCGTCGGCGTCGAACGGGGCGTCGGGACGGTCGGACGAGGGGTCGGGAGCGTGTGTTTCCATATCGGCAACACTAAGTGTTTCCAAGTCGGAAAGCAAGAGTCGGGGCGCCACGATCACCGATCCGCGCCCTCCGCCTCGATCTCCGCGACGAGCCGCCCGAGCAGCCGGGTCAGCTCCATCCGCTCGCGCGCGGACCACTCCCCCACGAGCTCGCCGAGGAGCGCGCGGGCCGTGGCGGAGTTGCGGTCGAGCACCCGCTCGGCGTCGGGCGTCGCGCGCACGAGGACGGCGCGCCGGTCGTCGGGGTCGGGCTCGCGGATCACGAGGCCCCGCTCCTCGAGGCGGCGCACGTGCGCGGTCATCGTCGACTTGTCGACGCCCTGCCAGTCGGCGAGGACGCGCATCCGGGTCGCCCCGCACTCGGCGAGGTGGGCGAGGAGCCAGGTGTCGGTGGAGGAGAACGCCTCGCCCTCGTCGGCGAGCATGCGCCGGCGCACGTCGGGCCGCGACGCCCAGCGGGTGATGGCGAGGACCGCGCGCTCCATCGCCGCCCCGACGGCCGCGCCGTCGAGATCCCGCGCGCCGCCCTTGCCTGGGAGCTCGCTCACCGTTCGATCCCCGTCCCCTCCGTGCTCGCCGACCGTTGGTATCCTCAAACCATATCGTCCGCACCCGGACGGAACGCACGCCCCGCACGATCCGAGAGGAAGCACCCCATGTCCACCCCGAGCACCGACCCCCGCGCGCACGCCGTCCCGGTCACGCCCCGCGAGGTGATCGCGAGCTACACCGAGTACGCCGACGCGCAGGCCGCCGTCGACACGCTGTCCGACAAGGAGTTCCCCGTCGCCTCGACGCAGATCGTGGGCCACGACGTCCGCACCGTCGAGACCGTGACGGGCCGGGTCACCAACGGCAGCGCCGCGGTGCGCGGAGCCGCGGGCGGCGCGTGGTTCGGCCTCATGCTGGGCCTCCTCTTCGGCATCTTCACGCCCGGCGTCGCGTGGCTCGGCGTCCTCCTCGTCGCGGTCGGCATCGGCGCGCTCTGGGGCGCGCTGTTCGGCTTCGTCGGCCACTACGCCACGCGCGGCAAGCGCGACTTCGCCTCGATCCAGACGCTGACGGCCAGCCGCTACGACGTGCTGGTCGACAGCGCGCGGGCCGCCGAGGCCTCGCGCATCCTGTTCGACACGACGGGCGCGCCGCGCGCCTGACCCGCCGCAGCATGACGACGCGGACGGACGGCCCAGCCGCCCGTCCGCGTCGTCACGTACGGGGTGCGTCCTCGGGCGCCTCGAGCGTGAGCCACTCCTCGTCGACGCGGTAGCCGAGAGACGCGCCGGCCGCGACGATCGCCGCGTTCTCGCTCGACCCTCCGGTGCGGAACGACGTCACGCCCACCTCGAGGAGCGCCAGCACGGACGCCGCCTTCACGGCCGTGCCGAGGCCGCGCCCGCGGTGGGCGGCGTCGACGACCGTCACGTCGGTCTCGGCGGCGCGGCCCGAGGGATCCAGGTCGACGAACGTCATCGCGAGGAGCGCGCCGCTCGCGTCGAACGCGCCGTAGCCGCGGCGGCCGGGCGCCGGGACGCGGGCGGAGTCGGACGTGAGGCCCGCGTGGCGGGTGGCCGGGCCGCCCGGGTAGTCGTCGAGCGTCGCGGCGTCGAGCGCGAGGATCGCACCGACGTCGTCCGGGCCCAGCTCGCGGAGCACGGCGGACCCGGCGACCCGGTCGACCAGCGTGCGCAGGCGGGCGGGATCCACGTCCGCCGCGTCGAGCTGCGCGCCCCACGACCGGGCGGTCACGATCCGACCGGCGGCGAGCAGCTCCGCCGCCCGCGGGTCGTCGGAACGGACGATGACGGGCTCGGCGCTCATCCTGCGAGCCTGGCACGACAGGATCGCCCAGGACAGGCATCCGACCCGCGCCGCCGACCGCTGCACGGAGAGCCACGGGACGCTGCGGCTGTTCGCGGTGGTCGGGCGCAGCGACGAGATGAGGTGCCCCGCGGTCCTCGTCAGCCGAGGAAGTAGTCGCGGACCTTCTCGTCGGAGTCCAGGATCCGCTCCGTCTCCACCCCGACCGAGCGCGCGAGGTCGACCGACCCCACCAGGGCCGCCTCGACGTCCGGCGAGAAGGCCCTCTCGAGCACCTCGAGGCAGGTGGCCATGCTCGCGTCGAGCTCGTCGATCAGCGCCTGGTGCTCGGCGGCGAGGCGCTCGTCGAGCTCGCGCTGGTCGCGCAGGTAGCCCTCGACGAGGGCGGCCTCCCGCCGGGAGAGCGCGTCCGAGACGGCCGAGTGCATGATCATGCCCACCGTGTTCCCGATGACCGCCCCCAGCACCGGCACCGGGATGAGCGCCTGACCCACGAAGGAAGACAGCGCGCCGACGGCCGCCTCCAGGCAGACCAGCTCGGCGTTCTCGAGGAACTCCGCCTCGGCGATCTCGCCCATCCGGAGCCGGTGCGCCTGCTCCGCGACGCCGAACGCCGCGGTCACCATGGCGCTGGCCACGGCTGCGGACGTGGCGGTGAAGTTGGTGAGCGCGTAGATGCTGAGGCCGCGGATCCCGCCCGTCAGGAAGCCACGGCCGGAGTCGCCCGCGATCTCGGTCCAGTCCTCCTCGGTGAAGTCCTGGAGCCGCGTGCCGGCGCGGCGCTTCCGCACCACGGCGAGCACGAACGCCGTGGCCCCCTCGACCCCGGCGGCGACGAGGGTCGCCTTCGCGCCCTCGCGGGCCGTCGGCCTGCTCGCGCGGTGGGCATCGTCCCTGCGCCCCTGGTCGGTCGCGCGCAGCGAGTCCTTCTCCCCCTCCAGCGTCGCGTCGTACACGCCCCGCTGCACCTCGTCGTAGCGGAGGTGCGAGGCCTCGAGCGACTCGATCCCCAGGTCGCGGGTCGCGAAGAAGGTCTGGACGGCCTTCCAGTCGCGGAAGGACGGCCCCTCACCGCCGCGCGTCAGCAGGCGGCCCGCCTCCTCCCGGCTCATGCCGTGCAGCGCCTGGATCACCTCGAAGTGGTCGCTCGGGATCTGGTACCTGCCGCCGCCGCTCACGAAGTCGGGGTACCTCTCGAGGTGCTCGGCGATGGCGCCGAGCCCGAAGCGACCGCCCGCCGCGACGAACTTCTGCTGGATCTCGACGCCGCCGCGCAGCAGGTCGACCGGCCCGTTGTCGTTCACCCACTCGTAGACCCGCCCCTGGCCCAGGATCTGGCTCCGGGCGTCCCCGATGCCGCTCTCGGCCGCCTCGGCGATGAAGCCGTGCATCCCCTTCGTCCCGCCCCTGTTCCGCCCGACCACCTCGAGGTCGATGGTGCGGATCGCCGCGTCGACGCGCGCCAGCGCGTCGCGGAGGTTCCCGTCCTGCCGCCGGAGCGCGTCGAGCAGCCCGTCGAGGCGCACCTGGTTGAGGTGGTTCACCCATGCCGCGACCGCCTGCTCCTGGTTGCGCTCGGCGAGGTCCGGCACGTCAACCACGGTCGGCGTCCCCCTCGACGCGCTCGCTCAGCAGGGCCGCGCAGGCCTGCGTGCTGTTGACCAGGGCGGCCAGGCGCGACCGGTCGCTCGCCGGGAGGGCCGAGAAGTCGGCGCCGAAGGAGCGCATGGCCTCGCGGTAGCTCGTCGTGAGCAAGGTCCGGAGCTCGTCGGTGCGTCGGAGGAGGGCGTCGACCCTGGTGGCCAGCTCCTCCACGCGCGCGGTGTTGCGCGTGACCGCGCCGAGCGCCTCCTGCTTCTCCTCGCGGGTCTCGCCCTTCTTCCACGCGAACAGGGCGACCGACGCGAGGATCGCCGCTCCCGCGACGCTCCAGCCGATCGGGCCGGACAGCGCGAGGATGGCCCCGCCCATGGCCGTCCCGCCGCCGCCGGCTGCCAGGGCGCCGCCGCCGAGCCAGGCGAGGGCCGCGTTCGTGGCCGCGGCGCCGGACAGGGCGGAGATCGCGGTGCCGGTCGACGCGGCGCCGAAGGTGGTCGCGACCCACATGGCCGCGCTCGGCGCCACGCTCGCGACCGCGGCCCCGGCCGCGAACCCGGC
This sequence comes from Clavibacter michiganensis, assembly GCF_021216655.1. Lineage (NCBI taxonomy): Bacteria > Bacillati > Actinomycetota > Actinomycetes > Micrococcales > Microbacteriaceae > Clavibacter > Clavibacter michiganensis. The sequence goes on from NZ_CP080437.1 coordinate 1,647,761, forward strand.
ACCGCCTCCGGCCGCGGACCGCCGGGCGGCCTCGAGGTCCCGCCGGGCGAACTCCTCGACGTCCAGGAACTCCGCCTTGTCGACGTCGATCCGGCCGATGGCCGCGTCGAAGGACTTCGGGGTGTTGGCGATGCTGTTGACCAGCGCCTCCACGTGCTCGATCAGGTCGGTCGACCGCTCGCGCTGGCGCAGGAGCGCGAGTCCCGCGTCGTTCATCCCCGTGTACGCGACGTTGTACGCGGCGACGGCGTCCTCGTAGGGATCCGGCTTCCTGGCCGCGAGCTTCTCGACGGTCTCCTTCGTCGTGTCCCGAAGGTCCCCCACCCGCTCGCCCACCTGCGTGGACGCGGCGCGCGCCCTCCGGGCGGCCTCGTCCATCGCCTTCGCGATGCCGTCCCTGGCCTTGCCCAACCCGCGCTGCTCGTCCATCGCACGCCACCGATCCCCGTCGAAGTCATTTCCTCACCGGAGGATATAGAGGACCGGCGACGTCGTCGCGGGAGGCGGGAGACGGACGCGTCGCCCCGCTCAACCCCCGCCCGCGATCCCGTCCCGCCGCACCGCGTCGACGAGAAGGACCTCGACCGCGTCGACCGCACGGAGCAGCTCCACGGGCTCGGCACCCATGCGCCCCACGACCGCGTCCACTCCACGGAGCCCCGCGCGCGTCAGCAGCTGCTTCTCGTTCGTGATCCACTCGCCGCGGTGGGCGAGGATCGCGTGCGCCGCGGAGCATGCCGCCTCGGACAGGAGCCCGGCGCACTGCGCGACCCGGCCGTGGCGGGCGTGGCCCTCGCGGGCGTAGTGCAGCGTCAGCTCGGCCCGCTGCCACCAGATCCCGGGCGCGGATGCGCGCAGCGCCGGCGGGTACTCGAACGCCGGGACCTCGCCGCGGAGGGCACGGTTCACGCCGACCTCGGCCAGCAGGATCGTGCTCGGCAGGCCCGCCTGGTGGTAGAGCAGCGTCTCGATGGTGAAGCGGCCGGCGAGCGCCTCCTCGTGCACGGCCTCGATCGCGTCGAGGTCGCGGTAGTGGACGTCGACCGTCCGGCCGTCGACGTGCAGCGCGCCGCCGCCGTCGAAGACCGGGCCCCAGCCGCCGCGCGCGCTGAGGGTGCCGGGCCAGCCGAGCGCGCGCAGGCCGTCGGGGTCGAAGGAGCCGCGGTAGTAGACGGCCACGTCCCAGTCGCTGTCGGGCCGGTTCGCTCCCTGGGCGCGGGATCCGCCGAGCGCGACTCCCCGCGCACCGGTCACGGACGCGAGCGCGTCGGCGGCGAACTCGAGGAACGCGTCGTCGTCGAGGCCGAGGAGCGGCCCGGCGTCAGCGGAGTCCGTCACGCCCGCCCCGCCACGCTGCGCCACGCCTGGATCCCGCCACGCAGGCTCACCGCGTCGCGCCCCGCCTCGCGCAGGGCCGCCGCGGCAGCCCGCGAGCGCACGCCCGATGCGCAGTAGACGATCACGCGGTCGGTGATCGCGCCGGGCACCGCGCCCGGATCCACCGTGACGATGCGCACCGGCACCGCGACGTGGCCGGGGATGGAGTCGACGAGGCGCTCGTCGGGCTCGCGCACGTCGAGGAGCACCACCTCCTCGTCGGAGGCGAGGATCCGCTCCACCTCCTCCGCGTCGAGCTCGGTGCCGTCGGAGGCCGCGCCCACGCCGCAGAACAGGTCGTAGTCGGCGAGCGCCGTGACACGCTGGCGGCCCTTCGCGCGCTTGACGCCGATGGTGCGGCTGGTGCCGGCGAGCGCGTCCAGCACGACGACCCGGCCGACGAGCGGCGTCCCCGCGCCCGTGACGAGCTTGATGACCTCGGTCGCCATGAGCGCACCGACCGTGCCGCAGACCGCGCCGAACACGCCCGCCTCCTCGCAGGAGAGGACGGCGCCGTCGGCAGGCGGCTCGGGGAACACGTCGCGGTAGTCGATGCCGCGGCCGTCGGGGGCCGCGTCCCAGAAGACGGTGACCTGCGCGTCCCATCGGTACACGGATCCCCACACGCACGGCACGCCGACCAGGGCCGCCGCGTCGCTGATGAGGTAGCGCGTGGCGAAGTTGTCGGTGGCGTCGACGACCACGTCGTATCCGCTGAGGATCCGGATGGCGTTGTCGGCCGTGAGCCGCTCCGCGTGCTCCACGACCTCGATGCCGGGGTCGGTGCGGTGCACGGAATCCGCCGCTGACGAGGTCTTCGGCCGGCCGACGTCGGGCGTGCCGTGGATGGTCTGGCGCTGGAGGTTGGAGAGGTCCACAGCATCGTCGTCTACGATTCCCAAGGTCCCGATCCCCGCCGCGGCCAGGTACTGCAGCACGGGGGAACCGAGGCCGCCCGCGCCGATCACGAGCACGCGCGCCTGGTCGATGCGGGACTGACCCCCCATCCCGATGCCGGGAAGGGCGAGGTGCCGGGAGTGGCGTTCGCGCCGTTCGTGCGCATCCTGCCCGGAGCCATGACCACCGAGGCCCCGCCCCCCGGGGTGCGTGCCGTCCAGATCGACGAGCGGCAGAGACGACCCCATGACAGACCTCCGTACGGACGGCGGACGCGGACGCGCGTCGACCGGACCCAGCGTACGACGGCCCGCCGACGGTCCCCGCGGCGGGCGCCCGTCCGGCCCCCTCGGCCGCTTCCACCACCGCCGCTGGGGCGACGCCTGGCTCATCGGCCTCCTCGGCTTCCTGCTCGCGCTCCCCCTCGCCGGCGCCCCCTCCGTCTGGTACGACGAGGCGGCCACCGTGATCTCGGCCACGCGCGGCTGGGACGACCTCCTTCGCGAGCTCAGCACGGTCGACGCCGTGCACGGCCTCTACTACGCGGGCATGAAGGTGTGGTTCGAGCTCGTCGGCTACTCGCCCACGTCGCTGCGCTTCCCGAGCGCGGTGTTCATCGGCCTGGCCGCCGCCGGCGTGGTGCTCCTCACCCGCACGATCTCCACGCGCGCCACCGGCATCGTCGCGGGGCTGGTCTTCGTCGTCATCCCCCGCTCGGCCTGGATGGGCACGGAAGGCCGCTCGTTCGCGCTCGGCACCCTCATCGCGGTCGCGCTCACCGTCGCGTTCGTGCTCGCCGCCCGCCGCGCCGGATCCCGCTGGCAGGTGCAGGCGAGGTGGTGGGCGCTCTACGGGCTGCTCGCCTGGCTCGGCGCCTCCACCTTCGTGTACCTCGCGCTGCTGGTCGGCGCGCACGGCGTCGTGATCCTCTGGGCCATCGCCTCCGCGCGCGTCGGCCGCCGCAGTCGCCGGCCGATGGTCGTGTCGCTGCTCGGCTGGGCGCTCGCCTCCATCGCGGCAGGACTGCTCTCGCTGCCGCTCGTGCGCGTGGTGACGGAGCAGTCGGGCCAGGTCGGCTGGATCAAGCCCATCGGCCCGAACACGATCACGCAGGTCGTCTCGACCCAGCTCTTCTACCAGAACGACGTCTTCGCGCTCCTCGCCTGGGCGCTCGCGCTCGTGGGCCTCGCGCTGCTGGTGCGCCGCGGGATCCGCCTGGTGCGCGCCCGCCGCGCCTCGCGCCTCGAGCCGGAGGGGGCCCTCGCCGAGTTCGAGTCGGCGTACCTGCACGCCGGGTGGTCGCCGACGATCCTGCAGCTCGCGGTCGTCTGGTTCGTCGTGCCGACCCTGCTGCTCATCGGCGCATCCACCCTCATGTCGCCTCTGTACTCGCCGCGCTACATGGCGTACACGGCGCCCGCGTTCGCGATGCTCATGGCGGTCGGGATCCTCGCGCTCCGCTGGAAGCCGCTCGTCGCCGCCGTCACGGCCGTGCTCGTCGCGCTGTCGGTGATGCAGCTCGTGCACGACCGCACCACCACCGTGAAGGCCGACTCCGACTGGGCCGCCATCGCGCGGATCGTGTCGGAGGAGCGCGCGCAGGAGGCCCCCGGCACGACCGAGGCCGTGATCTTCGGACCCGTGCGCCGCCACCCGAAGGCGACCTCGCGCATCGTCGCGTACTCGTACCCGGACGCGTTCCGCGGTATGGACGACATCCTGCTGCGAACCCCGCCCGGCGACACCGACGGCCTCTGGGAGGAGACCTACCCGCTCGCCGACCGGGTCGACGAGGTCGACGGCGCCGACGTCGTGTGGCTCGTCACGAGCGACAAGCAGGACATCCGGGACGACGTGGCCGAGGCCCTCACCCCGCGCGGCTTTGCCAAGACCGACGACTGGCACGTGATGAACGCGAACGTCGAGCGCTACGAGCGGGTCGCGGCGGGCTGATCCCGCGGCACCTCACTCGACGGGGTGCCACTCCCCGATCGCCGCGACGACGCGGTCGAGGTGCGACTCGAGGAGGAAGTGCCCGCCGTCGACCAGCTCGATGCGCGCGTGCGGCGCGTCCCGCGCGAAGGCCTCCGCACCGGCGGCGGCGAATATCTCGTCGTCCCGTCCCCAGATCGCGAGCACCGGCACGCGGGACTCGCGGAGCCAGGCGTGCACCGCCGGGTAGAGCTCCCGGTTGGTGGCGTAGTCGCGGAAGAGCGCGAGCTGCACGTCGTCCTGGCCGGCGCGGGCGAGGAGCGTGAGGTCGTGCTCCCAGGCGTCGGGATCCACGACCGACGGGTCCGGCACGCCGTGCGTGTACTGCCACTCCACGGCCTCGCGACCGAGGGCCGGGCGGAGGGCATCGCGCGTGGCGTCGGTGCGCTCGGCGGCGTCGGCCCAGATCGGATCCCAGAACGACGGCACGAAGCCCTCCTCGTAGGCGTTGCCGTTCTGCGTGATGACGCCCGTGACCGCGGACGGGTCGGCGAGCGCCAGCCGCCAGCCGACGGGGGCGCCGTAGTCCTGCACGTAGATCGCGTAGCGCTCGACCCCGATCGCGGCGAGGAAGCGTGCGGTCACCTCGGCGAGCGCGGCGAAGGTGTAGTCGAACTCCTCGACGGACGGCGCGGACGACCGGCCGAACCCGAGGAGGTCCGGTGCGATGACGCGGAAGCGGCCCGCGAGCGCCGGGATCAGGTGCCGGAACATGTGCGAGCTCGACGGGTACCCGTGGAGCAGCAGGAGCACGGGCGCGTCGGCGGGCCCGGCCTCGCGCCAGAAGACGTCGAGGTCGTCGAGCCCGTCGACGGAGACCGAGACGGTGCGGTGATGGACGGTGACCATTGCTAACCCCTTTGAGTTGTTTTGGTGGTTAGCGAGACGGTAGCATGGATCCATCGCGCCGCCCGAGCGCGCAGGAGGCGAGGACCCATGGACCCGGACGAGGAGCTGCTGCTGGGACTGCTGAACAGCGCGCCCGTGGTCGACTGGCAGCGTGAGGACCGCCTCGCCGGCGCATCCGGCCGCGAGCTCGCCCGCACGTGGGGCGGCACCGGCACCACGGCCGAGCTCGAGCGTCTCCGGCGCACCCGAGACGCACTGCACGCCGTGATCCGCGGCGATGCCGCAGCGCCCGCCGCCCTCGAGGAGCTCGCGGCCGTGGTCGACGGCGCCGTCCGCACGCCGCGCGTCACCGCCGCCGGCATCACCTGGGAGCTCCGCGCCCCCCGCGACGACCGCCTCCCGGTGGACGCCGTGCTCGCCTGGTCGACCGTCTCGGCGCGGCTCCCCGGCCGCCTCCGCCCGTGCGCCAACGCCGAGTGCGAGCTGTTCCTCGTGGACCACAGCCGCCCGGGCACCGCGAAGTGGTGCTCCATGGCGACCTGCGGCAACCGGATGAAGGCCCGCGCCCACGCGCAGCGGGTGCGCGACTGAGCCGGGCCGGGCCGGAGGACCTGATCCGCCACCTCCGCGAGACGGGGGCCGTGCGCTAGACGGGCTCCCGCGCCGCCCGCGGCCTCAGCTCGCTCACGAGCGTCCCCGCGACGATGAGCGCCGCGCCGAGGATCGCGAGCGCAGGCAGCCGCTCCCCCGCCACGCGCCCGATGAGGCCCGCCCAGACCGGCTCGCCCGCGTAGATGATCGTGGCGCGCGTCGGCGAGACGGAGCGCTGCGCCCAGTTCATCGTGAGCTGGATGAGGCAGCTGCTCGCCCCGAGCGCCACCGCCGCCACGAGCCACACCCAGGAGAACGCGGGGATCGCCTCCCCGGCCAGCGGCATGTACGCGAGCGAGAGCGCGCCGGCGACGAGGAGCTGCACGACGGTCACCCGGCCGACGTCGACGCGACCGGCGAACAGCCCGATGAGGATGATCTCGGCGGCGATCGGCAGCGTGCTGACCAGCGTCGCCAGCTCCCCCGCGCCGAGCGCGACCCCCTCCTGGGGACCGGCGACGAGCAGCAGTCCGACGAACGCGAGCGCCACGCCCGCGAGGGCCAGCGCGCTCGGCCGCTTCCGGAATGCCGCCCACTGCAGCAGCGGCACCAGCGGCACGTACAGCGCGGTGATGAAGGCGGACGTGCTGCTCGGGATCGTCTGCAGCCCGTACGTCTGGAGGCCGTAGCCGAGGAAGATCATGAGGCCGATCGCCGCCCCGGCCGCGAGGTCGATCCGGCGCATCCCGCGGAGGGCCCGGCGGAAGAGGATCACGCTGATCAGGCCCGCGGCGAGGAAGCGGAGACCCACGAAGAAGAGCGGCCCGCTGTGCTCCATCGCGACGTGCACCGCGAGGAACGTGCCGCCCCAGATCGCCGTGATGCCGATGAGCGCCCACTCGGGGCGGGACGGCCGGATGGCGCGGGGCAGCATCGTGCGCATGGTGCGGAGCGGGCCGCGTCAGCCCGTGATGATGCGGGCGCCGTGCACGGGCCCGGTCGCCCGGATGACCGTGAGGCGGGCCGCGCTCAGCGCGATCTGCAGCTCGAGCGCGCTGTCGAGGTCCGCCGCGAGGAACGCGACCGTGGGGCCGGATCCCGAGACGATGCCCGCGAGCGCGCCGTTCTCCTCGCCGAGCTGCAGCACCTCGCCGAGGCCGGGCGCGAGGTGGAGGGCGGGCGCCTGGAGGTCGTTGTGGAGGACCTCGGCGAGCATGTGCGGATCCCCCGCCCGCAGCGCCTGCAGCACGCCCGAGTCGACCTGCGGGATCTGCTGCGCCGGGAAGATGTCCTGCGCGTGACGCTCGCGGTGCTTGTCGAGCTCGCCGTAGACGTCGGGCGTGGAGACGCCGAACTCGGCGATGGCGAGCACCCACTGGAAGGTGCCCTTGGCGAGCGCGGGGCTGAGGCGGTCGCCGCGACCGGTGCCGATGGCGGTGCCGCCGGCGAGCGCGAACGGCACGTCGGCGCCGAGCTCCGCGCCGAGCGCGAGCAGCTGGTCGCGCGTGCGCTCGGTGCCCCACAGGGTGTCGCAGGCGAGGAGGGTGGCCGCGGCGTCCGCGGATCCGCCGCCCATGCCGCCCGCGATGGGGACGTTCTTCTCGATGCGCAGGTGCACGCCGCCGCGGTAGCCGGTGCTCCGGGCGAGGAGCCGGGCCGCGCGCACGGCGAGGTTGTCGGCGCCGGTGGTGAGGTGCGACGTGTCGATGGATCCGCCGAACTCGACCGAGAACCCGTCGGCCTTCGTGGCCCACACGTCCTCGTAGAGGCCGACGGCCTGGTAGGCGGTGGCGACGTCGTGGTAGCCGTCCTCCTGGAGTGCGCCGACCGTGAGCGAGACGTTGATCTTGCCGGGGGCCCGCGCGTGCACCACATCTGAGGTGGTGGCCGCGGAGGTCATGTGATCCAACCTAGCGGAGGCTGGGAGGCACTCCGTCCGCGTCGCGATCCGCCCAGGCACGGGCCACGCGGAGGTAGTCGTGGACGCTCAGCTCCTCGCCCCGCGAAGTGGGGGCGACCCCTCCGGCCTCGAGGAGGGCGGACGCCGCCTCGCTCCCGCCGAGCAGCTCGGCGAGCGCCTGGCGGAGCATCTTGCGGCGCTGCTGGAACGCCGCGTCGACGATCTTGAACGTGCGGACGCGGAGCGACTCCGAGGCGAACGGCTCCGCGTGCCGCTCGAACGCGACGAGCACGGAGTCGACGTTCGGGACAGGCCAGAACACCTGGCGGCTGACCTGGCCTGCCGTACGCCACGCGCCGTACCAGGCGGCCTTGACGCTCGGGGATCCGTACACCTTGGATCCGGGCGCCGCGGCGATGCGATGCCCGACCTCGGCCTGCACCATGACGACGCCCGTGCGGATCGCGGGGAAGTGCTCGAGCAGGTGCAGCAGCACGGGCACGGAGACGTTGTACGGGAGGTTGGCGACGAGCGCGGTGGGATCCCCGGGCAGCTCGGCGACGCGCAGCGCGTCCTCGTGCACGACCGTGAGCTCGGCGTCCGGCTGGTAGAGCGCCACCGTGATCGGCAGCTGCTCGGCGAGCCGGCCGTCGATCTCCACGGCGACGACGCTCGCGCCGGTCTCGAGGAGGCCGAGGGTGAGGGATCCGAGGCCCGGCCCCACCTCGACCACGTGCGTGCCGGCCTCGACGCGCGCGACCCGCACGATGCGGCGCACCGTGTTGGCGTCGATGACGAAGTTCTGGCCGAGCTTCTTGGTGGGCGCGACGCCGAGCAGCTCGGCGAGGTCGCGGATCTCGGCGGGGCCGAGGAGCGTCGGCGCGGCGGCGGGAGCGGGCGCGGCGGGTGCCGTCTCGTCGCTCACGCGCGGTCCGCCGGGTCGATCTCGGCGGGGTCCTTCGACGGCGACGTCACGGGCTCGTCGTCCCAGCGCCCGTAGACGAGCTCGGTGTTGGAGGAGATCTGCGCGGCGAGCATCGACACGTCGGTGCCGAGGTGCGCGGCCATCGCGCGCAGCGTGTGCGGGATCAGGTACGGCGCGTTAGGCCGGCCGCGGAACGGCACGGGCGTGAGGAACGGCGCATCCGTCTCCACCAGCAGCAGCGAGCGCGGCGCGAAGGCGAGCGCCTCCCGCAGGTCCCCCGCGTTCTTGAAGGTGACCGTGCCGGAGAACGACATGTACCAGCCGTTCTCGGCGCAGATCCGGGCGAGGTCCTCGTCGCCGGAGAAGCAGTGGAAGACGGTGCGCTCGGGGGCGCCGACGCGCAGCAGCGTGGCGACGACCTCGTCGTGCGCGTCGCGGTCGTGGATCTGGAGGGCGATGCCGCGCTCCTTGGCGATGCGGATGTGCTCCTCGAACGAGCGCTGCTGGGCCGCGCGGCCCTCCTCGCCGGTGCGGAAGAAGTCGAGGCCGGTCTCGCCGACGGCGCGCACGCGCGGGCGTCCGGCGAGCTCGTGGATCTCGGCCAGCGCGTCGTCGAGCGTGCCCGCCTCCTCGTAGGCCGGGGCCTCGTTCGGGTGGATCGCGACGGCAGCGAGCATGCGGGGCTCGTGCGCCGCGGTCTCCGCGGACCAGCGGGAGGTCTCGAGGTCGCCGCCCACCTGGATCACGCCGCGGACGCCGACGGAGCTCGCCCGGTCGAGGTGCTCGGTGAAGTCGATGGGCGACTCGCCGTCCGCGATCTCGAGGTGCGTGTGGTTGTCGTAGACGGGCACCGTGAGCGCCTCGGGCAGCGGCGGGTACGTGAGGTCGCGCGTCTGGCCGTGGGCCGCGGAGGTGTCGCGCTGGCGCACGTAGTTGGAGTCGGACATCGCGCTCACTCTACCGAGGGGCGGGTGCCGCGCCCGGCGGGGCGCGGCACCCGGATGCCCGTCGGCGGGCGTCAGACGACGGGCGTCGCAGGCTCCTGCTCGATGCGCGGGAACAGCGGCGCCTCGAGCGGGGTGACGGTGCCGGTTCCGGTCCACTCGTCGGCGAGGTCGATGCGCTGCTGGCCGACCGTGCCGGTGCCGCCGAGCGCGGTCCAGAGCTTCGCGGTGGCGCCGGGCAGCACGGGCGCGAGGAGCACGGCGAGCGTGCCGAGGCCGCGGACCGCGGTGTGCAGCACGGTCTCGAGGCGCGCGCGATCCTCGTCCTTCTTCGCGAGGGCCCACGGCTCCTGGCTCGTGATGTAGCCGTTGAGCTCGTCGACCAGGGTCCACACGGCGGCGAGCGCCTCGTGGATCGCGAGCCGGTCGATGGCCTGGTCGGCGGTGGCCGCGGCGGAGCGCGCGACGGCGAGCACGCGCTCGTCGGCCTCGGTGAGCTCGTCCGCCGCGGGGATGCGGCCGTCGAAGTAGCGGCCGACCATGGCGATCACGCGGGAGGACAGGTTGCCGAAGCCGTTCGCGAGCTCGGCCTGGTAGCGCGCGCTGAGGTCCTCCCAGCTGAACGAGCCGTCCTGGCCGAAGGCGATGGAGCGCATGAAGTGGTAGCGGAACGCGTCGATGCCGAAGGTGTCGGTGATGGTCTGCGGCACGATGCCCGTGAGCTTCGACTTCGACATCTTCTCGCCGCCGACGAGCAGCCAGCCGTGGCCGAAGACACGGCGGGGCGGCTCCTCGCCGAGCGCCATGAGCATGGCCGGCCAGATGACCGCGTGGAAGCGGAGGATGTCCTTGCCCACGAGGTGCGTCGCGGGCCAACGGCGGCGGAACCGCTCGTCGTCGACGCCGTAGCCGATGGCCGTGACGTAGTTCATCAGCGCCTCGAACCACACGTAGACCACGTGGCTCTCGTCCCACGGGATCGGGATGCCCCAGTCGAAGCTGGAGCGCGAGATCGACAGGTCCTCGAGGCCCCGGCGGACGAACGAGAGGATCTCGTTGCGCGCGCTCTCGGGCTGGATGAAGTCGGGGCGCTCCTCGTAGAACGCGAGCAGCCGCTCGCCGAAGTCGCTCATGCGGAAGAAGTAGTTCTTCTCCTCGAGCAGCTCGACGGGCTTCGAATGGATGGCGCAGACGAGCTGGCCCTCGAACGGACCCGTGCCCTCGAGGAGGTCGGAGGGCTGCTTGTACTCCTCGCAGCCGACGCAGTAGTAGCCCTTGTACTCGCCCGTGTAGATGAACCCGGCGTCGTGGAGGCGCTGCAGGAAGATCTTGACGCTCTCCTCGTGGCGGGCGTCCGTGGTGCGGATGAAGTCGTCGTTGGAGATGTCGACGGCCTCGAGCAGCGGCTGCCAGCTCTCGGTGACGAGGCGGTCGGCCCAGGCCTGCGGGGTGGTGTCGTGCGCCGTGGCGGTGCGGAGGATCTTCTGCCCGTGCTCGTCGGTGCCCGTGAGGAACCAGGTGTCGTCGCCGCGCTGGCGGTGCCAGCGGGCGAGCACGTCGGCGGCGACCTCGGTGTACGCGTGCCCGATGTGCGGGACGTCGTTCACGTAGAAGATCGGCGTGGTGATGTAGAAGGGCTCGCCGCGGGACATGGGCTCCATCCTAACGATCGGCGGGAGCGCTCCCTGTCGTGTGACCGGGGCTCGGGCGGCGGCTCCGGGCGGGACGCCGCGATCGACGCTGGCTTCGTCACCGAGCCGCCGAGGATCTAAACTCGCGCCCAACCGCGACGAGAGCCGCGCCACCACCGTTTCCTGGGCTCTTCTTCGCACGGCTGGCCCGCCGGCCGGCCAACCGTAGACCCAAGCCGAATTACAAGCGATTAGTTACTTCATGTTCGAGTACGCAAATTGAATAATAACACGCACTTGTGGTCATGTGCGTCAAAGACGGGAGGCATGCAAGGCACGTGTCGCGCCGCCAAACGGCCATTTGTGACGGTCGCGCACTTCAGCAAGCTAAGGGCGGGGAGGCCGCCAATGTAATCAGGCACGCCAGGGCGCAACCATGCAAGCGCGAACGTGACTGCAGACGCGTGAGCGATACCTCGCATGCCAACCCGCGACGCAAACACGGCCTCAGCCATCAGAGCTCTGCGAATGACCTCCTATCACAAGGGCGCGGACACAATTTTCCTGAAACGCCAGGGTCACGTTAAAGCAAGATCATCGGTACCGGCAAATACTTGAGCAAATATGTCTCGGAGCTCCTCAAGCATTGGCTCCGCCTCCCCACCGAGTCGTCCAGAATATTGTTCGATTGTAGTGATTTCTTTGCAGAAAGCAATTGAAGCTTCCACCTTCTCCGAACTTGCGGATCCGCCGCAATATACCTCTAGGTCACCCCGCCTCAGGACGTAGACGCGCTCACGGGCCAGTCCAACAATCACCGCATCCCGCTGCTCTTCGATTGACGTAGTAGGAGGCGAGGCAAGGATGCTTTCTTTGGAATGACCCTGGCCAAGATCGAAGAGCTCTTCCAAAACCTGCTCAACAGCTTGGGCCTCCACCTCGTCACGAGCTTCCCGCCATGCCGACAGGTGCCCCTGAGCTGCCCGCCAAAGTGCGCCGGAGTTACGCCGTGCGACTATTTTCCCCACTTTTTCACTATTCGGAGAACTTTCCTCGGGAAGGTACTCATTTACAGCCGCCATCAAAACAGAGTGCTGTCGCTTTAGTCCTTGGTCAACCGCAAGGTGCTTAAATCCCTCGGCGAGAGAGTCGAGGTCAGTGATGACGTGGACTGCAACATTAAAATTTTTAAAGAAGTCTCGGTATCGCGAGATACTACCCTTACCGCCCGTTTTTACAAACATGACATTTCGATCATTTTGATCCCAATCTGTCGAGATCATCTTGGCTAGGTGAGGGAATGTAATCGTGTCACTATCGCCCTCGACGAGCACCACGGTTCTAGCGAAAAACGCAGCCTCGTTGTTTTCGTGATGAATGAGCTGGTACGCGTCCCTCGCCTGCAAAGCAATATCGACAGGGTAAGGAATGACACCGTCCCTCGTCTTTTGCAACTTTGCAAAGCCACTTGTTGTCGGCGTGAAGAAACCGGGGGAATGGGTGGTGACCAAAACCTGGTGATCACGGGAGAATACTTCGAGCGCCGCCATCAGCTGCCTCTGAGCACGTGGATGAAGGTATAGCTCCGGCTCCTCGAAGAGGAGAACATACGCATGCCTTTTTGAGGCAGGGGCCGGCTCCTCGCCAAGGCCACGTCCGCGGAGCTCCGTATACGCCCGCAAAATGGCGAACAGAACAGTTCGCTTAAGACCATCGCCTTTGCTCGCGAGCATTCCGAGGTGCCCATCGTCGATCGCCAGCTCCGCTCCGCTTAAAATTGTCGTCAGCGTGGGAGCGGGAACGTTCATCTGCAACTTCACGTCTGGGAAGCTATTCTGAACGAAGCGCTCGATCGTCGCCTCGATAAGCTTTACGGCAGGCAACCTTTGGTCGCTCGCTTTGCCATCTGCTTCAAGTACACGACTCAGCTTCGAGTGAATACCAGCAAATTGCTTTTCGATGCTACCGAGCTGGTCTTCGACTTCCGTGAAGAGTAATTCAAGGAGTTTACTAAATGTGGCCGATCCAGTCGGCTTGGCTTCAGCCGTCGCATCTTTAACCGCCTCGATATATATAACACTTGGCAGGAGCGGCTTCAAGCCCGCGCTAATTCCAGTAGCAAACTTTGTAGGGACTTCCGTCAACTCTTCTTCGGGGAGCTGCTGCTTGAATTGCCTCCAGTAATCGCGTACGTCCCCGATCTTCGGGGCGGCATCTAGCACGTCAGCGAAAAGTGGCTCACATTCGACAGCGGCAGCCCGCAAATTAACGCCTTTTTTACCAGTAATTGCCGCCTCGAGGCGGGCATCGTCCCAACTATCTGATGTCGGCGAATAGTCCATGTACCGGGACTCCGCGGTGGCAGCAGCGGCCTGGGTGCGCACGAGAGTTAGTGATCCGTTGCGGATCATACTCGCGACGCGCTCACGGTGAGCCTCACCGACTCGGGACAAGTCGTCTGCATCAATGTCTTCGATTCGAAGCACGACGCATGCCTGCACGCTCTGATCTCGAAAGTCAGTCGCAGTCAGCTTTTTCTCTTCGAGTACGAACTGTAAGGCATGAAGCACCGAGGACTTGCCCGCGTTATTTTCGCCGATCAGGCAACCGAGTTGCGACAATGGAATTGTCGTATCCGCGTGAGCTCGAAAGTTCTGAATTCGGATATTGGTGAGCTTCATGGGTCCTCGATTGATTGCGAAGACGAGGCTAGATTTGGCGGTCTCCTCGTAGTAACAATCCTACGACGGACGCGGGCGCCGGACACGTCCTAGAATGGGGGGCACCATAGGCCGTGCTTTTTGTTCCTAACACTCGATTACTACCCACCGCGCCTGCCGTGGGACGAGGACGCCGTGCGAGCTTGACCCGCTCGAGTTGCTTGGGTCCGCGACCATCCGTGAACTAAGTACCGAGCCCGCGTCGCGGTCACGACAGGTGGCGCTCCGCCGGTCCGTCGTACTCGGAGAGCGGCCGGATCAGCGAGTTGGACGCCCGCTGCTCCACGACGTGCGCGGTCCAGCCGACCACGCGCGCGGCGACGAACAGCGGCGTGAAGGCGCGGGTCTCGAAGCCGAGGAGCGCGTAGGCGGGGCCCGACGGGTAGTCGAGGTTCGGCAGGATCCCCGTGCGCTCGGCCATGCCGCGCTCGAGCGCGTCGTACAGATCCATCGCGCGGCGGGCGGACTCCGCCGCCTCGCCGCCCGCCTCGACGCGCACCGCGACGAGGTCGTCGAGCGCGGCCTTCATGGTGGGCACGCGCGAGTCGCCCGCACGGTAGACGCGGTGGCCGAAGCCCATGACCTTGCGCTTCGCGGCGAGCGCCTCATCCAGCCAGGCCTCGACCCGTGACGCGTCGCCGATCTCGTCGAGCGTCTCGAGCACGGCCTCGTTGGCGCCGCCGTGCAGCGGGCCCTTGAGCGCGCCGATCGCGCCCGTGACCGCCGAGTGCAGATCGGCGAGGGTCGAGGTGATGACGCGGGCCGTGAACGTGGAGGCGTTGAAGGAGTGCTCGGCGTAGAGGATCAGCGACACCTCCATGGCCTTCGCGTCGGCCTCGGTGGGGCGCTCGCCGTGGACCATGAGGAGCAGGTTCTCAGCGAGGCCGAGGTCGTCGCGCGGCTCGACCGGGGCGAGGCCCAGGCGGCGGCGCTGGTCGTACGCGATGAGCACGGGGATCTGCGCGAGCAGCCGCACGGACCGCTCGAGGTCGGCGTCGGCCGAGTGGTCGTCGGGCGCGGGATCCGCGGCGCCGATCGCGCTCACCGCGGTGCGGAGGACGTCCATCGGGTGGGCGTCGACGGGCAGCGCGTCGACGATCCGCAGCACCGCGTCGGACGGCCGCCGCTCGGCGCGCTCCTGGTTCTCGAAGTGCGCGATCTCCTCGTCGGTGGGCAGCTCGCCGTGCCAGAGGAGGTACGCGACCTGCTCGAAGGAGCAGTGCGCGGCGAGCTCCTGCACCGGGTACCCGCGGTAGAGGAGGGAGTTGGTGGCCGGCTCGACCTTGCTGATGCGGGTCGTGTCGACGACGACCCCGGCGAGGCCCTTGCGGATGTCGGTCATGGTGCTCCTTCGCGTCATGCCGCACCCGCGTCGGTCGGGCGGATCGGGTCGCCTCGGGGTGCGTTCGTCACTGTATCGGGGCGGGCTGCGCGGGGGCGAGGACCGGGGACGGCCGCGGGATGGACGCGCGGAAGCCTCCTGGGGAGGAGCGGACGCCGGTGACGGGCGGCTCCGCACCCGCGTCGGAGCGGGATCCGCTCGGTAGCCTCACGAGCAGGCGCACCCGACGCGCCGACCGCGCAGCCGCGCCGACCCGGAGGACGCCATGCCCGAGAGCACCGACCACGCCGATCCCGCCGCCGCCTCGCCCGACGCACCGGACGCACCCGACGCACTGGCCCACTACGACGTCGCCGTCATCGGCGCCGGACCCGCGGGCACCGCCGCGGCCCTCCGCGCCGCCGAGCTGGGCGCATCCGTCGTGGTGCTGGAGGCCGGCCGCGTCGGCGGCACGTGCGTCAACACCGGATGCGTGCCCACGCGCGTGCTCGCGAAGACCGCGCGGCTCGTGCGCGAGGTGCGCTCCGCGGGCGAGAACGGGATCGGCGTGGGCGAGGCGACGCCGCACTGGCCGTCGATCGTCGCGCGCGTGCACGAGCAGGTCGACCGCGTGCGCTCCCTCAAGGACGAGGCCGCCCGGTTCGAGGCGGCGGGCGTGACGCTGATCCACGAGGGCCGCGCGCGCTTCGTCGACGACCGCACGCTCCAGCTCGACAGCGGCCGGCGGATCACCGCGGGCTCGATCATCGTGTGCGTCGGCGGCCACTCGCGCCGCCTGCCCGTGCCCGGCGCGGAGCTCGCGACCGTGCCCGCGGACGTGCTCGCGCTGCCGGGGATCCCCCGCCGACTCGCCGTCATCGGCGCCGGCAACACGGGCGCGCAGCTCGTGACCGTCTTCCGCTCGTTCGGCTCCGAGGTGACGCTGCTCGACGTCGCGCCGCGCGTGCTCACTGCGTCCGACGAGGCGATCTCCGAGGCCGTCGCCGACGCGTTCGCCGCGCAGGGCGTGCGCGTGCGCACCGGCATCGACACGGTGACGGGCCTCACGAAGACGGGCGACGGATCCATCACCCTGCTCTGGCGTGAAGGCGACCGCCCGCAGTCCTCCAGCTTCGACGCCGTGATCATGGCCACCGGCTGGCCCGCCGACGTCGACGACCTCGGGCTCGAGCACGCGGGCGTCGAGGTGGCGCGCTCGGCGATCCCGGTCGACCGGTACCTCCGCACGCGCGTGCCGCACATCCTCGCGGTGGGCGACGCCAACGGGAAGGACATGCTCGTCCAGGCGGCGCAGTCCGAGGGCGAGGCGGCGGCCGAGAACGCGGTGCTGGGCGTCAACCGGCGGATCCCGCTGCAGCTCCTCCCGGCGGGCGGCTTCACCGACCCCGACTACGCGGGCGTCGGCCTCACCCAGGCGGAGGCGCGCGAGCGCGACGGAGCGTGCGTGGTCGCGCGCGTCCCGTTCGCCGAGGTCGACCGCGCCGTGATCGACGACCGCGAGGCCGGCTTCCTCCTCCTCATCGCCGACCGCCGCCGCGAGCTCATCCTCGGCGCGCACGCCGTGGGCGAGAACGCGGTCGAGGTGATCCAGTCGGTCACCACCGCGATGGCCGCGGGTGTCGACGTCGCGACCCTCGCGCACGTGCGGTTCGCGTACCCGACGTACAGCGCGATCATCGGGATCGCGGCCCGGCGGCTGCTGCAGGACGAGGCGCTGGCGGGCGAGCTGGACTGACGCTCACCATGAGCCCCTGACTGGGGTATCCAAGCCCTTCAGCCCAGGGAGCACACTTATGAATCGGCTCTTGGTGAGTCGCGCACACCTTTTGTCGCTGACGACATCTGGGGCTGAACACGCTACAGCCGCATTAGGTTCGTAAGTCTTAATTGAAGAATACATACGCCTTGGGGGCACCGTGCCGCAGATGCTAAAAGGATTCGGGTTTTCTGGATACAGAAGCTTTTGGGGAAAGGAGGTTCAGCGCATTGGCGCGATGGATAAGGTTCACTTGATTGTCGGACAGAATAACAGTGGCAAGTCGAATGCATTACGCGTGGCAAGCTCACTCTTATCCAACATGCTTCCTCGCAACCCGTTCTCGGCACCTCAAGGCTTTGACAGACCACAAGGGGATAATGTATCTACACAGTTCACCCTGAGCGTCTCTTTTGCCATACCTCACGAAATGGCCCTTCTTGCCGCCTTTGGTGAGCCCACGTCAGCAGTGCCAGCAACTCACAAACGAGCCATCGACCACATGCTTGCTCTCGATGCCTTTAAGGGGCCAGGAGAGGATCCGTGGTTTGACTTTGTCCTTCCGGATGGCATCCAGTCTGGAACACTCGTCCCGTCGCCCGCACAGTTAGCGCGCGCACTGGCAGAATACAATACACAGCCGAACCTCGGTAATTACGGCGGCCCTCCGTACTGGAGCACCGCAGTACGCCCTACCAGCTCGATATCAGGCTCAAAACATGACCAAAAATTACTTGCTGAATTCATTGAAGCGCTTGACCTACCATCTAAAATCCCGCCCGTCAGTACCATAGCCGCATTTCGCCAAATTCGCGTAACGAGCGAAGGCGAATCGGACTTCAGCGGTGCGGGTCTAGTGAAACGACTGGCCGCGTTGGAGAACCCAGCCCTGCGTGAGTACGCCTCAGCGCAGGCAAAGTTCGAGGAAATTAACGAGTTTGTGAAGCAAGTGCTGGAGGATACTACTGCGCGAATCACAGTGCCTTCGGACCAAGACCGGATCCTGGTTCAGAGTGGCGGTCGTGTTTTGGAGCTCGACGCTCTCGGCACAGGCGTCCACGAGGTCATTATTTTGGCCGTCGCCGCAACCCTCCTGGAAAACCACCTGGTTTGCATCGAGGAGCCAGAGGTGCACCTTCATCCCGTTCTGCAGCGTCGACTACTACGTTACTTGAAGGAACAAACTAGCAACCAGTATCTGATTGCTACTCACTCTGCCCATTTTCTCGATTCCGCCTTAGCCTCCATTTCCCACGTTCGCCTAACAGTGGACGGCACCAAAGTCGATCCAAGCATCCGACCGAGTGAGATCGCAAACATTGCTCGGGATCTCGGGTATCGAGCTTCTGATATCGTCCAGGCGAATTGTATATTGTGGGTAGAAGGACCCTCGGACCGGATATACCTGAGGCATTGGATCCGCATAATTGATGACTCTTTGACTGAAGGTGTGCATTTCTCCATCATGTTTTATGGTGGAGCCCTTTTAAAACATCTCACCGTGGAAGACAATGAGGTTAGCGAGTTCATCATGCTTCCTCGCTTAAATCGTCATCTTATGATTCTTATTGACTCGGACCGATCCTCAAGAGCCCAGGACATCAATCCGGCCAAAAAGAAGATCAAAGAGGCTTTTGGCTTGAACTCGGACTCCGATAATTACGCGTGGATAACTGACGCTTACACTATCGAAAGCTACGTACCACCAAACATACTGAAAAGCGCCATTCTTGCGCTACACCCTCGGTCTCATCCGGTATGGGCAGGCGATCGGTATACCAATCCCCTGGATCTCTCCCAAACTGGAAGGAGAAGTGAAATTAATAAGACAGCCTTAGCCCAGGAAGTGGTCAAGCAGTGGACCAATCTGGAAGGCTCCCAAGCCTTGCCCGGACGAGTACGGGCAGTCGTCCAATTTATTCGAAGGGCAAATGACTTGCCGTCGAAAGAGTTCCGTGGGCGTAGGGCCTCCCACTGAGGTCTTTTGCCGCGTCGAGCTGCGAAGTATGGAGCCGCCGCGAGCTGATCCTCGGCGCGCATGCCGTGGGCGAGAACGCGGTCGAGGTGATCCAGTCGGTCACCACCGCGATGGCCGCGGGCGTCGACGTCGCGACCCTCGCGCACGTGCGGTTCGCGTACCCGACGTACAGCGCGATCATCGGGATCGCGGCCCGGCGCCTGCTGCAGGACGAGGCGCTGGCGGGCGAGCTGGACTGACGCGGCGTCCGGTCGGGCGTGGTCGGATGGACGCATGACCGCGCTCATCGTCACGGCCCACCCGGATCCCGACTCCCTCACCCACCACGTCGCCCGCCGGCTCGTCGCCGCGCTCGGACCCGACCGGGCGGAGGTCGCCCACCTCGCGCAGGAGGGCTTCGACCCCGTGTTCGGCATGGCCGACCGGGGCGCGTACGCGGGCGACTCCCCCGCACCCGCGGACGTCCTCGCGGAGCAGGCGCGGCTCGATGCCGTGGACCACGTCGTGCTCGTCTTCCCGGTGTGGTGGTGGTCGATGCCGGCGCTGCTCAAGGGCTGGATCGACCGCACGTTCATCGCCGGCTGGGCCTTCGGGATCGACGACGAGGGGCGCATCGAGAAGCGGCTCCAGCGCCTCACCGTGCACCTCGTCCCCGTGTCCGGCACGAGCCGCGCGTCCTTCGCGCGGCACGGCTACCTGACCGCGTTCGAGACGCAGGTCGGCCACGGGATCCTCGACTACTGCGGCGTCCGGCGGGGCGCGACCGCGTTCGTGCACGACTCCGAGTCGGGCGACCGGGAGGCCGTCGCGGCGGAGGCCGATCGGGCCGTGACCGAGGTGGTCGCGGCGATCGCGATCGCGACGGGGTCCGAGCCGGTGGATCCGCGACCCTGAGGCCGGGGCGCGTGTGCGCGCTCCGACCGCCCGAGTCCGACTCGCGGCTAGCCTCGCCGGATGCCCGCCGCCCCCGCCGCCCGATCCGGCGGGGTGCGCGCGGTCATCCGTGCGGGGAACGTCCTCGCGTCGGTCGGCATGGGGATGCTGCTGGCCGTGCTCGCCCTCGGCCTCGCGCTCGACGGGACGCTCCGCGGCCTCGACGAGCGCGACTAGGCATCACGCCCCGCCGCGGTTCCCCTCCAGCGTGAAGGTGAAGACGTCCTCGTCGAACGCGCTGTAGCCCGCGTAGTCGAGGAGCTCGTAGAGGCGGGCGCGGGTCTGCATCTCCTGCACCTTGCCGGCGAGCGTGCCCTCCTCGAGGATCGCGTCGAGGCCGCGCTCGGCGGCGCCCATCGCGAGGCGCAGGAGCGACACCGGGTAGATCACGATGTTGACGCCCACGTCCGCGAGCTGCTGCGTCGTGAACAGCTCGCTCTTCCCGAACTCGGTCATGTTGGCGAGGATCGGCACATCCACCGCGGCGCGCATCGCCTCGAACTCGGCGAGGTCGGCCATCGCCTCGGGGAAGATCGCGTCGGCGCCCGCGTCGACGAGAGCGCGGGCCCGGTCGACCGCCGCGGCTATGCCGTCCACTCCGCGCACGTCGGTGCGGGCCATGACCAGCAGGTCGGGATCGCGGCGGGCGTCGACGGCCGCGCGGATCCGCTTCAGCGCCGTCGACTCGTCCACCACCTGCTTGCCGTCGAGGTGCCCGCAGCGCTTGGGGTTCACCTGGTCCTCGATGTGGAGGCCCGCGACGCCGGCGTCCTCGAGCATCTGCACGGTGCGCGCGACGTTCATCGGCTCGCCGAAGCCCGTGTCGGCGTCCACGAGGCAGGGCAGGTCGGTGACGCGCGCGATCTGCTGCGAGCGCCCGGCCACCTCGGTGAGGGTGGTGAGGCCGATGTCCGGCAGGCCGAGATCCGCCGAGAGCACGGCGCCGGAGATGTAGACGCCGTCCATGCCCTTGTCCTGGATGAGGCGGGCCGACAGCGGGTTGAACGCGCCGGGCATCCGGAGCAGCTCGCCGCTCGCGAGCCGCTCGCGGAACGCGCGGCGCTTGGCGGCGGAGGTGAGGTTCGAGTGCAGCACTAGAGGAGTCCCTTCGGGGAGCCGACGCCGTCGAGGAGGCCGGGTCGTGCGGTCACGGTGAGGCCGGCGAGCTCGTCGGCGCCGAGCTCGGGCAGGCGCTCGACGAGCTGGAGGAAGCGGTCGACCTCGCGGTCCTCGAGCACGCCGTCAGCGAGCGCGCGGAGCTTGGCGACGTAGTCGGCGCGCGCGAACGGCCGGGCGCCGAGCGGGTGCGCGTCGGCGACGGCGATCTCGTCGACGATGGTCGAGCCGTCGGTCAGGCGGATCTCCACCCGGCCGCCGAACGCCTTCTCCGCCGGATCCATGGAGTGGTACCGGCGGGTCCACTCCGGGTCCTCGGTCGTGGTGACGCGGCGCCAGAGGTCCACCGTGTCGGGGCGGCCGGCGCGCTCGGGCGCGTACGAGTCGACGTGGTGCCAGGCGCCGTCCTGCAGCGCGACGGTGAAGATGTACGGGATCGAGTGGTCGAGCGTCTCGCGGCTGGCGCGCGGGTCGTACTTCTGCGGGTCGTTCGCGCCGGATCCGATGACCACGTGCGTGTGGTGCGAGGAGTGGATGAGGACGCGGTCGATCGCGTCCGCGTCGGCGAGCACGGGGTGCGCGTGGTGCAGGCGGCGCGCGAGGTCGATCCACGCCTGCGCCTGGTACTCGGCCGAGTGCTCCTTCGTGTATGTGTCGAGGATCGCCCGCTTCGCCTCGCCGGGCGCGGGCAGCGGCACGTCGTAGCCCGCGTCGGGGCCGTCGAGCAGCCACGCGATCACGCCGTCCTCGCCCTCGTAGATGGGTGTGGGACTCGTCTGGCCGCGCATCGCCCGGTCGATCGCCTCGACGGCCATCTTCCCGGCGAACGCGGGCGCGTGCGCCTTCCACGTGCTGATCGCGCCCTTGCGCGACTGGCGCGTGGCCGTTGTGGTGTGGAGGGCCTGGCCGATCGCCTGGAACACCGTGCCCTCGTCGAGGCCGAGGAGCGTGCCGATGCCGGCGGCGGCCGACGGGCCGAGGTGCGCGACGTGGTCGATCTTGTGCGCGTGCAGGCTGATGGCCTTCACGAGGTCGACCTGGATCTCGTAGCCGGTCGCGATGCCGCGGATCACGTCGGCGCCCGTGAGCGCGCGGCCGTCGGGGCGGCCTCCAGCGGCGGCGTGCTGCGCGGCGGCGAGGATCGGCGGGATGTTGTCGCCCGGGTGCGAGTACTCGGCCGCGAGGAACGTGTCGTGGTAGTCGAGCTCGCGCACGGCCACGCCGTTCGCCCACGCCGCCCACTCGGCGCTGACGCGCGTGGCGGGATCCGCGCCCACGACGGTCGCGCCGGCGCCGCCCGTGGACGGCCCGTGCGCGAGGGCCTGCGCGCGCGCGGCGACGACGGGCGCGCGGGTGAGCGAGGCGGTCGCGACGGCCGCGTTGTCGATGATGCGGTTGACGATCATCTCGGTGACCTCGGCGTCGACCTCGACGGGATCCGCGGCGACGGCGGCGATGCGCCCCGCCAGCTGCTCCCCGGGAGGCAGGGCCTCGTCGCTGCGGTGGACGCGGACGCGGTGGATCTGCATGCTCTTCCTCACGGTCGGGCGCCTGTCGCGGAGGGCTCGTGGCCCCGTCCGCGCGGCACCGGTCCAGCGTATCCACCGGCGGGGCCGTCCTACGCTGGGGCGTGCTCACCGTCACCCCGGAGTCCCCGCGACAGGACGACGTGCTGCCGCTGCTGCGGCAGGCCGACGACTTCGCTCTCGCCCTCTACCCGGCCGAGAACTACCACGCGCTCGACGTCGGCGACCTCGAGCGGCCCGGCGTCACGTTCCTCGTGGCGCGCGTCGACGGCCGCGCGCTCGGCACGGCGGCGGTCGTCGACGGCGGCGACGGATCCGCGGAGCTGAAGCGCGTGTTCGTCACGGACGCGGCGCGCGGCCTCGGTGTGGGACGCGCGCTGCTGGTCGCCGCCGAGGACCGGGCCCGCGCGCTCGGCGCCGACGTCATGCGGCTCGAGACCGGCCTGCCGCAGACCGCGGCCATCGCGATGTACGAGCGCGGCGGCTACCGGCACGTGCCGCGGTTCGGGCCGTACGCGGCGGATCCGACGAGCGTCTGCATGGAGCGCGACCTGCGGGAGGCGCCCGGGCCGCTCCCCCGCTGGATCCTCCGCCCCGCCCTCCCGGACGACGCGACCTGGATGGCGGAGCTCCGCGCCGTCGTGCTCCGGCCCGACCTCGAGCGGCTCGGCCGGTGGGATCCGGTGCGGGTCCGCCGTCGCTTCCTCGACAGATGGGCACCCGAGCGCACGTGGGTGATCCGGGTCGGCGGCCGCGACGCGGGCCTCATCGCCCGCCGCGACGAGCCCGACGCGCACTGGATCGAGCACTTCTACCTGGATCCCGCCCTGCAGGGCGCGGGGATCGGCGGCGAGGTGCTGCGCGATCTCATCGCCCGGCACGACGACGGCCGCCCGTTCCGCCTCGACGTGCTCCAGGGCAGCGCCGCGCGGCGCCTCTACGAGCGGGCGGGGTTCCGCGTCGAGCGCGAGGACGCGGTGGACGCGTGGCTCGTCGCGCTCCGCGGCTGATGACCTGACGCAGGCCCACATCTGTTCCCCGCTCGCCTGCCAGACAGCCAAACGGGATCGGACGCTCTGGCGGACCCTGAGAACGGGAAGCTGACTGTGACGGGAGGTGCCGAGGGCTGCCTTCCTGGATGCGGTGGCGCCGGCGGCCGCCTGCGCCACGCTCGAGAGCGGATGCGGGCACGAGAGATCGCGTCGAATTCGACGCGCCGGCCCTTCTCTCGTGGACACGTCCGATCAGCCCGCCGACGCACGGGCTCCTCCGGCGTGCATGTCCGCGATTCCGGCCGGCTACACGTAGGGACTGTCCACGCATCAGCAGATCGGGTTCGTCGCATCCATGGCCCGGATCGGTGGTGCACGAAGCCGATGCCCGCACGGTCCTCTCCGGCGATGCCGCAGGTCAGGTGCGGCACCCCGCCTCGGCCTCCCGACGGTTGCGCCAGCCCGCTCGGCTTCGACCGCGACGCCGGAGAGGACTCGCACGCCACGGCAGAAGCGCACCATGCCCGGCTCCCGAGCTGGACGCTCGGACCTCCTGATCAGCCTCGATTGCGATTCCATGCTCCATGCGAACGCCGTCCCCTCTCGATCATGCTGGTCCGCGCTGCGCCGAGGACCGATCGCATTCGCATCCGTCACGCCGTCTCTGCGTCTTTCGCGCTCCCGAATGGGGCCTGCGCTCCTCGAGATGACACCTGAATCGGGGGCTCCTGCGCACCGGGAATAGGACCCGAATCGGGGGCCTTGACGTCTCGAAATCGCACCCGAATCGGGGGCCTTGACGCTCCCGCGCCGAGAGCGGATCGTACACATCAAGGGCCGCCCATCCCGCCGGTCCACTGCTGGACGTCTCATGCATCCAGGCACCCCTCCACCTCGATTGAGAGCTCATGTCTGACTTCTTCGTGACTGAAACCGACACTCCACGCATTCTTCCAGGGGTCAGCTTGACCGGCTCCACGTACGACGTGTTCGGAGACGATGCCACCAACGACTCCGCCATATTCCAGATCTTCGATTGGAGCAAGGCGGAATGGGGAACCACCGAGATCAACGGAACCGAGTACAGGATCCCGAAGCTGATGAACGCTGAAGGCGTCGCGGGGAGCGAATACGTCTCCATCTACGGCAACACCGTCGAGGAATACCAGCAGAGCCTCGCCGCGTCCGTGGCGGTCTCGGGATCCAACATGTTCTTCAGCGGCTCGTTGGAGACGCAGTTCGGCTCCAGCTCGATGCGGAGGTCGGAGAACGCGTTCTCCCGCGTAGAGCAGGTCGTCAAGCTGTGGTCGATCGGCCTGCCTCCGAGCAAGAAGCTGCGAGAGCTCCTCAGCGGCAGCTTCCTGGAAGCCCTCGACGGGCTCCCCGCGGCAGCATCGACGAGCGAAGAGCAGGCGGAGTACAAGGGCTTCCTCGACACGTGGGGCGCGTTCTACCTCTCCGGGATGCTGATCGGCGGCAAGACCTTGTTCACCTCCTCCGTGAACAAGCTCACCGTGGACAGGACGCTCTCGATCTCGGTCACAGCGGACTTGTCATACAAGTCGGTGACAGGCCAGATCAGCAACGAGGACAAGATCAAGTACGCCTCGCAGCTCTCGCAGTTCGCTTCGAGCTCCAACACGGTGAAGAATGCATTCGGTGGGAACCCGGCTCTCGCCTCACGCGTATTCGACGGCCGCGTGCAGTACGACGAGTGGTCGGCATCCGTCGCCCAGAACCCCGTCATCGTCCGCTTCGACGGAACCCGGCCCCTGACCGGCGTGTGGACTCTCTGCTCGACGCCGGAGCGGGGGAAGATCCTGGAGTCCTACTTCGACGACAAGTGGGCACCCGCGCGTTCGCTCGAACTGTCCCACTTCCCCGACGTGGTCGATGACCTCACCGTCGTGGTGGGCAACGACGATCAGCCCCATGTACCGGACGGCTACACGAAGGACGACTACGACCTCAACAGGCACGCAGGCGGAAAGTTCATCTATCTCTGCTGGCACAAGGTGCCGGTCTCCGGATTGAGGAAGCCGAAGCGCGTGCTTCAAGCCATGCAGGTGATCTACAACGGCGACAAGGTGCCGGACGGGTACTCGAAGATCAACGTCGATCTCAACCAAGGCGCAGGCGGTGATGACGTGTTCCTCTGCATGAAGCAGGGCGAATACGGCACGGACGAGAACATTCTCGACGTGCGGGTGATCGGTGGCAACGACAGCTTCGTGCCCGCGCCTTACGGCTACAAGACCCTTCCCGGGGATCTGAACAAGGGGGCCGGCGGCGACTACGTCTACATCGCCTACGCCAATTGAACCGGCACGCCTGACCCTCTCCTGCCCCGGCTCCGATGCGCGACGAGGGCGCCAGCCGCCAGCGTCCGTCGGTCCGATGCCGGGCCGCTGACGCCCTCCGTGGACACGGGCCGTCAGGCCCGTCGACGGGACCGGACATGAAGCGAGCCCGCCGCCCGGAGCGGCGGGCTCGGTCGCGCGAGCACGTTGATCCGCAATCCACACGGAGCGGGCTCGGGCCATGGATTCTCGTCGCCAGCACCCGCTGCTCGCGCGAGCCCCCTCCGGCGCCCGGTGGGATGATGCACGTCGCGTCGTCCTCGGGCGGAGCGGAGAAGCGGATCCGACCCCGATCCGTGCGCCCATCCGCCGCGTGCGGCCGGGATGGGCTTCCCGCCCCGAGCCAGCCGCTGGTGGCGCGGCGGCGAGCCGCACCCCTAGTCGTCCGGGTGCAGGCCCGCGTCCGCCGTCCCGATCAGCCACGCGGTGAAGTGCACGGTGAGACCCTCGCGCGTCGGCGCGCAGCACATCGGGCCCGCGGTGACGGCGGCATCGGGGTCGAGGGGCGCCACCCGCACGAGTCGCCACGGCTCGTCGTCCACCCGGGCGCGGATCGTCAGCGCGTCGCCGGAACGGCTGGCGCGGATCGTGACGAGCCGGCCGCGCCAGTCGGGGACGGGCGCCAGCGACCAGTCGGACATGCCGCGGGTGACGACCGCGCCGAGACCGTCTTCGCCGTCGCTGCGCTCGACGCCGGCCTTGATCCACGTGCTCTCGTCGACGCGGACGAAGATGCCGGCCTGGTCGAACTGGGCGGAGAGGTCGAGCCGGAACGACACCTCCATGGCCGCGCCCTGGTCGAACGGCACCAGGAGGGCGTGCTCGGTGTCGTGCACGAAGCCGTAGGAGGTGATGCGCCAGGCGTCGCTGCCCTCGACGGCGGTGACGCGCATGCCGTCGTCGGCGACCGCCACGTGGGCGGGCGCGTTCGTCCAGGAGCCGCTGTTCCAGTCGATGTCGCTCATGCGCACGAGTGTACGCTTGTACACATGGCAACCGACCACTTCGCCGGAGACGACCGCAGCAACCGGGAGCGGATGCTCGCCGGCGACCTCTACATCGCCGACGACCCCGAGAGCGCCCGCATCGCGCAGCGCGCCGTCCGGTTGGCCGACGCGTACCACCGGGCGGCCGTCGAGGACGAAGTGGCCGCGCGCCCCCTGCTCGAGGAGCTGCTCGGATCGCTCGGCGAGGACGCGTTCGTCAAGCCGCCGCTCTTCGTCGACTACGGCGAGAACATCCGCATCGGCGCCCGCACGTTCGTCAACTGCAACCTCACGGCCCTCGACGTCGCCGCGATCACCATCGGCGAGGACTGCCAGATCGGGCCGAACGTGCAGCTCCTCACGCCCACGCACCCCATCGACCCGCAGCCCCGCCGCGACAGGCTCGAGGCAGCCCGGCCGATCACCATCGGCGACAACGTCTGGCTCGGCGGGGGCGTGATCGTCTGCCCCGGCGTGAGCATCGGCGACGACAGCGTGATCGGCGCCGGCTCGGTCGTGACCCGCGACATCCCCGCGGGCGTGGTGGCCGTCGGGAACCCCGCCCGGGTGATCCGCGAGATCGCACCCCGACCATGACGGCCCCGACTCCGACACGGGCACCCCGGCGATCGGATCCCCACCGCCGCGACCGGATCATCGACGCGTGCCTCGACGTCATCGCCGACGTCGGCGTCGACGGGACCACGCACCGCCGGGTGGCCGCCGCGGCCGACGTCCCGCTCGGCTCGATGACCTACCACTTCGACGGCATGGACGACCTGCTCCACGAGGCGTTCACCCGCTTCGCCGACCGCGTCGCGGAGCGGATGCGACACCGCATGGGCGGCGCCCGCACGACCGAGGAGACGGAGGCCGCCGTGGTCGACGTCATCGTGCGCGACCTCCTGGGGACGCAGCGCGTCCTCGTCCTCACCCACGAGCTCTACACGCTCGCCGCCCGCCGACCCGAGTACCGGACCATCACGCAGACCTGGATGGCCCGCAGCCGCGCGACCTTCGAGGAGCGTGTCGACCCCGTGACCGCGCGCATGCTCGACGCGCTCGTCGAGGGGCTCAGCATCCACCGCGCGCTCGATCCCGAGCCACCCGACGAGGCCTTCGTCCGCGAGGCCGTGCGGCGCATCCTGGGATCTCCGGCCGCGCCGACGGGACGGGGTAGGTCGTAGAGGTACGGGATCCCCGCCCCGGGCATCGTCCGTTCGTGCCGGACCTCGCGGAAGCGTCGATCCCGCGATGTCCGGGATCGTGGCCGTGGCGGGCCACCTCAGCGGTCAGCGCTGCGGCGCCCACCAGTCGCGAGTTCACGGAAGCAGAACATCCCGTTCATGCACGGCGCCGCACCGCGCCCCATGATCCTGATGCCGATCTCCCGCGCGCCTGCGCGGGCCGGCCTGCGCGACCCCGCGCGCATCCCCCCCCTCGAGAAGGACGAACGTGACGATCCCCCCTGCCCGCCGTGCCGCCCCCGCGCGCATCGGCGCCCTCACCGCGGCGGCCGCCGCCGTGGTGCTCTCCGTCGGCATCGGCGCGCCCGCCGCGCACGCCGCCGCCGACCCCGCGCTCCAGCCCGCGCCCACCGCGAGCGACCACCTCATCACCGACGTGCCCGGCCTCGTCAACGGCCGCGAGCTCGGCGCGTTCACGGGCGTCGACGGGCGCACGGTCGCCGCGAGCCGGCTGATCCGCACGGAGTCGCTCGACAAGATCACCGCCGCCGGCGCCGCGACGCTCGCGACCGCGCACCACGTCGACCTCGTGATCGACCTGCGCACGCCCGGCCAGATCCAGGCGAAGCCCGACGTGCCGATCCCGGGCGCGAAGACCGTCGCCATCTCGATGTTCGGCGCCGACGGCGACTACCCGGACGACACGGTCATGTACCGCGACCTCATCGACAAGGGCCGCGTCGACGCGGCGGACCCGGGCGTGATGATCAGCGCGTACCGCAGCATCCTGCAGGCCATCGCGTCGCACACCGGCAACGGCACGATCCTCATCCACTGCTCGCACGGCATGGACCGCACGGGCACCGTCATCGACCTGCTCGACCGGATCCTCGGCGTCGGCAGCGCGGACATCCTCCACGACTACCTGCTCTCCAACACGCAGCTCGGCGTCGACTGGGCGAAGCCCGCGCTCCTCCAGGGCACCTTCGAGTCCGGAATCGCGTCGCGCTACGCGGGGATGGACTCCTACATCCGCACCACGCTCGGCGTGGACGACCAGGAGATCACGGCCCTCCGCGCGCAGCTCCTCGTCTCGGACGACGCGGCAGCGGCCTCCATCACCGTGGGCGGCGTGACCGTGCCGCTCGGCGACGCGGCCGGATCCACCGGGGCCGTCGTGCCCGTCGGCCTCCCCGCCCTCGCGGCCGGCGATGTCCGGGTGACCACCGCGGACGGATCCGCCACGTCGTCCGTCGCGGTCGACGGGCGCACGGTCACCGTCACGGTGACCGCTGCGGACGGGCGCACGACGCGCACGTACCGGGTCACGGCCGGGCTCGCGGCGATCGCGCTGCCGGGCGGATCCGCGCCGACCGCGGGCGGCACCGTCGCCTTCCGCGCCGCCGGCCTCACGCCGGGCGCGACGTACCGCGTGATCCTGCACTCGACGCCGACCGACGTCGGATCCGTCACCGCGTCGTCCGACGGCACCGCGTCGGGCACCGTCACGATCCCCGCGGGCACCGACCCCGGCACGCACACGCTGACCCTGGTGGACGCGCAGGGCCAGGCGGTCTCGGATCCCGCGACCATCACCGTGAGCGCGGCGGCCGTCTCCGCCATCACGGCGACCGCGACCGGCGCGCGTCACGCGGGCCCCGCGGTCGCGACCGGCGGCACGTCCGTCGCCGCCGACCCGTGGCCGGGCCTCGCGCTCGCCGCCCTCGGCCTCGCGGGCCTCGCCGCGATCGCGGGCCGCACGGTCGCGCGCCGTCGCGCCACGATGCGCAGGCCGTGACGACCCCTGTGACGACGCCTGGCCAGGCGACCCGGCGGCGGCTCCTCACCGCCGCCGGGGTCGTCGTCGCGTCCGCGGCCGTCGTCGCGGGCGCGCTGGCCGCGGTGGGCGGATGGCCGGGCGCGTCCGACCTCCCGCGCGACCTCGCGGGCGCCCCGGTGCAGGCCGACGTGCCGGCCCCCGCGGCGAGCGCCGACGCGGCCACGTCCGTCGACTCCGGCCTCGGCCGGTTCCGTGCCCCCTCGGTCGGGCTCGACGTGCCGCTCGGCGCGGTCGACGTGGTCGGCGGCGTCGTGGATCCCCCGGGCTTCTCCTCCGCGTACCGCGTGCGCGACCTCGGCGTCGCGCCCGAGGACGCGGCGACGGGCACGGTCTTCGTCGTGATGCACTCGGTCCGTGGCGGCGGCACCGGCCCCGGCGACCTGCTCATCGACGACCGGGCGGGCAGCGCGAGCGTCGCTCCCGGCGCGGTGATCGAAGTGGCGGGCGTCGACTACGCCGTGGGATCCAGCCGCGCCGTACCCAAGGGCGAGCTCCCGGACGACGCCGAGGTCTGGGCGGACACCCCTGGCCGCCTCGTCGTCATCACCTGCCTCCAGCGCCCGGACGGCAGCCCGTCGCGCGACGACATGGTGATCGAGGCGACGCGCGCCTGATCCCGCGCGGGGAGCGCCCGACGGCCGCCGCCCGATGCGGCCGAGCGCTCCCGGCGTCGATAGCCTCGGCACATGGGCATGGACAGCGCACGGCACGAGGTCACGCGCGCCTGGCACGCCGCCGTCTCCCCCGACCGGCTGCTGCTCGCCGCCAAGACCGCGCTCGCGGTCGGCATCGCCTGGGCCGTCGCGCCCTACGTGCCCGGCGTCGCGAACGAGTACCCCTACTACGCGCCGCTCGGGGCGCTCGTGAGCATGTACCCGACGCTCATGGGATCCGCGCGCACCGGCCTCCAGACGCTCCTCGGCCTCGCGGCGGGCATCGTCCTCGCGACCGCCGTGATCCTCACCACCGGCCCCTCGTGGTGGTCGATCCCCGTGATCGTCGGCATCGGCGTGATCCTCTCCGGCTCCGGCTGGTTCGGCGCGGGCCGCGAGTACGTGCCGATGGCGGCGCTGTTCGTGCTGATCATCGGCGGCCAGGACGCCGACACGTACTCGCTCGGCTACCTCGTGCAGATGGCCGTCGGTGTGGTGACGGGCCTCATCATCAACGTGCTCATCGCGCCGCAGCTCTCCAGCGGGGCCGCGGGCGCGCGGATCAGCGCGTTCCAGCGCGAGGTCGCCCAGCGGCTGCGGGAGGTCGGGGACGCCGTCGAGTCCAAGTCCCCGCCCGCGCACGCCGACTGGATCCGCGCCAGCGAGGACCTCGCCGGCACCGCGCGGGCCGTGCGCGCCGACCTCGCCGAGGCCGACGAGAGCCGGAAGGGCAATCCGCGCGCGCTCGTCAACAAGCACGACGTGCGCATCGACCACGCCCGGCTGGAGGCGATGGACCAGATCGTGTTCCACGTCCGCGACGTGTCCGCGTCGCTCGCAGACACCATCTGGGAGCAGCGCGGATCCCTCGGCCTCGACCAGGGCATCGCCGCCCCCATCCACGACGCGTGCCACGCGGTCGCGGGCGTCCTCGACCTCGACGACCCGGACTCCCCCGAGCGCCACCGCGCGATGGGCGAGGCCGCCCGGCAGGTGCGGCTGCTCGTGGAGGCGGTGGACCGCCAGTCGCAGGAGCTCGGGCGGGCGATGGGGCCCGGCGTCCTCACGGCGATGCACCTCAAGCGCGTGCTGCGGCACCTCGAGCCGGTCGACGCGGCGGAGTCGCCGGCGCCGTAGCGCGGATCCGCGCGCCGACTAGGCCGACGCCGCAGCAGCGGCCGCCGCGCCCGCCTCGCCGCCCGTCGGCAGCGCATCCGCCCGCGCGTCGAACCGCACCGCGACGATGCCCGCCACGATGAGCGCGCCGCCCACCAGCTGCAGGGCCGTCAGCGCCTCGCCGAGCAGCAGCCAGGCCCAGGCGCCGGCGGCCGCGACCTCGAGGAGGCCCGTGAACGACGCGAGACGGGATCCGAGCATGGCACCCGCCGTGATCCCCGCCCCGTACGCGAGCGCCGTCGCGACCACGCCGACCACGAGCATCGGCACCCACCACGGGACGACGCTCCCCAGCATCACGACGTCGGCGACGGATCCCGTGAACGGCAGGATCCCGGTCACGCCGACCAGCGCCAGCAGCACCGCCGCGACGAGCAGCCCCGCGGCCGCGAGCGCCACCGGCGGCAGCCCGTCGGCGCCCCGGGCCGCTATCGCGAAGTAGCCGGCACAGCCGACCATCGCACCGAGCGCGAAGAGGAGGCCGACGGGATCCAGCGCCCCGCCACCCGACGGCGACACCACAAGCGCGAGCCCGCCGGCCGCCGCGACGGATCCGAGGAGCACCGGCACCGCGGGCCGTCGCCTCGTCATCGCCCACGCGACCGCCACGAGCAGCAGCGGCGCCATGAACTCGATGAGGATCGCCGTGCCGACGGGGATCCGCTCGATGGCCGCGAAGTACATGACCTGCGCGCCCGCGACGCCCACGAGCGCCATGCCGAGCACCCGCCGCCACGCCCGCAGCACGGGCCGCAGGTCGCCCCGCAGCTGCACGAGCGCGACGGGCGCGAGGATCAGCCCGCCGACGAGCGCCCGCAGCGCGACGGCGGCGACCGGGCTCCACCCGGCCTCGAGCAGCGGCTTCACGAAGGCGCCCGACAGCCCGAATGAGCAGGCGGCGACGATCGCGAGGACGAGTCCGGTGGTCAGGTGGCGTCGTTCCATGGTGCGCTCGTCTCGTCAGGGGCCATGCGGCCTACGGTCCTGACGTTAGACTCGTCATGGATAAGGAGTCAACTTGCTTTTCACCCCTGACACGGAGGACGTGCTGACGTTCGACGCCGTGATCCTCAACACGGCCCCGCGCGCCACCCGCTCCGGCGACGACCTGCTGGCGACCCCGGCGCAGCTCGCCGACCTGATGACCCGCAGCGGGTTCTCCGGCCGCTTCGACCGCGACGACCGCGAGCTCCGCGAGGTGCACCGCGCCCGCGCGCGCCTCCGGGAGCTCTGGGGCCTCGACCGCGACGCCATGGTGGATCCCGTCAACGAGCTGCTCGCCCGTCACCACGCGGCGCCCCGGCTCGTCCGGCACGACGCCCTCGACTGGCACCTGCACGCGACGCCGGAGGACGCGCCGCTCGCCGACCGGATCCTCGTGGAGGCCGCCATGGCCCTCGTCGACGTCGTGCGCTCCGACGCCACCGACCGCCTCCGCGAATGCGCCGCCGACGACTGCGACGGCGTGCTCGTCGACCTCTCCCGCAACGGGTCGAAGCGGTTCTGCAGCGTGCGCTGCGGCAACCGGATGAACATGGTCGCGTTCCGCGAGCGCCGCGCGGCGGATCCCGTCGGCTAGGCGCGGGCCCGGGCCCGCGTCACCTCGCCTGCAGCGCCGCCTGGTACAGGTCCCGCTTGCCGAGTCCGGTCGCCTCGGCGATGGTGCCGGCCGCGTCCTTGAGTCGAGCGCCGTCGGCGACCAGCTCGAGCACCTGCGTCACGCCCGTCGCGAGATCCACCCCGAGCGCCGCGGCGCCCTCCGCGACCACGACGATCTCGCCGCGCACGCCCTCGGCGGCCCAGGCGGCGAGCTCGGCGGCGGATCCCCGGCGCACCTCCTCGTACAGCTTCGTGAGCTCGCGGCACACGACGAGCCGGCGATCCGGGCCCCACTCGGCGACGACGTCCTCGAGCGACGCCTGCAGCCGGTTCGGCGACTCGAAGAAGACCATGGTGCGGCGCTCGCGCACGAGCTCGCGGAGCACGCGGCGCCGGTCGCCGCCCTTGCGTGGCAGGAAGCCCTCGAACGTGAAGCGGTCGGTGGGGAGGCCGGACACGGCGAGCGCGCTGAGCACGGCGCTCGGTCCGGGGATCACCGTGACGCGGACGCCCGCCGCGGCTGCCGCCTCCACCAGGTGGAAGCCGGGGTCGGAGATCGCGGGCATGCCGGCGTCGGAGAGGACGAGCACGTCGGTCTCGCGCGCGAGCTCGACGAGGTCGGCCGAGCGCTCCTGCTCGTTGTGGTCGTGCAGCGCGATGAGGCGCGGCCGGTTCTCGACGCCGAGCGCGCCGAGCAGGCGGATGGTGGTGCGGGTGTCCTCGGCGGCGATCACCGTGGCGGAGGACAGCGCCTCCACGAGCCGCCGCGACGCGTCGCCCAGGTTGCCGATGGGGGTCGCGCCGAGGATGATCACCGGTCGATCATCCCATCCGGCCGGCTCTCGACCTCGATCCCACCTTCGCGCGGGAGGCCGGCCCGGTCGCCGACGTGCGCGGGGTCCTCGACCCCCTCGGCGCCCGGGTCGCCCCAGCCGCGGAGCGCATTCGCCACGCCGACGCCGATCGACAGGAGCCCGAGCGGCACCCCGAACAGCACGAGAGTGGATCCGCGCGAGGTGGTGAGCTCGCCGAGGACGCCCGTGAGGCCCAGCACCGACGTCAGGCAGAGGAAGAGGCCGAGGATCACGTAGCCCCAGGTCTCGCGGCCCCGCGACCGGCTTCGCAGGAACACGGGTCAGCTCACCGCGGGCGCGTCGGCGCCCGCGCTCACGTGAGCGGCCACCCCGGCGTCCGCGGCAGCGGGTGCGAGCTCGGAGATGCGGCGGGGATCGAGGAGGGGCACGGATGCATGCTGGCACGGCACCCGTGGGCGGCGAGGCCCGTGCTGCCGAGGCCAGCGCGACTCCGCGGGATCACCCATCCCACCGCGCAGGGATTTGACTCCTCCGCCCACCCCGCCCTACGGTCGTTGAACGTTCAACGAAATAGCGTGGAGTGTCCGAGGGCATTTCGGGACACCCGATCGCAGGCGGTCCGGCAGGCTCATCAGCCGCATCCCGGCACGGTCTCGAGCAGCGCGGCGTTCGTCCGGCGTCCGATCGCGCATGAGCGGGAGGCGTCGCCGCCGCGCTCGCTGACGGCGTCCGTGGACATGGGCCCTCGACGTCGTCGAGCCCTCGACGCTCCCCACCGAGATCGCCCGATCGCGCACCGCCGGGATGCGCACGCCGACCACGCACCCCGGCCCCTCGGACCACACGACGCGATCCCCGCGCTTCCACCACCACCACCGAACAGAGGAGAACCCCGCATGCGCACGCTGCTCCACCCCGCCCGCACGTCGCCCGTCCTCCAGGACGCCGCCCTGCTCATCGCCCGCGTGGCGATCGGCTTCATCCTGATGGCGCACGGTCTGCAGAAGTTCCTCGACTACACGCTCGACGGCACCGCCGCCTCCTTCACGCAGATGGGCATCCCGGTCCCGGCCGCGGCGGCGGTCTTCGCCGCGACGGTCGAGACCGTCGGCGGGGCGGCGCTGATCCTCGGACTCCTGACGCCCGTGGTCGCGGCGCTGAACATCCTCAACCTGCTCGGGGCCTTCGTCATCGTGCACGCCGACAAGGGCGTCTTCGTCGACGGCGGCGGCTACGAGCTCGTGCTCGCCCTGATCGCCGGCCTGGTCGTCCTCGTGCTGCTCGGCGCTGGCCGCTTCAGCGTCGACGGGCTCCTCGGCCGACGCACCCGCGCCGCCTGATCCGACGGGCGGCTACAGCCCCCGCCGCGCCATCCACCGGTACACGAGGATCCCGATGACGCCGAGCACCATGAGGGCGGGCCCGGTGATGAGGAAGATCGAGCCCAGGTCCCCGGTCGCGCCGCGGTACGTCGCGACCGCGCCGCCCAGCACCGCGGCCCAGGCCGCCACGCGCCGCGGGAAGTCGAAGCGCTTCGGGCGTCCCGGAGGGCGCTCGCCCGCGTCATCGCTCATCCGGCCGGGCTAGCCGCCGGCTCCCGACGACGGACGCCTCCCGACGTCACCGCGGCGCGCCCGGCCACCCCGCGACCCCGCACGGCGCCCCCGCATCCTGCGTACGCTCGTGACAGCGGCCCCGCGGGCCGACGCTGCCCGGATCGGGCACGACGCACCACCACCCACCCCGAGGAGCACCAGTGGACGACGCCATCGAGACGAACGCGATCCCCGAGCCGGAGCCCACGGAGATCACGTACGACGAGGAGCGCTTCCCGGCCCGCCCCGCCCGCCTGCGCGCGCGTCCGCAGCTGCGCGCCAGCGGGATCCGCCGCTCATCGAACGACCCGCGCGCCGCCGACGCGTCGAACCCCTCCTACGTGGAGTGGCTCCGCCGCCAGTCGATGCTCGGCGACGCCGACGTGCTGAGCCGCGGCCTCTCCGGATCGCCCAGCATGTGGTCGAACCCGTACGCCCGGCCGGACGCACGGCGCGCCATAGACACCGCCTCGGTCTGGTTCACCGCCTACCCGATCTCGCTCATCACGAAGGAGGGCGAGTCGTACCTCGGCGCGCTCGGCGACCCGCAGCTGTGGGAGATCTTCCAGTCGATCGGCATCGAGGCCGTGCACACCGGCCCCGTGAAGCTCGCCGGCGGCATCACCGAGTGGTCACAGACCGCGAGCGTCGACGGCCACTTCGACCGCATCAGCACCCAGATCGACGCCGCGTTCGGCACGGAGGACGAGTTCCGCCGCCTCACCGACGTCGCCGACCAGCACGGCGGCAGCGTCATCGACGACATCGTGCCCGGCCACACCGGCAAGGGCGCCGACTTCCGCCTCGCGGAGATGGGCTACAAGGACTTCCCCGGGATCTACCACATGGTCGAGATCCCCGAGGAGGACTGGGGCCTGCTGCCCGACGTGCTGCCGGGCCGCGACGCCGTGAACCTCGACGTCGCCGCCGAGCAGGCGCTCGCCGACCAGGGCTACATCATCGGCCGCCTGCAGCGCGTGATCTTCTACGCGCCGGGCGTCAAGGAGACCAACTGGAGCGCCACCGCGCCCGTGCTCGGCGTCGACGGCCGCACCCGCCGCTGGGTCTACCTGCACTACTTCAAGCAGGGCCAGCCCTCCATCAACTGGCTCGACCCCACGTTCGCGGGCATGCGCATGGTCATCGGCGACGCGCTGCACTCGCTCGGCGACCTCGGCGCGAGCGCGCTGCGGCTCGACGCGAACGGCTTCCTCGGCGTGGAGAAGAGCGTCGAGGGCCCGGCGTGGTCCGAGGGCCACCCGCTCTCGGAGGCCGCGAACCACCTCATCGCGAGCATGGTGCGCAAGGTCGGCGGGTTCTCCTTCCAGGAGCTGAACCTCACGATGGAGGACATCCGCGACACCGGCCGCGTCGGCGCCGACCTCTCCTACGACTTCATCAACCGGCCCGCGTACCAGCACGCGCTGGCGACCGGCGACACCGAGTTCCTGCGCCTCACGCTCCGCACCTCGCTCGAGGTCGGCGTCGAGCCCGTCACCCTCGTGCACGCGCTCCAGAACCACGACGAGCTC
Source organism: Clavibacter michiganensis (assembly GCF_021216655.1). NCBI lineage: Bacteria > Bacillati > Actinomycetota > Actinomycetes > Micrococcales > Microbacteriaceae > Clavibacter > Clavibacter michiganensis. The sequence continues at coordinate 1,684,973 of NZ_CP080437.1, forward strand.
ACCTACGAGCTCGTGCACTGGGCGACCGAGCACTGCGCGGACGTCTTCCCGTTCCGCGGCGACGAGATGACGGGCGCCGACCTCGCGGAGACGATCCGCGGCGACCTCCTCGAGGAGCTCACGGGCGACAGCGCCGACTACAACCACGTGTTCACGACGAACGGCATCGCCTGCACCACGGCGTCCGTCATCGCGGCCGCGCAGGGCTTCACGACCCTCGACGCGATCGGGGAGGACGACGTCGCCGGGATCCGCGCCGCGCACCTCCTGCTCGCCAAGTTCAACGCGTGGCAGCCGGGCGTCTTCGCGCTGTCCGCGTGGGACCTGCTCGGCGTGCTGCCGCTGCAGGCGTCCCAGGTGGCCGACCTCATCGAGGGCGGCGACACCCGCTGGGTCCACCGCGGCGGGCACGACCTGCTCGACGCGGCCCCCGAGGCGACCGGATCCGGATCCGGCATGCCCCGCGGCCGCTCGCTGTACGGATCGCTGCCCGCGCAGGTCGACGACCCGTCCTCGTTCGTCTCCGGCCTCCGCAGCGTGCTCGAGGTGCGCGAGCGCTTCGACGTCGCGCTGGGCACGCAGGTCGACGTCCCCGACGTCGGCCACCCCGGCATGCTCGTGATGGTGCACCGCCTCGACAACGGCGACCCGGAGGCCGACGCGCGCCTGCAGCTCACGGTGCTCAACTTCACGGGCGAGTCGATCCTCGCGACCGTCCGCTCCGAGGAGCTCCCCGCCCGCCGCGTCGTCCGCGACGCGACGACGGGCGAGGAGGTCGGCACGGTCGACGACCTGTCCAGCTTCCCCGTGCAGCTCGAGCCCTACGCGGGCCTGTTCCTGCTGCTCGACGAGGAGCAGGAGACCGAGGAGGCCTAGGCCGCCCGGCCGGGCCCGGCGCCCGCGGGCTCGTCGCGCAGCGGCCGGCGGATCAGCACCACGCCTCGAGGGCGACGTCGCGGATCCGCCGGTCGCGGATGTCCGCCCACTCCACGGCGATCCGCGGCGCGGCGATCGGGTGCCGCACGAGGTCGACGACCCGGTTCGTGAGGAGCCGCGGCGTCACGCAGCCGGACGCGAGGATCCCCGTCACGGCGACGTCCGCGCCGCGCGTGCGCTCGAGCCCCGCGTGCTTGCGCACCACCCAGGCATCGAGCGCCCGGAGGTCGGGCCGGATGGCCCCGACGCGCCCACCGACGACGACCACCAGGTGGCGCAGCTGCGGCAGGTGCTCCGGCACGCGCACGGCGCGGAGGCAGCGCCCGGCGGCGTGCACCCCGCGGATCCCGCCGGCCTGCGCGTCGACGCCCACGACGAGCGCGCGCACGGGACGCGGATCCTCCTCATCCCGCTCCTCGAGGGAGGCCAGGAGGTCGGCGAGCGCCGGGATGGCGTCACCCGCGAAGGACATGCGCGGCGTCCGCGGCCGGCTCGATCCGGCCCACGGGTCGACGAGCGGGGCGCGCACCTCAGTGCCTCCGCCGGCGACGCGGCGGCACGCGGCGCTCCCCCGCGCCGCGGCCGCCTCGGACGCGCCCCGTCCCCACGGGACGCCCGCTCAACCGCACGTCGTGCAGGGCGGGCGATCCCCCGCATGGCACGACGACGAGGTCCCCCACGGCCAGGTCGTCGGGCAGCGCGACCACGGCCGTCCCCGACGTCGGCGCGGCCGCGACGATCCGCGCCGCAGATCGGCCGCCGACCGCACGGCCGAGGACGCGCGCCTCCGCCCAGCGCGCGTCCACGCCGTCGAGGTGCCCGTCGACGCACACGACGCGCTCCCCGACGGGGCCCGCGAGGACGGCCGTCACCGCCACGACGACGAGCGCGCCGCACCCGTCCCCGCCCTCATCCCCGCCCTCGCGGATCCCCGCGGCATCGCCGGAGTGGACGCACGGGGTCCCGCACACCTCCACGAGCCGTCGCATCGACACCCCGGCGACCACGACGTCGTCGAGCACGGCGGGGGCGGCCGTGGTCGACGCCCCCAGGCGCTCCGGCGCGACCGCCGCGATCACGCTCATCGCCGCACCCCTGCCGAGCCGACGGGGACGGGACGGACGGGGACAGGAGGCACGCGGCACGGGAAGGGCATGCGCCCAGTCCATCCGCCCGCGACCCCGCTGCGCGAGCGCGCTCACGACACCCCTACGGCTCCCGGCCGGAACCTCACGAGGTCTCGACGCGGCCGGGCCGCGCAGCGTCCGCGGCCCGGGCGTCCGCGCACCTGCGTGCGATGATGAGCCGTGCCCGACTCGCCCTACCGCCCCGCCGAGCACGGGGACGACGGCACGCAGACGACCGGCACCCCGGCTCCCGTGACAGCGGACACCGCCCTCGATCCGGACGCGACGCCGACCCGGGCGGCCCAGCGCGCCGACGAGCGCGCCGTCACCGCCCGCGGATCCCGCTTCGACGACCTCTGGGCGCGTCTCGTCTCCACCCCCGCCCGCCGTCGCGCATGGCACTGGGGCGGCCCGATCGTCATCACGCTGCTCGCGGCGATCCTCCGGATCCAGAGCCTCGGCCACCCGGCGACGCTCGTGTTCGACGAGACCTTCTACGTGAAGGACGCGTGGACCCTCCTCAACCTCGGCTACGAGGGCTCGTGGCCCACCGATCCGAACCCCGACTTCATCGCCGGGCAGACCGACGGCTACCTGCAGGCGCCCGCGTTCGTGGCGCATCCGCCGCTCGGCAAGTGGATCATCGCGCTCGGCCTCGCGGTCTTCGGCGCGGCGGATCCGGTGGGCTGGCGCATCGCGACGGCCGTCGTCGGCACGCTCGCGGTCGTCCTCCTCATGCTCATCGCCCGCCGCCTCACGGGCTCCGCGGTCGTCGCGACGATGGCCGGGTTCCTGTTCGCGATCGACGGCCACGCCATCGTGATGAGCCGCATCGCGCTGCTCGACACGCACGTCATGTTCTTCGGCCTGCTGGGCTTCGGGGCGATCCTCCTCGACCGCACCTGGCACGAGCGCCGGTTCGAGCGGCTGCTCGCCCTGCGACGCGAGGCCCGTCCCGACGACGCGCGACCGCTGGAGTTCGGCCCGGTCATCCTCTGGCGTCCATGGCTCATCGCGGCCGGCCTCGCGTTCGGCGCGACCTCCTCGGTGAAGTGGTCGGGCATCTTCTTCCTCGCGGGCTTCGGCCTCTACGTGGTGCTCACCGACATGCTGCTGCGCCGCCGCCACGGGCTCGCCGCGTGGTTCACGGCGGGCGCCGCGGTCCAGGGTCCCGTCTCCTTCCTCCTCCTCGTCCCGCCCGCGATCGCCGCGTTCCTCGCCTCCTACGCGGGCTGGTTCGCCACCTCGAACGGGTACTTCCGGAACTGGGCGGCCGAGGGCGCGAACGCCTGGCAAGGCGGGCTCGCGTGGGTGCCCCTGTCGATCCAGAGCCTCTGGCACTACCTCGCGCAGCAGTACGCGTTCAACGTGGGGCTCGACGTCACGCACCCGTACCGGGCGGATCCGCGGCTCTGGCTGCTCCTCTACCGGCCGACGCAGTTCTACTACGAGGGCTACGGCTACGGGGAGTCGGGCTGCACGATCGACGCGTGCTCGGCGTCCATCACCTCGATCGCGAACCCCATCATCTGGTGGCTCTCGGTGGCCGCGATGCTGTACCTCGTCTACCGGCTCGCCGCCCGCCGCGAGTGGCGCGTGGGCCTGGTGCTGATGGGCATGGTCGTCGGGTACCTGCCGTGGCTGCTCTACGTGAACCGCACGGTCTTCCAGTTCTACTCGATCGCCTTCGAGCCGTACCTCATCCTGTGCCTCGCGATGGTGCTCGGCATGATCCTCGGCGACCGCGGCGATCCGCGGCCCCGCCGCACGCGCGGCGTCGTGATCGTGGGCGTGATCCTCGTCGTGTGCGCCCTCGTCAGCGCGTTCTTCTACCCGCTGTGGACCGGCCAGCTCGTGCCCACCTGGTTCTGGCGGCTGCACGCGTGGATCCCCTCGGGCTGGATCTGATGCCCGCCACCGCCACGCGCCTCCACCCCGCGCTCCCCGGCCTCGGCGCCGCGGCGGCGGCCGCCCTCATCGCGTGGGCCGTCCACGCGCTCGTCCCGGCGATCCCCCTGCTCACGGTCGCGGTGGCGCTCGGCATCGTCGCGGCGCAGATCCCGGCGGCCCGGCCCGCGCTCACCGGTGCGCTCAAGCCCGGACTCACGCTCGCGTCCAAGCGGCTGATGCGGATCGGCGTGGTGCTCCTCGGACTCCAGCTCGGCCTCTCCGACATCGTCGGGCTCGGCTGGCGCGCGGTGCTGCTCGTCGTCGCGGTCGTGGTCCTCGCGTTCGCGGGCACCTACGCGATCGCCCGCGCGCTCCGGATGCCCGGCCAGCAGCCGCTCCTCCTCGCCACCGGCTTCTCGATCTGCGGCGCGAGCGCGATCGGCGCGATGGCCGGCGTCACGCGCGCGAAGCCCGCCGACCAGGGCGCGCCCGTCGCCCTCGTCACGCTGTGCGGCACGCTGGCGATCGCCGTGCTGCCACCGCTCGCGGGCCCGCTCGGCCTCGACGACGTCGCGTTCGGGCACTGGGTGGGCGCGGGCGTGCACGACGTGGGGCAGGTCGTCGCGACCGCCCAGATCGCGGGATCCGCCGCCCTCACCATCGCGATCGCCGTCAAGCTCACGCGCGTGCTGCTGCTCGCGCCCGTGGTCGCCGTCGCCGGCGTCGTGATGCGCCGCCGCGAGGGCCGGGTCGAGGGCGCTGCGCGTCCGCCGATCGTGCCGCTGTTCGTGCTCGGGTTCCTCGCGGCCGTGCTCGTCCGCACCTTCGTGCCGCTCCCGGTCGGCGTGCTCGACGCGGCCCAGGTCGTGCAGACCGCGCTGCTGGCGATCGCGCTCGTGGCGCTCGGATCCGCGTTGCGCCTCCGCGAGCTCGTCGGCCAGGGCGGGTCCGCGCTCGCCGCCGGCCTCCTCTCCTGGGCGCTGATCGCGGGCCTGGCGCTCGCGGCCGTGCGCCTGTCCTGATCCGCCGGCTGCCACCGCTCGCGCGCGCATGTCGCCGCGCATGTCGCCGCATTACGGCCCGGCCGGGGAACCGTCGGGAGCGCGGGCTAGCGTCGACCCCATGGTCGATCGCGAGTACGGGTTCAAGACGAGGGCGATCCACGCGGGCAACATCCCCGACGCCACCACGGGTGCGCGCGCCCTCCCCATCTACCAGTCGAGCGCGTTCGTCTTCGACGACACCGCCGACGCCGCCGCGCGCTTCGCGCTGCAGAAGTACGGCAACGTCTACTCGCGCCTGTCGAACCCCACGGTCGCGTCGTTCGAGGAGCGCGTCGCCAGCCTCGAGGGCGGCCTCGGCGCGGTGGCCACGGCGAGCGGGCTGAGCGCGCAGTACATCACCTTCGCGTCGCTCGCGGGCGCCGGCGACCACATCGTCGCCTCCGCGAACCTCTACGGCGGATCCATCACGCAGCTCGACGTGACCCTCCGCCGCTTCGGCGTGGAGACCACGTTCGTGCAGTCGAGCGACCCGGCCGACTACGCCGCCGCCATCACCGACCGCACCAAGCTCGTCTTCGCGGAGACGGTCGCGAACCCGTCGGGCGAGATCGCCGACATCGAGGGGCTCGCGGCCGTCGCGCACGCGGCGGGCGTCCCGCTCGTCATCGACTCCACCATCGCGACGCCGTACCTCAACCGGCCCATCGAGTGGGGCGCCGACATCGTCATCCACTCGGCCACCAAGTTCCTCGGCGGGCACGGCACCACGCTCGGCGGCGTGGTCGTCGAGTCCGGCCTCTTCGACTGGGAGAGCGCGCGCTTCCCGCTGCTGGACCAGCCCGTGCCGAGCTACGGCGGCCTCAACTGGACCGGCAACTTCGGCGAGTACGCATTCCTCACCCGGCTCCGCGCCGAGCAGCTCCGCGACATCGGGCCCGCGCTCGCGCCGCACTCCGCGTTCCTGCTCGCGCAGGGCGTCGAGACGCTGCCGTACCGGATGCAGGCGCACATCGACAACGCGCGGGCGGTCGCCGAGTGGCTGGATGCCGATCCGCGCATCACCGCCGTCAACTGGGCCGGCCTCCCCGCGCACCCGCACCACGAGCGGGCCCGCAAGTACCTGCCGACCGGACCCGGATCCGTGTTCACGTTCGAGGTCGCGGGCGGCCGCGCGGTGGGCCAGCGCTTCATCGAGTCGGTCGAGCTCGCGAGCCACCTCGCCAACATCGGCGACGCCAAGACGCTCGTCATCCACCCGGCGTCCACCACCCACGCGCAGCTGAGCGAGTCGCAGCTGGTCGACGCGGGCGTGCTGCCGGGCATCGTCCGCATCAGCGTCGGCATCGAGGACGTCGCCGACATCATCCACGACCTTGACCAGGCGCTGACCGCCGCCACGGAGGGAGCGAAGTGAGCTTCGACACCGGCGGCGTGCCGCCCGAGCGCACCGGATCCACGCCGCATCCCGCCGCGGACGCCGCCGATCTCGACCCGCTCGCCCCGGCCGAGGAGGCCGCCGACCGCGCAGCCGGCGACGCCGCCGAGGCGCACGCCGCCGACGCGGACGCATCCGCTCCCGCCGAGCCGGTCGCCACAGCGCCAGCCGGAGGGGGCGACGCCGACGGCACCCAGACCACCCAGCTCCAGAACGGCCTCACCTGCGCGATCCCCCGCTCCAGCCCGCTCGCCGCGCTCCTCCGCAGCGAGCGCACGTGGACCGGCCCGAGCGCCAAGGAGCGCCAGGCGATCCTGCGCCGCGCGAAGTCCGTCGCGATCGTCGGAGCCTCGCCGAACCCGGCCCGGTCCAGCTACTTCGTCGGCACGTACCTGCAGCAGTCGAGCGACTACCGCGTCTACTTCGTGAACCCGAACGCCACCGAGATCCTCGGGCAGGAGGCGTACCCCGACCTCGCGTCGCTTCCCGAGGTGCCCGACATCGTCGACGTGTTCCGGAAGGCGAGCGACATCCCGTCCGTGGTGGACGACGTCGTCGCGATCGGCGCGCCCGTCATCTGGGTGCAGCTCGGCATCTGGAACCAGGACGCGGCGGTCGACGCCGAGGCCCGCGGCCTCACGGTCGTCATGGACCGGTGCATCAAGGTCGAGCACGCGCGCTTCCACGGCGGCCTGCACCTGCTCGGCTTCGACACCGGCGTGATCAGCTCGCGGAAGGCCGCGGTCTAGCGGAGACGGCCGCCCGGATCACCAGCCGAGCGTGCCCGGCGCGCCCTTGAACGGGCCGACCACGCGCGGCGTGATCCAGCCGCCGTAGAAGTCGCCCTCCTGGGCCTCGACCGTGATCCCGTCGACCGTGATGCGGTCCATGCGCGACGGGTACACGGCGACCTTGTCGGCGAGCACCTCGAAGCCGCGCGTGGGCGACGGGTACCACCAGGCGGCGCGGTCGGCCGTGACGCCGCCGGCCGTGAGGGAGAGGTACGAGGCCTCCCCCTTGTACTCGCACCACGACCGACCGGCGGCGGACGAGAGCACGCCCGCGGCGAAGTCGGCGGAGGGGAGGTAGTAGACCGGCGGGTGACTCGTCTCGAGCACGCGCACGGCGGATCGGCTGTCGGCGACGACGCGGCCGCCGAGCTCGATCACGATGCGCTCCGACGACGGATCCACGCGCGGCGGTCGCGGGTAGTCCCACACCGACTCCTGGCCATCGCCGGGGATCTCGCGGGGACGTCGGGCGGGTGGGATGCGCATGCGCCGACGGTACCGCGGCCTCCTGAGCGCCCCGGATCCCGCGGCGGGACGGGCCCGGCACCCCCGTCCGGTAAAGACGTATCCACTAAACGTTTTTGCACGAATGGTCCTCAGGGTGCTTGACTGGGGCTCGTCCACCCGCATTCGGGTGTCAACACAGCACGAAATCTTCGAGGAGTAACGCACATGGGCATCATCGGTTTTCTGGTTCTGGGTCTGATCGCCGGAGCGCTCGCCAAGCTGATCCTCCCGGGCAAGCAGGGTGGCGGAATCATCGTCACGCTGATCCTGGGCGTCGTCGGGGCCTTCCTCGGCGGCTTCATCGGCAGCGCGCTCTTCAACAAGGGCGTCGACAGCTTCGACCTCGGCTCGCTCGCGCTCGCCATCGTCGGCGCGATCATCGTCCTGCTGGTCTACGGCGCGATCGTCGGCCGCAAGAAGGCCTAGTCCTTCCTGCTCCACGGAGCCCTCGTCGCCTGATCCGGACCGGATCGGCGGCGGGGGCTCTCGTCATCCCCGGAGCCGCCTCCCCATCCGGTGTCGCCGCGGGGCTCTCGTCATGTCGGGCTCCTGAGCCGGGCGGGTCGCGTCGCGGGCTCTGCCTACGATGACCGCATGCCCGACGCCGTCGCCCCGCCCTCCTCCTCGCCCTCCCGCTCCCGCACGGCCGCCGTCCTCGTCGCCGTCGCGCTCCCGCCGCTGGCCCTCGCCGCAGCCGGCCTGTCGCACCCGAGCTCGCTGACCGACGACACCGCCGTGCACTGGCGCGACCTCCACATCGCGCTCCTGCCCGTCTTCCCGCTGCTCGCGATCGCGCCGATCCTCCTCACGCGCCGCCACGACCGCCGCCTCGGGATCCTCGCCGTGGTCCTCGGCTTCGTCTACGCCGTCTGCTACCAGGCCCTCGACATCCTCGCGGGCATCGCCGCAGGAGCCCTCAAGCTCGAGGGCGGGCAGGGCGTGACCACCGTGTACGCGCTCGCGGACGGGATCGTGGTCGCGGGCGTCTGGTCGTACGTCGCCGTGACCGTGCTCGCGAGCGCGCTCGTGATCCGGCACGCGGGGCTCCGGGCGCTGCCGGGTGCGGTGATCGCCGTGGTCGCGGCCGTCTCGTTCGTCGACAGCCACATCTTCTTCCCGCGCGGCGTGATCACCATGCTCGGCCTCGCGATCGGCTGGACCTGGCTGGCGCTCGCCTCGCGCGGGCCCGCCCGCCGGCCGTCCGGCGCATCCGCCGGTCCCGCGAGCGCCCCCGCGGCGGACCGCGCGGAGGCGGCGGCATAGTCTGACGGGATGACAGCGTACGTCTCGGCACTCGACCTCTTCTCCATCGGGATCGGGCCGTCGAGCTCGCACACCGTCGGACCCATGCGCGCGGCCCTGCTCTTCGCCGAGGAGTGCCGGGCGTCGCCGCGGTTCACGGAGATCGCGCGCGTCACCGTGCGGCTCTTCGGCTCGCTCGGCGCCACCGGCCTCGGCCACGGCACGCCCGACGCGGTCGTCGCGGGGCTCGCCGGCCTCGCGCCCGAGACGTGCGACCCGGACGAGGTGCGCGGCCGCTGGTCCGGGCTCGGCGAGGGCGTCGACGTGCCGCTCGCGGGGATCCACCCGGTGCGCATGGTGGGCCGCGACCTCACGTTCGAGCCCTTCACGCGGCTCCCCCGCCACCCCAACGCGATGCACCTCGCCGCGCTCGACGCCGACGGCGGCACCGTGCTCGAGAGCACGTGGTTCTCGGTCGGCGGGGGCTTCGTGCTGCGCGAGGACCAGGCGCCCTCGGCAGCGCTGCCCACGGGACTGCCGCACTCGTTCTCCAACGCCGACGAGCTCATCGAGCTCGCCGAGACCACAGGGCGCTCCATCGCCGACGTGGCGCGCGACACCGAGGAGTCGATCCACGGATCCCGCCGCGCCGTCGCCGGGCTCGACGCGATCTGGGACGCCATGGCCGCGTGCGTCACCGCGGGGCTGGGCGGCCAGGGCACGCTGCCGGGCGGGCTCAACGTGCGGCGGCGGGCGGCGCGGGTCGCGTCGCAGCTCGCGACCATCGACGCCGAGGGCGCGCGCGACACCTCGCACGAGTGGCTGCACGCGTTCGCGCTCGCGGTCAACGAGGAGAACGCATCCGGCGGGCGCGTCGTCACGGCGCCCACGAACGGCGCGGCCGGCATCATCCCCGCGGTCGGCTCCTACTACCTGCGGTTCGTGCCGGGCGCCGACCGCGACGGGATCCGCGACTTCCTCCTCACCGCCACCGCGATCGGCTCGCTCGTGAAGGCCAACGCCAGCATCTCGGGCGCGGAGGCCGGCTGCCAGGGCGAGGTCGGCACGGCGTGCGCGATGGCGGCCGGCGCCCTCTGCGCGGTGCTCGGCGGATCCCCGCGGCAGGTCGAGAACGCCGCCGAGATCGCGATGGAGCACCACCTCGGCCTCACGTGCGATCCCGTGGGCGGGCTCGTGCAGATCCCGTGCATCGAGCGGAACGCGATCGCCGCGTCCACCGCCGTGAACGCGGCCCGCATGGCGCTGCACGGCGACGGCACGCACCTCGTCTCGCTCGACACCGTGATCGAGACCATGCGGCAGACGGGCCTCGACATGTCCACCAAGTACAAGGAGACGTCCACCGGGGGCCTCGCGGTCAACGTCATCGAGTGCTGAGCGCCCCGGCGGCGGCCGGCCGTGTCAGGCTGGGCGCATGGGTGTCCCCGCGCTGCTGCTCGCCGTCGCGGCGCTGCTGATCCTCGGCACCACGCAGCTCGCGGCCTGGGGGCTCCTCAAGCGCAACGGCTGGATCGGGATCCGCACCCGCCCCCTCATGGCCAGCGACGAGGCCTGGCGCGCCGGGCACGTGGCCGCCCTCCCCGCGCTCCGCAGCACCTGCCTGCCCGTCGCGATCGGCGGCGTCATCGGCGGGATCGCGGCCGGCGCAGGCATGAACAGCGTCGCGAGCTGGGGCGGGCTGCTGCTCGTGGGCGGGATCATCTGGAGCACGTTCCGGGCGGGGCAGGCCGCGAAGCGGATCGCCCGCCGGCAGGAGGCCGAGCGGCAGGACGCCGAGCGCTACGGGCCGCCGCGGATCCGTCGCGACTAGCGCGGCGCGGCCGCCGCGCGCAGGGCATCGCCCACGGCGTCCAGGCGCTCCCGGCCGATGAGGCCGAGGTGGTACACGTACGTGTTGTCGAGCCCGCGGACGGCGTCGGGCCAGCCGGCGCGGATGCTCGCGGGGCTCGCCGGCGGCAGCGCCCAGAGGTAGCCGCCGATCGGGGTGCCGGGCAGCCGCTCGCGGAGCCCGCGCATCGCCTCGGGATCGTGGGCCACGGCGTCGAGCACGACTACGCCGTCCACCTCGTCGAGGTCGTCGAGGAGCGCGGCGAACGGCCCGGTGGCCCAGGGATCCGCCTGCGCGTGCACCACGACGCGCGGCACGCCGGCCGCGCGCGCGGCGGCGACGCACGCGTCGAGGAGCTGCCGCCTGACCCGGCCGCGCACGCGGAGCACGGCGTCGAGGCCGCCGAGCCCGCCGTCCTCGTCGACGCGGGCGCGCGCCTCGGCACGGAGCACGTCCGGATCCTCCCCCGCCTCCGCGAGCAGCGCGACGCACACCGTGCAGAAGCAGATCGAGAGCAGCGCCTCCTGCTCGGCCGACCAGTCCGCGCCCGCGGTCTTCTCGTGGTGGCCGAGGTGGCCGAGGCCCATGGGGCCGCACGCCTCGAGCATCATGCCGTCGAGGTCCACCGCCGCGGCCGTCTCGGCGACCAGCGCGGCCGCGTACTCCCGCACCTCGGGCCGCGCGGGGCACAGCGCGTAGGGGTACGCCTCGCCGAACGCGTTGACGACGCAGCTGCCCGGGTTGCGCGTGCCGACCGACGTCGAGTGCGTGAGCACGATCCACGCCTCGACCCGCAGGCCCGCCGCGCGCGCGACCCCGGCGGCCCGCGCGAACGCGTCCGGGCCGACCCACGGGGTGTCGTCGTCGGGCCGGAGCTCGCCCCAGGCCCCCTCGCGCACGGGCAGGTACAGCGCGGCCGAGCGCGCGTCGACGATGCGGTGGCGCGGATGCAGCGGCGTCGCGGCCCGCACGGAGTGGTAGGCCGCGGCGATGGCCACGCCGTCGGCGCCCGCCGCCCGCACCCGCGCCACGGCCCCAGGGTCGTCGATCAGGTCCCACGGGTAGGCGCAGAAGGAGACGCTCACCGCACGCCCGCCGACCGCAGCGTCTGGGCGAGCCGCTCCGCGTGCGCGCCGATGATGCGGGCCACGCGCTCCGCCTCCTTCGGCGTCGCGCGGTCGACCGGCATGGAGCAGCTGATCGCGTCGGTCGCGGGGATCCGGTAGCCCACGCTCACCGCAACGCAGCTGACGCCGGCCAGGTTCTCCTCGCGCTCGTGCGCGTAGCCGCGCTCGTGCGCCTGGTCGAGCTGCGCGTCGAGCGCCGCGGGGTCGGTCACGGTCTGCGGCGTGAGGGCGGCGAGCGGGCCGGATCCGAGCGCCTCGCGCCGCTCCTCGGCGCTGAGCTCCGCGAGCAGGGCCTTGCCGAGCGAGGTCGCGTGCGCGGGCAGCTGGCGGCCGACCCGCGAGGTCGCCCGCCGCGACTCGGTCGTCTCGCGCGTGGCCAGGTAGAGCACCCGGTCGCCCTCGCGGCGCGCGTAGTGCGCGGTGTACCCGGTCTCGTCGCGGATCCGCTCGAGCGCGGCGAGCGCGTGCGGCAGGGCCTTGTCGCGGTCGAGGTAGGCGGTGCCGACGACGAGCGCGCGGGATCCGATGGAGACGTGCGTGCCGTCCTGCAGCATCTCGATCCAGCCGCTCGCCGCCATCGTGTGCAGGAGCTGGTGCAGGCTCGAGCGCGGGTAGCCGGACGCGCGGTGGAGGTCCACCACGGAGACGGGCTCGGACGACGCGGCGAGCCGCTCCAGCAGGGCGAGCGTGCGCTCCGCCGACTTGACCGGCCGGGCGCCGCGCTCCGCGGCCTGCTCCTCGGTCACCATGCGTCTCCCAGTGCGTGCTCCGGGGCGGCCCACTCGCCGCCGATGAGGCCGTTCCCGTCGGCGTCGTCCACGTCGTCGATGCCGCCCGCGAATGCCTCCGCGTCGTCCTCAGGGTAGTAGCCGATCCGCTCGCCGGCGTCGGGGCGGAACCACGCGCGGGTGTTGCGCGAGACGCCCCACACGACGTGGTGACCGGGCTCCTCGAGCGCGGCGACGGCCTCGATGAGCCGCGCGAGGTCGGGGAAGGAGAGCCAGGTGGAGAGCGAGCGGCGACCGTTCGGCCGGTCGAGGAGCGTGCCGATGCGCGCGCTCACGACGCTCATCGCGTGGCGGTCGGCGTACACGGATCCGAGCGCCTCCATGGTCGCCTTCGTCACGCCGTAGAGGCTGTCCGGCCGGGGCGGCAGGTGGTCCACCGGCTCCGCGGGCGCGGGGTGGAAGCCGACGGCGTGCGTGGAGCTCGCCAGGAGCACGCGGCGGACGCCCTCCTCGCGCGCGGCGTCGAGCACGGTCCGCGTGCCGTCGACGTTCGCCGCGAGGACGTCCTCCCACGGCCGCTCCCGGCTGATGCCCCCGAGGTGCACCACGACGTCCGCGCCGCGCACGACCTCGCGCATCGCAGCGACGTCGCGCACCGAGGCGATGGTCGCGCGCTCCCCGTCGACCGGATCCGGATCCACCAGGTCGAGGAGCACGAGCTCGTGGCCCGCCGCCCGCAGCAGGGGCCGGACGCCCCGCCCGGCCATGCCCGCCGCTCCCGTGATCACGATGCGCTTCGAGGTCGTCATGCCTTCTCCCCAGGGTCGGGCTCCGGCGATTGACATCGCCGTCGAGTCCACCTACGTTAGCACCGCATTCACACTGACGTAATGCATTCACACATGCGGATGGAGTTCCGATGATGAAGACCCGACCCGCCCGACGGATGATCGCCCTGGCATCCGTCGCCGCGCTCGCCGGCGCCCTGAGCGCCTGCTCGTCGGGGGGCGACGGCGGCGGCGCATCCGCGGACGACCGCTCCCTCGAGGTGTGGACGCGCAGCACGCCGGACGACGCCGCGTCGTACCAGTTCGTGTTCGACGCCTTCACCGCGAAGACGGGCATCAGGATCGACTACAAGCCCATCCCCGAGTTCGACACCCAGCTGCAGGCGCGCGCCCAGCAGAGGAGCCTCCCGGACGTGATGGTCACCGACGCGGGCAACCTCGGCGCCTACGAGTCGCAGGGGTTCCTCCGCCCCGTGGACCGCGACGCCGTCGCCGGCGGCGACCAGATCTCCGACGCCACGTGGAAGAGCACGCTCGGCACCGACGGCGACCACTACGGCATCCCGTGGTCGCGCCAGGCGAACATCACCTTCATCCGCAAGGACTGGCGCGAGAAGCTCGGCCTGCCGGTGCCGAAGACGTGGGACGACCTCTCCGCGCTCGCGAAGGCGTTCGCCGACGACGACCCCGACGGCGACGGGAAGGCCGACACCTACGGCATGGTCGTGCCGGGCAGCGCCGAGAACGGCTACATCGCTCGCTGGGCCGCGTCGTACATCTGGCAGGCCGGCGGGGACATCCTGAAGGACGGGGGCGACGGCACCTACACCGCCGACTTCGACAACCCGGGCACCGAGACGGCCGTGGAGTGGATCCGCGACCAGTTCTGCACGCCGGGCGTCGTCGTCCCCGGCTCCGTCAACCTCACCACCGCCAACACGCCGTTCTTCGCGCAGGGCACGGCCGGCATCTACCAGACCGGTCCCTACAACCTCAGCTCGTTCGACGCGGCCGTCGGCGCGGACAACGTGGAGGTCATCCCGACCCCGGCCGGCCCGGGCGGCGGCACGGACTCCTTCGCGGAGGGGGAGAACATCTACTTCGGCGCCTCCTCGAAGAAGCAGGACCTGCAGGAGCAGCTGGCCGAGTTCATGATCACGCCCGAGGCGCAGGAGCTCGCCATGCAGGTGAAGACGAACGACCAGGGCGTGCTCGCGCAGCCCGTGGTGCGGATCCCCGTGAACACCTCGGTCGACATCGGCACGGTGAAGGCCGACCCGCGCTGGGACACCGCGAAGGAGGTCTACGACGACCACGGCAGGTCGTTCCCGTGGGCGATCGACTTCACGCCGTACCGCCAGATCGTCGCGGACGGCCTGAACGGCGTCATCGCGGACTGCTCCAGCGACATCCCCGGCGCGCTGTCCGACATCCAGTCCCAGCTCTCCGACGAGCTCGACGAGCAGGGGGTGCAGGGATGACCATCGGCGCCCCCGCACCTCTCCTCGTGGATCCCGAGCGCCGCGCGCCCGCGGGCCGCAGCCCCGTGCAGCCGAAGGGCCGCCTGCCGTTCCGGACGCGCTCCCTGATCCCGTGGGCCTTCCTCGTGCCGGGCCTCGTGCTCGGCGCGCTGTTCAAGTTCATCCCGATGCTCGAGGGCTTCCGGATGAGCTTCGTGAAGGTCCAGCCGTTCCTCGGCGACAAGTTCCTGGGGCTCGACAACTACGTGCACGTGCTGCGCGACCGCCGCTTCACGGAGGCGCTCGGGCACACCGTGCTGCTCGGCATCGGGCAGACCGTCGGCGCGCTGATCATCGGCCTCGCGCTCGCGCTGCTGCTGGAGGGCACGTCGCGCCGGCTGTGGTTCGTGCGCACGGCCGTGTTCCTGCCGGTCGTCACCGCGGTGGCGGTCATCGGCGAGATCTGGCGGATCCTCTACTTCCCGACCGAGACCGGGTTCCTCAACTCGCTGCTCGGGATGGTGGGGATCCCGCCGCAGGGCTTCATCAGCGACCAGTCGACGGCGCTCGGGTACGTGATGCTCGTCGGCGTCTGGACGGGCGCGCCCTACAACATGGTCATCATCCTCGCGGGCCTGACGGGCATCGACCGCACGCTCTACGAGGCCGCGGCCGTCGACGGCGTGACCATGCGCCAGCGCTTCCGGTACATCGTGATGCCGGCCCTCCGCCCCGCCGTCAGCGTCGTGCTGACACTCGCCGCGATCCGCAGCCTCCGCACCTTCACCGAGGTGTACGTGCTCACGGGCGGCGGACCCGCGGGATCCACCGAGGTCTGGATGACCCGGGTGTTCTCGCTCGGCTTCAAGGCCAACGACCTGGGCGTGGCGTCGGCGGCCTCCGTGCTGCTGCTGCTCGCGACCCTGGGCCTCACCGTGGGCGTCCGCGCCCTGTCATCCCGCAAGGAGAAGGTCCGATGAGCATCCTCGAGCGCCCGACGGGCGCATCCCGCCGCGGGAACGACGGCCAGTTCGACAGCGCGCTCGGCTGGAAGCCCGGCCTCCGCCCGTCGAACGTGATCCGCTTCGCGCTCTGCGCCGTCGCCTTCGTGGTGTTCGCCGCGCCCTTCGTGATCATCGTGTCCGGCGCGTTCGACGCCTTCACGTCGTCGACGAGCATCCACCTGTTCCCGCAGAAGCTGTCGCTGGAGTCGTTCCGGGTCGCGTTCGACTCGGGCGTGCTCGGCTACCTCCGCAACTCGCTCGTGATCGCGGGTGGCGGGCTCGTGCTGCAGGTGAGCGTCGCGATCCTGACGTCCTACGCGCTCGCCCGGCACCGGTTCCGCGGGCAGTCGTTCGTGCTGCTGCTGTTCCTGCTCACGATGATGCTGCCGGAGGAGGTCATCGCGATCCCGCTGTCGCAGGTCATCGGGGACGTGGGCGGCACGGGGCTGGACCTCCGCGGCACGCCCTTCGGCGTGATCCTCCCGGTGGCGGTGTGGGGCTTCTCGATCCTCGTCATGACGGAGTTCATGAAGGACATCCCGCTCGAGATCGAGGAGGCCGCGCGCCTCGACGGGTGCGGCGAGCTGCGCATGCTGTGGACCGTGATCCTGCCGCTGTGCAAGCCGGTGCTGGGCGTCGTCACGATCTTCGGCTTCATGATGATCTGGGACCAGTACCTGCTCCCCCTCATCGCCGCGAACGACCCGAGCGACTACACGCTCACGGTCGCGCTCAGCGTCCTCCGCACCGACCCCACGGTCGGCTCGGGCGTCCTGCTCGCCGGGGCGCTGCTCGCGCTCCTGCCGAGCCTCGTCATCTACCTGCTCATGCAGCGGTCGCTCATCCGGGGGATCACCTCGGGCGCGACGAAGGGATAGCACCATGATCATCCACGACCTCGTCGTCACCCCCATCGCCTTCCGCGACCCGCCGCTGCTCAACGCCGACGGCGTGCACGAGCCGCTCGCGCTCCGCACCATCGTCGAGCTGGTCGTGGACGGCGGGGTCGTCGGCCTCGGCGAGGGACAGGGCGGCGCCGTCGTGGCCGCGCGCGTCGCGTCCGTGCGCGACGCGATCGTCGGCCTGCGCGTCACCGACCTGCACGGCATCGAGCGGGCGGTGGACGCGGCGCTCGGCGGCGACGCCGGACCGCTCAGCCGGCAGGAGCGCCGCGTCGTCTTCTCGATGATCGACGTGGCCGCGCACGACGCGTGGGGCCGGATCACCGGGCTGCCCGTGAGCGAGCTGCTCGGCGGGCGCGTGCGCGACCGGGTCCCGTACAGCGCGTACCTCTTCTACAAGTGGGCGGCGCACCCGGGCGCCGAGCCCGACGCGTTCGGCGAGGCGCTGGATCCGGCCGGCATCGTCGCGCAGGCGCGCCACCTCATCGACCGGTACGGCTTCGGCTCCATCAAGCTGAAGGCCGGCGTCTTCCCGCCCGACCAGGAGGTCGCCGCCATCCGCGCGCTGGCCGAGGCGTTCCCGACGCACCCGCTGCGCATCGACCCGAACGGAGCGTGGACGCACGAGACCGCGGTGCGCGTGGCGGCCGAGCTCGACGGCGTGCTCGAGTACCTCGAGGATCCGGTGCTCGGCATCGACGGCATGTCGCGCGTCGCCGCCGAGGTGCCGCAGCCGCTCGCCACGAACATGTGCGTCGTCACCTTCGAGCAGATCCAGGAGGCGTTCGCGAAGGACGCCGTGCAGATCGTGCTCTCCGACCACCACTACTGGGGCGGGCTCGCGCACACCCGGGAGCTCGCCGCCATCTGCCGCACCTTCGGCGTGGGCCTCTCGATGCACTCCAACTCGCACCTCGGGATCTCGCTCGCCGCCATGACGCACGTCGCCGCCGCCAGCCCCGAGCTCGCGTACGCCTGCGACACGCACTACCCGTGGAACCGCGGCGACGACGTGATCGTGCCGGGCGCGCTCGAGATCGTCGGCGGATCCGTCGCCGTGCCGACCGGCCCCGGCCTCGGCGTCGAGCTCGACCACGCCGCGCTCGACCGCCAGCACCTGGTGTACGTGGAGTCGGGCCGCACCGCGCGCGACGACTCCGGCTACATGCAGACCATCCAGCCCGCCTACGACCCCACCCTCCCGAGGTTCTGATGACGACGACCGACACCGCCGCCCACCCCGCCACCGCCCCGGCTCCCGTATCCGCCGGCCTCCTCCCGCCGTTCGAGGGCGTGCTCTTCTTCCCGGTCACGCCGTTCGACCAGGCCGATCGCGTGGACGTCGACGTGCTCGCCGCGCACGTGTCCCACGGCCTCGACCAGGGCGCGGGCGCCGCGTTCGTCGCGTGCGGCACGGGCGAGTTCCACGCGCTCGACATCGACGAGTACGCGCAGGCCGTGCGCGCCGGTGTCGCCGCGGCGGGCGGCCGCCACCTCGTCATCGCGGGGGTAGGCGGGCCGCTCGGGCACGCGCGCCGCTGCGCGCAGCTGGCCACCGAGCTCGGCGCCGACGGGATCCTCGTGCTGCCGCCGTACCTCGTCGCAGGTCCCCAGGAGGGCCTCGCCGCGTACGTCGAGGCCGTCGCCCGGACCACTCCCCTGCCGCTCATCGCCTACCACCGCGGCCAGGCGCAGTTCACGGAGGCCACGGTCGAGCGGCTCCTCTCGCTGCCGACGCTGGCCGGGATCAAGGACGGCGCGGGCGACGTGGCCCTGTTCCAGCGCTTCGTGCTCGCCGCGCGCCGAGCCGGACGCGACGACGTGCAGTTCTTCAACGGGCTGCTCACGGCCGAGTCGAGCCAGGCCGCCTACCGGGCGATCGGCGTGCCGCTGTACTCGTCGGCCGTGTTCGCGATGGCGCCGCGGATCGCGAGCGCGTTCCACGCCGCGTACCGCGCCGACGACCTCGAGCGGCAGCGCTTCCTGCTCGACGAGTTCTTCACGCCGCTCGTGCGGCTGCGCGACGAGACGCCGGGATTCGCGGTGTCGCTCATCAAGGCGGGGCTGCGCCTGGGCGGCGTGCCGGTGGGATCCGTGCGGGCACCGCTCGTGGATCCGTCGCCGCGGCAGCTGGCCGAGCTCGAGCGGATCCTCGCCCACGGGGAGGACGTGGTCGCCTGAGCCCTCAGGTCGCGTCGGCCAGCTGCGCCCGCAGCGCCTCGGCCGTCGTCACCGGGAGGCGGCAGACGAAGTCGGCGCACAGGTAGGCGGTGGCGGTGGACCCCGCGGCGCGGTCCGCGAGCAGCTCGAAGCCCGCGTCGGCCCACGCCCGCGCCGCCGTCTCCGTGACGACGAGCGACACGTCGGGCGGGTGGATGCGGCCGCGCGCCAGGTCCGCGAGCGGGTCGCCCGCCGCGTCGGCGCCGTCCGGCACGACCACGACGAGCTGGCGGCCGGCCGCCTCGATCGCGACCGCCTGCTCGAGCGCCCCGCCGAACGCGATCGGCCGGCTCGCCCCTCCCGCGGCGACCGTCGCGAGCGCGGCGCGGGCCGCCCGCTCGTAGCGCGGATCCGCCGTGAGCCGCCCGAACACGCGCGCGGCCGACGCCGCCGCGGTGAGGCCCGATGGGTACGCGCCCTCGGAAGGGTCGGACGCGAGGTCGAGGCCGAAGCCCGCGAGCACCGGATCCGCGCCCGTCGGGACGCGGAAGCCCGCGGCGCCCGGCTGCGGGTCGCCGTCCGCCGCGGCGATCAGCGCGTCGACGATCGCCCGCGCCCGCATCGCGTACGCGACCTCGCCCGTCGCGAGCGCCAGCGCGAGGAGCCCGTCGGCGAGCATCCCGTGGTCCTCGAGCGTCGCGACCGCGGGCGAGACGCGGCCGTCGATCGAGGCGCGCACGAGGGATCCGTCCGACCGCACGTGCTCCTGGAGCAGCATGTCGGCGGCGGCGCGGGCTGCCTCGATCCATTCTCCCTGTCCGAACGCGCGGCCCGCCCGGGCGAGCGCGCCGATCGCGAGCCCGTTCCAGCCGGTGAGCACCTTGCCGTCGACCGCGGGCGGTTCCTCCGCCGCGCGACCGGCCGCATCCAGCGCGTAGTACCCGCCCTCGACGCGGCGCCCGCCGACCGTGCTCTCCGAGTCCTGCGCCGACGCGAACCCTCCCGACGCCCGCCTCAGGGTCCCCGTGAGGAACGCGACGATCCCCGCCGCGACCTCCTCGTCCCCGGCGCGCGCGTAGGCGTCGAGGAGCAGGGCGTTGTCGTAGAGCATCCGCTCGTAGTGCGGCTCGGACCAGTCGCGGCGCGTGGAGTAGCGGAAGAAGCCGCCCTCCACCGGGTCGCGCAGGTCGGACCCGGCCATCGCGTCGAGCGTGCGGCGCACCAGCGCGCCGGTCGACGTCGCGCGCTCGGGCGCGAGCGCCCCCGAGGTCGCGAGCGTGTCGAGCAGCAGCACGACGGGCGCGACGGGGAACTTGGGCGCGGATCCGAACCCGCCGTGCTCCGCGTCCTCGAACGAGGCGAGCTCGGCGGCGACCCGGTCGAGCGCGGCGGCGTCGGGGAGCGGCGACGCGACGGATCCGCGCTCGGAGGCCTCCCGGATCGCGGCGCTCAGCTGCCCCGCACCCTGCTCGACCTGGTCGCGCCGGGTGGTCCAGGCGTCGGCGACGGCGTCGAGCACCTGGCGGAACGACGGGTGCCCGGCGCGCGGCTCGGGCGGCGAGTAGGTGCCCGCGTGGAAGGTGCGGCCCTCGGGCGTCGTGAAGACGTTGAGCGGCCAGCCGAGCTGATCCGTGAAGGCGCCGGCCGCGGTGATGAGGGCCGCATCGACCTCCGGGTGCTCCTCGCGGTCGACCTTGATCGCGACGAACCCCTCGTTCAGACGCGAGGCGAGCGCCGGATCCGAGAACGTCTCGCGCGCCATGACGTGGCACCAGTGGCAGGTCGAGTAGCCGACCGAGACGAGCACGGGCACGTCGCGGCGGCGGGCCTCCGCGAACGCCTCCTCGCCCCACGGCCGCCAGTCGACCGGGTTGTCCGCGTGGCTCAGGAGGTACGGGCTGACGGCGTCGGCGAGGCGGTTGGGCATGCGTCCACGCTACGCGCGGGGCGCGGCGCCGACCCCGGCGTCAGATCCAGTCGCGCTTGCGGAAGATGCCGTAGAGCACGCCGCTCACGCCGAGCATCAGCACGAGGGAGAAGGGGTAGCCCCAGTCCCAGTGCAGCTCCGGCATGATGTCGAAGTTCATGCCGTAGACGCTCGAGACGAGCGTGGGCGCGAAGAGGATGGCCGCCCAGCCGGAGATCTTGCGGGTCTCCACGCTCTGCCGGTTGCTCGACTCGCTGAGCTCGCGCATCTCCTCGTTCTGGCGCTGCCCGACGAGCGTCGAGTTCACGGTGAGGATGTCGCGCAGCAGCACGCGGAACTCCTCCACGCGCTCGTTCACGACGATGACGTGGTCGGCCACGTCGCGGAGCGCCTGCTGCAGGTCCTCGCTGACCTCGTACTTGCCGGATCCCGCCTGCAGCTGCTGCAGCATGCCGCCGAGCGGGCGCACCGCGCGCTGGAAGTCGATGACCTCGCGGGAGAGCTCGTAGATGCGGCGGGACACGGCGGGATCCCCGTCGAACACCTGGTCCTCGATCTCGTCGATGTCGTTGGCGAGGCCCGTGACGACGGGCGCGTACCCGTCGACGACGGCGTCGAGGATCGCGTAGAGCACCGACTGGGGGCCGTGCGAGAGCAGCTCGGGCCGCTCCTGCATGCGCGTGCGGATGGCGGAGAGGTCGGGCGACTCGGCGTGCCGGACGGTGATCACGAAGTTGCGGCCGAGGAACACGTGCAGCTCGCCGAACTCCACCTCCTCGCGGTCGTCCACGTAGCGGGCCGCGCGCAGCACCGTGAAGAGCGTGGAGCTGTAACGCTCGGTCTTGGGGCGCTGGTGGGCCTGCACCGCGTCCTCCACCGCGAGCTCGTGCAGGTCGAACTCCTCGGCGAGCGCCTGCAGCTCCTCGACCGTGGGCCGGTAGAGGCCGATCCACGCCATCGCCTCGGGCCGCTCGTCGAGCTCGCGGAACGTGTCGGCGAGCGTGGCGGGCGAGGCGACGCGGCAGCCGTCGACGTAGACGCCGTTGTCGACGAGGCTCGGGCGGCGCGCGCCCGACCGCTCCGCCGGATCCTCCCGCTCGGCCCGCGCCCGCGACGCGCCGCCCGCATGCCCGCCGAGGGGCGCGACGCCCCGGGAGACCACGGACTTGAGGCGCGTGCGGATGCGGTGCTGGGACATGACGGACACGGTACCCGGCGGAGGTGACGCGTCCGTGCCGGTGGGGAGCGACCCGGTCAGACCACCTGGTCGGGGTGGCTGCCCACGCGTCCGACGGCCTCGAGCGCGGTGATCCCCGCCATCTCGTCGTCGGTCAGCGCGAAGTCGAACACGTCGGCGTTCTCGACCAGCCGCTCGCGCCGCGTGGTCTTCGGGAAGACGATCGTGCCGCGCTGCACGTGCCAGCGGAGCACGACCTGCGCGTCCGTGCGGTCGTGCGCGCGGGCGGCGTCGCGCACGACGGGCGCGTCGGCGACCGCGCCGCGCGCGAGCGGGCTCCACGCCTGCACCGCGATGCCGTGCTCGGCGAGGTGCTCGGTCGTCGCGCGCTGCTGGTGGCGCGGGTGCAGCTCTATCTGGTCGACCGCGGGCGCGGGCAGCCCGGCCGCATCCAGCGCCTCGAGGTGCGGCACGAGGAAGTTGGAGACGCCGATGGAGCGGGTGAGCCCCTCCTCGCGCGCCGCGGCGAGCGCCTCCCACGTCTCGACGTAGAGGCCGCGCGCGGCGGCGGGCCAGTGGATGAGGATCAGGTCGACCGCGGGGAGGCCGAGCCGGTCGAGGCTCCGGCGCACCGCCTCCGTCGCCCGCTCGCGACCGTGGTCGTCGTTCCAGACCTTGGTGGTGACGAAGAGCTCGTCGCGCGGGATGCCGGACGCGCGGATCGCCCGCCCGACGCCCTCCTCGTTGCCGTACATGGCCGCGGTGTCGATGTGCCGGTAGCCGACCTCGAGCGCCTCGGTGACGATCCGCTCGGCGTCTCCGTCCGACACCTTGTACGTGCCCACGCCGAACTGCGGGATCGGGACGCCGTCGCCCATCGCGACCGACGGGATGGAGGCGCGGAGGACCCCGCCGCTCACGCGCCGAACCGCTCGACGAGCGTCCGCTTCAGGATCTTGCCGCTCGGCCCGAGCGGCAGCGCCTCGACCACCTCGACCCGCCGCGGGTACTTGTAGGAGGCGATGCGCTCCTTCATGTACGCGACGACCTCCGCCGCGTCGACGGTGGCGTCCGCCTTCGGCACGATCGCCGCGACGATCTCCTGCCCGTGCTCCTCGTGCGGCACGCCGAACACGGCGCACTGCGCGACGGCCTCGTGCCGGGCGAGCACCTCCTCGACCTCGCGCGGGTACACGTTGTAGCCGTTGCGCAGGATCATGTCCTTCGTCCGGTCGACCACGCGGATGTAGCCGTCCTCGTCGATGGTGCCGAGGTCGCCCGAGCGGAACCAGCCGTCGACGACCGCGCGGGCCGTGTCCTCGGGGCGGTGCAGGTAGCCGTTCATGAGGTTGTGGCCGCGGATCACGATCTCGCCGAGCGTGCCGCGCTCGACGAGCTCCACGCGGTCCTCGTGCTCGGGGTCGGCGATCTCGATCTGCACGCCCCAGATCGGCTTCCCGACCGTACCGGGCCGGGCCGGTACGCCGACGTGGTTGAACGACGCGACAGGCGAGGTCTCGGTGAGGCCGTAGCCCTCGTGGATCTCGGCGTCGAACTGCTCGCGGAACGCGTCGATGACGGCGACGGGGATCGCGGCGCCGCCCGAGATGGCGTAGCGGAGGACCGGGCGCGCGGGGTTCCGGGCGGCGGCCGCGAGCAGCGCGAAGTACATGGTGGGCACGCCCATGAACACCTGGGTCTCGTGCTCGACCATGAGCGCGAGCGCGGTGTCGCCGTCGAAGCGCGGCACCATCACGATCGTGGCGCCCGCCCGGAACGACGCGTTCATGGTGCAGGTCTGGCCGAAGGTGTGGAACAGGGGCAGGCAGCCGAGGATCCGATCGCCGGCGCGCAGGTCGAAGGTGTCGAGGATGAGCACGTCGACCTGCATCACGAGCGCGAGGTGGCTGCCCTCCGCGCCCTTCGGCTGGCCGGTGGTGCCGGAGGTGTAGAGGATCGTCGCGGTGTCCGACGGCCGACGCGGCACGTAGGTGCGGATGGGCGTCGCGGCCTGCGCGAGCTCCTCGAGCCGGTCGGGCCCTCCCTCGGTGGAGGCCGGCACGAGCACGCTGATGACCGGCACGTCGGCGAGCGCCGCGCCCTTCGCGCCCTGCTCGAGCAGCGGGCCGGCGCAGACCAGGAGCGCGGATCCGGAGTCGCGCAGCACGTACGCGATCTCCTCGCTCTTCAGCAGCGCGTGCACGGGCACGACCACGCCGCCGAGCGCGAGCACCGCGTAGTAGACGCGCGGGAAGTCGGCGACGTTCGGGATGAGCATCGCGACGCGCGTGCCCTCGCCCACCCCGCGGTCGCGGAGGGCGCCCGCGTAGGCGCGCGTCTCGTCCCAGAGCTCGCGGTAGGTGGTGGAGACGTCGCCGACGACCACGGCGACCCGGTCGGCGTGCCGCTCGGCGGACTCGGCGAGGATCGCGGCGACCGAGACGGAGGCGAACCCGCCGTGGGGCTGCTCGTGCTCGGGCTGGAGGGGCGTGTCGGAGGTCATGGGCGGATCCCGTCGGTCGTCGTCGACTCGGACGACGGATGCCGCCCGTGCGCCCAGCGGTCCGGCGCCTCCCTCACGACGATAGCCACCAGCGTCCGCCCACGGGGTGCTCGACGGCCCGCGGATAGACTCACACCAGCATGGAAATCAGCATCGCGTACCCGCCCGAGCTCCCCGTCAGCCGGATGCGCGACGAGATCGCCGACGCCATCCGCGACAACCAGGTCGTCATCGTCGCGGGCGCGACCGGATCCGGCAAGACCACGCAGCTGCCGAAGATCTGCCTCGAGCTCGGCCGCGAGAGCATCGGCCACACGCAGCCGCGCCGGCTCGCGGCACGCACCATCTCGGAGCGCATCGCGGAGGAGCTCGGCGGCGAGGTCGGCCAGCTCGTCGGCTACCAGGTGCGCTTCACCGACAAGGTCTCGGCCGACACCCGCATCAAGCTCATGACCGACGGGATCCTGCTCAACGAGCTGCAGCGCGACCGGCTGCTCCGCAAGTACGACACGATCATCATCGACGAGGCCCACGAGCGCAGCCTCAACATCGACTTCCTGCTCGGCTACCTCAAGCAGCTGCTGCCGCGCCGGCCCGACCTCAAGCTCATCATCACGTCGGCCACCATCGACCCGCAGAGCTTCTCGAAGCACTTCGGCGACGCCCCCATCGTCGAGGTGTCCGGGCGCACGTACCCCGTGGAGATCCGCTACCGCCCGCTCGTCGCCGAGGCCGCCGTCGCGGGCGAGGACGACGACCTCGCCGACGCGCCGCTGGAGCGCCCGGCCGACGATCGCGACTTCCTCGAGGGGATCAACGCCGCGCTCGACGAGCTGGCGGCCGAGTCCTCGGGCGACGTGCTCGTGTTCCTCAGCGGCGAGAACGAGATCCGCGACGCCGAGGACGCGATCCGGAGCCGGAACCTCCCGCACACCGAGGTGCTGCCGCTCTACGGCCGGCTCTCGTCCGCCGACCAGCACCGCGTCTTCCAGCCGTCGACGCAGGCGGGCGTGCGCCGCCGCATCGTGCTCGCCACCAACGTCGCCGAGACGAGCCTCACGGTGCCCGGCATCAAGTACGTGATCGACGCCGGCACCGCCCGCATCTCGCGCTACTCCGTGCGCTCCAAGGTGCAGCGCCTCCCCATCGAGGCGATCTCGCAGGCGTCGGCGAACCAGCGCTCGGGCCGCTCCGGCCGCACGAGCGACGGCATCGCGATCCGCCTGTACTCCGAGGAGGACTTCGCCCGCCGGCCCGAGTTCACCGAGCCGGAGATCCTGCGCACGAACCTCGCGGCCGTGATCCTGCAGATGGTGTCGCTCGGCCTCGGCGACATCGCCGCGTTCCCGTTCCTGCAGCCGCCGGACTCGCGCGGCATCAAGGACGGCGTCGACCTGCTCACGGAGCTGGGCGCGGTCATCCGCTCCCCCGACGGGACGCCCGCGCTCACGAAGGTGGGCCGCGACCTCTCGCGCCTGCCGATCGACCCGCGGTTCGCGCGCATGGTCGTCGAGTCGCGCAAGCACGGCGTGAGCCGCGAGGTCATGATCATCGTGGCCGGCCTCACCATCCAGGACGTGCGCGAGCGGCCCCTCGAGAAGCGCCCGCAGGCCGACCAGCAGCACGCGCGGTTCGTGGATCCCGCGAGCGACTTCATCACCCTCCTCAACCTCTGGAACCACCTGGAGGAGAAGGAGGCCGAGCTCTCCTCGAGCGCGTTCCGCCGCATGTGCAAGGCCGAGTTCCTCAACTACGTGCGCGTGCGCGAGTGGAAGGACGTCTTCCGGCAGCTGCGGCAGCTCGCGCGCCCGCTCGACCTGCAGATGAACGAGCCCAAGGCCGACCCGGACGGGATCCACAGGTCGCTGCTCGCGGGCCTCCTCTCCCACATCGGGTTGAAGGACGCGCAGAAGAAGGACTACGTGGGCGCGCGCCAGTCCCGGTTCGTGGTGTTCCCCGGATCCGCGCTCGCGAAGAAGCAGCCCGACGCGATCATGAGCGCCGAGCTCGTCGAGACCAGCCGCCTGTTCGCGCGCACCAACGCGGCCATCGACCCGGCGTGGGCCGAGCCCATCGCGGGCGGGCTCGTCAAGCGCACCCACAGCGAGCCGCACTGGGAGAAGAAGCAGGGCGCGACCGTGGCATGGGAGCGCGTGACGCTCTACGGCGTCCCCATCGTGCTCAAGCGCCGCGTGCAGTTCTCGCGCATCGACCCCGCGTACGCGCGCGAGCTCTTCATCCGGCACGCGCTCGTCGAGGGCGACTGGGAGTCGCAGCAGGCGTTCGACCGCGCCAACCGGAAGCTCCGCGAGGAGCTCGCCGAGGTGGAGGAGCGCACGCGCCGCCGCGACATCCTCAACGACGACGAGGCCGTCTTCGAGTTCTACGACAAGCGGATCCCGCGCGACGTCGCCTCCACGCGCGCCTTCGAGGGGTGGTGGAAGAAGCAGCGCCAGGAGACGCCCGAGCTCCTCACCATGACCGCCGAGGAGCTCCTCGCGGAGGACGCGGTGGACGTCGACGAGGCCGCGTTCCCGCCCACCTGGCAGCAGGGCGACCAGCGCCTCTCGCTCACCTACCGCTTCGAGCCGGGTGCGCCCGACGACGGCGTGACCGTGCAGGTGCCGCTCGCGCTGCTCGCGCGCCTCAGCCCCGCCGGCTTCGACTGGCAGGTGCCCGGCATGCGGCGCGATCTCGTCACCGCCATGATCAAGGCCCTCCCGAAGGCGCTGCGCAAGAACGTGGTGCCCGCCGCCGACTGGGCCGACCGGCTCCTCGAGGGGCTGCCCGAGCCGGATCCGCAGCACCCGGTCGCGTTCACGACCACGATCGCGGGCCTCATCATGCGGAAGGCTCACGTGCGCGTCGCCGACGACGACTTCGACCTCGACCGGATCCCCGCCCACCTCCGCATGGCGTTCCGCGTGGTCGACGAGCGCGGCCGCGAGGTCGCCGCCGGCCGCGACCTCACCGAGCTGCAGGCGCGCCTGTCCAGCCGCGCCCGCGACAGCGTCGCCCGGGCCACCGCGCGGCCCGTCGAGCGCGTCGCCGGCGCATCAGGCGGCGCGCCCCGCGGCATGGAGCGCACGGGCCTCACCACGTGGGACCTCGACGAGCTGCCGCGCTTCGTCGACACCGCGCAGGGCGGCACGGGCGACAGCCGGCACGTCATCCGCGCCTACCCGGCGCTCGTCGACGAGGGATCCACCGTCGCGATCCGCCTCATGGCGACCGCAGAGGACCAGGCCCGCGCCATGCCCGGCGGCGTGCGGCGCCTGCTCGTGCTCGCCATCGCGAACCCCTCGGCATACGTGAAGCAGCACCTCACGAGCCAGGAGAAGCTCATGCTCGCGACGAGCCCGTACCCGAACGTGCAGGCCCTCTTCGACGACTGCCTGCTGGCCGCCATCGACCAGGTGCTCGAGCGCGTGGCCCCCGGCGGCGCGATCTACTCCAAGGAGCTCTTCGAGACCGCGCGCGACCGCGTCTCCGGCGTCGTCATGGACTCGATGTTCGACACGGTGGCGCTCGTGAACCGGATCCTCACCGGCGCGCGCGACGCCGAGCGCGCGATCAAGCAGGCCACGAGCATGCAGCTGATCGGCGCGCTCACCGACGCGCGCGAGCAGCTCGACGGCCTCGTGCACCCGGGCTTCGTCTCGGCCACCGGTCTCGCCCGGCTCCAGCGCCTGCCTGCCTACCTGTCCGGACTCACCCACCGTGTGCAGCGCCTGCCCGACCAGCCCGCGCGCGACCGCGCGTGGATGACCGAGGTGCTGAAGGCCACCGACCTCTACCGCGAGGCCGGCGGCGTCATCCCGTCCGCGCCGCACGCGCCCGAGTCGCTCGCGCACGCCCGCTGGATGCTCGAGGAGCTGCGCCTCAGCCTCTTCGCCCAGCACCTGCCGACGGCCGAGCCGGTGTCGCTGCAGCGGATCCGCAAGGTGCTCGCGGGCTGAGGCGCGGGCCGCGCCGCCGGTACCGTCGGCGCATGGCGCGGATCCCGGTCACGGGCATGTCCGGCGCCGGGAAGTCGACGCTCCTCGCCGAGCTCGCCCGGCGAGGGCACCGCACGCTCGACACCGACCTCGACGGCTGGACCCTGCCGGACGGCCGATGGGACGAGCCCCGGATGGCCCGCCTCCTCGACCGCGAGCCGCGCATCATCGTCTCCGGCACCGTCGAGGACCAGGGCGCGTTCCGCGATCGCTTCGCGCACGTCGTGCTGCTCAGCGCACCCCTCGACGTCCTGCTCGCGCGCGTCGCCGCGCGCACCGGGAACGACTACGGGAAGGACCCCGCCGAGCGCGAGGAGATCCGCCGGCGCACGCGGGAGGTGGAGCCGCTGCTCCGCCGATCCGCCGACGTCGAGCTCGACGGCCGGCGCGCGATCGCGGACTTGGCCGACGAGCTGGAGCGGCTGCCGGGCTGATCCGCGGCGGAGCCCCGGGCCCATGACGCGCGGGTGAGGGTGTGCAGTTTCATGAGAATGGTTCTCGATAAGCCGCTAGCCTGCATCTCGATCCGTGCCACCGCGCGGATCCCCACGCAGCTGCACGGAGGATCCCATGACCACGCTCCCCAGGAGGCATCCCGCGATCGTCGCGGCGCTGCTCGCCCTCGCGATCACGGCCGGAGCGGCCGGTTGCGCGCCGTCCTCCGCGTCGTCCGCCGACGCCGCCGCGTCCGGCGGCACGCTCCGCGCGGCCTTCCCCGGCGGCGGCGCGGCAGAGACGCTCGACTACCTGGTCGGCCCGACCGCGCTGGACTACGTGCGCGCACGGCTGGTCCACGCGCCCTTCTGCGAGATCGACGCGTCGGCGGCGGACGGCGTCGCCTACGGCGCCCTCTCCTCCATCGACGTGAGCCCCGACCTCTCCTCCTACACGCTGCACGTGCGGCCCGACGTGCCGTTCACCGACGGATCCACGCTCACCGCGGCCGACGTCATCTACTCGCTCCGCGCTCCCGGGCTGCTGCACGGCCTGCCCTTCACGCAGATCGTCGCGCGCGACCTCGACGTCGACGCCGCCACGGCCGTCGACGACCTCACGGTCACGCTCCCGACGCGCCATCCGGTCGCCGACGGGCGCCAGCTCATCTGCCAGAGCATGCTCGCCATCAAGGACGGCACCACGGAGTTCACCGAGTCGACGCCGTCCTCGGGGCCGTTCACCATCAGCGGGTTCGAGCCGGGGCGGAGCACGGTCCTCACCCGGAATGCGACGTTCTACGGGAACGCCCTCGGCACCGGACCGACCCTCGACTCCATCGAGCTGCTGTCCATCTCCGACCAGACCGCCCGCGAGGACGCGCTGCGCCAGGGCCAGGTCGACTACGCGAGCGGACTCGCCCCCGCGCAGGCGCAGGAGCTCACGGGCGCGTCCGGGATCACCGTCTCCACGAGCGAGCTGCCGTACGCCTCCTCGCTGCAGTTCGTGATGAACCCGGCCTTCGCCCCCTTCGCCGACGAGCGCGTGCGGGAGGCGTTCAAGCTGGCGATCGACCGCCAGCAGATCGTCGACACCGTCTACTTCGGCCATGCGTTCGCGGGCGACGACGTCCCGGGGCTCGGCTTCCCGAGCTACGACACGACCCTGCCCGTGCGCGAGCACGACCCGGACAAGGCGAGGGCGCTGCTCGCGGAGGCCGGCCAGAGCGGCATGGCCGTGACGCTCACGGCGGGCCCCGAGCTGCCCGGCATGGTCGAGACCGCGACGCTGATCGTGCAGGACCTCCGCGCGATCGGCGTCGACGCGACCCTCGCCGAGCTGCCCGCGGGCCAGCTCTACGCCGACTACGCGGCGTACCAGAAGCTGCCGTTCGCGGCCGGGTACACGCCGCCGGCGCTCTTCGAGCCGAACCACGTGCCCGGAGCCCTGCCCGAGGCGGACGCCCTCGTCGCCCAGGCGCGCAGCGCGGTCACCCCGGAGGCCCGGCTCGCCGCGTCGCACGAGGCGCAGCAGATCCTGTGGGCGAAGGGCTACACGATCGCGCCGGTGTTCGTGCCGTCGATCAGCGCGCAGTCCGACGGCGTGAGCGGCGTGCGCGAGCTGCAGTTCCCCGACCTGTCGCGGGCGACCGTCACCCGGGCCTCCGCAGGGTGAGGGCCGGGCCACCGCTCGCGGTCTGGATCGCCGGCCGGTGCGCCGCAGCGCTGCTGACCCTGCTGGCTCTCTCGGTCGTCGTGTTCCTGAGCGCGGCCGCGCTCCCGGGGGATGCCTCCGGCGCGCTCGCGGGCACCGGCGCGACGGCCGCGGAGCGCGCCGCCCTGCGGACGGACCTGGGCCTCGACCGCCCGGTGGCGGAGAGGTACCTGACCTGGGCCGCCGGCGCGCTGCACGGCGACCTCGGCCGCTCGCTCGTCTCCGGCCGCGAGATCGCGCCGGTCCTCGCCGAGCGCCTGGCCGACACGCTGACGATCACGGCCCTCGCGGTCGCGGTGATCGCCGTGGCCGCCACCGGCCTCGGCCTCGCGTCCGGCATGCGCGAGGGCAGCGCGGCCGACCGACTGGTCACCACCCTGACGGTGGTCATGATGGCGACCCCGGACTTCCTCGTCGCCACCGCGCTCCTCGTGCTCCTCACCTCGCTCGTGCCGGTGCTCCCGGCCGTCGCGCTCCTGCCGCTGGGCGACGCCGCGTGGCAGCATCCGGAGGTGCTCCTGCTGCCGGTCGCGACGCTCGCCCTCGCCGGCGCGGGCCCGGCCGCGCGGATGCTGCGCGCGGCCGTCGTCGACGTGATGCGCGCGCCGTTCATCGAGCACGCGCGGCTGCACGGGATCCGCGGTCCGCGCCTCGCGCTCGTGCACGTGCTGCCGAACGCGGCTGCTCCGGCGCTGCAGTCGCTCGCGCTGGTGGCTGCGGGGCTGCTCGGCGGTGGGATCGTCGTCGAGACGCTGTTCGGGGTCCCGGGCATCGGCCTGGAGCTCGCGCACGCGGTGTCCGCGCGGGACGTGCCGATGGTGCAGGCGGTCGCCCTCGTGCTCGGCGGCACGGCCCTCGCGATCCTGCTGGCGGGCGACGTCGGCGCGGCCCTCCTCCGACGCCGCCGGGGCGCGGAGACGGTGCGCGGATGAGCGACGCGCCCGCCGGATCCCGCGCCAGGGGCGGCGCCCGGACGCTCGCCCTGATCCTCGCCGCGAGCGTCGTCGCCGCCGCCCTCCTCGGGCCGCTGCTGCCGCTCGGGTCGCCGGACGAGGTCGTCGGCCGGCCGTTCGCAGGGCCGGATGCCGCGCATCCGCTCGGCACGGAGCTGCTCGGGCGCGACCTGCTCGCGCGCGTCGCGGCGGGCGGGCGGGGACTCGTGCTCGAGGCCGTCGCCGCGACCGTGGCCGCGAGCGTCGCGGGGCTCGCGCTCGGGATCTGGTCGGGGCTCCGCCCGTCCCGCGTGGCCGACGGGGCCGTGCGCGTCGTCGACGCCGTCGCCGCCCTGCCCGCGCTGCTGGTCCTGCTGGTCCTCGCCGCGGGCGCTCCGGGTGAGCCCGCGGCGATCGTCGCCGCCATCGCCCTCGTGAGCGCCCCCTTCTCCGTGCGCGTCATCCGGCAGCAGACGCGCATCGTCGCGGCGGCCGACCACGTCGTCCTCGCCCGAGCGCGGGGCGACGGGATCGGCAGCAGGCTGCGGCACGACATCCTCCCCGGGATCCGGTCGGTGGCCCTGGCGGACGCGGGCCTCCGCTTCATCGCCGCGCTCCAGCTCGCCGCGGCCGCCGGATTCCTCGGGATCGGCGCGAGCGCGCCCGCGGCGGATTGGGGGCGCATGGTCCGGGAGGACGTGGTCGGGATCCGCGCGAACGTGCTCGCGACCCTGGTGCCGGCGGGGCTCCTGGTGGTGGTCGCGCTCGGCGTCACGCTGGCGGTGGACGCGTCCGGCCGGCGGCGCGGGGCGGGCCGGTGATCCCCGCCGTCGAGGTGAGCGGCCTCACCATCCAGGGCGGGACCGGCGCGAGCGGCGCGAGCGGCACAGGCGCGGCGCTCCTCCGCGGGATCGACCTCCGCATCGCGCCCGGCGAGGTCGTCGGCCTGTCCGGGCCGTCAGGCAGCGGGAAGTCGACCCTCCTTCACGCGCTCCTCGGGCACCTCTCCCCCGGGACCTCGATCTCGGCGGGGACCGTCCGCGTCCACGGCGTGGATCCCCTCACCCCGGCCGGCCGCCGCCTCCTCCGCGGACGCGTCGTGGGGCACATGCCGCAGGATCCGGCGAGCGCCCTCGACCCCGCGCGCACCGCGCTCCACCACGTCCGCGAGGCGGCCCGCCGGTCCGCCGATCGCGCGGACCTCGGCCGGCTCGCCCTCGACGCCGCGCGCGACGCGCACCTCGACCCCGCGCTGCTGCGCCGTCGCGGATCCGAGCTCTCGGGCGGCCAGGCGCAGCGCGTGATCCTCGCGGCGCTCCTCGCCGCCCGGCCCGCGGTGGTCCTCCTCGACGAGCCCACGAGCGCGCTGGACGCCGAGACGACCGGCCTCGTCGCGCGTCACGTCACCCGCCTCCCGTGGCTCCCGACCGTCGTCATCGCCAGCCACGATCCCCATGTGCTCGCGCGGACCGGCGGACGCGTCATCACCCTGCGCGACGGCGTGCGGGGATCCGTCTCCCCGCCGGACGCCGCGCCCTCCCCGGACGCCCGCGGGCCGGCGACCGCCGGGGCGCGCACGGCTCCCGCCCTGCCCACCGCGTCCGCTCCCGCCGTCGACGTGTCCGGCCTCCGCATCCGGTTCGGCGCGCACCGGGTGGTCGAGGAGGCCTCCTTCGCCATCCCGCCCGGGGCGATGCTCGCGCTCCGCGGCCGATCCGGATCCGGGAAGACGAGCGTCGGCCGGGCGATCGCCGGCCTCCTCGTGCCGGAGGCGGGCACGCTCGACGTGGCGGGGGCCCGCGTCCCGTGGGCGGGCGACGACCGCACCCGATCCGAGAAGCCGCTCGTGATCCCGGTCCTCCAGGACTCCCGCGCCGCGCTGCACCCGGGCGAGACGGTGCGCACGGCCCTCGTCCGCGCGGGCCGCGCAGCTGGCCGCCAGGGCTCCACCTCCGCCGATCCCGCCGAGCTGCTCGCACGCTTCGGGCTGGACCCGCGCCTCCTCGAGCGCCGGCCGCACCAGCTGAGCGGCGGTCAACGCCAGCGCGTGGCGATCGCCCGGGCGATGGCCTCCGCACCGACCCTGCTGGTGTGCGACGAGGTCACCGCGTCCCTCGACGCCACCGCGGAGCGGATGGTGCTCGACGCCCTCGACGAGGCGCGGACGCGCACGGGCGTCGCGATCCTGCTCATCACGCACAGCCCGGCAGCGGCCGATCGCGCCCACCGGGTGCTCACGCTGGACGCCGGCCGTCTCGCCTGACGACGTCCTCGGTCGCCGCCCGGCTCCGTGCCCGTCGCCACGTCACGGCACGACGGCGAGGGGACTCCGGTCCCGGTCCTCCTGGAACGCGGGCTGGGACCAGAACAACCCGAAGGGCGCCGACAGCGGCTCGAGGACCTCGCGCGACAGCATCGCGCGGAGCAGCGGGAGGGGAAGGCGGGCGAGCCGGCGGATGACCGCGTACTGGGCGACGGTCCGGGGCCGCAGGAGCGTGATCGCCAGCTGTCGCTGGTCGTCCTCGCCGAGCCGGCTGGCCAGCTGTCGGAAGTCGCGCGTGCACGCGCGTGCGAACCGGTCCAGCTCGGCCTGGGTCTCCTCCCCTCCGAGGCGCCTGCGGAGGAACAGGTACGTGTTGAACGAGCCGCTCCGACGGTCCTCCTCGACCGACTGCAGGTCGTCCACGACCTCGAGGACCTCCAGCACGGGGCGGAGGCAGTCCACGAGCGCGTGCTGGTCCCGTCCCAGGAGGTCGAGCTGGATGCGCAGCTGGAGACGGATGTCGGCGGAGCGGAACCGGGAGAGCTCCTTCCAGACGGCGACGGGGTCGCCCTCCCCCTTCGCCGCCGCGAGCTCGAGCTCGAAGAGGCGCTCGATGCCCGCGATCTCCGACCGGTTCGCCGGGGTGTCGACGCCCAGATCCTGGAGCAGGCCGATGAGCACGTGCGCGTACGGGGTGTGCGCGGTGTCGCGGAGGGCCGCCTGGTCGTCCTCGGCGGCCTCGTCCCAGGCGTACACGGACGACGCGACGACCAGGCCGACCGCCCGCAGGCGGCTGAGGTCCAGCCGTCCGACGCCGAGGCCGATCGGGAAGTGCTCGATCGCCTGCCAGGCGCGGTTCGCCTTCACGATCGTGTGGGCCGAGGCGCGGATGCCGCTCCAGCTCGCCGGCGGCGACGTGGGTTCGGCCGGATCCGCCCCGATGCCGATGCGGGTCAGGTCGAGGACAGGCGTCCGCGCGGCCCGGGAGGCCGCCCTGCTCTGCTTGCTCATCGGGCCGCCGTCCCCTCGTCCTGGCGGGCGTCGACGACGTCGTGTCCCGTCGTCTTCGCCTCGTCGGGCTCCGGGCCCGGCCAGATGGTCCACCCGATCGGGAAGATGGTGAGGATGGCCAGGATCATGGTCAGCCGGGAGATCCACTCCTCCAGGGCGGTGGTCCGCGGGGGGTCGCCGACGTAGGCGATGGCCGCGACGAGGAGGCCGCACGAGATCACCCACGAGACCACCGTCATCGCCCACGCCTTCCACTCCCGGCGGGTCCGTGCGCGGCCGGTGCGGGGAGGCGGCGTCGGCTTCTCCCCGCCGGCGAAGCGGTACGCGAAGCGCGCGTCGAGCCACCGGACCATGGAGTGCCCGAACACGATGGACAGTCCGAGGTACGCGGCGGCCAGGCCGTGCGTCCAGTTGGCCGTCGCCCCGTCGCGCAGGTCGATCGTCGCGGCGACCAACAGGACCAGGTCGACCACGGGCACGCAGGCGAGGAGCACGGCGCCGAGGACGCGCTGACGCAGCACGTACCTGGCCCCGAGCCCGGCCGCGAGGATGAGCCAGAAGCCGATCTCGCAGGCGATGATGATGGCGACGATCACGGTCGTACCTCCTGGGTGCGGGTGGGTGGATCGATCACGGTCGTACCTCCTGGGTGCGGGTGGGTGGATCGATCACGGTCGGCGGGAGGGCCGACAGCGACACGGGGACGGTGAGCACGCGGGTGGCGCGCCGGTCCCTGGCACGCGCATCCGCGCGGGACCCGACGGAGCAGCAGGGAGGCGTCCTGGCCCCCTGGCCCGGAGGAGTCGGACAGCGCCGCATCGAGCGCCACGGCGGGCGATGCACAGGGCACGAGGTCGGATGCGGGGAGCCGGTCGTCGTCGAGGGCGGCGCCGGGGGCGCGGTGCCGTCCCGGAGACCGACGACGCTCAGCACGGCCTCTGCTCCATCTGGAGGGAGGATGTCGCGCGTGCCGCATCGCGAATGGGGGCCAGCGGCCCCAGCCTCAGATTCCGCCGTCGATTCCTTCATCATCCCCCCGAATGATCACGCGCTACCGGCAGACGAATGGCGCATCACGTGAATCGTCGTGATCACGAATCGCCGTGATCACGCATTCGCCCACTGTAGGCGATCCATATTCCGCGGTCAACGGGTGATGCGCGGAATCAGATCGTGCTAGGCGCGCGAAGAGGCGCAGATGGTCACGACCGGATTCACCGCTGAACCTGCCTCCTGCTGGCTCTCGTGCGCGAGGCGAGCGAAGGGGAGGTGAGGAAAGAAGCCGATCAGCCACGGTGACGACCCCGGAACGGGGGCACGCCGCTCCGGGCCGCGGATGCAGGAGAAGACGACGCGCACCCATCTCGAATCCACCTCGGCAGCAGCCCAGGCGCACGTTCGAGAAGACGCGTGGGCGCCCTCGCGCGATCGACGCAGAATGCGCTCGACGCTCTCCGTGAGACGCGCGTCCGTGAACCGGTACCTGCCCGCGCGTCGGATCTCCCGACCCGCGCACGACCCGGGAGAGGCGATCGCGAGAAGGATTCCGCGTGAATGACGCAGGATTCCCGGTGCCGTCACGGACGATGGTCCCCGGCTCCACCGGCGGATCATCGCGACCCGCTCATCGGCCCGCACCCGGCTCCGCACCCGTCGCCACGGGACGCTCCAGCCGGTTCGCCCACGCCGACCACGAGCCCGGGTACAGCGCCGAGTCGATCCCGGCGATGGCGAGCGCCGCGATCTCGTGCGCGGCCGTGACGCCCGAGCCGCAGTAGACGCCCACCACGTCGCCCGGTCGGATGCCGAGGGCCGCGAAGCGCGCCCGCAACGCGTCGGCCGGCAGGAACGCGCCGTCCGCGTCGAGGTTCCCGGTGGTCGGCGCGCTCACGGCGCCGGGGATGTGCCCGGCGCGCGGATCCACCGGCTCGACCTCGCCGCGGTACCGCTCCCCCGCGCGCGCGTCGACGAGCGTCCCGGAGCGCGCGATCCCCGCGGCGGCGTCCTCGTCGAGGGACGGCAGCGCGCCGCGCGTGAGCGTCACGTCGCCGGGCTCCGGCACGGTGGATCCCGTGGCCAGCGGCAGGCCCGCCGCGACCCAGGCGGGCAGCGCGCCGTCGAGGATCCGCACGTCCGGGAGCCCCGCATCGCGCAGCAGCCACCATGCGCGCGCGGCCGCCGTGTTGCCGCCGCCGTCGTGAACGACGACCGTGTCGCCCTGCCGGATCCCCCAGCCGCGCGCCGCGCGCTGGAGGTCGGCCGTCGCGGGCAGCGGGTGCCGCCCGTCCTCGGGCGCGCCGTGCCCCGCGAGCTCCGTGTCGAGGTCCGCGTACACGGCGCCAGGGATGTGCCCGGCCTCGTGCAGCGGCCGACCGGGAGGGCCGCCGAGCGACCAGCGCACGTCGAGCACGCGCACGTCGTCGCGGGTGCGGAGGGCGTGGTCGAGCTCCGCGGGGGTGATGAGGATCTCCATCACCCCATGCTCGCAGCGTCGTCCGCGATCAGCCCAGCGGCTTCTGGAAGCAGACCGAGTTCGTGACCGGGATGTACGGCGGGTACACGTCGATGGGCAGCCAGCCCGCGGTCGCGTAGAGCTGGATGGCGTCGGGCTGCCGGTCGCCCGTCTGCAGGATCAGCCGACGCGCGCCGCGCTCCCGGGCCACGCGCTCCAGCTCCGCCATGAGCACGCGGGCGAGGCCCGTTCCGCGGTGCGCCGGATCCACGACCACCTTCTTCAGCTCGAGCTCGTCGCCGAGGTGCCGGATGACGCCGTGCGCCGCCGCGTCCCGGTCGTCGCCGTCGAGGACGAGCAGCACGACGGCCTCGACGTCGGCCGGGTCGAACGCGAACGCGACCGCGGCCTTGGCGGGCCAGTCGGGGTCGTCGGCGTGACGCCCCTCGTAGCGCACGTCCATCTCGGCCTCCATGGCCGCGCGGATCCGTGCCCCGCGCGCGTCATCCCAGCCGACCACCTCGGTGCGGTACGCCCGTCCGTCGCGTGCGACGTGCGGAGCCCCGGTCTCCTGCTCGGTCATGCTCCCTCTTCCTCCGGGCCCGACCGGATGCCGGTGCGGGCACGACGACGCCCGCACCGGCATCCGGGTGGATGCGCGGCGCGGGCGGCGTCGATGGTGCGGTGCCGCGGTCTCCCGCGACGAGTCGCTCTGTCCTACTTGGCGCCGACGGTGGCCGACGCGTTCGACTCGTACGACGTGTTGGTCGACTCGAAGAAGTTGACGAGCTGCAGCGTGTCGTTCGCCGTGGCCATCCACTTCGCCGGGTTCGAGACCTTGTACTCGGCCTCGAAGCCGAGCTCCTCCAGGCGGCGGTCGGCCAGGTACTTCACGTACTGGTTGATGTAGTTCGCGTTGAGCCCGAGGATCCCGTTGGGCAGGAGGTCGCGGTTGTACTGCTCCTCCATCTCGACGGCGTCGAGGATCATCTGCTTGATCTCGGCGGCGAACTCCTCCGTCTGCAGGTCGGGGTTCTCCTCGAGCACCGTGAGGATGAGGTTGATCCCGAACTTCAGGTGCAGCGACTCGTCGCGCACGATCCAGTCCATGAGCGAGCCGAAGTTGCGCAGCAGGTTCCGCTGGCGGAACGACAGCGACACCATGAAGCCCGAGTAGAACCAGATGCCCTCGAGGATCACGTTGTACGCGACGAGATTCCGGACGAAGTCCTTCTTGCCCTCGGTGGTGGTGATGTCGAGGGTCTGCTCGGTCATGCGCTTGATGAACTTGACCTCGAACTCCTCCTTGCGCGCCATCGACGGGATGTCGACGTGGGAGTTGTACGCGGCCTCGCGGTCGATCGGGAACGTCTCCAGGACGTACTCGAACGACATGCAGTGGTTCGCCTCCTCCCACATCTGCTTCGCCAGGTAGAGGTGGCACTCCGGCGCGTTGATGTAGGGGTAGACGCCGAACGCGAGCGCCTTGTTCACCAGGAGCTCGTTCGGGTTGAAGTAGCTCATGAGGAACGTGATCGCGTGGCGCTCCTCGTCCGTCATCTTCTTGAAGTCCGCGATGTCCTCGCCGAGCTGGATCTCGTTGGGGAACCACGTGTTGGCGACGGCCTGGTCGTACAGGTCCATGGCCCACTGGTAGTTGACGGGCTTGAGGAGGAGGCCCTCCTGGATTCCCGTGCCGAGGATCTTCGACATTGGTGACTCTTCTTCCCTTTGTGGTTCTAGCTCGTGGTTCGTGAGGGGGCGGGCCGCACCGCGATGGCTGCGCGGCCCGCTGCTGCGGTCCTGCCTACTGGCAGGAGTCGCACTGGAGCTCGTCCATGGGGTCCATGGGGACGACGTAGTCGCCGAACGTGTCGTCGTTCATCAGCGTGCACCTCCCACTCCGCCGAAGCCGAAGCCCTTGCGGGGCGCGGGAGCGGACTGCGGGGCCGGGGCCTCCGCGGTCGCCGTGGATGCGGGAGCGGCCGACGCGGGGACGGCCGCGGGTGCGCCGCCGCCGAATCCGCCGAAGCCCTTGCGCTTCGTGCCGTCGGCGTCCTGCGACTTGTCGACCTTCACGGTCGACTGCTCGGCCGTGTGACGCGGCTTCATGTGCAGGTAGTACGTGGTCTTGACCCCGCGCTCCCAGCCGGCGAAGTAGATGTCCATCATGTCGCCGAGGTCGCGCGTCTCGAGGTACATGTTGCGGCTGATGGCCTGGTCGATCCACTTCTGCGCGCGCGCCGCGACCTCGAGGAACGCGTACGGCGAGAGCTGGAAGCTCGTGCGGTACGTGGCCTTGACGTGATCCGGGATGGCGGCGATGTTCTGGATGTCGCCCTGGCTGCGCAGGATGTTCTCGCGCACGGTCTCCCAGATGCCGAGCTCCTGCAGGTCCTTCACGAGGTTCCGGTTGACCTCGAGGAACTTGCCCGAGGAGGTGGAGCGGCTGAAGATCTGCGAGAACTGCGGGTCGAGGCCGGGCGTGGTGCCCGCGACGAGGCCGATGGACGCGGTGGGCGCGATCGCCATGAGCGTCGCGTTGCGCATGCCGCCCTTGACCTTGGCGCGCAGCGCGTCCCAGTCGAGGCGCGTGGTGCGGTTGACCTTGACGGGCACGCCGCGGTCGGCCTCCATGAGCGCGATCGAGTCGAGCGGCACGAGGCCCTCCGACCAGCGCGAGCCCTCGAAGTTCGGGTACGCGCCGCGCTCCTTCGCGAGATCGGCCGACTCGTCGATGGCCGCGTAGGAGACGTGCTCCATGATCTCGTCGATCAGGTCGTACGACTCCTCCGACTCGTAGGAGTAGCCGAGCTTCTCGACGATGTCGGTGAAGCCCATGACGCCGAGGCCCACCGCGCGGTTCTGCTGGTTGGAGAAGTCCGCCTCCTTCACGCTGGAGCGCGTGATGTCGATGAGGTTGTCGAGCTGGCGCACCGCGAGGCGCGCGCTCTGCTCGATCTTCGCGAAGTCGACCTTGCCGTCGGCGAAGTGCTGCGACAGGTTGATCGACGCCAGGTTGCAGACGGAGACGTTGTCCTCGTCCTGCGGCAGCGTGATCTCGGTGCAGAGGTTCGAGAGGTGGATCGTGCCCGTGTTGTTGTTCAGGGCGCGGTTGTTGATCGTGTCCTTCCAGGTCAGCCACGGGTGGCTGGTGGTCTGGAGGGAGATGAGGATCGACTTGAACTGCTCGCGCGCCTTGATGCGCTTGAACATGCGGATGCGACCGGCCTCGGCCTCGGCGACGTAGAACGCGTAGCGCTCCGAGAATGCCTTGCCGTAGAGCTCGTTGAGGTCGGAGACCTCCAGCGGGTCGAAGAGGAACCAGTCGTCGTCGTTCTGCACGCGCTTCATGAACTCGTCGCTGATCCACACGGCCGTGTTGGCGGTGCGGGTGCGGCGGTACGGGTCGCCCGAGTTCTGGCGCAGGTCGAGGAACTCGGGGAAGTCGAGGTGCCAGTTCTCCATATAGAAGCACAGGGCGCCGAACTTCTTGCCGCCGCGGCTGACGGCGCGGAGCACCGAGTCGATGGTGTGCATGAACGGGATCGGGCCCGTGGAGGTGGTGTTGTTCGAGCGGATGGGCGAGCCCTGCGCGCGCAGCTTGGAGACGGAGAGGCCGATGCCGCCCGTGCCCTTGGTGAGCCACATGACGTCGCGCGTGGTCTTCGCGATGTGCTCGATGTCGTCCTGCATCTCCATGACGAAGCAGTTCGCGAGCTGCGGGTAGATGGTGCCCGCGTTGACGAGGGTGGAGCCGGCCGCGAGGTACTCGAGCTTCGACATCTTCTCGTAGAAGGCGATGGCGGTCTCGGTCGGGTTCTGCTCGTTGAGCGTGAGGCCCATCGCGATGCGCATCCAGAAGTACTGGGGCACCTCGAGGGCGTCGCCGTTGCGGCCCTTGATGCCGTAGCGGTTGTTCAGCGTGACGACGCCGATGTACTTGAGCAGCTCGTCGTGCGCGGGCTCGAGGGCCTGGGCGAGGCGCTCCAGGTCGAACAGCTGCACGAGGCGGGAGTCGAGGAGCATCTCGTCGACGCCGCGCTGGATGTTGCGGGCGAAGTGCTCCGCGTGGAGGCGCTTGAGCTCCTCGGGCGACGAGTAGTCGCCGAGGACGCGCTTGTAGATGGTCTTGAGGAGGAGGCGCGCGGCGACGGTGTCGAACGCCGGGTCGTCCTTCACGTTCTGGAGCGCGACCTGGATGACGGCCTCATCCAGCTGCTGCGTGGTGATCCCGTCGAAGAGGGTGATCTCCAGCTCGGACGCGATCTGCGTGACCCAGCCGATGTTCTCGTCGAGGCCCTGCGTCGCGTCCTCGATGGCCAGGTTGATGCGGTTCGCGTCGTACGGCTCCCGCGTGCCGTCGCGCTTCACTACGGTGATGGACACTCTGCTCCTCGTCGTCTTCATCGTCCGCGCTGATCGGCGGCGGACTGTCCTGCGGTCGGCGGTGACGCGGTGCGGGACGTGCCCGTCGCCTGCGCCTCACCAGCCCTGGTCCTCACCAGGGGAAATACTCGGCGAGCCCTCGTCCGCCCTGCTCCGCGGAGCCAGGACGATGGGGGTTGCCCGCCGTCCCATCACTATATATGCGGGCACCCGGCCGAGCCCAACCCCATATGTAGTGGGCGTGTCGTCCACAGGTGTGGACAACTCCGCGGACTTGTCCACAGGTTCCACAGGCTACGGAGCGCCGCCGACATCGCTGTCCGGTGGCGCCCGGGGCTGCGGGAGGAGGCCTCCCGGCCGGTAGGATCTGACCCTCGTGAGCACGTACGGAAGCCTCCTCAAGACCCGCGGCGTGGGCCGGATCATCGCCGCCCAGCTCGTGGCGCGCTTCCCGGGCGGCATGCTCTCGCTGGCGTTCCTCATGCACGTCGAGCGGATCCACGAGTCGTACGGCGCGGCCGGCCTCGTGCTCGCGGCGACGAGCATCGGCCAGGCCGTCGCCGGGCCGCTCACGAGCCGCTGGATGGGCGTGTGGGGCATGCGACCGGTGCTCATCCTCACGTCGGTCGTCTGCACGGTCGCCGTCGTCGCGGTGGCGCTCGGCGACGAGAGCACGTCCGTCCCCGTGTTCATGGTGCTCGGCCTCGTCGCGGGTCTCGCCAACCCGCCGGTGCAGCCGGCCGTCCGCACCATCTACCCCAAGATGGTCAACTCCAAGCAGCTCACGCCCCTGTTCTCCCTCGACGCGTCGGCGCAGGAGATCATCTGGGTGCTCGGGCCCGTCATCGCGACGTTCCTCGCGATCCAGGTGGACACGAGCGCCGGGATCCTCGTGGCGGCAGCCTTCCTCGTCGGCGGCGGCGCGTGGTTCATCTCCTCCCCCGAGCTCGGCCGGGTCCGCATCCCGCGCAGCAAGCGCCGGTTCGGCGTGGTCCTCGGGCGGCCGCCCGTGCTCCTCAGCACCGTGGTCGGGTTCCTCCTCATCGCGGCGTGCTCCGCCATCGAGGCCGGCGTCGTGGCGGTGTACGGGCACGGCGGACCGGAGGCCGGCTTCGTGCTCGCGATCTTCGCGGTCGGCTCGCTCATCGGCGGCCTCTCGCTCGGGCACATCCCGATCAGCCCGTGGGCGATGGCCCGGCGGCTCACGATCATCCTGGTCGGCACCGCCCTGGCCGCCGTGTGGATGCAGTTCGCCTGGCTCTCCGTCTTCCTCTTCCTGGCGGGCGTCGGAATCGCGCCGGCGCTGGCCGTGCTGTTCGCCGTGGTCTCGTCGTCGGTGCGCTTCAGCGACACCGCGGAGGCCTACGGCTGGGTCGGCACCGGGCAGCTCATCGGCGCCGCGCTCGGATCCGCCGCGGCCGGCTTCGTCATCGACGCGCAGGGGGCGCAGGGCGCGTTCGTCGTCGCGGCGGCGCTGCTCGCGGCCGGCACGGCCATCGCCGCCGTCTTCCACCGGCACAGCCCGGACCTCCGCGGCCGCGACGCCGGCCCCATCCCGGACACGGAGCCCGTCCCGGTCATGACCTGACGGTCGGGCCACGCCTCGGGCACCCCGCCGCATCCGCGCCCCAGAGTCTCCGCTCCCGCGGAAAAACGACTCCTCCCGCTGGATAGTGTGAGGGCATGACCTCTCAGCAGACCCCTCTGACCACGCGCCGTCTGCGCGCCGGGATCGCCGGGCTGGGCCTCGCGCTCGGCCTCGCGCTCGCCGGGTGCAGCTCGCCGGCCGCCGACGACGCCGCGACGCCCACCCCGTCCGCATCCGCATCCGCCGAGGCCGCGCGCCCCACGCCCGAGGCGACGACCGAGGGCGATGCCGGCTCCGGCGACGCCGCGGCCCCTGGATCCCGCGAGGCCATCGCCGCGAAGACCCGCGACATCGCGTGCGGCCTGAAGGACAAGTCCACGCTGGAGGAGTCGGACGTGCAGGCGTTCC
This sequence comes from Clavibacter michiganensis, assembly GCF_021216655.1. NCBI lineage: Bacteria > Bacillati > Actinomycetota > Actinomycetes > Micrococcales > Microbacteriaceae > Clavibacter > Clavibacter michiganensis. The sequence continues at coordinate 1,728,719 of NZ_CP080437.1, forward strand.
GCGACCTCGGCACCGAGATCTCCGCCTCGACCGAGAGCGGCGCCGCGGCCGCCGGCCAGCAGATCACCGCCCTCGCCGACCAGATCGCGCCCGGCGTCGGCCAGCCGATCAGCGACGAGCTGAAGACGCAGATGTCCAGCGCCTGCGACTCGCTGCAGTAGCCCTCCCGCACGGAAGACGGCCCCGGCCAGCGCGATGCTGACCGGGGCCGTCGTCTGCCCGGCGCGACTACCAGCGCGGGTGGACCGCCGCGCGGAAGTACCGGTCGTAGATGTCCGCCACCTGGCGCTCGAAGACCTCGCCGAGGGCGGGGGCGTCGCCGGCGCGCGCGTTGGCCTGCGCCTGCTCCGCATTGCGGGCGCCGGGGATCACCGTGGAGACGCCCTCGCGCTGCACGATCCAGGCGAGCGCGACCTGCGCGGGCGTGAGGTCGGGCGCGGCCTCGTGCGCGGCGGCCGCGAACTCGCGGGCCGCGGCGACGCCGTCGTCGTAGTCGACGCCCGAGAAGGTCTCCCCCACGTCGAACGCGGCGCCGCCGCGGTTGAAGTTGCGATGGTCGGTCTCGGCGAAGGTCGTGTCCGCGGTGTAGCGGCCGCTGAGGAGCCCGGAGGCGAGCGGCACGCGGGCGACGATCCCGACCCCCGCCTCGACGGCGGCCGGCAGCACGCGGTCGAGCGGCTTGAGGCGGAACGCGTTGAGGATGATCTGCACGCTCGCGACGCCCGGGCGCGCGATGGCGAGGAGGGCCTCGTCGGTCGTCTCGACGCTCACGCCGTAGGACGCGATCGCGCCGTCGGCGACGAGCTCGTCGAGGGCATCGTAGACGCGGTCGCTCGAGAACACGGGCGTGGGCGGGCAGTGCAGCTGCACGAGGTCGAGCGTGTCGACGCCGAGGTTCCGGCGGGACCGGTCGGTCCACTCGCGGAAGCGGTCGAGGGTGAAGTTCGCGGGATCCTGCGCGTCGCGGCGACCCATCTTTGTCGCGACCGTTACGCCGGCGTCCGGGTGCGCGTGCAGCCAGGATCCGATGATCGTCTCGCTGCGGCCGTCGCCGTAGACGTCGGCCGTGTCGAAGAAGGTGATGCCCGCCTCGGCCGCGGCGTCGAGCACGGCGAGCGCGTCGTCCTCGGCCACGTCACCCCAGTCCCCGCCGAGCTGCCATGTCCCGAGTCCGATGACCGAGACGTTCCGATGGGTCCTGCCGAGGCTTCTCTGCTCCATGCGTCGAGCCTACGCGCGGGGGACGCCCGCCTCGCGGTCGTCGCTCGCGGCCCGGGCGGGCCGGCGGCGGAGGGCGTGCACGGCGAGCGCGGCGATCACGGCCATCGGGCCGCCCGCGACGACGCCCGGCGCGAGGGTCACGAGCAGGGGCACGGCGTCGAGGAGCCAGCGCTCGCCCAGCGGGTCGCCGAAGCTCGAGTACGGCATGGAGGTCGCGATGCGGGCGGCGAGCGCACGGAGGCCCAGGCCCGCGGCGGGGAAGGCGACGGCGAGGATCCAGAGCGTCGGGGCGAGCCAGCCGGCGAGGGCCGGGCGGTCGGCCGCTCGAGGGACGGACGGCGCCGGCGTCTCGTGCGTCTCCGGGTTGCCGGTCGTCGAGGTCGGACCGGGGACGTCGGCGCCCGCCTGCGGATCCGTCCGCGGATGCGGTGCCGGAGCTGGACCGGAGTCCAGCTGGAACGCCGGGTCGAACCGCGGATCCACGCCGGCGGGCTCGCCGTCCCCGTCCGACCTCCGCGTCATGACGGTCAGGCTACGCCCGGGCGGGGACCAGGATGCTTGGCGGACGCTAGTGCTCGTCATGGGGTGCTCATAGGGTCGCCGGGTGTGATCTCCTCATGGCCCCCATCGGGCCACCCGAGACACGAAGGACCCGTCATGAACGAGACACCCCAGGAGCCGACCGGACGTCCGGACGAGGCCCCCATCGACGACACCAGCTCGACCGACGCGCACGCCCCTGCTGCGGCTCCGGCCCCGGCCCCGGCCGAGACCGCGCAGCCCGCCTGGCCGGCGCCCGCCGGTCCCGCGGCCGACGGCCCCACCGCACCCGAGGCACCCCGCGCACCCGCCGCGCCCGCGGCGTGGACCGCCCCGACCGACGCGCACGCCACCGCGGGACCCGCGGTCGGCGCCGGCGCCCCCGCCGCGCAGCCGACGGCGCAGCAGCCCGCCGCCCAGCAGCCCACCGCCGCCTACGCCACCGCGATGCCCGCCGGGGGCCACCCCGCCGGATCGCCGTGGCCCGCCCCCGCGACCGACGCCTTCGGACGCCCGTACGCCGTGGACGCGGCCGGGAACCCCGTCCCGCCGAAGCGCATGCACCGCGGCCTCCGCACGGGCCTCATCGCCGGGGCGTCCGCCCTCGCGCTCCTCCTCTCCTTCGGCAGCGGCACGGCCGTGGGCTTCATGGCCGACCTCGGCCGCTCGAGCTCGCAGGCCGGGAGCACGCAGATCCAGGACCCGGGCTCCTTCACGCCGGGCCAGGGCTTCGGCCGCGGCACGACCACGCTGCCCGGGCAGGGATCCGGCAGCGGCTCCGGCTCGGGATCCGGCACGCAGTCCGGCACCGGGCGGGGCACCTCGGTCACCTCCCCCGAGGCGACCACCGCGCAGAAGGCCGGCGTCGTCACCATCGACTCCGCGCTCACCTACGAGAACGCGGCCGGTGCCGGCACGGGCATCATCCTGTCGTCCGACGGCACGATCCTCACCAACAACCACGTCGTCAGCGGCGCCACCAGCATCCGCGTCACGGTCGAGTCGACCGGCAAGGCCTACGTCGGGAAGGTCGTCGGCACCGACGCCACGAACGACGTCGCGGTCCTCAAGCTCGAGGACGCGTCGGGGCTCACGCCGGCGAAGCTCGACACCGACGGCGTCCAGGTCGGCGAGGCCGTCACGGGCGTCGGCAACGCGGGCGGCACGGGCACGCTCACCGCGGCGACCGGCCAGGTCACGGCGCTCGGCCAGACCATCACGACGCAGTCCGAGGGCACGGCCGCGGGCGAGACGCTCACCGACCTGATCCAGACGGACGCGGCGATCGTCTCCGGCGACTCCGGCGGGCCGCTCGTCGACGCGGAGGGCGAGGTCGTCGGCATCGACACGGCCGCCTCGTCGGGCTCCGCGCAGATCGCCGGGTTCGCGATCCCGATCGACAAGGCCGTGTCCATCGCGAAGCAGATCGAGAGCGGAGTCGAGTCCGGCACCGTGAAGATCGGCTACCCGGCGTTCCTCGGCGTGCTGCTCGCGGACGGCGCGGGCACCGTGGCGGGCGCGCCCGTCCAGGGCGTCGTCGACGGATCCGGCGCCGCGAAGGCGGGCCTCGCCCAGGGCGACGTCGTCACCTCGGTCGACGGGAAGGCCGTCGCCTCGGCGTCCGAGCTCAGCGCGGCGATCTCCGCGCACAAGCCCGGCGAGTCGGTGGAGCTCGGGTGGACCACCGCGGCCGGCGCCGAGAAGACCGGCACCGTGACCCTCACCGAGGGCCCCGTGAGCTGATCCGCTCCCCTCACGACGACGACGGCCCGTCCCGCATCGCGCGGGACGGGCCGTCGTCGTGCGGCGCGCGTCAGCTCCGGGTCACGTCCAGCACCACGACCGCCCAGGACAGCGCCGGGAGCGTGAGCGTCAGGCGCCCGCCCTCCGCGTGCACGCCCTCGAGCGGCACGAGTCCGACCTGCTCGCCCGACTCGAGCGTGTTGCTCGCGTGCCGGTCGCCGCCGTCGGGCACGCGCAGGACCTCGGCGCGGAGGATCCGGCCGACATCGAGCCCGCGCAGCGCGACCTCGGTCGACGCGTCCTCCTCGAGCCCGCGGTTGGCGAAGAAGAGCGACACGGTGCCGGCCTCGTCGTCCCAGGTCGCGCTCACGTCGACCACGTCGGCGGTGCCGAAGCGGTCGTTGTCGTAGCGGTCGCTGTCGACCTCGACCTGGAGGATCCGGCCGGTCGCGAGCTGCGCCATCCGGGCGAACGGCCAGAAGATCGACTGCCGCCAGGCAGGCCCCGCCTCCTCGCTGCGGATCGGCGCGATCACGTTGACGAGCTGCGCCTGGTTCGCGATCTTCACCCGGTCGCCGTGCCGCAGCAGCGAGTTGAGCAGCGTGCCGACGACCACCGCGTCGGTGACGCTGTACTCGTCCTCGATGACCCGCGGGTGCTCGCGCCAGCCCGCCTTCTCGATGCGGTGCGGCTGGTCCTCGCCGTCCAGCCCGCGCTGGTACCAGACGTTCCACTCGTCGAACGAGAGGTCGATGCGCTTGCGGTTCTTCAGGCGCGCGCCGGTCGCGTCCGCGGTCGCCACGACCGACTCGATGAAGAAGTCCATGTCGACGGCGCTCGCGAGGAAGCTCCGCACGTCGCCCTCGTGCTCCTGGTAGTAGGCGTGCAGCGAGACGTAGTCGACGACGTCGTACGTGTGGCCGAGCACGGTCTGCTCCCACTGGCCGAAGGTCGGCATGCCCGAGTTGGAGCTGCCGCACGCGACCAGCTCGATGCTCGGATCCACCAGCCGCATGGCCTTGCCCGCCTCCTGCGCGAGGCGGCCGTACTCGTCGGCGGTCTTGTGCCCGATCTGCCACGGCCCGTCCATCTCGTTGCCGAGGCACCAGAGCTTGATGTCGAAGGGCTCCTCAGCACCGTTCCGGCGCCGCATGTCGGAGTACTTCGATCCGCCGGGGTGGTTCGCGTACTCCACGAGCGAGCGCGCCGCGTCGACGCCGCGCGTGCCGAGGTTGATGGCCTCCATCACCTCGACGCCCGCGGCCCTCGACCAGCCCACGAACTCGTGCAGGCCGAACGCGTTGGTCTCCACCGTGTGCCAGGCACCGTCGAGTCGGCGAGGCCGGTCCTCGACGGGGCCCACGCCGTCCTCCCAGTCGTAGCCGGAGACGAAGTTGCCGCCGGGGTACCGGACGACGGTCGCGCCGAGCTCCCTGGTGAGGTCGAGCACGTCCTGCCGGTAGCCCTCGGGCGTCGCGGTCGGGTGGCCGGGCTCGTAGATGCCGGTGTAGACGCAGCGGCCCATGTGCTCGACGAACGAGCCGAAGAGCCGACGGGGCACGTCGCCGATGGTGAAGTCGCGGTCGATGGTGATGCGGGCGCGGGTCATGGGCGTCCTCCTGGACGTGAGGCCCGGGCGCGTGCGTCCCGGGCGGGATGGGTGGATCTGCGGGTCGGGTCGGTGGGCGCGGGGCGGATCACTGCCCGCCGAACCCGGTGGTCGATATGCCCTTGATGATCTGGCGCTGGAAGAAGAGGAACACCAGGATCAGCGGCAGCGCGGCGAGCACGGCCGACGCCATGTTCTGGGCGTACTGGATCCCGTAGGCGTTCTTCACCGTCTGCAGGCCGACCGGCAGGGTCATGAGGGTGGCGTCGTTCGTGGCGATGAAGGGCCAGAGGAAGTTGTTCCACGCGCCGATGAAGACGAAGATCGCGACCGCCGAGAGGATGGGGCGCGACAGCGGCATCACGATCTGCAGGAACACGCGCACGCGTCCGGCACCGTCGACGCGCGCGGCGTCCTCGAGCTCGATCGGGATCTGGTCGAAGAACGCCTTCAGGATGAACACCATGGCGGGCTGCGCTATCTGGGGCAGGATCACGGCCCAGAGGGTGTCCACCAGGTTGAACGACAGCATCTGGTAGAAGAGCGGGACGATGAGGATCTGCGGCGGGATGATGATCGACGCCACGATCGCCCCCATCAGCACCTTGCGGCCGCGGAAGTCGATGCGGCTCAGCGCGTAGCCGGCGAGCGCCGAGAACACGACCGCGACGACCGTGATCACCGTGCTGGTGAGCAGGCTGTTCCAGGTCCACAGCGGGATCGTGCCGCCGTTGAGCACGGAGGCGTAGGCGTCGAGCGTGAAGCCGCCGGCCGGGAAGATCGTCACCGGGAAGGCCGCGGCGTCCGTCTCCGACTTGAACGACGTGAGCACCGCCCAGAGGAACGGCAGCAGCCACGCGGCGGCGAGCACGATGAGGATCAGGAGCGCGGCGATGCGCGACGGCTGGAACCGGGGCGTCCCGGTGCGGCCCTGGCGGGCGACGGCGCCGGTGGCGGGCCTCCGGGCGAGCGTGCCGGAGGAGAAGGCGGGACGGGTGGCGGTGGTCATGACTTCCTCCGTGTCGCGGTGAACTGGATGACCGAGATCACGACGATCAGGGCGAAGAAGATGTAGGAGATGGCGGCCGAGTAGCCGAAGCGGAAGCCCGTGAACCCGGTCTCGAAGACGTACTGCACGATGGGCCGCGTCGAGCCGCCCGGCCCGCCGGCGGTCATCTGGTAGATCTGGTCGAAGACCTTGAGCGACGCGAGCACCTGCAGGATCGCGAGGAGCGCGGTGGTCGGGGCGAGCTGCGGGATCGTGATGGAGAACAGCTGCCGCCACTTGCCCGCGCCGTCGAGCGCGGCCGCCTCGTACTGCTGGTCGGGGATGTTCTGCAGCGCCGCCAGGTAGATGAGGAAGTTGAACCCGACGGTCCACCACACGGTGGTGACGACGACGCTCGTCATGGCGAGGTTCGAGTCCTGCAGCCACGCGGGCTGCGGGAGGCCGAAGGCGCCGGCGATCGCGTTGACGACGCCGAGCTGCGGGTTGTACATCCAGAGCCAGAACAGCGACACGACGGTGGACGCGAGGAGGAACGGCAGGAAGAACGCGAGCCGCCAGAGCCACTGGCCCGGGAGGCCGAGGTTCACGAGGAGCGCGAGCACGAGGCCGACGACCAGGAGGGGGATGGTGCTCGCGATCGTGAACACCACGGTGTTGCCGAGAGAGCGCCACATCTGGCTGTCGCCGAACGCCTCGAAGTAGTTCGCGAAGCCGATGAGCTCGCTGTTGGCGCCCGTGAGGCTCTGCCCGGTGAGGCTCTGGTAGAAGCCGTAGAGCACCGGCCAGACCAGGAACACCAGGAAGGTGATGAGGAACGGGGCGATGAAGAGCAGGCCCTGGGTCTGCTCCTTGGCCTTGACCTTGGGCTGGCCGACCGCGGGTCGCGGGGAGGCCGGCCCGGCCGCGGGGGCGACCGGGGTGGGTGGTGCTGCTGTCGTCACGAGTGGACTCCTTCGTCGTTTCGCTGGGAAGAGGGTGCGGCGCCGCGCACGGGCGGCGACCGCGAGGTCGATCGGGCGCTGCGGGGGTCGCGCGCTACAGGGGGTTGGGCTTGGCGAGCAGCGCGTCGATCTGCCGGATGAAGGCGTCGAGGCCGACGCCCGCCTCCTGCCGCCCGAGGAACACGTTCTGCACGTTCTCGGCGAAGTACGTCTGGAAGTCCGAGCCGGATCCGGTGAAGTACGCGACCGGGTCGTACTCGATCTGCGCGGCCGCGTCCGCGTAGTGCGCCTGCGGCAGGAGCTCCGCGTACTCGGGGCTGTCCACGATGGGCTTGTACGCCGGGATGTGCCCGGCGCCCGCCCACTGCAGCGAGTTCTTCAGCAGGTCGGCGACGAACGCGTACGTCTTCTCGCGCTTGACGGGATCCGGCGAGCTCTGGTGCGGCAGCACGAACGCGTGCGAGTCGGCGAACGTCGCGGGCGTCCCGAACAGGTTCGGGATGGGCATCGCGTCGAAGGGCACCTTCGCCTTCTGGAAGGTGGGGAGCTCCCACACGCCCGTGACGATGGCGCCGCTCTTGGCGCCCGCGAACTCGGCGATGGCGGTGCCCGCGTCGCCGCTCGGGGTGGCGATCGTGCCGTCGAGCAGGGTCTGGATGTACTCGAGCGACGCGACGGCCTTGTCGCGGTCGTAGACGACCTCGCCGCCCGTCGGCAGCTCCATGTCGCCGCCCATCTGCTTGTAGAACGTGTAGAAGAGGCGCCACATCTGGGCGCCGTCGCCGAGGTACCCGTAGCTGAGGGCGTGCTCGCCCGTGACGGCCTGCATCGCCCGCATGACCTCGAGGAACCGGTCGGGCGACGTGATCTCCTCGAGCTGGCCGTCGCCGCCCAGCACGCCCGCCTGGGCCGCGACGTCCGTGTTGTACATGAGGATGAACGGGTGGCTGTCGAGGGCGATGGAGTACAGCTTCCCGTCGACGACGCCCTTGTCCCAGACGCGCGGCTCGAAGTCGGCCTGGGTGACGCCGAGCTCGGCGAGCCTGTCGGTGTCCCACGGATCGAGCAGGCCGCCGGGCGCGAAGCCGGGCACGCGGGCCGCGTGCATGATGGCGACGTCAGGGGCGCGCCCGCCGACCGACGCCATGGCGAGCTTCGTGTAGTACGGCTGGCCCCAGGCGAGGACGGTGGCGGTGACGTCGAATCCGTCGCCGGAGTCGTTCGCCTCCTTCACCATCTCCGTCATCCGGATGCCGTCGCCGCCGGATAGCAGGTGCCAGTACTTCAGGTCGACGATGCCGCCGGCCGACGCCACCTGGGGCGCGCAGCCGGAGAGACCGCCGACCAGGAACGCGCCGCCCAGGGCCGCCGCTCCGCCCATGAGGATCTGACGCCTCGACCACGCCGAGGGACGTCCCCCGGCCTTTCCCGTAACAGGATCCATTGACCACTCCTTTGTGATGCGACGATCTTTACATCGTTGTAATGCGAAGCGCAACGTTTCCCCCGGGCCGATCCGTCGGAGGTTCGCCGTCGGGTCAGGCGTGGTCAGGCGGTAGGGCGCGTGCTGCCGCGGACGACGATGCGGTGCGGGATCACGAGCTGCACGGGCGGGCCGTCGCGCTCCTCGATCCGGCGCACCAGCTGGCCGACGGCCGCCTCCGCGTAGGCGCGGATGTCGAAGTGCACGGTGGTGAGGGTGGGGATCGAGAAGCGCGACTGGTCGACGTCGTCGAAGCCCGCGACCTGGATGTCCTCGGGGACGCGCACCCCGTGGTCGGCGAGCGCGCGCAGGGCGCCGAACGCGAGGCCGTCGGTGAAGCAGAACAGGGCGTCCGGCACGGGGTTGCCGTCGGCCAGCCAGGCCTCGACGGCCTCGGCCCCTGATGCGCTGTTCCAGCCCGTGCGGTCGATCTCGACGGGCACCTCGCCCGCCTCCTCCATCGCGCGCCGGTAGCCGATGCGGCGGAGGTCGCCCGCCGCGGACTCCTCGCGCGTGGCCGTGCCGAGCGCCGCGATGCGCCGGGCGCCCGTGCCGAGGAGGTGGCGGGTCATGTCGTACGCCGCCCGGACGCTGTCGACGAGCACCCGGTCGACGATCTCCTGCTCGACCTCGCCGATCACCACGACGGGCGGCAGCGACTCGGCGCGGGCGATGGCGCTCCGCGACAGCAGGACGGGGTTCAGGATCAGGCCGTCGACCAGGTGCTCGCGCGCCCGGGACATGAGGTCGCGCTCGCGGTCGGGCCGGGAGCCCGTCTCCTCCATCTGGATGCTGTAGCCGGCCTCGTGCGCCACCTCCACCAGGTGGTGCGCGAGCTCCGCGGAGTACGCGGTGCCGAGGTCGGGCAGGGCGACCGCGATGACGCCCGTGCGCCCGTTGCGGAGGCCGCGCGCGGAGAGGTTCGGCACATAGTCGAGATCGGCGACCGCCCGCTCGACGCGCTCGCGCGTGGCGGGGCTCACGGCGACGCGGCCGGTGATCACGTTCGACACCGTCTTCGGGGAGACCCCGGCGCGCGCGGCGACGTCCTTCACTGTCGCGCGCATGGTCCTCCCCTTGTCCGACCGTCGGCGTCGTCTGCCGCACGCGGTGCCATGCGAATCTAATGCACACGCATTCCCCCGCCCGCGGAGGCGACGCCCGGGAGCGCCCGGCATACTGCACGGATGATCTCCACCGCGCATGCCACGACCCTGCTGGAGCTCGGCCTCGAGTGGAGCCCCGAGCCCGGCGACCGGTTCCGGATCCGCGGCCAGGGCTTCGAGTCCGACGTCTTCACGATCAGCGAGCTCACGATCGAGGCGCACGAGCACGCGACCGGCACCGTGCTCGGCTTCAACGGCACGACCGAGTGGGCGCTCGACTCGGTCGCGCTCGAGGACAGCCTGTGGCTGCCGCGCGAGGACCAGCTCCGGGCGCTGCTCGGCGGGGCGTTCCGGTCGCTGCGGCGCGAGATCGGCGGCGCGGAGGACGGTGCGCACGTGGTGCTCGTCGTGATCGACGGCCAGGAGGTCGAGCACCGCGACCTCGAGGCCGAGGAGGCCTACGCGAAGGCGCTCATCGCCGTGATGGAGGCCGTGTCCGGGACGCCGCCCGCCGCCTGACGCGGGGTCGCCGCCGGGCTCAGGCCCGCGCGCGCCGACGGACGACGAGGGCCGAGATCGCGCGCCAGCCGAGCATCAGCACCGCCAGGATGATCGCGGTCGTGATGACGAACGGCACCAGCACGCCCTCGCCGCTGAGCGCGCGGAGCACCATGCCGACCACGAGCGTCACACCCCACACCAGGAGGCCGGTGGGCACGACGCGCGAGGGGCTGCGCCAGGCACGGGCGACGATCCAGCCGACGAGCCCGCCCGCGAGGAACGGCCACGCGGTGCCGAGCACGCCCGACGGCGCGAGGTCCTCGCCATGGCTCGCCCGCCCGATGAGGACGAAGACGACGATGAGCGCGGCGTCGAGGACGACGGCGCGGACGATCTCGGGACGGGCGGCGCGGCGGGCGGTTCGGGGAGTCACCCCGCGATCCTAGGCGTCGCGCGCTGGGCGCTCGGCGAGCCCGTCGTCGGACACCGCGCTCGGGAGCGTGAGGAACCCGTCGGCGACGAGCGCGCGGATCCGCGGCAGCAGCTCGGCGCGCAGGGCGTCGGCGTCCACCGCGGTGAGCTGCGCGACGGCGTCGACGATGGCGCCCACCGCGAGCTCCCCGTCGCATGCCCCGACCAGCGCCGCGAGCCCGGTGTCGAGCGGCACCTCGCGGCCGAAGCCCGCGCCCTGGCGGAGCGTCATGACCGTGGGATCCTCGGCGCCCGGCCAGTAGTGCCGCTCCTCCGTGACGTCGCCGGCCACCACGAGCGCGAGCCCGGCGAGCGCGCGGTCATCGACGGCGGCGAGTGCATCGTGCGCGGCGAGGGAGGCCTGGAGGTGGTCGCCGAGGCCCGTCGGGTTGTGGCCGAGGCCGCCGTGCAGCCGTTCGAGGCGGCGGAGCGTCGGCGTCCCCGAGGTCGGCCGGCGGAGGGTGAGGTAGCCGAAGCCGACCGCGTCCACCCCGCGCGCGGCGAAGTCGTCGAGCCAGGCGTCCATCAGCGCCTCCGACTCGGGGGTGCCTGCTCGGGTGCCGCCGTCGCGGATCCACGTCTCGGCGTACAGCGCCGCGTCCTGCACCTCGCGCTCCACGACCCAGGCGTCGAGGCCGGATATGGCGCGCGCCGCCGCCCGGTCCAGCCAGCCCGCGACGCGCTCGAGGCCGGGCTCCCCGGCGCGGTGCTCCCAGTTGCCGAGGAGCTGCGCGAGGCCGCCGGGCGTCAGGTGGTCGGCGAGGTCGGCGACGACGCCCTCGACGAGCGCGTCGCCCACGAGCCCCGCGTCGCGGTACTCGTAGGCCGGAACGCCCTCCGCGCGCGGCGTGATCACGAAGGGCGGGTTGGAGACGATGTGGTCGAACCGCTCCCCCGCGACCGGCTCGAACAGGCTGCCGAGCCGCAGCTCGATGGTCGTGATCCCGTTGAGCGCCGCGTTCAGCGCCGCGAACGCGAGGGCGCGCGCGGAGATGTCCGTCGCGACGACCCGGTCGGCGTGCCGGGACGCGTGCAGCGCCTGGATCCCGCAGCCGGTGCCGAGGTCGAGGGCGCTGGCGACGGGCATGGAGATCATGAGGCCGCTGAGGGTGGCGGACGCGCCGCCGACGCCGAGCACGTGGTCCTCGTCGAGGGCGCCGCCGGTGGCGAGCTCGCCCAGGTCGGACGCGATCCACCACTCGCCGACGCCGTGCGCGTCGATGAAGCCGTACGGGCGGAGGTCGACGGCCGGGCGCACGCGCACGCAGTCGACCTCGACGAGGCCGAGGCGTGCGGCACCCTCGAGGCCCAGCGTCGGCAGGGCTGCACCGAGGTCGTCGGCGTCGACCGGGTCGCCCAGCACGAACAGGGCCGCGAGCACGGCGGCTGCCGGGAGGCCGTCGGCGGTGCGCGCGGCCTCGACGGCGCGACGGGCCGGGATCCGGTTCCCGCGGTGCAGCGCCTGCCCGGCCGCGTCGCCCCAGACGTCGAGCGCCGACGCCAGCGTGAAGGGCGCCGCCTCGAGGTCGGCGCGAAGCGCCCGCACCTCCGGGGTCGCGATGGTCACGGGCGGGATCGCGGGGCGGGGCACCGGTCGATCTTAACCGGCGAGGCGCCGGCCGCCGGGCGGGTGCCCGGCGACCGGCGCCGTGGATGAGGGAAGAGGGGTCAGCGGCTCGTGACGGCGAGCTGCGGCGAGGACGGAGCCGGCCCGCCCGCGGCCTGCAGACCGACATGGACGGTCTGACCCGCGGACAGCGCACCTGCCCAGTCGGCGCCCGTGCACGTCACGGTGCCGGAGGCGACGATGCAGCGCATGCCCCAGCTGTTCCCCACGGAGGTCGTGCCCGGGCTCGCCCACGACACGGTCCACCCGGCGACCGCGGACTTCGCGGTGACGTCGAGGTCGGCCACGTAGCCGGACGACCAGGATCCGCCGGGCTGCCACGTGGCCGTCACGGCGCCCGACGTGGAGGGCGCGGGCTGCGGCTGCGGCTGCGGCGCGGGCGTGGATCCGGACGACGAGCCGGAGCCCGACGACGACCCGGAGCCCGACGACGAGCCCGACCCGGAGCCGGATCCCCCGGTGGCCGGGTGCAGGATCGGCGCCATCGCGTCGAGCTTCGCCTGCTCGGGCGTGACCCAGTCGCTCATCACGAGCCCGCCGGTGTCACCGCTGTCGGGGTTGAACGACCAGAACGACGAGCTGATGCCGGTGGTCTGGAGGTACGACACGAGCGTCGAGAGCCACTGCTTGTCGCTGGTGGTCTCCAGCTTCGTGCCGAACTCGCCGAGCAGCACCGGGGCGATGCTCTTCTTCGCGAGGTAGCCCCAGTGGGCGTCCCACACGCCGGGCAGGTTGTTCGGGTAGTCCGGCGAGCTGAACCACGACTGCGCGTAGATGCTCGCGGGGTAGCCGTGCGGCGAGTACACGACGCGGTTCGGCACGCTCAGCTCGACGGGCTTGTCGCCCGCGGCGCCGAGGGCCCCGCCCCACCACGTGCCGGATCCGTCGGGCTGCTTGTCGGTGCCCTCGACGATGACGAGCAGCTTCGGGTTGACCGACAACACCGCGTCGCCGCCGCGCTCGGCGGCGAGCCGCCAATCGGTGGCCGTGTCGCCCGTGCCCCAGGAAGCCTGGCCGTGCGGCTCGTTGTGCAGGTCGACGCCGATGACCGTGGGGTCGTCCTTGTAGCGGTCCGCGAGCATCTTCCAGTCGGAGATCCACTGGGACTCGGGGAGGTCGTTCGTGTACCACAGCTCGGACTGGCCGTCGGTCGTCGGGCGGTGCTGGTCGAGGAACACGTTCAGGCCGTTGGCCTTCGCAGAGGCGATGGCACGGTCCATGAGCTGCAGCGGGGTGATGCCCTTCAGATCCGGATTGGCGGTGGTCCCCCAGTCCGCGACGCTCGACGCCCGGAGGCAGCTGTTCGCGAACGGCATGCGCACCGTCGTGAAGCCATGTCGTGGAGGTGCTTCATGCCGCTGTCGAGGGTGATCTTGTCGAGCCCGTGGAGCACGCAGCCCGACGACTCGAGTCCGAACCATGCGGCTCCGCGGATCGTGTACGTGGAACCGGTGGAGTCGACGATCCTCCCGCCGTCCGTGTGGAGCCATCCGGACGCGGTGGATGCGGTCGACGCCGCGGCGGGATGCGCCGAGGCGGAGCCCGGGTCAGCTGCGGAGGCCGAGGCAGCTGACGCTCCCGCCGTCGCGAGCGCGACCGGGAGGAGCAGTCCGAGCCGTGCGGAGGTGAGGCCTCTTCGTGTCTTCATGCGGGAAGGCTAGGACCGCCGCGCGCGCCGCGCGCGCATCCCTCACACCCCGTGAGGGATGCGCCCACGAGCGCTGCCGGGAAAAGCAAAAACCCCGCCGGAGCGGGGTTCTTGTGGACCTAAGGAGATTCGAACTCCTGACCTCCTCGATGCGAACGAGGCGCGCTACCAACTGCGCCATAGGCCCTGACAACTCCACGAGACTACCACGTCGCGCGGAGCCCTTCGAACCGCCGAGGCGGCCGTGGATCCGAGAGGCCGACCGTCCGACGCCGGCCCGCCGATGGACGGACCGGCGAGCTAGCCGACCGCCCTGCGGCGGCCCTCCGATGGACGGACCGGCGCGCTAGCCGACCGCCCTGCGGCGGCGCAGCACCTCGTCGAGGTCGCCCATGCCGGGCTCGGCGTCGTCGACGATGCCCATGCGCGAGAAGCGGCTGACGGGAGCCGTGCGCGCGGCGGGGGCGGCAGGAGCGGCGGATGCGGCGGGCGCCTCCGCCTCCTCCTCGGCGGACAGGCGCGCGACCTCGGGCTCGAGGTGCGCGCGGCGCAGCGTCGCCTCGGACTCGGCGGCGGCGCGGCGCATCTCCTCGACGGGCGAGAGCGGCGTGCGGGGCGCACTGCCGGCACCGGGACGCGGCCCGGGTGCCTGCGAGCGGGAGAGGTAGAGCGGCTTGGGCACGGGAACGGGGGTCCAGGACTCGCCTTCCTCGCGCTCCGCGACGGGCTCGGCGGGCTGCGCGGCCTGCTCGAGGAAGTCGGTGAACCCGGTGCGCGGCTTCGGGCGGGCCTCCGGCGCCTGGAGGCGGCGCGCGGCGGCGACCTGCGACATGCGCTGCAGGAAGGCGAGCGACGCGAACGTGGCGAGCGAGGAGATCACGAGCAGCGTCCACGCGCCGGCACCGGCGACCTGCGCGATCCCGGCGATCACGCCGACGAGGGCGAGGGCGAGGATCGCGGTGGCGGCGAGCCGGCTGCGACGGAGGCGCGTGGCGGCGGAGGGCGACGTTGCGGACACGGGGGCCACTTTCGGTAGGGCGCGCTCGGCGGCGGCGTCTCGCGCACGCGCGGCGGCTTCGGCTTCTTCTGCGGCCCGGCGGAGGGCGCGCTGTTGCTCGACGACGCTGCGGGCGTTGGTCTCGGCGCGCACCGCGTCGGGGACCTCGGCCGTCTCGGCCAGGATTCGCAGGGTCTGCTGGAGGCGCACCGCGTTGCGCTCGGTCGCCATGTACTGGCGCCGGTGCAGCCACGTGGGCAGGAGGTAGGCGAGCCAGAGCACCGCGGAGAGCGCGATGATGATGCCGCCGGATTGCATGTCCCGAGGCTAGGAGGTCCGGCGGGCCCGACGCGGGAAGCGCGCCGCGTGTCCACTGCGGGACCGGCGCATCCGCAGGTGGGTGGTCAGATCCGGCGCTGCACGGCGAGCGGCACGGCGGCCGCCTGCACGTCCGCGTCGGGGACGCGCGACCACTCGGGATCGACGCCGCCCTCCTTCCAGCGCGCGAGCACGCTGGTGGAGAGCTCCTCGACGACGAGGCCGAAGCAGAAGTGGTCGCGCCAGTCGCCGTTGATGTGGATGTAGCGGCGGCGCAGCCCCTCGTACCGGAAGCCGAGCTTCTGCACGACACGGAGGCTGGGCGCGTTCTCGGGCCGGATGCAGATCTCCATCCGGTGCAGCCCGAGCGCGGTGAAGCAGTAGTCGGTGGCGAGCGCGACGGCCGTGGGCGTGACGTTCCGTCCCGCGAACTCCTGGCCGACCCAGTAGCCGATGGTCGCGCTCGAGAGAGAGCCGTAGGCGATGGAGGACACGTTGAGCTGCCCGGCGAACTCGTCGTCGTAGTCGATGACGAGCGGCACCCCGAGGCCGGCGCGCGCGTTGGCCTGCAGCGACCTGATGCTCGCGCGCGTGTCGAACGCCATCGGCGCGTAGGGGCTCGTGGCCTCCCACTTGCGGAGCCAGGAGCGGTTGTCGAGGAGCGAGCGCTCGAGGGCCCGGGAGTCGCGGAGCCGGATGGGCCGGACGGAGATGCGCCCGTCCCGCATGGTGGGTACGGTCTGCGGCACGTCCATGAGCCTAGGCCTCCGCAGGAGCGCCGGTGCGACCGGACCGCGCGGCGCCGTCTCCGATCAGCGCTCGAGCGTCTTGACGAACTCGGGCAGCCACTCACGCAGGCCCTCGCCGAGGTCCTCGTGGTCGACGCCGAGCTGGACGATGGCCTTCAGGTAGTCGAGCCGGTCACCCGTGTCGTAGCGGCGGCCGCGGAAGACGACGCCGTACACGCCGCCCGTCCACTCGGGCGCGGCGGCCATCTTCTCGAGCGCATCCGTCAGCTGGATCTCGCCGCCCTTGCCGGGCTCCGTCTTGTGCAGCACGTCGAAGACCTCGGGGCGCAGCACGTAGCGGCCGATGATCGCGAGGTTGGAGGGCGCGGTGCCTGCGGCGGGCTTCTCGACCATGCCGGTGATGCGCACGACGTCGTCGTCGTCGGTCTCCTCGACCGTGGCGACGCCGTAGAGGTGCGTCTGCGAGGGATCCACCTCGAGGAGCGCGACGACGGAGCAGCCGCGCTGGAGCTGGACCTCGATCATGCGGGACAGGAGCACGTCGCGCTTGTCGATGATGTCGTCGCCGAGGAGCACGGCGAACGGCTCGCGGCCCACGTGCATCTCGGCGCGGAGCACCGCGTGGCCGAGGCCCTTGGGGTCGCCCTGGCGGACGTAGTGCATGTCGGCGAGGTCCGTGGACTCGTTGACCTTGCGGAGCTTCGCGTCGTCGCCCTTGAGCTGGAGGGTGGCCTCGAGCTCGGCGTTGCGGTCGAAGTGGTTCTCGAGGGCGGTCTTGTTGCGGCCCGTGATCATGAGGACGTCGTGCAGTCCGGCGCCCACGGCCTCCTCCACCACGTACTGGATGGCCGGGCGGTCCACGACCGGCAGCATCTCCTTCGGCATCGCCTTCGTCGCGGGAAGGAATCGCGTTCCGAGTCCCGCGGCGGGGATGACAGCCTTCGTGATGTGGGTGACCATGCGATCGAGCGTACCGGGCGGATCTCCCTAGACTCGACCCATGCCGAGCGAAGTCGGGAACGAGAAGAGGGCCCTGCGCGCCCAGCTGCGGGAGCGTCGTCGGCAGATGACCTCGACGGAGCGCGACGAGGCGGCGCACGGGCTGACCAGCCGCCTGACGGAGCTCGTGGCGAACCACGACGCGAGCCGGGTGGCCTGCTACCTCTCCACGGTCGACGAGCCCACCACGCGGCCCTTCCTCCAGTGGCTGCATGCGAACGACCGGCAGGTGCTCCTGCCGGTGTCGCGCAACGACGGCCTGCTCGACTGGGTCGTGAGCGACGGCACCGAGACCGAGGGCCTGTTCGGCCTGCCGGAGCCGGTGGGCGAGCTGCTCGGGCCGATCGCCATCAACGACGTCGACCTCATCGTCGTGCCCGCCGCCGCGGTCGACCAGGGCGGGATGCGCATGGGCTGGGGCCGCGGCTACTTCGACAAGACCCTCGGATCCATGGAGGCCTGCCCCCCGGTCTACGCTGTGGTGTTCGACGCCGAGTTCGTCGACGAGCTCCCGCGGGAGAAGCACGACATGCCGGTCGACGGCATCGTGACCCCGACCCTCATCCACTCCTTCTAGGGACCCATGCCCACGTACTCCTACCGCTGCACGGTGTGCGGCAACGCCTTCGACATCGTCCAGGCGTTCACCGACGACTCCCTCACCGAGTGCCCCGTCTGCGGCGGCAAGCTCCGCAAGCTGTTCGCCGCCGTGGGCGTGAGCTTCACCGGAAGCGGCTTCTACCGCAACGACTCGCGCACCGAGGACGCGGCTAAGCGGTCGCGGTCGCCGTCAGGGTCGTCGTCGGCGAAGTCGGGCGACTCGTCGTCGTCTTCGTCCTCCGACTCCTCATCGTCTTCGTCCAGCGGCTCGTCGGACTCGTCGGGCTCCTCCGGCTCCGGCACCGTGGGCCAGGGCTCCGGTACCGTGACCCCCAGCACCCCCTCCGGTCCCGCGTCCTCGGGCTCCGGCTCGTCCTCGCCGTCCACCTGATCGGGCGGCCCGCCAGACAGGAGCACCCGTGAAGGGCTTCAAGGAATTCATCCTCCGCGGCAACGTCATCGACCTCGCGGTCGCGGTCGTCATCGGCGCCGCGTTCACCGCGATCGTGACGGCCATCGTCACGTCCGTCTTCAACCCTGTGATCGGGGCGCTGTTCGATGCGGAGGATCTCGCGACGGCGCTGCCCGTCACGATCCCCACGGTGTCGGGCGGAGAGAACACCATCTACTTCGGCGCCGTCGTCGCCGCGATCATCAACTTCCTGATCGTCGCCGCGGTCGTCTACTTCGCGCTCGTGCTGCCGGTGAACCACCTCAAGAAGGTCGCGTTCGCGAAGCAGAAGGCCGCGGAGGAGGCGACGCCGAAGGACGTGCCGCCCACCGAGACGGAGCTGCTGATCGAGATCCGCGACCTGCTGGCCGGGCGGCCGTCGCCCGAGGGCTCGCACACGGTGCCGTCGTCGACCGGCCAGCACGTGGCCGAGCCCGGCACGCCGGCCTAGCGCGCCCTCCGCACGACCCGACCGCCTCCGGCGTCGACCCGTCAGCCCCAGTGGGGCGGGCGGTCGAGCCGGAGGCGGTCGTCGTTCGCGTCCGAGGCGGCGGGCGCGTCGCCCCAGCCCTGCGGGGCGTCCTCGGCGGCGGGCACCGCAGGCGCGCGGGCGGCGGCCTGCGGCGTGGGGTCGGATCCGGGTACCGGCGGCGTCGACGCCCGCCGCGACCGGCGGGTCGGGCGACGCTCCCCCGCGGCGTCGGCCGCAGGCGCGGCGTCGGCCGCGGGTTCGGCGTCCGACGCGTCGCGCTCCGGCATCAGTCCGCCCGGTGCGCGCCGGCCTGGACCTGCACGGGCGCGGTGACCGGGTGCGCGTCGGAGATCGCGCCGAGTGCGGTGGCGATGCGGCGGGCCACGGCGTCCGGATCCGCGAAGAGCTCGAAGGAGTGCACACGGAGGTAGTGCCAGCCGAGGCGCTTGAGCATCTCGGGCCGGAGCCGCAGCGACTCGCGGAGGCTCGTCTGGTTGACCACCGGATCCGTCTCGATCGCGATGGCCCGACCGCCGTACGACGCGACGAGCCCGAGCTTGTCGCGGTGCCCGAGGGCGGGCGCGAGGCCGAGGCCCTCGAGGCGGCGGGCGAGGTCGACGAGCATGGCGTCACCGTCGTCCGGGATCGGGTCCTCCTTGAAGCGGGCCTCCGCCTCCGAGAGGATCTGGGCGAGCGCGACGATGCCGTGCTTCATCCGGTCCTGGTCGATGTCCGAGGGCTGGAAGCAGGAGACGACCACCATCGAGCGTCGCGCGCGCGTCATGGCGACGGCGAGCAGGCGCTCCCCGCCGGGCGCCGCGAGGGCGCCGAAGTTCGACAGCACGCGGCCGTGCGGGGTTCGGCCGTAGCCGACCGAGAAGATCACGCGGTCGCGGCTCTGCGCCACGCACTGCTCCAGCGTCGCGACCATGAACGGCTCGGCGCGGTCGCCGATGAAGAACTCGGTGACGTCGCTGCGCTTGGCCGCCGCGTGGAGCACGGCCTGCTGCACGCGCACGGCGTGGCGGGCGCTCGCGGTGATGACCATGAGGGACTCGCGCGGGCGGTGGCTCGCGTGGTCGAGCACGAGCTCCACGACGCGGATCACCTCGGCGTCGACGCTCTCGACGGCGCCGGTGTCCTCGTCGGGCATGCCGTGTCCGTCGGCGACGAAGTCGAGCGACAGGCTGCCGTGGCCGAGGAACGTGCCCGCCCACGGGAGGGACTGGATCCGGCCGCCGTAGAAGCGGCGGTTGACGAGCTCGGCCAGGTCCTCGCCGCCCGCGCGGTAGCTGCGCGTGAGGGAGAGGGTGGGGAGCAGCTCGCCGAGGCGCGCGAGCGCGGAGTCGGCGTGGCGCTCCTCGAGCGTCGAGTCGTCGTCCGCGAGCTGCGGCGTGGAGCGTTCCGGCTGCGGGACGACCGCGATCGTGAAGGGCGACGGCGTCTGGGTGACGGGATCCCCGAACACCACGGTCTGCTTTCCGCGCCGGATGCCGCCGAGGGCCTCCGCGAGCGTCATGGCGCCGGCGTCCACGAGGAACACCGCGTCGAACGGCATCTCGTCTGTGATCGCCGGCACCTCGTAGGGCGATGCGAGCCAGACCGGCGCGATGGTGCGCGAGAGGTGGGGCGCGGAGTGGTGGAGGGCCGCGGCG
Organism: Clavibacter michiganensis; assembly: GCF_021216655.1. NCBI lineage: Bacteria > Bacillati > Actinomycetota > Actinomycetes > Micrococcales > Microbacteriaceae > Clavibacter > Clavibacter michiganensis. The sequence goes on from NZ_CP080437.1 coordinate 1,748,859, forward strand.
TCGACGGAAGTGGATCCGCCGAGCAGCTGGCGCAGGTGGTGCGCCTCCTCGGGCCAGTCGACCACGCCGATCTTCCACGTCTCCGCGAGCTGCCAGGCGAGCAGGCCCGCGCTGGCGGTGGCGTGCGCCTCGTCGACGAGTCGGAAGTCGGACTCGAGGCGGTCGAGCACGCTCGTGTTCGCGTTGAGGAGCGCCTTGTCGCCCGCGAGCATCTGCTCCAGCACGGACTGCCACCACGCGAGCTCGAGCTCGGCGGCGACGGCCTCCTGCGGCACGTGCCGGTCGGAGAGGTCGCGGAGCAGCGGATCCAGGTCGAGACGACGAAGCTCCGCCAGCAGCGAGGTGCGCTCCTGCAGGTTCTGGAGCACCTCGCTGTCCTCGGCGAGCTGGGCCACCTTCTCGCGCAGCTCGTCCACGGGGAGCTTGCCGAGCGGGGTGGGACGGGTGAGCATGCTCAGCGGCTCGTCGAGCACCTTGAGGTCGGCGGCGACCTCCTGGTAGCGCACGTGCACGTCGGAGATGCCGCGCGGGACCTCGGGCGTGGAGCCGACCGCGACGTAGCGCTGCCACAGGATGCGCTGCTTCTGGATGGCCTTGAGGCTCTCGTGCATGTCGGAGATGTGGACGCCGGGGCGCACGTACTCGCGCGCGAGCTTGCGGAGGCGACGGCGCGTGATGCTCGTCATCTCGGGGGCGTCGCGGCGGGATCCGGTGGCCGCGATGATCTCGCTGAGCGACCGGTCGAACACGACGGGCTGGAACTTGTCGAGCGTCTCGCGCACGTCGAGGAGGAGGCGCAGGTACACGCCGAGCTCGTCGATTGACGTGTAGGCGCGCATCCGCGTCTGGCCGATGAGCTCGTCGGCGCGCTCGAGCAGCCGCGGCAGGCCGTCGGCGGAGAGCGACTTCGCGAGGTCGTGCGCGTGGGTCGCGGCGGCGCTCGTGGAGAACGTGGCGCCGTACCAGGGCGAGTCGCCCGGGCCGTAGCGGAACTCGCCGAGGCTCGCGGCCTTGACCAACGAGGCGGCGGCGCTCGCGCGGTCGTGCGCGATGGCGACCACCGCTTCGCGGGTCAGGCGCGCGGTCGTGGCCGGCGGATCCGGCAGCAGGGCCAGGCGCGACAGCTCGCCGAGCGCGTCGAGCACGGAGACGCCGAGGTCCCTGTCGGGGCGGCCGAGCGCGAAGCGGTAGTCGAGCAGCACGTGGCGGAGGCGCACGAGCGCGTCGTCGACCTCGGCGGTCTGCGCGGGCGCGGCCTTCTCATTTCGGACGATGGACTGCACGACGTCGCGCTTGAGCGACTTCGGCGCCACCGCGAGGCCGGGCAGGCCGACGTCGGCGAGGCGCTGGCCGATGCCCTTGAGCGAGGAGGCGCGGGGGCTCACGACGAGCACGCGCTTGTTCTGCGCGACCAGGCAGCCGATGGAGTTGACGATGGTCTGCGTGCCGCCGGTGCCGGGGAGCGTGGTCACCACGAGCGAGTTGCCCGCGTTGATCTGCGCGATGACGTACTCCTGCTCGGGATCCGCGTCGAGCAGCAGGGTGTCGGTGACGGGCGGGCGCTGGTCCTGCGGGATCGGGTCCACGGGCGCGTACGCCTCGCCGACGCCCCACTTCGCGGTGGGGTTGCCTGCGATGGCATCGATGACGAGGTGGTCGAGGTGCTCGGCGTCCTCGGCGAGCGCCCGGCCCACCTCGGCGAACGAGGAGACGACGAGGCGCGGCTGCACCGCGAACGCGGGCAGGTGCGAGGTGAGGCCGCGCAGGCGGTCGATGACCGGCTGCGGCTTGAAGGCGCCGTTCTGCACGGCGAGCGCGACGAACGAGTCGGCGTCGAGCGTGATCTGGAACTGCTCCTCGAGCGCCCGCGCGAGCGCCGGGTTGAGGAACGGCTGGCCCTTGAGGCGCACCTCGTAGTCGCTGCCGTGGCGGCGGATCGCGAGCGGGCGCAGGAGCACGGGCGCGCGGAACTGCTCGTCGGCGAAGCGCCACTCGGCGAGGCCGATGGCCAGGTGGATCGACTCGATGCCGCGGGCCGACACCAGCTCGATGCCCTTCTGCGTGATGCGGTTCGCGGCCTTGCGGGCGCTGCGGAGCGCGAGGTCGTCGCGGATGAGGGACGACAGCAGCGTCGTCTTGCCCGTGATGAACTGCGCGAGGCCGCCCGGGTGCGTGGTGCTCAGCTCGATGCGGGAGCCGGGCGCGTCCACGAAGTGCAGGAGAGGAGAGGTGCCGCCGATGCCGGCCAGCTGCTCGCGCCACTCGCGCCAGCGGGGCTCGGCCACGTTGCCGCTCCCGAGCTGCACGTCGCCGACCCGGAGGTCGTGGGGGCTGGTGCTGTTGTGGGAAGCATTCACGTGGGGGTCCTCTAGAGGCTCGGCGGCGAACCCGGAGAGCAGGTCGTCGTCGTCGTCGGATCGTTCATTGGCACGCCACACCCGGCAACAGTACGACGCGGCGGGTGGGGAAACCGGCAGGCGGGGCGGCGCGGGGCCGGATCTGCGGGGCCCGTCGGCGATCGTGTCCCGGCTCTTCGCCGGTCGGCGCCGCCACGTCCGCGCGGGCGGGCCTCCGCTACCATGGGCCGGTCAGCCTCTGTAGCTCAATGGAAGAGCAGTTCCGTCCTAAGGAAAGGGTTGGGGGTTCGAGTCCCTCCAGGGGCACCTCCGCTTCGCGATATCGACCCGCTATCATCGTGGCCATGAGCGATGCGTCCGTCGGCGAGGAGCTGCGGCGGCTGCGCCGTCTCGCCGCGCTATCGCAACGAGAGCTCGCCGCGCTCGCCGATGTGCCGCAGCCCAACATCGCCGCCTACGAGAGCGGACGCCGGCAGCCGTCGGCGGAGACGCTGGCACGCCTTCGTGCCGCGCTGGGGATCCCGTCGCTGGAGCGGGTCCGGGCATCTCGAGAGCGCATCCTCGAGGTCGCGGCTCGCTGCCGCGTGGACGACGTCCGCGTGTTCGGGTCCGTCGCACGCGGGGACGCCACCGCAGGGTCCGACGTCGATCTCCTCGTGCACCCGGCGCCGGGCGCGTCCATCTTCGACGTGGCGGGGTTCATGGCCGAGGTGACGGAGCTCCTCGGCGTCCACGTCGACGTGGTCTCCGATCGGGGCACGGGGGCGGTCATGGACCGCATCCGCACCGAGGCGGTCGCCCTCTGATGCTCGACGAGGAGCGGGTCCCGGCGCTGCTCGCCGACATCGCGCGCTTCGCAGCCTCCGCGCGTCGAGTGGTGGAACGCGGGCATGCCCGCTTCGCCGACCCCGACGACGACGAGCAGCGGCGGATCGCGTGCTCGCTGGTGCTGGATCTGTCCACCGCAGCCGCGCGGTTGCCGCTCTCCTTCCGCGAGGCGCATCCGGAGGTCAATTGGAACGGCATCCACGCGGTGCGGAACTTCATCGCGCACGACTACGCCGGGACCGATCAGGAGATCCTCTGGGAGGCGGTGGCGGTGGAGTTCCCGCGGGTGGCGCGGGCGCTGCTGGGGTGAGCGCTCCGCGCTATGCGCCGACCGCGTCGCCCGCGTGGACGCGGATCGCCTCGCGGATCGTGTCCGCGTGCGCGTAGATCTCGTCGAGCGATCCGATCGGGTGGCGCGTCTCGACCTTGTGCGCGTCGAAGAGCCCGAGGTACTTCTGCTTCTTGCCGTTGAAGTGCAGCCGGGCGATGGGCTTGCGGTTGTTGTCGTCGAGCAGGATCGCGAGATACGACTTCGCGTCGCGGTGGACCACGCGCTGCGGCTTCACCTCGCTGCAGGCGATGGCTTTGACGATCTGGTAGCCCTCGAGCGTCGCCACGATGGCTACAGTCCCGCCAAGGCCGTACCGTCAGAGCCTCAAAGCCTTCAAAAGTGGCCGTCGATTTGCCATCGGAACGAGGGCCAGCCCACATCCGCACGGGTTGCCGCACACACTATCTAGCCCCCATATGGGGGCCGCGACGATCGCGCATCGGCATTCTACCCAGGGGTTGACTTGCGTAGAGTGAGCCGTACGTACGCCCGAGCTGCGCTAACCAAAAAGACCTCTTTTGGAGCACACGAACTTAAGGTCAAGGACACTGCGTGCCTGATGTAGACAATCTAACGGAAACACTCCAGGCCGCCATTGAGAGGCTTGTCCGAGGAGGTTGGGATGAGCTCGAAAGCACCTTGATCTCACACGGCCAAGTCACTCCGGTACGTGGAACACGAGCAACCCTAAGGTGTCATTTCTTAAGGAGCGATCCAAACGGGCGAGCGCGACTTGACGCCTTGGCGCAGCAACTTGCAGACATGCTTATTCATTACTGCATCCCCCGCCGTAAAATAATTGCTATTCGACAACTCGACGACGACAAACGAGACGCGGCAACCAGTCGCCTAGCCCGCGACGCATCAAAACTATTTACGCAAACGCAGATGAAAACTGGCGAGGGTGCGGAGCTGCTTCTCTATGCGATGCTAGAAAAACTCCTTGGCATTCCACAGGTCCTGAGCAAAATGTCACTTAAAACTAGCACCGAAATGCAGATCCATGGCGCCGATGGTGTTCACGCAAAACTGGAAGATAATGGAGATCTTGCCCTGTACTGGGGTGAGGCCAAAATGTATGAGTCAGTTTCGGCTGCAATGGCAGATTGTCTCGACAGCTTGTCTCCGTACTTAATCGGCAACGCCCATGAACAAGATGTCTTTCTCTTGAAACACTATGCCGATGCAGGCACGGAGGACATCACCATTAAGCTTTTAGAATACTTTGATAATGCCTCCATGCTCTCAGCGCAAGTGGAAATGCGAGGAGCGTGCTTGATTGGATTCTCCCACGCCGACTATCCCGCCCTACCCCGTGACCTAGAGCAACTGCAGGAAGGGCTCGATACCGCACTGAAATCGTGGCGCAGGTCAATGAAGACCAGGTTGACCAATCGATCACTGGAAAACTACACCATAGAACTATTCTTTGTTCCCGTCCCGTCGGCTCAAGATTTCCGCGATGCCATAAAGAATGAGCTCGGCATACCGTTAATTGTGGCCCCTGCTGACGTAGATGGAACTTCAGCCACGGGAGGCGCCACACCATGAGCTTAAGCGACAAGGTACTCGCCATACCCGCGTTCAGGAGCCTCCTTGCTTCTATTGCGGTGGACACAGCGCGGAAAGAACTTCAGCTCGATGAAACGTCCGCCCCGGGAGCCGAGATAAACTGGAATTTTGCTTTATCTTGCGCAAGCGCATTAACGGCACAAGACGACGAAGGTGCGCAAGAAAGCGTTCTCCGGGTCGCTCAGGGAATATTGTCCTCAACACAAACAACGGAAACACAAAAAGTAGCGGCCATGCTCATGCTGGAACGAGTAGGTAATCGACCAGCAATGCGCTTGGCCCAAAACCGGAACCTTGCAACGGCGATATCGTACCCAGCAATTACAGGCGATCTCGCTATAGATTCGCTTCAACGGCGCAATGAACTTACAATAGTTTCCGCAGATGGTGAGACGACTTCTGTTAATCCCTTCCAGCGTGATTTCTGGCAACTAGTAAATGAATACCGGTGGATTAGCGTTTCTGCCCCGACGTCAGCCGGCAAGTCATTTATAGTCAAGGAGTGGATACGTAATTTAATATCGTCAGGCGGTCCTAAGGTCGTCGTTTATCTCGCGCCGACAAGGGCTCTGGTAGAAGAAGTCGGCGCAAATATGCGCCGAACGTTCCCCGACAGCGTCGGTATCTACACTCTTCCTTGGGACGGTGACGATGAATCCGTAGTTATATGCGTTTATGTCCTCACCCAAGAGAGGCTACATGCGTTACAACAGCGCATACCCTCATTCGTATGCGAAACCATCTTTATCGACGAGGCCCAAAAGATCTCAGAAGGCTCCCGAGGAATTCTGTTGTCACAAGTCGTAGATGAGTCCGTGAGGCGTCAGCCTGACGTCAAGCTCATATTTGCCAGCCCATTGTCGGAGAATCCAGAGATCCTGATCAGCGGAGCGCCCGGGGATGATACCGCCGCATCACTGCTTGGAGAAACCGTCACGGTGACGCAAAGCCTTGTTTACGTTCGACAAGTGCACCGCGCTCCTAGGGATTACAATCTAACGTTAGCGTATCGCGGCGAAGAGCTATATTTGGGACAAATTTCTTTGTCCCACAATCCCAGTACCCCAGGTGGGAAGGTCGCCCTAATAACCGTCGCCTTGGGCGGTACGCGTGGCGGTAATGTTATATACGCAAACGGGGCCGCGGAGGCGGAAAAGTACGCCCGCCAGATCTACGAGGAATTAGGGCCAGATGCAGACAGCGTCAACGCGGAGATCCAAGAGCTGATCGATTTTTCCAACGGAGTCGTGCACGACAAGTACTTATTATCCGTTGTCGTCACTCGCGGCGTCGCCTTCCATTATGGCGACATGCCCCTTGTCCTGAAGGCACGCGTCGAGGAAGCCTTCAAGTCCGGTGCCATTCAATACCTTGTGTGCACGTCTACACTGCTCGAAGGAGTCAACCTTCCGTGTCGAAACATCTTCATGCGCGGTCCCCGAAAGGGAATCACAAAAATGGCCGCAGGTGACTTCTGGAATCTCGCAGGTAGAGCAGGGCGGTGGGGTCAAGAGTTTCAGGGAAACATTGTGTGTATCGACGTTCACGACTCGGCTCTTTGGGAGCAAAAGCCAGCAAAGCGGACCCGATCGCGAATAACTCCCTCGATTCACAAGGCCCTCAACTCGGGTATTGGTTTCACAGATTACATTAGCGCCCAAAGAGCGGACAGGCAGAGGTTAAGTGACCCAACGTTGGAAGCTGCCTTTAGCTGGACGGCGGGGCGTGTTCTTGATGGCGCACCGCTAAACGACGCATACGGCATTCACTTGAACGCCGAAGACGCTCGGCGCATTGAGAGTGCTATCAGTACAGCCGTAGTAGACTTGTCAATTCCGTTAAGTTTGGTTAGAGGGCACGCGGGCATTAGTCCGAACTCCATACAACGACTTTACGACGCAACTATTGCTCATGGAGATCCGGCAGGGCTTGCCTTGGTGTCACCTTTGAGCGATGATGCCTTTGAAGAGTATTACGCCGCACTTTCGTACGTGGCGTTATTCTTAGGTGGCTCTTTTGAATCAGAGTCTCGTCGCCGCTCCCTTTCGAGACTTATCGTCCACTGGATGCGTGGCGTTCCCCTTTCTGTCATTATTGATAATCGCGCGAAATGGCAACGAAGCCGGGGGGCTGAGGTCATCTACCCAAAGTTGATCCGTAGCGTGATGGAACAGGTTGAAGATATCGCCCGATTCGAAGCACCGAAATTCTTGGCTTGCTATTCCGACGTTGTAAATCTGGCAAGCGTAAGTCTCGGTCAAGCGGAAGGAATGGAGCCGTTGGATGTTCAGCTCATGCTCGAGCTGGGCGTACCGAGAAAAACTGATATGTCGTTCATTGCGATTGGACTTTCGCGAGCCACCACACGTTCGTTGGCGGATGTCATCCCTGACGAATCTTGGACTCCTGCGGAATGCCAACATTGGTTAATGAGCGTGGATGTTGAACTACTAGACATTCCGACATTTGCCCTTTCCGAAATCAAGCGCAATCAAAGATTGGGCATCGAGCGCGCCGACTGACTTTTGACAGGCAGATGGTCAAGGATGCATGAGCAATACGCACTTCGGGAAGTGCGCTTTTAGCATGAACCCTTCTTATGCGTAGGGAGAAGCTCTGATTTATTGCTCGCACGATCCTTGCTGACTACCCAGCACCCCGCCCCGCTTCACACCCCCGACACGACACTCTGCACATGGCGGCCTCCTCGGGCCGATACCTACGCTGTGGCAACCCGTTGCCGCATGCATCCCCCGAGGAGACTCCCCATGGCATCCACCGCACCCGACGACTACGCGCTCGCGCGGGTCCCGCAGGAGGCGCGCTACCACTGGTTCCAGATCGCAACCCAGCGCGTCGGCCAGCTCTCCGCGCTGAGCGCCTTCGTCGTCGCCGCCACGCTCGGCTTCAGCATGAGCTTCTGGGACGCCTTCTGGGCGATCACCATCGGCGCCGTCATCCTCGAGGTCGTCTGCATCTTCACCGGGCTGATCGGGCAGCGCGAGGGGCTGAACACCTCGATCCTGTCGCGCTGGACGGGCTTCGGGCACAACGGCTCCGCGCTCATCGGCCTGGCCATCGGCGTCAGCCTCATCGGCTGGTTCGGGATCCAGTCGGGCGTCTCCGCTTCGGGCCTCAACTCGATCATGCCGTGGCTGCCGGTGTGGGCCTGGTCGCTGGCGTTCGGCCTCATCATCACCGCGGTCGTGATGCTCGGCTTCCACGGCATGCAGTGGGTCGCGAACGTCGCCGTCCCCCTCTTCCTGCTGCTCGTCGGCTGGGCCGTCGTCATCGAGCTGCAGAAGCACGACATCTCCGAGCTCGTCACGCAGCCGGCGCCCGGCCCGCAGATGTCGATCATCGCGGGCGCCTCGATCGTGGCCGGCGGCTTCATCGTCGGCGCGCTCATCTCGCCCGACCAGACGCGCTACAACCGTTCGGCGGCCGACGTCGTGAAGCAGACCGTCGTGAGCATCACGGTCGGCGAGTACCTGACGGGCCTGTCCGGCGTGCTGCTCGCGCACGCGGTGCGCACGGCCGACGTGTCGGCGATCATCCTGTCGTCGGTGGGCTGGGTCGGCGTGCTCGTGATCCTGCTCGGCACCATCAAGATCAACGACTGGAACCTCTACTCGTCGGGACTCGGCGTCGTGAACTTCATCGACACGGTGTTCGGGCGGCGGGTGAACCGGGCGCTCGTGACGGTGGTCGTCGGCGTGATCGGGTCGGTGCTCGCGGCGGCCGGGATCCTCGGGCAGTTCACGCAGTTCCTGATCCTGCTGGGCGTGGCCTTCCCGCCCATCGTGGGGATCATGATCGCCGAGTACTTCGTCGTGAGGAACTGGCGGCCGGCGCTCGACGCGTCCCGCGAGGCCGGCGCGCTGCCGGCGAGCGCGCCGCGCTGGGTGCCCGTGAGCCTCGCGATCTGGGTCGTGTCCGCGCTCGTCGGCTACTACGCGACCTTCGGCCTCGGCAGCCTCAACGCCGTCATCACGGCCTTCGTGCTCTACGCGGTGCTCGGCAAGGCGGGGCTGATCCGCGGTGTCGGCGAGGTGCGCACCGAGACGGCCGACCATGCCGCCGCTGGCGTCGCCGCGCCGGACGCGGCCACGGCCGGGAAGGTGGCCGCGCGATGAGGATCGGCATCGACGTCGGCGGCACCAACACGGACGCCGTGCTCATGGACGGCGACCGCGTCGTCGTCGGCATCAAGTCCTCGACCACGGAGGACGTGACCAGCGGCATCGTCGGCGCGCTCGCGGAGCTCGACCGGCAGCACCCGTTCGACCCGGCCGACATCGACGGGGTGATGATCGGCACGACGCACTTCATCAACGCGCTCGTCGAGGCCAGGCGGCTCGCGCCCACGGCGGCCGTGCGGCTCGCGCTTCCCGCCACGGCCTCGCTGCCGCCGTTCGTCGACTGGCCCGAGGAGCTCGTCTCGGCGGTGCGCGGCACGGGCTACCTCGCGCACGGCGGCCACGAGTTCGACGGACGGGTCATCGCCCCGCTCGACCACGACGAGCTCAAGCGGCATGCGGCCGACATCGCCCGGCGGGGGCTCCGGTCCGTCGCGATCTCCAGCGTGTTCGCACCCGTGAACAGCGAGTTCGAGGTGGAGGCGGCCGCGGTGCTCGCCGCCGAGCTCGGGCCGGACGTCGCCATCTCGCTCTCCCACGAGATCGGCCGCATCGGCCTGCTGGAGCGGGAGAACGCGACCATCATCAACGCGTCGCTGCGGGAGCTGGCCGACCAGATCGTCGGCGGGCTCGAGGGCGCGGTGCGCGGCCACGGGATCACCGCTCCCCTCTACCTGTCGCAGAACGACGGCACGCTCATGGGCGTGGACTTCGCACGCCGGTACCCCGTGGCGACATTCGCGTCCGGTCCCACCAACTCGATGCGCGGCGCGGCGCTCCTCTCCGGCCTCGGCACGTGCGCGGTCGTCGACATCGGCGGCACCACGAGCGACGTGGGCGTGCTCGCCGGCGGGTTCCCGCGCGAGGCGACGGCGGAGATCAGCGTGGCCGGCGTCCGGACGAACTTCCGCATGCCGGACGTGCTCTCCATCGGCATCGGCGGCGGATCCCTCGTGCGCGGCGAAGGCGACCTGGTCGGCCCCGAGTCGGTCGGCTACGAGCTCGGCCGCCGCGCGCTCGTGTTCGGCGGCGACACCCTCACGACCACGGACATCGCGGTCGCGGCCGGCATGGTCGACGTGGGCGACCCGGCGTGCGTGGCGCACCTCTCGCCGCAGCTCGTCCGTCGCGCGCTCGACACCATCGCCATGCGCGTCGCGGACGTCGTGGAGCGCATGCGCACGTCGTCCGCCCCGCTGCCCGTCGTGGCGGTCGGCGGCGGATCGATCCTGCTGCCGGAGGAGCTCGAGGGCCTCGGCCGGGTGCATCGCCCCGAGAACTTCGCCGTCGCGAACGCGGTCGGCGCGGCCATCGCGCAGGTCTCCGGCGAGCTCGACCGCGTCTACAGCGTGAGCGAGGGATCCCGGCAGCAGGCCCTCGACGACGCCAGGCAGGAGGCCGTCGAGCGCGCGGTCGCCGCGGGCGCCTCCCCCTCGACCGTGCAGATCGTCGACTTCGACGAGCTCCCCATCCCGTACCTGCCCGGCAACGCGATCCGCATCCGCGCCAAGGCCGTCGGCGACCTCGACATCAGGAAGGCCGCGCATGTCTGACACGACCGCGTCCCGCACCCGCCTCACCGAGATCCGGCTCGAGCACCTGCCCGCCATCGCGCGCGGCGCGGCGATCCTCGGCACGGGCGGCGGCGGCGACCCCTACATCGGCCGGCTGCTCGCGGGCGAGGCGATCAAGGAGCTCGGTCCCATCCCGCTCGCCGACCCGTTCGAGCTGCCGGACGACGCCGTCGTGATCCCCGTCGCGATGATGGGCGCGCCCACCGTGATGGTGGAGAAGCTGCCGACGGTGGAGCAGCTGCAGGGGGCGATCCTCGCGCTCGCGCGCTACCTCGGCGTCACGCCCACGCACGTCGCGTGCATCGAGGTGGGCGGCGCGAACTCCACCATCCCGATGGTCGCGGCCGCGCGCATGGGCCTGCCGATCGTGGACGGCGACGGGATGGGGCGGGCGTTTCCGGAGATCCAGATGGTGATCCCCACCATCGACGGGATCCGCGCCACGCCCATGTCGTTCGCCGACGAGAAGGGCAACACGGGGGTCGTCGACACCATCGACAACGCGTGGGCCGAGCGCCTCACCCGGCCGGTGGCGGTGCAGATGGGCAGCTCGATGATCATGTCGAACTACGCGATGACGGGCGCGCAGGTGAAGGCGTCGTTCGTGCCCCACACGCTGTCGCTCTGCCACGAGCTCGGCACGCTCGTGGAGGAGGCCCGCGACGCGCTCGTGGACCCGGTCGAGGCGGTCGCCGCGCGACTGGGCGGGGCGGTGCTCCTGGGCGGCAAGGTCGTGGACGTCGCCAGGCGCACCGTCGCGGGGTTCGCGCGAGGCGAGGCCAGGATCCAGGGCGCGGGCGCCGACGCCGGCCGCGAGATCGTGCTCGGGTTCCAGAACGAGATGCTGCTCGCGTCGATCGACGGGGTGCCGGTCGCCTCGACGCCGGACCTCATCATGGTGCTCGACAGCGAGACGGGCGAGCCGATCACGACGGAGACGCTGCGCTTCGGCCAGCGGGTGCGCGTGGTCTCCGCGCCGGCCGACGAGCGGTGGCACAGCCCGGGCGGCATCGAGCTCGCCGGGCCCCGCTACTTCGGCTACGACATCGACCCCGTCCGATCCCCGGTCGACGCGTTCCCCCGCTAGGGAAGGGCCGGGACCCGAGTGCTACCGTGACGCCCGTGAGCCGGGACCTGGGAGTCGACGACCTCCCCGACCTCGTCTCGGGGCTCCTCCTGCTCGGCTCGGGCGGGGGCGGCGACCCGCGGATCCTCGCGGCCGCCACCGCCCGCCAGCTGCGGGACGCGCCCGTGCGCGGGCTCGGGCTCGACGACCTCGACGCGGATGACCTCGTGGTCCCGGTGGGCTACATCGGATCCACCTCCGTGCTGCGCGAGAAGCTCCCGTCCGGCACCGAGCTGGCCGAGGCCGTCGAGGCGCTCACCCGCTGGACGGGCACGCCGCCCGCCGCGCTCATGGCGCTCGAGATGGCGGGCGTCAACGGCCTCGCGCCGCTCTCCGCTGCCTCGACGCTCGGCCTCCCGCTCCTCGACGCCGACCTCACCGGCCGCGCGCTCCCCCGCATCGACCAGTCGAGCCTCGTCGTCTCCGGCCGCGCCATCTCGCCGTGCGCGGTGACCGAGCCGGGAGGACGCACCATGCTGCTCGACGGCGTCACGCCCGCCGAGGTCGAGGGGCTGCTCCGGCTCGTCATCGCGCACTCCTCCGGCTGGGCGGCGCTCGCGCTGCCGCCGCAGCGGGCCGCCGACCTCCGCGAGTCGGCGATCCCCGGCACCGCCGAGCGCGCGCTCCGGCTCGGCCGCGCCCTCCGCGCGGCCGACGGCACCGGCACCCCGGCCCGGCTCGCCGCGGCGCTCGGCGGCGCGCTCCTCGGGCACGGCCGCATCGTCGACGTCGTCACGTCGCCCCGCCCCGGCCGCTTCGACGTGACGACCGTCAGCGTCGTCGACGAGGCCACGGGCGCGGTGATCAGGCTCGAGGCCGAGAACGAGTTCGTGATCGCGCTCGTGGACGGCCGACCGGTCGCCGCTTCACCCGAGATCATCGCCGTCGTCGCCGTGCCCGGCGCCTCCGTGGCCGGGGCCCGCGTGCTCCTCGTCGACGACGCGCGGCCCGGCGCCCGCGTCGTGGTCGTCGCCCTCGACGCGCCCGCGTGGTGGACCGCGACGCCCGAGCGCCGGGCCGCCGTCTCGCCCGCCGCGTTCGGGTTCGGGCGGGTCGACGCCGACGCCGACCTCGACGCCGACGCCGTCGGTGCTCCCGCGTGATCCGGCCGATCCCCCTCTCCGCGCTCCTCGACCACGCGTCGCTCGCGGACGTGCGCCGGGTGGCGGGGGCAGCGGATCCCGCGGTCTCCGGCGTCCGCGGCGTGCGGATGGACGCTCCCGCTGACGACGCGACGGCCGGCGTCAGCGGCGGCAGCAGCAGCGGTGCAGGCGACGTCCTCGTCGTCCTCGACCGCGCCGAGCGCACCACCTGGCGCTTCGACGCGCGGCTCCGCCGGCTCGCCGACCGGGGAGTCGCGGCCGTCGTGCTCGACGCGGCCGTGGCGGTGGATCCGGCGACGACGCTCCTCGCCGACCGCCTCGGCATCGTGGTCCTCACCTGCGACGACGCGTGGGCGACCTCCGTCGCCCTGCACGACCGCCTCGGCGACGCGCGGGCCGCCGCCGGCCGCGCCGCGCTCGACGCCGTGTCCGCGGTGGCGGACGCGGGCCGGGATCCCGCCGACGCCCTCCGCGCTGCCGCCGCGATGCTCGGGCGCCCCGCTCTCCTCGTCGACTCCTCCGGCCGCGTGCTCGCGCCGGAGGGCTCAGCGCCCTCCCCCGCGGCGCACGCGGCCGTCGCCGCGGGCCTCGCGGGCCACGTCGACGCGCGCCCCGTCGGCGAGCGCGGCACCCTCGTCACCGCGCCCGTCGACTCGGGGCTCATGGCGCCGAGCTGGCTCGTGGTCGAGGTGCCCGGATCCGTCGTCGCCGAGGTCGAGGCCGTCGCCGCCGCGCTCCCCGTCGTCGCCCTCGCGGTCGGGCACCGCCTGTCGCTCCGGCGGTCGACGAGCGCGAGGCCCGCTGGCGCATCGCGCTCCTCGGCGAGCTCCTCGAGGCCGGCGACTCGCCCGGCGCCGGGCTCCTGCGCCGCGCGCTCGAGCTGGGCTGGCGCGTCGAGGGCTGGCACATGGGGATCCGCGTCGTGTCGCGCCAGGACGCCGACATCGTCGGCCGCCGCTACGAGCTCATCGAGGCGCTGGCGGCGGAGGGCCTCGACGTGGGCGTGGTCGAGCAGGGCGACGGCTGGGCCGCGTGGATCTCCTTCGCGCTCGAGCCCGACGTCCCGACCGCGCACGACGCCGCCCGCGCGGTCCGCCGCGCCCAGCAGCGCTGGGACGACGACCTGCCGAGCGACGTCGGCGTCGGCCGCGTGCACCGCGGCCCCGCGGGCATCGCCCGATCGCTCGCGGAGGCCGCGGACGCCGCCCGCCTCGCGGCGTCCCGCCCGCAGTCCGGCCGCTTCCTGCACGTCGACCGCCTCGGCCTCGCCCAGCTCCTCCTCGCCTGGACGCAGACGGACACCTTCCAGCCCGCGGCCCTGGAGCTGCTCGCGCCGCTGCGCCGCCAGACCACGGGCGACCTGCTCGCCACGCTCGCGACCTACCTCGACGCGGAGTCGTCGGTCGCGGAGACCGCCTCGATCCTCGCGGTGCACCGCAACACGGTGGCCGAGCGGATCCAGCGCGTGCAGCGCATCCTCCAGGTCGACCTCGCCGACGCCGAGACGCGCCTCGCCCTGCACCTCGCGTGCCGCACGGTGCTCGCGGCGGAGGGCTAGGGCGGATCTCACCCGGCGGCAGCCGCCTCCGGCACCTCGAGCGCGCGGCTGGCCCGGTACTCCTCGGCGGCAGGGTGCAGGGCGAACTCGACGATCTCCACCGCGTGCGCCTTGAGGGCGTCGAGCACCTCGTCGGGCGTGACGTAGAAGAACTCGCGCCGGAGGTTGATCCGGTTCACCCGCTGCGGGGCGAAGGTCCGGTGCAGCATCGCCTCCACGCCCACCGCGTCGTCGGCGAAGAACAGCGCGTGCACGTCGAAGCGGAACGGCACGGACGCGTCGCCGAGCTCGACCACGCGGTCCATCGGCTCGAGCCGCCGGGTCATGCCGATCTTCACCATCCGCTCGCCGAACGCCCCGACGTTGGAGATCACGTAGACGTATCCGGCGCGCACGTTCGCCGCGCGGTAGTCCACCTCCACGAGCGCGCGGTCGACGTCCTCGATCCGGTCCCGCATGCGTGCCGCGCCCTCGGCGTCGCCCTTGCTCTCCAGCGCCGCAAGCGTCGCGGCGTAGTGGGCGCGCTCCTTGTCGAGGCGGTCGTGCTCGGCCTGCAGCTCCGCGGACGCCTTGGCCTGCTCGCGGAGCTCCGCCCGGCGCTCCCGCTCCATCTCCTTCTCCGCCTGCAGCACGCGGAGGTGCGCGCTCGCGAGCTGCAGCTCCTCGAGCCGCAGCTCGTGGTACCCGTCCTGGATCCGGAGGTCGATCATCGTGCCGCTCCGCGCGATCTGCTCCGCCGCCTTGGTCAGCCGGTTCTGGGCGACGTGGAGGTTGCCCGCCCTCGTCGCCTTCACGGCGTTCTCCGCCTCGGCGTTGTAGGCGCGCAGCAGCACCTTCGACATGTCGCTCACGAACCGCCGGCCCTGCGCCTCGGATCCGTTGAACGTGAAGCCGGACGTGGCGGTCACCGCCCTCTTGTCGCGGACGGCGTTCTTGATCGTGTACCGCAGCGCCTCCAGGCGCGACGCGAGATCGGCCGACGACTCCGCCGGGTGGTCGTACTCGAACAGGCCGACGCCCTGCAGCTCCGCCGTCGCGGTCACGTCCACGAGCTCGGCGCGCGCGGCCGCGAGCTCGGCGTCGATGGCACGCCGGGCCTCGATCCGCTCGTGCACGGCCTCGTCGACCGCCTGCAGCTCCGCCTCGGCCCGCCGACGCGTGGCGCCCGCCTCCTCCTCCGCGCGCAGGCGCACCGCTCCCGCCTCCTGCTCGGCCCGCAGTCGCTCGGCCCCCGCCTCCGCGAGGATCCGGTCCCGCTCCGCCCGCGCCGCGGCGACCAGCGCGGATGCCGCGTCGGCGCCCGTGCGTCGCGCCGCCTCCGCCTCCGTCTGCGCGCGCGCCCGGTAGTCGTCCAGCTCGGCGAAGTCGCGCGTGCCGTGCCGCCGGATCAGGTCCTCCAGCTGCGCGATGTGCGCCTCCGCCGCCGCGGCGCGCTCCCGGGCCTCGCGCTTGGAGAGCCGGTCGACGGGCTCGGCCGCGGGCGCGGGCGCGATCGTCTCGGGCTCCTGCGGCGCCGCCTCGGGCCTCGGCTGCACGTGCTCGGTCCACCGCGCGCCGTCCCACCAGCGGACGTAGCGGGGATCCTGGTCGTCGTACCAGCCGGCGGCAGCGCTCATCCCCTCAGGCTAGGCAGCGGCCCCCGCCGTCAGGAGCCCCCGTTCGAGGCGGCCGGCGCCCCTCCCCTGTGGACGCTCACCCGCTCCACCCAGCCGCCGCGCCTACCGTCGACATCACCGCTCATCCGCCGCACGCGCGGCTGCGCGCACCCCGGCCCGACGCAGGTGCGCCCGGCGGCCCCACTCCGACACGCACGAGAGGCACGCGCCCATGACCGACACCACCCGCACGATCCCCTGGGACGGCACGCTCGACGAGCGCGCGGCCCAGGCCCTCGAGGCCCCGGGAGGCCTCGTCGTCGCCGCCACCAGGGTCGGCTACATCCTCATGACGACGGACGGCACCGGCCTCGAGCGCAAGTTCGACGCCAAGCAGCGAACCGCGACAAGCCGGGCGTAGTGCTCTGCACGAGCATCGAGCAGCTCCAGGAGCTCGCCGTGCTCAACGACGAGATCCTCGCCTTCTACCAGGAGCACTGGGACGCCGACGTGCTGCTCGGCTGCATCCTCCCGTGGCGCGAGGACGCGAAGCACCTCATCCCCGACGAGGTCGCAGGCCAGCTCGCCATGGACCGGCGGGGCACGAGCTGCTTCGTGATCCGCTTCGGCCGCCCCGCCGAGCAGCTCGCCGAGCGCCTGTGGGAGAGCCGCCGCCTGTCGTTCGCGAGCTCCGCCAACCCGTCGGGCAAGGGCAACCGCGGTCGCGTCGAGGGCATCGGGGAGCGCATCGAGCAGCAGGCCGACGTCATCGTCGCCGCCGACGACTACGTCGCGTCCATCCAGCCCGGCCTCGACGAGACGAGCCGGCACGAGCAGGGCGTCATGGTCTCCATGGTCGACGCGTCCGGCGCGCTCATCCCCGAGCAGCGCGGCGAGCGCTCGGTCACCCCGAACCCGACCCTCATCCGCCGCGGCCTCGCGGTCGACGTCATCATGTCGGCGCTCGCACGGTCGTTCCCGTCGTGGGACTACCGCCACGGCGAGTACTACTGATCCCGCCGGGATCAGCACCCACGAGGGCCCGCGGAGCACGCCTCCGCGGGCCCTCCTGCGTCCCCGCGGCGTCGGCCCATCTTTATTCCTCGGGCGGGGAGACCACGGGGCGATACTCGGCGATATGCCTGCCGTACCACGGGGACATGCGCAGGAAACGCCTGCGATAGCGCGCCCCCGCATGGGGCGGAATGCGGATGCGGCGCGAATGGAGACGTATCGCGAGGCCATCTCCCCGCGGATCGGACATGAATTCCTCCGCGGATTCACTCATGGTGTCGGATTTCCCGGGGGAGAACAGGTATCGTGGCTCTCGCCGCATCATCTGATGCACCATCTGCAATGAGAGGAACAGACGTGGCTCGCAAGGTTGTCACCACGCTCGTCGACGACATCGACGGCGTCGTCATCGAAGAGGGAAAGGGCGAGACCGTCCCGTTCGCGCTCGACGGCGTGAATTACGAGATCGATCTGAGCGACGCCAACGCCGCGAAGCTGCGTGAGGCGCTCGACACGTACGTCGACCGCGCCCGCCGCGTCGGCCGCGCAACGACCGGCCGCTCGGCCGGCTCGCGCCGCTCCTCCTCCAGCGCCCCCAAGGAGGACCTCGGCGCCGCCCGCGAGTGGCTGCGCGAGCACGGCCACAAGGTCTCCGAGCGCGGCCGCATCTCCGCCGACCTGCTCGAGGAGTACCGCGCCAACAAGTAGGCGACACGACGCGCGCACGGCGCGCAGCACTTGCGAAGAGGGCCGATCCGCCACAGGATCGGCCCTCTTCGTCGTCCCACGGGTGCCCCGTAATGAATTACGCAGCCCCGGAATACCGAGGCGCGGGAGGCACGGCGCGCCGGGCGTCACGCGCGCGTCACGCCCACGTCGCGGATCCGTCGCGGGAGCGCGAGCACGCTTGCCGAGAAGAAGGAGCACCGTGCCGAAACACCTCGCATCACCCGGGACCGCAATTCCCGCCCGCCGCTCGGGTCACCGCATCCGCGCACGCGTCCTCGCGTCCGCGGGCGCCGCGCTCATCGCGCTCGTCGCCGTCGTCGGCCTGACCGGTCAGATGCAGTCCGCATCCGCCGCCGTCTCCCCCACGACGACGAGCCAGTGCAACGACACCCCCAACGGCGGTGGCGACCAGGTCGAATGCGACGTGACGGTCGTGAACGAATTGGACGTCGCCACGCAGACGGGGTCCTCGACCGTCACCACCCGCGTCTGCGCCGGCGCCGCGGGAGCGGCCCCCCTGTGCAACACGACGGTGTCGCAGCGCGACGGGATCATCATCACCGCCGTCGAGCAGTGCAACGGCGTCGCCAACGGCGGCGGCAGCAATGTCATCTGCAACGTCGACATCACCAACAACATCGTCGGCGAGAGCACCACGACGCCCGCCACGGTGAACCAGTGCATCGGATCCGCGACCGACGGCGCAGCGGGCGGCACCGCCTGCTCGCCCGTCTCCAACACGACCGGCGCCGACGTCACCCAGTGCAACGGCTCCGGCAACGGCGGCGGCGCCGCGGGTCGTGTGACCTGCACGGTCCCGACGTCCACCGAGACCTCCGCGCTCCTCGTCACGGTCAACCAGTGCAACGGCTCCGGCAACGGCGGCGGCGCGACCGTCACCTGCGCCACGAACATCAGCAACTTCGTCACCGCCGTCGTGACACCGACGCCGACGGCGACCGCGACGCCCACCGCGACCCCCACGGTCGAGCCGACCACGCCCGCGCCGACGCCCACGGTGCCGACTCCCACGCCGACGGTGCCCACCCCCACCCCCACCCCCACGGTCCCGACGCCGACGCCCACCGCGCCGACCCCGACCCCGACGCCGACCGCCCCGACGCCCACGCCGACGGCGCCGACCCCGACGCCCACCGCGCCGACGCCGACCCCGACCGTCCCGACGCCGACGGCAACCGCGCCGACCCCGACGCCGACGGTCCCGACGCCTACCGCCACCGTGCCGACGCCCACCGCGACGGTCCCCACGCCCACGCCGACGGTCGGCACGCCGACGCCGGGCACGCCCACCCCGACCGCGGGCACTCCGACGCCGACGGCCGGGACGCCCACCCCGACGAGCACCACCGCCACGCCGATCGTCCCCGGGGGCACGACGCCCGGCGGATCGCTGCCCGTGACGGGCTACGACCCCACTCCGACGATCGGCTGGGGCCTCGCCGCCCTGGTCCTGGGTGCGCTCGGACTGGGCTGGAACGCACGACGCAGGTCCGCCCAGCGGTAACCGCAACGCGGATCAGCCGAGGGAGCGCCCGACGACCCGTCGTCAGGCGCTCTCTCGCGCGTAGCCCCAAAAGCACGCTCATGGTGGGCTTTCGTGTCCGAACGGATACGGTGGCCGCGATGGAGGTGCGGGATGCATCAGCGAGTCGACGGCGGATCCCTCCGCTCGGCGCGCCGCCCACCCGCCGCCGCTCGGCTCCTCGCCGCCCGCCCGGCCAGCGCCGGAGCACCGTCGTGATCCGCGTCGACGTGCTCGGCGGCTTCCGCGTCGCCGGCCTCGGCGCCGATCCGGCGTCCGCCTCCCCCGGCCCGGATCCGACCGGAGCCGCGCTCTCCGAGGGGACCAGGCGGCTCATCGCCGCGCTCGCGATCCGCGCCCGACCCGCCGACCGCGGCACCCTCGCCAGCCAGCTGTGGCCCGACGCGCTGGACGGTCGCGCCGCGTCGAGCCTCCGCTCCGCCATCGCCCGCCTCGGCGACGGCGGCCGCGAGATCGTCGGCTCCGCCCCCGGCGGGCTCGTGCTGCACGACGCGGTCGACGTCGACCTCCGGACGGCGCGCGCGACGGCCGCCCGACTGCTCGAGCCTCGTCACGGGGAGCCGGACGACGCGGACATCTCGCCGGCCGCGGTGGCCCTCTTCAGCGCGGATCTCCTGCCCGACTGGTTCGACGCCTGGCTGGAGCCCGCGGCCGAGGAGTGGCGACACCTGCGGGTGAACGCGCTCGAGGCCCAGTCCCAGGCGCTCCTGACCCGCGCGCGCCTGCACGAGGCGGCGGCAGCGGCCCGACGGGCCATCGACGTGGATCCGCTCCGCCAGACCGCGCAGCGCTGCCTCATCACCGTGCACGTGGCCGCCGGCAACCAGTCCGACGCCCTCCGCGCCTACGACATGTACCGCACGCGCCTCGCCCGCGAGGTGGGGCTCGAGCCCACGGCGATGCTGACCGACCTCGTGTCCGGCCTGCGCCCCCGCGCCACGACCCGCCGCGTCGGCTGACGGCCCGGACGGCGGCCGCCGGTCACCCCGCCGCGTTGCCGCTCAGGCCGCCGCCGGCACGCCGCCGAGCCGCTCCCAGAGGAACGCGTGGATGAGCGACTGCAGGCGCGCCGTCGCGGGGTTGTCCGCCGATCCGCCGTGGCCGCCGGCCGTGTTCTCGAAGTACCAGGCGTCCTCGACCCCGGTCTCGTGCAGGAGCGCGACCATCTTCCGCGCCTGCACCGGGCCGACGCGGTCGTCGCTCGTCGCCGCGTAGACGAGCGTCGGCGGGTACGCGACCCCGGGGCGGACGTTGTGGTACGGCGAGAAGGTGCGGATGAACTCCCAGTCGGATGCCACGTCCGGGTCTCCGTACTCGGCGATCCACGACGCCCCGGCCGACAGCCGGGTGTATCGCCGCATGTCGAGCAGCGGCACTCCGCAGATCACCGCGCCGAACAGCTCCGGGTACGTCGTGAGCATGTTGCCGACCAGCAGCCCGCCGTTGCTGCGGCCCTCGCAACCGAGGCGCGCGGGCACGGTCACGCCGCGTGCCACGAGGTCGCGCGCGACGGCGGCGAAGTCCTCGTAGGCCCGATGCCGGTCCTGCCGCAGCGCGGCCCTGTGCCACGCCGGTCCGTACTCGCCGCCGCCGCGGATGTTCGCCAGCACGTGGACGCCGCCGCGCGCGAGCCAGCCGCGCCCCACGACGCCGCTGTACGACGG
Organism: Clavibacter michiganensis; assembly: GCF_021216655.1. Lineage (NCBI taxonomy): Bacteria > Bacillati > Actinomycetota > Actinomycetes > Micrococcales > Microbacteriaceae > Clavibacter > Clavibacter michiganensis. Next base: position 1,770,013 of record NZ_CP080437.1, read on the forward strand.
CAGTCGGCTGTTCTCGAAGCCGCCGTAGCCGGAGAGCAGCGTGGGCGCGGATCCATCGAGCGGCAGGTCGCGCGGACCCACCTGGAAGTAGGGCACGCGCGTCCCGTCGTCGGACACGGCGAAGTGCTGCTGCACCTCGAGGCCGTCGGCGTCGAACGACGCGGGCTGCTCCTTGACCGGTCGCGGCGCGCCCTCGCCGACCACGCCGTGCAGCAGCGTCGGCGGCGTGAGGAACCCCGTCACGGCGAGCCAGTACTCGTCGGTCTCGCGGTCGGTCGCGACGACGGAGACGGACGCGAGCGGCGTCCCCACGCGCACGTCCTCCTCGCGCCATCCGGCGCGCCCGGCGGCGGTCGGCGGCGTCAGCACGCGGATCCGGCTCGCCACGTCCTCGAGCAGCGTGAGCACGAGGTGCCCCGCGGTCCACGCCCAGTCCTCGAGGCTCCGTGACGAGGTCGGCGCGAACAGCACGGCGAGCTGCCGGGATCCGGCGAGGAAGTCGTCGAGGCGCGCCGCGAGCAGCGACCCGGCCGCGTGCACGACTCCGCCGATCTCCGTGTCGGTGCGCGGCCGCAGCACGAGCCACTCGCGGTGCAGGTCGACGTCCACGTCCTCCGGCACGTCGATCGGCACCGTGCCCGCGTCCGTCAGCAGGAGCGTCCGCGACGTGAAGAAGTCCGGCACCTCCCGCACCACGTCGCGCTCGAATCCGGGCGTGGGGTCGTGCGTGACGTGGACGAGCATGTCCGTGGCCGCGACCGCGTGCACCTCGGGGGCGTCGGCCAGCGCCTGCCCGCGGCTCCACCGGCGCGCGGTCCGGGCGTACGAGCTCTCGGTGAGGCTGCCCGGCCCGAAGTCCGTGCCGACGAAGACCGTGTCCCGGTCGATCCACGACACCATCGTCTTCGCGACCGGCACCTCGAATCCGCCCTCGACGAAGAGCCCGGTGCCGAGGTCGAGCTCGCGGACGGCGACCGCGTCCCCGCCGTCGGGCGAGAGCGAGACGAGCGCCCGGTCGCGTGCGGGCGACAGCAGCTGCGCCCGCGAGAACTGCCACGGGATCCCCTCCGCCTCGCCCAGCGCGTCCAGGTCGAGCAGCACCTCCCACTCGGGCGCCGGAGCCTGGTACTCGTCGAGCGTCGTGCGACGCCAGAGTCCCTGCACGTGGTCGGCGTCGCGCCAGAGGCCGTAGAGGTGCTCGCCGTGCCGGGTCACGTACGGGATCCGCTCGTCCGACTCGAGCACCTCGAGCAGCTCGGTCGTCAGCTCCGCGCGCGATCCCTCGGGCGACCGGCCGAGCGTCCGCTCGTTCTGCGCGCGGACCCAGGCGAGCGCGCGGTCCCCGTGGATCTCCTCCAGCCAGAGGAAGGGGTCGTCGGGGATCGGGGATTCGCGAGCGTCGGCGGTCATGCCCTCAGCCTACGGAGGCGATCTGTCGCCTCGATCAGGCCGCCGGCGCCAGGAACTCGTCCCATCCGGGCGCGGGCCGCTCCATCCCGCTGACCACCCACCCGCTCCCCTGCGGGGCCCGCGGCGGCGTGCGCAGCGTCCAGCCCATCTCCTCCGGCGTGCGGTCGCTCTTGCGGTTGTTGCACGACAGGCAGCAGGCCACGAGGTTCTCCCACGTGTCCTTCCCGCCGCGCGAGCGCGGGAGGACGTGATCGATGGTGGTCGCGTTGCGGGCGCAGTAGGCGCACCGGCCCCCGTCGCGCCGCAGCACCCCGCGCCGCGAGACGGGCACGCGGCGCGCGTGCGGGATCCGCACGTACCGCGTGAGCAGGATCACGGACGGGCGACCCCACGCGCCGCCGTTCCCGAGGATCGGGTGCTCCTCGTCCTGGGCGAGCATGGTGGCCTTGCCGCTCAGCACGAGCACCAGGGCCCGCTTGAACGACACGACGGCGAGCGGCTCGAAGCCCGCGTTGAGTACCAGTGTGCGCACGACATCCCTCTCAGACCGGCCTGGACGGCTTCCAGGAATCCGAATGAGGCGTCCCGCCCCCGGGAACACGCGAAGGCACCGCCGAGTGCTCGGCGATGCCTTCTAGGAGAGCGGGTGACCGCTCGGGTGGAACAGGTGGCTGCCCATCCGGGGATGGTGCCGATGGCCGTGGCGCACGTGCGCATCCATGGTTCGGATGTCAGGTGCGGTGGTCATCGGGGCTCCCGGGCGGGTCGAGGGACGTCTCACCGGACAGGGTACCCCTCGATCCCCGTTTGTCCCGGGGAACGCAGGAGGCCGGCGGCGCATCCCACAGGACGCGTGCCGCCGGCCTCCCGGGGTCGTGCTCGTGCCGGTGTCAGCCCAGGAGGCGGACGTAGTGCACGTTGGAGCTCCAGACCGGGCGCTCCTTGACGTGGTCGCCGGGCTTCGGCGCGTCGATCATGATGCCGTTGCCCGTGTAGATGCCGTCGTGGCTGCCGTCGTTCCAGACGACGATGTCGCCGGCGCGCGCCTGGGAAGCCGGCACCGTGACGCCGGCCGCACCCTGCGCCCGCACCGAGTGCGGGAGGTTGAGGCCGAACTGGGCGAACACGTACTGGACGAGGCCGGAGCAGTCGAAGCCCGCGGGGGTGTTGCCGCCGAAGACGTACGGGACCCCGAGGTACTGGCGAGCGACGGCCGCGACGCCGGTGGCCGAGGTGCCCGGGTAGATCGGGTTCTGGGCCAGCTGCGACGCGGACGCGCCGTTGTAGGTCGTGGCGGAGGACGCGAGCTGCGTGCGGCGCTGCTCGGCGAGGGCGGCACGTGCGGCCTCGGCCTTCTGCGCGTTGAGGTCGGCGACGGACGTGGCGGTGAAGCCCTCCTCGACCGGGGCGGACGACGCGTTGTCGGCGGTGACGACCTGCGCGTTGGCGGCCGTGTAGTCCTGCAGAGACGCGCCCTCGGCGGACGAGGTGTGCTCGAGCTGGGATCCCGCGGCGTACGCGGGGATGGCCATGACGCCGACGAGGCCGGTGACGAAGGTCATCACGACGGCGTTGGCGGCCTTCGTGCGGCGCGAACGGCCGACGGGCGCCGGGGTCGGGCTCAGGCGGGGAGCGGGAGCCTGGAGGGTGCGGGTCGCGGAGTCACGACGCGGGCGGACGGCCTTCGCGGTCTCCGCGGCGCGGAGCTCGCGGCGGGTGGGCAGACGATCCATCCCGGGTGCGGGCGGTCGAGTCGGGTCGGACGGGTTCCCGACGGAACCGCTGATGTCACCATGGGCCAAGTTGTCAACCTCCTGCGTCTCGACGCCGGACATGCTGGCGCCCCGTCCCTCCAAGGTCGTCGAGGGGTACTCATGCAGGGGACGGGTGTCGAGACGCCCTGCACCGGGCCCGGAACCTCTGTGGTGGTCGGTCGGGCCTGTTCGAGAGTAAGGGACGCGCTCCCGTTTGTCATCCTGAGGGACCATATTTCTAACGAATCCATAACGGCAGACGTCATCCTCACGACGGATGCCGGACGGAACCCCCGATGAGGGCGGCGCGCCCCTCGCCTGTGCCCAGTCCGGGGGTGGTCCTGGGGATCCACCGGGCGAATACGCCGACGCCCGGCGTCGCGCGCTCCGCAGACCGCGTCGGGTCAGCGCTCGATGAAGATGTGCCCGGCGACCTCGAGCGGCAGCTCGAGCCCCGGCCCCGCGCCGTCCACCCGCACCAGGACGTAGGCGCCCTCGCGGGAGAAGGATCCGGTGGCACCCGGCAGCACGCCGGCCTGCTTCAGCTGGGAGAGCAGCTCCGGGTCGAACTGCACGGGCTCGCCCAGCCGGCGGATCACGCCACGTGCGGGGGCGTCCTCCGTCGTGCCGAGCGACGCCTCGACGATGCTGACGACGCCGGCCATGAACGCGACGGCGGGAGAGTCGCCGAGCTCGTCGAGCCCGGGGATGGGGTTGCCGTACGGCGACTCCGTGGGGTGACCGAGGAGGTCGAGGATCTTGCGCTCCACCTGCTCGCTCATCACGTGCTCCCAGCGGCAGGCCTCATCGTGCACGAACTCCCACTCGAGGCCGATGACGTCGCTGAGGAGGCGCTCGGCGAGGCGGTGCTTGCGCATCACGTGGACGGCCTTGCTGCGACCCTCCGGGGTGAGCTCGAGGTGGCGGTCGCCGCTGACGATCACGAGGCCGTCGCGCTCCATGCGCGCCACCGTCTGCGAGACGGTGGGACCCGAGTGGCCGAGGCGCTCGGAGATGCGCGCCCGCAGAGGCACGATGGCCTCCTCCTCGAGGTCGAGGATGGTGCGGAGGTACATCTCCGTCGTGTCCACGAGATCAGTCATCGGGCCTCCCTTGCGCCAGGGACCAGCCTACTTCCCCGGGTGCCGGATGACCGGCTCGGGTCGTGGGACGGCCCGGGGCGCCCGCGGACGGTCCCCTACCATTGCCGCATGCCAGCCACGACGATCCCCACCGAACTGCTGCCCCTCGACGGACGATTCGGCTGCGGCCCGTCCAAGGTCCGGCAGGCGCAGCTCGACCACCTCGCGCTCGCGGGCGCGCAGATCCTCGGCACCTCCCACCGCCAGGCGCCCGTGAAGGACATGGTCGGGCGCGTCCGCGAGGGGCTCTCCCGGCTCTTCCGCCTGCCCGACGGCTACGAGGTCGTGCTGGGCAACGGCGGATCCACGGCGTTCTGGGACGCCGCGGCCTTCTCCCTCATCGAGCGCCGCAGCCAGAACCTCGTGTTCGGCGAGTTCGGCGGCAAGTTCGCGAAGGCCGCCGCGGCGCCCTTCCTCGAGGCGCCCGACGTGATCCGCGCCGAGCCCGGCAGCCGCGCATCCGCGAGCCCTGTCGAGGGCGTCGACGTCTACGCGTGGCCGCACAACGAGACCTCCACCGGCGTGATGGCGCCCGTCACCCGCGTCCACGGGGACGAGGGCGCGCTCACGGTCGTCGACGCGACGAGCGCGGCCGGCGGCATCGACTTCGACGCGGCCCAGGCGGACGTCTACTACTTCGCCCCGCAGAAGAACCTCGCGAGCGACGGCGGCGTCTGGCTCGCCCTCTTCTCCCCCGCCGCCCTCGAGCGCGTGGAGCGCATCGCGGCGTCCGGCCGGTGGATCCCCGAGTTCCTCAGCCTCAAGAACGCCGTCGACAACTCCCGCCTGGACCAGACGTTGAACACCCCGGCCCTCGCCACGCTGCTCATGCTCGAGGACCAGCTGGACTGGATCGACCGGGCAGGCGGCCTGGCCTGGGCAGACGCCCGCACGCGCGAGTCGTCGTCCGTCCTCTACGAGTGGGCGGAGCGCGTGGAGTACGCGCGCCCGTTCGTGACGGATCCCGCGCACCGCTCGCAGGTGGTGGTGACGATGGACTTCGACGACTCCATCGACGCGGCCGCCGTCGCGAAGACGCTCCGCGCCAACGGCGTCGTCGACACCGAGCCGTACCGCAAGCTCGGGCGCAACCAGCTGCGGGTCGCGACCTTCACGGCCATCGAGCCGGACGACGTGCGCGCCCTCGTGCGCTGCATCGAGTTCGTGGTGGAGCAGGGCGCCGGCTGATCACGGCCTCCCGGACATGACGACGACGGCGGCCCCCGAGGGGGTCGCCGCCGTCGTCATGCGGTACGCGGGTCAGCGATCGGCGCCGTCGAAGCTCGTGTCGTCGTCGTCGTCGTCATCGTCATCGTCATCGTCATCATCGTCGTCGTCCGAGGCAGGGGCTTCGAAGTCCACGCCGTCGAGCACGTCGTCCGCGTCCTCCGCGTCCTCCGCGGGGTCGTCGTCCTCGTCCTGGTCCTCGTCGTCGGACTCCGCCGCGAGGCGCTCGGCCTCCTGGTCGGCCTCGATGCCGGCGAGCCGATCGGACCACGGGAGCCACTCGGGCGAGAGCAGCGCTCCCTCCCCGGGCATCAGCTCGGCCTCCAGCACGGTGGGGGTGGCGTCGTCGACGCGGGCGAGCGTGACGGTCCAGAACCAGCCGGGGTAGCCGGGCATCGTGTTCGCGAAGAGGAGCGAAAGCACGCGGTCGCCCTCGACGATCGATCCGGCCGGCTCGCCGACGGTCTCCGCCGGCGTGATCTCGAGCAGGGCGGCGCGCGCGAGGTCGACGGCCGCGAGCAGCTCGGCGTCGGGGACGGCCGGCTCCGCGGGTGCCTCCGTCTCGGTCGCGGGGGACTCCGCGATGGGCGCGTCGGCGGCGGCCAGTTCGCCGGTGGTCTCGTCGACCGCGCCCGTCGTCGTGCAGGCCGTCTCGTCGGTCATCGTCGACGCGTCGGTCGTCGTCTCGTCGTCCCGCGGCTCAGGCATCGAGCTCCTCCGCGACCCGGCGCAGCAGCGCCGCGATCTTCCGGCCGTGGGACTCCTCGGGGTAGCGGCCGCGCTTGAGGCCGGTGCCGATCCCGTCGAGCACCTTCACGAGGTCCTCCACGATGACCGCCATGTCGTCAGCGGGCTTCCGGGACATGCGGGCCAGCGAGGGCGGGGCGTCGAGGATCCGCGCCGAGAGGGCCTGCGCGCCGCGCTTGCCGTCGGCGATGCCGAACTCCAGCCGGGTGCCGGCCTTCACGCCGGCGACGCCCGAGGGCAGGGCCGACGCGTGCAGGAAGACCTCCTGGCCGTCGTCCGAGCTGATGAACCCGAACCCCTTGTCCTCGTCGTAGAACTTCACCTTGCCGGTGGGCATGCGATCCTCTTCCCTCGCCCCGGGCGGGGCTCGATGTGCTGGTGGGCGGTCCAGTCTATTCGCCGGGGCCCCGACGGACCCGGCGACGACGACGCCCGGCCCGCCGTAGGGGTCGGATCCGACGCGCCCGGGCGCGCGCCACGGCGTAGTCTGAGCGGATGGCATCCGAGACCGCACCGAGCGAGGGACGGGCCGAGCGCATCCTCGCCTACATGCTCGCCGGGATCCTGCTGGTCGCCGTGCTGAGCATCCTCGCGATCCTGCTGGCGCCGCTCATCGCCGTCGACGCGTCGCAGTACAGCACCCCCATGTGGCAGGTCATCCTGCTGCTGCCGGCCGTGGGCATCCCCATCGCGGCGCTCCTCTTCATCGCGATCCTGATCATCAGCGTCCGTCGCCGGCGTCGCATGGACGGCACGTCCCGCTAGCGGGACGACCATGACCGACGCCCTCGTGCTCGCGGCCCGCCTGCGCGCGCTCGACGACGCTGCGCTCGCCGCCCTGGTCCGCGACCGCCACGTCGACGCCGCGCGCGTCGCCGACCTCTTCGACCTCGCCGATGCGCTGCTCGCCCCGGACGCCGTCGCGCGAGCCCTGGAGCAGCTCGACCGCACGGCGCTGGCCGTCCTCGCGGTCGCCGCCGAGGAGGGGGCGACCGCGCGGCCCGTCGCCCTGGGCGCGCTCCGCGACGCGCTCTCCCGTCGCTCCGGCGAGGAGCCGATGGACCCGGCGGATCTCGCGGACGCCGCGGGACGCGCCGCGGACACGCTCCTGGCCGGCGTCGACGACACGGGCATCACGACGCATCCGGAGGTCGCGGCCGCCCTCGCCGCCTGGCCCGCCGCCGGTCTCCCGGGGACGGACGAGCTGGCCCGCCTCGCACCGCCCGCCCCTCTCGCGGCCGTCCCCCGCGTCGATCCCGACGAGGTCGACCGACGGGCGGGCGAGAACGCGTTCCGGTCGGTGGTCGCCGTCGCCGCCCTCGTGGACGAGCTGGCCCGCGAGCCCGCGCGCGAGCTGAGCCGAGGCGGCATGTCCCTTCCCGACGCGCGGCGGCTGGCCGCCGCGCTCGGCGCCGACCTCGACGACGTCCCCGCCTACCTGTCCCTCGCCGACCGCGCGACGCTCGTCGCCCGGACGGATCGCGCCTGGTCGACGACCTCGACAGCCGCCGCCTGGTCCGCACGGCCGACCGCCGAGCGGTGGGAGGCCCTCGCCGCGGCCTGGCTGCATGCGCTGGCGCCCGCGACCCGCGGCATCCTCGCCGAGCGCGCCGACGCGTCGTGGGGAGCGGGGCTCGTCGACAGCGTCCTCTGGCGCTTCCCCGGCGGATCCGCCTGGATCGGCGAGCGCATCACCGCCTTCACGCGCGACGCCGGCCTCCTCGGCATCACGACGGGAGACGTCCCGAGCTCCGCGGGCCGCGCGCTCCTCACGTCGGGGCCAGGCCCCGCGGCCGCCGCGCTCGCGCCGCACCTGCCGCCCGAGGTCGATCGGGTCTACCTGCAGCACGACCTCACCGTCGTCTCCCCCGGGCCGCTCGATCCCGCGGTCGAGTCGCGCCTGCTCGAGGTCGCCGACGCCGAGGGGCGGGGGCTTGCCGCGACCTACCGGATCTCCGCCGCATCCGTCACGCGCGCCCTCGCGTCCGGCGCGACGGCCGACGCCATCCGCGCCCTCCTGGCGGAGATCTCCCTGACCGGCATCCCCCAGCCCCTCGACTACCTCCTCGACGAGGCCGCCGCGCGCTTCGGCCGCCTCCGCGTCCGCCCGGCGTCGCCCTCCGACGGGGCCCCGGATGCCCGGTCGGCGATCGTCTCCGAGGACGGTCCGCTGCTCGCCACCCTCCTCGTCGACCGCGACCTCGCGCCCCTGCGTCTCGTCCGCGCGGGCGACGCGGTGCTCACCTCAGCCGCTTCGCCCGACGCCGTCGAGCGCGCGCTCGCGGCCGCCCGGCTCGCCCCCGTCCGCGAGGACGCCGCGGGGCACCGCATCGCACCGGCCCCGCGGACCGCCCCGGCGTCGGCGCCCGCCGCGGATCCCGAGCCCGACGCCGCGGACGCCCTGGTCGCCCGGGTCCGCGAGGCCGACGGCCCCGACGACGGGGCCGCCTGGACGACGCGCCAGCTCGAGGCGGCGATCCGCGCCAAGGCCGCCCTCCGCGTCCGCGTGCGCATGCCGGACGGCCGCGAGGTGGACCACGTGCTCGAGCCCTCCAGCGTGGCCGGCGGACGGCTGCGCGCCCGCGACCGCGTCGCCGACGTCGAGCGCACCCTGCCCCTGTCGAGCGTGGTGGAGATCTCCCCCGCGCCGGCGAGCGCATGAGCGCGCCTAGGCTGGCGGGCATGCCCGACGGCCCCCTCATCGTCCAGAGCGACCGCACCGTCCTCCTCGAGGTGGCCCACGCCGACGCCGAGGACGCCCGGCACGACCTCGCCGTGTTCGCCGAGCTGGAGCGCGCGCCCGAGCACATCCACACGTACCGGATCACCCGCCTCGGCCTCTGGAACGCCCGTGCCGCCGGCCACACGGCCGAGGACATGCTCGCGACCCTCGAGCGCTACTCCCGGTTCCCCGTGCCGCAGTCGGTCACGGTGGACGTGACCGACACGGTCGGCCGCTACGGCCGCCTCGTCATCGGGCGCGACTCGGACGGAGAGCTGCAGATCTCGAGCACGGAGTCCGCCGTCCTCTCGGAGGTCGCGAGCTCCCGCCGCATCGCGCCGCTGCTCACGGAGCGCGTGGACGCGACGACCTACCGCGTGCAGGCGTGGGCGCGCGGGCAGCTCAAGCAGGAGCTCGTGAAGATCGGCTGGCCCGCCGAGGACCTCGCCGGCTACACGCCCGGCACGCCCCACGACATGGCGCTCGTGGAGGACGGCTGGACGCTGCGCGGCTACCAGACCGACGCGGTCGACCACTTCCTCGACGGCGGATCCGGCGTGGTCGTCCTCCCCTGCGGCGCCGGGAAGACGCTCGTCGGCGCCGCCGCCATGGCCCGCGCCAAGACCACCACGCTGATCCTCGTCACGAACACCGTGTCGGCCCGCCAGTGGCGCTCGGAGCTGCTGAAGCGCACCACTCTCACCGAGGACGAGATCGGCGAGTACTCGGGCCAGTCGCGCGAGGTCAAGCCCGTGACCATCGCGACGTACCAGATCCTCACCGCCAAGAGGAAGGGCGAGTACGCGCACCTCGCGCTCCTCGACGCGCTCGACTGGGGCCTCGTCGTCTACGACGAGGTGCACCTCCTGCCCGCGCCCGTCTTCAAGCTGACCGCGGATCTCCAGGCCCGCCGCCGCCTCGGCCTCACGGCCACGCTCGTGCGCGAGGACGGCCGCGAGGGCGACGTCTTCAGCCTCATCGGCCCGAAGCGGTTCGACGCGCCGTGGAAGGAGATCGAGGCCCAGGGCTTCATCTCCCCCGCCGAGTGCTTCGAGGTGCGCATCGACCTGCCCGACGAGGACCGGCTCGTCTACGCCGCCGCGGCCGACGACGAGCGCTACCGGCTCGCCGCCACCGCGCCCGCCAAGCTCGACGTGACGCGCGCGCTGGTCGAGCGGCACCGCGGCGAGAGCATCCTCGTCATCGGCCAGTACCTGGAGCAGATCGACGAGCTCGCGGAGGCCCTCGGTGCTCCGAAGCTCACGGGCGCGACCCCCGTCGCCGAGCGCGAGCGGCTCTATCAGGCGTTCCGCGACGGCACGGAGCGGGTGCTCGTGGTCAGCAAGGTCGCCAACTTCTCGGTGGACCTGCCCGACGCCACCGTCGCGATCCAGGTGTCCGGCTCGTTCGGATCCCGCCAGGAGGAGGCGCAACGCCTCGGCCGCCTGCTCCGCCCGGAGGCATCAGGCATGTCCGCGAGCTTCTACACGCTCGTCTCCCGCGACACCGTCGACCAGGACTTCGCCCAGAACCGCCAGCGCTTCCTGGCCGAGCAGGGCTACAGCTACACGATCCTGGATGCGGCGGGCATCGCGGCCTGACCTCACGGCGAGACGGCCGCCCCAGACCACCCCCGGTATCCAGGTGGCTCCCAGCGAGCGCGCAGATACTTCATCCCATGAGCGATGGCCCGAAGATCCTTATCGTCGATGACGAACCCAACATCCGCGACCTGCTGACCACGAGCCTCCGGTTCGCCGGGTTCGCGGTCCGCGCCGTCGGCAACGGCGCCCAGGCCATCTCGGCCGTCCTCGAGGAGGAGCCCGACCTCATCATCCTCGACGTGATGCTGCCGGACATGAACGGCTTCGGCGTCACCAAGCGCCTCCGAGCTGCCGGGTACACGGCGCCCATCCTCTTCCTCACGGCGAAGGACGACACCGAGGACAAGATCACCGGCCTCACCGTGGGCGGCGACGACTACGTCACCAAGCCGTTCAGCCTCGACGAGATCGTCGCGCGCATCAAGGCGATCCTCCGCCGCACGATGCACGCCGACGAGGACGCCATCATCCGCGCGGGCGAGCTCACCATGGACCAGGACACGCACGAGGTCCTCGTCGGCGAGGAGCCGATCGAGCTGAGCCCCACCGAGTTCAAGCTGCTGCGCTACCTCATGCTCAACCCCAACCGCGTGCTGTCGAAGGCCCAGATCCTCGACCACGTCTGGGAGTACGACTTCAATGGCGACGCCGGCATCGTCGAGTCGTACATCTCCTACCTGCGCCGCAAGCTCGACCAGCACTCCTCGGAGCCGGTCATCCAGACCAAGCGCGGGTTCGGCTACATGCTCAAGGCCGCCAAGTCCTGATCCTCCGGGCCCGCACGGGGACCCGCTCCACCTGAACGGCCGGACGCCCCTGGGCGCCCGGCCGTTCGCACATGCTGGGTCGCATATCCTCGACCCAGGTCAGCGAGACGGGAACACGAGGTGCGGCCAGTGCACGACTACGTGTCGGAGAAGTGGAACAACGTCTCCCTGCGCACCAAGATCACGAGCGTCACGGTGCTCCTGCTCCTGCTGGGCCTCCTCGTCTCCGGCGCCGGCACCATGTACCTGCTGCGGCAGCAGATGGTGAGCCAGCTCGACGCGCAGCTCCGGGTCACCATCACGCAGCTCCCGAAGGTGCTCAACACGGACGCCTCGATGCCGGACACGTTCACGCAGGACGACGTCGCCACCGCGGATCCGGCCTGGTTCGTGGTGCTCCTCGACGCCCAGGGCGACGTCCTCGCCGACAACTGGACGGGCGACTCCGCGGAGCACCCCCGCGTCTTCGGCCTCGACCTGGCGCGCGCCTCCCAGATCAACAACGAGATCGTCGTCTTCTCCGACAACTCCGGCAAGAAGGCGTGGCACGGCATCGTCCGCGTGTCGCAGAACGCCTCGCCGGACGCCATGGAGTACTCGACGCTCGTCGTCGCCCGCCCGCTGGAGCAGGTGGACGACCTCGTCGCCACGTACATCGTCATCTTCGCGAGCTTCGGCCTCGCCGTGGTCGTCCTCGGCGCCGCGGTCACCCGCATGCTGGTCACCAGCACCTTCGGCCCCCTCCGCGAGGTCGAGCGCACCGCGGCCGCCATCGCCGGCGGCGACTTCAGCCAGCGCCTCGGTGGCGCGACCCCGAACACCGAGGTCGGTCGCCTCAACCGCTCCCTCAACATGATGCTCAGCCGGATCGACCGCGCCTTCGCCGACCGCGCGAAGACCATCGACCAGATGCGGCGCTTCGTCGGCGACGCCAGCCACGAGCTCCGCACACCCCTGGTGTCAGTGCGCGGCTACGCCGAGCTGTACCGGATGGGGGCTCTGCAGACGCCCGAGGACGTCTCGCAGGCCATGGAGCGCATCGAGAAGGAGGCCATCCGCATGGGTGGGCTGGTCGAGGACCTCCTGGAGCTCGCGCGGCTGGACGAGACGAAGCCGCTGCAGCTCGCGCCCGTGGACCTCTACCCCATCGCGCGCGACGCCGCCCTCGACGCGATGGCCTCCTCCCAGACGCGCACCGTCACGGCGCTCCCGCCCGTCCTCGTCAACCCCGTCGGCCCGGTCCTCGACGCCGACGGCCTCGAGCCCACCCAGGATCTGTCACCGGACGCGCAGCGCGGCACCGCGACGACGTCGGGGAACGACGCGACCGGGCCGATCGCCTTCGCCGGCGCCACGCTGTCTCGGTTCCGCGCGCGGCGCTCGCGCCGCCCCGGCGAGACGGCGACGGACGCCCTCTCCCCCACCCGCCCCGGCGACGACGACGTGCGCGTCCCCGCCGAGGGCTTCGCGATGGTCTCCGCGGAGGAGAACAAGATCCGGCAGGTGGTCACCAACCTCATCGGCAACGCGGTGCGCTTCACCCCCGCCGGCAGCCCGATCGAGCTGGCCACCGTCGTCGACGAGGCCGCACGGGAAGCGCGCATCGAGGTCCGCGACCACGGGGACGGCGTGCCGCCACAGATCCGCGAGAAGATCTTCCAGCGCTTCTGGCGCGCCGACACGTCGCGCACCCGGGAGACCGGCGGCAGCGGGCTCGGTCTCGCCATCGTGTCCGCCATCGTCGCGGCGCACCGCGGCCGCGTCGACGTCGTCGAGACCGAGGGCGGCGGCGCGACCTTCCGCGTGATCCTGCCCCTCCTCCCCAGCGCCGAGAACCCCGCGACCCCCACCGCCAGCGCTCCCGCATCACCCGCGTCCTGATCGCCGCATAGCCTCCGCCCGTCCCACGACGAGAAGGAGGAGACGCATGACGAGGTACCAGGTGGACAGCGAGGCCGTCCTGTCGGCCACCGCGGCGGTCCAGGGCAGCATCGGCCGCATCCAGGCGGAGGTGGCGGGCCTGCACGGCCAGCTCGCCGACCTGCAGGGGTCGTGGACCGGCAGCGCGGCGACAGCGTTCCAGGGCGTGGTCGCCGAGTGGAAGGGCACGCAGCAGCGCGTCGAGGAGGCGCTGGCGAGCATCAACCAGGCATTGAGCGCCGCCGCCCGGCAGTACGCGGAGGTGGAGGAGGGCAACGCCCGCATGTTCGCGCACTAGCCGCATCCGCACTCCGGCCTCGCGGTCGGATGACCGGAGCACGACGAAGCGGGCGGCCCCCTGAGGGACCGCCCGCTTCTCCGTGCTGATCGTGCTGGTGGGCGGGGCGTCTCCGCCCCACCCGGTCGGACTAGAAGTCCATGCCACCCGTGGGGTCGCCGGCCGGGGCCGGGTTCTTCTCGGGCTTGTCGGCGACGACGGCCTCGGTCGTCAGGAACAGACCGGCGATGGACGCGGCGTTCAGCAGAGCCGAGCGCGTGACCTTCACCGGGTCGTTGATGCCCGCGGCGAGCATGTCGACGTACTCGCCCGTTGCGGCGTTGAGGCCGTGACCCGAGGGGAGGTTGCGGACGCGCTCGGCCACGACGCCGGGCTCGAGGCCGGCGTTGAGGGCGATCTGCTTGAGCGGAGCGTCGACCGCGACGCGGACGATGTTCGCGCCCGTCGCCTCGTCGCCCTCGAGCTGGAGCTTCTCGAACGCGAGCTTGCCGGCCTGGATGAGGGCGACGCCACCACCGGCGACGATGCCCTCCTCGACGGCGGCCTTCGCGTTGCGGACGGCGTCCTCGATGCGGTGCTTGCGCTCCTTGAGCTCCACCTCGGTCGCCGCGCCGGCCTTGATGACGGCGACGCCGCCGGCCAGCTTCGCGAGGCGCTCCTGGAGCTTCTCGCGGTCGTAGTCGCTGTCGGTGTTGCCGATCTCGTTGCGGATCTGCTGCACGCGGGCCGCGATCTCGGTGGCGTCTCCGCCACCCTCGACGATCGTGGTCTCGTCCTTGGTGATGACGACCTTGCGGGCCGTGCCGAGCAGGTCGAGGGTGACGTTCTCGAGCTTGAGGCCGACCTCCTCGGCGATGACCTGGCCACCGGTGAGGATGGCGATGTCCTGCAGCTGCGCCTTGCGGCGGTCGCCGAAGCCGGGGGCCTTGACGGCGACCGACTTGAAGATGCCGCGGATCTTGTTGACGACGAGCGTGGCCAGGGCCTCGCCGTCGACGTCCTCGGCGATGATCAGGAGCTGCTTGCCCGACTGGATGACCTTGTCGACGATCGGCAGCAGGTCCTTGATGTTCGAGATCTTCGAGTTGACGATCAGGATGTACGCGTCCTCGAACACGGCCTCCTGGCGCTCGGGGTCGGTGACGAAGTACTGCGACAGGTAGCCCTTGTCGAAGCGCATGCCCTCGGTGAGCTCGAGCTCGGTGCCGAAGGTGTTGGACTCCTCGACGGTGACGACGCCCTCCTTGCCGACCTTGTCGATCGCCTCGGCGATGATCGCGCCGATGGTGGAGTCGCCGGCGGAGATGGACGCGGTGGCGGCGATCTCCTCCTTGGTCTCGATCTCCTTCGCGGCGGCCTTGAGCTCCTCCGTGACGGCCGCGACGGCCTTCTCGATGCCGCGCTTGAGGCTGATGGGGTCGGCGCCCGCGGCGACGTTGCGGAGGCCCTCGCGGACCAGCGCCTGCGCGAGGACGGTCGCGGTGGTCGTGCCGTCGCCGGCGACGTCGTCGGTCTTCTTGGCGACCTCCTTGACGAGCTCCGCGCCGATCTTCTCGAACGGGTCGTCGAGCTCGATCTCCTTGGCGATGGACACGCCGTCGTTCGTGATGGTGGGGGCGCCCCACTTCTTCTCGAGGACGACGTTGCGGCCACGCGGGCCGAGGGTCACGCGGACCGCGTCGGCCAGGATGTTCAGGCCGCGCTCGAGGCCGCGGCGGGCTTCTTCGTCAAAAGCGATGATCTTAGCCATGTGTATCTCTCGTCCCTCCCGGACGTCAGGAAAAAGGCAGTCGTCTAGCACTCCCCGTGAGGGAGTGCCAGGGACGATTCTGGCACTCGCCCTACGGGAGTGCAAGCGAGCCGCTCACAGGCCGGGCGCCGGGCGGGACGCGACGACGCCGCCGCCCGGACGGGCGACGGCGTCGTGGTGGGATGCTCCCTAGGCCAGCGTGACGTTCTCCGCCTGCAGGCCCTTGGAGCCCTGACCGATCTCGAAGGCGACGCGCTGCCCCTCCTCGAGGACCTTGTAGCCGGACATCTCGATCGCCGAGTAGTGGACGAAGACGTCCTGCTGGGCAGGACCGCCCTCGACGGCGTCCACGGTGATGAACCCGAACCCCTTCTCCCCGTTGAACCACTTCACGGTGCCGTTGGCCATGTGCTTCTCCATGTGCGAATGCGCGGTGTCGGGAGCGCGGTGCCGCCACCCCCGGGTCGGCCGCGGGATCCTGCATCGACCCCGCGCCACGCCCTCGGGACGTACGGCGCGCAGCACCTGGACGCGGCGGGCGTGCGACCAGGCAGCACGATAGACAGAGCCGACGATGCGCCGTCGGGTTACTCCACGGACACGGCTCGGCGTGCCGAGACGGAGTCGGTCAGCCCTTGGCGGCGTAGTCGGCGCCGAGCACGGCCGTCAGCTTGGACGCCTGGGCCGCCGCCGTGCCCTCGGCGGGCCGGAACTGGTCGGACTGCGCCACGTCCCCCACCCCCAGCTCCGCGACGAGGCCGCGCGCCGCGCCCTCGTCCGCATCGTCGTAGTAGTAGACGGTCGTGGTGGCGATGTCGGTGGAGCTGGCGTTCAAGCGGGACGCGATGGCCCAGCCCTCCTTCTGGAGCGCCGTCGCGGCCCGGGCCGAGAGACCTGACGTCCTCGTGCCGTTGAGGACGGTCACGACCATGCCGGGAACGGCGGTGGGAGCCGCGGTCGGCTCCTCCGTGGGCGCCGCCTCCTCGGACGAGCCGCCGCTCGGGATGATGTCGGTGAACGAGACCCGGTCATTGATGACGAAGAGCCCGACGACGCCGAGGCCCACTAGCAGGCCGGTCGCGAGGGCCGCCCACGCGAAGGCGCGGAAGCGGTGGTGAGGCGGACGGGGCGCGCGATGGGCGCCCACTCGGCTCAGGTCGCCGGGGACCTCGTCGAAGCGGTCGGGAGCGTGGGAGGGCATGGGGGGTCTCGTGTCTCCTCGGTGGGGCGCGGGGTCAGCGCGCGGTCGGTCGGTGCGGGAGACCGGTGGGCAGGGCGCGTGCTGCGCGCGCGGCGGCGCGCGTCTCGCGGAGTCGCAGGAGGCGCCCGACGAGGAGCGGGTCGTAGGCGAGGGCCTCGCGCGTCTCGAGCAGGGATCCGAGCAGCTGGTAGTAGCGCGTGGCCGAGAGGCCGAAGGTCTGGCGGATGGCCTCCTCCTTCGCCCCGGCGTGACGCGTCCAGTCCCCCTCGAAGTCGAGGACCGCGCGGTCGCGGGCATCGAGCTCGACGACCGGATGCGGTCCGGCCGCCGGAGCGGTCGTGGAGCTGGTCTCGCGCTGGTCCACGGCATGCTCCTTCCCCGACATCCCCCACATACTAGGTGCGCCTCGCTGGGCGCCTCGCGCAGCATGCCGGGGTGTCCACGCACCGCGACGGGCACGGCGGCACCGCATCGCGTCCGCTCGCATCCCGGAGCGGATCGTCCCCCGCATGCAGGAATCGACGGGGGCCCGCGGCGGTTGTCCATGGAGGCGCGCTGGGACGCCGCCCCTAGGATCGACCAGCGAGAAAGGACCCGCACATGGCCTACGAGATCGAGAAGACCGACGACGAGTGGCGCCAGGAGCTCTCCCCGGAGGAGTACGCGGTGCTGCGCCAGCAGGCCACCGAGCGCCCCTGGACCGGCGAGCTGCTGGACGAGGAGCGCACCGGCGTCTACGGCTGCAAGGCCTGCGGCGCCGAGCTCTTCACGAGCGACACCAAGTTCGACTCCCACTGCGGATGGCCGAGCTTCTACGCGCCGAAGGAGAGCGACGCCGTCAAGCTGTACACGGACACGAGCCTCGGCATGAAGCGCGTCGAGGTCGTCTGCGCCCGCTGCGGCTCGCACCTCGGGCACGTCTTCGACGACGCGCCGCAGACCCCCACCGGCGACCGGTTCTGCATGAACTCGGTCTCCATGTCGTTCCGCACCGCGGAGTGATCGACGTGCCGCGGCATCGGGCGGGCGGAACCCCCGACCCGTCCGGGCCCGGCACCCCCGCGAAGGACGGACCCGTCCTGGAGGCGCTCCGCGGTCGCCGGTCCCGCTCATCCGTGGGCGGAGCGGCCCCGACGCACGAGGAGCTCGTCCCGCTCGTCGCCGCGGTCTCCCGGCTCGCCGACCACGGCGGGCTCCGACCCTGGCGGGTCATCGAGATCCGCGGAGGCGCGCGCGACCGGCTCGGCGCCGCGATGGACGAGGCGGCGGGCGATCCCGGATCCGGCAAGCACCGCAAGAAGACGCACCGCGCGAGCCTCCTCGTCGCCGTCGTCGCGAGCCGCACCCCGAGCCGCAAGGTGCCGGACTGGGAGCAGGAGGCGGTCGCCGCGGGTGTCGCGCACGCTCTCACGCTGCTGCTCGAGGAGCAGGGATGGGGTGTGTTCTGGCGCACCGGCAGCCTCACGCGCAGCGAGCCGGTGCGACGGATGCACGGCCTGCGCGACGGCGAGGACCTGCTCGGCTGGCTCTACGTCGGCGACGTCGCCGACGACGACAAGGGCCCGCGTCAAACCGTCGACAGCGAGCGGATGATCACCGTCCTCGACTGAGGGAGCGGCATCGAGAGCCGGCCACGGGACTCGAACCCGTAACCGCCGCATTACAAGTGCGGTGCGCTACCAATTGCGCCAGGCCGGCCGACGGACCTCGCGGGCCGTCGATCCATCATACGAGCCGCGCTACGGCGCGGTCGTCGGGGTCTCGGACGGCGCGGGCGTCGGGGTGGGGGTCGTCGTCGCGTCCTGGCCGGCGGCCTGGAGCACGAACGCGGCGAACGCCTTCGCGTCGTCCGGCTGGCCCGTGTACTGGCGGTCGCCCACCACGATGATCGGCGCGCCCACGACCTTGTCGACGTTCGAGTCGGGGATCTCGCCGTCCAGGACGCGATCCGTCGCGGCGTTCACCCAGGACTGGAACCGCTGGTCGGAGACGCACTTCGCGATGTCGGAGGAGCTGGCGCCCGCCTGCCCGGCGAGCTCGACGATGCGATCGTCGCTGAGGCCCGTGCTCTGCTCGGCGGGCTGCTCCGCGAAGAGCGCGGAGTTGAAGGCCCAGAAGTCGTCGGGTGCGGAGTCGGCCACGCACGCGGCCGCGTTGGCCGCCCGCAGGGAGTAGGCCTGCGACTTGCTGGTGAGGATCGCGACGGGGTGGATCTCCACCGTGGCCGCGCCCGACTGGAGCCAGCCCTCCATCTGCGCGCCGTTGGTGTCCTGGAACTCCTTGCACGCCGTGCAGAGGTAGTCGACGTACACGCGGATGTGGGCGACGCCTGCCGCCTCGGACCCCGTGGGCACCGGATCCTGCTCCGGGTCGAGGGCCTTCGTGGGCGTGGCCGCGAGGTCCTTCCCGATCAGGATGCCGTCGCTCGCCATGTTCTGCGGCCCGGGCCCCGCGGGACGCGCGCCCTGGACGACGACGAGCCCGACCACCACGACCACGGCGACCAGGGCCGCGGCGATCCCGCCGCGGATGGCGTAGCGGCCCACGACATCGCGACGACGCTGCTTCACGCGGTTGAGCCGCGCCTTCTCCCGAGCGGCCTCGCGGCGTCGTCGGTGACCGCCGTGCGGTTCGTGCGCGGGCGGCGTGCTGCTCATGGATCCTCGCTCAGTGGATGGGGAGTCGGGCGCGGGCGGGCTCCCGGACGACCTCAGGACTCTAGGCGGCCAGTCTGGGAAAGCGGTGACGCGGCGGGCGCGGGTGCATCGCCGCAGGAGACGATACAGGCCCGCGGCACCCTGTCCTCGGGTGGGGAATAGCCGCCGATCCGCATCGTGCCGGGCTTCCCGACCACAGACCCGCGTGCAATACTCATCGGGTGGTCGTCGTCGCCCACAGCGATGAGCCATGAGCATCACATCCATCACCACGGATCGTCGGGCACGTACCTGCCCGTGAAGGAGAACACCGAAATGGCATCTGTAACTTTCGACAAGGCCACGCGCCTGTACCCGGGCTCGACGCGCCCCGCGGTCGACCAGATCGACCTGGAGGTCGCCGACGGCGAGTTCCTCGTCCTCGTCGGCCCGTCCGGCTGCGGCAAGTCGACCACCCTCCGCATGCTCGCGGGCCTCGAGGAGGTCAACGACGGCAACATCTTCATCGGCGACCGCAACGTCACGGACGTCCCGCCGAAGGACCGCGACATCGCGATGGTGTTCCAGAACTACGCGCTGTACCCGCACATGACGGTCGCCGAGAACATGGGCTTCGCCCTCAAGATCGCGGGCGTCGGCAAGGACGAGCGCGCCACCCGCGTCCTCGAGGCGGCCAAGCTCCTCGACCTCGAGCCCTACCTCAGCCGCAAGCCCAAGGCCCTCTCCGGCGGCCAGCGCCAGCGCGTGGCCATGGGCCGTGCGATCGTCCGCCAGCCCCAGGTCTTCCTCATGGACGAGCCGCTGTCGAACCTGGACGCCAAGCTCCGCGTCCAGACCCGCACGCAGATCGCGTCGCTCCAGCGCCGCCTCGGCGTCACCACGGTCTACGTCACCCACGACCAGACCGAGGCCCTCACCATGGGCGACCGCATCGCGGTCCTCAAGGACGGCGTCCTGCAGCAGGTCGGCACCCCGCGCGACCTGTACGAGAAGCCGCAGAACGTCTTCGTGGCCGGCTTCATCGGCTCGCCCGCGATGAACCTCTTCACCGCGAACGTCGTCGACGGCGGCGTGCAGTTCGGCACCGCCGTGGTCCCGGTCGAGCGCGACGTGCTCACCAACGCCACAGGCGGATCCGTCACCATCGGCGTCCGCCCCGAGGACGTCGTCGTCAGCACCTCGCAGGGCCAGGGCCTCTCGGTCACGGTCGACCTCGTCGAGGAGCTCGGCGCGGACGGCTACCTCTACGGCCACACCGACATCGAGGGCAAGCGCACCGACCTCGTCGCGCGCGTCGACGGCCGCCTGCACCCGAACGCCGGCGACACCGTCTTCATCACGCCGCAGCCCGGCCACCTCCACGCCTTCGACGCCGAGAGCGGCCTCCGCCTCAACGCGCCGGTCGCCGCGAGCTGATCGAACCGATCCACCACCGCTGCCGCGGTCCCCACGCTCCCCTCGCCGGGAGCGCCGGGGCCGCGGCAGCGGCGTTTCCGCGGTCGGGTAGGGTCGCAGCATGGCCGGATCCCTGAACATCACCTCGGCGACGGTCGATCCCGCGCTCCTCGACCTGCCCTGGCAGCTGCCGCTCGACGAGTGGCCCTCGTCGGCCATCGCGACCCTCCCCAAGGGCATCTCCCGGCACCTCGTCCGCTTCGCGAACCTGTCCGGCTACGTCATCGCCATCAAGGAGACCACCGACGAGATGGCCCGCGGCGAGTACGACATGCTGCGCACGCTGCAGCGGCTCGAGATCCCGTGCGTGGAGCCCGTCGCGGTGATCATGAACCGCACCGACGAGGACGGCGACCCGCTCAAGTCGGTGCTCGTCACGCGGCACCTCAAGTTCTCGCTCCCCTACCGGGCGCTCTTCTCGCAGCAGCTGCGGCCGGACACCGCGACGCGCCTCGTCGACGCCCTCGCCGTGCTGCTCGTGCGCCTGCACATGATCGGCTTCTTCTGGGGCGACGTCTCGCTCTCCAACACGCTCTTCCGCCGCGACGCGGGAGCGTTCGCCGCCTACCTGGTGGACGCGGAGACCGGCAAGCTGTTCAACGGCGGCCTCTCCAACGGCCAGCGCGAGAACGACCTCGAGATCGCGCGCGTCAACATCGCCGGCGAGCTCATGGACCTCGAGGCCGGCGGCCGCATCGAGGAGGGGCTCGACCCGCTCGAGACGAGCACGCGCATCGTGGCCCAGTACCGCACGCTCTGGAAGGAGCTCACCGGCCGCGAGGAGTTCCCGACCTCGGAGCGCTGGCGGATCAACGAGCGCGTCGACCGCCTCAACGACCTCGGCTTCGACATCGAGGAGCTCGCGATCCGCACGACCGCCGAGGGCTCGCAGGTGCGGATCCAGCCCAAGGTCGTGGACGCCGGGCACCACCAGCGCCGGCTGCTGCGCCTCACGGGCGTGGACGCGCAGGAGAACCAGGCGCGTCGGCTCCTCAACGACCTCGACTCGTACACGGCGACGTTCGACAAGCAGGACCTCGACGAGGAGATGGTGGCGCACGAGTGGGTCGCGCGCGTCTTCGAGCCCGTCGTGCGGGCGATCCCCCGCGACCTCCGCGGCAAGCTGGAGCCCGCCGAGATCTTCCACCAGCTGCTCGAGCACCGCTGGTACATGTCGCAGAAGCTCAGCAGGGACATCCCGCTCGCCGAGGCCGTGACCGCGTACGTGCAGGACATCCTCCGGCACCGGCGCGACGAGGCCACGGTCATCGACCCGCCCACCGAGTCGATCGGCGTCATCGAGGACGAGTCGGACGTGCCGATCACCGAGGCAGAGGCCGCGGAGGACTGGCGCACGAAGGTCTGACCGCCCTCCGCGCAGGGCGCACGCACGAGGAGCCGGGACCCTGGGGTCGCGGCTCCTCCTGCGTGCGGTGCGCTACTTCCGCTTCGCGGCGCGCAGCTTGCCGATCTCGTAGAGCGTGACGCTCGCGGCGATGCCGGCGTTGAGCGACTCGGTGGATGCGCCGATCGGGATGGAGACGACGGTGTCGCAGGTCTCGGTGACGAGGCGCGAGAGGCCCTTGCCCTCGGATCCCACGACGACCACGATGGGGCGGTCGGCGA
The DNA here is from genome assembly GCF_021216655.1 of Clavibacter michiganensis. NCBI lineage: Bacteria > Bacillati > Actinomycetota > Actinomycetes > Micrococcales > Microbacteriaceae > Clavibacter > Clavibacter michiganensis. The sequence continues at coordinate 1,792,293 of NZ_CP080437.1, forward strand.
GCGTGAACTCGTGGAGCGACATGTCGCCGCCGCCGTCGAGCCCGACCACGAAGACGCCGCGCTGCTTGAGCGCCTTGAGCGTCTGGGTGAGGTTCGACGCCATGGCGACGGGCGTGCGTGCGGCGGCTCCCGCCGAGGTCTTCCACGCGCTGGCGGTGAGGCCGACCGAGCGACGCTGCGGCACGATCACGCCGTGGCCGCCGAACGCGGCGACCGAGCGGATGATCGCCCCGAGGTTGCGCGGGTCGGTGATCCCGTCGAGCGCCACCAGGAGCGGCAGCTGGCCGCGCGAGATGGTCTTGTCGAGCAGCTCGATCGCGTCCGCGTACTCGTAGGGCGGCACCTTGAGGGCCAGGCCCTGGTGGACGGCGTCGTGACCGGCGATGCGGTCGAGCTCGGGGCGCATGACCTCGAGCACGGGGATCCCGCGCCCGGTGGCGAGCGACAGCACCTCCTTGACGCGGTCGTCGTACTCGATGCGCGAGGCGATGTAGAGCGCGGTCGCGGGGATCTTGGCACGGAGCGCCTCGACGACCGAGTTGCGACCGGTGACGACCTCGGACTCGTCCTGCTGCTTCGCGCGGCGGGCGCGCGGGGCGTCCGCACCTGCGGGACGGTCGGTCGCGCGGGCGCGCGGCGCCGCGGATCGGGGTGCGGGCGAACGCTCGGCGCGCTCGTCGCGGCCGCGGTTGGCGCCCGCGGACGCCGCCTCGTACCGGTCCTTCGCGAGCTTGCGCTTGCCGGCGGGGTGGTAGGGCCGGTCCTCGGCCTTCGGCGTGGGCTTCTTGCCCTCCAGGGCCTGCCTGCCCTGCCCTCCGGATCCCTTGAGCGGACCCTTCTTGGTCTTCCGTACCGCGCCTGAGCGGCTGGGCTTATTCGCCATCGATGCTCCAATGCGACCCGCCAGGCGAGTCCTCTATCGTGATGCCGGCCTCGGCCAGCTCCTGTCTGATGCGGTCGGCGAGGGCGAAGTCCCTGGCCTCCCGCGCGGTCTGTCGCTCGGCGATCCGGTGCTCGACCAGCGCCTGCAGCGCACGGCGCGCGGGCTGGTCGGACGCGGTGCGCCACTCGTCGGCTAGCGGATCGATCCCGAGCACGGCCACCATCGCGGAGACGTCCGCGCGCAGCGAGGCCGCCTCCTGGAGGTCGCCGGCGTCGAGGGCGGCGTTGCCCGCGCGGACGGCGTCGTGGAGCACGGCGAGCGCCTGCGGGACGCTGAGGTCGTCGTCCATGGCCTCGGCGAACTCGGCGGGCACGGCGGCGGGCGAGCCGTCGGGCGCCGCGGGCGCGGCCTGGAAGCGCGTGCCGGCGAGGCGGCGGGCGCTGCGGTCGAGGAAGGTCTCGATGCGGTCGAGGGCGGCCTCGGCCTCGGCGAGCGCGCCGTCGTGGAACTCGAGGGTCGACCGGTAGTGCGCGGACCCCAGGAAGTAGCGGACCACGACCGGCCGTGCCGAGGCGAGCAGGTCGGCGGCGAAGAGCGAGTTGCCGAGCGACTTGCTCATCTTCTGGCCGGCGACGGCGACGAGGCCGTTGTGCAGCCAGTAGCGGGCGAACGGATCCCCCGCGGCCCGCGACTGCGCGAGCTCGTTCTCGTGGTGCGGGAAGCGGAGGTCGAGGCCGCCGCCGTGGATGTCGAACTCGGCGCCGAGGTAGCGCGTGGACATCGCGGAGCACTCGATGTGCCAGCCCGGGCGGCCGGAGCCCCACGGCGAGGGCCACGACGCGCTCGCGGGCTCGCCGGGCTTCGCGCCCTTCCAGAGGGCGAAGTCGCGCACGTCGCGCTTGGCGCGCGGATCCGCGTCGGCGGCGGCCTCCATGTCGGCTGCGCGCTGGCGGGTGAGCTCGCCGTACTCGGGCCAGGAGGCGGTGTCGAAGTAGACGTCACCCGATCGGTCGTCCGCCGCGTACGCGTGACCGCGCTCGACGAGGCGCCGGATGATCTCCTGCATCTCGCCGATGCTCGCGGTGGCGCGCGGCTCGTAGCTGGGCGGGAGGATCCCGAGGGCCGAGTAGGCGCGGGAGAACTCGAGCTCGACGCGGTAGGCGAGCGCCCACCACTCCTCGGTGCCGCCGGCCTCCTGGCCGCGGCGGGCGTTGTCGATGACCTTGTCGTCGATGTCGGTGACGTTGCGCACGAGCGTCACGTCGAGCCCGCGGTGGGTGAGCCATCGGCGCAGCTGGTCGTACGCGAGCGCGCTCCGGAGGTGGCCGATGTGCGGCGCGGACTGCACCGTGGGACCGCAGACGTAGATGCCGACCCTGCCGTCGACGAGCGGCACGAAGTCCCGCAGGGACTGCGTCCGGGAGTCATGGAGGCGCAGGGTCACAGAGAGATCCTAGTCAGCGCGCATCCGCGCCCCCGCCGGATGACGGGCCGGGACGGCGGTCGACGGCCGTCGCGACAGCGCGGTCAGAGGCGCTCGACGAGGGCCGTCGCGACCGCGGCGACGCCGTCGCCGCGACCCGTGAAGCCGAGCCCGTCGGTGGTCGTGCCGGCGAGCGAGACGGGCGCGCCCACGGCGGCCGAGAGGATCCGCTCGGCCTCCGCCCGCCGCGGCGACAGCTTCGGGCGTACCGCCATGACCTGCACGGCGACGTTCACGATCCGGTAGCCGGCGTCGCGGACGAGCTCCGCGGTCCGCCGCAGGAAGACCTCGCCGTGCGCGCCGTCCAGCTCCGGGTCGTCGGTGCCGAAGATCCCGCCGATGTCGCCGAGGCCCGCGGCGGAGAGGAGCGCGTCGCACATCGCGTGGCTGACCGCGTCGCCGTCGCTGTGCCCCGCGAGACCCGCCTCGCCCGGCCAGTGCAGTCCGGCGAGCCAGAGCGGCTGCGTGGCGTCGACCGCGTGGACGTCGGTGCCGATGCCCGAGCGGAGGCGCGAGCTAGCGGATCCCGCGCCCGCGTCCCGGGCGACGAGCTCCTCCGCGCGACGGAGGTCCCACGCGGTGGTGACCTTGAAGGCGAGGGCGTCGCCGGGGATCACGCGGACGCGTCCGCCCGACGCCTGGAACAGGGCCGCGTCGTCCGTGTGCTCGGCGGCGGCCCGTGCGTAGGCGGCGTCGAGCGCGGCCCGCGGGAATCCCTGCGGGGTCTGGACGCCGACCAGGTCGCTGCGGTCGACGGTGCCGAGGCACTCCCCCGCCGGATCCACGCGCTTAACGGTGTCGGTGACGGGCAGGCCGGGGACGACCCCGGCGCCCTCGGCGCGGACGGCGCGCGCCACGGCGGCGAAGAGGTCGGTGGGCGTGAGCGCGCGCGCGGCGTCGTGCACCAGGACCGTGTCGACGGATCCGACGAGCGCGGCGAGGCCCGCCCGCACGGATCCCTGCCGGGTCGCTCCCCCGACGACGACCGCGACGGATCCGCGTGCCGCGCCCGCGACCGCGTCGACGACGGCGGATGTCTCGGCCAGGTGCGTGTCCGGCGCCACGACGACGACGTGCGCCTCCTCCGCGAGGCCGAGGACCGAGCTCAGGGAGCGGGCCAGCAGCGTCACGCCGCCGACCTCCACGAGCGCCTTCGGGATCCCCGCCCCGAGCCGCGTGCCGCTTCCCGCGGCCACGACGACGACGCCCAGCCGTGGCCCGTCCGTCGCGCCGCCATCGGTCGCGGGGGCGGACGGGACGACGGGGTCGTGGCTCATGCGGTCAGGCTACCGGCGGCGACGCGCGCCGACGGCGGACGGATCAGGAGGCGAGGACCTCGTCGAGCAGCGTGGACGCGTGCTCCTCGTCCGTCTTCTCCGCGAGGGCCAGCTCGCCCACGAGGATGCCGCGGGCCTTCTGCAGCATGCTCTTCTCGCCGGCGGACAGGCCGCGGTCCTGGTTGCGGCGCCACAGGTCGCGCACGACCTCCGCGACCTTCAGCACGTCGCCCGACGCGAGCTTCTCGAGGTTCGCCTTGTAGCGCCTCGACCAGTTGGTGGGCTCCTCGGTGAACTCGGCCCGCAGCACCGCGAAGACGCTCTCCACGCCCTCGCGCCCGATGACGTCGCGCACGCCGACCATGTCGACGTTCTCGGCGGGCACCTCGATCTGGAGGCCGCCCTGGTTGACGTCGAGCTTGAGGTACAGCTTCTCCTCGCCCCGGATGACGCGCTTCTTCACCTCGATGATGGTCGCCGCCCCGTGATGCGGGTACACGACGGTCTCGCCGACCTCGAAGAGCATGGGTTCCCCGTTCTGTGGACTTCTCCCCAGGATACCAGCCGGGTCCCGCGCGCCCGCGGGCGGTCGGGCGCCACCCGATCCCGTAGGCTGAGAGGGTCAGCTGATCCAGCGCGGACGCCTCCGGACGCCCCGGCGCCGGCCCGCGCGACAACAGGAGGGTCCCGTGAGAGCGCGTACCGCATCGTCCATCGTCCTCGCGGCCCTGATCGCGGTCGGCACGTCGTCGTGCACGTTCATCACGCCCCAGGCCACGCAGATCTCCTACTTCCCGAGCGACGGCTTCGACGCCACGGTCGGCGACATCCAGGTGCGCAACGCCATCCTCCTCACCGAGGGCGGATCCGCGGCCGGCGCGAGCCTCGTCGTCACGCTGGTCAACAACTCGGGCGACAGCCAGCGCGTCGCCTTCCAGCACGAGCTCACCGAGGGCAGCGCGGACCGCGAGACGCGCACCGTCACGGCGGCCCCCGGCCTCACGAAGTTCGGCGCGGAGGACTCCCAGCGCATCACCTTCGACTCGGTCGACCCGACGCCGGGCTCGCTCACCAAGATCTACATCCAGTACGGCGACGCCGAGGGCGTCGAGATGGACGTCCCCGTGCTCAACGGCGACCAGGAGACGTACACGAACCTCGTCCCCGGTGAGACCGGATCCACCCCGGACACGAAGGTCACCACGACTCCCGGCACGACCGAGGGCGACGAGGGCCTCGGGGACAGCACGAACTAGCCCGCGGCTCGCGCACGCGGCCTCGCACGACGAAGGCCCCGCCCCTCACGGGACGGGGCCTTCGTCGTGCCGGCCGGTCGGCGGCCTAGGCCTCGAAGCGGTAGCCCAGCCCGCGGACGGTGACGAGGAGCACGGGGTCGGACGGCTCGCGCTCGATCTTGGAGCGGATCCGCTTGATGTGCACGTCGAGGGTCTTGGTGTCGCCGAAGTAGTCGGATCCCCACACCCGGTCGATGAGCTGGCCGCGCGTGAGCACGCGCCCCGCGTTGCGCAGCAGCAGCTCGAGCAGCTCGAACTCCTTCAGCGGCATCGCGATCTCGCGGCCGTCGACCTCGACCGTGTGGCGCTCCACGTCCATGCGCACGGAGCCGACCTCGAGCACGTTGAGCGGCTCGTCGTCCACCTCGACGCGGCGGCGGAGCACGGCGCGGATCCGCGCCAGCAGCTCGCGCGTCGAGTACGGCTTGGTGACGTAGTCGTCGGCCCCGAGCTCGAGGCCCACGACGATGTCCACCTCGGAGTCCTTGGCGGTGAGCATGATGATCGGCACGGCCGAGCGCGTGCGGATCTCCCGGCACACCTCGGTGCCGGGGAGGCCGGGGAGCATGAGGTCGAGCAGGATCAGGTCGGCGCCGTCCTTGTCGAACGAGGCCACCGCGGCGGGACCGTCCTCGACGACGTCCACCTCGTATCCCTCGCGCTGGAGCAGGAAGGCGAGCGGCTCGCTGAGCGACGCCTCGTCCTCGACGAGCATGATGCGTGTCACGTGGGTTCTCCGATGTCCGTACCGGCGAGCGCCGGGGTCTGCGATGCCTCGGGGAGGCGGATGGTGAAGGTCGAGCCGCGGCCGGGACGGGACCAGACCCGCACGTCGCCGCCATGATTCTGCACGACGTGCTTGACGATGCTGAGCCCGAGCCCCGTGCCGCCGGTGTCGCGGGCGCGGGCCTGGTCCACGCGGAAGAAGCGCTCGAAGATCCGGCCCTGCTCATCCTCGGGGATGCCGATGCCCTGGTCGGTGACCACGACCTCGACGGCGCCGTCGTCGACCATGACGCCGATTCCGACGCGCGACCCGTCCGGCGAGTAGTTGACCGCGTTGCTCAGCAGGTTGTGCACGGCCACGACGAGGAGGGCCTCGTCGCCGTAGACGGTCGAGCGCGACCGCTTGCCGCGCGCGAGCTCGATGCCGCGGAGCTCCGCGCCGAGCCGCACCTGGTCGAGCGCGACGCTGATGACGTGGTCGACGTCGACGGGCTCCGCCTTCTCCAACGCGTTGGCCGCCTCGAGCCGCGAGAGCTCGATGATCTCCTGCGTGATGCGCGCGAGCCGGGCCGACTCCGTGGTCAGCCGGGCGGCGAAGCGGCGCACCTGCACGGCGTCGTCGGCGCATGAGTCGAGCGCCTCGGCGAGGAGCCCGACCGCGCCGATGGGCGTCTTGAGCTCGTGGCTGATGTTCGCCACGAAGTCGCGGCGCACCTGATCGAGGCGGTGCGACTCGGTGCGGTCCTGCGCGAGGAGGAGCACGTACCTGGTGCCGAGGCGGGCGACGCGGACGTGCATCTGGAACTCGGCCGCGCCGAACGGGCCGCGCGCGAGCGACACCTCCTCGGCGAGCGGCTCGCCGGACCGGCGCACGCGGTCGACCATGGAGACGAGCTCGGGGTGGACGAGCGCCTGGTGGAAGACCAGGCCGGAGGAGATGGCGCCGGGCGACGCCTTCATCACGTTGTTGGAGGGATCCAGCACGATGCCCGCCGACTCGAGCGCCTCGAGCACCTGGTCCACGCCGTCGGGGACGACCGGGTTCGTGATCTCGACGGCGCGGTCGCCGCGGTCCGCCGCGTGGTTCAGCAGCCACACGAATCCCGCGCCGACCGCCAATCCGATGAGGAGGCAGACGAGCACCAACGCACCGGTGTCCATGCGCCCACACTAGGAGACGGCATCGGGGCGTCCCGGCCGTCAGGCCCCGCCGCACGGGCCACGAGGGCGCGAATTCAGCTCGCCGGCACCGTGCGTTAACCTCGCATGACCAGAGTCGGAGGATGTGGGCCCGTCACCAGGGGCCCGCCATGCCCGAGAACCACCCCGCCCCTCGCAGCGGGGCGGCCTGAAAGGACGTCCCCCATGCGCGAAGTGTTCCAGCAGGAGCTCCACGAGGTCCAGGAGCGTCTCATCGAGATCTCCGCGCTCGTCGCCATCTCCATCGAGAACGCGACCCGCGCGTTCAACGAGTCGAACGTCAGCCTCGCCGAGACCGTCATCGAGCAGGACCGCCGGATCGACGAGCTCGCCACGAGCCTCGACGAGCTCGCGATCAACATCCTCGCCCGCCAGCAGCCGGTCGCCCGTGACCTGCGCATCGTCGTGAGCGCGCTCCGCATCAGCGCGTCGCTCGAGCGCATGGGCGACCTCGCCGAGCACATCGCGCAGCTGTCGCGCTACCGCTTCCCGGACAAGGTGGTCCCGAAGTCGCTGCGCCCCACCTTCCTGGAGCTCGGCCAGCTCGACGTGGCCATCGCGCGCAAGCTCACGGACCTCCTCACCACCGAGGACCCGAAGCTCGCCGAGGAGATCCGCAACGACGACGACCGCATCGACGAGCTGCACCTCAGCGTCTTCGACAAGGTGCTCGGCGAGACCTGGAAGGGCGCGGCCGTCGACACGGTCGACTCCACGCTCGCCAGCCGCTACCACGAGCGCTTCGCCGACCACGCGGTGTCCATCGCGAAGACCGTGCAGTACCTCGCGACCGGCGACTGGGTGCAGGCCGACGCCTGATCCCGCCGCGGGCCACGACCCGCAGCGATGACGAGAGCCCGACCGGATGATCCGGTCGGGCTCTCGTCGTCCGTGCGGGTGGCGCTACTTCTTGCTGCCCTGCGCGGCCACGGCCGCGGCCCCGGCGGCGGCCGCCTCCGGGTCGAGGTACTCGCCGCCGGGGACGATCGGGCGGTAGTCCTCGTCGAGGCGGTAGACGAGGGGGATGCCGGTGGGGATGTTGAGCTCCGCGATGTCCGCGTCGGAGATGCCGTCGAGGTGCTTCACGAGCGCGCGCAGCGAGTTGCCGTGCGCCGTGACGAGCACGGTGCGGCCCGAGGCGAGGTCGGGCTGGATGTCGGACTCCCAGTAGGGCAGCATCCGCTCGATGACGTCCTTGAGGCACTCCGTGCGGGGCAGCGCGTCGCCGAGGTCCGCGTAGCGGGGGTCGCGCGACTGCGAGTACTCGTCGTCGTCGTCGATGGGGGGCGGCGGCACGTCGAAGGAGCGGCGCCAGGTGGCGAACTGCTCGGGGCCGTACTCGGCGAGGGTCTGCGCCTTGTCCTTGCCCTGCAGCGCGCCGTAGTGGCGCTCGTTGAGACGCCAGGTGCGCTGGATGGGGATCCACGAGCGGCCGGCGCGCTTGAGCGCGATGTTGGCGGTGTCGATGGCGCGGATGAGGACGGAGGTGTGCAGCACGTCGGGGAGGATGCCGGACTCGGCGAGGAGCTCGCCGGCGCGCTGGCCCTCCGCGACGCCCTGCTCGCTCAGCTCGACGTCTACCCATCCGGTGAACAGGTTCTTCTGGTTCCAGTCGCTGTTGCCGTGACGCAGCAGCACGAGGGTGCGGGGTTCAGCCATGCCGCCAGCCTATCGAGCGATGGGAGACTGATCCCATGCCGGGCGCCGCCTCCCCCGTCGGCTCCGTGACCCGCGGGACGACCAACACGAACCGCCTCCGGCGTGTCGACAGGTGGATCGCGACCCTCGGCTCCCTGCGCACCGCTCCCGCGCCGCTCGTCGTGGACCTCGGCTACGGCGCGAGCGGGATCACCGCGCTCGAGATGCACCGGCGGCTGCGCGCGACGCGGCCGGACGTGCGCGTCGTGGGGATCGAGATCGAGCCGGGGCGCGTGGCGCGCGCCCGGGAGCAGCTCGCGGCGTGGCCCGACGCGTCGGCCCGGGAGCGGATCTCCTTCGTGCGCGGCGGGTTCGAGGTGCCGTTGCCCGGGGGCGAGCGCGCCACGGTGATCCGCGCGTTCAACGTGCTGCGGCAGTACGACGAGGCGGAGGTGCCGGCCGCCTGGGCGCGCATGGCGGCGCGGCTGGCGCCCGGCGGGTCCGTGGTGGAGGGCACCTGCGACGAGATCGGCCGGGTCGCGAGCTGGATCGACGTGCGCGAGGACGGGCCGCGCAGCCTCACGATCTCGCTCCGCCTGGCAGGGCTGGAGCTGCCGTCGATCGTGGCCGAGCGGCTGCCGAAGGCGCTCATCCACCGCAACGTCCCGGGCGAGCGCGTGCACGCGGTGCTCGCCCTCCTCGACCGCAGCTGGATCCTCAGCGCCCCGCTCGGCGTGTACGGCCCCCGGCAGCAGTGGCTGGGCACGGTGCGGCGGATGCGCGACGCGGGCGTCCCCGTCGAGGGCGGGCGCGCCCGGTGGCGGCTGGGCGAGCTGACCGTGCCGTGGTCGGCGGTCGCGCCCGCCTAGACCTCGGGCAGCGCCTGTCGCGCGGTCGCGGCGTCGACGCCGGCGGCCACCTGCAGGTCGACGAGGAGCGGCCGCAGCAGCATCACGAGCATCACCTCGCCCACGGGGGCGCCGGGGATGAGCTCGCGCGGATCCAGCCGCACGGCCACGAGCACGAGGTTCTGCTGGGCGAGGGGCGCGGCCGACGGATCCGACAGGCTCTGGCCGAGGAGGTTCACGCCGTTGGAGACGGTGGCGAGCAACTCCGCGAGCACCGGGCGGCGCACGCGGTCGACCACGAGGAAGTCGATGCGCCGCGAGATCACGCGCAGGTTCCGCACCGCCAGGTCCATGCCGTCGAGCACGCGGCGCTGGGCGCGCAGCTCCGGCAGGTGGCGGCGCAGGAACGGCGAGATGCGCGCGATGGAGAGGGCCGAGTCGGCCGCCGCGCTCCACGCGTCGATGAGCGGCTGGGTGCGGCGGAGGCGGTCGAGCGCGCGGTCGGCGGCGGTCGCGTCGCCGAGCCGCAGCGCCGTGACGAGCGACGTGAGCGCGTAGGAGCACTCGGAGAAGACGCGGCGGGCCTCGCGCAGGGCTTGGCGCCTGGGATCCCGCGGGATGAGCGCCGTCGCCAGCAGCGCCACCGCGCCGCCCACGAGCCCGTCGACGCTGCGGACGAACACCCCGCCCGGCGGCGCGGGCAGCAGCGCGACGAGCACGGCCTGCACGCCGGCGGCGACGGCGAACGCGGCGTTCGACGACAGCAGCCGCGCCACCAGCAGCGTGGCCAGGATGATGACGAACAGCTGCCAGGCACCGCGTCCGATGCCGAGCAGGAGCACCTCGCTGAGCGTGATCCCGACGGTCATGCCGATCGCCGTCTCGAGCACCCGGACCGGCCGCGCGTCGCGGACGAAGCCGAGGCTCGTGATCGTGACGGTCGTCGCGAGCAGCGGGGTGTCGTGGCCGAGGACGTGGTGCGCGAAGGCCCAGCCGCCCGTCGCCGCGACGGCGATCTGCAGGGCGGCGGGCGCGGATCCCCAGAGGCGCAGGAGCGCGGCGCGCGGATCCGCCCGGTGCCTCAGGGTGCGGGCGGCACGGGCCGACCGCTCCCGCGCGCGCTCAGCGGCGGACCGCACCGAGCCGCGGCAGGCGGGGGACGTCGGCCGAGCGGCCGGCGTCGGTGGGCACGATCGCGTCCTGCATGGCCTGGACCCGCACGTCGTCGGCGACGACCTCGAGCTGGAGGCCGGGATCCACGTTGCGGCGCACGACCGCGAGCGCGACCGGGCCGAGCTCGTGGTGCAGCGCGCTCGAGGTGACGGCCCCGACGACCTCGCCCGGGGTGCCGTCGGCGGCGGCGGGGAGCCGCACCTCGGATCCGGCCCCCGGCAGCACCGCGTCGGATCCGTCGAGCTGCAGCAGCACGAGGCGGCGCGGCGGCCGGCCCAGGTTGTGCACCTTGGCGACCGTCTCCTGCCCGCGGTAGCAGCCCTTGCTGAGGTGCACGGCGCTGCGCAGCCAATCGAGCTCGTGCGGGATGGTGCGGTCGTCGACCTCGGTGGCGAAGCGCGGGCGCCACGCGGCGATGCGCAGGGCCTCGGCGGCGAGCACGCCCGCGACGGGCAGCTCGCCGGACACGGCCCGCGCGACGACGGCCGGCAGCGCCGACCGCGGCACGAGGCGCTCGCTCCAGGTCCAGCCCTCGCCCGGGTGCGACGCGGCCGCCGCGTACTGGTGGCCGCCGGGGACGACGTGGGCCCACGGGTCGCGCCACACGAGCGGCACGCCGGCGGGCGCCGCGACGGGGAGGTCGGGCTCGCCGAGCGTGCCGATGACGGCCAGCTCAGCCGTGCGATCGGCGGGCTCGACCCGGAGCATGAAGCGCATCCGCTGCAGGTACGCGAGCAGCGACGCCGCGTCGCCGGCGCCGAGCAGGAGCCACGTGGTGACGCCGTCGTCGAGCACGCCGACCGCGTGCTCGAGGCGGCCGTTCTGGTCGAGGAAGAGGGTCTCCGCGGAGTCGCCGGGCGCGAGGCCGCGCAACGACTGGCTGGTGATGGAGTCGAGCCAGGTCAGCCGGTCCTCGCCCGTGATGGAGAGCACGGCCCGGTGCGAGAGGTCGACGATCGCGGTGCCCGCGGCGAGCGCGCGCTGCTCCGCGACCAGGGATCCGAGGTGCGCGGGCACGCCCGCATCCGGACCGTCCGCGGCGACGGTGCCGGGCAGGTCGAGGAAGGGCGAGCGGGCGACGACGGGACCGGGGTCAGTCGACATGCGACACCCGCCCGGAGGCGTGCGTGCGCAGCGGCTGGCCGAGCGCCGCGATGTCCCACGCCCAGAGCAGGTCGCGCTCGACGAGGCCGTAGAGCCGGGTGGCGCCCGTGTAGGCCTTGGCACCCTCGGTGCGGAGCACGGCGTCGGTCGCGAGGTCGATGCGCGCGCTCTTCACCTGGCCGACGTAGAGCTCGCTGACCCCGCCCGGATGCACGAGCGCGACCTCGACGTCGAACCCGCCGTCCGCGTTGCGGAGCGTCTCGACCTCCTCGGCCGTCGTGAACGGGCGCTCGCCGGTGGGCGGCAGCATCGCCGGACCCGGGTCGCCGTCGGTGACGCGGCGTCGCAGCCGCCAGTAGCCGGTCTCCGTGACGAAGGGCACGGGCCCGTCGTCACCCTCGACCCACGCGTACGAGGAGTAGTTGAGATGCGGCAGCCCGTCGTGGCTGAAGCTGATGCGCTGGCCGAACTCGCGGCGGACGACGTCGTCCCCGACCGCGTACTCGACGACGCCCGTGCCCTCCCAGACGCCGAGGAGCCAGGACAGCGGGACGAGCTCGGCGGGGAGGCCGGTCGGGATCTCGATCATGCGGCGCGCGGTCAGCGCTGGCCGCGGAAGAGGTTGTAGACCACGACGAGCGAGACCCAGCCGATGGAGAGGCTCGCCAGGACCAGCAGTCCGGTGAAGAAGAGTTCCAGAGCAAGCAGCGACGACATGGCCCCAATCTACCCCACGGGTGGCCGGATCCGACCGGTCGGTCTAGGCGGCGACGGGCACGAGGAGCACGACGACGGTGGCCGCGGCGAGCACGAGCACGGCTCCCACGACGCTGCCGACGGCGCGGTCGACGAAGCCGGTCTTGCGGGGCAGCGCCAGCTGGATCACGAAGGTCCCGATGACGCACGTGGCGAGCACGAGCGGGAACCATCGCGGGGCCGCGTCGGGGCCGACGGCCATCGCCACCACGACCGCGCCGACGGCGGCGGCCAGCCAGACGGGGACGAGGCTGCGCAGGGGGGAGGTCACCCCGCAATCCTGCCCCACGTATCATGGGGGGAATTCATCCATGGAGGATCCCTGTGGCCCAGCTGTTGATCCTGACCTCGTCCGCGGACACCGACGTGCTCCCGGCGCTCGGGCTCCTCAGCCACCGGACGCGGCACATCCAGGCGGATGCGGCGAGCCTGGTGAACGCCCCCGCGGCCGATCTCGTCCTGGTCGACGCCCGACGCGACCTCGCCAGCGCGAAGTCGCTCTGCAAGATCCTCACCACCACGGGCGGCGGCACGCCGCTCATCCTCGTGCTCACCGAGGGCGGGCTCACGGCGGTCAGCGCCGACTGGGGCGCGACCGACGTGATCCTCGACTCCGCCGGCCCCGCCGAGGTGGACGCGCGCGTGCGCCTCGTCATCGGCCGCGCGGCGCTCGAGCACACGGGCAGCAAGATCCAGGCGTCCGGGGTCGTCATCGACGAGGCGAGCTACTCCGCCAAGGTGCACGGCAAGCCGCTCGACCTCACCTTCAAGGAGTTCGAGCTGCTCCGCTTCTTCGCGAGCCACCCGTCGCGGGTCTTCACGCGCGAGCAGCTGCTCAGCGAGGTGTGGGGCTACGACTACTTCGGCGGCACGCGTACGGTCGACGTGCACGTGCGGCGCCTGCGGGCGAAGCTCGGCGACCTCGAGTCGCTCATCGGCACGGTGCGCAACGTCGGCTACCGCTTCAACGTGTACGAGGAGGACAGTGAGCGCGTTCCCGCCCCCACCGATCCCGGCGCCTGACGCCTCCCGCGTCGCCCGCGTCGAGCCCACCCCCGACGTCGTCCGCGGGATCCTCGAGCTCGGCGACCGCGCCCGCGCGGACGACGGCGTCGCCCCGTTCAACGAGCAGACCCGCCTCACGCTCGGCACGGAGGACGGCCCCGCCCTCCTCGTGGTCCAGGGGACGGACGGCCGCCCGATCGGCGCGGCCGTGGCTGCGCGCGGAGACGGCGGGATCGAGGCCGAGATCGTCGTGGATCCGGCTCGCCGCCGCCGCGGCGTCGGCCGCGCGCTCCTCGACGCCGTGCTCGCGGAGGCCGCGGGATCCCCCGTCTCCGTCTGGGCGCACGGCGACCACCCGGGCGCGCGCGCCCTCGCCGCCGCGACCGGACTCGACCGGGCCCGCGAGCTCCTGCAGCTGCGCGCGTCGGTCGCCGAGGCGCGCACGGGCCTCGGCGAGCGCCCGATGCCCGCCGGCCTCGCGCTCTCCTCCTTCACCGCCGACGACGCCGACGACTGGGTCGCGCTCAACGCGCGGGCCTTCGCGAGCCACCCCGAGCAGGGCCGCATGACCCGCGGCGACCTCGACGACCGCGTCGCCGAGCCGTGGTTCGACCCGGCCCTCCTGCTCCTCGCCCGCGACGCCGACGGCCGGCTGGCCGGCTTCCACTGGCTCAAGGTGGAGGGCGGACAGGCGGAGGTGTACGTGCTCGGCGTGGATCCCGACCGCGCGGCCCGCGGGCTCGGATCAGCGCTCCTCGCCGCGGGCCTCGACCTGCTCGCCGCGCGCGGCCTCGACGAGGTGGACCTCTACGTCGAGGCCGACAACGCGCCCGCCCTCGCGCTCTACCGACGGGCCGCGTTCCGCGACGCCGCGGTCGACGTCCAGTACCGCCGCGCCTGATCCCCGCGCCTCCCCCGGCGCTACCCTGATGCGGTTCACCCTGCGTTCACCTGCCGGAGGGCGGAGCGCACACCACGATGCCATGATGGGCGGATGGACAGCGAGACGTACATCGGCGATGCGAAGGCGGTCGCCGAATCCCTGGACGACTTCGATGACGAGGACGAGCTCCTCGAGGACGACGGGACCCTCCCCGAGGGCCGCTTCCTCGACCGCGAGCTGAGCTGGCTGGCGTTCAACCGCCGCGTCCTCGAGCTGGCGGAGGACCCCGAGCTGCCCGTCCTCGAGCGCGCCAACTTCCTCGCCATCTTCGCCAGCAACCTCGACGAGTTCTTCATGGTCCGCGTCGCCGGCCTCAAGCGCCGCATCGCCACGGGCCTCGCCGTCCCCACGAACATCGGCCGCACCCCCGCCGAGGTGCTCTCCGCCATCAACGAGACCGCCTACCGCCTGCAGGTCCGTCACGCGGCCGCCTTCAACGACAGCGTCCGGCCGGCCCTCGAGGAGCACGGCATCCGCATCGTGCGCTGGGACTCGCTCGACGAGGCGCAGCAGGACCGCCTGCACGAGCTGTTCTCCGAGCAGGTCTTCCCCGTGCTCATGCCGCTGGCGGTGGATCCCGCGCACCCGTTCCCCTACATCTCCGGCCTGTCGCTCAACCTCTCGGTGCGCATCCGCAACCCGAAGACGAACCGCCAGGAGTTCGCGCGCATCAAGGTGCCGCAGATGCTGCCGCGCTTCATGCCGCTCACGCCGGACACGCGCTCGGGCCCCATCGACTTCATCGCACTCGAGGACCTCATCGCGAACCAGCTCGAGACGCTGTTCCCCGGCATGGAGATCGTCGAGCACCACGTCTTCCGCGTCACGCGCAACGAGGACGTGCAGATCGAGGAGGACGAGACCGAGAACCTCATCCAGGCCCTCGAGAAGGAGCTGCTGCGCCGCCGGTTCGGCCCGCCCATCCGCCTCGAGATCTCGGACGACATGGACGCGGTCACGCTCGACCTCCTCATGCGCGAGCTCGACATCACCGAGCAGGAGGTGTTCACGCTCCCGTCCCCGCTCGACCTCGGCGGCCTGTTCGACCTCGCCAAGCTCGACCCCCCGGCGCTGCACTACCCGAACAACGTGCCCACCACGGCCGTCGCGCTGAAGCCCGCCGAGGACAACTCGCGGGCCGACATCTTCCGCTCCATCGCGCAGCAGGACATCCTGCTGCACCACCCCTACGAGTCGTTCACCACGAGCGTGCAGGCGTTCCTCGAGCAGGCCGCCGCGGATCCGCACGTGCTCGCCATCAAGCAGACGCTGTACCGCACGAGCGGCGACAGCCCCATCGTCGAGGCGCTCATCGACGCGGCCGAGGCGGGCAAGCAGGTGCTCGCGCTGGTGGAGATCAAGGCCCGGTTCGACGAGCAGGCCAACATCACGTGGGCCCGCAAGCTCGAGAAGGCCGGCGTGCACGTGGTGTACGGCGTCGCGGGCCTCAAGACCCACTGCAAGCTCGCGCTCGTCATCCGCCAGGAGAAGGGCGGGGTGCTCCGGCACTACAGCCACATCGGGACGGGCAACTACAACCCCAAGACGAGCCGCATCTACGAGGACCTCGGGCTCCTCACGGCGGACGACGTGGTGGGCAAGGACCTGACGCGCCTGTTCAACGAGCTCTCCGGCTACGGCATCGAGAAGAAGTTCAAGCGCCTGCTGGTCGCGCCGCTGCACCTGCGGAAGGGCCTGCTCAAGCGCATCGCCGTGGAGACGCAGAACGCGCTCGACGGCAAGCCGAGCGGCATCCGCATCAAGGTCAACTCCATCGTCGACGAGAAGATCATCGACGCGCTCTACCGGGCCAGCAACGCGGGCGTGCCCGTGCAGGTCTGGGTGCGCGGCATCTGCTCGCTCACGCCGGGGCAGCCGGGGCTCAGCGAGAACATCGAGGTGCGGTCGATCCTCGGGCGCTACCTCGAGCACAGCCGCGTCTTCTCGTTCGTCAACGACGGCGACCAGGCCACCTACATCGGCAGCGCCGACATGATGCACCGCAACCTCGACCGCCGCGTCGAGGCGCTCGTGCGGCTCGTGGATCCCGCGCACCTGCAGGAGATCGAGGACCTGTTCGACCGCGCCATGGCCGACACCACCTCCGCCTGGATCCTCGACTCCGCCGGGGAGTGGACGCGCCGCAACAAGGGCGCGGACGGCACCACGCTGGAGGACCTGCAGACCGCGGTGATGGGCATCGTGTCCAAGCGCAAGCGGCGCGTGCTCCGCTGAGCGGGGCTCCGCGGAGCCCCGGCCCCGCTAGCGTGGGGGACGTGCCCCCTGTCCCCTCCGTCTTCGCCGCGGGCGCCGTCGTCTGGCGCGTGGTCGACGGCCGGATCCGGGTGCTCATCATCCACCGCACGCGACGCCGCGACACCTCCCTGCCGAAGGGCAAGGTGGATCCCGGCGAGACGCTCCCGCAGACCGCCGTCCGCGAGGTGCACGAGGAGACCGGCCTCCGGGTCGCGCTCGGCGTGCCGCTCGGCGCCATCGAGTACGGCATCTCCGGCGGTCGCCGCAAGTCGGTGAGCTACTGGGCCGCCGAGGCCACGGACGCCATGGTCGAGGCGGGCCGCTTCGAGCCGGACGACGAGGTCGAGAGCGTCGAGTGGGTCTCCATCCCCAACGCCCGCAAGCGCCTCGACTACCCCGGCGAGGTGCAGATCCTCGACCTCTTCGCCGGGCTCGTGGAGACGGGCTCGCACCGCTCGTTCGCCCTCATCGCGCTGCGCCACGGCCACGCCGTGCAGCCGTACGAGTGGGACGGGGCCGACGCCTCCCGGCCGCTCAGCGCGCGCGGACGCGACGAGGTCCGCACGATCGTGCCGACGCTCCTCGCCTTCGGGCCGCGGGTCGTCACGAGCAGCACCGCCGAGCGCTGCATGCAGACGGTGGCACCCCTCGCGGAGGCCCTCGGCCGTCGGGTGAAGGAGGACGCGGGCATCAGCCAGGACGCGTACGAGACCTACGGCGGATCCGTGCGGGAGACCGTCGCGAAGCGCGTGCGCAAGGCCCGCAGCGCCGTGCTCTGCAGCCACAGCCCGGTCCTCCCGGAGATCCTGCACGAGATCGCCCTCGCCACCGAGACGCCCCGCGCCAGCCGCATGCCGCGGGCGGGGATGCTGTCACCCGCCGAGTTCTCGGTGGTGCACCTGTCGGCGTCGGACCCGGAGGCGGGGATCCTCGCGGTGGAGACGTACGGGCCGTCCGTCTGACGGCGCCCGGGCGTCTCGAAGCCCGATTCCGCCCGACCGACAACTGTGCGCCCGTACGCCCGAGCCCGTGCCGATCCACGCGGTCTGTTCACCTCCCGTTCACCGATATCGGCCGAACCGGTCAAGAGCCCGACATAGCTTCGTCGAGGGGCATGCACCTGCCTCCTCACAGCAAGAAATACCCGGAAGGCTCCATCACGTGAAGATCTCGCGTCTCGGCAGCGCAGCAGCGCTCGCCGCCGTCACCGCCCTCGCACTCTCCTCCTGCGCCTCCAACGAGGCGCCCGCCGAGGGGGGCGACGCCTCGGCGTCCACCCTGTCCGGCACGCTGAACGGCATCGGTGCCACCTCCCAGGGCGCAGCCCAGGAGGCCTGGAACGCCGCGTTCCAGATCGCGAACCCCGACGTCACCGTCACCTACGCCGGCGAGGGTTCCGGCGCCGGGCGCGAGGCGTTCATGGCCGGCGGTCAGAACGCCGCCTTCGCCGGCTCCGACCGCGCGCTCAAGACCGACGAGCTCACGGGCACGTTCGGCCAGTGCGCCGACGGCGTCAAGCCGATCGACCTCCCCGCCTACATCTCCCCCATCGCGCTGATCTTCCAGGTCGACGGCGTGAAGGAGCTGCACCTCGACGCCGCCACCACGGCCGGCATCTTCAAGGGCACCATCACGAAGTGGAACGACCCGGCCATCGTCGCGCTCAACCCCGACGCCACGCTGCCCGACGCGGGCATCACCGCCGTGCACCGCTCGGACGACTCGGGCACCACCGAGAACTTCGCGAAGTACCTCAACACCACGGCCAAGACGGTCTGGGACGCGGAGCCCAAGGGCGTCTGGCCCTACCAGGGCGGCGAGGCGGCCCAGGGCACGACCGGCGTGGTCGACGCCGTCAAGGGCGGCAGCAACATCATCGGCTACGCCGACGCGTCCAAGGCCGGCACCCTCGGCGTCGCGAAGATCAAGGTCGGCGACGAGTTCGTCGGCTACTCGCCGGAGGCCGCAGCCGCCGTCGTCGAGGCCTCGCCCGAGGCCGAGGGCCGCGAGGCGAACGACGTCGTCTTCGACATCGACTACTCCACCACCGAGTCGGGTGTCTACCCGATCGTCCTCGTCAGCTACCTCATCGCCTGCCAGGAGTACAAGGACCCGGCCGTCGGCGAGCTCGTCAAGGCCTACCTCGGCTACGTGACCAGCAGCGAGGGCCAGCAGCTCGCCGCCGAGAAGGCCGGCGCCGCGCCGCTCTCCGACACGGTCTCCGCTCAGGTCAAGACCGCGGTCGAGTCGATCAAGTAGCACCAGCTGTCCGCCCCCTGATCCGCGCCCGCGCGGGTCAGGGGGCGCTCCCACGGGCGGCCACGCCGCCCCCAGCCCCACCGTCTCGACCCAAGGGATCCCGACCCATGACGACCGCCGCCCCGCAGCCTCCCGAGGCTCCCGAGTCCGATCGGCCGCGCGACGTCGCCGCCGCCACCGCAGCTCCCCGCAGCTCCCAGGACGCGAAGCCCAAGGCCCGCGTGGGCGACCGCGTCTTCTCCGGCCTCTCCCGGGGGTCCGGCACGCTGATCCTCGTGATCCTCGCGGCCGTCGCGCTGTTCCTCATCGTGCAGAGCATCCCCGCCCTCACCGCGCCTCCTGCCGAGGTCTCCGGCGGCAGCGGCTTCTGGGCCTACGTCGGGCCGCTCATGTTCGGCACCGTCTACGCCGCGGCGCTCGCCATGCTCATGGCCGTCCCCGTCGCCATCGGCATCGCGCTCTTCATCTCGCACTACGCGCCCCGCCGCCTCGCGCAGGGCCTCGGCTACATCATCGACCTGCTCGCGGCCGTCCCCTCCGTGGTGTTCGGCCTCTGGGGCATCGCGGTGCTGGCGAAGTTCCTGCAGCCGTTCTACGAGTTCCTCACCGACACGTTCGGCTGGTTCCCGCTCTTCGCCGGCCCCGTCTCGGGCACCGGCCGCACGATCTTCACGGTCGCGGTGGTCCTCGCCGTCATGATCCTGCCGATCGTGACCGCGCTCTGCCGCGAGGTCTTCCTGCAGACCCCGAAGCTGCACGAGGAGGCGGCGCTGGCCCTCGGCGCGACCCGCTGGGAGATGATCCAGACCGCCGTCCTGCCGTTCGGCCGCCCCGGCATCATCTCTGCCTCCATGCTCGGCCTCGGCCGCGCCCTCGGCGAGACGATGGCGGTCGCGATCGTCCTCTCCCCCGCCGCGGTCGTGAACTTCGCGTGGTTCCAGTCCACGAACTCGAACACCATCGCCGCGAACATCGCGCTGAGCTTCCCCGAGGCGTACGGCCTCAAGATCAACGAGCTCATCGCATCCGGCCTCATGCTCTTCGTCATCACGCTGGCCGTGAACATGCTGGCCCGCTACATCATCAGCCGCCGCAAGGCCTTCTCCGGAGCGAACTAATGGCGACGACCGCACCCTCCCGCACGCGTCCCGTGGCGAGCACCCTCCCCAACTCCCTCACCGCCGGCAAGCTGCACCGGTTCACGGCCCCGGCGATCTTCGTCGTGTCCTGGCTCGTCATGGCGGCCGTGTTCCTGGTGCTCGAGCTCTCAGGCGCCGCGGACAGCTTCAACATCGTCGGCACCGCGGTCTTCGGCACGATCCTGTTCGGCGTCGCGCTGTTCTGCTTCTCCCTCGCCGTGGAGGGCGAGCGGAAGGCGAAGGACCGGGTCATCACGATCCTCGTCACGGTCGCGTTCGTGCTCGCGCTCATCCCGCTCATCTCGCTCGTGTTCACGGCGGTCACCAACGGCTCCAACCGCTTCGACCCGCTGTTCTTCACCTCGAGCCTCCGCAACGTGGTGGGCGAGGGCGGTGGCGGTCTCCACGCCATCATCGGCACGCTGATCGTCACGGCCATCGCCGCGGTGATCTCCATCCCCGTAGGCCTGATGGCGGCCATCTACCTCGTCGAGTACGGCCGCGGCCGCCTGGCCCGTGCCATCACGTTCTTCGTCGACGTCATGACGGGCATCCCGTCGATCGTCGCGGGCCTCTTCGCATACGCGCTGCTCGTGATATTCCTCGGTCCGGGCGTCCGCCTGGGCTTCGGCGGCGCGCTGGCGCTCTCGGTGCTGATGATCCCCGTGGTCGTGCGCAGCGCCGAGGAGATGCTCAAGCTGGTGCCGAACGAGCTCCGCGAGGCGTCCTACGCGCTCGGCGTGCCGAAGTGGCTGACGATCGTGAAGATCGTGCTGCCCACGTCGCTCGCCGGCATCGTCACGGGCGTGATGCTCGCGATCGCCCGCGTCATCGGCGAGACCGCACCGCTCCTCATCGTCGCCGGGTTCACGCAGAGCATGAACTACAACCCCTTCAAGGACCAGATGATGACCCTGCCGGTGTTCGTGTTCCGGCAGTACGCCGACCAGGGCAGCGACGCGTTCGCCTACGTGGACCGCGCGTGGACCGGCGCGCTCGTGCTGATCCTCATCGTCATGGTGCTGAACGTCATCGCCCGCCTCATCGCCCGCATCTTCGCCCCCAAGCTCGGCCGCTAGCGCCCGCTCCCCCGGCCCACTCACCCGATCGGTAGGAACACCTTTGTCCAAGAGCATCGAAGTCAACGACCTGAACGTCTACTACGGCAAGTTCAAGGCGGTCGAGGACGTCAACCTGCGGATCGAGCCGCGCACCGTCACCGCGTTCATCGGCCCGTCCGGCTGCGGCAAGTCGACCTTCCTCCGCACGCTCAACCGCATGCACGAGGTGATCCCCGGCGCGTACGTGGAGGGCGAGGTGCTGGTCGACGGCAACGACCTCTACGGCCCCGGCGTCGACCCGGTGCTCGTGCGCCGCCAGGTCGGCATGGTCTTCCAGCGGCCGAACCCGTTCCCCACCATGTCGATCCGCGACAACGTGCTCGCGGGCGTCAAGCTCAACAACCGCAAGATCTCCAAGTCGGACGCGGACGCGCTCGTCGAGCAGTCCCTGCAGGGCGCCAACCTCTGGAACGAGGTGAAGGACCGCCTGGCCCTCCCCGGATCCGGCCTCTCGGGTGGCCAGCAGCAGCGCCTCTGCATCGCGCGCGCCATCGCGGTGCAGCCCGACGTGGTGCTGATGGACGAGCCGTGCTCCGCCCTCGACCCGATCTCCACGCTCGCCATCGAGGACCTCATCGAGGAGCTCAAGGCGCAGTACACGATCGTCATCGTGACCCACAACATGCAGCAGGCCAGCCGCGTCTCCGACCGCACGGCCTTCTTCAACATCGCCGGCACCGGCAAGCCCGGCAAGCTCATCGAGTACGACGACACCACCACGATGTTCTCCAAGCCCAGCGTGCAGGCCACCGAAGACTACGTGAGCGGCCGCTTCGGCTGATCCCGACTCCTCGGACGACGAAAGGCCCCCGCATCCCCAGGATGCGGGGGCCTTGCCTCTGCACGGGCTGTGCAGCGCCGATCAGGTGCTGGTGACCGCCACGATGGGCTCGGTGGTGGGCTGCTCGGATCCGCCCTCGGGCTCGACCGTGATGGCCACGGTGTCGCCGGGGGTGTAGCTGCCGTCGAGCACGGCGTGACCCGCCCCGTCCGCGGCCGGCATGACGCCGGCGGAGACGGCACCGGATGCGCCGACGTACCACATCTGGAGCACGCGGCCCTCGGGCAGCGGCGACGCGTCGTTCAGGACGACGGCCGTCTTGGCCTCTGATGCGGAGAAGTAGACCGTGGCCGTGCCGCCGCCGACGACGTCGCGCTTGTCGATGACGACGTCGGACGCCGTGGTGACCTGCTCGTAGGCGGAGGCGACCGGCGCCTGCGAGGTGCCGGGACCGCCCATGTTCGTGCCGACGACCACGCCGCCCACGACGAGCACGACGGCTGCCGCGGCGACGCCGATGAGGGCGCCCGGCTTGCGGAACCAGCGCTCGGAGGCCCGGGCGGATGCGGATCCGAGGCGCTCGCGCGACGGGGAGGAGGACGTCGCGGGAGCACCGGTGACGGCTCCTCCGGAGGTGGCGGAACGCAGCTCGGTGACGGGCGCGGGGCTGCGGTCGTCGTCCGTCGCCGCGCTCGGCGCGACGAGCGGCGGCAGCTGCGGGGTGGCGTCGAGCATGGCCATGATGTCGACCTTGAGGCGAGGCGAGGGATCCACCGGCTCGGCGGTCCAGGCCAGGTCGGCCGCGGTCGCCCGCAGCTCCTCGACCTCGGCGCGCAGGACGGGGTCGCGCTCGAGGAGGGCCTCGAACTCGGCGGCCTCCTCGGCGTCGACCGCGCCGAGCGCGTACGCCGCGGTGAGCGTGCGGATGTCGTCGTCGGTGGTCATGATGCGACCCCCATCTCGTCGCGCAGGCGGATCATGCCGTCGCGCAGACGTGTCTTCACGGTGCCGATGGGCACGTCGAGCATCGACGCGACCTCGCTGTGGCTGTAGCCGCCGTAGTACGCGAGGGAGACGGCCTGGCGCTGGATCTCGGTGAGCTTCGTCATGGCCTTCTTCACCCTCTCGTGCTCGATGCTGATCTCGACGGTCTCGGAGACCTGGTCGTAGCCGTTCTCGTGGTCGCGGATGCCGATGCGGACATCGCGATCGCGGCTGGACTGGGAGGCACGCACGCGGTCGACCGCGCGGCGGTGGGCCATGGTGAGGACCCACGTGGTCGCTGCGCCCTTGGCGGGGTCGAAGCGGGAAGCGGACTGCCAGATCTCCAGGAAGATCTCCTGCGTGACCTCCTCCGACTGCGCGTGGTCGACGAGGAGTCGGCGGACGAGTCCGAGGACGCGAGGAGCGAGCTGGTCGTAGAGCTCCGAGAACGCACGCCGGTCGCCCTGGGCGACGCGGCCGAGGAGCGACTCCTTCGACTCGGGGTCCGCCGGCCCGGGTAGGTCGGGACGCTCGATCGATGAAGGCACGAGCCCCAGCATCTCAGACCCGCGAGCGAACCGCATGCAGGCAGGGCGGGGCCCGCCTGGCCTGGGTGGTGCTGCGGGGAGGTCATGTGGTGCTTTCCGGTCGTGGTGCGGATGGTGGGGAGCCGATCCGCGGGCATGCGGTGCCCCGCACCAGCCGGGATCCCGCGGTGCGGGACATCTGGGATGGCCGGGCGGCCTGCCACGCGGGCAGGACCCGACCGATGCGGGTCGCACCCTCGCGGGTGACGGATGCGAGGCGGGTGAGCGCCTCACGATGACTCTTCGGCGCGAGTCGCGTCACGGATTGGTCACAGGCCGTGGGGATCCGGCGGTGCGGACGCGGGGATCTCGGCCGCTCGCGCGGGGGCCGTCCCTCAGCGGAGGAGGGGAAGGGAGATGAGGAGCCGGGCCGCAGGACGCCTCTCGGCGCGAGGCCGCTCGGAGCGGCGAATATTGGTACCCGGGAGTACTGCGGCCCGACCAGGAACCACTGTAACCGAGTCGGCGCGGGCTGTCGTCCCGGGGGTCGCGCTCACAGCGAACGGGCGGATCCGCGGCCGCGACGGGTCAGTCGAGCCGCTCGCTCCGCCAGAGCCGGGCGCACTGCACGAGGTCGGCGGCCATCTGCGAGAGTTGCAGGGCGCGCGTGGTGAGATCCCCCGCGCGCTCCGGCGACGCCGTCGCGTCGAGGTCGTCCGCGACGCTCGTCGCGCCGAGGGCGGCCAGCCGGCTGAACGCGCCCGCGCGGTCGAGGGCCACCGCGAAGTCGCCCATGAAGAGGCCGCGGAGGATGCTGTCGGCGAGCTCGACGATCTCCGCCGGACCGGTCGGAGCGGTGGCGCCGGCGACGACCGGGTCGATGGTCGTGGCCACCTCGGCGCCGCGCTGGTAGAGGAGGCTGATGCCGTCGGGATCCTGCCGGATGAGCGCGCGCATGAGGTAGAGCCGCCAGAGGGCGCCCGGCAGGCTGCGCGGGCTGGCGCGTGACCACAGCTCGGCGACCGCGTCGATGCCGTGCTCGTCGGTGTACGCGATGAGGCGCTCGACGACCGCCGGGTCCGGATCCGCCCGCACGCGCGCCAGCAGGGCCGACGCGGTCTCGTGGGCGACGCGGCTGATCGTGGCGGGGTCGTCGCCGCCGAGCATGCTCTCGAACTTGGCCCCGGAGAACTTGGTGGGCTTGTGGTATTCGCCGGACATCCCGGCAAGCGTACGCCGGACGGATCCTCCCGGACGGCCTCGCGCGACGTCACCCCGCTTCCGAGGCGGCCACCGCCCATCCCGTAGCATCGGGGGCGCGGGCCTCTAGCTCAGTTGGTAGAGCAAGGGACTTTTAATCCCTGGGTCGTCGGTTCGAGCCCGACGGGGCCCACCGGCACGGATCAACGGACGTCCGGCACGTCGGCGCCCTGCGGGATCAGCCCCGACCGCCCCGGTCCAGCACGAGGAACGGCGGCGTGCGGTAGAGGAACCGGAGCGGCGTGCGCATCGCCACCGCGTGCAGGGCAAGGGACGCCGCGATCGCGACGACGCTGACCACCAGGGGCAGCAGGTACGGCACGGCGCCGGACGCCTCGAAGCCCACGGCGTCGAGCACGGCGCAGGCCGCGGCGATCACGAGGACGTGCGCCACGTAGATCGGCAGCGTGTTCCGGCCGAGGAAGCGCAGCGGTCGCACGAGCCGCGTGCGCGCGAGCAGGGCCGCCCAGAGCACGCCGACCGCCATCGCGAGGCACGAGACGACGAGCAGCACGCCGGGGACACCGCTGATGCCGGTCAGCTCGACGGCGACCCCCGCCGCGCCGAACGCGACCAGGGCGGCCGCGGCCGCGATGGGCCGCGGCCGGGACGCGACGCGGAACACCAGGTCCTTGGCGTGCAGCCCGATGAGGAAGAAGACGAGGTACTTCGCCATGCCGTCCCAGCTGAGGCTGCCGATGCGCAGCACGCTGAGGAAGAGGGCGGAGAGGACGGCGGCGACGCCCAGCTGGATCCACGGCGGCACCCGCCCGTACGCCATCTTGGCCACGACGAGGAACACGGCGAGCGCGTGCAGGAACCAGAGGCCCGTCGCCGGGAACACGAACGCGAGCAGCAGCGCCCGCGGGTCGCCCTCGTGCGGACGCGAGTCGAGCGGCACCACAGAGAAGTAGAGGAATCGCAGCACCGACCAGATCGCGAGCGCCCACACGAGGATCGCGATGCGGGAGTTCCAGAGCTCCGGCCAGGAGCGGCGCACGGCGGATCCCGCGAGGAGCCCCGACGCGAGGAAGAAGATCGGCATCCGGAAGGTGACGAACGCGCTGTTGATGGTCGCCCAGACAGGTGAGGCGAGGTCCTCCTGCATCAGCAGGAGGCCCGCATGGAAGAGCGCCACCAGCAGGATGGCCATCGCCCTGGCCGCATCCACCCAGTCCGCGCGCGCAGCGGTGATCGTCGTTCCGTCTCCCCCAGACATGCTCGGCACCGTATCGGGTCGATGTGTCCGGCTCGTGTCGGAGGGCGGCGACGGCAGGCGGATCAGTGGTGATCCCAGTGCCCCGCTTCGTCGTGCATCCGCGGAACGTCCACGAACGCTTTGCTCCCTCACCATTGGATGTCGTCGATCCGTGAAGAAGACGCGACGCCGCTGGTCGAGCAGGACATGGGCACTGGCCGGGGTCGGCGTGACGGCGGTGGCGACGTTCGCGCTGTCGTCGCTCGCCCTCGACGAGGCGCGGATGGATCGGCCGGCCAGCGCGGGCCAGGTGGCCGCCCTCCCGGAGACGCCCGCGACGACGGATGCGGACGGCGACCCGCTGCGCATGTCGGTGCTGAGCGACTCCCACGCCTACAACACGGGTTCGTGGTGGCGCCAGACGGTCGCGACCGGCACGTTCCCCGGCATCTACCTCGGGACGACGGCATCGCAGCCCGGGGCGGCGTCGACGTCGCTGGTGCCGCTGCTCGACCAGGCGACCGCGACCGGCGGCGCGGTGGTGGTGCAGGTCGGCACGAACGACCTCCTCTCCGGCCGCACGCCCGCGCAGGCCGCCGACGGGATCGCCGACCTGTGGCAGGGAGTCCGCGACCGCGGTGCCGAGCCCGTCGCCGCCCTGGTGCCGCCGTCCGACGAGGTGCCGGCAGCGGTCGTGGCGCTCAACACGGCGATCCGCGACGCCGCGACAGCCGAGGGCATCCCGCTGCTCGACGTCTACTCGGCGGTCGCGGACACGGACGGGTCGTGGGCGGACGGGCTCACGGGCGATCGACGCCATGCCAACGCCGCCGAATCCGATCTCATGGCGAAGGCCGCACGGGAGCAGCTGCCCGCCGTCATCGCCGCGCTCGAGGACTGATCGCCCGCGCAGGACGGACCCGAACGGGGGGCCCGCGCGGCCCCCGTCGAGAGGGCGGCGCGCTTAGGGTTCACGGGTGGGGAAATACGGATCCGGGGAGCGCGTGCGGTCGCGATCGGCGTGGCGGATCACCGGCTGGTCGGCGGGTGCGGTGGCCGCGGCCTGCTCCGTCGGCCTGGTGATCGCCGCGGTCGGCAGCGGCGCGGAACCCGTCGAGAACGCGGGCGCCGTCGCGGAGTCCGGCTTCGTCTCCGGGCCCGGCAACACGATCGCACCCGTGGCGCCGCTGGAGCTCCCCGAGGATCCCGCGGTCCTCATGTTCGGCGACTCCTTCATCCTCGGCCACGGCATCGAGACGTCGGGGCGACCCGCCTACCCCGCGCTCCTCGCCGACCTCGAGGGCTGGACCGACGTGCGCCTGAACGCGGCGGCCGGCACCGGGTTCGCCGCCACGTCCGACCAGCCGGCGTACCCGGATCGCCTGGCCGCGATGGGCGACGACTTCACGCCGGACCTCGTGGTCCTCCAGGGCAGCGTCAACGACATCAAGCCGGGCGAGTCCGCGGTGCGCAGCGGCGTGACCCGGATCCTCGCCGACATCGCCGAGCGCTGGCCCGACGCCCAGACCGTGATCATCACGCCGATGACGGGCGTGCAGAGCTACGAGAAGCTCGCGTCCGCGTACACGGGACCCGCGCTCGGGAAGGCCCACGTGATCGACGCCACGGGTCCGGAGACCTGGCTGCCCGTCGACCGTCCCGACCTCCGCACGGAGGACGAGTGGCACCCCAGCGCCACCGGGCACGAGGTCATCGCGGCCGGGATGCAGATGTCGCTCACGTCGCTCGCCGGCTGACGCCGCGCCCGACCGTCAGGCCGCCGGCGCCGAGCCCGTCCCCGGATCGGTGAGCGGGCGGCCGAAGCCGTCGACGCTGCGGACGCCGCGGTCCGTGACGATCGAGGCGAAGGGCGTGTCGGGGTTGTTGGGGAGGGACGGGCGCTCGACGCGGGTGTCGCGCGCGAACGCGCCCACCACGACGACGCGCTGCGACGGGTACTTGCTCGGGGTCATGAACATGGTGCCGCGGCCGACGAACGTGTCCTGGGCGAGCCGCCCGCCCTGGTCGACGATGCCCACGCCGATGCCGTGGGCGCCGAGGTCGCCGCCGGTCACGATGTTGTAGCCGACGACGGTGGCGCCGACGCCCGCCCCGATCTCCAGCTGATATCCGCCCGCACCCGAGTTGCCCTCGAGGCGCATGCCGTTGATGCCGAGCTCGGAGACCATGGACGACGCGTTGCTCGTGGGGATCGCGAGGAAGCCGCGGGCCGCCTTGTTGCCGGCGCCGCAGCCGATGACGCGCGTGTTCTCGAAGCGCGCGTTGGTGGGGGCGATGCGGATCCCGCCCGCCGCGCAGTTCACGATCTCGGTGTCGCGCATCACGATGTCGATGGCGTTGACCCCGTCGCAGTCCACGCCCCAGGTGCCCGCGGTGATGACGCGCAGGCCCTCGATGACGTTCGCGTAGGAGTACTCGTCGCTGGCCGCGGTGAAGGCCGCGCGCGCGAAGAAGACCCCGGCGCCGCCGGTGGAGTTCAGCTCGATGTCGGTGATCCGGCAGTGCAGCAGCGAGCGCAGGTACAGCCCGTGGCGGCCCGTGCGCGTTCCGGTGATGCTGAAGCCGGTGAGCGAGACCGTGGCCTTGTTGTTCGCCGCGGGACCGGCGTCGGCGCCGGTCTTGCCCTGCACCTTGAAGACGTCGCCCGTGGATCCTGCGATCTGCCGGATGGTCGTGACGCGCCGCCCGTAGCCCTCGATCGAGATGGCCGGGTACCCGTACGGCGCGCCCGAGAGGGGCTGCTTCGGCCACGCGGAGCCCGAGTAGTCGATCCCGGTCGACGTGACGCGGATCTCGCACGGCGGCAGGATCCCCCGGCCGCCGGTCTTCTGCAGCGCCGCGAAGAACGCGGCCATGGCCTTGGTGTGATCGGCGGCCGACGGCACGAAGCCGAACTGCTCCGGGTAGTAGACGCGCGACTGGTCGCCCACGACGGCGGCGGCCGAGGCGGCCGGCGCCGCGGCGGGCACGGCGACGGATGCCGCACCTGCTGTCGCGCCGACGGCGGCGAGGAAGACGGCGCGGCGGCCGAGGAGCGGCGGCCTCTCGGCGGGCGCCGGCGCGTCCTGGGCGAGAGCCTGGGCAGGTGGGTCGGTGGTGGGCGCGTGCGCGTGCGCGCGTGACTGGGACACAGGGGGAGCCTTCCGGGTGGGCCGTGCTGACGGGCGCGGTCGGGTCGCGTCGATCCGCTCCCCCGAGCACCGGACGCCCCACGCTGGATAGGGCAAGGGTGCGGCCTGCTGCCGCCCGGAGCGTACCCCCAGTTCGGGGAGGCGCGATCGCCGTCTCCACGGGGCCCGGATCCGCGTGCGCATGGGGATCCCGTCGCCTGCCGCGCGACGGCCACGGCGGAGCCGATGCGATGCTGGGCGCATGAGCATGCAGGCCGACGAACTCGTGATCGCGATGCTGACCGCCGAGGAGACGAGCGAGCGCTACGACCTGCTGAAGTCCGCGCTCGAGGAGCACGACGACCGCGGAGTGCAGTACCTCTCGGGCGTCGTCGGACGGCTGCTCGCCTACATCGACGGGCTGCGCGAGCCCGAGGAGAACCGGATCGCGCTGGAGCTCTACACGCAGCGGGTCGCGCTGCAGTGGGCGCAGGAGGACGAGGGCTAGAAGCCCGTCGCGCGGATCCCCCAGCTGAGGATCCACTCCTCGCCGGGCGCGAGGCGGCGCACGCCGACGCCGGAGTTGAAGGCGTCAGCGGGCGCGGTCATCGGCTCGATCGCGACGGCCTGGCGCCCGTGGGTCGGGAACTCGCGCGGCGTGTAGACCTGCAGGAAGCCGAAGGACGCGTCGGCCCAGAGCTCGACGCCGCGGCCGTCGGGCGCGGTGAGGCCGTGGCGGCTCGTGCCGTCCTCCACGTGGACGTCGCCGTAGCCGGTGTTGAGGTCGAGGTCGCCGACGACGCGTCCGGTGCGGAGGTCCTCGGCGGCGCCGTCGACCGGGTGGTCGGCGACGGGGATCAGCGCGTCGTCGACCTCGGACCACGTGTCGGCGCGGACCGTGAGCGTGAGCTCCGCGGAGGGGACGCCGCCGATCGCGAGGTACGGGTGCGCGCCGACCGCGACGGGGGCAGCTGCTGCGGAGTCGTTGCGGATCCGGTGCGTGACGACGAGCCCGTCGTCCGTGAGCCGGTAGGTGACGGAGGTGTCGAGGAGGAACGGGTAGCCGTGCTGCGGGAAGACGGTGGCGGAGAGGGTCACGCGGTCGTCGCCGCGGTCGGACGCCGCGTAGCCCGTGTTGCGGAGGAGCCCGTGCGACGCGTTGCCGAGCGACGGCTCGGAGACGTCGAGCGCCTGGGCCTTCCCGTCGAGGTCGTAGCGGGCGCCGCGGATCCGGTTCGGCCACGGCACGAGGACCATGCCGGCGCCCATGGGGGCGACGACGACGTCGCCGTAGGGCTCGACGAGGTCGACGCCGTCGAGGGTGAGGCCGCGGATCGCGGCGGCGAGCTGCACGACGGTGGCGCGGAGCTCGCCCGACGGGCCGGCGTGGACGAGGTGGTGCTGCTCTCCGGTGACGGGTCTCATGGGATCCACGTTACGGCCGCGCGGCCGCGGACGGCCGGCCCGCCGCGGCGACGACGCGCAGGCCGGCGTCGCGCAGCCGGCGGACCTCGTGCGGGTCGGCGTCGGCGTCCGTGAGCAGCGTGTCGACGAGGTCGAGCGGCGCGACGGACCCGAGGTGCGTGCGCCCGAGCTTGGCCCCGTCGGCGACGACCACGGTGCGCGCGCTCGCGGCGACCATCCGGCGCTTCACCTCGGCCTCGGGCAGGTTGACGTTGGTGACGCCGCGGTCGACGTCGATCCCGTTGCAGCCGATGAACGCGACGTCGGGGTGGAGGCGGTCGAGCACGACGGTGGCGAGCGGATCCACGAGGCTGTGCTGCAGCGCCCGGAGCGTGCCGCCGGTGACGACCACGGTGAAGCGCGGCATCGCCCGCTCGAGCTCCAGTGCCAGGGTCAGCCCGTTCGTGATGACCGTGACGTCGACGAGGTCCTCGCGCGCCACGAGCGCGCGGGCCACCTGGAGGGTCGTGCTGCCGACGTCGAGCAGCACGCTCTGGCCGCTCTCCACGAGGTCGGCGGCGGCGCGGCCGATGGCGCGCTTGGCGTCGGCGGCCGACTCGAGCGTCACCTCGAGGCTCTGCTCGCGCGCGCCGAGGCCGGAGCGGAGGACGGCGCCGCCGTGCACGCGCTGGACGGCGGCGGAGTCAGCCAGCGCGTCGAGGTCGGCGCGGATGGTGACGGCGGAGACGCCCGCGTCGGCCGCGAGCTCGGCGACCGTCGCGAAGCCGCGGTCGGCGAGCCGCTCGAGGATGCGCGACCGGCGGGTCGCCGCGGGGACGGATGCGGTGTCGTCGGCCATGCCGCGAGCCTCGCCCACCGCTTGCAAGAACGCAAGCCGAGGGTTTCGCGAGCGCAGATCCGACGCCCGCGAGCCCGTAGGATCGAGGGATCATGCATGCCGACCAGACCGTCACGACGTCGCCGTCCGGGATCACGCAGCGCCGCACGCTGCTGTCCGACGGCCGCGAGCTCGTCTACTTCGACGACGCCGACACGACCCTCCCGCCCGAGCGCGCCGCCGACGCCCGGCCCGCCGCACCCCGCCCGCCCACCGCGACGATGCGGCAGGACGTGCTCACGGGCGAGTGGGTCTCCATCGCGGCCGCGCGCCAGAACCGCGCGCACCTGCCGCCGGCCGAGCTGGATCCCCTCGCCCCGGCGACCCCGAGCAACCCGTCCGAGATCCCGAGCATGTACGACGTCGCGGTCTTCGAGAACAAGTCGCCGTCCTTCGGGCCCGCGCTCGCCGACACCGCGGGGGTGGACGCGCCCGTCGACGACGACGACCTCACCGCGATCGGCCTGGAGCGCACCCGCACCTCGGTCGGCCGCTGCGAGGTCGTCTGCTTCAGCCCCGCGCACACCGGCTCGTTCAGCGGCCTCACGCCGTCGCGCGCCCGCACCGTCGTGGAGGCGTGGGCCGAGCGCACCCGCGCCCTCTCGGCGATGCCCGGCATCCGCCAGGTGTTCCCGTTCGAGAACCGCGGCGAGGCCATCGGCGTGACGCTGCACCATCCGCACGGGCAGATCTACTCGTACCCCTACATCACGCCGCGCACGCGCCGGCTCGTCGAGTCGATCGAGCGGTTCGGGCCGGGGCTGTTCCAGCGGATCCTCGAGACAGAGCAGGCGTCCGAGCGCGTCGTGCTGCGCGGCGAGCACTTCACGGCGTTCGTGCCGTTCGCGGCGCGCTGGCCCGTGGAGATCCACCTGCTGCCCCACCGCCACGTGCCCGACCTCGCCGAGACGACGGAGGCCGAGCGCGACGAGCTCGCGACGATGTACCTGGAGCTGCTCCAGGGGATGGACCGGCTCTACGACACCCCGACGCCGTACATCTCCGCCTGGCACCAGGCGCCGGTGGACGCGCACCGCGACGAGATCCGGCTGATGCTGCAGATCACGTCGCCGCGCCGCGCGGCCGACAAGCTCAAGTTCCTTGCCGGATCCGAGGCGGCCATGGGCGCCTGGATCGGCGACGTGCCGCCGGAGAAGGCGGCCGAGATGATCCGGAAGGCAGTGGAGGACGCATGACCGACATCCGAGACGACGTGCGCGAGGGATTCCGCGCCCGCTTCGAGCGCGAGCCGCACGGCGTGTGGTCCTCGCCCGGGCGAGTGAACCTCATCGGCGAGCACACCGACTACAACGAGGGCTTCGTGTTCCCGTTCGCGATCGACCGCCGCACGGTCATCGCGCTCGCGCCGCGGGACG
Organism: Clavibacter michiganensis; assembly: GCF_021216655.1. NCBI lineage: Bacteria > Bacillati > Actinomycetota > Actinomycetes > Micrococcales > Microbacteriaceae > Clavibacter > Clavibacter michiganensis. Next base: position 1,824,958 of record NZ_CP080437.1, read on the forward strand.
ACGACCGGATCCGCCTCGCCAGCTCCTTCTCCGACGAGGTCGTGGAGGCGCGCCTCGCCGACCTCACCGGCGAGCGCATCGACGGCTGGCAGGCCTACCCGCTCGGCGTCGCCTGGGCGCTCGGCCAGCGCGGGGCCGACCTCGCGGCCGTCCCCGGCTTCGACGTGTTCATCGACAGCGACGTGCCCGTGGGCGCGGGGCTGTCGTCGTCGGCCGCGCTCGAGGGATCCATCGCGCTCGCGCTCGACGACATCTGGCGCCTGGGCCTCGACCGGCCGACCCTCGCGGCGGTGGGGCAGCTCGCCGAGAACGAGATCGTGGGCGCGCCGACCGGGATCATGGACCAGTCCGCGAGCCTCCTCGGCCAGCAGGACGCGGGCGTGTTCCTGGACTGCCGCTCGCTCGACGCCGAGGTCATCCCGCTCGGGCTCGAGGCGGCCGGCCTCACCATCGCCGTGATCGACACCCACGTCGCCCACGCGCACGCCGACGGCGGCTACCGCGCGCGCCGCGAGTCGTGCGAGCAGGGCGCGCGCCTGATGGGCGTCGCGTCGCTGCGCGACCTCGCGGTCGACGACCTGGTCCGCGCCCGCGAGGTGCTCGACGACGAGACGTTCCGCCGCGTGCGCCACATCGTCACCGAGAACCAGCGCGTGCTCGACACCGTGCGCGCGCTGCGCGAGGAGGGCCCGCGCGCCATCGGCGAGCTGCTCGACGCGAGCCACCGGTCCATGCGCGACGACTTCGAGATCAGCGTCCCGGAGCTCGACCTCGCGGTCGAGGTCGCGCAGAACGAGGGCGCGATCGGCGCGCGCATGACGGGCGGGGGCTTCGGCGGATCCGCCATCGCGCTCATCGACGTCGACTCGCTGTCGCGCCTGCAGGTCGCCATCGACGGCGCGTTCGCGGAGCACGGCTACACGGGGCCGACCGTCTTCACGGTCACGCCGTCGGACGGGGCGAAGGCGGAGCAGTAGGGGCAGGCCCCCCCTAGGCTCTGCGGCACGCGGATGCGCCCGTCCGCCTGACCGCGCGGCCTACCCTGGCGGCATGACCGTCGATCCCCAGGCCACCGTCCGCGCGCTCCCCGGATCGCCCGCGCCCGACATCGCGCCCGACGTCCTCGTGGCGGCGGGCGCGCGCGTCGTCGGGCGCGTGACGCTCGCCGCGGGATCCAGCGTGTGGTTCAACGCCGTGCTGCGCGCGGAGGCGGCGGACATCCGGATCGGCGCGCGCTCCAACCTCCAGGACAACGTCAGCTGCCACGTCGACGCGGGCTTCCCGCTCACGGTCGGCACGGGCGTGAGCGTCGGCCACAACGCGGTGCTGCACGGCTGCACGATCGAGGACGACTGCATCGTGGGCATGTCCGCCACGGTGATGAACGGCGCCGTCGTCGGCCGGGAGTCGCTCCTCGCCGGCGGCACCGTCGTGCTCGAGGGTCAGGTGATCCCGCCGCGCTCGCTCGTCGCCGGCGTGCCCGGCAAGGTGCGGCGCGAGCTCACCGACGAGGAGGTCGCGGGGCTCCGGGCGAACGCCGACCACTACGTGGAGAACGCCCGGTTGCACGCGGGCGCGATCCCCACGCCGGCCGTGCTCCTGGGCGCCGAGCGCGTCGAGGCGACGGGGCCCGCACGCGAGGAGGGGACGGCCTGACCGGCCGTCCCCTCCTGCATCACCGCCGCACGCTCGAGTCGAGCGCGGTCGCGGCGAGCGCCGTCAGCCGCGGAGCTCGGCGGCCAGGCGCGCGTCGCGTTCGGCGGCCTGCACCACGTTGGCGAGCAGCATCGCGCGGGTCATCGGCCCGACCCCGCGCGGGTTCGGCGACAGGTGCCCGGCGACCTCGGCGACAGCCGGATCCACGTCGCCCGTGAGGCGCGCCTTCCCGGTCTCGGGATCCACGACACGCGTGATCCCGACGTCGAGCACCGCGGCGCCCGGCTTGACCCACTCGGGGCTGATGAGGTGCGCGACACCCACGGCCGCGACCACGATGTCCGCCCGGCGGACCTCCTGCTCGAGGTCGCGCGTGCGGGAGTGCGTGAGCGTGACGGTGGCGTCGAGGCCCTTGCGCGTGAGCAGCAGGCCGAGCGGTCGTCCGACCGTGAGCCCGCGGCCGACGACGACCACGTGCTGGCCGGCGATCGGCACCTCGTACCGCTGGAGCATCTCGACGATGCCGGCGGGAGTGCACGGCAGCGGCGAGGTCAGCTCGCCCTGCACGCCGAGCACGAGACGCCCGAGGTTGGTGGGGTGGAGACCGTCCGCGTCCTTGGACGGGTCGATGAGCTCGAGCATGGCGTTCTCGTCGATGCCCGCCGGGAGCGGCAGCTGCACGATGTAGCCCGTGACGGCCGGATCCGAGTTGAGCCGCTCGATCGCCAGGCGCACGTCGGCCTCGGTGGCGTCGGCCGGGAGGTCGACGCGGATGGACTCGATCCCCACCTCGGCGCAGTCGCGGTGCTTGCCCGCGACGTATGCGCGCGATCCCGGGTCGTCGCCTACGAGCAGCGTGCCGAGCCCGGGGACGAGGCCCTGCTCGCGGAGTGCGCGGATCCGCACGGCGAGCTCCGACTTGACGGCCGACGCGGTGGCGACGCCGTCGAGCACGACCGCGGTCACTGGGTGAGGCCCTCGTAGAGCGGGAAGCCGTCGGTGAGCGTGAGCACGCGCGCACGCAGGGCGGCGAGGTCGCTGCCGGGCTTCAGGGTCTCGGCGATGATGTCCGCCACCTCCGTGAACTCGGTCTCGCCGAAGCCGCGGGTCGCGAGCGCGGACGTGCCGATGCGGACGCCGGAGGTGACCATCGGCGGGCGCGGGTCGAACGGCACCGAGTTGCGGTTGACCGTGATGCCGACCTCGTGCAGCGCGTCCTCCGCCTGCTTGCCCTCGATGGGCGAGTTCCGCAGATCCGCGAGCACGAGGTGCACGTCCGTGCCGCCCGTGAGGACCGAGACGCCGGCCTCGGTGGAGTCGGCCGCGACGAGGCGCTCGGCGAGGATCTGCGCGCCCTGGATGGTGCGGCGCTGGCGGTCCGCGAACTCCTCGGTGGCCGCGATCTTGAACGCCGTGGCCTTGGCCGCGATGACGTGCATGAGCGGGCCGCCCTGCTGGCCCGGGAACACGGCCGAGTTGAGCTTCTTGGCGAGCGCGGTGTCGCGGCTGAGGATCACGCCGGACCGGGGGCCCGCGAGGGTCTTGTGCACGGTGGAGGAGACGACGTCCGCGTACGGGACGGGCGAGGGGTGCACGCCCGCGGCCACGAGGCCCGCGAAGTGCGCCATGTCGACCCAGAGCTTCGCGCCGACCTCGTCGGCGATCGACCGGAACGCGGCGAAGTCGAGGTGGCGGGGGTACGCCGACCAGCCCGCGATGATGACCTGCGGGCGGTGCGCGAGCGCCTTCTCGCGCACGACGTCCATGTCGATGAGGAAGGTGTCGGGATCGACGCCGTACGCCGCCGCGTCGTAGAGCTTGCCGGAGAAGTTGAGCTTCATGCCGTGCGTGAGGTGGCCGCCGTGCGCGAGCTCGAGGCCGAGGATCGTGTCGCCGGGCTGCGCGATGGCGGCGAGGACGGCGGCGTTGGCGGTGGCGCCCGAGTGCGGCTGGACGTTCGCGAACTCGGCGCCGAAGAGGCTCTTCGCGCGGTCGATGGCGAGCTGCTCGGCCACGTCGACGAACTCGCAGCCGCCGTAGTAGCGGCGGCCCGGGTAGCCCTCCGCGTACTTGTTGGTGAGCACGGATCCCTGCGACTGCAGCACCGCGCGCGGCACGAAGTTCTCGCTCGCGATCATCTCGAGGGTGCCGCGCTGACGCCCGAGCTCCTGCTCGAGGACGGCCGCGATCTCCGGGTCGACCTCGGAGAGGGGGGCGTTGAAGGACTGGTCGACGGGCATGGGACTCCTTGAGCACGGTGGACGAATGGATGCGTCGTGGCCCAGGCGTACGGCCACCAACCGTGTGAGTCGCTCCCCGATGGTGACCCATCCGAACGCCAGTCGCGACGGGTCCGATCCTACCCGTGCGGGCGCGCGCCCGCGAGGCGCGCGGCCACCCGGGACGCGCCTGCACCTGGCCGCCGAGCGAGGAGATCCGAAGGGCACGAACGGTTCAGACGGTCTCAGGCGCCGCCCGCCCGTAGGATCAGGGGGTCGGGCGACGGTGCCCGCCGGATGCGGAGGAAGGACCGAGCATGGGGAGCGCAGCGCTCACGACCGATCCCGCGGAAGGCGGACGCGACCGCGACGACGCGCGCGCGGACGACGCGTCCACCCACGAGGACCGCGCCCTCGCCGACCCGGCCGCCGCGCCCCCGTTCGACCGGGACGCCATCGCCGCCGACCTCCGTCCGCTCGTGGGCGACGACGCCGACGCGCTCGCGGACGCGCTCGCCGACGACCTCTGCGAGGTGCGCCCCCGCCGCACGCCGACCGACGGATCCCCCGACGGCCTCGACCTCGACCGCCGCACGGGCGGCGTCTGCTACGTCGACCGCTACGCCGACGACCTCCGTGGCCTCGCCGCGAGGATCCCCGCCCTCCGCGACCTCGGCCTCACGCACCTGCAGATCACGCCGGTCGCCGAGCCGGCCGCCGCAGACGCCGATCCCGCAGCGCTCCTGGCGCCGGGCGTGCGCGTGCGGGCCGGCCTCGGATCCGCCGCCGACCTCGGCGACCTGGCCGACGCCCTGCACGACGGCGGTCTCGCGCTCGCGGTCGACCTCTCCCCCGCCGACGCCGACGCGCCCCTCGCCGACCGGATCCGCGGCGCCGTCCGCGAGGCCGCCGCCCTCGCCGCCGTCGGGGCCGACGTGGTCCGGGTGGATCCCGCCGACGTCCTCGGCGAGCACCCCGACGCCGACCGGGCCGCGCTCCTCCGCGTCATCGCCGCCCTCGGCCGCCGCGCCTCCCCCGCGCTCGCGCTGGCCGTCGCCGCCGACGCCGACCCCCGAGGATCCGCCGAGCTGCTCGACGGCGACGCCGTGCGCCTCGCCGACGACCCGGCGCTGACCGCGCTCGTCTGGGAGGCGCTCGCCACCCGATCCGCCGCCCTCCTCGGGCGCGCCCTCGAGCACCGCGGCGACGTGCCCGCCGGCTCCGCCCGCACCGCGCGCGTCCGCAGCCACGACGCGCTCCGCTTCGCCTTCGACGACGACGACGCGCGCGCCCTCGGCATCGACCCGGACGAGCACCGCCGCTTCCTCGCCGAGTACCACGTGGGCGGGTTCCCCGGCAGCCACGCGCGCGGCATCTGGCACCCGGGCGGCGCGGTCGCCGGCACCACGGCGTCCCTCGCGGGCCTCGAGCAGGACGACCCGGGCGCGGTCGAGCGGATCCTGCTCGCCCACTCCATCGCGCTCAGCACGGGCGGCCTGCCGCTGATCGTGCTCGGCGACGAGGTCGGCCAGCTCAACGACTACGGCTACGACGACGTCCCCGCGCACGCCGACGACAGCAGGTGGGTGAACCGCCCGCTCTACCCGTTCGAGCGCTACGACCAGCGCGACGACCGCACCACGAGCACGGGCGTCATCCACGCCGGGATCCGCCGGCTCGTCGCGGTCCGCCGCGCCACGCCCGCGCTCGGCGGCACGCGCGTCGTCGGCTTCGACGCGAACGACCCCCACGTGCTCGGCTACCAGCGCCCGCACGACGACGGCACGGTCCTCGTGCTCGCGAACCTCGGCGACGAGCCGGCGACGGTCTCCGCGGAGACGCTCGGCGGGTTCGCGGAGCACGCCGTGGACCTCGTGCGCGACGAGCGGCTCCGCCTCACCAAGGGCATCGTCCTCAGCCCGCGCACGTTCGTCTGGCTCCAGGCGACTCACGACCTCGCGTGACACACTCGCGGTCACTGGCGGGTCGGCACGGAGGAACGGCATGAGCGACGAGGGACGCGGCACGGACGAGCCCAGGGAGGGCGCGCGCGCCGCATCCGGGTTCGCGTGGCCCATGTGGGTCAACATCGGCTGGATCGCGCTCGGCGCGTGGCACGTGCTCGCGCCCGTCAACGACGCGTCCGGCTGGCTCGGCATGTTCCAGATCGGCGTGGGCGCGTTCGGCATCATCGCCTCGCGCCGCCGTGCGCGCCGTCTCGCCGAGGCGGAGGCGGAGGCGCTGCCGCTCGAGGAGGCCACGCGGATCCCCGCCGACGTCGACGACGAGCGCGCCCGGCTCGACGAGGCCGCCGCCGCGCACGCGGAGCTGGACGCCCGCCTCCGTGCGCTCGCGATGCAGCTCGAGCAGCCCGGCACGCCGGGCGCGGATCCCGACAAGCCCGAGCCGCCGCACCAGTCGACCGGCCGGGGCCGGGGCCGGAAGGACCGCGCGCGCGAGGCCTGGCCCGACGACCTGCCGCCCGTCGCCCGCTGGTAGCGGCGGCCACCGCTCGTCAGCTCACGCCGATCAGCTCGCGCGCGTCACCCCGCGAGACATGATCGCCGACGTCAGCGCCTCGATGGAGGCGCGCGGCCCGGCCGGGTTGTCCATCAGCACGTAGTCCACCTCGTCGAGCTCGGGCAGGCCGAGCCGCGAGGTCACCTTCACGAGGTCCGTCGGGATCAGCGCCTGCGGCAGCACCGCGACGCCCATGCCGGCGCGCACCGCGGCGAGCACCCCGTTCACGTCGCGCGTGCTGCACGTGATCCGCCAGGTGCGGCCCTCCCGCTCGAGCGCGTCCATCGCCATCTGCCTGCTGATGCTCGGCGCGCGGTACGCGATGAGCGGCACGGTCGCGCCCGGCTCCACCAGCGTGCGCTCGAGCCCGACCCACACCATCCGGTCGCGGCCCACGAGGCGCGCGGTCGGCTGCTCGTCGACCGTGGTCTTGGTGAGGATCAGGTCGAGCTGGCCCGCGAGCAGCCGCCGGTGCAGCGGTCCGCTCTGCGTGACCGTGAGCTCCAGCTCGATCTGCGGGTGCAGCTGCCGGAAGTGGCGGAGGATCCGCGGCAGCTGCGTGATGGCAAGGTCGTCCGCGGTGCCGAAGCGCAGGCGGCCGCTCACCTCGGATCCGCCGAAGTAGCTCTCCGCCGCCCGGTGCGCCGCGAGGATCGTGCGCGCGAAGCCCGCCATGGCGTCGCCCGCGTCGGTGAGGCGCATCGCCCGGGTGTCGCGCGCGATGAGCGTGCGGTCGACGGCCCGCTCGAGCCGGCGCACCTGCTGGCTCACGGTCGGCTGGCTGATCCCGAGGCGCGCGGCCGCCTGCGTGAAGCTGCGGGTGTCCGCGACGGCGAGGAAGGTCGCGAGCAGGGTCGGATCGAGCACGGCGCCTCCCGGTCATTCGAGAACGTGATGCCACTCATCATGTCGAGACGGGATCCGAATGGGAAGCCCGCGGGTAGCGTCGACGACGGCTCGACGCCGAGCCGCATCCATGCAGAACCGACGCCACCCATACGCAACCGCCACCGCAGGAACACCGTGACCCCGCCGAACGCCTTCCCCCCGACCGCCCCGCTCCCGATCCAGACCCGCCGCCCGCCGTGGCGCCACACGCTCATCGCCCTGAGCGTGCCGAACTTCCGCCGGTTCACGGCCTCCAACGTCATCGCCATGACCTCGGGCTGGATGCAGCGCATCGCCCAGGACTGGCTCGTGCTCGAGCTCACCGGCAGCGTGACGGCGGTCGGCATCACGGTGGCGATGCAGTTCGCGCCGATGCTGTTCTTCGGCCTGCTCGGCGGCGTCATCGTCGACCGGTGCTCGAAGCGCATGCTGATGATGATCACGCAGGGCACCTACGCGGTCCTCAGCGCGCTGCTCGCCGTGCTCACGCTCTCGGGCGCGGTCGAGGCGTGGCACATCTTCGCCATCGCGTTCGCGACCGGGCTGGTGACGGTGATCGACAACCCGGCGCGCCAGGTGTTCGTCACCGAGATCGTGGGGCAGCAGCACCTGCGGAACGCGATCAGCGTCAACTCGTCGGTGTTCCAGCTCGGCGGCATGGTGGGGCCCGCGCTCAGCGGGATCCTGCTGCTCGCGGTCGGCGCCGGCTGGTCGTTCGCGATCAACGCGCTCGCGTGCGTCGTCGTCGTCCTCACGCTCTGGAGCCTGAAGACGCGCGACCTGATCCGCATCCCGCCCGCCCCGCGCCGCCGCGGCCAGCTCGCGGAGGGTCTCAGGTACGCGCGGTCGAAGCCGACCATCCTGTGGCCCGTCGTGCTCGTGGCCGTGTTCAGCGTCTTCGGCCTCACGATGCCCGTGCTGCTCGCGGCATTCGCGAGCCAGGTCTACGACGTGGGCGCGGGCGGCTACGGGTTCTTCAACTCGATGGTGGCGATCGGCGCGCTCACGGGCGCGCTGCTCTCGACCCGGCGCGCGACCGTGCGGCTGCGGACCATCGTGGTCGGCGTCGGGATCACGGGCCTGCTGCAGGCCGCCGCGGGGCTCATGCCCGGGATCGCGCCGTTCGCGGTGCTGCTCGTGACGGTCGGCATGGCGTCGCTGCTGTTCCAGACCGCGGCGAACTCGCTCGTGCAGCTCTCCAGCAACGTGGCCATCCGCGGCCGCGTGATGAGCGTCTACGTGCTCGTGCTGCTCGGCGGCCAGGCCATCGGCGGTCCGCTCATGGGCGGGATCGTCGAGGCGTGGGGCGTGCACGCCGGCATGGTCGTGTCCGGCGGGATGCCCGCGCTGGCCGCCGCGGTGGTCGCCGTGATCCTCGCCCGCCGCGGCCAGCTGACCCTCGAGGTCGTGGTGCGCCGGCACGTGCCGCGCGTTCGGATCACGCCCCGCACGCCGGGCGCCGGGCGCCCCCGCGTCGCCGGAGCGGACGAGGGGACGACCGGCGGGGGGCTCAGCCGCGCACGTCGATCGCGCGGTGGCGCTGCTGCACGCCGGCCGGGCCGTACGGGTAGTCGGACACCACGGGCGCGCTCACCGCGCTGAGCGACGCGATCTCGTCGGCCGTGAGCTCGAGGTCGGCGGAGGCCATGTTGTCCTCGAGCTGCTCGACGGTGCGGGCGCCGAGGATCACGCTGGTCACCGCCGGCTGCGCCTCGAGCCACGCGAGCGAGACGCGGGCGGAGCTGGATCCGTGCGCGTCGGCGATGCGGCGCACCTCGTCGAGGATCGCCCACGTGCGCTCCTGGCCGTTCCGCGGCGTGAACGCCTCCATGCCGCGCTCCGGGTCCTCGCCGAGGCGGGTCGCGCCGGTGGGCGTCTCGTCGCGGCGGTACTTGCCCGTGAGCCAGCCGCCCGCGAGGGGCGACCACGGCAGCAGGCCGATGCCCGCATCCAGCGAGGCAGGCACGATCTCCGACTCGATCTCGCGCACGAGCAGCGAGTACTGCGGCTGCAGCGTGACGGGCGGCGTGTACCCGAGGGCCTTGGCGAGCCCCACGGCCTTCGTCAGCTGCCAGCCGAGGTAGTTCGAGAAGCCGTAGTACGAGATCTTGCCGGCGCGCACCGCGTCGTCGAGGAAGCGCAGGGTCTCCTCGAGCGGGGTCACGGCGTCCCACGCGTGCATCTGGTACAGGTCGATCGTGTCGACGCCGAGGCGGCGCAGCGAGTCGTCGAGCGCACGGGTCAGGTGGCGGCGCGAGGTGCCGACGTCGTTGTTGCCCTCCCCCATCGGGAAGCGGCCCTTCGTGGCGACGACGAGCTGGTCAGCCTCGGTCGGGTGCGCCGCGAGCCAGCGGCCGACGATTTCCTCGGAGACGCCCGACGTGTAGACGTCCGCCGTGTCGATGAACGTGCCGCCGCCGGCGACGTACGCCTCGAGGATGCGCCCCGAGGTCTCCTCGTCCGCCTCCGCGCCGAAGGTCATGGTGCCGAGCGCGTATGTCGAGACGACCGCGCCGCTGTTCCCGAGTTTCCGGTACTGCATGTGGTTCCTCCATCGGATCCGCCGCGGGCGTCCCTGCCCGCGGTCCTCGTCCAGCTTGCACCGCCCGGGCACGCAGCGTGACCGCGGGCCTCCCCGGGCCGCTCGGTACCATGGCGGCATGTCCGTCGACGAGCTCTCCAGCGCCGCGCAGGACTACCTCAAGCTCATCTGGTCGGCGACCGAGTGGACCGACCAGCCGATGACCGTCAGCCGCCTGGCCGATCGGCTCGGGATCCGGCCCGCCACCGCGTCCGACGGGATCCGCCGCCTCACCGCGCAGGGCCTCGTGGAGCACCGGCCCTACGGCAGCATCGAGCTCACGGACGACGGGCGGCGCCACGCGATCCAGATGGTGCGGCGCCACCGGCTGCTCGAGACGTTCCTGGTGGAGGTGCTCGGCTACGGCTGGGACGAGGTGCACGACGAGGCCGAGGTGCTCGAGCACGCGGTGTCCGACGACTTCGTGGCGCGCATCGACCAGCACCTCGGGCACCCGTCCCGGGATCCGCACGGCGACCCCATCCCCTCGGCCGACGGCGAGCCGCACCTGCCCGACGCGACCGTGCTCGCGGACGCGGCCGCCGACCGGCCCATGCGCGTGCGGCGGATCTCCGACGAGGACCCGCGCCTGCTGCGCGAGCTCGCCGAGCACGGCATCGGGCTCGACGCGACGCTCGTGCGCGAGGCCGCATCCGGCTCTCCCGGCGCCGTGCGCGTGACGGTCGACGGATCCGCGGCGAGGCCGCTCACGCCCGCCGCCGCCTCCGCGGTCTGGGTCTCCGACGCCGGCTGACGCCCGGCCCGCCCGCGTGCGTCAGCCCGTGAAGGTCAGCACGACGAGCGCGACGTTCAGCACCACCACGAGCGACACCGCTACCCATGCCGCGATGCGCGTGAGCGGTCGGTCGACGTGCTCGCCCATCACGCGCCGGTCGCCCGTCAGGCGGATCAGCGGGACGAGCGCGAACGGGATCCCGAGGCTCAGCACGACCTGGCTGATCACGAGCGCCGTGGTCGGGTCGACGCCGATCGCGAGGATCGCGAGCGCCGGGATCAGCGTCACCACGCGCCGCGCGAGCAGCGGCACCTTCACGTGCAGCAGGCCGCCCATGATCGCCGCGCCCGCGTAGGCGCCCACCGAGGTCGACGCGAGCCCCGACGCGAGCAGCCCGACCGCGAACACCACGCCGACGACCGGACCGAGCGACGCCGTGATGGCCGCGTGCGCGCCCTCGATCGAGTCGGTGCCCGGCACGCCGCCGAGGCTCGCGGCCGCGATGAGGAGCATGGAGATGTTGACGGCGCCGGCCACGGCGAGGGCGGTGATCACGTCCCAGCGCGTCGCGGTGAGGAGCCGCTTCAGCACGCCCGGGTCCCTCTGCACGCCGTGCCGGTCGCGGCTGAGGGAGGAGTGGAGGTAGACGGCGTGCGGCATGACGGTCGCGCCGAGCATGCTCGCGGCGAGCAGCACGCTGTCCGGCCCGTCGAAGCGGGGCACGAGCCCGCCGGCGATGCCGGATCCCGACAGCGGGCTCACGACGAGGCCGGTGAGGAAGCCGACGGTGATCACGAGGAGGAGCGCGCCGATCACGAGCTCGAACGGCCGCTGCCCGTGCCGCGACTGCACGGCGAGGAGGCCGATGGAGACGAGGCCGACGATCACGCCGCCCGCGACGAGCGGGATCCCGAACAGCAGGTGCAGCGCGATCGCCCCGCCGATGACCTCCGCGACGTCGGTCGCCGCGGCGATGAGCTCGGCCTGCACCCAGAACGCGCGGCGGCGCGTGGTCGGCAGCCGCTGGCCGAGCAGCTCCGGCAGGCTGCGGCCCGTGACGAGCCCGAGCTTCGCCGACTGGTACTGCACGAGCACGGCGATGAGGTTCGCGGCGACGAGCACCCACACCAGCAGGTAGCCGTAGCGCGCGCCCGCGGTGAGGTTCGCGGCGACGTTGCCGGGATCCACGTACGCGATGGCCGCGACGAACGCCGGCCCCAGCAGGAGCACGAGCCGCGGGCCCGAGACGGGCCGGCGCGCGCGGGCGCGCTCGGGGGCGGTGCGGGTCATGGCGGCCTCTCCGTCGAAGTGTTAGCCGAGGCTAACATCTGTTCGCGCACACGCGGAAGGGCCCGTCCGGAAGCGGACGGGCCCTCGGGTCCTGCGGGTCGTTCGGGCGCGGCGAGCGCCCGCGCGGCTCAGCTGGCGATGCGCCCCGGCGCGAGGAACGCGGAGTCGTCATCGGCCTCGCCGCGCACGATGCGCACCCACTGCGCGAGGAGCGCGGCGCCCGCCTCGTCGTGTATGAGGTCGCCCGCCGTGAGCACGGGGTACGGCGTCGCGGGGATCCCGTCGGCGGGCCGCACGTCGACGTGCGCGACCTCGTGCCCGTTCTCGTGCAGCCAGCGCGCCATCGCGTAGTCGGTGCGCGAGTCGCCGACCGTGCGCCAGCGCAGCGGCAGCGGGCCGCCGTCGGCGAGGAGCTCCAGGGCGCGGGCCGCACCCAGGTCCTTGCCGAGGCGGATCGACTCGACGTCGGTCGAGATGATGGTCGGATCGACGCGCACCTGCACCTCGCCGTGCGCATCCGGCACCTCGACGCCCTCGAGCACCGAGCCGAGACCGTGCGCCGTGAGGATCTCGACGGCGCGCGCGTCGAGGTCGGGCTGCAGCCGGAGGTAGTCGGCGGAGGAGACGCTCGTGAGCTGCTCGACCGAGACCATGGCGTGCTTGGTGGTGTCGAAGAACATCGAGTCGGCGAAGCGCTCGGCGACGAGCCGCTCCATGTCGCGCATGTAGGCCTCGGGGAGCGCGAGCGACCGGTCGACGTGCACCTCCCCCGCGCCGTCCGCCGTGATCGAGAACCAGGACGCGCCCTTCTCGCACACGGCGTGCACGCGCGCCCCCGCGGGGAGACCGGCCGCGAGCAGGGGGCCGACGACCTGCTCGCGGATGAAGGCGTCCGAGCGGCCCGTGTTGAAGACGACCGGGACGCCCGCGGCCGCGAGCTCCACGAGGTCGGCGGCGATGCTCGGGATGGCGAGGGTGCGGGTGATCGGGCTGGCGATGGGGCCGTCGACGTCGAGGAGGAGGCCGAGGGGCGCGGGGGTCGTGGTCACGGCTCCCATCCTCCCGCAGGCCGAGGGCGCGCCGATGCGACTGGGGAGGGCGGTCGGATCAGGCGGCGGCGCGCGCGGCGGCCGCGCGACCCCGGGCGGCGCGGCCCGCGGATCCGATGACGAGCACGACCGCCACCGCCATCACCGCGAGGAACGCCCCGGGCAGCGACGCGATGCCGAGCCCGTCGAGCAGCGCGCCGCCCACGAGGGCTCCGCCGCCGATCCCGACGTTGAACGCGGTCGTGTAGAAGGAGCTCGCGGTGTCGCGGAACGACGGGTGCGCGGCGTGCAGCATGCGCGTCTGCAGCAGGGTCGGGATCGCGCCGAACGCGAGGCCCCAGAGGAGGAAGCCGGGGATCGCCACGGCCCAGAGGCCGGGTACGAACGCGAGCGCGCTGACGCCCGCCGCCGCCGCCGCGAGCCCCGCGAGCACGCCCAGCTGCGGGCGGCTCGCGAACACGGTGCCCGCGACGAGGAGCCCGACCGCACCGGCGATGCCGTAGCCGAAGAGCATGGCGCTGAGCTGCTGCTCGGGGATCCCCATCACTCGCGTGACGAACGGGTCGACGTACGTGTAGAAGCCGTAGTGGCCGATCATGATCACCATCGCCGTGAGGCACACGAGGAGCACCCCGCCGAGGCCCTGCCCGGCCATGCGCTGCCGGATCCCGACGCGACCACCCGAGGGCGCGTCGACCGGCGCCGCGCGCTCGGGCCGCCCGACCGCCGGGAGGAAGCGCCAGACCAGCACGATGCCGAGGAGCGTGAGCACGCCGATCCCCGCGAACGCCGCCCGCCAGCCGAACGCCTGCCCGGCCGCGGTGCCGACGGGCACGCCGAGCACGAACGCGAGGCTGCCGCCGCCGACCGTGAGCGCGACCGCCCGGCCGATGAGCGCGGGCGGCACCAGGTGCGCCGAGTAGGCGCCGACGACCGCCCAGAACAGCCCGTGCGCGAGGCCGCCGAGCACGCGCGTCGCGGTGACGAGCTCGAAGGTGGGCGCGAGCGCCGTGAGGAGGTTGCTCGTCGCGAAGACCGCGAGCACCGCGAGCAGCAGCGCGTGCCGCGGGACCCGTCGGGTGAGGGCCGCGAGCGGCGCGCTGGAGACGACCACCGCGACCGCGAACACGGAGACGAGGAGGCCGACGCGCGACTCCTCGACGCCGAGGTCGCCGCTCATCTCGCTGAGGAGGCCCGTGGGCAGCATCTCGCTCGTGACGCTGAGGAACACGCACGCGGCGAGCGTGAGGATCCCGACCCAGGGGAAGCGGAAGGACGGGTCGACGCCCGGTCGCGGTCGGCGGCGTCCGGCACGCTCGGCGCGCTCGAGGTCGGGCAGGAAGATGGGGGAGGTGTTCGTCATGGAGACCCACAGGACGTCGACGGCGGGAGTGCTCCCGGGGCCGGCGGGATCCGCGCAGCCAGGGAATAGCCTAGACGGATGACCGATCAGGCCACCCCCGCGCGCGCGCCGCACCGCGTCCTCGTCTTCTCCTGCGACGACCGCCCGGGCATCGTGCACGCCATCGCGGGCGCGATCGTCGAGGCGGGCGGCGACATCACCGAGTCGCAGCAGTTCTCGAGCGCCGACACGGGACGCTTCTTCATGCGCCTGCAGATCCAGAGCGCGGCCGACGACGACCGGCTGGCCGACGCGCTGGCCGCGGTCGTCGAGCGGTACGACGCGACGTGGCACCTCGACGAGGTGGGCCGGCCGCTGCGCACGCTCGTGCTGGGATCCACCGCCGAGCACTGCGTGAACGACCTGCTGTTCCGGCAGCGCGCGGGCCAGCTGCCCGTCGAGATCCCGCTCGTGCTCAGCAACCACGGGAGGCTGGCCGACCTCGCGGGCTTCTACGGCGTGCCGTTCGAGCACGTGCCCGTCAGCGACGACGCGTCGAAGCGGGCGTTCGAGGAGCGCGTGATCCGCGCGGTCGAGGAGCACGACATCGAGCTGGTGGTGCTCGCGCGCTACATGCAGATCCTCTCGCCCGAGCTCTGCGCACGGCTCAGCGGCCGGATCATCAACATCCACCACTCCTTCCTGCCCGGCTTCAAGGGCGCGAACCCCTACAAGCAGGCGCACGCGCGCGGTGTCAAGCTCATCGGCGCGACCGCCCACTTCGTCACGAGCGACCTCGACGAGGGCCCGATCGTGGAGCAGAACGTCGTGCGGGTCGACCACTCGCGCAGCGCCCGCGAGCTCATGGCGATCGGCCAGGACGAGGAGTCGCGCACCCTCACGCAGGCCGTGCGCTGGTTCGCGGAGCACCGAGTGCTGCTCGACGGCGCGCGCACGATCATCTTCCGCTGACGCGCGCGGCGGGACGCCGTGGCCGCCGGGTCAGCGCGTGCTGATGGTCCGGTACTTCCGCACGGCCAGCGGCACAGCCACCACGAGCAGCACCCCCGCCCAGATGAGCGTCGTCGCCACCGGGTTCTGCAGGGTCCACGCGTCGGGGACCGGCGTGCCCGCGGGCACGTTGCCGAACAGCTGGCGCGCGGCCAGCACGACCGAGGAGACCGGGTTGTACTCGGCGAACACCCGCAGCGGCGTCGGCAGGGAGTCGCTCGGCACGAACGCGTTGCTGATGAACGTGAGCGGGAACAGCACCAGGAACGAGGCGTTGTTGATCACCTCCGGGCTGCGCACGCTCATCCCGAGGAACGCCATCACCCACGACAGCGCGTACGCGAACAGCAGCAGCAGGGCCACGCCGGCCAGCGCCTCCAGGAGGCTGGAGCGCACGCGCCAGCCCACCACGAAGCCGGTCGCGAGCATCACCACCATGGAGAAGACGTTGATGAGGAGGTCCCCGTTGGTCCGACCCACGAGAACGGCCGACGGGCTCATCGGCAGGGTCCGGAACCGGTCGATGATCCCGTCCTTGAGGTCGTTCGCCATCGCCGAGCCGGAGTAGGTCGACCCGAAGACCACCGTCTGGGCGAAGATGCCCGCCATGATGAACTCCTTGTAGTCGCTGCCCGGGATGTCGATGGCGCCCGCGTAGACGAAGCTGAACAGCAGCACGAACATGATCGGCTGGATCAGCGTGAAGACGAGGATGTCCGGCAGCCGCTTGATCTTGATGAGGTTGCGGCGCGTGGCGATCCAGCCGTCGTTCAGCCATGCGGCCGCCGTGGCGGGCTCCTCGGGACCGGCGGCCCCCGCGCGGGCGCGGCGCTCGACGGCGGTCACGGCGCCGCCGTCCCCTGCGCTCCGCCTGCGACGCGATGGGCGGCGGCATCCGGCCCCCCGCCGCGCAGGTGCCCTGCCCGGGATCGTCGCCTCCGTCGTCGTCGTCCGTCGCGGTCCCGTGCCCGGTGAGCCGGAGGAAGACGTCGTCGAGCGTCGGGCGCCGCATCCCCGCGTCGTGCAGCTCGATGCCCGCCTCGGTCAGGCGCCCGACGACCGCGGCGAGCGCTCGCGGACCGTCGTCCACCTGCACGGACAGCGTCCGGCCGTCGGAGGAGACGGCGGGTGCGGTCGTGCCCGCGCGCTCGAGGATGCCGCGCGCCTCCGGCCCGTCGGCGTCGTCCACGAGCGCGACCTCCACCCGGTGACCGCCGATGGAGCTCTTCAGCTCGTCGGCCGTGCCGCGCGCGATGACCGTCCCGCCGTCGATCACCGCGATGTCGTCCGCGAGCCGGTCGGCCTCCTCGAGGTACTGGGTGGTGAGGAGCACGGTCGTGCCCTCGGTGACGAGCTGCGTGATGACGTCCCAGAGGCCCAGGCGGCTGCGGGGATCCAGCCCGGTCGTGGGCTCGTCGAGGAAGAGCACGCGGGGGCGGGCGACGAGGGCGCCCGCGAGGTCGATGCGCCGGCGCATGCCGCCCGAGAACCCCTTCACCGCGCGGTCGCGCGCCTCGGTGAGCCCGAAGGCGCCGATGAGCTCGTCGGCCCGCGCCCGGGACGCGCGGCGGCCCAGGTGGTACAGCCGGCCGACCATGTCGAGGTTCTCGAACGCGGTGAGGTTCTCGTCGACCGCCGCGTACTGGCCGGAGACGCCGATCATGGCCCGCACCTCGGCGCCACGCGTGAGGACGTCCACGCCGTCGACCGCCGCCCGGCCGGCATCCGGGCGGATGAGCGTGGTGAGCACCTTCACGGCCGTGGTCTTCCCCGCGCCGTTCGGGCCGAGCAACCCGAGCACCGTGCCCTCCGGCACCTCGAGGTCGAGGCCCGCGAGCGCGTGCACGGTCGGTGCCCCGCGCGGGTGGTAGGTCTTGACGAGCCCCTCGGCTTCGATGACAGCCATGGCGCATGGTAATCCCGCGCATTTCCCCGCGCAATGGATCTCCGCGCGTCGGGTCGACGACGCCGGCCACGCGGAAGGGGCGGGCGCCTCCCGGCACCCGCCCCTCCGCGGTGGATCGCTACGTCAACCGGATCAGCGGCTCACGTAGAGGTACTTCGGCGAGCTGGCCTTCGCCGCGTTGGCGGCGTCGCCCGCGTAGGTCGCGGTCACGGTGTACCGGCCCTTCGCGTACGCCGGCAGCTCCACGCGGCCGGTGCCCGCCGCGTCCAGCGCGACCTCGAACGAGTCCGCGCCGACCTTCACGGTGACGGTGCCCGTGGGCGCCGCCTTCGCCGCGCTGTCGACCTTGACCGTGACGACGGCCTTCTGCGCGCTCGTGAGCACGGGCGGCTTGACGCTCACCGTCACGGTGCTCGCGAGCTTGATCACGACGGCCTCGCTGGTCGCGGTGCCCGTGGGTCCCGTGGCCGGCTTCGCCGTCACGACGACGGTGATCGACTTGCCCGCGACCGACGGCGAGACCTTGTAGGTCGCGCGCGTCTGGCCGGCGAGCGCCTTCCCGTCCGCGAACCACTGGTAGGAGAACTTCAGGCCCTCCTGGTCCCACGTGCCGGGTGACGCTGTGAGCGTCTGGCCGGCGGTGGGCGTGCCGGTGATCACGGGCGGCGCTGTCGCCGCCGGCGCCGGGATCGCGCCCGACTCGACGCGCACGTAGGTCAGCGCCTCCGTACCCGCGTAGGCGACCCGTCCGAGGTACGCGGTCTCGGGCGCGAGCCCGCTCCACGACGCCGTGTACGTGATCGGCTGGCTCTGCACCGCGTCGAGCGGGTTCGGGGACACCGTGAAGGCGCCCTCGTCCGTCGACTCGGACAGGTCGAACTGCGTGACGGTGAAGTCCTGCGTGGTCGCGCCCGCGGGGATCGAGAAGATGGACACGACCACGACGTAGTCGCCGGCCTCCGGGGTCTCGATGGTCACGGACTCGTCTGCGGACTCCGTCGCCGAGTCGAACTGCTCGACCGGCTCCCCGCCCTCGAGGCGGAACACCGAGAGGTCGAGGTCGGCCTTGTCGTCGGCCGAGTCGAGGTCGATCCGGGTCGCCAGCTGGCCGGCCGGGACGGTGGTCGCGTACTGGAGCTCCGCCTTGGCCGGACCCGTGCCCGAGATGGGCGAGGACGCGTCCTTCGGGTTCGAGTACACGCGGCCGGCGGTCAGGCCCTCCGCGGTGAGCGCGATCGGCCCGGTGGTGCCGGGCGTCACGGTCACGTCGACGGATCCCGTGATCCCCTTCCCCTGCACCTCGTCCGGCGCGGCGATGGAGACCGGGTTCACCGCGATCGGGCTGCGCACCGTGGTGTCGCCGTCGGTCCAGGTGAGGGATCCGGTGGCGTAGGCGTCGATGTCGGCCGTGGTGCGCGTGAACGCGACCTCGTACGACTTCGTCTGCCCCGCCTCGGTGAACTCGAGCGTCTTCGGGGTCACCTCGGCCGTGACGCCCGCGAGGCCCTGCACGCTCGCCGTGTAGGACCCGGCGCGCGTGGACGTGACCTCGCGCGTCACGGTCTCGGAGCCGGTGAGGGCGCCGATCGCGATGCTCGCCAGGTTGAGCTCCGACGGGTCGACCGGGTCGATGCCCGACGCGTAGCCGGTGGCCGCGAGGTACGCGAGCCAGTCGGCGCGGTCGTTGAGGTACAGCAGGCCGGGGTCGAGGTACCGGCGCGCGTCGACGTGGCCGGCACCCTGGGTGAACGGATCCGTGACCTTCCCGCCGTCCTCGTCCACCGTGTCGTACGCGGTGGTCATCATCGCCGACTTGATCTCGGCGGGCGTCGCCTTCGGGTGCTCGCCGAGGTACAGCAGCGCGAGGCCGGCCACGTGCGGGGCCGCCATCGAGGTGCCGGAGAGGAGCGCGAAGGTCGGATCCTCGCCCTCGGCGTTGTTGGTCGCCGCGATGATCGAGACGCCGGGCGCCGTGACGTCGGGCTTCAGGATGTCGCTGCCGTCCGCGAGCACCGGGCCGCGCGAGCTGAAGCCCGCGACCTGGGGCGTCGGGGCGGAGACGCCCGTCGTGTTGTCGGGCACCAGCGTGACGGTCGCGCCGGGCGTCGCCGCGTAGGCGGAGACGGCCGCGTAGACGTCGGCGTCGAGGTGGACGGTCGGCACGGAGTGCGTGTCGGCGTCGACCGAGTTCGGCGTCGGGTTGACCAGCACCATGCCGATGCCGCCCGCGCGCTCGACCTCGGCCGACTTCGCGACCCGGTCGAACGTGCCGCGCTCGCACAGCACGATCTTGCCGGCCGTCTTCGCGGGATCCAGCACGCCGGGCCCGCAGAGGGCCGGAGTGGTGGCTCCGGCCGCCGCGACGGACGCCGCCGTGACGAACGAGCCCGTGACGGGCTCCGTGACCGTGATGGACGATCCGGCGAAGGCCTGCCCGTCGCCGAGCTGGGCCGTGGCCTCGAAGTTGCCCGCGACCGTGCTCGCGGCGACCGTGGTGATCCACGGCGACGCGTTGTCGAGGGTCGACGCGCCGGGGCCGGAGTTGCCCGCGGAGGCCGCCACGAAGATGCCCGCGCTGGCCGCGCCGAGGAACGCGCTGTCGGTCGCGGAGAACGTGGTGCGCGCGGATCCGCCGCCGATGGAGTAGTTGATGACGTCGACGCCGTCCTTCGTGGCCTGCTCGATGGCGGCGACGAGGTCCGCTCCCGCGCAGCCGTCGTCCGTCTGCACGGCCGGGTCAGGACCCGACCAGCAGACCTTGTAGGCCGCGATCTTGGAGGCGGGCGCGACGCCCGAGATCTCCCCGAGGTCGTTGCCGTCGATGGTGGCCGTCACGTCCGCCTCGCCGGCGGCGGTGGATGCGGTGTGCGAGCCGTGGCCGTCGCCGTCGCGCGGGGAGACGTACTCGCCCGTCGCAGCCGTGCCGATGTTCTCCTGGCCGAAGCCCGTCACGAAGTAGCGCGCGCCCACGATCTTCGTGGAGCAGTCGGCCGCCGTGAACTGCTCGCCGGTCTGGCACGCGCCCCGGAAGGTGGTGCCGTCGCCCTTGGCGTACGCGATCGCGGATCCGTCGCGGTACGGCTCGGCGCCCGCCGTCGTGCCGAGCGGCTCGCCCGCGAACGCGGGGTTCTCGGGAGCGATGCCGGTGTCGATGACGCCGATGACCGCGCCCTCGCCCGCCTCCTCCTGACCGCCCGTCTTCGCCCAGACGCCGTCGGCGCCCGTGAGCCCGAGGAAGTCGGCCGCCGGAGTGGACGTGGGGTGGTAGATCCGGTCGGGCTCCACGGAGGCGACCTCCCGGTCGCCGGAGAGCTTCGACGCCTGCTCGGCCGTGAGGTCGGCGGAGAAGCCGTTGACCGTGAGGGAGTAGGAGTACTCGATGTCGGCGCCGACGCTGGCGGCCACATCCTCCTGCTGGTCCTCGAGGTAGTCGGTGTAGGCGACGACCGGACCGGCCTTCGCGTCGAGCTGCGCGCCCGACCGGGCCTGGGTCGCGGGGAGCCCGTCGACCCCGCCCCTGTAGGTCGCGGCGGCGTCGTCCGCGAGGGTGACGATGTAGCGGCCGTCCTCGAGCGCCGATGCCGGCGTCGCCACGGTCGGCGCCGGGGCCGCCATGGCCCCTGCTGCTCCGAAGGTGACGAGGCCGGCGGCGACGAGGGCGGTGGCGGCGACGGAGGCCGTCGCCCTGCGCAGGGATGATGCGCGGTCGGACTCCGAGCGGAGCCGGGGGGAGCGTGGGATCACGAACACGTCCTTCAAGTGGGGATGAGTGGCCCGCGCGCACCCCTTGCGACACGCGCGAATCCTCAACATACCCCGGGTATTCGCCCTGAGAACGGATCGGTGTTACCGCCGTGTAACAGTTGCCGGCCGGCGCACGAGTCCCGCCGTGACAGGCATCCGCTCCGATCGCGCACCGCCCACCGTGCATCACCATCGCCTGCTGCACGGCAGCCGTTCAGGCTTCGTCATCTCCTTCCGTGTAGCGACCAGGTGCCGCACGCACGACGGAGGGCGGGTGCCGTCCGGCACCCGCCCTCCGCTCGCCTCACGCGACGATCAGCGCACGAGGATCCTCTGCGCGCGGCTCGTGCCCCCGCCGACGAGGTTGTCGCCCGCGTAGGAGGCCTGCACCGTGCGGGTCCCCGGCGCGATGCCCGCGATGTCGGCGCAGCCCGTGCCCGAGCCGTCGAGGGGCACGTCGTGCTCCGCGCCGTCCACGGTCACCCGCACCACCCCGGTGGCCGCCTGCTTCCCGGCCGACGTCACCGACACCCGCACGTGCACGGTGCCGCTCGCGGTGCCCCGCGGTTGCGTCACCTGGAGATGCACCGTCGCAGCGTCGCGTGCCGTGACGGTCGGGCTCGTGGCGACGCCCGTCCGCCCGTCGGATGCGGTGGCGGTCACCCGGACGGCGAGCGCCGTGCCCGCGACCGCGGAGGTCACGCGGAACGTGGATCCCGTCGCCCCGGCGATCGGCGTGCCGTTCGACAGCCACTGCGTCGCGAGCGTGACGCCCTGCGGCGTCCACGTGCCCGTCGACGCCGTGAGCGTCTGCCCGACGTCCGGCGTTCCTGTGATGGCGGGAGCCGTGGTCGCCGTGGGAGCCGCGGAGGCCGCGGGCGTGGTGACGCCCACGATCGTGGTGGCGGTCGAGCCGCCGTAGCCCACGAGCCCGACGTACGACCTCCCGGCGGCGAGACCCGACCACGAGGCCGTGTAGGTGGCCTTCTTCCCCGCGGTGACGGGGAGCTGGGCCGGCGAGACCGCGAAGGATCCCTCCCCGCCCGTGCCCTGCACGTCGTACCGCGTGAGGTCGAAGTCGACGCTCGTCGCCGAACCCGCGAGCTTCGAGGCCTGCACGCCGACGATGTAGTCGCCCGCCTCCGGCGCCTGCACGACGATGCGCTCCGACAGCGAGGACGTCTGCTGCAGGCTGATGAGCTTCCGGTCGTCGTCGGTCTTGCCCACCTTCTGGAGGTACAGCAGGAGGTCGGATGCCCCGTCGACCGGCGCCGCGTCGAGGACCAGCGCCTTCTCGCCCGCCTTCACCGTGATCTCGGCCCCGTCGGCGTCGGTGGCGGTGACGCTGCCGGAGTGGCCGGGGTGGCCGGTGTCGCCGTCGCTCAGCAGCTCACCGGCCGCGAGCCCGGCGGTCGTGAGCGGGATCCGGCCCGTGGTGCCCGCGTTGACCGACACGTCGGCCTTCCCGCTCCTGCCGGTGCCGTCGACCGACGCCGGGGCGACGATCGCGGTGGGCCGCACCGCGATGGGGCTGCGGACGGTGCCGGCGGATCCCGTCCAGGTCAGCGAACCGGTCGACCAGACGTCGGACGGCGCACCGCGCTTCGCGGTGATGCGCACCTGGAAGGACTTCGTCTGGCCGGGGGCCGTGAACGTCAGCCGGGCGGGCGTGACCTTCACATCAGCCTGGGACAGGCCCTGCACGGATGCCGTCCAGGTGCCCGCGGTCAGCGACGTCACGGTGCGCGTGACGGTCGTGGATCCCAGGAGCTTGCCGACGCCGATGCTCGGCAGGTTCAGCTGGGACGGCGCCACGGGAGCCACCGGGTGCGGCAGCGCGAGCCCCGTGGCCGCGGCGTAGCCGGCCCAGTCCTTCGCGCCGCTCGGGTAGTAGAGGCCCGGGTTCAGGAACCGGTCCGGCGCGATCTGCCCCGCTCCCTGCGCGAAGGGATCCGTGGCGGGCTTGCCGTTCGCGTCGAGCGTGTCGGTCGCGGTCGTCATGAGCGCCGACTTGACCTCGGCCGGAGACGCCTTCGGGTGGACGCCGAGGTAGACGAGCCCGAATCCGGCGATGTGCGGCGAGGACATGGACGTGCCCGAGTACGGGGCGAAGGCGGGCTTGCCCCCGTCGTCGCTGATCGCGGCCAGGATCCCCACGCCGGGCGCCGTGATGTCGGGCTTGATGGTGTCGCCGCCGTCGACGT
Organism: Clavibacter michiganensis; assembly: GCF_021216655.1. Classification (NCBI taxonomy): domain Bacteria; kingdom Bacillati; phylum Actinomycetota; class Actinomycetes; order Micrococcales; family Microbacteriaceae; genus Clavibacter; species Clavibacter michiganensis. The sequence goes on from NZ_CP080437.1 coordinate 1,848,104, forward strand.
CCTCGGAGGCGCCGCGGGAGCTGAATCCCGCCACCTGCGGCGCGGGGCGCTCGACTCCCGTCGTGTTGCCGTCCGTCAGGGTCACCGTGGCTCCCGCCTTCGCCGCGTAGTCGACGATCGTCTGCCGGGCGTCGGCGTCGAGGTGCACCGTGGGGACGGTGTGGCGGTCGAGATCCTGGGAGTCGGGCTTGACGTTGGTGAGCACCATGCCGATGCCGCCCGCGCGCTTGACCTCCGCGCTCTTTTCGATGCGGGGCGACACGCCGCGGTCGCACTGAACGATGCGTCCGCGCACCTTGGTGGGATCCAGAGTCCCCTTGCCGCAGAGCTCAGGCGACGTGGCGCCCTTCACCCCGGAGTCCACCGCGCGCACGAGGGGGCCCGAGACGGGTGATCCCACGGTCGCGGAGGCGCCGGCGAACTTCGCTCCGCTGCCGAGGGTGACCGTCCCGGAGTAGTTGCGCGGCACGCTGCTGGCCGCGACGGTGGTGACCCACGGCTCGGTGTTCTCGACCGTGCCGGCGTCTGGGCCGCTGTTGCCCGCCGACGCCGCGACGAAGATGCCGGCGTCCGCCGCGCCGAGGAGGGCGCGCTGGAACGCGTCCTCGGTCTTGCCGGGGCCGCCGAGCGACATGTTGAGCACGTCGACGCCGTCGGCGGTGGCCTGCTCGATCCCGGCGACGATGTCCGACAGCTCGCAGCCGTCGTCCGCCTCCTTCGACGGGTCGGGCCCGCTCCAGCACACCTTGTAGGCCGCGATCTTCGCCGCGGGGGCGATGCCGGCGATGGTCTCCTGGATGGTGCCCGCGGTCGCCGCCACGCCCGCGTCGCCCGCGGCCGTGCTCGCGGTGTGGCTCCCGTGGCCCGCGGTGTCGAGGGGCGACAGCTTCTCCTGCGGCCCGTTGGGATCGCCCGAGGCGGCTCGTCCGGCCTCGAACGAGCGCGCGCCCACGATCTTGGTGGAGCAGTCGTCGGCGGTGAACCCGTCGCCGGTCTCGCACGTGCCGTGGAAGACGGTGCCGTCGCCCTTCCGGAAGTCGATGCGGGAGCCGTCGAGGTAAGGATCCGCCCCGGGCGTGGACCCGAGGGGCTTCCCCGCGAAGGAGGGGTTGTCCGGGGCGATGCCGGTGTCGAGGACGCCGATCACCGTGCCCTCGCCGGCCTTGTCGGAGCCGCCCACCTTCGACCAGAGACCGTCGTCGCCCTCGAGCCCGAGGAAGCGGGAGTCCGGCGTGGACGTGGTGTGCAGGGTCCGGTCGGGCTCCACGCTCAGCACGTCGCGATCGTGGCCGAGCGCCTGGACCTGCGCCGCCGTCAGCTCGGCCGAGAAGCCGTCGACGGTGAGGGCGTACCGGTTGGTCGGGGTGACCCCCGCCGCGCTCGCGGCCGAGTCCTGGAGCCGGGTGAGGTGGTCGGAGTAGCGCTGCACGGCGTCCGACTGCGCGTCGAGGCGGGCGCCCGGCTCGACCCGCGTGGGCGCGAGCCCGTCGAGGGTGCCGTCGTAGGACGCCGCGGGTTGGTCCCGCAGGGTCACGAGGTAGCTGCCGTCCCCCGCGCCGACGGGGACGACCGCGGTGGGAGCGTCGTCCGCGCTGGCCGTCGTGGTGCCGGCCGCGACGAGCGCGAACGCGAGGGCGCAGGCCGCGAGCGGACGGCCCGCACGCAGGCGGCGCCTCCGGTCCGGCAGGAGCGGGTCTCGATGGATGGGCATGGCTGTTCCCCCCTGTCGCCGGCATCGACCGGCTCGTGGATCCGCGGAGGCCGGGACGCGCAGCACGCGCGAGCCCCCGTCGCGGAGTCGCGTCGTCGACGCGATGGGCAGAACCGTAGGGAGGGAGCGACGCTGCCCGTCGGTCCTCTGCACACGCGTCGCCCGCCCGGGACGTCGAGAGGCCCCGCCCCCGGTTCGGGGGCGGGGCCTCTCGGCGTGCGGTGGCGTCGCGCTGACACCCGCGGGATCAGGCCAGGCGCGTCTGCAGGTTCTCCGCGAGCGACGCGAGGAACTCCTCGGTCGTCTGGTACGGCTGGTCCGGTCCGACGAGGAGCGCGAGGTCCTTCGTCATCTTGCCGCTCTCGACCGTCGTGATGACGACGTCCTCGAGGGTGTCCGCGAAGGTCTTCAGCGCGTCGTTCCCGTCGAGCTTGGCGCGGTGCGCGAGGCCCCGCGTCCAGGCGTAGATCGACGCGATCGGGTTCGTCGACGTGGGCTTGCCCTGCTGGTGCTGGCGGTAGTGGCGCGTGACCGTGCCGTGCGCGGCCTCCGCCTCGACGACCTTGCCGTCGGGCGTGGTGAGCACGCTGGTCATGAGGCCGAGCGAGCCGAAGCCCTGCGCGACGGTGTCCGACTGCACGTCGCCGTCGTAGTTCTTGCAGGCCCAGACGTAGCCGCCCTCCCACTTGAGCGAGGCGGCGACCATGTCGTCGATGAGGCGGTGCTCGTAGGTGAGGCCGGCTGCGGCGAACTGGTCGGCGTACTCGGCCTCGAAGACCTCCTGGAACAGGTCCTTGAAGCGGCCGTCGTAGGCCTTGAGGATCGTGTTCTTCGTGGAGAGGTACACGGGGTAGTTCCGGGCGAGGCCGTACGAGAGCGACGCGCGCGCGAAGTCGCGGATCGAGTCGTCGAGGTTGTACATGCCCATCGCGACACCGGATCCGGGGCTCTGGAACACCTCGAACTGCTGCGGCTCGGAGCCGTCCTTGGGCGTGAAGGTCATCGTGAGCGTGCCCTCGCCCTCGAAGCGGAAGTCGGTGGCGCGGTACTGGTCGCCGAACGCGTGGCGGCCGACGATGATCGGCTTGTTCCAGCCGGGCACGAGGCGCGGGATGTTGCTGATGATGATGGGCTCGCGGAAGATCGTGCCGCCCAGGATGTTGCGGATGGTGCCGTTCGGCGAGCGCCACATCTTCTTGAGGCCGAACTCCTCGACGCGCGCCTCGTCGGGCGTGATGGTCGCGCACTTGACGCCGACGCCGTGCTTCTTGATGGCGTTGGCGGCGTCGATCGTGATCTGGTCGTCGGTCTCGTCGCGCTTCTCGATGCCCAGGTCGTAGTACTCGAGGTCGATGTCGAGGTACGGGTGGATGAGCGTGTCCTTGATGGACTGCCAGATGATGCGCGTCATCTCGTCGCCGTCGAGCTCGACGACGGTCCCCTCTACCTTGATCTTCTCCACGAAGTCCTCCTCATGCTCGTCGGTCGCCTCCGTGCGCGTCTCCGTCGGCGCGCGCCGGGTCCGGCTCGTCGCCGGTGGATCCGTGGGCCAGCCTACCCGGCGGGCCCTGTCTCTCGACATCGAGACATCGGCGGGTCCGGGTCGGATCCGCGCCCCGACGCCGCGCCCGGACGCCGCCTCCGACCCGGCCAGGCGCACCTGGCCCGACGGAGGCCCGCCCGATACCCTGTGCCCATGAGCGACATGACACTCGAAGAGCTGAGCGCCCGAACGATCGTGGCGGCCAACACGCTGACGCTCAAGCCGGGCCAGGAGGCGTTCGTCGCCCCCGTGTCGCACTCCATCGCCGAGGCCTACGTCAATCCGACCACCGCATGGCCGCGCGTGGTCATGGAGGACGGCGAGGTGGTCGGCTTCATCATGGGCAACTTCGACCCCGAGGCCCACGAGGAGATCTTCCGCAGCTGCATCTGGCGCATCAACGTCGACGCCGACGCGCAGGGCCACGGCGTCGGCCGGTTCGCGGTGCTCGCGCTCGCGGACGAGGCGCGCTCGCGCGGCTTCGATCGGCTGACGGTCGTGTGGGAGCCGGGCGAGGACGGGCCGGAGGAGTTCTTCACCCACGTCGGCTTCGAGGTCATCGGCGAGACCCAGTACGGCGAGGCCATCGGCGCGCTGGCGCTCTAGCGCGTGGCCGTCTTCGCCACCCCGGGCGAGTTCACCGACCGCGTGCTCGAGGTCGTCGCCGAGATCCCGTCGGGCCGCGTCATGACCTACGGCGACGTCGCCGCTGTCTTCGGCCGCCGTGGTGCCCGAGCGGTCGGGATGGTGCTGCGCTACCACGGCGCCGGGCTGCCCTGGTGGCGCGTGCTCCGGGCCGGCGGGCACCCGCCGACCGGGCTCGCCGACGAGGCCCGTCCCCGCTACGAGGCTGAGGGCACGCCGCTGGTCGACGCCCCGACCGACGCGGGCTACCGCGTCGACCTCGAGGCGGCACGCTGGTTCCCGTGATCCGCTGACCGCTCGCCGCTCTGCGCCCGTCCGCCTGACGGCCGAGCGCGGGTCATGCTCCGGGACCACGGCCGGGGCCTCGCGGCCGATGCGCGGCGGATCCCGCTCCGCTGGACTGGGAGCATGCCCCATCGCCCGTCCGCTCAATCCCTCGCCACCGCCCCGCTCACGATCCTCGTCGTGCTGACCCTCACCGGCTGCGGCGCCGCGAGCACCGTCGGCGGGATGACCACCCCCGCGGATGCGCGCGTCTACGCCACGGCGGCGGACGCCGACGGACGCATCCCGACGTGGATCCCCGCGGACGCGACCGACATCCGCATCAAGACCTCGCTGCGGGGCGAGGGCGCGATCCTCGAGTTCCGCTCCGCGACGCGGGCCGACCGGCTGGGCTGCGCCGCCGCGCCCGCCGACGCCCCCGCACCGACCGTGCAGGACACCTGGTGGCCGGATCCGTCCCCCACCGCGGCCATGACGTGCGGCGACGGCTGGCTGGCGGCCGCGGACGGCGACGCCGTGCACGCGTGGCTGCCGAAGGGCTCCCCCGCGCTCGACCTCTGACCGCACGGTGTCCGGACGCGACGCGGCCCGGGCCCCTCCCCATCGGGAGGCACCCGGGCCACGATCACGCGAAGCGCTAGACCAGCGACTCCCGCCACGCCGCGTGCAGCTGCGAGAACCGGCCCGTGCCCTGGATGAGCGACTCCGGCGTCCCGTCCTCGACGATGCGACCCTGCTCCATCACGAGCACGCGGTCCGCGATCGCGACGGTCGAGAGCCGGTGCGCGATGATGATCGCCGTCCGGTCGGCGAGCAGCGTCGTGAGGCCCTGCTGCACGAGCCGCTCGCTCGGGATGTCGAGCGAGCTCGTCGCCTCGTCGAGGATCAGCACCGCCGGGTCCGCGAGGAACGCCCGCGCGAACGAGATCAGCTGGCGCTGCCCCGCCGACACCCGGCCGCCGCGCTTGTTCACGTCCGTGTCGTATCCGTCGGGCAGGGACTCGATGAACGTGTGCGCACCCACCGCCTCCGCCGCCGCCCGGATCTCGCCCCGGGTCGCGTCGGGCTTGCCGATCGCGATGTTGTCGGCGACGGATCCGGAGAACAGGTACGCTTCCTGCGTCACCATCACGATGGCGCGGCGCAGGTCCTTCGGGTGCAGGTCGCGGAGGTCGATCCCGTCGAGCGCCACGCGGCCGCCGGACGGGTCGTAGAACCGGGAGATGAGCTTCGCGAGCGTCGTCTTTCCCGCGCCGGTGGATCCGACGAGCGCGATCGTCTGCCCCGCCGGCATGTCGAGGTCGAAGCGCGGCAGGATCGTCTTGCCCTTCCCGTACCCGAACTCGACGCCCTCGAAGGAGACGTGACCGGTGGACTCCCACAGGTCGACCGGCGTCACGGGATCCGGCACGCTCGGCTCCTCCTCGAGCACGCCCGAGATCTTCTCGAGCGCGGCCGACGCCGACTGGTAGCTGTTGTAGAACATCGCCATGTCCTGCGCCGGCCCGAAGAACTGCCGCGTGTAGAGCACGACCGCGAGCAGCGCGCCGATGCCGAGCTGCCCGTCCGCGACGCGCAGCCCGCCCACCAGGAGCACCACCGCGACGGTGATGTTGCCGATCAGGATGAGGCCCGGGTCGAAGATGCCGAAGACCTGGATCACGCGCATGTTGGTGTCGCGGTAGCCCTCGACGTGCTCGGAGAACTCCTCCGCGTTGCGCTTCTCCTTGCGGAAGGCCTTCACCGCGCGGATGCCCGTCATGGTCTCGACGAAGTGCACGATCAGCCGCGCGGACTTCACGCGCGTCTGGCGGAACAGCGCCTGCGACTTCACCGCGAACCAGAGGCTCAGGAAGAACAGCGGCACGAGCGCCGCGAGCAGCACGAGGCCGGAGACCCAGTCGAAGGAGAACAGCGCGATCGCGGTGAACGCCATGTACAGCGCGCCCTGCACGAGCTGGTTGATGCCGCCGTTCAGCAGCTCCCGGATCGAGTCGAGGTCGCTCGTCTGGCGGGAGATGATCCGGCCCGACGTGTACGTCTCGTGGAACTCCAGGCTCAGCTTCTGCGTGTGCAGGAACATGCGCTTGCGGAGGTCGAGGAGGATCTCCTGCGCGATGCGCGCCGACATCACCTGGTACTTCGCGACCAGCACGGCGCCCGTGACCGCGACGAGGACGTACGCCCCGATCACGAGCGCGAGCAGCGTAGGGTCGCCGGTGCCCAGCAGCGACGGCAGCGCGCGGTCGAGGCCGATGCCGATGAGGGCGGGGCCCGCGACGTTCGCGGCCGTGGCCACGAGGATCGTCGCGGCCGTGAGGATCAGCGTCCGCTTGACCGGCTGGATGGTGCTGACGAGCAGCCTGGTCGAGCGGCGGCGGATCTGCTTGCTCTCGACGCGGGAGAAGTCGTCCCTCTCCTCGCCGGTGACTCCGGTGACGCTCATGCTGAGGCCTCCTCGCGCACGGTGTTCCCTTCCACGTCCAGGCTCGAGATGACGAACCGGTAGTGCTCGCTCGTGGCGAGCAGTTCGGAGTGCCGGCCGACCGCGGTGATGCGGCCGTCCTGCATGAGCGCCACCCGGTCCGCGAGCATCACGGTCGAGGGGCGGTGCGCGACGATCAGCGCGGTGGTGGAGGCGAGCACGCGGCGCAGCGCCGCCTCGACGAGCGCCTCCGTGTCGACGTCGAGCGCCGACAGCGGGTCGTCGAGGACGAGCACGTCCGGCGCCGCGGCGACGGCGCGCGCGAGGGCGAGCCGCTGCCGCTGACCGCCGGAGAGGCTGAGCCCCTCCTCGCCGACGGTCGTCTCGACGCCGTCGGGCAGGTCGTGCACGAAGCCGGCCTGCGCGATGTCGAGCGCCACCTGCAGCACCCGCTCCGCCTCGGGCCCGCCGGCGGCGAGGTCGGGTCGGCCGAGCAGCACGTTGTCGTGGACGCTCGAGGAGAACAGCGTCGCGTCCTCGAAGGCCATGGCGATCCGGCTCCGCAGCTCCTCGAGCCCCAGGTCGCGGATGTCCACGCCGTCGAGCTCGATGCTGCCGCCGGTCACGTCGTAGAGCCGGGTCGTGAGCGCCGTGAGCGTGGACTTGCCGCAGCCGGTGACCCCGACGAGCGCCATGGTCTCCCCCGGCCGCAGGTCGAGGTCGACCCCGTCGATGAGGTCGGGCTGGCCCGCGGAGGCGTCCTGGTAGCGGAAGCGCGCGCCGCGGAAGACGAGGTGCCCGCGGGGCTCGGCGATCCGCACGGGGTTCGCCGGATCCGTGATCGCGTCCTCCTCGTCCATCACCTCGAAGTAGCGGTCGATGGCCGTCCGCGCGTCGAAGGTCATCGACAGGAGGAAGCCGATCGACTCGATCGGCCAGCGCAGCACGGCGGCCGTCGCGAAGAACGCCACGAGGTCGCCCACCGAGATCTCACCCGCGGACGCGAGCAGCACGCCGCCGAGCAGCGCCAGGGCGAAGGTCAGGTCGGGCACCAGCAGCAGCCAGAGCCAGATGCCGGCGATGGCCTTCGCCTTCTTGATCTCCGTGCCGCGCAGCTCCTCCGCCTGCTCCGCGAACGCGTCGTGCATGTGCTTGCCGCGGCCGAACGCCTTCAGCACGCGGATCCCGTGCACCGACTGCTCGACGCTCGTGGCGAGGTCGCCGGACTGGTCCTGGCTGAGCCGCGCCACCGAGGAGTACTTCTGCTCGAAGAGGTAGCCGTAGACCCAGAGCGGGATGGAGCACACGAGGAAGCCGAGCCCGAGGCGCCAGTCGATGGAGACCAGGAAGCCGATGCCCACCAGGATCGTGAGGATGTTCACGATGAACAGCACGAGGCCGAACGCCATCCAGCGGCGGATGAGGTTCAGGTCGCTGACCATGCGCGACAGCAGCTGCCCGCTCTGCCACCGGTCGTGGAACGCGACGGGCAGCCGCTGCAGCTTCCTGTAGAACGCGTTCCGCATGTCCGCCTCCATGAGCGTGCCGGGCTTCAGCACGAACCAGCGACGGAGCGCGATCATGGCGGCCTCGAGGATCCCGAGGCCGAGGATCAGGAGCACGGCAGGCACCACGGCAGCCGAGTCGCCGTCGCCGAGCGGGCCGTCCACGAGGCCGCGGAGGATCTGCGGGATGACGAGCGACAGCAGCGAGCCGACGAGCGCGACCACCATGCCCGCGATGATGCTGGGCATGGCAGGCCGGGCGAACGGCAGCAGCCGCATGAGCACGGCGATCGTGCCGGGACGGGGGCCGCGCCGCTCGGAGGGCGCCTGGTCGGACGTCGCCTGGTCGGACGATGCGGGCGGTGAGGTGGACACGAGTCATTCCTTCTGTGATCGGCCGATGCGCGGCCGGGCGTGCGGGGCGACCGCGCGCGTCAGGACGCGCGCGGCGGAGGATCGGGGGTGGATGGATCTCGGGGAGGGCGAGCAGCTCCCCGGCGAGACGGGAGCGGTGGAGCAGACGGGGGATCCGATCGGGCGCCGCGGGTGCCACCGGCGATCCGCACCGAGACGCGATCGCTCGGCGAGGCCGAGCCGCGCTTCCGGCCCTATCGCTCTCGGTCGCCCGCCGCGCGCCCGACGCCGGGGCGTCGAGCGGGGAGGTCAGCTGGCGGAGCGGGAGGACGCGGTCGCGGCCACCTCGTCGATCCGGTGCGAGATGGTGCGTGCGTATGTCGTCGATGTCGTGGTCATGACACCCTCCCTGGCTGCGTATGCGATTCACGTCTGGGCCGCGCCGATCGACCACGTGAATGGCCACCCCAGGCAGCCTTCCAGGATATGGAGCGCGAGACCCACGCACAAGAGCCCGGCCCGCATCCGAGGATGCGGGCCGGGCTCGAGTGGTGCGGTGCTGACGCGTCCCGTGGTGCGGACGCGCCTGCCGCGGACGTCAGCCGATGCGGACCGACAGGCAGGTGACGCAGCCCTCGAGCTTCTCGAACTCGCTGATGTCGACGGCGACGACCGCGTAGCCCAGTCCGCGGAGCAGGTCCGCCGTGCGAGGAGCGGCGGCCGACAGCAGCAGGGTGTCGTCGTCGAGCGCGACGACGGCCACGCCCTCCGCCTCGGGGACGGGGAGGAAGGACGGGAACAGCCGCGGCGCGTCGACCAGCGGCTCGTACCCGATGACCGTGCCGTCCGGCAGCGCCGTGACCTGCGACTTGAGGTGCAGGGTCCGGCTGACCGGGACGCCGACCACGGCGTATCCGAGGGGCCGGGCGATCTCGCGCAGCCGCTGGATCCCCGCCGCGTTGGTCCGGCCGCTCGCACCGACGTAGAGCGTGCGCCCGACCGCGAGCACGTCGCCACCGTCGAGGGTCGCGGGCAGGTCGATGGACGTGACCGACAGGTCCATGTCCTCGAGCGCACGCTCCACGCCGGTGCGCTCCCCGCGGCGCGAATCGGCCCCGGAGGTGAGCAGGACGGCTGTGGTGCCGAGGACGAGCACGGCATCCTCCACGAAGACCGAGTCCGGGTGGTCGTCGGCCGGCGGCACCTCGCGGGTCGACCATCCGTGCTCCTCGAGCGCGAGCACGTAGCGCTCCCACTGCTGGTCCGCGAGCTCGGCATCCACGGGCCGGCGGTCCAGGTGCGTCAGCTCGCCGTCGGCGAGTCGCGACGACGGGATCCGTACGAGGGCGATGCGCTCCGGCTCGACCTCCCCGTCCGCCGCGGCGACGAGCCGGATCCAGAGCCGACGGCCCAGGAGGATGGACGTCAGCGCGACGCCGAGGACGAACATCAGGTTGAGGCCGAGGAGCGTCTCGAGCAGCGGACCGACGATGTCGCCGCTGAAGGTGGCGCCCTGCCCCAGGGCACCCACGAGGCTCCCGGTGAGCGCGCCGACAACCGCGGCCGCGACGGATCCGAGGATCGACGTCCACAGGCGCCGGTGCATGCCCACCCCCGCGAGCGCCGCGAGGAGGACGAAGGCGACGAGCGTGTGCACCGTCCAGTAGTCGAGGAGCGTCACCAGCACGGCAGCGCTCGGCTGGTTGGAGCTGAAGAGCGTCAGGACGCTGAAGAGCAGGCCGATGATCGCCGATACGCCCGCGGACACGAGAGCCGCGGAGAGCGCCCTGCCGAGGGGAGCATTCGACATCCCTGCGCGCGAGGCACGCGTCGCCGATGGACGGTTGTCCGTGGGTGTCGCTGAGGTCGTGGACGGTCCACCGTCAGCGGAGTCGCCGGGCTGGCCGGGTGTGCGGTCGTTCTCGCGGGATTCGGTCACGAACGACGACGATAACGGCACCCCTTATGACCGGCATGTGAGGGGGCTGACAGGCACGCACCTCGAACGACGGTGTGGTTCGGGTGTCAACGCAGAAAGGCCCGCCGCACGATGTGCGACGGGCCTCCCCGATCACTCTCAAGTTAAGTCCGGCGGTGTCCTACTCTCCCACAGGGTCCCCCCTGCAGTACCATCGGCGCTGAGAGTCTTAGCTTCCGGGTTCGGAATGTGGCCGGGCGTTTCCCTCTCGCTATGGCCGCCGAAACACCTCATACACACCCACACGGGGCATGAAATCTGTGATGAATCGACCAGTCAAGCTGGTTGTTCAATTAGCACCCGACCGTATATCGGGAACCACATAGTGGACGCAAGCAAAGTGTTTTCAAGATATCGGCTTATTAGTACAGGTCAGCTCCACGAGTCTTTAGTCCTCGCTTCCACATCCTGCCTATCAACCCGGTAGTCTAGCCGGGAGCCTTCACCCTAAAAGGGATGGAAATCTCATCTCGAAGCCGGCTTCCCGCTTAGATGCTTTCAGCGGTTATCCGTTCCGAACGTAGCTAATCAGCGGTGCTCCTGGCGGAACAACTGACACACCAGAGGTTCGTCCATCCCGGTCCTCTCGTACTAGGGATAGATCTTCTCAAATTTCCTACGCGCGCAGCGGATAGGGACCGAACTGTCTCACGACGTTCTAAACCCAGCTCGCGTACCGCTTTAATGGGCGAACAGCCCAACCCTTGGGACCTACTCCAGCCCCAGGATGCGACGAGCCGACATCGAGGTGCCAAACCATGCCGTCGATATGGACTCTTGGGCAAGATCAGCCTGTTATCCCCGAGGTACCTTTTATCCGTTGAGCGACAGCGCTTCCACAAGCCACTGCCGGATCACTAGTCCCGACTTTCGTCCCTGCTCGACTTGTCAGTCTCACAGTCAAGCTCCCTTGTGCACTTACACTCGACACCTGATTACCAACCAGGTTGAGGGAACCTTTGGGCGCCTCCGTTACTCTTTAGGAGGCAACCGCCCCAGTTAAACTACCCACCAGGCACTGTCCCTGAACCGGATTACGGTTCGAAGTTAGATATCCAGAGTGACCAGAGTGGTATTTCAACAATGACTCCACCCGAACTAGCGTCCGAGCTTCACAGTCTCCCACCTATCCTACACAAGCCACACCGAACACCAATACCAAGCTGTAGTAAAGGTCACGGGTCTTTCCGTCCTGCTGCGCGTAACGAGCATCTTTACTCGTAGTGCAATTTCGCCGAGTTCGCGGTTGAGACAGCTGGGAAGTCGTTACGCCATTCGTGCAGGTCGGAACTTACCCGACAAGGAATTTCGCTACCTTAGGATGGTTATAGTTACCACCGCCGTTTACTGGGGCTTAAATTCTCAGCTTCGCACTTGCGTGCTAACCGTTCCTCTTAACCTTCCAGCACCGGGCAGGCGTCAGTCCGTATACATCGTCTTGCGACTTAGCACGGACCTGTGTTTTTAGTAAACAGTCGCTTCCCACTGGTCTCTGCGGCCTTCAAACGCTTCAGGAGTAAATCCCTACACGCCTCAGGCCCCCCTTCTCCCGAAGTTACGGGGGCATTTTGCCGAGTTCCTTAACCACGATTCTCTCGATCTCCTTAGTATTCTCTACCTGACCACCTGAGTCGGTTTGGGGTACGGGCGATTGGAACCTCGCGTCGATGCTTTTCTCGGCAGCATAGGATCACTGATTTCGTCCGTGAGGACTACCCATCGGGTCTCAGGCTACATAGAAGACGGATTTGCCTATCTTCTGCCCTACATCCTTAGACCGGGACAACCATCGCCCGGCTCAGCTACCTTCCTGCGTCACACCTGTTAATACGCTAAACGCCCCAGCGTAGGGTCGTGTGCTAGGCCAAGACCGTCACCCCGAAGGGATCGAATCAAGGATTCAGACACTTAGCATTACTGGATTGTCTTGGGCGGTTCTTCATCGGTACGGGAATATCAACCCGTTGTCCATCGACTACGCCTGTCGGCCTCGCCTTAGGTCCCGACTTACCCAGGGCGGATTAGCCTGGCCCTGGAACCCTTGGTCTTTCGGAGGACGGGTTTCTCACCCGTCTTTCGCTACTCATGCCTGCATTCTCACTCGTGTGGCCTCCACGGCTGGTTCACACCGCCGCTTCGCTGGCCACACGACGCTCTCCTACCCATCCATACGACTGGACCACGAAGGCCTGCCTATAATATAAATGCCACAACTTCGGTGGCGTGCTTGAGCCCCGTTACATTGTCGGCGCGGAATCACTTGACCAGTGAGCTATTACGCACTCTTTCAAGGGTGGCTGCTTCTAAGCCAACCTCCTGGTTGTCTATGCAACTCCACATCCTTTCCCACTTAGCACGCGCTTAGGGACCTTAGATGGTGGTCTGGGTTGTTTCCCTCTCGACGATGAAGCTTATCCCCCACCGTCTCACTGCTGCGCTCTCACTTACCGGCATTCGGAGTTTGGCTGAAGTCAGTAACCTTTTGGGGCCCATCGTCCATCCAGTAGCTCTACCTCCGGCAAGAAACACGCAACGCTGCACCTAAATGCATTTCGGAGAGAACCAGCTATCACGAAGTTTGATTGGCCTTTCACCCCTATCCACAGCTCATCCCCTCCATTTTCAACTGAAGTGGGTTCGGTCCTCCACGACGTCTTACCGTCGCTTCAACCTGGCCATGGATAGATCACTTCGCTTCGGGTCTAGAACATGCGACTCATACGCCCTATTAAGACTCGCTTTCGCTACGACTGCCCCTCACGGGTTAACCTCGCCACATATCACTAACTCGCAGGCTCATTCTTCAAAAGGCACGCTGTCACACCAACAAGGGCGCTCCAACGGTTTGTAAGCAAACGGTTTCAGGTACTATTTCACTCCCCTCCCGGGGTACTTTTCACCTTTCCCTCACGGTACTTGTCCGCTATCGGTCATCTGGGAGTATTTAGGCTTATCAGGTGGTCCTGACAGATTCACACGGGATTTCTCGGGCCCCGTGCTACTTGGGATACTCTCCGGACAGGCGACGACATTTCGACTACGGGGTTCGCACCCTCTATGACTGGCCTTTCAAGACCATTCGTCTATATCGCGCTCATTGCCCTCACAGCTCGGTAGAACTGTACGGAAAGTCCCGCAACCCCGACCATGCAACTCCTACCGGATATCACACATGATCGGTTTGGCCTCTTCCGGTTTCGCTCGCCACTACTAACGGAATCGCTTTTGCTTTCTCTTCCTGTGGGTACTGAGATGTTTCACTTCCCCACGTTCCCTCTACCCGCCCTATATATTCAGGCGGGAGTCACCAGGTCACCCAAAGGGCCTGGCGGGGTTTCCCCATTCGGAGATCCTCGGATCAAAGCTCTATTATCAGCTCCCCGAGGCTTATCGCAGATTTATACGTCCTTCTTCGGCTCCAGATGCCAAGGCATCCACCGTTTGCCCTTAGAATCTTGAAATCACATGAGATTGAATCGTTTCGCCTCCCCGAAGGGAGACAGAATTGACCAATGATCTATAAATAGATCTTTGTGATCCACCGGAAAACCGGTGAATCTAAGATGCTCGCGTCCACTGTGTAGTTCTCAATATACGGGCGGTACCCCACCACCATCCACAACAGGACGACGGAAAGGGTCCGACAAGAAACCAGACACACCCAAAAGGTGCGGCCCGGTCCCTCAGGACCCAACAGCGTGCAACATGCCCTCGACACACCAGACCACGTTCCCACCCCACAAGGAGGCGTACTAGCAGCCCGACACATCAGCCGGCATCAATGTCAATGTTCCACCCATGAGCGCCACCGCCAGAACAGACGCCTGACGCGTGACTTGGCACCCTTGATCTCCCTGTATACAGAGGAGAGGTGCACATGCTCCTTAGAAAGGAGGTGATCCAGCCGCACCTTCCGGTACGGCTACCTTGTTACGACTTAGTCCTAATCACCGATCCCACCTTCGACAGCTCCTCCCTTGCGGTTAGGCCACTGGCTTCGGGTGTTACCGACTTTCATGACTTGACGGGCGGTGTGTACAAGGCCCGGGAACGTATTCACCGCAGCGTTGCTGATCTGCGATTACTAGCGACTCCGACTTCATGAGGTCGAGTTGCAGACCTCAATCCGAACTGAGACCGGCTTTTTGGGATTCGCTCCACCTTACGGTATCGCAGCCCTTTGTACCGGCCATTGTAGCATGCGTGAAGCCCAAGACATAAGGGGCATGATGATTTGACGTCATCCCCACCTTCCTCCGAGTTGACCCCGGCAGTCTCCTATGAGTTCCCACCATTACGTGCTGGCAACATAGAACGAGGGTTGCGCTCGTTGCGGGACTTAACCCAACATCTCACGACACGAGCTGACGACAACCATGCACCACCTGTATACCGACCTTGCGGGCACACATTTCTGCATGTTTCCGGTATATGTCAAGCCTTGGTAAGGTTCTTCGCGTTGCATCGAATTAATCCGCATGCTCCGCCGCTTGTGCGGGCCCCCGTCAATTCCTTTGAGTTTTAGCCTTGCGGCCGTACTCCCCAGGCGGGGAACTTAATGCGTTAGCTGCGACACGGAGACCGTGGAATGGTCCCCACATCTAGTTCCCAACGTTTACGGCATGGACTACCAGGGTATCTAATCCTGTTCGCTCCCCATGCTTTCGCTCCTCAGCGTCAGTTACGGCCCAGAGATCTGCCTTCGCCATCGGTGTTCCTCCTGATATCTGCGCATTCCACCGCTACACCAGGAATTCCAATCTCCCCTACCGCACTCTAGTCTGCCCGTACCCACTGCAGACCCGAGGTTGAGCCTCGGGATTTCACAGCAGACGCGACAAACCGCCTACGAGCTCTTTACGCCCAATAATTCCGGACAACGCTTGCACCCTACGTATTACCGCGGCTGCTGGCACGTAGTTAGCCGGTGCTTTTTCTGCAGGTACCGTCACTTTCGCTTCTTCCCTACTAAAAGAGGTTTACAACCCGAAGGCCGTCATCCCTCACGCGGCGTTGCTGCATCAGGCTTTCGCCCATTGTGCAATATTCCCCACTGCTGCCTCCCGTAGGAGTCTGGGCCGTGTCTCAGTCCCAGTGTGGCCGGTCACCCTCTCAGGCCGGCTACCCGTCGTAGGCTTGGTGAGCCATTACCTCACCAACAACCTGATAGGCCGCGAGTCCATCCCCAACCGAAATTCTTTCCACGACCAGACCATGCGGCCAATCGTCATATCCGGTATTAGCTACCATTTCTAGCAGTTATCCCAGAGTCGGGGGCAGGTTACTCACGTGTTACTCACCCGTTCGCCACTGATCCGCCAGAGCAAGCTCTGACATCACCGTTCGACTTGCATGTGTTAAGCACGCCGCCAGCGTTCGTCCTGAGCCAGGATCAAACTCTCCATAAATGCTTAAACGCACGACCACCCGAAAGCGACCGGCACATCTAAAGCCAGACGTGAACGGGAATCGAACACGAACCAGCAAGTTTGAAACCGACAGAACAAATCATTACTGACTTGCTTGTTTGTTTAAATGTATTCCAAAGGAATCCGAAACGAGCATCCGAAGGACACCCGCAACGGGTATTTGGCATTTGACATTGTGCACGCTGTTGAGTTCTCAAGGAACGGACGCTCCCGACACCGACCATCACAGCCAGCCATCGGAGCTCACACTCCACCGCTCCCCGTGGGAGTGACCCAGACCAGAAGGCCCAGCACTCACGTCGGAAGCAGAATCAGACCCTAGCTCAGTTGATGGTAAACACGCAACCCTTCAGGGCCACGGCAACTTCTGTTTCACCAGGATCACCACCACCAGAACAGCTCCGGAAGCTTCTCGCTTCCCGCCCGTTCCGGCGACAAGAGGAGACATTACGCGGACCACCCCACCCCCGCAAAACAACCCGCATCCCGGGCGTGTCGCAACGGCCTCCGCGGACGTCGCTGTGGCGGCCCCTTGGGACCGCCGCAGCGACGCGTCAGTGGAAGAAGTGGCGCTCGCCCGTGAAGTACATGGCGACGCCGGCGGCGCGGGCGGCCTCGACGACCTCCTCGTCGCGCACCGATCCCCCGGGCTGGACCACCGCGCGGACCCCGGCGTCGAGCAGGACCTGCAGTCCGTCGGCGAACGGGAAGAACGCGTCGGACGCGGCCACCGACCCGGAGGCGCGGTCGCCCGCGCGCTGCACGGCCAGATGGCAGGAGTCGACGCGGTTGACCTGCCCCATGCCCACTCCCACGGAAGCACCGTGGTGGGCGAGCAGGATCGCGTTCGACTTGACCGCCCGGCAGGCCTTCCACGCGAACTCGAGGTCCGCGAGCGTCTGCTCGTCCACGGGTTCCCCGGTCGCCAGGGTCCACGACGCCGAGAGGCGCGTGCCGTCGGTCGGGAACCCGTCGCCGGACTGCACCAGGTACCCGCCCGAGATCTGGCGGGCCTCGAGCCCCTCGCGGTGGTACCCCTCGGGGAGCGTGAGCAGCCGGAGGTTCTTCTTCGTCTTCAGCAGGGTCAGCGCGTCCTCGTCGAACCCGGGCGCGACGAGGACCTCGGTGAAGATCTCCTTCACCGTCTCCGCCATCCCCAGCGTGACAGTGCGGTTCGCGGCGATGACTCCCCCGAACGCCGAGACAGGATCGCAGTCGTGCGCGCTGCGGTGCGCGGCGGCGATGGCGTCGACCGCCCGGGGCGCCGCGACGGCGATGCCGCAGGGGTTCGCGTGCTTGATGATTGCGACCGCCGGCTCCTGGAAGTCGTAGGCGGCGCGGACCGCGGCGTCCGCGTCGACGAAGTTGTTGTAGGACATCTCCTTGCCGTGCAGCTGCACGGCCTGGGCGATGCCCGCGCCGTCCGGCCGTCGGTAGAGCGCGGCGTCCTGGTGGGAGTTCTCGCCGTACCTGAGCACCTGGGCGAGCTCGCCCGCGACGTCCCAGCTCGCGGGCCATCCCGGGGCGGCATCCCCGGAGGCGTCGCCGCCGACGACCGTCGACCGGAAGTAGTCCGCGACAGCCCGGTCGTAGTCGGCCGTGTGCGCGAACGCCGCGGCCGCGAGGCGACGCCTCTGGTCGAGGGTGGTCCCCCCGGAGCGCACGGCCTGGATCACCTCGTCGTAGCTCGACGGGGACACGACGATCGCCACGTTCGCGTGGTTCTTGGCGGACGCCCGGACCATGGCGGGGCCGCCGATGTCGATCTGCTCGATCACGTCCGAGGAGGGGGCTCCCGACGCCACCGTCTCCACGAACGGGTAGAGGTTCACCACCACGAGCTGGAACGGCGAGATCCCGAGCTCGCCCAGCTGCGCCTCGTGCGACTCAAGCCGGAGGTCGGCGAGGAGGCCGGCGTGCACGGCGGGATGCAGGGTCTTGACGCGTCCGTCGAGCGCCTCCGGGAACCCGGTCACGTCCTGCACCGGCGTGACGGGGAAGCCCGCGTCTGCGATGGTGCTGGCCGTCGACCCGGTCGAGACGATCTCGACCCCGGCCTCCGCGAGAGCCGCGGCCAGCTCGAGCAGCCCCGTCTTGTCGCTGACGGAGACGAGGGCGCGAGCCACCTCGATCCCGTCTCGATCGCGGAACAGGGACGGGTCGTGACGGGGTCCGCTCATGCCGGGGACAGCTCCTTGAGGTCGATGGTGCCGAGGGAGATCGCGCGCACCGTGTCGACGAGGAGCCTGCGCTCCACGACCTTGATGCGCTCGTGCAGGGTGTGCTCGGTGTCGTCCGGCTCCACGGGCACGCGCTCCTGCGCGAGCACCGGCCCGGTGTCGACCCCGGTGTCGACGACGATGATGGACGCTCCGGAGCTCGTGGCCCCGGCGGCGATGGCGTCCCGGACGGCGTGGGCCCCGGGGAACTCCGGGAGGTACGCCGGATGGGTGTTGACGATGCGGGGCGCGAACGCCGCCACGGCGCGCGGCGGGAGGAGCCGCATGAATCCGCTGAGGACCACCAGGTCGGGCTCCCACCCGGCGATCGCCGCCGCCAGCTCGTCGCCCCACGAGGCGCGATCGGGGAAGCTCGCGAACGGCACGGTGAAGGTGGGGATGCCGCGCTCCTCGGCGAAGCGGAGGCCGTCGGCGTCGCGATCGGCTCCGACCGCGATGACGCGCGCCGGGTATCGCGCGTGGTCGGCCGCCTCGAGGAGGGCGTGGAGGTTGGTCCCGCTGCCGGAGATGAGGACGACCACGTTGAGCACGCGCACAGCCTATCCGCGTCCCTCGGGGCTGCGCCGGACGAGGGGGGCCATGAGGCCCGAGACGAACATGCCCGCGACGGCCGCGACGCCGATCTCGAGGAACGCGACGAGGAGGATCCACCCGCCTGCCGGGCCGACGTCGGCCAGGCGCCCCGGTCCGGCGGCACCGCCGGAGAGGACCGCGAGCAGGGAGAGCACGGCGGCGCCGACGAGGCCCATGCCGAGACCCGCGGCCAGGAACCACGGCCAGCGGCGCGCCTCGGGCTCGGGGATCCGGGCCACCCGCGGCGACAGGGCGACCGCGGCGACGAAGGACACGACGACCGGGACGAGGATGCCCAGGTACCCGAGGTCGAACGCGCCCTGCGGCAGGATGCCCAGGACCGGGACGGACGGGATCGGGCCGACGGTGGTCCCGAGCGGGGAGATGGACGACCCGGTGCCGAGGGCGAAGCCGGGTCCGACGAGCCACGACGCCGCCCACATCACCAGGTTCGGCAGGAGCGCGATCTGCGCGAGCGTGAGGGCGACGCCGCCGACGATCCCCGTCTGCAGCGTCTCGTAGAGGGTGATCACGGTCGCGTACTGGAGGCCGAGGAGCACCGCGACGACCACGGCGGAGATCGCGACGACGCCGAAGGCCGCGGCCGCTCCCCCGCGGACGGCCGTGGCCGCCAGGGAGGCCGCGCCGTCCGGGAGGCGGTCGAAGGCGTCGCGAGCGCCACGGATGGAACCTGCCGCGCGTCCCGTCGACAGGGACCCCCACCACCGGCGGGCCCGCGCACGATCGGCTCTCGCGATCCCGCCGACGAGGAGGCCGAGCGCGAGGACCAGCGTCGGCAGGATCGTTCCGCGGCCGACGGCCGGCGAGACGCCATCGTGCTGGGCCGCGAGCGCGAGGCCGAGGGACAGCACTGCGGTCGTGGCCACGGCGGAGAGCGCGCCGACGCCGGGGTGGTCGGTCTCGACGATGCGGCGGCCGGCGCGGATCCCGAGGAGCAGCGTGAGGAGCGCGAAGCCCAGGGGCGCCAGCGAGAGCGCGAACGGCGCGTCGACCCCCGGCAGGCCGAGGGACGAGGCGAGCGACGGATCCAGCGACGCCGTGAGCGGCACGCCGTGGCCGAGGAGCCACAGGTCGACGGCCGTGCGCGCGAAGACGCCCCAGTCGATCTGCAGGTCGTACTGGCCGGCCCACAGCGCGGTGAGCGGCACGAGGGGCAGGGCGACGCCGACCCCCACCACCAGGAGCGCCTCGAGTGCCGCGAACAGGGCGGTTGCGTGTCGGTTCATGCCTCGACGACCCTACCGGCCGGGCCGCGCGCGACCCGTGCGGCGACGGGCGCGCCGGGGCATCCGCGGGTCGATCCGCATGGGGAGGACCCGGGCACGACGACGGCCCGCATCCACCGGGGATGCGGGCCGTCGTCGTGCGCTCGCGAGAGCGTCGTCGCTACAGCGCGGCGAAGACCTCGCGGAGGAGGTTCGCCGTCTCGGTCGGCGTCTTGCCGACCTTGACGCCGGATGCCTCGAGGGCCTCCTTCTTGCCCTGGGCCGTGCCGCTGCCGCCGGAGACGATGGCGCCGGCGTGGCCCATGGTCTTGCCCTCGGGGGCGGTGAAGCCCGCGACGTAGGCGACGACCGGCTTGGTGACGTGCGCCTTGATGTACTCGGCCGCACGCTCCTCGGCGTCGCCGCCGATCTCGCCGATCATGACGATGGCGCGCGTCTCCGGGTCGGCCTCGAACGCCTCGAGGGCGTCGATGTGCGTGGTGCCGATGATCGGGTCGCCGCCGATGCCGATGGCGGTCGAGATGCCGAGGTCGCGCAGCTCGAACATCATCTGGTACGTGAGCGTGCCCGACTTCGACACGAGGCCGATGGGGCCGGCCTCCGTGATGGTGGCGGGGATGATGCCGGCGTTCGACTTGCCGGGGCTGATGATGCCGGGGCAGTTCGGGCCGACGATGCGCGTCTTCCCGCCGGTGCTCTTGGCGTGCGACCAGAACTCGGCGGAGTCCTTGACGGGGATGCCCTCGGTGATGACGACCGCGAGCGGGATGGCCGCGTCGATCGCCTCCACCACCGCGCTCTTGGCGAAGGCCGGCGGGACGAAGATGACCGACACGTCGGCACCCGTCTCTGCCATGGCCTCGGCGACCGAGCCGAAGATCGGGAGCTCGACGCCCTCGATGGTGACCGTGCTGCCGGCCTTGCGCGGGTTGACGCCGCCGACGACCTTGCTGCCGGACGCGAGCATGCGGCCCGCGTGCTTGGTGCCCTCGGAGCCCGTGAGGCCCTGGACGATGATCCTGCTGTTCTCGTCGAGAAGAATCGACATCTATCTGTTCCTGTTCTCTCTCGGGAGTTAAGCGGCGGCCAGCTCGGCGGCCTTGTCGGCCGCCTCGTCCATGGTTCCGACGACGGTGACGAGCGGGTGGGCGCGCTCCTCGAGGATGCGGCGGCCCTCCTCGACGTTGTTGCCGTCGAGGCGGACGACGAGCGGCTTGGTGGCGGCGTCGCCCAGCTTGTCGAGCGCGCCGACGATGCCGTTCGCGACCGCGTCGCACGACGTGATGCCGCCGAAGACGTTGACGAAGACGCTCGTGACCTGCTCGTCGCCGAGGATGACGTCGAGACCGGCGGCCATGACCTCGGCCGACGCTCCGCCGCCGATGTCGAGGAAGTTCGCCGGACGCACGCCGCCGTGCTGCTCGCCGGCGTAGCTGACGACGTCGAGCGTGGACATGACGAGACCCGCGCCGTTGCCGATGATGCCGACCTGGCCGTCGAGCTTCACGTAGTTGAGGTCGGACTCCTTGGCCTTCGCCTCGAGCGGGTCGGCTGCGGCCGCGTCCTCGAGGGCCGCGTGGCCCTCGTGGCGGAGGCCGGCGTTCTCGTCGAGCGTGACCTTGCCGTCCAGGGCGATGATCTCGCCCGACTCCGTGAGGACGAGCGGGTTGACCTCGACGAGCGTCGCGTCCTCGTCCCGGTAGACCCACCAGAGGCGCTCGAAGACGGGCGCGACCTTGGCGATGAGCTCCTCGGGGAACGAGGCGGCGCGGGCGATCTCCTCGGCCTTGGCGGCGTCGATGCCGGCGACCGGGTCGATCTCGATGCGGGCGAGCGCCTCGGGGCGCGTGACCGCGAGCTCCTCGATCTCCATGCCGCCCTCGTAGCTCGCGAGGCAGAGGTAGGAGCGCTCGGCGCGGTCGAGGAGGATCGAGAAGTAGAACTCCTGCGCGATGCGGGCGCCGGCCGCGACCATCACGCGGTGCACGGTGTGGCCCTTGATGTCGAGCCCGAGGATGCCCTCGGCGGCCTCGAAGGCCGCGTCGGCGCTCTGGGCGACCTTCACGCCTCCGGCCTTGCCGCGGCCGCCGGTCTTCACCTGCGCCTTCACGACGACGGTGCCGCCCAGCTTCTCGGCCGCGGCGCGCACCTCCTCGGCGGTGTCGGCGACGATCCCCGGGAGGACCGGGACGCCGTAGGACTCGAAGAGGTCCCTGGCCTGGTATTCGAAAAGATCCACGCGTGTCATCCCATCCGCACCCGCGCTCGGCGGTCATGTGCGTCGTTCGAGGCTGCGGTGCCACGACCGTCTGGCGGCGGCACCCGGTGTGTTGCGGCTGGTCGACGTGCCCGCCGCCCACCTGCGTGGGCCGGCCCGCCGCGTCGACGACCGTGGAGAGCCTATCGGGTCGCGGGTGCGCCGGCCCGGGTGCGCGTGGGCCGTGCGCCGACGCGCGATCCGCGGCCTGGGGAGGGAGACTGGGCGGATGAGGTCGAGGACGCATCCCGCATGCCGGCCGGACGGATCCATCCGCGATCTCGCGGGCGAGGGGATCCTGCTGGCCGCGGGGGGACGGGCCATCCTGCTCCAGATCGCCGACCCGTCCGTCGCGCGCGGCGTGGCCGAGCACAGCGGCTTCGCGTCGCGACCGCTCGACCGGCTGGAGGGCACGCTCGGCTACGTCTACGCGGTCGTCTTCGGCTCCCCGGACGAGGTCGCGCGCGCCCGGCGGATCGTCGGTCGCGCGCACGCGCCGGTCAGGTCCGCTGCTCCCGCAGCCGACGGATCCGCGCCGGCCTACTCCGCGTACGACCCCGACCTGCAGCTGTGGGTGGCCGCGACGCTGTACGACTCGGCCATCACGATGTTCGAGCTGTGCTTCGGCCGCCTGCCCGAGGAGGCCGCCGACCGCGTCTACCGCGAGTACGCCGTCCTCGGCACCGCGCTGCAGGTCCCCGAGGGCCGGTGGCCCGCGGACCGGGCGGCGTTCCGCGTCTACTGGGAGGACCGGATCCGGACCCTCGAGCCGACCGGGGACGCGCGGCGCGTGGCGCGGACGCTCCTGGGCGGACGCGTCGGGCCCCCGGTGATCCGGACGGTGATGCCCCTCGTCGCGCTCATGACGGCGGGGCTGCTGCCGCCTCGGATCAGGTCGGGCTTCGGGATGCGGTGGGACGCGCGGCTCGAACGGCGCCACGCGCGGCTCCAGGGGTCCGCCATCGCGGTGTACCGGGTGCTGCCGCGTGCCGTCCGCGAGGCGCACCGCTCGGTGATCACCCGCAGGTACCTCCGCCGCGACGCCGGGTAGCCGTCGCCCGGCCGCTCCTGCACAGGCGCACGGCGGCGGAACCCGTCCCCGGCTCGCCGACCTGCGTGCAGCGGCTCCGCGCTCGACCCGCACTGTGCGGCCATGACTCGGAACCCCTCGGCAGCTCACCCCTCACCCTCCTCAGCCCGACCCAGGCAGGACCGCCCGCCCCTTCGTCCGCGCGCCGCGCGGCTCGTGTCGGCGATCGTCGGCGTCGGCCTCGCGCTCGGCCTCGCGGCGAGCGCCGTGCCGCCGGCGCAGGCGCTGAGCGCGGTCTCGCACGGAGTCGGCTACCCATCGGGGTCGGCTGGCCGCTGGCTGGGCTCGTACCGGATGGACGACGGGCGGCTCGGCTTCTGCATCGACGTCGGGCTCGCCGCGCCACCCGGCCACGCGTACTCCCCTGTCGAGGACGCGGGTGCATCGCCGGACGACCGGGCGCGGCTCGCCTACATCTCGAGGCGCTGGGCCGGATCCGCGGATCCCGACACCGCCGCTGCAGGACAGCTCGCGACGTGGAGCATCACCGGCCTCGGCGCGCACGACCTCTCCTGGTACGCGGCTCGCGCCGGCGACCACGCGGGCACCGTCGAGGCCCGCGCGCGCGACATGCTGGCGGAGACGGCGGCTCGCGCGTCGCGCTCGGTGTCCGCGTCCGCGACGGTGACCCTCGGGGACGACGGGAACGGGTCCGTGCGCGTCGATCTGCGGGCCGACCTCGTGGCGGGCGGGCCTTCGGACGTGCCGACCGGATCCGAGACCGGCGCCGTCACGCTCGACGGCGCCGTGTTCGACGACGGGAGCACGACCGCGCAGGTGGCGAACGGCACAGCGGTGCCGCTGCGGGCGACCGGATCGTCGGCGACGCTGCACGTGACGGCGAGCGCCGTATTCTCGTCCCTCCCGTACGGAGACGCCCTCGACGCGGTGGGCGATGACGGAGCGTCGCAGCGGCTGATCCTGGCCCGGCCCACGGATGCCCGAGCAGAGGCGCGAGCGGACGCGCGGGCGCCGAGCCCGCTCCCCTTCGCACCGCGCGTCGTCACGCGCACCTCGCGCGCCGTGGCGGCCGTCGGCGACCAGCTGACGGACTCGCTCCAGGTGTCCGCGGATCCCGCGGCGCCCGCCGACCACGGGAGACCGGCGACATCGGGTGGCTGGGGGCTCACCCGCGGAGGCGACGGGACCCTGGTGCCCGTGCCGGTCACCGTCCGCAGCAGGCTCCTCGGTCCCTTCGCGGAGCAGGTCGGACCCGAGCGCGAGGACATGCCCGCCGGCGCACCGCAGGTCTGCGAGGTCGCGACCCGCATCGACCGCGGCCCCGGCGACTACACGTCGCCCGCCTGCCGGCTCCCGGCCGGCGGCTTCTACACCTGGGTGGAGTCCATCTCACCCGACGACACGGCCGTGCCAGCCGGGCGGGCACGGGTGCTGCCCTGGCAGTCGACCTTCGGCGCCGCCACCGAGACGACGCAGGTCCCCCGGCCTCCGCGGATCACGACGACCGTCGGGGCGTCGGAGATCACGACGGGCAGCTGCCAGACCGACACGCTGCACGCGACGTCGTTCGTGGGGGTCGGTCCCGTGCCCGTGCGCATCCGCCTCGCGGGTCCGTTCGCGACCGCGCCCGCCGAGGGCGAGGAGGTGGCCGTCCCCGAGGGCGGCACCTCAGGCGGGCTGGAGTCCGACGTCGCCGTATCGGGTGACGGGGACGCGACCACGCCCTGCATGCGCGTCCTCACGCCCGGGTGGTACGTCGCCGTCCTCGACAGTCCGGGGCGTCCCGCCGGAGACGCGGATGGGGCAGCCATCGCGCCGTTCGCCGATCACACGGCGCACGCGAGCGAGACCTTCCACGCGGGACCGCCGCCCGCCGTCGACGTCCCCGCATCGCACGGGCACGCCCAGCTGGCCATGACGGGCGGAGCGCCGGGCATCGACGTGCCGGGATCCGGGGCGACGCAGCGGATCGGTGCGCCACCGCTGGCGTGCGCCGCCATCGCCATCGGCGCGCTGGGGGCCGCCGGCATCGGCGTTCGTCACGTCGGCCGCCGTCGCAGGGTCCCGGCTAGAGCTTCTCGATGGGCGCGATCTTGATGAGAAGCCGCTTGCGACCGGCCGGTCCGTCGAACTGCACCTCGGCGATGCGCTTGCGTCCCTCACCGGTGACGCCCGTCACACGCCCGTCGCCGAAGTCGGTGTGGCGGATGCGGTCGCCGAACGCGAGCTCGAGGTCGCCGTTGTCGCGCACCTGGCCGGTGACCGTGTTGGCCCACTGGGTCTTGGGGCGGGGTGGCGGCGGCAGGGCCGGATCCTCGAAGCCGCTCGAGGACCGGGAGCGGCCGCCGTACCCGCCTCCCTCGCGCCGGGCGTTGAGGGCGCGCGGTTGGGTGCCACCGCGCGACGTGGCCATGCCGGGCGACTGCTTCCAGTCGATGAGCTCGGCCGGGATCTCCTGCAGGTACCGGCTGGGCATGGCGACGTTGACCTCGCCGAACTGGGCCCGTGTCATCGCCAGTGATATGAAGAGGCGCCGACGGGCGCGCGTGATGCCGACGTAGAACAGGCGCCGCTCCTCCGCCGGGCCGCCGGGCTCGTTGGCCGACATCCGATGCGGCAGCAGGTCCTCCTCCACGCCGGTGAGGAAGACCGAGTCGTACTCCAGGCCCTTCGCGGTGTGGAGGGTCATGAGGGACACGGTGCCGCTCGAGTCGTCGAGCTCATCCGCCGCGGCGACGAGCGAGACCTCCGTGAGGAAGTCCACCAGCTGGCCCTCGGGGTTGTTGCGCGAGAACTCCTTCGTGACGGCGACGAGCTCCTCGACGTTCTCCGCGCGCGCCTCGTCCTGCGCGTCCTTGCTGGCCCGGAGCGCCTGCACCAGGCCGCTCTTCTCCAGGAGGGTGGTCACCAGGTCGCCCACGGAGGTGCGCCCCTCCGGCCGATCGGGGTCCAGCAGCAGCGCCACCTCGTCGAGCATGCGCGAGAGCGCGAGGATCGCCTGCGTCACCTTGGGCCCGAGCCCCAGTTCGGACGCGCGGCGCATGGCCTCACGGAAGGTCACGCCGTGCGACTCGGCGAAGTTCGCGAGGGCGGTCTCGGTCGCCGGGCCGATGCCGCGCTTCGGGGTGTTCAGGATGCGGCGCAGCGCCAGCACGTCCGCGGGGTTGGCGACGGCGACGAGGTACGCCATCGCGTCCTTGATCTCCGCCCGCTCGTAGAACTTCGTGCCGCCCATGATCCGGTAGGGCACGGCCGAGCGGATGAGGATCTCCTCGAGCGCGCGCGTCTGCGCGTTGGTGCGGTAGAAGACGGCGATCTCCGAGTAGGCGGTGCCCTCCTCGTGCAGCTTCTGGATCTCGTCGGCGACGAACTGCGCCTCGTCGTGCCCCGAGTACCCCGTGAATCCGACGATCTTGTCGCCGTCGCCGATGGACGTCCACAGCTTCTTGTCCTTGCGGTCGAAGTTGTTCGAGATGACGGCGTTGGCGGCGGTGAGGATGTTCTGGGTCGACCGGTAGTTCTGCTCGAGGAGCACGACCTTCGACTGCGGGAAGTCGCGCTCGAACTCGGTGATGTTGCGGATGTCGGCTCCGCGGAAGGCGTAGATGGACTGGTCGCTGTCGCCCACCACGGTGAGCGAGGCCCCGTCGATCCCACCCATGCCGTTCGTGGACATGCGGGTGTCGACGGGCACGTCCTCGGGGGCCACGGCGCGCGTCAGCTCGCGGATGAGGGAGTACTGCGCGTGGTTCGTGTCCTGGTACTCGTCCACGAGCACGTGCCGGAAGCGCCGCTGGTAGAGCGCCGCCACCTTGGGGAAGGCGCGGAAGAGGTAGACGGTCTGCCCGATGAGGTCGTCGAAGTCGAACGCGTTGGCGGAGGCGAGCGAGCGCGTGTACTGCCGGAAGATCTCCACGAACATGGCCTCGGCCGGATCGTTGAAGTTCGCCGTGCGTGCGAACGTGTCCGCGTCCGACAGCTCGTTCTTGAGCTTCGAGATTCGGCCCGACACCGACGAGACGGTGAAGCCGAGCGTGTCCGCGTCCAGCTGCTTGATGATC
Source organism: Clavibacter michiganensis (assembly GCF_021216655.1). NCBI lineage: Bacteria > Bacillati > Actinomycetota > Actinomycetes > Micrococcales > Microbacteriaceae > Clavibacter > Clavibacter michiganensis. The sequence continues at coordinate 1,875,408 of NZ_CP080437.1, forward strand.
CGCTTGATGAGCACGCGGCTGTCGGCGGAGTCGTAGATGGTGAAGTTCTGCGTGAAGCCGAACGCCTCCGCCTCGCGTCGGAGGATGCGCACGCATGCGGAGTGGAAGGTCGAGATCCACATGCCCTCAGACGCCTGCCCGAGCAGCGACTCCACGCGCTCGCGCATCTCGGCGGCGGCCTTGTTCGTGAAGGTGATGGCGAGGATCTGGCTCGGCCACGCCTCGCGGGACTCGATGAGGCTCGCGATGCGGTGGGTGAGCACGCGCGTCTTGCCGGATCCGGCGCCGGCGACGATGAGCAGAGCCGGACCCCGGTAGACGACGGCCTCGCGCTGCTCCGGGTTGAGGCCCTCCAGCAGCGGATCCTGCGAGGACCCCGGCCCTCCGTCTGCACCCGACCGGCCGTCGAGGATGATCGGCGTGCGGGAGGGGGAGATGGCGGCGGGGTCGGAACTCATGTCGGCTTCGATCCTAGGCGCTGCCCCCGACGCGGAGACGGGCGCCGACGCGGAGACGAGCGCCGATGCGGACGCGGGGCCGTCGCGGCGAGGAGAGCCCTAGCTCCCCGCGGCCGCCGCCCTCTCCCCCACGAGCCGGACCGCGAGATCCGGGTGGTCGACGAAGACGCCGTCGACGCCCGCGTCGAGGAGCCGGCCCCAGTGCGTGCCGTAGTCGCCGTGCGCGGACTTCGCACCGGGCCCGCGGAGGGGTCGCGGCAGGAACGCGTTCTCGGGGCGGAGCGTCCAGGTGAAGACCGACAGGCCGACCCGGTGGGCGCGCTCGACCAGGTCGGACACGGGAGCGGCCTCGTCGGCGGAGCCGAAGCCGTCGGCCGGGCAGATGCGCTCGACGCCCACGCTGATCCCGTCCACCTCCGCGGCGAGCGACGCCAGACCGGCGTCGGTCAGCTGCTCCTCGAACGTGACGGCCGAGTCGCCGTTACGCGCGACCTCGTCGATCGCCGCGCCGCGCCCCTCGAGGAGGTACACCAGCCGCGCCGCGATGCCGTGCGCCCGGACGCCGAGGAGCGCGGTCCGCTCGAAGGACTCGATCGTGAGGCGCGACGCGTCGTCCGCCCACCCGTGCTCGCGGAGGTCGCGGGCGAGCAGCTCGTCGAGCGGCATGCCGAGCGCGGCGAAGTGCGTGGCGTGCTTGATCTCCGCGACCATGCCGAGCGGGCGTCCGTGGCGCGTCGACTCCTGGTCGATGATCCGCAGCAGGTCGGGCAGCGAGAGCACGGTCTCCTGGTCGTCGTGGGCAGCGCTGCCCGGCCGGGCCGCGGGGACCCGCTCCCGGCAGCGCAGAGTGCGGATCTCGGCCCACGTCATGTCCTCGGTGAACCAGCCCGTGCGCTCGACGCCGTCGACGACGCGCGTGGTGCGGCGGTCGGCGAACTCCGGGCGGTCGGCGACGTCGGTCGTGCCCGACAGCTCGTTCTCGTGCCGGATGACGAGCACGCCATCGGAGGACGCGACGAGGTCGGGTTCGACGGCGTCCGCGCCCTGCGCGAAGCCGAGCCGCACGGCGGCGGCGGAGTGCTCGGGGCGGTAGCCGCTGGCTCCGCGATGGGCGATGACGAGGGGGCGAGGGCGAGGGGCGTGATCCACGCCGGGCACGCTACATGCGCCAGGTGGACGGCGAGCGCGTACTCATCTGAGGAAATACACGGCCCACGCGAGTGGTCTCCCAGCCTGGCCAGCTAAATTGGTCGTCAATCACGTTCAACCACCATTGAGAGTAGAAGGACCATGGCCAACCCCACGTTCTCCAACAACCCGGTCTTCAACGGCCGGGGTGCGACGCCCACGAGGGATGTGACCCCGGAGAGCCTCGACGAGCTGTACGCCCGCCCGTCCGCGACGGCCTCCGAGACCGACCGCATGACCTTCGAGGACACGACCGTCAAGACGGTCAGCCTGCTCGCGATCGTCGTCGTGCTCGGCGCGGTCGCCTGGTTCTCGGGCCCGCTCGCCCTCCCCCTCGCCATGCTCGGCGCCATCGGCGGCCTCGTGCTCGGCCTCGTCAACTCCTTCAAGAAGGAGCCGTCGGTCCCGCTCATCGTCGCCTACGCGGCGTTCGAGGGGCTGCTCGTCGGCGGCATCTCCCGCGTCTTCGAGGGCATCGCGCCCGGAGTCGCCACGCAGGCCCTGCTCGGCACCGCCGCGGTCTTCGCGACCGTGCTCATCCTGTTCCGGAGCGGCAAGATCCGGGCGTCCGCGAAGGCGACCAAGATCTTCATGATCGCGATGATCGGCTACGCGCTGTTCTCGCTGGTGAACTTCGCCCTCATCGCGTTCGGCGCCATCCAGAGCCCGTATGGCATGCGCGACGTCGTCATCTTCGGCATCCCGCTCGGCGTCGTCTTGGGCCTGCTCGCGGTCGTGCTGGCCTCGTACTCCCTCGTCCTCGACTTCGACTTCATCCAGCGCGGCGTCCGCTCGGGTGCCCCGCGCCGCTACGGCTGGACCGCGGCGTTCGGCCTCGTCGTCACCATCGTGTGGCTGTACGTCGAGCTGCTGCGCCTGTTCGCGATCCTGCGGGGCAACAACTAGCACCACCGCCGGTCCGCGGCACAGCACCGCGGACCGGCAGCGTGACGAAGGCCGCTCCCCTCGGGGAGCGGCCTTCGTCATGTCAGCGCCGGAGCGCGAGCGGGAGGATCACTCCCACTCGATGGTGCCCGGCGGCTTCGACGTGACGTCGAGCACGACGCGGTTCACGCCGTCGACCTCGTTCGTGATGCGGTTCGAGATGCGCGCGAGCACGTCGTACGGGAGGCGGGTCCAGTCGGCGGTCATCGCGTCCTCGCTGGAGACGGGGCGCAGCACGATGGGGTGGCCGTAGGTCCGGCCGTCGCCCTGCACGCCGACCGAGCGGACGTCCGCGAGGAGCACGACCGGGCACTGCCAGATCTCGCCGTCGAGGCCTGCGGCGGTGAGCTCGGCGCGCGCGATGGCGTCGGCCTTGCGCAGTAGCTCGAGGCGCTCGGCGGTGACCTCGCCGACGATGCGGATCCCGAGGCCGGGGCCGGGGAACGGCTGGCGCCCCACGATGACCTCGGGGAGGCCGAGCTCGCGGCCGATGGCGCGCACCTCGTCCTTGAAGAGGGTGCGGAGCGGCTCGACGAGCTCGAACTTGAGGTCCTCCGGGAGGCCGCCCACGTTGTGGTGGCTCTTGATGTTCGCCGTGCCCGTGCCGCCGCCCGACTCGACCACGTCCGGGTAGAGCGTGCCCTGCACGAGGAAGCGGATCGGCTCGCCGTCGGCCTTCGCCTCGAGCACGAGCGCCTCCGCGGCGCCCTCGAACGACCGGATGAACTCGCGGCCGATGATCTTGCGCTTGGCCTCGGGATCCGTGACGCCCGTGAGGCCGTCGAGGAACTGGTCGGCCGCGTCGACCGTGACGAGGCGGACGCCCGTGGCGGCCACGTAGTCCTCCTCGACCTGGCGGCGCTCGTCGTGGCGGAGCAGGCCGTGGTCGACGAAGACGCAGGTGAGCTGGTCGCCGACCGCGCGATGCACGATCGCCGCCGCGACGGCGGAGTCGACGCCGCCGGACAGGCCGCAGATGACCTTCGCGTCGCCGACCTGGGCACGGATCCGCTCGACCTGCTCGGCGATGACGTTGCCGCTGTTCCAGTCGCCGGGGATGCCGGCGGCGCGGTGCAGGAAGTTCTCGAGCACGGCCTGGCCGTGCGCGGAGTGCTTGACCTCGGGGTGCCACTGCACGCCGTAGAGGCGGCGCTCGTCGCTCGCGAATGCCGCGACGGGCGTGGACGCGCTGGAGGCGAGGACCTCGAAGCCCTCGGGCGCCTTCGACACGGAGTCGCCGTGGCTCATCCACACGGTCTGGTCGTCGGGCTGGCCGTCGAGCAGGGTGCTGCCGGGCGTGAGCGTGACCGCGGTGGATCCGTACTCGCGGGCACCCGTGTGCGCGACCTCGCCGCCGAGAGCGCGGGCCATGACCTGGAAGCCGTAGCAGATGCCGAGCACGGGGACGCCGAGCTCGAGGATCCCCTCGTCGAGGCCGGGCGAGCCCTCCTCGTAGACGCTGGACGGGCCGCCGCTCAGGACGATGCCGGACGGGTCCTTCGCGCGGATCTCCTCGGCCGTGATCGTGGACGGCACGATCTCCGAGTAGACGTTGGCCTCGCGGACGCGGCGGGCGATCAGCTGCGCGTACTGGGCGCCGAAGTCGACGACGAGGACGGGACGCTGGTTCGTGGGGTTGTCGACGCTCAAGTGGTGGCCTCCGTGGTGGTGGTCGGGTCGATGGGTCGGGGATCCGCGTCGTCGCGGTCGTCGGCGGCGTGAGCCTTCCGGCGGGGCGCCTCGAGCTCCGCGATGGTCTCCCGCACCCGACGGGCGATGCGCGCCTCGACGATGAAGGAGAGGAACGGCACGACGCCGCCCGCCGCGATGAGGATGAAGCGCGTGAACGACCAGCGCATCTTCTGCCAGAGCAGGAAGTCGCTGATGAGGTAGACCACGTAGATGTTGCCGTGGACGATCTGGATCAGGAGGCTCAGGTTCGTGCCGGTGAGCGTGTCCGCGGGCGACAGCGCGAGGAAGCCGGACGGCCCGTTCAGCTCGAGCTCGTAGCCGGCGCCGGCCAGGTACTGCAGCGATCCGTCGACGAACTGGAAGCCGGGCAGGTACTTGATGCCCATCTCCACGACGAGGAGGAGGAGGAACGCGCCGGTGATGAACGCCATGACGCGGTAGAAGCCGAGGACCCTCCGGATCTGCGGGACGTCGGAGCGCTTGAGTCCGTAGGCCATGCGTGGATCCTACCGGTCGGCGTCTGCGCGGCTCCCGCGCCCGGGAGCTCCGACGGGGTCGTCGCGGTCGCCCTCGGGAAGCGGATCCTCGTCGTCCTCGTCGTCCTCGTCGTCCTCGTCCTCGCGGTAGCCGGGCTGCTCGCGCGTCCAGGTGTCGCGGACGGTGCGGTACCAGATGACGATGGCGAAGATCGCGAACACCGCCCACTCCGCCGCGTAGAAGATGTTCAGCCAGTTGAGCTGCACGGCCTCGCTCGGGGGCGGCGAGTCGATCGTCGCGAGGCCGGCGGCCGGGGTCGACGCGACGATGAAGCCGTTGTAGACGTCGCCCACGTCGCCCGGCCAGAGGTTGACGAGCGCGGCCGTGCTCAGCCGCGTCATGCGCTGGGGGTCCTGGCCCTCGCCCGCGGGCTCGGGCTGCTCGCTCGGGAGGAAGCGGCCGACGACCTCCTGGACTCCCGTCGGGGATCCGTCGCCCGCGTTCAGCTGCGCCGCGACGGCCGCCGCCTCCGCGTCGGTGGCGGTCCATCCGAGCGCGACGGGGACGCTGGCGGGCAGCGCGTCGGGCGCCGGATCCGCGGAGCTGCCGTCGTCCGTGATGGAGAGGTGGCCGACGACCCACGCGCCGGTGCGGCCGGAGTTGAGGCGGTCGGAGACGACGACGAAGTCGCCGGGGACGAGTGAGCCCTGGACGGTGACCATGTGCCCCGCGGACCGGTCGGTGACGTAGCCCTGCGGTACGGCCAGCGTGCCGAGCGGCAGCGCCGTCTCGGTGTCGCGCTCGATGACGACGCCCGACTCGACCGCGCGCGCGAGCTGCCACTGCCCGAGCGCGGCGAAGCCCGCCGCGATGACCAGGGCAAGCGCCAGCAGCGCGAGGGAGCGGGGGCGGCGTGCGACCTGGCCGACGGTGGGACCCGGGGCGTCCGGCGCGCCGGATCCGCCGGGGCCGGATCCCGCGGGCTCGGCGTCGGGACGCGCAGGGGCGTCGGAGCGGGGGTCGGATGCGTGCGTCATCAGTAGTCGGGTTCCCGTTCGCGGGTGGGTGGTGTCCAGGTGTCGTGGTCGGACTGCTGGCCGGCCTGCTCGGCGCGACGGTCGGGGGCGGGACGCGGGCCCTCGGCGCTGCCGGCGTCACTCTCATCGTCCGCCCCGGGCCGCACGGGGCGCGCGCCATCGGCCTCGGGGCCGGTGCCCGGCGTCACGCCGCGCGCGACGGCGCCAGGGCGGGGCCCCGCCACCGCGAGGCCGTCGTCGAAGGCGTCTGCCGGCACCTGCTCGCCGCGCTCGGCGGCCTCGAACAGGGCGAGCGCGCCGGCCCGCTCCGCGTCACGCCCGGCCTTCTCGGCCGCGCGCTTCGTGGCGGAGCGGTACTTCGTGGGCAGCACCGCCGTGCCGATGCGCACCGAGTTCGCAGCGAGGAGCGGCCCCATGATCGCCATCACCAGCACGTAGAGGCCCGCGAACGGCTGGATCCGCTCGTCGAGCCCCGCCGACAGCGACAGCGTCGCGAGGATGAGCGCGAACTCGCCGCGGTTCTGCAGGATGAACGCCGTGTTGATGCCGGCCTGCGCACCGTGCCCGTTGAGCCAGGCGACGAACTGCCCGGCGATGATGTTGAGCACCACCGTCATGAGCACCGCGAGGAGCACCGGGACGACGACGGTGGGGAACTCGCCCGGATCCAGCGCCAGGCCGAAGTTGAGGAAGAAGAACGCGCCGAACACGTCGCGCAGCGGGATGGCGATCTGCTCGATGCGGTTGCGCACCCGGGTCGCGCCGAGGACCAGCCCGATGAGGAAGGCGCCGATCGCGTCCGTGACGCCGAGCACCTCGCCGATGCCGCCGAAGAGGATCGCGAGCCCGAAGAACAGGACCGTGAACAGCTCGACGTCGCGCGTGCGCATGAAGCGGGAGAGGAACGCCCCGCCCCTGCGCGCGACCGTGAACATGACGACGAGGAAGGCGAACGACACCGCCAGCTGGCCGACGACCGCCCACGGCTCGGTCTGGCCGCTGAGCACCACCGACACGATGGCGAGGTAGACGGCGATGAAGATGTCCTCCACCACGGTGACGCCCAGGATCATGGGCGTCTCGTCGTTGGCCAGGCGGTTCAGCTCGATGAGCAGCTTGGTGACGATGGCGCTCGAGGACGTCGCCGTCATGCCCGCGATGATGAGCGCCTCGCGGGTGCCCCAGCCGAGCGCGAACCCGAACGCGAACCCGACGCCCATGTTGATGAGCACGTACGAGCCGCCCGAGATGATGAGCTTGCCGGCGTTGCCGAAGAACTCGTCCTGGTCGAACTCCAGCCCGAGGTTGAACAGCAGGAGGATCAGGCCGAACACGGCGATGAGCTCGATGTCGCCCGAGGCGAAGTCGAGCGGGAACCAGTCGACGTTCGGGCTCGCGAGGAGGCCGACGAGCATGTAGATGGGGATCGCGGGCAGGCCGATGCGCTTGCCGAGCTGGCCGAACGCGTAGGCGAGGACGAACAGCAGGCCGAGGACGATGAGGTCGAGGCCGTGGTGCACCCGCTACCCTCCGTCCGGCGCGGAGCCGGGCGCGGGGCGGTGCGGGAACTCGCCCGTCCGGTAGAACGCGAAGGCCTTGGCGACCTTCTCGGGGGATCCGGCGACGACGAGCGTGTCGCCCGGGTAGACGGTGAAGTCGTCGGACGGTGCGGGGTTGGCGGACTCGCCGCGGACGACCGCCACGACCGTGAGCCCGACGACGCCGCGCGACGCGAGGTTGCCGAGCGCCTGGCCGGCGATGTGGTCGTCGTAGTCGACCGTGAACCAGTCGATGCTGAGGCCGGGGATCTGGTCGAGCTTGTCGAGGGACTCCGTGATGCGCGTGCCGCCGAGCAGCTCCGCGAGCGTGTGCGCCTCGTCCTCGCTCAGGCGGAGCGACACCTTCTGCGTGTCGGGCCCGTCCTGCTCCTCGGAGAAGGTGATCAGGTCGCTGTGACCGGAGCGGTGGGCGATGACGCCGACCTTGCCCCCGTCGTCGGTGATGAAGGTGTGCAGCACGCCGACACCCGGCAGCTTGACGCGACGGACCTCCGCCATGCGCGCACCTCCCTCTTCCTGTGGTTCACAACGCGGGCCGCGCCCCGCATGTTCCCGGACCGCTCGACGCGGGACGGGTCCGGCCTGGCGGCCGGCGCGGACTACTTGCCGTACGGCGCGACGACGACCTCGACGCGCTGGAACTCCTTGAGGTCGGAGTAGCCGGTGGTCGCCATCGCCCGACGCAGCGCGCCGACGAGGTTGGCGCTGCCGTCGGCCGTGGTGGACGGGCCGTAGAGGATCTGCTCGAGCGGCGCGACCTGGTCGACGCGCACGCGGTGGCCGCGGGGCAGCTCGGAGTGGTGCGCCTCGGCGCCCCAGTGGAAGCCCTGGCCGGGCGCGTCGGTCGCGCGGGCGAGCGTGGATCCGAGCATGACCGCGTCGGCGCCGACCGCGATGGCCTTGACGATGTCGCCCGAGCTGCCGAGGCCGCCGTCGGCGATGACGTGCACGTAGCGGCCGCCGGACTCGTCCATGTAGTCGCGGCGAGCGCCTGCGACGTCGGAGAGCGCGGTGGCCATGGGCGCGTGGATCCCCAGGGTCGAGCGGGTCGTCGACGCCGCTCCCCCGCCGAACCCCACGAGCACGCCCGCCGCGCCCGTGCGCATCAGGTGGAGGGCCGCCGTGTAGGTGGCCGCGCCGCCGACGATGACCGGGACGTCGAGCTCGTAGATGAACTTCTTGAGGTTGAGCGGGGCGGCACCCTTGGAGACGTGCTCCGCCGAGACGGTGGTGCCGCGGATGACGAAGAGGTCGACGCCCGCCGCGACCACGGTCTCGTAGTGGTCGGCGGTGCGCTGCGGCGAGAGCGCCGCGGCGACGACGACGCCGGCCGCGCGGATCTCCGCGATGCGCGCCGAGATGAGCTCGGGCTTGATCGGCTCGGCGTAGATCTGCTGCATGCGCGCGGTGGCCGACTCGGGCGGCAGCGAGCGGATCTCCTCGAGCAGGCGCTCGGGGTGCTCGTACCGGGTCCAGAGGCCCTCGAGGTCGAGGACGCCGAGGCCGCCGCAGCGCCCCATCGCGATGGCCGTCGCCGGGGAGACCACGGAGTCCATGGGGGCCGCGAGGAACGGGATCTCGAACTGGTACGCGTCGATCGACCACGTGACCGACACGTCCTGCGGGTCGCGCGTGCGACGGGACGGGACGATGGCGATGTCGTCGAACGCGTACACACGGCGGGCCCGCTTGGCGCGGCCGATCTCTACATCACTCACTCGCACAGCCTAGCGGCGGGCTCCTGCGCGACCGGCCGTGGCCCGGATCCGCACGCGCCGACCCGGCAGGGCGCGACGGACGCCGCTCGGGCTCGAGTCCCGCGTGCAGAAGGAGCGCACGCAGCCGCCCGGCCGCCAGCACGTCCCTCTCGGTCGCCTCGACGACGCGCCACTCCCCGCCCTCCGCTCCCTCCGCCGCGCAGGACTCGACGGCGAGGGGAACGCCCGGGCCCGCCCCGCGGATCCGGAGCCCGACCCGCTGCAGCGGCCAGGCCAGCGCGAGCCGCCCGTGACCCGGCACGAGCGAGCCGACGGCCGGCCGCGCCAGCCCCGTCTCCGCAGCGACCCCACGGGCGATCGACTCCACGGGGCCGCCCGCCGCGCCGTCCGCGGCATCGACCAGGAGCTCGGCGCGCCTGCTCCACGGACCCGGCCCCCGCAGCTCCCTCTCCACGTGGAGCTCGGCGCGCGTCACGGGGACGACGCGCCAGGGCACGAGCGCGTCGTCGAGCGCGACGAGGCCGTGGGCGGACCAGCCCGGCCCGGGCGCCGCGGCTCCGCTCACGGCGGCCACGGCCGCGTCGTGCGAGGCGGCGAGCGCCGTCGCCGCGAGCGTGGGCAGCCGCACGCCACCCGGGCCGCGCAGGACCGGCGAGCGCCCGCAGGAGGGATCCCGCGCGATGCGCGTGCCCGCCCGGCGCCCCGGCGGCAGGTCCGGCACGTCGAGCAGCGTCACGTGCAGCGGCCACGGCGCGAGACGCGGCAGCGCGTGCACGGCGGCGGCCGATGCGCCGCCGAGAGCCACCGGCGCCGGGGAGACCCGGGCGAGCGCGCGGATCCGCAGCAGGTGCCGCTCCCGGGCCGACACCGCCTCCCAGGCAACGCGCTCCACGTGCACGCCGGCCCGCAGCCGCACCAGCTCCCCGCGCGCCTCCGCTCGGGCGACGACGGCGGGATCCGCGCGCTCCTCCTCGCCCACCGGATCCGCGACGGGCAGCGCCGTGGCCCCCGAGAGGAGCAGGACGACCCCGGGTGGCCCGAGCGTCGCGGCTTCGAGCGGACGGGCATCGGGCGCGGGCGGGGTCGAGGGCATGCGTGCAGTGTCGCGGCCGTCGAGGGCCGGGATGCGTCCGGCCGCGACTCGCCGGACGCGGGCTCGGAGGCGCGCCCTGTGAGGGAGCGCCCGCACGCACGAGGGGCCGGTGCGCACGGCACCGGCCCCTCGTCACCACCGCGCGGGATCCGCGCGGCTCACCGCATCAGCGCCGGTAGTTGGGCGCCTCGACCACCATCTGCACGTCGTGCGGGTGCGACTCCTTGAGCCCGGCCGCCGTGATGCGCACGAAGCGCCCGCGGTCCTTGAGCTCGCCGACCGTGCGCGCGCCGACGTAGAACATGGACTGGCGCAGGCCGCCCGTGAGCTGGTACACGACGTTGGCGAGGGACCCGCGGTAGGGCACCTGGCCCTCGATGCCCTCGGGGATGAGCTTGTCGTCGTTCGGCACGTCGGACTGGAAGTAGCGGTCCTTCGAGTACGAGGTCTTCGAGCCGCGCGTCTGGAGGGCGCCGAGCGATCCCATCCCGCGGTAGCTCTTGAACTGCTTGCCGCCCACGAACATGAGGTCGCCGGGGCTCTCGTCGCAGCCCGCGAGCAGGCTGCCGAGCATGACGGTGTCGGCGCCGGCGACGAGCGCCTTCGCGATGTCCCCCGAGTACTGCAGGCCGCCGTCCGCGATGACGGGGACGCCCGCCGCGCGCGCGGCGAGCGACGCCTCGTAGACCGCGGTGACCTGCGGCACGCCCACGCCCGCGACGACGCGCGTGGTGCAGATGGATCCGGGGCCGACGCCCACCTTGATCGCGTCGGCGCCCGCCTCGATGAGCGCCTGCGCACCCGAGCGCGTGGCGACGTTGCCGCCGATCACGTCGACGTGCGAGGTGGCCGGGTCGGACTTCAGGCGGCGGATGATGTCGAGCACGCCCTTGCTGTCGCCGTTGGCGGTGTCGACGACGAGCACGTCCACGCCGGCCTCGACGAGCGCGAGCGCGCGCTGCCAGGCGTCGCCGAAGAAGCCGATGGCCGCCCCGACACGGAGGCGCCCCTCGGCGTCCTTCGTCGCGTCCGGGTACTGCTCCGACTTGTCGAAGTCCTTGACGGTGATGAGGCCGCGCAGCTTGCCCTGGTCGTCCACCAGCGGGAGCTTCTCGATCTTGTGCTCCGCGAAGATCGCGATCGCGTGGTCCGGGTCGATGCCGACCTGCCCCGTGATGAGCGGGGTGCGGGTCATCACGTCGCGCACGTGCGTGGTGGCGGCCTGCACGGGCGAGACGAAGCGCATGTCGCGGTTCGTGATGATGCCGACGAGCGTGCCGTCGGACTCGACCACCGGGAGGCCGGAGACGCGGAACTGGCCGCACAGCGCGTCCACCTCGGCGACCGTCGCGTCGGGGCGCGTGGTGACGGGGTTGGTGATCATGCCCGACTCGCTGCGCTTCACCTTGTCGACGAAGGCGGCCTGGTCCTCGATGGAGAGGTTGCGGTGGATCACGCCGAGACCGCCCTGGCGCGCCATCGCGATGGCCATGCGCGCCTCGGTGACGGTGTCCATCGCCGAGGAGAGGAGGGGTGCGGCGACGCTGATGTTGCGGGTCAGGCGGGACGTGGTGTCCGCCTCGCTGGGGATGACGTCGGTGTGCCCCGGCAGGAGCATGACGTCGTCGTAGGTGAGGCCGATGACGCCGAACGGGTCGGACTGGTCCAAGTTCCCTCCAGGGGGATGAGAGGCGGATGAGATACCCGGGGGACCGCGTCGGCAACCGGTGTCTCAATGTTAACGGGACGCGCCGACCGGCATTCCCGGCATATCACGCCTCCACGCCGCACGCGCCCGAAACATCCAGGACATAATCAGCACGTACTGTCAACCAACGTCGTCCTGACGGTAGTCGCGGTGCCTGTGCGGATGTACCCGTCGCACGGCTCCCCCTATGGAGGTCTAGTGATAGCCACTGGTTCGGCCGGAGCACGCGCGCAGCGCGTCTGGGCCCTGATTCTCGCGGTGGCGTTCGCCTGCACCGCACTTCTCCTCTCGGCCCCATCGGCTGCCCACGCGGATCCACGCGCGGCGCCCCAGGCGGTCGACCCGGCGTCCGCGGAGCAGTCGCTGCTCGTGTGGGTCCGGGCGGACGCCGACAAGACCGGCATCGCCGGGGTCACCGTGAAGGTGTCGGGCGGCGGCGTCGAGGCCACCGGCACGACCGGGACGGACGGCAAGGCCGAGGTCGGCCTCAGCGCACCGGGCTCCTTCACGGTCGAGGTCGACGAGTCCACCATCCCCGAGGGCGCCGGCGTCCCTCGCGCGGGCTCGAGCCCCCGCGAGGTCGACGTGGCCGCGGGCAACAAGAACGTCCCGGCCTTCTTCTTCATCTCGCCCGACGGAGCTGCGGCCGGAGCGGCGGGATCGACGCCGGCACCGAGCGCGAGCGCGGGCGCCGGCACCTCCACCGGCGGCGAGACCGCAGCGCCGGACACCGAGACCGGCGCGGTCTCCGGCACCGCGGAGCCCGTGACCCAGAACAACTTCTGGAAGATCTTCTGGCCCAAGGTGGTGACGGGCCTCATCTTCGGCCTGCTGCTCGCCCTCGCGGCCATCGGCCTCTCCCTCATCTACGGCACCACGGGCCTCAACAACTTCGCGCACGGCGAGCTGGTGACCTTCGGCGCGCTCATGGCGTACCTCTTCAGCAACGTGCTCGGCCTCAACCCGGTGCTCGCGATCATCATCACGGTGGTCCTCGGCGGGGCCTTCGGGTTCGTGCAGGACGCGGCCCTCTGGAAGCCCCTGCGGAAGCGGCGCCTCGGGCTGGTGCCGCTCATGATCGTCACCATCGGCCTGTCGCTCGCCCTGCGCTACGTCTTCCAGTTCATCTTCGGCGCCGACCGCCTCACGCTCCCGAACAGCCCGGCGCCGTTCCTGGTCGTCGGCCCGGTGAGCCTCAAGTTCACCGACGTCGCCGGCGCGATCGTCTCGATCGTGCTGCTCCTGGCCGTCGCGTACGTGCTGCTCTACACGAAGATCGGCAAGGCCACCCGCGCCGTCTCCGACAACCGGTCGCTCGCGGCGGCGTCGGGCATCGACGTGGAGGGCGTGATCCGCGTGGTCTGGATCGGCGGTGCCGCGCTGGCCGCCCTGTCCGGCGTCTTCATCGCCTACTACCAGTCGCTGCGCTGGGACACGGGCGCGTCCATCCTGCTGCTCGTCTTCTCGGCCGTCGTCCTCGGCGGACTGGGCACGGCGTTCGGCGCACTCATCGGCTCGATCGTGATCGGCGTCTTCATCAACGTCAGCACCATGGTCCTGCCCGAGAACATGAAGTACGTGGCCGCTCTCGTGGTCATGATCGTCATCCTGCTCGTCAGGCCCCAGGGCATCCTGGGTCGGAAAGATCGGATCGGTTAGCCGCGCATGAACTCCAACTTCATCTTCCTGGCGATCGGCGAGATCTTCTCGCCGACCACCGCGGCGTACGCGCTCGCGACCGTCGGCCTCGTGATCCACTTCGGGTTCACGGGCCTGCTCAACTTCGGACAGGCCGGGTTCATGGCCATCGGCGGCTACGCGTTCGCCATCACGGCGGTCATGTACGGCTGGCCCGTCTGGGCCTCGCTCCTCGCGGCGATCGTCGCCTCCACCGTGTTCGCGTTGATCCTCGGCATCCCGACCCTGCGGTTGCGGGCGGACTACCTGAGCATCGTGACCATCGCGGCGGCCGAGATCATCCGGCTGAGCGTCAAGACGCCCGAGTTCTCCGACGTCACGGGCGGCTCCGAGGGCATCAACGGCGCGGCGGCCGGCTTCAACGACCTGAACCCGCTGCCCGAGGGCCGCTTCGGCTTCGGCGTGCTCACCTACTCCGCCGACCAGTGGTGGATCCGCATAGTCGGCTGGGGCCTCGTCGGCATCGCCTGCCTGCTGGTCTTCCTCCTCATGCGCAGCCCCTGGGGCCGCGTGCTGAAGGGCGTGCGCGAGGACGAGGACGCGGTCCGCGCGCTCGGCAAGAACGTGTACTCCTACAAGATGCAGGCGCTCGTGCTCGGCGGCGTGTTCGGCGGGCTCGCGGGCGTGGTCTTCATCCTCCCGAGGTCGCTGCAGCCCGACAACTACGGCACGCAGCTCACGTTCTTCCTCTACACGATCATGCTGCTGGGCGGTGCGGCCACGATCTTCGGGCCGGTCATCGGCTCGATCATCTTCTGGGTCACGCTGTCGCTCTCGGACGGCCTGCTCAGCCTCGCGGTGTCGAACGACTGGCTGCCCATCTCGAGCACCCAGCAGGGCCCGATCCGCTTCATCATCGTGGGCGTCGCGCTCATGCTGCTCGTGATCTTCCGACCACAGGGCATCTTCGGGAAGAAGAAGGAGACGCACTTTGCCTGACAAGACCCCGGTCTCGGCCATCCTCGACGGCGATGCCGCTCCGGGCTGCGCCAAGAAGGACCCCATCATCGTCGCGCACGGCGTCAGCCGGCAGTTCGGCGGCCTGAAGGCGGTCGACGTCGACCACCTCGAGATCCCCCGCGGCTCCATCACGGCCCTCATCGGCCCGAACGGCGCCGGCAAGACCACGTTCTTCAACCTGCTGACGGGCTTCGACAAGCCGAACACCGGCACGTGGGAGTTCTCGGGGAAGGACCTCGCCGGGATGAGCGCGTTCCGCGTCGCCCGCCTCGGCATGGTCCGCACCTTCCAGCTCACCAAGGCCCTGGGCGGCATGACGGTCCTGGAGAACATGCGCCTCGGCGCCACCGGCCAGGGCGGCGAGAACTTCTTCTCCGCGCTGATCCGCCCCCTCTGGCGCAAGAAGGAGGACGAGATCACGGAGCGCGCCCGCGGGCTCCTGAAGAAGTTCAAGCTCGACGCCAAGGAGGAGGACTACGCGGACAGCCTCTCCGGCGGTCAGCGCAAGCTCCTCGAGATGGCGCGCGCGCTCATGACGAAGCCGGATCTCGTGATGCTCGACGAGCCCATGGCCGGCGTCAACCCGGCGCTGACGCAGTCGCTGCTCCACCACATCCTCGACCTCAAGACCGAGGGCATGAGCGTGCTGTTCGTCGAGCACGACATGCACATGGTCAACGAGATCGCCGACTGGGTGGTCGTGATGGCCGAGGGCCGCATCGTCGCCGAGGGCCCGCCCTCGACGGTGATGAGCGACCCGGCCGTCATCGACGCCTACCTCGGCGCCCACCACGACACCGACCTCGGCACCCTCACGGGCCAGCGCGAGGTGGCGAAGGACATGGACTCCGACCTCGTGAAGAGCGAGATCGAGAAGGAAGCGGCAGACAAGTGACGGCAGAGCGGGTCCTCCAGACCACCGACCTCCACGCGGGCTACCTGCCCGGGGTCAACATCCTCAACGGGTGCAACGTGCACGTGGACAAGGGCGAGCTCGTGGGCATCATCGGCCCGAACGGCGCCGGCAAGTCCACGCTGCTGAAGGCGATCTTCGGCCAGGTGAACGTGCGCGGCGGCAGCATCGAGCTGAACGGCCAGGACATCACCGGCCTCAAGGCCGACAAGCTCGTCTCGCGCGGCGTGGGCATGGTGCCGCAGAACAACAACGTCTTCCCCACGCTCACGATCGACGAGAACCTGCAGATGGGCGCGTACCAGAAGCCGAAGATGTACAAGGAACGGCTGGCGTTCGTCACCGACCTGTTCCCGGAGCTCGGCAAGCGGCTGAAGCAGCGCGCCGGATCCCTCTCGGGCGGCGAACGCCAGATGGTCGCCATGTCGCGCGCGCTCATGATGGACCCGACGGTGCTGCTCCTCGACGAGCCGTCGGCCGGGCTCTCCCCCGTCCGGCAGGACGAGACGTTCATCAACGTGGCGCAGATCAACCGCGCGGGCGTCTCCGTGATGATCGTCGAGCAGAACGCCCGGCGCGCCCTGCAGATCTGCGACCGCGGCTACGTGCTCGACCAGGGCAAGGACGCGTACGAGGGTCGTGGGCGCGAGCTCATGAACGACCCGAAGGTCATCGAGCTGTACCTCGGCACGCTCGCCGCCGACCAGGAGAAGGCGAAGGCGGCGCCCCAGCCCTGATCCCTCCTCGCACACGACGACGCGGCATCCCTCCTGGGGTGCCGCGTCGTCGTGTGCGGGGCGTGCGCGCGTCGCTGCGCGCTCACGGGGAGGCGCCCGCTGACGGCGTGCGGCACGATGGCGTCGCGTCATGGCGGTGGCGGTGGCGGTCGCCGCCTCTCGGACGGTGACGCCCGGTCGCGGGATCCGCGTGGCAGCTCCCGGATCCTGGAGCCGCCGCCGCCGTCGGCGCGAGGCGGCCGACGCGAGGCGCGAATCCGAACCCGCACCCACACCCGCGCACGCCGAAGGGCCCGGTCCATGCGGACCGGGCCCTCAGCCGTGCGTGATGCGGGTGCTAGTCGAGCTTGCCGTAGACCTGCTCCTCGAAGGTCGTGGTGTTGCCCGTGCCGTACTTGTAGACGGAGACGTACGCCTCGGTCGGGTCGCCGTTCTCATCGAACGTGATCGGGCCGGAGAGGCCGTCGTAGTCGATGTCGGTGCCGGCCTCGATGAGCTTGGCGCAGTCCGCGAACGTCGTGCACTTCTCGCCGCCCTCGGAGACGGACTGGAGGTTCTCCTTCAGCGTCGCGCCGTCGGTCGCCTTGCCCTGGAGCGCGGCGAGCGCGAGGAGCACGGTGCCGTCGTACGACTCGGCGGAGTAGCTGAACACCGTGAGGGCGGGCTCGCCCTCGGCCTTCACCATGTCCTGCAGGCGCGTCTGGAAGTCCTCCTTGGCCTCGACACCGGGGTTCGTGAACTGCGCCCCCGCGATGTCGACGTTGGTGTCGGTCTCCTTGATGACGCCGTAGTTCCCGTCCGTGCCGTAGAACTTCGAGAAGTCGAAGCCCTTCGACGCCAGCTGGTCGGCGATGGTCTTGATCTCGTCGAACGAGATGACGACGAGCGCATCCGGGTTCGGGGCGAGCACGGAGGTGATCGCGCTGTTGAAGTCCGTCGCGGAGGGCTCGAAGACCTGCTCGGCGGCGATGGTGGCGCCACCCGCCTCGAGCGTCTTCTTGATGTTCTCCTCGAGGCCCGTGCCGTACGCGTCGTTCATGTAGAGGATCGAGACGTTGGTCTTGCCGTCCTGCAGGATCTTGTTGCCGAGGATGCGGCCCTGGAGCACGTCCGACGGGGCGGTGCGCCAGTAGTAGCCGTCGTCCGCGTAGGTCGTGAAGTCCGGCGAGGTGTTCGCCGGCGAGAGCTGCACGACACCGGCCTGGGTGACCTGGTCGATGAAGGTCTTCGAGACGCCCGAGGACGCGGCGCCGATGATCGCGGTGTTGCCGTCCGCGATGAGCGAGGTGGCCGACTGGCTCGCGATGTCGGTCGTGGTGTCGCCCGAGTCCTTGGCCGTGTTGGTCACCGTGATGCCGGCCTTGGCGTCGTTGATGTCCTTCACGGCGAGGTCCACGCCCGCGAACTCGGGCGGGCCGAGCACCGCGAGGGAGCCCGTCTGCGGCAGGATCGTGCCGATCTTGAGGTTCAGGCCGCCGTCGGCCGTGGTGCCCCCCTCGCCTCCGCCGCCGCCGGAGCAGCCGGCGAGGACGAGGGCGCCGGCCACCGCGATGGTGACGGCGCTGAGGGCGGTGCGGGCGGATCGTGAGCGGGAGGTCGAAACCCTGCCGAATGCGCTCATGGTGCTCCTTATGGATGTGTGTGGTGATGCTCGGGAATGTGGTGCATGAGGCACGCGAATGCGCGCCTCGCCTGGTGCGACCCTATGGCGCGGATGAGACGGACACAATGCATCGGCATTTCCGTCGTGTAACGCGACCTGATCGTTACCATTCACGGAATGAGCGACGGGATCCGAATCAGATGCCGTCGACGACCGCCGGAACCGTCTGCGCGGCCCTCGCGGCGGAAAGCGGACGGCGGGACGCGCGGATCATGTCGACGGTGAGCAGCACGAGCGCCGCCCACACGATCGCGAATCCGGCCCACCGCTCGGGCGGCATGGCCTCGTGCATCACGAAGACGCCGAAGGCGAACTGCAGCAGCGGCGCCAGGTACTGCGTGAGCCCGATCACCGAGAGCGGCAGGCGCCCGGCGGCGAAGCCGAACAGCAGGAGCGGGCCCGCGGTGACGACGCCCGTGCTGACCAGCAGCAGCGTGTGCCCGAGCGACACCGTGCCGATGGTGAGCCCGGCGCCCGCGCCCGTGATCACGAGCATCGTCGTGGCGGCGGGCACGAGCCAGGCCGTCTCGAGCGCGAGGCCGGAGAGCGCGTCCGCTCCCCCGCTCACGCGCTTCTTCACCAGCCCGTAGAGGCCGAACGACCCGGCGAGCGCGAGCGACACCCAGGGCAGCTGCCCGTACCCGACGGCGATGACGGCCACCGCCACAGCGGACAGGCCCACGGCGGTCCACTGCAGCGGACGCAGGCGCTCGCGGAGGAGGAGCACGCCGAGCAGCACCGTGACGATCGGGTTGATGAAGTAGCCGAGCGCGGTCTCGACGACGTGGCCGGAGAGCGTGCCGTAGACGTACACGGTCCAGTTGACGAGGATCAGGTGGCCCGCGAGGCCGAGCCCCAGGAGGATCCGCGGGCGGCGGACGATGGCGACCACCCGCCCCCAGCGCCGGGCGGCCGTGATGACGACGGCGCACACGACGAGCGAGAAGAGGATCCGCCAGCCGACGATCTCGAACGCCCCCGCCGGGACGAGCAGCAGGAAGAAGACGGGGAGGACGCCCCACAGGCCGTACGCGCCGACGGCGGCGAGGAGGCCGGTGCGGGTCGAGGACTCCGGGGCGGGGCGCGTCACCTCCCGAGGCTAGCGCCGCGGACGCCGGATGCCGCCCACGGCGACGGGACGGCCGGCGCGCGCGAGGGGACGCCCGGACGCACGAGAGCCCGGCCGAACGTGTCGGCCGGGCTCCCGGGTGAAGCGGTGGTGCGTGGTGCGGTGTCGCTGGGGCGGAGCGTCAGCGCTCGATGACGGCGAGCACGTCGCGCGCGGAGAGGACGAGGAGGTCCTGGCCGTCGTACTTGACCTCGGTTCCGCCGTACTTGGAGTAGATGACCTTGTCGCCCACGGCGACGTCGAGGGGGACGCGGTTGCCGTTGTCGTCGATGCGGCCGGGGCCCACGGCCACGACCTCGCCCTCCTGGGGCTTCTCCTTGGCGGTGTCGGGGATGACCAGACCAGACGCGGTGGTCTGCTCGGCTTCGACCTGCTGGATGACGATGCGATCCTCGAGCGGCTTGATGGAGACCGACACGGTTGACCTCTTCCTTCGTGACTAAGGGACAAGACTGATTGGCAATCTCCCGGGGAGAGTGCCAGGTGAGATTCTACGGGCCGCGCTTGCACTCGCGCAACGCGAGTGCCAATCGGTGCAGAGGCGCCCCGGTACGGTGGGCGGATGGATCAGACCGACCTCCGCGAGGTGCTCTCGCTCGAGGGGCTCCGCCTGCTCGACTCCCTCCCCGCGCCCGCGCCGGGCGACGACATGGTGCGCATGGTGAGCGCGCTGCGCGGCGAGGGGCACTCCCCGGCGCTCGTGTCCGCCGTCCTCACGCAGTCGCGGCTGCGCGCCAAGGCGGTGGGCAAGTTCGGGGAGTTCGCCGCGCGCATGCTCTTCACGGAGGCCGGGCTCGAGCAGGCGACGCGGCTGCCGGTCGCCGCGCAGCACGCGGGGCGCTTCCAGCAGGCGGGCGTGGCGCACGTCGCCGACCTCGGCTGCGGGATCGGCGGGGACGCGATGGCCATGGCGGCCATCGGGATCCGCGTCACGGCCGTCGAGCGCGACGAGGTGACCGCGGCGGTCGCCGGCTGGAACCTCGCGCCGTTCCCCGAGGCCGAGGTCGTGCAGGGCACGGCGGAGGCGTTCGACGCGGGCGGCGTCGACGGCGTCTACCTCGATCCCGCCCGGCGCACGGACGGGCACTCCTCGACCCGCCGCATCTCGGATCCGGACGCCTACTCCCCCACGCTCTCCGCCGCGTTCGAGCTCGCCGCGGGTCGCGCAGCCGGCATCAAGCTGGGACCGGGGCTCGATCGCGACCTCATCCCCTCGGAGGCCGAGGCGCAGTGGGTCTCGGTCGACGGGCAGGCCGTGGAGATGGGCCTCTGGTTCGGGCCGACGCGGCGCGACGGGATCCGGCGGGCGGCCCTCGTGATCAGCGGCGGGTCCCAGGCGGAGCTCACGGCGGAGGCCGACAGCGAGGACGCCGAGCTGGGCGAGCTGGGCACGCACCTGTACGAGCCGGACGGCGCCGTGATCCGCGCCCGCCTCATCGGCGACCTCGCGCGCTCGCTCGACGGGCGCATGGTCGGCGAGGGCATCGCGTGGATCACGTCCGAGCGCGAGCAGGCGACGCCGTTCGCGCGCGGCTTCCGGGTGCGCGAGGTGCTGCCGCTCGACGAGCAGCGGCTGAAGCGCGAGCTGCGGGCGCGCGGCATCGGGACGCTGGAGATCAAGAAGCGCGGGGTCGACGTGGATCCCGCTCGGCTGCGGACGCGTCTGCAGCTGAAGGGCGACGGGTCGGCGACGCTGATCGCGACGCGGGTCGGCGGGCGGCGGGTGGCGATCCTCGCGGACCGGCACGGGGTCGACGCGGGCTGACGCCCCACCGCGGGGCACCTGCCCCGGACGCGACGACGCGGCCGCCCCCGAGGGGACGGCCGCGTCGTGTCGTGCGGGTGGTGCGTTACGGAGCCGTCGGGAACGGGGTGCCGTCGATCTCGCCGTTCTGGACGACGGTGTTGACGAACGCGATGGCGATGACCACGAGGATGATGCTGAGGATGATCCCGATCACGCCCGTGATGATGCCCGTGAGCCAGAAGCCCTTGGCACCGGCGTTCCGCTTGCGTCCGAGGATGCCGGTCACGAGCGCGGCGATGCCCAGAGGCACCGAGAGGAACCAGAAGAGGACCGTCACGACGGACACGATGCCGAGGACCATGGACGTGATGCTGAGCCCCTTCGAGGCCGGCGCACCGCCCTGGCCGGGCTGGTAGGGCGCCGCGTAGGGCGAGTGGGAGCCGGCGGCGGGAGCGGCCGGGTACGCGGGCTGGCTCGGCGCGGGCGGGAAGCCGTCGTTGGAGCGGTCCGGGTTCTGCGGATCGGTCATTGTCGTTCCTTTCGTCCCTGGGAACATACCGTGATGAGCGCCCCCGGATTCTCCCGTGCGGGAAATAGCCGCGAAAGGTCCCCGTAATGGGGGCGTCGCGAGGGTCAGCCGACCTGGACGACGGTGACCGGCAGCGTCGAGTCGGCGCCGAACGCGAGCCCGGACGGCGCGCGGCCCGACTCGATGAGGCGCGCACCGAGGGCCGCGATCATGGCGCCGTTGTCGGTGCAGAGCGACAGGGGCGGGATCCGCAGCTCGATGCCCGCGGCCCGGCACCGCTCCGCCGCCAGCTCCCGCACGCGCGCGTTGGCGACCACGCCTCCGCCCAGCAGCAGGCGCGGGATCCCGTGGTCGACGCACGCCGCGACGGCCTTCGTGAGGAGCACGTCGACGACGGCCTCTCGGAAGCTCGCGGCGACGTCGGCGACGGGCACGGGCTCGCCGGCGTCCTTCCGCTTCTCGACCCAGCGGGCGACCGCCGTCTTGAGGCCCGAGAAGGAGAAGTCGTAGCGGTGGCGCTCCATGTCCTTCGGGAGGGAGAGGCCGCGGGGGAAGCGGATCGCCTTCGGGTCACCGTCGGCCGCGACCCGGTCGATGTGCGGGCCGCCGGGGTAGGGCAGGCCGAGCACGCGGGCGACCTTGTCGAAGGCCTCGCCCGCGGCGTCGTCGATGGTCTCGCCGAGGAGCTCGACGTCGTCCACCAGGTCGCGCACGAGGAGGAGCGAGGTGTGTCCGCCGGAGACGAGCAGCGCGATGCTCGGGGTCTCGAGCGGGACACCCGGCCCGCCGTCGACGCTGAGGAGATCCGCGCCCACGTGTCCGACGAGGTGGTTGACGCCGTGCAGCGGGATGTCGAGGGCCACGGCGAGCGCCTTCGCCGCGCCGACGCCGACCATGAGCGCGCCGGAGAGGCCGGGACCCGCGGTGACGGCGATCGCGTCGAGCTCGCGGAGGGTGACGCCCGCCTCGGCGAGCGCCGCGTCGATGGCGGGGGTGAGCGCCTCGAGGTGCGCGCGGGCGGCGACCTCGGGGACGACGCCGCCGTAGCGCGCGTGCTCGTCCATGGAGCTGGAGATGACGTTGGCGAGGAGGGTCTGCCCGCGGACGATGCCGATGCCCGTCTCGTCGCAGGAGGTCTCGATGCCGAGGACGAGGGGGCCGGCGTCGGCGCCCGCGGTCTCGTCGGCGTGCGCCTCGGCGTCCGAGGCGGCGGATGCGGGGCGCTCGGCGGGCGCGTCCCGCGGCTCGGCGACCTCGGGCGGCGTCGCGGCGAGGGCGACGCGCATCACGACGGCGTCCACGTCGTCCGGCTGGTAGTAGTGCGGGCGCACGGCGATGGCCTCGAAGCCGAGCGAGGAGTACAGGGCCTGCGCGACCGGGTTGTCGGCGCGCACCTCGAGCAGGACCTCGCGGGCGCCGCGGACGTGCGCTTCCGCGACGAGACGGGTCAGGAGGGCGCGCCCGATCCCCCGACCGCGGCTCCCGTCGGCGACGGCGATGGTCTGCACGTCGGCGGCGTGCGCGCCGCGGGGGCAGGAGAGGCCCGCGTAGCCGAGGATCCCGCCGCCGTCCGCGTCGACGGCCACGACGTACCAGCCGTGGCGGGCGGTCAGCTCGCCGCGCATCGCATCGGCCGACCAGGCGTCGGAGACGAACGTGCTGGTCTCGAGGCGCATCAGCGCGGGCAGGTCGGCGACCTCGGCGGCGCGGAACAGGACGCTCACGACGTGACCCGCTTCGGGCCGGCGGAGACGGTGACGTCGGGCGAGCGGAGGTAGAGCGCCTCGTCGGCCGCGAAGGGCAGGCCGAGCTCGTCCATGCGGCGGGCGACCTGGGCGAGGGATGCCGCGCGGACGCCGGCCGCGTCGATGCGGTGGTCGGCCGCGGGCACGTCGTCGGGCCTGCTGAGGCCGGGGCCGGCGGTGCGCTCGGCGACGCCGCCGGCGACGGGCTCGCGGTAGACGGACCAGTAGAGCTCGCGGCGGCGCGCGTCGGTGACGACCACGAGGGATCCGGTGCCGCCCGCCGCGTAGTGGTCGTGGGCGACGGCGTCGTGGCTGACCACGGGGATCACGCGCACGTCGAGGCCGGTCGCGAGCACGCGGGCCGCGGCGATGCCGACGCGGAGGCCGGTGAAGGGGCCGGGGCCCATGCCCGCGACGACGGCGCGGACGTCGCAGCGCTCGATGCCGGACGCGGTGAGGCACTCGTCGAGCAGCGTGCCGATGACCTCGGCGTGCCGCATGGTGTCTGCCTCCTGGCGCTCGGCGAGCACGCGGCCGTCGGGGTCGATGACGGCGACGCCCGTGCCGGCGGAGGTGTCGATCGCGAGGAGCACTGGACGAGTCTAGGCGCGGGGGCGCGCGCGGAGCCGCCGGATGCGGACGGTGCGGGGCTCCTCGGGGGCGGCGTCGGGATCCGCGTCGGCGGCGGGGTCCGCGTCGGCGCGGTCGGCCGCGTCCGGATCCGCGTCGCCCGCGCCCGTGGGCCGCGCGATGCGCAGGTCCCACCACTCCTCCGCGACGCCGTCGAGCTTGCCCTCGCCCCACTCGACCACCACGACGGAGCGCGCGAAGTCGATGTCGAGGTCGTCGAGCTCGCGGGCGTCGGCCAGGCGGTAGGCGTCCACGTGCACGAGCGGCGGGCCGTCGACGAGGCTCGGGTGGGTGCGCGCGAGCACGAAGGTGGGGCTCGTGACGGGACCGCGGACGCCGAGCCCTGCGCCGAGCCCGCGCGTGAACGTGGTCTTGCCCGCGCCGAGCGGGCCGGACAGGACGACGAGGTCACCCGCGCCCAGCTCGCGCGCGAGGGCGCGGCCGAGCTCCTCCATGCCGTCGGTGGTCGCGACGGGGACGAGCTCGTCGGAGAGGACGTCGGCGGCCGGGCCCTCGGGCTCGGGGTGCTCGTGCAGGTGCACGCGGTCGACGCGCGGGCCGACGCGCGTCACGATCTCGTCGCCGATGGTCTCGGCCCAGCCGGCCCACTCCTCGGCGGTGGGCTCGCCGCGGTCGCCGGGGCCGAGGATCACGGCGGTGTCGCCGACCTCGACGGGCAGGTCGCCGACGTCGAGCACGAGCTGGTCCATGGCGATGCGACCGGCGACCGGGAAGCGGCGGCCGTTCAGGAGCACGGAAGCGCGCGGGGCGGCGATGCGCGGGATCCCGTCGGCGTAGCCGAGCGGCACGAGCACGAGCGTCGACGGCCCGGCGGTGCGGTGATCCAGCCCGTAGGAGACGCCGTGCCCGGCCTCGACGCGCTTGACGGAGACGACGTCGGCCTCGAGCGTCATGGCGGGGATCAGACCGAGATCGCGGCCGGAGCGGTCGTCGAACGGCGAGATGCCGTAGACCGCGATGCCGAATCGCACCATGTCGAAGCGGGCGGCAGGCAGGCGGATCCCCGCGGAGCTCGCGGCCAGGTGCTTCTCCACGGGTCGCGCGCCCAGCTCCTCGGCCACGCGCACCGCATCGTGGAAGCGGGCGAGCGCGGCGTCGTCGTCCTCGGGCGAGGCGTCGGCCAGGTGCGACCACAGCGCGTGCAGGGTCAGCTCGCCCGCGGCGTCGGCGGCGACGGCCGCGCGCACGAGGTCCGGCCACAGCTCGGGGGTGGCGCCGTTGCGGCTGAGCCCGGTGTCGGCCTTGAGGTGCACGCGGGCGCGGATCCCCGTGGCGCGCCCGGCGGCGGCGATGCGCTCCAGCTCCCACAGCGCCGAGACGCCGAGGTCGATGCCGTTCTCCACCGCGACGCGGAAGTCGGTGTCGACCCCGTGCAGCCATGCGAGGAGGCGGGCGGTGATGCCCGACCGGCGGAGCTCGACCGCCGACGCGACGTCGAGCACGGCGAGGCTCTCGGCGCCGGCCTCGAGGGCGGCGCGCGCGACCTGGAGCGCGCCGTGCCCGTAGGCGTCGGCCTTCACGGCGACCATCGTGCGCGCCGGGGCGGCGAGCGCCGCGAGCGTGCGGACGTTGTGGCGGATCGCGTCGAGGTCGACGACGGCGCGGCGGCCGGGCGCGACGGGTCCGGCGGGGGCGGACGCGTGCTCGGTCATGCGCCGAACCTCCGGGTCACGCGGCCGGCGACGCGCGCCACGATCTCGTAGCCGATGGTGCCGGTCGCCTTGGCCCACTCCTCCACCGAGGGCGCCCCCGTCGCGGGATCCCCGAACAGCACGGCGTCGTCGCCCACCGCCACCGGGATCCCGTCGACGACGCCGTCGCCCACGTCGACCACGAACTGGTCCATGGCGATCCGGCCGCTCACGCGGAAGCGCGCGCCGTGGATCGCGACGGGCGCGCGGTTGCTCGCGAGCCGCGGCACCCCGTCGGCGAACCCGAGCGAGACGAGCGCGAGGGTCGTGGCGCTGCTGGTGCGGTACGTGTAGCCGTAGGAGACGCCCGTGTCGGCGGGCACGCGCTTGACCGCGACGACGCTGCCGACGAGGGTCATGGCGGGCACGAGGCCCAGGTCGGCGGACGTGACGCCGTCGAGCGGCGAGATGCCGTAGATCCCGATGCCGAGGCGCACCATGTCGAGGCGGGCCTCGGGCACGCGCAGGGCACCCGCGGTGGCGGCGAGGTGGCGGATCCCGGGCTCCAGCCCCGCGGCCCTCACCACGTCGACCGCCCGGTGGAACGCGCGGACCTGCGCCCGGTCCTCCTCCCGCCCCGCGTTCGCGAGGTGGCTGAAGACGCCGCCGAGGTGGATCCGGCCCTCCGCGACGAGCGCCTGGACCTCGGCGACGACGCCCGGCCACTCCGCCGGCGTCACGCCGTTGCGGCCGAGGCCGGTGTCGACCTTGAGGTGCACCTCGGCCGTGCGGCCGACGCGACGCGCGGCCTCCGCCACCTCGCGCACCTGGCGCAGGCTGTTGAGCCCGAGGTCGACGTCGGCCTCGATGGCGGTCGCGAAGTCGGCGCCGGGCGCGTGCATCCACGTGAGGACGGGCGCGTCGATCCCGGCCGCCCGCAGCGCGAGCGCCTCGCGGACGTCGACGACGCCGAGCCGGTCGGCCCCGCCCGCGAGCGCGGCGCGCGCCGATGCGACGGCACCGTGCCCGTAGCCGTCGGCCTTCACCACGGCCATCACGAGCGGCGCACCCGTGGCGGCCCGCAGCGCGCGGACGTTCGCCGAGATCGCGCCGGTGTCGATGCGCGCCTCCCGCCGGAGGGCAGCTGGCGCCTGGAGGGTCGCCTCGTCGGTCACAGGTCGTCCCCCTCGGTGACCACGAACGCGGTGGCGAGGCCCGCGTCGTGGCTCATGCTCAGGTGGATCCGCGTCACGCCCCGCGCGGCCGCCACCTCCGCGACGACGCCGGCCACGCGGAACGACGGGTCGCCGTGCTCGTCACGGACGACCTCCATGTCCTGCCAGCTGATCCCGCCGGGACCGCCGAGCGCCTTGATGAGCGCCTCCTTCGCAGCGAACCGGGCCGCCAGCGAGCGCGCGGGCAGGGACCGCTCGGCGGGCGCGAACAGGCGCGGCACGAGACCCGGAGTGCGCTCGGCGCTCCGGGCGAACCGCGCCACGTCGACCACGTCGACGCCGATGCCCCTGATCACGCCGCCGCGGTCACTCGACGGTGACGGACTTCGCGAGGTTGCGCGGCTGGTCGACGTCGAGGCCCTTGGCGGCGGCGAGCTCCATCGCGAAGATCTGCAGCGGCGTGACGGCGAGGAGCGGCTCGAACAGCGGCGCGGCGAGCGGGATCGGGATGACCTCGTCGGCGTGCGGCAGGACGAACGCGTCGCCCTGCTCGGCGATCGCGATGACGCGGGCGCCGCGCGCGCGGATCTCCTCGATGTTGGAGATGACCTTCTTGTGCAGCGCGAGCTGGTGCACGGGGCTCGGCACGATGACGAACACGGGCTGCCCCGGCTCGATGAGCGCGATGGGCCCGTGCTTGAGCTCGCCCGCGGCGAACCCCTCGGCGTGGATGTAGGCGAGCTCCTTGAGCTTCAGCGCGCCCTCGAGCGCGACCGGGAAGCCCACGTTGCGGCCGAGGAAGAGCACGGCCCGCGTGTCGGCCATCCACTTCGCGAGCTGGCTGATCTTCTCGCCCTGCTCCACGACGGTGGCGAGCTTCTCTGGCACGGCCAGCAGCTCCTCCGTGTTGGCGACGATCTCGTCGGCCGACAGCGTGCCGCGGATGCGCGCGAGGTGCAGCCCGAACAGGTACAGCGCGGCGACCTGCGCGACGAACGCCTTCGTGGACGCCACGGCGACCTCGGGGCCCGCGTGCGTGTAGACGACCGCCTCGGACTCGCGCGGGATCGTGGCGCCCTGCGTGTTGCAGATGGAGAGCACGCGCGCCCCGGCCTCGCGGGCGTAGCGCACGGCGAGCAGCGTGTCCATGGTCTCGCCGGACTGGCTGATGGAGATGACGAGCGTGGTCGCGTCGAGCACGGGGTCGCGGTAGCGGAACTCGTGCGCGAGCTCGACCTCCACGGGGACGCGGGCCCACTTCTCGATGGCGTACTTGCCGAGGATCCCCGAGTAGGCGGCGGTGCCGCACGCGACGATGACGATGCGCGAGATCTCGGCGAGGTCGACCTCGCCGATCGCGTCGAGGTCGGGCAGCACGACGACGCCGTCGACGATGCGGCCGCGGAGCGTGTTCGCCACCGCGTCCGGGCCCTCGCTGATCTCCTTCGCCATGAAGCTCGACCAGCCGCCCTTCTCGCTGGCCGACGCGTCCCAGGCGATCTCGAACTCGTGCGTCTCCACGGGCGCGCCGTGGAAGTCGGTGACGGTGACGGAGTCGGGCCGGATGGCGACCATCTGGTCCTGGCCGATGGCGACCGCGCGGCGCGTGAACTCCACGAACGCGGCGACGTCGGATCCGAGGAAGTTCTCGCCGTCGCCCAGCCCGATGACGAGCGGCGAGTTGCGGCGGGCGCCGACCACGAGGCCGGGCTGGTCGCGGTGCACGGCGAGGAGCGTGAAGGCGCCCTCGAGCCGGCTCACCGTGTTGCGGAACGCCTGCTCGAGGTCGTGCGTGATGCCGTATTCGCGGCCGAGGAGGCGGGCGGCGACCTCGGTGTCGGTGTCGCTCTCGAACGTGTAGCCGTCCGCGAGGAGGTCGTCCTTGAGCTCCGCGAAGTTCTCGATGATCCCGTTGTGGATGAGGGCGAGCTTGCCGTCGTCGCCCAGGTGCGGGTGCGCGTTGCGGTCGGTGGGACCACCGTGCGTGGCCCAGCGGGTGTGGCCGATGCCGGTGGATCCGTTCGGCAGCGGCGACGCCTCGAGGTCCTCCAGCAGGCGGTCGAGCTTGCCCGCGCGCTTGCGGACGCCGAGCGTGCCGTCCTCGTCGAGCACCGCGACGCCCGCGGAGTCGTAGCCCCGGTACTCGAGCCTCCGCAGCCCCCCGAGGAGCACCTCGAGGCTCTTGGACTCACCGACGTATCCCACGATTCCGCACATGGGGCACCACTTTAGCCGCCCGCGTCGGGCTTCCCCTGCGCGGCAGGGCATCGCGGCGCGCCCCGGGTCAGGAGCCCGCTGGGGAGGGGCGCCGGGCGACCGCCGGCGCTCCGGTCGCCCGCCGACCCCGCCGTAGGATGGACACGCCATGCCAGACACCGCGACGGGACACCCGACGAGCCACGGCAACGTCTCCCCGTTCGTCGAGATCGCCCGTGCCGACTGGGCGGCCCTCGCGCCCGCCACGCACCTCCCGCTGCGGGAGACCGAGCTGGTGCAGCTGCGCGGCATCGGCGACCGGCTCGACATGCACGAGGTCGAGGACGTGTACCTCCCGCTCAGCCGCCTGCTCAACCTCTACGTCACGGGCACGAAGAAGCTGCACCGGGACACGAGCGCCTTCCTCGGCGAGCGCGCCAAGAGCACGCCGTTCATCATCGGCGTCGCGGGATCCGTGGCCGTCGGCAAGTCGACCGTCGCGCGCCTCCTGCGCGAGATGCTCGCGCGCTGGGACGACACCCCGCGCGTCGAGCTCGTGACCACCGACGGCTTCCTGCACCCGAACGCCGAGCTCCAGCGCCGCGGCCTCATGGAGCGGAAGGGCTTCCCCGAGTCGTACGACCGGCGGGCGCTGCTGCGCTTCGTCACGCAGGTCAAGAGCGGCGTGCCCGAGGTGCGCGCGCCGTTCTACTCGCACCTCGCCTACGACATCGTGCCGGGCGCCGAGGTGGTCGTCCGGCAGCCGGACGTCCTCATCATCGAGGGCCTCAACGTGCTCCAGCCGGCGGCCTCCGGCGCGAAGCTCGCCGTCAGCGACCTCTTCGACTTCTCGATCTACGTCGACGCCCGCACCCACGACATCGCGCAGTGGTACGAGGAGCGGTTCCTCAGCCTCCAGCGCGGGGCGTTCAGCAACCCGCGCTCCTACTTCCACCGGTACGCGGAGCTCAGCCCGGCCGAGGCCGTCGCGCGTGCGCGCGGGATCTGGTCGGCCATCAACGAGCCGAACCTCGAGCAGAACATCCGCCCGACCCGGTCGCGCGCGACCCTCGTGCTGCGGAAGGACGCCGACCACTCGGTCGCGAACGTCCTGCTCCGCAAGCTCTGACCGCGTGCCCGGTGACGCCGGCCTCCGGCGGGGCTAGATGGCGAGGCGCTCAGTGACGAGCGCGGCGAGCTCCTCGGCGTGGCGCTCGGCGGTCGCCTGATCGGCGGCCTCCACCATCACGCGGATCATCGGCTCGGTGCCCGAGGCGCGCATGAGGATCCGGCCCGTGTCGCCGAGCTCGGCCTCCGCGCGCGCGACGGCCGCGTTCAGCTCGGCGTCGTCGCCCACGCGATCGCGGTCGACGCCGCGCACGTTGATCATCACCTGCGGGTAGACGGTCATCACCGAGGCGAGCTCGTGCAGGCTCTTGCCCGTGGCCGCCATCTCGCCCAGCAGCTGGATCCCCGTGAGGATCCCGTCGCCGGTCGTCGCGTGCTCCGCGATGACGAGGTGGCCCGACTGCTCGCCTCCGAGGGAGTAGCCGCCCTCGTTCATGGCCTCGAGCACGTAGCGGTCGCCGACGCGGGTCTGCATCACGGTGATGTCGTTCTCGGCCATCGCGATGCGGAGGCCGAGGTTGCTCATGACGGTCGCGACGAGCGTGCGCTCCGCGAGCAGGCCGCGACGGGCCATCGAGAGCGCGAGGACGGCCATGATCTGGTCGCCGTCGATGATGGCGCCCGTGTGGTCGACCGCGAGGCAGCGGTCGGCGTCGCCGTCGTGCGCGATGCCGACGTCGGCGCCGTGCGCGAGGACCGCCTCGGCCAGCAGGTCGAGGTGCGTGGACCCGACCCGGTCGTTGATGTTCATGCCGTCGGGGTCGTTGCCGATGACGGTGACCCGGGCGCCCGCGTCCGTGAAGACCTCGGGGCTGATCCCGGCGGCGGCGCCGTGCGCGCAGTCGAGGACCACGTGGATCCCGTCGAGCCGGTGCTGCAGCGTGCCGAGCAGGTGCAGGACGTAGCGGTCCTCGGCGTCCGCGAAGCGGCGGATGCGGCCGACGTCGGCTCCCGTGGGGAGCAGGACGGGCTGGCTCAGCTGCGCCTCGATGCGGTCCTCGAGCTCGTCGGCGAGCTTCCGTCCGCCTGCGGCGAAGAACTTGATCCCGTTGTCGGGAGCGGGGTTGTGCGACGCGGAGATCATGACGCCGAAGTCGGCATCGAAGTCCGCGATGAGGTAGGCCGTGGCCGGCGTCGGGATGACCCCGGCGTCGAACACGTCGACGCCGGAGCTCGCGAGGCCGGCGGCCACGGCCGCCGCGATGAACTCGCCGGACACCCGGGGATCCCGGGCGACGACCGCGACGGGTCGTCGCCCGGCATCCCGGGCGTCCTGGCCGAGCACGTGCGCGGCGGCCTGGGCCAGGCGCAGGGCGAGGTCCGCGGTGATGGTCTCGCCGTTGGCGAGTCCGCGGACGCCGTCCGTGCCGAAGAGCCGGGGCATGAGTGCCGGAGTCCCCGAGCGCCTTAGCGCTTCGAGAACTGGGGCGCCTTGCGGGCCTTCTTGAGTCCGGCCTTCTTGCGCTCCTTGACGCGCGCGTCGCGGCTGAGGAAGCCGTTCTTCTTCAGCACGGCGCGGTTGTTCTCCTCGTCGATCTCGTTGAGGGCGCGGGCGATGCCGAGGCGCAGGGCGCCGGCCTGGCCGGAGGGGCCGCCGCCGGAGATGCGCGCGACGACGTCGTAGCTGCCGAGGAGGTCGAGCACCTTGAACGGGTCGTTCACGAGCTGCTGGTGCAGCTTGTTGGGGAAGTAGTCCGCGAACTCACGGCCGTTGACCGTGATCGAGCCGGAGCCGGGGACGAGGCGCACGCGGGCGATGGCCTGCTTGCGTCGTCCGACGGCGCCGCCGGACACGTTGAGGACCGCGCGGGGGGCCTTGGGGGCCTCCTCGTTCGGGGTCTCGGTCGAGAAGCTCTCGGGAGCCACGTCGAGGGAGTCTGAGATCTGAGCCACTGGGTTCGATTCCTTCTGAGGTCTTTGGTCGTCGCTGTCGGCAGCCGGAGCTACTGAGCGACCTGGCCGAGGGTGTACGGGGTGGGCTGCTGAGCAGCGTGGGGGTGCTCGGGGCCCGCGTAGACCTTGAGCTTCTTCAGCTGCGCCGCACCCAGCGAGTTCTTCGGCAGCATGCCGCGGATGGCCTTCTCGACCGCGCGCGTGGGGTGCTTCTCGAGCATCTCGACGTAGGTGGTGGCCGTGAGGCCGCCCGGGTAGCCGGAGTGGCGGTAGGCCAGCTTCTTCTCGAGCTTCTGGCCCGTGAGCGCCACCTTCTCGGCGTTGACGATGATCACGAAGTCGCCCATGTCCATGTGGGGGGCGAACGTGGCCTTGTGCTTGCCGCGCAGGAGCGCGGCGGCGTGGCTGGCGAGACGGCCGAGGACGATGTCCGTGGCGTCGATGACGACCCAGTCGTGCTGGACCTCACTGGCCTTGGGGGAATAGGTGCGCGTCATTGATCTGACTGCCTTCTTTTCGAGGTGAGATGGTCGTGGATCCCGCTCCGTGGGCGTTCTGACGAGAACGCATCCGGTGGAGGGCTCAACCCTGTACGTCGCCGCACGCAGGCGTGCAGACAACCGGTTCAGAGTACGCGATCCGGGGCGATCAGGCAATCCCGGGCGTGTCGGCCAGCCGGGCGAGGTCGCGGGCGGCCGTCGCGGCGCCCTCCGCGACCGTGTCCACCTCGTGCGCGCCGCGCTTGGCGCGCGTGATCTCGTTCCGCGCTCGGAGCTCCGCGTCCGGCGGGTAGCCCACCCGCTCGAGCACCAGGCCGCGCGCGGGCATCACGGTGAACTCGCTCGTGCGCTCGCGCAGCTCCAGCAGCTCGCGGAGCCGCGTGACCCCGACGCGGCCGGACGCCGCGGCGACGCACGCCCCGACGAGCGCGCGCACCATGCTGTGGCAGAAGGCGTCCGCCCGGACCGCGGCCTCGAGCGCGCCGTCGGCCGCGCGGGTCCAGGTCAGCTCCTGGAGCGTGCGGATGGTCGAGGCCCCCTCGCGCGGCTTGCAGTATGCGGCGAAGTCGTGCAGGCCGAGGAGCGCGTCGGCCGCCTCCTGCAGCACGGCCGCGTCGAGCGCGACCGGCAGCTCGACGGTGCGATGCCGCTGGAGGGGATCGCGGGGGCCGTCGACGTCCGAGATCCGGTAGCGGTACGCCCGCCAGGTCGCGGAGAAGCGCGCGTCGAACCCGTCGGGGGCGGGGGCGCAGGCGAGCACCACGACGTCGGACCTGGCGCCGAGCACGCCGTTCAGTCGGCGCGCGAGGGCCGCCGCGGCGCGGTCGACGGAGGGGACGTGCGCCCCCTCCCCCGCGTCCGCCGCGGCCGCACGACCGCGCGGCGGCCGGTCGAGGGACGCGATCTGCTCGTCCGTGAGGTCGAGGTGCGCGACCTGCCCGGTCGCGTGGACGCCCGCGTCG
Organism: Clavibacter michiganensis; assembly: GCF_021216655.1. NCBI lineage: Bacteria > Bacillati > Actinomycetota > Actinomycetes > Micrococcales > Microbacteriaceae > Clavibacter > Clavibacter michiganensis. The sequence continues at coordinate 1,908,540 of NZ_CP080437.1, forward strand.
GTGCGCCCGGCGACGACGAGCGTCGGCGCCGGCGGCGTCCGCGCCAGCAGCTGCGCGAGCGCGTCCTCGAGGGCACCCTGCACGGTGCGCAGCCCGGGCTGCTTCGCCCAACCGGCGAACCCCGTGCCGTCGTACGCGATGTCGAGGCGGAGGCGCGTGCCGGCGTCCCCCGCCTCGGCATCCTCGCTCATCGGGCGCCGGATCCCCGCGGCGGCGTCAGGCCGACCTCGCGCTCGTACACGGCCGAGCGGCTCGCCTGCGTGAAGCCGAGGTGCTCGTACAGGTCGAGCGCGCCGGTGGGGCTGTCGGAGTCGACGTCGAGCACGGCGCGCTGGACGCCCTCCGCGCGGGACCCCGCGAGCGAGGCGGACAGGATCGCCTGCGCCAGGCGGCGCCCGCGGAACTCGCGCCGCACCCCGACGAGGGCGATGTAGGTGGACGTGTAGCCCGCGGCCTCCCAGCTGTCCGGGTACGTCTCGGCCATCGCGAACCCGGCGACGACGGCGTCCTCGCCCTCCCCCGTCACCGCGATGACGGACAGGTCGTCGCGCGCGGTCGGCAGCGACCGGTACGCGTCCCAGCGCTCGACGCTGACGGGCTCGGATCCCCAGTGGTCGCGGAACACCTCGTTCTTCGCGAGGCGCGTGCGCTCCCACCACTCGCGCGTGACGGGGATGAGGCGGAGGCCCTCGGGCGCCGGCACGTCGGGCAGCTCCGTCTGGAGGTCGCGGTGCATCTCGATGAAGTAGCGGCTGGGGGTGAACCCGCGCGACTCCAGCAGGGCGACGTGGCCCGCGGAGCCGACCTGCACCTCCGACCCCATGAGCGTCGGCACGGGCTCCGTGATGTGCGGGGCGGGCTGCGCGACGGCCAGGGTCCTGGTGGCACGCGCGATCTGCCAGTCGAGCAGCCGCCCGCCGATGCCGTGTCGCCGGAGGTCGGGTCGGACCGAGCCGGACACGTTCGCGCGCACGGCGGTCTCCTCGTCCGGCTTGACGATCGCGACGCCCTCGGCGGCGAGGCGCCCGTCGGCGTCGACGGCCACGATCGTGTCGCGCGCGAGGTCGACGAAGGAGAAGCCCTGCGCCATCACGATCTCGTCGCGGGTGGCTCGGTATTCAGGGTGATCGGCGTCGGCCACCAGTCCCGAGAGCTCGACGAGCGCGTCGACGTCATCCGGGGAGACCGGGCGCCACGTGATCCCCTCGGGCCCCTCGGGCAGCGGGATCGGCGCGGTGGAGGAGGGATCGTCCGGCATGGTCGTGCTGCTGTCGGTCATCCGTCCAGGGTACCGGGACCCCGTGGGCCGCGGCCGGGTCGCCGGACGCACGAGAGCCCCCGACGCGCAGGGCGGCGGGGGCTCTCGTGATGGTGCGGTGCTGCTACTTGTCGGACTTCTCCGCGGCGTCGGCCTCGACCTCGGCGGCGGCCTCGTCGGTCGTCTCCGCGGGGGTCTCGTCGGTGTGCTCGACGGCGTCGGTCTCCTCGACCGGCACGTCGGACTCCTCCGCGGGCGCCTCGGCGGCCGGGGCCGCGGCGGCCGGGGCCGTCGCGGTGGAGGTGCGCGACGAACGCACCTTCGGGGTCACGGGCTCGAGCACGAGCTCGATCTGCACCATGGGGGCGTTGTCGCCCTTGCGGAAGCCGAGCTTCGTGATGCGGGTGTAGCCGCCGTCGCGCTCGGCGACGAGGGGCGCGATCTCCGTGAAGAGCTCGTGCACGACGCTCTTCGAGGGGATGATCCCCATGACGCGGCGGCGGGCGTGCAGGTCGCCGCGCTTGGCGAACGTCACGAGGCGCTCCGCCACGGGACGCAGGCGCTTGGCCTTCGTCTCGGTCGTCTTGATGGACTTGTGCTCGAAGAGGCTCTGGGCCAGGTTCGCGAGCATGAGGCGCTCGTGCGCCGGGCCGCCTCCGAGGCGGGGACCCTTGGTGGGCTTGGGCATGGTCTTGTCTCCGTAAGTGTCGAAAGAAGGCGTACGGCCGAGGCCGGACGGATCAGTTGGTGGTGGTCTCGTCCTCGTCGTAGCTGTAGTAGTGCGCGCCGTCGAAGCCGGGGACGGCGTCCTTCAGCGACAGACCGAGCTCGACCAGCTTGTCCTTGACCTCATCCACCGACTTCTGTCCGAAGTTGCGGATGTTCATGAGCTGCGTCTCCGAGAGGGCGACGAGCTCGCTGACGTTGTTGATGCCCTCGCGCTTGAGGCAGTTGTACGACCGCACCGAGAGGTCGAGGTCCTCGATGGGCATCGACAGCTCGGAGCTGAGGACGGCGTCGACCGGCGCGGGGCCGATCTCGATGCCCTCTGCGGCCGAGTTGAGCTCGCGCGCCAGGCCGAACAGCTCGGTGAGCGTGCGGCCGGCGGACGCGATGGCGTCGCGCGGCGTGATGGCCGACTTGGTCTCGACGTCGACCACGAGGCGGTCGAAGTCGGTGCGCTCGCCGGCACGGGTGGCCTCGACGCGGTAGGTGACCTTGAGCACGGGCGAGTAGATCGAGTCGACCGGGATCTGGCCCGCCTCGCTGAACTCGCTGCGGTTCTGGGTCGCCGAGACGTAGCCGCGGCCGCGCTCGATCGTCAGCTCCAGCTCGAACTTCGCCTTCTCGTTGAGCGTGGCGATGACGAGCTCGGGGTTGTGGATCTCGACGCCGGCCGGAGCCGAGATGTCGGCGGCCGTGACCTGGCCCGCACCCTGCTTGCGCAGGTACGCGGTGATCGGCTCGTCGTGCTCGCTGGAGACGACGAGGCCCTTGATGTTGAGGATGATCTCGGTCACGTCCTCCTTCACGCCGGGGACGGTGCTGAACTCGTGCAGCACGCCGTCGATCCGGATGCTGGTGACGGCCGCGCCGGGGATGGACGAGAGGAGCGTGCGGCGGAGCGAGTTGCCGAGCGTGTAGCCGAAGCCGGGCTCGAGCGGCTCGATGACGAACCGCGAGCGGAACTCCGAGATGGACTCCTCGGTGAGGGTGGGGCGCTGCGCAATGAGCACTGTGTTGTTTCCTTTCGGCGAGGCGTCCGCTATATGACGCCTGCGATGCCCCCCGGGTGGCGGCCCGGGCGGGTAGTGAATTGGTCGATCGGACACACGGCGGATCGGCCGACGCCGTCCCCTCCTGGTGGAGCGGGACGGCAGCGGCCGATCGGCGCGAGCTAGACGCGGCGGCGCTTGGGCGGGCGGCAGCCGTTGTGCGCCTGCGGGGTGACGTCGTTGATCGAGCCCACCTCGAGGCCGGCGGCCTGGAGCGAGCGGATCGCGGTCTCGCGGCCGGAGCCGGGTCCCTTGACGAACACGTCGACCTTCTTCATGCCGTGCTCCTGCGCCTGGCGGGCGGCCGACTCGGCGGCGAGCTGCGCGGCGAACGGCGTCGACTTGCGCGAGCCGTTGTAGCCGACGACGCCCGAGGACGCCCAGCTGATGACGGCACCGGTGGGGTCCGTGATCGAGACGATGGTGTTGTTGAAGGTGCTCTTGATGTGGGCCTGGCCCACGGCGATGTTCTTCTTGTCCTTGCGGCGCGGCTTGCGAACGGCCGACTTGGGTGCTGCCATGGAATTCTCCTGTGTCTACGGGTGGCGAGGCGCGGGCCGAGGGCCTAGCGCGCCTTCTTCTTGCCGGCTACGGTGCGCTTCGGGCCCTTGCGGGTGCGAGCGTTGGTCTTCGTGCGCTGCCCGTGGACAGGGAGGCCGCGGCGGTGGCGGATGCCCTCGTAGCTGCCGATCTCGACCTTGCGTCGGATGTCGGCGGCCACCTCGCGGCGGAGGTCGCCCTCCACCTTGAAGTTCCCGTCGATGTAGTCGCGGAGGGCGATGAGCTGGTCGTCGCTCAGGTCCTTGACGCGGATGTCCTTGTCGATGCCGGTGTCCTCGAGGGTCTTGACGCTCGAGGTGCGGCCGACGCCGTAGATGTACGTGAGTGCGATCTCGACGCGCTTGTCGCGCGGGAGGTCGACGCCTGCTAGACGTGCCATTGAGGCTTCTCCTGGTGATGGATGGAGGTCTGCAGCAGAGCCTGTGCATCGGCCTCCGACCGATGGTGTCCCCCGGATCCCTCAGGACCCCGGCTTCCGGCGCTGCTGTCGTTCTTCTTCAGGTGGTGCGGTGGTGCCGTGCGGTCGTGCTGACTAGCCCTGGACCTGCTTGTGGCGGGGGTTGTCGCAGATGACGCGCACGCGGCCGTTGCGTCGGATGACCTTGCACTTCTCGCAGATCCTCTTGACGCTGGGGTTGACCTTCATGATGCTTCCTTGCTTTCGTTCTCGCTGGCCTCGTGCCGCCGCGGATGCGGGGCCGTTCCTTGTGCAGCAGGCCTACTTGTAGCGGTAGACGATCCGGCCGCGGGTGAGGTCGTACGGGCTCAGCTCCACGATCACGCGGTCCTCGGGGAGGATGCGGATGTAGTGCTGACGCATCTTGCCCGAGATGTGGGCGAGGACCTTGTGCCCGTTGCTCAGCTCAACGCGGAACATCGCGTTCGGCAGAGCTTCGACAACTCCGCCTTCGATCTCGATGACGCCGTCTTTCTTGGCCATATACTCACTGTCGCTAGAGGTGGTGTCTGCTGTTCGTGCGGATGCGCATCATGGTGAGACGCAGATGCCGGGCACGCCGGGAGGCGGCCGAGCACCAAGGGTCGATAGTACGGCATCCCCGGGCGTGTCGCAATTCTCCCCGCGTGTCGCGGGCGGATCCGCGGATCCTGCGCTAGCGGACGCACGACGGGCCGGACGGTCGCCCGTCCGGCCCGTGCCCGTGCTGCTGTCGCCGTGCCGGCTACGCGCGGTGGCGCGGGGCGCTGCGGCGGTCGGCCTGCGCGGCGTCGACGACGGCGACGAGGTCGGGCGTCAGGGGGTGCTGGTCGTCCAGGCCCGTCACGCGGCGCACGAGGTCGGCGGCCGTGTCGGTCGCGAGGAGCCCCTGCAGCTCGAGCGCCTGCGGGTCGCCCGCGGGGTCGAAGCGGAGCGCCTGCCCCATCGCGCGCACCAGGGCGTCGTGCGGGAGCCCGCGCTCGGCGAGCTGCGACGCGGGACCCACGAAGCGCTCCTCGCGGGAGAGCTTGCGCAGCGGCTGGCGGCCGACGCGCTCGACGGTGTCCGCGAGGGCGGCGTTGGCGAAGCGCGCGAGGTTCTTCTCGCGGTACGCCGCCTGCTCCCCCTCGTCGAGCCCGTGCTTCGCGACGAGCAGCGCGCTCGTCTCCTCGAGCACCTGGCGCACCTCGTCCGCGACCTCGGGGATCGCCATCGCGTCCGACTGGCTCACGGCGCCGCGCGCGTACCCGTGGTAGGCGACGGTCGCGTGGCCCGTGTTCACCGTGAAGAGCTTCCGCTCGATGTAGGGCGCGAGGTCGTCGACGAACGTGGCGCCGGCGATCTCGGGCACGGCGTCGCCGAACGGCGTTCGCTCCACGACCCACTCCGAGAAGTCCTCGACGGTCACGTCGAGGCCCGCGGCGGGATCCTGGTTCGGCACGATGCGGTCGACGGCCGTGTTCGCGAAGACCGCGCGTCCGAGGGCGTCGGTCTCGTCGCCGAGCGCCTTCGCGATCTCGTCGCGGAGGGTGTCGGTCGCGTTGATCGCGTTCTCGCACGCCATGACGGCGACGGGGCCGAGGTCGGCGGAGCGCGCGCGGAGGCCGGCGGCGATCGCGGGGGCGACGAAGCGGAGGATGTTGGGTCCCACGGCGGTGGTCACGACGTCGGCCGTCGCGATCTCGGCGATGAGCGCCTCGCCGTCGGCGGCGCTGTCGATCGCCCGGAACCCGGTGACCGTCCAGTCGCGCGCGTGCGGGCCGACCTCGGTGACGCGGTAGGAGTCGGTGGACGCGAGGTGCCCGATGAGCTCGGCGTTGACGTCGGCGAACACGACCTCGTAGCCGGCCTCATGCAGGATCAGCCCGACGAAGCCGCGGCCGATGTTGCCCGCGCCGAAGTGGACGGCCTTCACGCCTCGTTCACCTCGGCCAGGAGGGCGTAGAGCGCCTCGGCGTCGGGGGCGTCGACGAGCTTCTGGACCTCGTCGTCGTCGCTGAAGATGATCGCGATCTTGCTGAGGATGTCGAGGTGGCCGTTGTCCTTGCCGGCGATGCCGACGACGAAGCGCACCTCGTTGCCCGCCCAGTCGATGGGGGCGTCGTAGCGCACGAACGAGAGGGCGGAGTCGAGGATCGTGTCCTTGCCCTCGTTGGTGCCGTGCGGGATGGCGAGGAGGTTGCCCATGTAGGTCGAGACGCTCTTCTCGCGCTCGAGCATGAACCCCTGGTACTCGGGGGTGACGGCGCCCGCGGCGACGAGGATGCCCGCCGCCTCGGCGATGGCCTCCTCCACGCTCGACGCGGTGCCGCCGACGCGGATCTGGGCGGGTTCGAGGACGTTCGACATGGTGCTCCTGACGTGAGTGCGTGGTGCGGGGGCCGGGTGCCTTCCAGCATGGCCCGGCCCCCGCGGTGCGGTGGTGCGGGGTCCGCCGCGAGGGCGGACCCGTGCGATCAGCTCTCCGAGCGCTGCTTCTGGACCAGCTCCACGATCTCGTCGTAGCGCGGCGAGTTCATGAAGTTGTCGACGGAGACGTGCTCGGAGGACGGGCTCTTCTGGCGGGCGCGGTCGGTGAGCTCGCGCTGCGTGATCACGAGGTCGGCCGTGCCGTCGAGGGCCGCGATCGCCTTGTTGACGACCGTGACGTCGGTGACGCCGGCCTTCTTCATCTTGTTGCGGAGCACCGAGGCGCCCATGGCGGACGAGCCCATGCCGGCGTCGCAGGCGAACACGATGTCCTGGATGCGGGTGGTCGTCGCCGTGCCGCCGTCCGTGCCCGCCGCGCTCGCGCCGTCGGCGAGGCCGCCGACCGTGCCCGCGGTGCCGGTCTCGGCGCCGAGCCCCGAGAGGATCGAGGACTCCTTGCCCTTGTTGGCCTGCGTCGCGGCGACCGCCGCGCCGAAGTCACCCGAGCCCTTCTTGCCGGTGCGGAGGATGACCGCCGCGACGACGAAGGTGACGGCCGCGGAGATGATGACCGAGAGGATCACGCCGACGAAGCTGTTGCGCTCGGTCTGGCCGAGCACGGCGATGATGCTGCCGGGCGAGGCCGGGCCGCGGAGGCCGGAGCCGAAGGCGACGTTGGTCGCGACGCCCGAGGCACCACCCGCGATGACCGCGAGGAACAGCAGCGGCTTGGACAGCACGTACGGGAAGTAGATCTCGTGGATGCCGCCGACGAACTGGATGAGGATCGCGCCGGGAGCCGTGGAGCGCGCCGGGCCCGCACCGAAGATGGCGAAGGCGAGGAGGACGCCGAGGCCGGGGCCGGGGTTCGCCTCGAGCAGGAACAGGATGCTCTTGCCGTTCTGCAGCGCCTCGGTCGTGCCGAGCGGGGTGAGGATGCCCTGGTTGATGGCGTTGTTGAGGAACAGCACCTTCGCGGGCTCGATCACGACGCTCGTGAGGGGCAGCAGGTTGTTGTCCACCAGGAAGGCGACGCCCTGTCCGAGGCGGGCGGTGATCCAGCTGATGACCGGCGTGAGGAGGAAGAACGCGCCGATCGCGAAGATCGCGCCGAGGATCCCGGCGGAGAAGTTGTTGACCAGCATCTCGAAGCCGGGGCGGATCCGGTCGACCCAGAGCCTCTCGATGACCTTGAGCAGGTACGCCGCGAGCGGGCCCGTGATCATGGCGCCGAGGAACATCGGGCTGCCGCCGTCGAAGTACGGGTCGCCGACCGTGCCGACGATCACGCCCATGGTCGCGATGCTCCCGACCACGCCGCCGCGCGCGTCGTAGACCATGCGGCCTCCGGTGTTCGCGATGAGCAGCGGGAGGAGGAAGTACAGCACGGGCGCGACGAGGCCGGCGAGCTGCTCGTTGGGCAGGTAGCCGTCCGGGATGAACAGGGCCGTGAGCAGGCCCCAGGCGATGAACGCCGCGATGTTCGGCATGATCATGCCGCTGAGGAACGTGCCGAACTTCTGCACGCCGAGCCGCACGGACTGTCCCGTGCTGCGGGTGGGTGACGTCGTCGTCATGGGGGTGGTGCTCCTGTCGTGGTGGTGGCGGGCCTGCTGCGGCCCGCCGTGCTGCGGGTGAGGGATGTGCGGTGCGGTGGAGAGGGCCGTGCGGGTGGGTCGGTGGTGCGGGTCAGACGGTGGCGGGCGCCGATGCCGCGGTGACCGCGGCGCGCGCCTCGACGGCGCTGTCGGCGGCGAGGGCGACGGCAGCCAGGGCCTCCGCCTCCTCGCGCGTGTGGAGGGCGAGCTCGGCGCGCACGTCGGCGAGGGCCGCGGGCGACATCGAGAGGCTGGTGGCGCCGAGGCCGACGAGCACGACGGCGAGCAGCGGGTCGGCCGCGGCCTCGCCGCAGATGCCCACGGGCTTGCCGAGGGCGCGGCCCGCGGTGCCGACCTCCTGCACGAGGCGGAGGACGGCGGGGTGCCACGGGTCCTGGAACGCGGCCACGGATCCCAGCAGCCGGTCGGCCGCGAGCGTGTACTGCGTCAGGTCGTTGGTGCCGATGCTCGCGAAGTCGGCGTTGGCGAGGATCCGGTCGGCGAGGAGCGCGGAGGACGGGACCTCGACCATCACGCCGACGGTCTTCAGGCCGAGCTCGCGGCCGAGCGCCGTGAAGTAGCGCGCCTCCTCGACGGTCGAGACCATGGGCGCCATGACCCAGAGGTCGGCGTCGGTGGCGGCGTCGGCCTGGGCGAGCGCGGTGAGCTGGTCGCGGAGGATCTGCTCGTTGGCCCGCAGCGCGCGGAGGCCGCGGAGCCCGAGCGCCGGGTTCTCCTCGTCGGCGTCGTTGAGGAAGCTCAGCGGCTTGTCGGCGCCGGCGTCGAGCGCGCGCACGACGACCTTCTGCCCGGGGAACGCCTCGAGCAGGCGCGTGTAGTGCGCGCGCTGCTCGTCGACCGTCGGCGCGCTCGTGGCGTCGAGGAAGAGGAACTCGGTGCGGAAGAGGCCGACGCCCTCGGCGCCCTTCTCGACCGCGTCGGACGCGCCGTCGGCGGATCCGAGGTTGGCGAGCAGCGGGATCGCGGTGCCGTCGGAGAGCGCGCCGGGGCCCGTGGCCACGTCGACGCGCGCCTTCCGTGCGGCGATGGCGTCGCGCGCGGCGGACTCCTCCTCCGGAGTCGGGGCGACCGTGACGGCGCCCGTGAGCGCGTCGACCACGACGGTCTCGCCGTCGGCGAGGTCCGTCGCGGCCGCGACGCCGACGACCGCGACGATCGCCTTCTCACGCGCGAGGATCGCGGTGTGCGAGGTGGGGCCGCCGTCGGTCGTGATGAGCGCGAGGACCTTGTCGAGGTCGAGGAGCGCGGTGTCGGCGGGGGCGAGGTCGCGCGCGACGAGCACGAAGGCATGGTCGGGATCCGGCACGCCGGGGGCGGCGACGCCCTGCAGGTGCGCGACGACGCGCTGCGATACGTCGTCGAGGTCCGTGGCGCGCTCACCCATGTAGCCGCCCATGCTGAGCAGCAGGTCGCGGAAGCCGGCGAACGCCTCGTGCACGGCGCGCTCGGCGGTGCGGCCCGTCGCGAGGCGCGCGGTGATGTCGTCGACGAGCGTGGGGTCCTCGGCCATGAACGCCTGCGCCTCGAGCACGTCCTTCGCGGCGCCGCCTGCCTTCTCCCCGCGGATGCGGATGTCGGCGGCCGTCGCGGCGAGCGACGCGCTCACGCGGATCCGCTCCTCGTCGGCGGTCAGGGTGCTCGCGGTGTCGGCGGGCTCGGGCAGCGGGTCGGGCATCCGGATGACGGGTCCGACGGCGGATCCCCGGCCGATGCCGATGCCGTTCAGCGTGCGGGTGCTCATGCGGCGTCCAGATCCGACTCGAGGAGCGTCGCGAGGTCGGTGACGACCTGCTCGGCGTTCTCGCCCTCGGCGGAGACGACGACCTCGTCGCCCGTGTCAACGCCCAGGGAGATCACGCCGAGGATGCTGGCGGCGTTGACGCTGCGGTCGCCCTTGGCGAGCTGAACGGGGATCCCGGCCTTCGCGGCTGCCTGCGTGAACAGCGAGGCGGGGCGGGCGTGCAGCCCGTGCGACGAGGCGATGGTGACGGTGCGTTCTGCCATGGTGGCTCCTTCGGTCGGCCCCGGCGGTGGGGCCCTGGTGGGCGGTCGTCGTGCGGTCGTGCGGGTCGTGCGGGTCGTGCGGGGGGGCGCGGCGGGCGCCGGGTTCAGACGACGGGCGGGGATCCCCCGAGCGGGCGGCCGTGCAGCCCCGGCGCGAGGCGGAGCGAGCGGGCACCCTGGCGCATCGCGGCGAGGGCCCGGTCCAGCGCGGCGCGCGCGCCCTCGGGACGAGCGGCGTCGGCGTCGAGGAGGACGGCGGTCGCGCCCTCGTCGGCGGCGGCCTCCCGCACGGCGTCGAGCCGGTCGGCGAGGTGGGCGCCGAGGAGGACGACGTCCATGCCGGCGGCGTCGAGACGCACCTGGGCGAGGGACCCGGCGACGGCCTCGATCTCGAGCCCGTCGGCCTCGGCGAGCGCGCGGAGGCGCTGGGCGAGGAAGGTGCTGGATGCGCCGGAGCCGCAGACGACGAGGATCCTCCCGGTCATGCTGTGCCTCCTCGCGTCGTCGCTGGTCGTCCCATCGTGCTCCCGCGCGCGGGCCGGTGCCACCAGATCCGCTTCCGCGGGGTAGGAAGACGGGGCCGGCGCGCGCCCGCGCGGGCATCGGGGGCGGGCGCGGATGGTTGACTCGTCTCCGAGAGCGGCGCTCTCCGTCCGCCGCCCGAGGGGACGCGAGCCGCCGCGCAGGGAGACGGACATGCTGAGCGAGAACCACGAGAGGCTGCTGGACTACCTGTCCACGGCCGACCGCTGGGTCGAGGCCGGCGAGCTCGCGGACCGCCTCGGGGTCACGACGCGCAGCGTGCGCACCTACGTCCAGGCGGTGCGGGAGCGCTCGGCCGTCTCGATCGCCTCCTCCCCCGACGGCTATCGGATCGACGCTGGCAGCTACGCCCGCCACCTCGGGGCGCGCCCGACCGGCGACCCGCAGGGCACGCCCCGCGACCGGCTGCACGCGCTCGTCCGCCGCCTCGGCGACGCGCCCGACGGCCTCGACGTCTTCGCGCTCGCGGGCGAGCTGCACGTGAGCGACTCCACCGTCGAGGCGGACCTCCGCAAGGTGCGCGCGCTCGTCGAGGACGCCGGGCTGGCCCTCCGCCGCACGGGATCCACCGTCGTGCTCGAGGGCTCGGAGCGCGACTTCCGCCGGCTGCTGTCGCGCATGTTCCGCGACGAGAGCGCGCAGGGCTTCCTGCCGCTCGAGACGGTGCAGCGGGAGTTCGCGTCCGACTCGCTGCGCGCCTTCAAGACGGATCTCGTCCGCGAGCTCACGGAGGGCGGCTTCTTCGTGAACGAGTACGGCGTCGACAACGTGCTGCTGCACGTGGCGATCGCGGTCGACCGGCTGGCCCGGGCGCCGCGGCGGACGGGCCCGGGCGCGGACCAGGACCCCGCGGACGACGGCGCGCCGGGCGCCGCGCACCCGACGGTCGACGACGCGTCGACGGCCGCCCCCTCCGCCGACCCGACGGCCATCGCGATCCGCGCCGTGCTCGCCCGTCTCCTCGCCGCCCACTTCGACGTGCCGGTGCCGGCTGGCGACGTCGCCTACCTCGCGCTCCTCGTGCGCACGCGCGTCGTCACCCCCGGCAACGAGCAGTCGCTCGCCACGGTGATGCGCGAGCACGTCGTCGAGAGCGACCTCGACGTCGTGCGCGCCATCGTCCGCCGCGTGAAGCAGGAGTACCTGGTGGACCTCGAGGACGAGGACTTCACGGTCCGCTTCTCGCTGCACCTCGGGAACCTCGTGGCGCGCGCGGCCGACCGCTCCTTCTCCCGGAACCCGCTCGCCCGCTCCATCAAGACCTCCTACCCGATGACCTACGAGATCGCCGTGTTCATCGCGAGCGAGGTGCAGCGGCGGCGCGGCATCGCGATCAACGACGACGAGATCGCGTACATCGCGCTGCACGTGGGCTCGCACCGGGAGCGGGTCGCCCGCCGCGACGACCGGGTCGCGTGCGCGCTCGTCTGCCCGAACTACTACGACCTGCACCAGATCATGCGGCAGCGCATCGAGCAGGCGCTCGGAGCCGACATCAGCGTCGACGCCGTGGTCACGCGAACCGACGTCGACGCGGACGCCCTCGGGGTGCAGCTCGTGATCGACGCGACCGGATCCCGTCCGCCGGCCGACAACGTGGTCGTGGTCCAGCCGCTGCCGACCCCCGACGACATCGAGTCGATCCGCCGGGCCGTCGCCCGCGTCCGCCGCCACGCGCGCCGTAGCTCCATGAAGCACGACCTGCTGCGCTTCCTCGACGAGTCGCTGTTCTTCCGCGACCTGTACGCGCCCGACGAGGAGGCGATGATCCGGCTGCTCGGCGGCAAGATGGTGGAGCAGGGCATCATCGAGCCCGAGTACATCGACGGGGCCATCGAGCGCGAGCGCCTGTCGTCGACGGCGTTCACCGACACCCTCGCGGTGCCGCACTCGCTCGCGATGACGGCGCACCGCACGGCCATCGCGATCGTGGTCAACGACGAGGCGATGCAGTGGGGCGGTAACCGCGTGCACGTGGTCGCGCTCGTCGCCTTCAGCGCGAGCGGCCGCACGAGCTTCCAGCACGTCTTCGACCAGTTCGTCGAGGTCTTCTCCGACCACCGAGACGTGCAGGCGATCATGCGGGCGTCGGGCTCGCACGGCTCCTTCATCGAGGAGCTCGTGCACGTCATGGACACCTGACCGGCCGACCCCAGCCGCCCCGCGCGCAGGGCGGCTCAGGCGGCCGCGACGATCAGGGCGCGACGGGCGTGACGCCGAGCGGCACGAGGCGCGAGGCCCCGCCGTCGGCGAGCGTGAGCACCCAGATGCCGCGCGCGTGCACCGCGACGGAGTGCTCCCAGTGCGACGCCATGCTGCCGTCGACCGTGGCGACGGTCCAGTCGTCGTCGAGGACGCGCGTCTCCGCCTCGCCGTCGGTGATCATGGGCTCGATCGCGACGACGAGCCCGGGCTTCACCGCAGGGCCCTTGCCGCGCACGCGGTAGTTGAACACCGGCGGATCCTCGTGCATGCTCCGGCCGATGCCGTGGCCCGTGTAGTCCATGACGATGCCGAACGACCCGGCCGCCTCGACGCTCTCCTCGACGGCCTCGCCCACCTCGTTGAGGTGCGACGCGGTCGCGAGCCGGGCGATGCCCGCCCAGAGCGAGTCCTCGGTGACACGGGAGAGGCGTTCGCGCGCCTCGACGACGTCGGGGCGCGCGGGATCCGGCACCACGACCGTCATGGCCGAGTCGCCGTTCCAGCCGTCGATCTCCGCTCCGCTGTCCACCGAGACGATGTCGCCCGGCTGCAGCACGCGGTCGCCCGGGATGCCGTGCACGACCTCTTCGTTGACGGAGACGCACACCGTGTGGCGATAGCCGGGCACGAGCTGGAAGTTGGAGTGCCCGCCGAGGGCGCGGATGGCGGCGTCGGCGGCAGCGTCGAGCTCGCCCGTCGTGACGCCCGGGGCGATGAGCCCGCGGACGGCGTCGAGCGACGCGGCGGTCGCCAGGCCGGGCGCGACCATGCGACGGATCTCGTCCGGGGTCTTGTAGATCCCCGGCGTGCGGCGGAGCGCGCCCACGGCGCTACGCGCGGCCGGCGTCGGAGGAGGGACGCACGCCGCGACCGGCGAGGGCCGCGCGGATGCGCTCGGCGACCTCGTCGACCTCGCCCAGCCCGTCGACCTCGAGGAGCAGGCCGCGCTCGCGGTACACGTCGATGAGTGGGCTCGTCTCGCGGACGTAGACCTCCTGGCGGTGGCGGATCTCCTCCTCGCCGTCGTCGGCGCGACCCTGCTCGGCCGCGCGGCGGGTGAGCCGGGCGACGACCTCGTCCTCGTCGGCGACGAGCTGGATGACGGCGTCGAGCTCCTGGCCCCACCCCTGCAGCAGCTCCTCCAGGTAGGCGACCTGGGCGAGCGTGCGCGGGTAGCCGTCGAGCAGGAAGCCCGCCTGCGCGTCCTCCTCCTGGAGGCGCGCGGTGACGAGCCGGTTGGTGAGCTCGTCGGGGACGTAGTTGCCCGCGTCGACGAGCGCCTGCACCTGCTGGCCGAGCTCCGTGCGGTCCTTGATGTTCTGGCGGAAGATGTCGCCCGTCGAGACGTCGGGGATGCCGTATTCGGAGGCGATGCGCTTCGCCTGCGTGCCCTTGCCCGCGCCGGGAGGGCCGACGATCAGGAGCCGGGTCACTTGAGCAGCCCCTCGTAGTGCCGCTGCTGCAGCTGCGAGTCGATCTGCTTCACCGTCTCGAGGCCGACGCCGACCACGATCAGGATGCTCGCGCCGCCGAACGGGAAGTTCTGGTTGGCGCCGACGAGGGACAGGGCGATGAGCGGCAGGAGCGCGATGAGCCCGAGGTACAGCGAGCCCGGCAGCGTGATGCGCGTGAGCACGTAGTCGAGGTACTCGGCCGTCGGGCGTCCCGCGCGGATGCCGGGGATGAAGCCGCCGTACTTCTTCATGTTGTCGGCGACCTCCTCCGGGTTGAAGGTGATGGCGACGTAGAAGTACGTGAAGCCGACGATGAGCAGGAAGTACATCGCCATGTAGAGCGGGTGGTCGCCCGTGGTGAGGTTGTCGGTGATCCACTGCACCCACGGTGCCGGCGGCTGGCCGACGGGCGGCTGGTTGAACTGCGCGACGAGCGCCGGCAGGTACAGCAGCGACGACGCGAAGATGACGGGCACGACGCCGGCCATGTTCACCTTGATCGGGATGTAGGTGTTGTTGCCGCCGTACGTGCGGCGGCCGACCATGCGCTTGGCGTACTGCACGGGGATGCGTCGCTGCGACTGCTCGACGTAGACGACGGCGGCGACGACGAGGAGTCCGACGGCGATGACCAGGAGGAAGACCTCCCAGCCGCGGCTCTGCTGGATGGCGATGAGCGAGGTCGGGAACGCGGCCGCGACCGACGTGAAGATGAGGAGCGACATGCCGTTGCCGATGCCGCGCTCGGTGATGAGCTCGCCCATCCACATGATGAGGCCGGTGCCGGCGGTCATCGTGATGACCATGAGCATGATCGCGTACCAGGCGTCGTTCGTGACGAGCTGCGTGCAGGCGCTGACGTTGGTCTGGCCGAACAGCGCACCGCTGCGCGCGACCGTGATGAGCGTCGTGGACTGCAGGACCGCGAGGGCGATCGTGAGGTAGCGCGTGTACTGCGTGAGCTTGGCCTGGCCGGACTGGCCCTCCTTGTAGAGGGTGTCGAAGTGCGGGATGACCACGCGGAGCAGCTGGACGATGATCGACGCCGTGATGTACGGCATGATGCCCAGCGCGAAGATGGAGAGCTTCAGCAGCGCACCGCCGCTGAAGAGGTTGACGAGCTCGTAGAGGCCCGAGGTGCCCTGGTTGGCCGCGAGGCACGACTGCACGTTGGCGAAGTCGACGAACGGCGCGGGGATGAACGATCCGAGGCGGAAGAGGGCGATGATGCCCAGCGTGAACCCGATCTTGCGACGTAGATCGGGGGTGCGGAAGATCCTGACGACGGCGCTCAACACGGAGGGTGTCCTGCTTTCTGTGGGAGGTCCGCCGGGAGGCGGGGGTCGGGCCGACCCGATGCGGCCCCAGGTGCCGGTAGGGGCGGTCGGTTGCCCGACCGCCCCTGCCGTTGCGTCCTGAAGTGCTACTTGACGGAGCCGCCTGCTGCGACGATCTTCTCCGCTGCGGAGCCGGAGACCTTGTCGACCGCAACCGTCAGCTTAACCGAGATGTCGCCGTCCCCGAGGACCTTGACCTTCTCGTTCTTGCGGACGGCACCCTTGGCGACCAGGTCGCTCGTGGTGACGTCGCCGCCGTCGGGGTAGAGCGCGGCGAGCTTCTCCAGGTTCACGACCTGGTACTCGACGCGGAACGGGTTCTTGAACCCGCGGAGCTTCGGGGTGCGCATGTGCAGCGGCATCTGCCCACCCTCGAAGCCGACGCGGACCGTGTAGCGGGCCTTCGTGCCCTTGGTGCCACGACCCGCGGTCTTGCCCTTCGAGCCCTCACCGCGGCCGACACGCTGGCGTGCCTTCTTGGCCCCGGCGGCGGGACGGAGGTGGTGGACCTTGAGGACCTGCTCGCGCTTGACCGTCTCCGTCGAGCCGACCGTGGTCGTCTCGGCGGAAGCGGCCGCAGCGGCGGCGGGCGCCTTCGCGGTCTTCTTGGGTGCGGCCTTGGGCGCCTTCACGGGCGCCTCGGCCGACTCGTTCTTCTCAGCCATCAGTCGATCTCCTCCACCTTCACCAGGTGCGCCACGGTGTTCACGTACCCGCGGTTCTGGGCGTTGTCCTCACGGACCACCACGGCACCGATGCGACGGAGCCCGAGGCTCCGCAGGGTGTCGCGCTGGTTCTGCTTCTCGCTGATCTTGGACTTGATCTGCGTCACTCGGAGCTGAGCCATCAGACACCTGCCTTCGCGTCGGCCTCGGCGCGCTGGGCGCGGAGGATGCGGGCCGGGACGACCTGCTCCAGCTCGAGGCCACGACGGGCTGCGACGGCGCGCGGCTCCTCGAGCTGCTTGAGCGCCTCGACCGTGGCGTGCACGATGTTGATCGTGTTCGACGAGCCGAGCGACTTGCTCAGCACGTCGTGGATGCCGGCGCACTCGAGCACCGCGCGGACGGGGCCACCGGCGATGACGCCGGTACCCGCGGACGCGGGGCGCAGGAGGACGACTCCGGCGGATGCCTCACCCTGCACGGCGTGCGGGATGGTCAGGCCGATGCGGGGGACGCGGAAGAAGTTCTTCTTCGCCTCCTCGACGCCCTTGGAGATGGCGGTCGGGACCTCGCGGGCCTTGCCGTAGCCGACGCCGACCAGTCCGTTGCCGTCTCCGACGATCACGAGCGCGGTGAAGCTGAAGCGACGACCGCCCTTGACGACCTTGGACACGCGGTTGATGGTGACGACGCGCTCCAGGAACTGGCTCTTGTCGGCATCACGGCCACCGCGGCTGTCGCGGCCGCCCTGGTTGCGATCGCGTCCGCCACGACGGCCCTCACGGCCCTCGTTCTGCGCGGGTGCGGTGGACGCCGCGGTCTCGACGGGCGTCTCCGCCACTGCCACGACCTCGGGCTCCTTGTTGTTGTTCTCGGCTGCGCTCACAGGCTCAGACCACCCTCTCGAGCTCCTTCGGCGATGGCCGCGACGCGTCCTGCGTAGCGGTTGCCACCACGATCGAATACGACGCTCTCCACGCCGGCCGCCTTGGCGCGCTCGGCGACGAGCTCGCCGACCTTGCGCGACTTGGCGGTCTTGTCGCCGTCGAACGTGCGCATGTCGGCCTCGAGGGTCGACGCGGACGCGACGGTGTGACCACGGCTGTCATCGACGACCTGCACGAAGACGTGGCGGGCCGAACGGGTGACGACCAGGCGCGGACGCAGCTCGGTGCCCTCGACCTTCTTGCGCAGGCGTGCGTGCCTGCGGCCGCGGGCGGCGGACTTGCTTTTTCCTCTAACTCCGAGAGCCATGATCACTTACCACTCTTTCCGGCCTTGCGGCGAACGTTCTCGCCGGCGTAGCGGACGCCCTTGCCCTTGTAGGGCTCGGGCTTGCGAATCTTGCGGATGTTGGCGGCCGTCTCGCCGACGAGCTGCTTGTCGATGCCGACGACGGTCATCTTGTTGACGCCCTCGACGGTGAAGCTGATGCCCGCGGGCGCCTCGACGTACACCGGGTGGGAGAAGCCGAGCGCGAACTCGACGCCCTTGTCCTTGATCGCGACGCGGTAACCCGTGCCGACGATCTCGAGGCCCTTGGTGTAGCCGGTGGTGACGCCGACGATGTTGTTCGCGATGAGGCTGCGCGTGAGGCCGTGGAGCGAGCGCGACTCGCGCTCGTCGTCCGGACGGGTGACGAGCACCTGTCCGTCCTGGACCTCGGCGCGGATGGGCTGCGCGATGGTGAGGCTCAGCTCGCCCTTCGGGCCCTTGACCGTGACGTGCTGGCCGTCCACGGCGACGTCGACCCCTGCGGGGACGTCGATGGGGAGTCTTCCGATGCGTGACATGGCGTTACCACACGTAGGCGAGGACTTCCCCACCCACGCCCTTCTTCGCAGCCTGGCGGTCCGTGAGGAGCCCCGAGGAGGTGGACAGGATGGCGACCCCGAGGCCACCGAGGACCTGGGGGATCTCCGCGGACTTCGCGTACACGCGCAGTCCGGGCTTCGACACGCGCTTGATGCCCCGGATGGAGCGCTCGCGGTCGGGGCCGAACTTGAGGCTGAGCGTCAGCGTCTGGCCGACGCGGGCGTCCGCGACGTCCCAGCCGGCGATGAAGCCCTCGGACTTGAGGATGTCGGCGATGTGCGACTTGAGCTTGGAGTGCGGCATGGAGACCGTGTCGTGGTGCGCGGAGTTCGCGTTCCGGAGTCGGGTCAGCATGTCAGCGACCGGGTCGGTCATTGTCATATCTGGTGGTGCCTCTCTCGCCTGGTTTCGTTCATCCGGACACGGATGACGACCTGTGGTGGTGGCGGCGCCGGGCGGAGGTGCCCGGCGCCGATCGTGCGGTGATGCGGTCGTGCTGGTCGTACGGGTGGAGCGTGCTACGGCGTGTTCTCGGGCGTCTGGAACGGGAAGCCGAGCGCCTTGAGCAGCGCGCGTCCCTCGTCGTCCGTCCGAGCGGTCGTGACGACCGTGATGTCCATGCCGCGGACCCGGTCGATGCGGTCCTGGTCGATCTCGTGGAACATGGACTGCTCGTTGAGACCGAACGTGTAGTTGCCGTTGCCGTCGAACTGCTTCGGGCTGAGCCCGCGGAAGTCGCGGATGCGGGGCAGGGCGAGGGACAGCAGGCGGTCGAGGAACTCCCACATGCGGTCGCCGCGCAGCGTCACGTGGGTGCCGATGGCCTGGCCCTCACGCAGCTTGAACTGGGCGATCGACTTGCGGGCCTTCGTGACCTGCGGCTTCTGGCCCGTGATCTTGGTGAGGTCGGCGACCGCGCCGTCGATGATCTTGCCGTCACGAGCGGCGTCGCCGACGCCCATGTTCACGACGATCTTCGTGAGCCCGGGCACCTGGTGCACGTTCGTGAAGCCGAGATCAGCGGTCAGCTGGCTGACGATCTCGGTGCGGTACTTCTGCTTCAGGCGCGGGAGCGTGGTGCCCTCGGCCGTGCCAGCGGTTGCGGTGTCGGTCATTGCTAGAGGTCCTTACCTGACTTCTTGGCGTAGCGGACGCGGACGGTCTTGGAGACCCCGTCCTTCTCGACCTGCTCGGTCCGGAAGCCGACTCGCGTGGGCTTCTTGGACTCGGGGTCGACGAGCGCGACGTTGGAGATGTGGATGGGCGCCTCGACGGTCTCGATGCCGCCGGTCTTGGAGCCGCGCTGCGTCTGGCCGACGCGGACGTGCTTCGTGATGAAGTTCACGCCCTCGACGACGACGCGGTTGCGCTCGACCAGGACGGACAGGACCTTGCCCTGCTTGCCCCGGTCGCCGCCCTTGGCCTGCGTGCGACCCGTGATGACCTGCACGAGGTCACCCTTCTTGATGTTCGCCATGACTAAATGACCTCCGGTGCCAGCGAGATGATCTTCATGAACTTCTTGTCCCGGAGCTCGCGGCCCACCGGTCCGAAGATGCGGGTGCCGCGGGGCTCCCCGTTGCTGTTCAGGATGACGGCGGCGTTCTCGTCGAACTTGATGTACGAGCCGTCGGGACGGCGCGTCTCCTTCTTGGTGCGGACGATGACGGCCTTGACGACCTCGCCCTTCTTGACGTTTCCGCCGGGGATCGCGTCCTTGACGGTCGCGACGATGACGTCACCGAGACCGGCGTAGCGGCGACCCGAGCCACCGAGCACGCGGATGGTCAAGATCTCCTTGGCACCCGTGTTGTCCGCGATCTTGAGGCGGGATTCCTGCTGAATCACTGTTGCTCCTTATCCAAGCAGCCGGGGCTACTTGGCCTTCTCGAGGATCTCGACCAGGCGCCAGCGCTTGGAGGCGCTGAGGGGACGGGTCTCGTTGATCAGGACCAGGTCGCCGATGCCGGCGGTGTTCGCCTCGTCGTGCGCCTTGACCTTGGAGGTGCGGCGGATGACCTTGCCGTACAGCGGGTGCTTCACGCGGTCCTCGACCTCGACGACGATGGTCTTGTCCATCTTGTCGCTGGTGACGTACCCACGGCGGGACTTGCGGTAGCCGCGGTCGGCCGTCGCGGTGTCAGCCGTGTTCTTCTCTTCGGCGTTCGCCATGATCAAGCCTCCTCAGCCTTCTCGGTGACGGCGGCGTCGTCGGCCTTCGCGGCCTTCTTCGTCGCCTTCTTCTTCTCGGGCTTCTCGGGGACCTCGACGGGGGCGGGCGTGGCACGGATGCCCAGCTCGCGCTCGCGGATGACCGTGTAGATCCGAGCGATGTCGCGCTTGACCGCGCGGAGGCGGCCGTGGCTGTCGAGCTGACCGGTGGCCGACTGGAAGCGCAGGTTGAACAGCTCCTCCTTGGCCTTCTTCAGCTCTTCGACGAGTCGCTCGTCCTCGAAAGTGTCCAGCTCGACGGGGGCGAGCTCCTTGGAACCGATCGCCATTATGCGTCGCCTTCCTCGCGCTTGATGATGCGTGCCTTGAGGGGCAGCTTGTGGATGGCCCGGGTGAGCGCCTCGCGCGCCGTGGCCTCGTCGACGCCGGAGAGCTCGAAGAGCACGCGTCCCGGCTTGACGTTGGCGACCCACCACTCGACCGATCCCTTTCCGGAACCCATGCGGGTCTCGGCGGGCTTCTTGGTGAGCGGGCGGTCCGGGAAGATGTTGATGTACACGTTCCCGCCGCGCTTGACGTGACGCGTCATCGCGATTCGAGCGGACTCGATCTGGCGGTTGGTCACGTAGGCGGGCGTGAGGGCCTGGATGCCGTACTCGCCGAACGAGACGACGGTGCCGCCGGTCGCGTGGCCGGTACGACCCGGGTGGTGCTGCTTGCGGTGCTTGACCTTGCGGGGGATCAACATGGTTACGCCTCAACTCCTGCTGCGGCGACCGGCGCTGCCTCGGCGGCCGGCGCGGTGCGCGGCGCGTTGGTGCGGCGATCTCCGGTTCGACCGTCGGAACGGTCGTTACGACGCTCCGGGCGCGACGACTTCTGGTTCGCCTGCTCCCGAGCGAGATCCTTGTTGGTGATGTCGCCCTTGTAGACCCAGACCTTCACGCCGATGCGGCCGAAGGACGTACGGGCCTCGTAGAAGCCGTAGTCGATGTTCGCGCGGAGGGTGTGCAGGGGCACGCGGCCCTCGCGGTAGAACTCCGAGCGGCTCATCTCGGCGCCGCCGAGGCGGCCCGACACCTGGATGCGGACGCCCTTGGCGCCGGCGCGCTGCGCGCCCTGCAGGCCCTTGCGCATCGCGCGGCGGAACGCCACACGACCTGCGAGCTGCTCGGCGATGCCCTGGGCGACCAGCTGCGCCTCGGCCTCGGGGTTCTTCACCTCGAGGATGTTCAGCTGGATCTGCTTGCCCGTGAGCTTCTCGAGGTCGGCGCGGATGCGCTCGGCCTCGACGCCGCGGCGGCCGATGACGATGCCGGGACGCGCCGTGTAGATGTCCACGCGGACACGGTCACGGGTGCGCTCGATCTCGATGCGCGCCACACCGGCGCGGTCGAGGCTCGTCTTGAGCATGGTGCGGATGCGCACGTCCTCGGCGACGTAGTCGCTGTAGCGCTGCCCCTTCTTCGTGCTGTCCGAGAACCAACGCGACACGTGGTCGGTCGTGATCCCGAGACGGAACCCGTACGGGTTGACCTTCTGTCCCATTACTTGCTCGCCTTCTTCGTGGTCGTCGCCACGTCCGCCTCATCCGGCGTCGCGAGGACGACCGTGATGTGGCTGGTGCGCTTGTTGATACGGAATGCGCGACCCTGTGCGCGCGGCTGGAACCGCTTGAGGGTGGTGCCCTCGTCCACGAACGCCTTGGCGATGTAGAGGTCCTGCTCCGCGAGGAAGCTGTTGGACGCGTCGGCCTTGACCCGCGCGTTCGCCATGGCCGAGGCCACCAGCTTGTAGATCGGCTCGCTCGCGCCCTGCGGCGCGAACTTCAGGATGGCCAGGGCCTCCTCGGCCTGCTTGCCACGGATCATGTCCACGACGCGACGGGCCTTCTGGGGGGTGACGCGGATGTGACGCACGCGTGCGATCGACTCCACCATTTCTCTCCTCCTTCTCGTCGCCGCGTTAGCGGCGACGACCCTTCTTGTCGTCCTTCACGTGGCCGCGGAAGGTGCGCGTGAGCGCGAACTCGCCGAGCTTGTGTCCGACCATGGACTCCGTGACGAACACGGGGACGTGCTTGCGACCGTCGTGCACCGCGATCGTGTGACCCAGCATCGCCGGGATGATCATCGAGCGGCGCGACCAGGTCTTGATCACGTTCTTGCTGCTGGCCTCGTTCGCCGAGATCACCTTGCGGAGCAGGTGGTCGTCGACGAAGGGGCCCTTCTTCAGACTGCGTGGCATCTTCTACAACTCCTACTTGCGCTTCTTGCCGGCGTTGCGGCGGCGAACGATGAGCTTGTCGCTGGGCTTGTTGATGTGGCGCGTGCGGCCTTCCTTCTGGCCCCACGGGCTGACCGGGTGGCGACCACCGGAGGTCTTGCCCTCACCACCACCGTGCGGGTGGTCGACCGGGTTCATGGCGACACCGCGGACGGTCGGGCGGACGCCCTTCCAGCGCATGCGGCCGGCCTTGCCCCAGTTGATGTTCGACTGCTCGGCGTTGCCGACCTCGCCGATGGTCGCGCGGCAGCGCGCATCGACGTTGCGGATCTCGCCGGAGGGCAGGCGCAGCTGGGCGTAGGGGCCGTCCTTCGCCACGAGGCGCACGGAGGCGCCGGCGGAGCGGCCCATCTTCGCGCCGCCGCCGGGGCGGAGCTCGATGGCGTGGATGACGGTACCCGTGGGGATGTTGCGCAGCGGCAGGTTGTTGCCCGGCTTGATGTCGGCCTGGGGGCCCGACTCGATCTTGTCGCCCTGCTTCAGCTTGTTCGGCGCGATGATGTAGCGCTTCGAGCCGTCGATGAAGTGCAGGAGCGCGATGCGCGCCGTGCGGTTGGGGTCGTACTCGATGTGCGCGACGGTGGCGAGGACGCCGTCCTTGTCGTTGCGCTTGAAGTCGATGACGCGGTACTGGCGCTTGTGCCCACCACCGATGTGACGGGTGGTGATGCGACCGGCGTTGTTGCGACCACCGTGCTTGGGGAGGGGGCGCAGCAGGGACTTCTCGGGCGTCGAACGCGTGATCTCCGCGAAGTCGGCGACGGACGAACCGCGACGACCCGGGGTCGTGGGCTTGTACTTGCGAATGGCCATTGGTGTTTTCCTAGTCCCGGTCTCAGCCGACAGTCGTGAAGATGTCGATGGAGCCCGACTTGAGGGAGACGATGGCGCGCTTGGTGTCCTTGCGCTTGCCCATCCCGAACTTGGTCCGGCGGGTCTTGCCCTGCTTGTTGAGCGTGTTGACCGACGCGACCTGCACGCCGAAGATCTTCTCGATCGCGAGCTTGATCTCGGTCTTGTTCGAGCGGGGGTCCACGATGAACGTGTACTTGCCCTGGTCGATCAGGCCGTAGCTCTTCTCGGAGACGACCGGCGCGATGATGATGTCGCGGGGATCCTTCTGGGTGGCGCTCATGCGGCAACCTCTTCCTTGGCCGTCTTCGACTCGACGAACGCGTCGAACGCGCCCTTCGTGAAGACGATGTCGTCGCTCACGAGCACGTCGTACGCGTTGAGCTGGTCGTAGGACAGCACGTGGACCGTCGGGATGTTGCGCACGCTGCGGAGGCTGACCTCGTCGGTGCGCTCCAGGACGATGAGGACGTGCTTGCTCGTGGCGATGCCCTCGAGCAGCGCGACCACGGTCTTCGTCGAGGGGACGTCTCCGGCGGAGAGGCTCTCGATGACGTGGAGGCGGGCGCCGCGCGCGCGGTCGGAGAGGGCGCCGAGCAGAGCCGCGGCGATCATCTTCTTGGGGGTGCGCTGCGAGTAGTTGCGGGGCGTGGGTCCGTGGACGATGCCACCGCCGGTCATCTGGGGGGCGCGGATCGAGCCCTGACGAGCGCGACCGGTTCCCTTCTGCTTGAACGGCTTGCGGCCGGCGCCGGAGACCTCGCCGCGACCCTTGGTCTTGTGCGTGCCCTGGCGCGCCGCGGCGAGCTGGGCGACGACGACCTGGTGGATGAGCGGGACGTTGGTCTGCACGTCGAACAGCGACGCGGGCAGGTCGACGGAGCCGGTGACTGCACCGGTCGCGTCGAGGACGTCGAGCTGGGTGTCGGTAGCCATGACTACTTCCCCTTCACTGCGTTGCGGACGAAGACGATGCGGCCACGCGCGCCGGGCACTGCGCCCTTGACGAGCAGGAGGCCCTTCTCGGCGTCCACGCTGTGGACGACGAGGTTCAGCACGGTGACGCGCTCGCCACCCATGCGACCTGCCATGCGCATGCCCTTGAAGACACGGCTGGGGGTCGAGGAGGCGCCGATGGAGCCGGGCTTGCGGTGGTTGCGGTGCGAACCGTGCGAAGCCGAGACGCCCTTGAAGTTGTGGCGCTTCATGACGCCGGCGAAGCCCTTGCCCTTGCTGGTGCCGACGACGTCGACCTTGCTGCCGGGCTCGAAGGCGCCGACGGTGATCTCCTGGCCGAGCGCGTACTCGGCGAAGTCGGCCGTGCGGACCTCGGTGAGGTGGCGGCGCGGCGTGACGCCGGCCTTGTCGAAGTGGCCGGTGCTCGGCTTGTCGGCCTTGCGGGGGTCGATCTGGCCGTAGGCGATCTGGATGGCGCCGTAGCCGTCGACCTCGGGCGTGCGCACCTGGGTGACGACGTTCGGGGTGATCTGCACGACGGTCACGGGGATGAGCTTGTTGTTCTCGTCCCACACCTGCGTCATGCCCAGCTTCGTGCCGAGCAGACCGGTGAAAGTCCTGTTAGCGGTAGACATGGGTTCCCTTAGAGCTTGATCTCGATGTTGACGTCGGCCGGGAGGTCGAGTCGCATGAGCGAGTCGACCGCCTTCGGCGTCGGGTCGACGATGTCGATCAGACGCTTGTGCGTGCGCATCTCGAAGTGCTCGCGGCTGTCCTTGTACTTGTGGGGGGAACGGATCACGCAGATCACGTTCTTCTCCGTGGGCAGCGGCACCGGGCCGACGACCGTGGCGCCCGCGCGGGTCACCGTGTCGACGATCTTCCGGGCCGAGGAGTCGATGACCGAGTGGTCGTACGACTTAAGTCGGATGCGGATCTTCTGTCCCGCCATGTGTGACTCTCTCTCTTTCGTGCGTCATGCGGCCTCGGACCGTATTGGACGCGTGTGTCCCTCGCTCGGATGGCACGGCCGCGTGGCACGCCCCATCCGTGGTGCACCCGGGCGCACATCGTGGGACGCGGCCTCGGGCAGCTCGTGCACCCGCCCGCATGCGGGCGCGGACGAGCGGTGCTCATCCGGTGGGTGTCGTGTGCTTCTGCTCTGCTGCCCGCGGCCTAACCTGCTCCGGGAGCGACGAGCGCTCCGGGCGGCTATGCACTGCCTGGCAGTGATCCGACGTCTCGCGCGCAGGGCGGCGTGCGTCGGAATGTTGAACTAGACGAGTTTGTCATAGTCCGGCCACGCGTGCAACCCGGGCGTGTCGCGCCCACTCCCCCGTGATTCCGGGGCTCCGGGCGCCTCCCGCCGACGGCGTCGAGGCGCCGAGGAGGTCATCGGAACAGCAGGTTCCGGAGCTCCGTCTCCCCCGACGCGAGGCGCTGCGGGTCGATCGTGCGGCCGTGCACGTACTCGTCGACGAGCCGTGGGTCCACGTAGCTGTTCTTCGCGATGGTCGGGGTGTTGCTGAGCACCTCGGCGGCGTCGCGGTACGCCTGCGCGAGCGCCCGCTGCCGCTTGCCCTTCGTCGCCTCGGGGCCGTGCTTCGCCAGGCTGATCGCCGCCGCCACCGTGCCGTGCAGCGTCCGGAAGTCCTTGGCGGTGAACTCGCCGCCCGTGCGCTCGCGCACGTAGTCGTTGATGTCGGCCGCGCCGAGCGGGTGCCACTCGCCACCTTCCTCGTAGGCCAGCAGCCGCGCGTTCGGACCGCGTTCCTGCAGGCCCCCGACGACCTGCACGAGGTCGTGGTCGCGGATGTCGCTCGACCACTCCTGGCCGCTCTTCGCCGGGAACTCGAGGTGCACGGAGTCCCCGTGCACGGTGACGTGCGAGCACAGCAGCGTCGACAGGCCGTGGCTGCCGTTCGACTCCGTGTAGCGCTCGCTGCCGACGCGGAGGCTGCCCGTGTCGAGCATCCGGAAGCCGGCGGCCAGCGCGCGCTCGCGCGTGAAGCCGTCCTGGCGGAGGTGCATGGTGACCTGGCGTCGCGCGGCGGGGAGCGACTCGGCGAGCTGCAGCGAGCGGTCGAACTTGATCCGGTCCTTCTGCTCGCGCCAGGTCGGGTGGTAGATGTACTGCCGGCGGCCGGCGCTGTCCATGCCCGTGGCCTGCACGTGCCCGTTCTCGTAGGGCGCGATCCAGACGTCGGTCCAGGCCGGCGGGATGCCGAGGTGGTCCATGCGCGCGCGGAGCACCTTGTCGGTGACGCGGTTCCCGTCGGAGTCGAGGTAGGTCCAGCCCTTGCCCGAGCGCCTGCGCGTGTAGCCCTTGCCGGTGGCGTCGCTGCGCCGGAGTCTGACCATTGGTCGAACCTACGCGCACCATCGCCATCGGTCAGGGCACGATGCGAAGGCTCCCTGCCAGCCGTGACACCTCGTGGCGCGTTAACGGCCGACAGGGCCGGGCCATGACGGCCCGACCCTGTCGGAGGTGGTGCTGGTGGAGCTGGGTGCTACTTGACGATCTTCGTGACCGTGCCGGCGCCGACGGTGCGGCCACCCTCACGGATGGCGAAGCCGAGGCCCTCCTCCATGGCGATCGGCTGGATCAGCGCGACGTTCATGTCGGTGGTGTCGCCGGGCATGACCATCTCGGTGCCCTCGGGCAGCGTGATGACGCCGGTGACGTCGGTGGTGCGGAAGTAGAACTGCGGACGGTAGTTCGCGTAGAACGGGTTGTGACGCCCGCCCTCCTCCTTGGAGAGGATGTACGCGGTGCCCTCGAAGTCCGTGTGCGGCGTGACCGAACCCGGCTTGACGATGACCTGGCCGCGCTCGACGTCCTCGCGCTTGGTGCCGCGGAGCAGGAGCCCGCAGTTCTCGCCGGCCCAGGCCTCGTCGAGCTGCTTGTGGAACATCTCGATGCCCGTGACGGTGGTCTTGACGGTGGGACGGATGCCCACGATCTCGACGTCCGAGTTGATGGCGAGGGTGCCGCGCTCGGCGCGACCCGTGACGACGGTGCCACGACCGGTGATCGTGAAGACGTCCTCGACGGGCATGAGGAACGGCTTGTCCTTGTCGCGGACGGGCTCCGGGATGGACTCGTCGACCGCGTCCATGAGCTTGACGATCTGCTCGACCCACTTCTCGTCGCCCTCGAGCGCCTTGAGGCCGGAGACCTGGACGACGGGGGCGTTGTCGCCGTCGAAGTCCTGGCTGGAGAGCAGCTCGCGGACCTCGAGCTCGACGAGCTCGAGGATCTCCTCGTCGTCGACCATGTCCGACTTGTTGAGCGCGACGAGCAGGTACGGCACGCCGACCTGCTTCGCGAGCAGCACGTGCTCGCGCGTCTGCGCCATGGGGCCGTCGGTGGCGGCGACCACGAGGATCGCGCCGTCCATCTGCGCCGCGCCCGTGATCATGTTCTTGATGTAGTCAGCGTGACCCGGGGCGTCGACGTGAGCGTAGTGACGCTTGGGCGTCTCGTACTCGACGTGCGAGATGTTGATCGTGATGCCGCGCTGGCGCTCCTCGGGAGCGGAGTCGATGGACGCGAAGTCGCGCTGCACGTTGGTCGCCGACGGGTACTTGTCCGCCAGGACCTTGGAGATCGCTGCCGTCAGCGTCGTCTTGCCGTGGTCGACGTGACCGATCGTTCCGATGTTGACGTGCGGCTTGGTCCGCTCGAACTTGGCCTTACCCACTGTGGGTCCTCCTCAGGACTCGGTTGCGGGGCGTCCGGGTGTTCCCGGACGCCCTGCGTGTTGGAGATCTTGCTTATGGTACTGAAACGGCGGATGCCGCTCGAACTGGAGGGCTACTCGCCCTTGTTCTTCTGGACGATCTCGTCGGCGACAGCCTTCGGGACCTCGGCGTAGCTGCCGAAGCTCATCGAGTACACCGCGCGGCCGGAGGTCTTGCTCCTCAGGTCGCCGACGTAGCCGAACATCTCCGACAGGGGGACGTTCGCGGTGATGACCTTCACGCCGCTCGCGTCCTCCATGGCCTGGATCTGGCCGCGACGGGAGTTCAGGTCGCCGATGACGTCGCCCATGTACTCCTCGGGCGTACGGACCTCGACGGCCATGAGCGGCTCGAGCAGCACGGGCTTCGCCTTGCGCGCGGCCTCCTTGAAGGCCATCGAGCCGGCGATCTTGAACGCCATCTCCGAGGAGTCGACGTCGTGCGCGGCGCCGTCGAGCAGCGTCGCCTTCACGCCGACCATCGGGTAGCCGGCGAGGATGCCGACCTGGAGCGCGTCCTGGATGCCCGCGTCCACCGAGGGGATGTACTCCCGGGGGACGCGACCGCCGGTGACCTTGTTGTCGAACTCGTAGGTCTTCTCCGCGGTCACCTCCATGGGCTCGATCTTGATCTGGATCTTGGCGAACTGCCCGGATCCACCCGTCTGCTTCTTGTGCGTGAAGTCGTGCTTGTCGACCGTGCCGCGGATGGTCTCGCGGTACGCGACCTGCGGCTTGCCGACGTTGGCCTCGACGTTGAACTCGCGCTTCATGCGGTCGACCAGGATGTCGAGGTGGAGCTCGCCCATGCCCTTGATGACCGTCTGACCGGTCTCCTGGTTCTGCTCGGTGCGGAAGGTCGGGTCCTCCTCGGCGAGCTTCTGGATGGCGACACCCAGCTTCTCCTGGTCGGCCTTCGTCTTCGGCTCGATCGCGACCTCGATGACGGGCTCGGGGAACGTCATCGACTCGAGGACGATCTGGTCCTGCGGGTCGCAGAGCGTGTCGCCCGTGGTCGTGTCCTTGAGGCCGATGACCGCGTAGATGTGACCGGCGGTGACCGAGTCGACCGGGTTCTCCTTGTTGGAGTGCATCTGGAAGATCTTCCCGATGCGCTCCTTCTTGCCCTTGGTCGAGTTGATGACCTGCGAGCCGCTCGCGATGGTGCCCGAGTAGACCCGGACGTACGTGAGGCGACCGAAGAACGGGTGCACCGCGACCTTGAACGCGAGCGCCGAGAAGGGCTCGGTCGAGTCGGGCTTGCGGATGATGATCTTCTCCTCGTCGCGCACGTCGTGGCCCTCCATGGGCGGCACGTCGAGCGGGCTGGGGAGGTAGTCGATCACCGCGTCGAGCATCGGCTGGACGCCGCGGTTCTTGAACGCGGAGCCGCAGAGCACCGGGTAGATCTCGCTGTTGACGGTGAGCTTGCGGATGGCGGCCTTGATCTCCGCCACCGTCAGCTCCTCGCCGCCGAAGTACTTCTCGAGCAGCGCGTCGTCGGTCTCGGCGACGGTCTCGAGCAGCTTGGCCCGGTACTCGTCCGCCTTGTCCTGCAGATCCGCGGGGATCTCCTCGATGTCGTACTTCGCACCGAGCTCGACGTCTCCCTTGGAGTCGCCGCGCCACGTGAGCGCGCGCATCTCCACCAGGTCGATGACGCCCTCGAAGCCGCTCTCGGAGCCGATGGGCAGCTGGATGACCAGCGGCTTGGCGCCGAGGCGGTTGATGATCGTGTCGACCGTGAAGTAGAAGTCGGCGCCGAGCTTGTCCATCTTGTTGACGAAGCAGATGCGCGGCACGTCGTACTTGTCGGCCTGGCGCCACACCGTCTCGGACTGGGGCTCGACGCCCTCCTTGCCGTCGAACACGGCGACCGCGCCGTCGAGGACGCGGAGCGAACGCTCCACCTCGACGGTGAAGTCGACGTGCCCGGGGGTGTCGATGATGTTGATCTGGTTCTTGTTCCAGAAGCACGTCGTCGCGGCGGACGTGATCGTGATACCGCGCTCCTGCTCCTGGGCCATCCAGTCCATCGTGGCGGCGCCGTCGTGGACCTCGCCGATCTTGTGAGTGATGCCCGTGTAGTACAGGATGCGCTCGGTGGTGGTGGTCTTGCCGGCATCGATGTGAGCCATGATGCCGATGTTGCGGACCTTGTTCAGGTCGGTGAGCACGTCCTGTGCCACAGGTTCCTCCGAAAGGGGTTGGTGGTGCTGTCGAACGAGGGGGACGACTACCAGCGGTAGTGCGCGAAGGCCTTGTTCGACTCGGCCATCTTGTGGGTGTCCTCGCGGCGCTTGACCGCGGCACCGAGGCCGTTGGATGCGTCGAGGATCTCGTTGGTGAGACGCTCGGTCATGGTCTTCTCGCGACGCGACTTGGCGTACGTCGTGAGCCAGCGGAGCGCGAGGGTGTTCGCGCGGTGCGGCTTGACCTCGATCGGCACCTGGTAGGTGGAGCCACCTACGCGGCGCGAGCGGACCTCGAGGGCCGGGCGGACGTTGTCGAGCGCCTTCTTCAGCGTGACGACGGCATCCTGGCCGTTCTTCGCCGCGACGCCGGCGAG
Organism: Clavibacter michiganensis; assembly: GCF_021216655.1. Lineage (NCBI taxonomy): Bacteria > Bacillati > Actinomycetota > Actinomycetes > Micrococcales > Microbacteriaceae > Clavibacter > Clavibacter michiganensis. Next base: position 1,939,200 of record NZ_CP080437.1, read on the forward strand.
GGCGTCGTAGACGATCTTCTCGGCGAGGCCCTTCTTGCCGTCGAGCAGGATCTTGTTGACGAGCTGGCTGACGATCGGCGCACCGTAGACGGGATCTGCGACGACAGGGCGCTTGGGGGCGGGACCCTTGCGAGGCATTACTTCTTCTCCATCTTCGCGCCGTACCGGCTGCGAGCCTGCTTGCGGTTCTTCACGGCCTGGGTGTCGAGCGCGCCGCGGACGATCTTGTAGCGCACGCCGGGGAGGTCCTTCACGCGACCGCCGCGGACGAGCACCATGGAGTGCTCCTGCAGGTTGTGGCCCTCACCGGGGATGTAGGCCGTCACCTCCTGGCCGTTGCTGAGCTTGACGCGGGCGACCTTGCGCAGGGCCGAGTTCGGCTTCTTGGGCGTGGTCGTGTAGACGCGGGTGCAGACGCCGCGCTGCTGGGGGTTCGCCTTCAGGGCGGGCGCCTTGGTCTTGACGACCTTGGGCGTGCGGCCCTTGCGGACCAGCTGCTGGATGGTGGGCACTACGGGACTCCTCGATGCTGCACGGTGACAGCGGGTTGATGGTCAGCATTCGACGCCCGCGAGCGGGGATCGAGTTCAACTGGACCCGCGCGTCCGTCGCCCACGGGAGTGGGAGGCGCCGGCGGGTATGCCGTGGGGGCCGGCCGAATGGACGAACCCTGATCGGTGCGCTCCTGGTCGGCCCGCGCGCACCGACTTCACGGCACGACACGAGCGCACGCCTGAGCGCACACCCCCGCAACGATACAGTTCCGCGACTCGCCGGTCAAACGGTGGACGAGGGGCCGCGGGCGGCCAACGCGACGGCGCCGAGGCCCAGCAGCGCCGAGATCCCGAGCACGGCGACGCCGAACGGATCCACGAGGTGGCGGACGGCGAAGGCGAGGCTCGCGAACACGTCCGCCCCGCCCAGGAGGAAGAGCACGGCCCCGACGATCCCGTACGCGAGCCAGGCGCCGGCGCCCCAGCCGATGACCGGCAGGACGGGGATCCGGCGCTCGCGGTCGGCCTCGCGCGTGGTGCGGATGAGGCCGACGGCGAAGACCAGCGTCGCGCTCACGACCATCACGGGTCCGAGGAGGACGCCGGCATCGCGCTCGGGGATCACCTCGTCACCGCCGAGCAGGGCGACGAAGCCGAAGACGCACACGACGAGCGCGACGTGCATGACGGCGGCCAGGAGGGGGATCACTCCCCCAGCCTGACACGCGTCAGCGGTGGTCCGGCTGCTCCGCCAGCTTGCGGTCGTACTCGGCGCGGGCCTCGGCGTTCTTGGCCTTGATCCGGCGGCCGCGTGCGCTGATGCCGGCACCGAGCCACGTGACGAGCTCGCGGGCGAGGAAGCCCGCGAGGATCCCGTCGGGGAAGGTCACCGTGCGCTGGAGCAGGAGCGCCTGCTCCGACGGGGCCAGGTCCATGACGCCGCCCTGGAGGAGGCGCGTGCCGACGTACGCGGCGTAGACGAGGACCGCGACCGGGAGTCCTCCGAGGACGAACGCCCACCACTTGCCCCGGTTGACCAGGAGCGCGAGCAGGACGAAGAACACGAGGAACGCGATCGTGGGCACGTAGAAGACGGGCGACGCGATGTAGCGGCCGAAGACGTCGCCGAACGCGTCGGGGTCGCGCACCGAGGCGAGGAGCGCGGTGCCCAGAGAGTAGAGCAGGGCGAAGAGGATGGCGGCGACGACGGCGATGAGGACGCCGAAGCCGCGGTTGCCGCGCTTCTCCGGCGGGACGGGGGCCTGCACGTAGATGGGCTGCGACTGCGACTGGCGCGCGGCCTCCTCGTCGCGGGCGCGGCGGTCGCGCTCCTCGCGCTCGCGCGCGTCGGCCTCGCGGGCCTCGCGCTCGCGGCGCTCCCGGTCCTCGACGTCGCGCTGTCGGGCCTCGGCCTCGCGCGCTTCTGCCTCACGCGCCTCGGCCTCACGCGCCTCGCGCTCGCGGTCGTCGCGCGCCCGGGCCTCGGCCACGCGGGCCTCGGACTCGCGTCGCTCGCGCTCGCGCGCGTCGTGGTCCTCGTCGACCGGGGCGGCGAACGCCGTCTGGTCGAAGGTGGAGGTGTCGGAGTGCGCGGAGTCGGCGCTCCGGTCTGCGGGGCCGTCGTCGAAGGCGGCGGCGGCGCGCTCGTCGGGGGTGCGGGGATCCAGCGGCTGGTCGGCCTCGTCGGGCTGTCGGTGCGGGGCGGGCCTGTCGTCGGTCATGGCACGAACCTACCTCGGCAGCGCCCCGCTGCCCGGGCGGCATGCCGGGCAGCGGCCAGATGGGCGCGAGCGGCTAGAAGGGCTCGAGGAGCCGCTGCAGGAACCTGCGCGTGCGCTCCTCCGTCGGGTGCTGCAGCACCTGCGACGGGTGCCCGCGCTCGACGACCACGCCGTCGTCCATGAACACGACCTCGTCGGCCACCTGCCGGGCGAACGCGAGCTCGTGGGTGACGATCACCATCGTCCACGCCTCGTCGGCGAGCTCCTTGATGACGCTGAGCACCTCGCCCACGAGCTCGGGGTCGAGGGCGGACGTCGGCTCGTCGAACAGCAGGATCTGCGGCCGGAGGGCGAGCGCGCGCACGATGCCCACGCGCTGCTGCTGCCCGCCGGACAGCTGGAACGGGTGCTGGTCGCGCTTGTCGGCCAGGCCCACGCGGGCGAGCAGCTCCTCGGCCTCCCGGGTCGCCTCGGCGACCGGGCGCCGCTGGACCTGCACGGGGCCCTCGATGACGTTCTCCAGCACCGTCTTGTGGGGGAACAGGTTGTACTGCTGGAACACCATCGCCGAGCGGTCGCGCAGGGCGAGCAGCTCGCGGTGCCGCGGCTTCGCGGCGAAGTCGACGCGGAGGGGGCCCGTCGTGCGGGACCGGGAGCCGGCGTCGGCCGCGGCGACCTCGACGACGCCCTCCTCGGGCACCTCGAGGCCGTTGAGGGAGCGCAGGACCGTGGTCTTGCCGGATCCGCTCGGGCCGATGAGCGCGGTCACGCCACCGCGACGGACCTCGAGGTCGATGGAGCGGAGGACCTCGTTGTCGCCGAACGACTTGCGGAGGCCGCGGACGGTGAGGACGGGCTCGCCGGGCTCGCGCGCGGCGGCGCGTGCGGGATCCTGCGGATCAGTGGGCGACATACCGGTCGAGCCTCCTCTCGAGGCGGGTCTGCGCGAACGACAGCACGAGGCAGACGAGCCAGTAGATCAACGCCGCCTCGAGGTACAGCAGCATGTACTCGAAGGTGGACGACGCGATGAGCTGCGCCTGCTTGAAGAGCTCGGTCACGAGGATCACCGAGGCGAGGGACGTGTCCTTGACCAGGCTGATGAACGTGTTCGACAGCGGCGGCACCGACACGCGCGCGGCCTGCGGCACGATGATGCGTCGCAGCGTCAGGGCGCGGGACATGCCGATGGTGTGGCCGGCCTCCCACTGCCCGCGCGGCACCGAGAGGATCGACGCGCGGATGATCTCCGCCGCGTAGCCGCCGACGTTCACCGACAGGGCGATGACCGCGCTCGGCCACGGCGGCAGGACGACGCCGATGGACGGCAGGCCGTAGAAGATCACGAAGAGCTGCACCAGGAGCGGGGTGCCGCGCACGACCGAGATGTAGAAGCGCGCGATGCCGGACACGAGCCGGTTGCCGTAGAGCCGCATGAGCGCCAGGCCGAGCGCGATGGCGAGGCCCAGGGCGAACGTGACGAGGGCGAGCGGGATGGTGCCGCGGATCGTCTCGAGCGCGAGCGGCCCGAAGGACGACCAGAACAGGTCCCACTCCCTCGACATGCGATCCCCTCGTCTCGTCCTCGTCCGTCAGCGTACGCGGCGGTCTACTGCGAGACGTCCGCGCCGAAGTACTTCTCGGAGATCGACGCGAGCGTGCCGTCGGCGCGCAGGTCGGCGAGTGCCTGGTCGACCGCGGTCACGAGGTCGTCGCTGCCCTTGCGGAAGACGAGCGCGCTGAGCGACGGGTCGTCGGTCTCCGCGGCGACCTGCAGGTCGGAGTCGCCCTGCTGCTTCTGGTAGTCGAGGAGCGTGAGGCGGTCGTTGATGGTCGCGTCGACGCGGCCCTGCTGGAGGAGCGTCACCGCCTGCGCGAAGCCCTCGACGGCCTCGACCTTCGCGCCGCTCTGGGTGGCGAGCTCGTTCCAGTTGCTCGTGAGCGACTGCGCGGTGGTCTTGCCGGCGAGGTCGGCGAACGAGCTGATGCCCGAGTCGGAGCCCTTGACGATGATCACGCCGGGCGAGACCGTGTACGGCTCGGAGAAGTCGTAGACCGTCTTGCGCTCGTCCGTGATGGAGATCTGGTTGGCGATGACGTCCCAGCGCCCGGCCTCGAGGCCCGCGAAGATGCCGTCGAACTGGGTCTCCTCGAAGACCGGCTTGACGCCGAGCTTGTCCGCGACCGCGGTCGCGACCTCGACGTCGTAGCCAGTGAGCGCGCCCGAGCCGGATCCCTCGTGGAAGGAGAACGGCGAGTACGTGCCCTCGGTGCCGATGACGAGCTCGCCCTTGGCCTTGACGTCGGAGAGGCTCGTCGCGGCGGCGGGGGTGCCGGAGGTGCCGTCAGCGGATCCGGTGCCCGCATCGCCCGAGGCGCAGCCCGCGAGCCCGAGGGCGGCCACGGCCAGGAGGCCGGTGAGGGCGACGGAGGGACGGAGGCGGGAGCGGAGCGTCATGGGGGTCCTTGCGGTCACGGCGGATCCCGGATGCGGGATCGCCTCGTGCGGGTGCTGTGTTCGCGGTGCTGCGTTCGCGGTGATGCGGCGTCCGATGCCCGGAACCCGTCCGGGTGCGCCGACCGCCATGATCTCAACGCCCTCGCCGTGTCGGTATTCCCGTGTCGCCGGATGACGGGCGGCGCCCGCTGGCCCGCTCGCCCGGTGGCTAGAAGAGCGGCTCGGGCTCGGACCCGTCGCCGTCGTCCACGACCGGCCCGATCTCGCCCTCGAGCTCCTGGAGGCGCAGGGCCACGACGCGGTCGAGTGCCTGGCGGATGACGGGCGCGAGCGGGGCGAGCTCGCGCGCCATCGCGTCGTCCACGACCCGTCGGATGTCGTCCTCGCGCTCCCCGTAGTCGACGAACGCGGGCATGCCGAAGGGGTGGTCGCGGTAGAGGGGTCCGCGGGTCTCGCGGTAGAGGCGCTCCGCGGCATCGCGGGCCGCCTCGGCGCGCGCGACCTCGAGCGCGGCGACGAGCGGATGGATCGCCGTGTGGGGCGCGTCCCGCGGGATCGCCTCCTGGTCCGTGAACGGCGATGCGTCGCAGGCCGGGCAGGAGCCGGATCCGCTGCCCGACGAGGTCGAGGTGTCCGTGGCGTAGCGGAGCGCGTGCGCCCGCCATGCCAGGACCACGTCCTCCAGCATCCGCACGACGCCTCCTCGGGTGCCCGCGCGTCAGCCGGCGCCGGGTGCGCCCACTGTATCGCCGGGACGGGCCCCGATCCGGGAGCCCGGCGGTGCGGGACGGGGGCGCGCGACGCGCGCCCCCGGGGACGAGGAAGGGCCCCGCCGGAGCGGGGCCCTTCTCATCGTGCGCTCACGCGCCGGCGGTCCTAGTTGTAGGTGCCGGGCGTGTAGTCGTCCGAGCTGAAGCTGTCGAAGTCGACGAAGCTCAGGTCGGACTCGTTGAACACCGACTCATCCGTGAAGATGCGGTTCGGGTAGCGCTCTGCCTTGGCCTCCTCCGTCGCGGTGACGGTGACGTCGCGGTACTTCGCGAGCCCCGTCCCGGCCGGGATCAGCTTGCCGATGATGACGTTCTCCTTGAGGCCCATCAGCGGGTCGGACTTGCCCTCCATGGCGGCCTGCGTGAGCACGCGGGTCGTCTCCTGGAAGGACGCGGCCGACAGCCACGACTCGGTCGCGAGCGAGGCCTTGGTGATTCCCATGACCTCCTGGCGGGCGGAGGCGGTCTTCTTGCCCTCCGTCAGCGTGGCGCGGTTGACCTCGTTGTAGCGGGCCCGGTCGACCAGCTCACCGGGGAGGAGGTCCGTGTCGCCGTGCTCGACGACCGTGACCTTGCGCAGCATCTGCCGCACGATGACCTCGATGTGCTTGTCGTGGATCGGGACGCCCTGCGAGCGGTAGACGCCCTGGACACCGCCCACGAGGTGCTTCTGCACCTCGCGCACGCCCTTGACCCGGAGGACCTCCTTCGGGTCGATGGCGCCGACGTGCAGCTGCTGCCCGAGCTCGACGTGCTGGCCGTCCTCGACGAGGAGGGTCGCGCGCTTGAGCACCGGGTAGATGTGCGGCTCGTCGCCGTTGTCCGGGGTCAGGATCACCTTGCGGCTGCGATCCGTGTCCTCGATCGTGATGCGACCGGCGGCCTCCGCGATGGGCGACGCACCCTTGGGGGTGCGGGCCTCGAAGAGCTCCTGCACGCGGGGCAGACCCTGCGTGATGTCGTCCGCCGATGCCACACCACCGGTGTGGAAGGTGCGCATCGTGAGCTGCGTGCCGGGCTCGCCGATCGACTGGGCCGCGATGATGCCGACGGCCTCGCCGATGTCGACGAGCTTGCCGGTGGCGAGCGAGCGGCCGTAGCAGGCCGCGCACACGCCGACGGCGGACTCGCACGTGAGGACCGAGCGCACCTTGATCTCGTGCACGCCGGCAGCGATCAGGTGGTCGATCATGACGTCGCCGACGTCGCTGCCCGCGGGGGCGACGACCTCGCCTGCCTCGTTGACCGCGTCGGCGGCCAGCGAGCGGGCGTACACCGAGTTCTCCACGTTGGAGTCGCGGACGGACGAGCCGTCAGCGCCCTTCGTGGCGATCGGCAGGTCGAGACCGCGGCCGGTGCCGCAGTCGTCCTCGCGGATGATGACGTCCTGCGACACGTCCACCAGACGACGGGTGAGGTACCCGGAGTCGGCGGTGCGCAGCGCGGTGTCGGCCAGTCCCTTGCGGGCACCGTGGGTGGAGATGAAGTACTCCGCCACCGTCAGGCCCTCGCGGTACGAGTGGACGATCGGGCGGGGGATGATCTCGCCCTTCGGGTTCGACACGAGGCCGCGCATGCCGGCGATCTGGCGGACCTGCATCCAGTTGCCTCGTGCCCCGGAGGACACCATGCGGTTGATGTTGTTGTCGGCGGGGAGGTTGTCCTCCATCGCCTTCGCGACCTCGGCGGTGGCCTTGTTCCAGATCTCGATGAGCTCCTGACGACGCTCGGCGTTCGTCGTGAGTCCCTTCTCGAACTGGCCCTGGACCTTGGCGGCCTGCTTCTCGTAGCCCGACAGGATGGCCGCCTTGGTGGGCGGGGTCAGCACGTCGGAGAGGGCGACCGTGACGCCGGAGCGCGTGGCCCAGTAGAAGCCCGCGTCCTTGATCCGGTCGAGCGCTGCCGCGACCTCCACCTTCGGGTACCGCTCGGCGAGGTCGTTGACGATCTCGGAGAGCTTGCCCTTGTCGGCGACGGCCTCGATGTAGGGGTAGTCGACCGGCAGGGTCTCGTTGAACAGCGCGCGACCGAGGGTGGTCTCGAGCAGCACGGGGCCGACGGTCTTGCCCTTCTCGTCGAGCTCGACGCCCTCGGGCGCCTCGCCCTCGCCGAAGTAGATGTCGTGCAGGCGGATGCGCACCTTGGCGTTGAGGTCCAGCGAGAGCTGGTCCTTCGCCAGGATGGCCTCGGCCACCGAGCTGAACGCGCGACCCTCACCGGCGACGCCCTCCTTGAGGGTGGTCAGGTGGTGCAGGCCGATGATCATGTCCTGCGTGGGCAGGGTGACCGGGCGTCCGTCCGACGGCTTGAGGATGTTGTTCGAGGCGAGCATCAGGATGCGCGCCTCGGCCTGGGCCTCGACCGACAGGGGCAGGTGGACGGCCATCTGGTCGCCGTCGAAGTCCGCGTTGAACGCGGCGCAGACGAGCGGGTGCAGCTGGATCGCCTTGCCCTCCACGAGCTGGGGCTCGAACGCCTGGATGCCCAGGCGGTGGAGCGTGGGCGCGCGGTTGAGCAGCACGGGGCGCTCGCGGATGATCTCCTCGAGCACGTCCCAGACCTGTCCGCGGCTGCGCTCGACCATGCGCTTGGCGGCCTTGATGTTCTGGGCGTGGCTCAGGTCGATCAGGCGCTTGATGACGAACGGCTTGAACAGCTCGAGCGCCATCTGCTTGGGCAGACCGCACTGGTGCAGCTTGAGCTGCGGCCCGACGATGATGACCGAGCGGCCCGAGTAGTCCACGCGCTTGCCGAGCAGGTTCTGGCGGAACCGGCCCTGCTTGCCCTTCAGCATGTCGCTGAGGGACTTGAGCGCGCGGTTGCCGGTGCCCGTGACGGGACGACCGCGGCGGCCGTTGTCGAACAGCGCGTCGACGGCCTCCTGCAGCATGCGCTTCTCGTTGTTGACGATGATCTCGGGAGCGCCGAGATCCAGAAGACGACGGAGGCGGTTGTTGCGGTTGATCACGCGGCGGTACAGGTCGTTCAGGTCGCTGGTCGCGAAGCGGCCGCCGTCGAGCTGCACCATCGGGCGCAGCTCCGGCGGGATGACCGGGACGACCTGCAGCACCATCGCGGCCGGCGAGTTGCCGGTCGCGAGGAAGGAGCTGACGACGCGCAGGCGCTTGATGGCGCGGATCTTCTTCTGGCCCTTGCCGGTGGCGATCTGCTCGCGGAGCAGCTCCCCCTCGGCCTCGAGGTCGAAGGCCTCCAGGCGCTTCTGGATCGCCTCGGCGCCCATGTGGGCCTCGAAGTAGATGCCGAAGCGGTCCTGCAGCTCGTGGAAGACGGCGTCCTCGGGCTTGAGCTCGCCGACCTTGAGGCTGCGGAACTCCTCCCAGACGCGCTCGAGACGGGAGATGTCCTCGTCGAACGCCTTGCGCGTCTGACCCATCTCCTTCTCGGCGCCGTCCTTCGCGCGGCGCTTCTGGTCGCTCTTGGCGCCCTCGGCCTCCAGCGCGGCCAGGTCGGTCTCCAGGCGCCCGAGGCGCTCGGCGATCTGGCTGTCGCGCTGGTCCTGCAGGGTCTTGATCTCGAGCCGGAGCTCGTTCTCGAGGCCAGGCATGTCCTCGTGGCGAGCATCCTCGTCCACGCTGATCACCATGTAGGCGGCGAAGTAGATGACCTTCTCGAGGTCCTTCGGCGCCATGTCGAGCAGGTAGCCGAGGCGCGACGGGACGCCCTTGAAGTACCAGATGTGCGTGACGGGCGCGGCGAGCTCGATGTGGCCCATGCGCTCGCGGCGGACCGCGGACTTGGTGACCTCCACGCCGCAGCGCTCGCAGACGATGCCCTTGAAGCGCACCCGCTTGTACTTGCCGCAGGAGCACTCCCAGTCGCGGCTGGGTCCGAAGATCTGCTCTCCGAAGAGGCCGTCCTTCTCGGGCTTCAGCGTGCGGTAGTTGATGGTCTCGGGCTTCTTGACCTCACCGTGCGACCAGCGGCGGATGTCGTCGGCCGTGGCCAGGCCGATCCGCAGCTCATCGAAAGTTGTTACGTCGAGCAATTTTCCTTCTCTCCTTGGAAAGCTTCGAGTCGAAAGTCTTGAGCGGGCTTAGATGTCGTCGATGCTGGACGACTCGAAGCGGGTGGAGATGTTGATGCCGAGCTCCTCCGCCGCGCGGAAGACCTCGTCATCCGTGTCGCGCAGGCTGACCGCCTGGCCGTCGGCCGAGAGGACCTCGACGTTCAGGCAGAGGGACTGCATCTCCTTGATCAGGACCTTGAAGGACTCGGGGATACCCGGTTCCTGGATGTTCTCGCCCTTGACGATGGCCTCGTACACCTTCACGCGGCCGAGGATGTCGTCCGACTTGATGGTGAGGAGCTCCTGCAGCGCGTACGCGGCGCCGTAGGCCTCGAGCGCCCAGACCTCCATCTCGCCGAACCGCTGGCCGCCGAACTGGGCCTTACCGCCCAGGGGCTGCTGCGTGATCATCGAGTAGGGACCCGTGGAGCGCGCGTGGATCTTGTCGTCCACCAGGTGGTGCAGCTTCAGGATGTACATGTAGCCGACCGAGACGGGCTCCGGGAACGGCTCGCCGGAGCGGCCGTCGAACAGGCGCGTCTTGCCGCTGGACCCGATGAGGCGGTCGCCGTCGCGGGTGACCGTCGTCGAGTCGAGCAGGCCGGCGATCTCCTCCTCGAGCGCTCCGTCGAACACCGGGGTGGCGACCTTCGTGCCGGCCGGGGCCTGGCGCGCGTGGTCCGGCAGGCGCTCGGCCCACTTCGGCTTGCCCTCGACCTCCCAGCCCTGCTTGGCGATCCACCCGAGGTGGGTCTCCAGGACCTGGCCGAAGTTCATGCGACCGGGGATGCCGAGCGGGTTGAGGATGACGTCGACCGGGGTCCCGTCGGCGAGGAACGGCATGTCCTCGACCGGCAGGATCTTGGAGATGACGCCCTTGTTGCCGTGACGGCCGGCGAGCTTGTCGCCCTCGGTGATCTTGCGCTTCTGCGCGATGAACACCACGACGCGCTGGTTGACGCCGGAGCCGAGCTCGTCGTCGCCGTCCTGCGAGTCGAAGACCTTGACGCCGATGATCGTGCCCTGCTCGCCGTGGGGCACCTTCAGGGACGTGTCGCGGACCTCGCGGCTCTTCTCGTTGAAGATCGCGCGCAGCAGGCGCTCCTCGGCGCTGAGCTCGGTCTCGCCCTTCGGCGTGACCTTGCCCACGAGGATGTCGCCGGGGCGGACCTCGGCGCCGATGCGGATGATGCCGCGCTCGTCGAGGTCGGCGAGCAGCTCCGGGCTGACGTTGGGGAGGTCGCGGGTGATCTCCTCCTTGCCGAGCTTGGTGTCGCGCGCGTCGACCTCGTACTCCTCGATGTGGATGGAGGAGAGGGTGTCGTCCTTGACCAGGTTCTGGCTCAGGATGATCGCGTCCTCGAAGTTGTGGCCCTCCCACGGCATGAACGCGACGAGCAGGTTCTTGCCGAGCGCGAGCTCGCCGTTCTCCGTGGCGGGGCCGTCGGCGATGACCTCGCCGGCCTCGATGCGGTCGCCGGCCGAGACCAGGACGCGGTGGTTGTAGCTCGTGCCCTGGTTGGAGCGGTCGAACTTGCGCAGGTAGTACGTCTGCGTGCCGCCCTCGTCGAGCTGGATGGTGACGACCTCGGCCGACACCTCCTGCACGACGCCCGAGGCGTCGGCGGTGAGGACGTCGCCGGCGTCGATCGCCGCGTAGCCCTCCATGCCGGTGCCGACGAGCGGGCTCTCGCTGCGCAGCAGCGGGACGGCCTGACGCTGCATGTTCGCGCCCATGAGGGCCCGGTTCGCGTCGTCGTGCTCGAGGAACGGGATGAGCGAGGTGGCGACCGACACCATCTGGCGCGGGGAGACGTCCATGTAGTGGACGTTCTCCTTCGCGACGAGCTCCACCTCACCGCCCTTGGGGCGGACGAGGACGCGGTCCTCCGCGAAGCGGAAGTCCTTCGTGAGGGGCGCGTTGGCCTGGGCGACGAGGAACTCGTCCTCCTCGCTGGCCGTGAGGTAGTCGATCGTGTCCGTGACCACGCCGTCGACGACGCGGCGGTACGGGGTCTCGATGAAGCCGAACGAGTTGATGCGGGCGAACGACGCCAGCGAGCCGATCAGGCCGATGTTCGGGCCTTCCGGGGTCTCGATGGGGCACATGCGGCCGTAGTGCGACGGGTGGACGTCGCGGACCTCGACGCCGGCGCGCTCACGGGACAGACCACCCGGGCCGAGCGCCGAGAGGCGGCGCTTGTGGGTGAGGCCCGCGAGCGGGTTGTTCTGGTCCATGAACTGCGACAGCTGGCTCGTGCCGAAGAACTCCTTGATCGCGGCGACGACGGGGCGCACGTTGATCAGGGTCTGCGGCGTGATGGCCTCGATGTCCTGCGTGGTCATGCGCTCGCGGACGACGCGCTCCATGCGGGACAGGCCGGTGCGCACCTGGTTCTGGATGAGCTCGCCGACCGCGCGGATGCGACGGTTGCCGAAGTGGTCGATGTCGTCCACGTCGAGGCGCAGCTCGACGGGCTTGCCGTCGCGCGTGCCGTTCATCTTCGTCTCGTTCGCGTGCAGCGAGACGAGGTACTTGATGGTCGCGAGGATGTCCTCGACCGTCAGCACCGAGTCGGTGAGCTGCTTGTCGATGCCGAGCTTGCGGTTGATCTTGTAGCGACCCACCTTCGCGAGGTCGTAGCGCTTCGGGTTGAAGTAGAAGTTGTCCAGCAGCGCGCGGGCGGCCTCGGCGGCGACCTGCTCGCCGGGACGGAGCTTGCGGTAGATGTCCTTGAGGGCCTCCTCCTTGGTGAGGATGGAGTCCTTCTCGAGCGTGAGCTCGATGGACGCGACGCCCTTGAACTCCTCGAGGATCTGCTCGCTGGTGAGGCCGAGGGCCTTCAGGAACACGGTGACCGACTGCTTGCGCTTGCGGTCGATGCGCACGCCGACCTGGTCGCGCTTGTCGATCTCGAACTCGAGCCAGGCGCCGCGGGACGGGATGACGCGGGCGGAGTAGATGTCCTTGTCGGAGGTCTTCTCCTGCTGGCGCTCGAAGTACACGCCGGGCGAGCGGACGAGCTGGGACACGACGACACGCTCGGTGCCGTTGATGATGAACGTGCCCTTCTCCGTCATGAGGGGGAAGTCGCCCATGAAGACCGTCTGGGTCTTGATCTCACCCGTGAGGTGGTTCATGAACTCGGCCTCGACGTAGAGGGGAGCGGAGTAGGTCTTGCCGCGCTCCTTGCACTCGTCGATGGAGTACTTCTGCTCCTCGAGGTACGGGTTGGTGAACCCGAGCTGCATGGTCTCGCCCAGGTCCTCGATGGGGGAGATCTCCTCGAAGATCTCCTCGAGGCCCGAGTTGAGCGCCAGGTCGGTGCGACCCTGCGCGGTGCCCTCCTCGACGCGCCGCTTCCACGCGTCCGAGCCGACGAGCCAGTCGAAGCTCTCGGTCTGCAGGGCGAGGAGGTCGGGGACGGTGAGGGTGTCAGTGATCTTCGCGAACGAGAGCCGCGATGCGTCGCGACCGTTCTGGGGAGTGGGAGTTGCGTTGCGCGCAGCAGCCAAGGAAATTACCTCCGTGGGCCCCGTCGGGCTCCGATGTCGTCGATACGCCGAGACCGACCCGGGACGTGACCCGTGCCGATCCTGATGGAGTTGCTCGCCACACCTCGCGGGATGGGCTCGGGATGGACCCGAGCGCACACGATGACCGACCGCAATATGAAGGCAAAAGGGAGTGGGAGCGCAAAGGATCACCATACGGGTCGCGACGCGCCATGTCCAGCGGAATCTTGCATCCTCGGCGTGTCTCGGTGTATAACGTGCGGCTGCCCTGCCGGGCGACGCCTCGGGCCGCGTAGCGTCGGGGCATGAGCGCACCCTGGCACGTGTCCCCCGGCGGCCCCTCGCACGTGCACGTGGCGGGCGACGTGGAGGTCCGGAAGGCCTCCGTCGGACCCATGGACAACGACGCGTACCTCCTCACCGACCTCGACTCCGGCGAGCGCATGCTCGTCGACGCGGCGGCCGACGTCGACCGGCTGCTCGCCCTCGTGTCGGAGCCGGATCCCGTGGGACGCCTCGACGTCGTCGTCACGACCCACGGCCACGCCGACCATCACGGCGCGCTCGCGGCCGTGCTCGACGCGACCGGCGCGTCCTCGGCCGTGGGCGACGCCGACGCGGGCGACCTGCCCGTCGACGCCGACCGTCGGCTCGCCCACGGCGACCGGGTGGCGTTCGGCGGCGTGACGCTCGAGGTGGTCGCCCTCCGCGGGCACACGACCGGCAGCGTCGCCCTCGTGCTGCAGCCGGGTGACGGGAGCACGCACCTCTTCACGGGCGACTCGCTCTTCCCCGGCGGCGTCGGGAGCACGCAGGGCGACGCTGGCCGCTTCCGGCAGCTGATGGACGACGTGGAGGAGCGCCTGTTCGCGCGCTTCGCCGACGACGCGCACGTGCACCCCGGCCACGGCGACTCGACGACGCTCGGCGCGGAGCGCGGATCCCTCTCCGCGTGGCGCTCGCGCGGCTGGTGACGGGTCGCCGGCGCCCGGATCCCGGTGCCGGACGGACGCCTAGGCTGAGGAGATGCCCGAGCACCCGTCGACCGTCCTGTCCCTGAGCGGGCACCGGGCCGTCATCGAGCCCGACCGGTTCGTGCCGGGCGCGTACCAGCTCGTGGTCGACGGCACGCCCCAGTCCCACGTCAACATGGACGACCCGGGCGAGCTGTTCTTCGAGTACGTGCAGCGCATGGGGCACGTCATCGACCTCGTCGGCGACCCGGGGCAGCCGATCACCGCCCTCCACCTCGGCGCCGGCGCGCTCACCATCCCGCGGTACGTCGAGGCGACGCGGCCCGGATCCCGCCAGCAGGTCATCGAGCTCGAGCAGGACCTCGTGGACCTCGTGCGCGAGCACCTGCCCTGGTCGCGGAAGGCCTCCATCCGGCTCCGCTACGGCGACGCCCGCGAGGTCATGGGGCGGCTGCCGCACGGGCTCCGCGGATCCGTCGACCTCGTCGTGGTGGACGTCTTCAGCGGCGCCCGCACGCCCGCCCACATCACGAGCCGCGACTTCTACGCGGAGGCCGCGGCCTTCCTCGCGCCCGGCGGGATCATGACCGTCAACGTCGCCGACGGCCACGGCCTCCGGTTCGCCCGCGGGCAGGCCGCGACGATCCAGGACGTCCTCCCCCACGTGGCCGCGCTCGCCGAGACGCAGGTGCTGAAGGGCAGGCGGTTCGGGAACGTCGTGTTCGCCGCGTCCGCGACGCCGCTGCCCTTCGACTTCGTGCCGCGCCTGCTCGCCGGGGGCCCGCACCCCGCCAAGGTCGTCGAGGGCCGCGAGCTCGCCGACTTCATCGCCGGCGCGTCCGTCGTGACCGACGCCACGGCCGTCCCGTCCCCCTCCCCCGCCCGCAGCGTCTTCCAGACGAAGCCCTGACCGGCAGGGTGCCGAGGCCCGCCGAACCACCGGAGTCCCCATGAACCACCGCTCCCGCACCCGCCCGGCGCGCGTCGCCGCGCTCGGGTTCGCCGCCCTCGTCGCGCTGACGGGCTGCACGAACGACGACGGCTCGCCCGTGGACGTGCGGGCCACCGAGCCGCCCGCGCCCTCCCCCACCAGCACCGACGCCGCGCCGGCCGGCGTCGCGCCCTCGGGCACGCCGACCGCGCTCGCGTCCGACCTCGTCTCGCCGTGGTCCGTCGCCGAGCTGCCGTCCGGATCCCTGCTCGTCAGCGAGCGCGACACGTCGCGCATCGTGGAGGTGCTCGGCGACGGCACCACGCGCATCGCCGGCACGATCGCGGGCGTGGGGCCGCAGGGCGAGGGCGGCCTGCTCGGGATCGCGGTGCGCGTGGCCGACGGCGGCACGCAGCTCTACGCGTACTTCACGAGCTCCACCGACAACCGCATCGTGCGCATGGACGTGACGGGGGAGCCGGGATCGCTCGGGCTCGGGGCGGCCGAGGACGTGGTCACGGGGATCCCGCGGGACACGACCCACAACGGCGGCCGCATCGCGTTCGGCCCCGACGGCATGCTCTACGCCACGACCGGCGACGCGAACCTCCGCGACGCCGCGCAGGACCCGATCTCGCTCGCGGGCAAGATCCTCCGCCTCACGCCCGACGGGCAGGGGGCGGCGGACAACCCGACGCCGGGGTCGCCCGTCTACTCGATGGGCCACCGCAACCCGCAGGGCATCGCGTGGGACGCCGCGGGGAACCTCTGGGCGGCCGAGTTCGGCCAGGACACCTGGGACGAGCTGAACCTCATCGAGCCCGGCGGGAACTACGGCTGGCCCGTCGTCGAGGGGGCGACGGACGATGCCGCGGACGACGCGTACATCGACCCCGTCCGCCAGTGGGCCACCGACGACGCGAGCCCGAGCGGCATCGCGATCTCCGGCGACACGATCTTCATGGCCGGCCTCGGCGGCGAGCGCCTCTGGGTGATCCGGCCGAGCGCCGTGGTCACCGACCCCATCCCCGACGACCGCGTGACAGAGTTCTACACGCGGGAGTTCGGGCGGATCCGCGACGTGCAGGCCGCGCCCGACGGCTCGCTGCGCATGCTCACCGGCAACACCGACGGCCGCGGGACGCCACGCGCGGGCGACGACAAGCTGCTCCGGGTCGAGCTCATGCCGATCCAGGCGGGATAATCTCTACCTCGTGACAGGCACCGCGATCATCATCGGCTACGACAGGGACACCCTCCGGGAGAAGGTGGACCTGCGGGCGGCCGGCGAGCGCCTGGACGAGCTGGAGGCCCTCAGGAGCCTCTCCGCCATCACCGAGAAGGTCGCGCTGCTGCGCATGCTGGGCCGCCTCGACGAGGCGTGGGACATGGCGAACGCGGCCGTCCGCCAGGCGCGCTTCACGGGCGACCGGGAGACGCTGCTCGCGTGCCGCATCCGCCGCGCGCAGGTGCAGCAGTACCAGGGCAAGCTCGACATCGCGCTGCAGGACCTCGGCGGCTGCGTCGACGAGGCCCGCGCGCACGAGTGGTACGCCCTGGAGGCGTTCGCGCTGCAGCACCGCGGCAAGGTGCACTTCGACCGGGGCGACTACCGCCTCGCGCTCTCCGACTTCGAGGACGCGTACACGCTGCGCACCCGCGAGGGCCTGCCGAGCGACCAGCTCGAGAGCTCGGCGCTCGCGATCGACGTCGCCAAGGAGCGCATCGCCGCCCAGCCCGCGTGATGGTCCCGCTCGCTCACCGGCCGACGGCGGCCGGCCGTGGCTGACCTCGCCCGGGTGCGGATCTGGGCCGAGGCCCTCATCTCCCTGCACCTCGACCCCTCGTGGACCTTCGCGTTCGACCACGCCCGCACGCGCGCCGGCGCCTGCCACTACGGCGAGAAGCGGATCACGGTCTCCCGGCACCTGGCGGGGCGGTTCGAGGACGACGAGATCCACCAGGTGCTGCTGCACGAGGTCGCGCACGCGCTGGCCGGATCCCGCGCGGGCCATGGGCCGAGGTGGAAGAAGGTGGCCGCCGAGCTCGGCTACGAGGGATCCCGGCTGCACTCGGGCGCGGTCGCCGAGGAGCTCGCGCCGTGGGTGGGCGCGTGCCCGGCCGGCCACGCGCACTTCCGCTACCGGAAGCCGACCCGCCCGCTCGCCTGCGGGCTGTGCTCGAAGCGGTTCGACAAGGCGCACCTCATCGCGTGGACGAAGCGCGAGGTGCCGTCGGGCGCCGCCGCGTCCGGCCGGGCAGCGGGCACCGATCGGCGCGAGGGAGCCGCGTGAGCCGGGCACCGGGATCCGAGCGGCCCACCGGCCAGTGGATCACCGACCCCGACGGCCTGCGCTGGTTCCTCGACACGGGCGCCGTGAGCCTCGACCTCGCCTACACGGGCGCGCTCGGGGATCCGGAGCCGCGCGAGACGCTGCCCGACGCGGCGGCCCTCGGCGCGTGGCTGAGCGAGCACCTCGCGCCCGTCTCCGAGCCGGGCGAGCGCGATCTCGCCGACGCGCGCACGCTCCGGCAGGCGATCGGCGACATCGCGGCGGCCATCGCGGACGGCGCGGAGCCGTCGCCGCGCGACGTCGACGTGCTCAACCTCTACGCGGCCACGCCCGATCTGCCGCCCGCGCTCGGCGGCGGATCCCGCCAGGCCGGCCGCGCGCTCGCCCGGCCAGCGCAGGCGCTCGCGTCGGCGGCGCGCGACGCGGTGGCGGTGTTCGGGGCGGGATCCGAGCGGGTCCACCGCTGCTCTGCCGATGACTGCACCGTGCTCTACCTCGACACCACGCGCTCGGGCACCCGGCGCTGGTGCTCGATGCGGCGCTGCGGCAACCGCGCGAAGGTGCGCGCCCACCGCGCCAGGCAGCTGCGGGAGCGGCGCATGGGGATCCCGGCGCGCGTGGCGCCCGTGCGTCCCGCGGCCTCCCCCGCGTACGACGACGGCCCGGGAGCCTGAGCCCCCGGGCCGTGCGCGCGGATCCGCGTCACTCGCTGACGCGGACCTCCTTCCAGAACGCGACGTAGCCGCTGTAGTCCTTGCCCACGCGGTCGAACGACGACGGGATGGGCGTCGGGTACGACCAGGCGCGGTCCTGCAGCACGGTGTCGCCGTCCTTCACGGAGTAGTACTGCGTGTCGCCCTTCCACGGGCAGTGGTACGGCGTGCTGGTCTCCGTCAGGAGCGACATGTCGACGCTCTGGGGCGGGAAGTACCAGTTGCCCTCGATCTCGATGAGCTCGTCCTTGGGTGCCTCCGCGACGGTGACGCCGTTGATGAGTGCCTTCATGTGATGACCTTCCGGTTGCGTGGCGTCGTCCCGGGCGCGGCGCCTGATGCACAGGGGAACACGCGCTCCTGGACGCCCATTCCGCGGGTACGGCGACCGGATCCTGCGCGGACTCAGGCGTCGCGGTGCAGGCGGTGCACGACCACGTCGACGGGGCCCGCGGCGAGCGCCGCGGCGACCAGCCCGCCGTGCCCCGCGGCGTCGAGCCGGCGCGCGGAGACGCTCGCGGTGACCAGGTGCCCCACGGCCGGCCGGAGCTGCTGGTACGCGGCGCACGCGACGGCGGCCTCGGGCGAGGTCGCGTCGATGCCGAGGGCGGCGAGCGCGTCGACCACGGCGCCCGCGGCGAGCTGGTCCTCGGCGCACGCGCGCCAGGATCCGTCCGCCTCCACGGTGCCCGCGGCGACGACGGCCACGTACGCGCGGCGGCCGAGCGCGGTCTGGAGGGCGAGGATCCAGTCGGCGACGGCCGGGGCGTCGGCGAGCCCGGCGCTCACGACGGCCGGGCGCGCGGGCATGGTCGCGAGGACCTCGTCGCGGCGGGCCGCGGTGGGCGGCGGGACGGAGGGCAGGGCGTCGACCCAGACGATGACGTCGGCCCCGGCGGCGATGCGGCGGGCGCCGGCCACGCCGCCGTCGAGCCGGACCTGGTAGCGGGCCTGCGTCGACGGATCGGGGTGCGCGGCGTCAGCGGAGGAGGTCACGATCCGATGCTACGGGCGTCAACGGGCCGGACCCTCCGCGGATGACGCGCCGCGACGGCTCGGGCGCCCCGCGGCGCATCGCCTGGCGGATCACCTCGAAGTCGTCGCGCGTGATCTCGAGGAGCCCCGGCGCGAGCTTCCGGCCCCACTCGAGGGAGTCGCGCGTGAAGTCGAGCACGGGGACGAGCGGGCGGATGGGGGCGTCGACCGCGCCGAGGTCCCAGTCCATCCGACGGCGCCACGGCCGCCACTCGCCCACGCGGCCCTGGTACGGCGCGGCGTCGGCGACCCGGCCGATCGCGGTGAACGCGCGGAGGAGCTGCCCGTCGGGGTAGGACTCGCGCGGCGAGTAGTAGACGAAGCCGTCGGCCTCGCCGAGCCGCTCGACGGGCTCGCGGGCGCCGCGGTTGACCTGCGCGATGCCGAGGTCCAGGCCGTCGAGCACGCGGTCGCGCGAGACGACGCCCACCCAGTACCTGATCATGTCCGTCCCATCCTGTCCCACGGCAGCGGGACGCCGGGCACGCCCAGCCGGGCGGAGCACACTGGGGCCATGCGCGTGCTGCTGAAGACCATCCTCGACTGCGATCCCGACGCCGCCTGGCGCGCGCTCCACTCGCCCACCGTGATGCGGGAGGTCGCGGGCCCGCTCGTCGACTTCGTGCCGCTCGAGGACGGCGGCTTCCCGACGAGCTGGGACGGCCGCGAGCACGTGGCCGCGATGCAGGCGGGTCCCTTCACGGCGGGGCGGCAGGGCATCCGCCTCCGCGACATGAAGCCGCGCGTCGAGGGCGTGCGCATCGTGCGCGACGACGGCCACGGGCTCTCCGGGCTCATGTCGATCCCCACGAGCATGCGGCACAGCATGGCCGTCTCCGCGGATCCCGCGGGCCCCGACGCCGACGGCCGCGTGAGGACCCTCTTCCGCGACCAGCTCGAGTTCGAGGCCGGGCTCCTCGGCCCCGCGATGTGGCCGACCTTCTGGGCCTTCTGGCAGTGGCGCGCGTTCCGGCTCCGCCAGCTCGCGCCGACGTGGGCGTACGACTGGCAGCCGGAGCCCGCCGGCGACCCCGTCGAGCGACCCGCCTAGCTCACCGCTCCGGGAGCGCGTGCTGCAGGAGCTCGCGGGACAGGAGCGGCCGCTCCAAGGGGATCCGGGCGGTGGCCGGGTACCCGACGTCGCCGCACGTCGCGCCATCCGTCGTGGTGGTCGTCTCGGCGCGCTGCAGGTCGAGGACGACTCGCGCGTCCGTCTCGAGCACGCGCACGGCCTCCACCTGCCCGCCGCACTCCGGCGCGCCGTCGATCCACGTCACGTCGATCCAGGATCCGGTGGGGAGCGCGTCGGACGGGTTCCACCCGACGAGCAGCGCCGGATCGAGGGCGGCCGACGGATCGAGGGCCGTCAGCTCGACGGAGCGCAGCTCGTCGGGGATGCCCTCCGCATCGCGGGAGACGAGGGGGAGGTCGTCGACGTCGGCGGCGGTCGTGCACCCGACCAACGCTCCCGCCAGCACCGCGGCGAGGAGGGCCGGAGCGAGCGGCATCCGGCGAGCGGGCATGGCGGCGTCCGTCCCTCGAGGCGGCGCGACCCGGTCGGCGGCGCCCGTGGAGTCCACGCTACGTCGCGCGCGCACCGGCCGACAGCCCCGCGCGTACGGTGGGCGCATGCCCTCCGCCGTCACCGCCCTCCACGTCGCCGACTGGCGCCGCCGCACGCACGAGATGTACGCGGAGGTGCGCTGGGTCGCGCAGACGGATCCCGCCGCCGCCCACGCCCTCTGGCGCCGCACGCGCGACGACATGTTCCGCAGCCACCCGGCGACGCCGCTCCTGCCCGAGCACCGCGACGGCTTCGACCGCCTGGACGTCACGGACTACGACCCGGCCTGGCGGTTCGAGCTGGAGATCCACCCTGGCGGCGAAGACGCGCGTCACGACGTGGAGACCGGTACCGACGGCATCGTCCCGTTCGAGCGGCTCGGCTCAGTCGCACTCCCCGAGGCAGACGGTCGCCCGGTGGGGACCCTCGACGTCTGGCGCCTCGCGAGCTACGGCGGCGGCCTGCACCTGCCCGTCAAGGACGCGTCGCACCGGCGCGAGGGCGGCACGTACGGGGGCGGCCGCTACCTGCTCGACACGGTCAAGGGATCCGACCTCGGCCCGGGTGCGCCCGGCTCGATCGTGGTCGACCTCAACTTCGCGTACAACCCGTCGTGCGCCTACGACCCGGAGTGGGCGTGCCCCCTCGCGCCGGCCGGCAACGTGCTCGGCTTCGAGGTCCCCGTCGGCGAGATGGGCTTCTCCCCGGCCTGACCTGCTACGGTGGCATCACTTGCGAGCACATCACCGTGCTCCCTGCGTCGAGAGAACGCGTTCCCTCCTCGCCCCGATCAGATCGCCGCACAGGCCGACGGGGCCGAGTGACATCTTTCTTTTGGCGAACGGATGCGCCCATCGGCGCCTTCGCCATCCTCCGCTTCCGTGCGTCGTCGCACATCCCCGAGAACGCACACCGGGGCGGACCCCTGCCTGGAAGGCAACTCCCCCGCATGACCACTGACACCTTCGGCGCGCTCGGCGTGCCCGCACCCCTCGTCTCCGCCCTCACGGCGAACGGCATCACGACGCCGTTCCCCATCCAGGTGGACACGCTCCCCGACACCCTGAACGGCCGCGACGTGCTCGGCCGCGGCAAGACGGGCTCCGGCAAGACGCTGGCGTTCGCCATCCCGATGATCGCGCGCCTCGGCGGCGGGCTCGCCGGCGGCCGTCGTCGTCCGGGCCGCCCGCTCGGCCTGATCCTCGCGCCGACCCGCGAGCTCGCCACGCAGATCACCGCGGCCATGGCGCCGCTGGCCGAGGCCTACAACCTCACCACCACGACGATCTTCGGCGGCGTCTCGCAGCAGCGCCAGGTCGCGGCCCTCAAGGCCGGCGTCGACGTGGTCGTGGCCTGCCCCGGCCGCCTCGAGGACCTCATGAAGCAGGGCTTCGTGAACCTCGACGCCGTGGAGATCACCGTGCTCGACGAGGCCGACCACATGGCCGACCTGGGCTTCCTGCCCGTCGTCACGCGGATCCTCGACAAGACCCCGAACACCGGCCAGCGCATGCTGTTCTCCGCCACGCTAGACAACGGCGTGGACAAGCTCGTGCGCCGCTACCTGCACGACCAGGTGCTGCACTCCGTCGACGAGGCGAACTCGCCCGTCGCCGCCATGACCCACCACGTCTTCGAGGCGACCGACGTCGAGGCCAAGCGCCTCCTCGTCCAGAAGCTCGCGGGCGGCACCGGCCGCCGCATCCTCTTCATGCGCACCAAGCACCACGCGAAGAAGCTCGCGAAGCAGCTCACCGACGCGGGCATCCCGTCGGTGGACCTGCACGGCAACCTCTCGCAGGTCGCCCGCGACCGCAACCTCGCGGCGTTCTCCGCGGGCGACGTCAAGGTCCTCGTGGCCACCGACGTCGCGGCCCGCGGCGTGCACGTCGACGACATCGAGCTCGTGATCCACGTCGACCCGCCGGCCGAGCACAAGGCGTACCTGCACCGCTCGGGCCGCACGGCGCGCGCGGGCTCCGCGGGCGACGTCGTCACGATCATGCTGCCGGCGCAGCGCAAGGACGTGCAGCTCCTGATGCGCAAGGCCGACATCCACGTCACGCCGCAGCAGGTCACCGAGTCCTCCCCCGCCGTGGCCGAGCTGACGGGCGCCGTCGCGGCGTACGTCAAGCCCGCGCCGCGTGAGACGAAGTCGGTCCGCGAGTCCACCCAGCGCCAGTCGCAGGGCGGCCGCGCGAACGGCGGCGGACGCTCGCAGGGCGCCAACGCGCAGCGGAAGCGCGCGGCCCGCGACGGCGCGCCCGTCGGCGGAGGTCGTCGTGACGGCGCCTCGTCCGGTCGCCGCGACGGCGCCTCGGGCGGACAGCGCGGCGGTGCGCCCCGCAACTTCAGCACCTCGTCCGAGGGCTTCGGCGGCGGCTCGTCCGTCGGCACCGCCCGTCCCCGCCAGGAGCGCCCCGCGGCGTCCGGCGGCGCCTCGGCCGGCGGCCGCGAGCGCACCCACCGCCGCGTCTCCAGCGGACGCTAGACCGCGCGGCGCGCACCGCGCGCCGGCATGACATCGAGGGCCCCCGTCCACGGACGGGGGCCCTCCGTCGTCCCCGGAGGGACACGTGACGACGCGTCCGTGCCCCGAGTCCCCACAGCTGAGGCGATGCCTGTTGACGGTCGCGCGGACGCCCGGCGGCATCCGGATACGGTGAGCCAATGACTCGCGCCGCCCTCGCCACCCGTGGCCCGTACCGCAAGGGCGTGGAGCGCAGGGAGCTCCTCATCCGCACCGCCATCGAGGTCTTCGCCGAGCAGGGGTACCGCAGCAGCTCGCTGCGCGAGATCGCGTCCCGGGCCGAGATCACGCCGGCCGGCCTGCTGCACCACTTCAGCGGCAAGGAGGAGCTGCTGCTCGCCGTGCTCGAGCGCCGCGAGGAGCGCCTCGCCGCGGCCATCGAGCTGCACCGGCCGCGCAGCGTCGCGGAGCACGCGGCCGTGGTCATCGCGGACGGGGAGCAGAGCGCGTGCCTCACCCGCGTCATCGCCGTCGTCTCGTCGGAGGCCTCGGCCGCAGGCCACCCGCTGCACGAGCTGTTCCGCGAGCGCCGCGCGCGCGAGCTCGAGCGCATCACCGCGGGCGTCATCGTCGACCAGGCGCGCGGCCTCATCGACCCCCACCTCGACCCGGAGGCCGCGGCCGCCGTCGTGCTCTCCGCCATGGACGGCCTGCACGTGCAGCGCTGCTACGGCGTGGGGGCGGGCGCCAGCCAGGCCTTCGAGGACCTCCGTCGGCACTACCTCGAGCCGCCGCAGTTCCCCGAGCGGGCCGCCGCCGTCTGATCCGGGAGACCGCGGTCCGCGGTCCGCCGCATCCCGGCTGGCGCAACGCATCCCGGGTGGCGCGACGCGACTAGGGCAGCACGCCCACCGAGGCGAGGGCCGCGCGGAGCAGCGCGCCGCGGCCGCCCTCCATGTCGGCCGAGACCGCGTCGGACGCCGCCTCCTCGGGCGTCATCCACGTGATCTCGAGCGCGTCCTGACGCGGATCGCACGTGCCGGTGACCGGCACCACGTACGCGAGCGACACGGCGTGCTGCCGGTCGTCGGTGTACGGGCTCGCGCCGGGGAACGGGAAGTACTCGGCGACCGAGAACGGCGTCGGGCTCGCGGGGAGCTGCGGGAACGCCATCGGACCGAGGTCCTTCTCGAGGTGGCGGAAGAGCGCGTCGCGCAGAGTCTCGCCGTACATCACGCGGCCGGAGACGAGCATGCGCGTCATCTGGCCGGTGACCGTGGCGCGCAGCAGCACGCCGATGTCCTTCACCTGCCCCATGCCGTCGACCCGGACGGGCACGGCCTCCACGTAGAGGAGGGGCAGCCGCTGCCGGATCTGCGCCAGCTCCACGTCCGACAGCCAGCCGGAGTTCGGGTCGGGGATGTTCGGGTCCGGGGTGCGAACGGTCATGGTCCATTGTCACCCACCGCCGGAGCGCGGCGGCCACCCGGCGCGCTGGCGACCGCCGGGCGGCAGAGGGGCGGGCGCCCGGTCGGCCGCCGGGGGCGGATGCGAGGATGGGCGGGCCGGCCGATCCCCGCGTCCGCGCATCCGCCCGCTGCCGACAGAGGACACCGTGACCGCTCTCCCGCTGGATCCCGACGCCGTCCTCTGGTCGGCCTCCTCCGCCGACCTCGCCGACCGCCCGCTGCTCGTGCTCCTTCACGGCTACGGATCGCACGAGGGCGACCTCTTCGGGCTGTCGCCGTACCTGCCGCTGGGGCCGGTCGTCGCGTCGCTGCGCGGGCCCATCGCGCTGCAGGGCGGGAACGCGTGGTTCCCGATCGTGGCCGGATCCCGCGGCGACCCGGATCCGGACGCCGCGGACGCCGCCGCCCAGGGCGTGCTCGACTGGCTCGACGCGCTGCCCGTGCCGCCGCGGTCCGTCGGGCTCCTCGGCTTCAGCCAGGGCGGGGCCACCGCGCTCCAGCTGCTGCGCCTCGCGCCGGGACGGTTCTCCTACGCGGTGCAGCTCAGCGGGTTCTCGGTGCGGGGCGAGCACGCGGGAGACGCGGCCAACGCCGCCGCACCGACGCCGGTGTTCTGGGGCCGCGGCACCGCAGACCAGGTGATCCCGGACGAGGCGGTCGCGCGCACGGCCGCGTGGATCGGCGACCACGGCGCCCTCACCGAGCGCATCTACGAGGACCTGCCGCACTCCGTCTCCGCGGCCGAGCTGCGGGACGTGTCGGCCTTCATCCGGGAGCACGCGGGCTGAGGCGCGGCCCGGCGCCGCGGCCGTCATCCGGGGAGCGCCCGGGCGGACGCGTTGTCGGTGGTCCGGAGGAGGATGAGCAGATGGATCCCGTCCTCGCGCGCTTCTCCCCGGCCACCCGGGAGTGGTTCCAGGGCGCGTTCCCCGGCCCCACCGCCGCGCAGACCGGCGCGTGGGAGGCCGTGCAGAAGGGGTCGCACGCGCTCGTCGTGGCGCCCACCGGATCCGGCAAGACGCTCGCGGCATTCCTCTGGTCGATCGACCGGCTGGCCTCGCGTCCCGCGCCGGAGGATCCGATGCGGCGCACGCGCGTCCTCTACATCTCGCCGCTGAAGGCGCTCGCGGTCGACGTGGAGCGCAACCTGCGCTCGCCGCTCGTGGGCATCGTGCAGACGGCGAAGCGGCTGGGGGCCGAGCCGCCCGAGGTCACGGTGGGCGTGCGCTCCGGCGACACCCCGGCCGGCGACCGGCGCGCGCTCGCGAAGACGCCCCCGGACATCCTCATCACCACGCCCGAGTCGCTGTTCCTCATGCTCACCTCGGCCGCGCGCGAGACGCTCGCGGGGGTCGAGACGGTCATCGTCGACGAGGTGCACGCGGTCGCGGCCACCAAGCGCGGCAGCCACCTCGCGCTGTCGCTCGAGCGGCTCGACGCGCTGCTGGAGAAGCCGGCCCAGCGCATCGGGCTGTCGGCCACCGTGCGGCCGCCCGAGGAGGTGGCGCGGTTCCTCGGCGGGCGCTCGCCCGTCTCCATCGTGTCGCCGAAGAACACGAAGGAGTTCGACCTCCGGGTCATCGTGCCGGTCGACGACATGACCGAGCTCGGCACCACGGCGCCGCTCGAGGGGTCGGCGGCGCAGGGGGACCAGCCGCAGCAGGGATCCATCTGGCCGCACGTGGAGGAGGGCATCGTCGACCTCGTGCTGCAGCACACGTCGTCCATCGTGTTCACGAACAGCAGGCGGCTGGCCGAGCGGCTCACGGCACGGCTCAACGAGATCTACGCGATGCGCATCGAGGACGGGCGCATCGACGCCGAGGGGAACGCGGTCGTGGGGGGCACGGCGGCAGGATCCGCGACGGCGGACGCCGTCCCCGTGCTGGCGGGGGCCTCGGCAGGATCCGGGTCGTCGCGGCCCGCCGACGCCACCGCGTTCTCGGCCACGCGCCGCACCGCCGCCCGGCCGCCCGCCGAGGTCATGGCGCAGGCGGGGAGCACCGAGGGCGCGGATCCCGTGCTCGCCAAGGCGCACCACGGATCCGTCTCCAAGGAGCAGCGCGCCCTCATCGAGGACGACCTGAAGTCCGGCCGGCTCCGCTGCGTGGTCGCCACCTCGAGCCTCGAGCTCGGCATCGACATGGGCGACGTGGATCTGGTGGTGCAGGTCGAGGCGCCGCCCTCGGTCGCGAGCGGGCTGCAGCGGGTCGGCCGCGCCGGGCACCAGGTGGGCGAGGTCTCGCGCGGCGTCATCTTCCCCAAGCACCGGGCCGACCTCATCCACTCGGCCGTGGCCGCGGAGCGCATGGCGAGCGGGCAGATCGAGTCGCTGCGCGTGCCGGCGAACCCGCTCGACGTGCTCGCGCAGCAGACGGTGGCGGCCGTCGCGCTCGAGCCGCTGGGCGTCGAGGAGTGGTTCGACATCGTGCGCCGCAGCGCGCCTTTCGCGACCCTGCCGCGCTCCGCGTACGAGGCCACGCTCGACCTCCTGAGCGGCCGCTACCCGTCCGACGAGTTCGCGGAGCTGCGGCCCCGCATCGTGTGGGACCGCGACGAGGGCACCATCGAGGGTCGGCCGGGCGCGCAGCGGCTCGCGGTCACCTCCGGCGGCACCATCCCGGACCGCGGCCTGTTCGGCGTGTTCATGGTGGGCGAGAAGGCGTCGCGCGTGGGCGAGCTCGACGAGGAGATGGTCTACGAGTCGCGCGTCGGCGACGTGTTCGCGCTGGGGGCCACGAGCTGGCGGATCCAGGAGATCACGCACGACCGCGTGCTCGTGACGCCCGCGTTCGGGGAGCCCGGGAAGCTGCCGTTCTGGAAGGGCGACGGGCTCGGCCGGCCGCTCGAGCTCGGTCGCGCCATCGGGGCGTTCGTGCGGGAGCTGTCCGGATCCGCGGTGGACGACGCCCGGGCGCGCGCCGGCCGCGTGGGCCTCGACGACCGCGCCGTGAACAACCTGCTCGCGTTCCTCGACGACCAGAAGAAGGCCACCGGCCACGTGCCGAACGACCGCACCCTCGTGGTCGAGCGCTTCCGTGACGAGCTGGGCGACTGGCGCGTGGTGCTGCACTCGCCCTACGGGATGCAGGTGCACGCGCCGTGGGCGCTCGCGGTGGGCGCCCGGGTCACCGAGCTGTACGGCATCGACGGCGCGACCATGGCCAACGACGACGGCATCGTCGTCCGCATCCCCGAGACCGACGGCGAGCCGCCGGGGGCCGACCTCTTCGTGTTCGAGCCGGACGAGCTCGACGCCATCGTCACGCGCGAGGTGGGCGGATCCGCCCTGTTCGCTTCGCGGTTCCGCGAGTGCGCCGCCCGCGCGCTCCTGCTGCCGCGCTACAACCCGGGCCGTCGATCCCCGCTCTGGCAGCAGCGCCAGCGCGCGTCGCAGCTGCTCGACGTCGCGCGGAAGTTCCCCGCGTTCCCGATCGTGCTCGAGACCGTGCGCGAGGTGCTGCAGGACGTCTACGACCTGCCCGCGCTCACGTCGCTCGCGAAGGACATCGAGGCGCGGCGCATCAAGATCGTGGAGACCACCACGGAGGACGCGTCGCCGTTCGCGCGCAGCCTCCTCTTCAGCTACGTCGGCGCGTTCATGTACGAGGGCGACAGCCCGCTCGCCGAGCGCCGGGCCGCCGCGCTCTCGCTCGACGCGGGCCTGCTCAGCGAGCTGCTGGGGCGGGCGGAGCTGCGCGAGCTGCTGGATCCGGCGGTCATCGCGCGCACCGAGCTCGAGCTACAGCGCCTCGCGCCCGACCGGCGCGCCAAGGGGCCGGAGGGCGTGGCCGACCTGCTGCGGATCCTCGGGCCGCTCGACGCCGAGGAGGTCGCCGCGCGCCTGGAGCCCGACGAGGCCGGATCCGCCGCCGACCACCTCGACGCGCTCGTCGCGGGCAGGCGCGCGCTCCGGGTCTCGTTCGGCGGGCAGCCGCGCGTCGCCGCCATCGAGGACGCGAGCCGGCTGCGCGACGCCCTCGGCGTGCCGCTGCCCATCGGCACGCCGATGGCGTTCGTCGAGCCCGTGGCGGATCCGCTCGGCGACCTCGTCGGCCGGTACGCGCGCACGCACGGCCCCTTCACCATCGCCGACGCGGCCACGGGCATCGGCCTCGGATCCGCCGTCATCGCCGACACGCTCGCCCGGCTCGGAGCGCAGCGGCGCGTGGTCGAGGGCGAGTTCCGGCCGGGCGCCACCGGCAGCGAGTGGTGCGACGTCGAGGTGCTGCGGCGGCTCCGCAGCCGCTCGCTCGCGGCGCTCCGCAGCGAGGTCGAGCCCGTGGAGCGGGCCGCGTACGCGCGGTTCCTCCCGGCGTGGCAGCACGTCGCCGGTGCGGATCGTGAGCGCGGGCTGCGCGGGGTCGACGGCGTGCTGCAGGTCATCGAGCAGCTCGCGGGCGCGCCCGTGCCCGCCTCCGCGTGGGAGACGCTCGTGCTGCCGGCGCGGGTGCGCGACTACAGCCCCGCGTTCCTCGACGAGCTCACGTCGACGGGCGAGGTCATCTGGTCGGGCGCCGGCACGCTCGCGGGCGCCGACGGCTGGGTCAGCCTGCACCTCGCCGACCAGGTCGCCCTCACGCTGCCCGAGCCCGACGCGCACGACACCGACGAGCTGCAGCGCGAGATCCTCACCACGCTCGGCACCGGCGGCGGCTACTTCTTCCGGCAGCTGAGCGACGCCGTCGGATCCACGGACGACAAGGCGCTCGTCACGGCGCTGTGGGACCTCGTGTGGGCCGGGCTCGTCACGAACGACACGCTGTCGCCGCTGCGCGCGCTGCTGGCGGGCGGATCCACCGCGCACAAGACGCCGCAGCGGGCGCCGCGCGGGCGCATGTACCGGGGCGGGCGGATGCCGCGGCCCGACATGCCGACGCGCACGGGACCGCCGACCGCGGCCGGGCGCTGGTCCATCGTGCCGCTCGCCGAGACCGACGCCACCGTGCGCGCGGCGGGCACGGCCGAGCTGCTGCTGGAGCGTTACGGCGTGGTCACGCGCGGATCCGTGATGACCGAGCGCGTGCCCGGCGGATTCGCGCTCACCTACAAGGTGCTCGCCGGGTTCGAGGACACGGGACGCGCGCGCCGGGGCTACTTCATCGAGACGCTGGGCGCTGCGCAGTTCAGCACCGGCGGCACGGTGGATCGGCTGCGCGGCTTCACGCGGGATCCGGACGCGGGCGAGCGGCCGCTGAACGCGCTGACGCTGGCCGCCACGGATCCGGCCAACGCCTACGGCGCGGCGCTGCCCTGGCCGCGGCTCGACGGGTCGGGCGGCGGATCCGACGGCGACGGGAGCGACGGAGCGGGGCCCGCCTCCGGGGATCCGGCCGGCGACGCGTCGGCCGCGATCGCGGAGTCCGGCAGCGTCGACGCGCGCGGGGAGCGCCCCACCGGGCACCGCGCCGGCCGGAAGGCGGGCGCGCTCGTGGTGCTGGTCGACGGCGAGCTCGTGCTCTACGTGGAGCGCGGCGGGAAGACCGTGCTGCTCTTCGACGACGACGAGGCGGTGATCCGCGCGGCGGCCGAGTCGCTCGGCGGCATCGTGCGCCGCGGCGGGGTCGCGAAGCTCGCGATCGAGAAGGTCAACGGCGCGTTCATCCTCGGCACGCCGCTCGGCACGGCGCTCCAGGAGCACGGCTTCTCGGCGACGCCGCGCGGGCTGCGGATGCGGTCGTGAGCGCGCGTTCGGCGAGGGGATCCGCCCGTGCCTGAGGGCGACACCGTCTGGCGCACCGCGGCGCACCTGCACGAGGCCATCGGCGGGCAGGTGCTCACGCGCAGCGACTTCCGCGTGCCGAAGTTCGCGACGCTGGATCTCGCGGGCCAGGAGGTCGACGAGGTGGTGAGCGTCGGGAAGCACATCCTGCACCGGATCGGCGACCTCACGATCCACAGCCACCTCAAGATGGAGGGCTCCTGGCACATCTACCAGCACGGCACTCCGTGGCGGCGGCCGGCGTTCGAGGCACGCGTCGTGCTCGAGACGGCGGAGCGCGTCACGGTGGGCTTCGCGCTAGGGGTGCTCGAGGTGATCCCGCGCGACCAGGAGCACACGGTCGTCGGGCACCTCGGGCCGGACATCCTCGGGCCCGACTGGGGCGACGCGGCGGCCGAGGAGATCGTGCGGCGCATCTCCGCGCAGCCGGAGCGGGCGATCGGCCTGGCGCTGCTGGACCAGCGGAACGCCGCCGGCATCGGCAACGTCTACCGGGCCGAGCTCTGCTTCCTGCGCGGGGTGCTGCCCACGCGGCCCGTCGCCGAGGTGCCGGACCTGCCCGCGATGGTCGCGCTCGCGCGCCGCACGATGCGCGCGAACCGCGACCGCATCGAGCGCACCACCACGGGCGACCTCCGGCGCGGCCGCACCGACTGGGTCTACGGGCGCAAGGGCAAGCCGTGCCTGCGGTGCGGCACGCGGATCCAGCAGGGCCAGCTCGGTGATCCCGTTCGGCCCGGCATGGGCGCGCAGGACCGGGTCACCTACTGGTGCCCGCGCTGCCAGACCTGACGCGCGCGGACATCGTCAGCGCGAGCCGCCCGAGCGGCGCGCCGCACCCCGCCCGGACGCACGACGCCCGCCGGATCCGGAGCGGATGCGGCGGGCGACGTGGGCGGGCGCGCGGGGCTCAGTCCCGCGGCGTCGACGCCGACGGCAGCTCGGGCGCGGGTGCGCCGCCCGCCGCGATCCGCGCCTCCTCCTTGCCGACCAGCGAGTGGCGGCGTCCGTAGAGGAAGTAGACCGCGAAGCCGAGCGCGAGCCAGACGAGGAAGCGGACCCAGGTGAGGGTCGTGAGGTTGAGCATCAGCCACACGCAGAGCACGGCCGAGAGGATCGGCAGCCACGGCATGAGCGGCACGCGGAACGACGCGCGGATGTCCGGGCGCTTCCTCCGCAGCACGATCACGCCGATGCTCACGAGCACGAACGCGGAGAGCGTGCCGATGTTGATCATCTCCTCGAGCACGCCCACGTCGGTGAAGCCGGCGAGGGCCGCGACCACGACGCCCGCGATGATCTGCACCCGCACCGGCGTGCGGCGCTTGGCGCTCGTGCGGCTGAGGCCGCGCGGCAGCAGGCCGTCGCGGCTCATCGCGAAGACGACGCGGGCGAGGCCGAGGAGCAGCACCATGAGCACGGTGGTGAGGCCGAGCAGCGTGCCGATGGAGATCACCTGCGCCGCCCATCCGGCGCCGACCGCGGTGAAGGCTGTCGTGAGCGACGGCTCCTCCGCGTCGGCGAGCACCGTGTACGGGACCATGCCGGTGAGGACGAGGGTCACGAGCACGTAGAGCACGGTGACGACCGCGAGGCCCGCGAAGATGCCGCGCGGCAGGGTGCGCTGGGGGTCCTTCACCTCCTCGGCGCTCGTGGCGACCACGTCGAAGCCGATGAACGCGAAGAACACGAGCGAGGCGCCGGCGAGCAGGCCGTAGAGGCCGTACTGCGTGGGCTCCTGGCCGCTCGCCCAGGAGAAGAGGGACTGGGTCCAGACGTCGGCGGATCCGCCCTCGGTCGGGCGCTGCGGCGGGATGAACGGCGAGTAGTTCTCAGGCCTGACGTAGAACGCGCCCACGACGATCACGAACAGGACGACCGCGACCTTGAGCACCGTGAAGACGCTCGAGACGCGGCTGGAGAGCTTGGTGCCGAGCACGAGCAGCACGGTGAAGATCGCGGTGATGAGGACGGCACCCCAGCTGATGCCGAGCCCGAACACCGTGATGGTGGAGGGGATGTCGAGCCCGGCGAGCTTGAGCGCCGACTCCAGGTAGATGCCCCAGTACTTCGCGATGACCGCGGCCGCCGTGAGCATCTCGAGGATGAGGTCCCAGCCGATGATCCACGCGAGCAGCTCGCCCATGGTCGCGTAGGTGAACGTGTACGCGCTGCCCGCGACGGGGACGGCGGACGCGAACTCGGCGTAGCACATGATCGCGAGGCCGCACGTGACGGCGGCGAGCACGAACGCGAGCGTCACCGAGGGACCTGCGTAGTTGCCCGCGGCCTTCGCGCCGACGGAGAAGATGCCGGCGCCGACCGCGACGGCGACGCCCATGAGCATGAGGTCCCAGGTGCCGAGGGAGCGGGTGAGGCTGCGTTCGCCTCCCGCGGCGTCGGCCAGCGACGACTCGATGCTCTTCGTGCGGAACAGGCTCATGGGGCGTCCGTTCGGTGGTGGCGGCTCGGGGAACGGGGATCGAGCCTACCGGCGGGCGGGCAGCGCCCCCATCCGGGGGCGCTGCTCCGTGCTGGTGCGGATGCGCGGGCCCACGACACGCCCGGCCCGCGGAGAAGCGGGAGAAGCGCCGAGGAGAAGTGATCGGAGGACCTAGGCAGGTATGAGAAGCAGTGCTTCTCTGGAGGAGCGGTCAAGCAGCGTGCCGCATCCGACACGAGTCCGGAAGGTCTTGAGTGACCGGAACGCTGCGCACGCGCGCCCTCGCCGCCGCCCCGCCCGCCTCGCGCGGATCCGCCTCCCGCGCATCCGCGTCGGCGATCCCGCTGTCGACGACGCTCCCCCGCCCGACGAACCTCCCCCGCCCGACCCCGCTCGCGCCCGACCTCACGGCGGCGCGGGACGAGAAGCGCCGGCTGACCCACGACCGGTTCGTGCGCGCGGCCGCCGCGGCAGAGGATCCGGCGGGCGACGCCGAGCGCCGCCGCCTGCACGACCAGATCGTGCTCGACCACCTCGAGCTCGCCGACCAGCTCGCCCGCCAGCACTCGGGGCGCACGCATGACTGGAGCGACCTCCGACAGGTCGGCTACCTCGGCCTCGTGAAGGCCGCGCGCCGGTACGACCCGGGGTTCGGCGCGCCCTTCGTGTCGTTCGCGATCCCCACCATCTCCGGCGAGATCAAGCGCCACCTGCGCGACAACGGGTGGGTGGTCCGCCCGCCCCGGCACGTCCAGGAGCTGCGGCACGCGCTGCTCGCGGTCGTGCCCGCGCTCACGCAGCGGCTCGGCCGCACGCCCACCGACGCCGAGCTCGCGGCCCACACCGGGCACGCGCGCGAGGAGGTCGTCGAGGCGCTCGCCGCGCACTCCAGCCTCCGGCCCGCGTCGCTCGACTTCACGGTGCACGAGGACGAGGGCATCTCGCTCGCGGACACGATCGGCGCCGACGACCCCGGCTACGCGCGGGCCGAGCGCACCGTGCTGCTGGACGCGGCGCGCGGCGTGCTCAGCGATCGCGACCGGCGGATCCTGCACCTGCGCTTCGTCGACGAGTGCAGCCAGTCGGAGATCGCGGCCGAGCTCGGCGTGACGCAGATGCAGGTGTCGCGGCTGCTCGCGCGGATCCTCGGGGCGTTGCGCGCCGAGCTCACGCGCGGCGAGGCGGAGGCCCTGCCGGAGGTGGCGCCGCTCGCCGCCGTGTCGCCGATCCGCGTGCGCGAGGCCGACCGCCGCACGGCCTGAGGCCGGACCGGCTCCGGGGCTCGGGGGCTCGGCGCCAGCGCGCCGGCGACGACGGCGTCGCGATCCGCTCAGGTGCCGGGCAGCGCGCCCGTCTCCACGACGCGGCGCGCGACCTCGACGAGCTTCACGTTGCCGTCCTGCGAGTAGCGGCGGAGCACCTGGAACGCGCGGTCGGCGTCGAGCGAGAAGCGCTCCATCAGGATCCCCTGGGCCTGGCCGATGACGGAGCGCGACGCCAGGCCGACCGCCAGGTCGTCCGCGGCGTCCCATGCGGCGAGCGCGATGCGCGCGTGCACCGCGACCTCCTCGGCCACCGCTCGGTCGGCCGCGTCGAGCGCGCCGGTCGCGCGGTGCAGCGCGACGGCTCCACCCGCGTCGGGACGCCCGTCGGTGCGCCCGCTGCCGCCGTCGGCCAGGGCGACGAGCAGCAGCCCGGATCCGCCGAGCACGGGCCCCGCCCCGAGGAGCGCGCCGAGCGCGGCGCCGGACTCCCCCGCGACCGCGACCTCGGCAGCGCGCGGCAGGACGACGGCGGCGCCCGTCGCGGAGGACGCGTGGAGGAGCGCCGCGAGCAGCAGCTCGACGCCGGCGGCGCGGCTCGGTGCCGCGTGGAACGCGGCGACGACGTGGACGGGCAGGGCCGAGCGGTGCTGCTCCATCCGGTCCCTCCCGTGCGTTCGGGGACGTCGGCGGATCTCGGGCGATGCGCGGCCCGGACCCTCCGCAGCGCGGCGAGACGCCGAGCCCCGGCTCGACCATTCGAGTATCGCACCATCGATTTGCGCGCAAAGCGTCTGGGACGAGAACTCACGGGGAGCCGTTCGCGAGCGACGCCCGGCCCCCCGCGGGCCCACCGCGCGGGCCGCCGCCCGTCAGGCCGTGACGGTCGTGCCGCGCCAGGCGAGCGAGTCGCCTCCCACCTGCCACACGAGCGTGACCGCGTCACGGGCCTCGTCGTCGTCCGTCCAGGCCGAGGTGTCGAGCTCGAGGAGGCGGCCGGATCCCGCGGCGACGAGCCCGACGGGCACCTCGGTCCCGTCGACCCACGCCCACGCCGTCTCGGGGTAGCCGACGAGCCCGCCATCCTCGGAGCCGCCCTCCGGGGCGGCGAACGCGACGGAGAGCGGGCGCGAGGCGTCGACGGCGGGCACCGGATCCGCGGATCCCTCGGGGCCCGCCGCCGGGTTGCGCCACTCGTATGGCGTCGCGCCGGTCGCGGGGACGACGTGGTCGTCGAGCAGGAGGCCCCGGTCGGTGTCGCGGACGATCCAGGCGTCGGCCACGTCGCCGTCCGAGGCGGACACGAGCGTGAAGGCGCCCTCGGGGCCCTCTGCCGAGATCGGCTCGACCGCGCGCAGCCGCTCGGCATCCTCCGGGGAGACGGTGCCCGCGCGGCCGGAGGAGGCGACGTACGACTCCCGGGATCCGGCCGACCTCTGCGCCTCGGGCGTGAGCATGCCCCATGCGGTGTCGGCATCGCCGGCCGCGACGGCGTCGAGGTACGCGGCGACGAGCGCGGTCTCCGCGGAAGGCGCCGCGGCCTCGTCGCCCTCGCCCGCGGGCGACGTCTCGACGGACTCGGGGACCGGCAGCGGGACGGGTCCGACCTCGTCGGGGCCGGTGCACGACGTCAGGACGACCGCGGTCGAGGCGATCATGACCAGGGGCAGGGTGCGGATCCTCATCCCCCGACGCTAATTCCGGCACCCGAGGGAACGCGCGCATTCCCACGGGCTGCCCAGGGTGCGGCATCCGGGGCGCGACCGGCTCGCGCGGACGGCGGGACCGGACCTGGATACCGTCGGGGCATGAGCGACGCACCGGCCGACGAGGGCCGCATCCTGATCAGCAAGGCCGCGAACCACCTCATCGACCGCGCCGAGTTCGGCCTCTCCGAGCTGCGCATCGTGCCGCTGGCGCCGAGCGTCGAGCCGGCGATGCGCGCCGTCGGCATGGCGGGCAAGGAGGGCCTCGGCGGCCGGCTCACCATCACGACGCGGGCGCTCGTCTTCCGCACGCACGCCGCCAACCGCGTGCGCGGCACGCTCGAGGTGCCGATCGGCGAGATCGCTGCGGCGCGCGACGTGTCCCGGGGCATCAGCCGGCGGCCCGAGGTGACGCTCGTGAGCCGCCACCGGCTGCTGTTCATCGTGTGGGGCGGCGCGCGGATCATCGCCGCTATCCACGAGGCGCGCGGAGGCCGGCCGCGGCTGACCGGGCCCGTCCGCCGGGGGCGCGCATCCGGCAGCGGCGCAGCCACCCCTGCCATGCTCGATGCATGGCCTCCCTCACCCGCCCCCGTCGCGGCAAGATCATCGCCGGCGTCTGCGCCGCCCTCGCCGACCGCTTCGGCATCAGCCGCTTCCTCGTCCGCCTGCTGTTCGTGCTCTCCATCGTGCTGCCGGGCCCGCAGGTGCTCCTGTACCTGATCCTCTGGATCGTCTTCCCCAAGCAGCGCTGACCGGCCCGGGACGCCGCGCGCCGGCGACCCGGGATCGTCCCGCGCCGGAAACGCTCCCGCAACACCCGGTTCCCAGACTGGGGAGACGCCTCTCCCCTCGTCTGGATGGATCCGCATGCCCGCTCGTCGACGCGCCCGTGACCGGATCCGCGTCGGCGATCGCGCGCTGGCCACGGCCGCGCTCGCGGTCGGCCTGGCGGCGGGCGGAGGGGCCGTCGCGGAGCCGGCCCGGGCGTCCACCGACGCGGATCCCGCCGCATCGGCCTCGCCCGCCGCTCCCGCCGTCGTCGACCTGGGCGTCGCCGACGCGGTCGCGCTCCTCGACGCCGGATCCACGACCTCCGTCGAGCTGACCCGCGCCTACCTCGCGCGCATCGACGCGTACGACGACGACGCAGGCGACGACGAGCCGGGCCTCAAGGCCGTCATCACCACGAACCCGGACGCGCTCGCGACCGCCGCCACGCTCGACGCGGAGCGCGCGGCCGGCACGATCCGCGGCCCGCTGCACGGCGTCCCGATCGTCGTGAAGGACAACCACGCCACGGCCGACATGCCCACCACCGTCGGCAGCGCGGCGCTCCGCGACTACCGCACGACGGCCGACTCCACCGCGGTCGCGCGGCTGCGGGCGGCCGGCGCGATCATCCTCGCCAAGACGAACATGTCCGAGTTCGCGTGGCACGGCACGTACACGCTGGGCTCCGCGCGCGGCCGCACGGCGAACCCGTACGACCGGTCGTGGAGCGCGAGCGGATCCAGCGGGGGCACGGCGGCGGCGGTCGCGGCCTCGTACGCGCCGGCGGGCCTCGGCACGGACTCGTGCGGATCCATCCTGGGGCCGGCCGCGCACCAGTCGCTCGTGGGCTTCCGGCCGACGATGGGCCTCACGAGCACGGCCGGCATCGTGCCGCTGTCGCCCCGGCAGGACGTCTCCGGGCCGATGACCACCACGGTCGCCGACGCCGCCCTCCTCACGGAGGTGCTCGCGGGGCGCGACCCCGCGGATCCGCTCACCGAGATCGCCGACCAGCAGGCCACCGACGCGTACGTCTCCGGCCTGTCGACCTCGGCGCTCGCCGGGAAGCGCATCGGCTGGGTGCGCTGGGACAGGCGAGAGGATCCCGAGCGGCCCGGCCTTGCCGAGACGAGCGCGCTCATGGAGCAGGCCGTGCGCGACCTCGAGGCGCAGGGCGCCGAGGTCGTGGAGGTGCCGCTGACGCAGGAGTTCGTGGAGGAGACGCTGCAGAGCGGTGGGTGGCGCGACATGCGACCGGCCATCGACCGCTTCCTCCGCGAGACGCCCGCGACCTGGCCGGCGCGCGTCGCCGCCCGCACCGCACCCGCGGACGTGCTCTCCTTCGCCGACGTGATGGCCGACCGGCCGAGCGCGCTCACCGACGGCGACATCGCGTACTTCCTCGGTCACGAGGACGTGCCGAACCCCGACTACGACCGCTCGATCGCGGAGCAGGACGCGGGCAAGGCCGCGATGGACGCGTTCTTCGTCGAGCAGGGCATCGACGCCCTCGCGATGCCGACGAGCGCCACCAGCGCGACGCCGACCTGGGCGGGCACGACGTTCTGCGACATCGGCGCGAACACCGGGATCCCGACGATCTCGGTGCCCGCGGGCTTCACCTCGACGGGCGCCCCCGTCGGCCTCGAGCTCGCCGCGCCCCGCAGCGACGACGGCGACCTGCTCGCGATGACCTACGCGTACGAGCAGGCGACCCGGCACCGGGTCGCGCCGGGGACGACGCCGGAGCTGGTGGCGGCGGTAGCGCCCGAGGCCGCAGCCGAGGCGGGGGACGAGGCGGCGGATGCCGACGCGATGGCGACCGGGGCGGGATCCCCGGGATCAGCCCCGCAGGCCGCCGGGGCCGCGCGCATCGCCGGGGTCGGCGTCAACACGCTCGGGCAGAACGCCGTGATCGCCGCGTGCCTCGCGCTCGTCGGCGGGGCGGTCATGGCGGTCGGCTTCGTGCGTCGCCGCCGGTCTCCCGGCGGCCTCGCCGGCTGATCCCCCGACGTGCGCCCGGCTCAGCGCCGTGCGCCCCGCGCGCCCCGGCGCCGACGCACGAGCACCAGCCCCCCGCCGGCGACCAGCAGTCCGAGGGCCGCGGTGACGGCGCCGGGGGCGAGGTCCGATCCGGTGCGGGCGAGCGTCGCGGCGTGCGCGGTGCCGCGGGTCGCGGGGTGCGCCGCGGCAGCCGCGGATCCGGCCGTCGTCGCGCCGGGGTCCGCGGGGGCGGACGAAGAGGCCGGGGCGGGCGAAGGATCCACGGTCGCGGCGCCCGCGAGGGACACCGTGCCGTCGGCGGCCACCGTCACCTTCGCGGTCATCGCGGCGGCCAGGTCGATGCGCTCCCAGCTGCCGGCCGTGCCGAGGTCGAGCGGTTCACCCGAGTCGATGGCGGTGAGGGCGAGCACCTGGCGGCGCTGCGCGTCGGTGAGGTCGGGGTGGCTGGTGCGGAGGAGCGACTCGGCGACGTCCGGCACGGTCATCGGCTGCCCGGCGGCACCCACGAGCGGGAAGCCGTACGTCAGCCGCTGGCGGTAGACCGCGAGCGCCTGGTCGGTCGGCAGGTAGGGGGTGTCCGCGGCGATGCAGACCGCGAGCGTCGCGCCGCATCCGGCCTCGAGCACCTGGCGCAGCTCCGTCGCGGCCTGGGCGTAGAGGTCACGGAACTCGGGGTCGGCCCAGCGGCGCTGGACGATCTTCTGGCCCATCATGTGACCGGCCATCACGTCGATCGGGTAGTGCGCGCCCATCACGATGCGGTTGTTCCCGGCGTCGGACGCGCGGGCGAGGATCTGCGGGGCGAGCTCCGGCAGCATCGTCGCGAGCGAGACGCCCTGCCAGAACGCCTGCGACGTGTGGCCGCTCGGGTAGGAGCCGTCCTGCCCGGCCCACGCGTTGCCGCCGGGCTTGTCGCGGTACTGGAGGCGCTCGGGGAAGCGGACGTAGGGGCGCGGGTTGGCGTAGTGGTTCTTGGCCGGGCCCGTCGACCCGCCGCGTCCGACGAGGCCGTTCTCCTTGTTGAGGAGCGCCGCCGTCTTCGGCAGCTGCCCGGCGTCGCGCGCGGCCTTGTAGATCGCGCCGAGGCGGGCACCCAGGCCGTCGGACATCGACACGGACATGTCGGCGTACTGGTCGATGATCGCGCGGTCCGACTGCGCCTTCGGAGCGGTCTGGTTGATCTGCACGGTCATGTCGTCGTTGAGCTGCATGATGTCCGGCCGGCCGCTCTTCAGCGCCGGGAACGCGTCGAGCATGGGGACGAAGTCGTAGGTCGCGTCCGACGCGTAGACGTGGTCGATCGTGGCCTGGTCGAAGGGCGCGGGCGAGGTCGCCGCCTGCGCCGAGGACGCGCCGGGGCCCGCGAGCACGACCGCCAGGATCGCGGTGGCGGAGAGGAGCGCGGCGACGCGGGCGCGCGGGCGGACGGTCGTGATGACGGTGATGATGGTGCCTTCCGTGGGATCGTCGGCCGATCGGCCTCCCGCACCGTAGGGAGGGGCCGTGGCCGCACGGCCTCCGCCGGGTGAACCCCGCATGGACGTCCGGCGAGGCGGAGGGATCGTTCCCGGCCGGCGGTTCGTCCGGCCGTCTGTCAGCGTCCCGCGGACGGGATGCGCCCGGGCGTCAGCCGCGCGACCGCGGCACCATCACCCGGGTCCAGGGCTCGAGCGTCATGCCGCCGCCCGCGCGGATCCGGTCGACGGATCCGTCGGGGCCGCGGTCGGCCGTGACCTCCTCGCCGACGGACCCGAACCCGTCGCCCTCGACGATGCGCGCCGACGAGTCGCCCGTGCGCTCGAGCACGTCCACGGAGTCGAGCGGGTGCTCGGCGGTCGGGTCGATGCGGAGGAAGCGGTCGCCGATCACCTGGAGGTCCTGCATCCCCCACATGTTGACGAAGCGGCCCGTGAAGGGCGCGTCGACCGCGGCGCGCTCCTCCTCGGTGGCGGCCGAGTCGGCGAGCAGCAGCTCGAGGATGCCCGTGCTGAGCGCGCTCGCGGGGCCGTCGATCGCGTTCGTGAGGACGGTGACGGCCCAGCCGCTCGCGGGATCCACCGCCGTGCGCGTGATGTGGCCGGGGTACCCGCCCGAGTGGCCGAGGACGGTGGCCTCATGGGCGCCGGATCCGACGCGCTCGATGATGAGGCCGTAGCCGTAGCGGCGGGTGCCGGCCGGATCCAGGCTGGAGGCGTAGCGCGGCCGCTGCTGGACGCGCTTCGACGCGGCCGAGATGAGCCGCTCGTCGTCCGGCAGCACGAGCGCGGAGAAGAAGGACACGAGCTCGGACGCGGTGCTGGTGACGCCGGTGGCCGCGGCCATGGCGCGCGTGTCGACGTGCGGGAGGACGGTGCGCTCGCGGGAGGTGCGGAGCGAGGTGGACGCGGCCGCGTACTCGTCGGCGCGGGCCGGCACGTACTCGGCGGTGGTGTCGCGGAGGCCGAGCGGGGCGGTGATCCGCTCGGCCAGGTAATCCGCGTACGAGAGGCCGGACGCCGCCTCGACCACGAGGCCGAGCAGCGCGTACCCGACGTTCGAGTAGTTGAAGGCGGTGTCGGGCGCCATCTTGGCGACGCCGGGCGAGGTCGCGATCGCGAGGAGGTGCGCGCGGTCGGGGAACGGGCCGGAGTGCTGCCAGTGGTCGCCGTCGGGGCCGTCGCGGAGGACGCCCGCGCCGTGCTCGAGGAGGGCGGCGACCGTGACGCCGGCGAGCTCGGATCCGGCGTCCGCGAGCTCGGGCACGTGCGCGCCGAGCGTGTCGTCGAGACGGAGGGCGCCCTGCTCGGCGAGCTGCAGGATCGCGGTGGCCGTGAAGGTCTTGGAGTGCGAGGCCACGCGGAACAGGTGCGCGGGCGTCAGCGGCGCCTCGGTGGTGGGATCCGCGACGCCGAACGCCTCGGACAGCACGACCTCGCCGTGCCGGGCGATGGCGACCTGGGCGCCGGGGACGCGGGTCTGCCAGACGCGGTGGTCGAGCCAGGTGCGGACGTAGTCGAGGATCTCGGTCATGGCGCCTCCGGGGCGTGTCGGGGGGTGGCGTCCTCGTACACGGCGACGAGGCGGTCGAGGAAGTCCTGCACGGTAGCGCGATCCGCGTCGCCCATGCTCGCGATCACCTCCTCGATGCCGGTGATGACCGGCATCACGGCCGCGTGCGCCGCCTCGGACGAGCGGTCGGCGGCGGTGACGACGAGCTTGCGG
The DNA here is from genome assembly GCF_021216655.1 of Clavibacter michiganensis. Taxonomy (NCBI): domain Bacteria; kingdom Bacillati; phylum Actinomycetota; class Actinomycetes; order Micrococcales; family Microbacteriaceae; genus Clavibacter; species Clavibacter michiganensis. The sequence goes on from NZ_CP080437.1 coordinate 1,980,748, forward strand.
CCGTCGCTCGGATGCCGCTCGCGGTGCGCGTGCCCGGCGGCCTCCAGCCGGTTGAGCACGAGGCTCATGGCGGCGGTCGAGATGCCGAGCCGGCCGGCGAGCTCGGTCGGCGTCGTGGGACCGGCGGTGACGAGGTGGTCCATCGCGGCGAGGCCCATGGCGTCGACGGCGAGGGTGCGCTGGATGCTGCGCTCGAACGCCTGCTGCGCGAGCGTGACGCGGCGGAGGCGCGAGCGGACGCCGTCGCCGAGGGGCGGGAGGTCGGCCGCGGCGGGGGCCGCAGCCTCGGCTTCGGGATCCGGCTTCCGGGAGGGCATGCGTCGATGATAGTGCGCTAGATTGCCAATCTCATTGACTATCAAGGAACGAGACGACATGACCGCACGACGCGTCCTCATCTCCGGCGCGAGCATCGCCGGCCCCGCGCTCGCCGTCTGGCTGCACCGCTACGGCGTCGACACCGTGATCGTGGAGCGCGCGCCCGAGCTCCGCCGCGGCGGCCAGAACGTCGACGTGCGCGGCGCCGGGCGCGAGGTCGCCCGGCGGATGGGCGTCGAGGACGCGATCCGCGCCGCGACCACGGGCGAGGTCGGCACGCGCTTCGTCCGGCCCGACGGCGGCGCGATCGCCGAGTTCCCGGCCGGTCGCAGCGACTCGGGCGGCGCGACCGCGGAGCTCGAGATCCTGCGCGGCGACCTCGCCCAGCTGCTCGTCGACCGCACCGTCGGCGCCACGGAGTACCGCTTCGACGACCGCATCACGGGGATCCGCGAGGAGCGCGACGGCGTCACGGTGTCGTTCGCGCGGGCCGCCGACGAGCGGTTCGACCTCGTGGTGGCGGCCGACGGCATCGGGTCGAGCACCCGGCGCCTGGTGTTCGGCGACGAGCCCGTGATCCGCTCGCTGGGGCTCGAGACGAGCTACGCCACCATCCCGCGCACGGCCGCGGACGACGACTGGTGGCGCTGGTACGTCGCGCGCGGCGGCCGGTCGATCAGCCTGCGGCCCGACCCGCACGGCACGATCCGCGCCGCGCTCTCCACGCTCGTGGATCCCCCGGCGGGACGGGACGCGAGCCGCCGCCCGGTCGAGGAGCAGCGGGCCCGGCTCCGCGCCCGCTTCGCCGACGCCGGCTGGGAGGCCGCGCGCGTGCTCGACGGCTTCGACCGGGCCGACGACCTCTACTACGAGTCGATCGGGCAGGTGCACGCGCCGCGGTGGGCGTCCGGGCGGGTCGCGCTCGTGGGCGACGCCGCGTACTGCGCCTCGCCCGTGAGCGGCATGGGCACGAGCCTGTCGCTCGCGGGCGCATACGTGCTCGCGGGCGAGCTGGCCGCGCACGTCGACCACCGCGACGCGTTCCGCGGCTACGAGCGGATCATGCGGCCCTACGTCGAGCAGGCGCAGCAGCTGCCGCCGGGCACGCCGCGGCTCGCGCACCCCCGCTCGGCGGCGGGCGGCGCGGCGTTCGGCCTCGCGGTGCGGGCCGCGGCCACTCCCGTAGCGTCCCGCCTCGGGCGGCGCTTCATGGAGCCGCCGGCCGACCGCATCGACCTCCCGTCGTACGCGCACCTGGAGCGCTGACGGGAGGGGTATCCGCCGGGCGAACCTCCGGCGCTCCCCGCTGGGGACCGCCTGGACGCGCGGGACACCGCCGCCGCCGAGTCCGTCTCCTCTGTGACGCACCCGCGCGTCATGGAGGAGGAGCGGACATGCACGAGACGACCCGAGGATCCCGGAGCGAGGCCGGACGATGAGCGCGCGCGTGAAGGGGGCCGTGCGCCGACGCCGCCCGCGGGCCGTCTGGGCCGCGACGCTCACGGGCGCCATCGTCGCCGCCGTCGTGGTCGTCGGCGTGCTGCTGCCCGTGCTCGGGCTCATCGGCGCGGCGGACGCGACCACCGTCGGCCAGCTCGACGTGCCCGTCGGCCTCATCGCGCTCGGCATCGTGATCTCGTTCGTCGTCGGCCTCGTGCTGCTCGCCGTCGCGGCCATGACGCGCAGCGGCGTCGTCGCGTGGATCGCCGCGGTGTCGGCCGTGGTCGCGACCCTCGTCGGATCCTTCTGGCCGCTCGTCGCCACCACCATCGCGAGCGTCGACCAGGTGCAGGACGCGATCCCGTTCGTGCAGGACCTCATCGGGCGCGTGCTCGGCGGCTGACCCCATCCCCCGCACGCACGAGCGGCCGCCGACCCGAGGGTCGGCGGCCGCTCTCGTGCAGGGGGACTACTCGCGGACGAGCACCAGCTCGGAGAGCGGCAGGCGCGTGCGCGGCGCGATCTCGCGCTCGGCGAGCGGGCCCTCGAGCGCGTCGGCGGGCGCGACCGTGCCGACGGCCGTGACGGTGAGCGGCTGCAGGTTCTCGGGCAGGTCGAACGCGGCGGACAGCTTGTCGAACTCGACGCCGGCCATCTGGTGCGTGTGCAGGCCCTCGGCCTGCGCCTGCACGGAGAGGTGGGCGACGGCCTGGCCGAGGTCGTACGCGGCGTAGGGGCGCTTCTCGCCCTCGACCGTGGAGGTCTCGGCGATCGCGACGACGAGCGCCGACGCGTTCACGGCCCACGCGGCGTTGAAGCCGACGAGCGCGTCGACGATGGTGTCGAAGGCGTGCGTGCCGCGGCGGGCGGCGATGAAGCGGCGCGGCTGCTGGTTGCTGGCGGATGGAGCCCAGCGCGCGGCCTCGAGCAGGGCGTCGAGCTGCTGGTCGGAGACGGTGGCGTCCGTGTCGAAGGAGCGCGGGCTCCAGCGGGCGTCGAGCTCGCGCACGACCGGCACGGCGGTGTCGGCGGTGCGGGCGGTGGAGGGGGCGGTGGCGTCCTCGGTGAGGGTCATGGCGGTTCCTTCGGTCGGTGTCGGGGATGCGGCACTCCGTCGGGCCTCGCGGATCACAATGCGGGACGCCGCCCGGCTATTCCTGGGTGACTCGGGCGGCGTCCTGGCACGAGACGCGCCTACTCCGCCAGCGGGTCGCGCACGTCCTCGAAGCGGCCCGACTCCGCGGAACGGCCGGCCGCCTCCATCAGCGCGAGGCTGCCGAGGTTGTCGCGGCCGCTCGTCTCGGGCGGCGGGCCGCCGAGGATCGAGAGCGCGAATGCGCGGAGGCCCGCGGCCCGGCCGATGAGCGGCAGCGTCTCGAGGTCGAGGTCGAGGTCGCGCTCGGCGCCGTCGGCGTCGCGGATCCCGACCCGGTCGGCCGAGACGCCCTCGCCGCGGCTCGTGAAGGTCAGCTCGCCGTCCTCGCCGGAGATGCGCCACTCGCCCGCCCACGGCGTGACCGGTCCGCGGTGCAGCCAGCTGCCGCGGTAGTCGACGATCAGGCCGCCCTCCAGCTCGATGACCATGGAGGCGACCGCGGGGTCGCGGTAGTGGCTGAAGGACGGGCGGCTGGTGCGCGCGAACACGCGCACGGCCTCGCGGCCGGTGACCATGCGGATCAGGTCGAAGTGGTGGATCGCCATGTCGTTGATGATCGGCTGCGGGAACCGGTAGTGCGGGTAGTCGTCGGGCTCGTCGTTGTCCCACTGGCGGAAGTCGATCTCGATGGTGGCGACCTCGCCCAGCGCGTCGGCCGCGAGCAGCTCGCGCACGCGGCGCGGTGCCGGGTACCAGCGGTAGTTCTGGCTGACCTGCACGATGAGGCCCAGCTCCTCGCCGCGGCGGACCACGGCGGCGGCCTCCGCGGTCGAGTTCGCGAAGGGCTTCTCGACGATCACGTGCTTGCCCGCCTCGAGCGCCTCCAGCGCGAGCGGCGCGTGCGTGACGGCGGGAGCGGTGACGATGACGGCGTCCGCCTCCACCGCGGCGAGCGCGTCGGCGAGCGAGGCGAACGCGGCCTCGGCGGGGAGGCCGAGCAGGGACCGGACCTTCTCGCGGGTGGGCTCGCTCGGATCCACGATCGCGGCGACCTCGATCTCGGCGACGCGGGGCACGGCGTTGCGCGCCCAGTCGCCGCCCCATCCGCCGAGGCCGACGTGGATCACGCGGACGCGCGGGCCGTCGTACGCGGTCGTGGGCGTGACCGGAGCAGCCGCCGGGGTCGCCGGAGCAGCAGGAGCGGCCGGGGTCGCGGGCACGGCGGGCTTCGCGGCGCTCATCGGGCGAGGAACCAGTCGCGCGGGTGCTCGTCGGCCGTGAGGTCGGCGCGGCCGTCCGTCGGCGCGACCCAGCGGGCGGCGTTCGCGAGCACGCGGCGGATGTCGGGGTGGTGGTACACGGGGTACTCCTGATCGCCGGGCGAGAAGTAGAAGACCCGGCCGCGGCCGCGGTGGTACGCGACACCGGAGCGGAAGACCTCGCCGCCCGCGAAGGTGGAGAGGAACACCTCCTCGTCGGGGCGCGGGATGTCGAACTGCTCGCCGTACATCTCCTGCCGGTCGATGACGATCGGATGCGGGATCCCGGCGGCGATCGGGTGCTGCGGCGCGATGGTCCAGACCAGCTCGCGCTCGCCGTCGTTGCGCCACTTGAGGGAGCAGGTCGTGCCCATCAGGCGCGTGAAGACCTTGGAGTAGTGGCCGGAGTGCAGCACGACGAGGCCCATGCCGGCGTGCACGTGGCGGATCACGCGCGCGACGACCTCGTCGGACACCTCGCCGTGCGCGACGTGCCCCCACCAGTAGAGGACGTCGGTCGCGGCGAGGCGCTCCTCGGTGAGGCCGTGCTGATCCTCCTGGAGGGTCGCGGTGCTCACGCGCGCGTCGTCGCCGAGCAGCTCGCGGAGGCCGTCGGCGACCACGGCGTGGATCCCGTCCGGGTAGTGCGACAGGACGGTCGCGTCCCCCCGGCTCTCGTGCACGTTCTCGTTCCAGACGACGATGTCCATGGCGCTCCTCGTTCGGCGGTGATCGGGGGTTCGGGACGTGCGCCGGGCGTCCCCGGCCCGAGATCGGCCGTGACGCGGCGGATGCCCGCGCATACGATCGTACGCATGCCCCGCGCCGATGCGGGCGACCCGGGAGGCCGCATGACCGCCAGCGACGACGACCGCGGAGCGATCCGATGAGCGATTCGACCGATACCGCCGGGTCCACGCGACCGACCGACAAGGCCGTGCACGCCTGGTCCCTCGACGGGACGCTCGGGCGGCCGCGCGTCCCCGGGCCCGACGGGTCCGGCCCGAGCACGGCAGGCGGCCGAGCAGCGGACGCGCTGGACCTCCTCGACCTGCCCGCCGAGCTCGCCCGGCGCGGCTACCGGGCCGTGCAGATCACCCACTTCCAGCTGCCCACGCGGGACGCCGGCTACCTCGCGGAGCTGCGCGCGTCGCTCGCGGCGTCGGAGATCACGCTCGACGCGTTCCTCCTCGACGACGGCGACCTCACGCACCCCACCGACGCCGACCGGCACGAGCGATGGATCTCCGACCTGCTCGACGACGCCGAGACGCTCGGCGCGCACCACGCCCGCGTCGTCGCGGGCCGGAGCGCACCGACGCCCGAGCTGCTCGCGTCGAGCGCGCGGCGCCTGTCGCGGCTCGCCGCAGATCACCCGGGCGTCGCCGTCGTCACCGAGAACTGGCGCGAGCCGCTGCCCGACGCGGACGCGGTGCTCGCGCTCCTGGCCGACGCCGTCGACGTGCGCCTCCTGATCGACCTCGGCAACTGGACGATGCCCGACAAGCACGAGCAGCTCGCCCGCATCGCGCCGCACGCGGTCACCTGCCACGCGAAGGCCCACCGCGACGCGCACGGCCGGCTCGACGGCGTCGACTACGCCCGCTCCCTCCGCGTGCTGCAGGACGCGGGCTACCAGGGAGCGCTCGCGATGGTCAACGAGTCGACCCGGCCCGACGGATCCGACGAGTGGGACGGCCTCGAGCAGGAGCACGAGGTGGTGCGGCGGGTCTTCGGGTGAGGTGAGCCCGGTGAGGCGAGCCCGGATCAGCCGAGCGCCGACTCCGCATCCGCCGCGACGGCCTTCTGCACCGCGAACTGGGTGCGGTGCAGCTCCTCGTACCGGCCGCCCGCGGCCAGCAGCTCCTCGTGCGTGCCGCGCTGGACGATCGCCCCGTCCTCGACCACGAGGATCAGGTCCGCGTCGCGGATGGTGGAGAGGCGGTGCGCGATGACCAGCGCCGTCCGCCCCTCGAGCGCCTCGCTGAGCGCCGCCTGCACGGCCGCCTCCGACGTCGAGTCGAGCGCCGCCGTCGCCTCGTCGAGGATGACGACGCGCGGCTGGGCGAGCAGGAGCCGCGCGATGGTCATGCGCTGGCGCTCGCCGCCGGAGAGCCGGTAGCCGCGCTCCCCCACCATGGTGTCGAGCTGGTCAGGCAGCGAGCGGATGAGCGGCTCGAGCCGCGCCCGCCGGACCGCGTCCCACACCTCGTCGTCGGTGGCCTCCGGCCGCGCGAGGCGCAGGTTGGACAGGATCGTCTCGTGGAACAGGTGGCCGTCCTGGGTCACCATGCCGAGCGTGTGCCGCATGGATGCGAAGGTGACGTCGCGCACGTCGGTCTCCGCGAGCCGCACGGCACCGCTGTCGACGTCGTACAGGCGCGAGAGGAGCTGCGCGATCGTGGACTTGCCGGCGCCTGACGTGCCGACGAGCGCGACGGTCTGCCCCGGCTCGATGCGGAAGGACACGCCGTGCAGCACCTCCTCGCCGCCGCGGGTGTCGAGCGTGGAGACCTCCTCGAGGGACGCCAGCGACACCTTGTCGGCCGACGGGTAGGCGAAGCGGACGTCGTCGAACTCGACCGCCACCGGGCCATCGGGGACGGTGACGGCGTCGGGCTTCTCCTGGATGAGCGGCTCGAGGTCCAGCACCTCGAAGACCCGCTCGAAGCTGACCACCGCGCTCATGATCTCGACCCGCGCGTTCGCGAGGCTGGTGAGCGGCGCGTAGAGGCGGGTGAGGAGGAGCGCCAGGGTGACGACCTCGCCGGTGTCCAGCTGGCCGCCGAGCGCGAGGGCGCCGCCGAGCCCGTAGACGAGCGCCAGGGCGAGCGCGGAGACGAGCATCAGCGCGGTGACGAAGACGAACTGGAGCATCGCGGTGCGGACCCCGATGTCGCGGACGCGGGCGGCGCGGACGCGGAACTCCGCGGACTCCTCGTCGGGACGGCCGAACAGCTTCACGAGGGTGGCGCCGGGCGCCGAGAAGCGCTCGGTCATCTGCGTGCTCATCGCGGAGTTGTGGTCGGCGGCCTCGCGGCGCAGCGCGGCGAGGCGGCCGCCCATGCGGCGCGCGGGCACCAGGAACACGGGCAGCATGATCACCGCGAGCACCGTCACGAGCCACGACGTGCTGAGCATGACGATGAGGGTGAGGATCAGCGCCACGACGTTCGTGACCACGCCCGACAGCGTGCCGCTGAAGGCCTGCTGCGCGCCGATCACGTCGTTGTTGAGGCGGCTCACGAGGGCGCCGGTGCGCGTGCGGGTGAAGAACGCGATGGGCATCCTCTGCACGTGGTCGAACACGGCGGTGCGGAGGTCGAGGATCACGCCCTCGCCGATGCGCGCCGAGAACCAGCGCGTCACGAGCGACACGGCGGCGTCGGCCACGGCCACGAGCGCGATGACGACGGCCAGGCGGATGATCGTGGCGGTCTCGCCCCGGGCGACGATGACGTCGACCACCTGGCCGGCGAGCACCGGCGTCGCCACCGCGAGGAACGCGCCGACGACGGACAGCCCGATGAAGACGAGCAGCTTCGCCCGGTACGGCACGGCGAACGTCATGATCCGCTTCACGGACTCGCGGGAGATGCCGCGCGACCCGTCCTGCGCGCTCGAGATCTTGTAGAGCGAGCTCCAGGCGACGCTGTCCATGCTCATGGTGGTTCCTCTCGTGGGCAGCCCGCTCGGTGCGCGCGGGGTTCGCCGGGGTCGGGTCCTCTGGGGCGGACCGGGCATCCGCGTCGATGCTCCGACCGGGACGTCGTCGTGGTGACCGGATCCGCGGACGGGAGTGGACGGATCGTCCTGGCGGTGGGCGCATGCCCATCATGAGCCACGGACGGACGCGATCGCGCCCAGCGGGCGAAGCGTCACCGGATGGTCGTCGGGCGGAGGACGTACCCGGGTCCGCCTCGCGGACCACCCCGCCGCCGCAGGATGCGCCCTGGCGACCCCCGGAGTCCCTCCTGCGCCCGGCGAGGCCGTCGCATCGCGGTTCCTAGCGTGAGGGCATGACCTCGATCACGCAGACACCGACGCCCGCACGCCCCGCCGCGGCGACCGCCCGCATGGGCACCGCCGCCGACTGGATCGCCCACTTCCACGCCAACGCGGACCGGCATCTGACGCCCGAGCAGCTGATCCCGTCCGGCACGCCCTCGCCGCTCGACGCCCGCACCCGCCGGGCGTTCGTCCGCTCGTTCCAGCGGTTCGCGCTCGGGGAGAGCGGCGACGGTGCGCACCTCCTCCGGATGGCGACCGCCGCGGGCGATCCCGCCTACACGCACGCGCTCGCGCTCCTCGTGCAGGAGGAGCAGAAGCACGCGGCCCTGTTCCTCCGCGCGCTCGACCATCTCGACGCGCCCGCGCTGCCCGCGCACTGGACCGACGCGGCGTTCACCCGGCTGCGGCATCTCATCGGGCTGCGGACGGAGATCAGCCTGTTCCTCATCGCCGAGACGGTCGCGACGGGCTACTTCCACGCCCTCGCCGACCACGCCCCGGATCCCGCGCTCCGCGCCCTCGGGCAGCGGATCGCCGACGACGAGCGCGACCACGTCCGCTTCCAGATCGACCGCCTCCGCACCGGCTTCCGCGACACCCCCGCTCCCCTGCGCGCGCTCATCGGCGGGGCGTGGACGGTCGTCGCGGCGGGCGCGGCGACCGTGATCGTGGTCGACCACCGGGCTGCGCTGCGTGCGTGCGGGGTCGCGCCGCGGGCGTACTGGCGGGAGGCGATGCACGGCTTCGGGGCTGCGGCGCGCTCGGTGCTGGTGGATGCGCGGGCGCCGCTGCTGGGGCCGGCGGACGGCGCCCGCGCGTCCGCCCGCGCCTGACGCCGGGCAGACGGGAGGGGCGGGCCGCCTCCTCGGCGACCCGCCCCTCCTCCTGCTCCACTACCGGCTGTCGTCAGACGCGCGCCAGCGCATCGACGGGTCGCCCGGCCGTGTTCAGCGGCGCACGGATTTGCGGCCGCCGACCTTCACGTAGATGACGAGGACGATGATGGCGCCGATGATCGAGCCGATGATGCCGGCGGGCTGGAAGAAGCCGTCCATGGCGTCGCGCTGGAACAGCAGGAACGCGAGGAATCCGCCGACGAACGAGCCGACGATGCCGAGCACGATGGTCATGAGGATCGACATGCTCTGGCGTCCGGGGATGACCGCGCGGGCGATGAAGCCGGCGATGAGGCCGATGACGATGAGGCTGATGATGAGTCCGAGCATGGTGATCTCTCTTCTGTGCGAGCACGTCAGGAAGACGCGCGGTGGTGCCCGTTCGGGGCGATGACTCCAACCAACCACCCTGCGGGGTGTGGCAGCACACCCCTGGGGGTGGGATGGTGGATCCATGCCCGCCACCCGCACCCGTCCCGTCACGATCGCGCTCGTCGACGACTACGACGTGGTGCTGAAGGGCCTCGCCCACATGTTCGACGACTACCGCGACCGCGTGCTCGTCGCGGAGATCGACGCCAACGCCGCCCTCTCCGACGAGATCGACATCGTCCTCTACGACTCGTTCGCCCAGCCGGAGTCGGATCACCACGAGATCGCGGAGCTGGTGCGGAACCCGCGGGCCCGCCGCGTGGTCGTCTACACCTGGAACTTCCAGCCCGAGCTCGTCGCGGACGCCCGCATGCAGGGCGTGCACGGCTACCTCTCCAAGGCGCTGCCGGCCCGGGAGCTCGTGGAGGCGCTCGAGCGGATCCACTCGGGCGAGGAGCTCTTCAATGACGCGCCGCTGCGGGCCGCGAGCGCGCCCTCGCTCGACTGGCCGGGCAAGCGCGAGGGGATCACGGATCGCGAGTCGGAGATCCTCGCGCTCATCACGCAGGGCAAGAGCAACCAGGAGGTCGCGGCGCTCACGTACCTCTCCCCCAACACGGTGAAGAGCTACATCCGCTCGATCTACCGGAAGATCCAGGTGCAGAGCCGCACCCAGGCGGTGATCTGGGGTGTCGGGCACGGGTTCAGCCCGGATCACCACCGGATCGACCATTGGCTGGGTGGGCCGTAGCGGGCACCTAGAGGTCTTCGCGGCCGATGGGAACCGTCATGGATTCACGTGCGCTTGTCCGCGATGAACGCGTCGAGGTCGAACGATGCGGCTTCGCCGCTCGCCTCACCGGCGAGCTGCGATTCCTGGTCCTCCATGCGGCGGAGCCCGGCGTGGACGACCTCGCTCGCGGACCGATAGCGCCCGGATGCCACTTGTCGCTACCTCCCGTAGCCGCCGTCTCGGCCGCTCGCGCGACCACCGGCAAGCGGGCCCGGTCGCGCGGCGCCGCGGACCGCTCGCGACGGTGACGGCCTCGCGGGTCGCGCGGTCCCGGGCGATGCCGGTCGCGGGAGAGGGACGATCGCTCGCCCCAACACCTCCTCCAAGCGCGCATTGCTGCCGGTGTCCTGGCTGTGGAACCGAGCCTCGACGAACTGCTCCCTCAGCGGCGAGCCGACCGCGAACCGAGAGGATTCGATCCGGTACCCCGCCTGCTCCGCGAGCTGCGAGAAGAACACGAACTGCGTGCGGGTGTTGCCCTCGCGGAAGCTGTGGATCACGTTGAGCTCACCCCAGATCTCTGCCAGCTCGTGGACGAAGTCCGGCCGTTCGAGACCGCGCAGAAGGTCCTTGGCGGCGAGCTGCCGGTACTGGGCCTCGGCTGCTTCGGTGAGGGTCGGACCGGCCGGGTAGTAGGAGTGCCCGTCCTTGGTCATGAAGGAGCCGACGGGAGCCACGCGCTCCTCACCGGCCCAGTCGTAGACATCCTGGAAGATGTGCCGGTGGATCGCCTTCATGTGGGGGTAGTCGAAGACGCCGTCGATCGGTTCGTCGGCCAGCTCACCCGTCCTCAGAGCCGTGGCCGCCTCCTCGAGCTGCGTGAGCACGATTCCATCCACCTCGCCGTGCGGCCGGCCGGGTCCCGTGAACTTGTTCCTCAATACAGACGTACCCGGGATGAAGTAGTCATCCCAGGTACGGAACGTCGAACGGCGAGGCATCAGCCCTGGATGTGCCGGCGGATCTCCGCGACTGCCTCGTCACCGGTGATCTCGTGTCGTGCGGCTCGCTCGAGGATGGCTCTCAGTGCAGGATCCGACACCTCGTGTCCGGCCAGGGCCAGAGCTGCATCCGCGAACGCGAGGCGGTCGGCTACCCGTGCGTCTTCGGCTGAGGCAGCGTCTGAGGCGGGAGATGCGTGGGGCATGACGAGATCCTTCCTGGGATCTACAAACCTACCCGCGCGGTTGTGGCGTGAGCGGTGAATCGCGACATCCTCGGAGCGCAGCCGGGACGGCGAGTTGGGGAGGAGCTCCTGACCGCGAAAGCGGACGCATGGCCCGGCACATCACCCGCGCGCTCCCCGCCTCCTCTGGGAGCATGACCCGCATGATCCCCTCCACCTCGTCCCGGTTCCGCAAGTCCGTGCCCAAGGCGAAGGCGGGAGATCGGGTGGCGGTGCTGAGCCCCGCGTTCGCCGCGCCCGGCATGGCGCCCGAGGTGCACGAGCAGGCGATGCGGCGGCTGCGGGAGGCGACCGGGCTGATCCCCGTCGAGTACCCGACCACCCGGCGTCTCGGCGCCAGCGTCCGCGATCGCACCGCCGACATCACGGCCGCGTTCGCCGACGACTCCATCCGCGCGATCGTCTCGACCATCGGCGGGGACGACCAGGTCACGGTGATCCCGCACGTCGACATCGAGGAGCTGGCCCGGAACCCGAAGCCGTTCCTCGGCTACAGCGACAACACGAACCTGCACAACCTGCTCGCGGGGCTCGGCATCCCGAGCTTCTACGGCGGATCCACCCAGGTGCACCTCGGCGCCGGACCCGGAATCGACGACGTGCACCTGCGCTCGCTGCGGGCGGCGCTCATCGAGGGCGGGGAGCTGGAGATCACCGAGCCCGGCGAGTCGGAGGACTTCGGGATCGACTGGACGGATCCTCGCGCGCTCACCGAGTTCGGCGAGCGCCACGCGACCGAACCGTGGAAGTGGGCCGGCCCGGCGCGCACGGTGGAGGGGCCGACGTGGGGCGGCTGCATCGAGGTGATCGACCAGATCGCGATGGCCGGGCGCATGCCCGAGACCGCGAAGATCGAGGGCGGGATCCTGCTGCTCGAGACCAGCGAGGAGGTGCCGTCGGCCGACAGCGTGAAGCGGTGGGTGCGGGGGCTCGGCGAGCGCGGGATCCTCGACGTCGTCGCGGGCGTGCTCGTCGCCCGGCCGCCGACCATCGTCATGGGCGCGCCCGTGCCGTCGCCCGAGGAGCGCGCGCGGCTGCGGGCGGAGCAGCGCGACACCGTCATCGAGCAGGTGGCCCGCTACAACCCGCGCGCTGTCGTCTGCGTGGGCGTGCCGTTCGGCCACACGCGGCCGCAGTGGATCCTGCCCCACGGCGGCACGGTGCGGCTCGACGGCGCCGCGAGGAGGGTGTTCGCGGACTACAGCTGACGGCTCGACGCCCGGACGGCGGTGCCGATCCGGTCGCTGGATAGGCTTCGCGCGTGACGCTGCAGAACCACCCCGGCGAGGTCGAGTTCCCCGCGCGCGCCCGTGTGCGCTACGCCCGCATGCTCGACGCGCAGCGGTTGCGGCCCGGCGGCGGCAAGGGGACGCGCGCGCTGCTCGTCACCGCCCTGGCGCTGCCCTTCGGAGCGGCCGGCGTGGCGCTCGGGATCGTCGTGGCGACGTCCGGCGAGCCGGAGGGCGGCCCGGCCATGCCCATCGTGCTGTTCGCGCTCGGGATGGGCGTGGGCCTGCTCGTCGCGTCGGTCGTCTTCCAGCAGATCGACGCGCGGGCGCCTCGACGCGACCAGCTCGCGTACGTGGCCGAGGCGCGGATCCGGCCGCTGCTGCTCGAGGAGCAGCAGCTGCTCGCGCTCGACGCCGTGAGCGACTTCTCGTTCGGCGGCTGGAACTCGTCGCTCGCGTTCCAGCCGACGTGGGCCGAGATGCCCGCGGAGCTGCGCACGAAGCACGCCGACGGCGCGACCGGGCACGAGTGGGTCGGCCTTCCGATGACGACCCTCGCGCAGCACCGCGCCGCCCTCGACACGCAGTTCCGCATCGCGTCGCGCGACGACATCGAGCTGTTCGTGGCGGATGCGCTGGCGCAGGGGCCGCAGTCGGCGCGCTTCGCGGAGCTGGCCGCGTCCGAGGAGGCGGAGCGCATGGTGTCGCGGATGGCCGCGCTCACCGGCCGGAGCGAGTTCGAGATCATCGACCTGACCCGCCCGCACGACGGCCGGCCTCCCGTGCTGCTGCTCGCGGGCGACAGCGAGCGCACGATCGGCGCGATCCGCTACGCCTACATGGCCGGGTACCTGCCCGCGGACGACGCGTGGGCGCTGATCCGGCAGATCGGTGCGCGGGTCTTCGCGACCTACGACGGCTGGGACGCGTACTGGGCGGACGCCGCGCTCGCGCTCGCCTTCCGGACCGACAGCCTCGACGCGGTGATGTCGCAGCGGCGGGTGCGGGATGCGCTCGTCGCGTCCGCATGGCCGGCGGCGACGGTGCCGTGGCCGGGGGCTTCGGCTCGGAGCTGATCCGCGCGGATCAGTCGCGCGGCTCGCCCGTGAGGGGGCGGATCACGCGGTGGCCGTCGAGGGAGCGGGCCGCCTCGAGGACGTGGGCGGATGCGATCGCGAGGAGAGCCGGGTCCGGGATCGCGGAGAACGTGTCGCCGAGGCGCTGCGTCGCGTCGGTCAGCACGATGTGCGGGCCGGACGCGGGCGGGCCCCACTCCTCGGGCGGGGCCGGGCCGAAGATCACGACCGAGGGGATGCCGTAGGCGGTCGCGAGGTGGGCGGCGCCGGTGTCGGCGGAGATGACGAGGTCGGCGGCAGCGATGATGCCGGCGAAGGCGTCGAGGGCCAGCTCGCCCGCGAGCACCGTCTCCGTGGGCATGTCGGCGAGGGCGGCGACCTCGAGGGCGCGCTCGCGCTCCTTGTCGGAGCCGGTGAAGACGACCGTGCGGCCCTCGTCGGCGAGCGCGCGGGCGACCTCGGCGAAGCGGTCGACGGGCCACTGGCGGGAACCGTAGGCGGCGCCCACGTGGATCACGACGGCGTGCTCGGCGACGGGCGGCTCGGCGGGGACGAGGATGCCGACGTCCTCGGGATCCGCGGGCATGCCGTGCCAGGAGACGAGCCGAGCCCAGCGGTGGCGCTCGAGGACGTGGTCCTCCCAGGCGGGGCCGTCGGCGGCGGGCATCCCGTCGAGCTCGGGGGCGGCGTGGCCGAGGGTGCGGTGCGCGCGCAGCTCGTGGAGGAGCGTGCGGCTCTCGACACCGGCGCCGTGCAGGTTGATCGCGAGGTCGACCGTGCCGGGCTCGCGCGCGATCGGGTGGTCGAAGCCCTGCTGCGGGAGGTGCTCGTCGACCATGCCGAGGAGCCGGACGACCGGCGCGAGCCAGCCGGTGGTGGCGAGCGAGATGCGGGCGTCGGGGTGCGCGCGGCGGATGGCGCGGAGCGCGGGGACGGCCACGAGGATGTCGCCGAGCTTGATGGCGCGGAGGACGAGGATCTCGGCGGGGCCGGGCTCCCCCGTCGCGGCGTCCGCGGATCCGGGGGTCGCGGGGCGGGCGTCGTCGATGTGGGCGTCGGGAACGCCGGGGATCTGCATGGATTCCAGCCTGGCAGAGGGGACGCGCGGCGGCCGGGTCGTTCCGCCGCCGGGACCCGTGCGAACGTCAGGCCGCTCGCACCCGCCGGATCAGCCGCGACACCACGAACCACACGACGAGCAGCGCGATGACGCCGATGGCCGCGTACGAGATCAGGCCGCTCCACTCCTCGAGCACCGGGCGGATCGCCGGGCCGAACGCGAAGCCGAGGCCCACCCAGATGGCGTTCCAGGCGCCGGATCCGATGACCGTGTAGAGGGAGAACCGCCCGATCGGCATGCGCTCGATGCCCGCCGGGATGGAGATGAAGGAGCGCACGAGCGGCACGCACCGGCCGAGGAGCACGGCGGTGCCGCCCCAGCGCTGGAAGAACGCCTCCGCCTTGTCGAAGTCCGCGTGGTCGAGCAGCGGGATCCGGCCGACGAGGCGGCGGGTGCGATCCCGGCCGAGCGCGGCGCCGATCGCGTACCAGATGAGCGCGCCGAGGAGCGCGCCGACGGTGGCCGCGGCCCACGCGCCCCACGCGCTCATCCGGCCCTCGTACGCGAGGAAGCCGGCGACGGGGAGGATCGCCTCGGAGGGGATCGGCGGCACGAACGTCTCGATGAGCACCGCGAGGCCCACGCCCACCTCCCCCAGCGTCTCGATGAGCGAGAGGACCCAGCCGACGAAGCCGTCGTACCCCTCGCTCGGATGGATCTCGCCGGGGGTCACTGCCTGGATGGCGCTCATGCGGCCTCTCGTTCTCTCGGGGGGTCGGGCGTCGTCGTCCCGCGAATCCTAGGGAACACATTTCCACGTCCGCTGAATCGGGCGCGTGGTCCGTCCGGGGTACCTGCCCGCACCCCGCGGGGGACGACGTGCGCGTCGCCGCAGGAGAGGCTGGATCCGCGGCCGCCGCGCCGCATCGCACCCGCCCGACGCCTCCCGAGGAGCTCCGCCGTGATCCACCCCGCCCGCTCCGCCCGCCTCGCGCTCGCCGCGGCCCTCGCCACGACCCTCCTCGCCGGATGCGCGACCCCCGCCGCCGAGGCGCCGACGGCCCCGCCCGCGTCCGCGGCCGCCGCGCCGTCCGCATCCGCCGCCCCCGCGGTCGACCAGGCGGCCGCCGACGCCGCGTTCACCGCGCTCGAGGGGCGCTTCGGCGCGCGCCTCGGCGTGCACGCGGTCGACACCGGCACGGGCGCCGAGGTCTCCTGGCGCGCGGACGAGCGGTTCGCGTACGCGTCCACCATCAAGGCCCCGCTCGCGGCCGCGCTGCTCGACCGCGTCGGCATCGCCGGGATGGATCGCGCGGTGCCGATCGAGGCGGCCGACATCCTCTCCTACGCGCCCGTCACCGAGACGCGCGTCGGCGGCACGATGACCCTCCGCGAGCTGGCCGAGGCCGCCATGACCCGCAGCGACAACACCGCCGCGAACCTCCTGCTCGAGGCGCTCGGCGGTCCGGCCGAGCTGGACGCGGCGCTCACCGCCCTCGGTGACGACACCACTGTCGTCTCCCGCACCGAGCCCGACCTCAACGAGGCCACCCCCGGCGACGACCGCGACACGACGACCCCGCGCGCCGCCGCCGCCCTCCTCCGGGCGCACGCGCTGGGCGATCCGGGCGCGATCGCGGATCCCCTCGACGCCGACGAGCGCGCCCTCTTCACCGGCTGGCTGAAGGCCACGCATACGGGCGCGACGCTCGTGCGCGCCGAGCTCCCCGCCGACTGGACGGTCGGCGACAAGTCCGGTCTCGGCGAGTACGCGAGCCGAGGCGACGTCGCGGTGATCTGGCGGGCCGACGCCGCGCCGATCGTGATCGCCGTGCACTCCGCGAAGGACCAGCAGGACGCGGACGCCGACGACGCCCTCATCTCGGGCGCAGCGAAGGCCGCGGCGCAGGCGCTCGGCGCGCTCGGCTGACGGGTCGGGACGCCGCCGGGCGCGGGCGCGCCGGGATCAGCGCCCGCCGTCCTCCGCGAGCAGGGCGAGCGCCCGGGACAGGTCGTCGACCGCCCGCTCGGCCGCCGCATCCGCACCCGCGTCGCGGCGCGCGAGCCAGGCCGCGACGATCCCCTGCATGCCCGCCACGGCGAGCGCCGCGCACCGGCCGGCGAGGGCGTCGTCGAGGCCGGCCGCGGTGAACCGGCGGCGCGTCTCCTCCACGTAGCGGCTGTACTCCCAGGCGGGCAGGTCGGCGAGCGCCGGGATCCGCTGCACGGTCGCGGCGAGGTCGATGAGCACGCGCTGGCGGTCGGGCTCGCGGCGCACGCGGTCGAGCTCGGCGCGGAGGGTCAGGGCGACGACCTCGCCGAGCGGCGCGCCCGCGGGATCCTCGGCGGCCTCCAGCTGCGCGACGACCGCCTCGACCTCCTGCCGCAGCAGCGCCCCGAGCAGCTCCTCCCGCACGCCGAAGCAGTAGTGGAAGGCGCCGTGCGCGAGCCCGGCCTCCGCGGTGATCGCCCGCGTGCTCGCCCCGGCGACACCCGCGACGGCCATCACCCGCACCGCGGCGTCGAGCAGCTCGGCCCGCCTGGCGTCCCGTGATCCGTACGCGCGGGTGCTCTCGGACGCGGGCTTCATGGGAGAAAGCTACCAAGCTGGGTCGATTTGGCCGTATGGCCGAATGTGTGATCTAGCGTCGGAGCATGAGCACCGACCGCCGCACCGCCCCCGCCATCCGCACGGCCCGCGCCGCCGACCTCGACGACGTCACGCGCGTCCTCGCGGAGGCCTTCGCCGAGGATCCCGTGCTGGCCGGCTTCGTCCCCGCCGGCCCCCGGAAGCGCGAGCGCCTGGCCCTGCTCTTCGCCGCGCTCCTTCGCAGCGGCCCGCTCCCTGACGGGACGGTCGACGTCGCGGTCGACGCGCGCGGCGGGATCCTCGGCGCGGCCGTCTGGGAGGCCCCCGGCGGCATCCCCGCGCACCGGACCCTCCGTCAGGCGCCGACGTTCCTGCGCGCCCTCGGCGTCGCGGGCGCCCTCCGCGCGGCCACGCGCCTCCGCACCCTCGACCGCGCGCGACCGGGCCTCCCGCACTGGCGCCTCGCCGAGGTCGGCGTGGGCGCGGCGGCGCGAGGCCTCGGCGTCGGATCCGCGCTCCTCGCCCACGGCCTCGCCCGGGTCGACGCCGAGGGATCCGCGGCCTACCTCGAGTCGTCGACCGAGCGGAACCGCGCGCTCTACCTCCGCAACGGCTTCGCCGAGCTGGGCGAGCTGGCGGGCCTGGCCGGGGCGCGCCCGGTGGCGATGTGGCGGTCGGCGCGGGTGGAGTCGCCGGTTCGCTGAGGCGACGGGGCGCAGGATCAGCGCGGGATCCGCGTGCCGGGATCAGACCGGGCAGTGCACCTGCGTGCGGGCACCCGAGCGATCGATGTCGTGGTCGGGCATGGGCTTGCCGCACATGGGGCAGAGGCGCGACTGCGGCTCGGGCACCGGGTCGTCGGTGTACGGGCCGAGCGGCGGCGCGCCGAGGTACGGGCGGAGCCGCTCGTTGAACCGCTCGACGGCCGCCCCGAAGCCGCGCTCGCGCCGCGGGCTACCATCTCGATCCTTACCTCGTGTCATAGTATTCAGTGTACGCGGTAATTCCGCAGGCGGCGAGGAGCTGGCATGGCACACGAGGGCGCGACGCGCACGGATCCCCTGGCGCTCGAGAGCCAGCTCTGCTTCGCGGCGGTGCTGGCGGCGAGGTCGGTCGTCGCGCTGTACCGGCCGATCCTCGAGCCGCTGGGCCTCACGCATCCGCAGTACCTCGTGATGCTCGCGCTCTGGGAGCGCGACGGCCGCTCGATCTCCGACCTCGGCGGCGCGCTGGCCCTCGAGCCCGCGACCATCACGCCGCTCCTGAAGCGCCTGCAGTCGGCCGGCCTGCTGGAGCGCGCGCGCAGCGTGGAGGACGAGCGCGTCGTGCGCGTCACGCTCACCGACGCGGGCCGCGAGCTCCGCCGCCAGGCCGAGCAGGTGCCCGCCCGTGTGGCCGAGCGCACGGGCATGACTGCCGCGGAGCTCGGCAGGATCCGGGACGACCTGCACGAGTTCCTCGCGCGCATCGACGCGGCGCCGGATCCCGCGAGCGCCTAGCGCGCCCGTGACGGTTCCCCGCCAGCCGCGGTCGACGCGGCCGCGCAGGGGGACGATGGATCCATGACCCTCAGCGCCGACGGCACCCTCACGGACGGACGGGCGCTCGTCGGCCCGGTCGACGCCCCCGAGCTGCACGTGATGACGTACAACATCCGGCGCCTGTTCCGCCGCTACCGGCCGGGCAGCCCCGACCGCTGGGCCGACCGCGAGCCGCTCATCGCCGAGCTGCTCCAGCGTGAGCAGCCCGCGCTCCTCGGCACGCAGGAGGCGATGCCCACGCAGGGGCGCGCGCTGTCGCACGCGCTCGGGCGGCACTACCGGCGGATCGGGCACGGCCGCAACGCCGACGGCCACGGCGAGGGCTGCCCCACCTTCTACGACACGCGCCGACTGGAGCTCACGAGCTGGCGCCAGGTCGCGCTGTCGGACACGCCCGCGGTCGCCGGATCCCGCAGCTGGGGCAACATGGTGCCGCGGATCGCGGTGGTCGCCGACTTCACGGATCGCGCGACCGGCCTGCCGCTGCGCCACGTGAACACGCACTTCGACCACCTCTCGCGGCGCTCGCGCGAGGAGTCGGCGCGCATGATCCTCGGGATCGTCGCCGAGGTGCAGGTGCCCACGATCGTCGCGGGCGACACCAACGCGGGCGTCGACACGGAGCCGCACCGGCTGCTCCTCGAGCACGGCGCGCTCGTGGACGCGTGGCCCGCCGCCCGCGAGCGCCTCACGCCCGAGTGGGGCACGTGGTCGAACTACAAGGCGCCGAAGCGCACGACCCGCCGCATCGACTGGATGCTCGTGACGCCCGACATCGAGGTGGAGCGGGTCGGCATCAACACCACGCGCATCGGCGGGCGCGCGCCGAGCGACCACGAGGCGCTGCAGGCGGTGGTGCGGTGCTGACGGATCCGCCGACGCCGGCCCCGCCCGACGGCCCCGAGGCGACGCACGAGCCGCACCCGCCCGAGGACGTCGCCATGTTCGCCGCCGACGCCGCGCGCGCCTTCCTGCAGCCGCCGCACGGGATCACGGCGGTGCTCGCCGACGTCGTGCGGGTGATCGGTCTCGCCACGTTCCTCTTCTCCGTGTTCGCGTGGACGGGGACGACGTCGGCGATGTTCGCGCTCGCGCTGCTCGGCCTCGTCGCGCCGCGTTTCCTCGGGGCGCGGCCCGCGATGGATCTCGCGATCGGGATCACCACGCTCGTCTCCGCCGCGAGCAACCGGCTCGACCTCTACGAGACGCTGCCGTGGTGGGACATCCCCGCGCACCTCGTCACGACAGCCGCCCTCGCCGCCCTCGTGATCCTGCTGGCCGACCGCGCGGGCGTCGTGGTCGATCGGCGGCCGCTGCCCCTCGGGATCCTCAGCCTCACGGTGGGCCTCGCGCTCTCGGCGCTGTGGGAGCTCGGCGAGTGGGCGGGGCAGGCGTGGCTGGACCCGGAGATCCTCACCGGGTACGCCGACACGATCGGCGACATGGCGGTCGGCGGGTTGGGCGCGCTCCTGATCGCGCCGCTCATGCCGATGCTGCTGGCGCGGTCGCGGTGGATCGCGGAGGCCTGAGTGTACGTGACCAACAAAGATCTTTAACGCAAGTAGCAACATATGCGTCTTCCACGTGGGCAAAACCGTGCAATCGCCAGCTACAGCGACTCCCCCGCTGGATCAATGTGCCGCATTTTGGGGGCTAAAAATACGAGAAGAGTGACGTAAAACCAGTCGTGATACCCATTTTTCGCAGTAGCATCAGAGCTAGCTGAATCCGAAACGCGCGACTAGACGCGTTTGGCCAGGACGAAGACTAGGAGTCCTATGTCCGATACATATTCGTCAAAGGTGCGGGCGATTCACAACTTCTTCAAACGCATGGTGCCACGAAAGGCACGTACGATGAGCCCCGCAACCGATGCAGAAGTTAAAGTTGAAGTTGAAGGATACTTAGACCTGCTGCAAAGCCTGCGCGGCCAGTTGACGGACGAAGCCAAGGCGCTGGATACGCGTGCGGGCATAGTCATCTCGCTGGCAGTCGCTTTATCGGTCGCCTCTTACGTCGGAGCCGTGCCCGTATGGAGCGGGCTCTGTACTGCAATGGCGGTAGTGAGCGCCTTCCTAGGAGTCGTGGCACTACTGACGAATACTCTTGAAAATGGAGAACCGGGAATGTCCCTGGTACTTCAGTACGGAAGCCGGGAACTAGTTAAAGAGGCAATCAACGGGAAAACCGCTTCGCTCGAGAAAGAAACCGACCGACTGGAGGTCGAACGTAGGTGGGTCCGCCTGCTAGAGGATGCCCTCATTTCCCGCAAGCGGTGGATGCTGGCGTCGTACGTCGCGCTCGTGGCCTCCGGAACCACGTTGGCCATCACGCATATCTTGCACCCATTAGTGATGTCGCCTGCCTCACCGGCGTGAAGCTCAAAGCAGGTTACCGATTCAAGGTCGCATCCTAAGCAAAGACCTGCGTATTCATATCCATCACCAAACCTTGGCGCGCCTGAACCCATTTCGCACTTGCTCTGTAGGGCATGCGTACGTCGCAAAGACTGCCAACCGCGCGCTGCCTGCACAGTTGAGTCGAAGCGACGTGCCATGACTACAAGCGGGGACGATGGAGGAGCGTCGCTCGCAGGGCGCTGCTGCTCCCCGCGCGGGGGCGCTGCTCCTCCCGGCACCGGACGAGCGTGACGCCCCGAGGAGAAGTGCTCCGGGCGGGGTTTGGCCGGAGGAGCAGTCGGGTACGGGCCGATCATGCGCTCGCCCGGGATCGACCTCGAGGCCGTCCTGTTCGACCGGGACGGGACGCTCGTCGTCGACGTGCCGTACAACGGGGATCCCGCCCTCGTCACGCTCATGCCCGGCGCCCGCGAGGCCGTCGACGCCGTGCGGGCCGCGGGCCTGCGCGTCGGGATGGTGACCAACCAGTCCGGCATCGCGCGCGGCCTCATCACGCGCGCGCAGGCCGACGCCGTCAACGCGCGCGTGCAGGAGCTGCTCGGCGCGTTCGACCTCGTGCTGCTGTGCCCGCACGGATCCGAGGACGGCTGCGACTGCCGGAAGCCGCAGCCGGGCATGGTGCTCGAGGCCTGCCGGGCGTGGGGCGTGGATCCGTCGCGCGTCGCGGTCGTCGGCGACATCGCGGCCGACATGGGCGCCGCCCGGACCGCGGGCGCGCGCGGCGTGCTCGTGCCCACACCCGTGACGCGCGAGGAGGAGGTGGCCGAGGCGGAGCTGGTGGCCCCGACGATCCTCGACGCCGTGCACCTCCTCATCCACGACCCCGCGCCCCGCCGCGTGCTCGTCGTGCGGCTCGACTCCGTGGGCGACGTGCTCATCTCCGGGCCCGCGGTGCGCGCCGTCGCCGCCGACCCGCGCGTCGAGGTGCACCTGCTCTGCGGTCCGCGCGGCGCGTCGGCCGGCCGGCTGCTGCCCGGCGTCCACGCGGTGCACGTGTGGGACGCGCCCTGGATCTCCTCCCCCGCGCCCGCCGCAGATGCCGCGTCGGTCGACGCGCTGCACGCGATCCTCGCCGAGGTCGACGCGGACGAGGCCGTCATCCTCACCTCCTTCCACCAGTCGCCCCTGCCGCTCGCGCTGCTGCTGCGGCTCGCGGGCGTCGGCCGGATCACGGGCGCCAGCGTCGACTACGCCGGCTCCCTCCTCGACGTGCGCCTCAAGCCCGGCGAGGACCTCGACGAGGACCAGCCCGAGCCCGAGCGCGCCCTCGCGATCGCCGCCGCGGCCGGGCACGCGCTGCCCGCCGACGACGACGGGCGCCTCGCCGTCCTCGACGCGTCGCTGCCCGCCGACGTCGCGGCGCTCCTCCCCGACGGCCCGTTCGCGCTCGTGCACCCGGGCGCCGCCGTGGGCGCGCGCTCGTATCCCGCCGACCAGCACCGTGACGCCGTGGCGCTCCTCGTGGAGCGCGGGATCCCCGTGGTCGTCACCGGCGGCCCCGACGAGCGGGGCCTCACGGCGCACGTCGCCGGATCCGCCGCCCTCGACCTCGGCGGCCGCACCGACCTCGCCGGGCTGGGCGCGCTCATGCGCCGCGCGGCCGTGCTCGTGAGCGGCAACACCGGCCCGGCGCACCTCGCCGCGGCGGTGGGCCTCCCCGTCGTCAGCCTGTTCTCGCCCGTCGTGCCGCCGATCCGCTGGGCGCCGTACCGCGTGCCCGTGATCCTGCTCGGCGACCAGGACGCGGCCTGCAAGCTGAGCCGCGCGCGCGACTGCCCGATCCCCGGCCACCCGTGCCTCGCCGGCGTCTCGCCCGCCGAGGTCGCCGACGCGGTCGAGCGGCTCATGGCGACGAGCCGC
Source organism: Clavibacter michiganensis (assembly GCF_021216655.1). Classification (NCBI taxonomy): domain Bacteria; kingdom Bacillati; phylum Actinomycetota; class Actinomycetes; order Micrococcales; family Microbacteriaceae; genus Clavibacter; species Clavibacter michiganensis. Next base: position 2,003,895 of record NZ_CP080437.1, read on the forward strand.
ACGGAGGTGCCCGCATGAGGATCCTGATGTGGCACGTCCACGGCGGCTGGACCGACTCGTTCGTCCTCGGAACCCACGAGATCCTGTTCCCCACCACGCCCGCGCGCGACGCGTGGGGCCTCGGCCGTGGCGGCCGCGCCTGGCCCGTGAGCGCGCGCGAGGTGGATCCGTCGTCCCTGCACGACGCCGACGTCGACCTCGTCCTGCTCCAGCGCGTCGCGGAGATCGAGGAGGCGGAGCGCCTGCTCGGCCGCCGCCTCGGATCCGACGTGCCCGCCGTCTTCCTCGAGCACAACACCCCGCGCGGCGCCCCGACCGAGACCGTGCACGCGCTGGCCGGCCGCGACGACATCCCGGTGATCCACGTCACGCGCTTCAACGCGCTCATGTGGGACACCGGCGTCGCGCCCACGACGGTCGTCGAGCACGGCGTGCCCGACCCCGGCGCGCTCTACACGGGCGAGGTCGCGTCGTTCGGCGCGGTGATCAACGAGCCCGTGCGCCGCGGCCGCATCACCGGCACCGACCTCCTTCCAGCGTTCGCGGCGGTCGCGCCCGTCGAGGTGTTCGGCATGGGGACGGATCTGCTCCCGGGTGCGTTCCCGGACCTCGGCGAGCGCATCGTCCCGCGCGGCGACCTGCCCACGGCCCGCATGCACCCCGAGCTCGCGCGCCTGCGCGCCTACGTCCACCCGCACCGCTGGACCTCGCTCGGGCTGTCCCTGCTCGAGGCCATGCACATGGGGATGCCCGTGCTCGTGCTCGACGCGACCGAGGCGTCGCGCGCGGTGCCGCCGGACGCGGGCGCGATCTCGTCCGGCCCGGCCGACCTCGTGCGCGTGGCCCGGCTGCTCCTCGCGGATGCCGACGAGGCCGCCCGCCGCGGCCGCGTCGCCCGCGAGGCCGCGCTCGCCCGCTACTCGCTCGGCCGGTTCCTGCGCGACATGGACGCCGTGCTGCACGACGCCGTGGACGCGACCGCTGGCCGTCGCGCCCGGCGCGCGCCCGCCGCATCCGCCCCCACGCACTCCCCGCACCACCCGCTCGACGAGAGGACGACACGATGAGGATCGCGATGATCTCGGAGCACGCCAGCCCGCTGGCGACGCTCGGCGGCGTGGACGCCGGCGGCCAGAACGTGCACGTGGCCGCGCTGTCGGCCGCGCTCGCGGAGGAGGGCCACACCGTCACCGTCTACACGCGCCGGGACGACGCGGCGCTGCCCGCCCGCGTCGCGTTCGCGCCCGGCGTGGAGGTCGTGCACCTCGACGCCGGACCCGCCCGCGCGGTCCCCAAGGACGAGCTGCTTCCGCACATGGGCGAGCTCGCCGACGGCCTCCTCGCCGACTGGCGCACCGCCCGACCCGACGTGGTGCACAGCCACTTCTGGATGTCCGGGGTCGCCGCGCTCGACGCTGCCGCGCGGCTCGCGTCCTCCCCGGTCGGCGCCGCCGCGGCCCCGCCCGTGCTGCACACCTTCCACGCGCTCGGATCCGTGAAGCGCCGCCACCTCGGCGCCGAGGACACGAGCCCCGCCGCGCGCGCCGAGCTCGAGCCGGGCGTCGGCCGCCGTGCCGATGCGGTCATCGCGACCTGCTCCGACGAGGCCGCGGAGCTCGTGCGCGCGGGCGTCGACGCGGCCCGCATCACCGTGATCCCGTGCGGCGTCGACATCGGGCACTTCACGCCGCGGGCGTACGACGACGCCGCGGACGCCGACCCGACGCACCCGATGCGCGTCATGGTCGTCGGCCGCCTGGTGCCGCGCAAGGGCGTCGACCTCGCGATCGAGGCCCTCGGGATCCTCGCCCGCCGCGGCCGCCGCGACGTCGAGCTGGTCATCGTCGGCGGATCCGGCGACGCCGCCGACGCGGGCGAGGACGCCGAGGCCCGCCGCCTGATGGACGCCGCGCGCGCCGCCGGGGTCGCCGACCGCGTGCGCCTCCACGGCCGTGTCTCCCAGGCCGACATGCCCGCCGTGATGCGCACCGCGGACGTCGTGGTGTGCGCGCCCTGGTACGAGCCGTTCGGCATCGTGCCGCTCGAGGCGATGGCCTCCGGCGTGCCCGTGGTCGCGTCGGCCGTCGGCGGCCTCACCGACAGCGTGGTCGACGGCGTGACGGGGATCCTCGTGCCGCCGCGCGACCCCGCCGCCATCGCGGACGCCCTCGGGGAGCTCCTCGCGGATCCCGCGCGCCGCCGACGCCTCGGCCGCGCCGGCCGCGACCGCATGGAGCACGGCTACGCGTGGTCGACCGTCGCCGCGCGCACCGCCGACGCCTACCGCGCCGCGATCCAGGCGGCCGCACCCGACGCGCTCCCCGCCGACCCGACCGTGGTCGACGCCCACCTCGACGCGCTCGCCCCGGTGCTCGCCGACCTCCGCACGCACGCGCCGCGCCTCACCGCGTGGGGCCGCGAGATGGCCGACCGCATGAGCCACGGCGCGCGCCTGCTCGCGGCGGGCAACGGCGGATCCGCGGCCGAGGCCCAGCACCTCACGAGCGAGCTGGTGGGCCGGTTCGACGGCGATCGCCGCCCGTTCTCGGCCATCGCGCTGCACTCCGAGTCGTCCGCGGTCACGGCCATCGGCAACGACTACGGCTTCGACGAGGTGTTCGCCCGGCAGGTGCACGCGCACGCGAGATCCGGCGACATCGTGGTTCTGCTCTCCACGAGCGGGCGCAGCCAGAACCTGCTCCGGGCCGCGGCCGCCGCGCGCGCCGCCGGGGCGACGACCTGGGCGATGACGGGACCGGGACCGAACCCGCTGGTGGAGGCGTGCGACGAGCACATAGCGCTCGACGGGCCGTCGGCCAACGTGCAGGAGGCGCAGCTCGTCGCCGTGCACGCGATCTGCCGCTCGTTCGAGAGCCGCCTGCAGGCGAACGACCGGGCGGCGGCGCGCGCGTCGGCCGCCCCTGCTCCGGTGTCGGGGGCCGCGTCCGCGTCGATCCCCGCGACGGTCGCGCCCGCGTCCACCACGGCCGAGCCCGCCGAGGTGCCCGCATGAGGTTCGTCGTGGTCGGCGACGTGCTCCTCGACGTCGACATGACCGGCGCCGCCCACCGCCTCAGCCCCGACGCGCCCGTGCCGGTGATCGAGGTCGAGGAGTCGCTGCCCCGCGCGGGCGGCGCCGGCCTCGTCGCCACGATGCTCGCGCGCGACGGCCACGACGTGCGCCTCGTCACCGTGCTCTCCGACGACCGCCACTCCGCGACCCTCCGCGAGTGCCTGCAGCGGATCGAGGTGGTCGCCGGCCCGTCCGGCGCGCCCACGCCCGTGAAGACCCGCGTCCGCGCCGACGGCCACGCCATCGCCCGCATCGACGAGGGCTGCGCGCCGCCGCCCACCCCCGCCGCGACCGACGAGATGCTCGACGCGATCGCCACGGCCGACGCCATCGTGGTCGCCGACTACGGCCGCGGCGTCACGCGCGATCCGCGCCTCCGCGCCGCCCTCGACGCGCGCGCCGCCGTGGTGCCGCTCGTGTGGGATCCGCACCCCGCGGGCGAGCCGCCCGTCCCGAACACGGCGCTCGCCACCCCGAACCTCGCCGAGGCACGCGCGTTCTCCGGCGTCGCCGGGCGTGACGTCGCCGCGGCCGCTGACGCCGCCCGTCTCCTGCTCGAGCGGTGGGGCGTCCGCACGGTCTCCGTCACCATGAGCGAGCGCGGCGCCCTGCTCGTGTCGGCGCCCGTGTCGGGCTCGGGCTCGGGCTCGGAGGGCTCGGCCGGCGGATCCATGCCCGTCGTCGTCCCCGCCCCGCTCGTCGCGACGGGCGATCCGTGCGGCGCGGGAGACCGGCTCGCTGCCACGGCCCTCGCCGCGCTGGCCGCGGGATCCCCCGTCGAGGACGCCGTGCGCGACGCCGTCGCCTCGGCCGCCGAGTACGTGGACGCGGGCGGCGTCGCGACCCTCGTGGGCCCGCCAGCCGCGCGCCCCATCGGCGGCCACGCGGCGAGCGCCCTCCAGGTGGTGCGCGCGACCCGCGCCTCCGGCGGCACCGTCGTCGCGACCGGCGGCTGCTTCGACCTCGTGCACGCCGGCCACGCCCGCACCCTCGCCGCGGCCCGCGCGCTCGGCGACTGCCTGGTCGTGCTCCTCAACTCGGACGACTCGGTGCGCCGCCTCAAGGGACCCGAGCGGCCGATCATGACCGAGGAGGACCGCGTCGACCTGCTGATGTCGCTCGGCGTCGTGGATGCGGTGGTGCTCTTCTCGGAGGACACCCCCGAGGAGGCGCTCCGCTCCATCAAGCCCGACCTCTGGGTCAAGGGCGGCGACTACCGCGCCGAGGACCTCCCCGAGTCGGCGGTCATCGCCGAGTGGGGCGGCCAGGCCGTGACCGTCCCGTACCACCCAGGCCGCTCCACCACGAAGCTCGCCGGCGCCCTCGCGCGCGTCGGCTGAGCCCCCGATCCGCACCACTCCCCTGAACCACCGCGCCCACCAGGCGCGATCCGCACCACGGAAGGAACACCCATGACCGACTCCCCCCGCCCCAGCACCGGCCGCGTCCTCATCACCGGAGGCGCGTCCGGGCTCGGCGCCGCGGTCGCGCAGGCGGTCCTCGCGGCCGGCGGCGAGCCCATCGTGCTCGACCTCGACACCTCGAGCGTCACCGGCATGGAGGCCCACCGCATCGACGTCTCCGACACCCGCGCCACCGAGGCGCTCGTCGCCGAGATCGCGCAGGCGCACGGCGGGCTGGATGCCGTCGTCACCGCCGCGGGCATCGACCGCTGCGGCCGCCTCGTCGACGTCGCCCCCACCGAGTGGGAGAAGGTCATCGGCGTGAACCTCATGGGCACGGTAGCCGTCGTCCGCGCGGCGCTGCCGTTCCTCACCGAGTCGCACGGCCGCGTCGTCACCGTCGCGTCGTCGCTCGCCATCAAGGCCGTCTCCGACGCGACCGCCTACTGCGCCTCCAAGTTCGGCGTGCTCGGCTTCACGCGCGCACTCGCCGCCGAGACGAAGGGCGAGGTCGGCGTCACCACGCTGATCCCCTCCGGCATGAAGACGCACTTCTTCGACGACCGCGACCCGAAGTACAAGCCCGGCTCCGACGCGAACCTCAACGACCCGGCCGCCGTCGCCGACTCGGTGATGTTCATCCTCGGCCAGCCCCGCGGCTGCGAGATCCGCGAGCTCGTCATCACCCACGAGCTGGAGGACAGCTGGCCGTGAGTCGCGGCTGATCCGCGCACCCTGCGCCCTGCGCGCATGAGACGAGCCCGCCCCCGCATCGCGCGGGGCCGGGCTCGTCTCGTCGCTCAACCGATGGACACGCCCGTCATCACAAGCGCGGCGACGGCGACACCGATGGTGAGGATCATCCCCGCGATCGGGATCCGCCGACTGGGCTGCCGTCGAGCGATGAAAAAGACCGTCACCACTGTGCTGAGCACGGCAACCGAGGCAATGCCTAATGCACCGAACCTGTATCCGAAGTCCGCTAGCCCGTAATCACAATCCGGATCGTTGTACCCACAGACACCGAGCAGTCCGCTGAAAGCGATGTTGTTGATGTAGGCAATTGTTGCAACAACGAGTTCCGCGACGAGCAGCAGAACAGTCGACCCGTACGGCCGCGCGCGCGCCTTTGCATCGTTGGATGCCATCATTGATAAATCCTTCGTTCCGGTTCTATAGGCCGTCGTGACCTTGGCCCTCGCCGCGTGAGCCTCGGAGCTCCAGCGCTAATCCGCAGTGGTCAAGAAGCTGCGAAGGAACTCAAAGGCATCCAGTTGCGTCGAGGCGTTCCCGTACGACTGATGGGCGGTTGCCGAGGTCCCCGACTGACAGAACAAGTCGTCGGGGACGCACCAGGAATGGATCATCGTCACTGGCGTGGCGCTCGTCGTGGAAGTCCTGTCCCAGGCGTTCAGTTCACCTTTTCCTCTTGCGAAGCGCCCGTTGCCGTCCCCGTTCGCCGAGTCATCCCACGGTTCCCCAGCCCTGTAGGCCGGATCTCCGAAGAGAACGACGCCGTCAAGATTTTGCCTTGCAACGACGGAAAGTTGAGTGCGATCAGACAACACGTCACCGATTATATGGGCGCCTTGCGAGTATCCAGCCAACTGTATGGTCGTGTCAGGACAGTCGGTAGCCAACGAGTTTATCTCGCCGCGGAGGGCGATGACGCCATCCCTCTCGCTCTCGATGTACCCATCATTGGTCAGATCGGGATAGATGACCGCTGGATACCTGAGCGCCTCGATATATACGGGAATGTTCTGCTCGACGGCGAACGCAGTTATCAATCCTGCCATCATGTCACCTTGTCCTCCCGTGCCGTGAGCATATACATACGGCGTCGCCCCTGTCCCGCTGCCGGCTTGACCGTCGTACGAACCACGAACTGCAATCAAAGTGGACACGCCGCATCGCTGGTCCGACTCGCTGGCGATCGCGGGAGAGGCTCCCGACAGTGCCAGAGCCCCTACGACACTGGCAATCAAGAGTAGACCCGCAAGTCTCCGCGCAGGCCGCCTCGCGATGCTAATTGAAAAGACCACGCACCCACCCCTCCTCGTAAAAATATTGATTCAAACCACACACCGTGGACACCGCTGCCTCCGATCAGCAAAATAACTTATCGCTAGGCAAGGACGCCCCCGGTCGACCCTCAGGCGCCGCACCCAGTTACCACGCATCAGTACTACCAGAATCTGACACAAACCCCGATGCCTCTTTGACCTTGATTGCAGCACAAGCATTCTGGTTCGCCTCGTTCATCGACAGGCCAGCAGTGCGTAGCCGCAATCTCCCCCTTGGAGAAGCGGCCTCCGAGGCAAAGCTATCGGCCAATCGAATTTCTCTGCTAACAGAATTAGAGATCATTGCATTTGCCTCGTGATCCTGATATCGACTGACGCCCGGGGCGCGCGAAGTGACCACGTGGACGCGACGTCGCGCGGAGACCTTCACCGACGCACGCCCTCGATCGAAAGCAATAGCCCGGCCCAGCATCACGCGGGGCCGGGCTCGTGTGCTCTCGAGGGTCAGCGCAGAGCGATGCCGGTCATGATCTGCACCGCGACGTTGATCGCGAGGATGAGCGCGATGCCCGCGACCGGCGCCCACGCGGCCGGCACGCGTCGGGTGCGGCAGACGACGGTGGCGACGGTCGACAGCACGAGCACCGCGATGGTCCCGACGACCCAGAGTCGCGAGGCGTCCGTCTCGAGGGCGATGTCGCAGGCGCCCGAGACCCCGCAGCGATCCGGCAGCCAGCTCACGAGCACCATGGCGACGAGCCCCGCGAAGCCGAGCACCCACTCGACCACGAGCAGGACGGTGGCCAGCCGCGCGTCGTACGGCGGCCTGGTCGGAACGGGCCCGGCGACGCTCGGGCGGCGGACGGTCTGCTGGTCGCTCATCGGATCCCCCTGATCCGGGCACGCACTGCGCCCGTCGATCCCCCGACGCTATCCGCGACCCCACCCCCGCGGAAGGGCCTTGCGCCCCCGCCTCAGCCCGGCCGCACCAGCGTCACGCCGCGCAAGCCTGAGAACCGCGCGAACTCCGCCACCCCGAGCCGGGCATCCGCCGCCGTGGATCCGACGCCCGACGGATTGTGGAACGTCGCCGTCTCCCCGTCGAACGCGTGGACCAGCACGAGGTGCCCGCCGCGCCTCGTCGCCGGCCGCTCCGGGTAGCGGATCTCCGACGACACCGACGCGAGCACCACCCGCCCCTCGCCCACCTCGGCGAGCAGCTCGGGCACGGGGATCCGCGGATGCACGACCGCCTCGATCACGAAGTCGTCGCGCACCCACTCCGTGAACGGCCGGTAGTACAGGCCGCCGACCTCGTCGCCGTCGCGGGTGAGGGCTCCGCGGGCGACGGCCCGCGTGATCAGCTCGTGCATGCCGAGGTCGCCGGCCGCCGGGATCCACGCGCGCAGCACCGACCGCAGCCCCGCGAGCCCGCACACGTGCCGCGACCAGAACTCGTACTCCTCCGCCGACGGATACCCCTCCACCCGCCAGTCGAAGAACCCGGTCGGGCTCTCACCGCGCTCGACGACCGCCGCGTTGCAGGCGAGGTCGCCCCACTGCGACTCGTACGGGTACATGGCCATGCGCGCTCCTCGGGTCGGGTGCGTCCACATTCCCACGGAGACAGGCACCGACGCCCCGAGCGTCGCGTCGACCCCCACCCGCCCATCACCTGACCGTCCGGCCGTGGACGGACATCGGCCGGGGATCCCAGGGAAGCGCGGGATAGCTTCCAGGGAGCGGACATCCGCAGAAAACTGGACAAAATGACGCACCACCCCCGCACCATCCGCACCGCCACCACCCTCATCCTGGGTCTCGCCCTCACCGCCGGGATCCTCACCGCAGCATCCCCGGCCACCGCCGCCACCGGCCAGGCCCCCACCGTCGCGAGCGCCGCTCCGACCGTCTCCGACGCCCGGCTCCGATTCGGCGTCGCGACCCCCGGCGGTCCCACCGCCGGCGGCGAGCTCGACGCCGTCGCCCAGCAGGTCGGCGAGGCCCCGAGCATCGTGCTCTCCTACGCCGACTTCACGCAGGCGCCACCCATCCAGGCCCTCGACCAGGTCCGCGCCCGCGGCGCCGAGAGCCTCCTCACCTGGGAGCCGTGGAAGGCCGGAGCGGGCGTGGACCAGCCCGCGTTCACGAACGCGAGCATCGCCGCGGGCGACCACGACGCCTACATCCGGGAGTGGGGCACCGCCCTGGCGAAGTGGGGCGGTCCCGTCTCCCTCCGCTACGCGCACGAGATGAACGGCGACTGGTACCCGTGGGCCGACGGGGTCAACGGCAACGCGCCGGGCTCCTACGCCGCCGCCTGGCGTCACGTGCACGACGCCGTCGTCGCCCAGGGCGCGACCAACGTCCGCTGGGTGTGGACGCCGAACGTGCCGTACACCGGATCCACCGCCCTCGCGGGCCTCTACCCGGGCGCCGGCTACGTCGACGTCGTCGGGCTCGACGGCTACAACTGGGGCTCCGTCGCGGGCCAGCGCTGGACCGCGCCGAGCGACCTGTTCGGCTTCGGGCTCGAGCGGCTGCGCGCCGTCGCGCCGGGCAAGCCGATCATCATCGCGGAGACCGCGTCGTCCGAGGTCGGCGGATCCAAGGCCGAGTGGGACACCGACCTCGTCGCGTTCCTGCAGGCCCAGCCGGACGTCGTCGCCTTCGTCTGGTTCGACATGGACAAGGAGGCGGACTGGCGCATCGGCAGCTCCGCGTCGTCCGCCACCGCCCTCCGCGACGCGCTCGCCGCCCGTCGCGTCTGATAGCCGCTCAACCCCCGCCATCGGATCCCGTCGCTCGGCGGACATCCGGTGGACGGGTCGCACCGAAGAACATACGCTCGCATGCATCCATCGGGGGAAGGACCCTACCGCCATGCCCACTCGCCGCCGTCTCAAATGCGCCGTCGTCACCGCCGTCGCACCCGCGGTCGTGACGGCCACGGTGCTCGTCGCACCGGCGACCGCCGCCCGCGCCGCCTCGACGCAGGCCGTGCCCTCGGCACCCGCCGCGATCGTGCTCTCCGTCGCCTCCGGCCCGGTCGGCACGCCCGTGACGGTCACCGGCACGGGCTTCGCCGCGAAGAAGGCCGCGGTCGTCGCGGTCGGGTCGACCACGAAGCGAATCACGACCACCGCCACGGGCGGGTTCACGGCCGCGGTCACGATCCCCCGCACCTCGCTCTCCACCATCCGGATCACCGCGACGGCCGGCACCCGCTCGGCCGGGGCCGCCTTCACCGTCACGACGGCGAAGTCGAGCGGATCCTCACGCCTGGGCACGTCCGCTCCGGCACCCACGACCGCGCCGGCCCCGACGCCGGCCCCCGCTCCCACGAGCGCGCCCACGTCCTCCGCCGCTCCGGCCCCGGCGACCTCCTCGACCGCACCGGCCGCATCCACCGCCCCCGCCATCAGCTCCGCCCGCCTGCGCCTCGGCCTCTCGACCCCCGGCGGCCCCACGGCGAACGGCGAGCTCGACGCCGCGTCGGCGACCCTCGGCGAGAGCCCGTCCATCGTGATGAGCCACGTCGACTTCACGCACCCGGCGCCCATCGCCGGGCTCCAGAGCGTCGCCGCGCGCGGTGCCGACAGCCTCATCACGTGGGAGCCCTGGCAGGGCGGCGCGGGCGTCGACCAGGCCGCGTACACGAACGCGCGCATCATCGCGGGCGACCAGGACGCGTACATCCGCTCGTGGGGCACCGACCTCGCGAAGTACGGCAAGACCGTCTACCTCCGCTACGGACACGAGATGAACGGCAACTGGTACCCGTGGTCGGACGGCGTCAACGGCAACGCATCCGGCTCCTACGTCCAAGCGTGGAAGCACGTGCACGACCTCGTGGTCGCGCAGGGCGCCACGAACGTGAAGTGGGTGTGGAGCCCGAACGTGCCGTACCCGGGATCCACCGACCTCGCCTCCCTCTACCCCGGTGCCGACCAGGTCGACGTCGTCGCGCTCGACGGCTACAACTGGGGCGCCGTCGCCGGCCAGCGCTGGACCGCGCCGGCCGACCTCTTCGGTCCCGGCATCGCGCAGCTGCGCGCCGTCGCGCCCGGGAAGCCGCTCATCATCGGCGAGGTCGCCTCGAGCGAGACGGGCGGATCCAAGGCCGCGTGGGACAAGGACCTCGTCGCGTACCTGCAGGCCCAGCCCGACGTGCTCGGCTTCGTGTGGTTCGACTTCCAGAAGGAGGCGGACTGGCGCATCGACAGCTCCGCCGCCTCCGCCACAGCCCTCCGCGAGGCGCTCGCCCTCCGGCGGGGCTGATCCCGCGCGACCGGGCGGCGCACAGTCGCCGCCCAGCCGGCGCATGGGCGTCACGAGGAGAGCGCGGCCTACGATCTGATCTGCGCCCGTCCGACCCGACGGCGGCGCACGCGATGAGGAGGCGGTGGTGACCCGAGCCCACCGGCGGCGCGAGACGGCGCTGGCCCTCGCCGCCGTGCTCGTCGGCCTCGTGATCCTGCCGGCCCCACCCGGATCCGGCGTCGAGGGAGGCTTCGCCCAGCTCGACCGCTACGCCGCCCTCACCCAGGCGCAAGCCCAGCGGATGATCCAGGCGCACCCGGCCCTCGAGCTGCAGGTGATGGATGCGTCGCCCGCGCGCGTCGTCTCGTGGTGGGCCGCCAAGGACCGGAAGCACCAGCGCGCGCTGATCCGGAGCTCGCCCGCGCTCGTCGGCAACCTCGACGGCGTCGACTACGCCTCGCGCGACGCCGCCAACCGACGCCAGCTGCGCGCCGAGCTGCGCACGGAGCGGGAGGCGGTCGCCGCCCACCCCGACGACGCCGACGCGCGCGACCGGCTCACCGCCCTCACGGCGATCCGCGACGCGCTCAAGCCCGAGGCCCGCGCGGGCGGGCACGCCGAGCCGCGGCGCTGGCTCGTGTCGCTGAGCCACCGGGATCCGCCGCTCGCCGCCATCGCGGTCGGCGACCTCGACACGGCCCGCCAGGTCACCTTCACGGTGCCGGGCATGGGCACCTATACCGACGACATGCAGCTCTGGACCGAGACCGCGCAGAACGTGTTCGACGCGCAGGCGTCGGTCGGCGCTCCGACCGCGCACGCCGTGGTCGCGTGGATCGGCTACCGCACGCCGCCGCCTGGGGTCGACGCGACGCTCGGCGACTACGCGGAGCGCGGCGCCCCGCTGCTCGCGAGCGAGATCGCCGGCCTGCAGGCAGCGAGGCACGGCGGCGACCTCGCGAGCGTGAACGTCATCGCGCACTCGTACGGATCCACCATGGCCGCCGACGCCCTCGCCGCCCGCGACCTCGGCGTCGACTCCTTCGTCATGCTCGGCTCGGCCGGCGTCGAGGACGGCATCGAGGACGCGCGCCAGCTGCACGCCCGCCACGTCTACGCGGGCGAGGCTGCGGACGACGACGAGGCCGTGTGGGGGCGGCTCTCGCGGCAGGATCCGCGCGCGCCCGGCTTCGGTGCCACCGTCATCTCCGTCGACGGGGATCCCGCGCGCGGCCTCCTCCCCGTCACCACGCACGCCCCTGTCCTGCACTCGTCCTGGAACGACGACCCGGACTCGCGCGCCTGGACGACCATCCGCGATCCGGCCCAGCGCGCCGCCGAGTTCGCCGCGCACGAGAAGACGTACGGCTATCTCGACGCGGGCACGGAGTCGCTCCGGAACGCGGCCATCGCGACGACGCCGCACGCGACGGCGCGGCTGGACGCGGCGGGCTGAGCGCCGGAAGCTCATCTCCCGGGAGTGCGGCTGACATCCCTCACCTGGCACATGCTGGAGGCTCGACAGCCCGCTCCTCAGCGCGATACGGCACCGCCGCGCCGCCGCGCCCACAGGATGTCGCCGGCCTCGAATAGGGTCGTCCGAAGTCGAGCGGCACGCGGGCGATCGGCCACGGGATGGAGCACTGCATGATCGAAGGCACGGGTCGGTTCATCCTGTACACGGAGCCCGGCGGAGCACAGGTGCAGCTCCATGCCGTCGACGGGACGGTGTGGCTCACGCAGTCTCAGCTCGCGGAGCTGTACGGGACATCCGTCGTCAACATCGCGCAGATCATCCGTCGGATTCTCGACGACGGAGAAGTCACCGAGGCAACAATTAACTCTGAGTTAATTGTTCGCCGGGAGGGAAATCGTGATGTGAGGCGGGAGATGACCGTCTACGACTTGGAGATGATCCTCGCCATCGGCTATCGCGTCACGACAGACAGGGGTGTGCAGTTCCGACAGTGGGCGACCACCGTGTTGCGCGAATACCTCGTCAAGGGATTCGCGATGCAGGACGAACGCCTCAAGGATCCTGCCGGAGTCGACTACTTCGACGAGCTCCTCGAACGCATCCGGGACATCCGTTCGTCCGAGAAGCGCTTCTACCAGAAGATCCGCGACATCTTCGCGGCGAGCAGTGTCGACTACGCCCCGGGGAACGCCGCCGCCAAGGAGTTCTTCGCGACCATCCAGAACAAGCTGCTGTTCGCCGTGACTGGTCTCACTGCAGCTGAGCTCGTCGTCGCGCGCTCTGACCCCGAAGCGGAGAACATGGGCCTCACCAGCTGGAAGGGTGAGCGTGTCCGGAAGGGGGACGTGACGACGTCGAAGAACTACCTCACCGCGGACGAGCTGAGCGCGTTGAACTTGCTCACCACGAGATTCCTCGACTTCGCTGAGGACCGGGCCCGACGCCGGATGACGACGTCCATGGGCGATTGGGTCGCGCGGACGGATGGCTTCCTCCTATTCGACGAGCGCAACATCCTGACCGGACCTGGCACCGTCTCCGCCGACGCAGCAGCCCGCGTGACGGCCCAGCGCTACGCGGAGTTCGACGATCACCGACGCGCAGATGATGCGGCGGCTGCCGATCTCGCAGATGCTGACGTGATGAACGCCCTGGAACGCGCCGGACGCACGCCTGTGACAGGAGAACCTCCCGAAGACAGGAGATAGCCCTGCGGCGGCAGGTGCAGCATCCTGTGTCGTCGAGGGCACCGTCTTCGCAAGGCTCGCCGAGAGCCTGCGTTCAGCGACGTCGGCCATGGTGCCTCTCGCCGACGACGGAGCCCGATCTTCAGGCGCCGACGCGCTCCCCGAGCGACGCCCGCCGCAGCTGCTGCACGTCCGCGTGCACGTCCTCCACGCGCACCCCGGCGACGTGCGACGGGTCGTGCGCGCAGCGCTCGGCGGTCCAGCCGACCTGGGTCACGTCGACGCCGCAGACGGGGCAGCGCGTGGTCCAGCCGATGTGGATCCGGTGCCGCGTGCGCCCGAACGCCGCCGCGTTGATCACGTTGCCGAACCAGAAGACGCCGACGGTGCGCGCGCCGACGGCCTGCGCGAGGTGGCGCGGGCCGCTGTCGTTGCCGAGCACCACGTCGGCGTGCGTGAAGAGGCCGGCGAGCTCGCCGAGGGTGAGCGCGTCGGCGAGCGAGGTGATCCGCCCGGCCTGCTCCGCGGACAGTCCCTCCCGGCCGAGCGCCACGATGCGCTCGGCGTCCGCGGCGTCGGTCGCGTCGCCCACGACGACCACCTGCGCGTCGTCCGCGGCGGCCTGGCGCGCGACCTCCGCGAACGACTCGACGGGCCACCGGCGGCGCGGGTCGGTGGCGCCCGGGTGGATCACGACGAGCCCGCCCGGCGCGCCCGTCACGTGCTCGGACGCGGCCGCCCGCTCGGCGTCGGTCACCTCGACGACCGGCTCCAGGTCGGCGACGGGCGCCCCCGCGAGCCCCGCGACCTCGAGCCCGCGCAGCACCTCGTGCTGGTAGTAGACGTACGGGATCACGCGCTCGAGCCGCTCGGCGTCGTCGGTCGCGGTGCCCACGGTGTGCCGGGCGCCGAGCCGCAGCAGGAACGGGTTGGAGTTGCGGCCGCCCCCGTGCACCTGCATGGCGAGGTCGAAGCGGCGCGCGCGCATCCGGGCCGCGAACGCCTCGATCTCCGCCGGGTCCGGATCCGTGCCGGGCACGTCCCGCACGCCGTGCGCGACCGGCAGCACCTCGATCTCGTCGGGCCCGCCCGGCCGACCGGCGAGGAGCGCGCGGTGCAGCGGCGTGCCGAGCAGCGTGATCCGCGCCCCCGGGTACGCGGCCTTGAGCGCCGCCATCGCGGGCAGCGCGAAGATCAGGTCGCCGAGCCCGCCGCCGCGCAGCACGGCGATGGAGCGGACGTCGGGGAATGTCTCGTGGAGCGGGGCGACGACGGGCACGGGGCGGCCTCCAGTTCGGGCGGGCGGGTCCCCCACCCCGTTCCCCGCGGCGGCCGCATCGAAACGGCCGCGGGCGGGCGGCGGATCAGCGCGCGTCGCCCCGCGGCGCCGCCGCGCTCTCGCGCACCACGAGCCGCGTCGGCACGATGCGGTCGCCCGAGGGCTCGCGGCCGTCGAGCATCTCGAGCAGCACCTGCATCGAGCGGCGGCCGATCTCGGTGAAGTCCTGGTGCACGGTCGTGAGCGGCGGCCAGAACGAGCTCGACTCCTCGGTGTCGTCGAAGCCGACCACGCTGATGTCGCCCGGCACCTCGCGGCCGAGCTCGTGCAGCGCGTGCATGATCCCGAGCGCCATCTGGTCGTTCGCGGCGACGATGCCCGTGATGTCGGCGCGCTGCCCGAGCTCCTTGCCGATGCGGTAGCCCGACGCCGTGGTCCAGTCGCCCTGCGCGGGATCCTCCGGCTGGAGCCCGGCGTCGAGCATGGTCGCGCGCCACTCGGCCGCGCGGCGGGCCGCCGAGTAGGAGGTGGAGGGGCCGGCGACGTGCACGATCGCGGTGTGCCCGAGATCCAGCAGGTGCTGCGTCACGAGCCGCGTGCCCTGCTCCTGGTCGGTGTCCACCACCACGAACGGGTCGCCCGCGTCGGAGTCGATGATCACGACGGGCAGCCCCACGGGGATGATCACGTCGGCCCGGTCGAGCATGTGCGCCTCGATGATGATGACGACCCCGTCGACCGCCTCCTCCTGCAGCCGGCTGAACGCCCCGGCCACCTCGCCCTCGGTCGGATGCGGCACCGGCATCAGCGTGATCGTGTACCCGGCGCCGGACGCGGCCGTGACGATCGCGTCGAGCGTGCGCATGTTGCCGAGGGTGGAGAGCGTGAACATGATGATGCCGATGCTGCGGAAGCGCCCGGTCTTCAGCGCCCGCGCGGCGCTGTTCGGCCGGTAGCCGAGCTCGGCCATCGCGTCCATCACCCGCTGCCGGGTCGAGGCCTCCACGTTCTGCGCCCCGTTGGACACCCGGGACACCGTCTGGGCCGACACCCCGGCGTGCGCGGCGACGTCGGCCATCGACACGGTGCGGCCGCCGGGCGTGCGCCGGCCACCCGACTTGACGGCCGACGGTGGAGATGTCATGGTTGCGAGCATCACAGATGTTTGCGCAAACACCCAATCGCCCCGAAAGGGGTGACGGCCCTCCCCCGGGGGCTGGATGCGCGGAGATCCCCCGACGAAGTGGAACAACATGACGACGATGTCGACCTCGGCCACCCGGCCGAAGGCGCCCGACGCGGCCCGCCCGAGCGGTCCCCCGATGCGACGCGACAAGCGACGCTGGACCGGACTGGGCTTCGTCGCCCCGTTCCTCGTGGTCTTCCTCGTCGTCCTCATCGCGCCCGTCGGCTACTCGATCTACCTCAGCCTGTTCCAGGAGCGGATGATCGGCGGCAACTCGTTCGTCGGCATCGCGAACTACACGCAGGCGCTCAACGACCCGAACTTCTGGGACGCGCTCGGCCGCGTCGCCCTGTTCCTCGTCGTGCAGGTGCCGATCATGCTCTTCATCGCCCTGTTCGCGGCCCTCGCGCTCGACTCGGCCCGGCTGCACTTCACGGCGTTCTTCCGCATCTCGATCTTCCTGCCCTACGCCGTCCCCGCGGTCGTCGCGGCGCTCATGTGGGGCTTCATCTACGGCAACCGCTTCGGCCTCGTCGGCAACGTCGAGCAGGCCACCGGCTGGGACCTCCCCGACCTGCTCTCGCAGAGCTGGATCCTCGCGTCGATCGGCAACATCGTCACGTGGGAGTTCGTCGGCTACAACATGCTGCTGTTCTACGCGGCCCTCCGCGTCATCTCGCCCGACCTCTACGAGGCCGCCGAGCTCGACGGCGCGGGCCCGTTCCGCATCATCACCGGCATCAAGCTCCCCGCCATCCGCGGCGCGCTCGTCATCGGCGTGATCTTCTCCATCATCGGCAGCTTCCAGCTCTTCAACGAGCCGAACATCCTGCAGACGCTGGCGCCGAACGCGATCAGCTCGTACTTCACCCCGAACATGTACGCGTACAACCTGTCCTTCGCGGGACAGCAGTTCAACTACTCCGCCGCCATCGCGATCATCATGGGCGTCCTGACGATGGTGGTCGCCTACGTGGTGCAGCTCGTCGGCACCCGGAAGGACAGCTGACCGTGTCGACCCTCACCGGAACCCCCCTCGCCGCGCCCGACGCCGGCACGCCCGTCCGCGACGCCCCGGCGGAGCGCACCCCGAAGCGCCGCAAGAGCGCCGGCGCTCCGCGCGAGCGCCGCAGCATCGTGCTCACGCTCGTCATGGCGCTGCTGCTCATCTACTCCGTGCTCCCGCTGTTCTGGCTCCTGGTCAACTCGACCAAGACGCAGGACGCGCTGTTCAGCTCGTTCGGCCTCTGGTTCTCGGGCGACTTCGCGCTGTGGGACAACATCCAGGGCGTGCTGACCTACGGCAACGGCGAGTTCGTCCGCTGGCTCGGCAACACGCTGATCTACGTGGTCGTCGGAGCGGGCGGCGCCACGCTGCTCGCGACCCTCGCGGGCTACGGCCTGGCGAAGTTCGACTTCCCCGGCAAGAAGATCGTGTTCGCGGTGGTGCTCGGCGCCGTCGCGATCCCCGGCACGGCCCTCGCGGTGCCGACCTTCCTGCTGTTCAGCCAGATGGGCCTCACGAACACCCCGTGGGCGATCATCCTGCCGTCGCTCATCAGCCCCTTCGGGCTGTACCTCATCTGGACCTACGCGGTCGACTCGGTGCCCGAGGAGATCCTCGAGGCCGCCCGTATCGACGGGTCGAGCGAGATCCGCACCTTCTTCACGATCAGCCTGCGGCTCCTGTCGCCCGGCCTCATCACGGTGCTGCTGTTCTCGATCGTCGCCACCTGGAACAACTACTTCCTGCCCCTGATCATGCTGAGCGACTCCCGCTGGTACCCCCTCACCGTGGGGCTCAACCAGTGGAACGCGCAGTCCACCACCGTGGGCGGCCAGCCGATCTACAACCTCGTCATCACGGGCTCGTTCCTCGCGATCATCCCGATCGTGATCGCGTTCCTCTTCCTCCAGCGCTACTGGCAGTCCGGCCTCTCGGCCGGCGGCGTCAAGGCGTAGCGCCCTCCGACAGCACCTCCGCACCTCCCCTCACCACCACGAAGAAGTGAAAGGCACCACCATGTCCATCTCGTTCCCCCGCAGGGCGAAGCGCGCCATCGCGCTCGGCCTCGGCATCGTCCTCGCGGGCTCCCTCGCGGCGTGCTCGTCCGGATCCGGCGGCGGCGCCAGCGCCGACTCCGCCAGCGCCGACGACCTCGCGAAGGCCCTCGACACGCAGTCCTCCATCACCGTCTGGGGCTGGGCCCCCGCGATCAAGCCGATCGCCGAGGCGTTCGAGAAGGAGCACCCGAAGATCACGGTCGACGTGCAGAACGTCGGCACCGGCGCCGACCAGTACACGAAGCTCCAGAACGCCATCAAGGCGGGCAAGGGCGCTCCCGACGTGGCGCAGATCGAGTACTTCGCGATCCCGCAGTTCGCGCTCGGCAAGTCCCTCGCCGACCTCTCCGGCTACGGCTACACGGACCTCAAGGACCAGTTCACGGCGTCCACCTGGAACGCGGTCACCGAGGGCGACGCCCTCTACGCGCTGCCGCAGGACTCGGGCCCCATGGCGATGTTCTACCGCCAGGACATCTTCGACAAGTACCAGATCGCCGTCCCCACCACGTGGGACGAGTACGTGGCCGCCGCGGAGAAGATGCACGCCGCCGACCCGAATCAGTACATCACCAGCGACTCCGGCGACGCCGGCTTCACCACGAGCATGATCTGGCAGGCCGGCGGCCACCCCTACAAGGTCGACGGCGACAAGGTCACCATCGACATGCAGGACGCGGGCGCCAAGAAGTACACGGCCATGTGGAACCAGCTCGTCGCCAACGGCTCGCTCGCCCAGACCCCCGGCTGGACCGACGAGTGGTTCCGCGGCCTCGGCGACGGATCCATCGCCACGCTGATCACCGGCGCCTGGATGCCCGGCAACCTCGAGGCGCAGGCCACCGAGGGC
Organism: Clavibacter michiganensis; assembly: GCF_021216655.1. NCBI lineage: Bacteria > Bacillati > Actinomycetota > Actinomycetes > Micrococcales > Microbacteriaceae > Clavibacter > Clavibacter michiganensis. The sequence goes on from NZ_CP080437.1 coordinate 2,022,704, forward strand.
TCCGGCCAGTGGCGCGTCGCCCCCATGCCGCAGTACACCGCGGGTGACACCGCGACCGCGGAGAGCGGTGGATCCTCCATCGCCGTCATGCAGCAGTCCCAGAACAAGCTCGTCGCGGCGGAGTTCGCGAAGTTCACGACGGCCGACGAGCAGGGTCGCCAGATCTCGTTCGACGCCGGTGGATTCCCCTCCACCACGGCGGACCTGAACAGCGACGAGTTCCTCAACGAGACGCCCGAGTACTTCGGCGGCCAGAAGATCAACGAGGTGCTCAGCGCGGCCTCGAAGGAGGTCGTCCCGGACTGGCAGTACCTGCCCTTCCAGGTCTACACGAACAGCATCTTCAGCGACTCGGCCTCGTCCGCGTACTCCAACGGCACGTCGCTCGACCCCGTCCTCGAGGCGTGGGGCAAGGCGGCCGCCGAGTACGGCCAGCAGCAGGGCTTCACCGTCGACGTGAAGTAGCACCACCGATCGACCCGAGGGGAGGTGCGACGCGAGTCGCGCCTCCCCTCTCCCATGCCCTCCCTCACGCAAGGACACGACATGCCCGGCCTCCCCGCCTCCAGCACCCGCTTCCGCATCGGCGCCGACGACTTCGAGCTCGACGGCCGCCCGCACCGCGTCATCGCGGGCGCGCTCCACTACTTCCGCGTGCACCCCGACCAGTGGGCCGACCGGATCCGCAAGGCCCGCCTCATGGGGCTCGACACCATCGAGACGTACGTCGCCTGGAACGCCCACTCGCCCGAGCGCGGCGCCTTCGACACGAGCGCCGGCCTCGACCTCGGCCGCTTCCTCGACCTCGTGCACGCGGAGGGCATGCACGCGATCGTGCGCCCCGGCCCCTACATCTGCGCCGAGTGGGACGGCGGCGGGCTGCCGGGCTGGCTGTTCGAGGATCCCGCGGTGGGCGTCCGTCGCAGCGAGCCGCTGTACCTCGCGGCCGTCGACGAGTTCCTCCGCCGCGTCTACGAGATCGTCGCGCCGCGGCAGATCGACATGGGCGGTCCCGTGATCCTCGTGCAGATCGAGAACGAGTACGGCGCGTACGGCGACGACGCCGACTACCTCCGCCACCTCGTCGACCTCACGCGCGAGTCCGGCATCATCGTGCCTCTGACGACCGTCGACCAGCCGACCGACGAGATGCTCTCGCGCGGCAGCCTCGACGAGCTGCACCGCACCGGATCCTTCGGCTCGCGCGCCACCGAGCGCCTCGCGACCCTCCGCCGCCACCAGCCCACCGGCCCGCTCATGTGCAGCGAGTTCTGGGACGGCTGGTTCGACCACTGGGGCGAGCACCACCACACGACCTCGGCGTCCGACGCCGCCGCCGAGCTGGACGCGCTGCTCGCCGCGGGTGCCTCCGTCAACATCTACATGTTCCACGGCGGCACGAACTTCGGCTTCACGAACGGCGCCAACCACAAGGGCACGTACCAGTCGCACGTCACCTCGTACGACTACGACGCCCCGCTCGACGAGACCGGATCCCCCACAGCGAAGTTCTTCGCCTTCCGCGACGTGATCGCGCGCTACCGGTCCGTCCCCGACGAGGTGCCGGCGATGCGCGGCGACGCGCCCGCGTTCGAGGTCGCGTTCGACGCGGCCGTGCCGCTGGCCGACCTGGTGCCGGACGATGCCGCTGCCTGGCGCGCGACCGACGCCGTGCCGTCGATGGATCAGCTCGGCGTCTTCCGCGGGTTCGCGCTGCACCGGGTGGAGCTGCCCGCGTCGACCCGCACGCGCGTGCTCGCGTTCGGCGAGGTGCGCGACCGGGCCGTGGTGTCGGTCGACGGCGTGCGGATCGGCGTGATCCAGCGCGACCAGCACGAGACCGCGATCGCCGTGCCGCCCGGCCGGATCCTCGAGGTGCTCGTGGAGGACCAGGGGCGCGTGAACTACGGCGTGCGGATCGGCGAGGCGAAGGGGCTCATCGGGCCGGCGACGCTGGACGGCGTCGAGCTCACCGGCTGGGCGAGCGTGCCGCTGGACCTGGACGCGATGGCTGGTTCGGTGTCGTCCGCTGCGTCCTTGGCTGGAGCCTCCGTCGCGGAGCCGGTCCGCTTCCTCGACGGGCCCGTGCTCGCGCACGCGTCCCTCGAGATGGACGCGCCCGCCGACCTCTTCCTCGACACGCGCTCGTGGGGCAAGGGCGTCGCCTTCGTCAACGGCTTCGCGCTCGGCCGTCACTGGACCCGCGGGCCGCAGCACACGCTCTACGTGCCGGGCGCGCAGCTCCGCGCGGGCCGCAACGACCTCGTCGTGTTCGAGACGGGCGCGGCGGCGGATCCGGTCGTGGCGTTCCTGGCGCAGCCGGAGCTGGGGCACCTCGAGTCGTGATCCGCGCCTCCGTGTGAGCAGCGGGGGAAGTGGGTACGGGCCGGGTGGCGCGCGAGCGCATCCACCCGCGGATCCCCGTGGGCCGCCGACCCCGCGAGGAGACCCGTGACCACCGACACCGCACTCGACATCGACGGCCTCATCGACCCCGCGGACGCCGAGGCCGGACCCGGGACGCTGCGGATCACGGATCCGCGCGACGGGTCGCTCGTGGGCGACATCGACGCGTCGACGCCCGACGAGGTCTACGCCGCGGTCCGCCGGTCGGTGGACGCGTCCGCCGCGTGGGCCGCGACGCCGCCCGCCCAGCGCGGCCAGGCCGTGCGCCGCGCCGCCCACGCGCTGGCCGAGCGCGCGGAGGAGCTGGCCGAGCTCAACGAGCGCGAGACCGGCAAGCCGCGCGGCGACGCGCTCGGCGGCGTCGGCGCGGGCGTGGACACGCTGCTGCAGTACTCCGAGCTCGGGCCCGTCCACCGCGGGAAGAGCCTCCTCGGCACCCTCCCGGCCGTCGACTTCTCGGTCCCGCGGCCGCGCGGCGTCACGGTCGCGCTCACGCCGTGGAACGACCCGGTGGCGGTGGCAGCGGGGATCATCGGCGCGGCGCTCGTGATGGGCAACACCGTGGTCCACAAGCCGAGCGAGCGCTGCCCGCACACCGGCGAGCTGCTCGGCCGGATCCTCGCCGAGGCCCTGCCCGACGGCGTGCTCGTCTCCGTGGTCGGCGGCGGCGACGTCGGCGACCGGCTCGTCGCGCACGAGGGCACGCGCGTGGTCGCGCACGTCGGATCCACCGCCGCCGGCGAGGCCATCGCGCGCCGTGCCGCCGGGACCCCCACGCACGTGATCCGCGAGAACGGCGGCAACGACCCGCTCCTCGTCGACGCGGGCGTCGATCCCGCGTGGGCGGCCGCGCAGGCCGCCCTCGGCTCATTCGCCAACGCCGGCCAGATCTGCACCTCGGTCGAGCGGATCTACGTGCACCGCGACATCGCCGACCGCTTCACCGCCGCGCTCGTCGCGGAGGCCGAGCGCTGGAACTCCTCCGGCGACCTCGGCCCGCTGGTCGACGGGCGCATGCGCGACGCCGTGCACGAGCAGGTCGCGGAGGCGCTCACCGAGGGCGCCCGCGCGCTCGTCGGCGGGCACGTGCCCGACGGCCCCGGATCCCGCTACCCCGCCACCGTGCTCGTGGACTGCACCGCCGACATGACCGTGATGACGGCCGAGACCTTCGGCCCGGTCGCGGCCGTGCAGGTCGTCGCGGACTTCGACGAGGCGCTCGCCCGCGCATCCGACGACCGGTACGGGCTCGCCGCGAGCGTGCTGACCGCGTCGATGGAGCACGCGCAGCGCGCCGCGGCCGAGCTGCCCGTCGGCACGATCAAGGTCAACGGCGTCTTCGGCGGCGCACCCGGCGGGGCCGCGCAGCCCCGCGGCCGCAGCGGATCGGGCTTCGGCTACGGCCCCGAGCTGCTCGACGAGATGAGCACCACGACCGTCGTGCACCTGGGGCTGCCCGTGCTCGACGCGGGCGATCCGCACGCCGCGACCGCCCCGGCGGAGGCGGCCGCGGGATCCGCTCGAGCCGGCGCGGGCGACACGCCGCTCGTCGACGCGCCGGTCGAGCCCGCCTCCACCGCGGACGACGCGCGATGACCAGCGAGCTGCGCGGGATCATCGGCCTCCTCGCCGAGCGCCGGCCGACGGTCACGGTCATCGGCGACGTCATCCTCGACGAGTGGTGGCGCGGCCACAGCGACCGCATGACGCGCGAGGCGCCGGCGCCCGTCGTGGACGTGAGCGAGCGGATCCAGTCGCTCGGCGGCGCCGCGAACACGGCCGTCAACCTCGCGAGCCTCGGCGGCACCGTGCGGATGGTCGGCCTCGTCGGCCAGGACGCCGCGGGCGACCGCGTGCGCGACCTGCTCCTCGCGGCCGGCGTCGACGTGTCCGGCCTCGTGCATTCGCCGCGCCTGCGCACCACCACGAAGACGCGCATCGTGGGCGACGACCAGGTGATCGTGCGGGTCGACGACGTGCACCGCGGATCCGTCCACCGCGACGACGCCCGCGCCCTCGCCCGCGCCGCCCTCGAGGCCACCGCGGGCGTCGACGCCGAGATCGTCTCCGACTACGGCACCGGCACGCTGCACGGCGTGGTGCTCGAGTCGCTCGCCGCACGCACGAGCCGCCCCGGCCTCACGGTCGTGGACGCGCACGATCCCGCCATCTGGGCGCCGCTCCGCCCCGACCTCATCACCCCGAACGCGGGCGAGGCCGGGCGCCTCGTCGACCGGCCGTTCGCGCGCGACGAGGACCGCGCCGCCGCGGTCGCGTCGCTCGGCGACCGGATCCTGGCCGCCGCCGGATCCGCCACCGCCGTCGTCACCCTCGACCGCGACGGCACCGTCGTGCTCGGCGCGGGCGAGCCGTACCGGACGCGCGCGCACCCGGTGCCCGAGAAGCAGGCATCCGGCGCGGGCGACACGTTCGTCGCCGCCCTCACCCTCGCGCGCGCGGTCGGCCTCCCGCTCCCGGTCGCCGCCGACTTCGCGCAGGCCGCCGCCGACGTGGTCGTGCGCCTCCCCGGCACCTCCGTCTGCTCCGCCGCGACCCTGGCCGACCACCTCGGCGAGACCCGCTCGCGCACGGTGTCGCAGGCCGAGCTCGTGGACCTCGTCGCCGGCGAGCGCGCCGCCGGCCGCCGGATCGTCTTCACGAACGGCTGCTTCGACGTGCTGCACCGCGGCCACACCACCTACCTCCGCCAGGCCAAGCGCCTCGGCGACGTCCTCGTGGTGGCGCTGAACAGCGACGACTCGGTGCGACGGCTGAAGGGATCCGACCGGCCGGTGAACACCGCCGAGGACCGCGCCGGCGTGCTCGCCGAGCTCTCGTGCGTCGACGTGATCACCGTGTTCGACACCGACACCCCCATCCCGCTGCTCGAGGCGGTGCGGCCCGACGTCTACGCGAAGGGCGGCGACTACACGCCCGAGATGCTCGACGAGACCGACGTGGTGCGCGCGTACGGCGGCGAGGTGTCGATCCTCGGGTACGTGCCCTCGCAGTCCACGAGCTCGATGGTCGACCGGATCCGCGCGTCGGCGCCCGACACCGGGTTCACACGGCCGGCCGGCACGGCCACGTCGGCGCCCGCGCAGCCCCCGGCTCCCGCGGCGACCGCGGATCCTGACGGCTCCCCGTAGATCGCGACCGTCCCCCTGCCCACTGCTCGACCTCGGGAGTCGACTCGACACGCAGGCGACGCAGCCCGCACCCGACGAGAGGACACCCCATGGCCATCGACCCCATCGCGCTCCAGAAGCACCTCAGCGGCCTCGACTACCCGGCATCGAAGGACGCGATCGTGAAGAAGGCGGAGGAGTCGGGCGCCGACTCCGACACCCTCGACGCGCTCCGCGGCATCGCCGACACGGAGTACGACGCACCCACCGCGATCAACTCCGCGGTCTCCGACGCGAGCTGATCAGCCCCATCAGGCCGACGGCCCCGATCCTCCTCGCGAGGATCGGGGCCGTCCGCCGTTCTGGGCACGCGGAGACCGGCACCCGGACAAGCGTGCGGCGCTACGCCGTGAGCGCGTGATCCCTCGGGAGCTCCGCGGCGATCGTCGCGAGCGCGTCCTCGACGGAGGCGAACCAGTCGCAGAGACCGGGCACGGGCCGCATCCGCATGAGCTCCACCCGGTGGTCGTGCTGCTGCACGTAGGCGAGGAGTCGGCTCGCGTCGGACTCGGGGATGCGGGCGTCGCACACCCGCCAGTCCGTGCTGCTGAGCGTGACGACCTCGAGGCGTCCGTCGTGGTGCTGCATGGTCCCCCTCGTTCTCCGCACGGGGAAACGCCCCGTCTGCCCGACGGTAGGCGCGACGATCGATGGCCACGGGGCCCGCGACATGAACCGTCAGTTGCCGGGATGCGGCGACTCTGGGGAGGACGCGCGGGAGCCGGCGATCAGGGCCGGTACTGCTGCGGCTTGTCGAACCCCATCGGGTCGCCGTTCGCCGGGTTCTGGCCGCTGCCGCCGATGCCGACCTTCCCGAGCACGTAGACGACCCGCATGAGGACGCGGCCGAGGAAGCGGAGGACGGTCATGTCCCGACCGTATCGGCGTGGTCGGCGCGCGGGAAGGCGCCGGGCAGGATGGGGGCATGGACCACATCGACCCGCGCCGCCTCGCCGCGGTGCTCGCCGACGCGGAGATGCGGGCCGCGTACGCGCGGGTCGTCCTCGGATCCGGCCTCGACGGCGCCCTCGCCCACCTCTCCCCCGCTCGCGCGCGGAAGGCCCGGGCGGCGCTCACCGGATCCGGCCTCGTCGCGCTCGACCCCGGCGGCACCGCGACCGCGCCCGACGCCGTCTTCCGCGCGATCCTCGCCCAGCAGCCCGCGACGCCGCCCGCCCAGGGCGTCGAGCGCTTCCTCCGCGACGGCCGCATCGCCCAGTGGCCGGCGGGCCCCGCCGACCTCGACGACCTGCTGCGGCACGTCGTCGCCCAGGTGCTGGACCCCGATGAGGTGCTCGACGAGAGGACCCTCGCCGCGCGCCTGCTGCGCCTCACCGACGACCACGCGCTCCTCCGCCGCCACCTCGTGGACGCGGGCCTGGTGCTGCGGACGCGCTCGGGCTCCGAGTACGCGCGGGTGACGGACGAGCCGGCCTAGCGCCCGCGGTCCACGCGCGCCGGTCCGGCTCGCCCTCGCGTCGTCCGACCTGCGCGCGCGATCCCCGGCAGCGGCCTCGCACCCGGCATCTCCGCCTCGGCCGAACGCGTCGACACCAGGGGCCCGCCCCGCGTCGCCCGCGACATGTCCGTCTCGAGGACCGGCGGCGCCTTCGCCTCGGCCTGCTCCGCCGTCGTCCGGTACACCCGGTACCGCGACACCGCAGGCGACTCCGCCGCGACCATCCGCGCGTTCGCCTCCGGCCGCGACCCACCGCCCGGCTCCCCGTACACCCACGCCCCGAACTCGCTCGGCACCCACCGACCCCCGAGCCCCTCGCCCTTCTCAGCCGCCTCGTTCCCCTCGCGCCACCGCTGCCGGATCCGCTCCTCCGACACCTCCCGCGGCACCTCCACGTCCACGACCTGGACGTCGTACCCGGCCCGCTCCAGCTCGCCCATGATCTGGCGCGCCTTCGTGTCCGAGCTCAGGACCGTGTCGATGACGACGTTCTTCCCGCCTCGCAGGGCACGTGCCCTCTGCTCGTCAGCGAGGAATGAGGACTCCGTGTGGAGGAGCGACGACAACTCCATCGGGTGGAACCGCTCTCCCGCCGCCTCGAGCTCCCGCACAGCGGCGGGCTTGATCCACGACTCATAGCTCTTGTCCGCGATCGCCTCCTTCAGCAGCCGCTTCTTGAACTCATCCGCATCGATGATGAGGAAGCCGGTGGCCGCGTCCCCCAGCGTGCGCTCTCGCGTCGAGGTCTTCCCGGCACCCGGTGGCCCCGCCAGCACGACCGCGCGCCGGTGAGCCCCCAGCTCAGGTACCGAAGCCTCAGCATCCGACAGCAGGCGCTCGTGCATGACAGCGCGCGCAGCCGTCGGTCGGCCGGCCCGGTACCACGCAGGGTTGGCCATCGACGCGCTCGGGGCGTCCAGCCCGAGCGGACCGCCATCCCGAGAGAGCTGACGCAGCCTCGTCAGGTGATCGATGTCGCCCTCGGACTGCATCGTTCAGTCGCCAGACGCGTTGACGCGATCGAAGACATCGGCGTACACGTCCATGTCGATCAGCTTCTCGCCGCGAGCTATGGACAGGTCCATCCACGTCCCGGGGGGATTCACTACGAGGTCATCCCAACCTTCCGGCTTGTCCAACGGCACGTACGGGAACCGCGTGAGCTCGTCCACCAGTCGCTCCCGATCGAGATATCCCACTGCGTACCGCTCGCAGATCTCCAATGGCGTCGCCCCGGAGAATCCCTCGACGGGCATCGCCACGTCCCGGGCACCTTCGAGGTGACGCACGTCCTGCCCGTCGAAGATGCGGAGGGCCCTGGCCAGCTCGTCACGGTCGACTCCGGCGTCCTGCAGCCGCCGGATCTCCCGCTGGAGGTCGAGCTCCGCCAAGCGCCAGCGCACCACCGCCCGCACAGCCGGTTCCCGCTCCTCAGGCGCGTTCCATATCCCCATCAATTCCTCCTCATCGAAGTGCCCCGCGTCTGCAGGATCACGAAGCCCCGCGCCGGAACGCACGGCTCCGGACGCATGAAGCCCGAGCTCCGCCTGTCGTCGTCAACGCCGAAGTGCCCAGCACGTCGCGCCGTCCCGATCCCGCCGCAAGTCCTCGAGCGCCGGATCCGACCGCGCGAAGCAGCCAGGCTAGGGCAGGCGACGGGCCGTCGGCCGCCCCCGCGCACCGCGCGCCTCAGCTCGCCGCGCGATCGCCCTTCGGCACGAAGTCCGCGCGCTGGTTGCTCGTCTCCTCGAGGAGCCGCCGGACGGCCGCCTTCTCGATCAGCCAGCGTCCGCCGGGGCGCATGGCCGGGATCACGCCGTCGCGCAGCCAGCCGAGGACCGCCGGGCGGCTCTTCTGGAACAGCTCCATGAGGTCGCGGTGCGTGAGGTGGTCGGGGTAGGCGTCGAGCGGATGCGGGTAGGGCTCGTGCGGCGGCACCGGCACGGTCGACGTCGACTCGAGCCACTCGCGCACCTCGGAGCGGAACGCGATCCACGAGTGCGAGATCCGGTACCCGGGGATGGTGCCCTTCGCGAACCAGAGGCTCACGGTCGTCTGGCCGATCTGCAGGATCCGCTGCAGGTCCGCCGACCGCAGGGTCGCCGGCAGCGCGTCCCAGGTGTCGTCGTCTGCCATGCGCGGGTGCTGCTCCGGTCGGATCGGGCGCGGGATGCTCAAATTTACCCGCCTGAGCAATTATCGTCGCAGGGCCCGGGTGCACCGCAACCCCGCCGGTCTCACGAGGACGCATGCCGGCACTCCCCGCCGCAGAGCGTCACGCCGAACGCGGCGAAGAACGCCTCGGGATCGACGTAGCCGCTCACCGGCGCCCCCTGCGTCTGCGACTGCGGCAGGCCGCTGACGCGCGGGTCGGTGGATCCCGCGACGTCGATGCGGATGTCGAGGTGGCACCCCGTCGACGGGCCGTTCGACCCGACCTTCCCGATCTCCTGGCCGGGGGTCACGGCGTCCCCGACGTGGACCTCCATGTCCGGCTCGTACATGTGCAGGTAGCTGATCGTGTAGCCCGCGGCCGAGCGGATCGACACCGTGTAGCCGCCCGCGGTCGTCACGCTGCCGGCCTGCGCGGCGAGCACGGGCGAGCCGCACGAGTAGCCGCTCCGCCCGGAGGACGTCCCCGTCTCGCGCGTCTGGTAGTCGTTCGCGGGGTGCCAGGAGGATGCGCCCGCGGTCGGGCTCACGCGGGGCCCGTACCCGGAGGTCTGGTCGAAGGGCGCCTTCAGCGGGAGCACGGTGCCGCCGGCCGAGCAGCCGCCGACGGGCGCGGGGGTGGCGGAGGGATCCGGCGTGCCGGACGCGACGGGGGTCGCCGCCGGAGCTGCGGCCGAGGCGCCCGACAGCTGCGCGACCACGTCCTCGGCCGGCTGCTGGAACCTCCGGTAGTGGTACGGATCCGCGTTGATCTGCACCGCGTGGATCGCGAGGGTCGGCTCGAGCGTCGCCCACCCCTCCACCTTCTGCAGCCGGGTGAGGAACAGCTTCGCGCTCGACGTCGGATCCATGCGCTCCTGCACCGTGCCCCACGACGACTGCTGCTGGAAGAGCCCGATCGAGTCGGCGATGGAGCCGTCCGGGTTCACCGCGTCGTCGCCGTAGTCGATGGCGCGCAGCGACGACTCCCCCATCGCGGCCATGACCCCGAGCACCTGCGCCTGCCGGGAGAGGCCGAGCCCGGCGGCGGCGTCCATGATCGCGGCGGCGTTGTCGAGCTGGTCCCCCGAGTAGCCGTCGACGGGCGTGCGCGGCCCGGTCGACGAGGACGCCGCGCCCTGCGTCGTGCAGGCGGACGCGTCGTCGCCGCCGAAGCCGAAGAGCACCAGGAAGACGATCATCCCCATCAGCGCCGCGGGCGTGCCGATGAGGATCAGGATCCCCTTGCCGCCGCCGTTCACTTGTCGCGGACGGCCTGGATCTCGTCCGCCAGCCACGGAGCCGTGGTCGACGAGCGGATGAGGGCGACGTCGTAGTCGCCGTCGTCCGTGGGCACGCGCACGATGAGCGCGTAGGCCGTCGGCGCCGGCATGACCGTGCCGGTGCCGGTGACCGCGTGGGCCGTGAGCCGCGAGGGGATCGTGGGCACGAACGCCACCGCGCCCTGCTGCGACAGGAGCGGCGTCATCTGCCGCTCCCACTCGGACTCGGTGATCCCGGGCTGCGCGTAGGTGCGCATCACCTCGTCGGCCGCGGCGAGCGCCGCCGCCTGCGATGCCGCATCCGCCACCGGTTCGGGCTCCGCGGCGGCGCCGTCGTCCGTCGCGCCCGGGGTGGAGGTGCCGGCGTCGCCGCCGCCCGTGCCGTCCGCCGTGGCCGCGCCGGACGAGGGGGCCGGATCCACGGGGCTCCCGTCGTCGTGCACGGTGACGCTCGTGCATCCGGCGACTCCCAGGGCAAGGGCGGCGGCGAGCGCGACGGCACCCGCCCCGCGGACGACGCCCGACCACGCTGCGCCCGCCCGCATCAGAGGCCCCGCGCCACGGCCGCCCCCGCGCGGAGCCAGGCCCGCTGCGTGGACGCCCGGAGCGCGCCGTAGTTGAGGACGTCCGCGCCGAGGGCCGGGTCGTACGGCACCGTCACCACGTCGCGCGCGAGGGGCGCGAAGCCGTCGGAGATCTTCGCGAGCTCGGCGGGGGCCAGGTCGTGCTTGTGCGCGCTGACCACCACGACCGCGCGCTCCGCGAGGTCGGCGAAGTGCCCGCCGCGCTCGGCGAGGCCCTCGATGAGGAGGGCCGCCGACTCCGCCGCCTTGGCCTCGCCGATGGTCGGCACCACGATCTGGTCGGCCCGCTCGATGGCGCGTAGCCACATCGGGTCGGTCTCGTCGTTGCCCGAGTCGATGAGCACGAGCCGGTAGAACTTGGCGGCGACCGCGTGGATCAGATCCACCGTGGTGTCGTCGAAGCGCTGCTGGGTGGCGAGCACCTCGGGCTTCGAGCGGAGCACGTCGTAGCGGTCGCGGGTCTGGTGGTGGACGAAGTGCGCGAGGTCGGCGGACTGCGCGCCCGTGCCGAGGAGCCGGTCGACCTGCGGCAGGAGGTCGAGGATGCTCGCGTCGTGCGGACCTTGCTCCGTGCTCCAGCCGAGGGTGCCGCGCGTCTGGTTGTTGTCCCAGGCGAGCACCCCCGCGCCGCCGTGCCGCGCGAATACGGACGACAGGCAGATGGTGGTCATGGTCTTGCCGACCCCGCCCTTGCCGTTGACGACCGCGACGGTGCGGGGGCCGGGCCAGTGCTGGCTGACGAGGCGGGTCCACTCGCGCTCGAGGCGCTCGGCCTCGGACGGCGACATGCGGATCCCGAGCCGCGTGAGGGTGCCGCGCATGCCCTGCGTGGCCGGCTCCTCCACCTCCTCGCGCGTGAGGAAGGACTGGCGGGCAGCGCGCCGGGTGAGCGGCGGATCCGCGACGGCGGCCGGAGCGGGCGCGACCGTCGAGGGCATGGTCGGCGCCGGGGCACCTACCGCGGGCGACGCGGCGGGGACGGCGGCCACCGCCGCCACGGGGGCGATCGGCGCCGCGGCTCCCCCGTGCGCGGCCGCGATCGGCGGCACGACCGCCGGCTCCGCGATCGCGTCCGTGCGGTCGAGCTCGCTGAGCGCCTCGACCGTGCCGTCCGGCCCGACGGCGAGCGCCTGGGATCCGAAGCGGTCGCGCGTCGTGAGGCGCACCACCCGCTGCATCTGCTCGGCGATGCCGCGCACGCTCGTCACGATGCCGCGGCGGATGTCGTCCTCCGACGCCTCCGCGAACGGCGTCGCGACGCCGTTGACGGTGAGCACCCCGGTGGCCCGGCCGCCCATGGTGGGCGTGATGGTGGCGTCGATGCGGGGGAAGGCGGGCACGGTCGGGGCGTCGGTCATCTGCGGCTCTCGGTGAGGGGGCGTCGTGCGGGTCGTGCGAGGGAGATGCCGGCGTCCGGTGTGGAGAGCCGGCCCGCGCGAGCGGCGGTGCCCGCCAGGATCGACGTCGGCGAGACAGTCTCATGGAAAATGCGAGCAGGGGCAAGCACTTGCGTCTGCGCAAGCACTTTGACAGCATCACCGTGCAGCGCCCTGTCGACATCCCCCGCCCGGTGGATCACGCGTGAGGCGAGCACGAGACCCTTCGGGTGGGACGGGCAGGGCATGAGCGACAGCGGCAATCCATGGGTGGTCGGCGCGCCCGCGGTCGTCGACGCACCCGCATCCGACGCCCCTCCCCTCACCCGCCGCGAGCGCCTCCGCGGACCCCGCGCACCACAGCCGGCCACCGTCGCCGCCCCCGCGGCGACCGACCGCCTGCCCGTCCGCCGCGCGGACGGGACCGCCGAGCTGTGGTGGGTCGGCGCCCACGGCGGCGCCGGCGAGACGACCCTCGCGCGCCTCGCTCCCGGGTCCCGCCCCGCCGGCCACGCCTGGCCCGCTCCTGCCGCCGGATCCCCCGCCTCCCGCGTGGTCGTCGTCGCCCGCACCGACCACTCCGGCCTGCTGGCCGCGCAGCGGGTCGCCCGCGAGTGGGCGTCCGGCCAGGTCGCGGGCCTCGTCGACCTCGTCGGCCTCGTCCTCGTGGCGGATGCGCCGGGCCGACGCCCCAAGGAGCTTCGCCAGCTCGAGCAGCTCGTCGCCGGCGGGTACCCGCGCGCGTGGACGCTGCCGTGGATCGACGCCTGGCGCCTCGGCCCCGCGGAGCCCGCGGACATGGGCCGCGAGCACCAGCGGCTCCTCGCCGACCTGCAGCTCACCGCTTCCCCCCGCTAGTCCCCCCTTCCACGAGAGGCCCTCATGTCCCCCACGCTCCTCGCGCTCGACGCCGTCCATCAGGCGTCCGCGCACATCCACCACGCCATGGACGCCGTCGCCATCGACGTGCCCAACGGCGACGCGCAGGCCCCCGCCGACTGGACGGAGAAGTTCGGCCGCATCATCGGCATCGCCAAGTGGGTGCTCCTGCCCCTCGCGGTGCTCTCCCTCATCGCGACCGGCGCGATGCTCTTCCGCAACAACCGGCACGAGGGCGGCGAGATCCAGGAGCGCCTCATCAAGATCGGCTTCGGCCTCTTCCTCGGGCTGGGCGCCGCGTCGCTCGTGAGCTTCGTGATCGCGTAGCGCGACCGCCGCTTCCCCCGACCTGCCTGCCTGCGCCGCCCGCTCCCCCGAGAGGATCCTCATGAGCACCCCCGCCACGCCCTTCCACAAGCGCCCGCTCTGGATCGCCATCGCGGCCTTCCTCGCCCTCGTCCTCGTGGGCGGCGGCATCGCGGCGGCGACGGGCGCGTTCTCGGGCGGTGGGACGCAGGCCGCGGCGCCGACGAGCGACGCGACCGCCGCCGCGGAGCCGGCGGCGCCCGCGGCGCCGAGCGCATCCGCGCTGCCGGACGGCGCCGCGTCCGTGTGCGGCCTCCCGGGGTACGAGGAGACGAGCTCGCTCGACACCGCTCCCGCGACGACGTGGAAGCTCGTCGGGACGGTCGCGGTCCCGGATGACCCTCAGGGCGCGGGCCCGGGGGTCACGGGCTCCGACGGCATCCGCTCCTGCTACGCGCACACGGCGACCGGTGCCCTGTACGCGGTCGCCAACTACATCGGGCAGTCCACCGACGGACGACTCAAGAGCCACATCGCCGACCTGGCAGCTCCGGGGCCGGGCAAGGACGCGGCAGCGGCCAAGGCAGGGGCCTCCTCGACCTCGTCGTCGAGCGTCCGCCTCCAGATCTCCGGCTTCAAGATCGAGTCCTACTCTCCGTCGGAGACGACCGTCGAGGTCGCCGCCGCTGTCACCAGCCAAGGGAACGCCCTCGTGAGCATGCCGATGATCCTGAAGTGGGTCGACGGGGACTGGAAGTTCGAGCTCGCGGATGACGGCACTCTCCCCCTCGACTCGTCGCAGCTCCAGAGCCTCGGCGGATACATCCCGTGGGCCGGGGCGTGAAGTGGGCTGCAGCTTCGGCGACATCGGATGTTCCACCTCGGAGATCGTGGCCGACGCGATCGAGCAAGGTGCGAAGAACACCCTCGAACAGCTGATGGACGCCGCGCTCGAGACCTTCGGCAAGGTCGTCGCATCCCTCGGCACCATGTGGGTCTACATACCGGGGCCGCAATTCACGAAGGGCGAGGGCTCGACCGACGGCTACGAGCCGAACTCGACCGTCACCGGTGACTTCGACACGCTGCTCGGGTACGTCGCGTGGATCGGGCTCGTGGTGGCAGTCCTCTCGATCATCGGGTTCGCGATCCTCTACATGCGAGCTCGCTCGTCCGAGACCGGCATGGACAGTCTCGGGCGGCTGGGGCTCGTGCTCGGAGGGGTCTTCCTCATCACCAGCGCGTCGTCGCTGGTCGCCTGGGTCATCCCGAAGACGGCTCCGGACGGATCCACCACGGCCGTGGGGTTCCTGCAGAACTCCACCTGGTTCGTCGTCCTCGCGATGGCGGTCGGGTCGGTGATCCTCGCGGGCATCCGGCTGGCGTGGACGCAGCGGGCGGATCCGGTCCGCGAGCTGCTCCGGTCCTTGGTGACCCTCGTGATGGTCTCCACGATCGGGCTCACGGTGATCCAGCTCGCCGTCCGACTCGGTGATGCCTTCGCGGTCGGCGTCCTGAACGCGGCGACCAAGTGCGATGTGGCGGACGTCGGCGGCAACTGCTTCGGCAGCAACATCGCGCTCATGATGCAGCTCACCGCGCAGTCGCCGTTGGGGACGATCGGCGTCCTGATCCTCGCCCTCATCGCGATCCTCATCTCGTACGTGCAGATCGCCATGATGATCGTCCGGTCGGCGATGCTCGTCCTCCTCGCCGGGATCCTCCCGCTCACCGCGAGCTTCACGAACACGCCGACGGGGAACCAGTGGTTCCGCAAGTCGCTCGGCTGGCTCACCGCGTTCATCCTCTACAAGCCCGCCGCCGCGCTCGTCTACGCGGCCGCGTTCCGCCTCATCGGCACCGACCTGTTCGCGAAGGACGGGCAGGGCATCTGGGCGGTGCTCACCGGGATGGCGCTCATGCTCATCGCGCTCATCGCGCTGCCCGCGCTCATGCGCTTCATCGCGCCGATGGTCGCGCCGGCCGGCGGGGTGTCGGGCGCGGCGGTCGCGGGCGCCGTGATGGGCGGAGCCGGCGAGGCCGCGTCCGGGGCGATCAAGCAGGCCGGATCCATGGCGAGCAGGTCGGGCGGCGGAGGCAGCGGCGCGGGCGGCGGATCCGCGTCCGGACCCTCCGGAGCAGCCAACGCCAGCGCCGGCGCACGCAACGGCACCGCCGCCAAGGGCGCGGCCGCGGGTGCCAAGGCCGGTGCCGGCGCGAGCGGCGCGGCAGCGGGCGGCGCCGCCGGCGGAGCGGCCGCCGCGGGAGCCGCGGTCGCGGGTCCCGTCGGCCTCGCCGCGCTCGGCGTCGCGAAGCTCGCCGAGGGTGCCAAGAAGGCGGCGCACGCCACCAGGGGCGCCGTCGAGGACGCCGCGGGAGAGGGCCCCTCGGGGGCCAGGTAGGGACACGGATCCATGAGCGCCATCGAGGGCCGCGCCACCGCGCGCACGTACGGCAACTGGCGGAAGCCGCGCACCCGCGGCGTCGGCGGGCTCGGCATGTTCCCGACGATGTTCGGGTTCGCCGGGGCCGTGATGGTCATCATCGTCGCCACCAACAAGGGACTCGTCGCCGGGGTGATCACGGCGGCGGTGTTCGCCGGCGTGCTCGCGGCGGTCGCGGTCAAGGACAAGCACGGGGAGTCGGGGATGATCCGGATCATGAACCGCGCGGGCTGGCTGTTCGCCCGCAACCGCGGCGCGCACCTCTACCGCTCGGGGCCGCTGGGCTTCGCGGAGTGGGGCACGGCGCAGCTGCCGGGCCTCGCCGCGGGATCCCGCCTCACCGAGTGGAAGGACTCCTACGGCCGGCCGTTCGCGCTGATCGAGGTGCCGTCGACGAACGACTTCACGGTGGTGCTGGGTGCCGAGCCCGACGGATCCGCGCTGGTGGACCAGGAGCAGGTCGACATCTGGGTGGCCGAGTGGGGCTCCTGGCTCGAGGCGCTCGCGGACGAGCCCGGCCTCGTGGCCGCCTCCGTCACGCTCGAGACCGCGCCGGACACCGGCACGCGGCTCGCGTCCGAGGTGCTCGGGCGCATCGACGACCGCGGATCCGAGTTCTCCAAGAGCGTGCTGCGGAAGATCGTGGCCACCTACCCGGCGGGCGCCGCGACCATCAAGGCGTACGTCGCCATCACGTTCGCGGGTGCCGCGCGCACCGGCGCGGCACGACGCAGCCCCGAGGAGATGGGCCGCGAGCTCGCCTACCGGCTGCCCGGCCTCACCTCGGGCCTGTCCTCCACGGGAGCGGGAGCCGCCCGGCCGCTCACGGCGCAGGACCTGTGCGAGGTGGTGCGGATCGCCTACGATCCCGCCGCCGCGATCCTCATCGACCAGGCGAACTCCGCCGGCCAGGCCACCGAGCTGTACTGGCCGGAGGTCGGGCCCACCGCGCACCAGGCGTCGTGGGACTCCTACCGGCACGACTCAGCGTTCTCGGTGTCGTGGATGATGTCGCAGGCACCGCGCGGGAACGTGGGCGAGTCGATCCTGTCGCGCCTGCTCGCGCCGCACCGGCACATCGCCCGCAAGCGCGTGACCATGCTCTACCGGCCCATCGACCCGGCGCGCGCCGCCGCCATCGTCGAGGCCGACAAGCGCGACGCCGAGTTCCTCGTCGGGTCGACCAAGAACCCCACCGGCCGGTCGCGCAAGGACGTGATCGCCGCCTTCGCGAACGAGTCGGAGGAGTCGGGCGGCGCGGGGCTCGTCAACTTCGGGATGGTCGTGACGGCCACCGTGCAGGATCCCGCGACCATCGAGGACGCGCGCGCCGCGGTCGACAGCCTCTCCGCGCAGGCCCGCATCCGGCTGCGCGTGGTGCACGGCTCGCAGGACTCCGCGTTCGCCGCCGGCCTGCCGCTCGGCCTGGTGCTGCCGCGGCACCTGGCCATCCCGCACGACATCCGGGACCAGCTGTGATCCGCCGCGCCGCCGCCCGCCGGGCGACCGCCGCCCGCCCCGAGAGGAGCCGCCGTGCCCGCGCTTGACCAGGGATCCCGCAAGGTCGCCACCCGCCGCACCCGGAAGCTCGCCGCCGAGGCCGCCCGCGTGGCGTCGGAGGCCGAGGCCCGTCCCGAGACGCCGCGGCCGACCCGGGCGGAGCGCCGCGCCCTCCGCACCGCCGCGCGCTCCCACCGTCGCCCCTCCCCGCGCGGCTGGCTCGGCCGTGCCCGCGGCGAGACCGTGCTCGTGCAGCCCGCGCCCGAGTGGCGCGGCACCACCGTGCAGGTGTGCGGCCTCTGGCCCTACGCGGTCGGATCCAGCAGCCCCATCAGCGGCGTGCCGCTCGGCCTGCACCTCGACACGGGCGCGACCGTGTGCGCCGACCCGATCTCGTGGTTCCAGTCCGGGATCATCTCGAACCCGTCGATCTTCGCCCTCGGCCTCCCCGGCCTCGGCAAGTCGACCCTCATCCGCCGCATGTGCGTGGGCGGCGACGGCATGGGCTACCTGCCGCTCGTGCTCGGCGACCTCAAGCCCGACTACGTCGACATGGTGCACGCGCTCGACGGCCAGGTCATCACGCTCGGTCGGGGCCGCGGGCACCTCAACGTGCTGGATCCGGGCGGCGCGATCGAGGCCGCCGAGCAGCTGCGCGCCGCCGGCTTCGAGCAGGAGCGGCAGCGCCTCATCGCCGACGCGCACGGGCGCCGCAACACGATGGTCTCGTCGCTGCTCACCATCCTCCGCAAGCAGGCGCCCGACGACGTGGAGGAGTCGATCATCGACGCGGCCCTGCGCGTGCTCGACGACGAGTTCCCGGGCGTGCCCGTGCTCGCCGACCTGCTGCGCGTGATCCAGGACGCCCACCCCGCCGTGCGCGACGTGGCCGTCGACCGCGGCGACCTCGGGCGCTACCAGGAGATCACGCGCGGGCTCGAGGCCAGCCTCATCAGCCTCACGCGCGGCGGGCGGCTCGGCGAGATCTTCGCGCAGCAGACCGACGTGGCCATGCGGCACGACAGGCCGGTGGTCTACGACGTGTCGTCCATCGACGAGTCCGACACCGACCTCCAGGCCGCCGTGCTCCTCGCGTGCTGGTCGCAGGGCTTCGGCACCGTGAACGTCGCGACAGCCCTCGCCGACGCGGGCCTCCAGCCCCGGCGGCACTACCTGATCGTGATGGACGAGCTGTGGCGCGCGCTCCGCGTGGGCAAGGGCATCGTCGACCGCATCGACTCGCTCACTCGCCTCAACCGGCAGCGGGGCGTGGGGCTCGCGATGATCACGCACACCATGTCCGACCTGCTCGCGCTCGCCGACGAGCAGGACCGGATGAAGGCGCGCGGCTTCGTCGAGCGCGCCGGCATGGTCGTCGCGGGCGGGCTGCCGCGGGCGGAGATGTCGATGCTCACGCAGGCCGTGGCGCTGTCGCGCTCGGAGCAGGACCTCGTGATGTCGTGGCAGAACCCGCCCGGCTGGTCGCCCGACCAGGAGCCGCCGGGCCGCGGGCGGTTCCTCATCAAGGTCGGCGGGCACCCGGGGATCCCCGTGCACGTCGAGCTCACCGAGGAGGAGCGGCACATCAACGACACCAACAAGGCGTGGCACGCGACCGAGTCGTTCCCGGAGCCGGACGAGACGTCGGGGCGGCCGCCCGAGCCGGCCGTGGGCGGGGCCGGTGGCGGGATCGCCGACGGGTTCGACGCCGAGCGCGAGACCGTCGAGGCCGGCGCCGCATGAGCTCCGACCGCACCAACCGCCGCGCCGAGCCCGGGCGCGCGAACCCGGGCACGATCATCGCGACGTGGGCCATCGGCATCGCCGCCGGCCTGCTCGCGTCCGCCTGGGCCGGGCTCGCCGCGGCGCACGCGCTCACCGGCGAGGGCGCGGCGCTGCCCGCGGATCCGCTCGCCGTCGCCATCGCGCTGAAGAAGGGCGAGGTGTCGTGGACCCCGCTCGCGGTCGTGCTCGCCGTCGCCGTCGCCGCGCTGCTCACGGCCGTCACGGTCGTGGTCGCCCGCGCGATCCGCCGCCTCGGCCGCGGCCGCACGCGCGTCGACCGCAGCGCCCGCTACCTCGCCTCCGCGTCCGACCTCGAGGAGCTGCGCGAGCGGGCGTCCCTTGCGAAGGCCGCGCGCCTCGGCGTGCCCGGGCGGCCCGGCCTGCCGCTCGGCCGCGACCTCCGCTCCGGCGGTATGGTCTACGCGTCGTGGGAGGACGTGGTGGTCGGCATCGCCGGGCCCCGCGTCGGCAAGACCACCTCGCTCGTGGTGCCCGCGATCCTCGCGGCACCCGGCGCGCTCATCACCACGTCGAACAAGCCCGACGTCGTCCACGCCACCCGCGACCTGCGGGCCGGCGTCGGCACCGCGTGGGTCTTCGACCCGCAGCAGGTCGTGGACGAGGAGCCGACCTGGTGGTGGGATCCGCTCTCATCCGTCACCGACGACACCTCCGCCGCGAAGCTCGCCGGGCACTTCGCCGCCGGATCCCGGGAGCCCGACGACCGGGGCGACGCGTTCTTCGACGCGGCCGGCAAGGACCTGCTCACCGGGCTCCTCCTCGCGGCCGCGCTCGACCACCGGCCCATCACGGACGTGCTCGGCTGGCTCACGGATCCCGACGAGCGCGAGATGGTGGCCGTGCTCCGCCGCGGCGGCTACCCGCTCATCGCGGACGATGTCGAGAGCGCGTCGCGCACCTCGCCCCGCCAGCGCGACGGCGTGTACGCGACCGCCCGGAAGATGGCGTCGTGCGTGCGCAGCAGCCGCATCAACAGGTGGATCACGCCAGCCGGCGGCGACGCGGCCGCGGATCCCCGCCCCCGGCTCGACCCCGACGCCTTCGTCCGCTCCACCGACACCCTCTACTCCCTCTCGGTCGAGGGCGAGGGCACGGCCGCGCCGCTCGTCACGGCGCTCACGGTCGCGATCGTCGAGGCCGCCGAGCGCCTCGCCCGCACGCAGCCGGGCGGCCGCCTGTCCACGCCGCTCGTGTGCGTGCTCGACGAGGCCGCGAACGTGTGCCGGTGGAAGGAGCTGCCCGACCTGTACTCGCACCTCGGCTCGCGCGGGATCCCGGTCATGTCGATCTTCCAGTCGTACGCGCAGGGCGTCGACGTGTTCGGCCGCGAGGGCATGCGCAAGCTGTTCAGCGCCGCGAACGAGGTCGTGTACCTCGGCGGCGTGAAGGAGGCGGAGTGGCTGCGGGAGCTCTCGGAGCTCATCGGCGACTACGACCACGAGACGGTCTCCAGCTCCACGACGCGCGGCGTGCGGTCGACGAGCGTGCAGAACGACCGGCGCCGGATCCTCGACACCGCGGAGCTCGCCGAGCTGCCCCGCGGCCGCGCCGTGCTGCTCGCGTCCGGGGTGCGCGCCTCGATGATCGCGACCGTGCCGTGGATGGACGGGCCCGAGGCCGCCGTCATCCGCGCCTCGCTCGCGGCCGCCGAAGCGCGCGCGGTCGCGAGCCCGGCAGCAGTGCCGGGGGCCGCGCCGGGGGCCGCCTCGTGACGGACGCCTTCGGCTGGGGCGACGCGCCCGCAGCATCCGAGGGTCCGGTCTTCGCCGACGTGGACGCGTTCGTGCGCGACTTCCTGGCGCCCACCTACCGCCGCGAGGTGAGTCCGCGCGGCGAGGGCCGGTGGGATCCCGCGTGGTGGCGCCACCCCGAGGCCGTCGCGCGGCTCGAGGCGCTGTGGCTCGCGTGGGAGGCGCTCCGCCTCGAGGGCGCGACCGGCATGAGCGTCTGGTGGCGGGATCACGCCGACTACCACCTCGCCGTCCTCATGGGCCCGACCGGCCCCTTCGCCCGCACCTCCGCCACCACCGAGGCCGGCGAGCCGCTGCCGTGCGCGCCGCGGCCGGAGCCGGATCCGACCGGAGCGGCGTCGTGACGCGCGAGGTGCCGGGCTGGTTCCGGCTGCTGCTCTGCTGGCCCGCGCTGCTCGTGCTCGGGATGGGGCTGCTCGCGCTCCTCACGGCCGCGGCGGATCCGTCGGTGCTCACCCGACCCGAGACCCTCATCCCCGGGCTCGTGCTCCTGCTCCTCTGCGTCGCGGCGGTGCGGACCCTGGTCCGCGGCGCGCGCGTGCTGGCGGGCATGGTCCGCGGCGCCCGGCACGAGCTCGCCCGGCCGGCCCGCGAGGCGGCGGCCGCCGAGGACCTCGCGGCCCGGAGCGCCGCGGGCTGGGCGGAGGCGTGCCGCCTCCGAGCGTCGCTGCTGCGCGGCGAGCGCCCGCCCGGGATCCCCGTCTGGGACGTCGTCGCCGAGCCGGGCGAGGTGTTCCTCTACGACGTGCAGGCGGACTACGAGCGCTACTACGGGCAGGACGTCACGTACACGCGCTCGAGCGGGTTCCTCGTCGGGAGCCCCGCGTTCGTGCTCGGCGGGATGGCGGTCGCGGCCCTCGGGAACGCGTCCCGGCGGAGCGCGGACGAGGCGCAGGCCGCCGAGCGGTGGCGCGAGCTGCAGCCCGTCCGGCTCGTGATCTCCGACCGCCGCCTCCTCTGCCAGGTCGGCGGCCGATGGCTCGCGTTCTGGTACGCGGGCATGACGGCCGTCTACCCCGAGGTGCGCGAGTGGGCGCTCGTCTGCCAGTTCCCGGACGTCGAGCCGCTCCGCCTCCGCGGCGTCGACGCCCCCATCGCCGCGGTGATCACGGTGCTCGGCACCCAGGGCCTCGACGCGCTGCGCGACCACCCGAGCCTGCAGCCGCTGGGGGCGACAGGATCCTGACGGCCGGGCCGCGGATCGGCGCTCAGGCGCCGCCGGCGTAGCGCACGCACACCGCGGACACGTCGTCGCCGAGCGTGCCGCGCGAGGCCGCGGCGGCGGCAGCGGCCGCGATGCGGCCGACCGTCTCGGCGGCGTCCGCGGCCGTGCGCACCAGGTCGATGAGCGGCGCGACCGAGTCGAGGGATCCGTCGAAGAGGTCGAGCGCGCCGTCGGTGAACGCGAGGAGCCGGTCGCCGGGCCGCAGCTCGCCGGATGCCGCCGCCCACGAGGCGCCCGGCACGACGCCGAGCGGCAGGCCGAGCGCCGGGAGCATCTCGTGGGCGCCGTCCGCGCGGATGAGCGCCGTGAGGCCGTGGCCGCCGTCGGCGTACGCGAAGCGGCCGGTGGATCCGTCGACGCGGCAGTGCAGGAACGTCGCGAACGTCTCGGTCGCGTCGAGGTCGGCCTGGAGCTGGGCCTGCACCGCGGCGACGGTGCCCGCGGCATCCGGCCCCCGGTGCGCCTGGAAGCCCGAACGCACGGCCGACGCGAGGATCGCCGCGCCCGCGCCCTTGCCCATCACGTCGGCGATGGTCACGTGCAGGCCGTCGGCGTCCTCGCCCCACGCGTAGAAGTCGCCGCCCACGCCGCGGGCCGGACGGCTGATGCCGGCGAGGTCGAAGTCGGGCCAGAGCGGGCGGTCGACGGGCAGGAGCCGCCGCTGGATCTCGCCCGCGAGCTCCTCGTCCCGGCTGTCCCGGAGCTCGCGCTCGACCCAGGCGCCCATCTCGTCGAGCAGCTTCTCCTGGTCGGGTGCGAGCTCGCGCGGCTCGGTGTCGACCAGGCAGAGCGTGCCGACGGTCTGGCCGCCGGAGAGGAGCGGGCGGCCGGCGTAGAAGCGGATGTGGCGGGGGCCGGTGACCGTGGTGCGTTAGGCGAAGCGCGCGTCCTGCGTCGCATCGGGCACCACGAGGATGTCCGACGAGCGGATCGCGACGTCGCAGAACGACTGCGTGCGGTCCGACAGCAGGGAGACGCCCGCGGGCTGCGGCGACTTCGTGAACTGCTCGGCGTCGTCGACCAGGTTGATCTCGGCGACGGGCACGCCGAACACCTCGCGCGCGACGCGGGTGACGCGGTCGAAGCGCTCCTCCGCGGTGGATCCGACGAGCCGCAGGTCGCGCACGGCCCGGAGGCGCGCCTCCTCGGCCGGACCCTGCAGCGCCGGGGCGTCGCGGCTGGCGCGACCCGCGGGATCCGAGCCACCCGAGCGCGCGACGGTCTCCGGCATGGCCATGTGCTCCCCCTGGTGGATCGGGCGCCGTTCGCGCCGGGCGGGACCCGCCCGGCGCACGATCCCCCCGGACCGCGGCGCCTGCGTCGAGTGTATGCGCTGGTGTTCGGAGCCCTCCCTGGATCGGAGGGGCTCCACAGCCCGCCAGGCGAACCGTCACGCCTCGCGGCGCAGCACCACCACGGTCACGTCGTCGGGGTTGGCCTGGCCGCCGGCGAGCGCGGTGATCCGTCGCACCAGCTCGTCCGCGGACGTGGACTCGCGCGCGAGCTCCGCCACACGGTCGACCGCGCGCAGGGTGCCGTCGTAGAGGTCGAGCACGCCGTCGCTGAACGTGACGATGAGGTCGCCCGGGCCGAGCGCTATCTCGTGCGCGCTCCAGCCGGCCGCGCCCGGCACGCCGACGGGCAGGTCGGTGGACTCGAGCCGCTCGTGGGTGCCGTCCGCGCGCACGACGGCGGAGAGGCCGTGGCCCGCGTCGGCGTAGAGGACCGTGTGGTCCTCGGCGCGCACGCGGGCGTGGAACACCGTCGCGAACGAGGCGGCCGCGCTCATCTCCGCGGTGAAGCAGTCGGCGGTGCGCTCGATGGCGGCGACCGGATCCGGCACGTTCTTGGCGCTGCGCACGACCGCGCGCGCGGTGGCCGCGATGATCCCCGCCCCCACGCCCTTCCCCATCACGTCGCCGAGGGTGAACGCCAGGCCCTCCTTCACCGGGTACCAGTCGAAGAAGTCGCCGCCCACGGCCTTGGACGGCAGGCAGGCGCCCGCGACCTGGTACCCGGCGAGCGGCACGGTCGTCTTCGGCAGGAGCGCCTGCTGCACGATGGACGCGCGGGTCAGCTCCTCCTCGCTCACCCGCTCCCGGTCGCGCGCGGCCTCGAGGCTGAACCGGGTGCGCCGGGACAGCTCGTTGACCACGAGCGCCGCGACGCCGAAGGCCAGGGCGCTGAAGAACCCGCGCCACAGCTCGTTCGCGTTCTGCCCGCCGAGCCGGAGGAGGAGCGGCAGGCCGAGCGACACGTAGGTGCCGACGAACGCGACGAGCACGTTCCATCGGCTCGGGTTCAGGCTGAACCAGACGACCGGGAGGATCACCAGGGACCCGAACACGGACGCGCTCTCGCCCGTCCCGATCCGCAGCAGGCCGACGGCGAGGAAGTCGAGGGCGGGCACGACCACGGCGAAGCGCGCGAGGTCCCGGCGCAGGGTGACGACGACGGCGAGCACGGTGCCGACCACGAGGATCGCGCAGGACACGAGGAGCGCGCGCGGCGCCGTGACCCCGATCGTGGGCACGGCGAAGCTGGTGAGCACCGCGAGGACGAACAGCACCAGCATCGGCAGCTGCTTGAGCATGGGGGTGGGGCCGGACGTGCCCGCGGATCCCGACCGGGCTGCGGACTCGGGGATCCAGGTCGCACGGCCGACCCACGCGGGCAGCGGGAGCGCGGCGAGCCCGGACGCGCGCGCGGGCGAGCTCATCAGGACGCCTCGGGCTCGATCCGGGTCCGGCGGACGCTCCACACGTTCTCGCCGCCGACCCGCTCGTAGGTCAGCTCGTCGCACAGCATCTGCACCATCGCGAGGCCGCGTCCCGACTCGGCGTCGGCGCCCGGCATCTCGCGCGCGGTGAGGCGGAAGTCGCCGGGCTCGGATCCGTCGCGCAGCCGAGCGCTCATCACGCCGTCGTCGACGGTGACGCTTACGATGCAGGTGACGCCCTGGCCGGTGTCGGCGTGCTCGATCACGTTGGAGGCCAGCTCGATCAGCGCGGTCTCGAAGGCCATCCGGTCGAGCGCGCCCACGTCGGGGCGGTCGTCCCAGAGGCCGGCGACGAGCTCGTGGACCGCGTCGACGTCGTCGGGCGGGGACTGGAGCGTGAGGCTGCGGGTGGTCTCAGTCACGGTAGGCCGCCTCGGCCGTCGGGGTGGAGATCAGCACCCGGTCGAGGTTGGAGAGCTGCAGCACCATCTGGACCTGCGGGCCGGGCGCCGAGATGCGGAGGTCGCCACCGGCGTCGCGCGCGGAGCGGAGGCCGGCGATGAGGGCGCCGAGGCCGGAGGAGTCGATGAAGTCGACGCCGGCGAGGTCGACGACGATGCGGGCGGGTGCGGGCTCCAGCGCGTCGTGGATCGCCTGCCGGAGCTCGGGGGCCGCGGCCATGTTGAGCATCCCTGCGGCCGTGACGACGGTGACGTCGTCCTCGCGTCGTGCGGTGGCGGTCGTGAGCGCCATGCGTCCCCCTCGGGTGTTCCGTGCGCCGGCGTCGGCATCCCCCGATGCGGCCGGCGGGCGGCGCCGGTCCCCCGCGGTCCCCCGCGCGGATCCCCTGCCTCCACCGCGCCCATCATCTCATCCATCGTCCGAGGAAATACGATGGGTCCGGCGACCCGTCGCATGTCCGCGCGGCGCATCCGACTGGCGAGGCCGCCTGCGTCCCGTTACGGTGCGGCTGACCCCCCGCACGAGCACGGCCGCACCGGCCGCACGAGGAGAGACCGTGTCGACCGCACCCGAGCACCTCCCGACCGAGCGCCGCATCACGCGGCTGGCGATCGAGACCTCCGTCGCGCTGGCCTGGAACGCGGAGGGCGCCATCCGCGGCCTGCCGCCGCTCGCGTGGCAGCTCGGCGGCCCGTGGGAGGGCGTGCACTTCTCGGGCGACGCCGACGCGTACGCGCCCGAGGCGCGGCGCGAGGTGATCGAGGCGTGGATCGCGGGGCTCGGCCTGGCCGACGCCATCGACCTCACCGACGGCCCGCTCGCGCGCCGCGGCGAGGACATGGTCTGGACGGGCGCGATCGACGAGGTCGTGTTCGAGCTCCGCTACCCGGCGGCGTACGCGGATCCCGCGGGCCCGGACGCCTAGCCGGCAGGAGCGCTCGGCTCGCGCCACCCGGATCCGTCGCGCTCCAGCTCGATGAGCTGCCCGTTCGCCCACACCAGCGAGCGCGTGAGCGCGGGCGACCGGCCGAGCGCCGTGAGGTAGAGCACGCGCAGCAGGTAGCCGTGCGCGACCACGAGGGTGGTGCGCGGATCCGCCGCCACGTCCTCGAGGATCGCCCGGGCCCGCACCGCCGCCGCCGCCCACGTCTCGCCGCCGCCGGGTGCCGCGGGCTCGCCGTCCTCGCCCGTGAGCCAGGCCGCGAACGCGGCCCCGTGCACGGGTCCGCGCAGCTCGTCGCGCGTGATCCCCTCGAAGCCGCCGAAGTCGAGCTCCACCAGCTCGGGCCGCGGCTCGGGCGCGACGGCCGGCGCGACGCCCTGCTCCTGCAGGATGCGCGCTGTGCTGCGGGCGCGCGCGAGCGTGCTCACGAGGATCCGCTCGACGCCCTCGCCGCGCAGCCGCGCCGCGAGGGGCGCGAGCTGCTCCGCCGCGTCGTCGCCCACGTCGACGTCGGTGCGCGAGTTGTAGCGGTACTCCCGGTTCCAGGGCGTCTGCGCGTGCCGCGTGAGGAGCAGGCGCGCGGGTGCCGCCGGGGGTGTCTGCATGGGTCCATCCAACCGGAGCGCGGGCGGGCCGGCCATGAGCGGATGGAGGACGCGCGCGCCTCGTTCTGGGGGCGCGGCCGGGTGTCGATCGGGCCGGCGCCGCGGATCCGCGCCCGTAGGGTCGGAGCATGGCCAGCGGCGCGTGGGTGCGGATCCCGTCCCCCGGCACCCGGCAGCGGCTCCTCCTGACCTTCGGCTCGCTCGCGATCCTCTCCCTCTTCCTCTGGACGCCCGTCGGCGGGATCACGCGCATCGTCGACGAGGCCGTCGGCCCGTCACCGCTCATCCGCGTGGGCCTGCCGATCCTCCTGGCGCTCGCCGTGCTCGGCATCGCGTACCTCATCGTCGCCGAGCGCACGCAGCCGCCCGCGGTCGACGTCGCGCGCGGCATCCTCCGCATCGGGCGCAAGGAGTGGGGCTTCTCGGAGATCACCGGCGCCCGCATCGAGCTGGCGGGCGGGGAGGGCGACGACACCCTGATCCTGCGCCTCTCGACGAGCGGGGACGAGAGCTGCAGCGTCGTCGTCTCCACGCGCGAGGGCGTGCGTCTCGACGACGACCAGCGCGATGCGCTCCTCGCGGCGATCGCCGGATCCCGCATCGCGCCGCCGCGCTCGAAGGACGACCCGCACGGCCGGTTCGCGCACATCGAGTTCCCCGGGCACCTGACGCTGGAGGACACGGCGGCGCTCGTGGACGGCAGCGGGGTCGCGGAGCCGATGGCCGCGCGCGGGCAGCGCGGGCAGGGCTCAGGCGCGCCGAACGTGCGCCGGTCCGACGACACGGGCCGCGCGCTGTCGGCGAAGGCGCCCTCGCTCCGCGGCCAGTACGGGGTCGCCGTGTTCGTGCTCGTCATCGGCATCGCGGCGGCCGTCATCGCGATCCAGCACCCCGACGCGCTCTTCGGCCGGCGGGACATCCCGGTCCTGGGCATCGCCCTGCTCATGCTGCCGGCCGGGATCGCGTACGTCCTCGTCATCCGGCGCGACGCGCGACGGGCCGACGCACAGCGCGCCGCCCGCGCGGCCGAGACCGCAGCGACGGACCCCGTGGATCCATCCGAGCCCGCCCGCCCCGCCGACGGGAGCTGACGACGAGCACGGCGCAGCCGGCGCGCCCCGTCCCTCACACGCGCAGCGAGAACGCCGCGAGCCCCTGCTCCGCGTGCGGCGCGAAGCCGAGCGAGCGGTAGAAGGCGTGCGAGCGGTCGCCGTCCTCGGTGCCGCCCGCGTCGGTGGTGAGCACGAGGAGGACGCCGGACGGCTGTGCCGCGCGCACGTGATCGACGAGCGCGCGCCCGACGCCGCCGCGCTGCAGGTCGGGCCGGACGAGGAGGTCCTGCAGGTAGCAGATTGTCGCGCCGTCGCCCACGGTGCGCACCAGCCCGACGAGCCAGCCGTCGGCGTCGCGCGCCGTGACGACGAGGCCGGATCCGGCGAGCGCCCGCTCGAGCCGCTCCGGGTCGCGCGTGTAGACGCTCCAGCCGACGGATCCGTAGAGGTCGAGCAGCTCGTCGCGGGCGGGGATCTCGGCGGCGAGGCGGGTCACCCCCACACCGTAACGGCCTGTGGACTCCGCGCACGGCCGATTGCCGCGGCTCGGTACGGTCGCGGTTCCGCCCGCCAACCCTTCCGACGAGAGCTGTCCATGCACCAGTCGCGCCATGCCTGCACGTCCTCATCCCGTCGGAGCCGATCCGGATCCCTCGCCGTCGCCTCGCTGGCCGTCGCGGCCGTCGCCGCCTCCGGCCTGGGCGCCGCCCTCCTCGCCCCCGCGAGCGCGTTCGCCGCCACCGCCACGGTGGGCCTCGGCACCGCCGCGACCTACTCGGTGCTCGCCGGCCAGGGCGTCACCAACACCGGCCCCACCACCCTCTCGGCGGATCTCGGCACCAGCCCGTCCGCCTCCGTCACGGGCTTCCCGCCCGGCGTCGTCGGCGGCGCCACGCACGCGGCCGACGCCGCGGCCGGCCAGGCCCAGTCCGACCTCACCACCGCGTACGACGACGCGGCCGGCCGCCCCACCACCGCTGCGGTGCCCGCCGACCTCGTCGGATCCACCCTCACCCCCGGCGTCTACACGGCCGCCGGCCCGCTCGGCCTCACCGGCACGGTCACGCTCGACGCGCAGGGCGACCCGTCGGCCGTCTTCGTCATCCAGGCCCCGTCGTCGCTCACCACGGGCTCCGGCAGCCGGGTGTCGCTCGTCAACGGAGCCCAGGCCTGCAACGTGTTCTGGCAGGTCTCGAGCTCGGCGTCGCTCGGCACCAGCTCCGGCTTCGCGGGCACGATCCTCGCGCTCACGAGCGTCTCGGTCGGCACGGGTGCCACGGTCGACGGTCGCACGCTCGCGCGCAACGGCTCCGTCACCCTCGACGACGACGCGTTCGTCTCCTCCACCTGCGGCACCAGCACGTCGCCCATCGGCTCCGGCACGACGCCCGTCGTCACGCCCACGCCGGCGCCCTCGTCCACCCCGGCGCCCACGCCGACCGGCGG
This sequence comes from Clavibacter michiganensis, assembly GCF_021216655.1. Classification (NCBI taxonomy): domain Bacteria; kingdom Bacillati; phylum Actinomycetota; class Actinomycetes; order Micrococcales; family Microbacteriaceae; genus Clavibacter; species Clavibacter michiganensis. Next base: position 2,052,289 of record NZ_CP080437.1, read on the forward strand.
CTCCACGGGCGGCACGACGGGCGGCACCACCGGTGGCTCCACGCCGACGCCGTCCCCCACGCCCACCACCCCTCCCGGCGACGTGCCGCCGCCGTCCGGCCACCTCCCCCGCACGGGCGGCGACGGCGCCCGCCTCGCCCTCGAGCTGGGCCTCGGAGCCGCGGCGCTCGCAGCCGGTGTCGTCGCGGTGATCGCGGTGCGCATCCGCCGCCGCCGGCGCTAGACGCCGCAGCGCCGCACGCCGCCGCGCCCTGCACCACCCGACGCCCGTCCCCGCCTCGCGCGGGGGCGGGCGTCCGTCATGCGCACGGCCCGGACGCCGAGGAGGAGCCGGGCTAGGGTCGGCAGCAGGAGCGACGACGCTCCGATCCACCAGTCGACGAGGACCACCATGACGACGACGAGCCGCCCCGCGCGAAGCCCTTCCGCCGACCGGCCGCCCCGTCCCCGCCGCTCCCGCATGGCCCGCCGCGAGGCGACCGCCGGCTACCTCTTCATCAGCCCGTGGATCGTCGGCTTCCTCGTCTTCACGCTCGGCGCGATGGTCTACAGCCTCGTGGTGTCGTTCAGCGACTACAACCTCGCCACCGACGTGGCCACGCCGGTCGGCACCGAGAACTACGAGCGCCTCTTCTCGGATCCGCGCGTCGCCCTGAGCCTCGGCAACACCCTCTTCTACGCGATCCTCGCCGTGCCCTTCGAGGTGTGCCTCGCGCTCCTGCTGGCGATCCTGCTCGCCCGCCTCGGCCGCGGCGCCGGCATCTTCCGCACCCTCTACTACCTGCCGAAGATGACCCCGACGGTCGCGACCGCGAGCGTCTTCCTGCTGCTGCTCAACGGCAACACGGGCGCGGTGAACCAGGGTCTCGAGGCGATCGGCATCGACGGCCCGCAGTGGCTCATCGACCCGGCATGGGTGAAGCCGTCCATCGTGCTCATGACGCTGTGGGGCGTGAGCGGCACCATGGTGATCTTCCTTGCCGCCCTGAAGGACGTGCCGCGCGAGCTCTACGAGGTCTCGTCGCTCGACGGCGCCGGGCCCGTGCGGCAGTTCTTCGCCATCACCGTGCCGATGATCTCCGGCGCCATCTTCTTCAACGTCGTCGTGCTGACGATCGCCGCGCTCCAGGTCTTCGACCAGGCCTACCTGCTGTTCTGGCGGGACCAGACGAACGCGTCGCCCGACTCGTCGCTCTTCTACGGCGTGTACCTGTTCCAGCAGGCGTTCCGGTCGTTCGACTTCGGGTTCGCGGCCGCGATGGCCTGGCTGCTGTTCGTCATCGTGCTGGTCATCACCCTGATCCAGGTCAAGCTCAGCAACCGGTTCGTCTACTACGAGGGGGACCGCTGATGGCCGTCACCGACCGCACGCCGGGCGCCGCCCCGACGCCGGAGGCCGTACCCGCCGCCGCTACCGGGGATCCGCGCCTCGCCGCCGCCCTCACGCCGCTCCCCTCGCGGGATCCGTCACCGGGCCGCCGCGACCCCGACCGCGTCCGCCGCGTGCGCTCGCGCATCGGCCGCGCCCTCATCACCGCGCTGCTCGTGGGATTCGCGCTCCTGTTCCTCTACCCGTTCGCGTGGCTGCTGGCCGCGAGCCTCAAGCCGCGCGGCGAGGTCTTCGACAACTCGCTCTGGCCGCGCACGTTCACGCCGCAGAACTACGTCGAGGTGTGGGAGCAGCTGCCGCTCCTCGGCTGGATGGGCAACAGCCTCGCGATCGCGCTGCTCTCCGCCGCGCTCGTGTCGATCTCGAGCGCGCTCGTGGCGTTCGGCTTCGCGTACTTCCGGTTCCCGGGGCGGCGGATCCTGTTCGGCCTGGTGCTCGCGACGATGATGCTGCCGGGCGCCGTGACGATGGTGCCGCAGTTCCTCATCTGGAAGAACCTCGGGCTCATCGGCACGTGGATCCCGCTGTTCGGCATGAACCTGTTCGGCTCGGCCTTCTACATCTTCCTGCAGCGCCAGTTCTTCCTCGGGCTGCCGAAGGAGCTGTTCGAGGCGGCCCGGCTCGACGGGGCGAGCTACTTCGGGATGTTCCGGCGGATCGCGCTGCCGCTGTCGATCCCGTCGTTCGTCATCATCTTCATCTTCGAGTTCCAGGCCAGCTGGAACAACCTGCAGGCGTCGCTCATCTACCTCAACGCCGGCAGCGTCGAGGGATTCACCGTGCCGCTCGGCCTCTCCTACGCGATGACCGCGTTCAGCCCCACGAACGGCGGGCAGGGCGACTACCAGCTCGTGATGGTCGCGGCGCTGCTCGTGACGCTGCCGATGCTGCTGCTGTTCGCCTTCGGCCAGCGCTACTTCGTGGAGGGCATCGCGACGCAGGGGCGGAAGGGCTGACGCGAGCGGTCGGCGACGGGCCCGGGCTCAGTGCCCGGTGTCGACGACCTTGAGGCCCACCACGCAGCCGACGAGGCCGAGCAGCAGCAGGACCTTGACGACGCTCGCGGGCTCGGATCCGGTGACGATCGCGTAGGTCACCGTGAGCGCCGCGCCGATGCCGACCCACACGGCGTACGCGGTGCCCGTGCTGATCTCGCGCATCGCGTACGCGAGGCCGACCATGCTCAGCACGACGGTCACGCCGAAGACGATCGACGGCCCGGCCTTCGTGAAGCCGGCGGACTTCCCGAGGGCGGTGGCCCAGACGGCCTCGAGCACCCCGGACACGATGAGGACGATCCACGACATGGCTGCTTCTCCTGGCCAGTCTTGTCGCGTTCCGGGTACTGATCCCTCGTCCGGGAGCGCGGGAGGGCGCCCGACCACCACGGTAGCCGGGCGCCCTGGTCACCCCATGTGCACGTCAGCGGTGGATCAGCGGGCCGCCTGCTCGTAGGCCCGCATGGCCGCAGTCTGTGCGTCGGCGAGCGCCTGCTCGGGCGTCTTGTCACCGAGGAGCGTCGACGCGACGGCGTTCTGCAGCTCGCTCTGGATCTGCTGCCCCGCCGGGGATCCGCCGATCGACCGGCCTTCCGCGACTACGTCGTAGAACGTCGCGATGGCCTGGTCGATGCCGTCGTCGCCGCTCGGCACGACGTGGGCGTCGCGGATGGCCTGGTCGGCGGCCGGGGATCCCGTGAACAGGCCCGTGTTGATGCCGCCGTTCTCCGTCACGGTCGCGGCGCGCACGTCGCCCGCGGCCTCCCACGACTCCTGGCTGGTGAGGTCGATCATCCACGCGCACGCGGCGTCCTTGTTCGCGGCGCCCGCGGGGATCACGAACGCGGATCCGCCGGCCACCGCGAACGGCTCGCCGTCGCTGTCGCGGAAGGGCACCGCGGAGATGTCGATGTCGTCGCGGTAGGGCGCGACCACGTTGAGGTACCACTGGGCGTCGATCTGCGCGCCGACCTGGTCCTTCACGAACTGGTTGCCGTCGCCGAAGGTGTCGAAGGCGTCGCTGAAGCTCTTGCCCTTCGCGTAGCCGCCCTGCGCATCCGAGAGCTGCTTGAGGAACTCGAGGCCCGGGAGATTCGCGTCGTCGTCGAGGGTGGGCTTCCCGTCGGCGTCCACGAGCTGGCCGCCGAAGCCGAGCATCCAGAGCGCGGCCTGCGCGGTGGGGACGGCGTCGAGGCCGAGCACCGCGGGGTCGCCGCCCGACTCCCGGTAGACCTTCCCGACGGCGTCGAGCAGCTGGTCGGGCTCCGAGGTGTCGAACTGGTCGCCCGAGACGCCGGCCGCGGAGAGCACGCGCTCGTTGAGGAGGATCGCCGGCGGCTGGAAGAACTGCGGCACCGCCCAGATCGCGTCGTCGTAGCGGATGTCGTTGGTGACGGACTCGTAGAAGCGCTCCGTGGGATCCACGTCGTGGGCGGAGTAGCACTGGTCGAGCGGGAGGATGAGGTCCTGCGCCGCGTAGGTCGCCACGAACTGGCGGTCCATCTGCACGACGTCGGGCGTCTGGCCGCTCGCGACGCGGGTCGTGAACTTCTGGGCGTCGAACGCGGTGGAGTCGAGGTCGATCTCCACGCCCGAGAGCGCGTCGGCCGCGTGCGCGAGGCGGGCCTTGCCCACGTCGTCGGCGCCGTCGAAGGCCCAGGCCCTCAGGGTGCCGGTGGCCTCCGTGGTGAAGGAGGCGTCGGCCGCGCCGGTGCCGCCGGATCCGCATCCCGCGAGCAGCGTCGCCGTGGCGGCCGCCGCGACGACCGCGAGCGTCCTGTGTGTCCTGGTCATGGGTACCTCCGAGAGCACGGCGGGCCTCGTCGCCCGCTCCTCGAACGTACGCCGCATCTCCCGCGGCGATCCGGGCGGCAGCGCGGGGGTCAGCGCGCGTCAGGCGAGGAGCAGGTCCACCATCGCGTCGCGCGCCCGGGCGCCCTCGGGGATGGGCATGAGCGCGTACACGTGCAGGAGGTTCGGCTCGACGTGGATCCGCACCGGGTGCCCGACCGCGGCCGCCTTGCGCTCGAAGGCGCGCGCGTCGGCGAAGAGGATGTCGTGCGTGCCCGAGAACACGGTCACGCGGCCGAGGCCCGCGAGGGATCCGTGCATCGGGCTCACGCGCGGGTCCTCCACGGGAAGGTCGCCGCGCCACGACTCCACGGCGGCGCGCATGCCGTCGACCGCGAGCCACGGGTCGGTCGGCTGGATGCGGGCGATGAGCGGATCCGTGAACGACAGGTCGAGCGCGGGCGAGAGCAGCACCACGTCGCGCGGCGCGGGCACGCCGCGGTCGCGCAGGACCATCGCGGTGGACAGCGCGATCTGGCCGCCGGCCGAGTCGCCCATGAGCGTGACGGCGCCGGGGCCGACCTCGGCCACGAGCGCCTCCGCGAGATCCGCCGTGCGCTCGACGACCTCGGCGGCCGTGGCCGACGGGACGAGCGGGTAGATGGGCACGGTGAACGTCGTTCCCGTGCGCCGGGCGAGCCCCGCGACGAGCCACCAGTGGAACGGGCTGATCTCGTGGGTCCAGCCGCCGCCGTGCGCGTACAGCGCGCGACGCCGGGACGCGGGACCCGTCGGGGCCACCTCGTACACGTGCCAGCCGCCCTGTATCCGGGCCGTCACGCGCACCCCGCGGAGGAGCGGCGGCGGCGCGAACGCGCCCGGCCGGACCACGCGCCGGTGCGCGCCGCCCATCATGCGCGCGGGCGACGCGAACTCCGTCTGCCCGCCCACGAGGGCGATCACGGGCGGGACGAGGCGGGACAGCAGGCTGCGGCGGGTGCGCGTTCCGGTCATGTCAGCGTCGGATCAGCTGGCGGGGCTGTACCACTTGGAGACCAGGTGGTCGGCCTCGACGCGGCGGATGGTGCCCGAGTGGGAGCGGAGCACGATGCTCGAGGTGCGGATCATGCCGCGGTGCCGGGTCACGCCGGCGACGAGCGCGCCGTCGGTGACGCCGGTCGCGACGAAGTAGGCGTTGTCGCCCGTGACGAGGTCGTCCTGGTCGAGGATGCGGTCGAGGTCGTGGCCGGCGTCGATCGCGCGCTGCCTCTCGGACTCGTCCTTGGGCGCGAGGCGCGAGAGGAGCACGCCGCCGAGCGCCTTGATCGCGCACGCCGTGATGATGCCCTCGGGGGTGCCGCCGATGCCGACGCACATGTCGATGCGCGAGTCGGGGCGGGCCGCGTTGATGCCGCCGGCGACGTCGCCGTCGAGCAGGAGGCGGGTGGAGGCGCCGGCCGCGCGGATCTGCGCGATGAGGTCGGCGTGACGCGGCCGGTCGAGCACGGCGACCTGCATGTCCTCGACCGCGAGGCCCTTCGCGTCGGCGAGCGCGCGGATGTTGTCGCCGATGGGGCGGTCGAGGTCGACGACGCCGTGGCCCTCGGGGCCGGTGACGAGCTTGTCCATGTAGAAGACGGCCGACGGGTCGAACATGCTGCCGCGGTCGCTGACCGCGATGACCGAGAGGGCGTTCATGCGGCCCGCGGCGGTGAGGCTCGTGCCGTCGATGGGATCCACCGCGATGTCGCAGGCGGGGCCGAAGCCGTTGCCGACGTGCTCGCCGTTGAAGAGCATCGGCGCCTCGTCCTTCTCGCCCTCGCCGATGACGACGAGGCCGTCGAAGGCGACCGTGCCGAGGAACTTGCGCATCGCGTCGACCGCGGCGCCGTCGGCGGCGTTCTTGTCGCCCTTGCCGATGAAGGGGGCGGAGCGGATGGCGGCGGCCTCGGTGGCTCGGACGAGCTCCATCCCGAGGTTGCGATCCGGATTCGAGTAGTTCTCCTCGGTCATGTGGGGTCCTCCCGTAGAGACGTGCGCGGGCGGCTCCGTCGACTCCGCAGGTGCGTCCCTACGATCCTACGGCGGGGGTGCGGGCCTTCCAGCTGCCGCCCGCGATGTACCGCACCATCACGTTGACGGTGGCGACGAACGGCACCGCGAACAGGGCCCCGGCGACCCCGCCGACGTAGGACCCGGCGGCCACGGACAGCACGACGGCGAGCGGGTGCACGTGCACGGCCCCGCCCATCACGAGCGGCTGCAGCACGTGCGACTCGAGCAGGTGCACGCCGATGACGGCGGCCAGCATGATCACGGCCTGCAGCGGCCCCACGAACACCAGCGCGATGACCACCGCGAACGCGCCCGACACGATCGCGCCGACGACCGGGATGAAGGACGCGAGGAACACGAGGACCGCGATGGGGATCGCGAGCGGCAGGCCGAGCAGCCACGCGGCGATGCCGATGCCGACCGCGTTGCCGGCGGCCACGAAGATCTGCACGCGCGTGAAAGCGGACAGCGTGCCCCAGCCCGCGCGGCCCGCGCCGTCGATCGCCGGACGCGCGCGACGGGGGAAGACGGAGACGACGAAGCGCCAGATGCCGCGGCCGTCGATGAGCACGATCACGATGGTGAAGAAGGCGAGGAGCGCGCCCGTGACGAGGTGGCCGACGCCGAGCCCCGCGTCGAGCGCGCCGGTGAGGAGCGCCTCGCGGCTGTTCTCGAGGGCCTTGCCCGCAGACGCGAGCAGCGCGTCGTAGTCGGACGGCACGACGTTGAACGGCGGCTGCGCGAGCAGGTCGCGCACGGACTCGAACCGCTCCATCGCCTCGCGCTGCAGGGTGGGGATGCCCGTGCGGATCTGCGTGATCAGCAGGAGCACGAGCCCCGAGATGACGACCGCGGTGCCGAGCAGCGTCGACGTGATGGCCACCCAGGCCGGCCACCGGCGCTTCCGCAGCGCAGCCACGAGCGGCTCCAGCAGCGCGCAGATGAGGAGGCCGATGAGGAACGGGATGACCACCTCCTTCACCGCGATGAGGATCCACACGGCCGCCGCCACCGCGATGCCGATGACGAGCAGGCGCCACGACCACTCGGCCGCGAGCAGGACGCCCGGCGTGACGCCGCGCTGGGCGGCGCGGTCGGCGTGCGGCGCCGACTCGGGCGCGCCCGGCGAGGGTGGGACGTCGTGGGACATGGCGGTGCTCCGATCTCGATGCGCGGGAGGCCGGCCCCTCGCTCGGAGGAGGGCCAGGCGCCCATCATGGCGGTGCGCGGTGGACGGCGGCCCGCGATGTCCCGCATGCGTGCGCATGAGGATCCTCCGGGCGGCTGTGCGGGATCCGAGCGTCGCGCCGGGAGCCGCGCCCGGGCCGCCGCGCGGGTCAGCGCGTCGCGGCGACCGCCCCCGCCGCCCGCGCGCCGCCGGCCTCCTCGACGCCCGCGATCCGCCCGTCCACCACCGTCACGAGCCGGTCGAGCGCGGTGCGGTGCACGAGGTCGTGGGTGACGAGCAGGGTCGCGGTGCCCCGCTGGTGGCTGAGCTGCGCGATGAGGTCCATGATCTCGGCGCCGCGCTCCTGGTCGAGCGCGCTCGTGGGCTCGTCGACGAGGAGCACGGACGGGTCGTTCACGAGCGCGCGGGCGATGGCCACGCGCTGCCGCTGCCCGCCGGAGAGCTGCGCGGGGCGCTTGCCGGCGTGCGCGATGAGGCCCACCGCGTCCAGCAGGGCATCGGCCCGACGACGGACGGCGGCCCGGTCCCGACGCCCACCGCCGAGCTCCGCCATCACGAGCAGCTGCTCCCGCGCCGTGAGCGACGGCACGAGGTTCGACTGCTGGAACACGATCCCGATGCCGTCGCGCCGCAGCGCCGTCGCCTCCTTCTTGCTGAGGGTCGCGGCGTCGACGTCGCCGATGAGCACACGGCCGGAGTCGGGCCGGATCAGAGTGGCGGCGACCGCGAGGATCGACGACTTGCCGGACCCGGACGGCCCGGTGATCCCGGTGACGACGCCCGCGGGCGCCGTGAGCGTCACGTGGTCGACCGCGGTGATGCGGGAGTCCCCGTCGGGGAAGGTGAGGGTGACGTCGTCGAGGTGGATCATCGGTTGCTCCCGAGTGCGGTGAGGGGGTCGGCGTGGGTGACGGTGCGGAGCGCGACGGCGGCGCCGGCGAGCCCGAGGACGGCCATGGCGGCCGCCGGGAGGAGGGTGGTGAGCGGGCTCAGGAGGAACGGGATGGTGCCGCCCGCGAGCGCGCCGAGGCCGACGACGACGGCCATGCCGACGCCGATCCCGAGCACCAGGACGACGAGCGCCTGCCCGAGCGCGTCGCGGATCAGGGACGCGTCAGACGCGCCGAGGGCCTTCAGCACGGCGATGTCCCCCGCCCGCTGCATCGTCCACACGGTGAAGAACGCGCCGACCACGAGGGCGGAGACGCCGAACAGCATCGCGATCATGAGGGCGAGGGATCCGATCTCCGACTTGAACGTCTCGAGGGCGCCGAGGCTCGCGAGGGCCGGCGACGCGGAGGTGCGGGTGGCGCTCGCGGCGGCGGACCAGTCGGGGGATCCGGAGACGGCGAGCACGGTCGCGTCGCCGTCGCCGCCGAGCCGCTTGTCGGCGTCGGCCCAGGCGTTCGGCGTGAGCGCGACGACGGGGGTGTGGCTGTAGGAGGCGTCGCCGCCGATCGCGGCGACGTCGTAGGCGGCGCCCGCGATCGTGATCCGGTCGCCGACGGCCGCGTGCAGGGCGCGCGCCGCCTCGGACGACAGCCCGACCTCGTCGTCCGCGCTGGGCGCCAGGACGGTGACCGTGGAGGACGGCGCGCCGTGCGGGACGCCGAAGAGCGCGACCGCGACCGCATCCGCATCCGCGCCGCCGGCAGCTCCCGCGCCGGTCGCCCGACCCTGCGCGATGCCGATCGGCGTGACCGCCGTGACCCCCGCGGTGCCGCGCCAGGCCGCGACCGTGGCGTCGTCGAGCGAGGACTGGGAGAACGACGGCTGCCCGGAGTCCGGCTGGGCGAGCACGAGGCGGTCCCCGGGGAGGCCGAGCACGGCCGACACGTCCTGCCCGGCGAGCCCGCCGGTCAGGCCCGCGAGGAACCCCACGAGCAGGGTGATCAGGGCGACGACCGCGCCGATGAGCACGAACCTGCCCCGGGCGAATCGGAGATCACGCCAGGCGACGAACACGATGGATCCTTCCGGCGCCGGGGCCCTTCCCCACCGCCGAGATCAGCCTCGCCGTCGGGCTCCCCGCATCCATCGGGGAGAGGTTCGCTCCCTGCTTCCCACTTTCGATTGATCCGGACGGGCCGCGCCCGCCGTACGCTCCAGGGGACATGGCCCACAGCACCCTCTCCCCCGTGTTCGTGGGGCTCCGCACCGGACTGCACGTGCTCGTCGCGGCGCTGCTCGCGCTGGTGGTGGTGCGCGTGCTCGTCGCGGACTCGCCCCGCATGGTGGCGGCGCTCGCGCTGGCCGCGGCGTTCGCGGTGCTCTACCTGCTGGGCGCCCGCGTGCGGCTCGTGCGCGAGTCCCGCCGGGCCGCGGTCGGCGCCGTGTGGATCACCGCGCTCACCGCCGCGTGGATCGCGCTCCTCGTGCTGGTGCCGGATGCGGCCTACCTCGTCTTCCCGCTCTTCTTCCTCTACCTGCACGCGCTGCCGCGCGCCGCCGGGCCGATCGCCGTGGTGGTCGCGACGCTCGTCGCGGTGGTGGCGCTCGGGCTGCACGGCGGCTTCACCATCGGCGGTGTGATCGGCCCGCTCGTCGGCGCCGGGGTCGCGCTGCTCATCGGCCTCGGCTACCGGGCGCTCGCGCGCGAGTCGGCGGAGCGGGAGGCGCTCCTCGCGGAGCTCATCGCGACGCGCGACCTGCTCGCCGCGACGGAGCGGGAGCAGGGGGTGCTGACGGAGCGCGCGCGGCTCGCGCGGGAGATCCACGACACCGTCGCGCAGGGCCTCAGCAGCATCCAGATGCTGCTGCACGCGGCGGAGGCGGCCGACGGCGACCGGCCGGGCCTCGACCACATCCGCCTGGCCCGGGCCACCGCGGCCGACGGGCTCGCCGACACGTGCCGGTTCATCCGGGAGCTCGCTCCGCCCTCGCTCGACGCGGGGCTGGCCGCGGCGCTCGGCCGGCTGAGCGCGCAGTGGCGCCGGGAGGGGCTCCGCATCGACGTCGCGGTCCCGCCGCTCGAGTCGCCGCTGCCCATGGACGTGCAGACGGCCCTGCTGCGGATCGCCCAGGGAGCGGTGGCGAACGTCGCGCAGCACGCCGACGCGAGCGTCGTGGAGATCGGGCTCGCGGTCACGGCCGCCCACGCGACGCTCACCGTGCGCGACGACGGGATGGGCTTCGACCCGGCGCGCGTCGGCGCAGACGCCGGCGCCTCCGACTCGTTCGGCCTCCGCGCCATGGCGCAGCGCGTCGAGCAGCTCGGCGGCACCCTCGACGTCGACAGCGCGCCCGGCCGGGGCACCACCATCACCGCGATCCTGGAGGTCGAGCCCTAAGTGATCCGCATCGTCATCGCCGACGACCACCCCGTGGTCCGCGCCGGCCTCCATGCAGTGCTCGACGCCGCGGCCGACATCGACGTCATCGGGGAGGCGGCGACGCCCGCCGAGGCCGTCGCGCTGGCGGCGTCCGAGGATCCCGACCTCGTGCTGATGGACCTCCAGTTCGGCCAGGAGCGCACGGGCGCGGACGCGACCCGGCAGATCCGCGCAGCGGAGGCGGCGCCCTACGTGCTGATCCTCACCAACTACGACAGCGACGGCGACATCCTCAGCGCGGTCGAGGCGGGCGCGAGCGGCTACCTCCTCAAGGACGCGCCGCCCGCGGAGCTGCTCGCGGCGGTGCGCGCGGCCGCCGCCGGCGAGAGCGCGCTGGCGCCCGCGGTCGCGAGCCGCCTGCTCGCCCGGATGCGCGCCCCGCGCGTGAGCCTGTCGTCGCGCGAGATCGAGGTGCTCCGGCTCGTCGCGGACGGCGCGTCGAACACCGACGTCGCGGCTCGCCTGCACATCACCGACGCGACCGTGAAGTCGCACCTCGTGCACGTCTTCTCGAAGCTCGGCGTGAGCTCGCGCACCGGCGCGGTCGCGGCAGCGCGGGAGATGGGGGTGTTGCGCTGAGGCGCGCACCCGCTCGGCGACGACCCCGCGCAATACGAAGGGCCCCGGTCTCCCGGGGCCCTTCGCGCTGATCACGGCCACTTACGAAATCGGTGTCAAGCTGGCCGATCTAGAGTCCTTTCGATCTTTCTGGGTTACCCCGACGGTCAGGTACGGCGGGGCGATGCCGATCAAATGGCATGTTACTGATGCCCTCCAGGCCCTCCGTTATTACAGAGCCCGTGATTTTAGTCAGCGTAAGCACTGCCAGTCGCAAAAGCTGGCGGTGCTCCACCGTAAACAGATGATCGAATGAGGAGTACAAGTGCTTGTCACCGCCAGCCAATCCCTCAAATACGGACAACTCTGCCGTTTGCAGTAGCTGACTCGAAATCGAACCATTAGCCCTCAAGGACTCAACCAGATCGAGGTAGCGATCAACCCATATCGGAGGCACCGCAACCAAGTCCAATAACTTCGGTACGTCAACATCTATTTTACCAACACCGCTTACTGATACATAAGCGTCATGTAACGACTCAACAACGTGTCCGAATAAATTATCGGCACTTTCTAAAACGGTGAGAAGATCACCCGCATCTGATCCACCTACCGTCAACGCGCGTTCTATCTTATCCTTGAGCATCTCACGCGGCATCACATCGAGGCGTTGAGCATCACTTAGCGCAGCCAGGAGGAGCGCCATAAGAGCATGTCCACCGACTGTGAAGTTTGCCGGCACGGGTAGGGACCCCTGGTCAGCCGTCACGCTCCCTAGCTGCATCAATTGAACCAGTATTGTCAGCGGATCCGCAAACAGTGCATCATGCCGAAGGAAGCCGACAGTCCCAGTATCGATATATCCAAGCCCTTGAATTTGCTCATCTGTTCGCTTCTCAGCGAGAGCACACTCCGCGCCACCGACATGAGCAAAACGATCAGGGACCCAGCTTACCGCAGCCTCAAGTTGCGAAAGCTGCTTTGTGTCCATTGCTTCAATACCCAGTCGCCTGGCCATTAGCCTCCCGCGTGCACTGATAGTCTGGCGCACCAAAACAGCACGCGGTCCACGCATATATGCCCGTAGGCCTGACAACCACAACAGTCGGTCAGGTTCCTTCGACTGGCCTTTGCCAGATTTGCACTCTAATATCGATCTGCCGAAGCGCAGTCTTGAATCCACATCCACCGCGACGACATCTAAGTCCGTAAGCACATCACGCCCAGCTTCAGCCTCAGCGCGAACCGGGACCCTCAGCCTGACTAAGGCCCCTTCGGCAAATTCGACCCGACCCACCCGGCACTCAAGGTCAAAGCCGGGATCATCTTGACGAAGCTCCCGCCTGCGAGCGTATCCGCGAGACATACTGCCGGCGCGTGGCCCCATAGGATCGTTTACTTTGCTCGAATCTTCCGGCTGCTCCGAGTCCACGCTTGAACCCCCACCCTGCGCGTTACGCATCCGACGCGCGCCTCGAAGTGGCTGCCTGACGAACGGCTGCGACCAAACGCTTTATGTCCTTGTCATTCGTACTCGGAACCATCACTAGACGCGCCCTCTCTGATTCCAAGTGCCTGTACCGCTGTTGAGCAGAAATGGAGCGCGCTGTATTGTCCGCAGGCGAACGACCTGCCGACGGGCGATTCTCGAGGATTTTGAGCGAAGCCTCAGCCACGTCGGCCTGCAAGAGCTCGAAAGCATACCTACCCTCTCCGCGCCCAGGTACGACCCGAACGATACCAGCCGTTTCGAGCATCGGATAATCAGTCCCGATAGGCGACGCGTTTCCGGCCCTCCCGTTGGTGAGCAAAGAACGGATAAACGCATCCGGCTCGGTAAGCTTATATGCTGGATAGGTCGCTGCGTAAACCATGGAACCCACGAGTTGTCGAACATGCCCTGATGAGTCATTTGGGACATTGCCAAACGCATCATTTTGCAAGTGCGGCGTGAATAGGAACCGGCGTTCGTCTCCATTGCTCGTGGCGACGACAGATCTTTGAATCAAGCCCTGACTTACGCCAAAGTCTATCCACCGCTGCTCAGTACTTAGGACCTTATCTTCAGGGAGCCCCTGGGATGCTTGCACCTCTTCAATGAGGCTTCCAACTTCTGTCTGAATTCTTGAATCTTCAACGCGAAGAGCGGCGATAGCGACTTCGGCCGCATTCTTCCAAACGTTCGGGTTGAATACCACCGTGCGCCCGTCGTCCGCGCCTACCTCGCGAACCAGATTGATAGCTTCAAGTGCTCGAAGAGCAGCTTCAGCAACCTCATCACCAAACTCTGCTGCGGACTGTAGCGCAGCGTTCCTCTCAAGCGGAAGCAGTGTCGTGGCCCTAAGTATCGCAAGTGACGCCCGCCCTAGACCACTAAGAGAAACCATTGCTAATACCTTCTGTGTAGAAGCAAGAATCTCAGACACCGGAGGAACGGCTTCTTCAACCGCATAGGTGACACCGTTGGTATCTTTTGAAAGACGCACCCATCCTAGTGCCTCCAGGGCAACCAAGAGACTACTTTTGGCTTCGTATGCGTTGATGCCCGCATCGCTTGCGATCGCTTCGATTCGGACAAGCGATGATACGCCAGAACCGCGGATGCGAAAAGCGAGATCGTAGAGTTTTCCCGCAAACTGTATTTCGCCGAGACTCGATGTTGTCGCGTTGGTAGCGTACGCACCAAGGTGTCGATGAAGCCCAATAAGCAGTTCGACGTCTTCCACGCGCGCCTCTTCCCTGTAGCGGCGCAAGGTGCTTCAGGCGCCGATGCCGATTAGTTCAGCGATCAAGGTCAACCGCCACAACTGATCAAGTATGAGCCCTGGCATCAATCCAAACCATCCCCCCAACGAGTGACTTACGACCATGCGCATCTTGGACTTTGCACAAAGTCGTGGGGGCGATTGAAGATGCGTCGCCGCGACGACCCCTAGAACGACGAAGGGCCCCGGTCTCCCGGGGCCCTTCACGCGGATCGGCGGATGCGCGCGAGGCGCGGTGCCGGATCCATCTGGCGGTGGCGGTGGGATTTGAACCCACGGTGGAGTCTCCCCCACACACGCTTTCGAGGCGTGCTCCTTAGGCCGCTCGGACACGCCACCGGGATCGAGTGTAGTACAGGGCGGCGGCACGGCCGCACGGGGCGGGCGGGCGCGGATCAACGCACGTGCGCCAGCGCGCGCACGACGACGGGCACCTCGACGCGCACCGGGACGGACGCGATGCAGGCCGCGCGCGGGAGCGTCACCGGCGTCGACGCGTTGACCACGCGGATCCCCCGCACCTCCACCGCGGCCGGCACGGGCACCGCGATGAGGTCGCCTGCCGCGAGGTCGGCGGGAAGCCGGACGGCCTGGCCGCCGACCTCCGCGGGGCGCGCCGCGGCGGTGGACGCGCGGCCGATGAGCCGCGCCTCGGCCCAGGCGCAGGCGAGGCCGGCGACGTCCGCGTCGACGAGGAGGGCGCGCGGGGAGCCGTCGGTCGCGGGGGCGACGGCGAGGATCCGCAGCACGACCGCCGAAGCCGACGCCGTGCGCGACGCGTGTCCGCTGCTGCCCCGTTCGACGGCGGCCGCCGTGGTCGTGCACGGCGTCCCGCGCCCCGCGGCGAGCGCGACGAGCGACACGTCGCCGACGCGCAGGTCGGTCGTGGTGGCGACGGTGCCCGCGGGCCATTCGGCGGCGGCGAGCGGATCCGGGATGCTGCGGCGGAGCGACGGGAGGATCGCGGTGAGGGTCATGGCAGCAGGTCTACCGCCGCGGACGGCCGCGGGACCCGGCCCTGACGGAAGCCGTGCGCCCGCGGGCCCGACCCTCACGGGATCCGCACGGCCGTGGACGCCGCGGGCGCTCCGGACGCGCAGCGGGCATGCTCGAGGGATCCCGTCCGCTCGTCCCGAAGGAGACCCGTGCCCGAGAACCGCGACCCCGCCCTCCCGTGGCTCCTCTTCGACATCGGCGGGGTGCTCATCACTCGGCCGGACGACATCGGGGCCATCAGCCGCGCGCTCGATCCCGATGCCCCCGGTGGCGAGGACGCCGAGGCCCGCGTCCGCGACGCGTTCGACGCGCACCGCGAGCAGTACGACCGCGGCGGCAGCGCGCGGGAATTCTGGGAGGCCGTCGCCCGCGACCTCGACCTGCCCGCGCCCGGCGAGGACGACCTCGCGGAGCTCGTCGCGATCGAGCAGCGCCGATGGGCATCGCCTGGTGACGAGACGCTCGCCGCCCTGGATCGCGCCATCGCCGCCGGGTACCGGCTCGCGATCCTCTCCAACGCGCCGCACGAGCTCGCCGACGTGCTCGAGGACCCGGCGGGCTGGGGCGCGCGGTTCGACGTGGTGCTGGTCAGCGCCCGCATCGGCACGGCCAAGCCCGACGCCGACATCTGGCCGCTCGCCGCGGAGCGCCTCGGCAGCCCGGCCGACCGGATCGTGTTCGTTGACGACAAGCCCGCGAACGTCGACGCCGCCCGAGCCGCCGGCATCCACGCCCACGTCTGGGAGGGCCTCGGGACGCTCGACCGGATCCTCGCCGGCACGCTCGCCTGACGCGGCAGCGGGCCGAGCTGGGACGCGACGGGCCGGGACCCGGGCCCGGACCCTAGGGCCGCGCGGCCGCCGGGATCGTCAGCCGACCCGCCACGATGCCCGCTGCGACGACGTGCATCGCCGTGCTGGTGCCCCGCGCCTGGCGGCGGATCAGCTGGAACGCCTCGTCCATGTCGACGCCGTGGGTGTGCGCGATGACGCCCTTGGCCTGCTCGATCACCACGCGGCTGTCGAGCGCGTGGCGGAGCTGGTCGTGCACGACGGTGCTGTCGCGGATCGTCCGCTCCTGCAGCACGCTGATCGTCGCGACGTCGGCGAGCGCCTGCGCGGCCGTCGCGTCGGCCGCGTTGAGCGCTCCCTCGTGGTCGCGGAAGAGGTTGAGCGAGCCGATGACCTGCCCGCGCAGCCGGAGCGGGATCGCGTGCACCGACACGTACCCGGCGCCCGCCGCCTGCGCCGCGAAGGCCGGCCAGCGGTGGGCGATCTCGCGCACGTCGACCACGGACACCACCCGGCCCGTGCTCACGGCCTCGACGCACGGACCCTCGCCGGCCTCCAGCTGCATCAGCCCGACGAGACGGCTCTTCTCGCTCGTCGACGCGACGACCTCGAGGTGCTGGACGTCCGGCCCGATGATGATGCCGGACGCGCTCGCGTCGAACAGCAGCGTGGTCTGGTCGACCAGCGTCTGGAGCAGCTCGAGCACGTCGAAGTCGCTCACGAGCGAGTCCGCGAGGCTCACGAAGGTGTGGACGAGCAGCTCTTCCCGGGTCTCCGGCATCGTCGTGCTTCCTCTGGGTCGTTCGGGCGGTGGGTGGTCGGTGGTCCGCATCAGCGGGCCGGGGTGAAGTCGAGGATGCGCCCGACGACGTCCTCGGCCACGTCACGCACGGGGCGTCCGGTGGCGAAGGCGTGCCCCCGGATCACGAGGAGCGCATCAGCCGGGGGGATGCCCATCTGCGCGACGACCATCCCGGTGGCTTGGTGCACCTCGCGACGCGAGTAGCGCCCCTCCCAGCCGCCAGTCTCCTCCTGCCGGACCTCCGCGGCCAGGAGCGCGCGGCGGAGGACCTGGCGGGCGACGATCCGGGACAGGGTGGTCGCATCCGACACCTCCTGGGTGGAGATGTCGCGGGCGGTGCGGGAGTAGAGGTCCACCGCGCCGAGGCTGAGGCCCGCGACGACGAGCGGGAACGCGAAGACCGCGCCGAGGCCCGTCTCGTGCATGGCGCTGCGGGCGAGCGGCCAGGACGTGGCGTCGGATCCCTGCACGTCGGGCTCCAGCACGGGCAGGCGGGTGGTCATCGCGTCCCAGCACGGGCCCTCGCCGAGGTCGAGCTGGATCTCGTCGAGCCGAGCCGCCCCGTCGTCCGACGCGCACACGGTCTCGCTGCCGAGCGGATCCCCGAGGGTGGAGACGGCGGCGCCGGTGACGCCGATGGCGGCGACGAGGGGGCCGCACAGGTCGGCGCCGGTGGACGTCGCGCGCTCGAGGGCCTCCGCGGCGTCGGCCACGAGACCGCGGCTAGGCATGAGCCGCCGCATGCGGGGATGTGCGTGTCATCACGAAAGCCTCCATGGCCCGTCGAGTCCGCGAGGTGGGTCGCGGAGCGCAGGGACTGGGTACCGACCGCACGCCAGCCTAGCGCCGCGGTGGAAGCACGGGCGGTGGTGACGAGGCCGGCGGGCCCGCGTGCGCGGACCCGCCATCAGCGGGGTCTGGGCTGACTTCATGAGGCCTCTGTGCCCGGTCGGTGGCGCATGCCGCGGCTGAGCGTGTGTGCGGGTACCGGATCCACGACCGAGGGTCGGATCGAGGTTCGGATGGATCCCGCTCTCGATCCTGCGTCGTGATGCCGCAGGACCTCGAACGACGCTAGGCCACGTCGGGGTCCGTGGTCGAGCGGGCCACGCAGGTCTGCGCAGAATGGATCCCATGACGTTGCGCCACGACCCCTCCGACCGATCCGAGACCCCCGCGTCGGAGGCGGCGCGACCGGCCACCGTGGGGATCCTCGGCGCCGGCAAGGTCGGCACAGTCCTCGCCCGCCGCGCGATCGCAGCCGGGCACGAGGTGCTCATCTCGGGCTCCGGGGACCCGTCGCGCATCGCCCTCATCGTCGACGTGCTCGCGCCGGGCGCCGTCGCCACCACCTCGGCGGATGCGGCCGCGCGCGCCGACGTCGTGATCCTCGCGCTGCCCCTCGGCAAGCTGCCCTCGGTGCCCGTCGCGGAGCTCGCCGGGAAGCTCGTGATCGACGCCATGAACTACTGGTGGGAGGTCGACGGCCATCGCGACGACCTCGCGAACCCCGCCTCCTCCACGAGCGAGCTCGTGCAGGACTCCCTCCCCGACTCGACGATCGTCAAGGCCTTCAACCACATGGGGTACCACGACCTCGACGAGGGACCCCGTCCGGCAGGCGAGCCCGGTCGCAAGGGCATCGCGGTCGCGGGCGACGACGACCGGGCGCGCGCGACGGTGGCCGCCCTCGTCGACGCGTTCGGCTTCGACCCGGTCGACATCGGCCCGCTCGCCGCGGGTCGCGTGCTCGAGCCGGGCCGCTCGCTCTTCGGCGTGAACGTCGACGCCGACGAGATCCGCCGCCTGGTCGCGCTCGAGTCGGCGGACGTGCGCTCCGCCTCCCCCGCCGCCGAGTAGCG
The DNA here is from genome assembly GCF_021216655.1 of Clavibacter michiganensis. Taxonomy (NCBI): domain Bacteria; kingdom Bacillati; phylum Actinomycetota; class Actinomycetes; order Micrococcales; family Microbacteriaceae; genus Clavibacter; species Clavibacter michiganensis. Next base: position 2,070,818 of record NZ_CP080437.1, read on the forward strand.
ACCGCGCATGGACATCGGCGGCTCCCTCGGCGAGATCACGCTCACGGTCGCGCTGCTCATGATCCTGGCGGCGCTCGCGGCCGGATGGATCGACGCGGTCGTGGGCGGCGGCGGCCTGCTGCAGCTGCCGGCGCTGCTGCTCGTGCCGGGGATCACGCCGGTGGAGGCGCTCGCGACCAACAAGCTCGCGTCGCTGTTCGGCACGTCGACGAGCGCGGTCACCTGGTACCGGCGCACGCATCCGGATCTCCGCACCGCGCTGCCCATGGCGGCGGTCGCGCTGGCCGGCTCCTACGGCGGCGCGAGCCTCGCGGCGCTGCTGCCCGCGTCGGTGTTCAAGCCGCTCGTGGTGGTCGCGCTGATCATCGTCGCCGTCGTGACCATCGCCCGCCCGAAGCTCGGCGACGTCGCCGCGCTCCGCCACACCGGCCGGAAGCACCACGGGATCGCGGCGCTGCTCGGCGTGGTGATCGGCTTCTACGACGGGCTCATCGGACCCGGCACGGGCACGTTCCTGATCATCGCGCTCATCACCGCGCTCGGCTACGACTTCGTGCTCGCGAGCGCCAAGGCGAAGATCGTGAACGTCGCGACGAACCTCGGCGCCCTCGCCTTCTTCATCCCCCAGGGCCACGTGCTCTGGGCGCTCGCGCTCGGCATGGGCGTCGCGAACATGGTCGGCGGCTACGCGGGATCCCGGATGGCGGTCGCCCGCGGCAGCCGCTTCATCCGCATCGCGTTCATCGTGGTGGTCGCGGTGCTCATCGTGAAGGTGGGGTCGGACGTGGTGGCGGAGTGGGGCGCGTGATCGATCGATCACCCTTGACCCGGTGATCGATCGATCACATACTCGTAGGTGATCGATCGATCACCCGAGGAGGAGGCATGGCCAGGACCACGCGCACGCTCGCAGCCGAGCTGCGCCACCGGCGGGAGGAGCTGGGACTCACGCAGGCAGGCGTCGCCGGACTCGCGGGGGTCTCGCGGGAGTACGTCGTGCGCCTCGAGAGCGGGAAGCTCCGTTCCGAGCTCGGGTCGATGATGCGCGTCGTCCGCGCGCTCGGATGCGAGCTGAACCTCGCGGTCGACCCGCGGGCCGCGGATGCCGGCTCGCCCACGCCGTTCGACCAGCCATGGGAGGACGACGATGAGTGAGGCCCTGAGCGTCTACCTCGACGGCCGGTTCGCCGGGCGCTACGAACGGACGACCGCGGGTCGCGTCGGCTTCACCTACGACGCCGCGTACGCCGAGAGGCTCGGAGCGACGCCGCTGTCCATGTCCCTCCCCTTCGGCGCGCGCCTGCCGCCCCGGGCGGTGGACGCCTACTTCTCGGGGCTCATCCCCGAGGGCGCCGACGCGTTGGAGCAGATCCGACGGACGCACGGGCTGCGGACGACCGCCGATGCATTTTCCGTCCTCCGCCACATCGGGCGCGATGCCCCGGGGGCCGTGCAGATCCTGCCCGAGTCGCAGGAGGCCGACGACGACGCCCGCGCGCAGGGTGACGTGACGGAGCTCTCGCCCGACGAGCTCCGCGGCCTCATGTCCGATCTGGGATCCGGCGCCGGCGCCACGCCCGCGATGCTGCAGGGGCGGTGGTCGCTACCGGGCGCGCAGCGGAAGGTGGCGCTGCACCGGCTCGCGTCCGGCGTATGGGGGATCCCCCGTGACTCCACGCCCACGACGCACATCCTGAAGCCGGCGATCCCGGGCTTCGCGCATCACGACGTGAACGAGTTCCTGACGATGCGGGCGGCCGCATCGCTGGGGCTCGACACGGCGCGCACGGACGTGCTCGACCTGGGAGACGGGCTCTCCGTGCTGGTGTCGCACCGCTACGACAGGATCGAGGTCGACGGCCGGTGGCGTCGGCTCCACCAGGAGGACCTCTGCCAGGCGCTCTCCGTGATGCCTGCCCGCAAATACCAGGACCAGGGCGGCCCCGGGATAGCGCAGGCCGCCGACCTCGTCAGCGAGTTCGAGTACCCGGCCGAGGCCGCATCCGCCCGAGCGCGCTTCTTCGACGCGGTCGTGTTCAACGTGGCTGCGTGGGCCACGGATGCGCATGCCAAGAACTTCTCGATCATGCTGCGCGGGAACGGCCAGCAGCTCGCCCCGCTCTACGACCTCGCCACCTACGCGCCCTACGGCGGCGGCCCCCAGGCCGAGCGCTCCGCGATGAAGGTCGGGGACGAGTACCGGCTGTCGGCCATCGGTCGCCGTCACCTGCAGAAGGCGGCCCGACGGCTGCAGGTCGACGCGGATCTCGCGGATGCGCGGATCGACCGCATCCGCGACGGCATCACGGCCGCGTACGCGGAGGCGGCGGCTGACTTGGCGCACCTGCCCGCGCTCGCCGCCCCGGCTCGGACCATCGTGGACGCGGTGCACGCGAAGGCGGTCGAGCGCGGGTGGACGACCGCAGCGACGAGGATCGACCTCGCCGAGTCCGACGGCGGGGCGTGACCCGGACCCTCGACGCGCGCCGCCGTGCCCCGATCGCGGGCCTGGTGATCCGGTGGCCCCGCCCGTAGCGTCACGGATGAGGCGCACCGTCGGCGAGCGCACCCGGTCGACGAGGGAGGATCCCGCATGCACCGCATCGGATCGGCGCTGCTGGTGGTCGCGCTGTGCGCGACGGCCGTGGGTGGGCTCGCGCTCGCCACCACCCCTCGTCCGGACGCGCTGTCGCCGCAGGCCGCCGCGTCCCCTCCTGGGACGTCGGATCCGACGCCGTCGCCCTCCGAGTCACCGACACCCGCACCGGCGGCGACCTCCGTCGATCTGTCGGCGGGCTGGCGGGGCCCGGTGAACGGCGTCCTCGCGGGCATCATGGAGGACTTCCCGGACGACGTCACCGAGGCGTGGCTGGAGGGGGACGTGCCGACCGTGGCGTCCTCCGGTGCCGCACCCGCCGAGGTCGTCGAGCGGCTGCGCGCGCTGGACCGTCCCTTCGCCGTGCAGGAGGGCCTGGGGATCTCGAGCGTCCAGCTCAACCAGGTGGTCGGCGCCCTGAGCGAGCGCACCCTGGCGGTCGCCCCCGACCGCACCTTCGCCGTCAGCGCCTTCGTGCGCGACCGCGTGTTCACGGTGGACATCGGCGCATCGACCTCCGACGACGCCTCCGATCTGCGCATGGACGTCGACGAGCTCGAGGACCGCATCGGCGCCGGCATCCCGGCCGCCGACCTCGCGGGGTTCGACGTCGTCGTCACGGTCGACCCGCGCTTCACGATCGGGCACTGACGAGTCGCCGGCCAGGCTCTCGGAAGGGATCCCCCGCATGCCCATCCTCCCGAAGGAGCGCGACCCCGCCCTCATCACCGTGCGCCGCGGCGGCACGCTCACCGACGACGACCACCGGCTGCTCGCGACGTGGGCGGTCGCGTGCGCCGAGCACGTGCGGCCGCTGTTCGAGGCGGAGCGACCCGACGACCCGATCCTCCGCGCGACGCTCGAGGTCGCGCGCGGCTGGGTGCGCGGCGAGGTCCCCATGAAGGATGCCCACCAGCAGTCGTTCCGGGCGAACGCGGCCGGGAAGGGGCTGCCGGATCCGGCGCGGTTCGCGGCGCTCGCTGCGGGTCAGGCGGTGGCGGTCGCCCACGTCGCGGCGCACGACCTCGGAGCTGCGGCATACGCGATCCGCACGGCGAGCGCCGCCGCCCCGCCCGCCGATCGGGACGCCGCCCGTGACGCCGAGTGCGCCTGGCAGCGCGAGCGGATCCCCACCCACCTCCGCGCCGCCGTCCTCGCCGACCAGCGCGCCCGCTCGAGCATCTGCTGGGGCGTCTTCGACGACCTCGTCTGACGCCGTCGGCGTCGCGATCCCGGGGTGACGCCCGCCCGCCGATCCCCCGCGTAGGAGTGTCGTGAGGTTCCCCGCAGCCCCGTGAGCAAACCGTATGGATGCGTGAGGACGCCCGCGCGCGAGGTGTCTAGTGGTCCTCCGTGCCCCCGCCGGGCACCCGCGTCCGACCGGCCGCGGCACCCCTCCTGGAGGATCCCCCGTGCTCGACCTCGTGTACATCGCAGGCGCCATCGTCCTGTTCGCCCTCGTCGCCGTCGTCGGCCGAGGAGTGGAGAAGCTGTGATCACCTCGTTCGCCGACGCCGCCGGCCTCGCCGCCGCCGTGCTCGGCATCGCCTCCGTGGTGTACCTCGTGTACGCCCTGATCCGCCCCGAGAAGTTCTGATGGACACGCTCGCCGGCATCCTCCAGGTCGCGTCCGTCGTCCTGGTCCTCGTCCTCATCCACCGCCCGCTGGGCGACCTCATGGCGCGCATGTACGAGTCGCGCCACGACTCCCGCGTCGAGCGCGGCATCTACCGCCTGATCGGCGTGGATCCCCGCTCCGAGCAGACCTGGCCCGCCTACCTCCGCGCGGTGCTCGCGTTCTCGCTCGTCGGCGTCCTCGTCGTGTACGGGCTGCAGCGCCTCCAGGCGTTCCTCCCCTACGCGCTCGGCCTCCCCGCCGTACCCGAGGGCCTCTCCTTCAACACGGCCGTCTCGTTCGTCACCAACACGAACTGGCAGTCGTACTCGCCCGAGGCGACCATGGGCTACACGGTCCAGCTCGCCGGGCTCGCCGTGCAGAACTTCGTCTCGGCGGCGGTCGGCATCGCGGTGGCCATCGCGCTCGTCCGCGGGTTCGCCCGCACCCGCACCGGCACGATCGGCAACCTCTGGGTCGACCTGATCCGCGGATCCCTCCGCCTGCTCCTCCCGCTCTCGCTCGTCGCCGCGGTGGTGCTCATCGCCGGCGGCGTGATCCAGAACTTCGCCGGCTTCCAGGACGTGGCGACCCTCGCGGGCGGCTCGCAGGCGATCCCGGGCGGTCCGGTGGCCTCGCAGGAGGCCATCAAGATGCTCGGCACGAACGGCGGCGGGTTCTTCAACGCGAACTCCGCGCACCCGTTCGAGGACCCGACCGCCTGGACGAGCGCGTTCCAGGTGATCCTGATGCTCGCGATCCCGTTCTCGCTCCCCCGCACCTTCGGGAAGATGGTCGGCGACACCCGCCAGGGCACGGCGATCGTGGCCGTCATGGCGACGATCTTCGTGGTCTCCTTCACCGCGCTCACGATCTTCGAGCTGAACGGCCAGGGCACGGCGCCGATGGCCGCCGGCGGCGCGATGGAGGGCAAGGAGCAGCGCTTCGGCATCATCGCCTCGACGCTGTTCGGATCCGCGTCGACGCTCACCTCGACGGGCGCGGTCAACTCGATGCACGACTCGTACACGGCGCTCGGCGGCATGATGCCGATGATCAACATGATGCTCGGCGAGGTCGCCCCCGGCGGCACCGGCTCGGGCCTCTACGGCATGCTCATCCTCGCCGTGATCTCGGTGTTCGTCGCGGGCCTGCTCGTCGGCCGCACGCCCGAGTACCTCGGCAAGAAGATCGGGCCGCGCGAGATCAAGCTCGCGAGCCTCTACATCCTCGTCACGCCGATCCTCGTGCTCGTCGGCACCGCGCTCAGCTTCGCGATCCCCGCCGTCCGCGACGACGTGGAGGGCACCTCGATCCTCAACAGCGGCCTGCACGGCCTCTCCGAGGTGGTCTACGCGTTCACCTCGGCGGCCAACAACAACGGATCCGCGTTCGCCGGCCTCACCGCCTCGACGCCGTGGTTCAACACGGCGCTCGGCGTCGCCATGCTGCTCGGGCGGTTCCTCCCGATCGTGTTCGTGCTGGCGCTCGCCGGATCCCTCGCGGCGCAGGACCGCATCCCCACCACATCGGGGACCCTGCCCACCCACCGGCCGCAGTTCGTCGGCCTCCTCATCGGGGTGACGGTCATCGTGACCGCTCTCACCTACTTCCCCGTTCTCGCGCTGGGTCCCCTGGCGGAAGGGCTCGCATCATGACCGCCATGACCACCCCCGAGGCGCCGGCCGAACCGGCTCCCGCCTCACGCGCTCGGGCCATCGACGCCCGGCAGCTCGCCGAGGCGCTCCCCGGCGCGTTCCGGAAGCTGGATCCGCGCCTCATGTGGCGGAACCCGGTGATGCTGATCGTCGAGGTCGGCGCCGCGTTCACCACCGTCCTCGCGATCGCCGAGCCGTTCACGGGCGGCGCGGGATCCTCCGGCGGCAGCGCCGTGCCCGCGACCTTCACGGCCGGGATCGCCCTGTGGCTCTGGCTCACGGTCGTCTTCGCGAACCTCGCGGAGTCGGTGGCCGAGGGCCGCGGCAAGGCGCAGGCCGACAGCCTCCGCAAGACCCGCACCAGCACGATGGCGCACGTCGTCGCGTCCTACGACGCCTCCGGGGATCCCGGCGCCGAGCGCGCCGAGCTCCGCGAGGTGTCGAGCGCGGACCTCACCCTCGGCGACACGGTCGTCGTGGTGGCCGGGGAGTCGATCCCGGGCGACGGCGACGTGGTGTGGGGCATCGCCTCCATCGACGAGTCGGCCATCACGGGCGAGTCCGCCCCGGTGGTCCGCGAGTCGGGCGGCGACCGAAGCGCGGTCACCGGCGGCACGCGCGTGCTGAGCGACCGGATCGTGGTGCGCATCACCTCGAAGCCCGGCGAGACCTTCGTCGACCGCATGATCGGCCTCGTCGAGGGCGCGTCGCGCCAGCGCACGCCGAACGAGATCGCGCTGAACATCCTGCTCGCGAGCCTCACGATCGTGTTCGTGATCGTGGCGCTCACGCTCAACCCGATCGCCTCCTACTCGGCGGCCACCGTCAGCGTGCCTGTGCTCATCGCGCTGCTCGTCTGCCTGATCCCGACCACCATCGGCGCGCTCCTCTCCGCCATCGGCATCGCCGGCATGGACCGCCTCGTGCAGCGCAACGTGCTCGCCATGTCGGGCCGCGCGGTCGAGGCGGCGGGCGACGTCACGACGCTGCTCCTCGACAAGACCGGCACCATCACGTACGGCAACCGCCGCGCCAGCGAGCTGATCCCCGTGGGCGGCGTGACGGGCGACGAGCTCGCCCGCGCCGCGGCCATGTCGTCGCTCGCGGATCCGACGCCGGAGGGATCCAGCGTCGTCGACCTCGCGGTCGCGCAGGGCGTGGACACCGCGACGCTGCCCCGCGGCGTCGACGTGCCCTTCACCGCGCAGACCCGCATGTCGGGCGTCGACCTGCCCGACGGCCGCATCGTCCGCAAGGGCGCGTCGTCCGCCGTGTTCGCCTGGATCGAGGAGGGCGGCCGCGCGCTGCCGAAGCTCGTCCGCGACGAGCTCACCCGGACCGTCGAGGCCGTCTCCAACGGCGGCGGCACCCCGCTCGTCGTCGCGACCAAGGACGCCGACGGATCCGGCCGCGTGCTCGGCGTCGTGCACCTCAAGGACGTCGTGAAGGACGGCCTCAAGGAGCGCTTCGCGGAGCTGCGCGCGATGGGCATCCGCACGGTGATGATCACGGGCGACAACCCGCTCACCGCCCGCGCCATCGCCGCAGAGGCCGGGGTCGACGACCACCTCGCCGAGGCCACGCCCGAGGACAAGCTCGCGCTCATCCGCAAGGAGCAGGAGGGCGGCCGCCTGGTCGCCATGACCGGCGACGGCACCAACGACGCGCCCGCGCTCGCGCAGGCCGACGTCGGCGTCGCGATGAACACGGGCACGTCGGCCGCGAAGGAGGCCGGCAACATGGTCGACCTCGACTCGGACCCGACGAAGCTCATCGACATCGTGCGGATCGGCAAGCAGCTGCTCATCACCCGCGGCGCGCTCACGACCTTCTCCATCGCCAACGACATCGCCAAGTACTTCGCGATCATCCCGGCCATGTTCACGGGCGTCTTCCCGCAGCTCGCGGTGCTCAACGTGATGCAGCTGCACTCGCCGGCGTCCGCGATCCTCTCCGCGATCATCTTCAACGCGCTGATCATCGTGGCGCTCATCCCGCTGGCCCTGAAGGGCGTGGCCTACCGGCCGCTCAGCGCCTCCAAGGTGCTCAGCCGGAACCTGCTCGTCTACGGGGTCGGCGGCGTGATCGCGCCGTTCATCGGCATCAAGCTCGTCGACCTCGTCGTCAGCCTGATCCCCGGCTTCTGACACCCTCCCCGATCACCTCACGTCACCGATAGAAGGAAGCGCATGTCCTCCCCCCGCCAGTCCCTCCGCACCGCCGGCGTCGCCGTCCGCGCGATGGCCGTCCTCACCGTCGTCCTCGGCGTCGGCTACACGGCCGTCGTCACGGGCATCGGCCAGCTCGCGCTCCCCGCGCAGGCGGACGGCTCGCTCGTCTCCGTCGACGGCCAGGTCGTCGGATCCCGCCTGATCGGCCAGTCCTTCCAGGACTCCGACGGCGACGCCCTCCCGGAGTGGTTCCAGTCCCGGCCGTCGGCCGCGGGCGACGGCTACGACGCGTCCGCGTCCAGCGGCTCGAACCTCGGACCCGAGAACGACGACCTGGTGTCCTCCATCGAGGACCGGAAGGCCGCCATCGCCGAGTCCGACGGCGTGGATCCGAGCACCATCCCGGCCGATGCGCTCACCGCATCCGCGTCGGGGCTCGATCCGCACATCAGCCCGGAATACGCTCGGGAGCAGGTGGCCCGCGTGGCCGACGCCCGGGGCATCCCCGAGCAGGAGGTCGCGCGCCTCGTCGACCAGCACGTGCAGGGACGCGACCTCGGCTACCTCGGGGAGCCGACCGTGAACGTGCTCGAGCTGAACATCGCGCTCGCCGGCCTCGGCGGCTGACGCCCGCACCACGCGGGCAGGGAGAGAAGACATGAAGCGCGGTCGACTGCGGGTGCTGCTGGGAGCGGCGCCGGGCGTGGGCAAGACCTACGCGATGCTCGAGGAGGGCAAGCGGCTGCGCGACGAGGGCGCCGACGTGGTGGTCGCGGTCGTGGAGACCCACGGCCGCGCCGCCACGGCGGCGATGCTCGAGGGGCTGGAGATCCTGCCCCGGCGCGAGGTGTCGCACCGCGGGGTGGAGATCACCGACCTCGACGTGGACGCGGTCATCGCCCGCCGGCCGACCATCGCGCTGGTGGACGAGCTCGCCCACACGAACGCCCCGGGCGGCCGATCCGAGAAGCGCTGGCAGGACGTGGACCTCATCCGCGACGCCGGCATCGACGTGATCTCCACCGTCAACATCCAGCACATCGCGTCGCTCAACGACGTGGTCGAGAAGATCACCGGCGTGCCGCAGCGCGAGACGATCCCCGACCGCGTGCTCCGCGAGGCGCACCAGATCGAGGTCATCGACCTGGCGCCCGAGGCCCTGCGCGACCGGCTCGCCGGCGGGCGCGTGTACCCGGCCGAGCGGATCGACGCGGCCCTCTCCCACTACTTCCGCCTCGGCAACCTCACCGCCCTCCGCGAGCTCGCGCTCCTGTGGCTGGCGGACGAGGTCGACACCGCGCTCGCCGCCTACCGCGACGAGAAGGGGATCGACGCCAGGTGGGAGGCCCGCGAGCGCGTGGTCGTCGCGCTCACCGGCGGACCCGAGGGCGAGACGCTCCTACGGCGCGGCGCCCGGATCGCGGCCCGCTCCGCCGGCGGCGAGCTGATGGCCGTGCACGTCTCCAGCCAGGACGGCCTCCGCTCCGGCAGCCCCGAGGCGCTCGCCAGCCAGCGCGCGCTCGTCGACTCGCTCGGCGGCAGCTACCACCAGGTCGTCGGCGACGACATCCCGCGCGCGCTCGTCGAGTTCGCGCGCGCGTCCAACGCCACGCAGCTCGTGCTCGGCGTCAGCCGCCGCAGCCGCCTCGCCGCCGCCGCGACCGGTCCCGGCATCGGCGCCACGGTGATCCGCGAGTCCGGCGACATCGACGTGCACATCGTGACGCACGCGGCCGCGGGCGGGCGCTTCCGGCTGCCGCGCATCCGGGGCGGCGCGCTCAGCATGCGGCGCCGGATCCTCGGCGGGCTGCTCGCGCTCGGCGGCGGCCCGCTGCTCACCTGGCTGCTCTCGGCCACGCGCTCCGACGACTCGATCACGAGCGACGTGCTCTCGTACCAGCTGCTCGTGGTGCTCGTCGCGCTCGTCGGCGGGATCTGGCCGGCCCTGTTCGCCGCCGTGCTCTCCGGATTCACGCTCGACTACTTCTTCATCGACCCGCTCTACACGATCACCGTCGACGAGCCGCTGCACCTGCTCGCGCTCGTGCTCTACGTGGTCATCGCGCTGCTCGTCAGCTGGATCGTCGACCAGGCCGCCCGCCGCACCCGCCTCGCCCGCCGCGCGGTCGCCGAGGCCGAGCTGCTGGCCACCGTCTCCGGATCCGTGCTCCGCGGCGAGGGCGCCGTGCACGCGCTCGTGAGCCGCACCCGCGAGGCGTTCGGCCTGCAGGGCGTGAAGCTCGTGGACCGCGACGAGACGATCGCGTGGGATGGCGTCGTCACCGGCGGGGCCTCGACCGACGTGCCCGTGGGATCCCGCGGCGTGCTCACCCTCTACGGCGACGACCTCGAGGCGTCCGGCCGGCGGCTCCTCCGGGTCATCGCCGCGCAGCTCGACGCCGCGCTCGAGCACCGCGACCTCTCCGACACCGCCCGCGAGGTCGGTCCGCTCGCGCAGACCGACCGCGTGCGCACGGCCCTGCTCTCCGCCGTCAGCCACGACCTCCGCCGGCCGCTCAGCGCCGCGACCGCCGCCGTCACCGCGCTCCGCTCCCCCGGCATGACGTGGGCCGACGGCGACCGCGAGGAGCTGCTCGCGACCGCTGAGGAGAGCCTCGGCACGCTCGCCGACCTCGTCACCGACCTCCTCGACGTCAGCCGCGTGCAGGCCGGCGTGCTCGGCGTGCGGCTCATGGACGTCGACCTCGACGACGTCGTGCTCGCCGCCCTCGACGAGCTGGACCTCGGCCCCGCCGACGCCGTGCTGGATCTCGCGCCCGACCTGCCCGGCGCGGTCGCGGATCCGGGCCTCCTCCAGCGCGTGGTCGTCAACCTGCTGAGCAACGCCGTGCGGCACGCGCCCGACGGCGTGCCCGTGCGGCTCAGCACGAGCGCGTTCGCCGACTCCGTGGAGATCCGCGTCGTGGACCACGGCCCCGGCGTCGCGCCCGAGCGCCGCGACGACATGTTCGTGCCGTTCCAGCGCCTCGGCGACACCGACAACGCGTCCGGCCTCGGCCTCGGCCTCGCGCTCTCGAAGGGCTTCACCGAGGGGATGGGCGGCACGCTCACCGCCGAGGACACCCCGGGCGGCGGCCTCACGATGGTGGTCGCGCTGCCGGCGAGCAGGGCGGACGCGGAGCCGGTAGCGGAGCCGCCAGCTCCCGCTGACCTCCCCTCGTCCGCCTCGGAGGTGTCCGCGTGAAGATCCTCATCGCCGACGACGACCAGCAGATCCTGCGGGCCCTGCGCATCACCCTCACGAGCCTCGGCTACGACATCGTCACGGCGGAGGACGGCGCCGCCGCCGTCCGAGCGGCCGTCGCCGAGAAGCCCGACCTCTACATGATCGACCTCGGCATGCCCCGGCTCGACGGCGTCGAGGTGATCCAGGCGCTCCGGCTGTGGTCGACCGCGCCGATCCTCGTCGTCTCGGGTCGCTCCGGCGCCGCCGACAAGGTCGAGGCGCTCGACGCGGGCGCCGACGACTACGTGACCAAGCCGTTCTCCATCGACGAGCTGCTCGCCCGGATCCGCGCCCTGGGCCGCCGCGCCGCCGCCGACGAGGACCGCTCCGCGACCGTGTCGTTCGCCGACGTGACGGTCGACCTCGCCGCCCGCGTCGTCACCCGCGCCGACCAGCGCGTGCGCCTCACCCCCACCGAGTGGCAGGTGCTCGAGCTGCTCGTGCGGAACCCCGACCGGCTCGTCTCGCGCCAGACCCTCCTCACCGAGATCTGGGGGCCGACCCACCTGAACGACAGCGGCTACCTCCGCCTCTACGTGGCGCAGCTGCGCAAGAAGCTCGAGCCGGATCCCACCCACCCGCGGCACCTGCTCACGGATCCCGGGATGGGGTACCGGTTCGTGCCGGCGGGGGCGGGGCGCGCGCCGGAGGCCGACTAGCGCACGGCATCGCGGCGGCCAGCCGGCATCCGGATCCACGCGCGTATGCTCCCGTGGTGCCCCAGAGATCCACCCGCTCCGCCCGTGCCACCGCCGTCATCGCGTCCGCCACCGCCGCGCTCGGCGGACTCGCCGCCGCCGCCCTCGTGGTGCCGCGCCGGTTCGAGGCCGGTCGCCGCGAGCGCGCCGTGGTCCTCAACGAGACGCTCCCCGTGAACTCCGCCTGGTGGCGCGAGCACGCGAAGCTCGAGGGCGACCTCCTCTACGTCGCGCTCGGCGACTCGACCGCGCAGGGCATCGGCGCCAGCCGCCCCGGCAACGGCTACGTCGGGATCCTCGCCGACCGGATCCGCGCCCTCAGCGGCCGCTCGGTCCGCACCGTCAACCTCAGCGTCTCGGGCGCCCGCGCCACCGACCTGGTCGAGCACCAGCTCCCGCGCCTCGCGAAGCTGCAGCCCGACGTCGTGACCCTCGCGATCGGTGCCAACGACATCCCGGCGTTCGAGCCGGTCGCGTTCGAGCACGACCTCGGCCGGATCCTCGACGCCGTCCCGCCGACCACCGTCGTCGCCGACCTGCCGTGCTTCCACTTCCCCGCGAGCGAGCGCAAGGTGCGGGTCGCGAACGAGATCGTCCGCCGCCTCGCCACCGACCGCGGCCTCCGCATCGCCCCGCTGCACCGCATCACCCGCCGCCAGACGGCCGTGCTCGCCCTCACCCAGGCCGCGGGCGACCTCTTCCACCCGAACGACCGCGGCTACCGCGTCTGGGCGAGCGCGTTCCTGCCATTCCTCCCGGCGACGGTGCGCGCGCTGGAGGTGTCGGGGCGCTGACGCGCTCGCGTCGCCCCCGACCCCGTCCGTAGGGTGGATCCATGGCCGACGACACCCCCGAAGCCCGCCCGACCGGCACCCTCTGGATGGTGGTCGGGCTCGTCTCGGGGGCCCTACTCGTCACCTCGTCTCTCGTCTCGCCGTGGATCTCCGCAGCCGCCTTCGCACTGTCCGTCTTCATGTACGTGCACGTCCGCGGACGCGACCGGGCACTCGCGCCGCCGCCGACCGGCACGCTCTGGTTCGTGGTCACGCTGATCGTCGGCGCCCTGCTCGTGACGGGCGCCTTCGAGTTGCCGTGGGTCGGCGTGGTCGCCCTCGCGAGCGCCGTGCTCCTCTACATCCGGGCGATGATCCGCCTCACGGCGCGGCCAGCGCCGGACCCGGATACCGGCGGCTGACCCCGCCCGCCCATGTCGGTGCCCGCCGGTAGAGTCCCCCGCATGGCCCGCACCCACTCCACGTACCGCTGCTCGGAGTGCGGGTGGACGACCCCGAAGTGGGTCGGCCGGTGCGCCGAGTGCCAGAGCTGGAACACCGTCGCCGAGGTGTCGCAGACGCCCGCCGCGGCCGGCCGGGTCACCACGCTCACGCCCGCGGGATCCAGCCAGGCGCGCTCGATCATGCACGTCGGCACCGCGTCCGCCAGCCACATGCCGAGCGGCGTCGGCGAGCTCGACCGCGTGCTCGGCGGCGGCATCGTGCCCGGCGCCGCCATCCTCATGAGCGGCGAGCCCGGCGTCGGCAAGTCCACGCTGCTGCTCGAGGTCGCGGCCCGCGCCGCCGCGAAGGGCGCGAAGGTCCTCTACGTCACGGCCGAGGAGTCCGTCGCGCAGGTGCGCATGCGCGCGGAGCGCACGGGCGGGCTGCAGGAGTCGCTCATGATCGCGGCCGAGACCGACCTCGGCACGATCCTCGGCCACATCGAGCAGGTGGCGCCCGACCTCCTCATCGTCGACTCCGTGCAGACCGTCTCCAGCAGCACGTCCGACGGCCTGCCCGGCCACCCCGGCCAGGTGCGCGAGGTCGCGGTCACGCTCATCCGCGTCTGCAAGGAGCGCGACCTGCCGCTCCTGCTCGTCGGCCACGTCACGAAGGACGGATCCATCGCCGGCCCGCGGCTCCTCGAGCACCTGGTCGACGTCGTGTGCCAGTTCGAGGGCGACCGGCAGACGTCGCTGCGCTTCATCCGGGCGCTCAAGAACCGCTTCGGCCCCACCGACGAGGTCGGCTGCTTCGAGATGGCGGGCGACGGCATCGTCGAGGTCCCGGATCCGAGCGGCATGTTCCTCTCGCGCGGCGTCCACTCGGTCAGCGGCACGTGCGTCACCGTCGCGATGGAGGGTCGCCGCGCCCTGCCCGTGGAGGTGCAGGCGCTCGTCGTCGACACGAAGGCCCCGCAGCCGCGCCGGGTCGTCAACGGGGTCGACGCATCCCGCGTCGCGATGCTGCTCGCGGTGCTGGAGAAGCGGGCCAACGTGCGGCTCTCGGATCGCGACGTCTACGTCTCCACGGTCGGCGGCGTGCGCCTCACCGAGCCCGCGGCGGATCTCGCCATCGCCGTCGCGCTCGTCTCCGCCGTCAACGGCAAGGCCATGCCGCACGATCTCGCGGCGTTCGGCGAGATCAGCCTCGCAGGCGAGATCCGCGGCGTCACGTCGGCGCCGCAGCGCGCGGCGGAGGCCCGGCGGCTCGGCTTCACGCAGATCGTCGACGCCGAGTGGGGGCCGCTGTTCTCCGCGCTCGGCCGCGCGTTCTCCCTGGCGAAGAGCGAGCGGGAGAAGGAGCTCGACGAGGCGTTCTGATCCGCGGGCCGCGACCCGAGCCGGGCGGCGGCGGCGGCGAGGTGCGCGTCAGCCCGCGTCGACGGATCCGACCACGTGCTCGCGCACGTGCGCCACGGCGTCGTCCACCACATGCGTCACGTGCGTGTCCGCCACCTCGTAGCGGGCGATGCGCCCGTCGCGCTCCACGGTCACGAGACCCGCCGACCGCAGCACGCGCAGGTGCTGCGACACGAGCGGCTGCGAGAGGCCCGACTCGGCGACCAGCTCCGTCACGCTCATCCGACGCGACGCGAGCAGCCCGATGAGGCCGAGGCGCGACGGCGAGGACAGCGCCTTGAAGAGGTCGGCGGCCTGCTCGAAGCCGGGGGGTGGGTAGGTCACCTGGACGATCCTATGGGGACGGGAGCGGACGCCCGGGCGGGAGACGACGACGGGGACCGGGCCTCATGGCCCGGTCCCCGTGTCGATCCTCGCGCGTCGTCGCGCGTCGGATCAGTGCTCGTCGTAGTGGTCGCCGTGCTCGGCGTGCTTGTGGCCGTCGTGGACGTAGTCCACGTGGTCCTCGTGCGTGACGGTCTCGTGACCGCAGTCGGTGCCGTGCTGGTGCTCGGCGACGGTGTGCTCGGCGTGGGTCTCGGTGGTGTCGGTCATGATGCGTCCTTCAGTCGGTGGAGCACCAGGATGACAGACGCATGCATGGATTGCAATGGATGCATCCAATTGGGAATCGTGCTCATGTGCGCACATGGGCGCCGGCCGCTGCGCGCGTCAGTAGAGCAGGAAGGACTTGGGCTCGGCGCTCTTCACGCCGGCCACCTCGACCGAGAGCGTGTAGGTCGCGCCGCCCGCGGGCACGGCCGGGCGCTCCTTCTCCTGGCACGTGGTGGTGGACGACCGCTGACGCGACCACTCGAACGGCGACGACGTCTGCGGCGTGCGTGCGGCGAGCTCGACCTCGGCGTCCTCCGCGCCCGTCTGGCAGTCGGTCGACTTCCAGTAGACGTCGGATCCGCTCGAGATCGTGAACACCTGCGTGGTCGTCCCGAGGTTCGCGGTGCAGGGCTCCATGCCGGTGTTCGTCACGGTGAAGGAGAGCTTCGGCAGCACGCCGGCCTTGTAGGACGCGGCGTCGGTGACGGGGGTGACGGTCAGCTGGCCCGCGGCGCAGGATCCGTCGGCGTTCGTCTCCGTGCCGTCGCTCGCGCTCGGACTGGGGTCGGGGGCAGGCTCGGCGGCGGCGTCACCCGAGTCGCCGGCGGCGGCGTCCGCGCTGGGCGTCGCGCCGGGAGCGGCGGTCTCGGCCGTACCGCGGCCGAGGTTGGAGACGATGATCACCACGACGGCGATCACGGCCACCACGACGAGCAGCGCGAGCAGGCGGCGACGGCGGTACACGGCCGCGGACGGGCGGTCTCCGGGCGAGGTCGAGGACATGACCACAGGCTATTCGCGGGCCAGGCCGGGGCCCGGTCGGCGCGCCCGGGCGCGCGGCCCCGCGTACGGTGGATCCGGTCAGAGCGCCTTGAGCATGCGCGTGTTGCCGAGGGTGTTCGGCTTCACGCGGGAGAGGTCGAGGAACTCGGCGATGCCCTCGTCGTGCGAGCGGAGCATCTCGTAGTAGATCTCCTGCGCGATGATCGACTCCGCGACCTCGTGATAGCCGTGACGCGAGAAGAAGCCGACCTCGAAGGTCAGGCAGAACAGGCGGCTGAGGCCGAGCTCGCGGGCGTCGTCCTCGAGGCGCTCGAGGAGCGCGTGGCCGACGCCGGTGCCGCGCGTGTGCGGGGCAGCCGCGAGGGTGCGGATCTCGCCGAGGTCCTCCCACATCACGTGCAGCGCGCCGCAGCCGACGACCTCGCCGGACGCGTCGACCGCGACCCGGAACTCCTGCACGTTCTCGTAGAGCACCACGAGGTCCTTGCCGAGGAGGATGCCCTCCATCACGAGCGGCTCGACGAGCTGCTGGATCCGCGGCACGTCGCCGGTGCGCGCGCGTCGCACGCGGATGCCGGCTGCGGGCTCCACGGACTCGGCGGTGACTGGCTCTGCGCTCACGGTGATGACCCTCTCGATCCGCGGCACGGGCGCCCGGATCAGGGGTCCAGCCTAGCGACGGGCGGATCCCGCGTCCGGGGCGGGCGGCTCGGCGCCGGCGCCCGGCGCGGGCGATGCGAGCCGCGCGATCATCCGCGGCGCGATCCACACGATCGCCACCACCCCCACCACCGCGCGCAGCCCGGCGAACACGAGCACCCACCAGCCGACCCCGTCGCCGCCGACGAGCAGCGCGACCCCGATGACGACGAGCGCCACGTCCGCGACGAACGGCACGCGCAGCCAGAACATGAGGCGGCGGACGGGATCCATGTCAGCTGCCGCCGACCGGCCCCGGACGATCCGCGACGGGTGCGCCCGACGGCGGCGCCCAGCGATCGGACGCGGATCCCGCGGGCGCGCCCGACTCGGAGCGCGCATCCACCGCACGCCGCGCCACCGGCAGCCGCACCCCGAAGACCGTGCGCCCCGGCTCCGACTCCACCCACACCGCGCCGTGGTGCGCCGACACGATGGCCTGCGCGATCGCGAGGCCGAGGCCCGTGCCGCCGGTGGAGCGCGCCCGGGATCCGTCGCCGCGCACGAAGCGCTCGAACAGCGAGGCCTGCAGCTCAGGCGGGATGCCGGGGCCGTCGTCGGTCACACGGATGACGGCATGGGCATCCGACCCCGCGCCCTCCACCGCGAGCGACGCGACCACGCGCGTGCCGGCCGGGGTGTGCGTGCGGGCGTTCGCGAGCAGGTTGACGACCACCTGGCGGAGCCGCGCGTCGTCGCCGGGGACGCTCACGGAGTCGTCCGGCAGGTCGAGGTCCCAGTCATGATCCGGACCCGCCGCGCTCGCGTCGCCGACCGTGTCGAGGAGGATGCGCGTGAGGTCGACCGGATCCGACTCCAGCTCGCGCCCCTCGTCGAGGCGCGCGAGGAGCAGGAGGTCCTCGACGATCGTGGTCATGCGCACCGACTCCGACTCGATGCGCGACAGCGAGTGCGTCACGTCCTCGGGCAGCTGGTGGGGACCCCGGCGGGTGAGCTCGGCGTATCCGCGGATGGAGGCGAGCGGGGTGCGCAGCTCGTGGCTCGCGTCCGACACGAAGCGCCGCACCTTCGCCTCGCTCGCCTGCCGCGACGACAGCGCCGCGGCGACGTGCCCGAGCAGGCCGTTGAGCGCGGCGCCCACGCGGCCGACCTCGGTGCGCTCGTCGGTGTCGGATGCGGGCACGCGGGCCTCGAGCGCGACGTCGCCGCGATCCAGCTCGAGCGCGGCCACGTGCGTGGCCGTGTCGACGACCCGGTCGAGCGGACGCAGCGCGCGCCGCACGATGACGGCGCCCAGCACCGCGGCGAGCGCCAGGGTGAGGGCGGCGACCACGGAGATCACGACGATGAGCTGCTCGACCACGTCGTCGGCGGGCTTCATCGGCAGGCCGGTGACGAGGGTCGCGCCGGTGGCCGCGGTGTCACCGACGAGCCGATAGCGGCCGAGCGCGCCGCCGAGGTCGACCGTGCGGGGGATCCCGTCGGTGGGCACGCTCTGCAGCTGCTGGCTCTGCACCTGCGTCAGCTCCACCGCGCCCGCGCCGCCCGGCTCGCCCTCTGCCGCATCGCGGTCGGCGATGTAGCCGCCCGAGACCACGCCGTCGACGATGGTCGCGCTGATCGTGCCGACCTGCTGCCCGAACGCGCCGAGCCCGCCGGGAGGGGCGCCGGGGAAGCTGCCGTACTGATCCGCGTCCCGGTCGATGAGGTTCGAGGAGCGCGCCGCGGTGGCCTGCAGCTGCTGGTCGACCTCCTGCACGAGCGACGCCCGCAGCGCGAGGATGCTCACCGTGCCGATGAGGATGCTCGCGAGCGCCAGCAGCCCCACCACGCTGAGCACGAGGCGGCGCCGCAGGGTCATGCCGCGCGCGGCGGCGGTGAGCCGGGCCCGCAGCGGTGTGGCGCGCAGCGGCGTCGTGTCCGGCGACGTGGCGGCCTTCGGCTGGGTCACTCCGCGGCCTTGAGCATGTAGCCGCTCCCGCGCACCGTGTGGATCATCGGGTTCCGCCCGGCGTCGATCTTGCGCCGCAGGTAGGAGATGTAGATCTCGACCACGCTCGACTTGCCGCCGAAGTCGTAGCTCCACACCCGGTCGAGGATCTGCAGCTTGCTCAGCACGCGGCGCGGGTTGCGCATGAGGTAGCGCAGCAGCTCGAACTCGGTGGCGGTGAGCTCGATCGGGTCGCCGGCGCGGGCGACCTCGTGGCTGTCCTCGTCGAGCGTGAGGTCGCCGACGCGGATCACCGGATCGACGCTGTCGCTCACCACAAGGGTCGAGCGGCGGATGAGGCCGCGCAGCCGGGCGACGACCTCCTCCAGGCTGAACGGCTTCGTCACGTAGTCGTCGCCACCCGCGGTGAGGCCGGCGAGGCGGTCGTCGAGCGAGTCCTTCGCGGTGAGGAAGAGCACGGGGATGTCCTCGGCGTCGGCGCGCAGCCGCGACAGCACCTGGAGGCCGTCGAGGTCGGGCAGCATGATGTCGAGCACCACGGCGTCGGGCTTGAACTCGCGCGCGGCGGCGAGCGCCTGGTGCCCGTTCTCGGCCGTGCGGATCTGCCAGCCCTCGTAGCGCAGCGCCATCTGGAGCAGGTCGGTGAGGGACGCCTCGTCGTCGACGACGAGCACCCGGATGGGCGACCCGTCGGCGCGCGTGAGGCGGGGCTGCGGGGCGGCGGCGGGCTGGAAGCCGGAGGGCGGGGTGGTGGTCACGGGATCCATCATGCGGATGTTCCTATGAAGCGACCATGAAGCGGCCATGGGCCGGCTTCGACGGACAGCGCGAGGGTGGACCTCAGAACGGGAAGGGATCGCCGCTCCGCACGCCCTCGCTGACGAGCGCCACCACGACGAGGCCGAGCAGGATCGCGCCGCTGATCCACGGGAGCACGTCGACGTCGACAGGAGCGGTGTCCGGTTCGCGCGTGCGCCGGACCAGCTCCTCTGTCCGCATCGTGTAGGCGCGCGCGAGGCAGACGAGCGCCGTCGTCGCGAGCGTGGCGGTGCCCGTCCAGCGGGCGAGCGCCGTGACCGGCTGACCGCACAGCGCGGCCACCCACACGAGCAGGGCGCCCAGGGCGAAGACGATCCCGATGACCCACCACGCGAGGTCTGCCGCGACATCCGCCACCTCGTAGGCGAAGGAGGACGGGGTGCTCGCGTAGCGCGCCGCCTTCCTCTCGCGCTTCGTCATGCGCGCCGGGTCGGCGAAGTCGGTGCGGTGCCGCTCGATCGCGGGCATCAGCGCGGTCGCCTCGGCGGGCAGCTCGGCGTCGGGCGGCAGCTCGAGGAAGCCGGCGATCTCGTGGTCCGCGATCCCCGAGTGCGCGATCATGCGCGCGAGCCGGTCGCGCTCGACCTCCGTCGTCCAGCCGGGGACGGCGATCCCCCACCGACCGGCCTGGTCGGGCGCGATGAGCTCGCGGTACATCTCCGCGAGCGCGAGTCGGGCGTCGCCGTCGCGGGGGTCCTCGCGCAGGTGATCCTTGAGGAGGGCGAGCGCCGCGGCCCGGTCATGCTCGTCCCAGAGCAGGCGGGCGCGGGTCGGGGCGTCGGGATCGTCGGGCACCGGGTGATGCTGCCAGGTCGGCGCGCGCAGCGAGCGGGCAGCGCACCGGCAGCGCATGGGCGTCCGCGGACGACGACGGGCCCGGCGCGTGGTGCGCCGGGCCCGGGTCGTGCGGAGGTGCGAGGAGCTAGTGCTTGTCCTCCGTCGCGCGCGTGACGGTCTCGCCGTCCACGCTCGCGCGGTCCTTCTTCTGCTTGTCGCCGCGGGTCTTCGCGAGGCTCGCGACGGTGGCGACCGTGATGGTCGCGCCGATGAAGAGGAGCGAGAACCAGATCGGGATCTCAGGCGCCCACAGCATCGGCTCGCCGCCGTTGATAAAGGGCAGCTCGTTGACGTGCATCGCGTGCAGCACCAGCTTGAGGCCGATGAACGCGAGGATCACCGCGAGGCCCTGCGACAGGTACACGAGGCGCTCGAGCAGGCCGCCGATGAGGAAGTACAGCTGGCGCAGCCCCATCAGCGCGAAGGCGTTCGCGGTGAACACGATGTAGGCCTCGTTCGTGAGGCCGTAGATGGCGGGGATCGAGTCGAGCGCGAACACCAGGTCGACGAAGCCGATGGCGATGACGCAGAGCAGCAGCGGGGTGACGAAGCGCTTGCCGTCGATCTTCGTGGTGAAGCGGTCGCCGACGAAGTCGTCGTGGACGGGGAGGATCCGGCGGGCGATGCGCACGAACATGTTGTCCGCCGCGTTGCCGCCGTGGTCGCCCTTCAGCTGCTGGTACGCGAGCACGAAAAGCAGCGCGCCGAAGATGTAGAAGACCCAGGAGAAGTTCTCGATGAGCGCGGCGCCCAGGGCGATGAAGCCGGCGCGCATGATCAGCGCGATGACGATGCCGATCATCAGCACCTTCTGCTGGTACTTCCGCGGCACGGCGAACCCGGTCATGATCAGGAGGAACACGAACAGGTTGTCGATCGACAGGGCCTTCTCGGTGAGGTAGCCGGCGAAGTACTCGCCGCCGTAGCCCCAGCCGCTGGTGAAGCCGATGCCGACGCCGAAGATCAGGGCGAGGCCGATGTAGAAGGCCGACCAGCGGGCGGACTCTCCGATGGTGGGCTCGTGCGGCTTGCGCACGTGGGTGAAGAACTCGTAGACGAAGAACGCGATGGTGACCGCGATCGTGATGAGCCAGGTGGTCGTGGTGATGTTCACGGGGGTCTCCGGTGATGAGGCCGACGGGAATCGGAACGGCTAGGTGGCGCGCGGACGCATCCATGATCCCACGCGGGATCTCCTCACACCGGGGAAATGCCTGCGCCTACGCTCCGCGGATCGTGCGTGCCGCGGGCCGCCTGCGCGCGGAGTCGCAGGGCCGCCCGGCCGCCTGCCGGCCGGGTCAAGTCAGGCTCGGCGCCTCGAACGGGTAGGCGACGTAGGCGAAGCGGCGCGAGTCGGGCGCCCAGCTCGTGACGTTGATGGTGCCCTGGCCGCCGGGGAAGGCGGCGAGGTCGCGCGTGCGGTGGCTCTGCCGGTCGATGACGCGGAGGATCACGTCGTGGTCGGCGGGGTGCCCGAGCGTGCCGGGCGGGAAGCTCAGGTAGACGATGTGCTCGCCGTCGGGCGACGGGTGCGGGAACCAGTTGACGCGCTCGTCGGAGGTGAACTGGTGCGTGTCGGTGCCGTCGGTGCGCATCGTGAACAGCTGCGCGTGGCCCGGCAGGTCGGATCCCCGCTCGGAGTTGAAGTAGAGCCAGCCGCCGTCGGGCGAGAACTCGGCGCCGTCGTCCGGGAAGCCGTCGTCGGTGAGCTGCGTGGTAGGGCCGCCGTCGACGGGCACGAGGTGGATGTTCGTGGTCCACTCGCCGCGCGCGTCGAGCTGGCCGCCGATGACGCTGAGCATCGAGCCGTCGGGCGAGACGCCGTGCAGGTAGTTCTTGAAGCCGAGCGCCGGATCCCGGTCGGCCGTGATCCGCCGCCCCTGGCCGCCCGCGCCGTCGTTCCAGAGCACGTCGTAGAGGTGGCCGTCGCGGCCGGAGACGTAGACGTGCGCGCCGTCAGGCGACATGACGTGGTCGTTGTTGATCGGCGGGACGCCGCCGAGGTCGACCGCCTGGAAGTCGACCGCGGGCTCGGGCAGGTCGGGATCCGGCTCCTCCGGGTCGGGCGCCGACAGCCGCCAGAGCCCGCCCTCCGCGTTGACGACGAGCCAGCGGCCGTCGGGCGTCCAGTTCGGGGCCTCGATGTGCAGCACGGCCGACTCGGCGACCATGCGCTCGGCCCCCGTCTCCACGTCCATGACGAGGAGGCGGGCCAGCTGGCCGTCGCGCAGCGTCACGCGGTGGATCCGGCGGTGCCGGTGGATCCGTCGGCGGACGTCGCGGCGGGCGCGTCGTCCCGGTTGTTCGCGAACGAAGAGTCGAAGAGGCTGTCGGGCGTCGGCCAGAGGAGGGAGCGCACCCGCGCGAGGGCGTCGGGTGCTCCGTGCAGGCGGTCCATCCCCGCATCCTCCCACTCGACGGAGACGGGACCGTCGTAGCCGATGCTGCGCAGGGCCCGGAAGGCGCGCTCGAACGGGACGTCGCCGTGGCCGACCGAGACGAAGTCCCAGCCCCGGCGCGGGTTGCCCCACGGGAGGTGGGATCCGAGCCGGCCACCGCGACCGTCGGACGTGACGCGCGTGTCCTTGGCGTGCACGTGGTAGATCCGGTCGGCGAAGTCGAGGAGGAAGCCCACCGGGTCGATGCCCTGCCACATCATGTGGCTCGGATCCCAGTTGAGGCCGAAGCCGGGGCGGTGCCCGATGGCCTCGAGCGTGCGGCGCGTGGTCCAGTAGTCGTAGGCGATCTCGCTCGGGTGCACCTCGAGCGCGTACCGCACGCCCTCGTCGTCGAACACGTCGATGATCGGGTTCCAGCGGTCGGCGAAGTCCTGGTAGCCGGCGTCGATGACCGACTCGGGCACGGGCGGGAACATCGCGACGTAGGGCCAGATGCGGGATCCGGTGAAGCCCGTCACGCGCGTGACCCCGAGGGCGGCGGCCGCCTTCGCGGTGAGCTTCAGCTCCTCCGCCGCGCGCTGGCGCACGCCCTCCGCCTGGCCGTCGCCCCAGACCTTGGAGCGCAGGATCGCCTGGTGCCGGAAGTCGATCGGGTCGTCGCACACGGCCTGGCCGGTGAGGTGCTGTGAGAGCGCGTGCACCTGGAGGCCGTGGCGCTCGAGGATCTCGAGGCGGCCGCGGAGGTACGCCGGATCCTCGGCCGCGCGCCACACGTCGAGGTGCTCGGCGGAGCACGCGATCTCGAGGGCGTCGAAGCCCCAGCCGCTCGCGAGCCGGGCGACCTCCTCCAGCGGCAGGTCGGCCCACTGGCCGGTGAAGAGCGCTACGGGGGTGGTGATCTGGGGCATGGTTCCCTCTCGTCGACGGTGACGGTGCGGTGCGTGGCGTGCGGTGCGTGCGGTGGCGCGGCCCCGTGACGGGGCGCGGGATCCACGCTACACACCGGGCCGCGCCCGCTCACGGGTGGCCGTCAGCGGAAGTTCGCCGACTGCGTGCGCTGGTAGCCCGCGAGGGTGATGCCGCCGAGCAGCACCGCCCACGCCGCGAGGAGGATCAGCGGGATCCCCATGACCGCCGTGTCCTGCCGGGCCGCCGCGCTCGTCAGCGTGCTCCACGCGCCGGTCGGCAGCAGCACCGTGAGCGACTCCCAGGGTGTGCCGCTCGTGTCGCCGCCCGTGAACAGGCCGCCCGCGAACGACAGGGGCAGGTACACGAGGTTGGCCAGGCCGAGCGCGCCGCGGGCGGGGAACCAGTAGCCCATCGCGAGGCCGAGCAGCGCCATCGGCACGGCGCCGGCCAGGACGGCGAGCGCCACGGATCCGAGCGTCGCCGCGTCCACCCGGACGCCGCCCGCGAGGATCCCGACCGCGACCACCGGGATCACGAACACGACGCCGAAGACGCACGCGACCGTGAGCTTCGCCGCCAGCCGGATCCACGCGGGCACCGGCGCCGTGAACAGCCACCGCTCCCACGGCGACTCCCGGGCCGATGCGACGCCGACGCCGAACTGGAACGTCACCGTGCCGAGCACCGAGAACAGCACGTAGCCGAGCAGGACGCTGAGCCGCGCGCTCGGCGGGCCGCCCTGCGGCAGACCGACGACCGCGTAGATGAGCACGGGGTAGGCGAGGAGCGGCAGCACGAAGGCCGGCATGCGCGCGTTCTGCGCGAGCTCGCTGACGACGTGGGCGCGGTAGACGGCGAACCGGCGGGCTGCGGTGGGGCGGACCGGCATCGGCGCGGCGGTCATCGGGCGCACCCCGCGTGATCCTCGGTGCGCGACGCATCGGCGGGGATCGCGTCCGCGCCGCCCGCCAGCACGCGCTCCACGATCTCGCCGAGCCCGGGCTCGACGACCGTGAGGCGGGGCTGCGGCACGGCGGCGAGCACCAGCCCGGCGACGACGTCGGAGCGGTCGGTGTCGATGACCCACCGGATCCGCTCGAGGCCGCGCGGTTCCTCCCCCGCCTCGGGCACCGCGCCGGACGACCGCAGGCGACGCGCCTCGGCGACGGTCGCGTCGAAGCCGACCCGACGGACGCCGGCCAGACCGCGGAAGTCGGCGGCGGTCCAGTGGCCGACGACGCGCCCATGGTCGAGGCAGACGACCGTGTCGGCGAGCGCCGCGACCTCCTCCATGTCGTGCGAGGCGAGGAGCACGGTGCGCCCGGAGTCGCGGACCGCGGCGATGGCGTCGCGCACGGCGGCCCGGCCCGGGATGTCGAGCGCCGCGGAGGGCTCGTCGAGCACCACGACGGGCGTCCCCGCGCCGACCACGCACGCGAGCGCGACGCGCCGCCGCTCTCCGCCGCTGAGGCCGCCGGTCTGGCGCGACGCGAGGCGGTCGAGGTCGAAGCGGTCGATCGCGGCGGCTGGGGTGAGCGCGGCCGCATGCGGCACGAGGGCGAGCGCCAGCACCTCGCGCACCGTGAGGTACTCGGGGAAGGCGAGCGCCTGCGGCATGACCGCGACGAGCGCCGCCGTGGGACCGCCGCGGCGCACGTCGTGGCCGAGCACGCGCGCCCGGCCCGCATCCGGGCGCCGGGTGGCGGTGAGCACGTCGATGGCGGTGGTCTTGCCGGATCCGTTCGGCCCGAGCAGCGCGTGCACGAGCCCCGGCGCGAGGGAGAAGGACGCGGCGTCGAGCGCGCGCGTCCGGCCGAAGGCGCGGGTGATCCCCTCGAGCTCGATCGCGTCAGTCATGGGATGCCTCCTCCTCGGCGAAGCGCCGCGCGCCCGGCTCCGCGCCGCCGAACGAGATCGCGTACAGGGACGACTGCGTCACCCCGTCGAGCCCGAGCACCGCGTCGAGCTCGTGGTCGACGAAGCCCACCCAGCCCAGCACCGGCAGCCCCAGCGCGGTCGCGACCAGGAGCGCGTTCTGCCCCACGTGCCCGGCCTCCAGCAGGGTGAGCCGGTAGCCCCGGAGCCCGTACTTGCAGCGCGAGCGCTCGAAGCTGCCCGTGATGACGACGGTGACCGCCGCCGTCTCCGGGATCGGCGCCATGAGCGACGGCGCCGCGCGGCGGAACCGCGCGAGCCGCCCGTCGCGGTCGAGCCCGGACACGTCGACGAGCGTCTCCTCGAGCGGGTCGAGCTGGTGGATCCCCGGCTCGAGCCCCACGACCGACCGCGCGACCACGTGCAGGTCGAGCGGGTACAGCCCGCCGCCCGAGGGCACGAATCGCCCGGGCGTGCCGTCGCCGCGCGGCCCGTAGGCGAGGCGCAGCACGGTGGCGAGCTCGGCCAGCTCGACCGGCCGCCCGAGCGTGCGCGGCTCGGCCGACCGGCGCGCGGCCAGCGTCGCGCCCAGCTCGTGCCGGAGCGGGAGCGCGCGCGGGAGGGGCAGGGCCGGGAGCAGCCGCGGCGCGGAGGTGGCCCCGCCCGGACCGGCGTCCGTGACGCCCTGCGCCTCCTGCGCCATCTGGTGCGCGTACCGCACGTCGGTCCAGCCGGGGTGGGTGATCCGCGTGATCTTCGACGCCTCGTGGAAGTCCTCCGCGGGGTCGCCCGCATGCCGGTCGACGGCGCCCCCGACGCTGAAGATCGGCCCCACGCTCCCGAGGGAGCGCCCGGACGCGAGGGTGGCGGGATCCGCCCTCGCGGACGGACCCGTCGCGGCCTCCGCGCGCTCGGGGGTGGCGTCGGTCTCGATGGTGCTCATGGGATCCTCCTGGTGCGACGGGCGGTGGGACGGCGGCGGGGACGGGCGGTGCCGCCCGTCACGGGAACGGGTGCGGGACGTGGACGAGGTCGGCCGGCCCGTCGATCGCGGGCCCGTCGCGCCACCGCCGGTAGAGGCGCGGGTGCCCGAGGAACCGCGCGGCGTGCACCACGTCGAGCGCCACGAGGTCGGGGCTCAGCGCGCGCACCACGTGGAAGCCGGCCGCGCGCACCTCGGGCGCCGTGATGTCCGCGAGCAGCACCTCGATGCCCTCGCGGTCGAGCCCGGCGACGACCTCCGCCCAGCTGTCCGGGCCCCCGATGGCCGCGACCCGTTCGTCCGAGCCGTCGAGCGCGGCCGTGAGCGGGCGCGCGGACGGGCGGCAGTGCAGCCGGATGTGGTCCTCGAACTCGACCACGTCCTCGGGGTCGATGGTCGGCTCCGCGAGAAGCCGCAGGCACCAGTTGTGCGTGTGCAGCGCCTCGCGGACCGCGTTGAGGATCGCCCGGTCGAGCCGGAAGTCGGCCGCGCAGCCCACCGCGACGCCGATGCGATCGCTGCGCATGACCGCGAGCAG
The DNA here is from genome assembly GCF_021216655.1 of Clavibacter michiganensis. Taxonomy (NCBI): domain Bacteria; kingdom Bacillati; phylum Actinomycetota; class Actinomycetes; order Micrococcales; family Microbacteriaceae; genus Clavibacter; species Clavibacter michiganensis. Next base: position 2,097,788 of record NZ_CP080437.1, read on the forward strand.
CACGGGCACGTCGGCTGCCGCGTCCAGCACGCGCACCGTGAACGACGCGCCGAACCGGCCGCACAGCTCCTCCAGGCGCTCGAGCTCCCGGAGCGTCGCGTCGGTGAGCCGGGAGCTGCCGCGCCAGTCGAAGGCCGGGGGCGTGGATCCGCGGAGCCACGAGCGCTGGAACGCGTCGCGCTCGATGAGCTCCAGCACGGCGCGGCCCGCGGCGAACCCGAAGTGCGGCCCGGCCGCGACGCCGGACGAGGTGGCCGGCTCCACGTGCGGCTCCCGGTGCCCGTCCGCGCGGTGCGGGTCGTCGAACACCACCATCTGCGCGGGCACGTGCACCGCGTCGCCCCGGTGCAGCGACCGCGCCGGCATCCAGGTGAGGAGGTCGCCCGCCTGGGCGCGCTCGTAGTGGAAGGCCGGATCCTCGCGCTGCGTCGGGTGGAAGCGCTGGAAGGCGTCCGGCCCCACCTGGCGGGCGTCGGCGCCGAGGGGCGCGCGGAACCCGCCGGGCGCTCCCGCGAGCGACATGCGCTCCACCGCCTCGCCGATGCAGGAGCGGCGCGCCTCCATCCGGGATCCGCCCGGCCCCATGCTGAAGCGCTCGGACTCCGTGCCGGTGAGGAACCCGGTGTCCGCGGAGCGGCCCGAGTAGAGGGCGTCGGGGATGGCGTCGGGCGTGAAGGCCATGGGATGCGCGTGCTCCACGAGCCCCGTGTACGGGCTGACGACGCCCGCCCCGCCGCGGCTCATGCCCGCCACGGCGAGGCCACGCCGGCGTAGGGGCGGGGGCCGCACGTGCCGCACCTGGCCACGCGGAACACGGCGTGCGCCTCCGCCTCCATGACCTTGGGCTCGATGACGAGCACGGTGCTGGCCACGAGCCAGTCGTGCGCGTGGATCCACCGGGCGGCGAAGCGCGCGGCGAACCCGGCCGTGATGGCGTCCAGGCTCGGGTCGCGCGGCACGACGGCGACCGCGTCGGCCGCCGCGGCGTGATCCGCGGCGAACGGCGTGGTCGACGCCCAGCGCAGCGCGACGCACTCCAGGCACGGCCCCTCGCCGGGCACGACCACCGGCCCGACGAGCTGGAAGCGGCCGTCGAACGGGTGCACGGGGAGCCACGGGCGCCCCGCGGCGTGCATGCGCGCGCCGACCTCGCGGAGGACCGGTCGCGAGCCGACCGCGATGACCAGGTCGGCGTCGTGCTCGTCGCCGAGCTCGGCCGAGGGGAGGGCCTCCGCGAGGCCCGTGAGCAGCGACGGGATCATGTCGCCCACGAGCGCGATCCGCGCGGGCGACGCGGCGTCGCGCACGGGACCGAGCCCGGTGCGGTCGCCGCCGTTGCGCCGCGCCTCGTCGAGGACGTGCGCGAGCTCGTCCGGGACGGATCCCGCGGAGCCGGTCGGCGACCCGACCACGACGTCGCGCAGCACGAGCTCGTCGACCAGGTCCGCCACGGCGGGGGCGTGCGCGGCGAAGGCCCGGTCGAGGTCCGCACGGGTGAAGGGACGGGAGAGGAGGCGCGACACCGCGGAGACGGCGTCGCCCGAGGGCAGCTTCAGGGAGACCAGCTCACGACCGCCGAGGAGGTGGAGGGTGTCCTCCACCTCCCCGACGGCGTAGCGGGGACTCACCGAGTACGTGGTCGACGAATCCATGCGCGGGCGATCAGCGAGGCTGCTGGTGGCCGCTGCCGCTCGACGAGCACGTCGTGCTGCAGCACAGGGTGACGTCGCCCATCACGAGCTCCTCCTCCGCGCCGCGGTGCGTGATGGTGAAGCCGAAGGCCTCCGCCAGCAGCGCGTCGGACGCCGCCTCGCCTCCGGCCGCGGGCGCGACCTCGGGTGCGGTGGTGCGCGTCGGTTCCATGAGCAGTGACATTGCCGTTCCTTCCTCTGGGTGGGTGGGACGACGCCTTTCTAGCACGATCTTCCGTGCCCTGGTCATATGCGCATCACCTGTTGACAACCCATCCGCGAGGCGGCACGATCCGCCCGCGTCGAGGCGGCCCGGGTCGGATCCGACGCGTACCCTGGAGCCCGTGACGGACGAGATGCTGGCCTTCCCCTGGGAGGACGACCTCGCCCCCGCAGCACCCGCGCCGCCTCCTCCCCCACCGCACCTGACGCGCATCGTCGCCCACTCGTCGGATCGCGTCGCCTGGCTCCGCGCCCGCAGCTTCGGCATCACCGCGACCGACGTCGCACGCCTCGCGACCGACGCGTCGCTGCAGGCCGTCGCGCTCGAGAAGCTCTACGGATCCGGCTTCGGCGGCAACCGCTACACCGACCACGGCCGGGAGCGCGAGCCCGAGATCGCCCGCTGGGTCGAGGCGGAGCACGGCATCGTCCCGAGCGCGCACCTGTTCCACGCGGAGGGCCAGCGCCGCCACCTGGCGACCCCCGACGGCGTGGGCCTCCGGGCAGACGGCCGGCTCGAGCTCGCGGAGATCAAGACGACCGCGAAGCCGTGGCGCAGCATCCCGCGCAACTACCTGCGCCAGATCTGGTGGCAGCAGTACGTGCTCGGCGCCGAGCGCTCGCTCATCGTCTGGGAGCAGCACGTGGACTTCGTGCCCGTGCACGACATCCCGAAGTGGAAGTGGATCGACCGCGACGAGGCGGAGATAGCCGCGCTCGTGGCGCGCGCGAACGACCTCATCGCGCTCATCGTGCGCATGGCGAACGCGCCGGCCGGAGCCCGCGGCCTGGCCTGAGCGGCGCTGCCTGCGAGCCCGGCCCGGCCCGGTGCGCGCGCCGTCGCCGTCGCCGTCGGCGAGTGCCCTCCGCATTCTTCTCGCCCGGGGAACACCGCGGAAACACGCCCGACTCACTCGGCGGCTTCACTGGACGAGCGGGGGCCGGTGGGATCCACCTTGCCGCCGCGTTCCGAGGAGGGGTCGCACGATGAGCCAGGTCGTCCAGTCGAGAGCCGGCGTCGCCGCCGCGGCCGAGCGGGATCGGGCGGCGGCCGCCGTCGCCCTGGCGCCCCACGGGGAGACCATGCGCGCGGTCGTCGTCACGGAGACCGGAGGGCCCGACGTGCTGCACGTCGCGGACGTGCCGGTGCCGCACCGCCTCGACTCCGAGGTGCTCGTGAAGGTCGTCGCCGCGGGCGTGAACCCCATCGACCTGCGTCTCCGCGCGGGCGAGCCCGGCGGCCCGACGCTCGGCGTCCTGCCCGCGGTGCTCGGCCGCGACTTCAGCGGCGTCGTCGTCGAATCGCCCTACGAGGACCACGCGCTGCATCCGGGCGACGAGGTGTTCGGCCTCGCGATGGTGCCGCGGATGCCCGGCAGCTATGCCCCGTACATCGCCGTCCCGAGCGTGAGCCTCGCCCGGAAGCCCGCGCGCCTCTCGCACGTGGAGGCCGCGGCGACGCCCGTGAGCGCCCTCACCGCGTGGGGCATGGTCGTCGACATCGGCAGGGCGCACGAGGGTCAGGTCGTCCTGATCCATGCGGGCGCGGGCGGCGTCGGCCACTTCGCGGTCCAGTTCGCGCGCCACTTCGGCGCGCGCGTGGTCGCGACGGGCTCGCCCCGCAACGTCGACTGGCTGGCGGAGCTCGGCGCCGACGAGGTCATCGACCGCTCGCAGGTGCGCTTCGAGGACGTGCTCGCCGACGTGGACGTGGTGATCGACCTGGTCGGCAACTGCACCGACGACACCGGCACCCGCTCGCTGCAGGTCCTCCGTCGTGGCGGCCTCCTGGTCAGCGCGCCCGTCCGTGGCTGGCCGACGCTCGTGCAGGACGCGGCCGCGGTCGGCGTGCGCGCCACCCACTACGAGGTCGCGCCCGACGGGCAGAAGCTCGCGGTGATCTCGCGCCTGCTGGAGTCCGGCGACATCAAGGTCTACGTCGACGAGGTCTTCGACCTGGAGGACGCCGCCGAGGCGCACCGCCACATGGAGAGCGGGCACGCTCGCGGCAAGGTCGTCCTCAACGTGGCGCGGGGCTGACCCCCGCCGACAGGCAAGATCGCCCTCGACGTGGCGCGGGGCCGACCCTCGCCGACAGGCAAGGTCGCCCTCGACGTGGCGCGGGGCCGACCCCCGCCGACAGGCAAGATCGCCCTCGACGTGGCGCGGGGCCGACCCTCGCCGACAGGCAAGGACGTGCTCGACGTGGCGCGGGGCTGACCCTCGCCGGTCGCGCCCGCCGCGCCCGCTCAGCGCGGCAGCGCCTCCCGCAGCGCGTCGACGATCCGGGTCCCGCGGTCGTCGTCGGCCTCCATCCGGTTGGTGAGGAACGCGAAGCCGACCCGGTGCTCGACGTCGGCGAAGGCGACCTGGCCGCCAGCGCCGTCGTGGCCGAGGCTGCCGGATCCGAGGTAGCGGCGCGCGGCCGAGTCGAGCTGGAAGCCCATGCCCCACCGTGGCCACGGGCCCGGCACGTCGAACGCGGGCGGCTCGTCGCCGCCGGAGACGGGACGGGTCGCGAGGCGGATCGTGTCGTCGTCGAGCAGGCGCACGCCCGCGGTCTCCACGACCACGGCCGACCAGACGGCGGCGAGCGCGTGGGCCGTGCCGATGCCGCCGGCGCCGGGGATCTCCGCCACCTGCACGTCCGCGCGGGAGAAGCCCGCGTCGTCGCCCACGAGCTCCAGCGGCAGCGCGCCGCCGAGCGTGAGCGCGCGCAGCGGCAGGTCGGGGCCGCCCGCCGCGACATCCGCGCGCTGCCGGGAGGTGAGCTCCCGCAGCGTCGTGCCCACGCGCATGCGCGCGACGCGCTCGCCGACCTCGGGCGGGATCCCGATCCAGGCGTCCACCCCCAGCGGCCCGGTCGCGAGCGCCTGGAACCACGCGCCCGGCATGAGCCCGGTGGCCCTCCGCACGATCTCGCCCGTCAGCCAACCGTGCGTGATGGCGTGGTAGGCCCACGCCGTGCCGGGCTCCCCGCGCGGCTCCTCCGCCGCGACGAGCGCGGTCGCGCGATCCCAGTCGACGAGGTCGGACAGCGTCCAGTCCCGGTGCGGCGCCGCGATCCCGGCACGGTGCGCAAGCGCGTCCGCGACCCGGGTCCCCGCCTTGCCGGCGCGCGCGTACCCCGGCCACAGCTCGGCGACCGGCTGGTCGTAGCGCAGCCGCCCGTCCTGGACGAGGCGCGCGACCAGGATCGACATGACCCCCTTGGTCGCGGAGAACAGCACGCTCGGGGTGTCGAGCCCCCACGCGCGGCCGGTCACGTCGTCGGCGACGCCGCCCGCGAGGTCCACCACCACGTCGCCGCGCTGCCGGACGGAGAGCGCGGCGCCCGTGCCGACGTCGGACGCGACGGCGTCCGCGAACGCGCGCCGCACGCCCTCGAAGCCGGGCGCGACCCAGCCGACCACGCCGTCGGCGCGCGTCCCGGCGCCGACGGCCGCCCCCGCGCCGGTCACGACGCGGACCCGGCGGGCACCGCGACCAGCAGCCCGGCCGCGTCCCATCGCACGGGCACCGGATCCGGGATGCGGCCGACGAACGAGCCGTCCGCGCCGGCGTCCTCGAAGCCGAGGAGCGCCGGACCCGACGGCGTCCGGACGATGCGCGCGGCATACAGCCCCTCGCCGTGCAGGAGCCGGGCGCGCCCGATGTCGACGGGGCGGCCGAACGGCTGGTCGTCGTCGAGCGGCAGCGCGAAGACGCCGCCCTCCTGCCCGGCTCGCGCGCCCGCGAGGTCGGACCCCGCGCACGAGAACACGAGCACCCGCCGGCCGTCGACCTCCGCGACCTGCAGCACCTCGAGGTGCGCGAACCCTGCGCCGGGCGCGCTGAGCGGCGCCGCGGCGGTCCAGGTCACGAGGTCGCGCGAGACGGCGTGCCCCACGACGCCGCGGTCGAGCGGATCCGCGTCCGGACCTGACGCGGCGGCCCGCGACCGCGCGGTGACGAGCATGCGCCAGCCGTCGCCCGCGGGGTCACGCTCGACCCAGGGATCCCGCCACGCCTCCTCGCGCCACGTGCCGTCGGCGAGCGTCTCGTACCAGCGCGGGTCGGCCGACAGCGCGGACACGCTCGCCTTCACCCACCGGTGCAGGTCGGTCGAGGTCGCCTGCAGAACGGTCTCCACGTTCACGCCCGCGTCGTCCCGCGGGAACACCGAGCCCGTGTACGACATCCGCCAGAGCCCCGACGGGTCGCGCGTCACGCTGCCCGTCCACGTCGCCGACGCGTCCGGTGACCCGGCCGGCCCGTGCTCGAGCACGATGCCGTGGTCGGTCCACGTGACGAGGTCGGTCGAGGTCGCGTGGCCCACGGCGGCGTTCCGGTGTCGCAGGTCCGGATCCCCGAGCGCGGTCGGCGCGTGCAGGTAGAAGAGGTGCGTCGTGTCGCCGTCGACCGCGGTCCACGAGTCCCAGACCCAGTGCCCGGGCAGCGCGAACGCCATCAGCCCTTCACCGCGCCCTGCAGCAGCGCCGCGATGAACTGCCGCTGGAAGATCACGTACACGATCACCGTTGGCAGCATCACGATGAGCGACGCCGCGAACAGCAGCGGCAGCGCATCGATGTACTGGCCCTGGAACGCGCCGAGCGCCCCGGCCATGGTGCGCTCGCTCGGGTCGTCGATCATCACGAGCGGCAGCAGGAACTGGTTCCAGGTCCAGAGGAACAGGAGGATCCCGAGCGCCGAGAGCGCCGGCCGCGCGAGCGGCAGCTGGATGCTCCGGAACTCCTGCCAGATGCTCGCGCCGTCCACGCGCGCGGCCTCCGACAGCTCCCGCGGCACGCCGACGAAGTGCGCGCGCATCCAGAACACGCTGAACGGCATGTACAGCCCGATGAGCGGGAGGATGACCGCCCACCTGGTGTTGATGAGGCCGAAGCCCGTCATCTGGTAGTAGAGCGGGATGATGATCGCCTCGAACGGGATGGTCAGCCCGATGATCATGGCGACGAGCACGTACTTCCCGCCGGGCACCCGGAGGTTCCCGAGCGAGTAGCCCGCGAGCGTCGCGCAGACGAGGCTGACGGGCACGACCATCACCACGATGAACAGGCTCGAGAGCATCAGCGTGCCGATGTTCCCGACCGTGAACGCCGTCACGAAGTTCTCCCAGTAGGCGGGCGTCGGCCAGGAGAAGCCGTTGGGCAGCGAGTCGGGCGACTGCAGCGCGGCGGTGAGCATGCTGGCGAAGGGCAGCAGGGTGAGCACGAGGACCGCGATCAGCAGGATGCGGCCCACGACGAGCTCGGTGCGGTTGACGATCATCGGTCGCGCTCCCTCGAGAGTCGTTGGACGGGGAGCACGAGCAGCAGCACGAACACGAGCAGCACCACGCCGAACGCGGACGCGAGGCCCACCTGGCTCTGCACGAACGCGAGCCGGAAGATCTCGATGCCGGGCACGAGCGTCGTGGTGCCCGGCCCGCCCTTGGTGGTCGTGTAGATGATGTCGAACGTGCTCAGGGCGGCGATGACCGTGATGGTCACGAGCACCGCGATCTCCTGCCGGAGGCCCGGCAGGGTGATGGTGACGAACTCGCGGAAGAAGCCGGCACCGTCGAGCCGCACGGCCTCGTAGAGCGAGCCGTCGATCTTGCCCATGCCCGTGAGCAGCAGCACGGTGCAGAGGCCCGTGAGCACCCAGGATCCGATGAGCCCGACCGCGGGCAGCGCCGTGCCGAAGTCGGCGAGCCAGGAGCGGGACAGGAAGCCGAGCCCCACCGCGTCGAGGATGGAGTTGATGGTGCCGGACTGCGCGTACATCCACGACCACGCGATGCCCGCCGCGACGAGCGGGACGATCTGCGGCAGGAACAGGATGGTGCGCGAGATCGACGCGAACGGGCCCTGCTTCATCCCGCGCAGGAGCGTGGCGAGGGCGAGGCCCGCGGTGATGGGGATCACCATGAAGAAGACCACGAGGATCAGCGCGTTGACGATGGGCGTCAGCAGCCGGGTGTCCGTGAAGATCTGCACGTAGTTGTCGAGGCCGATGAAGGTGGAGGCGCCGATCCCGTTCCACTTGTAGAACGAGTACTGCACCGCCGTGATGAGCGGCCAGACGACGAACGCAGCGTAGGACGCGACGGCCGGCAGCAGCATGATCCAGCCGACCATCGCGGTGCGACGGGCCTCGGGGCCGAGCCGGCGGCGCCGCGTGGGCGCGCGCCCGGGCCCGCCGCCGCGCGTGGACGGCCCCGCGGGGACGGCGGCGGTCGCCGTCGCCCCCGCGGGGATGGTGCGATCCGTGGTGCTCACTGTGCGGCGAGGTCCTGCTCGTAGAAGTCCTGCGTGGCCTTCAGGAAGTCCGCGGGCGTCATCTTGTCGGTGAGCAGCAGCTGCTCGTTCGGCTGGAGCGAGCCCTGGTAGATGCCGGCCGTGCTGTTCGCCATGAAGTCGACGAAGCCGTCGTCGTCGCCGACCTCGGCGGACAGCTCGAGGGCCTTCGCGATGAGGCTGCCCTCCTGGGCGGTCGGCAGGGCCTGGGCCGGGTCGCCGCCGGGCGACGCGCCCGTCACGTCGACGACGATCTGGCGCGCCTTCTCGTCGGTCACGATCCAGTTCAGGAACGCGGCGACGACGTCGGCGTTCTTCGACTTGGCCGGGATGGCGAAGGTGTTGCCCGTGCCCATCGCGACGTGCTTCCCGCCCGCCTCGACCGGCGGCACGAGGCCGAACTGCGCGCCGCCCTGGCCGAGGGCCTTCTCCACGTTCGCGGCGTCCCAGTTGCCGTCCCACATGAACAGCCCCTGGCCGGCCGAGAAGTTCGACACCATCGTCGTGTAGTTGATGGCGTTGACGTCCGGCGGGAGGTACCCGGCCTTCGCCCAGTCCTGGAACTTCGTGGCGCCTGCGAGCGCCGCGTCGGTCTGGATGGTCGCGCCCGGCTTGTTGTACATCCAGTCGACGAGGTCCTGCTTGTCGCCCTGCTGGTTGATGAGCGACTGGAGGATGAAGGTCCCGACGCCGTCCTGCATGCCGGTCTGGATGGGGAGCACGCCGGCGTCCTTCGCCTTCGCGAGGTCCGCCTCGAGCTCGTCCATGGTGGCCGGCATCTCGGTGATGCCCACCTGGTCGGCCAGCTCCTGGTTCATGTAGATGCCCGTGACGCTGTAGCCGATGCCGAACTGCCACAGCGAGCCCTCGCCGCGCACGCCCTGGTCATCCATCCGGGCACCCGCGAGCTGGCCCGCCGGGAAGCGGTCCCAGCCGTAGGCGTCGAAGTACGGGTCGAGGTTCGTGAGGAGCCCGTCCTTGACCGTGGTGCCGAGCGTCGAGAGGCGGATCAGGTCCGGGGCGTCGTCGCTCGCGAGGAGGCGCGGCGTGTTCGCGAGGAGGTTCTGGAAGCTGTCGCGCGTGATGTCGAACTTCACGTTCGGGTGCTGCTTCGTGAACTCGGCCGTCAGCTCGTCCGTGACCGGGAAGCCGGTCTCGTCCTGGATCCGGATCGTGACGTCGTCCGTCGGGATCGCGGTGCTCACATCGCCGGCGGGCGCGGAGGCGACGGGCGCGCTGCCGGGGGCGCAGCTCGCGAGGGCGAGCGCCGAGATCGCGGCGGCGGCGGTCAGCGCTGCCGCGCGTCCCGCCCTTCTCATGGTGGACATGCGGTGACTCCTTCGTCAGGTGATGCGGGGGCGGGGCGGGTCGTGCGGGAGCCGCGGGCAACGGCGCACGCGGTGTGACAGGCTGGTGGTAAATCCATTTACCTGTTGCAGGAGATCATGCGCGCAGGGACGCCGGGTGTCAACCCGGCATCTCCGCGGTCGACGGATCACCGGATACGCTCACGAGGAGGAGGACGTCACATGCGCCAGAAGCGACCGACCCTGGCGGACGTGGCCCGGCTCGCCGGCCTCTCCCCGACGGCGGCGTCGCAGATCCTCAACGGCACGCCAGAGACGCGCTTCTCCGAGGACTCCCACCGCCGCGTCCTAGCCGCCGCCGCCGAGCTCGGCTACCGCCCCAACATGGGCGCCCGGGCCCTCCGCACCGACCGATCGCTCACCATCGGCTTCATCTCCGACGTCGTCGCCACCACCCGCTTCGCGAGCGGCCTCATCCGCGGCGCGCTCGTCGAGGCGGAGCGCGCCGGGCACGTCGTGCTCGTGCTCGAGACCGGTGGCGAAGAGTCGCGCGAGGCCGAGGCCGTGTCCGCGGTGCTCGACCGCCAGGTCGACGGCATCGTCTTCGCCACGATGCGCGCACGGGAGCTCGTCGTCCCCGACGTGCCCGCCTCGACGCACGTCGTGATGCTCAACGCCACCAGCCCCCACCACGGCAGCTCCGTGCTGCCGGACGAGGAGGAGGGCGGACGCCGCGCGGTCGACCTCCTCGCCGCCGCCGGCCACTCCGATGGGATCGCGCTCCTCGGCAGCGACATCGCGACCGAGCGGAGCTTCTTCCGCTCGGAGACGGTGGCGCGTCGCCTGCACGGGATCCGCGCGGAGATGGCCGAGCTCGGCCTGCGCTTCGCGGCCGAGCGGTCGTGCGGGGACTGGGAGCCGGACGCCGGCTACGAGGCCGCGGGCGCGATCCTGGACGCGGCGCCCGGGACCCGCGCGATCCTCTGCCTGAACGACCGCCTGGCGTTCGGGGCGTACCAGGCGTGCCAGGAGCGCGGGATCCGCGTCGGCATCGACGTCTCGCTCGTCGGCTTCGACAACGACGAGCTGGCGTCCTACCTGCGGCCCGGCCTCACGACCATCGCCCTCCCTCACGAGGAGATGGGACGAGAGGCCGTTCGTCTCGTCCTGCGCGACGCCGAGCCGGGCGAGCGCCTCGTGGGGATGCCCATGGTCGAGCGCGGCTCGATCGCCCCGGTCACGCCGGCGGACAGCGGCACGGCCCGGGTCGCTGCCGCGCGCATGGCGGCCCTGGCGGCGTCGGCCTGACAGAGGGCACCGCGGCCGCGCCGGCCTACTCTCCCGCGGCCGCCGCCAGCGCCCGCTCCATCACGTGATCCGTCTCCACCGCGTCCGACAGCCGGAACGACCGCGTGCCCACGATGTGGAAGCCGCTGCGCTCGTAGAACCGGATGGCGCGCGCGTTGTGCTCGTTGACGCCGAGCCAGATGCCGGCATCCGCGCCGAGGCCGCGCTCCCCCGCGAGCTCGCGCGCGACGCGCAGCGTCTCCGCCATGAGAGGCCGCGCGACGCCGACCCCGTGCGACCCCGCCTCGACGTACACCTTGCTCAGCTCGATCTCCGGCCGCAGCCGCAGCGCTCCCGCCACGTCGGCGTCCGCGGGCGGCGCCTGGACGACCATCGTGTAGCCGACCGGCCGTCCACCGACCTCCGCGAGCACGACCCGGTGCGCGGGATCCGCGAGGTGCTCCCGGAAGCGCGCGGGCGACAGCACGGTGCGGATGTGCTCCTCGATCGCGGCGGCCGTCGTGGTCGGCGGGCACGCGAGCGCGAAGGTGCGGGCGGCGAGGGCGGCCACCTCCTCCGCGTCGTCGGGCGTCGCGACGCGGAAGGAAGGGGCGGCGGGGGCGGCGGGATCCGGGGTGCTCACCTTGCGAGCCTAGGCAGCCGCGCGGCCCGGGAACGACGGAAGGGCCCGCCGAGGCGAGCCCTTCCTGTGCTGCTGGTCGTGCGTGCGCTTCTCGCGCGGCGGTGCTAGATGGAGTTGACGTCCACCGGGATGCCGGGGCCGAAGGTCGTGGAGACCGTGGCCTTCTGCACGTAGCGGCCCTTCGAGGAGGACGGCTTGAGGCGGACGATCTCCTCGAGCGCTGCGCCGACGTTCTCCGAGAGCTGCTCGGGCGAGAAGCTCGCCTTGCCCACCACGAAGTGGACGTTCGCGTGCTTGTCGACGCGGAACTCGATCTTGCCGCCCTTGATGTCGGACACCGCGCGCGCGACGTCCGGGGTGACCGTGCCGGTCTTCGGGTTGGGCATGAGGCCACGCGGGCCGAGCACCTTGCCGAGACGACCGACCTTGCCCATGAGCTCTGGCGTCGAGACGGCGGAGTCGAACGACGTGTAGCCGCCCGCCACCTTCTCGATGAGCTCGTCGCCGCCGACCTCGTCGGCGCCGGCGGCGATGGCCGCCTCGGCCGCGGGGCCCGTCGCGAAGACGATGACGCGGGCGGTCTTGCCGGTACCGTGAGGAAGGATGACGGTGCCGCGGACCATCTGGTCTGCCTTGCGGGGGTCGACGCCGAGCTTGAGCGCGACCTCGACGGTGCTGTCGAACTTGCTGGAACCGGTCTCGCGCGCGAGCTCGACGGCCTCCGAGGCGGTGTACGCCTTGGCGGGATCGATCTTCTCGGCTGCGGCCCGGTAGGCCTTTGACTTCGCCATTCGTGTCTCCTGTTTCGAGAGTGCGGTTGATGTGAGCCTGGCCGGCTCTCCCGCGTGATGCTGGAGCGGATCCCGGTCGGGAGCCGCGGGTGGTGGAGGCTAGGCCTCGACCGTGATGCCCATGGAGCGGGCGGTGCCGGCGATGATCTTCGCCGCGGCGTCGATGTCGTTGGCGTTGAGGTCGGCCTGCTTCTGCTCGGCGATCTCGCGGACCTGGTCCATCGTGAGCTTCGCGACCTTGACCGTGTGCGGCGTGCCCGAGCCCTTGGCGACTCCGGCGGCCTTCTTGATGAGCTCCGCGGCCGGGGGCGTCTTGAGGATGAACGTGAACGTCCGGTCCTCGTAGACGGTGATCTCGACGGGGATGACGTTCCCGCGCTGAGCCTCGGTCTGGGCGTTGTACGCCTTGCAGAACTCCATGATGTTGACGCCGTGCTGTCCCAGCGCCGGCCCGATGGGCGGTGCGGGGTTGGCGGCGCCGGCCTTGATCTGCAGCTTGATCAGACCCGTGACCTTCTTCTTCGGTGCCATTTCTCTTCCTTCTTCTTGATTGCTAGATCGAGCGGGCCGCGCGGCCCGACCGCCTAGAGCTTGGTGACCTGGTCGAAGCTGAGCTCGACCGGGGTCTCGCGCTCGAACAGGGAGACGAGCACCGTGAGCTTGCCGCTCTCGGGCTTGATCTCGCTGATGGAGCCGGGGAGGCCCGCGAACGAGCCCTCCTTGATCGTGATGGTCTCGCCGATCTCGAAGTCGACCTCGGCGGCGACGACGCGCTGCGCCTGGCCGCCCCTGGTGGGCTGGCCCTTGACCTGCGCCACCTCCTTGATCTCGACGAGGCTCTTCAGCATGGAGAAGGCCTCCTCGAAGCGGAGGGGCGTGGGGTTGTGGGCGTTGCCCACGAAGCCCGTGACGCCGGGGGTGTGGCGGACGACCGACCAGCTGTCCTCGTTGAGGGCCATGCGCACCAGCACGTAGCCGGGGATGCGCACGCGGTTGACCATCTTGCGCTGGCCGTTCTTGATCTCGACGACGTCCTCCATCGGGACCTCGATCTGGTAGATGTCGTCCTCCATGTTGAGCGACACCATGCGGTTCTCGATGTTGCTCTTCACGCGACGCTCGAAGCCCGCGTAGGAGTGGATGACGTACCACTTGCCCGGCTTGGAGCGGAGCTCCTTGCGGAAGTCCTCGTAGGGGTCGACCTCGGCGTCGTCCTCGTCGGGGACCAGGTCGGCCTCGGCCTCCGCGATGTCGTCCGCCGTGGCGGGCGAGACGTCGGCGGGCTCGAGGGCCTCCTCGGCCGCCTCCTCCTCCGCCTCGTCGTCGGTCGCCTCGACGGCGGCCTCGGCCTCGTCGGGCGAGTCGATGTCGAGGGCGTCCTCGACGATGGCGTCGGCCTCGGGGTCCTCGACGGACTCCATCGCGTCGAGCGCCGCCGTCAGGTCGGTCTCGACCGAGTCGGACTCGACGTGCAGTGCGGTGTGCTCCGCCGCGTCCGAGCTCTCCTCGGAGGACTCGATGGCGTGGCCCTCCTGGACCTCGTCCACCTCGGAGGACTGCTCCGCCGCGGGGGCGAGGTCGACGTCGTCGCGCTTGCTCTCAGCCAATGGATCTACTTCCCTCGTTCTTCGTCGTGCGTTGCCGTTCTGTGCCGTGCTGGTCCCGGGCGCCGGGCCGCGCGGATGCGGGACCCGCGGGTGCCCGCGCCGCTGCCGTGCTCCGCGCGCGTGGACCCGTGGTCCGCACGCCGCGCGCGTCTACGGCCCGTGCCGCCTCCGCGTGGAGGCCCTGGTGCTAGGCGCCGTTGCCGAACACCACGATGGCGAGGTACCCGAACAGCTGGTCGAGGAGCGAGACGATCACCATCATGACGATGACGAAGGCCAGCACCACTCCCGTGAACGTCAGCAGCTCCTTGCGGGTGGGGGTGACCACCTTCTTGAGCTCCTGCACGACCTGCTTGATGAAGAGCACCAGCCGGGCGAAGGGGTTGCGTCGTGCGTCCCGCTGCTCGCGAGCCTGCGCGACGATCTCCTCGCTCGGCTCGTCGACGATCTTCCGCGCCACGCGTGGGTCCCTTCCTGCATTGCTCGGCTCCGCCCGGAGTTCGGGCGAGCCGCGATGTCACGTGCCCGGGGACCCGTTCCATCTAGCAGGGCGGACAGGACTCGAACCTGCAACCTGCGGTTTTGGAGACCGCTGCTCTACCAATTGAGCCACCACCCTCTGCGTCGACACCCGCCTGCCTTCATGCGCCACGTCCGTGCGAGCACGGACGGAAGAAGGCGCGGAAGAGCATGGCGGAGATACCGACCCGGACGAGTGTACCAGCATCCGCGGGCGCACGGTCGGGCGGCGGCATGGCGGTCGCCGGCACCCGCGTGGCGCCGGGCGCGGATGCCTATGCTCACATGCATGGCCGAACCGCAGAGCACCGTCCCCCTCAGCCGCGTCTCCACCCGCATCGGATCCATCGCCGAGTCCGCGACCCTCAAGGTCGACGGCAAGGCCAAGGCCCTGCAGGCCGCCGGACGCCCCGTCATCAGCTTCGCGGCGGGCGAGCCCGACTTCCCGACGCCCGACTACGTGGTCGAGGCCGCGGTCGAGGCCGCGCGGGATCCCCGCAACCACCGCTACACCGCGGCGGCCGGCCTGCCCGACCTCCGCGAGGCGATCGCCGAGAAGACCCGCGTCTCCTCGGGCCTCGACGTGGGCATCGACCGGATCATCGTCACCAACGGCGGCAAGCAGGCCGTCTACCAGGCCTTCCAGACCCTGCTCGACCCGGGCGACGAGGTCCTCGTGCCCACGCCGTACTGGACCACCTACCCCGAGGCGATCCGGCTCGCGGGAGGCGTGCCCGTGGACGTCTTCGCGGGCGCCGACCAGGGCTACCTCGTGACGGTCGAGCAGCTCGAGGCCGCGTGGACGCCGCGCACCAAGGTGCTGCTGTTCGTCTCGCCGTCGAACCCGACCGGCGCCGTCTACTCGCGGGAGCAGACCCGGGAGATCGGCGAGTGGGCGGAGTCGAAGGGCCTCTGGGTCATCAGCGACGAGATCTACCAGGACCTCGTCTACGACGGGGCCGAGGCTGCGAGCATCGTCGACGTGGTGCCGGCGCTCGCCGACCGCACGATCCTCGTCAACGGCGTCGCCAAGACGTACGCGATGACCGGATGGCGCGTGGGGTGGATGGTCGGCCCGGCCGACGCCATCAAGGCAGCCGGCAACCTGCAGTCGCACCTCTCCTCGAACGTCTCGAACGTCTCGCAGCGCGCGGCCATCGCGGCGCTCCGCGGACCGCGCGACACCGTCGAGAAGATGCGCGAGGCCTTCGACCGCCGCCGCCGCACGATCGTCGCCGAGCTCGACGCCATCCCCGGATTCGTCACGCCCACCCCGCAGGGCGCGTTCTACGTGTACCCCGACGTGACGGGCCTCTTCGGCCGCGACATCGACGGCGTCACGCCGACCACCTCGCTCGAGGTCGCCGACGTGCTGCTCGAGAAGGCGGAGGTCGCCGCGGTCCCCGGCGAGGCGTTCGGCCCGAGCGGCTTCCTGCGGTTCAGCTACGCGCTCGGCGACGATGCGCTGCTCGAGGGCGTGCGCCGGATCCGCGACCTGCTGGCCTGATCCGCCGTCCGGCCCCCGCGGGTCGGCCCGCCCCTAGAGCGCGAGGCCGACCAGCACGGGCTCGGGCTGCAGGATCACGCCGTGCTCGCTCATCACGCGGCCCTGCACGTAGCGCGCGAGGGCGGCGACGTCCTCTGCGGTCGCGGTGCCGCGGTTGGTGAGCGCGAGCGTGTGCTTCGAGGAGACGGCCGCGCCGGATCCCGGCAGCCGGAACCCGCGACTGACGCCCGAGCGCTCGATGAGCCAGGCGGCGCTGAGCTTCACGCCCGCGGGCTCGCGGCGGCGTCGCGCGGCGGCCTCGCGCTCGATCGCGTCGGCGACCTCCCACGCGTCGCCGAGCGGCACGACGAGGTCCTGGGGCGGATCCTCCTGCGGCCAGCGCGGGGCGTCGGCCGGGAGCGTCCGCGCGAACGCGGCGCTGACGATGGGGTTCGTGAAGAACGAGCCCGCGCTCCAGGTGTCGTGGTCCGCGTCGTCGAGCACCATGCCCTTGGAGGCACGGAGGGCGAGCACCGTCTGGCGCACGCGGGCGACGGGGACGCGGTCGCCGAGCTCGACGCCGAGCGCGCCGGCGAGCTGCGGGTACGCGACGGGCAGGCCGAGCTCGTCGGGCCCATCGCCGCGGGTGAGCGCGAAGTCGACCGAGAGCACGACGCCCACGCGGCCGCGCTTGAGCGCGGAGGTGCGGTAGCCGAGGCCGAGGTCGGCGGCGCCCAGCCGCTCGACCTCGCCGGTCTCGTAGTCGAGGAAGTCGATCGCCTCCAGCACGTCGGCGACCTCCTGTCCGTACGCCCCGATGTTCTGCACGGGCGAGGCACCGGTGGATCCGGGGATCCCCGAGAGCGCCTCGAGCCCGGCGAGGCCGTCGGCCACCGTGCGCGCGACGAGCGCGTCCCACGGCTCGCCGGCCTGCACCCGGACGAGGACGGTGCCGTCGGCCCGCTCCTCGCCGACCTCGACGCCGCGGGTCGCGATGCGGATGACGGTGCCCTCGACGCCCTCGTCCGAGATGAGGGAGTTGGATCCGCCGCCGAGGACCATCCAGTCCTCGCCCACGGCCCACAGGCCGAGGAGGGTGTCGACGAGCTCGTCGCGCTCGCTCACGGTGACGAGCTCCTCCGCGGGGCCGCCGACGCGCAGCGTCGTGAGCTCGGCGAGCGGGGCGTCGCGGTGGGTCTCGATCGTCACGGGGGCCCTACGCCAGCCGGACCTGCGCCTGGGCACGCCCGAGGACGGTCTTGCCGTCGACGGACACGGCGATGTCGATGCGCACGGTGCCGGCCTCGGCGTCGATCGCGCCGACCTTCGCGACGATGACCAGATCCTGGCCGTCGGCGGGATCCACGACCACGGGCCGGGTGAACCGCACGCCGTAGGAGACGATGCGCGAGGGATCCCCCGCCCAGTCGGCGACGGGCTGCACGGCCTGGCCCATGGTGAGCATCCCGTGGGCGAGGACGCCCGGCAACCCGACCGACGCGGCCACGTCGTCGCGGTAGTGGATGGGGTTGAAGTCGCCCGATGCGCCCGCGTAGTGGACGAGGGAGTCGCGCGTGAGGTGCACGGAGCGCTCCGCCACGACGTCACCCACGGCGAGGTCGGCGAGCACGGGCACGGCGGCGGCGCTCACGCGTCGTCCCCGCGGACCACGAGGGTGGACACGGCCGTGACGACGTGCGCGCCGGATCCGTCGACCATGGCGGACTCGGCGGTCACCATCGCGTTGCCGCCGAGGGTCGCCACCTTCGTGACGGTGAGCGTCGCGGTGAGCTCGTCGCCCGCGACCACGGGCCGGGTGTACGTGAAGGCCTGCTCGCCGTGGACCACGCGGCTGTAGTCGATCCCGGTGTCCGGCTCGGCGAGGAGCTGCGTCACGGTCATCGCCTGCAGCACGACGGGGAAGGTGCTCGGCGCGACCACGTCGGCGTGGCCCGCGGCGCGCGCGGCCTCCGGGTCGAGGTGGACGGGGTGGGTGGCGCCGACGGCGCGAGCGAACTCGCGCACCTTCTCGCGTCCCACCAGGTACGGGGCGGCGGCGGGGAGCACGCGACCCTGGAGCTCTGGATTCACTGGCACCGGACGATCCTACGCGGCGACCGTCCGCATGCCCCAGGCGGGCCGCCTGGCCGTCGGGCACGCGAGAGCCCCGGCGCGGCGTCCTCCCCTGGTACGCGAGAGCCCCGGCCCCCACTTCTCGTGGGGACCGGGGCCCGGGTCGCGATGCCGCTCGAGCGGCGTCAGCTGCCTACTGGCAGGAGTCGCACTGCAGGAGCTCCATGGGGTCGACGGGGATCGCGTAGCCGCCGACGGTGTCGTTGTCGTCGTAGTCCATGGGTGCCTCCCGTTGTGTCTGGTCGGGAACCGCCGGTGCGGTTCCTCAGGTCTCGTGGCTCTCGCCCCGATGGCCTCCGGATCCGCGTCTTCGCGAGGATCCGGGTTGCTCGGCCACCCGGTGGGGCGGTGAGGTTCTCCACTATATAACCCGAACTACAGACCTGTCATTCCACTACATGTAGTGGTTCGGCGTGTCGCGGCGCCTTCCGCGTGGTCATGCGGATCCGGGCGCGCTGGCCGCATCCGGAGCTCGTGCGGACCCGGCGTGTCGCCCCATCACGGCCCGGGGCGCAGGACCAGGGGACGTGCGAGGGCCGCCGCGAACGCGTCGCGGCGGCCCTCGTGTGCGAGGTGCGGATCAGGCGTCGCCCTCGCGCGCCTCCTTCTCCTCCTCGGACTCGCTGGCGGTGTAGTCGCCGCCGGCGGGGGCCTCGCGGCGCTCCTCGTCGTGCGCGTCGGGGACGGGGTTGCCCTGGGTCTTGTAGAGCACGGCGTCGTGCTCGGCGCCCGTGGCGTGGTCGTGGTCGGTGGGATCCGTGGAGTCGTGGTGGGTCATGCCCGGAGGCTACGCCGAGGGCGGGGATGCCGGAAGGGCGGCGACGGCGGGAGGCCAGGTAGCAGCGGCCACGGAGGCAGAGGCCCTGCGGCCGGCAGCGGCCCTGCGGCCGGCAGAGGAAAGGCCCCGGAACCTGGCGAGAGGTGTCCGGGGCCTATCGAGGAGGACGGATCCGGGTGAGGGTCCGTGCTTCCGTAGCGGGAGCGGGACTTGAACCCGCGACACCACGATTATGAGCCGTGTGCTCTAACCACCTGAGCTACCCCGCCACGATCCCCGCGGCCGGCCACAGCCGGACCCGAAGAGGATCGAGCCCCCAGTGAGGATTGAACTCACTACCTCTTCCTTACCAAGGAAGTGCTCTACCAATGAGCTATGGGGGCGTGCCCGGGCGCGTCGGAGACGCGCTGGAACCATACGACGATAGCAGGTCCGGGACCGCCCACGAGACGCGTGACGGCCCGGACCCTCGCACGTCAGGCCGGGCTTCCGGGGATCAGACCGCGGAGAGGTCCCGGATCTCGTCGGCCGCCAGCTCGAGCTCGACGGAGGCGAGGAGGTCGGGCAGCTGCGTGAGGTCGCGCGCGCTGGCGATCGGCGCGGTGACCGACGGCTGGGCCCGGAGCCAGGCGAGCGACACCGTCGTGACGGAGACGCCGTGGGCCTCGGCGACCCGGTCCAGCACCTCGAGCAGGGCTCGGCCGTGGTCGTCGTAGTACTTCGAGGCGGCTCCGGCACGCGGGCTGTCGACCTCGGCGCCGCGGTACTTGCCGGTGAGGAAGCCGCTGGCGAGGCTCGAGTAGGGCGCGGATCCGATGCCCTCGCGGACGAGCAGGTCGGCGAGCTCGCCCTCGTAGTCGTCGCGGGCGACGAGGTTGTAGCGGTTCTGGAGGACCTCGACGCGGGCGATGCCCTCGCGGGCGGACACGTCCAGCGCGGCCTGCAGGCGCTCGGCGGTGAAGTTGGAGGCGCCGATCGCACGGACCTTGCCCTCGGCGACGAGCTCGGCGAGCGCGGTGACGGTCTCCTCGATCGGGGTGTCCTGGTCGTCGACGTGCGCGTAGTAGAGGTCGATGGCGTCGACGCCGAGCCGACGCAGGCTCGCCTCGACGCCGCGGCGGACGCTGTCGCGCGACGTGCCCTTCGCGGCCTCATGCGCCCCGACCTTGGTGGCGATGACGAGGTCGTCGGGGCGGCCGCGCGAGGCGAGCCAGCGGCCGATGATCTCCTCGGACTCGCCGCCCGAGTTGCCGGGCTTCCACGCCGAGTAGACGTCGGCGGTGTCGATGAAGTTGCCGCCCGCCGCGGTGTACGCGTCGAGGAGCTGGAAGGAGGTGGCCTCGTCGGCCGTCCACCCGAAGACGTTGCCGCCGAAGGACAGGGGCAGCACCTCCAGGCCGCTGGATCCGAGGGGCACGCGTGCGGGGTTCGTCATTCCTGATCTCCTTCGTCCGGTGATGAGGGCGGTGGCCGCCCCCTTCCCCAGCGCGCAGGGGCGCCCGGCTATTCCGCCCGCGGCCGCATCCGGGGACCCGCGCGGGCGCGGCCCGTGCGCTCGGCGGGAGCGCCCCGGGGCCGTCGCCTAGGCTCGATGCATGACTTCGCCTGCCCCCACAGCCCTGTCCACGGCTGCCCGGGACGACATCTCGACCCACCCCGACAGCACCCCGCAGCACGGCACCGGATCCGAGTGGTGGCGCACCGCCGTCATCTACCAGATCTACCCGCGCTCGTTCGCCGACTCCGACGGCGACGGCATCGGCGACCTCCCCGGCATCACCGAGCGCCTCCCCGCGCTCCGCGAGCTCGGGGTCGACGCCGTCTGGCTCTCCCCCTTCTTCCTCTCGCCGCAGAACGACGCGGGCTACGACGTCGCCGACTACTGCGCGGTGGATCCGCTGTTCGGCACCCTCGACGACTTCGAGCGGATGCAGCGCCGCGCGCACCAGCTCGGCCTCCGGGTGATCGTCGACATCGTCCCGAACCACACCTCCTCCGCGCACCGCTGGTTCCAGGAGGCGCTCGCGGCCCCCGCAGGCAGCGAGGAGCGCGCCCGCTACATGTTCCGCGACGGGAAGGGCGCCGACGGCGAGCTGCCCCCGAACAACTGGGAGTCGATCTTCGGCGGCCCGGCGTGGACCCGCCTGACGGAGCCCGACGGCACGCCCGGCCAGTGGTACCTGCACCTGTTCGACTCGTCGCAGCCCGACCTCGACTGGACGAACCCCTGGGTGCGCGAGCGCTTCCGCGAGATCCTGCGCTTCTGGCTCGACCGCGGCGTCGACGGGTTCCGCGTGGACGTCGCGCACGGCATGGTCAAGGCGCCCGGTCTCCCCGACTACACGCCGCCCGAGGGCCAGGGCAGCATGGGCGGCGCAGGCGGCGTGGACGACCAGCCCGCTCCCCCGCCGCCGTACTTCGCGCAGGAGGGCGTGCACGAGATCTACCGCGAGTGGCGCGAGATCTTCGACTCCTACGAGGGCGACCGCGCGATGGTCGCCGAGGCGTGGGTCGAGCCGCTCGCCAAGCTCGCCGACTGGGTGCGCCCGGACGAGATGCACCAGGCCTTCAACTTCAGCTACCTCGAGACGCCGTGGGACGCCGCGGCGCTGCGGCGCACGATCGATGCGTCCCTCGTGACGTTCTCGTCCGTGGGCGCGCCCAGCACGTGGGTGCTGTCGAACCACGACGTGGTGCGGCACGCCAGCCGCCTCGCGCTCTCGGGTGAGAACCCGCAGGGCGTCGGCATCGGGCCGCTCTCGACCGTGACGGTGGACGAGGAGCTCGGCCTCCGCCGCGCCCGCGCCGCCAGCGCGCTCATGCTGGCTCTCCCCGGCAGCGCCTACATCTACCAGGGCGAGGAGCTCGGGCTGCCCGAGGACACCCGACTGCCCGACGAGGCGCGCCAGGATCCGACGTTCCACCGCACCGCGGGCGAGCGCTACGGCCGCGACGGCTGCCGCGTGCCGATCCCGTGGGAGGCCGGGAGGCCGTCGTACGGCTTCAGCGAGGGCGACGCCAGCTGGCTGCCGCAGCCCGACGACTGGGACCGGTTCGCGCGCGACGCCGAGCAGGCGGATCCCGCGTCAACCCTCTCCCTCTACACGGAGGCGCTGCTGCTGCGCCGCGAGCACGGTCTCGCGCTGGGCACGCTCGAGTGGATCACCGCGGAGGGCGACGACGTGATCGCGTTCGAGAGCGCGGGCGTCACCGTGATCGCGAACCTCGGCGACGCCGCCGTGCCGCTGCCCGAGGGCCGCGTGCTGATCGCGAGCCGGCCGCTCGACGGCGACGCCGTGCCGTCGGACACGACCGTGTGGCTGATCCGGGAGTAGTCCCGCCGCGGACACGACGACGCCCCCTCGCCTTCGGGCGAGGGGGCGTCGTCGTGCGGGCGCAGCGGCGCGGAGCCCGGTTAGTTCGCGTGCTCCTGGAGCCAGGCGAACGGATCCACCGGGGTGCCGTCCGCGACGTGGATCTCGAGGTGCAGGTGCGGGCCGGTGGAGGCGCCCGTGTTGCCGACCTGGCCGATCTGCGTGCCGACCTTGACCGGATCGCCCGCCTTGACGCGCAGGGATCCCGGCAGCATGTGGCCGTAGACGCTCGTGACGAGCTGCCCGTCGATCACGTGGTCGATGACGAGGTGGACGCCGAGGCCGGTGTCGCTGTTGACGGCCTCGCGCACGACGCCGTCGGCGATGGCCTGGATGGGCGCGCCCATGCCGGGCGCGAAGTCGACGCCCTTGTGGTCGCTCGAGCAGCCGTTGGAGCAGGGCGCGATGCGGTGGCCGAAGACGCCGCTGATGGGCACGCCCGAGGCGAAGGGCCACTGGATGGTGCCGTTGATGTCGTTCGTGAACGCGCCGGCGCCCTTGGACGTCTGGGCGAGCATGATCTGCTGCGGCGTCGTGGCCGTGAAGGCGTCGTCGGTGCCGCCGACGATGGTCGCCGCGGGGGCCGCGGAGAGCGCGACGCTCTGGCTGGGGATCGAGGTGGCCGGCGCGTCCGTGACCACGTTCGCCTGCGCCATGTCCTGGCCGGTGAGGAACGCGGAGGACGGCAGCGAGGTCGCGATGGTCACCGTCGCGACGAACGCCATGGTGAGGAGCGTGAGGCCGCGGGAGGCGTTCGAACGACGACGGCCGGCGGCGGCCTCGGGCGCCGGCGCGGCGAGGGCGGGACGCGAGGAGGCGGGGACGCGACGGCCTCGGACGCGGGCGTGGGGCGCGGCGGCGGGGACGCTCGCGCGCTTCGCGGGCACGTACGAGGAGCGGCGCGACTCGGGCGCGGAGGCGGAGGCGGCGCGGAGGCGGCGGGCGCGGGTCGCGAGGGGGATCGTCTCGGCGGCGGCCGCGGAGGCGGGCTCGGCGGCCGCGGGGAGGTGCGCGCGCGGGGCCGCGGGGGCCTCGACCGGGATGTGGAGGACGCGGGGCGCGGGGGCGACCTGCGCGGGCTCGGCCGCGGGCTGCGCGACGGAGTCGTCCAGGGGCGCCTCCTGCGCCTCGGGCGCCTCCTGCGCCTCCGCCGCCCGGCGCTCGGCCTCGCGGCGCTCGCGTCGCGTCGGGTACACGGTCCCTGCGGTCTCGTCGGGGGTCAGCACGAGGGCCGCCGGTCGGAGGTCTGGGGGGCACGCGAGGCGTGGAGGACGGACAGGATCGTGGGACTCCTAGTGCGAGGGACAGGTGCTGCGCGGTGCCGTCCGACGGAGGTCGGGGCGTGCGCGTGCGACCGGTTCGTGCCCGGTCGTCGTGTAACGGATCGGTAAAGGCTAACCGCCGGAAGGGATTCGCGCCACCCGGGGGATGCGCCGGAGGGCCCCCAGGGGCTATGCGCGCGGGCGCTCCAGCCGCTCCTCGAGGGCGCGCGCGAGCTCCGGATCCGCCGCGATCAGGAGCTCGGCCGACGCCGGTCCGCCGCCGATCCCGGTCACGCGCGCGCCCGCCTCGGCCGCGATGAGGCCGCCCGCCGCGTGGTCCCACGGCTTGAGGCCGCGCTCGAAGTAGGCGTCGGTGCGGCCCGCCGCGACGTTGCAGAGGTCGAGCGACGCGGCGCCGATGCGGCGGATGTCGCGCACCTCGCCGAGCAGGTCCGTGACCACGCGGCCCTGTCGCATGCGCGTCTCGGCGCCGTAGGAGAAGCCGGTGCCGACGAGCGCGAGGCTGAGCGGCACGCCGGCGTTCACGGCGAGCGGTCGACCGTCCAGCGCGGACCCGCCGCCCTTCGTCGCCGTGTACACCTCGCCGAGGGTGGGGTTCACGACGCAGCCGGCGCGCGCGGTCCAGGTGAGCGGATCCGCCTCGCCCTCCACCACGGCGATGCTCACGGCCCACGCGGGGATCCCGTAGAGGAAGTTGACGGTGCCGTCGATGGGGTCGACCACCCAGGTGAGGCCGGAGCTGCCGGACGTGCCCTCGGACTCCTCGCCGAGGAAGCCGTCGTCGGGGCGCACGTCCCGCAGCGCCTGACGGATGAGGTCCTCGGTCTCGCGGTCGGTGTGCGTGACGATGTCCTCGGGGCTCGACTTCGACGCGGCCACCTCGACGCCCTCGCGGCGGCGGCGGAGGGCGAGCTCCCCGGCGCGGACGGCGATGTCGCGGGCGATGGTCAGGAGCGCGGTGTCACCGGGGGTCGTCATGCGCCCAGCCTGCCAGAGGGGTCGCGGCCGGCAGGCGCGCGGCGCTCAGGCGGGCGAGGCGACCGTGCGCTCGTCGTGGCCCGACGCGGCGGTCTCCCGCAGGCGCTTGCGCTCCACGCGACGCGCGTTCCACAGCAGGCCCACGCCCACCACCATCAGCCCGCCCGCGGCGAGCAGCGCCCACGCGCCGCCGACGTGCGTCGTGATGAGCGCGGCGACCAGGGCGCCGAGCCCCATGCAGACGATCGCGCCGATGCGGCGGGCCCACGCGGCGCCCGTGCCGCCGGCCACGCGGCTGTCGGAGGAGAGGTTCACCATCGTCATGGTCACGACGACGGTGGAGAGGTCGCGCAGCCCGATGCTCTTCACCGCGGCCGCCTGCGCGCCGAGGAGCAGCGCGAGGAAGCCCGTGATGGCGATCATGACGCCGGTGTCGAGCGTCCCGACGGCGAGCCAGACCACCGCGAGCGCGAGGGTGAGCAGGGTGCCCGTGGCCAGGATCCACACGGAGGAGCGCGGCAGGTGCACGTCGGTGGGCGCGCGCCGGGTGATGCGCGACGCGATGACCGCGCCGAGCATGAAGGCGACAAGCGCCACGAGGTTGTTGAGCACGGGGATGTCGGCGACGCCGACCAGGCCGAAGCCGATGAAGAGCACGTTGCCGGTCATGTTGCCGGTGAAGACGCGGTCGAGCGCGAGGTAGCTGACGCCGTCGATGGCGCCCGTCGCGGTGGTCATCACGAGCAGGGCGGCGATGTAGGAGCCCTCGGGCAAGGGACGGGACACGGGCGGATCTCCTCGGGAGGCTCGGGCCGCTCGGGCGGCGGTCGCCCCAGGATACGGGCGGGTCAGGCGGTCTCGTCGCGCGTCGCCCGGGCGGCGGCGGAGGCGAGGCGGGAGACCTCTTCGTCGTCGAGCACGAGCTGCGCGGCGGGCATCAGCTGCCGGATCTGCCGGGCCGTGCGCGCGCCCACGAGAGCGCTGGCGATCCCGGGCCGACCGAGCACCCAGGCGATGGCGACCTCGGCGACCGTGACGCCGCGCATCCGCGCGATCTCCTCGGCGGTGCGCACCGTGGCGTGCCCGCCGGCCGACATGTACTGCTCGGCGTCGAGCGCCCGCGCGGACGGCACGGCGGGCGCGCCCGGCAGGTACTTGCCCGTGAGGAAGCCCTTGGCGAGCACGCTGTGCGCGACGAGGCCGAGGCCCTCCTGCCGGACGAGCGCCTGCAGCCGCCCCTCCGCGTGGTCGCGCGCCAGGAGGCTGTACTCCTCCTGCACCACGCCGACGGGCACCGCGCCGGATCCGTGCGCGAGCGCGAGCGCCTCCTCGGTCCGCTCGGGCCGGAAGCCGGAGACGCCGACGAGCCGCGCCTTGCCCTCCTTCACCAGGTCGGACAGCGCGGCGACGGTCTCCTCGAGCGGGGTGCGCGTGTCGTCGAGGTGGGCGTGCACGACGTCGACGTGCCCGGTGCCGAGGCGGCGGAGCGAGGCGTCGACCCCGCGGCGGATGGACTCGGCCGACGTGCCGGGGGCGTCGCGGCTCTTGCCGACCTTCGTGCCGACGACCACGTCGTCACGGCAGCCGCGCGCCGCCAGCCAGCCGCCGATGATCGCCTCGGACTCGCCGCCCGCGTGGCCGGGCACCCACTGCGAGTACGAGGACGCGGTGTCGACGAAGGTGCCGCCCTCCTCGCGGTAGGCGTCGAGGATCGCCCACGCCTCCTCGCGGTCGGCGGTCCAGCCGAAGCCGCTCGTGCCGAGGCCGAGCGTGGAGACGACGACGCCGGACGTGCCGAGGGCGCGCGTGCGTGGGCCGGGTGCGGCGGGGAACATCGGTGGTGGATCCAGGTCGTCGGGCGCGCGGGCGACTCTGCCTGCGCGGGCGGGCCCCGACGGATGCGGCGGGGCAGACGAACGGCCCCGTGCGAGCGGGGCCGTCCAGTGGGTGGCGAGTGAGGGATTCGAACCCCCGAAGGCTGAGCCGTCTGATTTACAGTCAGATCCCTTTGGCCGCTAGGGTAACTCGCCATGCGCACCCGACCTATGTGATCACGGACCGGAGACGCTCGTCGATGATAGCGGTCGCCGGCCCGCGAACCGAAATCGTCGGATCCCCTCGCCGCGGGTCCGCACGCGCCCGTCCCTTAACATGGTCGGCATGGCAGATTCCTCGTTCGACGTCGTCAGCAAGGTCGACCGCATGGAGGCGGACAACGCCGTCCACCAGACCCAGAAGGAGGTGGAGCAGCGCTACGACTTCAAGAACGTGGGCGCCTCCATCGAGTGGAGCGGCGACACCATCCTCATGAAGGCCTCGAGCGAGGAGCGCGTGAAGGCGATCCTCGACGTGCTGCAGACGAAGATGATCAAGCGCGGCATCGGCCTCAAGAGCCTCGAGGAGGGCGAGCCCTTCGCGTCCGGCAAGGAGTACCGCATCGAGGTCACGCTCAAGCAGGGCATCGACCAGGCCAACGCGAAGAAGCTCGGCAAGATCATCCGCGACGAGGGCCCCAAGGGCATCAAGAGCCGCGTCGAGGGCGACGAGCTCCGCGTCTCGAGCAAGAGCCGCGACGACCTGCAGCAGACCATCGCGCTGCTCAAGGGCGCGGACGTCGACCTCGACCTGCAGTTCGTCAACTTCCGCTGATCCGCCGCGGCGCCCGCCCGGCTTGTCCGGCGGGTGCCGCGACCCCCGGCCGGGCGGCGATCGGCGGATAGACTCCGCCTGATGGACCCCTCGATGACAACCCTCGTCCTCGCGGGGCTCGCGGTCGTCGTGGACTTCATCGTGCGCGTGGTGGCCCTGCTGGTCATCCCCCGCAACCGCCGGCCGTCCACCGCCATGGCGTGGCTCATGGCGATCTTCTTCCTGCCGTACATCGGCATATTCCTCTTCCTCCTCATCGGCTCCACCCGGCTGCCGAAGCGGCGCCGCGAGAAGCAGCAGGAGATCAACCGGTTCATCATCGAGTCGACCGAGGGCATCGAGCGCGTCACGCGCGAGCACTCGTGGCCGTCGTGGCTCGACTCCGTCGTGGAGCTCAACCGCACGCTCGGCGCCATGCCGCTCGTGGGCGGCAACCGCGCGAAGCTCTACAGCCACTACGACGAGTCCATCCAGGCGATGACCGCCGAGGTCGACCGGGCGACGCGCTACGTGCACGTCGAGTTCTACATCCTCGCGTGGGACGTCACGAGCGCCCCCTTCTTCGACGCGCTCGAGCGCGCGGTGCAGCGCGGCGTCACCGTGCGGGTGCTGCTCGACCACATCGCGTCGCTGCGCGCGCCCGGCTACACGCGCACCACCCGCAAGCTCACGGCGATCGGCGCGGACTGGCACCTCATGCTCCCCGTGCAGCCGCTGCGCGGGCGCTATCAGCGGCCCGACCTCCGCAACCACCGCAAGGTGCTCGTGGTCGACGGCCGCGTGGGCTTCATGGGATCGCAGAACATGGTGCACCGCAGCTACAACAAGGTCGTCAACCGCAAGCGCGGCCTCAAATGGCAGGACCTCATGACGCGGCTCGAGGGTCCCATCGTCAGCGGCCTCAACGCGATCTTCATCACCGACTGGTACGCGGAGACCGACCAGCTGCTCGTGCGCGAGACGGAGCCGATCGAGATCGCGGCGTCGGACGACGACGAGGAGCTCGACTGCCAGGTCGTGCCGTCCGGCCCCGGCTTCCCCGGCGAGAACAACCTGCGCCTGTTCAACGCGCTGCTCTACTACGCGCAGGAGCGGATCGTCATCACGTCGCCGTACTTCGTGCCCGACGACTCGATGCGGTACGCGATCACGACGGCCGTGCAGCGCGGTCTCTCGGTGGAGCTCTTCGTGAGCGAGATCGGCGACCAGCCCGTCGTCTACCACGCGCAGCGCTCGTACTACGAGGAGCTGCTGAAGGCGGGCGTGCGGATCTGGATGTACCGGGCCCCGTACATCCTGCACAGCAAGCACTTCACGATCGACGACGACGTGGCCGTCATCGGATCCAGCAACATGGACATGCGGTCGTTCAGCCTGAACATGGAGGTCTCGCTGATGGTGCGCGGCCCCGGCTTCGTGCGCGAGATGCGGCGGGTCGAGGACGGCTACCGTGCGCGCAGCCGCGAGCTGACCCTCGACGAGTGGAGCCGGCGCACGCGCTGGAGCACCGTGCTCGACAACCTGGCGCGGCTGACCTCGGGCGTGCAGTAGCCGCGGGGCCCGCGCGCGGGAGGCGGGTCAGTCGCGGTCGGCGGCGGATGCGTCGGGGTCGTCGTGCACCTGCTCCTGCTCCTGCGCGGTGGCGCGGTCGAGCACGTCCTGCAGCAGGTCGCGGAGCGCGGAGTCGCCCGCGTCCTCGCCGGCGATGTCGCGCCGGACCTGGTCGCCCACGCGCCAGATGACGGGCAGCATCTCGCGCCCGGCGTTCGTGAGGCCGACGGACAGACGACGCTCGTCCGTCATGTCGCGGAACCGGGTGACGTACCCGAAGACCTCCAGGCGCTTGAGCAGCGGCGAGAGCGTGCCCGGGGTGAGATGCAGCTTCTCCGCGAGGTCGACGACGGCCTGCGGCTCCTCCTCGTCGAGGGCCAGCAGCACGAGGTACTGCGGATGCGTGAGGTTGAGCGGCTGCAGCAGCGGCCGGTAGAGCGAGACCACCGCGCGCGAGGCCGCGGCGAGGAGCACGCCGGTCTCGTCCTGCAGCAGTGTGAGCGATCTCTGTGCCATCTTCTTTTCCTCTGGCTCGTCAGTACGTCGATGCCGGGGTCTTGGACACTTCCTCCACCGTACGCCTGCGGACGCGCGAGGGCCTCGGCGCACAGGCAACCATCGGCCGGGGTCGTCCGCACGCTCACGCGAGCGTACTGGGAGCGGCCGCCACGAGGAGCGCGCCCAGCACGAGCCACGGGCCGAACGGGACGGCCGTCGACGCCCGAGCGCGGCCGGCGACGAGCAGGACGGTCGCCGCGACGCCGCCGAGGAGCGTGCCCGCGGCGAGGCCCAGCGCGACCTGCGCGGGCCCGGCCTGCCCGAGCGCCAGCCCGATGACGCCCGCGAGCTTCACGTCGCCCGTGCCGAGGCCGCCGCCGGTGGCCTCCTGGAGGAGCGCGAGGACGAGGA
Source organism: Clavibacter michiganensis (assembly GCF_021216655.1). Lineage (NCBI taxonomy): Bacteria > Bacillati > Actinomycetota > Actinomycetes > Micrococcales > Microbacteriaceae > Clavibacter > Clavibacter michiganensis. Next base: position 2,127,280 of record NZ_CP080437.1, read on the forward strand.
CGGCGCCCGCGCCGCACGCCGCGGCCTGGAGCAGGAGGCCGGATCCGCCCGCGACCAGAGCGAGGGACGCGGCGGCGACGGCCGCGGGTGCGGTGGCGCGGTCGGGCAGGCGGTGCGCGGCGAGGTCCGCGAGCACGAGCACCGTGCCCACGATCACGAGGAGGAGCGCCACGGGGATCCGCGCGGGCGGCGTCTCGGCGACCACCAGGGCCGCGAGCGCGCCCGTGACCGGCGCGGCGACCAGCGCGGCCGTGCGGCCGAGGCCGGGGAGCGGATCCAGCGGGCGTGCGTCGAGTCCGTCGGGGCGCCGGCCTCCCGCGAGGGCGACGCGGGCGAGCGCCGGGGACCAGGCGCCGACGGCGGCACCGGCGAGCCCGGCCGCGACGGAGAGGGCGGGCGCGACGGCGGGGATCACGCGGCGACCCTAGGGGGTGCGGGCCGACGTCCGAGCGCGGGCGCGAGCGGCTGGGGACGGACGACGGACGGGCGCCCGCGGGAGGACCGCGGGCGCCCGTCGGCGTCGATCAGGGGGTGCGGGTCAGCGCGCCCGGATCACACGGACTGCCGCGGCCGCGACGCCTCGAGCATCTCGTCGCGCTCGACCACCTTGATGCGGGCGCGGCCGTGCGGCTGCCCCAGGGCGATCTCGTGCTCGTCGAGGGCGTGCCAGCCGGCGAGGTCGGTGTGCTCGATGCCGCGCTCGGTGAGCAGGTCGACGATCGCCTGCTCCTCGGGCGCCTCGGGGGTCCACCAGTCGCCCTGGTCGTTGAGCACGTGCGAGATGGTCTCCATGGCGTCGGACTTGGTGTGCCCGATGAGGCCGATGGGCCCGCGCTTGATCCAGCCCGTGGCGTAGACACCGGGGATGCGGTTGTTGTCCTCGTCGAGGACCTGGCCCTCGTGGTTCGGGATGACGCCGCGGCGCTCGTCGAACGGGATCCCGTCGACCGGCGAGCCGAAGTACCCGACCGCGCGGTAGATGGCCTGCACGGGCACGTCGCGGAACTCGCCCGTGCCCTCGACGCCGCCGAGGCCGTCGGGACGCGTGCGCTCGATGCGCAGGGCCGCGACGCGGGGCTCGGCCTCGTCGGACGCGAGCACCTCCGCGGGGCGCGAGTAGAAGTGCAGGTGCAGGCGTCGGGACGCGGATCCGGTCTCGCGCGTGCGCCACTTCTCGAGCACGCGGCTGATGACCATGACCTGCTTGTTGGTCTTCGCGGCCTCCTCGGCGGCGGGATCCACGCCGAAGTCCTCGTCGTAGACGATCACGTCGACGTCGGGCACCTCGCCCAGCTCGCGGAGCTCCAGCGGCGTGAACTTGACCTGCGCGGGACCGCGGCGGCCGAAGACGTGCACGTCGGTGACGGGCGAGTGCTTGAGGCCCGTGTAGACGTTGTCCGGGATCTCGGTGGGCAGCAGGTCGTCAGCGTGCTTGGCGAGCATGCGCGCCACGTCGAGCGCCACGTTGCCGTTGCCGATGACGGCGACCTCGCGGGCGTCGAGCGGCCAATCGCGCGGGAAGTCCGGGTGTCCGTCGAACCAGTTGACGAAGTCGGCCGCGCCGTAGGAGCCCGGCAGGTCGATGCCGGGGATGTCGAGCTCGGCGTCGCGGATCGCGCCCGTGGAGAAGATGACCGCGTTGTAGTGCCTCTGGAGGTCCTCCAGCGTGATGTCGCGGCCGTAGTCGACGTTGCCGAAGATGCGGATGTCGCCGCGGTCGAGCACGTCGCGCAGCGCGCCGATGATGCCCTTGATGCGCGGGTGGTCGGGCGCGACGCCGTAGCGGACCAGGCCGTACGGCGCGGGGAGGCGCTCGAAGAGGTCGATGGAGACGTCGAACTGCTTCTCGGCCTTCAGGATGATGTCGGCCGCGTAGATGCCCGCGGGCCCTGCGCCCACGATGGCCAGCCTGAGCTTGGTCACTGGTTCTCCGGTTCGTCGTCGTCCCCGTGCCGGCCGTGCGGGGGCGTGGTGGTGCGGATCCCCGCGAGAGCCGGCGGGGACGAGCGGCAGCTAGCGCGTGCGCTCGACGATGGTGTCGGCGAAGCGCGTGAGCGCCTTCTTGACCGGGCCCTCCGGGAGGGGCGCGAGCGCGTCGACCGCCTCGGCGGCCCAGCGGTGCGCCTCCGCGATGGTGCGGGCCGTGACCTCGTGGTCGCGCAGCTCGGCGATGGCTGCCGTGAGGTCGGCCTCGGACTCGGGCGTCTCCTCGTGCGCGACGTCGCGTTGGATCCGGGCGAGCAGCGACGCCGCGGCGGCGTCCGACTCCGCGAGCCGGCGCAGGTAGAGGAGGGGGAGGGTGGCGACTCCGGCGCGGAGGTCGGTGCCGGCGAGCTTGCCGGTCTCCTCGGGCTGGTCGGCGAGGTCGAGGACGTCGTCCACGAGCTGGAAGGCCACGCCCGTGCGCTCGCCGAAGGCCAGGACGGCCGACTCGAGCTCGGGATCCGCGCCGGAGTAGATGACGCCCATCTGCGCGGCGCACGCGATGAGGGAGCCGGTCTTGTCGGCGAGGACGTCGAGGTAGTGCTCGATGGGGTCCTGGTCATCGCGCGGGCCGATGGTCTCGTGCAGCTGGCCGAGCACGAGGCGCTCGAAGGTCGCGGCCTGCAGCCGGATGGCGCGCGGGCCGAGGTCGGCGACGATCTTGCTGGCGCGCGCGAAGAGGAGGTCGCCCGCGAGGATCGCGACGGAGTTGCCCCATACGGCCTGCGCGCTCGGGACGCCGCGGCGCATGTCCGCCTCGTCCATGACGTCGTCGTGGTACAGCGACGCGAGGTGCGTGATCTCGATGGCTACCGCCGCGTCCACCACCTGCTGCGTGTTGCCCTCGCCGAGCTGGGCGATGAGGAGCGCGAGCATCGGGCGCACGCGCTTGCCGCCCGCGTCGAGCAGGTAGCGCGTGGTGACGTCGGCCACGTCGTCCGCGAACCGGACCTCGCGGAGCAGCTGCTCCTCGACGAGCGCGAGCCCGTCGTCGATGCTGCGCGCCATGCGGCGGTCGTCCGAGGACGAGAAGAGGCGCTCGGTGAGGCTGGCGTGGGAGGCGACGGAGGCGCCGCGGCGGGCGAGCGGGATGCTCGGACTCATGATCGGCGTCCTTGTCTGTGGGGGTTCACGCGCGGTCAGGACGCGGCGGGACGGGGAGCGGCGTGACGGCCGGCCGGCTTGACGCCGCGGTGCAGCGCCACGATCCCCGCAGTGAGGTTACGGTGCTCGACTGACGCGAATCCAGCCTCGCGGAGCCACGAGGCCAGCGTCTCCTGGTCGGGCCAGGCCTGGATCGACTCGTTGAGGTACTCGTACGCGCTGGCGTTGGAGCTCACGAGCTTCACGAGCGACGGCGCGACGGCCTTCATGTAGAGGTCGTAGCCGCGGCGGACCAGGGGAACGGGAGGAGTGCTGAACTCGCAGATGACGATGCGGCCGCCGGGCTTCAGCACGCGGAGCAGCTCGTCGAGGCCCTTCCGCGGCTCGACCACGTTGCGGAGGCCGAAGGAGATCGTGACGGCGTCGAAGGAGTCGTCGTCGAAGGGGAGGTCGGTGGCGTCGGCGTGCACGAACTCGACCCGGTCGTTGCCGGCGAGCCGGCGACGGCCGACCTCGAGCATGCCCTCGGAGAAGTCGGCGGCGACCACGTGGGCGCCGGACGCGGCGAGCGCGGCGCTCGACGTTCCGGTGCCTGCAGCCAGGTCGAGGATCCGCTCCCCCGCGACCGGGGCGACGGCGCGCGTGGTGGCGACACGCCACAGCTGGTCGTTCCCTACCGACAGGAGGGTGTTCGTGCGGTCGTAGGCGCTCGAGACCTCGTCGAACATGGCCGACACCTGGCCGGGCTTCTTGCTGAGGTCTGCTCGCATCACGCGGTCAGTCTATTCGGGCGCGCTGGGCACGCGGTGGGCGGCGGCCGGATGCCCAGGGGCCCATCAGAGGACGGGGGCGGCGGGCGCAGGCGGGGCCGGGACCAGGGGTCGGCGGGCGCCCGGGGAGGCCCGGATCCCCGGCGGTAGGCTGGCATCCGTGACCGCATCCCGCGTCCGAGCGCTCCTCGTCGACACCACCCCCGTCGACTCCATCGCCCGGCTCGTCCCCCTCCTCGACGCCCGGCACCCGCTCCTGTGGCTCCGGCACGGATCCGGGATGGGCGGCATCGGCGAGGCCATCCGACTCGAGTTCCGCGGGCCCGACCGTGTTCGCGACGCCGCCGCCGCGTGGCGCGAGGTGGCCGCGGCGGCGACCGTGACGGATCCGCTCGGGATCCCCGGCACGGGTCTCATCGCGTTCGGCGCCTTCGCCTTCGCCGACGACTCGGAGGCCGCGAGCGTGCTCGTCGTGCCCCGCCTCGTGGTCGGCCGACGGGACGGGGTGTCGTGGGTCACGCGGATCCGGCTCGCCGACCAGGAGGACGGCGACGTCGCCTCCCCGCTCGACGCCCTGGCCGCGGGATCCATCCCCGTGCCCGAGCGCTCCGGCGCCGAGTACCGCCTGCACCTGCGCCCCGGATCCATGGGTCCCGACGACTACGAGACGGCCGTCGCGCGCGCCGTCGCCGCGATCGCGGCGGGCGACGTGGAGAAGGTCGTGCTCGCGCGCGACCTCGTCGGCCGCCTCCCCCTCGGCGGTGACCTCCGGCTCGCCCTCAGCCGCTTCGCGCTCGGCTACCCCGACTGCTGGACCTACGCGGTCGACGGCCTCATCGGCGCGAGCCCCGAGACGCTCGTGCGCGTCGGCGGCGGCACGGTCGGCGCGCGCGTGCTCGCCGGCACCGTCTCGCGCGGCACGGACGCGCGCGCCGACGCCGCCGCGGCCGCCGGCCTCGCCGCATCCCGCAAGGACAACGAGGAGCACGCGTTCGCGCGCGACAGCGTGCTCGACGCGCTCCACCCGCACAGCCGCGACCTCTCCACCACCGACGCGCCCTTCACGCTCAAGCTGCCGAACCTGTGGCACCTGGCGAGCGACGTCACGGGCACGCTCGGCGACGGATCCTCGTCGCTCGACCTCGTGGGCGCGCTGCACCCGACGGCCGCCGTCGCCGGGCACCCGACGGCCGCCGCGCTGTCGCTCATCGCCGAGCTCGAGCCCGCCGACCGCGGCCGCTACGCCGGGCCGGTCGGCTGGGTCTCGGCCGACGGCGACGGCGAGTGGGCCATCGCGCTGCGGGGCGCCCAGGTGGATCCGTCGGGTGCCATCGTCGCGCACGCGGGCGCCGGCATCGTCGCGGGATCCGACCCCGAGCGCGAGCGCGCCGAGACGGCCATGAAGTTCCGGCCGGTCGTGGAGGCGCTGGGCTAGGACGCGGTCCCGGTGGCTGGCGCCTCCGCTCGCTCCGCCGTCGCGCGTCGCCGTAGCAGCGCCGGCGCCGCGATCCCGGCCACGACGAGCGCCGCGACCGCGCCGACCCCGATGCCGGCCAGCGGGCCCGCCGCGTCCACCACCGCGCCGACCGCGGCCGCCGCGAGCGCGACCCCGGTGTTGACGGCCGTGTTGACCCACGCCGACGCCTCGGTGCGCACCGACGGCTCCGTCTGCGCGTCGGCGAGGAGGTAGCCCGTGACCATCGCGGGCGCGAGGAACAGGCCGACGGGGACGAGCGCGGCGGCGAGCAGGACGAGGGCGAGAGCGTCCGGGGCGGCGGGGACGCGGGCCGCGACCGCGGCGAGCACGGCCGTCGCCGCGAGCATCGCCGCGACGAGGACGACGAGGCGGATCCGCGCCGGCGCCCGCCACGCGCACGTCCCGTACGCGAGGCCGCCGACCGCGCTGCCCGCGGCGAACGCGGCGAGCAGCGGACCCGCGAGCGCCGTGCTGCCCGCGCGCTCGGCCAGCGCCGCGACGGCGACCTCGACGGATCCGAGCACCGCGCCGACCCCGAGCAGCGTCACGAGCAGGGGGATCACGAGCGGCTGGCGGAGCGGATCCGCGGACCGGCGACGCGCGCGCCCGTCTGCCGTCGGCCGGCCCTCCGGTGGGGCCGGCCGCGCGCCCTGCGCCCGGGACAGGCGCGACGACGTCATGCCCAGGGTGCCGGTGACGCTCGCGGCGGCCGACGCGAGCACGGCGACCTCGGGATCCGCGACCGCGACGAGCGCCGCCACGACGAGCGGGCCGACGGTGAAGACGACCTCCTCCCCCACGGCGTCGAGGCTGTAGGCGCGCGTCCGCATCCGCGCGTCGGGCACGAGCGCGGCCCAGACGACGCGCATGGCGGCGCCGAGCGGCGGCATCGCGAGGCCGGCGAGCGCGGCCGTCACGACGACGACCCCGACGGGCGCGCCGATGCGGACCACCGCGAGGACCCCGACGAGCCCGAGCGCGTGGGCGACCGCGAGCGCCACCAGCACGGGCCGCTGGCCGTGCGCGTCCACGAGCCGTGCCCGGACGGGCGACGCGAGGACGTTGGCGAGGCCGAACGCGCCGGTCGCGAGGCCGGCGGCGGCGAAGGAGCCGGTGCGCGCCTGGACGAGCAGCAGCAGCGCGAGGGCGACCATCGCGAAGGAGAGCCGGCCGAGCATCGCCGGGAGGAAGACGCGGAGCGCGCCGGGGAGCGCCAGGACGGCGAGGTATCCGGTGCGGGCGGGCGGCGGCGTGCGGGCGGCGGTCATGCGGGCGCCTGGCCCGCGGTCGTGCCCGGGGCCATCGCGAACAGCGCGAGCGTCGCGCTCACCGCGACGTCGTCGTCGCCCGGGCGGCGGGCGGAGTCGTCGTGGAGCACGGTGCCGAGCTCGCGGGCCAGCTCCTGCACGCGGATCCACGTGCCGGTCGAGACCGTGAGCTCGGCGTCCGTGATCACCGGCCGAGTGCCCTCCGCGTGCAGCGCGGCGCGACGGGTCAGCTCGGCCGTGAGCGCGGCGGCCAGGGTCGGCATGGCGCCCCCGGTCAGGGCGTCGAGCCGCTCGCCGCTCGCGGGCACGTGCCGGTAGCGCCTGGCCGCTCCCCCGCGGATCCGCTCGACGCCCGCCTCCTCGAGCAGCCCGGCCTCGCGCAGGCGGCGCAGGTGGTAGCTCACGTTCGCCTGCGTCTCGCCCAGCTCGCGCGCGGCCTCGGACGCGCTCACGGGCGACCGCGTGCAGAGCGAGAGGAGGCGCAGGCGCAGGGGGTGGGCGATGACGCGGAGGTCGCGGAGGTCGGTCTCGTCGGCGGGCATGCGGCCATCCGACCACGGCGCGGTCCCGACTGTCAAAGACTTCTTTGGCGGTTGCATGGGTTCGATCCGCGGATTCGACCCGAGCCCCGGCCGGGCACCGGACCGGGCGGAGGCGCTACCGGACCAGCGGCACCTCGATGAGCAGCGGCGCCCCGGACGCGGTCGTGAGCGCCGCCTCCAGCTCGCCGTGGGTCGCGGCGCGCAGGTGCGTCCAGCCGTAGGCCTTCGCGAGGCTCGCGAGATCCACCCGCTGCGGCGTGAACATGACGCGGTCGATGGCGGCGGGCGCGGCCGTGTTCGCCACCTCGAGGCCGTCGAAGATCGTGCCGCCGCCGTCGTTGCCGACGATGACCTGGATCCGCGGCACCCGTTCGCCCGTGCCGATGAGCAGCGAGCCGACGTCGTGCAGGAGCGTGAGGTCGCCGACGAGCACGCGCGTGATCCCGGCGGCCGCGCTGCCGGATCCGGCCTGGGAGGCGAGCGCGATGCCGAGGCCCGTGGAGATCGTGCCGTCGATGCCGGCGAGACCGCGGTTGGCGTGCACGCGGACCCGCTTGCCGGGGAGCGCCCGGTCGGCCTCGCGGATGAGCCGCGACGCCCCGAGCACGAGCCGGTCGTGCGGCCACGTGGCCTGCCAGAGCGCGCGCACGAGGTGGCGGCGGGTGACGTCGGCGCGCACGGCGGCGAGCTCGGCGCGCGCGAAGTCGCGGCGCTCGGCGGGCGTGGTGCCCGAGGGCAGGAGCGGCGCGGACTCCGCGGCGCTCGCCTCGTCGAGGATCGCGCGGCTCGCCTGCACCCACGTGCCGGTCCAGCGGCGGGCCTCGGCCGGATCCGCGGGCTCGCCGACCACGCGCACGGCGGCCGGGTGGGCGGTGACGCGGTGGCGCGGGTCGTAGTCCTCGCCGCCGGTGGATCCGACGACGATCGCCTCGACGTCCTCGCGACCCACGAGCAGCGGGACCTCTCGGGTGAGCGTGGGGTGGCCGAACACGATGACGCGCTCGACGCGGTCGCCGAAGCCGGGGCGTGCGAGCAGCTCGCGGAAGGAGACGACGAGGTTCGGGCCGAAGTGGGAACCGCTCGAGATCTCGGCGGCGAGCGGCCAGCCGCCGGCGCGCGCGAGCTCCTCTGCGGCCTCGCCCGCGGCGTGGCCGGCGACGACGAGGGTGCGCGGGCCGTGCGGGAGGTCGAGGACGTCGGCGGCGGTCGGCCCGGCGGGCGCAGGCGCGGCGGCGGCCTCGGCATCTGCGGCGGCATGCGCCTCCGCGACGGCCTCCGCGAGATCCGGCACCGCGACGGACAGCGGATCCCGGAACGCCACGTTCACGTGCACGGGCGTCCGCTCGTCGCGGGCCCGACGGTACGCGTCGCGCGCGAGACGCGCGTCGCGCGCGAGACGCGCGTCGCGCGACAGGTCCTCGTCGGTCTCCTCGGGCGCCGGGACGTCGACGACGACCACCCGGTCGCCGAACATGCCCGGCTGGCGGGTGGTCTGGTTGCTCGCGATGCCGCGGAGCTCCGCCGGGCGGTCACCCGTGAGCAGCAGCATCGGGACGCCCGAGTGCCAGCCCTCGAGCACGGCGGGGTGCAGGTTCGCGACGGCCGTGCCGGAGGTCGTGATGACGGGTGCCGGCCGGCCGGACTCGACGCCGAGGCCGAGCGCGAGGAACCCGGCCGCCCGCTCGTCGATGCGCACGTGCAGGCGCACGCCGTCGACGCGCTCCAGCTCCGCCGCGACGAGCGCGAGGGCCTGGGAGCGGGATCCGGGGCAGAGCACGATGTCGGTGACGCCCTCGCCGACGAGGGCCAGGAGCATCGCGAGCGCGCGATCCGTGGAGGGGTTGCCCGTGCGGGGCGAGGTGGAGGACGGCAGGGAGGCGCGGGACTCGGTCGAGGTCACCGGCGGTCAGGCGTCCCGGCGGCCAGGCGCCCGGTCGTCGTCGTCGCGGTTCGGCCGGGTCGGGCCGCTCGTGGGGCCCGGCTCCTGCGGGTCGTCCGGACCCGTGCCGTCGCTGTCGAGGTCGGCGAGCTCCTGCTCGAGGCGGCGGATCCGCTCCTCCTCCGATCGCGTGCGGCCGAGGCCGGAGAGGAAGTCGGGGTCGTCGTCGGGGCCGAGGCGCCGGCCGGATGCACGGGCGAGGTCGGTGCGGTCCTTGCCGATGACGAGCCACAGGATGCCGCCGATGACGGGCACCAGGACGACCACCGCGATCCACGCGGGCTTGGGGAGGCCGCGCATGCGGGTCCGCGGCGTCAGGGAGGTGTCCACGATGACGAAGACCGTGAAGAACACGATCACGACGGCGAGACCGATCAACAGGCGGGGCATCTCCCGATGGTAGCTCCGCAACCGGGGAGGACGCCGGGCGTCCAGCGAGCGGGAAGGGGGCGGCGGCCGGACCCCGGCTGGACGGCGGCGGCCTGTGCAGGGGAGGGGCCCGCCCAGGCGACCGACCTATGCTGACCCGGTGAGTTCCCGTCGCTACTGGCTCGTCTACACCGTCGTCCGCATCCTCCTGTTCGCCGTCCCGTTCGGGCTGGTGGTCGCCGTGAGCCCGGACTTCTGGCCGCTCGCCGCGGTCATCGGCGCCGTGGTGTCGTTCTGCGGGTCGTACATCTTCCTGCGCAAGCAGCGCGAGGCCATGGCGGCGGATCTCGCGGCGATCGCGGCCGGCCGCAAGGCGCCTGTCGAGGACGATGACTCCGAGGACGCGGCGGTGGACGCCGCCGAGCGCCGGGCCCGGGCTGCCGGTGCGCCCGGGATGGCGGGCGAGACCGCGCCGGGTGCCGGATCCGCGTCGACGGCCGCCGCGACGCCGCGCACCGATGGCGAGGCCGAGCGCAGCTGAGCCGCGCGCGTCAGCCCGGGTCCGCGGATCCGTCGCCCTCGATCGGCACGTAGGCGACCCACCGGCCGCCCGTCGTCGGAGCCGTCTCGCGCACCGCGGGCGGGGTCGTGCGCGTCGACGGCGTGAGGCGCCCGCCGTCGAGCACGAGGTACCGCTCCCCCGGTCGCGCCTCGGCCACCGCCCGGGAGACGTGCGCAGCGAGCGCGGCGCCCGCACGCTCGGGATCCGCCGCCCGGCGCTCCGCCCACCACACCTCGAGCACCGCGTCGACCACGAGCACCGTCCGTCGACGCGCGCCCGCACGCTCGCGGATCGCGAGGAGCCGCGGGTCGTCGGTCGCCCACGTCTCGTGGTCGGCCGCGAGCGCGCGGACGAGCGCGGGATCCACCGGGCTCAGAACGCGAACGCCGCCCCGAGGCCCAGGCCGAACGTGAGCGCGGCCATGCTCGTGAGCTGGAGCGACAGGATCAGCTCCTTCGGGGTGCGGCCCGTGCACGCGATGATCGCGGCCGGCAGCGCGAGCACGAGCGTGAACAGCACGAGCAGCGCCTTCGGGTAGAAGAGGAAGAAGAACACCACGGCCCCGTAGGCGATCGCGATCTCGACGCAGTAGACGATCCGCGAGCCGCGCGGGCCGAGCCGCACCGCGAGGGTGCGCTTGCCGACCTTGCCGTCCTGCTCGATGTCGCGGATGTTGTTGACCATGAGCACCGCGCACGCGAATCCGCCCGCCGCGACGCCGCCCAGCCAGCCCTCGCCCGTGATCATGCCGATGAGGATGAACTGCGTGCCCGCGGTCGCGACCAGCCCGAAGAAGACGAAGACCACCACGTCGCCGAGTCCCGCGTAGCCGTAGGGGCGCTTGCCGCCGGTGTAGAAGTAGGCCGCGACGATGGCGACGGCTCCGACCGCGAGCAGCCACCAGTGGCCGGTGATGAGCACGATGGCGAGGCCCGCGACTGCGGCGAGGCCGAAGAAGGCGAGCGCGACGGTGAGCACGGTGCGGGGCTTCGCGGCGCCGGATCCGGTGAGGCGGGCCGGGCCGACGCGCACGTCGTCGGTGCCGCGGACGCCGTCGGAGTAGTCGTTGGCGTAGTTCACGCCGATCTGGAGCAGCACCGCGACGGCGAGGCAGAGGAGCGCGAGGCCGAGGGAGACGCCCTCGTCGGGGCCGAGCGCGCGAGCGGCTCCCGCGCCGATCGCGACGGGGGCGACGGCGAGCGGGAGGGTGCGGATGCGGGCGCCGGAGATCCAGTCGCGCGCGGTGGCCTTCCGCACCTCGGCCGGGTTGCCGGAGCGCGCCTTCGCGGGCGATCCCGGGCGGGTGCGGGCTGCGGACGAGGGGGCCTGCCGGGTGCGCTTCTTCTTCTGTGCCACGAGGGGCGATCCTACGCGCCGGGCCGTGTCAGGACGGCGCCCCGGCGACGGCGCCGCTACCGGCTGCCGCCCACGGGCGACGGCGCCCAGCCGTCCGCCGGGCAGTTCCAGCGCATGATCGCGTGGCGGCCGTGCTCGAAGCCGAGCTCGCTGAGCGTCGAGGTGGAGAGGGTGAGGATCCCGCCGGCCTCCGCGGGCAGGCCGACCCACGCGACGGCGAGGGCGCGGATCACGTGCGCGTGGGCGACGAGGAGCACGTCCTGGCCCGACTCGAGCACGGGCAGCACGCGCTCGAGCACCTGGAGCACGCGGTCGCGGACCTGCTGGGACGTCTCGCCGGGGGTGTCGCCCGCGGGCACGCCGTCGGTCCAGAGGTCCCAGTGGCCGCGCTCGGACTGGATGTCGGCGGTGGTGCGGCCCTCGTACGCGCCGTAGTCGAACTCGACGAGCCGGTCGTCGACCTCGGCCTGGTCGCCGTAGCCGATGAGCTCGGCGGTGCGCTGGGCGCGCGAGCGGGGGCTCGCGAGTACGAGGCCGAACCCGGTGCCCGCGAGCACGCCGCCGACCGCGCGGGCCTGCTCCTCGCCGGTCGCGGTGAGGGGGATGTCGGTCGTGCCGGTGTGGCGCCCGTTGACGCTCCACTCGGTCTGCCCGTGGCGCACCATGACGATGCGGCCGCGGACCTTCTCCTGCCACTCCGGGGTGCCGGGGATCTCGGCGCGCGCGATGGCCGCGTCCACCTCCGCGTACATCGGCGCCACGTCGTCGCGGGCGAGGCGCTTGGCGGTGGCGGGGTTCATGCCGGTCATCGTGGGGGTCTCCTCCGTCGCCCGGGAGGGGTGGCGGGCGACATCCGACTCTACGCCCGGGGGGATCCACGACCGGTGGGCGGCCGGATCCGCGCGGCTCAGTGCACGTGCTCCAGCAGGTCGAGCCCGACCACGCCCAGGGCGTCGCGCACGGCGAGGCGGGCGCGGAGGTCGGCGTCGTCGAAGTGGACCATGACGGCGTAGGCGACCGCGCCGCGCGGCCCGCGGAGCACGCCCGCCTCGGCCCGCACGCCCGCGTCGACGCCCGTGCAGTCGACGAGCGCCATGCCGTGCTCGCCGCCGCGGCCCACGGGCGCGTCGAGCCCGAAGGACGCGGCGACCATCGAGCGGTCGGTGTTGAGCGCGAGCCAGCCGACCACGCGCGTGCTCGTCTCCTCGTCGACGACCTCGCCGTGCACGAGCGAGGCGAAGAGCGACGCGAGCTCGCGCGCGGATCCCACGGAGAGCTGCGGGGCGTCGTCCGGCCCGCGGGTGCCGCGCGCCACGTCGAGGAGCGCCGTGCGACGGAGGCCGAGCGACTCGGCGCGCGTGCGGACGGCGTCGAGGCCGACGAGCCCGAGGAGCGCGTTGGTGGCGGCCGCGTCGCCCGTCGCGCCGACGAGGGACGCGAGGTCGGTGACGGGCAGCGACGGCACCACGAGGTGGCGCCAGAGGCCCGCGGTGCCGCCCTCGTCGTCCAGCCGGCGATCCACGAGGTGCAGCGGCGAGAGGTCGCCCGACGTCATGCGCGCGGAGAGCTCGACGAGGAGGAGCACGCGGCCGAGGCCGGCCGCGGGCAGCGCGACGTGGTCGTCGACCGCGAGCACGACGTCGCCCGAGTCGAGGTCGGTCGCGCGGGCCGCGACCCGCATCCCATCGAGGGCGAGGCCGCCGAGCGCGCGGAACGCGGAGCGGAAGCCGTCGGTCGGCTCCTGCCCCGCGTGGCGCGCGGGACCGCCCCCGGCGTGCCGGGAGCGGCGTCGCGGATCCTCGCCGGTCGCGCTCATCGCCCGCTCATCGCCGGGCGCGTCACCAGATGGTGACGCGGGCCTCCTCGTCGAGCCAGAGGCCGTCGCCCGGCTGCACGCCGAACGTGTCGTAGAACGCGTCGATGTTGCGGACGATCTGGTTGCAGCGGAACTCGTTCGGCGCGTGCGGGTCGATGGCGAGCAGCCGCATCACCTCGGCGTCGCGGCCCTTCTGCTGCCAGGCCTGCGCCCAGGAGAGGAAGAAGCGCTCGGCGCCCGTGAGGCCGTCGATGACCGGCGGCTCGGCGCCCTCGAGCGAGAGGAGGTACGCCTTCCACGCGATGGAGAGGCCGCCGAGGTCGCCGATGTTCTCGCCGATGGTGAGCGCGCCGTTGACGTGCGGGGCGTCGTCGGCCGTCAGCTGCGCCGGCACGAGGGCGTCGTACTGCTGGATGAGCGACGCCGTCCGGTCCTCGAACGCCGCGCGGTCGGCCGGGGTCCACCAGTCGGTGAGGCGGCCGTCGCCGTCGTAGCGCGAGCCCTGGTCGTCGAAGCCGTGGCCGATCTCGTGGCCGATGACCGCGCCGATCGCGCCGTAGTTCGCGGCCGGGTCGCGCGCCTCGTCGAAGAACGGGAACTGCAGGATCGCGGCCGGGAACACGATCTCGTTGAAGCCCGGGTTGTAGTACGCGTTGATGGTCTGCGGAGTCATGAACCACTCGTCGCGATCGAGCGGGGCGCCGATCTTCGCGAGCTCGCGATGCGTCTCGAAGCGGGCGGTCGCGCGCACGTTGCCCACGAGGTCCGTCGGGTCGATCTCGAGCGCCGAGTAGTCGCGCCACGTGTCGGGGAAGCCGATCTTCGGCGTGAACTTCTCGAGCTTCTCGAGCGCCCTCCCGCGGGTCTCCGCCGTCATCCACTCGAGGCCGGAGATGGACCGCCGGTACGCCTCGACGAGGTGCCCGACGAGCACGTCCATCTCGGCCTTGGCGGTGGGGCTGAAATGTCGCTCGACGTAGATGCGGCCGATGGCCTCGCCCATGGATCCCTCGACCAGCGAGACGCCGCGCTTCCACCGCACGCGCTGCTCGGGCGCGCCCGTGAGCGTGCGGCCGTAGAAGTCGAAGGACGCCTCCGAGAAGGCCTTCGGCAGCAGCGCCGCGTTCGAGCGGATGACCTGCCAGCTGAGCCAGTCGCGGAGCGCCGGGATCTCGGCGTCGGTCAGCAGCGCGCCGAGGCCCTCGGCGAAGCTCGGCTCGCGCAGCACGACCTCGTCGAGCGCGGCGGCGGGCGCCTCGATGGCGTCGCGCCAGACGTCGAGGTCGGCGCCGGCGGCCTTCGCCACGAGCGCGCGGAGCTCGGCCCACGTGACGAGGTTGTAGGTGGCCTGGCTGTCGCGGGTGCGGACGTTGTCCCAGTGGGCGGCGGCGATGCGGGTCTCGAGGTCGAGGATCCGGTCGGCGCGGGCGGACGCGTCGTCGAGGCCGGCGAGGTCGAGCATGCGCTCGACGAAGGCGCGGTACGCGTCGCGGATCGCGGCGTGGCCCTCCTCGCGGTAGTAGCTCTCGTCGGGCAGGCCGATGCCGCCCTGCTCGATCTGCACGACGTAGCGCTCGGGGTCGCCCGGGTCGTTGTCGACGAAGAGGCCGAGCAGGCCGGGGACGTTCGTCTGCTCGAGCGTGCCGAGCGTGCGGAGGAAGGACGGCACGTCGGTGACGGCGGCCGCCGCGTCGAGGTGGTCGCGGATCGGGTCGACACCGAGGCGCTCGACGCGCTCGACGTCCATGAAGCTCGTGAAGAGGTCGCCGGTCTTGCGCTCCTCGGTGCCGGGCGCGGCGTCGACGGCCTCCTCGATGATCACGCGCACGGCGTCCTCGGCCGCCTCGGCGAGCTGGTGGAACGAGCCCCAGCGCGCCTTGTCGTCGGGGATCTCGGTGCGGTCGAGCCAGCGCCCGTTCACGTGGAGGTAGAGGTCGTCCTGCGGGCGCACCCCCTCGTCCAGCTCGTCGGTGCGGATCCCGGTCGGAGGTGTCTCGGCGCTCATGGGCACGAGCCTAGGGGCGTCGGCCGCGTGCGGCCCGGGAGCGACCGGCGGGGATCCGTCGACCGCGATGACAAGCGCGCTTGACACCTCGGGAGTGTCAAGCTAGCTTGTCACCCATGCGCAGCGAGGTCAGGGGGCTCCGGACGGCGGCCGGGCTCTCCCAGCAGTCCCTCGCCGACGCGCTCGGCGTCTCCCGCCAGACGATCAACGCCATCGAGACGGGCCGCTACGACCCGTCGCTCGCGCTCGCCGTGAAGGCGGCCCGCTTCTTCCACCGATCCGTCGAGGAGGTCTTCCATGTCGAAGACGACTGAACGCCGCGGGGTCTCCCGCGTGAACGCGATCATCACCGGGGTGCTGCTGCTCGGCGCCCTCGTCGCCGTGATCGCGGGCAACCTCTACAACGCCATCACGCTCGCGGTCATGGCCGTCATCCTGCTGGGCAGCGCGCTCCACGCGGCCCGGCCCACGGCGTCCGACGTCACGCGCATCAACGGGCTCGAGTACCGCGACGAGCGCGACGGGCTCCTGGCGCAGAAGGGCTTCGCCGCCGTTGGCGTCGCGGCGCTCGTGATGACCGTCGGCACGTTCTTCGTGACGACGCTGATGGGCCAGGTCCACTGGTACGTCCTGGCGCAGATGCTCGTGCTCGCCGGGGTCTGGGCCGTCGCGAACTGGCTGGCGGCCCGCCGGGGCTGACGCGAGACGCGCGGGATCCGCCCCCGGAAACGCCACCGCAACACGGCGTCGGTACGCTCGCCGATCGGGGCGTCTCCCCACACACCCGCGCGAGAGCAGGCGATCATGGCCCGACAGATCTGGACCCTCCACGGCGACGGACGGACGGTGGAGACCTCCGCGGTCGTCGGCCCCGGCGAGCGCCTCACCTGGCCGCGCACCATCGGGCTGGGGCTGCAGCACGTCGTCGCGATGTTCGGCGCGACCTTCCTCGTGCCCGCGCTCACGGGCTTCCCGCCCACGACCACGCTGTTCTTCTCCGGGATCGGCACGATCCTCTTCCTCCTCATCACGAAGAACCGGCTGCCCAGCTACCTCGGGTCGTCCTTCGCGTTCATCGCGCCGATCACCGCGGCGAACGCGGCCACGGCGGCGGGCGGCGGCGGGATCGGGGCCGCGCTCGCGGGCATCGTGGCCGTCGGCGTGATGCTCGCGACCGTCGGCGGCATCGTGCAGCTCACCGGCACCGGCTGGATCGACGCGCTGCTGCCGCCCGTCGTCGCCGGCGCGATCGTGGCGCTCATCGGCTTCAACCTGGCGTCGGCCGCGCGCGACAACTTCGTGCTGGCGCCCGTGACGGCGACCATCACGCTCGCCGCCGTGATCCTCTCGACGGTGCTGTTCCGCGGGATCCTCGGCCGGCTCTCCATCGTGCTCGGCGTGGTCGTCGGGTACGTCGTCGCGGCGATCCGCCAGGAGATCGACTACTCCAAGATCGAGGCCGCCGCGTGGATCGGCCTGCCCGAGTTCCACGCGCCCGAGATCACGCCGCAGTTCTGGGCGCTGCTGCCCGCGTTCCTGCCCGTGGTGCTCGTGCTCGTCGCCGAGAACGTGGGCCACATCCGCGGCGTCGCGCAGATGACCGACGGGAGCGTGAACGAGCTGACCGGCCGCGCGCTGCTGGCCGACGGCCTCGCGACCGTGCTCGCGGGCCTCGGCGGCGGATCCGGCACCACGACCTACGGCGAGAACATCGGCGTGATGGCCGCGACGCGCGTCTACTCGACCGCCGCCTACTGGGTGGCCGGCGCGTTCGCCGTGCTGCTCGGGCTCTCGCCCAAGGTCGGCGCCGTGATCAACACGATCCCCGCCGGCGTGCTCGGCGGCGTGACGACCGCGCTGTACGGCCTCATCGGGATCATCGGCGTGAAGATCTGGCTCGACAACGAGGTGGACTTCGCCAAGCCCGTCAACCAGCTCACGGCGGCGACCGCGCTCATCGTCGCGATCGCGCCCTTCACGTTCACCCTCGGCACCGTCTCGTTCAACGGCATCGCGCTCGGCACCGTCGCGGCGATCGTCGTCTACCACGTGATGAGCACGGTCGCGCGGCTGCGCGGGACCGCCTGACCGCGCGGCGGCCCTCCGCTCACGGCGGGCCGCCGACCGCGTGTCCTAGCATCGCGGGTGCGCCGCCCGCCGGCCGGGCGTCCGCGAGCCGGGCTCCGGCCGCCGCGGGCCGCGTCCCCGTCCGTCCCGACCGCAGGAGAACCACCCGACATGCACCCGCCTGCGCGCCGAGAGGGCGCCGCCCGGTGACCGCGGACGCGTCACTCGCCGCGCACGCCGTCCGCCCGCCGGCCCGCGGGATCATGTCGCGGCCGTGGCTGGCCTTCGCGCTCTGCCACCTCTGGCTCATCACGCTCAACCTGATCGGCCCCACCTCCGCCCTCGGCGACGTGACGGGCATCTACCGCATCTGGATGCAGGAGGGGATGACGGGCCGCGGCTGGGTGGGCGTCGACCTGCCGTGGGTGTACCCGATCCTCGCGGCCGTGCCCATGCTCATCTCGCTCCTCGGCGGCGCGGTCTTCTTCGGCACGGTGTGGCTCGCGCTGATCACGCTGCTCGACGCCGCCGCGTTCGCGCTGCTCCTCCGCATCCGCCGCGGGCGGGGCCTCGCGCCCGCCGCCTGGTGGCTCGGCTTCCTCGTGGCGCTCGGGCCGATCTCGCTCGGCCGGATCGATGCGGTCACCGTGCCCCTCGCCCTCGCCGGCCTCGTCGTGCTCGCGACCCGTCCCGCCCTCGCCTCCGCGCTCCTCACCGTGGGCGCCTGGGTCAAGGTGTGGCCGGCCGCGCTCCTGCTCACGGCCGTGATCGCCCGCCGCGGCCTCGCGCGCGGCACGGTCGTCGCCACCTCGCTCGGCACGACGGCCGTCGTCGTCGCCGGATCCCTCGCCCTCGGCAGCGGCGCGAACGTGCTGGGCTTCGTGGGCCAGCAGACGGGCCGCGGGCTGCAGGTCGAGTCGACCGCCGCGCTGTACCAGCTGTGGCGCATCGTCGGCGGCGACGAGCGTTACCGCGTGTACGACGACCTGGGCATCATCACGTTCCAGGTCGCGGGCCCCGGGGTCGACGCCGTCGCGGCCGCGCTCACGCCGATCATGGTCGGCGTCGTGCTCGTCGTGACGCTCCTCGGGATCCGCGCGCACCACCGCGGCGCGTCCCCCGCGGCGCTGATGGGGCCGCTCTCGCTGGCGCTCGTCGCCGCCCTCATCGTGACGAACAAGGTCGGATCGCCGCAGTACGTGTCGTGGTTCGCCGTGCCGATCATCGTGATGCTCGTGCACGACCGCCACGCGCCCGGCACGGCTCTCGTGGCGCGCCTCGGGCTGGTCGTGGCCGCGCTCACCCAGCTCGTCTACCCGTACGCGTACCTGCTGCTGCTCGAGGCCGTGCCGGTGATGGTCGGGGTGATCACGCTGCGCGACCTCGGCGAGATCGCGCTCCTGGGCGTGGCCGTGATGCAGCTCGTGCGACTGCGCGGCACGGCGGAGGACGGGCCCGCGCGGGTCCGGGCGGGACGCGCGGCGCGGGCGGCCGCGGCGGCCCCAGCCGCTGCAGCCCCGGCCGCCGCGCACGAGCTCAGCCCGTGGCGGTCGGCGCCGGCGGATCAGGAGCCCGGGACCGCCTGACCGCGGGACGCCAGGTACCGCATCCACCCGCCGTGCGCGCTGATGTCGGGCGCGCCGGCCGTGTCGGTGCAGAGGAACCCGACGGCCCACGTGCCGTCCTCGAGCTCCAGCGGGCCGAGGGCCATGGGCCGGACCATGCCGGCGAGGAACGCGGCGAGGCCGGCGCGGGTGAGGGTCCACGCCTCGCCCGCGAGCGGGACGCCGTCGCCGTCGGGCGCCGGCGCGACGCCGGGTCGCGCGGGCTCGCCCGGGAGGTGCGCCATGCGGTACGCCGCGCTCGTGCGCACGTCGCGGGAGAAGCGCGCGCCGAGGTCGCCGAGCTGGCGGTGCAGCGGCTGCCCGCCCAGGTGCGCGCCGAACACGACCACGTCGACCGCGTCGGTCGGCAGGAGCGCGGGCCGCGCGGGATCGCCTGTGATGCGGCCCGCGAGGTCGAGCACGACCTGGTCCGCGAAGGCGGGCGCGACGAGGCTGACGCCGAACGGGGATCCGTCCGCCTCCCCCGCGGGCACCGCGACGGCGCACAGGTCGAAGAGGTTCACGAAGTTCGTGTACGTGCCGAGGCGCGCGTTGACGGCGACCGGCTCGGCGGCGACCTCGGCGAGCGTCGGGTGCTCGGTGGTCGTCGGCAGCAACAGCGCGTCGATCCCGCGGCGTGCGTCGCCCGGGGCGTCGAACACCGCGCAGGCGGCGACGCGCAGGCGCTCGAGCAGCGCGCGGTCCTCCACCAGCCGGTGCGCGGGGATCCCGAGGGCCGCTCGCACGATGCCCGCGACCGTGGGATCCAGGTCCGGCGCGTCCGCGAGCACGGACGCCCCGGCCGCTTCGCAGCGCTCCGCCACGAGCGCGCCCTCGTAGAGGAGGAGCGCGGCGCGGAGGAAGGGACCGAGGTCGACCGTCTCGACGACGGCGCCCGAGTCGCGCATCCGCTCGACCGCGGCCGCGAACGCCGCCTGGGCGCCGGGCGAGAGGGGCGCGAGGTCGCGGTCGGCGGGAACGCCGATCACTGGCGCGCCGCGCGGCGCGAGGCGCGTGGTGGACGGCCAGTCGCGGCTGGCGGGATCCGCCGGGTCGGTCCCGACCATCACGGCGAGCGCGCGCTGCGCGGTCGCGAGGTCCGCGGCGAGCACGCTCACGGTGTCGTAGGAGCGGCAGGCGGGCACGACGCCCGTGGCGGGCACGAGGCCGAGCGTGGGCTTGATCCCGACGAGGCCGTGCAGGGCGGCGGGCACGCGGCCGGATCCCGCGGTGTCGGTGCCGAGCGCCACGTCGACGAGGCCGAGCGCGACGGCGACCGCCGAGCCCGAGCTGGATCCGCCCGAGATGCGGTCGGGCCGGGTCGCGTGCCGCACGGCGCCGTAGGGGCTGCGCGTGCCGACGAGACCGGTGGCGAACTGGTCGAGGTTGGTCTTGCCGAGCACGAGCACGCCGGCCTCCCGCAGGCGCGCGACGGCGAGCGCGTCGTCCTCGGGCGTCGTGGCGGCGGACGGGCACGCGGCCGTCGTGGGCATCCCGGCGACGTCGATGTTGTCCTTCACCGCGATGAGCCAGCCCGCTAGCGGCAGCGATCCCGCGGGCTGCCGGGCGATGCGGTCGTCGAGCTCGGCCGCACGTTCGCGTGCCTCGGCCAGGTCGAGCAGCGTGATCCACACCTCGGGCCGGTCGACCTCGGCGATGCGCGCGTATGCGGCCTCCACGCGGTCGACGACGGATGCGGATCCGACGGCCGGCAGCGGAGTCGTCGCGCCGGCCGCACCGATGTCGCCGCTCACGCGCGCACCTGCGCCCCGGCGAGGGCGGCGAGCACGTCGCCCGATGCGGCGACCGCGCCGAACACGCCGCCCTGCATCGTGACCATCCGCAGCGCCGCGTCGTGGTTCGCCGGATCCGTGGCGCCCGTGCAGTCGGACAGCACGAGGCACTCGTAGCCGCGGTCGTTCGCCTCGCGCATGGTCGTGGAGACGCACACGTCGGTGGTGATGCCCGTGAGGATCAGCCGGTCGATGCCGCGCGCCCGCAGCACGAGGTCGAGGTCGGTCGCGTAGAAGGCGCCCTTGCCGGGCTTGTCGATCACGGGCTCGCCCGGGAGCGGGGCCACCTCGGGGACGATCTCCCAGCCGGGTTCGCCGCGCACGAGGATCCGCCCGCACGGGCCGACGCTGCCGATCTCGGCGCCCGCGCGCTCCGACCGCCAGCGCTTGTTCGCGGGGAGGTCGGAGAGGTCGGGGCGGTGGCCCTCGCGGGTGTGGATCACGGTCATGCCGAGCGCGCGCACCCGCTCGAGCAGCCGCACGGTGGGCGCGAGGCCCGCGCGGGTGAGGGCGAGGTCGTAGCCCATGCGGTCGACATAGCCGCCGACGCCGCAGAAGTCGACCTGCCAGTCGATGCAGACCACGGCGGTGCGGGCGACGTCGACGGTGCCGTCGTAGGGCCAGGCGTAGGGATCCGCCGCGACGGACGTGGTGCCGGCGACGGTCGCGGGCGCGCCGACCGCGCTCACGAGCGGGCCTCCCCAGCGTCGACGGCCACGGCCAGCGGGGCGCGCACCCGCCCCGCGGTGTCCGCGACGACGAGGACGACCGCGCCGACGACCATCCCGACGACGGCCGTGGAGAGGAAGTCGGCGTACGCGTGGGCGACGAGCGCGACGACGGCGCCGACCGCCCAGCCCACGAAGGCGGGGGCACGCCAGGCACCGCGGGCGACGACGGATCCGGTCGCCGCGCGCCGCGGGGCGAGCAGCAGCTGGTCGACGATGAGCACGGCGCCGATGGGCGGCACGATCACGCCGAGCAGGTTCAGCCACACCTCGAAGTAGGTCCAGATGCCGGCGACCGCGAGGACGACGCCCACCGCGCCGAGCACCAGGGTGGTGCGGCGCATGCGCATGCCGGTGAGCTGGCTCCAGCCGACGGCGCCGTTGTAGAGGCAGTGGGCGCACACGGATCCGAGGTTCACGACCACGAAGAGCACGGCGAGCGGCACGAGGGCACCGCCCTGCGCGACGAGGATCCCGAGGAAGTCGCCGCCCGCGGTGCCCGGGTCGGTCGCGCCGCCCAGCGCGACGACGAGGCCGCCGACCACCAGCGCGATCGCGTTGCCGAACGGGAACGCCGCCAGGGTCGCGAGCACGGCCTGCCGGCCCGAGCGCGCCCAGCGCGTGAAGTCGGCGGTCATGGTGCCCGAGTCGGCGAAGAGCGCGACGACGAGGGTCACTGCCGCGCCGAAGCTGAGCGCACCGGCTCCCGCGGCGGGCGCGGTCTGCAGCTCCGCGGCGCCCGACCTGGTCGCGACGATGACGACGGCGACCGCGCCGAGCACGAGGTAGAGGGGAGCGGCGACCACGCCGATCCAGGAGAGGGCGCGGATGCCGAGCAGCGTGACCGCGACGAAGAGGAGGCCGGCCACGAGCGTGGTGCCCGTCTGGTCCCAGCCGAGGCTGCCGTGCAGGGTGGATCCGGTGAGCCCGGTCTGGAAGGCGAACCAGCCGATGACCACGGTGGCGAGGAAGCCCGCCGGCACGACGTACCCCTTCGCGCCGAACGTGCGCATCGCCATGAGCGCGAAGCTCTCGCCGCTGCGACCGGCCAGGTAGCTCAGCGCCCCGACGTAGACCATGAGGACGAGCGTGCCGACCGCGATCGCGCCCATGCCCGGCCAGAAGCCGAGCGAGTGCACGACCAGGCCGCCGAAGACGGCGCAGGTGAGGATCATCGGGAAGCCGAGCCACACGGCGGCGACCGATGCGGTGCGGCGGCGCGCGTGGGGCGGCACGGGCTCCGACTCGTACTCGGAGAACGCGGGGCGGTCGGCGGGATCCGGGGCGGCGGGGTCGGCGTGGCGCGCGACCGGCGGGGCAGCGGGGTGCGACATGGGAGCTCCTGGGAGTCGGGTGACGCCGGCGGGGGATCCGGCTGCGTCCTATAGGAACAGCCCGGCCGCACACGGGCGTTTCTGTCGTGTTTCCGGGATGTGAAACACGTCTGGGTGGCGGCCTGGCGGCGGATCCTATAATCAGGGAATGGCCTCCCCCGCCCTCGTCCCCGCCCGTCTCGGCGCCGCGGAGCGCGTGCGCGTCCTGCTCGAGGAGGAGATCCTCGGCGGCGTCATCGCCCCCGGATCCCGCGTGAAGGCCGATGAGGTCGCCCAACGGATGGGCACGAGCCACATCCCCGTGCGCGAGGCGCTGCGGGCGCTCGAGGCCGACGGCTGGGTCGTGCATCGCGCGCACGAGGGCATGTCGGTGCGGCCGCGCGTGCTGTCCGAGCTGGTGGACCTGTTCGAGGCGCGAGCGCTCGTGGAGCCGCGTGCCGTCGAGCTCGCCGCGGGGTGCCGCACGGCAGACGACCTCCGCGAGCTCGAGCGGGTGATCCGCCTGCAGGAGCGCGCCGCGGATCCGGCCGACCTCGCGCGCCTCAACTACGACTTCCACGTCGCGATCGCGGCCGCCGCGCACAACAGCACGCTGGCGCAGGTCGTCGAGTCGATGTCGAAGCGCGTGCGGTTCCACTACCTGCCCGCCGCGAGCGCCCGGCGCACCGACTCGCTCGCCGACCACCGTGAGCTGCTGGCGCTGGTCGAGCGGCGCGAGGGCGAGCGGGCGGCGGATCTCGCGCGCCGGCACGTCGAGGCCACCCGCGTCGACGCGTGCGCCGCCCTCGAGGACCTCCTGCGCGGGGAGGCCGACGCGGCCGAGGCCGCGGGCTAGGAGGCGTCGCCGGCTCGGGATCAGAGCCCGAGCAGCCGCTCCAGCGCCGGGTCCTCGAGGGAGTCGAGCACGAGGTCGGCGCCCGCGTGGCGCAGCTCGTCGGCCGAGTAGTGGCCGCTCGCGACGCCCACCGCGGTCGCGCCCGCGTCGTGCGCGGAGGTGATGTCGTTCGGGGTGTCGCCGACGACGAGCACCTCGTCGCGCGCGGGAGCAGCGCCGCGCAGGGTGCCGGCGGTCGCGATCGCGCGGCGGACCACGTCGACGCGGTCGGGTGCGTCGGATCCGTACGCGCCGAACACGAAGAACCGGCCGAGGCGGGCGGGCTCCATCTTGGTGCGGGCCGCGCCCTCCATCGCGCCGGAGACGACGCCGAGCACGACGCCCGCGCCGGCGAGCCGGTCGAGCAGCGCCTCCGCGCCGTCGAGCACGCGGTAGCCCTCGGAGACGCGGATGTCGTCGGCGAGGTGGCGGAGATAGGAGGCGTAGAGGCGGGCGAGCTCGGCGGGCTCGGGGTCGCGGCCCATCACGGCGCGGAACGTCGCGGCGCCGACCTGCGGATCCGTCTCCCCCGCCGACGAGTGCTCGCCGATGTCGGCCTCGACGTCGTGCAGGTCGCGGAACGCCATCGCCCAGCTGCGGGCGCCGGACCCGCCCGTGTGGATGAGGGTCTCGTCGATGTCGAAGAGGACGGCGGGCGGGGTGCGATCGGTGTCGGCCATCCCTCCATCGTGCTCCGGCGCGGGCGACGCGCCCGACGTCAGGACGAGCGTCGCGCCCGCACCCGCTCGGTCGTGCGCGCGATGACCCGCAGGCTGTCGATGAGCGTGGCGATCTGCTCGCGGCTGAGGTCGGCGAGCACCTCGTCCTCGTCGGCCACGAGGCGGCGCATGGCCCGGTCGACGCGCTCGATGCCGAACGGCGTGAGCACCACGAGCCGGCTGCGGCCGCCCGCCGGATCCTCCTCGCGCGTGATGAACGAGCGCGCGGTGAGCCGGTTCACCCGGTGCACGAGGCTGCCGGTGTCGGTGCCGAGGCGCTCGGCGAGGCCGGCGCGCGTGAGGCCCGCGTCGCCCTGCTGACGCAGCACGGACAGGAACTCGAACTCGCTCGTGGTGAGGCCCTCGGCGGCGAACGCGCCCTCGCGGATCCGCTGCATCTGCGGCAGCAGGCGCCGGAGCCGCGACACCACGTCGAGCGGCGCGAAGTCGACGTCGGGCATGGCGGCGCCCCACGCGTCGATCACCAGGTCGACGTCGTCGTCATCCTTCATCGGGACTCCCACCGTCGCGTCCACGGTACCCGGGACGCAGGCGGCTCGCGGTCGGGTGGGCACGCGGCGGACGGGCGGTGTCGCGGGGCGTCGCGGATGGCGGATCCGTCACCGTGCTCCGGCAGGATGTGCGCATGACCCGGCCGCTCCCGCTCCCCGACCGCCCGCTGGTGCTCGACGGCGGCCTCGGCACGCTGCTGGAGGCGCGCGGGCACGACCTGTCGGATCCGCTGTGGAGCGCGCGCGTGCTCGCCGACGAGCCCGACGCGGTGCGGGCGGCGCACGCCGAGTTCTTCCGCGCGGGCGCGGACGTGGCGATCACGGCGTCGTACCAGGTGGGCTTCGAGGCCTTCGCGGCGCGCGGGCTGGGCACGGCCGACACCGAGGCGCTGCTGCGGGCGAGCGTGCGGCTCGCGGCCGAGGCGCGGGACGAGGTCGCCCGCGAGGACGCCGCAGGGGCGGGCCGCGACCGGTGGATCGCCGCGTCCGTCGGCCCCTACGGCGCGACGCTCGGCGACGGATCCGAGTACGCGGGATCCAGCGGCCTCACGCGCGACGAGCTCCGCCGCTGGCACGCCCCGCGGTTCGCCGTGCTCGCCGACGCGGGCGCCGACCTCCTCGCGTGCGAGACCATCCCGAGCCTCGACGAGGGCCGCGCGCTGGTGGACCTCGCGCGCGGCTCGGGCGCGTCCGCGTGGCTCGCGTTCACCGTCGAGGGCGGGCGGCTGCGCTCGGGCGAGCCCATGGCCGAGGGCTTCGCGCTCGCGGATGAGGCCGACGAGGTCGTCGCCGTCGGGATCAACTGCGCGCACCCGGAGGAGGTGCCGGCCGCTATCGCCGCGGCCCGGAGCGTCACCGACCGGCCGGTGGTCGTCTACCCGAACTCCGGCGAGCGCTGGGACGCGGTCGCGCGCGCCTGGGGCGGCGACCCGGCGCTGCCGGCCGTCGACGCGTGGATCCGGGCGGGCGCGAGCCTCGTGGGCGGCTGCTGCCGGGTCGGCCCGGACGAGATCGCGCGGATGCGGGACGCGCTGGGCTGAGGCCGAGAGCGCACGACGGCCCGCCCCCGCGTGGGGACGGGCCGTCGTGGCGTGCGGATCCGCGTCGGGTGCGGATCCGGGCGGGTCAGGCGCCCGCGACCGCCTGGCGGAGGCCGTCGGCGAGCGACGTGGTGGGACGGCCGAGGAGGCGCGCGAGGTCGCCCGTCTCGTCGTCGAGCTGGCCGGCGCGCGTGGCGGCGTCGAGGCCCACGACGAAGCCGACGGTGCCCTCGTCGAGGCCGGCGCCGCCGAGGATCCGCGCGTGCTCCTCCGCGGGCACCTGCGAGACGGGGACGGGCTGGCCGAGGATGCCGGAGATCGCCTGCGCGAGGTCGTCCTGCGTCCAGCGCTCGTCGCCCGCGAGCTCGAGGGTCTGGCCGGCGAGCGAGTCGTCGAGGGCCGCGACCGCGGTGGCCTCGGCGAACTCGGCGATGGTGGCGCTCGCGACGCGGCCGTCGCCGGCGCTCGTGAGGAGCGCGCCGGACTGCTTCACGGAGTCGACCGTGCCGGCGTAGTTCTCCGTGTACCAGCCGTTGCGGAGGAGCGTGACGGGCACGCCCGAGGCGGCGAGCACCTCCTCGGTGGCCTTGTGCTCGCCCGCGATGAAGAGCTCGGTGGTGGAGGCGCGGAGGACGCTCGTGTAGAGGATCCGGCCGACGCCCGCGGCCTTCGCGGCCTCGATGACGGTGGTGTGCTGCGGCACGCGCTGGCCGACCTCGCTGCCGGAGACGAGCACGAGGGTGTCGCCGGGCTGGATCGCGGCGGCGACGCTGTCGGCGTCGGTGTACTCGAGGCGCGCGGTGCGGACGCCCTGCGCGGCGAGGTCGGCGAGGGCCTCAGGACGGCGCGCGGTGGCGAGCACGTCGGATGCGGCGGCGCCGCGGGCGAGGAGGGACGCGACGATGCGCGATCCGAGGCGGCCGGTGGCGGCGGTGACGACGATGGTCATGGGATGCCTTTCGAGTCTTCGGAGGTGCGGTACGCCGGGGTCAACGACTCCGTCGACGAGTACCTTCCCACAGAGGGGTACCCACTTTCTGGTAAGTTGTGCGATGTGACGCAGATGAGCTTCCGGGTGAGCCGCGACCGCCCCGGCGTGACCGCGGGGCGCTACCCCGCGAACTGCCCGTCGCGCACCCTGCTCGACCACATCACGAGCAAGTGGGGCGTGCTCGTCCTCCTCGCGCTCGGGGAGCGGTCCCGCCGCTGGGGCGAGCTGCGGCGCGAGGTCGAGGGGATCAGCGAGAAGATGCTCGCCTCCACGCTGCGCACGCTCGCCGACGACGGGCTCGTCCTCCGTGAGGCGCAGCCCACCATCCCGCCGCGGGTCGACTACCGGCTCACCGAGCTCGGCCACGAGGTGAGCGCCCGGCTCGTGCCGCTGATGGACCTCGTCATGGACATCACCGAGGACACGTCGCCGCTGGCGTCGCGCCGACCCTAGGCTGGATCCGGCAGCCGAGGGATCGGCGCCGACCCGCCCCGCGCCACGGCGCCACCCGGCCAGAGAGAGACCGACGATGCCCTCCCCGTCCGCGCCGACGCTGTCGCGCACGCCCGCCCCGACCCGCGACGTCCGCCGCGCGCGCGTCGCCGTCGGCGTCCTCTTCTTCACCAACGGCGCGATCTTCGCGAACCTGCTGCCGCGCTACCCGTCGATCAAGGCCGAGCTCGGGCTCGCCAACGTCGAGTTCGGGGCCGCGGTCGCCGCGTCGCCGCTGGGCGCGCTCATCGCCGGGCTCGCCGCGGGCGTGCTCATCCGCCGGTACCGGTCGGCGCGCGTGGCGGTCGCGGCGACCGTGGTGGCCTCCGTCGGGATCCTGCTGGCCGGCCTCGCGCCCGGCTGGCTCGTGCTCGCGGGCGCCCTCTTCCTCGCGGGCGCCATGGACTCCATCACCGACGTCGCGCAGAACTCGCACGCGCTCCGGGTGCAGCGGCTGTACGGGCGCTCGATCATCAACTCCTTCCACGCGGTCTGGTCGATCGGCGCGGTCGCGGGCGGGATCATGGGCGCGGCCGCCGCGCAGATCCGGATGCCGCTCCTCGTGCACCTCTCCATCTCGGCCGCGCTGTTCAGCGCGCTGGCCGTGCTGTCGCTGCTGTGGCTGCTGAAGGGCCCGGAGCCGGAGCCCGGCGAGGGCGGCGCCGCGCACGCGCACGCGCCGGATCCCGAGGCCGACGTCGCCCGCGCCGCCTCCCCGCGCGCGCTCGGCCTCGTCACCAAGTACGGCGTGCTGCTCGCGCTCGTGATCATCGCGTCCGGCGGTGCCATCGTCGAGGACGCCGGCAGCTCCTGGTCCGCCATCTACCTCTCGGGCGACCTCGGCGCCAGCGCGTTCGTCGCGGGCCTCGGCTTCATCTCGCTCCAGGGCATGCAGTTCATCGGCCGGATGCTCGGCGACCGCATGGTCGACCGCTTCGGCCAGCGCGCCATCGCCCGGCTCGGCGGCGTCCTCGTGCTCGTCGGCATGGGCGCCGCGCTCGCGTTCCCCAGCATCGTCGGCACGATCGTCGGGTTCGGCGTCGCGGGCTTCGGCGTCGCGACCCTGATCCCCGCCGCCATGCAGGCCGCGGACGAGCTCCCCGGATTCAAGCCCGGCACCGGCCTCACGATCGTCGGCTGGCTGCTGCGGCTCGGGTTCCTCATCTCGCCGCCGGTCGTCGGGGCCATCGCGGACGCGTCCTCGCTCCGCTTCGGCCTGATCTTCATCCCCGCCGCCGGGCTCCTCGTTCTCGTGTTCTCGCGCGTGCTCGCGACGCGGCGGGCGCACCCGGCGGCGCAGGAGCTGCCCGGCGCGTCCGTCGCCTCCTCCTAGGGCGCTCGCGCTCGGATCCGCTCACGGGCTCCTGCGAGTGCGGCGACTCGCGCGGCCGGCCGCGGGAGAGTGGGTCCACGCCCGCCACCCGAGAGGATCGCCATGTCCACCGACCTGCCCGGAGGGCTCTTCCCGCTCGCCCACGACCTCACCGTCACGCGCTTCGGCTACGGCGCCATGCAGCTCGCGGGGCCGCGCGTGTTCGGGCCGCCCGCGGATCCGGATGCGGCCCGTGCTGTCCTGCGCGAGGCCGTCGCGCTCGGGATCACGCACATCGACACGGCCGACTTCTACGGCCCCGGCCACACGAACGCGCTCATCGAGGAGGCGCTGTTCCCGTACCCGGAGCGCCTGCACATCGTGACCAAGGTCGGATCCCTGCGCGACGCGAAGGGCCGCTGGCCGCAGGCGCTCTCCGCGGCCGAGCTCCGCCAGGCCGTCTACGACAACCTCACGCACCTGACGCTCGACGTGCTCGACGTCGTGAACCTCCGCGTCGGCGCGTTCGACAGCCCCACCGACGGATCCATCGAGGAGCCGTTCACGGCGCTCGCCGAGCTGCAGCGGGAGGGGTTGATCCGCCACCTCGGGGTGAGCAACGTGACCGCCGCGCAGGTGGCCGAGGCCCGCGGGATCGCGCCGATCGTGAGCGTGCAGAACCACTACAACCTGGCCCGCCGCGACGACGACGCGCTCATCGACGAGCTGGCGTGCGACGGCATCTCCTACGTGCCGTACTTCCCGCTCGGCGGGTTCTCGCCGCTGCAGTCGGAGACGCTGGCGCGCGTGGCCTCCTCGCTCGGCTCCGCGCCGCTGCCGGTCGCGCTCGCCTGGCTCCTGCAGCGGTCGCCGAACGTGCTCGTCATCGCGGGCACGTCGTCGGTGGAGCACCTGCGCGAGAACATCGCGGGCGCGCGGATCCGGCTGCCCGAGGAGGCGCTCGCGGAGCTGGAGGGGATCGGGGGCTGAGCCGGCGGCCCGCGGGTACGCGCCGCCTCAGGTCGTGGCGGCTCGCTCCCCCGCGTCCGCCGCGGCGGCCGCCACCCGCTTCAGCGCCGCCAGCACCACGCGGACGGGCGCCTGCGCGAGCGCGTCCGGCCGGGCGAGCACGTCGACGTGCCGCACGAGGGTCGCGCCGACGACCGGCCGCAGCACCATCCCGTCGACCGCGAGCGGGGCTCCGGTCGTGCGGGGCATCACGGCGATCGCATCGCCGGCCCGCACGATCTGCGCCGCCACCGAGAACTCGTTGACGCGGTGGACGATGCGCGGCGCCTCCCCGATGAGCGCGCCGAGGTGGTCGAGCACGCCCGCGAGCGGGAAGCCCGCGTGGGTGGAGATCCACCGCTCGTCGCGGAGCTGGTCGGGCGTGATGCCCGCGGTCGACGCGAGCGGGTGGCCGGCGTGGAGGGCGACGTCGAGCGGCTCCACCAGGAGCGGCACGACCACGAGGCGGGCGGTCGGCCACGGCGGGTCGTGCGGGAGGCGGTGCGCGACGACGAGGTCGTGATCCGCGGTGAGGCCCGCGAAGTCGCCCTGCGCCACGTCGGCGTCCGCGAGCGCGACGCCCGTGCCGGATCCCTCCGCGCCCGCCAGCTCCGCGAGCAGCGGCCCGAAGAGCGCGAGACCGGCGCTGTGGAACGCGGACACGCGGACGGCCCGCGCGTCGTGCTCGAGGAACGACCCGACGGCGTCCCGGGCCGCGGCGAGCGCCTCGTCCACGCGGACCGACGCCGCAGCGAGCGCCTCGCCGGCCTCCGTGAGCACCAGCCGCCGCCCGCGCTTGACGGTCAGCGACACAGCGACGCCGGCCTGCAGCGCGGCGAGCTGCTGCGAGACGGCGGACGCGCTCACGTGCATCGCGACCGCGACGGCCACGACGCTGCCCCGGTCGCCGAGCTCGCGCAGGAGGCGGAGGCGGGCGGGATCCATGAGCCCTGTCTAACGCATCAGCGCTGGCTAACGCATCGATGAAGACGATGCCCGTCGATCTTCCGGGTCGACTGCCGGACAGTGGGGGCATGGCCTCCCGCACCCGTCCCGAGCCCGTCGTCGACCTGCTGCTCCTGGCCGTCGCGGCCGTCTGGGGCGCGAGCTTCCTCGCGGCCAAGGACCTGGCGGCGGA
Organism: Clavibacter michiganensis; assembly: GCF_021216655.1. Classification (NCBI taxonomy): domain Bacteria; kingdom Bacillati; phylum Actinomycetota; class Actinomycetes; order Micrococcales; family Microbacteriaceae; genus Clavibacter; species Clavibacter michiganensis. The sequence goes on from NZ_CP080437.1 coordinate 2,158,083, forward strand.
GACGGGCGTCCCCGCGGCCGTCGCGGTGCGCTTCCTCGTCGCGGCCGGAGCGACCGGGCTCGTCTGCGTGGCCCGGCGCGAGCGGCTGCCGCGCGGTCGCGGCCTCCTCATCGCGGCGGCGCTCGGCTGCTCGCAGGCCGCGGTCATCGGGCTGGAGACCTGGGGCGTGCACCTGACGAGCGCGACCAACGCGGGCCTCCTCATCAGCCTGGCGCTCGTGATGACGCCCGTGCTCGAGGGCGCCGCGTCGCGCTCGTGGCTGCCGCGGTCGTACTTCGTGGCGGCGGTCGCAGCCGTGGTCGGCGTCGCGCTGCTCGTGTCCGAGGGCGGGCTGCGCGCGCCGACGCCCGGCGACGGGCTGGTGATCGCCGCGGCGGTCGTACGGGCCGTGCACGTCACCGCGAGCGGACGCCTCACGCGCGGGCGGAGCGAGGGATCCCTCGGCGTGGTCCTCGTGCAGATGGCCGTGTGCGCGGCGCTCTTCTCCGCGATGGCGGGACCCGACCTGCCCGCGGCGGCCGCGGCGCTCGACGCCCCGGGCTGGGCCGGCGTCCTCTTCCTCGGGGTCCTCTGCTCGCTCTTCGCGTTCGCGGTGCAGCTCTGGGCCGTCCGGCGGACGTCCGCGTCGCGCGCGAGCATCCTCATGGGCACCGAGCCCGTGTGGGCCCTGCTGGTGGGCGTGGTGGTGGCCGGGGAGGCGATCGGGCCGGTCGGCGCGGGCGGCGCGGCGCTCATCGTCGCGGCGTCGTACGCGGGCCAGGCGATCGAGCGGCGGCACCGGGCGCGGATCGGCGCGGCCGTCGGCGCGGGTGGGGAGAATGGCGACATGCCCTCGCGCGCCCCGGCCGACCGGTCCCTGGATCCCGCCGCATGACCGCCCCCGACCCCGGCTCGCCGCCGAGCGACCACCGCTTCCCGCGGAGCGTCTACCGCGAGGGCGCCGAGCCCGACGTGCGGTTCACGCTCGCGAACGAGCGCACGTTCCTCGCCTGGATCCGCACCTCCCTCGCCCTGATCGCGGGCGGCGTCGCGCTCGAGGCGCTGGGGCTCGGGCTGCAGCCGGGGTTCCGGCTCGCGGCCTCGATCGTGCTGGTCCTCACCGGCATCGCTGCGCCCGCGCAGGCCTGGATCGGCTGGATGCGCACCGAGCGCGCCCTGCGCCGCGACCGCCCGCTGCCGTCGGCCGCGCTGTCGCTTCCGCTCGGGATCGCCGTGGTCGTCGCCGGGCTGCTCGTGCTGCTGGCGGTGCTGACAGCGTGAGCGCCCCCGATGCGGCTGCCCGCCCCTTCGACCCCGGCCTCCAGCCCGAGCGCACGGCCCTCGCGTGGCGGCGGACGGCGCTGGCACTGGTCGCCGGATCCCTGCTCGGGCTGCGCGTGCTCCCCACGCTCCTCGGCACGGCCGGCCTGGTCGTCGCCGCGGCGGGCGTGATCGCCGCCCTGATCGTGCTCGCGACCGCGCACAGTCGCTACCGCCGCGTCCACCGGATCCTCACCTCGGCATCCGCGGCCCCCGTCACCACCGCGCTCCCCGGTGGCGCCCTCCCCGCGCTCGTCGCCGCCCTCACCGCGTGCGCCGGCCTGGCCGCGCTGGCACTCGCGCTCGCCCGCTGAGCCGGCGGCGGATCCGGGCTCGCATCACCCTACGAGGCGGGCACCAGCACCTCCCGCACGAAGTCCTCGTAGGAGCGCGGCGCATGCCCGAGGACGGCGGTGAGACGGGCCATGGCCTCGGGGCTCCCGATGAGCCCGTCCCGCTGGAAGCCGGAGTACATCCGCTCGTAGTCGAAGACCAGCCACGAGGGCATGGAGGCCAGGGACGCCTCGCGCCACGCCCCCAGGTCGTCTCCCCCGTACGTCACCGTCCTCCCGAGGGCGTCGGACAGGGCCGCCGCCGTCGCCTCGCCGGTCCATGCGGCCGGGCCGACCACGTCGATCGGGCCGGCGAGCTCCGTCCCCGGCACCAGCGCGCTCACCGCGACCTCGGCGATGTCGCGCACGTCGACCCGGGAGACGCCCGTCCCGCCGAGCGGCTGCGGGTACACGCCACCGCGGATCGCATCGAGGTACCAGAGGTCGTTCTGGAAGAAGTTGTTGACCCGGAGGAAGCAGGCCTCGACGCCGCTGTGCTCGAGGAGGGACTCCACTGCGAGCTTCGCGGAGTTGTGCGGCACCTGCGGCGCCCGGTCGAGGTCCTGGACGGAGAGGTAGACGATCCGGCGGACGCCCGCCGCCACGGCGTGGTCCACCGCGACGGTCGTCTCGTACAGCTCGGTGGGCGTCCCCGTCAGGGCCAGGAACACCTGCTCGACTCCGTCGAAGGCCGGCATCGCGGCGAAGGGGTCGCCGAGATCGCCCACCACGCCCTCGACGCCGTCGGGGAGGTCCGCGAGCCGTCGCGCGTCGCGGCTCATGACCCGCAGTCCGGTCATCCCCCTACGCAGGGCCTCGGCGATGACGGCCGAGCCGACCGTCCCGGTGCCGCCGATGATCAGGGTTCGTGCGTCGTCCATGGTGATCCTCCTCGTCTGCTCCATCGGTGCGCGGCGCAGGGCCCGCAGCCGTCTGCCGAGGAAGGGTGTCGCCGGCAGACGCGTCACGGAGGACGGCGATGGCCTGCTCGAGCACCGCCGCCGAGGGGGTGTCCGCTCGGCGGTTCGATCGAATCGTTCGCGTCGACGCTACGCCGCACGCGGGGGTCGGGCCGCGCGGATCCGCGCACCGGTACCCTGCGCCCTGCGCGCGCCTCAGGCGGTCGGCATCCGCAGCAGCGCGCCGTGCTCGCGGCAGGTCGCCGCGGCGATCGCCATGCAGGTGCGGAGCATCGCCTCGCCCTCCGCGGGCGTGCGCGGCGCACCCCGGCGCCCGATGGCGTCGGCCGCGGCGGCGAGGCACGCGTCGCCGGCGCCCATGGTGTCGACGATCGGCCGCGGATCCGGCGCGATGCCCGCCGCGACCACCGCACCGCCCTCGAGCTGCACGGACGCGCCGCGCGCGCCCTCGGTCGCGAGCACGAGGCGGCTGCCGGCCGCGTGCAGAGCCGAGCGCGCGTCGGCGAGCGCGCCCAGGCCGAGCAGCTCGGTGTCGTCGTCGCCGATCTTCACGAGCAGCGACTCCGCGGCCGCGCGCGCGAACCCGGCGCGGAACCGCGCGGCGTCGTGGAGCATGCCGGCGCGCGGGTTCGGGTCGACGAGGAGGCGCTCGCGCGGATCCCGCACGGCCGCCAGCAGCTCGTCGGCCTGCGCGTGGTCGTCGTAGGGGAAGCAGCTGACGACCACGAGCGACGCCGCGTCGAGCGCCGCCCGCTCCGCCTCGCCGATGCGCACGCGCCGGTTCCACGCGGCCTCGTTGAAGGAGTAGCGCGGCTCGCCGTCCTCGCGCTCGCTCACCGCGACGGAGGTCCCCGACGGGCCGACGGTGGCGATGAGCTCGACCCCGTGCGCGTCGAGCTCGGCGCGTATCCGGCCGCCGTGCTCGTCGTCGCCGACCATCGCGACGAGCTGCACGCGATGCCCGAGGATCGCGAGGCCGACCGCGACGTTGAGCGCGGCTCCGCCGACGAATGCGGTCTCCTGGCCGCCCTCGCGGATGAGGTCGATCAGGGCGTCGCCGACGACGACGATGGGCTGGTCATGCATGGCGGGGGACCTCTCCTGAGCCGCGGACGATGAGCGTGGTGGGGACGACGACGGTCTGCGCGGGGCCGGCGTCCCCGTCGAGCCGGGCGAAGACGCGCTCGGCGGCGGCGTGCCCGATGCCCGACGGGTCCTGCGCGATCACGGTGACGGCCGGATCCAGCAGGGCCGCCAGCGGCAGGTCGTCGAAGCCGACGAGCGCGATGCTCCGGTGGGCGTCGTGCCGACGGAGGGCCGTGATGACGCCGATGGTGATGAGGTTCTGCCCGCTGACGATCGCGGTCGGCGGCTCGGGCAGGGCGAGCAGTCGCTCCGCGAGCGCCTCGGCCACGCGCTCGTCCCACGCGCCGTCGAGGACGAGCTCGGGCGCCACGGGCAGCCCGCGCCGCTGCATCTCCTCGACGAAGCCGCGCTCGCGCTCCCGCGCCGTGAAGATCTCCGGCCGGTCGCCGAGGAACGCGATGCGGCGGTGGCCCTGGTCGGCGAGGTGCGCGACCGCCCGGGAGATGCCGGCGGCGTTGTCGACGATCACCGAGTCGGCCTCGAGCCCGGCGGGCACGCGGTCGACGAACACGAGCGGGGTGCCGCGCGACGCCGCGACGCCGAGGTAGGCCTGGCTGGGCGCGATGGTGGTGAGGATGAGCCCGTCGACCCTGCGGGCCAGGAACGCGTCGACGGAGGAGCGCTCGCGTTCGGGGTCGTCGTCGAGGCTCGAGGCGAAGACGGCGACCTGTCGCTCCTTGGCCACCTCCTCGACGGCCCGGTGCACCGCTCCCGAGAACGGGTTCGCCACGCTGCCGACGAGGAGGCCGAGCGTGTTGGTGCGCCGGTCGGCGCGGCGCAGGTTGCCGGCGTGCAGATCCGGCTGGTACTGCAGCTGCTCGACGGCCGCCTGCACCCGGGCGGTCATCTCCGCGGAGACGTTCGGCTCGCCGTTGACGACGCGCGACACGGTCTTGATGCCGACTCCCGCGAGCCGCGCCACGTGCTTCATCGTGGGGCGGCGCGCGCCCGACGGCGGGTCGAGCGGGGATCCGGGCGGGGATGACAACGGTGTCACGAATGGGTCTCGCTCTCTGCGCAATGGGTTGACCTTATCGGGTCCCACCCGGTAGACCTCTACCTGACAACGTTGTCGGGAGCGCGCTCCCACCCGAAGGACAGGATCCATCAATGACGAACCGATCCCCGCGCCTCGTGCGCACCATCGCCCTCGGCTCGGCGGCCCTCATCGCCGCGGGCGGGCTCGCCGGCTGCTCCAGCTCGAGCGGCGGATCCGGATCCGGCGGCAGCGGCGGCTCCGGCGACGTCGGCGTCTCGCTCATCGTGAAGACGACCACGAACCCCTTCTTCGTCGCGATGGAGGACGGCGCGAAGGAGGCCGCGGCGAAGGACGGCACCGACCTCACGCTCGCCGCCGGCAAGGCGGACGGCGACGAGGACACGCAGATCCAGGCCATCGAGAACGCCATCTCGAAGGGCGACAAGGGCATCCTCATCACGATCAACGGCCCGTCGGTCCTCGACGCGATCCAGAAGGCCCGCGACGCCGGCCTCTTCGTCATCGCGCTGGACACCGCGCCCGACCCGGCCGACTCCGTCGACATCACGTTCGCCACCGACAACTTCGCCGCGGGCGAGTCCATCGGCAAGTGGGCGGCCGCGCAGCTCGGCGGCAAGAAGGCGACCATCGCGCTCCTCGACCTGTACGACGACAAGGCCATCTCGGTCGACTACAACCGCGACCAGGGCTTCCTGACCGGCATGGGCATCGACGTCGGCGACAAGGCGAAGAACGGCGACGAGGCGAAGACCGGCGACTACAGCGGCGGCGACTACGAGATCGTCGGCAACGAGGCCACGCAGGGCGCGGAGGACGGCGGCCGCACGGCGATGGAGACGCTGCTGTCGAAGGACCCGGACATCAACGTCGTCTACACGATCAACGAGCCCGCCGCGTTCGGCGCGTACCAGGCGCTCCAGGCGGCCGGCAAGGAGAAGGACGTGATCCTCGTCTCGGTCGACGGCGGCTGCGCGGGCGTGAAGAACGTGAAGGAGGGCGTCATCGGCGCCACCGCCCAGCAGTACCCGGTGAAGATGGCGCAGCTCGGCGTCGAGGCCATCGCGCAGCTCGCGAAGGACGGCACCAAGCCCGCCACGAGCGCCGGCCTCGACTTCTTCGACACCGGATCCGCGCTCGTCACCGACACCCCCGTCGACGGCCTCGAGAGCATCACGGCCGACGACGCCGCGACGAAGTGCTGGGGCGAGTGACCGTGAGCCGGGCCACCGCCGATCCGAACCCGCCCACCTCCGCCCTCGACCTCGCCAACGAGTTCCTCGACCGGCGCTCCCCCGTCGACCGGATCCGCGGGGTGCTGCACCGCTACCCCGCCGTCAGCCCCGCCGTCGTGCTGGTCCTCGCGATCATCGTGTTCGGCCTGCTCAACGACCGCTTCCTCGATCCCGCCAACCTGTCGCTCGTGACGCAGCAGGTCGCCGTCGTGGGCACGCTCGCGGTGGCGCAGACGCTGATCATCCTCACCGCGGGCATCGACCTGTCGGTGGGCGCGGTCATGGTGCTCACGTCGATGGTGATCGCGCAGACCGCGAGCCAGAACGGCCTGCCGGCACCCGCCGCGCTGGCCGCCGGGCTCGTCGTGGGCCTCGCGGCCGGCGCGTTCAACGGCCTGCTCGTGACGCGGCTGCGGCTCCCGCCGTTCATCGTCACGCTCGGGACGCTGAACATCTTCGTGGCGCTCACGCTCCTCTACTCCAACGGCGCGACCATCCGCGGCGTGGACATGCCCGCCGCCCTCTCGTGGACGGGGCGCACGTTCGACCTGGCCGGGGTGAAGATCAGCTTCGGCGTGGTGCTCATGCTGGTGCTGTACGTCGTGGTCGCGTTCATCCTCGGCAAGACGGCCTGGGGCCGGCACGTGTACGCGGTCGGCGACGACAAGGAGGCCGCGCGCCTCGCCGGCATCAGCGTCAACCGGGTGCTGATGAGCGTGTACCTCGCGGCCGGGGCGATCCTCGCGGTCGGCGCGTGGATCGCGATCGGCCGCAGCAACGCGGCCAGCCCGAACGCGGGAGCCGATCTCAACCTCGACTCCATCACCGCGGTGGTCATCGGCGGCACGAGCCTCTTCGGCGGCCGCGGCACCGTCTGGGGCACGCTCCTCGGCGCGCTCATCGTCGGCGTGTTCCGCAACGGGCTCTCGCTCGCCGGGCTGGACGTGCTGTACCAGACCCTCGCCGTGGGCGTCCTCATCATCGTCGCGGTCTCCGTCGACCAGTGGATCCGAAAGGTGCGCAAGTGACCCTCACCGACCCCGCGGGGAGCGCCCCCGCCCCGACCCGCACGCCCGTCCTCGAGGCGAAGCGGCTCGTGAAGACCTTCGGCCGGGTGGTCGGACTCGACGGCGTGAGCCTCGAGCTGTTCCCCGGCGAGGTGCTCGCGATCATCGGCGACAACGGCGCCGGCAAGTCGACGCTCATCAAGTGCCTCACGGGGGCGGAGACGCCCGACGAGGGCGAGCTGTTCCTCGACGGCAAGCCCGTGTCGTTCAAGCGGCCGCAGGATGCGCGAGCCGCGGGGATCGAGACGGTCTACCAGAACCTCGCCGTCTCGCCCGCGCTGGACGTCGCGTCGAACCTCTACCTCGGGCGCGAGAAGAGGAAGAAGGGGATCCTCGGATCGGTCTTCCGCATGCTCGACACGGCCGGCATGCGTCGCGAGGCGCGCGCGGAGCTGACCGAGCTGGGCATCTCGACGCTGCAGGACGTGACCGTGCCCGTCGAGAACCTGTCCGGCGGGCAGCGCCAGGCGGTCGCCGTTGCGCGCGCCGCGGCGTTCGGGTCGAAGGTCGTGGTGCTCGACGAGCCCACCGCGGCGCTCGGCGTGCGCGAGTCGAACCAGGTGCTCGAGCTGGTGCGGAACCTGCGCGACCGCGGCATCCCGGTGATCCTCATCAGCCACAACATGCCGCAGGTGTTCGAGGTGGCCGACCGGATCCACATCCAGCGCCTGGGCAAGAAGGCCGCCACGATCACGCCGCAGTCGCACTCGATGACCGACGCCGTCGCGATCATGACGGGCGCGGCGACGGCATGACCGCGACGGTGCTGTACGCGGAGTTCACGGCGCTGCCCGGGCACGAGGAGCAGGTGGCGCGGATGATCGCCGACCTCGCGGAGCTCGTGCGGGCCGAGCCCGGGAACGTCGTGTTCGCGCCGTACCGGCGGGTGGAGGATCCGGCGCGCTTCGTGGTGCACGAGGTCTACCGGGACGAGGCCGCGTTCCACGCGCACATCGGGGCGTCGTACGGCGCCGAGTTCAACGCGGCCCTCGGGCCGCTCATCGTGGAGGGCGGGTCGCAGCTCACGTTCCTCGCGCCCGTCTGAATCGCGGATCCTGCGCGCACCGCGGCCGCCCGGCGTCTCGACGCGCCGGGCGGCCGCCTTCGTGCGTGGCTCGTGCGGGTGGGGCCCGCGGATCAGCGCGCCGAGTACCCGCCGTCGACGAGGTGGTAGCTGCCCGAGATGAAGGACGCGTCGTCGCTGAGGAGGAACAGCACGAGGGCCGCGACCTCCTTGTCGGTGCCGAGGCGGCCCGTCGCGTGCTGGCTCTCGAGGTACGCGAGCGCGTCGGCCGAGAGGGACGAGCGCACGAGCGGGGTGTCGATGAATCCTGGGCCGACCGCGTTGGTGCGCACGCCGCGGGCCGTGTACTCGAGCGCCGCGACCTTGGTGAGGCCGACGAGTGCGTGCTTGCTCGCGACGTAGGCGGCGTTCTGCGCGAAGCCGACGGATCCGAGCACCGAGCTCATGTTGACGATCGCGCCGCCGCCCGCCTCCACCATCGCGGGCAGCTGGTAGCGGAGGCCGTAGAAGACGCCGTCGAGGTCGATGGCGCGCGTGCGGTCCCAGGCGGAGATCTCGTAGTCGCCGATGTCGGCCGCGGGCGCGCTGATGCCGGCGTTGTTGACCGCCAGGTGCAGGGCGCCGTACGTGCCCACGGCGTGCGCGACCGCGGCCTCGGAGTCCTCCGCCTTCGCGGTGTCCTGGCGGAAGGCGGTCGCGGTGCCGCCCGCTCCTTCGATCTCGGCGACGACCCGCTCGGCCGCCTCCAGCTGGATGTCGGTGACGACGACCGACGCGCCCTCCGCGGCGAGCGCACGGGAGATCGCGGCGCCGATGCCGCTGCCTCCGCCTGTCACGAGCGCGGTCTTCGTGTCGAACCTGGCCATGGGGATCCTTCTCGGGTCTGAGGCGACGCGGACCCGCGCCGCTCCTCGACGGTACGCCCGCGCGATCCGTCCATCCCGGGTTCACCGCGCGTCCACCCGGGGGTCGGGGGCGCGCCCGGGGGCGCCAATACCTTTCAGGCGTGATGCGTCCGCCGCCCCGGGTGGAGACGCCCGAGATCGATGGAGACCCCACATGACCCTCACCCGCGAGAACCACCACCGGCTGCTGCCGATCCTGTCCCGCGACCCGCACGCCCGCGGCAAGCGCAGCACCGTCACCTGCCACCTCAAGTGCGACGACGCGTGCACGAAGCCCGTCCCGAACGTCACCGACAACTCCTACTTCCGCGACATCGCCGGCCGCGCCCTCTCGCGCCGCACGCTGCTCGGCGGCGCGGGCGCCGGTGCCCTCGCGATCCTCGTGGCCCAGAACGCCGCGGCCCCCGGCGCCGAGGCCGCCGCCGCGCAGGCCGCGTCGAACCTGCCCTTCACGGCGATCACGCCCGTCGACGCCGCCGTCGACCAGTTCACCGTCCCCACCGGATACCGCTGGCAGCCGATCATCCGCTGGGGCGACCCGCTCTTCAGCTACGCCGACGACTTCGACGCCGACAACCAGACGGCCAAGCTCGCGTCGCGCCAGTTCGGCTACAACAACGACTACCTCGACATCATCCCGATCAACTCGCGGAACAAGGAGGCGCTCCTCGTCGCCAACCACGAGTACACGAACGAGAACATCATGTTCCCGCCCGCGGCCGACGACGCCGAGCTCGCCGAGCAGCGCCGCATCGGCAAGGCCTCGCACGGCATGTCCGTCGTCGCGCTCCGCCGCAAGACCGTCGGCCAGCCGTGGACCTACACGATCGGCCACCACCGCAACCGCCGCATCACCGCGGACACGCCCTTCTCCGTGTCGGGCCCGGCCGCGGGATCCGCGTCGCTGCGCACCAAGGACGACCCCAAGGGCACGCGCATCCTCGGCACCCTCGGCAACTGCGCCGGCGGCACCACCCCGTGGGGCACCGTGCTCTCCGGCGAGGAGAACTTCAACGGCTACTTCCGCACCGCGGGCACGAGCGTCTCGGACAAGCGCTACGGCCTCGCCGACAAGGCGACGACCCGCGGCTGGGAGGCCATCGACCCCCGCTTCGACGCCCGCACCGCCGGCTACGAGAACGAGCCGAACCGCTTCGGCTGGATCGTCGAGGTCGACCCGTTCGAGCCCGGCGAGGCGCCCGTGAAGCACACCGCGCTCGGTCGCTTCAAGCACGAGGGCGCCAACGTGATCCTCGGGAAGAGCGGCCACGTCGCCGCGTACATGGGCGACGACGAGCGCTTCGACTACCTCTACAAGTTCGTCTCGCACGACACGATGGTCACCGGCACCACGCGCCAGGACCGCAAGCGGAACAAGCAGCTGCTCACGCGCGGCGCGCTCTACGTGGCGCGCTTCACGGGCGACTCGCCCGTCGCGGAGATCACGGGCACCGGCCAGGTCCCGTCGGACGGCTCGTTCGACGGCATCGGCCAGTGGATCCCGCTCGTGATCGACGGCGTCTGCCAGGTCCCCGGATTCACGACCGAGGAGGCGCTCGTGCACACGCGCCTCGTCGCCGACGCGGCCGGCGCCACGAAGATGGACCGCTGCGAGGACGTCCAGCCCAGCCCCGTCACCGGCAAGATCTACGTCGCCTGCACCAACAACACCGACCGTGGCAAGGCCGGCAAGGAGGGCGCCACGGAGATGAACCCGCGGACGACCAACCGCGACGGCCACATCGTGGAGATCACCGAGGACGGCGGCGACGCCCGATCCACCACCTTCACGTGGAACCTGCTGCTCGTCGCGGGCGACCCGGCGAAGAACGAGTCCACCTACTTCTCGGGCTTCCCGAAGGACAAGGTCTCGCCCATCAGCTGCCCGGACAACGTCGCGTTCGACTCCGAGGGCAACCTCTGGATCTCCACCGACGGCGCCCCGAGCACCATCGGCCTCAACGACGGCCTGTTCAAGGTCCCCGTCGAGGGCACCGAGCGCGGGCACGTGCAGCAGTTCCTCTCCGTGCCCACCGAGGCGGAGACCTGCGGGCCCGTCGTGCACGACACCGAGGGCATGGTGTTCGTCGCGGTGCAGCACCCGGGCGAGGACGGCTCGTTCGCCGAGCAGCACTCCTTCTTCCCCGACTACGTGCCCGCCGGTGCCACCCCGCCGAAGGGCGCCTGGCGCGGACCGCGTCCGTCGGTGATCCAGGTGTGGCGGGGCTGAGCCGCCGAGAGCTGCTCGCGGGGCGACCCGCGAGCTGATCGGGGGGCCGATCGGAGGGCCGGGGCGTGCGTGCGCCCCGGCCCTCGTCCGTGCGCCGGGCGTGCGCGGGGCCGGGTGAGCACGCGCCCGTCGTCGTGAGTGGCCGATCGCCGCGGACGGCCGGTCGTCCGGCGCGGCCGGGGCTAGCGTCGGGACCATGACCGAGCGCCCGCAGGATCCTGCCGCCGACGCCGAGGCGTCTGCCGCCGCGATCGAGGCGGAGCGCTGGCTGGTCGTGGACGGGCGGCGCTGGCCCCGCACGGATCCGTCGCTGCCGGCCGAGCTGGTCGACGCGCTGGAGTCGCACCTCGGCCGCGGCCGGTCGGGGGTCCGCACGGCGAAGCGCGCGGGCGACGACGCCGCGATCGCCACGGCCCGGGAGCGGGTGAGCCTCGCGAAGCACGGCCTCGGCGAGCGCGGCCCGCGCTGGTGGGACGAGCCGGAGGACGCGCGCCTCGAGCGGGCGCGCGAGGCGCTGCGGGCTCTGGAGGCGCTCGACGCGTCCGGCTGACCGACCGCCCGGCGCATCCGGGACGGCCCGCGGGCCAGGCTGGACGCATGCAGCTCTACTCCGCGCTCCCCCTCGTCCGCGCCCGGCAGATCGCGGCCGACACCGCGGCGCTCGCGGGCATCGTCGTGTCGGTGCTGGTGGGGATCGCGGTGGCCGCGCTCATCCGGCCGCTCGGCGACCTCGGCCGCAGCATGGAGGAGTCGGGCACGCGGCTCAGCGGATCCATGACCGACGCGGCCGACGCCCTCGGCCGCCTGCCGCTCGTGGGGGACGCCGCGCGCGGGCCGTTCGAGGACGCGAGCGGGATCGGATCGGGCCTCGTGCAGGCCGGGCGCGACCAGCAGTCGCTCGTCGGCACCATCGCGCTCGTGCTGGGGCTGCTGGTGGCGCTCGTGCCGATCGCGTTCATCGTGCGGCACTGGCTGCTGCGACGCGTCTCCTTCGTGCGGCGCGCGGCCGCCGCCCGCTCGCTCGCCGCGACGCCCGGCGGCACCGAGCTGCTCGCGCTGCGGGCCCTCTCGTCCAGGAAGCCCGCGGCGCTCCTGAGGACGCACCCGGATCCGGTCGCCGCCTGGCGTGCGGGCGACCCGCGTGTCGTGCGGCAGCTCGCCGACCTGGCGCTGCGTGACGCGGGGGTGTCGGACGGGCGGTGATCACGCGAGCACGGCCGATGTGACGCGGGCCGCGTCCGAGGAGCATCCTCGAGGGCATGTCGCCTCTCCTCCTGGCCGGTCTCGCCGGCCTGCTCTCCGGGCTGTCGCTCGTCGTCGGATCCCTCGTCGCCTGGTTCGTGAAGGTGCCGCGCGAGGTCGTCGCGCTCGTGATGGCGTTCGGCGCGGGCGTGCTGATCTCGGCGCTGTCGTTCGACCTGGTCGACGAGGCGGCGGCGAGCGGCGGCGTGATCCCCACGCTCGGCGGCTTCGTCGCCGGCGCGGTCGTGTACGTGGTGCTCGACCAGATCCTCGAGCACGGCGGGTTCCGGCGGAAGCACCACGGGAGATCCGGCGGCGGAGGCGGCACCGGCGTGGGCATCGCGCTCGGCGCCCTGCTCGACGGCGTGCCCGAGACGGCCGTGCAGGGCCTCAGCCTCACGGGCGGCGGGGCGCTGAGCATCGGCGTGCTCGTCGCGGTCGTGATCTCGAACTTCCCCGAGGGCATGTCGAGCACGGCGGATCTGAAGCAGAGCGGACGCAGCGCGCGCTACGTGTTCGGGCTCTGGACCTCCATCGCCGTGGTCTGCGCGCTCTCCTCGGTCGGCGGCTACGCGCTTCTCGGCGGCCTGCCGGAGAGCGGGCAGTCGGTCGTGATGGCGTTCGCGGCCGGCGCGATCCTCGCGATGATCTGCGACACGATGATCCCCGAGGCGTTCCGCAAGGCGCAGGCGCTCACCGGGATGGTGACGGTGCTCGGGTTCGTGGCGAGCTACGCGGTGCACCAGGCGGGTTGAGGTCGCCGGGCGGTGGATCCGCGAAGGCGGCCAGACGGCCAGGCGCCGGGTCAGGCGTCCGCGGGCCGGTCGCGCGGCGACACGTTGAAGCGGTGCAGCAGGCCGGCGAACTGCTCGACCTCATCGGTGTCCCACGCGTGGAGGCGGTTCTGCAGCCGTTCGCGCGTGCCCATCCGCACCTGCGCGAGGCGCTCCTCGGCGAGGGGCGTGAGGGTGAGGATCGTGGAGCGGCGGTCCTCGGGATCCGGCTCGTCCTGCACGTACCCGGCCTCGCGCAGCACGCGCAGGTGCCGGCTCACCGAGCTCTTGTCCATGAGGAGGCCGGCGGCGACGGCGCCGGCGGACGCGGGCCCGTCGGTGCGGATCCACCGGGCGACGGCGAACGCGCCGGGCTGGAGGCCGGCGTGGAACGCGGCCGCCTCCTCGACGCGGAGCGTGCGGATCTGCATGAGCAGGGCCCCGAGCTCGGTCGCGACGGACGACACCGCGGCCGAGCGGTCGCCGGCGGGCGCGGGGACGGGCGCGCCGGGCTCGGCGCCGCCGTCCGCGGGCGCGGCGTGGACGGGCACGCCGGCGGGGCGGTCGGGAGTCGGCTCCGGGATCACGTGCCGACCCTAACCGACGCCGATCCGGGCATCCGCCCCATGGGGAGACGGCCTCGCCGGCGGGGGCGCGGCCGCGGGGGCGTCCGCCGGATCCGGGTGCCCGACCGCCCCCTGGTAGCCTCGTCCGCGCAGGCGGGGACGATGAAGGCGAGCCACATGACCGACGACACGCACGACACCGGCCACCGCGACGGCGGGGCGTCCGAGCCTCCCCTCCTCAGCCGCAGGGAGCTGCGTCGCCGCCAGCAGGAGATGGAGCGGAGCTCCGCCGACGCGTCGGGCGACGCGCACCGCTGGGTGGATCCCTTCCCCGCCGTGCCGCGCACCTCCGAGGGCGGTCTGTTCGGGCCCGACCGCGTGCGCCCCGGTGCCGCTCCCGTCGAGGCCGCGGCTCCCGAGGTCGATGACGCGGACGTGCGCGACGCCGACGCGTCCGGCGCCGAGCCCGACGAGGAGGTCATCGTCGGCACGCACGCCTTCGACGAGCTGTTCGACGACGCCGAGGACGACGACGTGGATCCCGAGGACCGCGTGCCCGCCGCCGCCGCCGTGCCCTCTCCCGCGGAGGACGACGACGCCGACGGTGTCCGCCCCGCCGCCGCGCCCACCCCCTTCGACGCCGTCGTCTCCCCCGAGGCCGGATCCGCGTGGGCGGTCCCGGCGCCGCACGTCGTGAACGCGCACCCCTTCCGCATGCCGCTGCGCCCGAGCGCGGAGTCGTCCGGCCCCGAGCCGGCGGACGCCGAGCGCACTAGCCCCGCCCCGGCCGAGTCCCCGGCCGCGCGCGACGACGCCGCGCCCGTCGACGACGCGCCGCCCGCCCGTGCCGCTGCCGCGGTGGAGCCCCAGCCGAACCCGATCGCGTCGCTCCCCGCCGCGCCCGACGACGTCGAGGAGCCCGTCGACGACCGCCGCCCCGGCACCGACCTCACGGCGTTCCCCGACGCGGATCCGCAGCGCTACGCCATTTCCACCCCGCGCGCCGACGCCGCCACGAGCGCCCTCACCCTCTTCCCCGAGCAGACCGGCCAGCGCGCACCGCGCGGACCGGCCGTCGCCCGCACGGGCTTCCGCGGCTTCATGAACAGCATCACGGGCGGCGTCTTCAAGATCGGCCCCGGCGCCGAGGAGGCCGCCGCGAACGCGGAGGTCGCGCGACGCCAGGGCGACGAGCGCGTGATCCGCCAGGCCACCTGGTCGCGCGCGGTCAGCGTGCTGGTCGCGAACCGCAAGGGCGGCGTGGGCAAGACGCCCACCTCCCTCATCCTCGGCGGCGTGCTCGGCTCCATCCGCGGCGGATCCGTCGCGGTGGTCGAGGTCACCGACGATCCCGGAGCGCTCGGCTACCGCGCCGAGGGCCAGCCGACCCGGGGGCTCGGCGAGCTCGTGCGCGACCGCGACGAGATCCACAGCGCGGGCCAGCTCGCCGGCTACACCGCGCCGCAGACGAGCTTCGCCTCGGTCGTCGCATCCGTCGGGCCGCGCCGCGAGCTCACGGGCGACGACGTCATCGGCGTCTCGCGCCTCATCGACGAGTACTACGCGATGCGCGTGATGGACTCCGGCAACCAGCCGTCGTCGTCCGCCTTCCGCGGCGCCATCGAGGTCACCGACGTGCTCGTCGTCCCCGTGCTCAACGCGGGCGACGCGGTGCTCGAGGCCGTGGCGCTGCTCGACTTCCTGCGCGAGCTCGGCGGGCACGCGGCGATGCTGGCGGACAACGCGATCATCATCCGCCTGCACGACGGGCGCCCGGAGGATCCCGCGGTCGTCGCGCGCATCGACCGGATCCTCGACGACGCCCGCCCGGCCCAGATCTTCACGGTGCCGTACGACGCGCACATCGCGGAGCGCGGCCCGATCTCGCTCGCCTCGCTCGACCCCGAGGTCGCGCGCGCCTTCACGGCCGCGACCGCCGGGGTCGTGCAGCGGCTCACGCACGCGGTCCGCTGACGGACGCGTCCGAGGGCGGATCCACCGGGCGCCGCCCGCGGATCCGCCGCCCGCTCGACCGCGAGATCCTCGCGCTGGCGGTGCCCGCGCTCGGCGCGCTCGTGGCCGAGCCGCTGTTCCTCCTCACCGACACGGCGCTCGTCGGGCACCTCGGCAGCGCGCCGCTCGCGGGCCTCGGCATCGCGAGCGTGATCCTGCAGACGATCGTCGGGCTCCTCGTCTTCCTCGCGTACGCGACCACGCCCACGGTCGCGCGGCGGCTCGGCGCGGGTGACCGGCCGGGCGCGATCCGCGCGGGCATCGACGGCCTGTGGCTCGCGCTCGCCCTCGGTGCCGTGGTGCTGGTGCTCGGCCTGCTGTTCGCGGATCCGCTCGTGCGTGCCCTCGCGGACACCGGCGGCGCCGACGCGGACCCCGCCGCGACCGCCGCCGTGGTCGACGCCGCGCGCACGTACCTCGGCATCTCGCTCGCCGGGATCCCCGCGATGCTCCTCGTCATCGCCGCGACCGGCCTCCTCCGCGGCCTGCAGGACACGCGCACGCCGCTCGTCGTCGCGGTCTCCGGCTTCGCGGCGAACGCGGCGCTCAACGCGCTCCTCATCTACGGCCTCGGGTTCGGCATCGCCGGATCCGCGTGGGGCACCGTGGTCGCGCAGTGGGGCATGGCGTCGGTCTTCGTCGTGATCGCCGTGCGCGCCGCCCGCGAGACGGGCACGACCCTGCGGCCCGGGATCCGCGGCGTCGCGCGCTCGGCGGCGTCGGGCGGCTGGCTGCTCGTGCGCACGGCGTCGCTCCGGGCGGCGATCCTCGCGACGGTCGCGGTGGGCGCGGGACTCGGGGTGACCGGGCTCGCGACCCTGCAGATCGCGCTCACGCTCTTCTCGACCGTGGCGTTCGTGCTCGACGCGCTCGCGATCGCGGGCCAGGCGCTCGTCGGCCACGGCCTCGGCGCCGACGACGTGCCGCGCGTCCGGGCCGTCGCCCGCCGCCTCGTGCAGTGGGGCGTCGGGCTCGGCGTGATCCTCGGCCTCGTGCTCGCGGCCCTCTCGCCGCTGCTCGGGCCGGTCTTCACGGGCGACGCGGGGATCCACCGCATGCTCACCGCCGTGACCCTCGTGCTCGCCGTCGGCCTGCCCGCCGCCGGCTACGTGTTCGTGCTCGACGGCGTGCTGATCGGCGCCGGCGACGCCCGCTACCTCGCCCTCGCGGGCCTCGTGAACCTCGCGATCTACGCGCCCGCCCTGATCCTCGTGGCCTGGCTCACCGAGACCGGCCGCGTCGCCGGCACCCCCGCCCTCCTCGCGCTGTGGGCCGCCTTCGGCCTCGTCTACATCGGCGCGCGGGCGCTGACGCTGGGCCTCCGGGCGCGCGGCGACCGGTGGATCGTGACGGGGGTCGCGCGGGCGTGATCCGCGCCGCGCGCCTCAGTACATCGCGAGCGGACCCGCGCCCGCAGGTGCCGGGAACGCGCGGTCGAGCGCGGCGAGCGTCTCGTCCGGGATCACGAGGTCGAGCGCGGCGCGGTTCTCGGCGACGTGCGCGACGGTCGCGGCCTTGGCGGTCGCGAAGACGTGCGGCGCCTGGCGGACGACCCAGGCGAGCGCGAGCTGACCCGCGCTCATGCCGAGCGGCTGGGCGAGGTCGTCGAGGGTCGGATCCGTCGCGAGGCGTCCCTGGTCGAGCGGCGAGTAGGCCATGACGGGCGTGCGGCGGGAGCCGGCCCACGGGATCACGTCGGCCTCAGGCCCGCGCTGGGCGAGGTTGTAGAGCACCTGGTCGGTCTGCACGGCGTCGCCGCCGGGGATCGCGGCCAGCTCGTCGAGGTCGTGGGCGTCGAGGTTGCTGACGCCCCACGCGCGGATCAGGCCCTCCTCCACGAGCTCCTGCATCGCGGCGACCGTGTCGGCGAGCGGGTGGGATCCGCGCCAGTGCAGCAGGTAGAGGTCGAGCCGGTCGGTGCCGAGGCGGGCGAGGCTGCGGCGGGCGGCCTCGCCCGTGCCGCGGCGGGACGCGTTCGACGGGAGCACCTTGCTGATGAGGAAGACCTCGTCGCGGCGGCCGGCGATCGCCTCGCCGACGAGCTCCTCGGATCGCCCGCTGCCGTACATCTCGGCGGTGTCGATCGCGGTGAGCCCCGCGTCGAGGCCGGCGCGCAGGGCGTCGAGCTCGGTCGCGCGGGCGGCGGGCTCGTCGCCCATGTTCCAGGTGCCCTGCGCGAGGGCGACCGCGCTGCGGCCGTCGGGGAAGGTGGTCGTGGGGATCAAGGTGTCAGCCATCGCGTCCATCCTCCGCCTCGGGGACGCGTGCGCGGGCGGCCAGGGCGGCGCGGCGGGCGCTCAGCCGCACGCGGTCGCGTGCCGCATCTCGAACCGCGGGAGGTCGTCTCCGAACCCCTCCGCCTCGAGTCGCGCGGTCGCCTCGTCGAGGACGGCGGCACCCCGCGCGTCGGCCTCCACGCGAAGCAGATCCTCGGGCGACGGATCCGGCTCGCGGACCCGGAGGGCGCTCTCGAGACCGGCCTCGGACGCCGCGATGCCGTCCGCCCCGGGATCCGCTTCGAGGAGCGCCTCCTCGAACCGCTCGATGGGGCCGTCCCGCTGGTCGAACCCGTCGATGACGCCGAGGCTCCAGCGTGTCGCGCACTCCGCGCCGTCGGAGCGGGTCCACGTCTCCTCGCGCACCGTCTGCGAGCCGTTCACGATGCGGGCGACGGAGGCGCACCCGGCGAGGAGTCCGACCGCGAGGGCCGAGGCGAGGAGGAGCCGGAGGCAGCGCATGCCTCGACGCTACGGCGGCGCCTCGCCCCGGGCATCGGCCGGCCGGATCACACGCGTACGCCGCGAGTCGCCGCGCCGTCGTCGCCGCGTCAGCGTCCCCGCCTCGTCGCCGCGACGCCCGGGAACGTCGGCACCCAGCAGCGCACGGCGGCGCGGTAGCGGCGGAACGGATCCCCGAAGCGGGCCTCGAGGTCCGCCTCCTCGCCCGGCCGCACGACGTGGTTCCAGAGCGACGAGCCGATGACGGCGTAGGCGACGACGAGCCAGGATCCGAGCATCAGCCCGACCGCCGCCGCCTGCGTCACGCCCGCGAGCGCCATCGGGTTGCGGACGAAGCGGTACGGGCCCGCGATCACGAGGCGCGTGGCGGTCGCCGCCGGGAGCGGGGTGCCGCCGCCGCGGGTAGACATGGCGGCGGCCGACCAGATCCCGAGCGCGCTCGCGATCACCAGCACGGCGATCCCCACGGGCAGCGACCACGACGGCAGCGGCACGGCCACCCGCCAGCGCAGCTCCAGCCAGCGGATCCCGAGCGGCGCGACCACGAGGAAGGAGCCCCAGAAGACGGCGATCTGCAGGGCCGTCGCCGTCACGTGCCGCGAGGTGGGGGCGCTCGCGTCGGCGGGTCGGGCGGCGAACGGGCCGATCAGCGCCCACCGGGTCGGCAGCCGGCCGAGGAGCAGCAGGGCGCAGGCGACGAGGGATCCGAGGGCCGCCGCCGCCATGATGACGACGCCGATCCCGGCCTCAGTCGTGAAGGTCGCGTATGCGGCGAGCGCGACGGCGACCAGGAGCGTCCACGCGGAAGCGACGACGGCCGCCCATCGGATCCCCGCCGCGGCCAGCGCCGACCCCACCACGAACAGCGGGACGTCGAGCAGCGCGACGGGCAGCGGATCCAGCGACCCGAGCGTGGCGACCCGCACCGCCGGGACGAGGGGGACGGCGATCCACCACGCGGCCCCGCCGAGCGCCTGCGCGGCGAACCAGAGGCGCGCCCATGTGCGCGCGGATGGGAGGCGCGACGCGCGACTCACCGCGCGTCCGCGTGCTCCGGCGGCCACACCACGGCGAAGCGCTCGAAGACGATCTCGTCGTCCTCCGACCACGCGGCGCCGCGGGCCGCGCTGACGCGCTCCCAGTAGATCCGGTGCTGCGTGCGCCAGCTCTCGAGCGAGAGGTCGTCCTCCCCCTCGTCGTGCGCGAAGGCGGCGTCGGCGCTCGTGAAGGGGCCGACGCGGAGCTCGGTGCTACGGATCACGATGCGCGGCGCCCCGGTGCTGTCGCAGGCGATCCAGTGGGATCCGATCCGCGGCACCTCGTCGCCGCGCGCGAGGAAGTCCGCGACCAGCTCGGCGGTGGCGCGCTTCCGACCGGAGAGCACGATCCCGAGCAGCTCGTCGGCGAGCCGGGCATGGTCGCCGAAGTGCTCGACCGTGTGCTCGCGCCCGGCCGCGGCGGCCTGCGGGTGCGCCTCGGCGTACGCGGCCCACATCCCGGCGGCCGCGGCCAGGTCGGGTGGGGAGACGGGCGCGGTCGCATCGGGCATGGATCCGATGCTCCCACGCGGGCGGTGCCTGCCCGCGGCGCGCCTAGCCTGATCCCGTGACCGACCCGCATCCGCAGCCCGCCCCCGAGCGCCGCGACCGCCGCCGCCCCGACGCCGAGCAGCGCTCCGAGGCGCTCAAGGAGCGGATCTACGTGACGTTCACCGCGCTCGCGGTCACCATCGCGACCGAGCGCGAGGCCGAGCACGCGACCGTCGGCGGAGCCGCCCTCACCCTCCTGCTCACGGTCGTCGGCACGCTGCTCGCGGTGTCGGTCGCGGAGTACATCGCGCAGATGGTGCGCGACGGGGAGGTGCCGGACCGCAGGGACGTCGGCCACATCCTCTACGTCGCCGTGAGCTCGCTCGGCGCCCTGCCGGCGCCGATGGTGATCCTCGGGCTCTCCGCGCTCGGGGCGCTCGACCTCGCGACGGCCCTGCGGATCATCGCGATCGTGCTCGTGGCGACGCTGGTGATCGTGACGCTGCTCGCGGTCCGCCGGCTGCGCGTGGCGTTCGGCGTGAAGCTCCTGGTGCTCGCGGGCGTCGCGGTGCTGGGCGTCGCGGTCCTCGTGGTGGAGCTCGCCGTCCACTGATCCGCCGGGTATCCGGTCGCCGCGGCCCGCCGCCGACCCGGCGCACCCGCCACGTAGCGTGGACGCATGTCCGCGTCCCCGCTGCCCGCGCTCCTCGAGACCGCCCGCCTCCGGATGCGGCCGCTGGGCCCGTCGGACGTCGACGTCGTCCACCGCCTCTGGGCCGAGCGCGATCCCCGCCACCCCGCGAGGCGACGCCTCGACGATGAGGGCCGCCCGTCGCGCGAGGAGGTGCGCGACCGCCTCACGGTGCAGGCCGAGGAGTCGCTCCGGACGGGGATCGGTCTGCTCGCGATCGAGCGCCGGGACGAGCCGGGAGCGATCGGCTACTGCGGCCTCGTCGTCGGCAGCGCATCCGTGGACGAGCCCGAGATGGCCTTCGAGCTGCTCCGCGAGGTGCACGGCTCGGGGCTCGCGACGGAGGCAGCGCGCGCCGTGGTCGAGGCCGCCCGCGCGTCGGGCCGCGCACGGCTCTGGTCGACCGTGCGCCGGTGGAACGCCGCGTCCTTCCGCGTGCTCGAGAAGGCGGGCTTCACGGAGAGCGGCCGCGTCACGCCGGATCCCGAGGACGGCGACACCGTCTGGATGGTGCGCGACCTCGGCGAACCGTCGCCGCACGGCGGCTAGCCGGCGCGCGACTCCCAGCGCACCTCGCCGTCGACGCGCTCGTCCGTGGGCGCGAGCCCCAGCCGCCGGGCGACCGCCTCCGACGCCGCGTGGTCCGGGTGGATGTTCGCCCGCACGATCCCGACGCCGTCCTCCCGCAGCCACGCGACCATCGCCGCCGCGCACTCGGCCGCCGCGCCGGATCCCTGCGCCGCCGTCCCCACGAGCCACGCGACCTCCGCCACCCGCGTCGGCGCCTCGCCGGTCACGGTCGCCTGCACGAACCCCGCCGCGCGTCCCGACCCGCGGTCGCGCAGCACCCACACGAGCCACCGCGCGGATCCGTCCGGCGAGCGCCCCGCGGCCTGCCGCGCGAACCGGACCTCGAGCGCGGCGGGCGACGGCGGCTCTCCTCCGGTGAAGCGGTACAGCGCCGGATCCGCGAGCACCGCGACCATCTCGCGCGCGTGCGCGACCACGAGCGGCTCGAGCGCGAACCGCGCCGTGACGAGCACGGGAGCGGACGACGTCGTCATGGGCCGATGCTCGCACGTGTCGGTGAGGCCGGTCCGTGTGATCTGATCGACCCATGCCCACCGCCCGCGGACTCGAGCGCCTCGTCGCCTTCAGCGACGCGGTCGTCGCCATCGCCATCACGCTCGTCGTGCTCCCGCTCGTCGACACGGCGCGCGACGGCGCCAGCGACAGCGTCCTCGGGTTCCTCCGCGAGAACGCGGCCCCGCTCGGCGCGGCGGCGCTGAGCTTCGTGGTGATCGCGAGCCTGTGGCAGGCGCACCACTCCGTGTGGGGCCGGTTCACGATGGCGACCCGCGGCATGATGCGGGTGAACTTCGCCTGGCTCGCCGCGATCGTCTTCCTGCCGCTGCCCACGGTGCTCATCGTGGGCGCGACGAGCGAGGACCGGCTCGGCGTGGTGATCTACATCGGCACGATGGTCGTCGCCACCTCCTCGCTCGCGATCGTCGCCGAGCTCGCCCATCGCGCCGGCGCCGAGGACGACGCCGCGGAGGCCGCGACCGCCTCGCTCCGCCGCCGCCGCTGGATCCCCGCGGGCCTCATGGCGCTCGCCCTCGTCCTGGCCGCGGCGATCCCCGGCGTCGGCACGTGGGCGCTGCTCGTCCTGCTCGTGGCGATCCCGGCCGAGCGGCTGGGCCGGCCCCGCGCCTCCCGCGGCTGATCGGCGTCGCACCCCACCGGTACGGTGACGACGTGACACCCCGCGGCGCACCGGCGCCCACCCCAGCGCCCGCATCCGCCGCCTCGCCGACCGGGCTCCCCGGCGGCCGCCGCATCGCGATCCAGTTCGCCGCCATGGGCACGGTGTGGGGCGCGAGCTTCCTCTTCATGAAGGTCGCGCTCGAGGGCGTCTCGTTCGGCCAGGTCTCGTGGACGCGGCTGGTGCTCGGCGCGATCGCGCTCGGCCTCATCGTCGCCGCGCGCCGGCTGCCGCTGCCGAAGGAGCGCGTCGTCTGGCTGCACTTCGCGGTCGTCGGCGTCGTGGGATCCGCCATCCCGTACTCGCTGTTCGCGTGGGCCGAGCAGCACGTCACGTCGGGCGTCGCGAGCATCTACAACGCGACCACGCCGATCATGACCGCGCTCCTCGCGACGCTCGCCTTCCGCGTCGAGAGGCTGGGCCGTCGCCAGCTCGCGGGCATCGCGCTGGGCATCGTCGGCGTCGTCGTGATCATCGGCCCCTGGCGACTGACGCCGGACGCGGAGGCCGCCGCGTCCGGCCAGCCCCTGCTCGAGCTCGCCGGCCAGCTCGCGTGCCTCGGCGCGGCCCTCTGCTACGGGATCACGTTCGGCTACCTCCGCCGCTTCCTCACGCACCGCGGCATCCCCGGCGTCGTGACCGCGTTCATGCAGATCGGCATGGGCGCCGCCGCGATGATCCTCGCCACCCCGTTCCTCGCGACCGGCCCCGTGTCGCTGGATCTCCCCGTCGTGCTCAGCCTCGTGGTGCTCGGCGTCGTCGGCACGGGCCTCGCCTACCTCTGGAACATGAACGTGCTCCTCGCGTGGGGGCCCACCGCCACCTCGACCGTCACGTACATCACGCCCGTGGTGGGCGTCGCGCTCGGGATCCTCGTCCTCGGCGAGACCCTGCACTGGAACGAGCCCGCCGGCGCCGTCCTCGTGCTCCTCGGCGTGCTCCTCTCCCAGGGCCGCCGCCGCGCGGGACGCGGATCCGTGACCCGGGCCTCCGCGACCGTCGCACCCGCCGCCGCCGCGCCCGCAGCGACGCGCACCCCTCCGACGCCCGGCTAGGCTCGCCGGGTGCGTCTCGTCATCGCCCGCTGCTCCGTCGACTACGCCGGCCGCCTCAGCGCGCATCTCCCCCTAGCCACCCGCCTCCTCATGGTCAAGGCCGACGGGAGCCTCCTCGTCCACTCGGACGGCGGCTCCTACAAGCCGCTCAACTGGATGAGCCCGCCCTGCTCCATCGTCGAGGTCGAGCCCGACGACGACCAGGCGCTCGCGGGCGTCCGCGAGATCTGGCGCGTCGTGCAGCCGAAGACGGCCGACATGCTCGTCGTCTCCATCCACGAGGTGCTGCACGACTCGGCGCACGACCTCGGCGTCGACCCGGGCCTCGTCAAGGACGGCGTGGAGGCGCACCTGCAGAAGCTGCTGGCCGAGCAGATCCACCTGCTGGGCGACGGCCACGAGCTCGTGCGCCGCGAGTACATGACCGCCATCGGCCCGGTCGACATCCTCGCGCGCGACGCGTCCGGCAAGTCCGTCGCGGTGGAGCTCAAGCGCCGCGGCGACATCGACGGCGTCGAGCAGCTCACGCGCTACCTCGAGCTGATGAACCGGGATCCGCACCTCGCGCCGGTCACGGGCGTCTACGCCGCGCAGGAGATCAAGCCGCAGGCGCGCACGCTCGCCGAGGACCGCGGCATCCGCTGCCTCCTCCTCGACTACGACGCCATGCGCGGGATGGACGACGGGCACTCGCGCCTGTTCTGACCCGTTCCGCCCCGCGGCCCGCCGCGCCGCGAGCGCCCGCATGTCCATCGCGCGACGTGTCCCCGTTCGGGGGCTGTGCACTGCTCGGGCCCGTGCCTAGCGTCTGACGGGCGACGGCTCATCGCCGCATGGCCGGGGGTGGACGTGAGGCGTGCCGAGGCGATCGCCGGGTCGACGCCGTGACGACGATCGACGCCACCGCCTCCCGCGCCGCCGCGCGAGCAGCCGGAGCCGGTGCCGGACCGGGAGCGGGACCGGCCGTCGCACGCGTGCGCATCGACCCGTATCCGCGCCGCCGCAGGAACCGCTGGCTGCTGCGGCTGCTCTTCTCCCTCCCGTACGTCGTGGTCGCGATCCTCGGCGAGCGGGCGACCGCGCAGACGCCCCCGGCGATGAGCACGGTGAACGCCGACCTCCTCGCGCGGGTCGCCCGGATCGACTGGACCCGCGCCGACGCCGCGTGGGTGGGCGACCTCTACCCGCCCGTGGGGACGGTCCTCGCGGCCATCACGCCCGGCGGGACGCTCGGCCTCGGGATCGTCGGCGCGCTCATCGCGGGCCCGTTCCTCCAGCAGATGCTCCAGGCGATGCAGCAGCGCCGCTTCCCGCCCGTCGAGTCCGCCATGTTCATGGCGGCCCTCGCTGCCAACCCGCTGTTCGCCCAAATGGTGACCACCAACCTCGAGGCGTTCCTCGGCGTCGCGGCGTTCGGCGTGGGCGCGACCAACATGGTGCGCTTCGTCGCCTACCGGAACACGCAGGCCGGCTTCCGCGCGGGCCTGCTGTTCGCGCTCGCGGCCCTGTCGAGCGCGAGCGGCATCGTCTACATCGTGGTCATCGGGCTCGCCGCGCCGCTGGTCTCGCTCGCCCGCCGCGGGGAGCGCGGAGCCCGGGCGTCGAACATCCTCGTGCTCCTGTTCCCGACCCTCTCGGCGTTCCTCACCGTGTCGTTCCTGCAGCTCGTGTTCCTGCACCGGCCATTCGCGTTCATCGAGGCGCAGTTCCACTACGACCCCGCGCTCTGGGCGACCGTGCCGCAGCTCGTCACCACCCTCAACGGGTTCCTGCTGCTCGCGCCGATGATCTCCGGGTGGATCCTCGCGCTCCTGGTCCGCCGCCCCGGCGCCGTGCTCATCTCCACGCTGCTGTTCCTCGGCCTGCTGACGGGCTACATCCTCGGCCTGATCCCCGCCAACTCCGCCGGCAACACCTTCTTCATCATGACGATGATGGGCATGGCGATCCTGCCGGCCGCCACGACGCGACGGGCAGACGTGCTGATCACGGTCGTCGCCGCCGTGCAGATCGCCATCGCCTGGGCGGCCGCGTACAACCGGCCCGTGGTGCTCGACTGGATGGGATCCATCGCCCGCGTCCTCGGGTGGGCCTGAGATGACGATCGCGCAGCCGACGTGGACGGACGGCATCGACCCGGACCTCGCCCGCCCTGGCGACCGCGCGCGCTACCTCGCCGAGGGCTGGCTCCCCGTCCGGCGGCTCGACGACGGCCGGCAGCTCGTCGCCGCGGAGGAGCGGCGCCGGGATCCGGGGTTCGAGGCCGCGCTGGCCGAGGAGCTGGGCGGGCCGATCGCGGTCACGCTCGTCGACGCGTGGGAGCTCAAGGACGCCGTCCTCCGCCTCTTCGGCGAGGCCGTCGCAGACGACGCCGCCAACCGGCTCTTCCGCCGCAACCCCGAGCTGTCCGGCCGCTTCGTCTTCTCGCGCGGCCAGAAGGCGGGGGCCCTGGTGGCCGCCGTCGTCATCGTCGCCCTGGCGGTGGTGTGGCCGCGGCAGACCGCCGTCGGCGCGCTCTCCGTGGTGAGCCTCGCGTTCCTCGCGGCGACGACGTTCAAGTTCCTGGTGGCGCTGCAGGGCGCGCGCTTCGACGTGGTGGAGCGCGTCACCGACGCGGAGGTCGCGCGCCTCGACGACGCCGACCTGCCCGTCTACACGGTGCTCGTGCCGGTGTTCCGGGAGGCCAACATCGTCGCCCAGCTCATCGAGAACCTCGGCGGCCTCGACTACCCGGCGCACAAGCTCGAGGTGCTGATCCTCATCGAGGAGGAGGACTCCGAGACCCGGGACGCGATCGTCCACGCGGATCCGCCCGCCCACTTCCACATCGTCACCGTGCCCGCCGGCCAGCCGCAGACCAAGCCGCGCGCCTGCAACGTGGGCCTCACCCTCGCGTCGGGGGAGTTCCTCGTCATCTACGACGCGGAGGACACGCCGGATCCCGACCAGCTCAAGAAGGCCCTCATCGCCTTCGAGCGCGGCGGGCCCGAGATGGTGTGCGTGCAGGCCGCCCTCAACTACTTCAACGCGACCGAGAACGCGCTGACGCGCATGTTCACGCTGGAGTACTCGTACTGGTTCGACTACATGCTCGCGGGCCTCGACCACTCGGAGCTGCCGATCCCGCTCGGCGGCACCTCGAACCACTTCCGCACGGGCGCGCTCGTCGAGCTCGGCGGCTGGGATCCCTACAACGTGACGGAGGACGCCGACCTCGGCATCCGCGCCTCGGCCGTCGGGTACCGCGTGGGCGTCATCAACTCCACCACCATGGAGGAGGCGAACACCTCCATCCCGAACTTCATCCGCCAGCGCTCGCGGTGGATCAAGGGGTACATGCAGACGACGCTCGTGCACGCCCGCCGTCCCGTCGCCCTGATCCGCGAGGTCGGGATCGTGCGCTTCCTGTCGTTCGCGCTGCTCATCGGCGGGACGCCGGCCACGTTCCTCGGCGTCATCCCCTTCTACCTGGTGACCATCGCGTCGCTGGCGATCCCGAACGAGGTGCTCGCCTCGGTCTTCCCGGCCTGGGCGCTCTGGACGAGCCTGTTCAACTTCCTCATCGGCAACGGGGTCATGGTCTACGTCTCGATGATGGGACCGTTCAAGCGCGGCACGTTCCACCTGATCCTGTGGTCGCTGCTCAACCCCGTCTACTGGATCCTCCACTCCATCGCCGCGTACAAGGGCCTCTGGCAGCTGCTCACCCGGCCGCACTACTGGGAGAAGACGGAGCACGGCCTCACCCAGCAGTGAGGGTGCGGGTTCCCGGCGGGCACCCGCACGACCCTCGTAGGGTGGCAGCGTGACCGCACCCGACACGTCCACGCCGTCCGCCGCCGTCGTCGGCTCCGCGCCCTGGAGCTGCATCCTCTTCGACCTCGACGGCACCATCACCGACTCGGCCCCCGGCATCACCGCGCAGCTCGCGAAGACGCTGGTCTTCATGGGCCTGCCCGTGCCCGGCCCGGCGCAGCTCCTCGAGTACGTCGGCCCGCCCATCCTCGACTCGTTCCGCGACCTCGCCGGCATGGACGACGTCGCCCAGCAGCGCGCGCTCGCCCACTACCGCGAGGGCTACGCGGGCGGCGGCGTCTTCGACAGCTCGGTGTACGCCGGCGTCCCCGAGGTGCTGCGCGCGATCCACGCGGCCGGCATCCCCATCTCCCTCGCCACCAGCAAGCCCGAGTCGCAGGCCCGCCGCGTGCTCGACCACTACGGCCTCGCCGACGTGTTCACCGAGGTCTGCGGCGCGAGCGAGGACGAGGTCCGCTCCGCGAAGGCCGACGTCATCGAGGAGGCCCTGCGCCGACTGCGCGCGGACGGGATCGACCTCGGCAACGTCGTGATGGTGGGCGACCGCGAGCACGACGTCCTCGGCGCGGCCGCCCACGGGATCCCGACCGTCATGGTCGGCTGGGGCTACGGCAGCCCGGCGGAGGCCGCGGGCACCATCGCGGTGGTCGAGACGGCCGCCGAGCTCGAGGCGCGGCTGCTCCCGACGGCCGCCCGACCCACCGCCTGAGGCCGCCGCTCCGAATCCCTCACAAGCAGGAGCCTTTCCACAGATCCGGCCGCCGGCCCCCTATCGCCCAGGGGTTAGCAACACGGAGTGACAGAATGACCCGCGGAGGAACCATGTCAACACCGCAGGACCTGCAGGACCCGCTCGCGCTCGACAGGCAGGTCAGCTACTCGCTCGTCGTCGCCGCCCGCAGCGTGACCGCCCTCTACCGACCCATCCTCGACCCGCTGGGGCTCACCCACCCCCAGTACCTCGTGCTCCTCGCGCTCTGGGCCCGCGGGCCCCGCTCGGTCAAGGACCTGAGCCACGAGCTCCAGCTCGACAGCGCCACGCTGTCCCCGCTCCTCAAGCGGCTCGAGGCGATGGGCCACGTGTGGCGCGTCCGCCGGGCCACCGACGAGCGCGTGCTGGAGATCGGCCTCACCGACCAGGGCCGCGAGCTCCGCGAGAAGGCCGTCGCCATCCCGCAGCAGATCCGCGACCGCCTCTCCATGACGGAGGAGCAGCTCGAAGGCCTGAAGACCGTGCTGAGCCAGGTCATCGACAACGCGAAGGCCCTCCCCGAGACCATCTGACCGGCCGACGCACCACCGGCCGTGGCGCACCACCGCACCACCCGATCGGAGCGCGACCAGTGAGCGACACGGTCCGCGCTGTGCTCCTGCTCGAGTGCTACGTCACCGTCACGCTCCTTGCGCCGCTCCTCCTCGGCCGCCTGCCGCTCGTCGCGCAGCGGCCCGTGGCGATGCTCGCGGCCTGGCACGGGTTCCTCGTCACGGCGGTGCTGAGCCTCGGATCCGGGCTCGGCCTCCTCATCCACCAGGGCATGGCGATGCAGGCGGGCGCCGGCCCGCAGCAGGACGCGGACACCGCGCCCGTCGCCGCGATCCCGCTGGCCTACGTCGCCGCGGGCGTGCTCGGCGTGCTGCTCTTCCGCATCGTGGAGGAGGGCGGCCGGGTGGTGCGCGAGGCCAGGCAGCGCGCGGGCGAGGTGGCGACGCTGCTGCTCGCGTCACGGCCGTACCGGGTGGCCGGGCGGGATGCGCGCCTCGTGGAGTCGGATGTGCCCCTCGCCGCGCTCTCCCCCGCGACCGGCGTGATCCTCCTCACCACCGAGGCGCGCGCCCGCCTCGACGACGACGAGCTCGCGGCCGTGCTCGAGCACGAGACCGCGCACCTGGAGCAGCGGCACGCCCTCGCGGTGCGGATCGCGCAGGTCTCCCGCGCGATCCTCCCGGCCCTGCCCGCGAGCCAGCGCCTCGCCCTCTCCACCACCATCGCCATCGAGTTCATCGCCGACGACCACGCGGCCCGCGTCGCCGGGCCGGCCACGGTCGCCTCGGCCCTCCGCAAGCTGGATCCCGACGGCGGCCTCTCCGCCCTCCGCGCCGATCGCATGCGCCACCCCCGCGGCGGGCATCGCGTCGCGCTGCGGCTGCTGTGCGCCGTCGCGTGCGCGCTCCCCGTGCTGCCGCTGGTCATCGTGCTGCTGCCGGCGGCCTGAGCGACGGGGCCACCCGGCCCGCTCGGACCCGTGCGCTAGGGTCTCCTCTCGAAGGGGAGTAGTCCCCCCGGCCTCCTAGCCGGACGGCGATGCGTCGACATGCTGGCCCCCGGGCCCGGTGCATCACCCGCCACGAGCACGAGCGGCGGGCGGACGAGACCTTCGGCCAGACGAACGACAGGCGCACGATGCGCCGTCGCGTCGGCCGGAGACCCTCTCAGGTTCCCGGCCGTCGCCCGACCGGAGGACCCATGACATCCATGCCCCCTGCCCCGACGCCCGATCCGACGCCCGCCCAGGTGCGCCGCTGGCGGCAGTACCTCGCCGACGAGCGCGCCGAGGCCGCCGTCTACCGCGACCTCGCCGGTCGCCGCACGGGCGAGGAGCGCGAGATCCTGCTCGCCCTCGCCGAGGCCGAGGGTCGCCATGCCGACCACTGGATCGAGCTGCTCGGCGACCGCGTCGGCAAGCCCGTCCGCGGCGACATCCGCACACGGATCCTCGGCCTGCTCGCCCGCCGCTTCGGATCCGTCTTCGTGCTCGCCCTCGCGCAGCGCGCCGAGAGCCGCTCGCCCTACGCGGACGACGCCGACGCGACCGACGCCATGGCCGCCGACGAGCGCGTGCACGAGGAGGTCGTGCGCGGCCTCGCGACCCGCGGCCGCATGCGCCTGTCGGGCACGTTCCGCGCCGCGGTGTTCGGCGCCAACGACGGGCTCGTCAGCAACCTCGCGCTCGTCCTCGGCATCACGGCCACGGGCGTGCCCAACGCCGTGATCCTCGCGACGGGCCTCGCTGGCCTCCTCGCCGGTGCGCTCTCGATGGGCGCGGGCGAGTTCGTGTCGGTGCGCTCCCAGCGCGAGCTGCTCGAGGCGTCGGCCCCGGATCCGGGCACGCGCGACGCCCTCCCCCACCTCGACGTCGACGCCAACGAGCTCGCCCTCGTCTACCGCGCCCGCGGCATGACCGAGGAGGAGGCGCTGACGCACGCCGACGAGGTGCTGCGCGACCTGGCCGCCGAGACCCGGCCGATCCCCGTCAGCATCGCGGGCGTCGCCGCCTCGGAGGACGACCACGAGAGCGTCGGCACCGCCTGGGGCGCGGCGATCTCGAGCTTCTGCTTCTTCGCGTCCGGCGCCGTGATCCCGGTGCTCCCGTACCTCTTCGGGCTGCAGGGCCTCGCGGCGCTCGCCCTCGCGTGCGTGCTCGTGGCCATCGCGCTGTCGATCACGGGCGCGGTCACGGGCCTCCTCTCGGGCGGCCCGCCGCTGCGCCGCGCGGGACGCCAGCTGCTCATCGGGTTCGGCGCGGCCGGGGCCACCTACCTGCTGGGGCTGCTCTTCAACACGCAGGCCGGCTGATCCGCGGGTCCCGCCGCTCCGGGCGGCGGGGCCGGCCCGTCGCAGCCGATACGGTTGTCGGCATGGCTGACGGAGATGACCCCCGCCGTCGCGAGGACTCCCTCGCGACGCGCATGAGCGACGCGGTGTCGCGCACGAGCGAGCGGGAGGTCGCCCTGCGGGCGATGGGCCTGCTGGACGGGTTGTACGAGGGCGACGACTTCCTGCTGCTGGTCGGCGGGCGCCACGCCCGCGGGATCCTCAACGGCGCCCCTCCCCTCTACTGGCCCGAGGCGTGGGGTGCCCGCGCGCTCCTCTACGCCTGGACGCCCGAGGCCGCGAAGGTCGTCGAGAAGAACCTCACGAACCGCGCCTGGCGCGTGCGCGAGGCGTGCGCGAAGGTCGTCGCGACCCGGCAGCTGCCGCTCGTGCGCGCCCTCACGGTGCTCGTCACCGACGAGAACGCCCGTGTCCGCGGCGCCGCCCTCCGCGCGCTCGGCGCCGTCGGCGGTCCGTCCGACGAGGAGGTCATCCGTCGCGCGCTCACGGATCCCGACACCTCCGTCCGCGTCGCCGCCCACGACGGCCTCGAGGCCCTCGCCGCGCGCCACGAGCAGGTGCTCTCGCCCGCGGGTCGGCACGCGGCCGCCGCTGCCGAGGCGAGCGCTCCCGCCGCCGACGCGGACGACGCGGACGCGGACGACGCCGACGCGGACGCCGACCGCCCCTAGGCCCCGACGGGCGCGCTCCCTCAGAGGTCGGGGAACGCCGGGAACGCGCAGGTCGGCGGATCCCCGGCGTCCGGCCCCGCCGTCACGCGCACGTCCGACGCGGTGGATGCGAGCGGCACGCCCCCGAAGGTCGCGCCCGCCGTCGTGATGTCGGCCGCCGCCATGTCGACGCGCGCCGAGTCCACCGCGGTGCCGCGGAGCGCGAGGCCCAGCGGGTGCGCCGCGTCGTACCCGTCGAGCTCCGACGACGCGAGGTGCAGCGACCGGATCGCCCGGAAGCCGTCCACCACGATCCCCGTCATCGTCGGGATGGAGGTGCCGACCGCCGACGAGTAGCGGGGATCGAACGCCAGGGGGTACTTCACCTCGTCGACGCACACGTCGCGGTACTCGACGTCCTGCACGAGGCCGCCTGACACGGCGGAGCTCTTGATGCGGATGCCACCGGCCGCGACGCTCAGCGCCCCGAAGGCGTCCCGTCCGCTGACGGTGACGCGGGCGACGAGCACGTCGCTCACCCCGGCCTGCGTCTCGCTGCCGATCGCGACGCCGTGCGTGCCGAAGAGGTGGTCGTCGAGGACGCTGATGTGCGCCGACGCCGCGGTGCCCGCCTTGACGGCGATGCCGTCGTCGCCGGCGCTGATCCACGAGCGGGCGATCGTCACGTCGGTCGCGCCGGCGGGGTCGATGCCGTCCGTGTTGCGGGCGCCGGCGGGGGTCCGGATCCGCACGCCCCAGACGGTGAGGCCGTCGCCGTGGTCGAAGGACACGTGCGTGCCGGGCGAGTCGACGAGGTCCACGTCGTGGAGCGTCACGTCGTCCGCCCGCGTCGCGGCGACGAGCCGGGGCACGTTCTGCTTGCCGGCCTGCTTGGCGCTGGCCGCGACCTGCCACCAGCTCGCGGTCCCGCCGAGGATCGGGAGGTCGCCCCGGCCGTCGACCCGGCCCCGGCTCAGCCCGGTCGCCGCGCTCGACGCGAGCCCGGAGTGCGACGAGAGGCTGATGAAGGGCCGGCAGCCGTTCCCGGCGCCGCCGACGGTGCCGCACGTCGCCCGGCCCGCCACCTGGTAGTCGGCGGCGGCGCGGGAGGCGTGCAGCACGACGGCGGGATCGAGGACCAGCACCTCGCCGGCGCGCACGGTGATCGGCGCGCTGAGGAACGCCGCCGTGGTGCTCGAGGCCGCGAGGACGACGGCGCCGCCGGAACCCGCGCACCCGTCGAGCGCGGCCTGGATGCGCGCGGTGTCCGGGGCGTGCGCCTCGTCGTCCGCGGATGCCTGCCGCTGCGCCATCGCCACCTGGGCCGGGACGGTCGCGCAGGTGGTGGTCGGCGCGGCCGGCTCCCCGACGACCCGCCGGTCGCCGAGCACGGCGGATCCCGCGTCGCCCGCCGACGCGACCGACGCGGCCCCCGGCGGCGCCGCGGCGAGCGTGACCACGGAGGCGAGGACGGCGACGACGAGCAGCCCGTCGACCAGCAGCGTGCGGATGCGGTGGGGAGCGAGGCCCATGCGGCGCCCTTCCGAGGATCGAGGCGAGGAGGTCCCGCGCGATGGGGCCACGGTAGGTGGCAGGGCGACGGCCCGCGCGGACGCTCCCCAGCCCGACCCCGGCCCGACCCGGCGGCGTCAGAGTCCGGAGAGGAAGTCCTCGACCAGGCCCGCGAAGAGGTCCGGCCGCTCGATCTGGGGCATGTGCCCGCAGTCGGGGATGAGGCGGGTGCGCGCGTCGGGGAGCTCGCGCGCGACGGCCGCGAGGTGCGCAAGCGGCAGGATCCGGTCGCGATCGCCCCACACCGCGAGCACCGGCAGGCCCGACTCCCGCACGCCCTCCACGAGCGGACGGCGCCAGCGCGAGCTCACGCCGCGCACCGTGCCGAGGTCGCGCGCGATGTCGAGCATCGTCGCCGCGTGGGTCGGCCGGGCCGAGAGCTCCTGCGCGTGCCGCACGCGCGCGTCGGTCGTGAGCGCGGGGTCGTGGAAGATCGTGCGGGTCGAGCGCCGCGAGTTGCCGGGCGTCGGGCGCATCAGCAGCGTCGCGAGCGGGTCGAAGGCGAGCATCCGGAGGCCCACGGTCACCTGCCGGCCGAAGCCCGCGCTGTCCGCGAGCACGAGCGCCCGCACGCGATCCGGGTGCCGGGTCGCGAGGGTCATCGCGACCGCGCCGCCGAGCGAGTTGCCGACGACCGTCACGGGACCGGCGACGCCCGCCGCGTCGATGTACGCGGGCAGCGCGTCGGCCAGCGACTCCAGCGTGGTCGCTCCGACGACGGGATCCGACCAGCCGAACCCGGGCAGGTCGAGGCTGTGCAGCTCGTGCCCGGCGGAGAGGCGGGCGTGCTGCTCGTCCCAGTCCTCGAGGCTGCGGCCGATGCCGTGCAGCAGGAGGAGCGGATCCCCGGAGCCGGTCACGCGGTGCCGCACCCGCCGGCCGCCGACGTCGAGCATCGCGGTCCCCGGGGCCCGGAGCGGATCGACGTCCCCGGATGCGGCCATGTCGCGACCCTACAGAGGATCCCCCGGGCGAGGGATTCCGGCGATGTCGGGAGGAGGTGCGACGATGGAGGCGCTGCGCATCGCAGCGCCTTCCCCGTCGCCCGGAGCCACGAGCCCGCCCGACGTGCGGCGATCGACCCAGGTCGCCGATGAGCATCAAGGAGCGACACGGCATGACGATCTTCGAGCAGATGGAGTCCGAGGTCCGGAGCTACAGCCGCGGCTGGCCGGTCGTGTTCGACCGCGCGGTGGGCAGCGAGATGTTCACGGCCGACGGCGACCGCTACCTCGACTTCTTCGCGGGCGCCGGCGCGCTCAACTACGGGCACAACAACGCAGGCCTGAAGCAGAAGCTCGTCGACTACATCCTCCGCGACGGCGTCACGCACTCCCTCGACATGTTCACGGAGGCCCGCCGCGACTTCCTGCAGACCTTCCAGGACGTCATCCTCCAGCCGCGCGGGCTCGACTACCGCATCATGTTCCCCGGCCCGGGCGGCGCGAACGCGGTCGAGGCCGCCATGAAGCTCGCGCGCAAGGTCACCGGCCGCACCACGATCGTCCACTTCACCAACTCGTTCCACGGCATGACCGAGGGCGCGCTCTCGGTCACCGGCAACGCGCTCAAGCGCGGCGGGGCGGGCCACCCGCTGCACCACGCGGTCGCGGTGCCGTTCGACGGCTACCTCGGCGGCGAGACCGACACCCTCGCGTACTTCGAGAAGCTGCTCGACGACTCGGGCTCGGGTGTCGACACGCCCGCCGGCGTCATCGTCGAGACCGTGCAGGGCGAGGGCGGCATCAACGTCGCCACGCCCGAGTGGCTGCGGAAGCTGCGCGACCTCACCACCCGCCACGGCATCGTGCTCATCGTCGACGACGTGCAGATGGGCTGCGGCCGCACCGGCGGGTTCTTCAGCTTCGAGGAGTCCGGCATCGTCCCCGACATCGTCACGCTCTCCAAGTCCATCGGCGGCTACGGCCTGCCCATGGCGCTCACGCTGCTCAAGCCCGAGCTCGACCAGTGGAAGCCGGGCGAGCACAACGGCACCTTCCGCGGCATCGCGCCGGCGTTCCTCACGGGTGCCGAGGCGCTGCGGCTCTACTGGGCCGACGGCGAGCTCGAGGCGTCCACGCTGCGCAAGGGCGAGCGGATCCACGAGGTCTTCACCGAGATCGCCGCCGACGCCGCGCCGGAGATGCAGCTGAAGGTGCGCGGCCGCGGCCTCGCGCGCGGCATCGAGTTCCCCTCGGGCGAGCTCGCCGGCGCGGTCTGCCGGGCGGCGTTCGAGCGCGGCATGCTCATGGAGACGAGCGGCGCCGGCGGCACGGTCATGAAGGTGCTGCCCGCGCTCACCATCACCGACGAGCAGGTCGAGGAGGGTCTCGCGATCATCCGCGCGTCCGTCCGCGAGGTCCTCGGATCCACCAGCGAGGAGCTCGCGGCCGACGAGGTGCCGCTGCCGGTGGTCGTCGGGAGCTGATCCGCTCTCCGTGTGTCGGCTGGTGGGCCGTCCGTCGCGTCGCGCGCGCCCCGCTCAGCCGACGGGCGCGACGCCCTCGAGCTGGATCTCCGCGACCACGACGGCCGCGGACGCCGGCATGGTCGGGTAGTAGTTCTCGCGGAGCTGCTCGGCGAACAGGGCCATGTCCGTGTCCGGCGGCTGGTGCGCGTCCGCCGGCGTGAGATCCGCCAGGAGGTGCCGCCGCACCGAGGTGACCCGTCCGGCGAGGGGGACCGCGGTGGGGTGCTCGTCGAAGACGAACGTCGCCGGCCCGACCCGCAGGCGCTCGCCGAAGCGGACGGTGGTGACCTTCTCGCCGCTCACGATCGCGTCGTGGTGCTTCCGGTGGAAGCGGATCACCTGGGCGTCAGCGTCGGACATCCGTCGAGCCTACGGTCGCGACACCCGCTCGCGGACGGTCATCGGCGCGGGACGGCGCGGTCCGGCTCGTCCTCGGGGCGGCCGGCGTACCACTCGTGGAACTCCGTGCACCGGCCGTCGGCGTCGAACCGGAGGAACCAGATGTTGTCGTACGCCGTGACGACCTCGTCGCCATCCGACGCGAGGAAGACGGTGCGCCCGTGCGCGACCGCGGTGTGCCCCTCGACCACCACAGGGTGGTACTCGGCCTCGAAGCGCTCGCCGACGAAGGCGTCGCGCTCGGCCATCCACTCCGCGACGATGGCGGCGCGTCCCGTCGCGCGGATCTCGAACGGGTAGTGCCACACCGCGTCCTCCGACCACAGGGCCGCGATGTCGGCGGGCTCGTAGGACCGCCAGGCGGCGACGTATGCGTCGAGCCAGCGCGCCACGGCGGACCTGCTGATGTCGGCGAGCGAGACGGCGCTGGGCGCGTGCCAGCCGGGGCGGTCGAGCGGGGAGGTCATCGGGAGAGCGTACGTCCGACCGGCGACGTCACCGCGGCCGCAGGATCCGGTAGCGGTGCTCCGGGCGGCCGGTGGATCCGTAGTTCAGCTGCACGTCGACCACGCGGTCGCGGGCGAGGGCGCCGAGGTAGCGCTGCGCCGTGGCACGGGAGACGCCCACGCGCTCGGCGATGTCGGGGGCGCTGAGCTCGGCGTCGGATGCGGACAGGGCGTCGAGCACGGCCTGCTCCGTCGCCGGCCGCTCGCGCGCCGAGACCCGGCCGGGCCGCAGCGCGTGGATGGCGCGGTCGATGCCGGCCTGGTCGAGCGGGCGGTCGCTCGCGAGCCCGGCGCGGAAGGCCGCGTAGGCGGCCAGGCGCGCGGTGAGCAGCTCGGGCGCGAACGGCTTGACGAGGTAGGAGACGGCTCCGCCGCGGAGGGCGCGGCGGACGGTGGCGGGGTCGTCGGCGGCCGTGACGAGGATCACGTCCGGCTCGATGCGCCGCACGAGGTCGATGCCGCTGCCGTCGGGCAGGTACGCGTCGAGGAGCACGAGGTCGGGGCGGGACGTGTCGAGCACGGCGAGCGCCGCCCGCACGCTGCCCGCGGTGCCGACGGCGCGGAACCCGGGTGCCTGCTCCACGATGCCCTCGTGCAGGCGGGCGATGCGGAAGTCGTCGTCGACGATGAGGACGGTGAGGTCATCGGTCATGCGCGGGCTCCGTGGGGGTCGGTGTCGGTCCAGGTGTCGTCGGTGGGGGCGGGGGCGGGCGGATCCGCGTCGGGCGGCTCGACCACGCCCGCGAGCCGCGCGCAGAACACCGCGCCGGCCTCCGCGTGGGGCGGCGGGCCGCCGGGATCCGCGACCCATACGTCGCCGCCGTCGCGCCGGGCGATGTCGCGCACCAGCGGCAGGCCGAATCCGAGGCCGTGCGCGGGATCCGCTCCCCCGCTCGCCGCGAGCGCCTCCGCGGCCCCGTCCACGTCGTCGGGCCGGCGCTGGAACACGCGGCCGGCGTCGGACGCGGCGAGCCCGTCGCCCGAGTCCGACACCGCGATGTGCAGGTCGGCCCCGTCGTCGAGCGCCTCCACCTCCACCCACCTGTCGGCGCGGGATCCGCGGACGGCCGCGTGCATCGCGTTGTCGACGAGGTTGCCGAGCACGGTCGTGACCTCCTCGGGCCGCACGAGGATCCCGCGCACGAGCGTGCCGGGCCCGACCCGCAGCGCCACGCCGCGCTCCTCCGCCTCCATCGCCTTCGCGCCGAGGAACGCCTGCAGGTAGGGCTCGTCGACGAGCCCCGCGTCGACCGTCGGGAACGCGACGGGCCCCTGCTCGAGCACGCCCGCGAGGTAGCTGTCGGCCTCGTCGACCCGGCCGGTCGCGACCAGGCCGCGCACGACGTGGAGCCGGTTCGCGAACTCGTGCCGCTGCACGCGGAGCGCCGTGGACATCGCGGTGACGGCGGTGAGGCGACGGCTCATCGCCTCGATGTCGGTCTCGTCGCGCAGCACCATCACGGTGCCGAGATCGCGCCCGTCGCGGTCGACGCGCGCGACGTCGACGAAGAGGAGCCGGTCGTCGACCACCGCCCGGAGAGACGGGGATCCGGCGGCGGCACCGGCCTGCGCGCCGGCGACCGCGTCCCGCAGCACGGGCGCGACGCCGAGGTCCGCGAGCGTGCGGCCGACGGGATCCACGAGGCCGAGCAGCGCGGCGGCCCGCGGGTTGCAGACGGTCACCCGCCCGTCGGGTCCGATGCCGAGGACGCCCTCGCCGACGCCGGAGAGGACGGCCGCCTGATCTTGCACGAGGCCCGCGAGCTCGGACGGCTGGAGGCCGAGGGTGAGGCGCGCGAGCCGCCGCGAGAGGATCCCGCTGGCCACGGCCCCGACTCCGAGCGCGAGCAGGGCGACGACCGCGATGGCGGCGACGTCGACGCCGATGGAGTCGCGCACCGTGGCCGCCGCGAAGCCGACGCTGACCTCGCCGACGACGCGGTCGTCCCCGGACGCACCACCGCCGTCGCCGGCACCCGCGTCCGCCAGCGCCCGCACCGGCACCTTCGCCCGCGCCGACTCCCCGAGCGTCCCGGTGGCCCACGTCACCTCCTCGCGCCCCGCGAGCGCGACCGTCGGATCCGTGCTCACGCGCTGCCCGAGCTCGGACGCGTCGGGGTGAGCGAGCCGCAGCCCCCGGTCGTCGGTCACCACGACGAACAGCGCGCCGGTCCGCTCGCGCACCGCCTCGGCCGTCAGCTGCACCGGCCCGTCGGCGAGGTCGGACGCGGTGGCGACCCCGGGATCCGCGGTCTCGGCCGTCACGGCGGCCCGCAGCGCCGGATCCTCTGCGGCCGTCCGCGCGATCGCGAGCGCCGTCGCCTGCGCCTCCTCGCGGTTCTCGGACGAGCTCAGCAGGCCGTAGGCGACGGTCGCGATCCCCACCACCACGAGCACGACGAGCAGCTGGAGGACGAGGGTGCGGCGCGCGAAGTCGAGCCCCGCCCGGCCTCGCCCCGTCGCCTCTCCCACCCACTGAGAATAATGCGCAGAACGTCGTCTACGTGCACTATCGCGATGAAGCGGCACAAGCGCGACGGGACGCGGACGCCCACCTAGCGTGTGGTGTTCAGCCGGGCGTCCCGCCCACCGACGAAGGAGTCACGCGTGCTGGTATTCCTGGGCTTCGCCATGGTCCTCACCTTCATGGCCCTCATCATGACCAAGCGGCTGACGCCCATGGTCGCCCTCATCCTCGTCCCGACGATCTTCGGCCTCTTCGCGGGCGCCGGGCTCGGCATCGGCGACATGGTCATCGAGGCGCTCGGCGACCTGGCCCCCACGGCCGCGCTGCTGATGTTCGCCATCATCTACTTCGGCATCATGATCGACGTCGGCCTGTTCGACCCGCTGGTGCGCCTCATCCTCCGCCTCGCGGGCGGCGACCCGGCGAAGATCGTGCTCGGCACGGCGATCCTCGCGGCCGCGGTCTCCCTCGACGGCGACGGATCCACGACCTTCATCGTCACCACGGCGGCCATGCTGCCCATCTACC
Organism: Clavibacter michiganensis; assembly: GCF_021216655.1. Taxonomy (NCBI): domain Bacteria; kingdom Bacillati; phylum Actinomycetota; class Actinomycetes; order Micrococcales; family Microbacteriaceae; genus Clavibacter; species Clavibacter michiganensis. The sequence goes on from NZ_CP080437.1 coordinate 2,197,631, forward strand.
GCAAGCTCGGCATGAGCCCCGTCGTGCTCACCTGCACCGCGGGCCTCGCGAACGGCACGCTCAACATCGTCCCGTGGGGCGGACCGACCGTTCGCGCGGCGGCGGCCCTCAAGGTCTCGCCGACCGACATCTTCGTGCCGATGATCCCGTCGCTCCTCGTGGGCATCGCGCTCGTCATGATCTTCGCCTGGACCATGGGCCTCCGCGAGCGCAGCCGCCTGGCGGCTCTCGGCGAGGCGCGCGCCGAGGGCGGCCTCGACGCCGCGGGCGGCAGCGGGTCCGGCTCCGGCGGGTCCGCGGGCGGCTCGGGCTGGTGGCGCGCAGGTCGCGGCGCCCCCGCGACCCCGCGCGGCGGCCTCATCACGATGGCCCCGGCGCTCGTCCGCGCCGAGACGGCCGCCGTCTCCACGCTCGGCACGACGATGCTCGACCCCGACCGCGAGACCCTGCGCCCGCGCATGATCTGGTTCAACCTCGGCCTCACGATCGTCGTGCTCGCGCTGCTGATCATGGACCAGCTGCCCCTCGCCTACGTCTTCATGGTCGGCGCCGCCATCGCGCTCATCGCCAACTTCCGCGACCTCAAGCACCAGGGCGAGCGCATCGCGGCGCACGCGCCCAGCGTGGTCGGCGTCGTGTCGATGGTGCTCGCGGCCGGTGTGCTCATCGGCGTGCTCAACGGCACGGGCATGGTCTCGGCGATGTCGGCCTGGCTCGTCACGATCATCCCGGACGCGCTCGGCCCCGGTCTCGCGGTCATCACGGGCGTGCTCAGCATCCCGATGACCTTCTTCATGAGCAACGACGCCTTCTACTACGGCATGCTCCCGGTGCTCGCGGAGAGCGCGGCGAACTACGGCATCGACCCCGTCGAGATGGCGCGCGCGTCCATCACCGGGCAGCCCGTGCACCTCCAGAGCCCGCTCGTGCCGGCGATCCTGCTGCTCGTGTCGCTCGCGGACGTGAACCTCGGCGACCACCACCGCAAGGTGCTGTGGCGGGCGGTGCTCGTGTCGCTCGCGATGCTCGCCGTAGGCGTGCTCACGGCGGTGATCCCGATCTGATCGGGAGCGCTCCCGCGGGAGCGCGCGCACGCGGAGGCCGGGCGGCTCGGGGGAGCGCCCGGCCTCCGCGCGTGCGGCGGGTCCGCCCGGCCGACCGGATCCGCGCGGCTGGGCCCGTGCGTCCTACTGGGTGCGCCGCGCCACCTGGTACCCGGCGTCGGCGTAGACGATCTCGTACGTCGTGCCCGCCTGCGTCGCCTCGCCGTACTGGTCCGCGTTGAGCGCGCCCTGCCCGAGGCCGCCGCCGAGGCTGTCGATCACGACGTACTGCGGCGCCGGGTTGCCCGGGTTGCCGAGCCAGAAGACCTCGTGGTCGTCGACGAGGTACGACATGAGGCCGATGTCGCTGAGGACGCTCGCACCCGCCGGCACCTGGTCGAGCGCGGCCTGCGCCTGCGCGGCCCGCGGCGCCGGCTGCCAGATGGCCGGCTTCGTGAGGTCCACCATGGGCGAGCGGGAGAAGAGCGCGATCGCCGCGACCGCGAGCACGGGCACGGTCGCGCGCGACGCCATGGCGAGCCAGTGCTGCCGGCCCCGGCGAGCGCGCACGATGCCGTCGATGGCGGCGGCGAACACGATCGGCATGAGCACCGCGTCGTAGTGGTAGCCGGGCGCCCAGTACGCCTCGGTCGGCGAGAGGAAGCGCCAGGCGAGCGTCGGCACCACGAGGAGGAGGAGCGGCGAGCGCAGGGCGATCAGCGCGCCCGCCAGGATCAGGAAGGCCACCGTCTCGAGCTTCGGCGCGACGAAGAGCCCGGCGACGGTGCCGAGGGGATCCGCGAGCGCGCCGCCCGCGTCGAGCTTGGACGCGTAGTCCCAGCGGGCCTCGCGGTTGAAGGCGGGGAGGATCACGGTGGTCGCGAGCACGAACCACGCGACGCCCCAGCCGGCGAGCGCGACGCCGATGCGGCGGTCCATCGTGAGCGCGATGATCGCGCCGAGCACCGCGACCGTGAGGCCGAGGTCCTCCTTCACGAACACGAGCGGCACCGCCCACGCGGCGGCGGCGAGCGCGCGGCGGGCGATCACGGCGTCGAGCGCGAAGGCCAGCAGCGGCAGGGCGAACGCGATCTCGTGGAACTGGAACGCGACCGCGCCCTGGATCCCCCAGCTCAGCCCGTAGGCGGCGGCCACGACGATCGCGCCCCACCGGCCGACGACGCGGCCCGCCATGCGGCCGATGCCCACCACCGAGATCCCGATGAGGACGGCCTGCACCACGAGCAGCGCGAACGCGTGCGGCCACACGGCGTAGACCGGGCCGAGCAGCACGAGGATGGGGTGGAAGTGGTCGCCCATGAGGTTGAAGCCGTCGCCCTTGATGGAGACGAGCGGCGCCTGGAGGCGCGAGTAGTCCTGCGCGAGCTGCGTGAAGATGCCGAGGTCCCACGACTTGACGGTGAAGCGGCGCCACTCGAGCGCCGAGTAGAGCACGTAGACGGCCGTGACGAGCGCCGCGACGACGATGGAGCCGACGGTGCCGGGCACGCGGGATCCGGTGATCGGCGCGGGGAGGGCGGTCCCGGGATCCGGCTCGACGGATCCGTCGTCGGCGGCGTGGCGGCGGCGGGCCGTGTCGTTCGTGCGGGTCACCGCATCAGGGTCTCACGCGCGGCCGCGATCGCGGCGGCGGGATCCCCGGGACCATCCGCTCAGGGCCGGCGGACCCGGGAGCGGGAGGGTGCGGGTCGGCTCAGCGGCGCGCGCCGCCTGCACCGTCCTGGCGCTCGCGCTCGGCGGCCATGGCGGCGCGGCCGGCGTCGCGGTTCTTCACGCGGATCTGCTCCTCGCGCACCTCGGCCTGCGTCGCGCGCTCCTGCACGAGCCACTGCGGCGGGGCCTGCAGCAGCTCCTTGATCTGGGCGGTGGTGAGCGCCTCGTCGACGCCGCCGCGGGCGAGGCCGGCGATGGAGACGCCGAGCTTGCCGGCGATGACCTGGCGCGGGTGCGGGCCGTCGCGCAGCAGCGTGGCGAGCCACTCGGGCGGGTTCTCGTGCATGTCGGCGAGCTCCGCGCGTGACGGGGTCGACTCCTGGAACTCCACGGGGGTCGCCGGGAGGTGCACGCCCAGCTTCTTCGCCGCGGTCGCGGCCTTCATCGTCTGGCTGGATCCGGGGCTCGTCATGCCCCCAGGGTACCGTCGGGGCCCCGGGCGCCCTGCACTAGCCTGGATCCGACCCGCCGCCGCTCCGCGCGCCACCACCGTGCGGGCCATCGAGGGGACTCCCGTGGACGCCGACCCGACCGCCCTCCGGCACTTCGCCGCCGTCGCCGACGAGCTGCACTTCGCCCGCGCCGCGAAGGCCCTCAACGTCTCGCGCATCGCCGTGAGCCGGTCGGTCCTCGACCTCGAGGCGCTCTGGGGCGTCGAGCTGTTCGTGCGCGACGACGGCCCCACGCGCCTCAGCCCCGCGGGCGAGGACCGGCTCGCGGAGGCCCGCGCCGCGATCGCCGCCGAGGACGCGCGCCTGGCCGAGGAGGCCGCCGCGCCCCCGCGCGGTCTCGTCGTCGCGATCGTGCCCGGCGTCACCGTCGCCAAGTGGACCCGCGCCTGGGACGAGCGCGTCGCCGACGTGCCGCTGCGGGTCGTGCCGCTCGCCGAGCCCGACGCGGCGCCCGCCCTCGTCGACGGATCCGCCGACGTCGCGTTCCTCCGCCTCCCCGTCGACGGCCGCGGCCTCACGATCGTGCCGCTCTACGGCGAGGTCCAGGTCGCGATCCTGCCCAAGGAGCACGCGCACGCCACGGCCGACGCCGTGGCGATCGCCGACCTGGCGGATGACCTGCTCCTGCAGCCGGCCGAGCGGGTGCCGGGCTGGCCCGGGCGCACCGCGGGCGCGGATCCCGTCCCGATGCCCGAGGACACCGCCGCCGCCGTCGAGCTGGTCGCCGCCGGCGTCGGCTTCGTGGTCGTGCCGCATGCGCTCGGCCGGCTGCACGCGCGCAAGGACGTCGTCGCGGTGCCCGTGCACGACCTGCCGGAGACGCGGATCGCCGTAGCCTGGCGCGAGGGCGACACCTCCCCCGACATCGAGGAGCTCGTGGGCATCGTCCGCGGGCGCACGGCCGCGAGCTCGCGTTCGCAGCGGGACGACGACGAGCGCGACCGCCGGAAGCCCACCGCGTCGCAGAAGACCGCGCGCAAGGCCGCGGGCAAGCCGGGTGCCGCGGGCGCCGCGGGCGCGAAGAAGCCGACCCCGAAGGGCGGCGGCAAGCGCACTCCCCCGCCGCGCGGGCAGCGTCGCGGGCGCTAGGGACGCGAGCGGACGGATCCGCCGGCAGGTTCAGGCCCCGGCGCGCCCCGCCTGCAGGTCGGCGATCACGCGACCCACGTGCTCGCCCCAGCGGCGGTACATGGACGCGTAGCGGAACTCGCCGCCCTCGAAGTCGACCGGGCCCGCGTCCGGCAGCTTCACCGACGTGACCTGCGGGAAGCGCGCGCAGACCTCGGCCTTGCGCTGCGACAGGTACATCGCGTGATCGCGGAACAGGCCCCGCACGAACGTCCCGGCCTGCACGTACTGGGACACCTGCGGCACGTCCGAGACGAGCACGACCGAGTTGTCGGCGGTCTGCTCCACGAGGTGGTCGAGCAGGTCCTCGAGGCGGTGGACCCATGGGGTGATGCGCGCGAGCTCGAGCGCGTCGGCGACCCCCGGCATCACGAGCACGACGTCGTAGCGGTGCAGCTCGGTGATCTGGTGGACGGCCTCCTGCGTGGCCGTGATGTGCTGGTCGGCGAGCGGGACGGTGCGCCACTCGACGCCTCGGCCCGTGATCGCGGCGAGCGCCTTCGCCGACTGCGCCGCGACGCCCTCCGCATGCGTGCGGAGGCCGACGCCGGATCCACCGATGCCGCCGAGCGCCAGGATGCGATCCGGATCCGTCCCCGGCACCACGCCGACGGGCGCGTCCGTGGGCACGGCCGCGGTCAGCGGCGTGGGGATGCCGCCGCGCAGGCCGGCCGCCACGAAGGGGCGCACCGTCTGGTGCAGGAGGCGGATCGGCGGTGACATGGGCTCCTGGGGATCGCGGGGCGTCCGTCCATCATGCGCAGACCGCGCGCAGACCAGGGACCGACCACCCCCGTGTCGGACGCACAGCCTATCGTCGTCCACGAGCACGGCCGGGTGCTCGCGCCCCCGTCCCACCACCTGGAGCACCGATGACCCGCGAGCCCGAGCACCCCCACCACCCGCACGCCCGCTACCACCAGGGCGCGTGGCGCGTGCAGGTCGCGTCGCAGCCCGTGCTCGGCTACGTCGTGCCGACCGTGCGCGCGGCCGGTGCGGATCCCACCTGCGAGGTCTCCGTCTGTGAGGCCTCCGTCTTCGAGATCTACGCCGACGCGGTCGACGACTCGGGCCGCCGTGTCTGGGTCTCCACCGCGGTCACGCTCGAGGACGCCGTCGCGTGGATGCGCGAGCACGACATGGAGCTGCTCTCCTTCGCGGGCGAGCACGCGCGCCGCCGCCGCGAGCTCGCCACCGGCATGCTGCCGACGCACTACTGAGGGGGCGCGGCGCGGCCCGGCCGCCGGCGTCAGGCGTTCGTGAGCCAGTACGCGATGAGGAGCATCGTCACGACGAAGCCGGAGAGGAAGTTGAGGCCGAGGAAGCGGCGCCAGCCGCGGTTCGCCTGCTCGGCGTCCTCGTCGCGGATCGACCAGAACGGCGCGGTGCTGAGGATGTACGGGATCACGAGCGCGGCCGCGATGATCCCCGGCAGCCCCGTGAACAGCATCGCGACGCCCGCCGCGGCGTACGCGAGCACGGCGATCCGCACGGTGACGGCACCGCCCAGCACGGTCGCGATGGAGGAGATGCCGCCCTCCCGGTCGGCCACGATGTCCTGCACCGCGCCGAACGCGTGCGACGCGACCCCCCACAGGAAGAACGCCGCGAGGATCGCCCACAGCGCGGGCGTGAACGCACCGCCCGCGAGCACGATGCCGTAGACCGCGGGGGACGTGAAGTGCGTGCTGGACGTGAGCGAGTCGAGGATCGGCCGCTCCTTGAAGCGGAGGCCCTTGAGCGAGTACGCGATCACGGCGAAGACGCTCACGGCGAGCACGGCGACGCTCGCGGCGGATCCCACGGCCACGAGGTAGACGAGGAACGGCACGTTCGTCACGAGCACCGCGACGAGCACGGGCCGGTGCATCGCGCGCGCGAGCACCGCGCCCTCCACGCCGCCCTTCCGCGGGTTGCGCATGTCGGACTCGTAGTCGAAGACGTCGTTGATGCCGTACATCGCGAGGTTGTACGGGATGAGGAAGTAGAGGGTGCCGAGGATCGCCGTGAGGTCGAGCTCGCGCGTGACCGTGAGGTACGCGGCCGCGAACGGGAACGCCGTGTTCACCCAGGAGAGCGGGCGCGACGAGAGCGCGATGGTGCGCAGCATCTCCGCGGCGCCCGGCCGCGCGCGCACGTCACTCATGCGCTTCGATCCCGGACACGCGGCGACGACGACGCAGCAGGTACCAGACCGCGGGCAGCAGCACGAGGGCGGCGATCGCGTAGGCGAAGTCCTCGATGGGCGCGTAGCCGAGGATGAGGCCCACCAGCTTGTCGTCGTCGTAGCCGACAAGGCCCACCTTGATCATGATGTTGTCGAAGATCAGGGTCATCACGAGCAGGATCACGACGGGCATCCGCCGGTACCAGTAGTACTCGGGGTAGTCGAAGCGGCTGGATCCGTAGGGCACGGCGTTGGCCTCGCGCAGCAGCAGGCGGCGGAACAGGAACCCGACGATGGCGACGGGGATCAGGAACAGCAGGTCGAGCACGAGGTAGCTCATCGGTTCGCGCGCTCCCTCGCCCGGGCGACGTGGTGGTCGGCGAGGCGGCTGAACCCGTTGACGAGGTTCATCGTGAGGTAGCAGAGCAGCGCGAGGAAGAAGACCTCCTCGAGCGGGAGCTCCGGGCCCACGAGGATCCCCGTCATGAAGGAGGTCTCCCCGCGGAAGAAGATGCCCTGCGAGATGCCGGCGATGTCCCACAGCAGGAAGAACGCGACGCCGATGAGCAGGGTGCCCGCCGCCGCCGTGCGGTCGCGCCAGAAGAACAGGCGCCAGCGCCGGTCGATGAGCATCATGCAGCCGAGCGCGCCGAGCAGCAGCACCAGGTAGACGAGGCCCATCAGGCCACCGGGCGGCCGACCGTGCGCACGAGCGGCACGGCGCCGGGGCCGGTCGACGTGTCGCCGCGGAGGCGCTTCACGAGGATCTCCGCGCTGATGAGGCACATGGGCAGGCCGATGCCGGGGATGGTGGATCCGCCGGCGTAGTGCAGCCCGTCGACCTTCTTGCTCGTGTTGCCGGCGCGGAACATGGCCGACTGCGTGAGCGTGTGGGCGGGCCCGAGGATGGTGCCCTTCCAGGAGTGCAGGTCGGCGGCGAAGTCGCCGGGGCCCGAGGTGCGGCGGAGGACGATGCGCTCGGCGAGGTCGGGGATGCCGGCCCAGTCGCCGATCTGCTGGATGGCGCGGTCGGCGATCTCCTCCACGCGCGCGTCCCCCGCGCCGTCGACGCCGCCGCGGCCGATGGTCGGGTCGGCGGGGATGGGCACGAGGATGAAGACGTTCTCGTGGCCCTCGGGCGCGACCGAGGGGTCGGTGGCGCTGGGCTTGCAGACGTAGATGCTCGCGGGATCCGGCACCGAGGTCGTGCCGCCCTTCGGCGGGAAGATACGGGAGAAGTTCTCGTCCCAGTCCTCCGTGAACAGCAGCGTGTGGTGGTGCAGCTCGGGCAGCTCGCCCTTCACGCCGAGGTACACGAGCACGGCGCCGGGGCCGGCGGTGGCCTTGTCCCAATACGCCTGCGGGTAGGTGCGGAACGCCTCGGGGATGAGCTCGGTCTCCGTGTGGTGCAGGTCGGCCGTGGAGACGACCACGTCGGCCTCGAGGGTCTCGGTGCCGGCGTCGGTCGTGATCTGCACTCCGCGTGCCCGCGCCCTCCCGGCCTTCGTCGGCTCGGTGAGGATGCGCGAGACGGGCGACCCCGTGCGGATCTCGACGCCCTCGGCGCGCGCGACCCGCTCGATGGCGTCGATCACGGTGATGAGGCCGCCCTGCGGGTAGAGCACGCCGTCCTCGAGGTCGAGGTGGCTCATCAGGTGGTACATGCTCGGCGCGAGCTTCGGCGAGGAGCCGAGGAACACGGCCGGGTAGCCGAGGATCTGGCGGAGGCGCCGGTCCTTCACGTAGCGGGCCACGTGCGTCTCGAGCGGAGTGAGCAGGAGCTTCCCGAGCGTGCCCGTGCGGGTCACGACGTCGCGCTTGAGCAGCGGCCGGTAGTCGGCGAAGGTCGTGTAGAGGAAGCGCTTCTTCGCGACCTCGTAGACGTCCTTCGCGGAGTCGAGGTAGCGGGCCATCGCGGGGCGGGATCCGGGCTCGACGCTCTCGAACAGGTCGAGGTTGGCCTCGCGGGAGTCGCGGATGTCGATGGGGTCGGGATCGCCCTCGAAGAGAACGCGGTAGCCGGGCAGGCGCACGAGGTCGAGCTGCTCGGCCGCGCTCGTGCCCAACAGACGGAAGAAGTGGTCGAACACCTCCGGCATGAGGTACCAGCTGGGGCCGAGGTCGAAGCGGAAGCCGTCCTTCTCCCACGATCCCGCGCGACCGCCGACCTCGTCGCGGCCCTCGACGAGGGTGACGCGGTAGCCGTCGCGGGCGAGGAGCGCCGCGGAGGCGAGGCCGGCGATCCCGCCGCCGATCACGATGGCGGTGGGTGCGGTCATGGCGCTCTCCTGCTGCTCGGGGTCGGACGTGGCGGGCTGGGTCGGGGCGGGACGGACTGCGACACCGTGGGACGAGGGGGCGGGGCGCGCGGCGTGCACGCGGGGCGCGCGGGACCGGCGCACCAGACGGCCGTCGACGCCGGAGGGCTCGGCACCCGCGGCCGCGGCGAGCGCGATGCGGGCCTTGACGGGATCCGGCACCCGCACGCGCGTGCGCACGAGCTCCGACGCGGGCGTGTCGCGCAGGCGCACGGTGAGCTCCGCGAACAGGCCCTGCGCGAGCGCGACGGCGCGGCGGCTGGAGGCGGGGAGGTCGGGGATCACGGCGCCGGACATGCGGAGGTCGTGGTCGATGTCGTCGAGGATGCGCTCCTTGTCGGCCTCCGAGAAGGTCGCGACGTCGACGCCCGGGAAGTAGCTGCGGCCGAGCGCGCCGTGGTCGGCGGCGAGGTCGCGCAGGAAGTTGACCTTCTGGAACGCCGCACCCAGGCGCTTGGCGCCCTCCTCGAAGCGGATCCGCTCGGGCCGCGTCGTGGCGTGGCCGACCAGGAAGGCGCGCAGGCACATCAGGCCGACGACCTCGGCGGATCCGTACACGTACTCCGTGAAGGACGCGGGCGTGTGCTCCATCCGCCGCAGGTCCATGCGCATGGACGCGAAGAACGGCGCGGTCAGCTCGGCGCCGAAACCTGCGCGGCGGGCGGTGATCGCGAACGCGTGCACGACGAGGTTGGTGCTGTAGCCGCGCAGCATCGCGTCCTCGGTCTCCTGCTCGAGGGCGTCGAGCAGGTCCTCGACGTGCGCGGGATCCACCCCGGCACCGGCCGCGGCGCCGTCGACGATCTCGTCGGCGATGCGCACGAGCGCGTAGACGTTCTCGATGTGCTGGCGCACGTCGGCGCCGAGCAGGCGCGAGGCGAGGCCGAAGGAGGTGGAGTAGCGGCGGATCACGACGGAGGCCGTGTCCTGCGCCAACCGGTCGTACTTCTCGAGGCCCGTGGGCGCCTCGGGGGCGGCGGGCCGGCGCCCGGGTACGCGCCGGGTCATCGGATGCGCCCGAGCACGGACTCCGCGACGGGCGCGAGCTCCCGGCGGAGCGCCTCCGGCACGACCGGGTCGTCGAGGCGCGCGACGGCGGCGACCGCGAGATCCCGCGCGACGCCCTCGGCGTAGGCCCGCGCGCCCGAGCTCTCCAGCACCGAGCGCACGAGCGCCGCCTCGCCGCGGGAGAGGTCGTCCTTGCCGACGAGCGCGCTGATCTCGCCCCACTCCGAGGATCGGACGGCGTGCGCGATGAGCACGGTGCGCTTGCCCTCGCGCAGGTCGCCGAGGTTCGTCTTGCCGGTCTCCTGCTCGTCGCCGAATACGCCGAGCACGTCGTCCACCACCTGGTAGGCGATGCCGATGTCGCGGCCGAAGTCACCGAGCGCCGCGACCACCTCGGGTCGCGCGCCGGCCAGCACGGCGCCCGCCTGCAGCGGCGCCTCGAACGAGTACACGGCGGTCTTGAGGCGCTCCATGCGGAGGATCTCGTCGACGCTCGGCACGTCCGCGGTGAGCGAGAACTCGACGTCGATGAGCTCACCCGCGGCCGACGCGAACACGGCGTCGTCGAGGATCTCCATCAGGTGCGACCGCGTGAGGTCGCGCACGCCGCTCGCGTCGATGAGGCGGTACGCGTTGACGAGCGCCAGATCCCCCGCGATGACGGCGGCCGACATGCCGCGGTGCTCCGCGAGCGGCTGCGGCAGGCCCTGCGTCGTGGCGATGTCGCGGTAGGCGCCGGAGACGTTGGGTCCGCCGCGCCTCGTGAAGTCGCGGTCGATGACGTCGTCGTGGACGATGAGCGCGGTGTGCAGCATCTCGAACGCGGCGCCGACGTGGGCCGCGGCCTGCACGTCCTGGCCGCCGAGGCCGTCGTACGCGGCCATGACCATGCGCGGGCGGAAGCGCTTGCCGCCGGCCGTGTTGGACTCGAGCGTGCGCCACAGCTTCACGTACTCGTCGCCCATGACCTCCGCGCGGACGAGCGAGCGGGCGAAGAACGCATCCAGCACGCCGTTCACATGGGCCTGCCTCGATGTGGAGACGGCAGCGAGGTTGGTGGCGTCCACGGATGAAACCTAACATCGTGGGGGTAACGGAAAGCAGGGAGCGCATGCCACAGCACACCGAACTCGTCGTCCTCCTGGACGACGACGGCGAGACCATCGGGACGGCGCCCAAGGCGACGGTCCACACCCGCGACACCGCGCTGCACCTCGCGTTCTCGTGCCACGTGTTCGACGCGGAGGGGCGGATCCTCGTCACCCGCCGCGCCATCGGCAAGCTCACCTGGCCGGGCGTCTGGACCAACTCGTTCTGCGGCCACCCCGCGCCCGACGAGGACATGCGGGAGGCCGTGCACCGCCGGGCGGAGCAGGAGCTGGGCCTCGAGCTCGAGTCGGTCGAGCTCGTGCTGCCGGACTTCCGCTACCGCGCCACCGATGCCGCGGGCGTCGTGGAGAACGAGATCTGCCCGGTGTTCCGCGCCGTCGCGGCGTCTCCCGTGGACCCCCGGCCCGAGGAGGTCGGCGAGTACCAGTGGGTGGATCCCGAGCAGCTCATCCCCGCGGTCGCCCACACGCCGTGGGCGTTCAGCCCGTGGCTCACGCTCCAGCTGCCGCTGCTGTACCCGGAGCACGCGGCGCACTCGGGGCTCGCGGAGACGGCCGCCGCAGCCGCCGCCGTGCCCGCCGCCTGATCCCCGGATCCACCGGCACGAGGGGCCCGGCCGCGATGCGCGGCCGGGCCCCTCGTCGTGGTGCGGGCGGGCTCAGCCCCAGAAGGCGCGGATCTCCTCGGCGAGCCGCTCGCCCTGACGGCGGCCCGCCTCGGCCGAGGCCTTCCGGGTCGAGAGCAGGAGCGAGTTCTCGCCGAAGGCGGCGGTGCTCTCGGCGTCGGCCTGGATCACGAGCACGTCGGCCCGGCCGCGCAGCTGCTGCACGACGGTGGAGAGGGTCGGGCCCATGCCGCTCTGCGGGGCCTCGGGGCCGCACGCGATGACGAGGATCCGCTCGTGGTCGGCGACGACGTCGGCGTTCGTGCCGGAGCGCATGCCGCCGTCCATGTAGGGGCGGCCGTCGATGGTGACGGGCGGGAAGACGCCGGGCACGGCGCAGCTCGCGGCGGACGCGCGCACGAGGTCGGCGCCGGAGTCCCTGTCGAAGACGGTGAAGCGGCCGGTGCCGGCGTCGACCGCGGTGATGCGGAGATCCCGCTCGGGCCAGTCGCGGATCGGGAGCAGCTGGCCGATGCGCTCGACGCTCGCGGCGTCGTCCACCTCGGGGTCGTACTCCTCGAGCGCGAACTCGCCGATCCTCTGCCGGGTCGGGATCTCGCCCTCGGTGCTCGCGACGCCCTCGCCGATGACCTCGACGGTGTGGGAGAGGTCACGGCTGCCCATCGGCTCGGCCATGCCCGCGACGTCGACGAAGTGCTCGTCGTAGGCGGCGTCGATGGCGCCCGCCCGCAGGTTGATGGCGACGACGGATCCCGCCGAGGTGCCGACGACCGTGTCGGCCGCGCCGACGTCGACGCCCGCCGCGATGAGGCCCGAGAGGAGGCCTGTCTCCCACGCGATGCCGGCGACGCCGCCGCCGCCGAGGACGAGCCCTCGCGTCGGCGTGGTCGTGTCCCGCTCGGTGCCGGTCATGGTCCTCCTCTTCCGCGGGCCCGGGCCTGCGTGCTCGTCGTGATGGTGGTTGATGCGGCTCCATCATCCCCGAACACGGTGGACGGCGCCCGAGCGCCCGATGCACGCGCGGTGGACGCGGGCGGGCTCAGCGCGCGGCGGACGGATCCGCGGCGGATGCGGACGCGGCGGGACCGGCGGGACCCGCGGCCGCCTCCCGGTAGACCTCGCGCACCTCGCCGAGGAACCGCGTCACGGCGGCGCGCTCCGCGTCGGTCAGGGCGTCGGCCGCGCGCGCGACCCCGCCGATCATGGGCATCAGCTCCGCCATGGCCTGGCCGACGGAGGCCGGCCGCGGGACGACGACGACGCGGCGGCGGTCGTGCGGGTGCGGTCGGCGGTCGACGTGGCCGACCTCGACGAGCCGGTCGACCACGAGCGTCGCGGCCGCGGTGGAGACCCCGAGACGGCCGGCCAGCTCCGTGGGCGACAGCGACCCCTCCTGGATGAGGTGCTCCATCGCCTTCATGTCGGTGGGGTTGACCTCCAGGACGCCGCCGAGCCGGCGCTCGAACCCGGCGGCGAGGCCCAGCACGTCGCGGAGGATCCGGCCGAGCTCGCCGGCCGCGCCCGCGTCGGCGGGGACGCCCGCGCCGGGGGCGGGCAGGGCCGCGGCGGCTGCCGTCGGGGCGGCGGGCGCGTCCGGATCGGGGCGGGGACGGGCGCGCGACATGCTGCCATGGTACGCCGCAGGTAGCTAAGCCGCTTGATCATCAGTAGGCTGACGATAACCGCACCCCCGGAGGACCCGTGAGATCCATCGCCCGCTTCGTCAGCGCCCGCCGCACCGCCTGGATGGCGCTCGTGATCGCGGCGGCCGCCGTGGCCGCCCTGTTCGCCTTCCTGCCGAAGGGCGAGGCCGACGCCTTCCCGCCCTCCGGCCTGCCGGACTCGAGCCAGGCGAAGCAGGTGAGCGAGCTGCTCGAGCGGTTCCCGAGCGCCGACACGACGGTCGGGATCCTCGTCTTCAGCCGGGACGGCGCCGCGCTCACGGACGCCGACACCGCCGCGATCGCGCAGCGCGCCGCGGCCCTGGCCGCCGACTCGACCGCCCCGCTGGCGGTCGTCCCGCAGGCCAGCGACGACGGCCGCGCGGCGCTCGTCGCCGTGCCGCTCGACGCGTCCGCGGTCGCCGACGACGTCGCCGGGACCGCCGCGACCCTCCGCACCACGGCATCGGACGGCCTCCCGGACGGGCTGGTCGCTCGGCTCACCGGCCCGGTCGGCTTCCAGGCCGACATCTCGAACGCGTTCGCGGGCGCCGACTTCCGCCTCCTGCTCGTGACGGTGCTGGTGGTCGCGGTGCTGCTCATCGTCACGTACCGGAGCCCCGTGCTCTGGATCGTCCCGCTCGTCGTGGTCGGCGCCGCCGACGGCCTGGCGCGCGTGGTCGTGACGGCCCTCGCGGATCCGCTCGGCATCACCATCGACGCCTCGATCGGCGGGATCCTCTCGGTGCTGGTCTTCGGCGCCGGCACGAACTACGCACTGCTGCTCGTGGCGCGCTACCGGGAGGAGCTGACGCGCCAGGAGGACCGCCACGCGGCGATGCTCACGGCGGTCACGAGCGCGGGGCCCGCCATCGCGGCGAGCGGCGGCACGGTCGCGCTCAGCCTCATCACGCTGCTGCTCGCCGAGCTCTCCGGCAACCGCGCGCTCGGCTTCGCGTGCGCGATCGGCGTGCTGATCGCCATCGCCGCGGCCCTGCTCGTGCTGCCCGCCGCGCTCGTGGTCTGCGGGCGCGGCCTCTTCTGGCCCTTCGTGCCGCGCGTCGGCACCGACGCCGACCACGGCGGGAAGCCGGGGGTCTGGCGCCGGCTCGGCCTCGGGGTCCGGCGTCGCCCCGCGGTCGTGGCCGTGGTCGCCCTCGCCGGGGTCGGCGTGCTCGCCCTCGGCCTCGTCGGCGCGCGCGTGGGCCTCTCGCAGACCGACCAGCTGCTCGGCGACCCCGAGTCGGTCGCGGCCCAGCAGGTCGTCGACGCCTCCTTCTCCGCGGGGCTCACCGCGCAAACCGTGGTGCTGGCGCCCGATGCGGTGGCCGCCGACGCGGTCGCCACGGCCGAGTCCGTCCCCGGCGTCGCGAGCGCCCGGGCGGGGGAGTCGGCGGAGGGCCGCACCCGCATCGACGTCCAGCTCGACGCCGAGCCTGAGAGCGCCGCGGCCTTCGCCGCGGTGCAGGACCTCCGCGACGCCTACGCCGCCGCGCCGGGCGAGCAGTCCACGACCCTCGTGGGCGGCAGCGACGCGACCGCCGCCGACACCGCCGCCTCGTCCGAGCGGGACCAGGGGCTGATCATCCCGATCATCCTGGCCATCGTGTTCGTGATCCTCAGCCTGCTCCTGCGGTCGCTGGTGGCGCCGGTGCTCCTCATCGCGAGCGTGCTGGCGACCTTCTTCGCGAGCCTCGGCGCCGCGAACGTGCTCTTCCAGCAGGTGCTCGGCTTTCCCGCGTTCGACGCGAACGTGGTGCTGTTCGCGTTCCTCTTCCTGGTGGCGCTGGGCGTCGACTACAACATCTTCCTCGTGACCCGGGCGCGCGAGGAGCGGCGACTGCACGGCACGCGCGAGGGCATGGTGCGGGCGCTCGCGTCGACCGGCGGCGTGATCACCAGCGCGGGCATCCTCCTCGCCGCGGTCTTCGCGGTGCTCGGCGTGCTGCCCGTGGTGGCGCTCACGCAGATCGGCGTCATCGTCTGCATCGGCG
The DNA here is from genome assembly GCF_021216655.1 of Clavibacter michiganensis. Classification (NCBI taxonomy): domain Bacteria; kingdom Bacillati; phylum Actinomycetota; class Actinomycetes; order Micrococcales; family Microbacteriaceae; genus Clavibacter; species Clavibacter michiganensis. The sequence continues at coordinate 2,212,871 of NZ_CP080437.1, forward strand.
TGCTGCTCGACACGCTCGTGGTGCGGACGCTGCTCGTGCCGGCGCTGGTCTTCCTGCTGGGCGACCGGTTCTGGTGGCCGTCGCGCCAGCCGGGCCGCCGTGCGGCGGGGACCGTCGCGGAGTGACCCGCCCACATATATGGCACCGCGTGCCATAATGATCGGGCCGGCGTCGAGGCCGGCCCGACAGCGGAGGAACCACATGACCCAGGACCAGCAGTTCGACGGACGCACCGCCATCGTGACGGGAGCGGGCAGCGGCATCGGCCGTGCCTCGGCGCTCCGCTTCGCCCGGGAGGGCGCGCGCGTGATCGCCGCCGACGTCTCGGCCGAGCGGCTCGACGCGCTCGTCGCGGAGCACCCCGACCTCGAGCTCGTGCCCGTCGTAGGCGACATCACGACCGAGGACGGCGTGCAGGCGATCGTCGCCGCGGCGGACGGCCGGGTCGACGTGCTCGCGAACGTCGCCGGGATCATGGACGGCTTCCTGCCCGCCGCCGAGGTCGACGACCGCACGTGGGACCTCGTGTTCGCGGTGAACGTCACGGCCGTCATGCGCCTGACGCGCGCGGTGCTGCCGCTCATGGTCGAGGCCGGGAAGGGCGCGATCGTCAACATCGCCTCCGAGGCCGCGCTCCGCGGATCCGCCGCCGGGCTCGCGTACACGGCCTCCAAGCACGCCGTCGCCGGCATGACGAAGAACACGGCCGTGCTCTACGCCGGCCAGGGCATCCGGGTGAACGCGGTGGCGCCGGGCGCGACCAACACGGCCATCGAGGCGCCCATGCGCTCGGAGCGCGCCGGCCGCGTCCTCGGCCCGATCATGCAGACGATCGTGCCGGCCCCGGTCGAGGCCGACGAGATGGCCAACTCGGTGATCTGGCTCGCGAGCGACCAGAGCAGCAACGTCACCGGCGTGATCCTCGCGTCCGACGGCGGCTGGTCCGCGGTCTAGCGGGCGCCGCCCGGGAGCGCGAGCGCCCGCACGGCCCGGCGGATGGACGCGTCGGGCCGCTCCTCGTCCGAGCGCGCCGCCCACCAGCGCAGCGCCGTGTGGCTGGCCGAGGCGAGGGCCTCGGCCACCGCGGCCGCCTCGAGGGTGCCGCGGAGGTCGGGCAGCCCGCGGGCCACGAACTCGGCGAGCGCGGGCGACGCGGCGGTGATGCGCGGGGACGACCGGCTGTGCAGGTCCGGGTGCGCGTCGATGATGCGCAGCCGCACGCGCGTCATGCCCATGTCGGCGAAGCGCGGGCCGAGCGCGGCGACGAATGCGTCGGCGTACGCGTCCCCCAGCGGCCGGTCGCCCGGGCCCTCGGCGAGGAGGCGCTCGAGCTCGGCGCCGACGACGTCCGCGCCGCCCCACACGAGGTCGGCCTTCGACGGGAAGTAGCGGAAGAGGCTGCGGCGGCCGACGCCCGCGGCCTCCGCGATGTCGGCCATGCTCACGGCGTCGTACCCGCGCTCGGCGAACAGGCCGATGGCCACGCGGGCGAGGTCCTGCGCGTCGATCGCGGCGGGGCGGCCGAGGGCGGGCCGGTCGCTCGGCGGGGTCGACGGCATGTCGGGAATGGTATCCCGGGGCCCGTTCCCCGCGTCCGCGCCGTGTGGCACGGTGGGGGCATGAGACTCGCCGAGGCGCTGATGGAACGGTCCGACATGCAGAGGCGCATCGAGTCGCTGCGGAGCCGGATCCAGGCGAGCGCCCGGTACCAGGAGGGCGAGGATCCCGCGGAGGACGCCGCCGCGCTGCTCGCCGAGGCGGGCGAGACCGTCGACCGGCTCGCGGCGCTCGTCACGCGGATCAACCTCACCAACACGGCAGCCCGCCTCGACGACGGCACGCCCCTCACCGCCGCGCTCGCCCGGCGGGACGCGCTCCGGACGCGGCACGGGATCCTCACGGCCGCGGCCGACGCCGCCTCCGGACGCGGCGGCGTGAGCGCCGCCGGGTACGCGCCGCGGCAGATGCGGAGCGAGCTGCGGCAGATCTCGGCGCTGCCCATCCGCGAGGTGCGCGACCGCGCGGACGACACGGCGCGCGAGCTCCGGGAGCTCGACGCCCGGATCCAGCGCGCGAACTGGGAGGTGGAGCTGGCCGAGGAGGCCTGAGGGACGGAAGCGCAGGGGCGAGTCGGTAGTCGTCCGGAGCGGGCACACCCCGATGGATCGGCGGGCAATCCGATCCACCTGTGGCGCGGAGGGCAGCGCACCCGGCGAGAGCCGAGCACGAGTCAGCCCCGCACCTCGCACCGGGGACGGTGCACGGGTACAGCTCACCACCACGTGCCGGTCGGACGACGAGGGAGGGTTCGGGGACCTCGCCCCCACGCGCGATGATCGAGGTGCGCGTCGGACGACGCCCACCCGCCCAGCCCAGGAGCCCCCATGCCCGCACCCCGCCGCGCCCTCGTCCTCGTCGACGTCCAGCAGGAGTACTTCGCCGGTCCGCTCGAGATCCGCCACCCGGATCCCGCCCTGTCCGTGCGCGTGATCGGCCGCGCGATCGACGCCGCGACCGAGGCCGGGATCCCGGTCGTCGTCGTGCAGCACGACTCCGGCGCGGGCGCGGCCGTCTTCGATCCGACGACCGATGCGTTCCGCCTGCACCCCGAGCTGGAGTCGCGCCGTACGGAAGCGTGGAAGGCAGTGACGAAGTCGAAGGGCTCCGTGTTCGCGGGCACCGACCTCGTCGAGTGGGTGCGCGCCGAGGGCGTCGACACGATCACGCTGGTCGGCTACATGACCAACAACTGCATCCTCGCGTCGTCGGTGGAGGCTGAGGGGCTGGACATCGCGGCCGAGGTGCTCTCCGACGCGACCGGCGCGATCGCGATCGCCAACGCGGCCGGATCCGTCGACGCCGCGACCGTGCACGGCACCCTCATGGCGCTGCTGCACTCCAACTTCGCCGCGGTCGCGACGACCGACGCGTGGATCGCGGCGGTCGCTGCGGGCGAGGCGCTCCCGAAGGACGGCCTCGCCACCTCCGCGACGGCGGGCGCGGCGCGCTTCGGCACCGTCTGACGCGCTCGGCGTGGATCAGTCCGCGAGCTCCCGCAGGTCCTCCGCGGTGGCGGTGCAGGTGACCGTGGCGCCGTCGCCCTCGGCCCGCTGCTCGGTGACGATGTGGTCGCCGACGAGGATCCGGCAGGTGATGTCGCCGTCCGCCGAGACCGTCGGGTCGACGCTCGCGACCGCGCTCACGGAGAACGCCGCCATGTCGAAGTTGGTGGTGTCCGGGATGACGACCTCGCGGCTGAACGGGAGCGGCTGGTCGGACGCCTGCTCGGATCCGGCGGTGCCGCCGACGGACGTGGTCCAGAGCACGCCCGCGGTGACCGTGCCGCCCGAGCCCTCCACCTGGTACGTGACGCGCGGCTCGTCGGACGCCTCAGCCGACGACCGCGCCTCGGACTCGCGCACCGCACCCGTGATGGCCGTGACGATGCCGGCCGTGTAGACGATCGCGAGCACGATCGAGAGGATCAGCGCGACGACGCTCGCGATGAGGCCGCCGAGCGCCATGCCCTTGGGCCGGTCCTTGAGGATCAGGCCGATGATCCCGAGCACGATGCCGACGAGGGCGAGGAACCCGGACGCGTAGTTGAGGAGCGGGATGACCGAGCCGACGAGCGACACCACGCCGACGATGAGGGCCGCCAGCCCGACGCCGTTCGACGTCTTCCGCTCGCGGGGTGCGGTCGGCGCGGGCTCGGGGGCGTAGCGGAAGGTCATGCCTCGACCCTGCCAGGGATGCGGGCGGATCCGGCCGTCACGGGGTCACGATCCCGCGACGGCCGGGCCCCGCGACGGTCGGGGCGCGCGTCAGGCGGCGAGCACGTCCGCGACCGGCGTCAGCGGCATGTCGAGCGCCGCCGCGACGTGCGAGTTCGTGACGTGCCCGTCGTGAACGTTGAGGCCGAGGGCGAGCGCGGGATCCTCCGCGAGGGCCCGCTTCCACCCCTTCTCGGCGAGCGCGATCACGTACGGCAGCGTCGCGTTGGTGAGCGCGCGCGTCGAGGTCTCCGGCACCGCGCCCGGCATGTTGGCGACGCAGTAGTAGACGCTGTCGTGCACGTCGAAGGTGGGGTCGTCGTGCGTGGTCGCGTGGGATCCCTCGAAGCAGCCGCCCTGGTCGATGGCGATGTCGACGAGCACGGATCCCTTCTTCATCGTCGCGACCATCGCATCGGTCACGAGCTTCGGGGCTTGCGCGCCCGGGATGAGGACCGAGCCGATGACGAGGTCGGCGTCCTTCAGCTGCGCGGCGATCTCGTAGGCCGAGGACACGCGCGTCTGCACCTGCCCGCCGAAGCGGATCTCGAGCTCGCGGAGGCGCGGGATGGAGAGGTCGATGATCGTGACGTCGGCGCCCATGCCGAGCGCGTTCGCGGCCGCGTGCTCGCCCGCGACGCCGCCGCCGATCACGACGACGCGCGCCTTCGGGGTGCCGGGCACGCCGCCGAGGAGGATCCCGCGCCCGCCGGCCGCGCGCATCAGGTGGTACGCGCCGACCTGGGTGGAGAGCCGGCCGGCGACCTCGCTCATCGGCTGGAGGAGCGGCAGCTGGCGGTTGGGCAGCTGCACCGTCTCGTAGGCGATGGCCGTGGTGCCGGAGGCGACGAGCGCGTCGGTGCATGGGCGGGACGCCGCGAGGTGCAGGTACGTGAAGAGGGTCTGGCCCGGGCGCATGCGCGGGTACTCCTCCGCGATGGGCTCCTTGACCTTGAGCAGCAGATCCGCCGCGCCCCACACCTCGTCGGCCGTGGCGACGATGGTCGCGCCCGCCTCGACGTAGTCGGCGTCGGTGATGCTGGATCCGAGCCCCGCGCCCTCCTGCACGAGCACCTCGTGGCCGCGGCGCACGAGCTCGTGCACGCCCGCGGGCGTGGCGGCGACCCGGTTCTCGTTGTTCTTGATCTCGGTGGGGATCCCGACCTTCATGCGTGCTCCGTCTCGTCTCCCCGCGAGGTGCGGCCGGCGGCAGCGATGCGGGAGGGCGAGACTCATGGTGGCCATCGTGCGTTTCGAACGCGTGAACTCCGTAGGATCGTCGGCGCGGATCGCCTCACCTGCGCGATCCTTCGCCCCGACAGCGAGGATGGCCGATGCCGACGAAGGAAATGCGGGCGCCCGAGCCGCTCGACGCGATCGACCGGAAGCTCGTCGCCCTCCTCCGGGCCGACGCGCGCACCCCGAACAGCCGCCTCGCGGAGCAGGCGGGCATCGCGCCGTCGACGTGCGTGACCCGGGTGCGCGGCCTCGTGGAGCGCGGCGTGATCACCGGCTTCACCGCCACGATCGACGCCGACGCGGTGGGCGTGGGCCTGCAGGCGCTCATCAGCATCGCGATCCGCGCGGGCGCCCGCCACGAGATGGCCCGCTTCGCCGACGAGATGCGCGAGCTCGCCGACGTGGTGCAGCTCTTCTTCCTCGGCGGATCCGAGGACTTCATCGTCCACATCGCGGTCCGCGACAGCGACCACCTCCGCGACTTCGTTCTGCAGCACCTCTCGGCGCACCCGGCCGTGGCGTCGACCCGCACGAGCGTGGTGTTCGACCACCACTACTCGGGGCCGGCTGTGGGGGATCCGGGCGCCTAGCCCGACGGCTGGGCTACTCCCCCTGCTGCCCCGCGTCCGTCACCGTCACGTCGGTGTGCACGAAGTTGAGGTGCGAGCGAGAAGCCGTGGGTCCGCGCTGGCCCTGGTAGCGGGAGGCGTACTCGCCGGATCCGTAGGGCTTCTTGGCGGGCGACGACAGGCGGAAGAAGCAGAGTTGGCCGATCTTCATCCCGGGCCAGAGCTTGATGGGCAGCGTCGCGACGTTCGACAGCTCGAGCGTGACGTGACCGGAGAATCCGGGGTCGATGAAGCCGGCGGTGGAGTGCGTGAGAAGGCCGAGGCGACCGAGCGAGCTCTTGCCCTCGAGGCGCGCGGCGACGTCGTCGGGCAGCGTGACCAGCTCGAACGTGGATCCGAGGACGAACTCGCCCGGGTGCAGGATGAACGGCTCCCCCGGCTTCGACTCGATGACGCGCGTCAGCTCGGGCTGGTCCTCGGCGGGATCGATGTAGGGGTACTTGTGGTTGTCGAACAGCCGGAAGAAGCGGTCGATGCGCACGTCGATGCTCGCGGGCTGCAGCATCCCGGGGTCGTAGGGATCGAGGGCCACTCGTCCGGCGTCGAGCTCGGCGGTGATGTCACGGTCGGAGAGGAGCACGGCAGGAGCCTACCGGCGCTGGGTGGCGCCCGGCCGGACTCTTGCTAGGCTGTGGTCTCGACCCGGCCCCAGGCCGGTCGCGCGAGTGTAGTTCAATGGTAGAACTTCAGCTTCCCAAGCTGATAGCGCGGGTTCGATTCCCGTCACTCGCTCCACATCAGGATCGTTTTTGAGCTTCTCAGTGTCCGCCAGACAGATACAAATGGCTTTTCCCAGAACATTATAATCGAGTGGGCTTAAAGTCAAACTCTGGTTCAACCACGCCAACGGCAGCACACATACTAGAAAAGTGCGCCCCATCTGCGGCTTGCATGAAAGCCATAAGCGCTTCAAGTTCGAGTTCGATCGACGGAAAATCAAGCCCAGACGCCGGGCTCGGGTCGTCTCTATGCGAATGCGCATGCGCAAACTTGACGACCCGAGTGGCGACTATCGAGTCAACTTCGGACGCTTTAACAACAGCATTAACCTTCGCCTGAAAATCGGGGGCACTCGGAGCCTTAAAGCTGAGAAATCCTTCTAACAGACGCCTACCGGCGTTACCAAGAAGCGGCAGTTCGTCACTTTGATCGGAAGCAACCGCCGATACTACCTTCTTGAATAAGTAGTGGTACTCGCTGGCATGACTAAGCAGCTGACGCGACATTGGCCGAAGCGAGCCTTCACGTGCACCGGCGCCCGGGCGCATGCTCACCGTTTCAAGAACCGAGACTGCTGGCGCTGCCGTCTCCATAGCATCACCTTCCGATATCTTTTTCTGAGATTTGGTGTAGCTCGTCTGCTTATTCCTTAGTAGCAGCCGAAATAGTTCATAATCGTGCGTGAAGATAATGCTTTGCATCACGCCGCTGATCTTCGCGTCCAGCAGCGCGAATGCGGCAAACAGCGACTCTCTATCCATGCTGGACACTGGATCGTCTATTACGACGATACTACTTTCAGGCCTAACTCCTTCAGCGTCGAGCCCCTCAAGGAAGTAACAAAGCGCTATAGAGTTACTCTCCCCCTCGCTCAACGCCGTCGCTACATGCCCGCTTCTCATCACTACATAACCCTTGCCGTCTTTCGAGACGGAGACGCTGAGATGGTCGTGGTCGAAGTACTGTTGTAGCGTTGCGTCGATGCGATTGGCCATAATCGTCGTGTCCTGCTGGCTATTCTTGACAGCCTGAAGCGCTGCGTCATTAGACCCGAGAGCCTTAATTAAAGCCAAATTGCACCGCTCGGCTTTCATGATACGCGCGCCGTCTTCCTTGTACGCCAGAACCTCGCTAGCAGCGACGTGTGCTTCAATCTTATCCTGAGCGGCGCGCTTTGCTTTATCTTGAGTCGCACAATCCTCATTGTGTGCAGTGATGACGTGATTGAGCGCTTGCAGGGCAGATGACGTCTCCACATGGAACCCAGGAGATGCATAGGCGATCGGCTCGAGCGGGTCTCCAGCTCTTTTGTCTATAACGGACTCCACGCTAACCGTCGCTGTGATGGCGTTTCGAACCGCGCCGTCTAGGGCGAGTAAACATTCCGCGTAGTCCGCTTGGTGCACAGGAAGCAGGGAGTTTTCATCTGGAAGGTCGCGCATTAATTGCACCCACGACTCCCGCCACGCAAGCAAGTCCGATTTACTCGTCTGCAAATCTTGTCTCAGTGTTGCAAGGCTGTCGCTAAAGTGCGCCCTGTACGCCGCCAGTAAGTCAGCGCTTACGGTGCCATTCTGGCAAAACAGGCAAGCCGAACCCTCGTCATGAATCGAAACGCCCACTTCCGTCCATGCCTCGCGAGTTTTTTCCGCACGAAGATATTCCAGAGGTTCTGCATCAACTGAACGTGCCACGATATTGTACACTCGTTCGACTAAATTCGAGATGCCTTCAGGTTCCAGGACTATGTCGATCGCATCTCTAGAAAAAGCATTGGCAACAGCAACCCACTTAGCCACGTTTTCGTCGGTAAGACGATCGCTGCCGTCAGCTTTGTGCATTCGTTTCCGAACAACGTCGATTCGATATGTAGCGGTACCGTAGCGTCCAGCATCGCCCGGCGATAAAAGCTCAATAACCTTGGATTTAACGATCCCTTCACGCATGTCGACGCTCTTGCGTGCAGCTACCAGCGCGCTTCTCACCTCTTTGTGCCACTTGCGAAGCCTGACGCCCGCTTCTTCAAACAGCAAAATCTTTTGGGCCGCTTCAACGCTACGCTTACCAAGCTTTACTATAGGCTCTGAGTGCCCGTGGCCCTCAAGAAACAGACCTAGCGACTCTTGCACATACAACCTATTGTAGACGTGTACGCTATATGGAAAGTCGGGTGACTGAAGTCGTACTTGCTTGTTTTGATTGTTTTGGCGGACTGATGCAGTCACAGTGCTACCGTCTGCGCCTGCGGGCATTCCCCCTATCCGCAGCAGTTCACTTAAAGATGTCTTACCCGCACCATTTCTTCCGTAAATAATAGTCGTGTATCCCAAAACACACGATTCCGCCGCCGTAGCGAAAGGGGCTCGCCGAAGCCCACGAAAAGCTTGATCAGTTGCAATAGTGCGGAGCATCTTTCTCCTTGTACGTTTCTATGAACGTATACACTAAAACGCCACCTCGCCGCCCCCCATTGTGGGGCAGGAACGGGCGTGCCGGAACTGACCAGGCGGGTGGAGCGAGTTTTGAACTTGTGCCGCGTGCATACCTATGGCACACGACGCAGCAAAATGCCTACATGTTCAGCCTCCAAGGCGGCGGAAAGCCACCTCGAGCTTGGTTATGCGCGTGCGCGTGCTCTACGCAGCAACGGCCGGTGAGGCGCCGGCATGCGTTTTGCAGGTCGTAGAGCTTCCAGCGGTCCGGGCCCCACGCCATGGTCGGTTGTCAGCCCCCGCGCCTCACTCGTGTCCACACATTCTTACTCGTTAGCTACCCAGCCGCCCAATTGCTATGTCGTCTGGTTGCAGGTATTCACGCATTGCCACTCTAACCCCGTTCAACACCGCGTCGGACGATTTACGAGTACCCTGCCATGCGTCGGCATACTGTGCGACGTCTGCACTGTAGCGCAATTGCTTGCCGGTCCTGATGCGGGCACCGAACCAGCTTCGGGCCTTACTTAAGACCCAGCTTTCCGCGTTAGCAAGATCGGCTTCGGCAAAAGTTCGCAGCTCCGCTAGTGCAAGCTTTACGGTTGACGGCGTTAATGAGTCGTTTTCCCAGGCCCCGAGCCCCGCCATAGCCTCAATACGCACCGTAGAATGATGCATTCGGTGTTCAAATTTCATCCACAGGCGACTGTTCTCGTTAATCGTTTCGGGTAAGGGCTCGATTTCCGGCTCTTCCCATTTGGGCATGTACCCGTCAAGCATCGCCCGCCGTTGCGGTTCAGAAGTAACGCCACGAATTTCCTCCAGCAGTTCGCTACGCATGTCCTCTATAGCAAAAATCTCTTCTGCGTATGAAGTGCGCAGTCCGTAGCCAAACTCGAGTACTGCGTTGTGTACATCATACTTAAGCAGGTAGTCGCTATCCGTTCTGGGTAGGCTATGTTCAATGTCCCTCAACAAAAGTATCTGTTGCTTGTATGTCTCCGCACGCATGGGCTGGAAAAAGGTGCGTCGTGCGTTTAGGTAAGTGAGAACAGTAACTGTTGCTACTATTATCCAAAATATGATTTGGACCAGCGTCGCCAGGTTTTCCGCAAACAAGGCGGCTGTAGCGCTGTTCCACAAGAGCGTGGAATACTCGCCGCCCGTGCTCGAAGCCAACAGATGATCGACTTGCCGAACAGGCGCAAAGAACGACGTAAATAACTCACCACCTTGCGAGAACATTGCGCTTGATGTAGTCATCTCTTCTTGAATACTCTGCATATAATCGAGATTAGTGCCTTAATGGTTAAGGTATATTAGAAAGGGTACCCCCAGAAGTAGGGCCAATTCTACCCGCTATGAAGTCTCGCGTAGGAATTTCGATTCCTTTACTGAGGCGCAACACTCGCTCCTACCAACAGAATTAGACATCCGAGAGCACCGCCCTCAACAAGCGCACCGCTATCTACGGAGGCCACTAAGGCTCTACAGCAGACCAACTCACTTTCGGCACGATTTGACACCTTTGCGGACTGGAGCCGACTACAACGGGCTTCGGCTGACAGGCTCGATAGGTGCCATTCAGCTGATCGTTCTACCGACCTCTGCCAGCACCGACGCGCTGCACCGCCTTTGCCGCGTCTTCCTCACAGAGAGCGCACGCGGCCGGGGCGCAGATGCATGGTACGCACCCGCGATTTGTGCAGCATCTTTTGCTGCTGCTCTCGCGCGTAGAGGACCACGGTCATGTTCTTACCTTGGGCAGACCGCCTACCTAGCAGTCGCACCAGTTCTCCGATCTACAGCATGCGGTCGGGCACTGGCTCGCTTAGCCACTGTCGGCGGGCCAGCGATGTCCATGTCCATGTCTGTCTTGCGTGTCCTTCATACGGAGGAAGTAATCAAATATGTGGAGCACCTAGGCGAGTGCTCGGCACCGTCAGGTAATCGCGCTACTGACCTCCGCCAGCAGCGACGCCATCCCCGCCTCCGCCGTCGCGGCATCCCCGTCGCGGATCGCGTGCGCCACCTGCTCATGCGTGTCGAGCGCGTGCGGCCGCGGCGTCCGCGGCATCAGCCCCTGGTGCGTGCGGCCGCTGAGGACCTCCGTGATCACCTCGCGGAGGGCGCAGAACATGTCGTTGCCGCTGGCCTGGAGGATCAGGTGGTGGAACTCGATGTCGGCGGCGAGGAAGTCGACGAGGGCGCCGGCCTCGCCGAGGCGGCGGAGATCCACCGCGAGCTCGGCGATGCGGGTTCGCTGACCGGCAGTGGCATTGCGTGCAGCCAGTGACGCCGCGACCGGCTCGACCGCGCGGCACAGCTGGGTGACGGGCCCTCGCCGGACCCGGGTCCACGACCCGGGTCCGGCGGGGATAAGGACCTTGAGGGCAACTCGTCGTCGAGACCCCTGTATTTCGGATCAAACATGGATGTTAGCTTTGCGGGTGAGAACTCGGCCGAACCATCGCTGACGGCCTGCGCTCCCCCATCGTGGAGCAGAGGCCGGGCGGAGCAGAGACGACCAATAGGTAGCCCCGGCGCTCCGACCGGCCCCTGACTTTTTCTACAATTTCTTCGTCAGTTCTTTTTGTAGCCGCCTGTCAATACGACTGCGTCACCGAATCGACGTTGAGTCGGGGCTGAGAAGATCCGTCGCCGTTGATGCCGTCGATCGTCCAGTGATACTGGTCGGACCGTGTCATGCGACCCCAATCGCTCGTACCGCATGTGTTGTTCTTGGTCCCGACGCTCTGGTCGGGGAATCCGCCGAACTCGTCGTAGAGGTTCACGTCGGTCGACGAGAAGCCACTCGGTGCGAAGTCGACGGAGCACCCTGAGAAGGTGACCACGGTGTGAGCAGCGTCGACGTTCGAGTCCTGCCACGAACGCGAGCTGAAGCCCACCGCAGCGCCTGATATCGACGACGACCAATTTCCTTCGGCAAAGGCGGGCAGTGCACCGATGGCAACACTGAGAGTCGATACCCCGATGGCACCGACGAGAATGCGAGCACGCCGGCGTGATGATGTGGACATGATGTATCTTCCTTCCGTGAGAAACGCGAGCTGACGCACGAAGGCCGTGCGGCAGGGAGCGCACGCGTGGCGGAGTTTCCCATGTGGAGAATTGCCACGCGTGTGATGGAGAGGTGCTACACAGGAACGCCGTCAAGGCATACCGGCCCTGCTTCTCCTACAAGAGGGAAATGATCACTGATGAGCATGTCAATTCTGCGCCTTGAAGAAATATCATTCGCCTACCGACGTGGCGGCGATGTCCTCGACGGCCTTCGTCTCCAGTTCGACGCCGGACGCACCGTGCTCCTCGGCCCCAACGGAGCCGGCAAGTCCACACTCCTGGCTCTCGCCGCCGACGCACTGAGTCCCCGAGCGGGACGAGTCGTCCTCGAGTCCGTCGGCAGCCCCCGGATCCGCGCGTCACGACGCGCGTACCGCTCGCGCGTGGCGTGGCTCCCCCAGCAGATCACCCCCTTCCCCGGGCTCACCGTCCGCGAGCACGTCGCGTACGCCGGGTGGTTGAAGGGCCTCAGCAGGCGCGACGCGTGGCGACGTGCCGTCGGCGCCTTGGACGTCGTCGACCTCGGGGCCAAAGCCGACCTGCGAGCCACCGAGCTCTCTGGCGGACAAGCGCGGCGGATGGGCATCGCCGGAGCGCTCGTCCACGACTCCGAGGTCATCCTGCTCGACGAGCCCACCGCCGGCCTCGATCCATCGCAGCGCGAGCGCTTCCGGGGGATCCTTCGCCGCATCGCGCCCGAGGTCGCCGTCGTCGTGTCCACGCACCAGACAGAGGACGTGCACGAGTCCTACGACCGCGTCGTGCTCCTGCACCGCGGCCGGGTTCCCTTCGAGGGAACCGTCCGCGAGTTCGTCGGCCCTTCGTCGGCGACCGAGGACGTGCGCGACAGCGTCGCCCGCGCGTATGCGCGACACGTGCCCGAGGAGGACTGATGCGACCCGTCATCCCCTGGCGCTCCCGCGTCGCCCTCTGGCTCCTGCTCCCGGCGATCGCCTGCGTGTACGCGTTCTGCGGCCTCTACTTCGATCTGTCATCCGTGCGGGGATACTGGCCCGCCGTGGTCGCCGGATCCGCCATTTTCCTGTTCTTCCCGTGCGCCGTCGCCTCTGTGTCCGCCGCCCAAGAGGGTGCACGCGCTCGGCGCGGTCGACTAAGCACCGTGCCGCACGCGCGGCGGGAGATCCAGCTCGTCGTGGCGGCGCTGTGGCCGTCGCTCGCCTGCGCGGCCGCGGTGCAGCTCGCCGCCGTGCTGATCCTGAGTCGGGGAACCTGGGGCACAGCCGCGACCGACCCCTTCACGCTCGTACTGCTCGCCGGCGCGTTCGTCGCGATCCTCGTCCTCCACACCGCGATGGGGTATCTCCTCGGCCGTCACCTTCCCCTCGCGGCGAGCATCCCCGTGGCACTGCTGCTCTCGTATTCATGGCTCGGATTCACGTGGTCGGTGAACTGGTTCCCGCTGCGCTACCTCTCCGGGCTGGTGCTGGCCGACTGCTGCAGCGTCGACACGGCCCTCGACGCACGCGCCCCGTTGGCGGCCATCGTGTTCAGCCTCGGGATGGGGCTCCTGCTCATCGCCGCCGCGGTCATCCGGTCCACCGAGAGCACCGCGCGCCTCGCGATCCGGTGGTCATCCGTCGCCGCGGCGGCGACCGCCGTGACCGTCGCGGGGATCCTCATCGCCGGGGATCTGGGGTACAGCCCGGCGGTCGCGCGCCCGGGTTCCGCGGCCGCATGCTCCGGCACGGCTCCCTCCGTCTGCCTGTATCCGGAGGTCCGCGGCTCGGGTACCGCCGAGGGAACCATCCGCCGGGCGGTCCAGAACCTCGAGTCGGCGGGCCTGCCCGTCCCGGCCACCGTCCGCATGGGCGATGATGCGCGGACCGATGACACCCTCAGCATGGTCGTGACGGTCGGCATGACCGACGCGCAGGTCATCCACTCGCTCGCCGTTTCCTTCCTCCCCCTCTCCGGCGCCCCCGCGTGCGGCACCGCCACCGACCTCCAGCAGCGGCAGGCGACCTACTCGACCGTCGGAGCGTGGATCGTGCGCGTCGCGGCCCAGGGGATCGTCGATCCCGCGTCCGTACAGCCGGTCTCCGCGGGTCAGCCGGGTGACCACGACGCGTTGGCACGTCTCGATCCCCAGAGGCAGCTCACCTGGGTCGAGGCGGCACTGCCCTCGCTCGAGGACTGCTCCGTCGCGCCAGTCCCGGTGCCCACCTCATGAGCTGGTGGATCCGCACGCACCGGGGCGCGTGGCTCCTCGCCCTCACCGTGGTGACGGGCGTCTTCGTGGCGACGGTCGGCGACGTCACCTTCCTCTTCCCTGCGCTGCAGGGCTCGACCCCGTTCGGTCGGGTGGCGCTCGTCGCCGCGGTCCCCGTCGTGCCCGCGATCGCGCTCTCCGCCGCACTGCATGCCGGGAGCCGGGGGAACCACCTCGTCGCGTCACGACGGGTCATGGTCGGGGACGCGCTGCTGACGATCGGCGTGATCGCCGTGACGGCGATCACGATGGTGGCGGCCCTGCCGCTCGGGGCATCGCCGTCCGTGGTGGAGGCGGGGATGCGGAACACCATCGCGTACATCTGTCTCGCGATGGTGACGGGTGCGTACGTCGGCTACCGCCAGCAGGCCATCACCCCGGTCGTCTACCTCCTCCTGGCCTCGCTGTTCGGCCGCGAGGCCGGGGGGACCGTCGCCGTCTGGGCGTGGCCCGTCGGGGCAGGCGATGACGTGGCGTTCATGCTCGTGCCGGTGATCCTCGCGGCCGCCGCTGCGTTCGTCCTCGGCCGTCGCATCGCTCGCGGCCGCGTCGACGCCGGCGGCCGCATGCCGCCTGCTTAGGTGATCGCGCTGCTGACCTCCGCCAGCAACGACGCCATCCCCGCCTCTGCCGTCGCCGCATCGCCGTCGCGGATCGCGTGCGCCACCTGCTCGTGCGTGTCGAGCGCGTGCGGACGCGGCGTCCGCGGCATCAGCCCCTGGTGCGTGCGACCGCTGAGGACCTCCGTGATCACCTCGCGGAGGGCGCAGAACATGTCGTTGCCGCTGGCCTCGAGGATCAGGTGGTGGAACTCGATGTCGGCGGCGAGGAAGTCGACGAGGGCGCCGGCCTCGCCGAGGCGGCGGAGATCCACCGCGAGCTCGGCGATGCGCGTGCGCTGAGCAGCGGTGGCGTGGCGGGCAGCGAGTGACGCCGCGACCGGCTCGACCGCGCGGCGCAGCTGGGTGAGGGAGCGGAACTGGTCCGAGCGACCGGGGCCGGTGAGGCGCCAGCGGATGATGCGCGGGTCGTAGACGTTCCAGCGATCCGGGCCCTGCACCACGAGGCCCACGCGGCGCTTCGGCACGAGCAGCGCCATCGCCTCGAGCACGCGCACGCAGTCGCGCACCACCGTGCGGGAGACGCCGAAGCGCTGCTGCAGGTCCTCGATGGTTAGGCGGGTGCCCTCGACTAGCCGGCCGTCGACGATGTCGCGGCCGAGCTCCTCGATGATCCGCGTGGCCAGCACCGTGGCGGCGGGGACCGCGGCGACCGGAGCCGGGGCAGCTGCGGGACCGGGATCCGGCGCCGATGCCGGGGTGGAGGGTGACCGCGTCGTCATGGTCCTCTCCGGGTGTCGGCCGGCGGGCCGCCGACCGCTCCACCATAGGTCGGCGCGCGTCGCCCACCGAACACCTGCCGCATGAAAGGTGTTACCTTTTCGGCACGGCGACCCGTCGCCGCCTGCATCGACCGACGAGGGAGTCCGCATGCCCGCACGTCCGCGCCACGTCGTGGTGATGGGGATCTCCGGATCCGGCAAGACCACGATCGCCACCGCCCTCGCCGAACGGCTCGGCTGGACCTTCGCGGAGGCGGACGAGTTCCACCCCGAGGCGAACATCGCGAAGATGTCGGCCGGCACGCCCCTCACCGACGACGACCGCTGGCCGTGGCTCGAGGCCATGCGCGACTGGATGAACGGCGAGGCCCACGCCGGCCACAGCACCGTGGTCACCTGCTCGGCCCTCAAGCGCTCCTACCGCGACCTCCTCGACAGCGCGGAGGGCGACGTGCGCTTCGTGCACCTCTCCGGCGACACCGAGCTGATCCGCGAGCGCATGAAGACGCGCAGCGGCCACTTCATGCCGGCCTCGCTGCTGCCGTCGCAGATCAGCACGCTCGAACCGCTCGACGCCGGCGAGCGCGGCCTGACGCTCGAGAACACCGGGACGCCCGACGAGGTCACGACCCGCATCGTCGACGAGCTCGGCCTCGTCGCGAGCTGACGCGCCCGCCCGCCCGCGCGCTCCCCACCCGCACACCGCACACCGCACACCGCACACCGCACACCGCACGGTTCATCAACGGAGAGAACATGACCATCGAAGACTGGACGCAGACCCTCACCGCGGGTCCGCTCCTCCTGATCGCCGCGGGCGCCATCGCCGTGCTGCTGATCCTGATCATCACGCTGCGCATCCACGCGTTCGTCGCCCTGATCCTCGTGAGCCTCGCGACCGCGTTCGCCACCGGGATCCCGACCCCGCAGATCGTGACCGTGCTCGTCGGCAGCTTCGGCTCCACGCTCGGCACGGTCGCGCTGCTCGTGGGACTCGGCGCGATGCTCGGGCGCCTGGTCGAGACCAGCGGCGGCGCGAAGACGCTGGCCGACACGCTGATCCGGATATTCGGCGAGAAGCGCGCCCCGTTCGCGCTCGGGGTCGCGTCGCTCATCTTCGGCTTCCCGATCTTCTTCGACGCCGGGCTCGTCGTGATGCTGCCCATCGTCTTCTCGGTGGCGCGTCGCCTCGGCGGCGGCGTGCTCCGCTACGGCCTCCCCGCAGCCGGCGCCTTCTCGGTCATGCACATCTTCGTGCCGCCGCACCCCGGCCCCGTCGCGGCCAGCGAGTTCTTCGGCGCGAACGTCGGCATCGTGATCATCGTGGGCCTCATCGCCGCGATACCCACCTGGTACGTCACCGCGTACCTCTACGGGATCTGGATCGGCAAGAAGTTCGTGCTGCCGATCCCCTCGATCCTCGGCCAGGCCGACGAGCACGCCGAGTCGAACCCGCCCAAGTTCGGCACCGTCCTCGCCGTGCTGCTGCTCCCGCTGATCCTCATCTTCATGAACACCGGCCTCAACGCGGCATCGACCGGCGGGATCCTCCCCGAGGGCACGAGCGACCAGGCCTGGTACCAGGTGCTCCGCACCATCGGCGAGACGCCCGTCGCGCTGCTCATCTCGCTGCTGTTCGCGGCGTTCATGCTCGGCCGTCGCCGCGGGATCGACAAGAACGCACTCGAGAAGACGCTCGAGTCGGCGCTCGGCCCGGTCTGCTCCGTGATCCTCATCACCGGCGCGGGCGGCATGTTCGGCGGCGTGCTCCGCACCAGCGGCATCGGCGACGCCCTCGCCGACGTGCTCGGCGACCTCGGCATCCCGATCATCCTGGCCGGGTTCCTCATCGCGGCGATCCTCCGCATCGCGCAGGGATCCGCGACCGTCGCGCTCACCACGGCCGCGGGCCTCGTCTCCCCGGCGATCCTCGCGGGCGACTACAACGCGTTCCAGGTCGCGGCGCTCGTCGTGGCGGTGGCCGGTGGATCCGTGGTCGCGAGCCACGTGAACGACTCCGGCTTCTGGCTCGTCGGCCGCTTCTTCGAGATGGACGTGAAGACGACCCTCAAGACGTGGACCGTGATGGAGACCACCATCGGCGTCATGGGCTTCGCGATCGCGACGGCGGTGTTCGGGGTGGCGTCGCTGGCGTGATGCGGCGGGGCGGGCGGGCCTCGGCTCCGGCGGCGGGAAATGCACGGATCGCGCACCGGCACCAGGGTCCTTCGGCCTGTTCGCCCGGAGAGCGGCGGCCTAGCCTCCGAGCAGACGGCCCTGTGCCCGGGCACCCGCATCGGCGAGGCGTTCGCCGGAGGCCGCCATGATCCCCGACTCGCTCACCCAGGGCCAGTTCGACACCGTCTACAACTTCCTCTCGCTCGTCATCGCCTCGCAGCTGTTCACGGCGGTGTTCCTGCTCATCGCGCTGCCGCGGATCCTGCCCCGATATCGGCAGGCGATCACCGTCGCGATCATCGTGTGCGGCATCGCCGCCTATCACTACTTCCGCATCTTCGACTCGTTCACGGGCGCATTCGTCACCGAATCCATCGGCGGCACCGGCACCTACTCGCAGGCCGCGGGCGAGGGATTCAACGAGGGATATCGCTACGTCGACTGGCTGCTGACCGTGCCGCTGCTCCTGGTCGAGCTGATCGCCGTCCTCGCGCTGGCCCGCCGGGTGCAGTCGCGACTGCTCCTGCAGCTCGTGCCCGCCTCGGCCCTGATGATCGCCCTCGGATATCCCGGCGAGATCAGCGGCGACAACGGCGTCCGCGGACTGTTCAGGATCCTGTCGACAATCCCCTTCGCGTACATCCTCTACGTGCTGTTCGTGCAGCTGAGCAAGTCGCTGAAGAACCAGCCGCCGAAGGTGCGGAAGACGATCGGCAACCTCCGCTACCTCCTGCTGCTCAGCTGGGGCGTGTATCCCATCGCGTATCTCCTGCCGCTGCTGGACATCTCCGGCGCGGACGCGTGGGTCGCCAAGCAGGTCGGGTACTCCGTCGCCGACATCGTCGCGAAGGCCGTCTACGCGCTCATCATCTTCCAGGTCGCGAAGATCAAGTCGTACGACGACGACCCGGCGTTCGCGGAGATCGAGACGTCGCGCGACCACGACGGGCACGGAGCGCGCGCGGCCCTGTGAGGCCGGGAGCCCCGCCGGTCACGCCGGCGGGGTCGCCCTTTCGCCGGCGGCGCCGCGTCGCGTCCACGTCTCGCCGACGCGGTCGAACAGGATCCGCGCGTGCCGCCGGTCGGGCGAGCCCTGCCAGAACTCCACGTGCACCGGTCGGATCCGCCACAGCACCCAGTCGCCCGGGTCGACGTCGGCGCGAGCCGCGGCCGACCGGGCAGCGAGGTCGGCGGCGCTCTCCTCCGCCGTGGCCTCCTCGACGGATCCGCGCACCCGCACCGCCCGCACGATCGGCTGCCACCAGAACGCGAGCGCCGCGGCCCGGTTCGCCGCGAGCTGGGCGCCCTTGGCCGAGGAGCGCGCGCTGGCGAACGCCCAGCCGCGCGAGGAGACGTCCTTGAGGATCAGCGTGCGCGCGTCGGGCAGGCCGTCGGCGTCGACGGTCGCGAGCGTCGCGGCGTGCGGTTCGGGCACGCCCGCGTCGGCGGCCGCGGTGATCCACGCGCGGAAGAGGTCATCGGGGTCGTCGGGCAGGTCAGCCGTGTCGAGCGCGGGGGCGGATCCGGTCAGCGAGGGCTGGGCGCGGAGCCAGCGGGCGAAGTCGTCGGAGGTCATGCGTCCATCCTCGCGGGCGGGGGTGCGGCGGGGGCCGGATGCCCTCAGGTCGGATCCGGCGCCGGCTGGCACCGCGGGCACCACCACGCCCGCCGCCCGCGCTCGCTCGTGCTGCCCAGGTCGTCGAGGCCGATCACCGTCGTCCCGCACCGCAGGCACTGCCGGCCCGCGCGGCCTACGACCCAGTGCGTGCGGCCTCGACGGGGATCGCCTGTCGTGATCTGGTACGCGGCCGGCACCGTCGCCGAGCGCCGGAGCGAGCGGGCGGCGAGGTCGACGAGGGGCGCCAGGTCCACGTCGCGGACCCGGGTGGCCGGATGCACGCCGCGCAGGAAGCCGACCTCGTTGACCCAGAGGTTGCCGAGGCCCGCCATCGGGCGCTGGTCGAGGAGGGCGGCGCGGATCGCGTCGTCGGGACGGGCCGCGAGGCGGGACACGGCGAGCGCCGCGTCCCAGTCGTCGCGCAGCGGGTCCGGCCCGAGGTGGCCGATGGCCGCGCGCTCGTCGCGGGTGGGGATCAGCTCGACCACCGGCAGGTCGATGCCCCAGAGGGTGCGGCCGTCGTCGAGGCGGAGGCGCACGCGCACCTGGTGCTGGATCCGCTGCGGCACGCGCTTGCCGGCGCCGGTGACCGTCCACGAACCCTGCATGCGCAGGTGCGTGTGGAGGGTGGTGGCGTCGTCGAGCCGCATGAGCAGGTGCTTGCCGTGCGTGTCGAACCCGGTGATGCGCCTGCCGCCGAGCCGCGCGCCCGCCCGCGCGCCGGACCGCAGCTCCCCGTCGGCGACGAGCGCGCCGCCGACCTGGGCGCGGAGGCGGGCGGCGAGGACGAAGACGGAGTCACCCTCGGGCATGGGTCGACGGTAGTCCGGGCCGCCGACGGGGACGGGCGACCGCGGCTACCGCGGGGCCGTCTCCGCGTTCGATGCACCGGCCGGATGCGGCGAGAGCGCGAGCTCGCGCGTCGCATCCGAGAAGCGCCGGAGACCACGTTGCGACCGGACTATGTAGGGCGTCATGGCCAGCAGGAACACACCCAGTGCGACGAAGACGATGAGGAACCAGCCCTCGAAGATCCCGCGGAAGATGCTCGGCACGACGATCCCGATGAAGACGAGCCCGCTCTGCGCCATGAGGAACGGTTGCGAGACACGCGTCACCGCCGCCACCCGCGCGGCCCGCCACTCGAGGTCCGGCGTGAGCGGGTCGCCCTTGCCGAAGACGCGGCGGTTGATTTCCTTGCGGTCCGGCATGCCCAGGTCGCGCGTGATGGGGGCCGCAGCCAACTGCGCCGGGAAGGCCACGACAAGGGACGTGATGCCCGCGGCGAGGAACGAGAGCTGCACGATGAAGGCCCAGGTCTCGTCGAGCCCCTCGTCGGTCGTGAGGGCGAGGACCACGGCGAGCGCGGTCGTCGCGACGACCCCGATCACGAAGGCGAGGAGGACAGCCCGCCACTTCCTGCGGATCACCTCCGGGCTCCACCCGAGATCCGGCGACGCGGCGGTCCCGGGCCCGGCGCCCGCCCGATCCTGCTCCCTCCGGTGCGAGGCGAGACGTGCTCGGTGGCCGAGGATCCCTCCCGCAGCCGCCATCCCGCCGAGACCGAGCAGGAACCCGACGACGATGAGGACGGGGGTCCCCACGATGAGCGCGGCGACCGCGTGCAGCGCGGCCATCGTCGCCGCCACGCCGCCGAAGACGAGCAGCCGGACCGGGCGCGGGGTCGGGCCGGCCTGCTCACGCAGAGGGCTCTGTACGACAAGGAGCCCGACCCCGGCAGCCAACCCCACGGCGATCGTGCCGGCCATCATCTGCACGACGAGGAGGACGAACGGCGGATCCTCCTGCACGTCCATGAATGTCAGGAACATTCCGACGAAGAGGAGCACGAAAGTGCCGAGGCCCAGCAGGGCCAGCACCGTGATCAACAGTGCCGTGCCTCCCCGGGGTGCGCTCGGGGTGGATCCGGGGTCCGTGCCGCGTCCGCTCATCCCTCGAACGTATCGGCCGGGCGATCAGCCGCCCGACCCGCGGCTGGCCCCCGTTCGAGCCCCGCCGCCCCTCCCCACGTGAACTCCCGCTGGATCCTCCGCGCATCCCCGCGCGCCCGCCGCCACCGCCCGCGCCACGGGCCACACTCGGCCCACGAACCCGAAGCCCGTCCCGACTGCCGCGCGCCACCGCGGCGAAGGAGCACCATGAAGATCACCGGCCGCACCGTCCTCATCACCGGCAGCACCTCGGGCATCGGCCGCGGGCTCGCGGAGCGGTTCCACGCCGCGGGCAACCGCGTCGTCATCGCGGGCCGCCGCCGGGAGCTGCTCGACGAGATCACCGCCCAGCACGACGGCATGGCCTCGGTCGTGCTCGACGTCGCCGACCCCGCCTCCATCACGGCCGCGCGCGACGAGCTCGCCGCGAGCCATCCCGACCTCGACGTCGTGATCACCACGGCCGGCATCATGCAGGCCGAGGACCTCCGGGATCCCGCGCACCAGGCCACCGCCGAGTCCATCGTCACCACGAACCTCCTCGGCACCATCCGCACCATCGACGCGTTCCTGCCCGGCCTCCTCGCGAGCGACGAGGCCACCCTGATGACCGTGTCGTCCGGCCTCGCGTTCGTGCCGCTGCCCGCCACGCCCACCTACTCCGCCACCAAGGCCGCCGTGCACTCGTACACGCAGAGCCTCCGCGCGCAGCTCGACGGCACGTCCGTCGAGGTGGTCGAGCTGGTGCCGCCCAAGGTGCAGACCGCGCTCATGCCCGGCCAGGCCGAGGCGGCCGACGCCATGCCGCTCGAGGACTTCCTCGACGAGGTGATGGGGATCCTCCAGGCGCGCCCGGAGGACGAGGAGATCCTCGTGCAGGACGTGCACGGCCTCCGCTTCGCCGAGCGCGACTGCCGCCACGACGAGATGCTCGCGCTGCTCAGCGGGCACTGATCCGCCGGGCCGCCGGCTGGACCGGTCGGCCGCGCGCACCCGCGCCTAGGCTCGATCCATGTCGACGACGATGCCGCCCGCCTCCACCCGCACGCCCGACGGGGACGACGCCCGCCCCATCCGCTTCGGCGTCATCGGTGCCGCCGGCATCGCCGCCTCGGTCGTGCCCGACATGCTGCTCGTCCCCGGCGTCGAGGTCGTGGCCGTGCACTCCCGCACCCGCGCGAGCGCCGAGGCGCTGGCCGAGGCGTGCGGCATCGCGCGGATCCACGACACCCTCGAGGCGCTCCTCGCCGACCCCGAGGTGGACGCCGTCTACGTCGCCACCCCGCACACCCTCCACCGGTCGCAGGCCGAGGCGGCCCTCCGCGCCGGCAAGCACGTCGTCTGCGAGAAGCCCACCACCACCACGGCGGAGGACACCCGCGCGCTCGTCGACCTCGCCCGCGCCGAGGGCCTGCTCTTCCTCGAGGCGCTCTGGATGGCGTTCTCCCCTGGCTACCTCGCCGTGCGGGCGGCCATCGCCGAGGGCCGCATCGGGGATCCGCGCGCGATCTCCGTCGCCTTCGGCTTCGTGACGGAGGAGGGCAAGGGCCGCCTCTGGGACCCGGAGGTCGGCGGCGGCACGCTGCTAGACATGGGCGTCTACCCGCTCGCCTTCGCGCACGGCCTGTTCGGCACGCCGTCGTCCGTCTCCGCGGTCGGCACAGTGATGGAGGGCGGCGTCGACACCGAGGTCGCGATCCTGCTCGGCTGGCCCGACGGCCGCCACGCCACCCTCGCCTGCTCTCTCGTCGCCGCGCTCCCCACGGGCGCGACCGTCAGCGGCACGGCCGGCCGCATCGAGGTGGATCCGCTGTTCCTCGCCTCCCCCGGCCTCGCGGTCGTTCCCGTCGATGGGGAGCCCGAGCGGCAGGAGCACGCGATCGAGGGCCGCGGCTACGTGCCCATGTTCCGCGCGGCCCAGGAGGCGATCCGCGCCGGCCGCGTCGAGTGCGCGGAGATGCCGCACGCGGAGTCGGTGGCCCTCGCGGAGCTGATGGACCGGATCCTCGCGGACATCGGCGCGCGCTGATCGGCACCGGCGGCGTCCGTCCGGGGAGCCGTCAGATGACGGTCGTTATGGTCGATGAGGAGGCATGCGCCTCCCCCTGCGGCACGTCGACGGAGACGATCCGACCGGAACGACCCCGAAGGAGAACACCATGACGCACGTCCTCGTGCTCGTCGGCAGCCTGCGCTCAGGCTCCACCAACCAGCAGATCGCCGAGGCGGCGGTGAGCCACGCCCCCGAGGGCGTGACCCTCGACATCCACGCCGGCCTCGACCGGCTCCCCTTCTACAACGAGGACATCGACGTCGAGGGATCCGTGCCCGACGCGGCCGTGGCCTTCCGCGACGCGATCGCCGCGGCCGACGCGCTCCTCGTGGTCACCCCCGAGTACAACGGCACGATGCCCGCGGTGCTGAAGAACGCCATCGACTGGGCCTCGCGCCCGTTCGGCGCGTCCGCCCTCGCCGGCAAGCCGACCGCGGTGATCGGCAGCGCGTTCGGCCAGTACGGCGGCGTGTGGGCGCAGGACGAGGCCCGCAAGTCGCTCGGCATCGCCGGCGCGCACGTGCTCGAGGACGTGAAGATGGCCGTCCCCGAGTCGGTGATCCGCTTCGCCGAGCGCCACCCGGCGGACGACGCCGAGGTCGTGGCGCAGCTCCGCGAGGTGCTCGACGCGGTGCGCACCTCGGCGAGCGCCGCCTGACCCGACGCCGCCGACCGCGGCACCGGGCGCCACGCCCGCGCACGACGACGGCCGCGTCCCGAGGGGACGCGGCCGTCGTCGTGCGAGCCCGGAGAGGCTACGGCTTCAGCACCACCTTGATGCAGCCGTCCTCCTTCTTCTGGAAGATCTCGTACATGTGCGCGGCCTCGCTGAGCGGCACGGAGTGCGTGACGAGGTCCATGACGCCGAGCGGGTCGGACGGGTCCTCGACGAGGGGCAGCAGGTCCTCGATCCAGTGCTGGACGTTGCACTGGCCCATGCGGATCGCGATCTGCTTGTCGAAGAGCGACTTCATCGGCAGCGGGTCGGCCTCGCCGCCGTAGACGCCCGAGATGGAGACGGTGCCGCCGCGGCGGACCGCGTCGAACGCCGTGTGCAGCGCCGCGAGGCGGTCGACGCTCGCGACGTCCATGACCTTCTTCGCGATGCCGTCGGGCAGGAGGCCCGCAGCCTTCTGCGCGAACGAGGCGGCGGGGCTGCCGTGCGCCTCCATGCCGACGGCCTCGACCATGGCGTCGGGCCCGCGGCCGTCGACCATCTCGCGCAGCTGGTCAGCCACGTCGTCGGTGAGGTCGAGGGTCTCGACGCCGTGGCGCTCGGCCATGGCGCGGCGCTCGGCGACGGGATCCACCGCGATGACGCGGTAGCCGAGGTGCTTGCCGATGCGGGCCGCGAACTGGCCGACCGGGCCGAGGCCCATGACGCCGAGCGTGCCGCCCTCGGGCACGTTCGCGTACTGCACGCCCTGCCAGGCGGTGGGGAGGATGTCGCTGAGGAAGAGGTAGCGCTCGTCGGGGAGCTCGGAGTTCACGACGATCGCGTTGACGTCGGCGAGCGGCATGCGGAGGCGCTCGGCCTGGCCGCCGGGGATGGATCCGTACATCTCGCTGAAGCCGTAGAGCGCGGCGCCGCTGCCCTGCGCCTTCACCTGCGTGGTCTCGCACTGCGTGAACAGGCCCTTGTCGCACATGAAGCAGTCGTGGCACGCGATGACGAAGGGGACGACGACGCGGTCGCCGACCTTGAGCTTCGTGACGGCGCTGCCGACCTGCTCGACGACGCCCATGTTCTCGTGGCCGAGCACGTCGTCCTTCTCGAGGAACGGTCCGAAGACCTCGTAGAGGTGGAGGTCGGATCCGCAGATCGCGGTCGACGTGATCCGGATCACCGCGTCGGTGTCCTGCTCGATCACGGGGTCGGCGACCTCCTTGACCTCGACGTCGTGGATGCCCTGCCAGGTGAGTGCCTTCATCGTGCTCCTTCGTCCTCGGGCGCGGATCCTCGTGGGACACGCGCTCCTCCACACAACGCCCTCGCGGGCTGTCCGCCAAGCGAAGGTCAGGCCGCGTCCAGGCAGCGGGGACATCCGGGCGCGGCGATCAGGGAGCTGCGAGCGCGGGGACGTGGGCCGCTCAGACGATCCGCCCCGGGGAGTCGGTCGTCCACGACACGACCGGACCGGGGCGGATCTGAAGGCCGGTGATGACGGTCCGGACTGCATAGGAGGACTCTCGACAACCCTCAAGCGCCCGAGCCCGCGACGGCCTCGTGGCCGCAGTCTGCTCCTCGCGTGAGGAAATGAGAAGAGCGCGGATGCGTCACCCGGCGGATCGCCAGGTGCGGGGCTCAGATCTCCCAGCCGCGAGCGCGCTGCGCGACACGGAGGGCATCGGCGGCCTCGAGCTCGTCGAAGGGCATGAGGTCCCAGCTGATGCCGTCGTCGGAGATCCAGTGGAGGTCGGTGAGCGCGACCGCCATGTCCTCGATGAAGAGGGCGACGGTGCCGTCCGACTCACGGATCTCGTCCCCGGTCATGGACCAGCCGAAGTAGCCCGCCACGAACCGGGCCTGCTCGGTCGCGCTGCGCACGCGCCGGAGCCTCCCGATGGGGAGGTGCTCGCTCGCCGAAGCCTGGACGAGGTCGCCCATCCGACCGGCCTGCGTGTCGTGCATCGCGTCCCCCTCGTGCGTCGTCATGCGCCACGCACCCCGCGCGTCGTCGTGATGGGCATCACGATGACAGGTTCCATGCGTTCGACATAGACACCGCAAGAGGGGTTGACACCGGGATCCGCAGAGCGTACTGAGCGGTCGGGGAGAAGCGCGTCGCCGTCGTCGCCGCGATCGCCGGGGTCAGCGCGCGTCGTCGCGCGGCTCGTCCTCGGGGGGCTCGCGCATGATGAGCAGGCCGCCGGGGCTGTTCGCCGTGGTCATGAGGGCGTCCACCCACTTGCGGTTGATGGGCGGCACGCGGCTGCCGTGGTACTTGAACACCAGCGGCAGCGAGTTGTGCATCCAGATGGTCGTGCGCCCGTCGCCCACCTCCACGTCGTCGCGCCAGGAGAAGTAGAAGTTCTCCCCGCGGCGCAGCTTCGCGCCGATGACGAGCTGCAGGTGAGCGAGCAGGCGGTCATCGAACTCCGCCGTCAGCGTCGAGTCGTACTTGAACGTCCCCATGATCGATCCCGTGTTCCCCTCATGAGCTCTCGGGCCCCGCGCCGACGGAGAGGGGGCCAGAGAGCGGCGCTGAGCTTCGGCCGTGCCCACCCACTATGCCAGCGTTGTCCGCTCGGATCGCCTCGTCCGGAAGGGGGATCCGCATGTGGTAATGGATCGCCGCTGGGGAGGGCACCGTCGCCGACCTGCGCAGGAGCAGTGCGGATGCGGCCGGCCCGGTCGTCGCGGGCCGACGGTCGTAGGGTCGGGACATGACTGATCCCACGTACACCGCACAGCTCGTCGGCCCCGATGGCACGGAGGAGACCGAGGTCGAGTTCCTCAACGGCGAGCCCGTGAAGAGCTTCGTCCGCGCGACCTCGCTCAGCGAGGAGGAGGTCGTGTGGGAGCTCGACTCCGACGCGGACGGCTACGTCTACCGTCCCGCCGGCATCCCGGGCGCCGACTACTCCTGATCCGCGGAGCCGTCGCGCTCCTCTAGCTCCACACGATCGGCAGGCAGCAGAGGACGCTGATCGCGAGCGCACCGAGCGACGCGAGCGTCCAGGGCCGGACGGGCTGGGCGAAGAGCCCGACCTTCCCCGTGCCGTGGGCGCGGATCCCCTTGATCGCGCCGATCACCTGGAGCACGATCCCCACGGCCAGGGCCGCGAGGGCCACGTACAGGAGCGCAGTGGTCGTGCCGTCGGAGATCACGCATCGACGCTACCGGCGCGGACCGTCGGCGGCTGACCCCCGACCGGCCGGGCCCATCCGCACCCCCGCCGTAGGATCGAGGTCCCGCACGAGGTGAGGAATCCCGCATGAGCACCAGCCCGTCCACGCCCGCGACCGACACGGCCGCGATCGCCCGCATCATCGACCACACGCTCCTGAAGCCCGAGGCCACGCGCGACGAGGTCGCCGCGCTCGTCGCCGAGGCCGCCGAGCTCGGCACCTTCTCCGTGTGCGTCTCGCCCTCGATGCTCCCGCTCGAGCTGCCCGCGGGATCCGACCTGAAGGTCGCCGTCGTCTGCGGCTTCCCGAGCGGCAAGCACCACAGCGAGGTCAAGGCCGCCGAGGCCGCGCTCTCCATCCGCCAGGGCGCGGACGAGGTCGACATGGTGATCGACGTGGGCGCCGCCCGCGAGGGCCGCTTCGCCGACGTCGAGGCCGACATCCGCGCCGTGCGCGAGGCCGTGCCCGCGCCCGCCGTGCTCAAGGTGATCATCGAGTCCGCGGCGCTCGACGACGACCAGATCGTCGCTGTCTGCCAGGCGGCCGTCGCCGCCGGGGCCGACTTCGTCAAGACCTCGACGGGCTTCCACCCCACCGGCGGCGCGACCGTGCACGCGGTCGAGCTGATGAGCCGCACGGTCGACGGGAAGGCCGGCGTCAAGGCGTCCGGCGGGATCCGCACCTACGAGACCGCCGTGCAGATGATCGAGGCCGGTGCCACGCGCCTCGGCGTCTCGGGCAGCGCGGTCGTGCTGGCGGGTCCGGTGCAGACGCCCGAGAACGGCGCGCTCGGATCGAGCGGCTACTGATGCCGGCCGACCGCCGCGCGCACCTCGCGGACCTCGGCCGCTTCATCCAGGCCTCCCCCTCCTCCTTCCACGCGGCCGAGGAGGGCGCGCGCCGCCTCGAGGCCGCGGGCTTCGCCCGACTCGACGAGCGCGACGCCTGGCCCACCGGCGCCGGGAGACGGTTCATCGTCCGCGACGGCGCGCTCCTCGCGTGGATCCAGCCCGCCGGCGCGCACGCCACCACGCCCTTCCGCGTGCTCGGCGCCCACACCGACTCCCCCGGCTTCAAGCTGAAGCCGAAGCCCACCATCGGATCCGACGGCTGGATCCAGGCCGGCGTCGAGGTCTACGGCGGCCCGCTCCTCAACTCCTGGCTCGACCGCGACCTCGAGCTCGCCGGCCGCCTCGTGATGCGGGACGGATCCCGTCACCTCGTCCGCACCGGCCCGCTGCTGCGCTTCCCGCAGCTCGCCGTGCACCTCGACCGCGGCGTCAACACGGACGGCCTCCGACTGGATCCGCAGCGCCACATGTCCCCGATCCTCGGCACGGGCTCCACCGCCGACGCCGACGTGCTCGGCCACCTGGCCGGGCTCGCGAGCGTCGCCGCCGACGACGTGCTCGGCTACGACGTGGGCGTCGCGGACACCCAGGCGCCCGGATCCCTCGGCATCGACGGCGAGCTCTTCGCCGCCGGCCGCATGGACAACCTCAGCTCGGTGCACGCGGGCCTCGCCGCGCTGCTCGAGCTGGCAGCCACCGCGGACGAGGACCCGGACGCGCCGATCGCGGTGCTCGCCGCCTTCGACCACGAGGAGGTCGGATCCGCGACCCCGTCCGGCGCCGCCGGCCCGATCCTCGAGGACGTGCTCGGCCGGATCTCCGCCGGCCTCGGCGCCTCCTCGGAGGACCGCCGCCGCGCGTTCGCCTCCTCCTGGTGCCTCTCGGCCGACGCCGGCCACGCCGTGCACCCGAACCACCCCGACCGCCACGACCCCGCCAACCGGCCCGTGCCGAACGGCGGCCCGCTGCTGAAGATCAACGCGAACCAGCGCTACGCGACGGACGGCGTCGGCGCCCGCGAGTGGGCGCTGGCCTGCGAGCGCGCCGGCGTGCCGTACCAGGAGTTCGTCTCCAGCAACGCGGTGCCGTGCGGCTCGACCATCGGCCCGATCACGGCCACGCGCCTCGGGATCCGCACGGTCGACGTCGGGATCCCGCTGCTCTCGATGCACTCCGCCCGCGAGCTGTGCGGCGCCGACGACCCGGGGCACCTCGCCGCCGCGGCCGCCGCGTTCCTCCGCCCGGCCGCCTGACGCCCGAGCGGCGCACCACGCACCACGCACGACCGAGGGCCCGACGCGATCCGCGCCGGGCCCTCGGTCGTGCATAGGGGATCAGCCCCCGTACGACTCCAGCAGCGAGCGCATCTTCGTGAGCTGGTCGCCCTGCGCCGCCGCCATCGCGCCCGCCAGCTCGAGCGCCTCGGTCGACGTGCCGAGCTGCGCCTCCCCGTCGGCCAGCTCGATCGCGGCCTGGTGCCGGGCGATCATCCCCTGGAGGAACAGCCGGCCGGCGTCCGTGCCGCTCGCCTGCTTGAGCACCTGCAGCTCGGAGTCGAACGCGGTGTCGCTCATCGCGTCGATGTCGGCCTCGGACGCGCCGCCGCCCGCCGTGCCGCCGGCGCTGCCGTCCTCGGATCCGCTGCTGGCCGAGACCCCGCCCGCCTCGTCGCGGTCCTCGGTGCCGGTGGCGCCGGATCCGCCCTCCTCGCCCGACCACTCCTCGGCGAGCTGCGCGAGCGTCCTGGCCTGCGGGCCCTGCTCGTCGCGGATCTGCGCGGCCAGCTCCCCCGCACCCGGCGGCAGGTCGCGCACCTGCAGGGCGGCCACGGCGAGCTCGACGGATCCGGCGGCGTGGTCGCCCATCTCCTCGGCGAAGGAGAGGTCGGCGCGGTTCCAGCCCTGCGACTCCGTCTCGGAGGGCGCGGCCGCGTCGGCGCTGGGGCTGGCGGCATCCTCGGGCGTGCGCGGGGGCGTCGAGCAGCCGGCGAGCGCGGCGGCGATGACGAGGGCGGTCGTGGCGGCGGCGATGCGGTTGCGGTATCCCATGCGACGATCCTCCTCCACGGCGCGGCGTCGGAGGGGCCGACGATAGGTTCTCCCCATGCCCGAGATCGTCGACCTGCCGCATCCCGGAGCCACCCTCGAGTTCGGCGAACCCGGCAGCCCTGTGGTCGTGCTCGTCCACGACGACCACGGCCGCCTCCCGTGGCTCGACCAGTACGCGCTCGCGCTCGCCCGCGCGGGCTTCCACGTGCTCGTCCCCGATCTCTACGACGGCCGCGCCACCCTCGACGACGGCCTCGCCGCGGGCCTCGCCGCCGAGCTCGACGTCGGGTTCGCCCTCGGCACGATACGCGACGGCATCGACTCGGCGCGCGCCCGCGGATCCCGGCGCGTCGGCCTGGTCGGCTTCGCGCCCGGCGGCTGGCTCGCGCTCCTCGAGGCGCAGGACGGCGGCGCCGACGCGGTCGTCGCGCACTGCGCGAGCCTCGGGCCCCAGGAGCACGGCGTCATCCCGTGCGCGGTGCTCCTCCACCTCGCCGAGCACGACGAGTGGATCGACGACCAGCGGCCCGAGGAGTTCATCGGCCGGCTCCGCGAGCACGGCACGCCGGTCACCGCGCACACCTACCCCGGCACGACCCCCGTCTTCCCGAACGCGAGCCTCCGCGACCGCTTCGACCCCGACGCAGCGGCCCTCGCCTACCGGCGCACAGAGGCCTTCCTGCTGGAGCATCTCGGAAACCCGTGACCGATCAGTGTCGCGCTAGCACCAATCCGGTCGCTTAGGCGGTACGAATGTAGGGAGCCTGGGAGAACCCCGGCTCTTCCCTACCAGTGGAGGCACCATCATGAGCTCATCCCCGAACCGCCTGCTCGGCACCGTCTTCGGCGCCGTCTACGTCCTCGTCGGCCTTCTCGGCTTCCTGTTCCCGCCGCAGAGCGGGGGCTTCTTCTCCTCCGACGGCGGCCTGCTGCTCGGGATCTTCATGGTGAACCCGTTCCACAACGTGGCCCACCTCCTCATCGGCGCGGCCCTCCTCATCGGCGGCCTCTCCAGCGTCGCGTCGGCCAAGGCCGTGAACTCCACCATCGGATTCGCGTACCTCGCGCTCGGCATCGTCGGCTTCTTCCTCGTGAACACCGACTTCAACATCCTCGCGCTCAACACCGCGGACCACTTCCTGCACCTCGGCAGCGCCGTCGTGCTCCTGATCGTGGGCCTCGGCGCCGAGAAGGGCGTGCGCAACCGCGCCGCCCGCGCCGCCTAGGCAGCGCACCCGCCGCGCCGCTGCACCGGGCGCGTCACGCATCACCGCACCACCGCACGACAGCACGCAGCACCGCACCACCCGCGGCGCCCGGGACGACGAAGGGACCAGCACGTGTCACTGCTTATCCGCCACTGGCTGGCCCTCGCCGCCCTGGGCGCCGCGCTCATCCACCTGGCCGTCGGCGCGGGATCCCCGCCCGCGGCCATGGTGGCCCTCCTCCTCATCGGCGTCGCCGAGGGCGCGTGGGCCATCGCGGTCCTCCGCTCCGACCGCCTTCCGGTCCCGGGCTGGGCGGCTCTCGGCGCGCTCGTCCCGGTCGCCGGCTGGGCTCTCCTCGTGACCGCGGCGGTCGTCATGTCCGCCCCCGGCATCACGAGCGACCTGCCGGCCATCCCCATGCTCGCCGCCACCCTGCTCGACCTGGTGGTCGCCGCGGTCGTCGGCCGCCACCTCCGCTCCCGCGCCGAGTCCGAGGCCCAGGCCGCGTGCACGGCCGTCGAGGCCACGTTCCCGGCCGACGTGCTCGTCGGATCCGGCGCGTCGCTCCCGTCCGCCGCAGTGTCGCCCGCCGTCGCGGCCACCGCCCTGCCGGCAGCGACCGCCGCCGGCGACGCCTCCTCCGCCGGCCCCGAGCCCGAGCGCACGGGCGGCCGCTACCTCGTGGGCGTGCTCGTCGGCGCCTTCGTCGTCGCGGGCCTCGTCACCCCGGCCCTCTCGCTCACGCGCGCCGGCGAGTTCGCCGTCCCGCACGGCCAGCACAGCTCCATCGACCTCGACGGCATCCAGGGCGAGCACTCCGGCCACTGAGCCGGCGCCACACCAGCCATCGGCCTCGCGGTCAGCTCGCGGGCGCGACCGCCGGCGTCACGCGGATCCGCGTGGCCTCGCTCATGAAGCGGCGCACGTTCTCGTCGACGATGATGTCGCCCGGACGCAGCGGCCGCGTGAGGAACAGGCCGTCGATGTCGGTGATCCGGCTGAGCGCTACGTAGGTCTGACCCGGGCTGAACACGCGCGCGCCCAGGTCGACGATCGCCCGGTCGTACGTCTTGCCCTGCGACTTGTGGATGGTGACCGCCCACGCGAGCCGCAGCGGGAACTGCGTGAAGTCGGCCACCACGTCGCGCCGCAGCTGCTTCGTCGTCGGCGAGTACGAGTACTTGTGCTTCTCCCACGTGACCGGCTCGACCTCGTGCACGACGCCGTCGAGCTCCACGTACACGTTGGTGTCGATGCGCGTGACGACGCCGACGGATCCGTTCACCCAGCGCTGGTCGACGTCGTTGCGGAGGAACATCACCTGCGCGCCGATCTTGAGGTCGAGCTTCTCGTCGGCCGGGTAGGTGCGGCCGCCGAAGTCGCCCGTGACGTCGGCGGTGGCGGTGAGCGAGCGGCCGGGCAGGCGCTTGAGGGCCTCCGCGTTGATCCGGTTGACGGTGTCGTTGCGGGTGGCGAGCGTGATGGCGCCGTCGGTCGGCGCGGGCCTGGCGCCCGCCGCGTTGAGGACGCCCGCGATCTCCGCCGTGACCCGCCCGTGGCGCACGGCGTTCAGCATCTCCTTGAACGCCTCCTCGTGCTGCCGGTGGATCTCGGTGAGCTCGTAGATCCGCAGCTGCGACTCCTCCCACACCTTCGCGTCGAAGAACCACATGGAGCGGTAGCGGTCGGCGAAGTAGGCGCGCTCGTCGCCGTCGCCCGGCACGGGGGCCAGCTGGTACGGATCCCCGAACAGCACGACCTGCACGCCGCCGAACGGCACGTCCTTCTTGTGGCGCGCCTGGCGGAGGCTGCGGTCGATGGCGTCGACGAGATCCGCGTTGACCATGGAGACCTCGTCGATGACGAGCGTGTCGATGGTGTTGAGCAGCTTCCGCAGCTCGCCGGTCTGCTCGATCTCCTCGTCGGCGATGACCCCGATGGGCAGCTTGAACAGCGAGTGGATGGTCTGCCCGCCCACGTTGAGCGCCGCGACGCCCGTGGGCGCGCAGATGACGATCTGCTTCTCGGTGTTCCACGACAGGTGCGTGAGGAGGGTCGACTTGCCGGTGCCGGCCCGGCCCGTGACGAAGATGTGGTCGCGCGTTCCCTCGATGGCCTGGAAGACCGCGGCCTGCTCCGGGGAGAGGGGGACCGTGCTCACGCGGGGCTCCTGGCGGGTCGGGGACGGGAGGGTGCGCGTCCGGCGGCGGCGGCGCCGCGCGATGCGCACTCGAATCTACCCCGGCGCCCGCCCGGCGAGGCGTCGATGCCCCGCACGTAGGATGATCCGCATGCCGAGCCCCGCCGTCGACGCGCGCGGCGAGCTGCGTCGGGCCGTCGTCGTCTGGTCCCTGCTCGCGGCCCTCCTGGTCGGGGCGTTCCTCGGCACTGTCGCCGCGCTCAACCAGGGCACCTACAGCGCACACGGCTTCGTGCGCTCCTACCTCGACGCGCTCGCCCGCGAGGACAGCCGCGACGCGCTCGCGACGCCCGGCGTCGTGCTGCCGGACGACGGCAGCCGCGCCCTCCTCGACGCCCGCGCGCTGCCCGGCCTCGCCGACGTGGAGCTGGTCTCCGACGAGCCCGCGGGCGGCGGCGAGCGCGCGGTCACGTACTCCTACACGCTGCCGTCGGGTCCCGGATCCACCGAGTTCCGCGTGCGCGAGACCCCCGCGGCGCTCGGCCTCTTCGCGCGGTGGGAGTTCGCGACGAGCCCGGTCGCGGCGATCGACCTCGAGCTGCGGCACGCGGCGACGTTCACGGCCAACGGGGTGGCGGTCTCCGCGACGCCGGGCGGCGAGACGGCAGCGGGTGCCGGATCCACGTACCTCGTGCTCGCGCCCGCGTCCCTCGCGCTCGACCACGCGTCGGAGTACCTGCAGGCGGCGGACGCCGAGGTCGCCGTCACGGAGCCGGGCAGCGTCGTACCCGCGCGCATCGACGCGGAGCCGACCGACGAGCTCGTCGCCTCCGTGCAGTCGGAGGTCGAGGCGTACCTGACCGGGTGCACGACGCAGGCCGTGCTGTTCCCGTCGGGCTGCCCGTTCGGGAAGACGATCCGCGACCGGATCACCGCGCCGCCCGTGTGGAGCATGACGGCCATGCCCGAGATCACCCTGCAGCCGGCGAGCGACGACCCCGCGGACCTCGATTGGGTGGTGCCGTCGACCGTGGGTACCGCGCACATCCAGGTGCCCGTCCGGTCCCTCTACGACGGCAGCGTGAAGGACCTCGACGAGGACGTGCCGTTCAGCGTGGGCTGGCGCGTGAGCGTGGACGACACGGCGGGCGTGCGGATCCAGGGGCTGTAGCCGCCCACGGCACCCTCCCCCGGCGTCACGGTGCGGTGGCGAGGCGGCAGGGCCAGGATCGGGACGCAACAGGGTCCGTGCGACCGCGGGGATCCGTCACCCGAGGAGCGCCCCCATGTCCGCGATCATGACCCCGTACCTGTCCTTCCGCGACCAGGCGGCTGACGCGCTCCGCTTCTACCAGGGGATCTTCGGCGGCGACGTCGCGACGACCACCTTCGCCGAGGGCGGCATGGCCCCGGACCCGGCCGAGGCCGACAAGGTCATGCACGGCCGGTTGGACTCGGGCGCGGGCTTCGTGCTCATGGCGTCGGACACCCCGGCGTCGATGGGCGTGCCGAGCGGATCCGCCATCACGCTCTCGCTCTCGGGCGACGACGCGGCCGTGCTCGACGGGTGGTGGGACGCGCTCACGGCCGACGGCACGATCGTGCTGCCGCTGGAGCTGGCTCCGTGGGGCGAGCGGTTCGGCATGTGCACGGACCGGTACGGGATCGACTGGATGGTGTCCATCGCGCAGGCCTCCCCGCCGACCGACTCCTGATCCGGCCGGCCGGGTCGCCGGTCTCAGGCCCAGCGGCCGCCGCGCGGGACGATGAGCGGCGTGTGGGAGACGGGGTCGTCGATCACGAGGCACGGGAGGCCGAAGACCTCCTCCACGAGCTCGGCCGTGACGATGTCGCGCGGGGCGCCGGAGGAGACGACGCGGCCGTCCTTCATCACGATGAGGTGGTCGGCGTAGCGGGCGGCGTGGTTGAGGTCGTGCAGCACGGCGACGATGGTGCTGCCGTCGCGGTGCAGGTCGGCGAGGAGGTCGAGCAGCTCGATCTGGTGGGCGATGTCGAGGAACGTCGTCGGCTCGTCGAGCAGCAGCACGGGGGTCTGCTGCGCGAGCGCCATCGCGACCCACACGCGCTGGCGCTGGCCGCCGGAGAGCTCGTCGACGTGCCGGGCGGCGAGGTCGGCGACGCCCGTGGCGGCCATGGCCTCCTGCACGGCGTCCTCGTCGGTCGGGGTCCACTGGCGGATGAGGTTCTGGTGCGGGAAGCGGCCGCGCGCCACGAGGTCGGCGACCGTGATCCCGTCGGGCGCGATGGCGCTCTGCGGGAGGAGGCCGACGATCCGCGCGACCTCCTTGGCGCGGTAGGAGCCGAGCGGCCGGTCGTCGAGGAGCACGCCGCCCGCGGTGGGCGCGAGCAGGCGCGACAGGGCGCGCAGCAGGGTCGACTTCCCGCACGCGTTCGGGCCGACGATCACCGTGAACGAGCGGTCGGGCACGGAGACGTCGAGGTGCTCGGAGATCACCCGCCGGTCGTAGGACAGCGTGACCCCCTCGGCCCGGAGGCGCGGCGCGGCGGGCGCGGCGATGGCGGGTGCGGCAGTGTCGGTGTCGGTGGCGGTGTCGTCCACGGGTGGATCTCCCATCGGGTCGGGGGCGGCGGCGTCAGGCACGGCGGGACGCCTCGCGGATCAGCAGCGCGATCAGGTAGGCGCCGCCGACGACGACCGTGACGATGCCGACGGGCACCGTCCCGGGCAGCGCGTGCTGGGCGGCGAAGTCGGCGGCGAGGAGCAGCAGGCCGCCCGTGAGCGCGGCCGGCACGAGCGGCAGGCCGGCGCTCCGCGTCAGGCGGCGGGCGATCTGCGGGGCGGCGAGCGCGACGAACGCGATGGGACCCGCGGCAGCGGTCACGATCGCCGTGAGGGCGACCCCGAGGATCAGCAGCGCGAGGCGCGTGGGCTCGGCCCGCACGCCGTGGGCCCGAGCGGCGTCGTCGCCGAGCTCGAGCTGCCGCAGCGGCGCGGACAGCAGCAGGATCGCCGGCGCGAGCACGAGGAGGGCGACGAAGGCGGGCAGCGCGCGGTCCCAGCCGACGAGCGCGAGGGATCCGGCGCCCCAGATCGAGGCCGCCATCGCGACCTCGGTGCCCGCCTTCAGCAGCAGGAAGGTGTTGACCCCGTGCAGCACCGCCGTGACGGCGATGCCCGTGATGATCAGCCGGAACCCCTGCACGCCGCCACGGTACGCGAGCAGGTAGACGATGAGCGCCGTGCCGAGCCCGCCCGCGAGCGCCCCGACCGCCGTGGGCAGGAAGACCGCGCCCGCCAGCGTCGTGACGATCAGCGCGCCCGTGTACGAGCCCGTCGAGAAGCCGATGATGTCGGGCGAGCCGAGCGGGTTGCGCGTCAGCGACTGGAACACGGCGCCCGCGACCCCGAGCGCCGCGCCGAACGCGAGCGCGGCGAGGACGCGCGGCAGGCGCCACTCGAGCACGATGGTGGACGCGAAGGAGCCGTCGGGGAGCGCCATCGCGCGGATCACCTCGGGCACCGTCAGCGGGAAGTCGCCGGTGCCGAGCGCCACCAGCGCGAGCGCGACGGTCGCGACGGCGAGCGCCGCGCCCACGAGCACCTCGCGACGCTGCAGCCGGATCCCGACGACGGGCAGGCGCACGGTGCCGGCCACCCGGGCGGGGCGGGCGGCGGCGGCTCGGGTCGCGCCGGATCGGGTCGCGTCCGGGCGGCGACCGGCGCGGGCGGGCGCGCTCACAGCCCCGACGCCCTCTGCCGGCGCACGAGCAGGATCAGCACGGGCGCGCCGAGCACGGCCGTCACGATCCCGGCGGGCAGCTCGGCCGGCCGCAGCACGACGCGGCCCACGATGTCGGCCGCCAGCAGCAGCACGGGCGCGAGCACGATCGTGTACGCGAGGATCCAGCGCTGGTCGGGCCCGACGATCCAGCGCGCGATGTGCGGGATCATCAGCCCGACGAACGCGATCGGCCCGGCCATCGCGGTCGCCCCGCCCGCCAGCAGCGTCACGGCCACGACGGCCACGGCCCGCACCACGACGACGTTCGCGCCGAGGGACCGCGCGAGGTCGTCGCCGAGCGCGACCGCGTCGAGGCTCCGCGCGATGAGCGCGGCGAGCAGCACGCCCGCCGCGAGGAACGGCGCGACCGGCAGGAGCGCGTCCCAGCCGCGGCCCTGCAGCGAGCCCGACTCCCACGCGCGCATCGCGCTGAAGCCCTGCGGGTCGGCCAGCAGCATGCCCGAGGTGATGCCCGCGAGCACCGCGCCGAGGGCGACGCCGGCCAGCGTGAGGCGCACCGGATCCCCGCCGCCGCGCCCCGCGGATCCCACGACGTAGACCACCACGCCCGCCACGAGCGCGCCCCCGAAGGCGAACCAGAGGTAACCGCTCACGGCGGTCACGCCGAGGACGCCCGTCGCGATGGCGACCGCGAAGGCCGAGCCGGCGGTGACGCCGAGGATGCCGGGATCCGCCAGCGGGTTCCGCGTGACGGCCTGGATGAGCGCCCCGGCGACCCCGAGCGCGAGGCCAGCGGCGAGGCCGACGAGGGTGCGCGGGACGCGGAGGTCGAGGATCACGACGAGCTCGGCCGGGTCGCGCGGCCGTCCGGCGAGGGCGTCGACGACCGCGCCGAGCGGGATGTCGCGCGATCCGATCGCGATGCTCGCGAGCGCCGCGAGCACGAGCACGCCGAGCGCCAGCAGCAGGCCCGCCGCGCGCGTCGGTCCGCTCCGTGCCCGGCCCTCGGGGGCGTCGGGGGCGGATGCGCGCGCGAGGACCCGGAGCGACATGGCCCGGTCAGCTTACCGTGCCCTTAGGTTAGGCTGCCCTTGCCTGACGCGATCCACACCGGCTCGTCAGCCCGCACCCGAACACCCGAGAGGCCCCGCACCATGAGGTTCACCACCACCGGCTCCGCCCTCGTCGCGCTCACCGTCGCGACGCTCGCCCTCACCGGATGCACCGCCTCGTCCGACCCGGGCGCCTCCGCCCCGCCCGCGTCGGGATCCGCCACCGGCGCCTTCCCCGTCACGGTCGACACGAAGTTCGGCGACGTCACCGTGCCGAGCGAGCCGAAGCGCGTCGTCGCCCTCGGCTGGGGCGACGCGGAGACCGCGCTCGCGCTCGGCGTCCAGCCCGTCGGCGCGTCCGACTGGCTCGGCTTCGGCGCCGACGCGGACGGCGTCGGCCCGTGGGCGCAGGGCCTCTACACGCAGAAGCCGCAGATCATCGAGACGCTCGAGCCCTCCTACGAGGCGATCGCGGCGCTCAAGCCCGACCTCATCCTCGACACCAAGGGCTCCGGCGACCAGGCCCGCTACGACCGCCTCTCGCAGATCGCGCCGACCATCGGCGTGCCCGAGGGCGCCGACAGCTACCTCACCGACATGGAGGACCAGGTCGACATGGTCGCCGAGGCCCTCGGCCGGGAGGACCAGGGCGACGCCCTCCTCGACGCCGTCGACCAGCGCTTCGACCAGGTCGAGGCGGCGCACCCGGACTGGAAGGGCAAGACCGTCACCGCGGCGACCAAGACCAGCGAGGGCTGGGGCGCCTACGTCGAGGGCAGCGAGCGCGTCGCGTTCCTCGAGAAGCTCGGCTTCGAGCAGAGCCCGACCATCGCGGGGATCCCCGCGAACGCCGGCGGCTTCTCGGTCGACGTCTCCTCCGAGCAGCTCGACCTGCTCGACGCCGACGTGATCGTCGCGTTCCCGATCTTCATCGACAAGTCCGTCATCACCGACGACCCGCTGTGGCAGGCGATCCCCGCGGTCGCGGCCGGCCACTCCATCGTCCTCGACGGCGACGTCTCGTCGGCCTACTCGATCGGCACCACGCTCTCCACCGGCTACGCGCTCGACCAGCTCGTGCCGCTGCTGGAGACCGCCACGAGCTGATCCGGATCCGCACCCCCGAGGGCCCGTCGCGCACGCAGCGCGGCGGGCCCTCGTCGTCTCCGGTGCCGCGTCATTCCGCCATCATCGACAGGAGCGCGCGACCACGGACGCGCGCCGGGAGGAGACCCATGAGCACCCGCACCGACAGCGTCCCCGCGGCCGCGGGCATCGCCTGGATCGCCGCAGCCGTCGTCTACGTCGGCACCGAGGCGATCGCCGCGTCCGCCTTCCCCGGTTACAGCTACTCCGCCAACTACATCAGCGACCTCGGCGTCCCCGACGTCGCCGTGTTCCAGGGCCGCGCCATCGACTCGCCGCTCTCCGCGGTGATGAACGCGGGCTTCATCCTGCAGGGCGTCCTCTACCTCGTGGCCTCCGTGATCGCGACCCGCGCCCTCCGCGCCGGCCCCCGACGCGCGTTCCTCGCCCTCGCCGCCGTGCACGCCGTCGGGATCACGGTGGTCGGCCTCATCCACGGCAGCGCCTCGAGCGCCGCCAGCGGCATCGGCTGGATGCACGTGGTCGGAGCCGGCATGGCGATCATCGCGGGCAACGCCGCCTCCATCACGGCGGGACTCGGCTCCGGACGCGTCGGCGCCGCGCGGGCCTTCCGCGTCGCGAGCGTGGCGCTGGGCGCCGTCGGCCTCATCGCGCTCGCCCTGCTCCAGACGCTCGGCGGGTCGGACGTCGACGGCGTCTGGGAGCGCGGATCCGTCTACACGGTCACCGCGTGGGAGCTGATGGCGGGCGTCACCGTGCTCGTCGCCGCCGCGCGCCGCCGCCGCGGGAGCCCGCGCGACTGACCCGGGCAGCCCGGCCGGCGGCGCCCGCTAGCGCCGCTCGGCCGCCTGCAGCGCCTCGAGGTTCCGGTTGTAGGCCTCGAGCTCGGCGTCGCCGTCGCGGTCGGCCTTGCGGTCGTACCGCACGGAGTCCCGTTTGTCGCTCTTGCTCCACATGATCGCCGTGACGATCGCGAGGATCACCGTCGGGATCTCCCCGATGCTCCACGCGATGCCGCCGCCGGCCTGCTGGTCGGCCAGCGCCGACTCGCCCCACGGCCGCCCCATCGCGCCGAACCAGTCGGCGAGCAGCAGGCCGGTGCCGGTCATGAGCGAGAGTCCGAAGAACGCGTGGAACGCCATGGTCGCGAGCAGCAGCAGCAGGCGAATCGGGTAGGCGAGGCGCACCGGCATCGGGTCCACGCCGATGAGGTTCTGCGTGAAGAGGTACCCGACGATGAGGAAGTGCACGATCATCCACTGGTGCCCGATGTGGTCGGTCGTCGCCCAGCTGAACAGCGGCGAGTAGTAGAAGACGAGGAGCGAGCCGGCGAACAGCACGGCCGCCACGATCGGGTGGCCCACGAACGACGCGAAGCGCGAGTGCACGGCCATGAGGATCCACTCGCGGCCGCCGCGGCTGCCGTCCTGCCGCTTGCGGATGGCCCGCATCGCGAGCGTGACCGGAGCGCCCGGCACGAGCAGCAGCGGTATGACCATGGCGAGCACCATGTGCGCCAGCATGTGCGAGCTGAAGAGGTACTTCTGGTAGACGTTCACGCCGCCGTTGGTGATGTAGAACAGGCCGATCATGCCCGCGACCCAGAGGATCGAGCGGTGCACGGGCCAGGCGTCGCCGCGCTTCCGGAGGCGGTGCACCCCGGCGAGGTAGAAGAAGATCCCGAACGCGCACAGCAGGATCCAGAGCAGGTCGAAGTTCCACTCGGTGAGGTAGCGCATGGGCGTGAGCTCCGGCGGCAGCGGCTCGCCGGTGAGGATCTGGGCGGGCGTCGGATCCGGCAGCTGCGCCGCGACGACCTGGCTCACGGGCGGGGCCGTGCGGGCGAGCGCCGCGGCCACGCCGGACGCGACGCCCATGAACGCCAGCTCGGCGGTGACGAGCCACCAGAACGGCCCGCGCGCCGCGGATCCGCGCTCCTCGAGCCGCCCGATGAGCACGCGCCGGTACGCGGCGCCGAAGAGCCCGAGCGCGAGGAGCGCCGCCACCTTGATGAGCACGAGCAGCCCGTACGCGGTCAGCAGCCGGTCGAGCGAGCCGACGCGGATCTCCGCGCTCACGTACCCGGAGGCCGCCACGACCACGAAGCACACGAGCGCGACCGCCGAGTAGCGGCGCAGCACCGGCACGAGCCGGTCGCCGTCGAGCTTCGACCGCAGCAGCACCATCGTGAGGAGGCCACCCAGCCAGATCGCCGCGAACACGAGGTGCAGGCCGAGAGCGTTGACCGCGGCGTCGTGCCCCTCGGTGCCGCCCGCGTGGCCCTGCTGCGCCATCGGCACGAGGCCGCCGACCGCGATCACGAGCACGAACGCGATGGCGGTGTGGTTGCGCACGGCGAAGCACAGCACCGTGACGGTCGCGGCGATCAGCGTGGTCGCGAGCCAGGCCTGGCCCACCGAGATCTGCGTGAGCACCAGGCCGAGGCTCGTGCCGAACTCGGCGCTGAAGGAGAACGCGGTGCCCGAGACGCTGAGGAAGGTGAAGAACGCGGTGATCGCGGAGGCGACCGTCCAGAGGGCGGCCCCCGCGGCCGCGATGTCGAGCGCGCGGCCGTACTCGGGGCGTTGGCGCGACAGCGCGAAGGCCGCGAGCAGCAGCGCGCCGATGGCCGTGGCCGCCGAGATGTTCACCATCATCTTCGCGGCGGGCAGACCGTAGCGGACCACGGGCCCGGCGTCCTCGAGCAGCTGCGGGGCGGCGCCTCCACCGATGGCGAGCGCAGCCAGCAGGGAGAGGAACGCGACGATGAGGAGGGCGGCGGGCCCCGCGACGCGGAGGAGTCTGGGCATGAGGGGTTCAGCCTAACTCGCCCGTCCTGACGGGCGGCTGGCGGCCGCGGGGCCGCCGCGACCGGCCGGGAACGACACAGCGGGGGCGCCGACCGGAGTCGGCGCCCCCGC
Source organism: Clavibacter michiganensis (assembly GCF_021216655.1). Taxonomy (NCBI): domain Bacteria; kingdom Bacillati; phylum Actinomycetota; class Actinomycetes; order Micrococcales; family Microbacteriaceae; genus Clavibacter; species Clavibacter michiganensis. The sequence goes on from NZ_CP080437.1 coordinate 2,255,026, forward strand.
TGGGCGTGTGGTGAGGAGGACTACTTGACGGCTGCCTTGAGCTTGCTGCCGGCGGAGACCTTGACGCCCTTGGACGCCTTGATCTCGAGCGGCTCGCCCGTCTGCGGGTTGCGGCCGGTGCGCGCGGCGCGAGCCGTCTGCTCGAACGCGACCCAGCCCGGGATCGTGACCTTGACGCCGTCGGCGACGTTGGTCGCGACGGTGGAGAAGAGCGCGTCCAGGACGCCGTTGACGGCGGCCTGGCTCTGGCCCGACTCCGCGGCGACGGCGGCAACGAGCTCGGTGCGGTTGAGTGACTTGTCAGCCATGGGTGTCCTCCTCGGACCTGGTGCCGTTCTTCGCGAGCGGCCGTGTGGTGGATGGGGTCTGTCTACGTCAGCGGACCGTGCGAGCCGAAGAGGCCATCAGCGGTCCGTTCGGCCGTACGGCCGCTTGGAACCTACCAGCTGGACTTCGTGATGCCCGGAAGCTCGCCGCGGTGGGCCATGTCACGGAAGCGCACGCGGGAGATGCCGAACTTCGACAGGTTGCCGCGGGGGCGACCGTCGATGCCGTCGCGGTTGCGCACGCGGATGGGCGATGCGTCGCGCGGGAGGCGCTGGATGCCGGCGCGGGCCGCCTCGCGGCTCTCGTCGGTGCCGTTCGGGTCCACGAGGGCCTTCTTCAGCTCGAGGCGCTTCGCGGCGTACCGCTCGACGATGACCTTGCGCTGCTCGTTGCGGGCGATCTTGCTCTTCTTGGCCATGTTTAGCGCTCCTCGCGGAAGTCGACGTGCTTGCGGACGACCGGGTCGTACTTCTTCAGCACGAGGCGGTCGGGGTTGTTGCGGCGGTTCTTGCGGGTCACGTACGTGTACCCGGTGCCAGCCGTCGAGCGGAGCTTGATGATCGGACGGACGTCCTGCTGCTTGGCCATTAGATCTTCACCCCACGAGCGAGGATGTCCTTGACGACGGACTCGATGCCGCGGGCGTCGATGACCTTGATGCCCTTCGCGGAGAGCGTGAGCTTGACGTTGCGACGCAGCGAGGGGACGTAGTACGTCTTCTTCTGCACGTTCGGGTCGAAGCGGCGCTTGGTGCGCCGGTGCGAGTGCGAGATGTTGTGTCCGAAGCCGGGGACGGCGCCGGTCACCTGGCAGGTTGCTGCCATGGTTTCCTCCGTAGGTACCGTAGGGCGAGACCGCCCTACCCAAGATTTCTTGTCGGCACGCCCGTCCCCGGATCTCGAGAGAGGGGGATCCGCCCCTCGGGAGGGGCGCTGCCCCTCGGGAGGGGCACTGGGCGCACATGCGAGCGGATGAGCCGCTCGGCCAAGGATCGAGGCTACGCGACGACACGCCCGGGCGCAAGCCGGGGGCCCGGGATCATGCGGATGCGGGGGCCTCCGCGGTCGTCGACGCCGGCTCCTCGGCGGACGCCGCCTCGGCCGCGCGGCGCGTGCACTCGGCGCAGAGGCCGAAGACGTCGACCACGTGGCTCGGGGCCGTGAAGCCGTTGCGCGCGGCGACGTCGTGCGCCCAGGACTCGACCTCGTCGGCCGCGATCTCGACGGTCTTCCCGCAGACGCGGCAGATGAGGTGGTGGTGGTGGCCGCCCGTGGCGCACGTGCGGTAGAGCGCCTCGCCGTCGGGCGACTGCAGCGAGTCGGCGTCGCCCTCCGCGGCGAGGTCGCCGAGCGCGCGGTAGACGGTGGCCAGCCCGATCGGGGATCCCGCCTCGTGCAGGCGCGCGTGCAGTCGCTGCGCGCTCACGAACTCCGTCGATGCGTCCAGCGCCTGCCGGACGGCCTCGCGCTGCCACGTGTTCCGCTTCATGCCCGTGCCCTCCCGACGGGCGATCCTCCCCGCCCCGTCAGGGTACGCGTCCCACCCGACGTGCCGCTGCGCGCGCGGAGGGCGTCGACGCCGCGGCAGACCATGTAGATCGTGAACGAGATGGTCGTGACGTACGGGCTGATGGGGATGCTGCTGCCGAGCGCCAGCATGATCCCGCCCACGATGCTCGCGAGCGCGAACAGCACGCTGAGCGAGACGACCACGCGCGGCGTCGACGAGACGCGCATCGCGGCGGCGGCCGGGGTCACGAGGAGCGAGAGCACGAGCAGCGCGCCGACGATCTGGATGGAGACCGCCGTGCCGAGCCCGAGCAGGATCATGAACACGATGGAGAGCAGGCGCACCGGCACACCGCGTGCGGCGGCCACGTCGGGGTCGACGCTCGCGAACATCAGCGGCCGCCAGACGACGGCGAGCCCGACGATGACGACGGCGCTGATCGCCACGAGGTAGCCGAGCTGCGGGTTGTCGACCGAGACGATCTGCCCGGTGAGCAGGCCGAACTTGTTGCTCGCGCGGCCGTCGTAGAGGGCGAGGAACAGGATCCCGAGGCCCAGGCCGAAGGGCATGATGACGGCGATGATCGAGTTGCGGTCCTTCGCGCGCGTGCCGAGCACGCCGATGGCGATCGCCGCGATGAGGGAGCCGACCAGGGATCCGCCGACGACGTTGACGCCGAGGAGCAGCGCCGCCGCCGCGCCCGCGAACGACAGCTCGCTCACGCCGTGCACCGCGAAGGCGAGGTCGCGCGTCATGACGAAGACGCCGATGAGGCCGCCGACGACGCCGAGCACGGCACCGGCGATGATGCTGTTCCGCAGCAGCGCGACGAGCGCGCCGTAGTCGGAGAAGTCGAACAGGCGCGACCAGACGTCGCCCGCGTCGGCGAGCAGGTGGATCACGCGGCCCTCCCGTCGGCGGGGGCGGCCTCGTGCACGCCGTGCGGCCCGTGGTCGCCGTGCTCCTCGTGGTCCTCGTCGTCGTGCGAGTGATGGCCGTGCGGATCGTCCGTGGCGCCGACCACGACGACGCGGCCGCGCACGCGCACCACGTCGACGGGCGTGCCGTAGAGCGAGCTCAGCACCTCGGAGTCGAGGACCTCGTCGGGCGTGCCGATGCGGAACCGGCCGCCCACGAGGTACAGCACCCGGTCGACCATGTCGAGCACCGGGTTGACGTCGTGGGTGACGAACACGACCGCCGCGTCGGTCTCCCTGCGGTGCCGGTCGATCAGCTCGCTGACCACGCGCTGGTGCCCGAGGTCGAGGCTGAGGAGCGGCTCGTCGCAGAGGAGGAGCCGCGGATCCGACGCCAGGGCCTGGGCCACGCGCAGCCGCTGCTGCTCCCCGCCGGAGAGGGTGGAGACCGGGGCGTCGGCGTACGAGGTGGCGCCCACGGCGTCGAGCAGCTCGTCGACCCGGGCGCGCTCGGCCCGCCGGCTGATCGGCAGCCCCCAGCGGTGGCCGGTGACGCCGAAGCCGACGAGGTCGCGCGCCCGCACTGGCGTGGCCGCGGTGATGAGCTTCTGCTGCGGGATGTAGCCGATGCGCCGCGCACCGCGGCGCACCGGCTCGTCGAGGAAGCGCATCTCCCCCGACGTGAGGCGCTGGGCGCCGAGGACGGACTTCAGGAAGCTGGTCTTGCCGGATCCGTTCGGGCCGAGCACCGCGACGAACTCGCCGGGTGCCACGTCGAGGTCGAGTCCGCTCCAGAGGGTGCGGGAGCCGAACGCGAGCGTCGCGTCCCGGAGGCTCAAGACGGGTGCGCCGGTCACGATCCCCGGATCGCGGAGGCCACGGCGTCGACGTTCTCGGTCATCCACTCAACGTACCCGCTGCCCGCGGGCAGGTCGGCGGGGAGGGTCTCCGTGACCGGCACGACGGGGACGCCGGCGGCCTTGGCGGCGGCGACCACCTGGTCGGTCGTGGCACCCGTCGTCTGCGAGTTGTACACGAGCGCCGCGACCTTCTTCTCGGCGAAGAGCGCGAGCGTCTCCTTGAGCACGTCGGCGGGCACGTCGGTGCCCTCCTCCACGGCCTCGCTGAACTCGTCCGGAGTGCGGTTCTCGAGGCCCATGGCGCTCGTCATGTACAGCGGCACGGGCTCGGTGATCGCGACGCCCTTGCCGGTGCCGGCCGGCTTCGCGGCCGCCTCGGCCGCGGCGATGCCGTCGAGCTTCGCCGTGAAGGCCTGCTCGTTCGCCTCGAACGTGGCGGCACCGGCGCTGTCGGCCTTCGAGAACGCCTGCTCGATCTCCTCGGCGAGCTTCTTCATCGTGGGCATGTCGTACCAGACGTGCTCGTTGAGCTCGCCCTCGGCCGGCTTCTGGTCGAAGCCGGAGATGTCGACCGCGTTGAGGAGGACGGGGCTCTTGCCGCCCGGGAGCGCCTTGATCATCGTGTCGACGAAGTCGTCGTAGCCGCCGCCGTTCTGGATGACGACGTCGGCGGTGGAGAGCGCCAGCTGGTCGCGGGAGGTGGCCTGGTACTCGTGCGGGTCCTTGTCCGGGCTGTCGATGATCGACGTCACCTTCACGTCGTCGCCGCCGATCTGCTGCGCGATGTCCCCGTAGACGTCCGTCGACGCGACGACCTCGAGCGTGCCGCCGCCGGACGCGGAGGACGAGGCGTCCGCGGCGGGAGTGGCGGATCCGGAGGCGCAGCCCGCGAGCGGGACGGCGAGCAGCGAGACGGCGAGCAGGGCGGTGAGGGGGCGACGGTTCATGGATCCGACGATACGGTATTGATAACCGGTCTCACTACCACCGTGCCGGAGCTGTGGAGTGCGAGGGGGTCACTCCAGGAGCAGCGCCGGCTCCTCGATGATGCTCGCCACGTCGGCCAGGAATCGGCTCGCCACGTCGCCGTCGACGACGCGGTGGTCGAAGCTCGCGCCGATGGTCGTGACGAAGCGCGGGCGCACCTCGCCGTCGACGACCCACGGCTTCTGCTTGATCGTGCCGAGCGCGACGATCGCGACCTCGCCGGGGTTGAGGATCGGCGTGCCGGTGTCCATGCCGAAGACGCCGATGTTGGTGATCGTGATGGTGCCCTGGCTCATGTCCGCCGGGCTCGTCTTGCCGTCGCGCGCCGTGAGGGTGAGCTGCTCGAGCGCGCGGGCGAGCTCCAGGAGCGACATCGCCTGCGCCTCCTTGACGTTCGGCACCACGAGGCCGCGCGGGGTCGCGGCGGCCACGCCGAGGTTCACGTAGTGGCGGACGATGATCTCCTGGTCGGTCCACGAGGAGTTCACGGTGGGGTTCCGGCGCACGGCCCAGATCATCGCCTTCGCCATGATGAGCAGCGGCGAGACCTTGACGCCCGCGAAGTCGGTGGACGCCTTGAGGCGCTTGACGAACTCCATCGTGCGGGTGGCGTCGACGTCGACGAACAGGCTCACGTGGGGCGCCTGGAACGCGCTCTGCACCATGGCCGCGGCGATGACCTTGCGGACGCCCTTCACGGGGATCCGGTCCTCGCGCGCATCCGGCCACTCGGGCGTCTCGATGTTCTTGAAGACGCTCGCCTGCTGCGCGGTGCGGATGACGTCCTCGCGCGTGATCTCGCCGACGAGCCCGGTGGCCTCGACCTGGGCCAGGTCGACCTCGAGGTCCTTCGCGAGCTTGCGGATGGGGGGCTTGGCGATGATCGGCACCGCGGAGGCGGCGGGCACCGAGGCGGGCCGCGGCGCGCGGGCGGCGGGCGCTCCGGCCGGGGCGCTCGGGCTCGCGGGGCGGCGGGCGGCGGGCGCGGCGTCACCCAGCTCGGCACGACGGCGTCGGCTCGCGACCTTGCCGACCGTGCCGTAGCCCACGAGCACGGCGCCCGAGGTCTCCTCGGCTGCGGGCGCGGGGGCCGGCTCGCGGTTCTCGATGGCCGTGTCGTCCTCGATCACCGTCTCCCCCGGGAGGGCCATCTGGGCCGGGGTCTCGGCCGGCGCGGACAGGCTCGGCGAGCCCTGCGCGATCGCGATGATGGGCGTGCCCACCTCGACCGTCTGCCCCTCCTGCACGAGCAGCCCGGAGACGGTGCCCTCGAACGGGCTCGGCAGCTCGACGAGCGACTTCGCGGTCTCGATCTCGACGATCACCTGGTTGAGCGCCACCCGGTCGCCCGGCTGCACGCGCCACGAGACGATCTCGGCGTCGATGAGGCCCTCGCCCACGTCGGGCAGGGTGAACTCGGAATCAGCCATCGTGCGGTCCTCTTCTCCGTGCCGCTCGGGCGGCGGGCGTCTAGTAGGCGAGCGAGCGGTCGACGGCCTCGAGGATGCGGTCGGCATCCGGGAGATACAGCGTCTCGAGCTTCGCGGGAGGGAACGGGGCGTCGAAGCCGGAGACGCGGATGACCGGCGCCTCGAGCGAGTAGAACGCCCGCTCGGTGACCGTCGCCGCGATCTCGGAGCCGACGGACACGTGGCCCGGTGCCTCCTGCGCCACGACCAGGCGGCCGGTGCGCTGGACCGACTCGAGGATGGGGCCGTAGTCGACGGGCGACAGCGAGCGCAGGTCCACCACCTCGACGCTCGTGCCCTCCTCGGCCGCGAGCTCGGCGGCCTGGAGGAGCATCGCGACCATGGCGCCGTGACCGACGAGCGTGACGTCGGTGCCGGAGCGGACGACGCGGCTCTCGTGCAGGCCGATGCCGGGAGCGGAGAAGTCCACCTCGCCCTTCGGCCGGTAGCGGGCCTTGGGCTCGAAGAACATGACCGGGTCGTCCGACCGGATGGCCTCCTGGATCATCCAGTAGGCGTCGTGCGGGGTGCTCGGGCTCACGACGCGGAGGCCGGGGGTGTGCGCGAAGTACGCCTCGGGGCTCTCCTGGTGGTGCTCGATGGCGCCGATGTGGCCGCCGTACGGCACGCGGATCACGACGGGCATCCGCATGGCGCCCTCGTGGCGATTGGTGATCTTGGCGAGCTGGCTCGTGATCTGGTCGAAGGCCGGGTAGATGAAGCCGTCGAACTGGATCTCGCACACGGGCCGGTAGCCGCGCATCGCGAGGCCGATGGCCGTGCCGACGATGCCGGACTCGGCGAGCGGCGTGTCGATGACGCGGCGGTCGCCGAAGTCGCGCTGCAGGTGCTCGGTGATGCGGAAGACGCCGCCGAGCGGGCCGATGTCCTCGCCCATGAGCAGGACCTTGTCGTCCTCCTCGAGCGCGCGGCGGAGGCCGGCGTTCAGGGCCTTGGCCATCGGCATGCTCTCGATGCCGGCGGGGGCGCCCGTGCCGCGCGTCGCGGCGTCGTCGGATCCCGCGGGGGTCGCGGCGCGGTCGATGGTGTCGGTCATCGGTTCCCCTCCAGGGACGCCTCGTAGCGCTCGAGCCACTCGCGCTGCTCCGTCGTGACGGGGTGCGGCTCCGAGTAGACGTGGTCGAAGATGCCGGGCAGCGCCGGGCTCGTGAGCTCGATGGTGCGCCGGCGGACGTCGGCGGCGAGGTCCTTGGCCTCCTCGTCGATGCCGTCGAAGAGCGACTGCGGCGCGCCCTGCTTCCGCAGGTACGCCTCGAGCCGGGCGATGGGGTCCTTCGCGACCCAGCCCTGCAGCTCCTCGTCGGTGCGGTACTTCGTGGGGTCGTCGCTCGAGGTGTGCGCGCCGACGCGGTACGTGAGCGCCTCGATGAAGGAGGGGCCGCCGCCGTTGCGTGCGTCGTCGAGGTGCTTGGCCGTGACGGCGTAGCTCGCGAAGACGTCGTTGCCGTCGACCTGCGTGCTCGGCACGCCGAAGCCGCGCGACCGGAGGTAGAGCGGCGTCCGCGACTGCGTGCTCACGGGGACCGAGATCGCCCAGTGGTTGTTCTGGAGGAAGAAGACCTGCGGGGTCTGGAAGCTCGCGGCGAAGACGAACGCCTCGCTCACGTCGCCCTGGCTGGTGGCGCCGTCGCCGTAGTAGGCGATGACGGCGGTGTCGCGGTCGGGATCCCCGGTGGCGACGTCGCCGTCGAACGCGACGCCCATCGCGTAGCCCGTCGCGTGCAGCGCCTGCGAGCCGATGACCAGCGTGTAGAGGTGGAAGTTGCCCGCCGCCGGATCCCAGCCGCCGTGCGTGACGCCGCGCATGAGGCGCACGATGTCGACCGGGTCGATGCCGCGGATGAGCGCGACGCCGTGCTCGCGGTAGGCGGGGAACACGTGGTCCTGCGGGCGCGTGGCCCGACCGGATCCGACCTGCGCCGCCTCCTGCCCGGTGCTCGGCGCCCAGAGGCCGAGGTGGCCCTGGCGCTGGAGGTTCGTGGCCTCGAGGTCGAACGCCCGCGTGAGGCGCATGTCGCGGAGGAAGCCGCGGTGGTCGTCCTCCGTGAGTCGCTCGAAGTACGGGAGGAACTCCTCTGCGGAGTCGCTCGGTGCGAGCTCGCCCGCGGGGGTCAGGAGCTGGACCGTCACATCGCTTTCCGGCATCGTCCCAACCTACCGGCGCGCCGGGTGGCCCTCCGGCAGCCCCCGGACAATTCCCGCCGACGCGTTCAGTAGCTTCCGGACAGAGGCGGGCTCGCCGATGGTGACGCGGATCCCCTCGCCCGCGAACGCGCGCACCACGAGCCCGGCGGCCGCGAGCTGCGCCTCCACCTCGGCGGTCTCGGCGCCCGTGGCCAGCCAGACGAAGTTGCCGTGGGGTCGCGGGACGTCCCAGCCCTGCTCCGTGAGCGCGCGCCAGGCCTCGTCGCGATCGCGCGCGAGCACGGCGACGCGCTCCAGCAGCTCGTCCTCGTGCTCGAGCGAGGCCAGCGCCGCGTGCTGCGCGTGGCCGGTGACGGACAGCGGGATGGCGGCGGAGCGGGCGGCGTCGAGGATGCGCGGGTGACCCACCGCGTACCCGATGCGGAGGCCCGCGAGGCCGTACGCCTTGGAGAAGGTGCGGAGGACGACGAGGTTCGGGTGGTCGGCGAGGAGGCGCATGCCGTCGAGGGCATGCTCCGGGCCGACGAACTCGCCGTACGCCTCGTCGAGGAGCACGAGCACGTCGCGCGGGACCGCCGCGAGCAGGCGCTCGAGGTCGGCCTCCGTGACGAGCGTGCCGGTGGGGTTGTTCGGCGTGCAGACGATGACGACGCGCGTGCGGTCGGTGAGCGCCCGGATCATGCCGTCGACGTCGTGCGAGTGGTCCGGCAGGTTCGGGACGGGGACTCCCGTCGCCCCCGCGACCGTGATGAGCGTGGGATACGCCTCGAAGGAGCGCCACGCGTGGACGACCTCGTCACCCGGGCCCGCGGCCGCCGTGATGAGCTGCGAGAGGATCGCCACGGATCCGGCTCCCGCGTGGACGTGGTCGACCGTGACGCCGAAGCGCTCGGCGAGCGCGGTGCGCAGCAGGGTCGCGCCCGCGTCGGGGTAGCGGTTCACGTCGCGCACCTGGTCGATGCGGGCGAGCACCGACGGCAGCGGGTCGAACGGGTTCTCGTTGCTGGAGAGCTTGAAGTCGTCCTCGCCGGCGGGCTTGCCCTGGCGGTAGGCGACCATTGCCGCGATGGCGGGACGGAGCCTCACGGGGGCGGCGGCGTCGAGGGGCGCGGGTTCGGGGATCACCGGGCGATTCTACGGGCGGGTCGCCGCCCGGCCCGTGGTCCGCGGGGTGGCGTCTGCGAGGATCGCAGCATGCCCCGATTCCTCGTCCGCGTGGTCGTCAACGCCGTCGCGCTCTGGCTCACCACGCTCATCGTCTCCGGCACCGTCGTGACCGCGTACGAACCGGGCGACACCACGGCCACGGTGCTCACCTACCTCCTGCTCGGCGCGATCTTCGGCGTCGTGAACGGCGTGATCGGGACGGCCATCCGGATCGTCGCATTCCCCCTCTACATCCTCACGCTCGGCCTGATCGCGCTCATCGTCAACGGTCTGCTCTTCCTCCTGGTGGGCGCCATCTCCGACGCGCTCGGCTTCGGCCTCACGGTCGAGGGGTTCTGGTGGGGCGTGCTCGGCGCTCTTCTGATGGCGCTCTTCAGCTGGCTGGTGGGGCTCGTGCTCCGACCGGTGACCTCGAGGGCCTGACCCGCGCGTCACATCCCACCGCCCGATCCTCCTGGCGGAGTGAGCGGGGCCCGCTCCGCGCGGTAGAGGTGCGACGTGACCGGCGTCGCCCCGTCGAGGAAGTCGTGGAGCTCGTCGCGTGCCCGCTCCAGGAGCGGCGAGCGCGAGGCGTCCATCTCGGACGCGGTCGCCCGATAGGTGCCGAGGTCGTGCGCGTCCAGGACGCCAGCGCGGGCCGTCGGCGCGAAGGCCGGCGCGCGCACCACGACGTCGTCGCCCGCGTCGCCGTCGGACGGGCGCACGCCGCCGAGCGAGGGGACGGGGTCGTCCGTGTGCTCCACGGCCACGCCGTCGATCCCCTGGCGGATGGGCAGCTGCCCCACCGGCGAGCCGAACGTGAGCTCGTGGGTGACGTGGAGGCCCGGGGCGTCGCCCACCGATCGCGCGAGGATCCCGCCCATCGAGTAGCCGACGACGTAGACCTCGTCACCCGCGGTCGCGCCGGCCTCGCGGAGCGCGGTCTCGGCCGCGTGCACGGCGGACCCGCCCTCGGTGGCGAGCGCGGCCGCCGCCGAGGCCGGTCCGAAGTCCTCGCGGCCGGTGCCCGGATCCAGGGTGACCATGCCGCCCAGGTACGCGACGAAGCGGCGACGGCCGTCCGGTGCCCGGTACTCCTCGACGCGCATCTGCGGGGTGCCGGGGACCGGGTCGGGGATCCGGTCGGCCAGGTCCTCCAGGCTCGCCGGAGCCGGGCGGACGGCGTCACGGCGGACGTGGACGACGGCGGGCGCGTCGCGCAGGACGCCGAGGGCTCCGAGTGCGGCGAGGAGGCCCGCGGTCGTCTCCCGCACGCCGTCGTCGCCGGCCGGGCGGTCCGGGAGGAAGCGCGCGGCCGCGGCCGCGATGTCCGAGACCACGTCCCGGACGACGGCGGGCAGCAGGATCCGGAGGGTCCCGCCCGGAGAGGAGGGAGCCGCATCCGTCGCACCGTCGCCCGCGGCGGATCGCACGCAGCGGTCGACGTCCCGCTCCCCGTCCGCGTACTCGGCGGCGACGCGACGGAGGTCGGCGGCGAGCGCCCGCGCGTCGTGGGCGGCGGACGACAGGAGACCGCGCGGGGCGTCGAGGCTCGGATCGTGATCGCCGGTGGTCGTGGCCACCAGCGGCGGCAGGGCCAGCGCGCGGGCATGGTCGTCCAGCCGGCCGGCGTCGTCGTCGAGCCGCGCGGCGATGCGCGTCAGGTCGTCCGTCTCGACCTCGGTGCCGCCTCCCTCGGTGACGGTGAGCCCCGCGACCGCGGTCACGCGTGCGCTCCGGGGCAGCCGGGCGTCGACCCCGAGGCCGGATGCGCGTCGTGGAGCAGGGTCCCGGCGAGCGCGACGCGACCGGCGAGGTCGTCGAGGGCGCGGACGAACGCGTCGTGCGCGCGTCCGGACCAGGACGGGTCGTCCCGGCAGGACGCGATGCCGCGGTGCGTCTCCGCCACCGCGTCGGCGAGGGCGGCGAGCGCATGCGCGCGCGTCAGCGCCTCGGCGCGGAGCTGGCCCGGCGTGCTGCCGGTCTCCCGCCCCGTCCCTCCGAGCGGATCGCCCCCGCCCGCACCCCGTCCACCCGGCTGCTCCTGCATCGCGTCCCGTCCTCTCCCGTCCGCCCGCATCGTGCGTCGGGGCGAGGACAGCAGGCCATCGGATGCCGCATCCGGGGGACGGAGGAGCGATCCGGAGGTGTGAGGAGGGACCGCAGCCGACAGAATGAGCGCATGGGAGCCCCCGACTCTCCGGCCGCGACGGCTCCACCCGTCTTCCGGATCGCCTTCGTCTGCACCGGCAACATCTGCCGCTCCCCGATGGCGGAGGTCGTCTTCCGAGACCTCGTGCAGCGCGCCGGGCACGCTGACCGCGTCTCGGTGACGAGCGCCGGGACGGGCGACTGGCACGTGGGCGAGCAGGCGGACGCGCGCACGCTCGCCGCGCTCGAGCGCCGCGGCCTGTCGGGATCCGCGCACCGCGCCAAGCAGTTCGACCCGGACACGCTGCCCGACCTCGACCTGGTGGTCGTGTTCGACCGCGGCCAGGAGCGGACGCTGCGCCAGTGGGCGCGGACGGAGGCGGACCGGGCGAAGATCCACCTGCTGCTGTCGTTCGATCCTCCACAGGCCCACCTGCGGGACGTGCCCGACCCGTACTACACGGACGCGGCGATGTTCGATCGGGTTCTTGGGATGATAGAGCGAGCCGCCCGGGCCCTCCTCGCGCAGGTGGAGCCCGGCATCCGTCCCCCCAGCTAGGAGATCCCCCCGCATGAGCCCGTTGCCCCCGCAGGTGCTGAGCCCACTCGACGGCCGCTACGCCCCCGTCGTCACCGAGCTCGGCGAGCACCTCTCGGAGGCGGGCCTCAACCGGGCGCGCATCCACGTCGAGATCGAGTGGCTCATCCACCTCACCGACCGGTCGCTCCTCTCCTCCTCGCCGTTCACGGACGCGCAGAAGGCGGCGCTGCGCGGGGTCGTCGCGGGCTTCGGCCAGGAGCAGATCGACGCGCTCGCCCGCGTCGAGGCCGTCACCCGGCACGACGTGAAGGCCGTCGAGTACTTCGTGCGCGACCGCCTGGAGGAGCTCGGCCTCGCGCACGTCGCCGAGCTCACGCACTTCGCGTGCACGAGCGAGGACATCAACAACCTCTCCTACGCGCTCGTCATCGACCGGGCCGTGCGCGAGGTCTGGCTCCCGAAGCTGGTCTCCGTCATCGGCGCGCTCCGCGAGCGGGCCCTCCTCTTCCGCGACGACGCCATGCTGTCGCGCACGCACGGGCAGCCGGCCACGCCCACGACGCTCGGCAAGGAGCTCGCGGTGTTCGTGCACCGGCTCGAGCGCCTGCGGGCCGACGTGGAGGACGTCGAGGTGCTCGGCAAGTTCAGCGGCGCCACGGGCACGTTCGCGGCGCACCTCGCCGCCGACGCGGACGTCGACTGGCCCGCCGAGTCCCGCGCGTTCGTCACGTCGCTCGGCCTCGTGTGGAACCCGCTCACCACGCAGATCGAGTCGCACGACTGGCAGGCGGAGCTCTACACGCGCATCGCCCACGTCAACCGGGTCCTGCACAACCTCTGCACGGACGTGTGGACCTATATCTCCATGGGCTACTTCCGGCAGATCCCCCAGGCGGGCGCCACCGGGTCGTCGACGATGCCCCACAAGATCAACCCCATCCGGTTCGAGAACGCCGAGGCGAACCTCGAGCTGTCGGACGCGCTGCTCGACTCGCTGGCGTCCACGCTCGTCACGTCCCGGCTGCAGCGCGACCTCACGGACTCCACGACGCAGCGCAACGTCGGCGTCGCGCTCGGGCACTCGCTGCTGGCGCTCGACAACATCGGGCGCGGTCTCCTCGAGATCGACGTCGACCGGGCGCTGCTCGCGTCCGACCTCGACGCCAACTGGGAGATCCTCGGCGAGGCCATCCAGACGGTCATCCGCGCCGAGATCGTCGCGGGGCGCAGCTCCATCAGCGACCCGTACGCGGTGCTCAAGGAGCTCACGCGCGGCAAGCGCGTGGGCCGCGACGAGATGCGGGCGTTCGTCTCCGGGCTCGACATCGGGGACCAGGCGAAGGCGCGACTGCTCGAGCTGACCCCGGCCGGGTACGCCGGCCTGGCGTCGCGGCTGGTCGACCACATCCTCTGAGCCGGTCGGGCGGGACCCTCGCCGCGGCGAGGGTCCCGCCGGAACGGATCACGCTGGCTCAGTGCCGGGTCGGCCGATCCGGGTGGTCCTGCTCGTCCATGTCCTGCAGCTCGTCGCGGTTCGGCTTGAACGACAGGGCGAGCATCGCGAGCATCACGAGGGCGCCGATGAAGGCCACGCCCGTGAACACGACGACGACCGTCCAGCCCTGGGCGTCGGCGGGCCGAGTGCTGAGCCCCACGATGAGGCCCACGAACGCGGCGAGGGCCGCGGCGATGCCGAGCAGCTCGGCGGGGCGCATGCGGTCCTTGCGGATGTTGGAAGTCACGGTCAGCTCGCGCTCTCGGTGGTCCGGGGGGCGTCCGCCGCGGAGGTCGCGGTGGGCGTGGAGGTGCCCCATTTCAAGCTCAGGGCGGCGATGACCAGGAAGACCCCGACGATCGCCGCGTAGGCGCCCAGGAGGCCGACGGCCACGACGGGCGCGGTGAGCTGGCCCTCGCGCTGCTCGACCCCGCCGTACTGGACGACGAGGTCCGGCGGCACCAGGAGGAAGGCGACGGCGAGCACGACGGTGAGCGCTCCGGCGGTGATCGCGTCGGTGGCGCCCGGCACGCGGCCGCGCGAGCGCAGGCCGGCGACGAGCTCCAGGAACCCGGTGACGACGGCCCAGACGCTGACGGCGTAGAGGAGGACGAGGACGCCCCCATCCCTGGCGAGCAGCGCCGCGACGCCGGCGACGACCGTGATCGCCCCCTGCGCGACGGCGCTCGTGCGGAGGCGGGCGGCGGGACCGCGGAGGGCCCGGGCGCCGAGGCCCGCGGTGATCAGGCCGGACAGGATCGCGAAGGCGCCGAACGCCACCAGGCCGAGGGACGGCGAGTGGTCGGTCGAGAAGGTGATGAACGCGGCGAGCGCGAGGGCGGGCAGTGCGCGCAGGAGGAGCACGGGCCAGTACGCCGCCCGGAACGTCAGCTCGTCCTCGGACACGGCAGCCTCTCTCTCCATCCGGGCCAGCCTACTCGGTGGGTTCCTGGGCGGATGCTCGGCCTGGGCCCGCGATGGCGGCCCCGGCGAGCTGGCCTAGGCTCGACACGTGACGAGTCCCCTCCCCCGTCTGGCCGCTGCGGCGGCCGGCGCGGTCGTCGGGCTCGCGGTCGTGTGCGCCGTGGGCGTGGCCTGCGGGATCGTCTACGCGAACCGGGCGTTCTGAGCCGCGGCGGCCCCGCGGCCGACGGCCCGGGATCCGCGGGTCGGGTCCGCCCGATCCGCGCCCGTCCGCCGCGCACCCGCGCAACCGGTGCCCCGCAACCTGCGAGGCGCGAACCGCAACCGAGAGGCCCCGCCGTGCCCCAGCCCGAGACCGCGCCGCGGCCCGCCTCCGAGAGCGGCCGGGCGACCGGCGGGTTCATCCCCGTCGACCGTGCCGTCGTCGCCGCCCCCGAGGGCGCCGCGGAGGCTCTCCTCCGACGCGATCGGCTGGCCCTCGGCATCGACATCGGCGGCACGACGCTCAAGGCCGGGATCGTCGACGTGACCACGGGGATCCGGCTCACCGAGCGCATGACCGTGGCGAAGCCCGTCGGCGGTGAGCCCGAGGACATCGCGGACGTGATCGCCGAGATCGTGCTGGAGCTGACGCCCGACGAGGACCTGCCCGTGGGCGTCGGCGTGCCCGGCATCGTGCGAGACGGCATCGTGCGCTCCTCCGCGCACATCTCCGACCGCTGGCTCGGCATGGACGCGCGCACCGCGATCCGCGAGCGCAGCGGGATCGACGTCCTCACCGTCAACGACGCCGACGCAGCCGGGGTGGCGGAGCTCGAGTACGGCGTGCTGCAGGGCCGCGGCGGCCTGGTGATCCTCACGACGCTCGGCACCGGCATCGGCACGGCGCTGCTGCACGACGGCACGCTCATCCCGAACAGCGAGCTCGGCCACGTCCACATCGACGGCGGCGACTACGAGATGCAGGCCGCGTTCTCCGCCGTCCGGCGCGAGGGGCTGACGTTCGAGGCGTGGGCGGCGCGACTGGAGCGGTACTACCGGCACCTCGAGTCGATCATGTCGCCCGACCTCATCGTGGTGGGCGGCGCGGCCGCGCACGAGTTCGCGCGCTTCTCGGCGTTCCTGCACCTCGACACCGAGATCATCGCGGCCAGCCGGGGCAACGACGCCGGGCTGGTCGGCGCGGCGCTGCTCGCGCACCGGGCGGGCGTCGCGCCCGACTGATCCGGCGCCGCGGCGTCCGATCGGGTCCGCCGCGGCCGCGGCCGCGGCGGTCCGCTGCGTGGCTCCGACCACGTCCGGCAGACTGGCGTCATGAGCACCGCCGCTCCCCGCACGCTGCGCGTCGTCATGTCCCCCGACTCGCTCACCGGATCCGCCACCGCCGTCGAGGCCGCCGAGGCCCTCCGCCGCGGCTGGCTCCGCGCACGACCCGGCGACGACGTGGTGATCGCGCCCATGGCCGACGGCGGGCAGGGCACCATCGACGTGCTCGCGGCCGCCATCCCGGGAGCGCGCCGCGTGCCCGTCCGCGTCCCCGGACCCGACGACCGGCCCGTCGACGCGCGCTGGCTCCTGCTGCCCGACGGCACGGGCGTGGTCGAGGTCGCCTCGACGAGCGGCATCACGCTGCTGGATCCGCTCCGACCGCTCACCGCCCACACCCGCGGCTTCGGCCGCGCGATCCGGGCGGCGCTCGACTCCGGCGTCCCGCGCCTGCTCCTCGCGCTCGGCGGCAGCTCGTCCACGGACGGCGGCATGGGCGCGCTCCGCGAGCTCGGGGCGCGGGCCCTCCGCGCGGACGGATCCCCGGTGGGCGACGGCGGCGTCGCGCTCGCGGACGTCGCGACGGTCGACCTCACCGGGCTCCGGGCGCTCCCGGCGGGCGGAGCGCTGATCCTCGGCGACGTCACCGCTCCCCTCACCGGGCCCGCCGGCGCCGCCGCCGTCTACGGCCCGCAGAAGGGCGCGACGCCCGCGGACGTGGGCGCTCTCGGCGCGGGCCTCGCCCACCTCGCCGGCCTGCTCCAGGTGGATCCGGCCACCCCGGGTGCGGGCGCGGCGGGCGGCACCGCGGCCGGCCTCGTCGCGTGGGGCGCGGTCGTGGGATCCGGATCCGCCGGCGTGGCCGACGCGATCGGCCTGGCCGGGCTCGTCGCGGACGCCGACGTCGTGCTCACGGGCGAGGGCCGCTTCGACGCGCAGTCGAGGACGGGCAAGGTCGCCTCGCACGTGCTCGACCTGGCGAGGGCGCACGGGACCGCGGCGATCATGGTGGCCGGCGCCATCGCCGCCCCCACCGACGGGTTCGCGGCCGCGCGCTCCCTCACCGACCTCGCCGGATCCGTCGCCGCCGCGCGCGCGGACGCCGTCACCTGGCTCGAGCGCGCCGCGGAGGACCTGGCGCGCGGGCAGGAGTGGCGCGACTGAGGCGGATCCGGCCGGCTCAGTCCCGAGCGCCCGCGCCCGGTTCCGCGCCCCCCGCGCCACCCGACGTGCCCCGCTCCCGCAGCGCCCGGTACTCCTCCGCCACGTCCGCCGCCGCGACGTCCCACGTGCGCCTGGCCGCGTACGCCCGGGCCGACGCCGAGAGCCGCGCGAGGGCGGGCCGGTCGGCGAGCAGGTCGCGGATCGCCCGGGCCCAGTCGGCGGGATCCCGCGTCGGCACGAACACGCCGCTCACGCCGTCCCGCACCGAGTCGACCAGTCCCTCCGTCCGCGCCGCGACGACGGGCGTGCCGCACGCGGCGGCCTCGAGCGCCACGAGCCCGTAGGTCTCGGCCGCCGACGGCATGAGCGCGAGGTGCGCGCCGGCGAGGACGCGGGCGGTGGCCGCCCGGTCGAGCGCGCCCGCGAAGAGGACGTCGTCCTCGAGGCCGAGCGACCGCACGAGCGCGTGCAGGCTCGCCGCGTACGCGTCCCGGCCGGGTGAGACCCCGCCGGCGATCACGAGCAGGGGCCGGGTCGCGGGATCCAGCAGGGCGAGGGCTCGCAGCGCGACGTCCTGGCCCTTGAGCGGCTGGATCCGCCCGAGCAGCACGATCCGCACCCGCCCCCCGCCGTCGCGGCCCGACGGCTCCCGTAGGAACGCCTCCTCCACGCCAGGCGCCACGACGTGCACCGCGGCGGGATCCGCGTCGTAGGCCTCCACGAGCAGCCGCTTCTCCGACTCCGCGGACGCGACCACGAGGTCCGACGCGCGCACGAGCCGCCCCTCGTCCGCGAGCCGCGAGGCGGGCTCCGGGGTGTCCCCCGCCACGAGTCGGCGGTTCTTGCCCGCGGACACCGAGTGCAGCGTCAGCACGTGCGGCACGCCCCATGCGCGCGCGACCGGCAGCGCGGCGACGGCCGACAGCCAGTAGTGCGCGTGCACGACGTCCGCCGGCGGCAGCGCGGCGAGCGCCGCGGCGAAGGCGTCCGTGATCCCGGGCAGCTCCTCCTTCGCGAGCGGGCCGACCGGCCCCGCCCGGAGCGCCCGCAGCTCGACGCCCGGCGCGACGGGGAGCACGGCCGGGTCGGCCGGATCCGTGGCGCGCGTGATCAGCTGCACCTCGTGCCCCTGCCGTCCGAGGCTCCGCGCGAGCTCCAGCAGGTAGACGTTGAGCCCACCTGCGTCGCCGGTGCTGGGTGTCTGGATCGGCGACGTGTGCAGCGAGACGAACGCGATCCTCATGCGCCCGATCCTACGAGCGGCTCCGCGCGCACGCCCTGTCCGGACGGCGACGCCGTGCGGACCCCGGAGGTGCCGCGCGCCCGGATCGGCGACAATGGACGGATGCGGTCGCCCGTCCGCAACCCGTCCACCCTCCCTCGCCCGGGGAGGACCCGTCTGGAGGCCCGCATGACGCGACCTGCCGGCCCCGCGACCATGCAGATCGGCGAGCTCGCCGAGCGCACCGGCATGTCCCACCGCACGCTCCGCCACTACGACGAGACCGGCCTCCTGCGCCCGTCCGGCCGCTCGGACGGGGGCTTCCGCC
This sequence comes from Clavibacter michiganensis, assembly GCF_021216655.1. Taxonomy (NCBI): domain Bacteria; kingdom Bacillati; phylum Actinomycetota; class Actinomycetes; order Micrococcales; family Microbacteriaceae; genus Clavibacter; species Clavibacter michiganensis. The sequence goes on from NZ_CP080437.1 coordinate 2,273,498, forward strand.
TCTACACGGCCGACGACCTGGAGCGCCTCCTCCTCATCCGCCGGATGAAGCCGCTCGGCTTCTCGCTCGAGGAGATGGTGCGCCTGCTCGAGGTCACGGACGCCCTCGACGCCGCCGGGCCCGGCGACGACGTGGCCTCCCTGCGCGCGGACCTCGCCGCCTTCGTCGCCGACGCGGAGGAGCGGCGTCGCCGCCTGGCCGAGCACCTCGCCATGGCCGACGAGTTCCTCGACCGCCTCCGGGCCCGCTGACCCGACCGCGCGCATCCCTCGCCCGACACCGCCTCGTACCATGGGGAGGTGTCGACCATCACCCCTCCCCGCGCGCCCGCCTCGGCCTCCGCCTCTCCCGTGCTGCGCGAGGCGTCCCGCCGTCGCACCTTCGCCGTCATCTCCCACCCCGACGCGGGCAAGTCCACGCTCACGGAGGCGCTGCTGCTGCACGCGCACGCCATCGGATCCGCGGGTGCGGTGCACGGCAAGCAGGGCCGCAAGTCCACGGTCTCCGACTGGATGGACATGGAGAAGGAGCGCGGCATCTCGGTGAGCTCCGCCGCGATCCAGTTCACCCACCGCGACACCGTCATGAACGTCGTCGACACCCCCGGCCACGCCGACTTCTCCGAGGACACCTACCGCGTCCTCTCCGCGGTGGACGCCGCGATCATGCTCGTCGACGCATCCCGCGGCCTCGAGACCCAGACCATGAAGCTGTTCGAGGTGTGCCGCCAGCGCCGCATCCCGATCATCACCGTCATCAACAAGTGGGACCGCCCCGGCCGCGAGCCGCTCGACCTCATGGACGAGATCAAGGAGCGCACGGGTCTCCTCCCCACGCCGCTCACGTGGCCCGTCGGTGAGTCCGGCGCGTTCTTCGGCGTCGTCGACCGCTCCACCGGCGAGTGCGTGCACTTCACGCGCACCGCGGGCGGCGCGAGCATCGCCCCCGAGACGCGCATGTCGCCCGACGAGGCGCTGGCCGCGGCCGGATCCGCGTGGACGAACGCCGTCGAGGAGAGCGAGCTCCTGCACGAGGAGGGCCAGGACCACGACGAGGAGTCGTTCCTCGCCCGCCGCACGACGCCCGTGCTCTTCGCGGCCGCGGTCCTCAACTTCGGCGTGACCCACATCCTCGACGCGCTCGACGCCATCGCCCCGGCCGCGCAGCCGCGTCCCGACGAGCAGGACCGCACGCGTCCCGTCGAGGAGGACTTCTCCGGCTTCGTCTTCAAGGTGCAGTCCGGGATGAACACCGCGCACCGCGACCGCCTCGCCTTCATGCGGATCTGCTCGGGCGTCTTCCACCGCGGCATGACCGTCACGCACGCCCAGACCGGGCGCCCCTTCGTCACCAAGTACGCGCAGCAGCTCTTCGGCCGCGAGCGCTCCACCGTCGACGACGCCTACCCGGGCGACGTCGTCGGCCTCGTGAACGCGTCGAACATCCGCGTGGGCGACACGCTGTTCGACGGCGCACCCGTCACCTTCCCGCGCCTCCCCCAGTTCGCGCCCGAGCTCTTCCGCGTCGTCCGTTCCAAGGACACGAGCACGCACAAGCAGTTCCGCAAGGGCATCGAGCAGCTGGATCACGAGGGCGTCATCCAGGTGATGCGCTCCGACCTCCGTGGCGACCAGGCCCCGGTTCTCGGCGCGGTCGGCCCCATGCAGTTCGAGGTCGTCGTCGAGCGCATGACGAACGAGTTCCGCGCCCCGCTGCGCATGGAGCCGCTCGAGTACCAGGTGGCCCGGATCACCGACGCCGCCTCCGCGCCGGCCCTCGCGAAGACCATCGGCGTCGAGGTGCTGGTCCGATCCGACGGCACCCACATCGCCCTCATCACCACCCCGTGGCGCCTCAAGGCGATCCAGCGCGACAGCCCCGAGCTCACCCTCGTCGACGCGGCGACGGCACTCCCCGACGCGTGATGTCGGGGATCCGCGCGTGACCACCCAGACCGGTCACGGTGCGGGGCCGGCCGCGCCACGCGCTGTTCCCGCGCACGATGCCCCGCGAACCGCGGCAGCGTCCGGGGACCCCGAGGTCACCGACGCCGCGCCATGGGACGCATCCTCGCTCCCCGTGCGCGGACCATCCATCGACGACGAGACCCGCTGCGTCCACTACGGCACAGCGCTCGACATCGTCGCCCTCCGCGCCCCGTGCTGCGACGCGTGGTACCCGTGCCACCTCTGCCATGCAGCCGTCGCCGATCACCCGCTCGAGGTGATCCCCCGCTCCGAGCACCACCTGCCGGCCGCTCTCTGCGGCATCTGCCGCGCCACCATGAGCGTGCCCGAGTACCTGGCGGCGGACTCCTGCCCGAGCTGCGGCGCCGCCTTCAACCCGGGCTGCGCCCTGCACGCCCACCTGTACTTCGCACCCTGATCGGGCCCAGCCGCAGCCCACCCGCTGCCCCGAGCAGCGGCTCGCCGCATGCCGCCGGCTCCCGGACCGGCTGCCCGCGACCCACGTCGGCGGTGTCGATCTGGTGCGGCTACCCGCCCGCCGGCATGTCCGCGAAGCGCGAGAAGTGCCCGTGGAACCCGACCGTGATGGTGCCCGTCGGCCCGTTGCGGTGCTTGGCGACGATGAAGTCGGCCTCGCCCGCGCGCGGGTTGTCCTTCTCGTAGGCGCTCTCGCGATGCAGCAGGATGACCATGTCGGCGTCCTGCTCGAGAGAACCGGACTCGCGGAGGTCGGAGATGGCCGGCATCTTGTCGGCGCGCTGCTCCGGCCCTCGGTTCAGCTGCGAGAGCGCGATGACCGGCACCTGCAGCTCCTTCGCCATGAGCTTGAGCGCACGCGAGAACTCCGAGACCTCCTGCTGTCGCGACTCGACCTTCTTGCCGCTCGTCATGAGCTGCAGGTAGTCGATGACGACGAGCTTCAGCCCGACCTTCTGCTTGAGCCGACGGCACTTTGCGCGGATCTCGACGAGCGTCATGTTGGGGCTGTCGTCGATGTAGAGCGGCGCGTCGTTGATGCGGCCGCGGGTCTGCGCGATGGTCGTCCAGTCCCTGGCGTCCACCGTGCCCTTGCGCATGCTCTGGAGCGGCACGGACGCCTCGGCGGACAGCAGGCGCATCGCGATCTCGCTGCGCCCCATCTCGAGGCTGAAGAAGATCGACGGCATGTCGTACTTGATGCTCGCGGCGCGTGCGAAGTCGAGCGCCAACGTCGACTTGCCGAGCGCGGGGCGCGCGGCGACGATGATGAGCTGGCCCGGGTGCAGGCCGTTGGTGAGCGCGTCGAGGTCGGCGAAGCCCGTGGGAACGCCGGTCATCTGGCCGTCCTTGCCCTTGGCCGCCTCGATCTCGTCGATGGCGACCGTGACCGCGTCCGTGAGCGGCACGTAGTCCTCCGCCTCGACGCCGCCCGTGACGCCGTAGATCTCCGCCTGCGCGTTGTTCACGAGGTCGACGACCTCGCCCTCGCTGGCGTAGCCCATCTGCACGATGCGGGTGCCGGCCTCGACCAGGCGCCGCAGCACCGCCTTCTCGGCGACGATGGACGCGTAGAAGCCGGCGTTGGCTGCCGTGGGGACGACGCTCGTGAGGGTGTGGAGGTAGTCGGCGCCACCCGCGCGGCTCAGCTCGCCGAGCTTGGTGAGCTCGTCGGTGACCGCGATGACGTCCGTGGGCTCACCGTGCGAGTACAGCGACAGGATGGCATCGAAGATGATCTCGTGCTTGGGGATGTAGAAGTCGATCGCTCGCACCTGCTCGACCGCGTCGGCGACCGCGTCCTTGCTGAGGAGCATGCCGCCGATGGCGCTCTGCTCGGCGAGGAGGTCGTGCGGCGGCGTGCGCTCGTGGCCGGCGCGCTTGTCGCGCTCGTCCCGTTCGCCGGCGAGACCCAGATGGGCGATGGACACGTGCGGCTCCCCTCGGTCGGCTGGGCGGATGCGCCCGCACGACCGTTCTAGCTCGGACCTCCGACACCGCTCAGACGACGTCGGCCGGACCGCTGACGGGTCCTCCTGCGACCCGTTCGACGGGCGCTGCCCCACGATATGGATTCGGTCCTGCCAGGACCAAATGCCCCTGTGGACGAGACTGTGGACAAAGTGGGCGAAACGCCGGGGATCGTGTGGACTACCTGGGGACAAGCCTGTGCACTACTGAGATTTTTCTGGTCCGAATCCCGGACTGACCAGGCATTGAGTTTTCCCCCACCGGTGTGGGAAAACTAGTCTGAACTAGGGCTTGAGAGTTCGTCTGCTAGGGCCTGGCCTGTGGATGGGACTGGGGATCCAGAGGCCTCTGACCGGCTGGTTAACCGCCGATGGCGGCGGGCTCCAGGAGCCCACCGCCATCGATCTCGTGCTGCGTTACTTCGCGGCGACGACCTGCAGGCTGATCGTGGCGACGATGTCGTCACGGAGCCGGATCGTGGCCTCGTGGTTCCCCGTGGCCTTGATGGCGTTGGGGATCTCGATCTTGCGCTTGTCGACCTGGCCGATGCCGGACTCCTCGACCGCCTTGGCGATGTCGGACGTCTTGACGGAGCCGAAGAGGCGCCCGCCCTGGCCGGCCTTGACGGTGAGCTTGACGATCTTGGCCTCCAGGCGGCTCTTGAGGTCCTGCGCCTCCTCGATGGTCGCGTGCTCGCGAGCGGCACGCGCTGCCTTGATCTGCTCGATCTGCTTCTCGCCGCCGCGGCTCCAGATGACCGCGAAGCCCTGGGGCACGAGGTAGTTGCGGGAGAACCCGTTCTTGACCTCGACGACGTCTCCGGGGGAACCGAGGCCGGAGACCTCGGTCGTGAGGATCACTTTCGACATTCCATTACCCCTTAACGGCCAGAGCCGGCGTAGGGGAGAAGTGCCATCTCGCGCGCGTTCTTGACTGCGCGCGCGATGAGGCGCTGCTCCTGCACCGAGACACCGGTGATGCGACGAGCGCGGATCTTTCCCCGCTCGGAGATGAACTTGCGGAGGGTGGCGACATCCTTGTAGTCGATGACGCCGACGCGGATGGACTTCGCCGGGGCGGCGTTCTTGCCGCCCTTGGCTCCGCGGAGAGGCTTGCGGCGGTCGCCGCTGCTCTTTCCAGCCATGATTCTTCCTGTCTTTCGTACGTAGTGCGACGAGCCCTAGAAGGGCGTCTCGTCGTTGAAGTTGCCGGGGTTGGACCAGCCGCCGTCGCCGCCGGAGTTGCCGCCCGAGCTCGCGGGGGTTCCCCACGGCTCCTCGGCCACCTGCTGCTGCTGGGGCTGTCCGCCGCCGAACTGGCCACGGCCACCGCCGCCGGAGTTGCCCCCGCCGCCGTTGCCGCCGCCGCCGGCCGCGCGCGTGACCTGAGCGGTCGCGTAGCGGAGCGAGGGGCCGATCTCGTCGACCTCGAGCTCGATGGAGGTGCGCTTCTCGCCCTCCTTCGTCTCGTACGACCGCTGCTTGAGGCGGCCGGTCGCGACGACACGCGAGCCCTTGGTGAGCGAGGACGCCACGTGCTCGGCGAACTCGCGCCACACGCTCGCACGGAGGAAGAGGGCGTCGCCGTCCTTCCAGTCGTTGCTCGCGCGGTCGAAGGACCTCGGCGTGGAGGCGATGGTGAAGTTGGCTACCGCCAGCCCGTTCTGCGTGTACCGCAGCTCCGGATCACTGGTGAGGTTGCCCACGACCGTGATGATGGTTTCGCCGGCCATCGACTACTCCCCGGTCTTCTCGCTGGAAGCAGCCTGCGCTGCCGGCTTGCCGGGCGTCGCCGGAGCGGCGTCCGTGGCGGGCGCCTGGGGCGCGGCGTCTGCGGCCTTGGACGTGGCGGCTGCCTTGCGGGCGGCCTTCTCGTCGGCGAGCTTGCGAGCGGACGCGACCATGGCCATGGCCTCCTCGGCACGCAGCACCTTGGTGCGCATGACGGCCTCGGACAGACCCAGCTGGCGGTCGAGCTCCTGCGTGGCCTCGCTCGTGGCGGTGAGCTGGACGACGGCGTAGATGCCCTCGTTCTTCTTGTTGATCTCGTACGCCAGTCGACGACGGCCCCAGACGTCGACGTTGTCGACGGTGCCACCGCTGGTGCGGATGACGTTGAGGAACTTGTCGAGACTGGGAGCGACGGTGCGCTCATCGATCTCGGGATCCAGGATCACCATGAGTTCGTACTGATGCGTCACTAACCCACCTCCTTCGGACTTGAACGGTCGCAGACGATCTGCGACAGGAGGGTATGTGCATCTGTCCGCGCGGGGCAGGGGAGTCCCGTTGCCGGGCGGACAACCTCGCAAGACTACCGGATGGGGAGGAGTCGCACCAGGCCGCGGGTCGCGGCCGAGCGGATCAGCCCTGCCCGGCCGCCCACCACGCGACGAGCCGGCGCTCGGCCTCCTCCGCGGGGAGCGGGCCCTCATCGAGGCGCAGCTCGAGCAGGAAGCGGTAGGCCCGGCCCACGACCGGCCCCGGCGGCACGTCGAGGATCCGCATGATCGCCTCACCGTCGAGGTCCGGACGCACGGCCGCCATCTCCTCCTGCTCGGCGAGCTCGGCGATGCGGGCCTCGAGGTCGTCGTAGGCGAAGCCGAGGCGGTCGGCCTTGCGACGGTTCTGCGTGGTGACGTCGGCGCGCGTGAGCATGTGCAGGCGCTCGAGCTCGGGACCGGCGTCGCGCACGTAGCGGCGGACGGCCGAGTCGGTCCAGCCGCCTTCGGTGTAGCCGAAGAAGCGGAGGTGCAGCTCGATGAGGCGCGCGACCGACGCGATCGTGTCGTTGTCGAAGCGGAGCGCGCGGAGCCGGCGCTTGGCCATCTTGGATCCGACCACGTCGTGGTGGTGGAAGGTGACGACGCCGCCCGGCTCGAGCCGGCGCGTGGACGGCTTGCCGATGTCGTGGAGGAGCGCGGCGAGACGGAGGACGAGATCCGGAGCCTCGCCCGGGTGGCGGGAGCGCTCGTGGTCGATGGCCTGGTCGAGCACCTGGAGGGAGTGCTGGTAGACGTCCTTGTGGCGGTGGTGCTCGTCCGCCTCCAGCTTCATCGCCGGCAGCTCGGGGAGCACGTGGTCCGCGAGGCCGCCCTCGACGAGCAGATCGAGGCCCGCGCGCGGCTCCGGGGTGCGCAGCAGCTTGGAGAGCTCGTCGCTCACGCGCTCGACCGAGATGTCGAGGATCCGCGGGGCCATGTCGCGGATGGCGGCGAGCGCGGCATCGTCGAGGCGGAAGCCGAGCTGGGAGGCGAAGCGGACGGCGCGCATCATGCGGAGCGGGTCGTCGCCGAACGAGACCTCGGGGGCCACGGGCGTGCGCAGCACCTGGGCGAGGAGGTCGTCGATGCCGCCGGACGGATCCACCAGCACCACCTGCGGCAGGCGCACGGCCAGCGCGTTCACCGTGAAGTCGCGGCGCACGAGGTCCTCCTCGAGCGACGAGCCGAACTCGACCTCGGGCTTCCGGGAGACGCCGTCGTACTGGTCCGTGCGGTAGGTCGTGATCTCGACCTGCTCCCCCTTCACGCGCGCGCCGATGGTGCCGAAGGCGCGGCCGATGTCCCAGTGGGCTTCGGCGACGGGCTTCACGATCTCGAGGATGCGATCCGGTCGGGCGTCGGTGGTGAGGTCGAGGTCCGTCGCGGCGCGGCCGAGGAAGGCGTCGCGCACGGGGCCGCCGACGAGTGCGAGCTCGTGGCCCGCCTCGTGGAAGGCGCGCGCGAGCACGGCGACCGGGGGCGATGCGGCCAGCTCGCGGAGACGCTCGAGGGCCTGTGCGACGCTGTGCATGGTCGGACAGTCTACGGCGGGGCGGCGACGGGCTTCCGGCGTCCACGGCGAGCGCACACGGGCCGCGCGGGGCCAGCCATTTAGAATCGGCAGATGCACGCCGCGCCTCGACACGACGCCGGCCCCACCCGCACGGACAGAGCCCTCCGGCTGATCCGGCGATCCGCTCGACGCACGATCTCCACCCTCGTGTGCGTCGCGGTCGCCGCCGGGACGCTCGCCGCCGGGACGGTCGCGGGTCCGTCGACCCCGGCGCACGCGGCCACCGACGGTGTGACGCTCACCGTCACGCCCGCGGCAGAGGGGATCCTGACCCCCGGCCAGGACCTCGCCGTCACCGTGTCCGTCGTCAACGCGACGGAGGCCGCGGTGCCGGCCGGGCGCATCGACCTCGACCTCAACCGCACCGTCCTCGACACCCGGACGAAGATCGACGGCTGGCTCGACACCGCGTCCACCGACCAGAACACGCGCACCGGCCCGCGCATCGGACGCGCCGACACCCCGGAGGTGCCCGCAGGCGGCACGGTCGACGTGGCCATCACGGTGCCGTCGGCGACCGTCGCCCTGCAGGGCAGCCGTGGCGGGTTCGGGCCGCGCGGGCTCACGGCGGAGCTCGATGCCGCCGGCGCGGACGTCGCGACCGGCCGCGGTGCGGTGGTCTGGAGCCCCGGCGCGGATCCGGCGCCCACGCCCGTCGCGGCCGTCATGCCGCTCACCGTCCCGCCGAGCGCATCGGACTTCGTCGACGCCGAGGCCCTCGCGACCTACACGGCGGCGGGCGGCACGCTCACGCGTCAGCTCGACGCGGTCTACGGCCGCCCCGTCGCGGTGGGCATCGACCCGCGCATCATCGCGTCCATCCGGATCCTCGGCGCCGACGCCCCCGCGTCCGCCGTCGAGTGGCTGCAGCGCCTCCGCGAGATCCCCAACGAGACCTTCGCGCTGGCCTGGGCGGACGCCGACGTCGCGGTGCAGGCGCAGGCGGGGGCCGCGACCCTCCTCGCACCCACGGACGCCTCCTACGCCGTGCGGTCGAGCCGGTTCGCGGCACCGGGCTCGACGCCCGCACCCTCCCCGAGCTCGACGCCCAGCGAGACCCCCGCGGCCGCGGAATCCCCCGCCGCCAGCAGCACGCGCGGTGGATCCGCCATCGCCGGAGCCGCGACCGCCGCCCCCGCCGAGACGCCCGCCCCCTCCTCCAGTCCCGAGCCGAGCCCCACGCCATCGGCGCCTGCGCTGGCCCCCGCGCCGAGCCTCGCCGACCTGACCGCCTGGGACTACACGATCTCCGGCGTCTCCTGGCCGGCCGCGGGGACCGTGACCTCGGGCGACCTCGGGGTGCTCGCCGCCAGCGGAACCACCACGGCGATCCTCGGGAGCGGCGACGTGCAGTCCACGGGATCCGCGTCCGTCGCCGCGACCGGGACGATCGGCGACACGACCGTGCTCGTGACCGACGCCCGGGTCTCCGCCCTCGTCGACCGTGCGCTCTCCGCCGAGACGGACGAGGCCTTCGGGATCGCGCTGGCCCAGCTCTCGGCGACGCTCGCGGCCGACGCGCGCGCGGCCGACGGGCACGTGGTCGTCGCCGGCCTCGAGCGCGGCTGGGCGGCCTCCGGGGGGCGGCTGGGTCAGCTGCTCGACGCGATCCAGGGGCTCACCTTCAGCGACACCGCGCAGCTGGGCGCCGCCTTCGCGACCTCGCCCGTGCCGCTCCAGGTCGTGGACCACCCGGAGGATGCCACGCGGGTCCAGCGCGTCGCCGATGCCATGTCGCTCGAGGCGCAGGTAGACGCGTTCGCCAAGGCGGTCGAGCGCCCCGAGCTCATCACCGGGCAGCAGCGGATGCTGCTCCTCGCCACGCTCTCCAACCGTTGGCGCGACGACCCGGATGGGCTGGTGACCGTCCAGGACGGTTACACGGCGCAGGCCGACGCGATTCTGGGCTCCGTCGCCATCACCACCCGCCAGAACACCGTCATCAGCGACACGACGAGCCTCCTCATCAACGTGAGCAACGCGCTCGACCAGCCCGTCACGGTGCGGCTGTCGATCATCGCGGGCAGCGGCCGGATCCGCGTCGACGACTCCGCGCTGGTCACGGTCCCCGCCCACGGCAGCGCGTCGGCCCGCCCGCCCATCACCTCCATCTCCAACGGCGACGTCGTGGTCACCGCGCGGCTCACCACCGAGGACGGCTCCGTGCAGATCGGCGAGAGCGCGCCCGTCGAGCTGTTCATCCGGGCCGGGTTCGAGGCCGTCGTCACGACGCTGTTCGTCGCCGCCGTCGCGCTCCTGTTCGGCTTCGGCCTGTTCCGTAGCATCCGCAAGCGCCGCCGAGCCCGTGCCCGGCAGCTGGCCGGCCTTCCCGAGGAGATCGATGACTGACCGGATCGTGCCGCCCGCGCCCGGATGGGACGCGGCATGACCGCGTCACCCGCTCCCCGCGGCGGCATCGGCCGAGCGTCCGCACTCCTCGCGTCGGGCACGTTCGTCTCGCGGATCCTCGGCTTCGTCAAGGCGATCGTGCTGCTGCAGACCATCGGCGCGACCCTCGGCAGCTCCAACGCGTTCTCCAACGCGAACCAGCTCCCCAACAACATCTACGTGATCATCGCGGGCGGCGTCCTCAACGCCGTCCTGGTGCCGCAGGTCGTGCGCGCGGCGAAGCACGCGGACGGCGGCGCCGGCTACATCAACAAGCTCGTCACCATCGCGATCGTCGTGCTCGGCGGCGTCACGATCCTCGCGACCGTCGGCGCTCCCGTCGTCTCGCGCCTCTACGCCGCCACCCTGCCGCCCGACGTCTTCGCGCTCGTCGTCGCGTTCGCCTACTGGTGCCTCCCGCAGATCCTCTTCTACGGGCTCTACGCCGTGCTCGGCGAGGTGCTGAACGCACGAGGATCCTTCGGGCCGTTCACGTGGGCGCCCGTCCTCAACAACGTGGTCGCCATCGCCGGCCTCCTCGTGTTCCAGGCCATGTTCGGCTCCGGCAGCCGCCCGGTCGACGACTGGAGCCTCGACAAGATCGTCGTGCTCGCCGGATCCGCGACCCTCGGCGTCGTCGCCCAGGCGCTGATCCTCTTCGTGTTCTGGCGCCGCGTGGGCCTGCGCTTCCGGTTCGACTTCGCGTGGCGCGGCGTGGGCCTCGGCACCGCCGGCCGCCTCGCCGGCTGGACCTTCGGCATGCTCGTCGTGACGCAGCTCGCCGGCATCGCGCAGTCGAACGTGGCGAACATCGCGGCCACCTCGGACAGCCCGTCGAGCACGATCCTGCTCAACGCGTGGCTCTTCTTCATGCTGCCGCACTCGATCTTCGCGGTCTCCATCGCCACCGCGTACTTCACCCGCATGAGCACGCACGCGGGCGAGGGCGACCATGACAGCATGCGCGCGGACCTCTCCTCGGCCGTGCGTCTCGTCGCGCTCATGACCGTGCTCTCCACCGCGCTCATCGCCGTGCTGGCCGGACCCGTGGCGCGCGTGATGGTCTCGGGCGACATCGGCGAGGTCCGCGGCTACGGCATCGTCCTCATCGCCTTCATCCTCGGCCTGCCGGCGTTCAGCACCCTGTTCGTCCTGCAGCGCGCGTTCTACGCGCTCTCGGACACGCGCACGCCGTTCGTCATCCAGTGCGCGCAGGTCGTGCTGTTCATCGCCGGCGCGCTGGTCATCTCGCAGCAGCCCGTCGAGCTGATCGGCGTGGGGCTCGCCGTCCTGCAGACCGTCACGGTCACCGGACAGGCGGTGCTCGCGGCGGTGCTCCTTCGCCGCCGCATCGGGCGCATCGACGGGCGCCGGATCCTCCGCAGCGCGGTCCGGTTCGTCGTCGCCGCGGTGCCGACCGCGCTCGTCGGCATCGCGCTGCTCGCCCTCGTCTCGGGCGGCGCCTTCGAGGGTGTGGGCGTCGCGTCGAAGGGGCAGGCGCTCCTCGTCGGGATCCCCCTGGCCGCCGTCATGACGGCCGTCTACCTCGCCGCGTTGGCCGCGATGCGCTCCTCCGAGCTGCAGCAGCTCGCGGGCCCCGTGATGCGCCGCATCCGTCGCCGCTGACCCTGCGCGCCGCCCCCGGCTCGACCGGCCCGGAGGCCTGTCCGCCCCCGCGCCCCCGCCCGGTGGAGCCGCAGGAATAGCCGCTACCGTGGGTCTGTTGCAGAGGTGAGCGGGCGCCGGGAAGGTGCCCCGCCGAGCAGTGGAGGAGAAGCCGTCGTGCGTCAGATCATCATCATCGGTTCGGGTCCGGCCGGGTACACGGCCGCCATCTACGCCGCGCGCGCCAACCTCACGCCCCTCCTCATCGCGAGCTCGGTAGAGGCAGGCGGCGAGCTCATGAACACCACCGAGGTCGAGAACTACCCCGGCTTCACCGACGGCATCCAGGGCCCCGACCTCATGATGGCGATGCAGGCGCAGGCCGAGCGCTTCGGCACCGAGGTCGTCCTCGACGACGTCACGTCGGTCGAGCTCACGGGCGACGTCAAGCGCGTCACCCTCGGCAACGGCGACGTGCACGAGGCCCTCGCGGTCATCGCGGCCACCGGGTCCGCGTACCGCAAGCTCGGCCTGCCCGCGGAGGACCGCTTCAGCGGCCACGGCGTCTCCTGGTGCGCCACGTGCGACGGCTTCTTCTTCCGCCAGAAGACCATCGCGGTCGTCGGCGGCGGCGACAGCGCGATGGAGGAGGCCACCTTCCTCACGCGCTTCGCGGAGAAGGTCTACGTGATCCACCGCAAGGACACGCTGCGCGCATCCAAGATCATGCAGGACCGCGCGTTCGAGAACCCCAAGATCGAGTTCGTCTGGAACGCGCAGGTGGTCGACATCACGGGCGGCGAGAAGGTCGAGGGCGTCGTCCTCGAGGACACCGTCACGGGCGAGCAGCGTCCGCTCGCGGTCGAAGGCCTCTTCATCGCCATCGGCAACGACCCGCGCACGCACCTCTTCCACCAGCAGCTGGAGCTCACCACCGAGGGCACCATCGCCGTCGACGGCCGCTCCTCGCGCACGAACCTGCCGGGCGTGTTCGCCGCCGGCGACGTGATCGACCCGACGTACCGCCAGGCCGTCACGGCAGCCGCGTCGGGCACGGTCGCGGCGCTCGACGCGGAGCACTTCCTCGCGTCGCTGCCGGACACCCTGCTCGACGCCGCATCCGACGGACCGGACGGGCCCGCGGGCCACGGCGCGCCGGCAGCCGGCAGCGCGGTGGATCCGGACGGCGAGCTCGTCGGCGCCGACCACCAGTAGCCGAAGCCTCATCACGACCCGATCCGGCACCCGCTCGGATCCACGCGAACCACACGAAGGAGAACCCATGTCCCACTCCCGCGACGTCACCGACGCCAGCTTCCAGGCCGACGTCCTCGACGCCGAGAAGACCGTCATCGTCGACTTCTGGGCGCCCTGGTGCGGCCCGTGCAAGGCCGTCTCCCCCGTCCTCGACCAGATCGCCGCCGAGAACCCCGGCATCGAGCTCGTCAAGATCGACGTGGACGACAACCCCGAGATCGCGATGAAGTACAAGATCACGTCGATCCCGGCCATGAAGGTGTTCCAGAAGGGCGAGGTCGTGAAGACGGTCATCGGCGCCAAGCCGAAGCCGGCCCTCGAGCAGGAGTTCGCCGACTTCCTCAAGTAGGCGTCGCTCGCGCCGAACCGGCGACGAGGATCACCGGAGGGCCCGGCACCGCGAGGTGCCGGGCCCTCCGTCGTCCCGCCGACACCGTCGCCGGCCAGGGGCGCTGTCCCGGAGGATCGCGGGCCGGCGCCCGTTAGGCTGGACGGCAATCGGACAGTGAGAGACGTGACGTGACACCTGCAGGCAGCCCCCGCGAATCCGCGGGTACCAACCTCGACCCCTGGTTCCCCCACTACGCGGAGAGGACCTCCGGGCTCAGCGCCTCCGAGGTCCGCGCCCTCTTCGCCGTGGCCAGCCGACCCGAGGTCGTCTCGCTCGCTGGCGGCATGCCGTTCGTCTCCGCCCTCCCCCAGGAGCTCATCGTCACGGCCATGGAGAAGGTCATGCGGGAGCGCGGGCCGGTGGCGCTCCAGTACGGCGGCGGCCAGGGCACGCCCGAGCTGCGCGAGGACATCCTCGAGATCATGGCCCTCGAGGGCATCCGCGGCAGCGTCGACGACATCGTCACCACCACGGGCTCGCAGCAGGCGCTCGACCTCGTCACGAAGCTCTTCATCGACCCGGGTGACGTGATCCTCGCGGAGGCCCCCAGCTACGTCGGCGCGATCGGCGTCTTCCGCAGCTACCAGGCGGTCGTCGAGCACGTCGTCATGGACGACGACGGCCTCGTCCCCGAGGCGCTGCGCGAGGCCATCGCCAGGATCCGCGGCGAGGGTCGCACCATCAAGTTCCTCTACACGGTCCCCAACTTCCACAACCCGGCCGGCGTCACGATGTCCGCCGCCCGCCGTCCGGAGATCCTCGAGATCTGCCGCTCGAACGACATCCTCGTGCTGGAGGACAACCCCTACGGTCTCCTCTGGTTCGACCGACCGGCGCCGGACGCCATGCGCAGCCTCGACGATGAGGGCGTCATCTACCTGGGCTCCTTCTCCAAGACGCTCGCCCCCGGCTTCCGCGTCGGCTGGGCGCTCGCGCCGCATGCCATCCGCGAGAAGCTCATTCTCGCCCAGGAGTCGGCGGTCCTCTCCCCCAGCTCCTTCAGCCAGCTGATCATCTCGGAGTACCTCCACGCCTCCGATTGGAAGGGCCAGATCGACACCTTCCGCGGCGTGTACCGAGAGCGACGCGACGCCACGCTGTCCGCCCTCCAGGAGCACCTGCCGGGCCTGACGTGGACGGTCCCCAACGGGGGCTTCTACGTCTGGCTGAAGCTCCCCGAGCAGCTCGACTCCAAGCAGATGCTCCCCCGTGCCGTCACGGCCCTCGTCGCCTACACGCCCGGCACCGCGTTCTACGCCGACGGCCGCGGTCGCGACGCCATCCGGCTGTCGTTCTGCTACCCGACGCCCGAGCGCATCCGCGAGGGCATCCGCCGCATGGCGGGGGTCATCGACGACGAGCTGGATCTGCTCACCACGTTCTCCGGCACGGGTGCGCTGACGTCACGCCCCACGACTTCCGTCGTCACGCCGCCGCCGGACCTCGACTGACCATCCGCGTCCACGAACACCGACCGCAACCGGATCGAGCATCATGACCGCACACGAGCCCCTCTCCGTCCTCGTCCTCGCGGGCGGGATCTCCCATGAGCGCGACGTGTCGCTCCGCAGCGGTCGCCGCGTGGCCGACGCCTTGCGCGCGGCCGGTGTCCAGGCGTCCCTCCGCGATCCCGACGCCACGCTCCTCGACTTCCTCCGGGACACCCCTCCCGCCGTCGTCTGGCCGGTCCTCCACGGGGCCAGCGGCGAGGACGGCGCGCTCCTCGGACTGCTCGAGCTCGCGGGCGTCCCCTACGTGGGCTCCTCGGCCCGATCCGCACGTCTCGCGTGGGACAAGCCGACCGCGAAGGCCATCGCCGAATCCGCGGGCATCCGAACGCCACGATCCGTGACCCTGCCCAAGGACACGTTCCGCGAGCTCGGCGCCGCGGCCGTCCTGCGCCTCGTCACCGAAGCCGTGCCGGCCCCCTACGCCGTCAAGCCGGCCCGAGGCGGGTCAGCCCAGGGGGTCACGATCGTGACCGACGCCGAGGCCCTGCCGCGGGCGATGGTGGACGCGTACACCTACGGCGACGTCGCCCTCATCGAGCAGCTCGTCGAGGGCACCGAGGTCGCGATCGGCGTCCTCGACACCGGCGACGGCCCCGAGGCGCTGCCGGCGACGGAGATCGTCCCGACTTCCGGCGTGTACGGCTACGAGGCGCGCTACAACGCGGGACTCACGCGCTTCTTCACCCCCGCGCGCATCTCCCCCGACGCGAACGCCGCGGCCTCTGCGGCGGCCATCGGGATCCACCGCGCTCTCGGCATCGGACAGATGTCGCGAGTCGACATCATCATCGATGCCGCGGGCGAGCCCTGGTTCATCGAGGTCAATGTCATCCCGGGTCTCACCGAGACGTCGCTGCTCCCGCAGGGACTCGCCGCTGCTGGGGTCGAGGTGGGCGATCTCTACCGCCGCCTCGCCGAGGCCGCGCGGGGAGCCTCCTCCGGCCCCTGACGCCTGTAGCGCGTCACCGGGAGGCGACCCACCCAGGTCGCCACCCTTCGCATCAGCTCGCGTCGGCGTCCGGGACGCCCATCTCCTGGGCGATGCGCGTCAGATCCCCCACCGTCGCGAAGTCGATGACGATCTGCCCCTTCTGGGCCGACATGGTCACCCGCACGCTGGTGTTGAGGTGGTCCCCGATGCGCTGGGCCGTGTCGTCCAGGTGCGCGTTGCGCGCCGAGCTCGCGGACTTGCGCGGCTTGCTGGTCCGCTGCCCCCGTTGCGCGGCAGCCTCCGCCGCCCTCACGGAGAGATCCTCGTTGACGATCTTCTCGGCGAGATGACGCATGGCTTCGTCGTCCCCGGATGACAGGATCGCGCGCGCATGCCCTGCCGACAGCACGCCAGCGGCGACGCGATGCTGCACGTCCTCGGGCAGACGGAGCAGGCGGATCGTGTTGGTGATCTGCGGCCGCGACCGCCCGAGGCGCTGGGCGAGCTCGTCCTGTGTGATGGCGAAGTCCGCGAGCAGCTGCTGATAGGCGCTGGCCTCCTCGAGGGGGTTCAGCTCCGACCGGTGCAGGTTCTCCAGCAGGGCGTCCCGCAGCATGGACTCGTCGGCGGTGTCCTTGATGACGGCCGGGATGGTGTCCAGCCCGAGTTCCTTGGTAGCCCGAAGACGACGCTCCCCCATCACGAGCTCGTAGCGGGCTCGGCCATCCGCGTCGGCACCGAGCGGGCGCACCACGATCGGCTGGAGCACCCCGTACTCCCGGATGGACACCATGAGCTCCTGGAGCTCGTCCTGGCGGAAGTCAGTGCGCGGCTGCTGCGCGTTCGGGGTGATGTCCGCGGGATCGAGGTTGGCCAAACGCGCTCCGGGAACAGCGACGAGTTCCGGCTCGCCCTTTCCCTGCGCGTCCCCCTGCACGCCGCTCGGCGCACCCGCACCGATGCTGTCCGGGAAGAAGACGTCGACAGGCCTGCTGCGCTCGTCGGAGGTGGGGATGAGCGCGCCGATGCCGCGACCCAGGCCGGTTCTCTTGGTTGCCATTATCTCTGGGCTCCTCGGTGTGCGATCTCGGCTGCTGCCTCCAGGTAGGAGAGAGCGCCAGGTGAGTTGGGGTCGTAGCTGATGACGCTCTGGCCGTAGCTAGGCGCCTCGCTGATGCGGACCGACCGTGGGATGAGCGTCGTGAGGGTCTGCTGAGGGAAGTGCTCACGTACCTCGGCCGCGACCTGCTGGGCGAGGTTCGTGCGTCCGTCGTACATGGTCAGCAGGATGGTGGACATGGCCAGTTCGGGGTTCAGGTGCTGCGCGATCAACTCGATGTTGGACAGCAGCTGGCTGAGGCCCTCGAGCGCGTAGTACTCGCACTGGATGGGGATCAGCACCTCCTTGGCGGCGCTGAACGCGTTGATCGTGAGCAGCCCGAGAGAGGGTGGGCAGTCGATCAGGACGTAGTCGAAGTCGCGCCCGCTGTCCGATGCCAAGAAGGCATCGAGGGCCTTCCGAAGCCGACGTTCGCGGTGCGGGAGATTCACGAGCTCGATCTCGGCCCCCGCGAGATGGATCGTCGCGGGTACGCAGAAGAGAGTGTCGAATTCGGGACTCGCCTGCACGGCCTTCTCCACGGAGACGTCATTGACGAGCACGTCGTAGACGCTCATGAGGTCGCTGGAACGGTCTGCACCCAGCGCTGTGGATGCGTTTCCCTGCGGATCCAGGTCTATGACCAGCGTCCGCGAGCCCGCCTTCGCGAGCGCAGCGGCGAGGTTCACGGTGGATGTCGTCTTCCCGACTCCACCCTTCTGGTTGGCGATCGTGAAGACACGAGTATGTGTAGGACGCGGGAGGACGAGACCCGCGAGGGCCTTTCGTCGTCGGCTCGTCTCGGAGAGCTCTCGAGCGATGGGACTCAGGTCTTCATCCATGGGTTGCTCTCGATCGATCGATGTGGGCCACGCGGACGCGGTGGTTGCTCGCATGTTTCACGTGGAACATCCGGTCTTCGGTCTCGGTGAGAATCGTCCAGAATAGCGACATGACCAGCTTTTCTATAGGCAATCTGTAGTACTCGTCTCTCACGCGACTCGGGCCCGTACCACTCGAGTCACCTCGTCGACCTGCCCTGAGCCGAGGGTGATCACCTCGACATCCTCCAAGTGGTACTTGCGAATGGCCTTGCTCGCCGCCTCGACCTCGCGCTCCGCATTCGACCCCTTCATCAGGACGAGCTCCCCTCCGGTCTTCACGAGCGGAACGGTGAGTGGGATCAGCTTGGCGAATGCACTGACGGCCCGAGCGGTCACCTGGTCGAGGTCGAACTCCTGCGCCACCTCCTCCGCACGAGCTCGTCTCACTGACACGTTGCCGAGGGCCAGGTGTGCCACCTGCTCCTCCAGCCAGGCGACGCGGCGCTCCATGGGCTCGATGAGGACGAAATCCACGTCTGGTCGGGCGATGGCGAGCACCAAACCGGGCAGACCCGCGCCGGTTCCGATGTCGCCGACAAGTCCGGGGCGGAGAAGCGGAGCGACCAGCACGGAGTTGATGACGTGACGAGACCAGAGTCGCGGGGGCTCCAGTGGGCCGATGAGGCCGAGCTCCTCTCCCCGCTGTCCGAGCTGCGCCGTGAATTCACGCGCCACGTCGATGCGGTCTCCGAACAGCGACCCAGCGACCGCCGGCTCCGTCTCGATGATGATCGGCTCAGGCATCGCGTATCCATCCTGTGTTCAGTGGCTGTGTCGGCTTCGCCATGTCCCACGACCCGTCTCAGCATCGAGCCGTTCGTGATGATTGGTGAGGCGCGTTCTGTGAGTTTAGCGTTCGAGAGTGTTGCGCGAGGACGGGATCGACTCGATACTCGGTCTGTCATTCCGGACGCCGGCTCCCCGCTCATGTTTCACGTGAAACCGCGCGGGCTCAGCAGGTGGAGGTGTGATGCTCCGCCGATGTATGCGCAGTACGCGGGAACCGTCCTGGCGGGAGTCGGTGCATGTTTCACGTGAAACACGCCTCACCATGCGCCGAGAACAGTCGATGGACGTCGTCCACTCTGCACTCACTGCAATCCGAGCGTCCATCACCCGGAATGGCCAGCCCTGCGCCTTGTGCTCGCGACGACCTCCTCGTCACATCCCCGAACATGCCCGTGGTGCTTTGGTGACACACTCGTGATACTTGCGCGCCGTTACTCGGCTGTGCCCGGAAGCAGAAGAGACCCGATCCACCGGATCGGGCCTCTCCATTCACGCCGCGGAATTCACGCCTTCGTGATGACCGTATGACGGTCGCGCCCCTCACCCTCCGACTCCGAGGTGTACCCCCGCTCGGCCACAATGTCATGGACGAGCTTCCGCTCGTACGAGGACATGGGCGGCAGGGACGCAGTCGCAGATCCGGCGGAGATGCGCTCGATGGCACGGTCGACGAGCTGCGCGAGCTCCACCTGCCGGGCATCCCGAGAGCCCCCGACATCGAGGATCAGACGGCTGAACACGCCTGTCTTGTTCTGGACCGCGAGTCGGGTCAGCTCTTGCAGTGCCGTGACGGTCTCCGGATTCGACAGCAAGCGCAGGTCCTGGGAGTCCGCAGCGTCGACGGAGACGTACGCACGGCCACCGCGCTGATCGATGTCGATGTCGCCATCCAAGTCGCAGATGTCGAGGAGCTCCTCGATGTAATCGGCTGCGATGTCGCCCTCGTCGACAGCATCATCGCCGCCAGCATCCGCGACCTTCTCGGTCTCGGAGGTCTCCGTCACACCGTCCACGCCATCTGCCGTAGGCACAAGCACAGGCTCACTCTCCACGTCGGTCATCGGCTCTTGGATCCGGCCTGCTTCTTGGCGCGGTTCTTGCTCACCGGCTGCTGCCGCTGCGCCGGCTTGCGCTCCTCGACCACGATGGTCGACGACTCCGGCGACGTCTCAGGGGCGACCAGCTTGCCCTTGCGCGCGAGCCGCGCCTCACGAGCACGCGCTGCCTCGCTACCCGGGGTCGGCATGTTGCGGATGACGAGGAACTGCTGCCCCATCGTCCAGAAGTTCGAGACCAGCCAGTAGAACATCACGCCGAGCGGGAAGGCGATGCCGGACACCGCGAACACCAGCGGGAGGATGTACAGCAGGATGCGCTGCTGCTTGAACATCGGGCTGGCCTTGGTCTCCTCGGACATGTTCTTCGCCATGATCTGCAGCTGCGTGATGAACTGCGACGCGCTCATGAGGATGACCATCGTGGTCGCGATGACGATGACGGTGACGTTGCCGTTGGCCGTGGAGATGGCCGACTGCAGCGGAGCGCCGAGGAACGACGACTCGCCGAACGAGCGGGAGAGCTGAGCGTTCAGCAGGCCGATGCCCGGCAGCTCCTCGACCGCGGCACGGTGGAGCACGGAGTAGAGGGAGAAGAAGATCGGCATCTGCAGGAGCAGGGGCAAGCAGCTGCTCAGCGGGTTGGTGCCGGTGTCCTTGTACAGGGCCATGGTCTCGCGGGACATGGCCTCGCGGGAGAACTGGTCGCGCTTGCCCTTGTACTTGTCCTGGATCTTCTTCAGCTGCGGCGCGACCTCCATCATGCGGCGCTGGTTCTTGATCTGCCGGACGAAGATCGGGATGAGCGCAGCACGGACCACGAGCACGAGGCCCACGATCGAGAGCACCCAGGTGGCGCCGTTGTCGGGATCGAGCCCGAGGGTGGTCCACAGCGTGTGGAAGCCGACCAGGATGAGTTCGATGACCCACTTGATCGGCCACAGGATCGTTCCGAGGAAGTCCATGAGGTGGTCGTTAGCCCTTTCCGTGGCTGGGTGCGACGACGAATCCGAGCCTCGTGCGCCGGTATTGCTGGACCCGACGAGCGGGGACGTCGTCGATGCCGCCCTCCGCCCAGGGGTGGCACCGGCACACGCGCCACGCGGCGAGGACGCCACCGTGGACGAGCCCGTGCTCCTGCACGGCTTCGAGGCCGTACGCCGAGCAGGAAGGGTAGTACCTGCAGACATCCCCATAGATAGGGGAGACCACGCGCCTGTAGAGACTGATCACGGCTATGGCGGCGTTCCGAGGCGCTAGGACGACGGAGGTCAGTGCCCTCTTCATATCGTCCTCACGGCCCGCGTCACGGCTGACGCCATCTCCTCCTGCAGGGTATCCCACGCAGTCCGCTCCATGCCTGGCAGTACGCGGATCACGATGGAGGTCCCCGGGGGGACGGAGTGGAGGAGGCCCGCCGATACCGCCTTCAAGCGCCTTCGGACCAGGTTCCGGGTCACGGCGTTGCCGACCTTCTTCGAGATGATGAATCCGAAGCGGGTGGGCGCGTCATCGGGGCCGGCGAGTGCGGATACGACGGCCGTACCCGTGGTCGTCCGGCGTCCTCGCCTGACGATGATGCGGTAGTCCGCACCGCTCGTCACACGATTCCGCCGAGCGAGCACGTGCTACGCGGAGAGCTCAGTGCGTCCCTTGCCACGACGGGCGGCGAGGATGGCACGGCCGGCACGGGTGCGCATGCGGAGGCGGAAGCCGTGCTTCTTGGCCTTCTTGCGGTTGTTCGGCTGGAAGGTGCGCTTGCTCACGGTGAGTCTCCACTCAGGTTGGTCCACGGGGCCGACGAGTGCGGCTGGGAAGATGGGGCAGCCTCGAGGGGCTGGGTCAACTGCCTAAATCTACGGGCCGGGCGGGCTGCGGTCAAACCCGGGGGCCGGATCGTGATTATCCACACAGACCGGCCATCGGCCTGTATCGACATGCCGCCGTCGATAGGGTCGATTTGTCCTGATCTCCGACAGTGGCTACCGTGTGGCGTGGCCGCGACGCGTCGGGGATCGCCCGCGCGGTGCTGACGGCCCGTTCGCACACAGGGTGGATAACCCTGTGAGTAACTATGCTGTCCGCGGTCGCGGTACCCGGATGGTCCGCACCCTCGGAGCCTCCGGGGACGGACGCCGCATGCACGACCGCGACGCCCTTCCAGCGTCGACAGCAGTCCGCGCACCGCGTGGCGGCCCCGGCACCAGCCGCGGGACCGAGCCTGGTGACGGCAGATGGGGAAACATGTCCGACCGCTCCGACCCGACTCACGCGATCTGGCAGAAGGTGCTCGCCGCCCTCACCGCGGACGATCGGATCACCCCGCAGCTGCACGGCTTCATCAGCCTGGTGGAGCCCAAGGGCGTCATGACCGGCACCCTGTACCTCGAGGTCCCGAACGACCTCACCCGCGGGATGCTCGAGCAGCGCATCCGCGTCCCGCTCTTGAACGCCATCGGCTCGCTCGACGAGGCCGCCGGTGTCAGCAACTTCGCCATCGTGGTCAACCCCGAGATCGCGCAGGACGCCTTCGCCCAGCACCCCGAGCCGGCCGCCGAGCAGCCGTACATCGAGACCCCGACCATCACGGCGCCCACGGACAACCCGGGGCTGCCTGCCTCGCCCTCACGAGGCGACTCCCGTCTCAACCCGAAGTACGGCTTCGACACCTTCGTCATCGGCGGGTCCAACCGGTTCGCCCATGCCGCGGCAGTCGCCGTCGCCGAGGCGCCGGCCAAGGCATACAACCCTCTCTTCATCTACGGCGACTCGGGCCTCGGCAAGACCCACCTGCTGCACGCCATCGGCCACTACGCCATCAGCCTCTACCCCGGCATCCGCGTGCGGTACGTGAGCTCGGAGGAGTTCACCAACGACTTCATCAACTCGATCGCGAACAACCGGTCCTCGCTGTTCCAGTCGCGCTACCGCGACAACGACATCCTGCTGATCGACGACATCCAGTTCCTCCAGGGCAAGGACTCCACGCAGGAGGCCTTCTTCCACACCTTCAACACCCTGCACGACCACAACAAGCAGGTCGTCATCACGAGCGACCTGCCGCCGAAGCACCTCACGGGCTTCGAGGACCGCATGCGCTCGCGCTTCGAGTGGGGCCTCATCACCGACGTGCAGGCGCCCGACCTCGAGACGCGCATCGCGATCCTCCGGAAGAAAGCGCAGAGCGAGAAGCTGCAGGTGCCGGACGACATCCTCGAGTACATGGCCACCAAGGTCACGTCGAACATCCGCGAGCTCGAGGGCACGCTGATCCGCGTGACGGCGTTCGCGAGCCTCAACAAGACGCCCGTCGACCTCGCGCTCGTGCAGACGGTCCTGAAGGACCTGATCACGCTGGACGAGGACAACGTCATCGCGCCGGTCGACATCATCAACCACACCGCGGCCTACTTCAAGCTCACCGTCGACGACCTCTACGGCTCGTCCCGGTCCCAGGCCGTGGCCACCGCACGCCAGATCGCCATGTACCTCTGCCGCGAGCTGACCAACCTCTCGCTGCCCAAGATCGGCCAGCTGTTCGGCAACAGGGACCACACCACGGTCATGTACGCCAACAAGAAGATCACCGAGCTCATGAAGGAGCGCCGCTCCATCTACAACCAGGTGACGGAGCTCACGAGCCGGATCAAGCAGAACCACCGCTACGGCAAGATGTGACGCCGTCCGCACACGTCTCTGAGGCGCGTGCGGGACATCAGGCAGCAGAGAGGGGTCGGACCACCAGGTCCGGCCCCTCTCTGCATGTGCGGGCGACAGCGGCACGACGCCGACCGCCCCACGAGGACGGCCGGCCGGCCCTGGAGCGTTCCTCCGAGGTGGGGAGAGAACCTCCGAGGGGCTGGATCCGCCGTTCCCCACAGTGTGCACAGAGTGTGGATAACTGTGGAGAACCGCCGGAGCCGATGTGGGTTCGAGGACCCGGCCTGTGGAACCGACGTCGTCGCGCCGCTGCCATCCCGCCGAGTCCCCAGGCCGCTCCACACCCGTCCCACAACTTCCAGACGTGTAGTTCCCGCTCGATGACGGGGACTCCGGGAGTTGTCCACAGATTCCACAGCGGTTAAGACTATTGATCCTTAAACCCTTCATTGGATGTCGCCCAAGAACCTCAGGGTGTGGAGGGATCGACGGTCGTGGGGTCCCCCGTCGGCACGGCTAGCATTGACCGACAAATCTTCCGCTCATCGAGGGGTCCACAACGTGAAGTTCCAAGTCAACAGGGACGTCTTCAGCGAGGCGGTGTCCTTCGCCGTCAAGCTCCTGCCGCAGCGCACGACCCTCCCGATCCTGAGCGGGGTGCTCATCGAGGCGACCGAGGACGGACTGACGCTGTCGTCGTTCGACTACGAGGTCTCCGCCCGCACGCAGATCCAGGCGGACATCGAGGAGCCCGGCCGTGTGCTGGTCTCCGGCCGCCTGCTCGCCGACATCGCCAACCGGCTCCCGAACGCGCCGGTGCGGTTCACCACCGAGGACTCGAAGATCACGGTCTCGTGCGGATCCGCGCACTTCACGCTGCTGAGCATGCCCGTCGAGGAGTACCCGACCCTGCCGCAGATCTCCGAGCAGTCCGGCCTCCTGCCGGCCGAGCAGTTCGCCGCAGCCGTCTCGCAGGTCGCGGTGGCCGCGTCGCGGGACGACGTCACGCCCGTCATCACCGGCGTCCAGCTCGAGGTGGGGGAGACCAGCCTCGGCCTCATCGCCACCGATCGCTACCGGGTGGCCGTGCGCGAGATCGACTGGGACGGCGGCGACTCCACGACCGACGGCACCAGCCGCACCGCTCTGGTGCCCGCCCGCACCCTGCAGGAGATCGGCAAGACCTTCGGTCACAGCGGCACCATCTCCGTCGCCATCACGGACACCGACGACCGCCAGCTCATCGCGTTCAGCGCAGACAGGAAGACCGTCACGTCGCTGCTGATCCGCGGCAACTTCCCGCCGGTCAAGCGGCTCTTCCCCGAGACGGTCGACAACTACGCGGTCATCAACACGGCCGACCTCATCGAGGCGACTCGCCGCGTCCAGCTGGTGCTCGAGCGCGAAGCGGCGCTCCGGTTCACCTTCAGCATCGACGGCCTCACCCTGGAGGCCATCGGCTCCGAGCACGCGCAGGCGTCGGAGAGCATCGACGCCCTCCTGACGGGCGTCGACACCGTGGTGTCCCTGAAGCCCCAGTTCCTGCTGGACGGCCTCGGCGCCGTCCACTCCGAGTTCGTCCGGCTCTCGTTCACGAAGACGGACAACCCCAACAAGCCCGGCCCCGTGCTCATCACGAGCCAGTCCTCCAAGGACCAGGCCGGCGCTGACAACTACCGGTACCTGCTGCAGCCGAACCTGCTGCTGCGCTAGACCGCGACCAAGGAGAGAACATGCACATCGGACTCGTCGGACTCGGCAAGATGGGCGCCCGCATGCGCGCGCGCCTCGAGGCGAACGGCATCGAGGTGACCGGCTACGACACCAACCCCGACGTCTCCGACGTGGCCACGCTCGACGACCTCGCCGCCGCGCTGCCCACCCCGCGCCTCGTCTGGGTCATGGTCCCGGCCGGCAAGGTCACGCAGAACGTCGTGGGCGACCTCGCCCGCATCCTGGAGCCGGGCGACCTCGTGATCGACGGCGGCAACTCCAAGTTCACCGACGACTTCGCGCACGCGGGACTGCTCGCGGAGAAGGGCATCGACTTCGTCGACGCCGGCGTCTCGGGCGGCGTCTGGGGCCTCGAGAACGGCTACGGCCTCATGGTCGGCGGTCCGGTCGAGCAGGTCCAGCGCGCGATGCCCGTCTTCGACGCGCTGCGTCCCGAGGGACCCCGCGAGGAGGGCTTCGTCCACGTCGGCGACTCCGGCGCGGGGCACTACGCGAAGATGGTCCACAACGGCATCGAGTACGCCATGATGCAGTCGTTCGCCGAGGGCTACGAGCTCCTCGCGGCACGCAAGGACATCATCAAGGACGTCACCGGCACCTTCGAGGCGTGGCAGCGCGGGACGGTCGTCCGCTCCTGGCTGCTCGAGCTCCTGGTCAAGGCCCTCAAGGAGGACCCGGGCTTCGAGGACATCGAGGGCTTCGTGCAGGACTCCGGCGAGGGCCGCTGGACCATCGAGGAGGCGCTCGACAACGCCGTCCCGATGCCCGCCATCAGCGCGTCGATCTTCGCGCGCTTCTCCTCCCGCCAGGAGGACTCCCCGGCCATGAAGGCCGTCGCGGCGCTGCGCAACCAGTTCGGCGGCCACTCGGTGCAGAAGAAGTCCTGACCACCGGATGATCGTCCGTCACCTCTCCCTGGGTGACTTCCGCAACTACACCCGCGCGGACGTCGCGCTCCTGCCCGGTGCCACCCTCTTCGTGGGGAGCAACGGGCAGGGCAAGACGAACCTGGTGGAGGCGCTGGGCTTCCTGAGCACGCTCGGGTCGCACCGCGTCTCCACCGACCAGGCGCTCATCCGCCAGGGTGCCGAATCCGCCGTGATCCGCGCGCTGCTGCAGCACGCGGGCCGGGAGCTCCGGGTCGAGGTGCAGATCAACCGGTCCGCGGCCAACCGCGCGCAGGTCAACAGCACGCCGACCAAGCCGCGCGAGCTGCCGCGGTACTTCTCGAGCGTCCTGTTCGCGCCGGAGGACCTGGCGCTCGTGCGCGGGGATCCGTCGGGGCGTCGCCGGCTGCTCGACCAGCTGCTCGTGCTGCGCACGCCGCGCCTCGCCGGCGTGCTGTCGGACTACGACCGGGCGCTGAAGCAGCGCAACACCCTGCTGAAGTCGGCGCGGGCGCGCGGGATGAAGGCGGACCAGCTGGGGACGCTCGACATCTGGGACGAGCGGCTCGTGGCGATCGGATCGCAGATCATCGCAGCGCGCGGCGCCCTGGTCGAGGCGCTGCAGCCGGAGCTCGCGCGCGCGTACCTGGCGGTGGCGGGATCCGACCACGGTCCCTCCGCGCGTCCCGAGCTGAGCATCCTCGCGGACGACCCGGGCGAGGACGACATCGCGGACGAGACGGGTGCGCGCGACGGCGGCCGCTTCACGCGGACCGATGACGTAGTGCCCGTCTTCACCGCGGCCATCGCGCGGATGCGACCACGCGAGCTCGAGCGGGGCCTGACCCTGGTCGGCCCGCACCGCGACGACGTGCTGTTCCGGCTCAACGGGTTACCCGCGAAGGGCTACGCCAGTCACGGGGAGTCGTGGTCGTTCGCCCTGGCGCTGAAGCTCGCGTCGGCCGAGCTGCTGCGACGCGACTCGCAGACGGGGGATCCCGTGCTGATCCTCGACGACGTGTTCGCCGAGCTCGATCAGGCCAGGCGAGGGCGCCTCGCGGAGGCCGTCACCGGCTTCGAGCAGGTGCTGATCACCGCGGCCGTGTTCGAGGACGTGCCCGCGCACCTGGCGGCGAACGCCGTGCACATCCGGGCCGGCGAGATCGTGGACGCTCCGGCGCCTGCCTCGGAACCCGACGCCGAGGGCGGGGGAGCGGCGTGATCCCCCGCGCGCCGGACGGCGGTCCGATGCCCGAGTCGGAGGCGGTGGCCGTGTACCGCCGGTTCCGCAAGGTGTTCGGCGACGCGTCCGTCCGCTCGCCGTCGGCCCGGAAGCGCCGCGAGCAGAAGGCCGGCAGCTCGCCGTTCCAACCCGGACGGGATCCCGACTCCCTCGGCAACGTGATGGACTCGCTCACCTCGCGGATGGGCTGGACGTCCTCACTGTCGCAGGCCGAGCTCATGGCCGCGTGGACGACCATCGCCGGCGAGGAGACGGCCGTGCACTCGTCGCCCGTCGGCATCGAGGACGGCCTCCTCACGGTCGAGTGCGAGTCGACGGCGTGGGCGACGCAGCTGCGGCTCATGCGCGTGGAGATCACGACGCGCATCGCCGAGCGCTTCCCGGACGCGGGCATCCGGTCGATCCGCTTCCAGGGGCCGAACGCCCCGTCCTGGAAAAAGGGTCCCAGGTCGATCCCAGGGCGGGGCCCGCGCGATACCTACGGCTAGGGAGGCGAATCAGGTCACCCCCGTCGCGAAAGCGCCTCAGCGGGCCGGATAGAGAGGTGCGGAGCCTACTACTGCGATAGAATGAGGGGTCGCCCGCAGTCCAGGGACGACGGTCCCCGGATCATCTCGTGATCCGCGTGCGTCCGCCGTCGGGCAGGGGCGCGTCGACGCGGCAGGAGCCACCACTTCATGACATCGGATGCCACACAGGACCTCCCCGACGACTCCACCCCCGACGAGGTGGAGGTCGAGGAGACGCACAACGACTCCGACCACATCACCCGCCAGCAGGTGAGCAACGACTACGGCGCCAACGAGATCCAGGTGCTCGAGGGCCTCGAGGCAGTGCGCAAGCGCCCCGGCATGTACATCGGGTCCACGGGACCGCGCGGTCTGCACCACCTGGTGAGCGAGATCGTCGACAACTCCGTCGACGAGGCCCTCGCCGGGTTCGCCAGCGACATCCAGATCACCATGCGCAAGGACGGCGGGATCCGCGTCGTCGACGACGGCCGCGGCATCCCGGTCGACATCCACCCCGTCGAGGGGATCTCCACGGTCGAGCTCGTCCTCACCAAGCTGCACGCCGGCGGCAAGTTCGGCGGCGGCGGATACGCGGTGTCCGGCGGCCTGCACGGCGTCGGCAGCTCCGTCGTGAACGCGCTGTCCGAGCGCCTCGACGTCGAGGTCCGCCGCCAGGGCGCCGTGTGGCGCCAGAGCTTCACC
The DNA here is from genome assembly GCF_021216655.1 of Clavibacter michiganensis. NCBI lineage: Bacteria > Bacillati > Actinomycetota > Actinomycetes > Micrococcales > Microbacteriaceae > Clavibacter > Clavibacter michiganensis. The sequence goes on from NZ_CP080437.1 coordinate 2,301,896, forward strand.
ATCGGCGTGCCGGACGCACCTCTCCAGAAGGGCGAGGGATCCACCGAGACCGGCACGAACATCACCTTCTGGCCGAGCCGCGAGATCTTCGAGACCGTCGAGTTCGACTACGACACCCTCCGCGCGCGCTTCCAGCAGATGGCGTTCCTCAACAAGGGCCTGGCGCTCACGCTGCACGACGAGCGCGAGGTGGACGGCGCTGAGCACCGCACCGAGAAGTTCCTCTACGAGCGGGGCCTCGTCGACTACGTGGAGCACCTCGTGAAGGCGAAGAAGACCGAGGTCGTCAACGCCGACGTCATCGCCTTCGAGTCCGAGGACACGGTCAAGAAGATCAGCCTCGAGGTCGCGATGCAGTGGACCACCTCCTACACGGAGAGCGTCCACACCTACGCGAACACCATCAACACGCACGAGGGCGGCACGCACGAGGAGGGGTTCCGCGCGGCGCTCACCACGCTCGTCAACCGCTACGCGCGCGAGAACAAGCTGCTCCGCGAGAAGGACGAGAACCTCACGGGCGACGACGTCCGCGAGGGCCTCACGGCCGTCATCTCGGTGAAGCTCGGCGAGCCGCAGTTCGAGGGCCAGACCAAGACCAAGCTGGGCAACACCGAGGCGAAGGCCTACGTCCAGCGCATCGTCGGACAGCAGCTGGGGGACTGGCTCGAGAAGAACCCCTCACAGGCGAAGGACATCATCCGCAAGGGGATGCAGGCCTCGCAGGCGCGTCTCGCCGCCCGCAAGGCGCGCGAGCAGACCCGGCGCAAGGGCCTGCTCGAGTCGGGCGGCATGCCTGGCAAGCTCAAGGACTGCCAGAGCAAGGACCCGGCGCTCAGCGAGGTGTTCCTCGTCGAGGGCGACTCGGCCGGCGGATCCGCGGTGCAGGGGCGCAACCCCACGACGCAGGCGATCCTCCCGCTGCGCGGCAAGATCCTCAACGTCGAGAAGGCCCGGCTCGACCGCGCGCTGCAGAACAACGAGGTGCAGTCGATGATCACCGCGTTCGGCGCGGGCATCGGCGAGGACTTCAACGCCGAGAAGGTCAGGTACCACAAGATCGTGCTCATGGCCGACGCGGATGTCGACGGACAGCACATCACGACCCTGCTGCTCACCCTGCTGTTCCGCTACATGCGGCCGCTCATCGAGCTGGGCTACGTCTACCTGGCGCAGCCGCCGCTCTACCGGCTCAAGTGGTCGAACGCCGAGCACCAGTACGTCTACACCGATGCCGAGCGCGATGCCCTGCTGGTGCACGGGCAGGCCAACGGGAAGAAGATGCCGAAGGACAACGGCATCCAGCGCTACAAGGGCCTCGGCGAGATGGACTACAAGGAGCTGTGGGAGACCACCATGGATCCGGCCACCCGCACGCTCATGCAGGTCACGCTCGACGACGCCGCGGGCGCCGACGAGGTGTTCTCGACGCTGATGGGCGAGGACGTCGAGTCCCGCCGGAGCTTCATCCAGCGCAACGCCAAGGACGTCAGGTTCCTCGACATCTGATCGACCGGGCGGCGGCTCGGCCCGATGCCGACCGCCGCCCCATGCCGACCCCACGATCCACCGACCTCTGAACGGGACCTCCATGGCCGACGACAACACTCCGGACGACGAGCAGGGCACGGGGGCGACCCCGGACGACGAGCAGGCCTCGTCGACCGACGACGCCCTGCCCCAGGAAGGCGTGACGCCGGCGTCCTCCGCCGCCGCGGCGTCCGACTCCCTGCCCGGTGCGATCGTCGACCCCGATGCCACCGTGGTCGTCACGCACGACCGCATCGAGCAGGTCGACCTCCAGCTCGAGATGCAGCGCTCGTTCCTCGACTACGCGATGAGCGTCATCGTGCAGCGCGCGCTGCCCGAGGTGCGCGACGGCCTCAAGCCCGTGCACCGTCGCGTCATCTACGCCATGTACGACGGCGGCTACCGCCCCGACCGCTCCTTCTTCAAGTCGGCCCGCGTGGTCGGCGAGGTCATGGGGCAGTTCCACCCGCACGGCGACTCGTCCATCTACGACGCGCTGGTGCGACTGGTCCAGCCGTGGAGCCTGCGCTACCCGCTCGCGCTCGGCCAGGGCAACTTCGGGTCCGCCGGCAACGACGGCGCCGCCGCCCCTCGGTACACCGAGACCAAGATGGCGCCGCTCGCCATGGAGATGGTCCGGGACATCACCGAGGACACGGTCGACTTCCAGGACAACTACGACGGCCGCACGCTCGAGCCGAAGATCCTTCCCTCGCGCTTCCCGAACCTGCTGGTCAACGGGTCCGTCGGCATCGCGGTCGGCATGGCCACCAACATCCCGCCGCACAACCTCCGCGAGGTCGCGTCCGGCGCGCAGTGGCTGCTCGCGCACCCCGACGCGAACCGGGAGGAGCTCCTCGAGGCGCTCCTCGAGCGGATCAAGGGCCCCGACTTCCCGACGGGCGCGCAGGTGCTCGGCACCAAGGGCATCCTCGAGGCGTACCGCACCGGCCGCGGATCCATCACGATGCGCGCGGTCGTCGCGGTCGAGGAGATCCAGGGCCGTGTGTGCCTCGTGGTCACCGAGCTGCCCTACCAGGTGAACCCCGACAACCTCGCGATCAAGATCGCCGAGCTCGTGAAGGACGGCAAGCTCGGCGGCGTCGCCGACATCCGCGACGAGACCTCGGGCCGCACCGGGCAGCGCCTCGTCATCGTGCTCAAGCGCGACGCGGTCGCCAAGGTCGTGCTGAACAACCTCTACAAGCACACGCAGCTGCAGGAGAACTTCGGCGCGAACATGCTGGCGATCGTCGACGGGATCCCCCGCACGCTCGCGCTCGACGGCTTCATCTCAGCGTGGGTCGACCACCAGATCGACGTGATCGTCCGCCGCACGCAGTACCGGCTCAACGAGGCCGAGGCTCGCGCGCACATCCTGCGCGGCTACCTCAAGGCGCTCGACGCGCTGGACGACGTCATCGCGCTCATCCGCCGCTCGGAGACGGTCGAGGTCGCGCGCGGCGGGCTGATGAAGCTGCTCGACATCGACGAACTGCAGGCCAACGCCATCCTCGAGATGCAGCTCCGCCGCCTCGCCGCCCTCGAGCGCCAGAAGATCCAGGACCAGGCGGCCGAGCTCGAGCAGCGCATCGCCGAGTACAAGCACATCCTGGCGACTCCCACCGTGCAGCGCGAGATCATCAGCACCGAGCTGCAGGAGATCACCGACAAGTACGGCGACGACCGGCGCACGGAGATCATGCTCGGCTTCGACGGCGACATGAGCATGGAGGACCTCATCCCCGAGGAGGAGATGGTGGTCACGGTCACGCGCGGCGGGTACATCAAGCGCACGCGCATCGACAACTACCGCAGCCAGCACCGTGGCGGCAAGGGCGTCCGCGGCGCACAGCTCCGGGCCGACGACGTGGTCGAGCACTTCTTCGTCACCACCACGCATCACTGGCTGCTCTTCCTCACGGACAAGGGCCGCGTCTACCGCGCCAAGGCCTATGAGCTGCAGGAGGCCGGCCGCGACGCCAAGGGCCAGCACGTCGCCAACCTGCTCGCGATGCAGCCGGACGAGGAGATCCAGCAGGTCCTCGACATCCGCGACTACCAGGTGGCGCAGTACCTCGTGCTCGCCACCCGCGACGGCCTGATGAAGAAGACGGCCCTCACGGAGTACGACACGAACCGCACCGGCGGCATCATCGCGATCAACCTCCGTGACGGCGACGCGCTCGTCTCGGCGCTCCTCGTGGACGAGGACGACGATCTGCTCCTCGTGTCGCGCAAGGGCATGTCGCTGCGGTTCTCCGCCGACAACCAGGCGCTCCGTCCCATGGGGCGATCCACGTCCGGCGTGAAGGGCATGACGTTCCGCGGGGACGACACGCTGCTCAGCGCATCCGTGGTCGGCGAGCAGGGCTACGTGTTCGTCGTCACCGAGGGCGGCTTCGCGAAGCGCACCGCCGCGGACCAGTACCGCGTGCAGAACCGCGGCGGCATGGGCATCAAGGTGGCCAAGCTGCAGGACGCGCGAGGCGACCTGGCCGGCGCGCTCATCGTGGGCGAGGAGGACGAGATCCTCGTCGTGCTCGCCAGCGGCAAGGTGGTACGGTCTGTCGTGGCCGAGGTCCCGGCTAAGGGCAGAGACACCATGGGTGTCGTGTTCGCCCGGTTCGCGGACGACGACAGGATCATCTCACTGGCCAAGAACTCCGAACGCAACCTGGTGGTCCCCGAAGCTGCGCCCGACGCGTCCGACGGTACCGCTGCTGGAAAGGGAACACCTGATGAGTAGTGTCGCCGAGAAGCTCGCGAAGAAGTCGTCGCGTGCCACCACCACCAAGCAGGTGCGTCTCAAGCTCGTGTACGTCGACTTCTGGTCGGCGCTGAAGCTCGCGTTCCTCTTCTCCGTGGTGCTCGGCATCATCACCGTCGTCGCGACGTTCCTCATCTACGTGGTGCTGCAGACCACGAACGTGTTCGGCACGGTCGACCAGCTGTTCCAGGAGGTGTCCGGATCCGCGGACTTCACCCTCCAGGACGTCTTCGGCCTGGGTCAGGTGCTCGGCTTCGCGATCGTCGTGGCCGTGCTCAACATCGTCGTCGGCACCGTGCTCGGCGCCGTGGCCGCGCTGCTCTACAACCTCAGCGTGCGCATCACGGGCGGCGTCCTCGTCGGCTTCACCAACGCGTAGCCGATTGGGAGAAACGGGCAGGCGTACGGTAACGTGTACCTGCCCGATGGGGATATAGCTCAGTTGGTTAGAGCGCTTCACTGATAATGAAGAGGTCCCAGGTTCAAATCCTGGTATCCCCACCAACACCCCCGGATCCGCACGATCCGGGGGCATGGCGGGCATCGAGTCGGCCGATCGCATCGCGATCCGAGGCTCGCCGATCGGGGTCATAGCTCAATTGGTAGAGCGCCTGCTTTGCAAGCAGGAGGTCCGGGGTTCGATTCCCCGTGACTCCACATCTCGCCCGTCGTCGGGTCCGCACGTGCTCGCCGTCCTCGGCTCGAGCCGCTTCCCTTCCGCCCGGGGCACGCCAGCGACGACTCGCTCGCACGGCGCCGTCGGGGATACGACGAAGCCCCGGACACCGAGAGGTGTCCGGGGCTTCGTCGTGAGCGGTGCGGTGATCAGCTCGCGGGCTGGTCCTTCGCGGTCCCGTCGACGGCCTCGGGCTCGTCGTCGGCGATCCAGAGGTCGTCGTCCGCGCGGAACGTCTGGTACAGCGCGTACCCGACGCCGCCGACCACGACAACGCCGAGCGCGATGAGGGCGACTCCGCCGAAGCCGAGGCCCTTCTTCGCGGGCGCCACCTGCGGCACGTACCGGCCGACGTAGGAGCGGCCGTTGTCGACGTAGTGCTTGCCGAACTCCTGCGCCTTGGACGACACCTTGTTCGCCTTCTTGACGGCGTCCTTCACCTGCTTGCTGTTGCGGATGCCCTCGGTCGCGGCGACCGCGGATCCGGCGGCACCGGCGACGGCCGGGAGGACCGTGTGCGTGAAGCCCTTGTAGGCGGAGTCGGCCGCGGTGCGCACGCGCTCTGCACCGGCCTCGTAGCCGGGACGGATGTGGTCGTCGACGCCGCGCTTGACGGCGGGGACGACATGCTGGTCGGAGAGCTTGCGCGCCGTGTGCGCGGCCTCGGCCACGACGACATTGGCCCGGTCGAGGACCTCGCGCTGCTCCTTGAGGACGGCGGCCGCGTGGGTGCGGAGCTTCGCCAACTCCTTCTTGTTCTTGCGTGACAGACCCAAGGGGACCTCCATCGGTGTGATTTCGCCAGGAATCCCAGTCTGGCACGGGTGCCTCTGCGGGCAAACACGACGGACCCTGTGCGTCCGCCGAGTCCCAGCTCCGCCATGAGACCATTGCTCCATGTCTGCGCACACTCACGTCGCCACCATGACGACCAACCACGGCACCATCGTCCTCAACCTCTTCGGGTCCCACGCGCCCCAGACCGTCGAGAACTTCGTCGGCCTCGCCACGGGCGAGAAGGAGTGGACCCACCCCCAGACCGGCAACAAGTCGACCGACCCGCTCTACGACGGCGTCGTCTTCCACCGCATCATCAAGGACTTCATGCTCCAGGGCGGCGACCCGCTCGGCCAGGGCACCGGCGGACCGGGCTACCAGTTCGACGACGAGATCAGCCGCGACCTCGACTTCTCGAAGCCGTACGTCCTCGCCATGGCCAACGCCGGCACGCAGGGTGGTCGTGGCACGAACGGCTCGCAGTTCTTCATCACCACGGCGCCCACCACCTGGCTCCAGGGCAAGCACACGATCTTCGGCGAGGTCGCCGACGACGCGTCCAAGAAGGTCGTCGACGCGCTCAACGCGGTCCCGACCGACGGCCGCGACCGTCCCCGCGAGGACGTCGTGATCGAGAGCGTCACCGTCGAGAAGGTCTGATGACCGACTCACCCCGTACGGCGGCCGACCGCTGCTACCGGCACCCCGACCGGCAGAGCTTCGTGCTGTGCCAGCGATGCGGGCGGACCATCTGCCCCGAGTGCCAGACGCCGGCCGCCGTCGGGGTGATCTGCCCCGAGGACATGAAGGAGCAGCGTCGCACCGCTCCCCGTTCCCGGGCGTCCTTCGTCACGCGGATGACGCGGAGCTCCGCGCCCGTCGTGACGTACGGGATCATGGCGGTCTGCGCCGTCGTATGGATCCTGCAGGTGCTGCCCGTCGTCGGTGCGTACGTGACCACGTCGCTGTGGTTCGCACCCGTCTACGGCAGCGTCGCCTCCGGCGCCTACGAGCCGTGGCGCATGCTCACAAGCGCCTTCACGCACTCGCCCGACAGCATCCTCCACATCGTCTTCAACATGCTGTCGGTCTTCGTCTTCGGTCGCGTCCTCGAGCCCATGCTCGGCCGTGCCCGCTTCCTGGCCCTCTTCCTGATCTCGGCCCTCGGCGGATCCCTGGCCGTCGAGGTCATCGGCTCAGCCATGGGCGAGCCGCTGCAAGCCGTCGTCGGCGCCTCCGGCGCGATCTTCGGGCTGATGGGCGGCTACTTCGTGCTCGCCCGCAAGCTCGGCGGCAACGTGGGCCCTCTCCTCGGCATCATCGCGATCAACCTCCTGCTCGGCTTCGTCGTGCAGGGCGTCTCCTGGCAGGCGCACGTCGGCGGCCTGGTGACGGGAGCGCTCGTGGCGCTCGTGCTCCTGCGCACGCGGGACGCGCGCCAGCGGGGTGCCCAGATCGGCTCCCTCGCGGGCCTCGCGGTGGCCATCGTCGTCGCGGCTGCCGTGCTCCCCGTCACCCTCTGACCGATCCCGACGTGCGCGCCGCCCTGCACGGGGCGGCGCGTTCGTCGTGCCCGCCGTCAGCGGATTCGCATGCCCGCGGGCAGAAGCCGGGTTATCCACAGGCCAGTCCACAGTGGGGATAGTTACACGCGTGTGATTAGCGGGCGAGGGGGGTCCGTCCCCGCCTGCACGGCGCGATGTCGAGTCCGAGCGGATCGCTACGCCCGTGGGCTTCCACGGGTAACCCGTAGTGCCGGTGGGATCCGGCGGAGCGCCCGGCGCGGTTCTCCACATGTGTGGACGGTTGTGCACAGTACCTCTGTGGACAACGTGGGGCACCAGGGCTCCCATGGCCGGATGCAGAAGAGCCCGTCACCAGCTGATGGTGACGGGCTCTCGTGATCGCGCTGGGGTCAGCGCCACCTGGTGGTCATGAGGAAGCCGACCAGGATGAGACCGAAGCCGATGAGGATGTTGCCCACGCCGAGGTCGGGGATGGGGAAGGCGTTGAGGCTGACGTAGTAGACGATGAGCCACGCGAGCCCCACGAGCATGAAGCCGAACATGATGGGCTTGAACCACACGGGGTTCGGGGCGTCCTCGTCGCGCACGCGTTCCTGGCGGGAGGGTCTCGTCGTCTTGTCGCGGGCCATGCGGAGATTCTAGCCGTACCCTCCTCCACCGGGCCGGGAGGATGCCCGGCTCCACGGGGCGCCGGTGGCGGCGTCCCGCACATCCCGGCCACCTACAATCGGCACATGAGCGCTCAGGAACCCGCCCCTTCTCGCCGCGCGACGCGGCGACGCGGCCGGCGGGGCGATGCGCTCCTCGGCACGGTCGGCGTCCTCGGCGAGCTCCTCCTCACGGCCGGCGTCCTCATCATGCTGTTCCTGGGGTGGCAGCTGTGGTTCAACGACATCGTCGTGAGCAGCGGCCAGCGGGACCAGGCACTGGAGAACAGCCGGAGCTGGGCCACGGCCGCGCCGGACGCGGCGGCGTCACCCGACCCGGCCGCCACGCCCGCGGCACCGGGGGATCCCGTCATCACCACCGCGCCCACGTCGGACGCCACCGACTTCGGCAACATCTACATCCCGCGCTTCGGAGCGGACTACGTGGTGCCGGTCGCGACGGGGGTCGGGCTCGGCAACGTGCTGAACCTCGGCAAGATCGGGCACTACCGCGAGACCCAGATGCCCGGCCAGGTGGGCAACTTCGCGGTCGCCGCGCACCGCACGACGTACGGCAAGCCGTTCAACCAGATCACGGATCTGCGGGTGGGGGATGCGATCGTCGTCGAGACGCAGGACGGCTGGTACACCTACCGCTTCCGTACACTCGAGTACGTGAAGCCCACCGGAGTCGACGTGCTCGACGAGGTGCCACAGGCACCCGACGCGCAGCCCGGGGACCGCATCCTCACGATGACGAGCTGCAACCCGCTCTTCTCGGCCGCGGAGCGCGTGGTCGCGTACAGCGTCTTCGAGTCCTGGCAACCGCGCTCGGATGCGTCCACGCCCGCGGCACTGGCCGGCACGTCGTTCGCGAAGGCGGGCTGAGCGTGTACGCGGCGTTCTGGCGCGTCCTGCCCGGTCCGGTGTGGGTCCGACTGCTCATCGTCCTCGTGCTGCTCGCGGCCGTCCTCTTCTCCCTCGTCACCTGGGTCTTCCCCTGGGTCGACTCCATCGTCAACACCCAGGAAGTCACGGTGCATCAGTGACACGCGTCCTCGTCATCGACAACTACGACAGCTTCGTCTACACGCTCAACGGGTACCTGCAGCAGCTGGGCGCGGAGACCGTGGTGATGCGCAATGACGACCACGCCGACGTCGACATGGCCGGGGTCATCTCCGAGTACGACGCGGTGCTCGTGTCGCCGGGGCCGGGGAAGCCCTCCGAGGCCGGCGTCTCGATCCCCACGGTCACTGCGGCGCTCGCATCCGGCACTCCGCTGCTCGGCGTCTGCCTCGGGCACCAGGCGATCGCGGAGGCGTTCGGCGCGACGGTCACCAACGCCGAGGAGCTCATGCACGGCAAGACCTCGCTCGTGACGCACGACGACGGGGAGTTCTACCTCGGCGTGCCGAAGCCGTTCACGGCCACGCGCTACCACTCGCTCGCGGTCGTCGACGGCACCGTCCCGTCCGACCTGGTGGTCACCTCACGGACCGAGGGCGGGGTGATCATGGGCCTGCGTCACGAGGCTGCCCCCATCGTCGGCGTGCAGTTCCACCCGGAGTCGGTGCTGACCGAGGGCGGCTACCGCATGCTCGGCAACTGGCTGGAGGGGGCCGGGCTCGTCGGGGCTCGCGACACCGCCTCGAGGCTGTCGCCGCTCGTCCGCGTGGCCTGAGCCGTCCGGCGGGGACGCCGCTCAGCGCCTGACGCCGGGCGCCCGCGCTCCTGGCTGGCGCTCTCGTCGACCGAGGTCGGGCGGCGTCATGCGCGGTGTGTCGAGTGCGGGGGTCAGCCGCGCGCGGGATCCGGGCTCGGCGTGCCGGTGGTGGGCGCGGGCGTGCTGCGGACCGCGCCCGTGCAGTACGTGAGGGCCACCGTCGAGCGCTGGGCGACGTCTCCGGGAGCGACCGACTGCTGGCTCACCGGGGACCCGTCCGCTCGGCTGCAGGACGGGTCGCGACGGGTGGTGACGACGAGATCCGACGCCTCGAGGAGCTTCTGCGCGTCCACGAGCGGCTGGCCGAGCACGTCCGGCAGGGCGACCTTGCCGTTGGACAGGATGAGCTTGACCGCGGAGCCCTGGTCCACCTGCTGGGAGGATGCCGGCTCCGTCTGCATGACCACGCCGTCCGGGACCGTCGGCGACGACTGGCGGACCACCTCGCCCACCTTGAGCCCCGCCGCCTCGAGGGCGGCGGTGGCGGTGCCCTCGTCCATGTTCATGACGTTCGGGACCTGGACCTCCGGCGGGCCGGAGGAGACGAACACGTCGATCTCGGTCTTGGCGGCCACGTTCTCGCCCGGGTCCGGGTTGGTGCGCAGCACGATGCCCTCGGCCACCGTTGTGCTGGCCTCCTCGCGTTCGAGGGGGACGAGGTCGGCCTCCTCGAGGGCCGCGGCCGCGCTCGCGTAGGTCGAACCCGTGACGTCGGGGACGGTGGGGCTGATGTCGGGCGGCGCGATGTTGCTGAGGCTGGTGACCCAGATGACGACGGCGATGAGGATCACGACGACCACGGTGACGCCGGCCCAGATCCACGGGACCGGCGGGCGGCTCTGGGTGCGGACGGTGCGGTCGTCGTCGACGCCGAGCTGACGGAGCGCCTGCTGGGAGGAGGAGGGGCCGGCGGGGGCACCGAAGAGAGTGGCACCCACGTCGTTGGTCGGCGCCTCGCGGGGAGCGAGCGTGCCCGCCGCGGCGCGATCGAGGTCGGTGCGGAAGTCGCCCGCCGTCTGGAACCGCGCGTAGCGGTCCTTCGCCATGGCGTGCAGGACGACCTGGTCGAGCTGGGGGGAGACGGCCTCCTGCACGGTGCTCGGCGCGACGGGCGTCTCGCTGACGTGCTGGTACGCGACGGCGACGGCCGTGTCGGCGCGGAACGGCGCCTGGCCGGTGAGCATCTCGAAGAGGACGACGCCGGCGGAGTAGAGGTCGGTGCGCGCATCCACCGACTCGCCCTTGGCCTGCTCGGGGGAGAAGTAGCGGGCGGTTCCGAGGATCGCGGTGGTCTGCGCGATGGTGGCCGAGGTGTCGGACACCGCTCGCGCGATGCCGAAGTCCATGACCTTCACCTGGCCGGTGGGCGTGACCATGATGTTGCCGGGCTTGATGTCGCGGTGGACGACGCCAGCGCGGTGCGAGTACTCGAGGGCGGTGAGGACCTGGCCCATGATGCGGACCGCTTCGTCCGGATCGAGCGGGCCGTCGGTGATGACGTCCTTGAGCAGGCGGCCCTCGACCCGCTCCATGACGATGAAGGGGACCGTGTGCGACGCGCCGTCCTGGTCGGTGACGACGTCCTCGCCCGCGTCGAAGACCCGCACGATGGTGGGGTGCGACATGCGCGCGGCCGCCTGGGCCTCCTGGCGGAAGCGGCTGCGGAAGGCGGGATCCTCGGCGAGGCCGCGGCGCAGGACCTTGACGGCCACCCGGCGACCGAGACGGGAGTCGACGCCCTCGAAGACGTCGGCCATGCCCCCGCGACCCAGCAGCGCCCCGACCTCGTAGCGGCCGCCCAGCACACGCGTGTCGGTCACGGACTGCCTCTCGTCGGGATCGGGAATCGAACGGGGATGAGCTTACCGGGGGTCCGCTGGGGATCCGGGTGGCACGGCGACGCCCGGACGGGGGCGGGCGACCCGCCGCCGCCCGCCCCCTCGGACAGCGCCGGTCAGGGGTTCCTGTGGGAGCTGGAGACGAGCGAGCGCTCGTCCGTGCGCCCCGGCGCGGGCGTGGGCGCCATGCCGGTGGTGCCGCCGCCCGTGCCACCGGTGCCGCCGCCCGTCCCGCCGCCCGTGCCGGTGCCGCCCGTGCCGGTGCCGCCGGGGGCGGCCTCGACGGTGACCGTCACGGTGCTGCTGTACGGCGACTCGTTGGTGCCGCAGATGGCGAGGTACTTGACGGTGAACGTGCCCGGGTTGGTGCCCACCTTGATCTCGCCCGACGTGGTCTGCGCGTTCGTCGGGTTCGTGCTGCCGCCCCAGGTGCCGGTGGCGCCCTGCGAGACCGAGTCCGCCTGGATCTGGTACCCGTTGAGCGTCTGGCCGGCGGGGCAGGAGTAGGCGGGCCAGGAGATGTCCACCGTCTGGCCGGCGCGGACGTCCGTCGGGGTGACCGTGGGCGTGCCGGGCGCCGTGGTGGGCAGGGTGGGCGGCCCATAGGCCGTGATCTGGATGGTGGCGCCCTTCGCGACGGTGCCGGTGGGGGTGATCGCGGTGACGCGACCCTCCTCCTCGCCGGACGGCGCGGCGCTGCCCGTGACGACGGTGACCTTGAGGCCGAGGGCGGTGAGCTCCGCCGTGACCGTCTTCTGGTCGCGGCCGATGTAGTCGTCGCGGTTCACGTCCACCGTGCTCGCCGTGGGCGAGGGGGTGGGGGACGGCGTGGGTGACGCGCTCGGGCTCGGCGAGGCGCTCGTCTCGGTGGCCGCGGGGGTCGGGGCGGCGGTCTCCTGGCTGGCGAAGTACGCGAGGAGGCCAGCGACGATGGCTGCCACCACGAGGATCGCGACGACGACGAAGATCCAGATGGCGCGCTTGCGGGCGCGCGGCTCCTCGGGCTCCTCGTCGTCCGCGTCGTCGAGGAGGAAGGGGTCGGCTGCGCCGGCGCGCGGCGCGGACGAGGCCAGGACCGTGGTCGCGCCCGTGTCGGCGGCGCGGCGACCGGACGGCATGAGCTGCGTCGCCTGCGTGGGCGTGCCCGGATCCGCCAGGGCGGCGGCACCCGCGACGGCAGCGACCGCGATGGTGGCGGTCGCGACGTCGCCGCGGCGGAGCGCCTGCGCGGCGCGCGCGAGGTGCGCGGCGCTCTGTGGGCGGTCGGCCGGCTTCTTCGCGATGCACGACATCACGAGGTTGCGCACGGGCTCGGCGACCGTGACCGGCAGCTCGGGCGGCAGCTCGTTGATCTGCGCCATGGCGATGGCGACCTGCGACTCGCCCGTGAAGGGGCGGCGGCCGGCCAGGCACTCGTACGCGACGATGCCCATCGAGTAGACGTCGGTCGACGGCGATGCCGGGTGCCCGCTCGCCTGCTCGGGGGAGAGGTACTGGACGGTGCCCATGACCTGGCCCGTCGCGGTGAGCGGCACCTGGTCGGCGATTCGGGCGATGCCGAAGTCGGTGATCTTCACGCGGCCGTCGGGGGTGATGAGCAGGTTGCCCGGCTTGATGTCGCGGTGGACGAGCCCGGCCTGGTGCGCGGCGTGTAGGGCCAGCGCGGTCTGGGCGATGATGTCGAGCACCTTGTCGGTGGACAGCACGCGCTCGCGCTCGAGGATGGTGGAGAGCGCCTCGCCGGGCACGAGCTCCATCACGAGGAAGGCGCTGCCGTCCTCCTCGCCGTAGTCGAAGACGTTGGCGATGCCCTCGTGGTTGACGAGCGCGGCGTGGCGGGCCTCGGCGCGGAAGCGCTCGAGGAACCCGGGGTCGCCGAGGTACTCGTCCTTGAGGATCTTGATCGCGACCTTGCGCCCGATGACGAGGTCGGTGGCCTCCCAGACCTCGCCCATCCCGCCGATGGCGATGCGATCGCCCAGCTGGTAACGCCCTCCGAAGGTCAGTCCGCTCGTGGGTCTCATCTGTCCAGCACCGCCTCAATCACTTTCTTCGCCACGGGGGCGGCGAGGGTGTTCCCCGAGCCCGATCGTCCTCGTCCGCCGCCGTCCTCGACCAGGACCGCGACCGCCACCTGCGGGTCCGCCGCCGGCGCGAAGCCGGTGAACCACAGCGTGTACGGGTCGTCGCTGCCGTTCTGGGCGGTGCCCGTCTTGCCGGCCACGTCGACGCCACTGATTCTCGCATTCGACGCGACGCCGCTCTGGACGTCGTCGATCATCATCCGGGTCATGGTGTCGGCGGTCTCCTTCGAGATCGGGTCGGCGAAGCGGCTGGGGGAGAAGCCGGAGAGCTCGCTCAGGTCGGGGTTGAGGACGCTGTCGACGACGGACGGCTTCATGACCTCGCCGCCGTTCGCGATCCCGGCGGTGACCATGGCGGTCTGCAGCGGGGTGGCGCGCACGTCGAGCTGCCCGAACGCGGACTGCGCGGTCTGGGCGTCGTCGAGGTCGGGGGAGAAGACGCTCTTGGCGCTCGCCATGGGCACGTCGATCGACTTCCCGTAGCCGAACGCCTCGGCCATCTTCGCGATCCGCTCGGAGCCGAGCGCGATGCCGAGCTGAGCGAACGGGATGTTGCAGCTGAGGCGCAGCGCGGTCGCGATGCTGACCTCGGCCTCCGGGCCGCACGCGCCCTCGCCGGCGTTGGTGATGACCGTGCCGGTGCCGGGGAGCGTGAACGTCGGCGGGTTGGGCAGCAGCGAGTCGGGCGTGTACTGGCCGGACTCGATGGCGGCGGCCGCGGTGATGAGCTTGAACGTGGATCCGGGCGGGTTGAGGCTGTTCACCGCGCGGTTGATGAGCGGGTTGGACTCGTCCGCGAGGAGCGACGAGTAGCTCTGCTGCACGGCCGCGCGATCGTGCGAGGCCAGGGTGTTCGGGTCGTAGCCGGGCTTCGACACCATCGCGAGGATGCGGCCGGTCTTCGGCTCGATCGCGACCACGGATCCCTGCAGCGAACCGAGCGCGTCGTACGCCGCCTGCTGCACCTTCGGGTCGATGGTGAGCTCGACCGACGCGCCCTTCGGGTCCTGCCCGGTGAAGGTGCGCGTGAGGCTGTCGAAGAACTGCGTGCCGCTCGTGCCGCTGAGGACGTCGTTCATGGAGTCCTCGAGGCCGGTGGATCCCTGCCCCAGCGTGTAGTAGCCGGTGACCGCGCTGTAGAGGTCGGGCTGCGCGTAGGTGCGGAGGAACTTGTAGCGGTCGTCGACCGGCACCGAGGAGGCGATGGGCGTGCCGTCGACGAGGATCGAGCCGCGCTCGGCCGAGTAGCTCGCGATGATCGTGCGGCTGTTGCGCGGATCCGCCTGCAGCGTGGGCGCGGAGATGACCTGGATGACCGACGCCGCGACGAACAGGGCCACGAACATGGCCAGGACGAACACGGAGACGCGCTTGAGCTCGCGGTTCACGACTCGACCACCAATCGGGGCTGGTTGCGGACGGTGTCGGAGAGGCGGAGGAGCAGGGCCGCGATGATCCAGTTGGCGAGGAGCGAGGATCCGCCCGCCGCCATGAACGGCGTCGTCAGGCCCGTGAGCGGGATGACGCGGGTGACGCCGCCGATGACGATGAAGACCTGCAGCGCGATGACGAACGAGAGGCCGATGCCGAGCAGCTTGCCGAAGTCGTCCTGGCCCGCGAACCCGATGCGGAAGCCGCGCGAGACGAGCAGCAGGTAGAGGGCGAGGATCGCGAAGACCCCCGTGAGGCCGAGCTCCTCGCCGAGGCTCGCGAGGATGAAGTCGCTGTTGGCGAGCGGCGTGAGGTTGGGCATCCCCTCGCCGAGCCCGCGCCCGAACAGGCCCCCGTCCGCCATGCCGAACAGGCCCGTGACGAGCTGGTAGCTGCCGCCGTTCGCGTCGTACACCGTGGGGTCGAACGGGTTCAGCCAGGCGTCGACGCGGCCGCCGACGTAGCCGAGGGTGCTCGCGCCGTACGCGCCGCCGAGGAACAGGACGAGGCCGAGCACGACCCAGCCGATGCGGCCCGTGCTCACGTAGGTCATGACGATGAAGAGGCCGAAGTAGAGCAGCGAGGTGCCGAGGTCGCGCTGGAAGACGAGCACGCTCATCGACACGGCCCAGACCAGGAGGATCGGGCCGAGGTCGCGGATGCGCGGGAAGCGCATCCCGAGGACCTTGACGCCGACCATCGACAGGCTGTCGCGGGCGGTGACCAGGTAGCCGGCGAAGAAGATCGCCAGGCAGATCTTCGCGATCTCGCCGGGCTGGAACGAGAAGCCGCCGATGTGGATCCAGACGCGTGCGCCGTTGATGTTCTGGCCGAGGACCGGGAGCATCGGCAGGAGCAGCAGGATCAGGCCGACGAACATGGCGATGTAGCGGTAGCGCTGCAGCACGCGGTGGTTCTTGAGCAGCACGATGACCGCGAGACCGCACACGATGGCGAGGCCCGACCAGACGATCTGCCGCACGGCCACGCTGTCCCAGCCGGACAGCCCCGCGGCGAGGTCGAGACGGTAGATCGCGGCGATCCCCAGGCCGTTGAGCACCGTGGCGATGGGGAGGATGAACGGATCCGCGTCGGGCGCCAGCCAGCGCAGCGCCACGTGCATGCCGAGCACGAGGACCGCGAGGCCGGTGGCGGGGATGAAGAAGCTCTGGTCGAACGCGCCGAGCACGCCGAGCTGCACGAGGTACAGGGCCCCGCCGTTGATGACGGAGGCGAGCACGACCAGCGCGAGCTCGAGGTTCCTGAGGCGTCGGGGCACGTGGATCCGCGGCACCTTGGGCGCGCGCTCGCGGGGGCGCGCCGGCGCGTCCGCCATGCCCGCGCTAGCCACCGGCGGCCTCCTGCAGCCGGTTGACGATCTCCTCGGCGCCCGCGAGCGAGTCGGCGTTGATGGTCTGCTCCACCTGCTGGCGGTAGAAGGGCTGGAGGTCGTCGACCTGCACCTCGGTGCGCGCGTAGACGTGCGAGAGCTCGATCGGCCCGATGGTCTGCTGCACGCCGTTGTAGACCGCGACGACCCCGTCGGACTCGCCCACGTAGTAGCGGGACTGGGTCCAGCGGTAGCCGAGGACGCACGCGAGGACGAGTCCCGCGACGATCAGCGTGACGCCCACCAGCCAGGTCACGCGGCGGCGGAGGGCGCGGCGCTTGTCCTCCGCGATGAGGGCCTCGAGGTACTGGTCCGACTCCGGCTCGAACTGCGCGTCGCGCGCGGCCGTGGTGGCGCGCAGCGGGTGCAGCAGGAGCGACGGGATGCGCACGGCGCGCTTCGCCGGCTCGTCCCCGAACGCGAGGGGCTGCGACGCGGATCCGACGACCACCGGCTCCGGCGCGGGGCGGGATGCGGCGGTCTCGTCGTCCTCGTCGAGCACGTCGACGACCACGACCGTGACGTTGTCGGGGGCGCCGTGGTCGAGCGACTCCTTCACGAGCGCGTCCGCGACGGTGTCGGGCGTGCCCGCGGTCGCGAGGATCTCGGTGATCCGCTCCTCGGAGACGTAGCTGCTGAGGCCGTCCGAGCAGAGCAGCCAGCGGTCGCCCGTGTGCGTGTCGAGCACCTGGGTGTCGACCTCGGGCGCCGCGTCGACGTCGCCGAGCACGCGCATCAGGACGGAGCGGCGCGGATGGACGAGCGCCTCCTCCGGCGTGATGCGGCCGCTGTCGACGAGGCGCTGCACGAAGGTGTGGTCGGCGGAGATCTGGCTGAGCTCGCCGCGGCGGAAGAGGTAGATGCGCGAGTCGCCGATGTGGGCGATGGCGACGTGGCGGCCCACGCGGGCGAGCGCGCTGACGGTGGTGCCCATCCCGGTGAGCTCGGAGTGCTCGAACACGGTCTCGGCGAGGAGCTGGTTGGCGGCGACGAGGCCCGCCTGCAGCGCGAACTCGGCATCGTGCGCGGAGGCGTACGGCTTGTCGGCCTCGATGATGCGCGTGAGGGCGACAGCGGAGGCGACGTCGCCGCCCGCGTGCCCGCCCATGCCGTCGGCGACGACGAAGAGGTCCCGCCCCGCGTAGCCCGAGTCCTGGTTGTTCGACCGGACCTTGCCCACGTGGGAGACGGCAGCGGCCTGCGTCACTGTCGCCACGCCGCTACCGCCTGAGCTCGAAGCTGGTCGCGCCGATGCGGATCGGCGTGTCGAGCGGCACCTGCGTCGGCACGCTCACGCGCTTGCCGTCGAGGAAGGTGCCGTTGGTCGAGTCGAGGTCCTGGATCATCCACTCGTCGTTCCAGAGCAGCAGGCGCGCGTGGTGGGTGGACGTGTAGTCGTCGCGGATCACGAGGCCCGACTCGCTCGAGCGGCCGATGGTGAGCGGCTCGGTGCCGAGCGGGATCTCGGTGCCGGCCTTGGCGCCCGAGGTGATGACGAGGTGGCGGGCGGTCGATGTGGTGGCCTTCGCGCGGGACGGGACGGCGCCGGAGTTGGCGCCGGACGGCATCGACGAGATGGGCGGAGGCTGCACGCCGGGCTGCGGGGACCTCGGCGGGGCGGCGGCGGCCGAGGCGTACGGGGACTGCGGGAACGGGGATCCGCCGGCCGCGCCCGTCTCCTCGCGGAGCTTCCGCACGCGCTGGCCGAAGAGGTCGGAGCGCAGCGCGTAGACGATGCCGAAGATGAACAGCCACAGCACCGCGAGGAACGCGAGGCGGAGGACGAGGAGGGTCAGCTCGGTCACGACGCTCCCCAGAACCCGTCGTCGTGGCGCTGGCCACGGGTGCCGCGTCCGCCGCGCTCCTCGGTGGCCTGCGGCACGACGCGGAAGGTGATGGCGGTGCGGCCGATGCGGATGACGGACTCGGGCGGGAGCGGCGCCTTGGTGACGGGCGCGCCGTTCAGCTCGGAGCCGTTCGTGGAGCCGAGGTCGCGGACCTGGGCGCGGGATCCGTCCCACGCGATCTCGACGTGGCGGCGCGACGTGCCCGGGTCGTCGACCGTGATGTCGGCGTCGCTGCCGCGGCCGATGACGGTGCGCCCCACGGGGAGCGGGTGGCGGGTGCCGGCGACGTCGACCACGGGCATCCACGTGACGCTGCCCTCGGCCGTGCGGCTGTCGATCTCGAGCACGCCCTCGGAGACGGCGTCGTCCTCGCGGAAGCCCACCTGCACGACGCCAGCGAACTGGTAGCCCTGCGACGACGCGTGCTTCTCGACCGCCTGGCGCAGCTGGTCGGTGAGCGCGGTGCCGATGCTCGCCATGCGCTCCGCGTCGGCTCGGGAGACCCGGAGGGTGAAGGAGTTGGGCACGAGGATGAGGTCGCGGTCGACGACGGCGGCGTGGGTGTCGAGCTCGCGGCGGAGCTGCGCGGCGATCTCCACGGGCTGCAGGCCGGACTTGAAGGTCTTCACGAAGGCGCCGTTGACGGCGCGCTCGAGGCCCTTCTCGAAGTTGTCCAGGATTCCCACGTGTGATCCGTCCTCGCGCGGTCCTTCCGCGGATGAATAGGGAGATCGTAGCCAACTCGCGAGGCGCCGCCCTGGACACCGGCCACGTGGCGGGTGCGCGACGGCCGCTCGCGGGGTCGTCCGGCGGGCCGGGGAGGCGCCCGTCCCGCCTCGCCGCGGCGCGGGATCGGCCTCGGGGCGTGATAATGTCGTCCGGTTGGCGCGAGTGGCGGAATTGGTAGACGCGCACGGTTCAGGTCCGTGTGTCCGTGAGGACGTGGGGGTTCAAGTCCCCCCTCGCGCACCAGCACGAGAGGCCCCCGGGTTCAACCGGGGGCCTCTTCGCGTCTCCGTCGCGGCGTCGACGGGAGCGGTCCTCCGGGCCCAGCCGATCGGCGGGAGGTCCCAGCCGATGGTCGGACCGATCGGATCCCCCGGTGGATGCTCCGGCGCGCCCACGCTGCGCACACTGGGGACGTGACGCACCCGACGCTCGCCCCCGCCGCCCGAGCGCTCCCCGCCGACCCCGCGGATCGACCGCCGACGCAGGGCACCTCCGGGCCCGTCGACGCCACCGCACCGGGTGCTCGCGGTGCGCTCCGCGCCGTCGGCCGCGCCGTGGTCCGCCACCCGCTCGCGATCGCCGCGGTGCTCGGCGGCAGCGCGTGGATCGGGCTCATGGCGGGCCTCGGCGAGCTCGCGCACCCGGCCGCCACCGCGATCGGCATCGCCGTCACCGTGATGGTGCTGGCCTGGTCCGAGAGCCGCATCGGGATCCTCCGCACCGCGCTCGTCGCCGCGCTCGGCTCGCTGGCACCCGTCGCCGTCGCCTCCCTCCTCCTCGCCGCGGGCGTCGCGCTCGGCGACCTCTACTCGCAGCTCGACGCGGCCGACCGGCTGTGGGCGCCGTCCGTCGTGCTGGTCGCGGTGGCCGCCGCCGCCAGCCGCGGGCTCGCGCCGGCCCACCGCGACGGCCTCCGCGCAGCTGTCCTCGCGGCCGTCCTCGCGGGGCTGCTCGCGGGGGGCCACGGCGTCGACCTCACGCGCGGCGTGGCGCTCCTCATCGGGCTCGGGCTCGGGCGGATCCTCGTGCCGCTCTCCGCCCGTCCTGCCTGGCACGACCGGGCGGCGTCGAGCGCCCGCGTGGTCGCCGCGACCGTGCTCGGCACGGTCACGCTGAGCTGGTGGATCGCCGCCGTCTCGGGCGACGCGATCGGCGTGCTGAGCGCCATGGGCTCGCTGCTCGATCCCGGCCCCACGGTCGCGGTGCTGTGCGTCCTCATCGTCGCCGTCGCGCTCCTCCTTCGGGGCCGTCGGCTCGGCCTCGTGCTCGGGATCGCCGCGCTGCTGCTCGTCACCGGGCTGCTCGGCTGGTACTACACGGTGATCCCGCTCGCCGAGGACTGGTTCGCGTTCCCGATCGACTCCTGGGTCGACCTCGAGCTGCCCCTGCTGGTGCTGACGACCTGGCTCCTGCCGGCGGCCGCGCTCGTCGTGCTCGTGGTGCGGCGGCGCTCGTTCGCAGCACGCGCGGTCGCCGACGGGCGCTCGGCCGGGCGCGACCGCGTCCTCGCGCAGCTGATGCGCTCGGACGCCGGATCCCTCGGCTTCATGGGCACGTGGACGGGCAGCAGCCACTGGTTCGCCGGCGACGACGGCGACGACGGCGACCCGGCCGTCCTCGGCGCCGTCGCCTACCGCGCGGCGCACGGGGTGGCGCTGACGGTCTCGGATCCGCTCGCCTCGGCTGGCGACGCGCCCGCGACGATCCGCGCCTTCGCCCGGCACTGCTCGGCCCGCGGCCTCGTGCCGGCCTTCTACAGCATCCACTCGCGCCACCTGCCGGTCTTCGCCGAGCTCGGCTGGAGCGTGACGCCGGTCGCGGAGGAGGCCGTGATCGACCTCCCCGGCTTCTCCACCTCGGGCAAGCGCCGCCAGGACCTCCGGACGGCGACCAACCGCGCCGCTCGCGACGGGGTCGACGCGCTGTGGGGGACCTACCGCGGCCTGCCCGACGACCTCCGCGCCGCCGTCGACGCCCTGAGCGACGACTGGGCCGACGCGAAGGCGCTGCCCGAGATGGGCTTCACGCTCGGCGGCCTGCGCGAGCTCGACGACCCCGAGGTCCGGATGCTGCTCGCGGTCGACGCCGCCGGCCGCGTGCACGGCGTCACCAGCTGGCTGCCGGTCTTCCGCGAGGGGCGCCTCGTCGGCCGCACGCTCGATGTGATGCGCCGCGGCGCCGACCCCATGCCCGGCGTGATGGAGTTCCTCATCGCGACCGCCGCGCGCGCCTTCCAGGAGGAGGGGCTCGAGACGCTCAGCCTCTCCGGGACGCCGCTCGCGGGTGTCGGGGCGACACGGCCGGCCGGCGCGGTGGATCGGGTCGTGGCGCGCCTGCTCCAGGCGACCGGCCGCGTGCTCGAGCCGTCCTACGGCTTCACCTCGCTGCTGCGCTTCAAGTCCAAGTTCGACCCGCGCTACGAGACGCTCTGGCTCGCCTGCCCCACGGCGGCGGACCTCGCGCCGATCGGTCGCGCGCTGACGGCCGCGTACGTGCCGACCCTGCGGATCCGGCAGCTGGTGGGCGCGCTGCGGGCGGCGCGGGGTGAGGCCCGTGCCGGGCGCCGGGCCGGCAGGGCGGCCGGGCGCGCGGCACGGGGCGCTAGCCTCGGCCATGCGGGGGACCGCGGCGCCGCGACCGGCGACGGCGGCGGATCCACCGGCGGGAGGCGGGACGCGTGAGCGACGGACCCGGCGCGGGCGACGGCATCTCCGAGGCCGGACCCGTCGTGAGCGTCGTCGTGATCGACGACGAGTCGCTCGTGCGCTCCGGCATCGCCATGGTGCTCGGCGCCAGCCCGCGCATCGCCGTCCGCGCGGCCGTCTCGAGCGACACGGCCGTCGCGACCGTGCGGGAGCACGCGCCCGACGTGGTGCTCCTCGACATCCGGATGCCCGCGCCCGACGGCCTCGCGATCCTCGCCGAGCTGATGGCCGAGCCCCGGCCACCCGCCGTCGCCATGCTCACGACGTTCGACACCGACGACCAGGTGCTCGAGGCCCTGCACCGCGGGGCGTCGGGCTTCCTCCTCAAGGACACGGATCCCGAGCAGCTCGCCCGGCACGTGCTCACGCTCGCGTCCGGCGGCATCGTGCTCGCGCCCGGCCTCCGGCCCGGCCGGCTCTTCCGCTCGCTCGAGGACGACGCGGCCCGGGCGCGCGTCGCCCGGCTCGGGGACCGCGAGACGATCGTGCTGAAGGCGCTCGCGCGCGGCCTGTCCAACGCGGAGATCGTCGCGGAGTGCGGGCTCACGCTCGGCACGGTGAAGGAGACGGTCAGCTCGATCGTCCAGGCGCTCGGCGTCGGCACGCGCGTGGAGGCGGCCGTCGTCGCCGACCGCGCCGGGCTCGTGCCCCGCAGGTGAGCGGGCGATGCGCGTGAGCGGGGCCGACGCGGTGACCACGACCGGCGCCGACCGGATCCGGGCGGCGCTCGTCGACCTCCTCGTGGCCGGCATCGCCACGGCGGCCTCGTACACGTTCCTCTCCACCGCCGAGTCGCCGTGGGACGCGGTCGCCGGCGTCGTCGCGTGCGTCGGCCTGCTGCTGCGCCGGCGCTGGCCGTGGCTCAGCCTCCTCGCCGCGATGCCGGCCTTCTACATCGGGATCGCGTACGTGCCGCTCGTGGTCGCCCTCTTCGACCTCGGCCTCTCGCGCGCCGCGCGCTGGCGCGTGGGCGTCGCGAGCGGCGTGTCCGTCCTCGCGTACCTGCTGCCCATCACGCCGCCCGAGGACCTGCAGTCGGTGGTCGAGCCGCTGGTGGACGCGACGCTCTACACGGTCGGGCCGGCGCTCCTCGGGGCCTTCCTCCGGGAGCGGCGGACGGCCGCGGCGCAGCTGCGCGAGCTGCGGGAGGCGCAGACCCTCGGGCAGCGGCAGGCCGCGGAGGTCGCGCTCGCCCGGGAGCGCGCGGTGCTGGCGCGGGAGATGCACGACGTGGTGTCGCACCAGGTCAGCCTCATCGCCGTGCAGGCCGGCGCACTGCAGGTGGGCGCGGCCGACGAGCGCTCGCGGGAGGCCGCGCGCACGATCCGCGGGCTCAGCACGGTGACGCTGGAGGAGCTCCGCGGCATGGTCGAGGTGCTGCGCGCTGCGGGCGGCGAGCGGCGGGAGCTCGCGCCGCAGCCGACGCTCCGGGACGTGCCGGCGCTCGTGGCGGCCAGCGGGATCCGCGCGACGACCGACCTCGACCTCCCCGCCGACCTCCCCGCGGCCGCCCAGCGCGCCGTCTACCGCACGGTGCAGGAGGGCCTCACCAACGCGCGCAAGCACGCGACCGGCGCGGACGTGCGCATCACCGGACGGCTGGACGCGGGCCACGTCGTGCTCGAGGTCGAGGCGGGCCGGGCGACGCTCCCGCTGCTCGACCTGCCGAGCGGGCGGCACGGGCTCACCGGACTGCGCGAGCGAGCCCAGCTGCTGGGCGGGAGCCTCACGGCCGGGACGCGGCCCGACGGATCCCACCTGCTGCGGCTGCGGTTCCCGCTCTGAGGCGCGTCGTCACGTCGGGCGCGGACGGCGCCGCGCGCCTCAGCCCTGCCGCGCCTTGTTCCGCGGGTTCTGCTTGTTGATGACGAAGACGCGGCCGCGACGGCGCACGACCTGCGCGCCGGGGAGCTTCTTCAGGGCCTTGATCGAGTTGCGCACCTTCATAGGGATGGTCCTTTCACGAGAACGGTTCTCAATAGACTAGCGGCATGCCCGCCCGCGACCACCTCCCGCTCCCCGTGTACCCGCAGCCGCCGTCGGGCGTCTTCCTCGTCGTGGGCGAGGGATCCGGCCTGCGCTCCGTGCTGCGGGACGCCGTCGACGACATCGCCGGGACGCTGCTCGTGCTGCCGCCCGAGGAGGCGGATCCGGTCGAGCCCATCGCGCGGTTCCTCGACGACCTCGCCGAGCGCGGGCCAGGCGTCGAGGCCGTGGTGGGGATCCCCGCGACCGCCGGCGCTCGCGCGACCGGGATGCAGCTCGACCTGCTGCTGCGCCGCGAGCACGAGCTGCAGCGTTCGCTCGGCGGGACGGGATCCGGCTTCGGGCTGCGCCACGTCGTCTCGGTCGTGGCCGCCGACCGGCTGCACTCGATCGCCTTCGGCCGGGTGGAGGACGCGTTCGACGAGGCCGAGACGCTCGCCGACCTCGTCGAGTACGCGACCGTCGTGGTGCTGACCGGCATGGCGCGCGTGCCGCTGGAGTCGCGCGGCACGCTGCTCGCGCTCGTCCGTCGGCTCGCGCCCCGCGCCGCCGTGCTGGACGCCCGCAGGCCCCTCGCGCTCGACCGGCTGCCGCGCTGGGGCGACGTGGCAGGGCTCGCGGCCTCGGCCGGGTGGATGCGCGAGCTCACGGCGGCCGGCGTCGCGTCGCGGACGGGGGAGGTCGACCGGCTGGGCGGGCCCGTGGGATCCGTCGTCGTGAGCGACCCGCGGCCGCTGCACCCCGCACGGCTCGCGCTCGCGGTGGAGGAGGAGCTGCGGCCCGACCGCGCGGGCCTCGTGCTGCGCTCCAAGGGCTTCGTGTCGCTCGCGTCGCGGCCGGGCGAGGTGGGTGGGTGGTCGAGCGTGGGATCCATGCTGACCCTCCAGCCGACCGGGATCGACCCGTGGCAGGCGGGCGCGCCGCACGGCACGGAGATCGCGTTCTTCGGCGTGGGGCTGCGGCCGGCCGTGCTGCGGCGGGCGATCGGGCGGGCCGTGCTGACGGGGGAGGAGCTCGCGGCGGGGCCGGCGGCGTGGGTCGGGTACGCGGATCCGTTCCCCCGGGTGGACGCGGGCTGAGGGCGCCGCGGGGCCGGCACGCTCCCGGTCCCCGGCGCGGCGCGCCCGGCCGCCGGGGAGCGTGACGGCCAGCCGAGAGGGGATGCGCGCGCCTGGTCACTGCTCGGCGCCCGGCGTTCAGTGGGGAGGTGAAGCAGAACCGCACCGCGGCGGGCACGACCCGCACCACCCGCACCATGACCCGCACCGCGCACGATCGAACGGCCGATGACCGCCCGGCCGATGACCGGCCCGCCGCCGAGGACCCGGCCATCGTCCCGGAGCCCACGCCAGGCCCCGAGCCCGAGGACGCGCTCCGGGTCGCGCGCGAGTCCTTCGGCTGGGACGAGCTGCACGACGGACAGGTGCGCACGATCGGGCCGCTCGTCCGCGGCCGCGACGCGCTCGTCGTGATGCCCACGGGGTACGGCAAGTCCGCGATCTACCAGGTCGCCACCGTGCTGATGGAGGGCCTCACCGTGGTCGTCTCGCCGCTCATCGCGCTGCAGGCCGACCAGGTGCAGAACCTCGAGGACGCGCCCGCCGCGCCGCCCGCGCGCGTGATCAACAGCACGATCCGCGGGGCGGCGCTCGACGAGGCGTGGGCGACCGTCGAGGAGCCGGGCGCCCGGATCGTGTTCCTCACGCCCGAGCAGCTGGCCCGCGACGAGGTCGTCGCGCGACTGGTGGCGCGCGGGGTGTCGCTCGTGGTGATCGACGAGGCGCACTGCGTCGCGTCGTGGGGCCACGACTTCCGGCCCGACTACCTCGGGCTCGGCGGCGTGATCGACGCGCTCGGGCACCCGCCGACCGTCGCGATGACGGCGACCGGATCCACGCCCATCCGCACCGAGGTCGCGGAGCGGCTGGGGCTGCGCGACCCGTTCGTGCTGTCCTCGGGCTTCGACCGGCCGAACATCCGGCTCGAGGTGCGGCGGCACACCGAGGAGGCCGAGAAGCGGCGCGCGATCGTCGCGCACGTCGTGGAGCAGACGCAGCCGGGCCTCGTCTACGTCGCGACGCGCAAGGACGCCGAGGACTACGCCGACGAGATCCGCGCGGCCGGCCTCCGGGTCGACGCGTACCACGCGGGCCTCGCGGCGGCCGAGCGGGATCGCGTGCAGACCGCGTTCCACGAGGACGACGTGGACGTGGTGGTCGCCACGAGCGCGTTCGGCATGGGCATCGACAAGCCGACCGTGCGGTACGTGATCCACGCGGCGCCGCCCGAGTCGGTGGACGCGTACTACCAGGAGGTCGGGCGCGCGGGCCGCGACGGGGAGCCGGCCGTCGGGATCCTGCACTATCGCGCCGAGGACCTCGGCCTCCGCCGCTTCTTCACGGCGCGCACTCCCCGGCCGGCGAGCCTCCGCGACGTGTACGCGGCCGTCGCGGTGGCGGGCGTCGACGGTCCGGTGCGGCCGGCCGCGGTCGCCGAGCGCGCGGGGATGTCGGCGCGCACCGTTGGCGGCGTGCTCAACCTCCTCGTGGATGCGGGCGTGCTCGGATCCGATCGCGACGGCGCGTTCGTGCGCGAGGAGCTGGATCCGCGCGAGGCCGCCGCACGCGGCAAGCACGTCGCGCAGGAGCGCGAGCGCATCGAGGTCTCGCGGCTCGACATGATGCGCGGCTACGCGGAGACGCCGCAGTGCCGCCGCCAGTTCCTGCTCGGGTACTTCGGCGAGGAGTCCCCGGAGCGCTGCGGGAACTGCGACGCGTGCGACCGGCTCGACGCGGAGGACGCGCACGAGGAGGCGATGGGGACGGGCGCTGCCGATCCCGCCGCTGCCGCCGCCTCGGACGAGGCGTTCCCCGCGCAGTCGCGGGTCACGCACGCGGAGTGGGGGCCGGGCACGGTCATGAGCACGGAGGAGGACCGGATCACCGTCTTCTTCGAGAGCGAGGGGTACCGCGTGCTGTCGCGGAAGCTGGTGGAGGAGGGGCGGCTGCTGCAGCCGGCGTGAGCGAGGGCGTCTGCGAGGGTGGGCTCATACACCTCTCCTTCCTCCACCGCAGCCGCTGGATCACGTACGGCACCGCGATCGCCATCGGGCTCGCGGGCGTCGCCGGGCTGGTGGTCGGGAACCCGCGGGGGTGGATCCCGGTCGGGATCGCCGTGCTCGCGGTGCTCTTCCAGCGGCTCGTCTCCCGGGACGCGCGGCGCGCGCATGAGGCCGGGACGGACACGCGCGACACCGTCGGCTGACCGGGTGGACTAGCCGCGGAACGTCGATGCAGATGCATGCAGTTCTCCGTTGGCCTACGTTGTCAATCAGCGGGACGAGCCCTTCGGGTGGGACGTCCTCGCGCAGCGTCGGCCTCTCGGGGGAGAGGGTCCGACCGCCCGGCCCTCCGTGCACGGAGGCCGGGCCACACCCTCTTCCGCGGAATCGCGGTCACGGCGGGATCCATGTCCGCGGCGCTCCCGGGTCGGCGGCCGTCCGCGCTGGCAGGCTCGAGGCATGACCGCTCCCGGATCCGCCTCGCACGACGCGGCGCACGACCCCGCCCACGCGCTCGATCTCGACCGGCTGCTCGCGTCGGTCGCCGACGAGGTCGGCGGGCAGGTCGACGACAGCATCCCGCAGCTCGCGGAGACGGATCCGTCGCTCGCCGGCATCGCGCTCGTCACGCCCGACGGCCGCACGCACGCGGCCGGGGACAGCGCGCACGCCTTCTCCATCCAGTCGGCGGTGAAGCCGTTCCTCTTCGCGCTGGCGCTCGCCGACACCGACGGCGCCGCGCTCGACGCGGTGGGCATCGAGCCGACGGGCGAGGCGTTCGACGCCATCAAGCTGGAGAGCGGCACCGGCCGACCGCCGAACCCGATGGTCAACGCGGGGGCGATCCTCACGGCGAGCCTGGTGCGCGGGTCCACCCTCGAGGAGCGCACCGCGCGGATCCTCGCGGGACTCAGCGCCTTCGCCGGCCACGACCTCGAGGTCGACGAGGACGTCGCCGAGTGCGAGCAGCTCCTCGGCGACCGCAACCACGCGCTCGCCCACCTCATGCGCTCGGAGGGCACGCTGCACGTCTCGGCCGACGACGCGGTGGCCGCCTATGCGCGGGCGTGCGCGGTGCTCGTGACGCCGGAGATCCTCGCGGCCATGGGCGCGACGCTCGCGTGCGGTGGCCGTAACCCGCTGACCGGGTCACGCGTGGTCTCGCGGGAGGTCGCCCGGGACTCGGTCTCGGTCATGGCCACGTGCGGCGTCTACGACGGCTCCGGCCGGTGGATGCGGCGGGTCGGCGTGCCCGCTAAGTCGAGCGTGTCCGGCGCCATCGTCCTCGCGTCGCCCGGTCGCCTCGGCGCCGCCGTCTTCAGCCCGCCGCTCGACGACCAGGGCACGAGCGTGCGCGGCGCGGTGCTCGCGCAGCGGCTCGCGGACGAGCTGGGGCTGCACGCGTTCGGCGGCACGGGCGGGCGCGAACGCGCGTGACGCGGATCCCCGGCTCGGGCTAGCGGCGCGTTCCGGTCCGCCCCCCGGGAACGCTCCACGCCTGTCGCCGCCGGGCCCGCTCCGCCGCATCCGCCATCGCCTCCGCGTGCGCGGTCTTGGCGCGGCCGATCGCGGCGTCGTCGTCGCGGCGGATCGCGATGCCCTCGACCACCTGCGCGCGCAACGCCCGGATCGAGTCGCGGAACGTGGGCGCGAAGTCCGCGTGCTCCTCGTCCCGCTCCCCCTCGCCCACCGGGAACCGCCGCAGCTGGGCGGACGAGTCCTCGGTCGAGGAGCCCTCGGCCGGCGGTCGTTCGAGGTGGGCGAGGCAGAGGCGGGCGACCTCGTCGGCGTGGTCGTGCATCACCGAGTGGGCGGCGCCGGGGATCTCCCACACCCGCGCGCGCGGCAGCAGCCGTCCCATCTCCTCCACCCACGCGCGCGGGACGACGGCGTCGTGCTCCCCGCGGATCACGAGGGCGCTCGCGCGGATGCCGGGCAGGCGCGCCTCGATCGGGAACGACATCATGCGCGGCAGCACGCGGAGGAACCAGCGCACGCCGCAGACGAGGTAGGCGCGGATGGCGAGCACCTGGATCCGGCGGGGCTCGTGCAGCGACGACCGCAGGAACCGCACGGCGGCCACCGGCACCGAGCGCGCGGCCGGATCCACCACCGGGCTGATCATGACGAGCGTGCTGATCCCGGGGCGCCTGGCCGCGAGATCCGCCACCATCTGCGTGCCCATGGAGTGGCCGACCAGCACAGGGTCGTCGAGGCCGAGCTCGTCGATCGCGGCGCCCACGAGGTCGGCGTACTCGCGGATCTGGAGCGCCCGCCCGGGGTGGCGCACGCCCGCGAACCCCGGCAGGTCGAGGGCGTGCACGGTGCCGTGCCCGTCGAGGCGCGGCGCGAGGCGCTCGAAGTAGTCGGAGCTCACGCCGATGCCGGGCACGAGCACGAACGCGCGGCCGTCGGGGCTGCCGAGGGTGCTGATCCGCACCGTGAGGCCGCGGTGCACGAGGCGCGTGACGCGGACGGTCGTGGCGGGGCGGCCGTGCTGGGTCATGCGGTGCCTCCTGCGGCGGACGGGTGGATTCCGGCTGCAAGACGCAAATCGATGGACGCGAGCGGCGAGGAGCCGGGCACTGCCGGCGACATCTAGCACGTCCGACCCTCCCATGTGAGGGCCATCATCTCATTCGCATGAGATCGGGCACTTCGTGCAGCATCGCCTTCGACGCTGGCACGCGGGCGCGCCTTTCACGTCCAGCGTATGAGGACGCGTCGGGTTCCCTGACGACGCGCATCCTGCAGTAGTTGCGCGCCCGTCACGCTGGCCACGAGTGCTGCTCCTAGGGCTCCAGTGAAGACGCGATCCAGCGTCGTGTGAGTCCAATTGCTGAGCCAGCCGGGATCTGTGCCACCGAAGTGTCCTGCGGCGAGAGCCGCGGAAATGACCGCCAACGCCGCCGTGACGATCCACAATGCCAAGGCAGGACCGCGAGATGCGGAATAGGCGACGAGACCCAGGCGAGAGAGGACATGGACGTGTCCGATGGCCTCTTGGCCGTCAGCGCGGTTGGACTGGATGACGTGCTCGTGGGCCTCGTCTATATGGAACATGTGACGGTGTGTGGATGCCGGGCCGTCTGTACCTGCTGTGGACTGGGTCCACTGATTGATGCGAAGGGCGGCGAGCAATCCTTCCGTCGCAGCGCGGAGGGCTGAGACGTCCGAGGACCTGATCCGCACGTGGACCGCGCTGCGGTCCACGATGATCAACCCCCAACAGCCGGTATGCGCGTCGTTGACGGGCAGCAGCTGATCGGGTACCAGATCAGCCAACTGGAGATTGCCGTGCCGTATCTGCAGGAGGAGATCGAGAACATTGTTCGCGAGCGAGACCTGCCACGGGTGAAGCTGCACGGCTTCCTGCAACTTTTCCACCCGCTCGTCGGGGCTCACGGCGCGAAGCGCCTTCTCCGATGCGCGCGCCAGGTTCAGAATGTCCCGGATGTTGTCCAGGGTCAGCGGATCAGAGGGAAGCCATGAGGAGTTGGTGAGCGAGAACCGGACATCTCGCAGGTTGCTGGCCGTGACCTCTGATGCCGACAGCGAGACCGGGGGCTGAATACGGCGCTCGAGTTTGCAATATGTCCTCATGTGTGTTCATCGCCTTGTCTGACGCCGTGGTGACGAACGTGCGCTTCTGAGAATGTAGCCGTCTCCGTTCCTACGCGTCTTTCGTTCCCCGCCCGACACGCACAGGCAGAACGGGTGCCCCGCCGGATCCGCGTACACGTCGAAGCGGTCGGCCGCGGTCGGGTCCGCCGCGGGCTGGAGCAGGCGGCCGCCGAGGGCGAGCACGCGCTCGCGGCCCTCGGCGAGGTCGTCGACGTAGAAGTCCAGGTGGATCTGCTGCTGCTGCCGCGGGCCATCGCCCGGCCACACGGGCGGCTCGAAGTCGGGGGCGAGCTGGATCCCGATCCGCCACTCGCCGTCGACGCGGACGCTGTGCCAGTCGTCCTCCGCGTGCACCTCGCCCTCGAGGAGCCCGGCCCAGAAGGCGCTCTCCGCGGCCAGGTCAGGTGCGTCGAGCACCACGATCGTCTGCCGGATCCTCATGCGCGTTCCTTCTCTCGTCGTCGAGCGTTGACGCCAGCCTCGCACCGGCGTCCGACACGACCAGGGGTTGAAAGGCGACGAGCTTTCAAATCGAGGGGTGGCGTCCATGACGCCCCCGGAAGGGGTCTTCCCGTGCCTGGAGGCGACAGAGATGATGAGTGGATGAGCTCGAGCGCCCCCGGCTGGTTCCCTGATCAAGCTGAACCCGAATTTGAAGTGTTTTGGAACGGGTCTCGATGGACGGGCGATCGACGACGAGTCGCGGTGACTCCGAACATGGCACCGGACTTCCCGCGCCAGGATGAGAACAAAGGCAACGCGCACCTACAAAGTTCCAGCGCGCTGGTCGCCGGACGGCAGTCCGATACCGGGCCGCTTACGTCCGCGTCCAGCGTCTCTTCCTTCATCAGGATGGTGCGGGGGCGATGGATCACTGCGGGCCTGGTCGCTGTGGTTCTCGCCGCACTAATTATTCCAACGGTCATCAACGGTGTGGAAACGAGCCATCGTGAGCAGGCGGCCGCTCGAGAGATCGAGGTACGAGCGGCTTGACTCGCTGTCGAAGCTCGCGACGACGCGCTCGTCGATCGGCAGGAGACGCTTGATGACGCGCGGGCATTCCTCATGGGCGACCTTGGCTATGCACCTGAAGCAACGGTTACCGCGCTGAAAGAGGCCGTTGGGGAACTCGAGAAGATGCCGTTAAGCGATGCGGCGACGATTCGCACCGCAGTGCAGTCGGTTAGGAACGGGAAGACGAATGTGGGTGTACCTAAGGTCCCATATACATGGTCGTTGTCGTGTCTTGACTTTGCGTCACGGTCCCATGAATTCGTGAACTTCCGCGAAGCCTGGAAATCGACCATATCATTCAGCGGCTGCCGTGAGGACGAGAGAAAAGGTGACTTCTTTAGTGATGAGCAGAAGTCTGCTGTCGCTTCCGGCGCTGTGAGTGGCGTCGACGAGCTTGGAGTTCTCGACAGTATCTGCGGGGCACTCGGGTCCAGCTCCTATGGGAGCATGACCGCATACAGCGAGAGTCAAGCGAAGGAACTCTACGGGGCACTGAGCATCTGCCCTGATCACCCGAAAGCGGGCGAGATACGGGCGAAAGTCGATTCATCACTAGCGGAAGCGGCCGCTCTCGCAGACGGGACGGCGTTCGGATCAGGAGTCAAGCGCGTTGGCCAGGAGGTGCAACCGGGAACGTATGCAACCGAGGGGGCCCTGAATGGTTGCTATTGGGAGCGCACGGACGGTGCCGGAGAAATTATCGACAATAACTTCATCGGAAGCGCCCTCCGTGCCGAGGTGACCATTCGCGCGAGTGACTACTCGTTCAGCTCCAACCGTTGCGGAACCTGGAAGAGGCAGTAAGGAGCCGATGCGTGACCCGCTCGGGCGGTGACCACGGCGACGACATGCTGGTCATCAGGGGTTGATCGCCTGGCACCAGCGTCCGATACCGACCAGGATCCGCCGCCCGCCCCCCTGGGATCCGGACCCCGACCACCGGTAGGTTTGACATCACGGCGCGTCTCGCGCCGGAACACCCTGCGGGCATCGTGGCTCAGCCGTCGTACGCGACGGCGGGAGCGTGCGGTGGCCGTCGGGCCACCAGTCACCTCCTGAAAGGAGCGACCATGACCGCCCCCTCCGTCCAGCTCTACACGGTCCGCGACGCTGTCTCCGCGGACCTGCAGGGCGCCGTCGCCCGCGTCGCCGAGATCGGCTACACGCAGGTCGAGCCGTACGCGTTCGTCGAGCGCGCCGACGAGTTCGCCGCCGCGTTCGCCGCGTCCGGCGTCACCGCGCCCTCCGGCCACGCGCCCGTCATCGACGGCGACGACGACCAGGCCGCCCGCACGTTCGACGCCGCCGCGAAGCTCGGGATCCGCACGGTCATCGACCCCTTCATCCCCTCCGAGCGCTGGCAGACCGCCGACGACGCGCACCGGATCGCCGACCGGGTCAACGAGCTGCAGGTGCAGGCCGCCGCGCGCGGGCTCGCCTTCGGGTACCACAACCACCAGTGGGAGTTCGCGAACAAGGTCGATGGACGCCCCGTCTACGAGCTGTTCGTCGAGCGCCTGGACGCGGACGTCGTGCTCGAGCTCGATGCGTTCTGGTCGACCGTGGGCGGCATGGACACGCCCGCCCTCCTGGAGCAGCTCGGTGACCGCGTGCGGTTCCTGCACGTGAAGGACGGCAAGATCTCCGACGCGATCGCCAAGGTGCTGCCGAGCGCCGAGTCCGCGCTCGTCGTGCCGCCTGAGCTCGCGCAGGCCTTCAAGATGCAGGAGCCCGCCGGCCAGGGCGACGTCGACGTCGCCGCCGTGCTCGCGGCCGCTCCCCACGCGCTGCGCGTCGTCGAGTTCGACGACTACGCCGGCGACGTGTTCGACGGCATCGCGGCATCGTACGCCTGGCTGCAGGAGAACGACAAGTGACCGGCGGCACCGGCCGCGTCGGCGTCGGCGTCATCGGCGCGGGCGTCATCTCGGGCACGTATCTCGAGAACATGACGGCGATGCCGGACCTCGAGGTCCTGTTCGTCGCCGACATCGACCTCGGCCGCGCCCGCTCGCGCGCCGAGGAGCACGGCGTGCCGAACCACGGCACCGTCGACGATCTGCTCGCGATGGACGAGATCGAGATCGTCGTGAACCTCACGCTCCCGGCCACGCACGCGGAGGTCGGCCGGCGGATCGTCGCGGCCGGCAAGCACGTGTGGAGCGAGAAGCCGCTGGCGCTGGACCACGAGTCCGGCCAGGACCTGCTCGAGGCGGCGCGTGCCGCCGGCGTGCAGGTCGCGTGCGCGCCCGACACCGTGCTCGGCGCGGGGATCCAGTCGGCCATGCGCGCCATCGCCCGCGGCGACATCGGCGAGCCGCTCACGGCGACGACGCTGTTCCACGTGCCCGGCCCGGACGCCTGGCACCCGAACCCCGAGTTCCTGTTCGCGCGCGGCGCCGGACCCCTGTTCGACATGGGCCCGTACTACGTCACCACGCTCGTGCACGCGTTCGGCGCGGCGGAGACGGTGAGCGCGGTCTCCTCGACCTCGCGCACCACGCGCACCATCGGCAGCGGACCCCGCGCGGGCACCGACTTCCCGGTGGAGGTGCCGACGCACCACGCGGCGCTCATCTCGTTCGCGGGCGGGCAGTCGGCGCAGTCGACGTTCAGCTTCCAGAACGCGCTGCCGCGCATGGGCTTCGTCGAGATCTCGGGCAGCGAGGGCACCATCGTGCTCCCCGACCCGAACACGTTCGAGGGCGACAGCCAGCTGTGGCGCTTCGGGCAGGAGGGGCCGGAGACGCTGACGGCGGCTGGATCCACGTACGGCCGGGGATCCGGCGTGCTGGACCTGGCGCGCAGCATCCGCGGCGGCGACCCGGTGCGCGCGTCCGGCGAGGTCGCGGCGCACGTGCTCGACGTGCTGCTCGCGATCCGCGACGCGGCCGACAGCCGCGAGGTCGTGGAGGTCGCGTCGAGCGTCGCGAAGCCGACGCCGCTGGCCGAGGACTGGGACCCGGCGGCGGCGACGCTGTAGCGCCGGATCCGCTCGACCCGCTCGACCCGCTCGCGGCTCGACCCTACGGCCCCGCATCCCCCGTGGATGCGGGGCCGTTCGCCGTCCGCACGGGGAACGGCTCCTCGACGCCACCAGGCCCCGTGCAGCTATGTAGGTCGACATCTATCGTACGAGCGTGCCCTCGACGAGCTCGAGCTGTGGGACGATCAGCGAACAGCGAGAACCGTCCAGAGTGGGAGTCCAGGTCATGGGTCGAGCACCAGGAATGGTGGATGTCGCACAGGTCGCAGGTGTCTCGCACGTCACAGTTAGCCGCGTGCTGAACGGCCATCCATCCGTCCGACCGGAGACTCGCGCCCGCGTCGAAGCCGCAATCGCGCAGCTTGGATACCGCCGCAACACGGTCGCCCGTGCCTTGAAGAGCAAGCGGTCGTCAACCATCGGCGTCGTAATGGCAGGGTCTGGCCTTTATGAGCTCCCTCGCGTGCTTCTCGGCATCGAGACCACGGCACGAGCGGCCGGGTACGAGATCAACTTGGCAAGTTGGCAAGGCGGGGCGGCGTCTGACCTGGCGGAGATGGTGCGCCGTCTGACGGATCAATCCGTAGAAGGCGTAGCTGTGATCGCAGCCCGTCAGGTAGCCGTCGACGCACTCTCTGACGTTGTTGCCGATATTCCAATGAGTGTCGTCATGTCGGGCAGCGTCTTAAATCCCCGGATCAGCTTCGTGGAACTCGATCAGGAACTCGGCGCGCGCTTGGCGGTCCGGCATTTGCGAGACCTCGGCCATGAGCGCATCACGCATCTCGCGGGTAACTTTGAAACCTTCGACGCCGCCGCTCGAGTGCAAGGTTGGCGGGACGAGCTCGCATGCTCTCCCTCTCTGCCTCAGCAG
Organism: Clavibacter michiganensis; assembly: GCF_021216655.1. NCBI lineage: Bacteria > Bacillati > Actinomycetota > Actinomycetes > Micrococcales > Microbacteriaceae > Clavibacter > Clavibacter michiganensis. The sequence continues at coordinate 2,337,117 of NZ_CP080437.1, forward strand.
CTACTCGAAGGAGATTTCACCGCAGAGAGTGGCTACCGGGGCGCCATGGAGCTCGCCCGTAGCTCAGATGGATTGCCGACGGCAATCTTTGCCGGTAACGACCTGATGGCATTGGGGGTTCTCGCAGCTCTCGCGGAACTGGGCCTGTCTGCCCCAGACGATGTCTCCCTCGTCGGCTTCGACGATATCGCCGGCGCAGACCACTTCATCCCGGCGCTCACCACTATTAGACAGGACTTCATGACACTGGGTAGTAGCGCAATCGAAACGTTGCTGTCGTCGATGGCCGGTCAGGAGCCCGTACGACGGCAGATCCCTCCAACGCTCGTGGTGAGAAAGAGTACCGCTGCTCCCCGCCCGCATTGATCTACTGATCGACAGCCAATGGAGCGTCTTCTAGTGCCGTTTGTGCTCATTACTTAGGCCGGCTCTTGGGACAGAGCGAGGGTGCCGGAAGCGCTCACCTGCCCCCCGAGGCCACGCCGCGCTTTGCAGGGCCTGCACGAACCCGGGTAGTGCGGGTTCGGCCACCTCGCGGGTGACGGTGACTGGCGGTGATCAGGGCGTCGGCTCTGTCCGGATCAGCTAATTGGCCGCGCGGGTCATAAGCTTCAGGCATGAATGGCCTGGCGCGTCCTGCGGTCTTAGCTGACGTTGCTGAACTCTCGGGCGTGAGCCTGTCCACCGTCTCCCGCGTCCTGACTGGGCGAACTCCTGTTCATCCGGTGACTCGGGATCGGGTCGAGAGGGCTGTCGCCGAACTCGACTACAGGCCCAATGCCGCCGCCCAGGCACTAGTCAGCGGCCGGTCGACCATGGTGGCTGTCCTAGCAGCCAACACTCTCAGGTGGGGCTTTGCTGCGACTCTGCAGGGCATCGAGGAGGCGGCTCGTGCAGCCGGCTACACGGTGATGATTGCTGTTGCCGAGTCAGATAATCCCAATGGAACTTACCCGCGCGGTCGACTCGGTCGTCACACGTAGCGTCGCGGGTGCCATCGTGATCGACTTTGACGCAGTCGGGGCGGCGACGTTGTCCGCATTACCTGAGACGCTTCCAGTCGTAGCAGCCTCCGGGGCGCCAAAGAACGTTGAGGCTCGTCCTCATGCCTATCTCGACGACTTCGAAGGAAGCCGCCTTGACACACAGCACCTCCTCGACCTTGGACATAAGACGGTTCATCACGTAGCGATCCCGGCGACGCGGGAGCGAAGCGGGCGCGAGTGGGGCTGGCGTCGAACACTCGAGGTCGCCGGGGCCTACGTGCCTGACGTCGTGCGGGCAAAGTACGATCCCGCGTCAGGCCTGGCCGTCGTTGATGGTCTCGATGCTCGTGCTACAGCCGTTCTCTGCGGCAACGATGAACTCGCCATCGGCATACTGCGGTGTCTCGCCTCGAAGGGCATAGACGTGTCTCGTGAGGTCAGTGTGATGGGGTTCGATGATCAGCCGTTTGCGGCGATGTGGCGGCCGGCGCTGTCTACCGTGAGACAGGACTTCGGTGACCTCGGACGGCGAACCTTCGGGCTACTGCGGGAGTGGATGACTACAGGTGACCGTCCTGCGGACGACACCGCGCTACCCCATCTGGTTCTGCGTGAGACTACAGCTCCACCGCGCTAAGCGGTCCTGAAGCACCGTCACTTGGCCGACAAACGCCTTAGGTGAGTCGCTCCTGACCTACGTTTGCAGCCCGCACGGGGGGGCATGTCAAAGTTCTGACCAACGTTTGCAGGACTTCCTGCCAGGATCCACGAAGGAGTGGCCCCGTGGCCGTGACTCCACCCCTCACGCACGACCCGGACGCGATGGAGCGCATGACGACCGGGCGCCTCGTGCATCTCACGACGGCGGGTGTATCGGTCGTCGTCGAGCTCCCTGTCGACGCCCTGCCCCGCATCGTCCACTGGGGCGCGAGATCGGTCCGGTGCCCGACTCGGTCCTGGGCGAGCTGATCCGAGCCACGACGGCTCCGAATGCAGCCAACGGCGTGGACGTCCCTCCGCGGGTGGCGCTGCCGCCCGAGGCGTGGACGGGTTGGACGGGCACGCCGGGGCTCCGGGGGCACCGCATGGGAGAGCAGTGGTCTCCCCAGTTCGTGCCCACGGACTCGTCGGTGGAGCAGCACGCGCGGGGAGGTGGGGGCCTGAGCGTCAGCGCCGTCGACCTCATCACCGATCTCCGGCTGGGCCTGATACTCGAGCTGCTCCCGACGGGGCTGCTGCGGGCGCGCGCGTCGGTGACCAGCCTCTCGGGGGAGCCCTATGTCCTGGACGGACTCGACCTCGCCTTCCCCGGGCCGGCTCGCGCCGAGGAGATCCTGGACCTCGCTGGCCGGTGGGCCAAGGAGAGGGTGCCGCAACGAGCGTCGTTCGATGTCGGCGCTCGGGTCCGGGAGGGTCGCCACGGCCACCGGACGCGCTCCGTCCCGGCAGGATCGGCGATCTTGCTCCGCTAACAGTGGGTGTTGTTCACATCCGAGATCTAAATATAGATGGTCATCCCTCGGCAGGGCGGCCAGTTGAGGTAGATGCCCACTATGACGCCGATTATGGCGGCGGTGAGGCCGCACATCAGCGCGCCAACACCGGGAGTCGCGCAGATGAAGGCCGTAGCGACCGCGGCCTGAGTTCCGACGATGATCTTCGCGACCCTACCGTCGAGTGTGATGGTCGCCCAGTGCTTGAAGAGGTGCTTGAAGGAGAAAAAGGACGAGCCGGGCATGCTGGCCGACGCGGAGACACGTCCGTCATTGGATGCCGTGACGTCGATGTCCTGGGCCACCTGGAGATCGCCCTAGTCCTTGACCGATTGGACCTCCGAGGTCATCTCCTTTTTCACCTGATCCCGGGTCGGGGTTGTGGCCGTGGACCCATCGCCTGGCCAGGCGGCTAGGTCGGCGTCGAGGAGCTGATCCACCGAGAGCTTCCCTGTCGTGATGTCGGAGATGATCGTGTCGGCCTTCAGAGAGGCCGCGATGGTCTCGACCGAGGAAGGCTTGGTGGCGGCCTCGGCGGATGCGGGAGCGATGACGACGGCGCTGATGACCGCCAACATCGTCGCGATCGCCATCACGCGGGAACAGAGTCGCCGGTGGCAACAGCGAGGACCTGACGTAGGGGTGATTGATGCGATGGACACGATGAACCTCGTCCGATCCATGATGCGAGGCGTGCGCAGGGACTCCGGTGGGAGGACGGCGCGGTTCATGCCGACGGATGGGTGGAAGGTTGCGTGATGTTCCGTGCGCGCTAGGCATCCGTCAGACGGTCCTAAGTGAGTTGTGCACAGGCGGAAACGCTCCTGACCGTGATCTCCTCCGCCCCAGGGCGTGCTATTGCCGTACACGCCCCTGTGGATCTTCCTCAGCGGCATCGCATTCTCATTGCCACATTCGTGCTCAGCAGGGTCGGTGGGAAGTGGGCCGCGATTGGCCACACCCCCACCACTTGCAGGTGCCCTTGCGGCGGAACCTGTCACACCGTTTCCCGATCGTCTGCCAGGGGCCGAACTCGATCGGGACATCCCGCCACGGCACGCCGGTCCGGTATCGCCAGATGATCCCCACGACCACCAAGCGGTGATCACCGAACTGATGACCGCCCCCCGGCGACGCTACCGGCATCTACGACGCGCTCCGCTCCAGTTAAGAATCCGACAACTTCCACGCACCCGACGCGACCCCACCCTGCAACACGATCACCCAAGGGGATAGGAGACACGCACTATGGCTGGCCCGTTGGGTGGCTGTGTACTCAGCAGTCAACACGGGAATCACACGATGTACGCTGACGCCCTTTATGTCGAACCGTAAACCGTTTCCATAGATAGGTACATTTTGTCTAGGTATAGAACTCGCGCATCGAAATAATACACGCGAATGCTAAACCCGCATCTTGCAGCAGTTGCCGCAATTACTTGCCTTTGCGCGGTCATTCTTCCCGCCGCCGCCGCATCGGCGATCGATCGACAGCGTATTGTTCTACCAATTGTAGCTGGCACTGAGTTACAGTTCCCCCCACGGGAATTGCACTGCCGGTGCAGTTGTTGTAAGGACTGGAATGTTCAGAAACATCTCCGCCTATCAAAGAGCGACTCGTTACGTGGTGACTGCCGAGCATTGCGGAACCTTGAACTCAGTAGTCTCTGTAGGGGGCCGACGCGTTGGCGTAGTCTCCTGGGTTGATCCGGCAGCCGACCTTGAACTCGTCAAAATCGACCCGGAGATACACGGCCAGCCTATATGCGCTCCCACTAGTAGTGGCTTCCATTGCTCCGGAACCCAGACATACACTCCTCGAGCAGTGGGCCGCATCCTCATGTCCACACTCCGGTACAGGAGCCTCCAATCGACTCCCGTCGCTGGCACAGGTGCCCCTGGTGATAACGAGATCTTCTGCATCAGCGGTAAAAGTAGTGGAGAGTCTTGTGAGTTCACATCGACGCCATGGCTTCCTCGCTTCGGTGATCAGCATCGCGGAGAGGTAGCAGCGCGGGGTGACACACTTATCTTCCCCGGAGATTCCGGGGCACCCGTCTCCTCACCAGACGCTCGGATATACGGTATAGCCGGCGAGACGTCTACCGGGCCAAGCTTTACTATCATGAAGTACACGCGTATTGTTCAATTTTTCGAAGACGCGGGCACATATGCCCTCGCGCCTTCCTGAAACGTTCTTTGGTCGCCGTCGTTGATTGGGAGCTTTTACGCGCTCAGCTGTTAAACGGTCCGGAAACGTGCATGTATTCGTAGGCGGCGTCGTGGCGGCTGCCGGCCGCCACGACGCCGCTTCTGCCCCACATCTCTACTACCTGTGGGAGCCGGGCGGGATGCTCGTCGGCGTCGTGCGCGTCGAGAGTTCTGCCGAGGCGCGCAAGCGCGTCGTCGGGGTACTCGCGTGATCTGGACCCGCACCGGGTGGCACATCAGTAACGACATCGCGGCAGCACACGGAATAGGCCGCGGCCGCGCGCTCCACATCCTCCTGTTGCCCGTCGCGGACGCCCGGCGCGTGACGATCCACGCGACGGCCGCGTCACCCGAACTGGCCGCGCTCTACATGGCCGAGCTCCCGGGCCTGGTCGACGTCGGCGGAGGCATGTTCCGCGGCCGTCGTCTCCGCCGGCCCCCGGCTACCTGAGCGCGAGCGCGCCGCGAACGCGATCAGCTCGGCGCTGTGCTGCACCATCCACGCCACGGCCGTGTCCAGCGAGGGCTCGCGGCGGATCCAGATGCGTCGGCCCTGGTCGTTGCGGGCGTCGGCGTAAACGTCGAAGGTGAACGGGTCTCCGAGCTCCGCCCGGTGCCGGATCACGTACCCGAGCACAGGACGGTCTTCGACCTGGATCCGCCAGTAGCCGGCCTGGAGGTGCGCCAACGGGTGCTGTCCTGTGCTGCGCACGAGGCTGTCGATGCCGTCGAGCTTGCTCTTGACCCTGCTCACCGGGTGCTCTTCTCCGTCGATGCGATCGGGTGGGAGCGCCCGGCCGCGCTCGTCGGCAAGCGTACGAGCTTGGACCAGCACCGCCGTCGGCTGGCCGCCACGGAGCGGGGAGGCGTACTCCGCCTCGCATCGTAGGAAGGGTCAGCTGCGGCTTAAGAGGCGTGCGTTGTGAGCATGCACTTCGCGGTTGTGCTCGTCGGCGCTCTTTTGCACCGCCTGGTTGTACTACCGGGCTGCCTGGTTGTACTTCTGCACGGCCGCGCGCTGCCGCTGCTCCGCCTGTCGGATCATGCTCTGGAGATGGTCCACGCTCACCCGCCGAACCAGTAGCGGAAGTCTCCGGGAGCGAAGGTGATGCGGGGCTGCGCCTGGATGAGCTCGGCATACTGCGTCGGCTCCGGGCCGGTGATCGACCCGCCAGTGCTGCGCTATGCGGGCCCTTTAGCTTGCTGGTGCCATGTGGTATCCGCGGAAGTCGGAAAGCACGCGGGCGGCGTCGGTATATCCCATGATGTCGATGTTGGAATGGTCGGAGTCATAGAGCCCGGAGTCCGTCGCGATCCCGTAAAAATCTCCCGTCCGGCTGACGACCGCGCCGCCTGAGTCCCCTTTCAATAGATTAGCGCCTGTGCTGTGGGCGGCGGCGTAGACATGGTGCTGCACCCATGCGGGCGGTACGTTTGTACTGGTCCACTCGCAGAGGGATCGTGTAACCGCACCGCTTGTGCAGAACGTTTCTCTCGGGCCCGGCACGCCCTGTCTGGTCATCGGTAGCGTTGTCTCATGCCCTGGTGCGAAGCCGGGGAGGAATACTCGGTTGAAGGCTTGCGGGGAGTAAACCGTCGAGGGCATGCAGATGAAGTGTCCGGACGTGGCAGAGCAGGTCCGCGCCCCGTGTGGTGACCCCTCGATTCGGACCAGGGCGAGGTCGTCGGGGTCTGCCAGCGCAACTACGCTTCCTACTTCGACGTCTGTGCCGTTCGCCGTTCGTACCTCGATAGGCTCGGTGGTGCGTCTAACGCAGTGTTTTGCTATGACCACGTACCGAGCGCCCCGCTCACTGGGAGACAACGCGGCCCACAGGCCGGATTTCTGAAGTACGACTCCAACTGTGCAGTTTTGGCCGCTCCATTTGCCCCACACCTCCGTGCCAACGACCACAGGTACGGAACTCCGCTCCGGCGAAGTTCGCGCGTTAGCCGCGCTTGGAGCCATGAGTGCGAGTGCTATAGCGCCCATGACTGCCGCGGACGTCAAGATCTTAAAATGTTTCATCATTCTCCCGTCATAAATTGCTGTAGTTTCTACTAACGAGACCTCTAGGGATCGGCGAGGTTCGCGGACAAGCTAGTCGGAAGTAGAAGCGTCAGGGCGGTTCCTGCACATGCCTCCTCGAGACGAGGCGTTCACGTCGAGAGGGAGATGGCTGCATCGTGGCTATGGGGCACGTGGCCGACGCCTACACGGGCCGCAGCATCGACTTCACCCCGCGGGAAGCCGACGATCGCGGCCGTGCAGATCGGCCTCCTCGTACCCGCCGGGTAGACGATCGGCGCCGACGTCGCCGGGCTCGCGAGGCCCATCGACGTCGGAGGCCGCGGCCGCGTGCTGTCCCGCGAACGAGATGAGGCGATCGCTGTTCTGGATCATCCACGCGGCCGCCAAGTTCAACGACTCCTCACGCCGAGGCCAGATCCGCTGCCCGAGCTCGTCGCGGGCGTCGGCGTAGGCCTCGAACGTGAACGGGTCCCGAGCTCCGCGGGGTGCCGCATCACGTACCCGAGCACGGGCCGGTCCTCGACCTGGATCCACCAGTAGCGCGCCTCGAGGTGGACGAGGTCCGCGCCGGCGTCGCGCGCCAAGCCGTTGCCGCTGCTCCGAACTGGTTCACCATGCGCATCGCGTCTAGGGCTTCACTCGCTTGCTCACACTGAACTACAAAGGTTCGAGATGTTGATAAATCGCATGGTTCGCCAATCGGTCACGTAATGATCAACATCGGGCGGTGGCCCGCGCATCCAGATCTATGCGCGTGCATACCCATAGTAAACCCATACTATCCGTTAGAGATTTAGGGGATCAAATGAAAAAGATATATCCGAAGCGTAGGCATGCGGCGTCTATGGCGGCGTTGTCCGTTGGAATCGGGCTGGTTCTGGTTTGCGGGCCCCATGATATTGGTGGGGAAAGTGCTCGGGCCGCAAGCTCGGCCTCGGTCCCTGAAAGCGGTGCGTCTGATACGGGCATGAGTTTTTCGGATGCAGATGCCGCAGAATCTGAAAACTACTGGACTCCGGATAAAATTGCGGCGGCAGTGCCCGCTGATGGGGTGACGGTCACGCCCCAGAAGCAAAGTCCGTCTCTCGGGGCTAGCGCGGTCACGAGTGTCTTCGAGCCCGTGTATTGGATCGGGCGACTTTACTACACCGCGGGCGGCATCGATTATTCTTGTACGGCGTCGTCCATCAAGTCAGACTCGAAGCTGGTCATAGCAACCGCCGGGCACTGCCTCTATCACAAGGGCGAATTTAGTACCAACCTCCGGTTCATTCCCGCTTGGGATGGGGCTAACAAGCCGCTTTTGACGTGGGGCGCCAACGACTATCAGGTCCCGAGAGCCTGGCGGTACCAGGAGGACCAGCAGCACGATGCAGGATTTGTTCAGCTAAAGCCGCAGCGATCCTGGCTCGGTGCCAAGCAATACCTGGCCGATAGGGCTGGCGCGACCGCTACCAATTTTGGTCTTGCAAAGACGGGGTTGCATTACGAAGCATTTGGTTACGAACAGGTCTCAGGATTCACGTCCCATCCTCTTCTGACCTGCTCGGGAAATGGGTACCGCCGTTTTTCCCAATTTTCACTTCTTAGTATAAATGACTGCGTCATGGTGGGCGGGGGCTCCGGTGGGCCTGTCTATCATGAATCAGGAAAGGGGGTCAATGGTACGCAGGTAGGGGTTGTGAGCTCCGTTATTCCTCAAGGGGAACATAGCATCATGACGTTTGCGCCCTGGGGGGATGCCGAATACCAGGTATTTCGAACAGTGGACGCCTGGGGGCGCTAGGGTCTTGCTCATATAGGCCATTCATGCATGCGGAGCGTGGCAGTGCTTTGGTACGGGGCTTGAGCACTTCCACGCTCGGCATCTGCCGGTAGGAGCAACGGAACGGGGCTCAGGCTCGACTGTGCCTGAGCCCCGCTGGTGTGTCGCTAGGCAGCTGCTGCTGCTCGGTAGGTGGCGTGAAGGGTGGCGGTCCACTGGGGGCCGAAGGCGGCGTGCGTGAACTGGTGGTAGGCGAAGGTGGTCATTCCGCGCTGGATGTCGCCGGAGTCATCGTCGGTGTTGACCCACGGGGATCCGCTGATGCCGGCGCGGAGGTCGGTCTCGATGCCTTCGATGGCGTAGTCCTTGTTCATCCAGGGGTTCGGCTCGACCGAGCTCTCGACGCTGATGGGCTTCGTGCCGTCGTGCCCGCCGTCGAGCGCGTAGCCGGTCGAACGGTAGTCATCGTCGTCCTCCTGTCCGGCAAAGCGGACGCCAGAGGCGCCGACATTGGAGGACAAGGTCGTACCCGCAGCTGCACCGACGGGTGCCTTGACCTGGAAGAAGGCCGTGTCGAAGTCGACCTGTCGACCCGTCACCCACTGCGACTGGACCGTGACAGCAGTCGCTGGCCAGATGCCCTTGGGGGCGGTCCCGTCGTACTGGGGTACGAAGACCAGGTCAGTGACGAATGCATCCTTGATGGCAGAGACGCAGCGGCCGGCCGTTGCGACGAGATTGCCGGAGTCGGATACGACCACGTTTCCAGTGCAGCGCTGGTCGATGCCGCCGCTGCGGAAGAACACGACGCCGAGGTGATCGTTCGCGGCGAAGCCTGGCACGGGCGTGGTTTCTGACACGTGCAGGGACGCTGCTCCGGGGGACGCGTCGCTGGTGCTCGTGGCGGTGAGTGCGCTGTCCTGGTCGTCGGCGGGTGGGTTCCCGTCGGCGGGGTCGGGATCGACGAAGGAGTTGGTGACGGCAGCGTGCATTCGGGCGCGTGACCATGTAGAGCCGGCAGCGGCGGTCTCGGTGCTCGAGATGGTGTGTCGGAGTGTGCCGGTGGGTTCCGCTGGGGTCGCTGCGGTCGCAGCCGCCGCACCTAGGAGGGTGAGGGCGAGCGTGGCACATGTTGCCGCGCCGATGAGGGTGGAGCCAGTGCGTGTAGCCATGTGAGCATCCTGTTCTCGCGAGTGGTTGATCGCTGATCAGCGAACAGCACACCATTGCCCTAAACGCTCCCCGATCGTGGGCGCCCTGCACATGTCATCAATGCAGGTGCATGGTCCGCCCGCCGGGGAAGCGTTGCGCCGTAAGGTCTCGCTAACCGCGACTGTCGCGGCCCCAGTGCTTTATCTAAGGACTCCCCGCCATGCCCCCTGTTCCCACGACCCAACGCCATCACCTCGTCACGAGACCCTGGGTGGTTGTGCTCGTCATCCTCGTCGCTGTCGGAGGCATCGCGACGGCGCCCGCTTCCTCGGCTCACGCTGCAGGGCTCCCCGCGCAGGGGTCATCGATCTCGACCTTGCCGGCCTTCCCGGCACCCACGTCGGTCAAGCCGCCGCGGGCGACGCCGTATGAAGTACCCGCCGGTCAAACCGTCGACTACGGCAACGCGGAGCTCAACGGGTCAACCTCTGGGCGTGGTGAGTTCCAGCAACCAGTCATCCTCGTCCACCCGGGAGGAACGGTGAAGAACGTGATCATCGGCTCGCTCGCAGCCGACGGCATCCACTGCGAAGCATCCTGCACCATCATCAACATGTGGTCCAGCCACGTCGGCGAGGACGCCGTGACCCTCCTCGACGGATCCCCGACGTCCTCCGTCGTCACCATCCAGGGCGGAGGCGTCCAGCACGCGTACGACAAGGTCGTGCAGATGGATGGGGCCGGCACTGTCCGGATCATGCACTTCGCCGCGTCCGACATCGGCTCCCTCGTGCGTTCCTGCGGTAACTGCCCGCACCAGTACCCGCGGCACATGGTGGTCAGCGACGTCTTCATCGACGGTGGCCGTTACAAGGTCGCCGGCGTCAACCAGAACTTCGGCGACACCGCCAAGCTCGACCACATCACCATCCGCGGAACACGCATGCAAGTCTGCGACAGGACCATCGGTGGCCGCGGCACGCCCGCCAAGGAGGTACCCGGCGGGAGCGGAGACCCCTACCCGGGCGTATGCGACTTCAGCTACGCCACCATCCTCTTCGAACACGGATGAGGTGACCCGAGTCCAGTCGCACAAGCCTCGGGTTGTGGGACGTCCCGCGAGCGGTTGGAGCTCGCTGCGGAGTGTCGCGGCCGCGAGTGTCCCGCAACCATGGGCCGCAAGGGGGTGCTCATTGTCGGTTGCGGGACATGTAGGACGTCTTGGGGAAGCTCATCGGGTACGCGCGGGTCTCGACCCGGTAGTAGAGCACGGGCCGATAGGTCGTCGACCTACTCGCGGCCGGCGTGCGGCGGGATGACCTGTGCGTGGATCACGGGGTGTCGGGCACCCGCGCGTTGCGGCCCTCACCCGACGGCCCCGCCACGGCTACCGTCTTACTTCGTGAACGAGTCCACAGTCTTGTACGTCGAGAGCTCAGCCTTTCCAAAGGGCGTAAAAGCAATGGCATCTCCATATGCCGTCTCTACGTTCCGGCCGATCACTCCGACCTGCGTGCCCCGGGGCTCTTCGGTCGACGCGTGGTACACGGGCCCTCCTGACATACCACCGACTGCCTTGCACCCGATCATGGCTAAGGACTGCTCATCGTGCAGCCGGTATGCCGGGCCGACGCACGTTGACAACGGCTTAGCCTGGAATCCGCCGCCGATGTTCCCGTACGCGAGGCTAAAGTAGTGCAGTTGGGGCTTAGCAAGCGAGAAATTCACCCTCAGGGCCGAGACGGTATCCGCCAATGACTTGGAGCCGATGGGCTGGACCTTGATGAAGCCCACGTCGTGGGAGTCGTCTGCGCGGACTCTCCACTCGGGGGTCACGCTGTAGAACTTCGCAATCCATGTCCCGTAGGGCATGTTCTTACCGTCCCAGCCGGGCACGAAGGTGACGCCGGTCGCGGTCTGGTCGTCGTTGAGGAGGCAGTGCCCCGCAGTGGCGACGAGGTAACCAGAGTCCGAATGGACTGCCGAAGCCGAGCACAGGCGGTCCAGCCCGCCCCTCTTGAAGGCGATCTTGCCGACCCATGCTGTTGCGGTGATGGAGCCCGACACGGAGTGCACGACGCCCGAGCCCGCATCCGACGCTCCGACGACAGACGCGGAGCCATCGTCGGGGATGGCTCGCTGCAACCGGTCCACGGTCCAGTAGTCCGAGGTGGACGTCATCTCCTCATCGGAGAAGGCTCGGCTGCCCAGGGAGGCGGCGGACACAGCGGAGACGTCAGGTGTCGCCGCCAGGGCTGGTGCCGCGGATAGCGCGCCGCCTTGGATCACCCCTCCGGCAGCGACGGAGGCCGTAGCGGCAGCGATCATCGTCAGAACGCGAACCGAACGCCGTCCTTGCTGTGACGATGATGCCCTCGGGCGAACGCGAGATATAGGGAGCTTGCGCATATTGACTTCCTTCTGTGATGTCGCGAACAAAGTGCTCTCATGAGCCGTGCGCGCGAACCTGAGGTGCTGACCATGACAGGCACGCGTCGACGCCGCGGATGCTGTCCCCAGACCGACGTCGCGGCGGACACACCCGGGCGTGCGAAGACTGCTATGAAACTACGGCGGAAGCCCGCCAGCCGTGCTCACGCCGTGATGGCGAAGCCTTCGCTCATAAGGGGCGAGCCTGGCTGTCTATGCGGCCAGGTGTCCGTCGGTGTGGTGCGGGTGCAGCGGCTGCGGGCAGCGGGCTGCCATCATCGTTCTGCTGGGATCGTGCGGGCCAGGTAGGACAAGGCCATCTCGCACTGCTCGGTCACGTCGGTCTTGTTCACGAGCTCGGACCCCTTCTGACGGCTGATGCCGAGGCGTCGGGACTTTTCCCCTTGCGACGGGCGTTGGGATGCTCGCCGCATCGCGGTGTACCGGCCCATCGATGCGATGGTGATTTGTCGGCGGAATTCGGCGGAGAGCGGCAATGCGTTCCCTAGCGAGGACGGCGATGCGCACGAGCTCGTCCCGGGGCGGCTACGGGGTGGGTCTGCGCGCTCAGGACGCCTGTGCCGCACGCGAGTGACCAAGCGGTACCCGTCGGCAGCGGCGGACGCGGCAGGCGTCAGGACCTTTGGCTACCCGCGCAGGGTGCTGCCCCCAGAGCGCGTCCTGGTCGATCGCGGCCGTCGTCGTCCACAGCTCCACAACTTGTGGGAGCCGGGCGGGATGCTCGACGACGTCGTGCGCGTCGACAGCCTCGCTCAGACGCGCAATGACCGTCGGCGCACAGCTCGGACGGCGCCTGCACCAGCGGAGCAACAGGGGCGTCCAGTGGCAGGCGATGGCGACATCCGACTTCACGATCCGCACCGCACGCATCCTGCTCCGCGAGAACCCGAGACTCGTCGTCGTCGACATCATGATCGTGATCCTCGGCATAGGCGACGCCGTCCGGTTCACCACACCCAACGCGTGGCGCGCGCAGCTCGCCGACCTGCAGCGGCACCTCGCATCCACTGTGACGATCCTCATCGCCGAGATACCTCCGCTAAAGCTTTCACCCGAGGTCCCGATGTCCATCGCCCACCGGGGCGGGCATCACGCGAACGTGCTCAACGTCGTCACTCGCGATGTGGTCGCGGACATCGATATGGCGCAGAGCGCGTTCCGTTCCCCACCGCCCTTGTCCACGACTTCGAGACGCCGGACGGGCACGGTACCTTCTACGGTCGCGTGTATCGCTCACGGGCAGCGGTCATGGCTGAGCAGATCGTCGTCCGGACGCTCTGACGAGACTGCCCCCGTTCCTCGACGCGGGGTAATGCAATCTGGCAATGTGGCGCTCGTGGAAGCGCATGTCGATTACGAACGCCTCATCGACGACGCCGTGCGACGGATCCGCTCGATGCTGCCACATCACACGATCGCGGAATGCCGCGACATCGTCGAGGACGAGCTCGCACAGATGCTTGCCGCGCGCGTGGACGAGCAAACGCGTCTTTGGTGCATCGACCGCTGAACCCCAGTGATCCCCGGCCCTCGCGATCCGCTGGACACACGACGGTTGCGCAACGGGAAAGGGCCGGACGCAGCCACCGTCGCTATGCGTGTAGGGATCCCCGATCGGGCACCCGCGGTAGGCGGGGGGGCCTTACGTCCGTGGTCGTGAACGTGATCTCTTGATCGGCGCGGGACGCTGCTGCCCGCGTGAGCAGATCCTCGTACTCCGGCCACTTGCGTGCCCGCCGGCCGAGACTTCGGCGACCGCCGGTTGAAGCTGACAGACAGAGAGATCGGCAATCCGCTCAGTTCATCGCAGCCGACAAGCCGGGCGCGCAGGTGGCCCGCGACCTTCGCATGTCGACATCAAGTCTCTACCCCCCCCGCCTCGCGGTTATCAGGGCGCTGGGGAGCCTGTTGGTGGGACGCCCGTCCAACACAGCAGTACCGGCGTGGGTGTGTGCCGCCGGCACCGGTTCAACGGTCCAGACGACCTCAGCGGGCGCTCGGTCGAGCGTTAGCGGCTGCTGGATGACGCCCCTCGGTATTTCGCGCACATCTGGTCACCATGAGCCGCGTGAGCACCCGACGGGTCCTTCGAGGAAATGCATGAGCTAGTTACCGCAGTGGCTGTTTCCGAGGTCAGGGAACTCAATGTAGAGGTACTTCAAGTGCCGAGTGTTGCAGCTCAATGAGACCGACCCGAGGGTGATGAACGCGACGGCGCCAATGCTCGCGAAGATGGCGGATGCGAGCAACCCGAACGCGCCAGCGACAATCGCCGCGATGCCTACCGCGGTGCCGCCTCCAAGGAGGGCTCCTCCTGTAGGGGCGGTGATTCTGACGGTCGCCCAGTGGTGGAAGAGGCGCTTGAACTTGTGCCAGAGCGATAGTTGTGTGCCGAGCGCCGCGTCGGGCGCTGCCGACCGCAGGATCTGCGGCTGACCTAGATCCGTGTCGGTACCCATCTGATCCCAGGCGGCAACGCTGCCAGTACTACGAAGCTGCTCAACCTCGGCCGTCATCCCTCGAGTCAAGGTCGCGCGGTCAAGAGCGGGCGCTCCCTGTGCGCGTCCGGCTATGCTTGCGTCGACGAGCTGGTCGACGGTGATGTGCCCGTCGACAACGTCCGGTATGAATGAGCCGTCCCGCACAGCGACGGCGATCGACTCTTCAGCGGCGTTCGCTGCCGGGGCTGCCGTCATGAGCGACCCGACGACGCTCAGCGTCGCGATCGTGGCTACTGCGGCCCAACTTGGACGACGGTGGTCCCAGGAAGTGGAAGAAGGGCTTGAGGAGACAAAAGACTTCATGGGAGCAGTCCAACCGTTCGAATCGGATAAGTACGTCTGTAAGGTACGAAGCGACCGCGAACGCCTGGCAGTTTTTCCACAGGCCGGCTGCCCGCTTCACTTCGCCTGTCCTGGCCGCCTAGTCTTACGGCTCGGCCGGAGGCCTAGAATCGTCGTCCACGAGGCCCCTGCTATGGAGCAGTGCCCGTACCGCCCACCTATGCCGCATGAGTCGCGGTCATCGCCCCGCTCCGCACGGATCCGCGGCTGACTCAACAAACCGCGGGCCGTGCGGTGCATCGAGGCCAGGTCCTTTTGGAGGTCGCGTGGGGGTCATCGGCATGGTTGCCGAGGTGGTCCGGGAAGGAATGCCCTACCGAGACGAGCAGTACAGGACCGGCGTGGCCGCTCGAGGCGCGAAGCGTGCGGCGAAGTCAGTCTCGTTCGGGAGGCAGGCGCCTCGCGGCAGCGACTCGTGATCGCCGCCCACGCCAGGGGAGGGCTAGTAGGCCGCCCTCTGCGGCCCCTGAGAAGTCACTCGGGAGACTCAACAGGACATGTATTGCTGGTTCGACGATCCGTTCGAACGGGTCAGCAGCCCTTAGCCGTTTGTCGGTCCAGTAGGCGAGCGTCGCGTTGGCCTCACCCTCGGGGGAGGTATGACGCCGGTCGTTGGTCTACGTTGAATCATGGACAGCCTCGTATTGACCATCCGAAACGATGCGTCTGCAGCGACTGTATGAAGCGGGGCCACGACTAGGCTGGACGTCAAAGCACAAACCGCAACCGCTAAGACGACTACGCGGACCTTACGGTGACGTTATGGTGCTGGAATACAACAGTGGCCGTTACATTCGATGGACCCATTCGGTGCATGGATAGGCATCTAACCTCGTAAAGGTAGGTGTGGCCGCCGAGCGGCGTAAGGAGAGGCGTCGGAGGAGGGAAGCACTTCATCCTGACCTCACCGGGCCATGTCGGTTGAGATCATCTACAGGGCGTCAGCGGCACCAAGGTGCGAAGATCTCAGTTCGTTCGTAGGAGTGTCACATCCGCTCCGTCGGTTGGATTGTTTACCGACGGGGTAGTTTTATCATCAAAACGTCACGCGGTCTATGCTGTTTTTTCGTAATGGTCTCACGCCGACCGGGGCTCGTATCTGTAGAGCGCTCGCTCGTGGCCTGTCTCGGGCGCTACGTTCTAGTTCATGTGGCGCATAGATAGGCCTTTGTTTGTGGCTGTAATCAGTGTCCTCAGCGTTCTCGCTTGCGGTGTCGCCGCCGCACCAGCCCAGGCTGTAGACCGCGTAGCTCGTGCTTCGTTGCCTGTACGGTCGGGTACTCATCTCATCTTCGGTGACAGACAAGTTCCTGCTCGATCGCCGGACTACGACTGCCCGGCTGGGGCTGTGCTGACGGGGTCGGGGATCCTCTCGCGAATCACCCCCATATCAACGTGCTGTCGGATATGCCGTTACCGCGAAGCATTGCGGTGGCCGTAGTGCGCATGTGTGCGTCGGTGACGTGCAAGTCGGCTCGGTGATTTGGGAATCGCCAGACGCCGACCTCTCGATTGTCCGAATCGAGCCCTTGTAGACGACCAGAATAAGTTGTTATCCGACTTCGGCCGGCATGCGCTGCACTCTCGTCAAGGACGACGAGCCTCGGACTAGCGGTGAAGTCTCCGCCGCGTGGAACCGATCAGGCCAGGAGTCCGCCGTGCAGGTAGTCGGAACAGAAATCCGGGCTGATTGAGAGATTTTCTGCACCAGCGGGGCAATAACGGGCATCTTGTGTTATTGGGTATCAGCCCCACCCCCGCGAGGGCTGGAAGTAGGAAGTCACCAAGTCGTGGCGGAAACCTTTTCAGCTGCAACGAGGCAAGGAGACTCAGGGGGGCAGCAGGGACATCAAAATAGTCGGTATTATATGCGGCGGTAGTTTACCAGGGTCAGGAGACGATATTTATATGCGCTCCCTCCTGATTTCTATGCGTTTCAGCAGCAACTGAACTACGTATCAGCGGCCGTCTCGGGCGCGCCGCGGCTCCGCATGATCGCTGCCGAGGTGAAGACCTCGCTCGTGGGGCCTCGACCAGGCGAGGGGCACGGAGGTCCTCTCGGCGGTGATAGGTTTCAGCAGTTCTGGGACGGGGGTGTATGGGCAGCGCATGACGACATGCCGCCCGAAGATGACGGTGAAGCCGAGCAGTTTCAATCCACAGCGGTGCCGCCATGCTTCGAGGCCCGCGCCTGCGCAGCCTCGTCGATGGAGCCTCGATACCGTTTCGTGACGTTAGGTGCCGTACCGTCGGACAACATCTCCATCTACGTACCGCGTGATATCACTCGGCGTCTCGGTAGGCCCGGCCAGCCGGATGCCCGAGAACCGGGACGTTCACTTGCTCGTTTGCTCGTTCGCTCGGGTGCCCGTGTACACGGGCACCCGAGCACATAACGTTCGACGCGGGCGCGACGGGCGCAGCGAAGCGTGCACTCATATCTATTGAGCGGACGGGGGCTTGTGAGATGCCGCTGAGTCGGTGGACGCGGTTATCGCCTATTTCGCGATGATATCGACGCGAATGAGGACTTTCATCCGCACCAAGCGTGCCAGTAGTCCGGGATGGGAATGTAGATACCACTATGGCCGCACTTGGAGGTAGCGATGAGAGAGAGTATCCCGCCCAGGGCGCCTCCGACCACGGCGCACGCTACGGGAGTCAAATAGAGCTGCGAGCAAGTCACAGAGCCGACAACACCCACGGCGGTGCCAACGATAGCTCTGACGGTTAGGCCACTAAGGTGAATCGTCGCATGGAAATGCCGGTTAAGCCACCTTCTAAAAGAGCCCCAGCTTTTTGTGTCCTGCAAATGCTGGTTGACGTCCTGTGGTCCCGATGCGGGACTCTTGGGCACGAATGTTACTTGCGGGGACGTCGGCGCCAGCTCGGCGTTTGTGCGTGCGTCGACAATGTTAGGTCCAGTCGGTGTACTGTGGTGAGACACGATGGAGTATGGAGTCGGATCAGCCCTGGTCTCGGCACGAGCGACGTCTGGGATGCCGACTACGAGCGAAACGGACAAAAGTACGATGAAAGTCAGGGCGATGGCCAGCGGGGAGCCGGCTGCTCGCATTGTGGGAAACGTGAGAGAAGAAGAAGATGCACGCACTGAGAGCCTCACTAATCAGCGAAAGGGTTCAGGAATTACTCCCCGGTGGCCCGGGGGCGGTTGCAGGGCGCATTGCAGCCCTGAGAAGGCGTAGGTACCAGTTGACGAGACGTTAGGCAATTGCCCGGTGCGGCGCGAAACCTGTCCACAGGTTCGCTTGTGCGGAAGCCGTGAAGTGCAACGAGGCGCGATGGCGGCAGGTCTTCGACCGAGCGCGGCTGATGAACACCTATCGTAGTCACGGGCGACGCTGATGCGGTGCTCGGTGACGACCTCGCTTTCGCGATCTTGGGGTGGTCGATGTCCGACCAATGAGACGCTCGGCCTCTAGCTCGGTTGCGAGGCCTCGGGGCGACACGACGGACTACGTGCACAGTTAGACGTACGCGGGTTACATCACGGGCGCCGTATATGACATAAGGTGCATTATCGGCGGCTGGAGTCACCGCGGAGCGGGCCGCTCAACGCGGCGTGCGTAACGGGACATCGAGCCGTCTGGTGCGGTCCGGGCAGTGCTGTAGGTCCGACTGGTGGGTACGTTGAGACATGGTCGAAAAGCGAGAAGACGTCGTGCACATGCTGTTCGTCGAGGGGGAAGAGATGTGGGAGCTCACCCTCACGACTTCTGACGGGGAGGACCATAAGGGCGAGCCGTTTCCTGCCTCCGGCACAGAGGGTTTTTCCAAGCTGCAGCAGGTCCTCTTTCGCATCGAGGCGATGGGCTACAGGGCAACGCGCACCCCGTACAGCAAGGTCCACGAGCGTCGCTACAGCTTGGACGTTGCTCCCCTCTGAGCCCTCTAGGGTCATCCACCCCTAGTGACGCCGAGACGCTCGGCCCCTGTTCCGGGGGTACTCACCTAGGCTGAATTGAGAGCCGCGCCTGTACGTTTCGACACATGGTGAAAAAGCCGATGAAGGCATCGTTGACTCCCTGACCCTCCGCTTCACGGGCGAGAACGAGGACGGCAGCCAACTACACGAGCTCCGAGCGTCACACGTCGCAGAGGTGCTCACGGGCCTCGTCGGGCTGTCCGGTGACTTCGCCAAGGCGGGCGCCTTCAACAGCGAAGGCATCGTTGACTCCGAGGTCCTCGTCCGGCCCGCGCAGGAGGGCTCGTTCCTCATCGAGGTGGTGCGAGTCGTCACAGAGAACTGGGAGGCGATTTCGACCGTCGCCGGCCCCCCGACGCTCACGCAAATCATCTTGTGGGCTACGAAGTCGGCGAGGGCGGACGTGGAGGAGTTCGAGCATCTCGGCAACGGCAACGTCAAGGTCAAGTGGCAGGACGGGACTGCTCAGGAGGTTCCGCTAGCCGCGTGGAAGGAGCTACAGAAGAACACTCCGAGGCGCAAGAGGCAGCTTCGGCAGATCCTGGCCCCCCTCAGCGACTCGCGTGTGTCGGCTGTCGACGTGGAGCGCCCTTCGTCGAAGGAGCTCGAGAAGCTCACTCCTGATGACGCGCCGGATGTGTTCGTTCTCACCAAGCCCGACTACGATGCCGTCAAGCCAGACGACAAGACCGATGAGCGAAGCGAGATCGTCAACGCTGAGGCGCAGATGACTGCCATCGACTTCGACGACTCGACCAAGTGGCGTGTGCGGGCAACCTTCGACGGGAAGACCCTCAAGCGATCGGCGACGGTCGAGGACGAGGACTTCCTGGGCCACGTGTCGAACGGGTTGGCCATCCGCAAGGAGGACATCTTCCAGATTCGCCTTCGCGTGGACACGTCGACGACAAACGGCCGTACGAGCACCAGATGGACTGTTCTGGAGGTGCTACAGCACAGGAGGGCATCAGGTGACGACGACTAGCAAGCCAGAGTCACATCGTCGGCTCGATGTTGCCCACCTCGTTCTCATGCTGGTCGGTCTCATCACCGGAGTCGCCGGCGCCGTCCTCGTCTCCGCCGGAGAGCTCAACGTCTTCTTCACCGTTCCATCGGTCGTGGCGGTCGTTTCCGGGGCGACTCGTCTGACCAAGCGCGAAGCGCCGCATCGGTAGTAACGGGGGCGTCGAGTGTGCCAGTGGGCTTATCTCCTCGGAGCCACGCAGGCTAGGCAATCCGCAGCTGCTCCCGCACCGCTCGGATCAGCCCGCACCAGTAGTCGTCCTCTCCCCCGAGCTCGGGCCGCTCGGACAACGGGCCCGCTGAGCGAAGCTGCGTGAACTCTGCTGCCGCAGGCGTTCGCCCGATGTTTAGGAACGGTTCGGCCGCCAGGTGCTCGAACTGGTGCACGGTCGCGTCGATCGAGAACAGCCCCGTCCCATCCGCTTCACGCCACTCGAGCCACGCGTGGCCGGATTTCTCTTGTCCAGGACGGCCCGCAGTCACTAGCGTCCACTGCCCCAAGCCGCGGTCCTCGAGGACCGCGGCGAGAGGGACTGCGATGTACTCGCAGTAGCCGCATGGGTACCTATTCCGAACGAATCGAGCTTCAAGAGGGTCAGTTGCAAAGACGGCCTGGGTCACCTCGTCTACGGTCCGGCGGACGGCTTCGAGGTCCACGGGGGTGATCAGGACGCGCGGATGTAGGCGGCGGTGGCCTCGCGGATGATCCGTGACTTGTTGTTGTGGCCCTGGCGCTTCGCGAGCGCCTCCACCTGCTCGTCGAGGGCCTTCGTGGCGCGCACCTTCCACATGGGTCCGGCCGGCTCCTCGGCGTCGAATCGCGGGCGGCCGAGGGCAACGGCCATCGCGTCGTCGAGGGTGTCGGTGCCCGTGGCGTCCATGAGCATGGCGCGGCCGGCGTTGGCGGCGGCGGCGCCATGCAAGTCCGTCCCGGGGATGGGTGTGAGCTCGCCGCGCTCGGCGCGAGCGGCGAGGTCGTTGTAGTCGGTCATGTCAGTTGCCTTCGTTGAGCAGGTGCCGGTACAGATCGCTGAGCAGCATGCCGTGGAAGAACGTGACCGGCCTCGGCGGCCGCATGGCGGCGATCACTTCGATGTAGCGATCGGTCTGCCCGTGCGGGTGTCTGACATAGACAGTGGTGATCTCGCCGGGGTGTCCGTCGATCTGCTTTGCACCCTCGGCGTGACCGATTGCGTACAGCGCATCAGCGTGTGGGATCCCGTGCTTGTCTGCGCTGCTCCTCCACTCAACTCCTACGCATAAAGCATTTCACAAAAAGCAGGCCACATCTAACGTCGAGATGATGGAGGCCGATCCGGTCGTACATCGAGGCGCCGCGGCTTCGTTCCGCTGCGCTCCACGAACCCGAGCCCTTGGCGGGGTGCGCTCATGAGGTGGCGGGTGCTGTGGCATCGTGATCGCGGGTCCTCGCCTGGTGATGGCGACGGTGCTGGCCGTGGAGCGGCGAAGGCTGAGACCGGCTGCGTCCTGTGGTTCTCGTTCGGGGCCGGCGTCACGGCTTCGACGATGACGATGACGATGACGACGACGGCTGGCGTGACGGGGAGTGAGAGCAGCAGGCGTGAGAGCTTGGTTTGATCAGGCAAAGGCGACGACTGACGGACGACGTGGGCTCGTGGTGCTACTGAGCTACCTGATCCTGATGCCTGCGACGCTCGCTGTGTCTGTGACTGGACTGCTCATCGGAGCGAAAACGCTGTCGAGCATCAGCGCTGTCTTCACCTTCGGGCTAGGAGTGATCACTGTCCCCGTAACCGCGATCGCACAGGGCTATCACCGCGCACCAGACGCGCTGTCATCATCAACGGGGGTCTGGCATCTTACGTCGCAGCTCTGGGACGTCGGGGACGCGCTCGGGAAGTTCCTGGCCGCGACGCCGACGAAGGCGCAGCACGTGGCCCTTGCCGTCGTCGTCGGCGCATGGAGGGCGCGATGAGCCGCAAGTCGTGGCGCAGCGTGTCGGCCCACGACGCCGCGTACCTCCGCCAGCTCGCCGCGTGAGGGTACACGCTCAGCGAGGTCGAGCAGATCGTCCCCGACGTCGACGACGCACGCCGTGCCCAGCGCGACGCGGACGACGCCGACGAGTCGGCCGTCGCCGTAGTGGGCACGACCGAGCCCGAAGCGGACACGGACGGCCCCGCACTGGACACGGCGGCCGTGGAGGACGGACCCGGGACCATCGCGGATCCCGCCCCGGCCGGGCGCCACGGCCGCCGCGAGCGGCCGGCGAGGGGCGATCCCCTCGCCCTCCCCCTCCCCGTAGACGGCGCGCAGCGCCTCAGCAGGCCTGAGCGTCACATCTGGATCAGGAGCCCGCCCGCGCGCTCAAGTACCCAGAACATGGCATCCAGGAATCCCACGACGATGGCGATCACGAGCTGCAGTACGCCCCCGACGATGCCCACGACCGTCCGCGCACGGATCCACAAGACGGCCAACACCACGGAGGCGAGCTAGGCGATCAGCACGACCGCGAAGCTGAGGCGGCTGTAAAGCTGCACGTAGTAGCGGAAGCGCTGGTCGATGTCGGGCATGCCAGTGAGGATATTCGCGAGGTGCTCGCGGTCGCGCCAATCGCCTAGGGGGTCGAGCGCCATGGGTATGAGCCGTTCTGCCTCGTCGCTTATCAACAGCTCGACTCATCGGCGCGCATCGGCGGCTCGGCCGGCGACTTTCCCGATCGTGCGGGCTAACGGTGCCGCGTCCTCGTCTGGTGCGCGGTCTGTGCACTGGGAGCGCGAGGACCGGCGCGGATCAGTAGCGTCCTCGATACCCATCGGGGACAGCGCGCCTCGTCCGGACCCTCATCAGCAGATGGCCCCGGCCGCCCTCAAACATGACGATAGGAGAACGCTCATGGCTCACGAATTAGAACCTGACAACGGTAGCTCCTTCAGCCGAAGGGGTTTTCTTACCGCCGCGGCCTCCATCGGCGCTGCGGTCGCCGTGCAGGCGACGGAGGAAGGGGGCGACGCAGCTCGTGCATCGACAGCGAACATTGATGTCGTCCGCCTGGTCCAGGGCATGTCGCTCGAGGATAAGGTCGCACAGTTGTTCGTCCTCGCGGTCTCCGGCCGTACGGCCGACACCGCAGACCCCGCGGCTGTGACGGCCAATCGCGCGGCTTACGGCGTCGCTACTCCGGCGGAAGTCGTCGCCCGGCACCGGCCTGGCGGCATCATCTACTTCGCCGGAGAGAAGGACAACCTCGTCGACCCGCGGCAGATCGCGCGGCTGTCCGGCGACTTGCAGCGTGCGTCACAGGGAGCGGGCCGAATCCCTCTCCTCGTCTCCACGGATCAAGAGCAGGGAGGCTATGTCGTGCGCGCTCCGTGCACGTTGCTTCCCGGACAGATGGGATTGGCCTCGAGCCCGAGTTCCTCTGCCGACGTTCGCGCGGTGGCGACCATCACGCGGGACGAGCTCCTCGCGATGGGCATCAACCAGGCCTTCGCGCCGGTGGTGGATGTGGCCTCCAACCCCGCAAACCCAATCATCCACGTGCGCTCCTTCGGGGACGATCCGGACCGGGTTGCTTCGCTCGCGCAGTCCCAGATCGGCACGTTCCAGAAGCGGCAGGGGATCGTGGCTGCGGCAAAGCACTTCCCCGGTCACGGCGCCACCGACACTGATAGCCACACCGGCCTTCCCGTAAACAACCGAAGCCGCTCGGAACTGGAGGACAACGACCTCCCGCCCTTCGCCGCGGCAATCAAGTCCGGCGTAGGCGTCATCATGTCCGCCCACATTGTCGTGCCGGCCCTCGACTCCAGCGGCGACCCGGCTACCCTGTCCTACCCCATCCTCACCGGAGTGCTCCGCCAAAAGCTCGGGTACGACGGTGTCGTCATCACGGATGCACTTGACATGGCGGGTGTACGACAGCGCTACAGCGATGCGCGCGTTCCCGTGCTGGCGATCAAGGCCGGAGTCGACCAGCTGCTCACGCCTCCAGACTTTTTCGCCGCACGCGACGGGGTCCTCGCGGCCATCCGTGCCGGCGAGCTCACGGAGGCGCGAATCGATGAGTCCGTGACCCGCATCCTGCGTCTCAAGCAGCGCTTTGGACTCCTCACCACAGCGAAGGTCCATGGCGACCCCTCTATCGTCCGGAGCGTGACGCACCTCGCGACCGCTGCGGAGGTCACCGATCGCACCATCACGGTCCTGAAGGACGACGACGGCCTCCTCCCTCTGCCAGCTCGACCCCGGAAGGTGCTGGTGACCGGTTGGGGCGCCGTCACCACCGCAAGCCTCGCCGACGTACTCACCGCTCATGGAGACACCACCACGCTCTCCACCACCGGCATCTCACCAGATGCGGCGACCGTCACGAGTGCAGCGACACTCGCAAAGCAGGTCGACCTCGTCGTAGTGTGTACGCGCAATCTGGGCGCTGACACGAGCTCCGGACAGTTGAGCCTCGTATCCGCGCTTATCGCGTCCGGTACCCCGGTCATCTCCGTCGCGGTGCTGGAGCCGTATGACATCGCTCACACTCCCCAGGTACGCACGCACCTCCTTACATACTCGTACGCGAAGAACGCCCTCGAAGCGTTGGGTCGTGTCCTCCACGGAGAAGTTGCGGGGACCAGCGTGCTGGCCGTGGACATCCCATTCAGCGACGGCACAGACGTGCTCTTTCCGCGGGGTTCGCACGTCAGGCGCACCCGCTCCTGATACCTAAGGCGTCCACCTGGACGCCCTCGCTCGACGACCAACGCGTCTCGGGCGCAAATCGACCGGGGTGTGGAGTCAGCACTCAGCGCGACCGGAGCGATCCGTTGCGCCCGCCGCTTCCCCACCGCTGAGAGAAGAGCTCGCCGGTTCTCCCGGGACAACCTCCGCACATACCGGGCCCCTCCGGGAGCTCAAGCCGCACGTCGTCGACTTAGTGCGTGGCCTGTCAATTAATGGGTAAGCGATACGCCGCGGTCAGAGTAGTAGTCTTAGTCACTTCTTTTCCCGAGCGGAAAGCGCGCAAACCACAAAACAAGTATCTATGTCTGTGCCCTGCCCGCAGGAAAAACGAAGCGGGGCTCAGACTCTGACTTCGCCTGAGCCCCGCTCGTGTGTGGGTCCCCGTTCGCGCGTCCCTAAGCGGCGGCTGCTCGGTAGGTGGCGTGAAGGGTGGCGGTCCACTGGGGGCCGAAGGCGGCGTGCGTGAACTGGTGGTAGGCGAAGGTGGTCATTCCGCGCTGGATGTCGCCGGAGTCATCGTCGGTGTTGACCCACGGGGATCCGCTGATGCCGGCGCGGAGGTCGGTTTCGATGCCTTCGATGGCGTAGTCCTTGTTCATCCAGGGGTTCGGCTCGACCGAGCTCTCGACGCTGATGGGCTTCGTGCCGTCGTGCCCGCCGTCGAGCGCGTAGCCGGTCGAACGGTAGTCATCGTCGTCCTCCTGTCCGGCAAAGCGGACGCCAGAGGCGCCGACATTGGAGGACAAGGTCGTACCCGCAGCTGCACCGACGGGTGCCTTGACCTGGAAGAAGGCCGTGTCGAAGTCGACCTGTCGACCCGTCACCCACTGCGACTGGACCGTGACAGCAGTCGCGGGCCAGATGCCCTTGGGGGCGGTCCCGTCGTACTGGGGTACGAAGACCAGGTCAGTGACGAATGCATCCTTGATGGCAGAGACGCAGCGGCCGGCCGTTGCGACGAGATTGCCGGAGTCGGATACGACCACGTTTCCAGTGCAGCGCTGGTCGATGCCGCGGCTGCGGAAGAACACGACGCCGAGGTGATCGTTCGCGGTGAAGCCTGGCACGGGCGTGGTTTCTGACACGTGCGGGGAAGCTGCTCCGGGGGACGCGTCGCTGGTGCTCGTGGCGGTGAGTGCGCTGTCCTGGTCGTCGGCGGGTGGGTTCCCGTCGGCGGGGTCGGGATCGACGAAGGAGTTGGTGACGGCAGCGTGCATTCGGGCGCGTGACCATGTAGAGCCGGCAGCGGCGGTCTCGGTGCTCGAGATGGTGTGTCGGAGTGTGCCGGTGGGTTCCGCTGTGGTTGCTGCGGTCGCAGCCCCCGCGCCCATGAGGGTGAGGGCGAGCGTGGCACATGTTGCCGCGCCGATGAGGGTGGAGCCAGTGCGTGTAGCCATGTGAGCATCCTGTTCTCGCGAGTCATTGAACGCTGATCAGCGAACAAGGCACCATGGCGTTAACCGCCCCCGGAGCGAGCGAAGTGCACACATGACCAGTTGAGGACGATAGTCCACCCACCAGGAAGGCATTGCGTTGTAACGTCTCGCCAACCGCGACCGTCGCGGCATGCGCACTTTATTAAAGGACTCTCCGCCATGCCCCCACTCCTCCCTGCCCAACGTCATCACCTAGCCACGAGACCCTGGGCGGTTGCGCTCGTCGTCCTCATCGCTATCGGAGGCGTCGCTGCTGTGCCCGCATCCTCGGCTCACGCAGCAGGGCTACCCGCGCAGGGATCAACCATCTCGACCCTCCCGGCGTTTCCCGCACCCACATCAGTCAAGCCGCCACGAGCAACCCCATACGAAGTGCCCGCGGGTCAAACCGTCGACTACAACAACGCGGAACTCAACGGTTCGACGTCAGGGCGTGGCGAGTTCCAGCAACCGGTCATCCTCGTCCACCCGGGAGGAACGGTGAAGAACGTGATCATCGGCTCGCTCGCAGCCGACGGCATCCACTGCGAAGCATCCTGCACCATCGAGAACATGTACTCGAGTCACGTCGGGGAGGACGCCGTGACCCTGCTCGACGGATCCCCGACGTCCTCCGTCGTCACCATCCAGGGCGGAGGCGTCCAGCATGCATACGACAAGGTCGTCCAGATGGATGGCGCCGGCACTGTCCGGATCTCGCACTTCGCCGCGTCCGACATCGGATCTCTTGTGCGTTCCTGCGGTAACTGCCCGCACCAGTACCCGCGGCACATGGTGGTCAGCGACGTCTTCATCGACGGTGGCCGTTACAAGGTCGCCGGCGTCAACCAGAACTTCGGCGACACCGCCAAGCTCGACCACATCACCATCCGCGGAACACGCATGCAAGTCTGCGACAGGACCATCGGTGGCCGCGGCACGCCCGCCAAGGAGGTACCCGGAGGGAGCGGAGACCCCTACGCGGGGGTGTGCGACTTCAGCTACGCCACCATCCTGTTCGAGCACGGATGAGGTGGTGCGGTCCGTGACCCCCAAGCCTTGGCCTGCAAGACGTCTCGTGAACGGCAGGAGCTCGCCACGAAGTACCGCGTCGTAGTGCGGCGACGGGATCCCGCGCCCCTCGAGCTGTCCGAGGCAGGGTTCCGTTCCTGGATGCGCCTGTGCAGCGCGACCCGATCGGACATCTCGAGTGGGGTATTGAGATGGCGATTGATCTGAGCGCGGAGACACGCATAGAGCGATACGACCGGGGGCAGGCCGCCGCCGAGCGTGCCCAGCAGCGCCAGACGGAGGCTGCTCGGGGGAGGGGGGCTGCGCGGTGGGGCGGTGATGACTCCCCGGAGCACCGGGCGTTCCTGGAGCAGGAGTGCGAGATCCGGGCGGCGGCATCTCGGCGCGGGCCGTGCCGGTCACGCTCCCAGACCAGCCCACGCCCCGTTCGTCGGACGCCGCCGCGGTGGCCGGGATAGACGAGCTCGTCACGGCCGCACTGCTCGGCGGCGGCCGCCGCCCGTCGGGCTTTCCGCCGGCCGTCCAGGATTTCCACGGCCGCGTGCTCCGACCGACGCGGATGCTCACCGGTCGCGGCTATGAGCTCGCCGCCGCCGACGCCGCCGCCGACGCCGCCGCCGCCGACGCTGCTCGCGGAGCGGGCGACGTCGTGCTCACCATCGCGGCCGGCACCGGCCGCATCACGTTCGCTCCCCCGGCCGAACTGCCAGCCGATGCCATCTGGCAGACCGGCACCGACGGCGCCGAGCACGCCGACGACGTGACCGTGCACGAGTACATCGGTCAAGTCGAGACGGCTGCCCGCAAACTACGTCGCATGCCTTGATCACGAAATCGATTACGCGTCAACGTGTCACGAGATTGTATTCTCTCTGCTCATGGAAAAACTGAGATAGCTTGATATACACCATCGTGCTCTGCTCTGTGAGACGATGAGGAACTTGATCGGTCATTATTCCGTATAGCATACCCGTATCCGGGTTAAATACAGGCCCTCCGGAATCGCCCGGAAGCAAAAAGTCAGTTGTGGAAGATGCTGCTTGGTCTCCGCTTCGAGGGTCCCTGAAACCCGGTGGCCAAGCACGAACGGATAGATTCCGCCAGTTCACCTGTACACCAGTGGTGCTACCGCTTGTAGCAAAAGCTTCATTCAGCCCGGGGTTATCGTACCCGATTACGGGTTGGGCATATATGCTCCGCATTCTCAGCGACGCGGTGAGCACCCGAGGAAGGGCGTTTGGCGTCCAGGTGGTCACCGGCAAGCAGTGGGGCGCGCCATGTGAAGAACTCCCACACGTGTACGACACGTGAACAATGGGATCAATTTTAATTAACGCTAGATCGACGTCATCAGATCTCCAATAAACCGTTCCGATGGGGGGAACATGACCGTGACGAGACTCGAGCTCGTTTCTAACAAATACCCTTTCCCCTATGCGCGCAACACAGTGATTAGCAGTCACTACGTATCTAGTCGCGCGCTCTTTTGCGAAGAACACTGCACTCCAACTATTTTTTTGTACCACAGCACCTGCAGTGCAATCGCCGCCGAACTCGAATTCAAGCTGCGAACCCGCAATTACTGGTCGTGTCTGCCTGGCGCCCTCGGTAGCGAACGCGCTCCAAACCGTAGAACTGGCGGCCATTAGCCCAAGAGCGATGGGAATGACAATAAAGTAAATACCGCGAAAATGCGTTTTTGACATTGAATCAAAATCTCCATAATGACCCGATATGGATCTAAAGCGTATCAAATTGCGTATACAATGGTGCACTTGCCTCTAAAGCACACTAGACGAACGCTAAACTTACAAAGGTCTTAATCCGAAGCGCTTTGTTTGTCCACAGACGGGGTGCTGAACGTCAGCGTGAAGACCGAAAACTACAGAGTGGTCGGGCGGAGCTCTCCGAGGAGTAGCCCTATCCGAGTCGATGCGGCACCGAGCGGCAGGGCGGGCGAGGGCGGGATCACGGGAGGTGCTGCAGCTGCTCGATCAGGCCCACAGGCGTATGTGTTGTTTCCACGCTCGTCTCGCGGGACCTGGTCGTGTCTTCAAGATCCTGTGGACCATCGTTCTTCTGGTTCCGGTCCTGAGTGTTGTGTTCGGGATGATCGTCAAGCCCGACGGATCTTTGCTGCCTCGAAGGCGACGCACACGGCCGCATTCGATGTGAGTCAAGGGGAACAGGTCAATAGGAAATGGCCCCCATGTACTGTCCGCAGCCTCTCGCAACCCTTGGCTTGTGAGACGTCTCGTGAGTCGAGGGGGAAGCGCTGACGATTCCCAGGGGGCGAATTGATGTACTTCAAGTAGGTGCTTGACTAAACCTACGCATCGTCGGTTGTGACACAGGTTGGTCGTCGTGAGGAAGCTCATCGGGTCTGCGCGGGTGTCGACGCGTCAGCAGGACACTGACCGACAGGCGACGGACCTCCTCGCGTCCGGCGATCGGCGCAATGACCTCTACGTCGATCACGGCGTCTTGGGAGCTCGCGCGTCCCGGCCGGTGTTCGATGAGGCGTTGCGCGCGCGGCACGACGGCGACACCCTCGCGATCACGACTCTCGACCGGCTGGGGCCGATGAACGCACAACATGCTCGTACTAGTAAAGGACCTGCCGGGGAGGGGAGCATCGCTTCGGGTGTTAAATCTTGGCGGGGGAGATTAGGACACGGCGACCCCGATGGGGTCGATGGTGTTCACCGTCATGGCGGCGCCGCCGCAGATAGAATTTCAGATCGAGCGGAAGCGGATCACGGACTCGCTGTCAAAGCGGCAGGCTGCGGGCGAGGACCTGGGCGGCCGGCGCCAGGCCTTCACCGACAGTCAAGTTGCGAACGCTGCCCGGCTGATTGATGCCGGCGAGCCGGCCACCCAGCTCGCGCGCGTCACGGGCATGTCCAGGGCGACGCTATACCCCCGACTTCCGGACATTCAGAAAGCCGAAGCAGCAGCCGCGATCCCGCGTTGGTAGGCCTCCGAGTATATCTCCATTAGCCCCCTTGCCCGGACCCTTCCGCCGGACCGGTCTTCTGAGATAGGCGGCTAACACGGATCGGAGGCGGGTGAGCGATGCTGGTAGACGTCCTCCGGACGTTCGTGCCCATTAGGTAACCGTGACCTGTATGAGTACCCGAGGGGTCGGTCATTCGAGGAAAGAGGTGAGCTAGTTACCGCAATGGCTGTTTCCAAGGTCAGGGAACTTGATGTAAAGGTACTTCAGATGCCGAGAATAGCAGCTTACTGCGACCGACCCGAGAGTGATGAATGCGACGGCGCCGATGCTTATGATGATCGCGGACGCGATCAGCCCGAACGCGCCCGCGACGATGGACGCGATACCCACCGCTGTGCCGCCGCCGAGGAGGGCACCTCCGGTAGGGGCGGTAATCCTGGCGGTTACCCAATGATGAAAAAAGTGCTTGAACTTGCGCCAGAACGATAGCTGCGTACCAGCCGCCGGGTTGGGGGCGGCGGTCGCTGCGGACTGCAGGATCACGGGTTGGCCCTGGTCCGTGTCGCTACCCAGCTGTCCCCAGCCGACAATGCTGCCAGTACTGCGGAGCTGCTCCACTTCGGCCGTCATTCCTTGAGGTAAGATGGCGCGGTCTAGAGTGGCGACTCCCTGCGCGTGTCCGGCGATACTTGCGTCGACGAGCTGGTCAACGCTGATGCGCCCGTCGACGACGTTCTGCAGAAACGAACCGTCACGCACAGCGTCGGCGATCGACTCTTCAGCGGCATTCGCTACCGGAGCCGCCGTCATGAGCGACCCGACGATGCTCAGTGTCGCAATCGTGGAGACTATGGCCCGACTTCGACGACGGTAGTCCCGGGAAGTGAAAGGAAAGGGTGAGGAGACAGAAGGTTTCATGGAACCATGCTCAATCGTCCGAATTGGATAAGTAAGCCCATAAGCTACGCGGCGGCCGCGAACCGTTGGCGGGTTTTACACAGGCTGCTTGCCCGGCACACCTCGCCTGTTCCGGCCGCCTGGTTCCACGGCTCAGCCCGGCCGGACGCCTACAGCGTCATCCGCGACACCGTCTCTACAGGCCTCTGCTCGATGCGGCCGACGTCGGCCTCCGGGTGCTCAACTTCGGCGGCGGCGGCGACGTCGGCACGTCCACGATCGTAGGCGCGATGGTACCTACCATAGTGGCCGCGCTCAGGCAAGCGAAGCGCGAGATCGAGACGACATGAGTCGTCGATTCCGTGGCCAAGCGTCGCGCGGTTGACCGCGACCTCGGCGGCCGTCGCCGAAGTTCGCGGACAGCCAGATGGTGGGCCCTTGACCTACAACCCGGTCGACAACAAATAGCGCAACGTCATCGAGCGCGGATTTGTCGGCTGAGGCAGTGGAGTGGCCGCGCGACCCGGTACGACAAGCTCGCGATCGTCTACTGCACTCCCGTCGTCCTCAACGCCGTCATCGCCTAGATAGGCCGTCTAAGAGACATGCCTTAGCGCCAAAGTCTGAATACCGTAGCTCCCGTCGGCGGTATAGGGCAGCGGCGTCCCGCTCGAGAGGTGCACGTCCGCGATCTTAAAGTCAGTCAAGACGTCTACGCACGCCCAGGAGTCCGGTGCGACTTGGAAGCACGACGGAGAACGCTTCCCGCGGCGATCGCTCCCTGCGCGCCACGATCGGTCAGTCCGACGTCCCCGAAAGCAGCGAAGGTACCGGTATGGCAGGTCCGCGACGGCCGAACGGGTAGGCCTCACCGACGGGACAGGTCGGAGCTGTGCAGAGACTCGGAGCACACGCGCCGAAGGCAGATAGCTTGTCCGATGACGAATCGTCTATCGAACAAACTTTGAGGAGGCCGCCGTGGCGGTTCAAGCATCGCACGCCGCACAAGCACGTCACACGCGCGGGGTTCTTCGCCGCCAAGCAGCTATCCTTCTTACTGTGGTGGCTGTTCTGACAGGAACGCTCAACTATGCCACGCCAGCGCAGGCAGTGACGATCCCTTCGAATCCAGACCGCATCCGCGAGCCGGTCGTAGCCGGCAGTAAGGTCAACACGCCCACCGGTTCGTGCACGGTCGGAGCCGTCCTCATTCCACGCAGCATCTATTCCCGCATCACGCCATACCAAAGAGCCACGCGATGGTTCGTCATCGCGAAGCACTGTGCACGCATGTATGCCCCCATTCACGTCGGCACGTCAATACTCGGTGACGTCGTCTGGCAATCTGCAACGTCGGATATCGAACTCGTCCGCGTCTCGCCGCGACCAGACCCTTCGCCGCTCATTTGTGTGGCGCATCACCCCAAGAACCCGGCGGTTTGTAGCCCGTTTCAGACCTTCACGGCACGAGCGGCCGGTCAAGTATTTATGACAGCACGAGGTCACGTGGCGCGCCTCCCCGTCACCGGTTCGGGAGCGGCGGACGACGATCGGTTCTGCACCAGTGGATGGTCAACCGGAGTACAGTGCATCTGGCATGGTGTGAGTATTCCGCCGAGAACACCGCTTTCGTATGAGCACCTGGTTGCAGGTGAATCGGGCCAGCTTCTGAATCTCGATCCGGGCGACTCAGGCGGACCTGTAGTAAACTATTCTGCCGAATTGCTGGGGATTATCTCCAGCGTCCTGCCCCGCACGACGCTCATGTTATACACACCAATGTCGCAGGTGCTATCCGAGCTCCACGATTATCAATTGGCCTCAGGGGATTGATCAGTTGTTATTGACGACGGGTGCATGGTGGGGACTGTAAGTGTTGGACGCAAACAACAAGCGGACGCTCACGCAGGTTCTTTAAACCTCCAGCAAGTAGAAGGTCACGTGAATGATCACCCTGTCTGAGATTAATGTCATCGTAAGCGCTGCGAGCACTAACATTATTAGATCATCGACGTCGCCGTAACTCATGCCGCGGCGCAGCAAGCGTGTCATCGGCATCCGGGAGCGCGCAAACCGCCGGTCTCTCGACGCGAGACAGCCTCCCTGTGGAGAGAAGAAGCGTGCTCCTCTCCACACCCGCGAAAGTTATCTGACGCTGCGCAATTGCCCATCGGTGTGTGGTTCAGCCCCTCGCCTCCGGTATCACCAGAAGGAAGAACGTTGCCCTACAATTCACAGCCGAAAGCGCAGGTCCGCCTCGTCCGAGCCGGACTCGTCTTCGTGACCTTGCTTTGCCTCCTCGTCGGTGGGGTCGCAGTCCCCACTTCGGCGAAGGCACCGGGCAATGAACCCGGACTTACGCCCCTGAAAGGCCCGCGAACGATTCAATTCGATGCCGTCTGGACAGGCCAGAACAGCGACATTGGATCAGTTCGCGTCTTTGGCCCCGGGCTGCCGGCGGGTGGCACCTGTCTAGTTTTAAGGAAGGGCCTCAACGAGACCGTTGCGTTCGTGAACCTGACCGTATCGTCCGCAGGTCCGTTCCACGTCGTCAGCTACCTAGCCAATCCGATATGCAAGCCGTGGACTTACCATCTTGCCGCCGTGGGGCCGGTTCTCGCGGCCATGCAGTGGACGTGGCGGGTCAGTGCCGACCACAAGCCGTACCGAGTCTGGTGAGACGGCTATGGTCTGGAGCGGCCAGTCTCGCTCGATGGACCAAACCGCGACATAACGTTCGTTAGCGGTGCGCGAGTCGAAGCTGTGAGAAGGGCAATAAATCGCCTTCAACAACTGCGCGCGTCACCCGTCCTCGCGAGGATCTGCCCTCGCCTGCGACCCGCGTCGATGTGGCCGGATCCAAACGCCCCTCGGTGGTGGTTCCGTCGAGGACGGGATCGAGGAATGAAGAAACGAGCTCCACCGTATCCTCGATCCGAGGGCGGTGATCCGCCAGCGGCGTCGTCGCGGCCATGCGTCGATATGCGGCGCCCCAGTGCTCGGGCACGGTGAGGTGATCGACCGGTTCGAGGGAGCGAAGCAGGAACTCCTGGCTGACGGCGACCCGGAGCTCGGCCGCGTCGACGGTCTCGAAGGACGCGATCATGGCGAGGTCGACCAGGTCCTTCTCCCGTGACGACGGCCGGCCTTCTGGGCCGTACACCTGGATCGTTGCGCAGAGCTTGTCGCTGACCTGGTCGACGAGCGGGTACAGCAGGTAGTCGTACGTGCGGAACTTGAGCTGCGTCAGCCGGTTCGCCGGCGCTCGACGCTCGGGTGCTGCCGAGGGCATGTGGCCTACGGCCAGGTCGATCCCGATCTTGCCGTGCGAGGTCACTCCGAGGAACGCGTCGAATGTGACCCGGCATCCGCTCGTGTACGGCTGGTTCTCGCCGGTGAGCAGCTCTGTCCGCGATTTGTAGACGAAGCGGAAGTGATCGCCGAGATCCCGTGATGCGCATTCGACGAGCTCGTCGACGGCGGCGTCGAGCGCGCCTTCCGTTGCCGCCAGGTCGATGTCGAGCGTCGAACGGCTGCGCGGCATGCGCGCCAGCATGCCCGTCCCTCCCTTCAGCACGAACATGGGCTCGTCGTCGGCGAACACGCGGCAGAGGAAGCGATCGAACATCGTCTGCTTGATGAGATCGCCCACGGAGGGCGATGCCCCTTGCGCGGCCTTCTGCGCGGCCGTCTTGATCGCGGCCCTGGCTGCGGGACCCGAGCTGTAGCCCAGCAGGTCAGGCACCGGAGTCCCTCGTCGCGCTCTCGCGCGCTCTGCTCTGTTCGGAGCGATCGCTGGTGCGTTGCGTTCGCGCGGGGATGCCGCGGATCTCGCTGAGGAGCATCTCCGAAATGTAGCCAGTCTGCGGCCTGAGCGCACGGGCGACCGACTCGCTGACGATCTCCGAGACGCCGATCCGTCCGATCGCCGCGGATGCGATCCGAGAGATGTCCGGCAGGACGCCCGACGTCTCAAGGATCGAGCGGGAGAGCGACTTCGCGATCTCCTCGCCGATCCTGACCTGCACCGCATTGAATGCCGTCGCGTTGCCTCGGGATGCACCCTCGAGAGCCCGCCGGAGCCGAGAGGCGGCGTCCACTCCCCCGAGCTCGAGGAGCCGGTGGAGGAACCCGGCTCCATCATCGGCTGGCCGGCCGGGGCGCCGGGCGGCCGGCTCGAGAAGATCGGCGAGGCGGTCAAGGTCGATGGACTCAGCGCGGACAGCATCGGCGAGCACGTCCGCGACCAGGCTGAGGTCCTGGTCCTCGAGGACGAGGTCGGCGATGGTGCGTTCGACGGTCGTCGTCGGGAGCCCGGCGACGACCGTCACGTCATGTGGGTCGAGCTGATCCTGCCGGTAGCGGACGTCGCTCCGTTGCGACTGGCGGCGCTTCGAGGTGATGAAGTCGTAGGGCTCCGGCTGCAGGTCGCCATAGCCGTGGAGGTGAGCCGCCGTGCTACCGCCGACCACAGCGCGAGGGTCACCCGATGTGATGCGTTCCTCTGCCGTCCTACGTGAGTCGGTGCTGATCCATGCTGCTCGGATCGGGTCCCACTCCCCCGGCGCGCTGCCGGCATCGCGGTACACGCCGTGTGCCATCCGCTCGAGTAGGCCGCGCTGAGCCAGTCGTGACAGCTGCAGGCGGGACACCCCGACGGCCTCGGCCTGGGCTGTCGTGACCATGCCCCACTGCCCTGCGGTGAGTTCTGCAAGGAGAGGAAGGGCATCGAGGGACTTCATGTGAGGATTGTATCTCTCTGGGAGATACATTCCAAGCGGTTTCTCGTATCGGGAGCCGCAACCGCTCTGGCTCTGAGGCGCCTCCCTGCCCCGGAGGCGGCCTGCGCTGGCTGTCGTCAGAGCCCGCCTGTGAGCCTCATCGACAGGGTCCTCAACATCGCATCCACGCGAGCGCGGTTCTCTCGAGCTCGGTGGGAAGCGGCGATCGACTGAAGACTGTGCGGCCTCGATCTCAAAGGGCGGCGTCGGCCGTGGAGCTTCCGCCCGCCGCCGAGGCGGGAAGATTGGCGCCTCGGCTGGGGTGGCCTTCGTGCAGGGCTTGGACTAAATGGTGGTACGTCCTCGTCATGTGCCCGTGGACGCGGTACTACCTCAGCCCCGAGCGCGACGTCGTGCTCGCGCTGTTCGGGACCCGCGCCGGGTGGCACATCGGGGACCACATCGCGGCGGCACCGGGAACGGGCCGTGGCCGTGCGCTACGCATCCTCCTGCTGCCCGAGCTGCTGCCCGTCGCGGACGCCCGGCGCGTGACGATCCACGCGACGGCCGCGTCACCCGAACTGGCCGCGCTCTACATGGCCGAGCTCCCGGGCCTGGTCGACGTCGGCGGAGGCATGTTCCGCGGCCGTCGTCTCCGCCGGCCCCCGGCTACCTGAGCGCGAGCGCGCCGCGAACGCGATCAGCTCGGCGCTGTGCTGCACCATCCACGCCACGGCCGTGTCCAGCGAGGGCTCGCGGCGGATCCAGATGCGCTGGCCCTGGTCGTTGCGGGCGTCGGCGTAAACGTCGAAGGTGAACGGGTCTCCGAGCTCCGCCCGGTGCCGGATCACGTACCCGAGCACAGGACGGTCTTCGACCTGGATCCGCCAGTAGCCGGCCTGGAGGTGCGCCCACGGGTGCTGTCCTGTGCTGCGCACGAGGCTGTCGATGCCGTCGAGCTTGCTCTTGACCCTGCTCACCGGGTGCTCTCCTCCGTCGATGCGATCGAGTGGGAGCGTCCGGCCGCGCTCATCGACGAGCGTACGAAGGGCCACCGACGGATGGACCATCTTCGGGTAGGTGGTGAGCGGCGGCACGTTGTCCGCGTCCGGCCGCGCTCGTCGACGCGCGCAGGAGCGACCACCGACGGGTGGACGAGCTGCCGTTCGACAGTGAGCGGCATCGCGCCGCTGTCCGAGCGCGCGGAGCACCCGCGGCGGCGCGCTCACATGGCCGCCTCGCGCTCGGGATGCGCCGGCGGAGGCTGCCGAGCGAGACCGGATGATGCCCCCCGAAGTGGGGATCTACCTGTGGACAACGGGGGTGGACTTTTCCCCACCCTGGGGATAACACGCCCACAACATGTTGTGACTAGGACAGCGTCGGTCGTACTACATATAGTGAGCGAAGACATGAGACGACCCCGCAAGCTGCGGGCGAGCCGAGCGTTGCGGGGTCGAAGTACCGGTTGGCAGGCCAGTGCGTCGAACCTACATCGTCGGGCGCGACGGAAGCGCCCATGGCTCACATCGAGCTCGGTCAGTAAGGAACTGATCACCATGGCCTCATCGCCGCTGACGTCCGGAGACCCCACGCCGCGCTCCGGGCAGTACGAGATCCGTGGACCCCGTGGGGGCCACACCGGCGAGGAGCGGACGTCGACGCGGGGCAACCCGCTGCCGCCCACTCCGAAGCCGGGGCAGACGTTCACGCTCGTCGACCCCACGAAGCACTGAGGGCCGACGGGCGCAGACGAAGTACGTGAAGGGCTGGATCTTCATCCCCTGCCCTCACTGTCGCCACGAGCACGGGCCGTTCTCGCAGGTCACCACCGGTGACATGCAGTGCGCCCGCTGCAAGACCTGGTTCGAGCTCGTCGCCTAGGTCGCTCCCCGCCGCAGGGCGGTCGGCGCCCCTCGTGGGCGCCGGCTGCTCTCGGCAGTGGGCAGCCGCTCAGATGTGGCGCTCTCCCGGTTCGACCGTACGGACGAGCGCCGGCATGAGGCTGGGCGGCCGCGGCGAGCTCTCTTCGAGCGGGGGACGTATGCCGTAGACGACCATCTGGGGTCCAATGCACGAGCGGCCGGGACCCTGGTGGGTCCCGGCCGCTCCTGTTCGTACTCGCCTAGACGGCGGTGCTTCGTGCGCCGCGGCGCTCTCGGGTGCGTCGTCGCTCCGGGTTGGCGTTGACGCGGGCGAGCGCGGCAACCAGCTCGGGGTCGTTCATGAACTCGCGCTCGGCTGGGGTCATGATGATGGCCGGCTCGAAGATGATCGTGCCGTTCGGCTCCTCGCGGACGAGGTACTGGTCGAACTTCGCCATGGATCCAAGGCTTGCGCGCTTGCGTGCGTCGATCTGGACGAAGGTGGGGGCGATGGTGGAGGTCATTGCTCGTCTCTCTTCTTTCCGTCTACGTGGGTGCGGAAAGGCCGTGCCCTGATGAGGGGCAGGTTTTCTTATATTTCTTTGGGGTGGCTAGCGCAGACCCATGTCTGGACCTACAACTGCGCGGGCCTCCAGCCGGGGCCGGGGGGCGCTCTCATTGCTGACCGTGAGGGGTATCAGCCTCACGCTTCGTGATCCGTGGATCACTGAGTAAGGACGCGAACACACGTGGGTGAAACCCAACAGGGGCACAGCCCACCTGTGCACAAATGGGCCAAGGGGTGCGCGCTGGCTGGATCATGAACCTGGCATACGCAGACGAAGCAGCAGATCAGCTCGATCACTACGACGAGCGCGACACGCTGCTCGCTGACGCGTTCGATCGCGTGATCGGGGAGCTCGAGGCTGCGCCGCCCAACGGCGCCGTGCAGCTGCGGCAGACGTACCTCAAGCCCCCGGGGGCGTAAGCCGTGGCCGTGATGGTCCCGGGTCGTCCCCAGCGGTACATGCTCCTGTGGGAGTTCGAGGAGCCCAACACGGCGTTCATCAAGTACGCCGGCCGAGGCTTGGCGGCCCTGTGACGTCCGCGAGCGATGCCGCGCTGCACGCAGCGCCCACTAGACCACCGGGGCTCGCCCCCGGCCACCGACTGCCCTCATCTGCGGGTCGTCGGTCTCTTAAAGCGAAGAACCCCACCGAGGTCGTCGGAGGGGAGCTCAGCATCCTTGTGAGATGGGATCAGCCGAGCGTACATCGCTACGCAGGTGAGGAAGGAGGTAGAGCGTCCATGAGTAAGAAATCCTCCAGCAAGGTGACCAGCCCGTCGATCGCCAGCAAGGCGTCCGGCATCCTTCGCGACGGCCGCACGTCGGCCAACTCGAAGAGCATCGCCGCCAGCGCCCTCGCTCAGGCCAAGGGCGGCAAGTAGGCCCGCCGCCTCATCGGACGAACGCGACGACGACCCGCCGCATTCTCGCCCCCTCCCCTTCCGGGGAGGGGGCGCCGCTGTATCCACGGTGCGACTACTGCCCGGCGGCCGTTCGCGGGACGTCCCGGAACCTTTAGGACGTGGGTCGTCCTCGCAGCGGCCGGCTACGTGCCGACCTTCGCCGCGGCCGTGGCGTGCGCGTTCGTCGCCGGCGTGCGCGACGTCGGCGGCCGTGATCCTCGCCGGCGGGCTCCTGGTCCCGTCGACCATCCGCCGCCGTCCGGCCCACCGATGACCTGTGAGAGCTGCAACCGCCGCCAGGACTGATGGCGCCAGTTCCCGGGCGCCACAGCAGCGCAGCTATGCCTAGGAGCAGATCGTCACAGAACCACAACATGTGGGGTTCTACAACAGGCGCGCCACGAACATGTCGTACCCCGCCCGTAGAATTAGCGGCGGAACGTAGTACGACCCCGCACCCGTCGGGGAAGCCGAGTGGTACGGGGCCGATTTACCAGTTTCCAGGCCGGTTCATCGACCTTAACACCGTCGCAAGGGGCGCTACCCGAGTGCCTTCGGCCCAAGTGATGCTCGTCCAGATTGGAACATCTCATGGCAGACCGTGCCGTACGACAGACCGGCAAGGACCGCGACGGCGACATCACGTCGCTCGCCGACCGGGGTAGCTCGTGGTCACCTGTGTCGAAGGCTCAGGCGATCTACGACATCGAGAATCGACTGCACACGTACCACGTGCCGTGGAAGACCGCCGGGCGCACGGAGATCCGCGTCGTGCCGGATCCGAAGGGTAAGTACCTTCGGACCGACTCAGACAACACGACGAGGAACAACCTGCGCGACCTGCCCGACGCATGATCCGGTGAAGGCGGGAGGGGAGGCCATGTCGCCCCTCCCGCCGCGGGCGTTTGTCACGTCCCACAACCCTTGGGTTGCGAGACGGGCCCACTTCGTGCTGGCGCCGATCGCTCGGTGATGCTCTGTCGCGTCTCTGTGTAGAGACAGCTCCTCGAGCGGGCGCGCCAACCTACGGTCGCGTCGACCGCCCCATGGCGGACAGCCCACGCTACGGAGGAACTCTTGCCTGCTCGCCATCACACCATCCAGCGCAAGCGCTCAATAGGGGCTGCTCTTCTCGCTCTGCTGGCGACCCTTGTCTTGACCTGCATGGCGGGAACACCCGCCTACGCGAACGGACTCAGCAACCCGGACCGCGGAAACTTCCCCATCATCGCCGGTTCCGAAGTCGGCGTTCCGAATGGCTACTGCAGCGTCGGAGCCGTGCTCGTTCCCAGCAGCATCTTCCAGCGGATCACCCCATATCAGCGCGCTGTTCGCTACCTCGTCCTCGCCAAGCACTGCGCTCCGCTCAACTCGCCCATCTACTTCGCGCAGCAGGACATCGGAGACGTCGTCTGGCAGTCAGCAGCATCTGACATCGAGCTGGTCCGCGTATCGCCCTCGCGCGACAACATGACCCTGCACTGCGCCGGCCACTCCACCCCCGCAACATGCAGCCCGATCCAGACCTTCACCCCTCGAGCCAACGGCCAAGTCTTCATGACCGCACCGCCCTCACCGATCGTCGGGCGGCGAGCGATCGCAGGGACGGGTATTCCGTCGGCCACGGGCACGTTCTGCACGAGCGGGCACGTCACCGGCGTCATCTGCGACTTCCAGCCCACGAGCCTGCCTGTCGGGGTCCTCAGGGCGTATGAGCACCTTGCGGCTGGACAGTCAGCCGCCGTGGGAGCGCTGCGGCCCGGCGACTCCGGCGGCCCCGTCGTCAGCAAGGACAGGCGGCTGCTTGGCATCATCTCCGGCGACGTGCCGAACACTCACTTCCTTGTCTACACCCCGATGGCGCAGGTCCTCCACGAACTGTCGAGCTACAAGCTCGCACCCGCCAACTGACCCCACGTCGTTCCTCGGCTCGACACCAGGCGTCCCGCAAGCCTGGGTTGTGGGACGTCCCGCGAGCGGTCGGAGCTCGCCGCGGAGCACCGCGGACGCGAGCGTCCCGCAGCGATGGCCCGCAAGGGTCTACACGGCGCGCCGGGCCAACCGTCGGTTGCGGGACGGATAGAGCAGCTTCGCTCCGACGGCCGGTGGTGCTCGCCGCCGTCTTGCACATCCTCCGGGACTGCAGGCCACGTGGGAGCACAGGTAGGGTGCTCTCTTCGGGCGATGCCTGGAGTCTGGTGAGGGAGAGCGATGCCGCTCCTGCTGCACGTGTACGTCTACCGCGAAGGCCGCTACTGGATCGTCGTCATCCCTGCAGTGGGCGCGGTCACGCAAGCGCGATCGACACAGGAGATCCGAATCATGGCGCGGGACTGCGCGGCAGTCGTTCTCGACGTTCCCCTCGAGCGAGTTCGGATCGGCGCCGTACGGACGCTGGCCGAAGCGCAAGTCGCCTCGATGGAGCAGGTCGCGCCCCTTGGTCCCGTCTGGCCGGGGCGTGGCGCGTCCGACGGAAGGGCTGGGGGAGGAAGAGCTGAGCGGACGATCCGGTCGTCGACCTCACCGCTGGGGTCCTCGACTCGGCCGGCGACTACTCGTTAAGACGCGGGCGGCCGAGAGCGACGGCTATGGCGGCGGTGAGGCTGTCCGTGCCGGTGGCGTCCATGAGCATGGCTTGGGCTTCCGTGCGGGCGGCGCGGCTGCGCCTCTGGGTGCCGGGGATGAGCGCGAGCTCACCGCGCTCGGCGCGCACAGCGAGCTCGTCGTAGTTGGTCATGCCCGTTCTCCTCCTTGAGTAGGTGATGCCGTCGTCATGTGGTGGTCATCAGCGCGCGGTCTCCGGGGGCTCCGCTGTGAAGATCCTCGGCCCGAACCGTCGCGCTGTCCTGAGCAGGTCCGCGAAGAACCTCAAGACCTCGTCACCGGGAAGCAGCGCAAAGATCATGCCGACCTCCCACTCGGCGGCGGTCTCCTGCCGTGCCTTGTTCAGATCCTCGGCGGTGATGCCAGCGTCGCGGATGACAGCTTGTGCGGCGCCGTCGATGCGGGCTGCGCATGTCTCATTGTCTTCGGTTTCGCCCACTCCCGGGAGGCGAACCAGCCGGGCCAGGGCTTCGAGGATGAGAACCGCGTCGATGGAGGTGTGGTCTTCAAGGGTCGTGCGGTCATCGTCGCATCGCGTCAAGATGTAGCGAGCGGCTGACACACACGGCCCGTGTCCGGAGCAGGAGCCGGCAAGGCGAGGCCGGATGTAGAAGGAGGTGGGGTGTGGCGTTCCAAGGCGAGATCTTGTCGGTGACAGAGATGATCCGGCTCGCGGAGCTGGCCCCGCCGGCACCGCGGAGCTCCGCAGGGGTGCTCCACACCGCGGTGGGCGCTGCCCGCGACGCCGCCGAGCTCGTTGACGCCGGCGAGCCGGCGACGGCCGGCTGGCGGTTCGGCGTCCTTCAGGCCCTCGACGACTACACGTCCACTTGCCTGCGCGGCGGCACGGAGCTGGGCGCGCAGGTGTTCACCGAGCCGCCGGCCCCGACCGGATCTGTCGAGCTCGACGCGGCGTTCGCCGCGCTGGCGGACTACCTCGCGGAGCG
The DNA here is from genome assembly GCF_021216655.1 of Clavibacter michiganensis. Lineage (NCBI taxonomy): Bacteria > Bacillati > Actinomycetota > Actinomycetes > Micrococcales > Microbacteriaceae > Clavibacter > Clavibacter michiganensis. Next base: position 2,379,654 of record NZ_CP080437.1, read on the forward strand.
GGACGGCTGGGCAGCCCCGCTTTGGATCCACGATGCGTGGCGGACCGTGAAGCCCGGCCAGTGGTGGGCGTCGACGCCCAACATCTACCGCCAGATCGCGCTCGAGGAGAGCCCTCGCGCGTTCCGCGACCGCGGCATCTGGATCACGCTCAGCGGGCTCGCCCGGGCATGACCACGTCGTGATTGGCGAGGCCCGTCCAGCCCCTCGTAACCGGGCCCTCACGGGGTCACGATTCCCGCGCGGACAGCGCTCACAACCCGTATAATTACAGGTGAGCAGGGGGGTTCCCATGGGCACCAAGATCACGCAGCGCAGTGCGCCGACGGTCGACGTCGAGCAGGGCATGGCGCTTGTCGAGAAGGCACAGCAGCTCGCCGGACACTTCCCGAACGCCGAGGCGCTCGGCCGGGCCCGGAGCGTCCTCGAGGGGACGCTGACCGAGGACGAGGCTCGCGCGGAGGTCGCAGCGAAGTACGGGTTTCCCCTCCGCCAGCGCTGAGCGCCGGCGTCGCCCTGACGACCGCATGAGCGTCGACGACAAGTACACGTACCCGGGCAGCGGCGGCGTCCTCATCAACGCGGCGGGCATCCGCGACCACGCGCAGCTCGACGAGGCCATGAACGACGTCGCGTCGTTCGTGCTCGCGAAGATCTACACCGAGCCCGCCCCGGAGCGCCTGGACATCGAGTACCTCCGCGGCATCCACGTGCGCATGTTCGGGGATCTCCTCCCGGGGATCGCCGGCCGGATCCGCGACGTCGACGTCCAGGCGACGGGCACCGGGATCCCGTACTGCAGGCCCGACTTCATCGAGGCCAACCTCGACACGCTGTTCCGCAAGCTCGAGCGCGAGGACTACCTCACCGGGCTCGACGCCGACACGTTCACCAAGCGTCTCGCCGACCGCTGGGGCGAGCTCTCTGCGATCCACCCCTGGCGCGACGGCAACACCCGCAGCCAGTCCATGTTCGTGGCCGTTCTCGCGCAGCGGGCCGGCCACCCGATCGACTGGGCGAGCATCGACGTCGACGAGCTCCGCCACCACCGCCTGCAGGCGATCGCCGGCACCGACCGCCCCCTCGCCGGCTACCTCCGAGCGCACCTGATCGACACGGCCTCGACCCGGGGCTCCGAGGGCGCGGCGCCGCTCGGCGCGGCGCGCACCGCTGGGCGCGAGCAGGCGCCGTCCCGCGACGCAGGCGAGACGCCGGCCTACAGCCGCCGTGACCTCGCCGAGCGCGAGATGCTCCGCACGGCGGGCATCGACCCGGACGAGCGCAGTACGCCGCATCGCGGGTCGTCGTCGACGAGTGTGACCTCTCACGAGCCTCACCGTGCCCGCGGGGACGACGCGCTCGAGCGCTAGCCCGAGCGCCACGACGTCGACGCGTCGCCGACTCGCACCTGGGCACCGTGGTGGTGCCGCGGTCCTGCGCTCGGGGTGGGTGTGCCGGCATGCCGGCACACCCACCAAGGGCTAGGTGCCGGGGACGGCGAGCACGACGTCCACATCGGCGAGGACGATGTGCGCGCCGGCAAACGAGGGTGAATACGGCGGTGGTGTCCGCCGTCTCGTGCGCTGCGTCCAGCATGGCGGGCGACGCTTGGGCGGAGCCGCGATGCGGCGCTGTTGGCCTCATCTGTGCCGCTGCGCGGCGCCCCTCTCTGGGCCCTGCGGGCCCGTTTTTTGGCCGTGAAGCCTTCGGCGGCTCGGTCGCTGCGCTCCCTCGTAGCCACCTGCGGGCTCCGCGCAAGCGGCTGCGCCGCTGGCTCCTCCGAGATTTTCGGGACGCGGTCGCAAGCTCCCTTATTTCGCCCCGAAATTCTCTCCCCCACCGCCCTTCGGGTTGCACTACGCCCTCCGGTCGCTAAGGCGTAAAAACGCCTTCACGGCAAAAAAACGAGTGGAAGAGAGAACACACGTGACAATTACCGAGAACACCACCAGTCCCGTCGGGGTCATCGAGTACCTGGACCCGAACACGCTCATCATCGAGGAGAACGTGCGCCCCAGCGCGGACCTCAACCGGGAGTTCGTGCAGAGCATCCGGGCGAACGGCGTCCTGACGCCGGTCCGTGCTCGCCGCGACGCGGAGGGCCGCGTGCTCGTCCGGGCCGGACAGCGCCGCACCCTCGCCGCGCGAGAGGTCGGCCTGGCCACGATCGCCGTCCACATCATCGACGGCGACGAGGCCACCGCCGAGCGGATCGTGCAGCAGCTCGTGGAGAACGACCAGCGCCTGGCCCTCACCGACGCGGACCGCACGGTCGCGTTCAAGCAGCTCGAATTCGCCGGACTCACGCCCGCGGCGATCTCCAAGCGCACCGGCACCAAGACCGCGACGGTCAAGACGACCTTGCAGGTGGCAAACACGCCCGCCGCGGCCGACGCGATGACCGCGCACCAGCTGACGCTGGACCAGGCCGCCGGGCTCGTCGAGCTCGACGACGACGAGGAGACCCGGGCAGCGCTCATCAAGACCGCCGTGACCGTGCCCGCGCAGTTCGAGCACGAGCTACAGCGCGCCCGCGACGAGCGCGCCCGCCGCGAGGCCCTGCAGGCGGCGATCACCGACCACGAGAGCCGCGGCTACGTGATCGTCGACCACGAGAACCCCGAGCACGAGGCGTTCGTGCCCGTCTTCCAGCTCGTGACCGCCGACGGTCGCTACCCGCGGCTGAGCGCCGAGGAGATGGATGCCCTCGACGGCCGCGGCGCACGGATCGTGGACTACTTCGACGGCCCGGAGGCGACCTACTACCTCCGGGACCCCGAAGCGGTCGGCTTCCGCCGACGCCAGCACGAGACCCCGGCCGAGGTCACGATGACCGACGAGCAGAAGGCTGAGCAGAAGGCCGAGCGCCGGAGGGTCATCGCCAACAACAAGGCATGGGACAACGCCGAGACCGTGCGCCGCACGTTCGTCGCGTCGCTCGTCACGCGGAAGGCCCTCCCGAAGAACGCCGTGCAGGTCATCGCGGCCGGGCTCACCACCTACCGCCACGAGGTTGGCCGCGCCGTCCAGGAAGGCAGCCCGCTCGCGCACGAGTTCCTCGGCGTTGCGCGTGAGCGCGGCTACTACAGCGACGCCCTCGGGCAGTACGCCGCGGCGACGCCCACGAAGGCGCAGCACGTCGCCCTCGCCGTCGTCCTCGGCGGCATCGAGGCGTCGGTCAGTCGCGAGTCGTGGCGGAGCGCCCAGCCCGAGGTCGCCGAGTACCTCCGACAGCTCGCCGCCTGGGGGTACCCGCTGAGCGAGGTCGAGCAGCTCATCGTCAACACCGACGAGAAGCGCCGCGCCGCGCGCGACGCGGACGACGATGCCGACGATGCCGACGCGGACACCGCGGCCGCGGAAACGGACACGGACGCCGCCGAAGTGGACACGGCCACCGTCGAGGACGGCCACGAGCCCATCACCGCTGATCCCTCCGAGGACCCGGAGCCCGACCCGGCCGAGGCCGCGTAGCGGCAGCGGGGCGCTCCTGGCCAGGAGCGCCCCGCCCCGCCCGGGCACCACGGCCGCCGCGGGCGCCCGGCGAGGGGCGATCCCCTCGCGCTCCCCCCATCGACGGCACCCCCCTAGCTCGAGGGCGCTATGGCATAGTTTGGCTGCTCCCGAAAGAACTCAGAAATTGGAGTGTAGATGGATACATTCTTGAACCGCGTGGGGTCGGCCGACCCATGGTGAATGCCGAACAGTACGCCCGACTCGCTGGAAACCGGCCCGCCTGAATCCTCGGGTTCCGATCCCCTGCTTCCGCTGCGAATTACCTTCTGTCCGCGCGACCGAGCCTGCGCCTCCTCCGTCGGTGGTAGCGTTACAAGCTTGAACGTGCAGTTCACGCCAGTCACATAGCCGGATATGCAAATGGACTGCGTACTATTGGGGTCACCTGTTCCGGCTATCGGGACTGCCCGTTCAAAGTTACTGAACGGCAGGTTCAAAAGTATCTTTCCGACCGCTCGCGGCGTGTAAGACTGAACAATACTGCACCGGGGCGCACCGCTGGGAGTGCCTGAACAATGTGTACTTCTCGACACAACAGGATCCACTTCAACAAGCTCAAGGTCCCTGTCTGGAGACTGCCAGATCACTTTTCCTACATTCGTATCTCCTGCGTAGACATCCGCGTTAAGGTCACCGCAGTGCTTCGCGGTGGGGATGTATCTCTTAGCGGCCGCAAATGGGAGTATTCTCGAGTACAGAGTCGTGCTCTTCAGCACCGCTCCCGCAGTGCACCGCACGTCCGCACTGTACGTGCCGGGTGGGGTGGGGTGGGTGAATGAAACGTAAGTACCGATCCTGCGACAATGGGTAGAGAGGTGCGATTAGAGCCGACAGCCTGGGCTGGTATCGCTGTCGTCACAGCCGGAGTCACGGACAAGAGCAAGCTGAGTACAAACAGCCTAAAAAAGCGATTGTATTGTCGGCGTCGTTGGGGCATCCGGTCGGATGCGGGGATACGACGGGAGGGGTAATCAGAGCCTTTGGGCATGAGGGGCTTCTTTCTTTCAGAGGTCGTTGGGGGCATCTCGACGCCAGTAGAAGGGCGTGCGTTCAAGGAGACGTTGGTCAGAGGATCTCTCGTTCGGTGCACACCTGGATCTAGTACTCCCCAGGCGCGGCAGCGCCGTGCGCCGGTTGAGCGGAGGGTGACGCAGGGGTTCGTTGCGGGGCACGCGCCTCGAAGGTCGTCGCTCAAGACATGTGCGCAGGAGATTGGCTGCGACCACAGCGACGCACCCATAGCCGTGTTCCCCGGGTAGTCATTCGACGGGTCTTGGACGCGAGCCAGGTCAACGGCGGTTTAGACGTCGAGCTCGTGCACGAACTCGCCGGTCCCCAGGCGCGGCAGCCCCCGGCGCCCAGCCCGCACCCCGCGTACTCGCGGCCGCCGGCCGCCGCAGTGCTTGACCAGACGACTCCCGCGACCCTCCCTGTCATCGCGTGATCTGTGGCTCCCGGCCAGTCCGATAGGGCAGACCGGGCGAGCCCCAGTTTCGGCGACGTCGTGCGGACCCATGCTGGCCGCCCGGCGCACGCCGGCGAGAGGGCTGGTAGCCGCTCCGCGGCGGGCAGCGACGACCTGGTGAGAAGGGCGCAGCAGGCTCCCCCAGGGCGGCCGTCCGTTGTCGAAAGCACCGGACCAGAGCGCTGATGGATATCCAGCCCTCCCGCAGTCATTCACCCCCCAATGTCATCGACCACAGTCCCCACATCGGTCCCAGATTCATGCGAGGGATGCGCGCACAACAGTCCCCTGTACCACGCAACGCGCCAATTAGTTCGCCGCGGGAATGTTCTGGGAGTCCCGCGCACGGTAGGGCCAGATATGTATTTCAAGCTCGTGGGAAATGCACCAGAGTCCCAAGAAGAATGCCCCAAAGTATTGCATTCAGTGCCTCCGATACCGTATTGTTCTATATAGGGAAAGCAACCGTAGCGGCAACGACGAGAACGGAGCTCCGATGAACACCACCAGCGCCAACGACCAGAACCTCGCACAGGCCATCGGTACCTCCACCGTCGACGAATATGTCGTTCCGTCGACCCGATGGATCTTCTCCAGTGCGATAGCTGCCAGTGAGAATCTCTTCTCTAGGAGACGTTGTGATGGATACGCAGAAGCTGTCATCCGAGCAGGAGCTCGCATTCGACCTCGGCCGCGAGATCGGAATCATCGAGGGCCGAGCCGCCATGGAGGATCTCGCCGACCGGTACTACCGCGCCCCGTACGGCGACGAGCGTCGCCCGCAGAACCGGGCCATCGTCACCCGCGAGGAGCTGGAAGAGCGACGCCGAGCTGCGTGGGAGGCCGCGCAGCCCATCACCGTCGACGACGCCCTCCGATCCTGGGGAATCGACCCCGCATCACAGCGCGTGACCCCCAGCACTCCCGCCACGACGTCGGCGGCCTCGGCCCCGTCGGCTGCACCGTCCACCGCACCGTCCGGCACCACCCACACGAACAGGAGCCGCACCATGAGCCACATCAGCCGAACCGGCAACCTCGCCGGCACCCCCGTCCTCCGCCAGGGGCCCAAGGGTCCGTACACCTACGCCGCCGTCATCGTGAACGACCGGTTCCAGGACGAGAACGGGACCTGGGTCCAGGGCCCGCCGATCCGGTACGAGCTCGCCGTCAGCGGCACGCAAGCTGTCGCCCTCGTTGCGACCGCGAAGGCCTGCGGCAACATCCGCGTCACGTTCAGCGGCGCCTACACGGTGCGCGAGTTCCAGGGCGACAAGGGCACGATCCTGCAGCACAAGGTGTTCGTCGACGAGATCGGCGCCAGCTTCTTCGGCCAGGACGTCACCATCGCCCGACGCACCGCGTCCACGTCCACGACCACGACCGCGGGCGAGGAGTAGCGATGCTCGACTCACTGACCGGAAGCGCTGAGGGCAGCACGCCCGGCGCCGACGAGGACACCCAGCTCGTCATCGACGTCTACGGCGCGTACGAGACCGCCAGGAGCGGCGCCCGCCACGCCGTCGAGCACCGGCAGCCCACAGGCGCCGCCGCCGGGGAGATGGAACCCGGGTCGTCAAAGCGCTCGAGTGCAACAGCGACGCCCGCGACATCGACCTCATGGTCGCCGAGACCTTCGAGACCGCGGGCCTGGCCGGTGACCTACGGATCCGTGAACTGGTTGTCGAAATCATGAACGTCGCCAGCGCAGCCGCGAACCCGGCACGGGGTGACGAGTGAGGGGCCGCACGCGCCGCCTGTACCTCCTCGCCGCCGTGCTCCTCAGCATCGGCGGCCTCGCCGGGGGCCGGTACGGCAGCGGCCTCGGCAACCTGCAGGAGCCGGCCGATAGCGCGACAGCGGGACCCCGCACGGCCGCGAGCGGTCCTGTGGTCGACGCCCTGACCGCTGCCGGCCTCGTCCGCGGAGGAGCGGTCGACGCGCCGTCGGTGCGCTCGCTCGTTGACGCGCACACCCGGACGCCCAACTACGACCGTGCCGCGTACGGGCCCTCTTGGGCCGATACCGAATACAACGGGTGCGACCAGCGCAACGACGTTCTGGCCCGCGATCTCACCGCGATCACGTACACGATGGCGGATCCCGGCTGCACCGTGGCCACCGGCCACCTCGCTGACGTCTACACGGGCCGCAGCATCGACCTCACCCGCGGGAAGGCCACCAGGGCGGCCGTGCAGATCGACCACCTCGTACCCCTCGGGTGGGCGTGCCAGCACGGCGCCGCCGCCTGGACGGGGGACCGCCGCGAGCAGCTCGCGACCGACTTCAACAATCTTCAGGCCATCGACGGACCGACGAACGAGGCGAAGTCGGACCACGGGCCGGCGACGTGGCTCCCACCGGCCGCCGGCTACTACTGCATGTACGTCACCCGTTTCGCGTTCGTGCTCCACGCCTCCGCGCTCACGACCGACGACGCGCACCGCGCCGCGATCGACCACACCCCCAAGACCTGCAACTGACCACGGGACAGCCCTGGCCCTCGCGGGGCCTCCGATGCGCAATACCCTCGACGGACTACATCATTTCACTATATGGACCGAGTGATAAGCCCATCCAGCAGAGCCCGAATATCCCAACGTTGCTCTGACTCGCTGCGGGCGCCCTCAGGCTCATTGCCCACAAGCACAGCCTTCATCCCGGACAAATGCGCACCATCTAAGTCCTCAAAAGTCCTATCCCCGACAAACAAGGCGTCGGACGCACGGTCGCACCCCAGCTCCCGCAGCGCATAAGCGAAAATACGCGGGTTGGGTTTCGCCCATGGTGTAGAAGACGAGTAGACAGTCGAGTCGAACGACGCGCGTGCACCGTCAGCCTCAAGCAGGCGCCCGTGCAAATCGGCAGGCCAAATGGTGTTACTGACCAAACCAACACGGTATCCGGCGTCGTGAATTATTCGCAATCGCGAAGATATATCCGCTGGTACACGTAGCCACGGACGCCAAGTATCAATAAATGCCTCAACAGCTTCAAGTCGATAGGGCATGCTCGAGTCAGCTAATACCCGGCGAAATGACCAGGAGCTGCCTCTTTCTACACACGCTACTCGAGCGGAGTCCTCTGCCGCCTCTAATGCCAAAACCGACGCTTCAACGTCCGCCGGTCGCACAACTGACGCGTATGCCTCCCATGCAGTGGATTTTGCAAAAGCCGGAACCGAAGGTGTGAGGGTGCCAGCCAAGTCGAATACAATGGTACTCGCGCTTGCCAGATGTTTCCGCACGTTATATCTCCAAAAAAATCTACCGCCCCGACTATAAGACATAAAGAAGCAACACGCCCATTGTATTACCTGATGCCACCGGCGCGACTATTCAATACCGCGACGGAATAGGGGCGCCCGCCAGTGCTCCATATTGCTTGCAATGTAGTCATAGCAATCCGACCAATAACCCCAGTGCCCTTCATCGTATAAACGTGACCAAGGAGGCGTATTATTCCGCTTTCCCGTTTCGAGCAAATCACGCATAGATTCTGTTCGAAGAAGAACATTGGAAAGTATCAAATCGGGCGATCCACTCCAACGATACCCGTCAAGAAAGATACACATTCGTATACCGTTGTTCGCAACTCCAGTACCAGGCTCGAGACCCACAAACGTCTTTATCGCGTACCTCAGGTCCCATTCACGTGTCCCCCAACCGACGCCGTCCCAGTCGATGATACACATAGAGCCATCGGGTCGGAGAATGAAGTTCCAGGGCGACAGATCATTGTGACACAGTATAGATCCAGCTTCCGTAGGAAAGCTAGGGTAAAATCTGTCCATCGCATTTGGCTTGTACGACTCCAGGGCGTCGTGTAATTCGCGGATTGCCGCACCTGCGTCCCGTAGAGCCGTGTCTGAAAGACGCCCTTGGTCGGCGAGGAGGTGACCAGGGATGTACTCTAAGCGCTGCAGTCCGTCGTCTCCCACACCACTAAATCGCGGCGTTAAACCTGGCGCTCGTTGTTCAAGGTACCGCAAGAGGCGCCCGACGGCCGGAGTAGACTCGTGCGACGATTTATAAACGACATTCCCCTGACGATATATAACCGGAGCAGAATTACCGCCAGAGAGGGGTTCCGTGGCACTCACTGTGTTGACTCCTCGCGTTTGTAGTGCTAGCACTTGCATAGCAGTATCCCTGAGGCGCTGCGTCGGCTGAGCCGTCTACACAGACCAACCCAGTTCCCCTCCGTCGGCCATGGGGCTAGTACTATGACTCTGCTAGCAAGGCGCTAGTACTATGCAAGGGCTACAGACGGGAACGCCTCTACATGATTCTTCTAGTCGGCAGCCAAAAGGGCGGCGCAGGGAAGTCGACGATCGCGACCAACCTCGCGGCTGAGTACGCCCGACGGGGGAGTGACGTGGTCCTCGTCGACGCCGACGTGCAGCGCTCCTCCGCTCGCTGGCACGCCGACCGCGAAGCGGCTGGCCTCACGCCCGCCATCGCCTGCATCGAGAAGCTCGGCAACATCAGCGGCACCCTCAACGACCTCGACAGCAGGTACGGGGTCGTCATCGTCGACGTCGCAGGTAAGGACAGCAAGGAGATGCGCACCGGCATGGTCGTCGCGCACAAGATGATCGTCACCGTCCGGCCGTCTCAGTTCGACCTCGACACCCTGCCGCACATGAGCGAACTCGTGGAGCAGGCACGGGACCTCAACCCGGGGCTCGACGTCCGCAGCCTCCTGACCCAGGTTCCCACCAACCCCGGAGTCACCGAACGGGCCGACTCGGAGGACTATCTCTCGGACTACCCCGAACTGCGCCCGCTGCAGACCGTCGTCTTCGAGCGCAAGGCGTATCGCGACGTCATCGGCGAGGGACGCGGCGTCGTCGAGTGGAGCAACCCGAAGGCACGAGCAGAGATCCAGGAACTGGCAGCGGAGGTGACGGCGTAATGGCCATCAAGAAGAGGACCCAGCAGGAACGTGACCGCGAAGCCCGCATCGAGGCATTCGGCGCCGCCGCCGAGGCGCGCAGCAACGAGCCGGCGCCCGCTGCGGAACCTGCGGTGCCGGCAGTCGCACCCTCCGGCGATCGTCAACCGGCGCCGGCTCCGGGGGAGCAGCGCGCCTGGCCCAAGAACGCCCTCATCCGCTACCCGAACGAGGACCTCCCGAAACTCCTCGCTGAGGTCGCCGCCCTAGAAGAGCGCACGCATCACGCCACCACGCTTCGTGCGCTGCGCCGAGGGCTCGAGGTCCTCCGCGAAGAACACCTCAGCCGCTGACTTGGGGTGCTATCAGGATGCTAGCTATATGATAGCAAGCACTAGCGGAAGGCGCGCCTGCCATGGCTGGCGGATGGGTCAGGGGTCTTCCGCAGGACTGGGGGTGGGTCTTGGTGGCGCCGGTGAGCGTCCGGTGCGTGTGTGTGCCAGTGTGGGCGTGCAGTGTGGGGGAGTGGTGGGAGTCTCGACCTCACTGTGCAGGTGCTTGTCCGCGGAGGTCGCATCCGCCAGCTGACGCGCAGGGCTGTCACGCGGGTCTCGCGAACTGCGGCGCCGGATCAGTCGGGATGCCGCTCCGACGGCAGTACAGATCGCGTGCATGCAGATCGCTAGCGCTCTGCTAGTAGTTGAGCGCCCGCCCTGTTCGAGCGGAAGAATGCTGGAGTCGGTCTCCCGGTGTATCCCGATGTCTGTCAAGATCTGACAGATCAAGAGAGTCAAGGGGAGATTTACCGTGGACGGTACGACGAATCCCTACGCGCCCGGCGCCGGCGCACGGCCACCCGCGCTCGTCGGCCGGGACGCAGAGCTCGAGGCGTGGCGCGTCTCGGTCGCACGCGCTGCCGCTGGCCGGGCACCACGCTCGCTCGTCCTCTACGGACTCCGCGGCGTCGGCAAGACCGTCCTGCTGAGCCAGATGTCCGCCGAAGCCGAAGCATCCGGGTGGATCGTCGCCCAGGTCGAAGCGGCTGCCGGGACATCCATGCGCGGCGCACTCTCCTCGACCCTCCAGAGCCACGTCGCCCGTATCGCCCGACGCAACCGCAAACGGCCCTTCCTCCGCGCGCTGAAGACCGCCCTGTCCTTCTCCGCTCGCGTGGACACGGACGGGACCACCACATTCGGACTCACGCTCGACGACATCGAGGCCGAGCTCGCCGACTCGGGCAATATCGAACTCGACCTCACCACCGTCGTCGACGGGATCCTCGACGCGGTGCACGACGAGGGACTCGGCCTCGCGATCCTCATCGACGAGGCACAAGACCTCACCGCGGACGAACTCGTCGCCATCTGCACCGTCGCCCACCGCGCCTCCCAACGACAACGACCCGTCCTCTTCGTCCTCGCCGGGCTGCCCAGCCTGCCCACCCGCCTCGCCGAAGCGAAGTCCTACTCCGAGCGCCTCTTCCAGTACCGGCACATCCGCGAACTCGAGTCCGACGCGGCTGCCGATGCCCTCACGGTGCCCGCTGCCGATGAAGGCGTCACGTGGACCGACGACGCCATCGACCTCGTCGTGACGCTCACCGGCGGATATCCCTACTTCCTCCAGGAGTACGGCTCCGAGGCATGGCTCGAGGCAGCGTCATCACCGATCTCCCGCGATGACGCCCAAAACGGCGCCGGGCTCGCCCTCCGCCACCTCGACGACGGCTTCTACCGAACCCGATGGGACCGCGCCACACCCCTCGAGAAGGAGTACCTGCGCGCCATGGCCGCCGACGGCGACACCGGATCCAAGACAGCCGACGTGGCACGCCGCCTCGACCGCACCACCCAGCGCCTTAGCAAGATCCGCCAGAACCTCACCGACAAGGGCATCATCTACGCACCCGAGCACGGGCGCATCGCCTTCACCGTCCCGTGGATGGCCGCGTTCATAGAGCGACAACCCGCCTGACGCCTGAAGGGCCTGAGGCGGGGGAGTGGGCCATTGACGGCGAAAAACGCTGTCCTTCGTCGTTGACTCGTTGTTCGCAGCCTCCTCGATCATCAGGGGCATCACGTAGTCGCGACCATGTCACCGACCGCGGGCATGACGTTGTGGCTCGACGGCAGGCAGGTCGCGGCGAACACTTCCTTCCGGGCTGCGGAGAACACGACCGGATGGTGGCGCATCGGCTACGACAACCTCGACACCTGGCCGGCCGCCGGCAACCGGTACTTCACCGGAAGCATGAGGTACGCCGCCGTCTACTCGACCACCCTCACCGCCACGCAGATCCAGAACCACTACAACGCAGGCCGCTAGCGAAGCAAAGCTCGGCCGACACGCCTGGTACTGCCTGATGAACGGGCAAGGATCCCCTACCGGACAGCCGCGGGAACCGGCTCGTGGAGCGAGGCAGCAGCGTGCCATCGTCCGCGGAGAGCGAGCAGCGTGCCGCCGATGACAGCCGACGTGAGCAATCCGATCAGCACGCCCACCTTCACCGCGTCGTCCTGCGCGCTGCCGGTGCCGTACGCGAGCTCGCCGACGAGGAGCGAAACGGTGAAGCCGATGCCGGCGACGAAGGAGAGGCCGAGGACGTCGGGCCATCGCAGCGTCGGGTCGAGGCGGATGCCGGGCAGGCGGGCCACGAGGAGCGACGCTCCGGTGATCCCGGCGGCTTTGCCGATCACGAGGGCGACGATGATGCCGACGGCGACGCTGTCGGTGAGCGATGAGGTGAGGCCTTCGAGGCCGCCGACGGTGACGCCGGCGGAGAAGAACGCGAATACGGGGACCGCGATGCCGGACGAGATGGGGGACCAGCGCTCAGCGAAATAGTGCGTGAGCGCGTGCCGCTCCTCGCGCCCGGCGGTGCCGCGGTGCGTGACACCGGCACGGGCGGTCGCGATCGCGGGGACGAGGAGGCCGAGAGCGACTCCGGCGATGGTGGCGTGGATCCCGGACGCGTGAACGAGCGCCCACGCGGCGACGCCGAGCGGGATGAGCACATACCAGGCACGCACGCCGCGCTGCACGAGGATCCCGAAGACGGCCAGTGGCACCGACGCGAGCAGCAGAGGCACGAACGCGATACCGGCCGTGTAAAAGACGGCGATGATCGTGATCGCGAGGAGGTCGTCGACCACGGCGAGAGTGAGCAGGAACGTCCGCAGCGCCGGGGGAAGGCGCCTGCCGACCACTGCGACCACGGCCACGGCGAACGCGATGTCGGTCGCTCCGGGGATGGCCCAGCCCCGGAGCGCTTCGGGCCCGGCGCCGAGGTTGATGAGAGTGAAGATGCCGGCAGGCACGATGACGCGGCCCGCAGCCGCGGCGATAGGCAGCGCGGCGACGCGGGGGTCGCGGAGGGATCCGGCGACGAACTCCTGCTTGAGCTCGAGACCGACGACGAAGAAGAAGATCGCGAGGAGCCCGTCGGCCGCCCATGCGCTGACGCTGAGGTCCAGGTGCAACGCCTCGGGACCGAACGTGAAGCCACGCACGCGTTCGTAGAGGTCCGCGGCGGGGCTGTTCGCGATCACGAGCGCGAGGACGGTCGCGATGAGCAGGAGGATCCCGCCGGTGGTGTCGGGGCTGAGGAACCGGGAGAGGCGGGCGCCGCGGCCGGGCGCGGTCGGGGCGTGCGGAGGGGTAGGCAAGGCAGGGTTGGGCGAGATCATGGTGGTCTTCCGTCGACGAGCGTGAGCAGGGGGCGTCTCCGCTCCGGCGTCGCGGTTGACGGTAGCGGGCCTAGCCGGCTGGCGGCGGGCAGTCGGCGATCTCGCCATGCGCGTTCGTGCCCCACGAGCTCATCCACCCGTTAGTGCCGGAGGCGCGCTTGGTCACTAGCAGCCGCTTGGGCAACGTGGCAGCGGCGCGGGCGCGTGAGCGCGAGGCGGGGGCTGTCGGGAAGGGCACAGCCCAACCTTGCCGACCTGTGCACGACCGCGACTGTGAGGGTTGGTGAGGTGGCCGGGAAGCTATTCCCTAATGAGCCCAAGGTGAGCCGCGCACGTCGTGCCCTCAAAGGCGGCCCAACAGTTGACGCGGGGGCGTTTGTGGGCTAATACAAACTATTTACCGCATTTGGGTAGCTGACAAGCTCCGATAGGGTGGCCGCCTGTCAGAGGCGCACAACCGCAGAGCGGGGAACGATGCCGCTCGTAGTCGGGCCGGTCAAAAAGCCCGCACGGTGGCCGTGAGTCCGCGTTAAGCGTCGTTCCGGCCACCGCGCAGTGTCGTGCAGCGCAGATTCCGTCCTGCCCCAATTGGCCTTCCAGTCGATAGCCACAGCTCCTGGCGAAAGTCGTGCCCGAGTTGATTCAGGAGCAGATGGACGCCGTCAGCGTCTGATCCGGTAGGAGGTAGCCGCGAGCGGGGCACTCGCCGACGGCGCGGTCGAGTCTGCCGGTACTGTGATGTCGAACAATGTGGTGGCGTCTGATCCGGAGTACGACAAGAGCCCGAGGTAACGGGACCCAACGGCAAGCCCGGACCAAGAGGCTTCGTACGTCGCCTTCTTACCGCGTTGCACCGGGAGCTGCACCGGCGTGGTTGCGAAAGCGCCCTGCCCACCGCTCGCAACCACGTCGTACCGGGTTAGGTCAAAGCCGGTCATCGCCGCACTGCCCGCGACCGACTCCGCCGCCACAGTCGCAACGTATTCACCGGCCTCCGGTGCTTGAACGACGATACGCTCGGACGGCGACGGCGTGATCTTGACGTCGATTACCGTGCGCTTGCCGCCGTCGCCGATCCGCTCGAGCTCAAGTGCCAGATCTGACGCCCCATCTCGCGGGGCGACATCGACCACGAGTGCCTTCTCATTGGCGGGGACATTGATCTGCATGGCGTATTCCCTATTTGGCGCGAGCGATCCGGTCGGCCCGCTCTGCGTGCCGGACGGGTCGTGAAGGCGCTGCGCCGGCGCCAACCCCGAGGCCTCGAGCGCGATCCGCCCCGTCACTCCGGAGTCGACAGCCACGTCCAACTTTCCACTCGTCCCGCTACCGGAGACCGACGACGGTACCCCGAGCTCCTGCGGCCGCACGGCGACGGGGCTGCGGACGGTCCCGCCGGGGCCCGTCCAGGTGAGGGACCCGGTCGTCCACGCGCCGGTGGACGCTCCGACCTTCGCCTGGATGCGCACGTGGAAGGTGCGCGTCTGGCCCGGCGCCGTGAAGGTCAGCCGGGCCGGGCTGACGGTCACGTCGGCTCCGGCCACGCCCTGCACGGACGCCCTCCAGGTCCCCGCGGCCTGGGATGTCACGGTGCGGGTGAGCGTCGTGCCGCCGATGAGCGACCCGACCGCGATGCTCGGCAGGTTGAGCTGGGACACCGGCACCGCCGGCACGGGATGCGGCAGCTCGAGCCCGGTCTGCGCGGCGTACCCCGCCCAGTCCCGCGGACCGCTCGCGTACACGAGGCCGGGGTGCAGGTAGCGCGCGGACGCGATCTCGCCGGCGCCCTGCGCGAACGGATCCGTGACGGCCTTCCCCTGCGCGTCCACCGTGTCGGTCGCGGTGGTCATCATCGCGGACTTGATCTCGGACGGCGACGCGGTCGGGTGGATGCCGAGGTAGACGAGCGCGAACCCGGCGATGTGCGGCGACGACATCGACGTGCCCGAGAGCGCGGCGAAGCCCGGCCGGCCGTCGACGTCCTTGTACGCGGCGGGGATGCCCGAGCCGGGTGCCGTGATGTCGGGCTTGATGATGTCGGCGCCGTCCGCCGGGTCGGGGCCCCGGGAGCTGAAGCCGGTCACCTGGGGAGCAGGTCGCTCCACGCCCGAGGTGTCGCCGGCGGTCAGCGTCGCGGTGGCGCCGGCCTTCGCGGCGTAGGCGACGATCGCGGGGCGGGCGTCGACGTCCACGTGCACGGTCGGGACGGCGTGGCTGTCGAGGTCCTCCGAGTCGGCCTTCACGTTGGTGAGGACCATGCCGATCCCCCCGGCGCGCGTGACCTCGGCGCTCTTGTCGACGCGCGCCGAGACGCCGCGGTCGCACTGCACGATGCGGCCCGTCACCTTCGCCGGATCCAGCGTGCCCTTCCCGCACAGCTCCGGGGACGTCGCGCCGGCGACACCGGAGGCCGCCGCTCGCACCAGCGGGCCCGACACGGGCGACGGGCCCATGTGGGACGCGCCCGCGAACCTCCGGCCGTCGCCCAGGGTGAGCGTCGCGGCGTAGTTGTCGGGGACGCTGCTGGCGGCGACCGTGGTGACCCACGGCTCCAGGTTCGAGACCGTGCTCGCGTCCGGGCCGCTGTTGCCCGCGGACGCGGCCACGAAGATGCCCGCGCTCGCGGCGCCCAGGAGGGCGCGCTGCTCCTCGTCCGGCGACGGGCCGTCGCCGCCGAGCGACATGTTGATGACGTCGACCCCGTCGGCCGTGGCCTGGTCGATGGCCGCGATGATGTCGGAGGCGGCGCACCCGTCGTCCGTCTCCACCGTGGGGTCGGGGCCGTCCCAGCAGACCTTGTACGCGGCGATCCGCGCGGCCGGCGCCACGCCCGCGATGGTGTCGAGGGTGCGGCCGTGGATCACGGCGGGCACGTCCGCGTCCCCGGCGGCCGTGCTGGCCGTGTGGGATCCGTGCCCGTTCGTGTCGCGCGCAGACCGCCGCTCCTGCGGCCCGAGGGGCACACCGCTCGCATCGCGCCCCGAGACAAAGGATCGGGCTCCGATGACCTTGGTGGAGCAGTCGGCGGCGGTGAAGCCGTCGCCGGTCTCGCATGTGCCGTGGAAGACGCTGCCGTCGGCCTTCCGGAACGCGATGCCCGTCCCGTCGCGGTAGGGCTCGGCACCCGGGGCCGAACCGAGGGGCTTCCCCGCGAAGGACGGGTTGTCGGGGGCGATGCCGGAGTCGATGTCGCCGATCACCGTCCCCGCGCCGGCGTGCTCCGCGCCGCCTGCGGCGGCCCAGAGCCCGTGGTCGCCCTCGAGCCCGAGGGAGCGGATGGCGGGCGTCGACTGCGGGTGCAGCGTCTGGTCGGGCTCGACGCTGAGGACGTCGCCGTCGTGCGCCAGCGCCCGGACCTGGGCTGCGGTGAGCGACGCGGAGAAGCCGTTCGTCGTGAGGGAGTACTGGTGGGTGGGCGTGACGCCGATCGCGTCGGCGACGGAGCGCTGCGCCCGCGCGAGGTGGTCGGTGTAGCGCTCGACGGCGTCCGACCGCGCGTCGAGTCGGGCCCCCGGGTCGACCTCCGTGCGGGCGAGCCCGTCGAGCGTGCCGTCGTAGGTCGCCGCCGGCTGGTCCTTGAGCGTGATGAGGTAGTGGCCGTCCGCCGCGTCGAGCGACACGGCGGCCTGCGGGAGGACCGCGGCACCGGCGGCGGATCCCCCGGCGACGACGAGCGCCACGGCGAGCGCGCAGGCCGCGAGGGGACGTGCCGAGCGAAGCCGGGCCCTCCGGCCGGGCGGGAGCGGGTGTCAGTGGCTGGGCATGGCTGTTCCCTCCTATCGCCGACCGCGGCCGGCTCGTGGATCCGCGGAGCCCGAGGTGCGCAGGACGGCACCGGCCGGAGTCGCGGAGTCACGTCGTCGAGGCGATGGGCAGAACCGTAGGGAAGGATCCACGGCCCCCATCGGCTCTTTGCACACGCGCCGCGCGCCCGGATATGGGCGAGACCCCGCCCCCGATGCGGGGGCGGGGCCTCTCGGCGAGCGGCGGTGTCGGATGACGCCGGCGGATCAGGCCAGGCGCGTCTGCGGTTTCTCCCCGAGCGACGCGAGAAACTCCTCGGTCGGAGGCCGAGCGAGCCGAAGCCCTGCGCGACGGTGTCGGACTGCACGTCGCCGTCGTAGTTCTTGCAGGCCCAGACGTAGCCGCCCTCCCACTTGAGCGAGGCGGCGACCATGTCGTCGATGAGGCGGTGCTCGTAGGTGATGCCCGCTGCGGCGAACTGCTCCGCGTACTCGGCCTCGAATACCTCCTGGAACAGGGGTGAAGGGGAGGACGCAAGTGCGCCCTCCCCTTCACCCCATCACGGGATACCTCTCGTCAGCGCACATTGTAAACGGCTATCAGTCTGACTGCGGACTATTCCTGCTGAGCGACGCATGCGCTGTGCGGGTCTCGCGCTTATGATGCCTGACCTTCTCCGCCGCTGTGCAAATCCAACTTTCGGCGACTACCTCTTGGACAGATCGGCAAGAGTCGTTGCGGCGTCCGTGCCCCATGCTGCCAGAACCAGACCTCGCTTTCCGACTCGCTGATCGGAGCTCTGCGCGATCACGGACCGTAGTTCTCCAGCGGGCGACAGAGCGGGTCCTCCCATTGCGCCGTCGTTGATATCGCACCCGATTTCACGTGCTGCCGACGGCGCAGCGAGCCGATGCGCGATAGCACCACAGCCTACGAGCTTCTGGCCGCTGTATGGTTTTTCCTGCGGATACGCGAACACGCGGAGAAGTTCCGTAGCGGGGGGTGTAATAGTGTCGAATACGGCCGGAACGGACCCGGCGGCGTCCTTTAGGTGGGTGCCGGTCGGGCCGGCGACCTTTGCGAACGCTACGTCCGCAGACGTTGCACCCGTTGCGTTCCACTGTGGCGTGGCTTCGGCCACGCGGATCGGCCAAATGCCTTGTGGTGCTGCTGCATGGTCTGTGGAAGGTACGAAAGTCGCGAGTCGGTATACGGTCTTGGCTCCGCGGTCGATGAGGCAGCTTGCGGCTGTGGCTATCGTGTCACCGTCGGGTGTGTTGATTACGGTGGCGGTGCATGCGCGGTTTTTGCCGCCCTGAACAAAGAAGAGCTCTCCAACGTACGGGAGGACCGCGTGTGCATGGGTGCGAGCTGATGTTTGTACTGCGGAAGTGGAGAGCTCGGGCGTCATGTCGGCTTCTGGCGAACTGGACGCAATCGCCTGTGCCTGCCGTGCGGTCGTCCAGTATGTCGTCGACGCCTCGGAGGAATCGGTCGCCGTGGCGATGTGGCTCTGCCCCTCGTTTTCGCTGGCGTACACGGCGCCGGCACCTGTTGACAAGGCAATAATCATTGCGCCGCCGACACCCACCGCTGCATTAGCGAGCCGGTGGGCTGAGCGCGGCCGAGCGCGCTTGGTTACAGAGAGGAGGTGCGATTTCACTGATGGTCCTTGTCAGGTTATTGGTGCGGGCGGGAAAGTCAGCACGCAATCGGATTACATAATCGGCGTCCATACATGCGGCTGTCGTGATTTACATTCGAGCGAATATGCTACTGCGCCGGTGGTCCCGACGGGACAAGTTGTCCACAGGCCCGGTATTGCACAGCCAGCTCGTGCCACTGGAGGGTGCAGCCGGTGGCCGCGTTCTCGGCGCCGTATCAGAGAGAGGTTGACGGGGTCCTTCGCGGACCGTACTGCGGCGCATGGGCCAGCTCGAGCCGTGACGGCGCGGACGCGGTGATGTTCGCGCTCATGGCGACCGCGATCACGTCCAGGCGCTCGATTGCCATCTGCCGTGCACCCGGGTAGTAGCCCGCTTGGGATGCCGGGTGCGTATGAATGACCCGATGCGCACGCCTCGCGGCGATCAGGGTTTTCTCGTCCCGCCCAACGGGGCCAATTGTGAGACCGAAGAGACCAAAGAGACCGCGGATCGCGGTCGCGAGAACGCCTGCAGCGTCTGTCGTCGCGTCGCCGGCGATGTCGTCCGCCGCTGGCCGTCCGTGCCGATTCGCCTGGCCTGCCATCGTCACCAGCAATGCTAGCGCTGGGCCGAGGAGCAGTCCGGCCGCGCGCGCGAGCCCGGCCTCAGGGTGGACACCGGCGGCATGGATCACGAGATCGGCCCGCACGCGCGTACCGGCCGAGAGGAGCGCGTGCCCGTGCGCCGCGCCGAAGACGGCCGCCCCCGTGCGCAGATCCGCACCTGCCGCCTCCAGTGCACCTTGCACCGGCGTGGCCGTCTCGGAATGCAGCAACGACAAGATCTTGTCGTTACGCCGCACGAGCGTGCCCCGCACGTCTCGGGTAAGAAGATTGTCGACGGCCTCCAGGCCGGCGAAGCCCGCTTGACCACCCTGGCGTGCGCGTCGGCAATCTCGTCGAGGCCGGCCGTGATGCGATCCACGTCCTCAACGCTCCGCAGCGTAGAGGACGGTATGTCCCTGTCTCTGCCGGCCGGTGCCGTTCCAGAGCCCACCGCCTCGACCAGGTCGTCGGACCCTCATTACGTATTCGGCGTCCGAGTCGAGGTCAAGCACGCGAACGGACTTCGCGCTCGCCTGAATTGCCTTGACCTCGTGCCGCACCCGCACATCGAGGCGGAATCGGGCGGCGAGCGAGTCCGGGGTCTGGAGCAGCAGCGATGCCCTCTGCGATATCACGCCCGGGGAGCCCGCTGTTGGCGAACGACACGGACGGGCCACGCTTGAGCCCGACGACGTTGCGCTCGTCGTCTAGCCGACGCAGCCGCATCGCCGCCGACATTCCGCCGGCCACTCCTCCGATGATTACAGTCCTCATGAACATCACGATGC